>CAVPLV010000005.1:0-184984 GCA_963706475.1 uncultured Actinomycetota bacterium | reverse complement strand
GGGATGTTCTCGGAGAGTACTTACCGCAGTTGCTCAGTGGCGCTCGAGTCCGGTGACCGCCTCATCCTGGTGACCGACGGCATGCTCGAGCGCAACGTCGCATCGGTTGATCTACGCGGCGCCATCCGAGCCACTATGGATCTGCATCCCCGAGAAGTTGTTCGAGCACTCGCTGATCAGGCGCTCACCGCCGCAGGCCACGCGCTGCAGGACGATGCAACTCTGTTGTGCCTGGACTGGCACGGCATGCATCACGACGCCCGCGACTCAGTCTCTGGCGCCGAGCCGTCACGCGCGAGCCGGGCCATGAGCTGATCGCTGGAAGACTCAGTAGTAGCGCATTCGAGCCTCCCGGCCGCCACGCCTGATCGCGGCGAACAGACGCACCCTCGTTCGTGTCCTGATGACTCGTTCGTCGGCAACAGCTCCTAGCCGCACGAGGCGCATCTCTCAGAGTCGGAGCAGATCGCCGAGAGCCGAGGCCCGGCGGCAGCTGAAGAGGCATTGGCTAATAGCTCGAGTCGGTGTGACGAGTTGTCCCATCCATCGCAGGGTCTGGCCGGAGCGGGCAGGTTCGCGGCGTCAATCCGTTTGCCGACGTCCAGGTGATGGCCCTCGCGAGAAGGCCGTTCCACACGGTGCTAACGCCCTGACCAACCGGTACCGCATGTCGGCCGCCCAGGGCGGGTACGGGGCGGGCATGGGAGCGCAGGAGCACACCAAGCAGCCCGTGCAGGAAGAACGTCCGATGGAGGCCGATCAGGTCCCGGATGAGGAAGCGCTGTCGATCGCCGATGCCACGGATCGGGTGGAGGCTGAGCCCGACGAGCAGCTAAACCGGCCCGACCAGCCCGACTTCGACGAGGCCGAGCGGCAGCAGTACGAGGACCCGCCGATGGAGTCTCACGGCCCGAAGGACGCCTGACCCCGACCAGCGCGTGGCGGCGGGCGGGGTCGAGCTCGAACGACACGGTTTGCCCGACTGGGGCGTGCGGCTCGAAGACCACACTTTGCGAGCGACGTACTGCCGAAGTCGAGCGGTGTCGCTCCGCTCCGATGGGCAGAGCGGTGCGTGTGCGCGCAGCGGTCGGCCAGGTTCTAAGCCGGCGCTTTCACACAGCGGCTCTCCCTCCTTCAGAACGCTTACAAGAGCGCGGAAAGAAGCGAGAGTGAAGTAGACAGAAGCTGTGATGTGACGCATCCACCGATCGCGCGGATCCCCGCGACGCGGACACTCAGGCTGTTCGCTCGAGCATGGCGGTGGGGTGCTCTGAGCCGTGTCGATGAAGTCGTGGAGCCCGTGCGGTGCGAGCAGTCGGCGCTGCTACTCCGTCAGATCGGTCCAGGAGGCGACGCTAAGAGGGTCGTCAGCGGTGGACGTTTGATCCTTCTCAACCCTTAGGCCGCCTTGCTGGATCAATCGAATTACGATAGTTTTGCATCGATCTACGTTGCAAAGGAGCCGATAAATGAGCGGTTGGGCTTTTGTGACCCTCCGGGTGGTGATCGCCATTGCCCTGGCGGGGTCGGTGGTGGTGCAGGTGGGGATGGTCGCCTTGCTGTGGCTGGATACCGATGAGGGACCTACCGGGATCGGGATCTCCCTGGTGATCGTCGGCGTGCTCGGTGTGGCGACCCTGCAGGTCGTCGCGGTGTGCATCTGGAGGTTGCTGACAATGACCCGTCGCGGCACGGTCTTCTCGCCTGCGGCGTTCCGCTACGTGGACCTGATGATTGCGGCAATCAGTGCTGCGGCTGTGCTCATCCTCTCCGTCGCGGTGATCGCGCGGTTCGCCAATCACAGCACGCCGGGGGACGAGGTCGCACCCGGCTTGGTCGGGCTGATCTGCGGGCTTGCCCTGGTGGCTGGCGGCGTGGCGCTGGTCGTCTATGTGATGAAGACCCTGCTGGCGCAAGCGGTAGCCCTCGACTCGGAGGCCAAGCACCTCCAGTCCGAGCTCGACGAGGTGATCTGAATGCCCATCATCGTCGACATCGACGTGATGCTCGCCCGACGCAAGATGGCGGTCGGCGCGCTCTCGGAACAGGTAGGCATCACCCCGGCCAACATCGCAGTCCTCAAGAACGGCCGAGCGAAGGCGGTGCGGTTCACGACGTTGGCCGCATTGTGCTCGGCGCTCGACTGTCAGCCGGGCGACCTGCTCCGATGGGAGCCCGATGCCGAAGCTGCAGCGGACATCAACGCGAGCCAGCCGACTGATCAGGCAGCCCACTTGTGATCAGGGTCCGAGGACTCACGAAGCGGTAGGGCACTGCCACGGCCGTGAGCGAACTGACGTTCGATGTCGAGCCCGGCGAGGTGACCGGCTCCCTCGGACCCAACGGAGCCGGAAAGGCCATCACCATGCGAATGATCATGGCGCTGGATCGCCCCACCTCAGGCACCACGACCGTGAACGGCCATCGGTACGCCGATGTGTACGCGCCGCTGCCCGAGGTCGGCGCGCTCCTGGACGCCGGCACGATGCACCCGGGCCGCAGCGGCGGGGCGCACCTGCGAATCGGTGCCCGAGCCAACGGCATCAACCCAGCTCGTGCCGACTAAGTCGTCCGCAGTTCCGCCGCCACCATCAGGTCGAACATCAGGTTCGTCGAGCTGTACGGCGCACCGGCGACGTTCAGCGGACATGTGACTGTCGAAGGCGTGACCACGACCTACCTCAACGCGCCCCTGGACGTGTTCTTGGACGACGAACGATTCTTCAGCTGGGTCTGCGAGGCCGCCGCAGCAGGGCACTAGGGAGGCCCGCTCCAGGGCTGCCTTCCAGGTCGCCGGGTCCACGCCGACCGGGATCGAGCTCGCCTAGCAGGAGACTAGGACGCGTTGGGACTGGCCGGGGTCGTGTCAGCGGTGGGCGGGGCAGGGGCCGACAGCTTCGCCGTGGACGTGTTTGTCGAGCAGCGGGTGTGCTGGATAAGGAACCTTCGGGCATACGCCTCGGGTGACACCGAGGGGACGCGGCTGCTGCCCATCGCCGTCTCGCTTTCATCGTGTCAGCTTGTGGACGGGCCCTCGCGGACCCTTGAGGCTGGCCCTGAGAGGGGGTCTGTCGTCGATAGAACGCCGTAGTTCCGATCGTGGTGACTTGGAAGAGCGTGGTCCACCTCCAGTGATACACAGCGCGACCCGCAGGCAGCGTCCACCGATGCCAGTGGGGGGTGTGCTCGATGCGGATCGTGACCTTCGACGTGACGGAGTAGGAAATCGCGACGGCCGTGTCATGTGCCGTCGGTGCGCTGGCGCTCTTCGAGTATCAGAACGGGGACGGTCGTCTCCTTCCAAGCAAGCCCTTCCTGACGACGAGCCGAAGCCACGTGGTGTGTCTCGCGTGGGTTAGGGCGAGCATGGAACTCACACCCGCACCGTCGCACGGCACCGGTCGTGTCGACGCCTACAGAGGAGCGTCGTATGGCCTGGACCGGAACGAAGCGGATCGCCTTCATCCCCGTGTTTCGCACGGTTACCCTTCCGGATCCGCCGGACGTGATCCCGGCCGACTGGCCGGGTGACATCCTGCGGCGGGCACTCAACGACCCGGACCCCGCAAGTGGCAAGGATCGCTCGCTGCGGGCATACGTTCTCGCGGCTTCGTCAGGCAATGCCGATCTCGAGGCCACCGTGATGCCCATGCTGACGGTCAACCGGAAGGACGTGCGCCTAGACGACCCCGACATGCAGCAGCAGGCCAAGCGGCTGCGGGACAAGGGTTTCCACGCCGCCGCGATCGTGATGCTGGGTGGACCCGGTGCAGGAACGGGTGAAGAAGGCGGCTTCCTCGCCCGCTTCGTCATGCGGGAAAGGCTCGGCACGTGGGCGATGGAGCTGATGCACGTCTTGACCGGGTTCACCGATATCCGGTGCCGCCCTGGCTTCACCGACTGCGAGGGGGGCCTCCGCGACATCGGCAACTTCGACGAGATGGCTTTCAACGGCGGCATGCATCCGACCGCCTACACGAAGACGGCGATCCAATGGCTCGACGCGTCCGCAATCGCGAGCCACTCAGGCCGTATCGGGCTGTATGACCTGCACCCGATCGGTCTCCACCAGCCCCCACCCCCCGGCAAGGCCGCAGCCGTCCGCATCGGAGCCGAGGTCCCGTACCTGATGGCGGAGGCCCGGCTCAGGATCGATCAGTTCGAGTCCCCCAGCAGTGTGGAGCCTGGGATTCCGAGCGAGGGTGTCATCGTCTATCGGGTCCAGACGACCGACCCACTCGGTCACCCGCAGAGCAACCACATCCCGCTCTACCTGTGGACGCCGACGGCGCTGACCGAGGGACAGTCCGTCGTCACTGACACAGACGTGGCCGTCACTGTCACGGGATCCACCTCGGAGGGGTTCTCGATCCTCGTCGAGGATCGGAGAATGCCTTTCGATCACGGCCAGCTGCTGTCCTACGGCGACAGCGGGTCACCGGGCAACGTCTCCAGCCCCGTCGTGGTCGGCTTCGGCGGGTGGGCCGATTTCAAGGCACTCTTTGCCGGCGGCGATCGGATCTACGCGGTGGACCAGCAGGGGCAGCTGCTGTCCTACGGCGACAACGGGTCACCGGGCAACGTCTCCAGCCCCGTCGTGGTCGGCTTCGGCGGGTGGGCCGATTTCAAGGCACTCTTTGCCGGCGGCGATCGGATCTACGCGGTGGACCAGCAGGGGCAGCTGCTGTCCTACGGCGACAACGGGTCACCGGGCAACGTCTCCAGCCCCGTCGTGGTCGGCTTCGGCGGGTGGGCCGATTTCAAGGCACTCTTTGCCGGCGGCGATCGGATCTACGCGGTGGACCAGCAGGGGCAGCTGCTGTCCTACGGCGACAACGGGTCACCGGGCAACGTCTCCAGCCCCGTCGTGGTCGGCTTCGGCGGGTGGGCCGACTTCAAGGCACTCTTTGCCGGCGGCGACCGGATCTACGCGGTGGACCAGCAGGGGCAGCTGCTGTCCTACGGCGACAACGGGACACCGGGCAACGTCTCCAGCCCCGTCGTGGTCGGCTTCGGCGGCTGGGGCGACTTCAAGGACCTGTTTGGGGGACGGGGCCGGATCTACGCGGTGGTGCCCTGACCCAACCTCACCGCGGGCACATTGAACAGGCGCTTGGCTGGCAGACTCCACTGGTCATCGCACCATCGGCTTAACCGACTCGCGTGCCCTGTCTTTTGTGTGTGGTCTCTCCCGGTTGGGGATCCGCCGTGGCCGTCTGGGCCGTCTGGGCGGGCGGTCGGCGGGCCGGCCCCGTCGGAAGCCGGCCTGGCGCGAGTATCCGACGTAGGTCCCACTCAGGGGTGGAGCCTGCCGCCGGCCCGTTCGCGCACGGCCAGAGACGACTCCCAGGCGTTGCGCACGATCCTCGCCGTGTCGTAGCCCACCAGCCGGCCACCGCGCTTGAGGACTCGTCCGTCCACCATCACCGTGTCAACGTTCGCGGGAGTCGCGACCCGCACAATTGCGGACTCGACGTCGCACGCAGGCGCCATGTTGAGATCGTTCTCCCGGATCATGATCAGGTCTGCATGCTTGCCCGGCGTGATGGAACCGGTGACGTCGTCGATGCCCAGGGCCCGCGCTCCGCCCATCGTCGCCCACTCGATCACGTCCGTGAGGAGCACCGGCTCGAGTCCCTCGGTGTCGGTCCCGATCCACGGGATGCCCAGGTTCCACGTCAGATTCATCGACTCGAACATGTTGATCGGGGCGAGCGAGGACGCGTCAAAGGACAGTGAGATCGTCACGCCGTCAGCCTTCGAATGCAGGAGTTGGCCGTGGTAGCCCCCCGCCGTGCCGAGCCGCAGGTCCGAGTGCGGGGCGAAGCTCACCGGCGTCCCCGCGCGCACCATCGCGGCGCGGTCCTCGGCCGTGGCCGGCAGGTTGTGGCACAGCAGGAAGTCGGGGCCGAGGTAGCCGAGGGTCTCCAGCTCGGCGGCCTTGACGGCCGTCGTCGGCCCCTGACCGGAGTGGACGCTGACCGGGACGCGACGCTCGGTCATTGCCGCCATCTCCTCGATGAAGACCGGCATGTTCGACGGCCCGCGGAGGTTCACGCCCAGGTGCACGACGCCCTGGAGCGGCCCGGAGGAGCCGAACGTCGCTCCGTCGCCGAACCAGCTGGTGCGTACCCGATCGATGTCCTCGATGGCGATCAGTTGGTCGCGGGGCTGGCCGTCCTTGTGCCCGTAGGAGTAGCGCGCGCGAACGGCGGCGTCGCGGTGGGCACGGAGCTCGGCATCGGCGAACTCCGGTCCGCGCACGTTGTGCGCCCAGTTGTGCACGGTGGTGATGCCGGCATTCGCGGCCTCGGCGAGGCCGAGCATGACGCTGTGGTAGAAATCCTTGGGGGTGTACGCCGCGACCGTGGCGGACTTCGCGGCGAAGTACTCGAACCCGTCGCCCACGAAGTTCCGGCCCAGGGCGCTCCACATGTGGTAGTGAGTGTCGATGAATCCGGGCATGACGATCATGCCCTTCGCGTCGATCTTCTTCGCCTTCGCGGGCGCCTTGAGATTCTTCCCGACCCGAAGGATCACGCCATCGCGAACCTCGATGTCGACGTCGTACTGATTGCCGATCACGGGGTCGACCGAGACGAGCGTCGCGTCCTTGATCAAGTAGTGATGACGCCTGATCTCCGCGAGCGGGACGGCGTGGGAGGGTCCCGCTGCGGCCGCGGCCGCGGCCGTGGCGGGGGGGCGCAACGTGAGCGGAAGGGCAGCGGCGCCGGCGGTCGCGCCGGCGGTCGCCAACATCCTCCGGCGGGTCAGTCGAGCTGGAGGGACAGGATGACCGCAGTCGTCGTAGAGGGTCTCGACGGCATCGCCGTCCGGTCCAGCGTCATGGGGCATGGGTGGGCAACCTTTCTCAAATTGGTCGCCCCAGCCTCGGGGTGGTTGATGTCGATACCATTGCCGTCTAGTTTCCGGCGAGTCTCGTCTGCCGGGACGTTTGCATACGTCGTTACTTCGGGGGCTGGTCGGCACGGCGCAGGCGTCGCCCGTGTCCGCTCTAGGCACCGCCCGAGCGTGTGGGCGAGAGCTTTCCTCGAGTCCATCCCCGTGTGGGACGCCCGGGCAACGTTCTTCAGCGCAGTCGCAGCCTGAGGCGTGATGGCCTTCGCACTTGGGTGCGGCTCACCGAGGCGGGTGATGGGGCGTGCGTCGACCCGGACCAGAACTGAGCGCGTCTCTGACCACACGTCCGCGACCGGTCTTGTCGTTTCCGAGCGGAGCAGTCGGAAGCGGACCTACGCTGGTTTCTTCTGCCCGGAGGAGACCGTCATGAGAGTCGTCCGGTCACTGGTGACCACCCTCTGCGTGCTGCTGGTCGGCACCGCCGCTACCGTCGTGCCGGCATCGGCCGCCGCCGCGCCGACCGTCAGGGGTGCCGACGTCAAGGTCGCTGAGGCGCCGGCGGATGGACGGGTCACTGTCGTCCTCCGCCTGGACCGTGCGCCGAAGCGCTCGGTCACGATCTCGTGGCGGACCGTGGAGGGCACGGCCGACCCAGGGCAGGACTACAAGCAGCGGTCCGGCACGGTGCGTTTCAAGTCCGGCCAGCGCAGGCAGCTGGTGCGGGTGTCGCTCGTCGACGACGGTGTCGCGGAGCACACCGAGTGGTTCCTTGTGCGTCTTCGCTCGTCGCAGGCTCGGGTGCCGGACAAGAACGTGAAGGTCGTCGTCCGCGACGACGACGACACGTTCGGGGTCAAGCTCGCCTCCGCGCGCGCCGTCAGCCACGTGTTTGACAACCAGGCCAGCGACGACGATCCGACGCTGCTAGGGGCGACGCTCTCGACCACCGGACCCGACGGCACCGTCTACACGCTGGAGGTCCCAGACGGTGCGCTGGAGACCGAGACCACGGTCACCATGACCCCCTGGAAGTCGGCCACCGGCACCGGGATCGCGGGCGGGCGACCGTTCGGTGTCCGGCTCACCCCCAGCGGGACGGAGTTCCTGCTCCCCGTGACCCTGCGCATCGACCCTCCAGGTCGCGACGACCTGCCTGCAGTCACCTCGACCCGCGAGTCCGGCACCTCCTACGGCTATCCGGCGGTGCTCGATACCGACCAGGTCGCGCTCCGGCTCACGCACTTCTCCGAGTACTTCGGCGGCATGGGCGAGGGGACATCGATCAAGATCGTCGACCCCGGCGCGCTCAATCCCACGCAAGCGCTGGCGGACGAGATGGAGCGCACCCTGCGCGAGGAGCGCAACCGGCAGCTGAGGGGCGAAGATCCCGACCCGGGGGTGTGGGAGAAGGTCGAGCAGATGATGAGGGCCTACTACGACAAGGTCGTGGCGCCGAGGCTCGTCGGCATCCGGAACGACTGCAGCCAGGCTGAGGCCCACACCGGTCACGTCGTAGGGTTCGCGCGCCAGGCCGCCCTGCTGGGGATCCTGGAGACCCAGCAGCAGGCCATCCTCGCCGCTGCGGCCGCCGGCGCTGAGAACTGCCTCCAGGAAGCCCTCGAGCCGTGCGTCGACATGGACGACGCCGAGCAGGTGCGTCGGATCCTCGGCTACTGGCGGCAGGTGGGGCTGTTCGGCGGCACCGTGCCCGACCCCGCTCCCCTCGACCCCGTGCGGCATTGCCAGGACCTGCTGGGCGGGACGCTGACGATCAGCGTCGACTCACTGTTCGAGGCCAACGGCTTCCGCACCGAGGAACAATGGACCCTCACCTACCAGCCGCGGTTGCGCAAGGACAACGGCTCCCAGACCTGGTACGACGACGGGCGCGGTGGTTGGACGGTGTCCGGCTCCTACCTGCGCGAAGACCTGCGCCCCGGCGCGCAGTGCCAGGTGATGATCGAGCAGACCTACTCGGGTGCCGGCACCCTGTTCACGACGTTTCATGGGCAGCTGAACCCCGCCACCGACGAGGGCAAGGGTATCGCCGAGCTGCGACAGTTCTGGCCCGAGTACGACGGCAACCTCGGCCTGACGCCAGAGTTCGACGGCGAGGTCGTCGGTAACGCGACGCGGACGACGTACCACGCCTCCGACGACAAGTGCGTGTCGAGCACCGAGGACGGAGGCCACTGGTTCAGCCCCTCCTGGGGGACCGGCGTCACGGCAGCCCCGGGAACGATCGTGGAGACCGAGGAGGGACGAGGGGTCCAGTTCCACTACACCTTCAGCCACGACGGCTCCGACCAGGAGAAGACCGACACCTACAAGGCGACGCTGGCGGGCTCACTGCTGCCGACGCAGGGATGACGCAGACCCCGGGTTGACAGCGCCTTTCTGGGAGTAGCGTCCGGAAGACGCGTCCGGAGGTCGTCGCCGGGCACAGTAGGAGGCCTTCGAATGTAAAACCCCAGGTCAGAAGGGGTGTTGATCGCACACGCGAAGGTCTCGGAGTGCGACGACAAGATCGAGGCATGCCGCGAACGCACGAATGCGATCGGTTGGCCTGAGCCGAAGGCCCAAAAGAGTAGAACTTCTCGCGTCCGCTCATCGACAGTCCGCGCACCATCAAGCAAACCAGTTCACTCTGCTACTTCGACCCGAGCTGTGGAATCCAGATTGTGAGATGGCCCGTGATGAGCGGGGAGAGAAGGGCGGTGATCGCGACAGGGAAGGTGAACTGGGACCCGTCGATATTGAGGGATTGCACCGTGCGGTCTCTCGGCTTCCACATCTTCGGCGGTGCCACCCACGTGAAGCGGGCACACCCTGTACACGAGGTGGAGTGGTGTCTCTCGCCAGGAGATGAGTAGGGGTACGACGGCGACAGCGAGCACGATGCTGAAGAATGCGCCGGAGAATGACGACTCCGATGCCGGGAAGTACTGCTCTGTGACGTACTCGGGCACGACTGCTGCGCGTAGTGCTGCTGACAGCATGACGGCGGCTACGTCCAGGGAGGCCAATCGCGCGAGCACCTTGACTGAACCGTCCCGATCCGGGAGCACCGCCTCGCCCACGAACGCCGAGCGATCGGTAGCGAACACTGCAAGCGGAACTGGCTGCGGACGCGTGTCGGCGAATCCAACGGTGTGTCCCCTGCCTGCGCCGTCGCCGTAGTGGATCGGCTCGCGGAGCGTGCCAGGGCGGGATGGTTGCGCGGGAAGCACCCCGTCGAATGGTCGTTCGCGACGAACGGAAGCGGTGATGGCCCGAACCGGCTTCTCGACATCCGCTACCGCGCGGTCGTCGCTGCGTCGAGGCCGATCATCAGGGAGCGGTGGCTGGCGCGGACGTGCTCACGCATCACTCGCTCGGCGGCATCGCCGTCCTTCGCCTCGAGCAACTCCACTACGTGGTGGTGCTCGGAGCCCGACTTCGCCGGCCGGCCGGGCTGCGACAGGGACGTGCGCACCAGCCGCTGGTAGGCGAGCTAGTGACACGTTGTATGGCACAACGGTAGCCGCGAGGCCGTGGTTCCGCAATGACCGGTGGCATGTCGCGACGACCAAGTGGTGGGAGCCCACACCTCGACAGGCGAAGAATCGGTGCCGCAAGGCTTGACAGGGGTGTTGACCGCGTCACATCATTGGACTTGCATACAACATGGCAGAACACAGAAACGGATGGCTCATGGACAACTCAACGCAGGCGACTGCGCCGGATCGCGGCTACCGCGACAGCGTCGCGAAGGTCGAGCCCTACGGTGTCGACCACATCCCCGACGTCGAGCGACACGGCAAGCCGATCTCGCAGTTCTATGTCTGGTTCGCCGCTGGCCTGAACTTCCCGATCATGATCCTCGGCTTCAGTGCCGCCTGGTTCGGCCTCAGCCTCTTCGGCGCCGTGACCGCGGTCATTGCCGGTGCCGCGGTGGGCTCGGTCCTCATGGCAGTGCTGTCCCGGATGGGCGTGCACCTCGGCGTACCCCAGCAGATGCAGGCCCGCGGCCCGCTCGGCTTCGTCGGCAACCTGCTCCCGGTCGCCTACATCAACGTCTTCGCTGGCATCGGCTGGGCCGCCCTGACCGTCATCCTCGGCGGCAAGGCGCTCGGCGAGCTGACCGGCCTGCCATTCACCATCTCCGCGCTCGGCCTGGTCGCCCTGCAGTTGGTCGTCGCGATCTTCGGCTACAACATGATCCACTTCCTGCAGAAGGTGCTCTCCTTCGTGCTGGTCGGGCTGTTCCTGCTGCTCACCATCGTGGCGGTGACCCGCGGCTCGACCACGCTCGGGGCCAACCCCGATGCGGGCGGCTACATCGGATCTGTCGGCGGCTGGCTCACCCTCTTCGGCTGGTTCCTCGCCTTCCTCGTCGCATGGACCCCGTTCGCCTCGGACTACTCCCGCTACCTGCCCGACGACCCGGACGTCAGCCGCAAGGCCGGCCTGCTCACCGGTCTGGGCAACTTCATCACCCTGTCGTGGCTCGGCATCGCCGGCGCCATCGTCGCTGGCGGCGCCACCACGCTCGACCCGATCGATGCCGTGCGCGAGCTCACCGGCCCCTGGGCTGCACCCTGCCTGCTGGCCATCCTGCTCTCGTCGTTCTCGCAGAACTTCCTCAACGTGTACGGCGGCGCCATCTCGCTGCAGACCCTCGGACTGCCCGTCAGCCGCACCCAGGCCGTCGTACTCATCTGTGTCGCCGCCTTCGGCGTCAGCCTCTGGGCCCAGGCCGGTGTCTACGACAAGTTCACCGTCTTCCTCAACCTCACGGCCTACTTCATCGCGCCGTACGTCGCGGTGATCCTGCTCGACTACGCGTTCGGCGGCCGCAAGGACAAGACGCGGATCCCCGAGCTCTACGACAAGAGCCGCGTGCTCGAGTGGGGCTTCGTGGCCTGGCTCGCCGGCGTCGTCGGCTCGGCTCCGTTCTGGCAGTCCACCGTCTACACCGGCCCTCTGTCGGACAGCGTCGGCGGCGGTGACGTCAGCATGTACGTCGGCTTCGCGATCACCTGCGCGGTCTTCATGGCGACGTACAAGCTCAAGCCGCTGTGGCACCTCAAGCGTCCGGCGACCTCGGACGCCACCCCCGCCGCGACCTCGGAGGCGGTGAACGCCGGGTGACCGACAGCCTCCCCTGGCTGGTCGCGATCGACATGCAGCACGCCTTCGGCGACCCATCCTCCGGATGGGTCGCCGAAGGCTATGGCGAGATCGTGCCCGTCATCCGCGACCTCGCCCGCGACTTCGCCGGCCGCGTCGTCCACACCCGTTTCGTCCGTGACCCGGCCGAGCCGGGCGGGTGGGGATCATACTACGACCAGTGGCCCGAGTTCCGCGTCGCGCCCGAGGACCCGGCCTGGGACCTCACGCACCCACCCACCGACGGTGCCCCGGTGATCGACGAGCCGACCTTCTCCAAGTGGGGCCCGGCGCTCGAAGCCATCGTCGGCGACGCACCCCTCGTGCTCGTGGGCGTCGCCACCGAGTGCTGCGTGCTGTCCACCGCGTACGCCGCTGCCGACGCCGGCAGGACAGTGTGGGTCGTCTCCGACGCCTGCGCAGGCGCGACCCGCGAGCTGCACGACCAGGCCCTGAACATCTTGGGCATGAACGCCCCGCTGATCTCGGTGGTCACCAGCGATGAACTCTGATCGACCCGCGTGACACCACGAACGCCCCGTTGACCTGCTCCACGGTCAGCGGGGCCTTCCTGGGTGCGGCATATCGCAACTCGGTGACGCGTCGGCGCGCAATCGGCCGCCACCATCGAGAGCATGCGCACCGACGGTGGCGGCACAACGGACGGGTCGGCCAGCCTGCCTGCGCGCTGGCAGGCGCGGACGTCAACGGCCCGAACGCACAACGCCCCGCTGACCAGTCGGTCAGCGGGGCGTTGCGGTCTTAGACCTCCATCACTGGAACGCCGGCACCACCTCCTTGATGAACAGCTCGAGGGACTTCCGCTTCTCCTCGTGCGGCAGGCTGTTGTCGCACCAGAAGCTGAACTCGTCGACGCCGAGCTCCTGGTAGTAGCCGCAGCCGCTCGATGACTTCCTCGGGCGTGCCGATCATCGCGGTGCGGTGCAGCGACTCGAGCTCGAACTCGGGCCCGCCCTCGAACTTCGACTCCGGGCTGGGCTCGAGGAACCCGTTGACCGGCGTGGTCTTGTTGCCGAACCAGGCGTCGAAGGTCCGGTAGAACCGCGAGATCGCCTCGGCGGCCGGCCGCCACCCGTCCGGCGTCGTCGGCGGAGTGCACGTGGGTGTGGCGCAGCACCATGATCTCCGGGCGGGGCACCTCCGGGTGGTTCGCGACCGCGGTGTCGAACTTGCCCTTGAGGTCGACGACTTCCTCGTCGCCCTTCATCAGCGGCGTCACCATGACGTTGCAGCCGGTGCGCGACCGCGAAGTCGTGTGAGTCGGGGTCGCGCGCGGCGATCCACATCGGCGGGGTCGGCTGCTGAATCGGCTTCGGCACGCTGGTGGAGGTCGGGAACTGCCAGATCTCACCGTCGTGCGCGTAGTCGCCCTGCCACAGCTCACGCACCGCCGGCACCAGCTCGCGCAGGTACTTGCCGCCGTCGGTGGCGGGCAACGCCGCCGGCCATCCGGTCGAACTCGAACTGGTAGGCGCCGCGGGCCAGCCCGACCTCCATCCGGCCGTTGCTGATCACGTCGAGCAGCGCGCACTCGCCGGCCACCCGGATCGGGTTCCAGAACGGGGCGATGATGGTGCCGGCGCCGAGCCGGATGGTCGAGGTCTGCCCGGCCAGGTACGCCAGCAGCGGCATCGGGCTGGGCGAGATGGTGTACTCCATGCTGTGGTGCTCACCGATCCACACCGTGCTGAAGCCGCCGGCCTCGGCCATCAGCGTCAGCTCGGTGAGGTCCTCGAAGAGCTGCCGGTGACTGACCTGGTCGTCCCAGCGTTCCATGTGTACGAACAACGAAAATCTCACGACTTCTCCTTATCCGATTGGCTGGCGGTTCTGCGGCGTCCATCTCGGCAGAGTCAGATCACCGTGGCCCAGTGGGTTCGGGGCACCTCGCGGACGATGACGCGGATGTGCTCGGGCTCGGGTGTCGACGGTTCGCAGCACCGCTTCGTGCACCTCGTGCATCATGGCGCGGATCTGTTCGGGGGTGCGGCCCTCGGCGAGGGTGACCTCGATCAGTGGCATGCTCAGCTCCGCATGACGAACGGGTCGGCCACCGGCTCCTCGCTGGTGTTGATCCAGACGCTCTTGAGCCGGGTGTACTCCTTGATGGTCTCGGTGCCGTGCTCGACACCGACGCCGCTGCTCTTGAAGCCCTGCCGGGGCGACATCGGCGACATCGCCCGGTAGGTGTTCACCCAGATGGTGCCCGCCTCGAGCCGCGCCGCCATGCGGTGTGCCCGCGACAGGTTCGAGGTCCACACCCCGGCCGCCAGGCCGTACTCGGTGTCGTTGGCGAGCGCGACGACCTCCTCCTCGCTGTCGAACGGCATGATCGCCGCGACCGGGCCGAAGATCTCCTCGCGGACCACGCGCATGTCGTTGTCGACGTCGACCAGAACGGTGGGCTCGTAGAAGTAGCCGCCCAGGCCGGCGTCGGTCGGCGCGGCCACCGGTGAGCACGCGGGCCCCCTCGGTGCGGCCGAGGTCGACGTAGGAGGCGACCTTGTCGCGCTGGTCGTCGAACGCCAGCGGGCCGAGCTCGGTGGCGTCCTCGAGCGGGTCACCGATGCGGATGCTGCGGGCCCGTTCCGTCACCCGCTCGAGCAGCTCGTCGTAGACCGAGCGGTGCGCGAACACCCGGCTGCCGGCGATGCAGGTCTGCCCGGCGGCGGCGAAGATGCCCGGCCACCACGCCCATCGCGGCGTTCGCGACGTTGGCGTCGTCGAACACGATGTTGGGCGACTTGCCGCCGAGTTCCAGGGTGCGAGCCGATGAACCGGCCGGCCGCCGACGACGCGATGCGCGACCCGGTGGCCGTGCTGCCGGTGAACGAGATCTTGGCCAGCGCAGGATGATCGACGAGCGGTTGCCCGGCCTCGGCGCCGAAGCCGGTGACGATGTTGACCGCCCCGGGCGGGAAGCCGGCCTCGATGACCAGCTCGGCGAGCCGAAGCACCGTCGCCGACGTGTACTCCGACGGCTTGATCACCACCGTGTTGCCGACGCACAGGGCCGGGGCGAGCTTGCTCGTGGTCAGCGTCAGCGGGCGAGTTCCATGGCGTGATCGCCCCGACCACGCCGAGCGGCTCGCGTGAGGTGTAGTTGAGGACCTGGCGGTCGGAGGTCGGGATCGACGGTCCCGTGGATCTTGTCCGCCAGACCGGCGTAGTAGTAGTAGTACTCCGGCAGTGTCGTCGACTGGCCGCGCATTTCGCGCAGCAGCTTGCCGTTGTCCTGCGATCTCGGACCGGGCGAATTCCTCGGCGTTCTCGCCGATGAGGTCGCCGAGCCGACGCAGCAGGTGCCCACGGCGGGTCTGGCTGAGGTCGCGCCAGCGCGGGTCCTCGAAGGTCGCCCGCGCCGAGTCGACGGCGCGGTCGACGTCGGCGGCGTTGCCGCGGGCGGCGTCGTAGAGCACCTCGCGCGGTGGCCGGGTTGGTGCTCTCGAAGTACTCGCCGGACGTCGGGGCGACCCGCTCGCCGCCGATGAAGTGCTGCGAGTTTCGTGTGGTCAGACATGGGTGTTCGCTCCGAGGAAGGTGGACAGGCAGTCGACGAACTCGCCGCGGCCGTTGCACGGGGAGCATGTGGCGGGCGCCGGGCACGATGACCGCTCGGCAGTCGGGCATCGCCGTCGGCCAGGCGCCGGGTCATCTCCGGCGTCGACCCGGGATCGTGTTCGCCGGTGACGGCCAGCGCCGGAACGGTGATCCGGCCCAGCTCGGGTCCGATCTCGGCGTCCGCGGTGGCGAAGACGCGGTAGCAGTTCAGGAAGCTGTCGCGGGGTCGTTGGCCAGCAGCGTCGCCTCGGTGCGGCGCGACCTGGTCCGGGTCGACGTCGGTGCCGTCGTACCACCGGCGCAGCGACGCCGTCGCGCTGGCGGCGAAATCGCGCTCGGCGGTGCGCAGACGGTCGAGGACGGCCGCGCGCTCCTCGGCGGTGCGGCGGCATACCGAGCTGACCGAGGTGAGCGTCGCCACCAGTGCGGGCCGGTGCAGGGCGAGGTGCTGGGCGACCAGGGCGCCGAGCGAGAAACCGACGAGGTGCGAGCCGGGCGGGACGTCGGCGGCGACGCCGTCGGCCAGGTCGGCCAGCGTGACGCCGGCGCGGTGCGGGTGGACGCGCACCGTGGCCGGGCAGGTCGGGTGTGACGCACGTCGGCGTCGTCGCCGAGCAGCGCGACCACCGGATCCCACATGGTGTGGTCGAGACCCACTCCGTGCAGCAGCACGAGCGTCGGTCGGGTCATCGATCGATCACTGCTCGGTCGACAGCGGTGCCAGCCGCTGCTGGGGACGGCCCTGGGCGGCGGCGGCGAGCGCGACCACGATCTCGTCGGGGTGCGGGGCGTCGGCGATCCGCACCTCCACGCGTCTGGTGGTGCGACCGGATCGTGGCGTCGGTGATGTGCTTGAGCGGGATGTCGAAGAGCACGCCCGCCGGGCCGCGCTTCTCGACGGCGGGCAGCAGCGTGGTCGCGTTGGCCGCCTTGCGGAAGTGGTCGCCGAACTTGAGGGTGTGGATCAGGGCCGAGCCGTGCTCGACCTCGCCGTCGAGCCCGACGATGGCGGCCTTGCCGTACGCCTCGGCGGGCGCCTCGAGCGCCTCGAGCACCAGCGGGGCGAGCAGGGCGCCGAGGTCGGACGCGGTGGCGTCGATGCCCGGCGCGAGGTCCTCGACGAAACCCTGTCCCGCCCACGGGTTCTCGATCACGGCGGCGACGACGGCGACGCGGGCCGGCGGGCGAGACCTCCCGGCCGCCCTCGGTGCGGATCTCCTCGACGATGGTGACGATCTTGCGGACTTCATGACAGGACACTCTCCAGGGTCTTGGCGGTGATGGCGGGGTCGGTGGTGCGGTCCCCGATGCGGGGATGCGGTCGGGGGCCGGTCGAGGCGGCGGCGACGATCACGATCTCGTCGGCGCGCGGTGCGTCGGGCACCCGGGTGGTGACGGTCTGGTAGTGGCTGCGGGTCGCCGCGTGCGTCTTGTGCCAGAGCGGCACGACCAGCGGCTCGCCGGCCTCGGCGCGGGTGTCGGCGAAGCAGATGATCGACTCGCCGCTCGAGGAACTCGCGCATCAGGTTGCCGAAGTACGGGCGTGTGGATCAGTGCCCCGCCGTGCTCGATCTCGCCGGCGGTGCCGACGATGGCGGCCTTGCCGAAGGCCTCGACGGCGTCCACGCCGCCGAGTGCGTGCGATGAGCCGGTCGGTGAGCAGCCGGGCCAGCGCCGGCGCGATCCGCGCCGCCGTCGTCGGACAGGTCGCTGCGTCGGACCGGTGCCCACCCAGGGGTTGCGCACCACGGCGGCGACGCTGGCCTGCTGCGCCGGCGCGGGCCGGCTCGCGCCCGGCCTCGGTCACCACCACCTCGCGGTAGACGACCAGCTTGCGGAGGCCGATGGGGGCGTTCTCTTGCATGCCACAGAACGGTAGACTCTGCTCTTGCATGCCGTCAAGCCCGAGTGCTTCAGCGTGATCAGGGGGGATTGACAGGTCTTCACTGCAATGCCTACCGTGTTGTTGCATACAACAGAACGCGGCCCTGAAACCGCGGGAAGGACAGCACCATGACCGGAAGCGACGCCCGCCGGGCGCAGATCCTTGACCTCTGGGCGGCCGCCTGGGACCGCGGCGAGGTCGACGCTCTCGACGCGCTCCTGAGCCCCGACTACCGGCGCCGCAGCGGCACCGACGAGGACGGCCAGGACCTCGCGTCGTTCAAGGCCTCGATCCTCGCCACCCGCTCGGCGTTCCCAGATCTCGTCACCACCATCGACGAGGTCGTCCTCGAGGGCGACCGGGCCGCCGTCCGCTGGCACAGCGTCGGGACCCACCAGCACTCCTTGCTCGGCGTGCCCGCCACCCGTCGCCGCGTCGAGGTCAGTGGTGCCACGTTCGCGCGTTTCGACGGCGACCTGCGTCGTCGAGGAGATCGTGACCTGGGACCCCCGTGCCCTGCTGTCCGCGCTTGGCATCATCAGCGTCGGACAGGACAACTGACTGACATCCCTAGAGCACTCACATCGACCCGAGTGCCCCCATGACGACGCCCGACCTCGACCTGATGAAGCAGGTCAACCGCCAGTTCGTCACCGGCGTCACCGTCGTCACCACGATGGACGACGAGACCCCGCGCGGACTGGCCGTCAACGCGTTCTCGAGCATCTCGCTGGAGCCGCCGACGGTGATGGTCTGCGTGCAGCGCACCTCGTCCACCCACGACTGCCTGTTCCGCGCCACGCACCTGGCGATCAACATCCTCTCCACCGACCAGATCGACGTGGTCGCGACCTTCGCCGGCAAGGCCGCCGACAAGTTCGCCGACATCGTCTGGGCGCCGGCGCCGTTCGGCAGCCCGCTGATCGCGCGCAGCAGCGCGCAGATGGAGGTCGAGATCCGCGAACGGCTGCAGGCCAGCACGCACACGGTGTTCGTCTGCCGCGTCGTGCACGCCGACGGTCAGCGACCGCCGCCGATGGTCTACGGCGCCGGTAGGTTCTTCGACGGCGGCGCCTGACTCCGCTGGGCTGACCGGCTGGGCGACCTCGAAGGAGAACCACGGTGATGCAACGACGGATCGAGCCAACGGCTCGATCCAGGCCCGGGTGATCGCCGAGATGCGCGACGCATCATCACCGGCGAGGTCGCCGCCGGGGCTCAACCTGTCCGAGCTCGCCCTCGCCGAGGAGTTCGGCGTGAGCCGCACCCCGGTGCGCGAGGCCCTCAAGCAGCTGCAGACCGAGGGGCTCGTCGAGATCCGGCCACGCGTCGGCACCTTCGTCACCGCCCCCTCGCCGCGCGAGATCACCGAGCTGTTCGAGATGAAGGAGCTGCTCGAAGGCGCCGCCGCCCGCCTGCTCGCCCAGCGCGGTCGCGTGCCCGAGATCGACCAGCTCGAGGAGAACGTGCGCCTCGCCGACGTCGCCGTCGCCCGCGACGATCGCGAGCGCTACGCCGACCTGGTCGCCGAGTTCCACGACCTGCTCATCCTCGGCGCCGACAACGCCAAGCTCGAGGCGCACTACCGGATGCTGATGAACCAGCTGGCCTACTCCCGCCTGGTCACCACCTCGCTACGTCAGCCCGGCCGGCCGCTGCAGTCCGACCGCGAGCACCACCTCGTCCTCGAGCTGATCCTCGCCAAGGACGGCGACAGCGCCGAGCGCGTGATGCGCGACCACGTGCGCGCCAGTCGTCGCGCGCTGCTCGCCGGTCTCCGACCGACCGCCTGAACCCCTGTCTGGAAAGGCTCCACCATGCTCAACGATCTCGACCTCTTCATCGGCGGCGAGTGGATCCCCGCGCCGCGACCGACCTTCGAGGTGGACGACCCGGCGACCGGGTGTCTCTCATCGCTTCGGCTGAGCGACGGCACGCCTGCCGATGCGCGTGCCGCCGTCGACGCCGCAGCCACCGCCTTCGGCACCTGGCGCACGACCACGCCGCGCGCCCGCTCGGTGATCCTGCACCGCGCCTTCGAGCTGATGCACGAGCAGGCCGACCTCCTCGTCGAGCTGATCATGCTGGAGAACGGCAAGCCCGAGGCCGACGCCCGCGGCGAGGTCACCTATGCGGCGGAGTTCTTCCGTTGGTTCGCCGAGGAGGCGGTGCGCACCTCTGGATCGTACGGCGAAGCGCCGGCCGGGGCACGCCGGACGCTGGTCACGTACCGGCCGGTGGGAGTCGCGGCCCTGGTCACCCCGTGGAACTTCCCCGCCGCGATGGCGACGCGCAAGATCGCGCCCGCGCTGGCCGCCGGTTGCACGGTCGTCGCTCAAGCCGGCGGCCGAGACGCCGCTGACTGCGCTGCGCGATCGCCCGGATCCTGGCCGAGGCCGGGGTGCCGGACGGCGTGGTCAACGTGGTGCCGACGACGGATGCCCCAGGTGTGGTCTCGGCCTGGTTGTCGGACGACCGCGTTCGCACGGTGTCCTTCACCGGCTCGACGCCGGTGGGCCGTGCGCTGCTTCACCAGGCAGCCGATCGGGTGCTCGAACGCATCGATGGAGCTCGGCGGCAACGCGCCCTTCATCGTAACCGAGGACGCCGACCTGGACTCTTCCGTCGACGGCGGCGATGGTCGCGAAGTTCCGCAACGGCGGTCAGGCCTGCACGGCGGCCAACCGGTTCCTCGTCCAGGAGCAGGTCGCCGACGAGTTCACCGCTCTGTCTCGGCGCGGCCGTGTCCTCGCTGATCGTCGGCCCGCGCGCGCAACCGGGCACGTCGATCGGTCCGGTGATCTCGGCCGCGCGGTCGTCCGCGTCTGTCCGATTCTGTTTCGGCGGCGGTCGCCGCCGGCGCCCGAATCACGCACCAGCGTCGCTACCCGACGGTCCTGACGCGGTCACTTCGTTGCGCCCGTCCTGCTGCGCCGACGTCGCCCCCGACGCCGCGATCGTGGCACGAGGAGATCTTCGGCCCCGTCGCGCCGATCGTCACGTTTGCCACCGATGAAGCGGACGGGCTGGCCTGTAGGCCGGGTTCTGTCCCCGGCAAGCCGGGGGGCGACCATCCATCTACGGGTGCCGTTGCCGACACCCTCCAGCGATCTACCCGTGCACTCGGGCGGGCCGCCCTCGAACGTGCACGCGTCCCGTGCAAGCACGGGACTTCTTGATCTTGCTCCAGGTGGGGTTTGCCGAGCCGGCCGGGTCACCCCGGTCGCTGGTGGTCTCTTACTCCACCGTTTCACCCTTACCTGCCCGGCGCCGAAGCTCCGGACCGGCGGTCTGTTCTCTGTGGCACTGTCCCGCGAGTTGCCTCGGGTGGGTGTTACCCACCACCTTGCCCTGTGGAGCCCGGACCTTCCTCGGTGCCGTCCGAAGACAGCAACGCGGTCGCCCGGCCAGCCCATCCGCAGGCCCACCTTAGGGCACCGGCCGGGAGAGTGCTCAGCCCAGTCGGGTGAGGGTGACCTCCACGGTCATCGCGGTCGTCTCGGCGCCGGAGTAGATGCCGCTGATCGGCTTGACGTCGTCGTAGTCGCGACCGACCGCCACGACGACGTACCGGTCGCCGGGCACGGCGCCGTTGGTGGGGTCGAAGGCGTGCCAGCCGTCGTCCCACCACTCCACCCACGCGTGCGACTCGCCGTTGACCGTCTCACCGATCGTCGGCTCGCTCTCGGGGTGGAAGTAGCCGGACACGTAGCGTGCCGGGATCCCGAGGGTCCGCAGCCCGCCGATCACCAGGTGGGTGATGTCCTGGCAGACCCCGGCGCGGCTGCGCCAGGCCTCCCCGGCACGGCTGTGTACGTCGGTCGCGCCCGGCTGGTACTCCACCTCGCGATTGATCAGCGCGCACAACGCGGCTGCCGCCTCGCCCGGGAGGTCGGAGTCACGCAACCGCAAGACTCGCTCGGCAAGATCGGCCGGGGGCTCGACGTACGGCGTGACCCCGAGGTACTCGGTCCACCGGTCGGCGACCCCCGGCTCGCCCAAGGCACCCCACTCGATCGTCGGTGGTGTCGCCGGCATCCGGTTGGTGTGCACCGTCGACGTGGCGCTCACCGTCATCATCTCGTGCGGGTCGAGCACCTCGAAGGAGGTGACGAGCGCCCCGAAGTAGTCGCGGTACTCGTAGGTCCACGGGGTGGGGGAGACCTCGACCCGGGAGTAGGAGACGATCTGCTCCGGCGTCGTCTGCGGGGTGAGCCGGGCCTGGTTGTAGGAGGCGACCGCCTTGCCGTCGTACTCGAAGGTGGTGTTGTGGACCACGCGCAGCTGCATGCTCATCGCAGCACCCCCTGCCAGGTCAGTGACTCGGATCCCGCGAAGTAGCGTCGCGACACCGCCTCGGTCGCCAGCGCACAGGTGCGTTGCAGACGTTCCATCTCGGTGGGCAGGTCGGCGAGGACATCGCTCAGGGCTCGGTACTCCAGCTCGGCGCGGGTCCGGCCGAGCAGCCGCTGCGCCTCGTTCTGGAAGCCGGCGCGGCGGTCTGAGTACTCCAGGTTGTCGACGCACAGCTCGGCACGGTTGAGCGCGAAGACGACCGAGCGTGGGAACAGCCGGTCCAGCAGCAGGAACTCCGCGGCACGGCGGTCGGTCTCACGGCCCCGATAGGTTCGCAGGAAGGCCTCGTAGGCACCGCAGGCCCGCAGGCTGCCGGTCCACGACGAGCCCGAGTTCGGAGCGACCGAGGCGGTCGCGACCAGCCGTGACGTCATGTCGGCGCGCTCGATGCAGCGGCCCAGCATCAGGAAGTGCCAGCCCTCGTCGCGGGTCATCGTGGCGTCGGCCGTGCCGTTGATCAGTGCGGCCCGCTCGCGCACCCACTGGAAGATCCCGGGTGGTCGCATCGAGTTGAAGTGACCGGAGGGGAGGGCGCGGTACGTCGTGTTGATGGCCTCCCACATCGGCACCGAGAGCGTCTCGCGGGCCCGGCGGGCGCTCTCGCGCGCGGCCCCCAGGGCGGAGGCGATCGAGACCGGCGAGCTCGGGTCGTAGGCCAGCTGGGACAGCACGTGGCCCACGTCGACCCGCGAGTCCTCCTCCGGCTCGACGCCCATGATCGACAGCAGGGTCCGACACGTGGCGTCCTCGTCGATCCCCGCCTCCTCCAGGAGCAGCTGGGTCTGCACGTCGAGGATGCGTGCGGTGTCCTCGGCGCGCTCGACGTAGCGTCCGATCCAGAACATCGACTCCGCGATCCGGCTCAGCATGCGCGGTCCAGTTCGCTCGAGCGGCCCTGTTGCTGCTGTTGCTGGGCCTGTTGGGGAGTCGACATGTCCGACAGGGCCGGGCCGGTCTCGGGTGGTGCGACCGGTGCGACCTGTGCCGGTGCGTCGGACTGGGACTGGCTCTGGCTCTGGCCGTCCTGGCTCTGCGTCTGGGTCTGCGTCTGGGTCTGCACCGGCCCGGCCAGCACCCAGGTGTCCTTCGAGCCGCCGCCGCGCGAGGAGTTCACGATCAGCTCCCCGGCCGCGAGGGCGACCCGAGTGAGTCCGCCGGGCAGCACCCACACCCGGTTGCCGTCGTTGACGGCGAAGGGGCGCAGGTCGACGTGGCGGGGGCCGAAGCTCCCGTCCACGAAGGTGGGCACGGTCGAGAGCTGGACGACCGGCTGGGCGATCCAGGCGCGCGGATCCTCGAGCACCTTGCCTCGCAGCTCGTCGAGCTCGGGCTTGGTGGCTCGCGGACCGATGACGATGCCCTTGCCGCCGGAGCCGTCCACCGGCTTGACGACCAGCTCGTCGAGGCGGTCGAGGACCTCTTCGCGGGCGTCCTCGTCGCCGAGGCGCCAGGTGTCGACGTTGCGGAGCACCGGTTCCTCGTGCAGGTAGTAGCGGATCAGGTCGGGGAGGTAGGTGTAGACCAGCTTGTCGTCAGCGACCCCGTTGCCGACGGCGTTGGCGATCGTCACGTTGCCGGCGCGGGCGGCGTCGATCAGGCCCGGGCACCCCAGCATCGAGTCGGCGCGGAAGTGCACCGGGTCGATGAACTCGTCGTCGACGCGGCGGTAGATCACGTGCACCTGCTCGAGACCCTTGGTGGTGCGCATCATCACCCGGCCGCGGTGACACTCGAGGTCGCGACCCTCGACCAGCTCGATGCCCATCGTCCGGGCCAGCAGCGCGTGCTCGAAGTAGGCGCCGTTGTAGACGCCGGGAGTCAGGACGACGACCGTCGGGTCCGCGACACCGGCCGGCGCTGCGGCCCGCAGCGCGGCGAGCAGCCGTTGCGGGTAGCCCGCGACGGGACGGATCCGGTGTGCGGCGAACGGCTCTGGAAGCGCCGCCGAGATGGCCCGCCGGTTGGTGATCACGTAGGAGACCCCGGACGGCACCCGCACGTTGTCCTCGAGGACCCGGAACTCGCCCTCGTTGTCGCGGATCAGGTCGATGCCCGACACGTGCACCCGGACGCCGTTCGGCGGCCGGACCCCGGCAGCCTCGCGGTGGTAGTGCGACGAGGTCGCCACCACCCCACGGGGAATCACCCCGTCGTTGAAGACCTGGCCGTCGTCGTACACGTCGGCGAGGAAGGCCTCGAGCGTCCGGACCCGCTGCTGGACCCCGCGCTCGATCGTCGACCAGGTGTCCATCTCGATCACCCGCGGCAGGATGTCGAGCGGGAAGGCCCGCTCCTCACCGCCGATGTCGAAGGTCACGCCCTGGTCGAGGTAGCTGGCCTGCAGCGCCTCGACGCGGTCCGCGAGCTCGGGGATCGTCAGGTCGTGGAGCGACGATCGCAGGCGTTGGTACGGCGGCCTCAGCCCGTCCGCGTCGAACATCTCGTCGTAGGCCGGTCCGCCGGCCCCGGAGTAGTCCTCGAACATCGCCGTCATGGCCCGGACCTTACCCATGTGAGCGTGAACGCAATGTTGCGCACGCGTGACGATGGTCGACGGGTCAGTAGGTGGTCAGGATCTCGGCCCCGGTCGGGGTCACCAGAAGGGTGTGCTCGAACTGGGCGCTGCGCCGCCGGTCACGGGTGACGACCGTCCACTCGTCGTCCCACATCTCCCACTCGTGGGTGCCGAGGTTGAGCATCGGCTCGATGGTGAAGGTCATCCCCACCTCGATCAGCTCGTCGTGGGCCGGGTCGTCGTAGTGCGGCACCACCAGTCCGCTGTGGAAGGAGGTGCCGATCCCGTGCCCGGTGAACTCGCGGACCACGCCGTACCCGTGGCGCGCTGCGTACGCCTCGATCACCCGCCCGATCACGTTGATCCGGCGCCCCGGCCGGACCGCCTTGATGCCGCGGTTGAGCGCCTCCTCGGTGCGTTCGACCAGCAGCCGGGACTCCTCGTCGACGTCGCCGGCGAGGAAGGTGGCGTTGGTGTCGCCGTGCACGCCGTCGAGGAACGCGGTGATGTCGATGTTGACCAGGTCGCCGTCCTCGACCCGGCGGCTGTCGGGGATGCCGTGGCAGACCACCTCGTTGACGCTGGAGCACAGCGACTTCGGGAAGCCCCGGTAGCCGAGCGTCGAGGGGTAGGCCCCGTGGTCGCAGAGGTACTCGTGCCCGATCCGGTCCAGCTCGTCGGTGGTGATGCCGGGTACGACGTGCGCGCCGACCAGGTCGCGGGCGCGGGCGGCGAGGCGGCCCGCCGTACGCATCCGCTCGATGGTGCCGGCGTCCTTCACCTCGCTGCCGGTGAACGGCGCGGGGGCCTCGCGGTCGACGTACTCGGGACGCGGGATGTGGGCCGGCACCGCCCGTCGCGGCGAAATGGTCGCGGGGGCGATGGCAGCGGCCGGGGGAGTCACGTCGGCGAGTGTAGTTTCAGGGCATGACCCAGTTCTGGTACTGCGTGAAGCACCACACCGTCGAGCACGACGACACCCTGTGCCCCTCGATCGACCGCCTGGGGCCGTACGACAGCGAGCAGGAGGCATCCCAGGCCCTCGACATCGCCGAACGGCGCAACGAGGACTGGGACAACGACCCGAAGTGGAACGATGACCTCGAGGACTGAGGCGTCGGGGCCGTCAACCGGTCAGCCCCTCGGTCGCACCGCGAGGATCACGTCCTCGCCGCCGCCGTTGTCCGTGGTGACGTAGAGGACCGCGCCGGGTCCGTCGACGACGGTGCGGATCCGTCCGTACTCCTGTAGCGCGGCAGGGGTCCGGACCTTCGTCACCCGCTGCTGGGAGTCGATGCTCAGGAAGAGCACCTTCTCGTCCTTGAGAGCAGCCGACGGCGAGCGAGCCGTCGTACGCACCCCAGGCCTCGCCGCTCACGAAGCCGCCGCCGGAGGTCGCCACGGTCGGGTCGCCGGAGCGCCACTTCGCGCTGCGCTGGGGGCCCGGCAGCGACGGGTCGGTCATCGGGACCGACTCGTTGTAGCCGGGGACGGGGTGGTAGCCGTAGTCGCCGCCCTTGGCGATCAGGTTGACCTCGTCGTCGCGGTAGGTGCCCTGCTCGATCGACCAGATGCGTCCGGTGCCGGGCTGCCGGTCCAGCCCCTGCACGTTGCGGTGGCCGAACGAGAACACGTAGCGCTGGCGACGGCTGTCGGCCCGGATGTAGGGGTTCGTCGGCCACGGTCGGCCCGTGGCCGCGTCGAGGCGCAGCGTCTTGCCGCCGAGCGACTTCCGGTTCCTGGGGTTGGTGCCGACGGCGGCGTCACCGGTGCCGACGTACAGCGAGCCGTCGCCGAGCGACAGCACCCGGCAGCCCCCGTGCCGGCCGCTGGAGGCGGGCAAGCCGCTGACGAGTCTCTTGATCCGGGTGGCCACGGTGAGCTGGCGGTTGAGCCGCCACGAGACCACCCGGACGTCGTGCCCGCCGCCCCCGGTGAAGCCGCCCTGGCAGGTGTAGAAGCGGCGGTTCTTCGCGAAGCCCGGGTCCACGTCGAGACCCATCAGACCGGTCTCGCCGGACACCCACACGGTGCGGCTCGGGAAGCGCACCCGGTGCACCTTCCCGCCGCGCCAGATCGACACGCTGGCCCGGTCGCGCTGGGTGAAGATCAGCCGTCCGCTCGCCGATCGGACGCACGTCCCACGGATGGTCGAGACCGGTGACGAGCTTGCGGACCACGAGACCGGGCACCGCGGCGCGCTCGACCTGCGTGGTCGCCACGCGCGGCCGCTCAACCGGGTGTGCGTTGGCGGGGGCCAGCGGCACGAGGAGCGCGAGGGCAATGGCCGCCGTTCGTCCCGACAGGAGTCGATTCACCCCCGCCACGCTACGCGGCGCTCAGAACGTGTGCTCGTCGGCGGGGAAGGTGCCGGCCTTGACGTCGGCGGAGTAGGCGCGAGCCGCCTCGAGCAGTACGCCGTGCACGTCGGCGTACTGCTTGACGAACTTCGCCATCCGGCCGGTGCGCAGGCCGAAGGCGTCCTGCCACACCAGCACCTGGCCGTCGCACCCGGACCCGGCGCCGATGCCGATCGTGGACATCGAGACGGCGGCCGTCACCTGGGCGGCGACGTCACCGGGGACCATCTCCATGACGACCGCGAACGCGCCGGCCTCCTCCATCGCCCTCGCCTCGGCGATGATCTTCTCGGCCCCGTCGCCGCGGCCCTGGACGCGATAGCCGCCGAGGGTGTGCTCGGACTGGGGTGTGAAGCCGATGTGGGCCATCACCGGGATGCCGCCCTCGACCAGCTTGCGGACCTGAGGCGCCATCTCGACACCGCCCTCGAGCTTCACCGCGTGGGCGTCGGCCTCCTTCATGAACCGCACCGCGGTCAGGTAGGCCTGCTCGGGGGAGGCCTGGTAGGACCCGAACGGCAGGTCGGCGACGACCAGCGCCCGCCTGGCGGAACGGGTGACGGCGCGCACGAGCGGGATCAGCTCGTCGACAGTCACCGGCAGCGAGGTCTCGTTGCCGTAGACGTTGTTGGACGCGCTGTCTCCGACCAGGAGCACCTCGATGCCGGCCTCGTCGAAGGTCTGCGCGGCGTACTGCTCGTAGGCGGTCAGCATCGCGAACTTCTCGCCACGCTCCTTCATCGCCCGCAGGTGGTGCGTGCGGATCCGCTTGACGGGTGCGGACGCGGTGCCCGGACCGGTGCCGTACGGCGCCGTCTCCTCGCTCATGGTTCTCTCCCTGGAATGTCATCTCGCGGCTCCCTGACGGAGTCCACGGACCATCCTCAGGCTAGTCGGGATGACCGGCAGCGTGGCTGTGTCGATGGTCACCCCGACCTCGGGGACGAGGCTCAGCACCTCTTCCTCGAGGTGAAGTCGCCCCGGACGATGGCGCCCTCCACCAGCCGCACCGTCTTGACCTGTGGTGCGTAACCCGCGTTGACCGACGGCGTGCTGGATCGCCGCGTGGAACACTGAAGACGTGGACTTCTACTCCGCCTACGCCCACGGGTTCGCCCGGGTCGCGGCCTGCACCGTCCCGGTCGCGATCGCCGACCCGGCGGCCAACGCCCGCACCGTGCTCGAGCAGGCCCGCGCCTGCCACGACGACGGCGTCGCGGTCGCGGTGTTCCCCGAGCTGTCGCTGTCCGGCTACGCCATCGACGACCTGGTGCTCCAGGACACCCTGCTCGACGCCGTGCGGGCCGCGGTCGCCGAGGTCGTGGCCGGGACGACGGACCTCACCCCGGTCGTCGTCGTCGGTGCCCCGCTCGTGCACGGCACCCGCGTCCTGAACTGCGCCGTGGTGGTCCACCGGGGCCGGGTGCTCGGCGTGAGCCCGAAGTCCTACCTGCCGACCTACCGCGAGTTCTACGAGCGCCGCTGGTTCGCGCCCGGGGACGACCGACGGGGGAGCACGATCACGCTGGACGGCGTCGAGGTGCCGTTCGGTCCCGACCTGATCTTCGCGGCCACCGACGTCCCCGGGCTGCGGCTGCACGTCGAGGTCTGCGAGGACATGTGGGTGCCGGTCCCGCCGAGCGCCGAGGCCGCGCTGGCTGGCGCGACCGTGCTGGCGAACCTGTCCGGCAGCCCGATCACGGTGTCCCGCGCCGAGGACCGTCGACTGCTGGTGCGCAGCGCGAGCGCGCGCTGCTCGGCGGCGTACGTCTTCGCGGCCGCCGGTCAGGGCGAGTCCACCACGGACCTGTCGTGGGACGGCCAGACGATGGTCTACGAGTGCGGCGACCTGCTCGCCGAGACCGAGCGCTTCCCCGACGGCCCGCGCCGCGCGGTCGACCGACGTCGACCTCGACCGGATCCGCCAGGAGCGGCTGCGGCAGGGCACGTTCGACGACAACCGGCGCACCCACGACGCTCGCACGTCGGCGTTCCGCACCGTCGAGTTCGAGCTCCAGCCGCCCGCCGGCGACATCGGGCTGCGTCGCAAGGTGGACCGCTTCCCGTTCGTCCCCGACGACGTCGATCGGCTCACCCTGGACTGCTACGAGGCCTACAACATCCAGGTCTCGGGTCTCGAGCAACGGCTGCAGGCCATCGGCCACCCCAAGATCGTGATCGGCGTCAGCGGCGGCCTCGACTCCACCCACGCGCTCATCGTCGCGGCCAAGGCGATGGACCGGCTCGGCCGGCCGCGCAGCGACATCCACGCCTTCACGATGCCGGGCTTCGCGACCGGCGAGACCACCAAGTCCTACGCCACCCGGCTCTCGAAGTCCCTCGGCGTCACCTTCGAGGAGCTCGACATCACCGCGGCGGCGGGTCAGATGCTGGCCGACCTCGATCACCCCTTCGCCGACGGTCGCGCCGGTCTACGACATCACCTTCGAGAACGTCCAGGCCGGGCTGCGCACCGACTACCTCTTCCGGCTCGCCAACCACCGCGGCGGCATCGTGCTCGGCACCGGCGACCTGTCCGAGCTGGCGCTGGGCTGGTGCACCTACGGCGTGGGCGACCAGATGTCGCACTACAACGTCAACGCCGGCGTCCCGAAGACCCTGATCCAGCACCTGATCCGCTGGGTCGCCGAGAGCGGCCAGTTCGAGGTCGACACCAACGAGGTGCTCGAGGAGATCGTCGCCCAGGAGATCACCCCCGAGCTGATCCCGCACCAGGAGGGGGAGCGGCCGCAGGCCACCGAGGAGTCGGTCGGGCC
This sequence comes from uncultured Actinomycetota bacterium, assembly GCA_963706475.1. Lineage (GTDB taxonomy): Bacteria > Actinomycetota > Actinomycetes > Propionibacteriales > Nocardioidaceae > Nocardioides. Next base: position 155,497 of record CAVPLV010000005.1, on the reverse strand, counting down.
CTACGCACTTCAGGACTTCACCCTCTTCCACGTGCTCCGCCACGGCATGCGGCCCAGCCGGGTCGCCTTCCTGGCCTGGCACGCCTGGCGCGACGCCGAGGCAGGGGAGTGGCCCGCCGGGACTGCCCGCGGAGCGGCGTACGTCGTACGACCTCGCGGCGATCCGGCACTGGCTCGACGTCTTCGTCCGGCGCTTCTTCGCCAGCCAGTTCAAGCGCTCGGCGCTGCCCAACGGACCCAAGGTCAGCGCCGGCGGCACCATGTCGCCCCGCGGTGACTGGCGGATGCCCTCCGACGCCACCCCCGCCGCCTGGCTGGCCGAGCTCGAGGCGAACGTCCCGACCGACTGAGGCTGCCGGGCCTGCCGGCCCCGCCGACCTTGTCCTCGCGTTAACGGTCGCTAGAGGCACCCTTAGCGCTCGACGCGCGAACCTCGACCCATCAACCAGAGGAGGTTCGCCAGCATGGACAAGAGCAGCAAGAGCAAGCGCATCGTCATCGTCACCGCGGCCGCCGCGGTCATCATCGGCGCCGGAGCCGTCGGCGCCGGTGTCTGGGCCAGCCAGGACGACGAGTCGCAGACCCGCGGCACCTCGGCAGCGCCACCTACGAGCTGTCGGCCGAGGCCGAGGACGACGGGGTGGAGGTCAACTTCGAGCTCCAGTCGGCCGCTCCCGGCGAGACCTGGCAGGTCGTCGTCGAGCAGAACGGTACGCCGATCCTGCAGGGCGAGCGGACCACCGACGAGGACGCCGAGCTCGACCTCGACGTCACCACCCGTGACCTGGACGGCACCGACACCTACACGGTGAGCCGTGACCGGTCCGGACGACCAGCAGCACACCGCCGACGATCACCCGCTGACCGCGGGACCTCACCCCCACCCGAGGAGAGCACCGATCATGAACACCACCACCAGGCGCACCGTCGCCACCATCGCGGCCGGCGCCCTCATCGCCGCCCCTGCCACTGTCCTGCTGGCCGGCCCCGCCTCCGCCGACGGCCCCGAGCGGGAGGCCCGCGGCACCGTCGCCGGCGCCCGCTACGAGATGTCGGCCGAGAAGGAGCGTCACTTCGAGGTCAGTGCCGACCTCGACGGCGTCGCCGGGATCGACGTGGCGGATCGTCGTCAAGCACGACGGCAAGAGGGTCGGCAGCCAGACCCGAAGGCAGTGCGTGACGACGGTCGCTACGAGGTCGACTTCCGCGACTTCCACAGCAAGAACACCGCGGGCAAGGACACCTTCAAGATCACCCTCAAGCGGGTCGACGGCGCCGGCAAGGTGACCCGGACGCTGACCTTCAAGCGCTGAGGCGGCTAGCCGGTCGGCCCGAGCTCCACCACCACCCGCCCGCCGCCGTGCGGCGAACGCTCGAGAACCAGACCGCCACCGGACTCGGTGGCGGTCTTGTCGACGATGGAGAGTCCCAGACCGGTGGAGCCGCCGCCCGACTGGTGCCGCGGTCCGACGACGTCGAGACCGTCGGGGAAGCCGGGTCCACCGTCGTCGACGGTCAGCACCACTCCGCCGGCGTCACGGACGGCGAGGGTCACCGCGATCGGAGCACCCTCCGGGGTGTGGGTGAAGACGTTGTCGAGCAGTACGTCGACGCAGCGCCACCAGGTCCTCGCTCGCTGGTGCGCACCGGCACCCGCTGCCCGTCGCGGCAGGTCGAGCTCGAAGGTGCGGCCCTGGTCCTCGGCCAGCGGCTCCCAGAAGCGGGCCCGGCCCGACAGCACCGCTACTGCGTCGCACTCGGGCACCAGGCCCTCGCGCTCGGAGCGGCGGGCCTCGCGGACCACGTGGTCGACCATCGCCTGCCAGCTCGTCGAGGTCGCTCGGAGAGCCGGGCCCGTTCGGCCGGCTCGGCGAGGGCGTCGACGCGCAGCCGCAGCGCGGTGATCGGGGTGCGCAGCCGGTGCGAGAGGTCGGCGACCGCCGGCCGCTCCCGCTCGAGCAGCACCTCGATCCGGTCGACCAGCCGGTTGATCGCGACGGTCGAGCTCCCGGACCTCGGCAGGACCGTCGGCCCGCACCGGCTCGGGCCGGCGTGCGGTCCCCGAGCTGCTGCGGCGTACGACGCCAGCGCGCCGGATCGGCAGCACGAACGAGCGCCCGAGCCGGTCGGCCAGCACCAGCGCACCGAGCAGCAGGACCAGGCCGAGAGCGGCGAGCACCGACCCAGGCGCGCAGGATGCCCGAGCCCAGACCGGGGGCGTGCACCTCGAGCAGGATCACGGGCGTGTTCTCGGCGGCCGAGGTGTTGCCGCCCTAGCGACACCGGCACCAGGATCTCGGCGCCGCCGTCGACGTCGTCGACCCGCGCCTGGCCGGTGAGGCGGGCCTGAGCGACCCGGTGTCCTCGTCCGGTCCGGGTCGGGCCGATCGCTGGTGCCGTCGGGGTAGAGCACCGTGGTGGTGGTCGCGGTGTCGCCGCGGTTGATCCGGTCGAGGTAGGTCGCGACCGCGCCCTGTCTCCTGCCCGGAGACCACCGTCTCGGTGGCCTGCACCTCGAGCGCCGCCCGGGAGAGCCGGTCCTCGAGGGCGTAGCTGCGCAGCAGCACCGCCATCGGCACCAGCATCGCCAGCAGCACCATCGAGACCGCGGCCGCGACGGTGAGGATCAGGCTGCGTCGCATCGGCCGGAGGCTCGTGCGTCCGGCGCGGACAGGCGGACGCCGACCCCGCGGACCGTGTGCAGGTAGCGCGGCTCGGCGGCCGACTCGCCGCAGCTTGCGACGCAACCACGACAGGTGCACGTCGACGGTCTTGTCCGAGCCGCCCCACGGCCTGCTGCCACACCTCGGCGAGCAGCTCGCGCTTGGTCACGACCTCGCCGGGGCGCTCGGCGAGGTGGCGCAGCAGGTCGAACTCGCGCGGGCTCAGGTCGAGCGCGTCGCCGTCCAGCGTCGCCCGCCGGGCGGGTACGTCGATCTCCAGCCCGCCCACCGACCAGGTCGGCCGCGCGGCGCGCGGCCGCCGGCCGGACGCGTCGCATCACCGCCCGGATCCGTGCCTCCAGCTGGGTGGTCGTGTAGGGCTTCACCACGTAGTCGTCGGCGCCGGCGTCCAGGCAGCCGACCAGCGACGGGTCGTCGTCGCGGGCGCTGGCCACGATCACCGGCACGTCGCTGACCGCGCGCAGCATCGACGAGCACCTGGGTGCCGTCGACGTCGGGCAGCCCGAGGTCGAGGATCACCAGGTCGGGCCGGGTCTCGACGGCCATCGCTGCAGCCCCTCCATGCCGGTCGTGGCCGAGGCGACGGCGTAGCCCGCGCTCGCCGAGCGAGCGCATCAGCAGCGGGTCGGATCCGGGCGTCGTCCTCGATGATCAGCACCTGCGCCACGGGGCGACGGTAGCCGGAGCGACCGGACCGCTGTCGGCGACCCGCCTTAGCGTCGCCTTAACCCATCCGGCCACTGCGACGCCGGCACCATGGCGCGGTGACAGGTCGAACGGGAGCGAGCGACCCTGGGCGCTGGCCGGCTTCGCGCTGGCCTGGCTGGTCGCCGCCGCCCTGGCCGTCACGGTCGGGGTCGTCGCGGTGACCAGCGTCGGGGCCAGCATCCGCGACCGCGGCCCGCTCGGGCAACGAGGTGATCCGCACCGCCGAGCTCGAGCGAGGGCGGCGCCCGCGCCGGACCCGGACGCGACGCGGGTGCGCGCGGCGATCACCGAGGAGTTCGGCGTGTTCGTCGTCGAGTGCCGCGGCGTGGTCGCCTACGGCATCGCGGTGCGCCCCGACACGGCGGCCGGCTGGCGGGTGGTCAGCTTCGAGCGTGGACCCGACGACGACGTCGACGCGGTGTTCGCCCGGCAGCGGGAGTCCATCGAGATCGAGGTCTTCTGCAACCGGGGGCGCCCGACCGTGGCCGAGCTCGAGCGCAACACCCTGCCGGACGACGACTGATGGCACCAGCCTGTGGGCCCGCCGATAGGGTGCGCCATGGGCAAGCAGGAAGACTTCGTACTCCGCGCACTCGAAGAGCGCGACGTCCGGTTCGTGCGGTTGTGGTTCACCGACGTGCTGGGCTTCCTGAAGTCCGTCGCGGTGGCGCCGGCCGAGCTCGAGGGGGCCTTCGACGAGGGCATCGGCTTCGACGGCTCCGCGATCGAGGGCTTCGCCCGGGTCTACGAGGCCGACATGCTGGCCAAGCCCGACCCGTCGACGTTCCAGATCCTGCCGTGGCGCGGCGAGGGCCCGGCGACCGCGCGGATGTTCTGCGACATCGTGATGCCGGACGGCTCCGCCGTCGTACGCCGACCCGCGGCTACGTGCTCAAGCGCACCCTGAGCCAAGGCGGCCGAGAAGGGCTTCACCTTCTACACCCACCCCGAGATCGAGTTCTACCTGTTCAAGGACACCCCGCAGCCCGGCGTCGAGCCGGTGCCGGTCGACCGCAGCGGCTACTTCGACCACACCGCGCAGTCGCAGGGCGCCGACTTCCGCCGCGAGGCGATCACCATGCTCGAGGCGATGGGCATCTCGGTGGAGTTCAGCCACCACGAGGGCGGCCCGGGCCAGCAGGAGATCGACCTGCGCTACGCCGACGCGCTCTCGACCGCCGACAACATCATGACCTTCCGCACCGTGATCCGGGAGGTCGCGCTCGGCCAGGGCATCTGGGCGACCTTCATGCCCAAGCCGTTCACCACCCATCCCGGGCTCGGGCATGCACACCCACGTCTCGCTGTTCGAGGGCGACCGCAACGCCTTCTTCGAGGCCGGCGCGGAGTACCAGCTCTCCCAGACCGGCCGCCAGTTCATCGCCGGCGTCCTGCGGCACGCCCCCGAGATCAGCGTGGTCACCAACCAGTGGGTCAACAGCTACAAGCGGATGATGTTCGGCGGCGAGGCGCCGTCCTACATCTGCTGGGGCCACAACAACCGCTCGGCGATGATCCGGGTGCCGATGTACAAGCCGCTCAAGGGCCAGTCGACCCGGGTCGAGCTGCGCACCATCGACGCCGCCTGCAACCCCTACCTCGCCTACGCGGTCGTGCTCGCGGCCGGCATGAAGGGCATCGAGGAGGACTACGAGCTGCCGCGCGAGGCCGAGGACGACGTCTGGTCGCTCACCGAGCGCGAGCGCCAGAGCCTCGGCATCGAGCCGCTGCCGCGCAGCCTCAACGAGGCGATCGAGATCGCCGAGAGCTCCGAGCTGCTCGCCGAGACGCTGGGCGAGCACGTCTTCGACTTCTTCCTGCGCAACAAGCGCGCCGAGTGGGACGAGTACCGCGGCCAGGTCTCGGCCTTCGAGCGCGACCGCATGCTGCCGGTCATCTGAGCATGACCGCAGCCGGTGCGCGGCGCGCGGTGGTGCTCGTGATCGAGCACGACCGGGAGTGCCCGCCCGCGCTGTTGGGGGACTGGCTCGTGGAGGCGGGCTGCGACCTCGACGTACGACGTCCCTATGCCGGCGACGAGCTCCCGGCCCTCGAGGAGTACGACGCGCTGCTGGTGCTCGGCGGCCCGATGGGTGCTGACGACGACGTCCGCCACTCGTGGCTCACCCCGGTCAAGCAGCTGGTCCGTGCGGCCGTCGTCACCAGCCTCCCGGTGCTCGGGGTCTGTCTGGGCCACCAGCTGGTCGCCGTGGCCCTCGGCGGCACGGTCGAGCGCAACGCCCTCGGCCAGCAGGTCGGGCTGGTCCCGACCGGGTGGACCACGGACGCCGCCGCGGACCCGCTGCTCGGACCGCTGGCCACCCCCCGCCGCGGTGTGCAGTGGAACGACGACGTGGTGACGGTGCTCCCCGAGGGCGCGACGCTGCTCGCGGCCACTGATCGCGGCGAGGTGCAGGCGGTCCGGTTCGCACCGTCGGTCTGGGGCGTGCAGCTGCACCCGGAGGTCGACGTACCGGTGCTGCGGCCGTGGGCGGACTTCGACCGGGGTTCACACGAGACCCGTGGCATCGACACCGACGCCCTGCTGCGCGACGTCGAAGCGGCGCGTGCCGAGCTGGACGAGGCGTGGCGGCCGCTGGCGGCCGGTTTCGCTGCGATGGCCCGGGAACGAGCTGCCCGATGATGCGGCCCGCGAACAGCAAGGGCAACCTGCTGCGACTGGGGTTCCTGGACCCCGAGGCCGCGCTGGCGGCCCTCGCGACCCTCGGTGACGCCGCTGACCCCCTGCTCGCGCTCCTGGCCCGGACCGCCGACCCGGACGAGGCGCTCGCCGGCCTGGTGCGGCTGATCGAGGTCGTGGACGATCCGGTGCTCCTGCTCCGGACCCTGGCCGACGACGAGGGCACTGCGATGCGGCTGCTCAGCGTCCTCGGGGCCAGCACCGCGCTCTCCGACCACCTGGTCCGGCACCCGTGGCAGTGGCATGACCTCACCGACCCCGACCTGGGCTCCACCCGGCCGGCGGCCTGGGCGATCCGCGCCAGCCTGCTCGCCGTCGTCGGTGCCGACCCGGACGACGAGGCACCGGTCGCGACGGTCCCCGACGCACAGGCCGTCGATGCGCTCCGGGTCGAGTACCGCCGGCTGATGCTGCGCCTCGCTGCCCGCGACCTCACCCACCACCTGGGTCTCGACGATGCCGCTGCCGAGCTGTCCGACCTGGCCGCCGGCACGCTGGAGGCCGGGCTCGCGGTGGCCCGGCAACGGGTCGGTCCCGGCGCTCAGCTGGCCCGGCTCGCGGTCATCGCGATGGGCAAGTGCGGCGGACACGAGCTGAACTACGTCTCCGACGTCGACGTGATCTTCGCCTACGCACCCGCGGGGGAGGGAGCCGACGACAACGCCGTGCTCCGGGCTGCGACCCAGCTGGCCAGCAACCTGATCCGGGTCTGCTCCGACCACACCGGCGAGGGCACCATCTGGCCGGTCGACGCGGCGCTGCGACCCGAGGGCAAGGCCGGCCCGCTGGTGCGGACCATCGCCAGCCACCGCGGCTACTACGAGCGCTGGGCCAAGACCTGGGAGTTCCAGGCGCTGCTGAAGGCCCGCCCGGTCGCCGGCGACCTCGAGCTCGGCACCGAGTTCGTCGAGATGACCGGGCCGATGGTGTGGTCGGCCGCCGAGCGGGACGGGTTCGTCGCCGACACCCAGGCGATGCGTCGCCGGGTGCTCGAGCACATCCCGGCCCGCGACGCCGAGCGTCAGCTCAAGCTCGGCTCCGGGGGGCTGCGCGACGTGGAGTTCGCGGTGCAGCTCCTGCAGCTGGTGCACGGTCGCGCGGACGAGCGGATCCGCACCGCGACCACGCTGAGCGCGCTCGCCGAGCTGAGTCGCGGCGGCTACGTGGGCCGCGACGACGGCGTCGCCCTGCACGAGGCCTACTCGTTCCTGCGCACCCTCGAGCACCGCATCCAGCTGCGTCAGCTCCGGCGCACCCACGTCGTGCCGGACGACGATGGGTCGCTGCGCCGGATCGGGCGCAGCATGGGCTACCTCAAGGACCCGGTCGGGATCCTCGACAAGACCTGGCAGCACCACCGCCGCGAGGTGCGCCGGCTCCACGAGAAGCTCTTCTACCGCCCGTTGCTGAGCGCCGTGGCCCGGATCCCGGGCGAGGAGGCGCGGCTGTCGCCCGAGGCCGCTGAGAAACGGCTGGCGGCGCTCGGCTTCCTCGACCCCGAGGCGGCACTGCGTCACCTCGAGGTGCTGACTGCGGGGGTCAGCCGCGCGGCCCGGATCCAGCGCACCCTGCTCCCGGTGATGCTGTCCTGGTTCGCCGACGCTCCCGATCCGGACGCGGGGCTCTTCGGCTTCCGGCGGATCAGCGAGTCGCTGGGCTCGACTCCGTGGTACCTCTCGACGTTGCGTGACGAGGGCGAGGTCGCCGAGCGGATGGCCCGGCTGTTGGCGACCTCGCGCTACGCCACCGACCTGCTGGAGCGGGAGCCCCAGGGCGTCCGGATGCTCGGCAGCGGCCTGGAGCCGCTCTCCGCCGAGGGGCTGACCGAGGAGATGCTCGCCTCCTCGCACCGTCACGACGACCCGGTGGCTGCGGTGCTCGCGGTCCGAGGGATCCGCCGCCGCGAGCTGCTGCGGATCGCGGCCGGTGACCTGCTCGGGCTCACCGACGTCGCCGACGTCGGTGCGGGGTTGTCCCGGCTCACCGACGCCACCCTCGAGGCCACGCTCGACCTGGCCGGCCGGACGGTGCGGCAGGCCCGGTCGCTGGACGAGGCGCCGACCCGGATGGCGATGGTCGCGATGGGCCGCTACGGCGGCTTCGAGCTGTCCTACGGCAGCGATGCCGACGTGCTGTTCGTCCACGACCCGGTGCCGGACGCCGACCCGCAGTCGGCGTCGTCGTACGCCCAGGCGGTCTCCAACGAGGTGCGAAGGCTGCTCGCGGTCCCTGGTCCCGACCCGGCCCTGGAGGTCGACGCTGACCTGAGGCCCGAGGGCAAGCAGGGCGCCCTGGTCCGCACCCTCGACTCCTACGCCGCGTACTACGCGAAGTGGTCGAAGGTCTGGGAGGCGCAGGCGTTGCTGAGGGCCGACGCGGTGGTCGGCGACCTCGACCTGCGGATCAGGTTCGAGGCGATGATCGACCCGCTGCGCTACCCACCCGAGGGGATCTCCGACGACGACGTCGTCGAGGTGCGGCGGATCAAGGCCCGCATCGACAACGAGCGGTTGCCGCGCGGTGCCGACCCGCACACCCACCTCAAGCTCGGCCGCGGGGGGCTCGGCGACATCGAGTGGACCGTCCAGCTGCTGCAGATGAAGTACGCCGGCAGCGTGCCCGGTCTGCGCACCTCCCGCACCATCGAGGCGCTCGCCGCCGCCCGCGAGGCCGGGATCGTGGACGAGGACGACGCCGCCGTGCTCCAGCAGAGCTGGCGACGGGTCAGCCGGGTGCGCAACGCCGTCACCCTGGTCCGCGGGAAGCCCAGCGACGACCTCCCCCGCGACATCCGCGAGCGCGCTGCGGTGGCGTCGATCCTGGGCTACCCCGCGGGCTCCTCCGACGCGATGCTCAACGACCAGCTGCGCTACACGCGACTCGCCCGGGCGGTGGTGGAGCGGATCTTCTGGGACTGACCCAGACGTTCAGCCCAGCTCCATCCGGTAGCCGACGCCCCGGACCGTCCGGATCGAGCGGGTCTGCCCCGGAGTGTCGCCGAGCTTGCGGCGCAGGTTGCCGATGTGCACCTCGACGAGGTGGGTGTCGGAGGCCCACTCGGTGTCCCACACCGAGCGCAGCAGCTCCTCGCGGGTCCAGACCCGGTCCGGCTGTCGCATCAGGGTGGTCAGCAGGTCGAACTCGGTGCGGGTCAGGGACAGCTCGACGTCGTCGCGGAACGCGCGCCGGCTGGGCACGTCGACCCGCAGGTCGGCGTGCTGGAGCACCTCGCGGCTGGGCGCGGTGCGGGGGCGGCGGAACATCGCGTTGACCCGGGCCTGGAGCTCCGGGGCGCTGAAGGGCTTGGGGAGGAAGTCGTCGGCGCCGGTCTCCAGGCCCTGCAGCCGGTCGATCTCGTCGGAGCGCGCGGTCACCATGACGACGTACGCATCACTGATCTCGCGGATCTGTCGACACACCTCGATCCCGTCCAGGCCGGGGAGGCCGAGGTCGAGGGTGACCAGGTCCGGCTGGTGGTCGCGGACCGCCTGCACACCGGCGAGTCCGGAGTCGACGGCGATCACGTCGAAACCCTGCTCGGCCAGGGTGAACTCGATGATGGCCGAGACGTCCGGATCGTCCTCGACAACCAGGGCGCGGCGGACGCGGCCCGCGGCGGACTCCATGGCCAGATGATGTCACCCCGGCGCAGCTGTCACCAGCGACACCCCAAGTCGTCGGCCCACGACACCACGGCGAAACAACCCCGACACGAACCTGTCCTACGTTCGCGGGACCAGCCGTGGGGAGCGGCCATCGCGAGGGAGTCTGAACCATGAGTGCGAACAACGTCCGTCTGCAGGCGATCAAGGACGTCGAGGCCTACGTGCCTCCGGCCATCAGCTTCGACCCGGGTGAGGAGCCCGGGGAGATCTTCGGGTCCAACGTCTTCAGCGTGAGCGTGATGCAGAAGCGGCTGCCGAAGTCGGTCTACAAGTCGGTGCTCGCGACCATCGAGAAGTCGACCCCGCTCGACACCGACATGGCCGACGCCGTCGCCTCGGCGATGAAGGACTGGGCGCTGGAGAAGGGGGCGACCCACTACGCCCACGTCTTCTACCCGCTGACCGGCCTGACCGCAGAGAAGCACGACAGCTTCCTCGACCCGGTCGGTGACGGCACCGCGCTGGCGTCGTTCTCCGGCAAGACCCTGGTCCAGGGCGAGCCCGACGCGTCCTCCTTCCCGAACGGCGGCCTGCGCAACACCTTCGAGGCGCGCGGCTACACCGGCTGGGACGTGATGAGCCCGGCGTACGTCCTGGAGAACCCCAACGGCAACACGCTGTGCATCCCGACGGTCTTCATCTCGATGACCGGCGACGCCCTCGACCACAAGACGCCGGTGCTGCGCTCGCAGCAGGCGATGGCGGTCCAGGCCGAGCGGGTGCTGCGGCTCTTCGGGCACACCGACCCCGAGCGCGTCGTGGCCTACTGCGGACCCGAGCAGGAGTACTTCCTGATCGACAGCCACTTCTACCTGGCCCGCCCGGACCTGATCAACGCCGGCCGTACCCTCTTCGGGGCCAAGCCGCCGAAGGGTCAGGAGTTCGACGACCACTACTTCGGTGCGATTCCCGAGCGGGTGCTCGGCTTCATGATGGACACCGAGAGGGAGCTCTTCAAGCTGGGCATCCCGGCCAAGACCCGCCACAACGAGGTAGCGCCCGGTCAGTTCGAGATCGCGCCGATGTTCGAGCGCGCCAACGAGGCCTCCGACCACCAGCAGCTGCTGATGACGACCTTCCGGGCGGTCGCGCGCAAGCACGGCATGGAGTGTCTCTTCCACGAGAAGCCGTTCGACGGCGTCAACGGCTCGGGCAAGCACGTCAACTTCTCACTGGGCAACTCCGAGCTCGGCAGCCTGCTGGTGCCGGGCGACACCCCGCACGACAACGCCCAGTTCCTGGTCTTCTGCGCCGCGGTGATCCGCTCGGTGCACAAGTACGGCGGGCTGCTGCGCGCCTCGGTCGCGTCGGCGTCCAACGACCACCGCCTCGGCGCCAACGAGGCGCCACCGGCGATCATCTCGATCTTCCTCGGCGACCAGCTGGCCGACGTCTTCGACCAGATCGCCAAGGGCGGGGCGACCCGCTCGAAGGAGAAGGGCACGCTCAGGATCGGTGTGGACACCTTGCCCGACCTGACCAGGGACCCGGGCGACCGCAACCGGACCAGCCCGTTCGCCTTCACCGGCAACCGCTTCGAGTTCCGCGCGCCGGGCTCGCTGCAGACCGTGGCCGCGCCGATGGTGATGATCAACACGATCATGGCCGAGGCGCTCGACTACTGCGCCACCACGCTCGAGGCCGCGGTCGCCGACGGCACCGAGTTCAACGAGGCCGTCCAGAGCCTGCTGACCTCGATCATCAGCGACCACGGTGCGGTGATCTTCAACGGCAACGGCTACTCCGACGAGTGGCCGATCGAGGCCGAGCAGCGTGGTCTGAAGAACCTGCGCACCACCGTGGACGCGCTGCCCGAGCTGATCTCCGAGGAGGCGATCGAGCTCTTCTCCAAGTACGCCGTGTTCAGTCCGCGCGAGATGCACAGCCGCTACGAGGTCGGCATCGAGCACTACCTGCTCACCGTCAGCGTCGAGGCCAACCTCACCCTGGAGATCGCGAACACGATCATCCTGCCCAGCGCGATCCGCTACCAGACCGAGCTGGCCACCAACGTCGCGGCGCTCACCGCTGCCGGTGTCGATGCCGACGTGTCGACGCTGCGGGCGGTCACTGGTCCGATCGGGGACCTGAAGGCCGGGCTCGCCGACCTGGCGGTGGCCGTGCACCATCTGCACGACTTCAGCGGCATCGAGGAGGCGGGCTTCGCCCGCGACAACGTGCTGCCCGCCATGGCGGCGATCCGCGCCGCCGCCGACGAGCTCGAAGGGCTCGTCGCTGACGACCTGTGGTCGCTGCCGACCTACCAGGAGATGCTGTACATCCTCTGATCCCTCCCTGATCAGGTGATGTGCCAGGCGGCCCCCGGAGCGATCCGGGGGCCGTTATCTTTTCGTGACCTCCCCGTGTCCTCCCCGTGACCGAAGGAGATCCCGACGGATCCAATCCGTTTGCCTGTTGGAGTCGAACAACCTCTCGACACAGCACCACGACGCCAACCTGCAAGGAGCGCCACCATGCGCACCATCTCCCAGCCCAAGAAGACCCTCGCCGCCCTGGCCACCGTGGCCCTGCTCGCCGGTCCGCTCGCCGCCTGCGGCTCCAGCGATTCCAGTGACGCGAGCTCGTCCGCGTCCTCGTCCGCTGCGGCGCCCAAGCCGGTCGCCTCGATCGAGGCACTCCAGGGCGAGACCACCGCGATCGCGCTCGACACGGGCTTCACCGACGCCCTCACCTCGCTCAAGCTCACCCCCGGCGTGGTCGGCACCGCCAAGCTGGAGGCCGGGTCGCTGATCTTCCCGATCACCGGCGGCAACGTGACCGTCTTCAAGCCCGGCGAGGTGTCGCCGTACGTCATCGGCCAGATCCAGCACGAGGGCTCCGGCCTCTCGCTCACCGCCGGTGACACCAAGGTCGAGCTGACCAACTTCAACGTCGACCCCGGAGTCTCGCGGGTCTACGGCGACGTCACGGTCAACGGCAAGGTCGCCGCGACCAGCGCGTTCCTCTTCCAGCTCGACGGCCGCACCCTGAAGCCGCTCGAGACCGAGGGCAGCAACGCCGTCCTCGAGGGCACGAAGGTCGAGATCTCCGAGGACGCGGCCCCGTTGCTGAACCAGACGTTCAAGACCGACGCCGTGAAGCCCGGCCTGCTGGTCGGCATCGCCACGATCACGGTCAACACCGTCTCCAAGTAACAAGACCCGCGCCGTACGCCCCGGACAGGAGCCGCCATGCACCCGCAGGCCGTGCACCTGCTTGCCGGGGCGTACGTCGTGGACGGGCTCGCCCCCGGCGAGCTGCTCGACTTCGAGTCGCACCTGGCCGGGTGCCGTGACTGCCGCGACGAGGTGGCCAGCCTCCGCGCTGCTGCGGTGCTGCTGGCGGACACCGTCGCGAGCTCGCCGCCACCGCCGCTGCGGCGACGGGTGATCCGGGAGGTCAGCCGGGTCCGGCCGTTGCCACCGCTGCCGGCAACCGGGGCCGCTGCTCCGCCCGTACGCCGCACCCGGCGCCGCGCCTGGGCCCTGGCGGTCGCCGCCGGGCTGATCGCCGTGGTCGGCACCGGTGTCGCCGTCGACGTCGTCTCCGACCCGGCCGACCAGGTCAGCGCTTCGTCCCTGGTGCTGCACGCCGCCGACAGCAAGCACAGCACCATCGAGTCCAGACGCGGCTGGACGGCCACCGTCTGGCACTCCGACTCCGTGGGACGGGCGGTCCTCGTCACCACGGACCTGCCCGCGCCGCCGGACGGACTCGTCTACCAGGCCTGGCTCGACCAGCCCATCTCTGGCCGGGTCTCCGCGGGCCTGCTGCCGAGCCGCCCCGACCAGACCGTGGCCCTCCAGGGCGACGCCGCCACAGCCAAGGCAGCGGCCATCACCCTCGAGCCGGCCGGCGGCTCGAGCAGCCCGACGAGCGACCCGATCGCGGTCTTCGACTTCGGACCCAGTGCCTGAGGGATCGCCTCCAGGCTTCCGCAAACCGCCGACCGGTTCCATACTCGTTGTGCCTGCTGCTCTGCAGTCTCGGTAGGCAGCCATCGACGTGCGGAGGCAACGATGCCCACGACAGCGGCCCGTTCCGCCGGCCGGCCGGCCGAGCTGAGGATCGCCCTGGTGCTGTACGGCGGGGTCTCCCTCGCGGTCTACATGCACGGCGTCACCAAGGAGCTGCACAAGCTGGTGCGTGCGTCACGTGCCTTCGACGCGGACCCGACGCTCAACCCCTTCCCCGAGACCGGCAGCACCGAGCGTCACTACTTCGAGACCCTGGCCGACCTGGCCGAGCGCGGCCGCCCGCTGTCGGTGACCATCGACATCATCTCGGGCACGTCGGCGGGCGGGATCAACGGCGTCGTGCTCGCCAAGGCGCTGGCGGTCAACGCCGAGCAGGAGCAGCTCAAGCGGCTCTGGATCGACGAGGGCGACCTGCGCAAGCTGCTCCGCACGAAGATGCCCGGTGGACTGCGGACCAAGGCGGTGTTCGCGATCTTCAAGCAGCTGGCCAACTCGACGAAGCCGACCTCGCCGCTCAAGGGTGAGCGGATGTCGGAGCTGCTGAGCGCCGCACTGACCGGCATGGACGAGGGCCGCGGTGGTGCGAGCAACGGCTTCGGGGCGACGCCGTCGCTGGTGCCGACAACCGGGCGCCTGGAGCTCTTCGTCACGACCACGGACCTCAACGGGTTCGAGATGCTGGTGCCCTCCGGGATCGGCGGCGCGAGCCAGCGCGACCGCTACCACGCCCAGGTGGTCCGCTTCGACACCGATCGTGGGGGTGCCGAGGCCGAGTTCGGCCCGGACGGCAACCCGGCGCTGGCGTTCTCGGCGCGCGCGACCTCGAGCTTTCCCGGCGCCTTCGCCCCGGTCAGTGCGACGTCGTTCGGCAGCGAGTCCGGGATGCCGGTCCCGGACCTGGGCGGCGGCCGGTTGAAGTTCGAGTACGACGAGCCCGGGCTCAGCGCCCAGACCGCGTGGTTCGCTGACGGCGGCATCCTCGACAACGCCCCGTTCGACCACGTGATCGACGCGATCGCCGGGCGTCGCGCCGAGTCCGAGGTGCTCCGGAAGATCATCTACATCCAACCCGACCCGGGCCGCGCGCTAGGGACGTCAGGGGAGTCGGACCCGGAGAAGATCGCGGAGAAGACCGCGGAGCTGGGCTGGGTCTCGGGATTGTTGAAGGTCAACGGCGTCAAGGGCAGCCACCCGATCCTCCGCGAGCTGCTCACGCTGCGCGACATGAACCTGCGGATCGCCCAGGTCGGCGACATCGCGACCCGGCAGATGGCCGAGATGGAGGAGCAGATCGGTGTCGCGCTGGCCCGTCCGAGCTGGTCGGCGGCCGCGGCGCAGGGTGAGGTGGCCACGGGTGCCGACGGCGTCCAGGCCGCGATCGACGCCGTACGCGACCATGCTGCGAAGGTCCTGCAGCCGACGTGGGCCACCTACCAGCGACTCAAGGTCGACGCGGTCGGCAGACGTCTGGCCGACGAGATCTCGCAAGCCCTCGTCTATCCCCGCGACTCGAGCCGGAGCAGCTTCGTCCGGGCCGCCATCGCGGCATGGGCGCGCACCCAGCCGGCCTGGACCGATGCGGACCCCGCGGACCTGGGTGAGCTGCTGAGGGGTGCCGACATCCCCTACCGGGAGCGGCGGGTGCTGTTCCTGCTGGCCGGGATCAACGAGCTCTACCACGCCGGGAACGGGCCGTCGCGGGCGAGCCTGGACACGCTCAAGGAGAAGGCGTGGCAGCTGCTCGAGGACCTGCGGACCGTCACCACCCGCACCATCGTCGACACGCCCCCCGAGCTGACCGGCTTCCTGTCCGCGGACGGCCTGGACGACTGGCTGCTCGCCGATCCGTCGCTCTTCGCGCAACGTGCCGAGGTCAGCGAGGCCTTCGAGAAGCTCTTCTTCCACTACCGCGACGCCCTGGCCGCCGACACCGTCGTGCGCGACGGCGGTGCCGACATGTGGACGTTCTTCGAGACCAGCACCCGGGACTGGACCCAGGAGCACCGCAGCAGTCTGCTTGCTCGCTACATCGGGTTCCCGTTGTGGGACGCCGTCATCTTCCCGACGGTCTCCCTCTCGGAGCTGCCGCAGTTCACCCCGATCCCGGTCTCGCAGTTCAGCCCGCTCGCGGCGTCCGTCCTCAGCCGCGAGGGTGGCAAGCTCAAGGGCACTGGCTTCCACCACTTCAGCGGGTTCTTCGAGGCCGGCTGGCGGGAGAACGACTATCTCTGGGGCCGCCTCGACGGTGCCGAACTGATCCTCCGGTCGTTGCGGGACACGGCCGGCGAGACCCCGCAGGCACCCTCCGGTACGCCGGGCCCGCTGACCGCGGCCGCTGCCCTCGCGGCTGCGGGTGGAGCCTCGTGCGTCGCGGCGATGCGGGCGATCCTGGACTCCGAGCACGACCTCGCCTCTGACGTCGCGCAGGACGTGATCGCGGACGTGCGCCGGGACCTGGACCAGCTCCCGGACTAGACCACCGGGCTAGACCACGTCACCGGGCACACCTGGCGACCGTTGACCGTGGGTCGGTGGACCTGCGACCTTGAAAGACGGGTGGAGGTCACTGGTCTCGGCGTGTGCGGCATCGGAGCGACGACATGAGGCTGTTCGGCTGGCTGCTCAGCCCGGAGGAACGACGCCTGCGACACGCCGAGCGTGAGCTCGGCTACGAGGAGTCGCTCACGTCGCGGTGGGCGCTCCTCGAACGGCGTCGTGCGGAGCTGGACGATCCGGGCGGGGCTGGCAGGAGTCGGTCGGCCCCCTCCCAGGACTCAGGTGGTCGGCCCGAGGATCCCCGCTGGTCGGCGGTCTCCGCCCTGGTGGTCTCGGCCGTGGTCACGGTGGTGGTCCTGGCCGTCCTGGTGCTGCTCCTGCTGCGGCTGAGCACCTCGGGAGCCGGCCCGGAGTCGGCGCTCTCGCTGGTGTTCGTCGCGGCAGCCGTCATCCTGATCCTGGTCGTCTGCACCCTCACCATCGTGCTGAAGCGCCTCGGGCTCTCCAACGGAGACGAGGCCATGGGGCTGCCCAGGGGCAGCATCCGCGCGGTCATCGCCCTGCTGCTGATCCTGCTCTTCTTCATCGCAGCGATCTTCCTCTTCAACAGCACCCGCGAGACCGGCGGCGACCGCGACGAGTCCCGTTCGATCCAGGGTGTCGACGCCGCGCGCTACGCCGCCATCCCGATCGAGGAGATCCAGAGCTCCACGCCGCGCACCGTGAATGACGAGGTCGTGTACGACGTCGTGCTCTACCCCCACTCGGGCACCGAGACCTCCGACGACATCGCCAAGCAGCTGATCACCATCCTCGGCACCCTGGTGACCGCGGTGGCGGCCTTCTACTTCGGCGCCAACTCGGTGAGCTCGGCGATCAAGGAGGCCGGCCAGATCGTCCCGCCGCCCGGCGACGTTGCCGTGCGCCTGGAGCCGCCGGCCCAGGATCCGCCCCAAGGCTCCGGTGCAGAGGAGCAGGCGCGGGGGCCGGCTGAGGAGCCCGAACCGATCTGGCCCGATGCGTCGGACTACGACGTCGCTGAATCCCGCCCGCCAGATGGTGCCGACGAGGACCGGCCGGGCCACTAGGACTGCTCGATGCCCGGTGACCTGCCGAACCGCATGGGTCACCTGACCTCCAAGGCGATGCGGTGATCAGGCGAAGATCGGGCCTACGGCCGGGTGCCGATCGATCAGTCGCTGCCGCATCTCGGCGAGGCGCCGGGGCGGACCGTCGGCGGGGGAGTCGTCCGGGGTGCCGAAGCAGGTGTCGAGGAGCATCTGCCGACCCCAGGCCTCGACCCGCTCGTGGTCGGCGATCTCGGTGACCTGGCTGACCCAGTCGGGGCGCCCATAGATCACGTTGCCGCCGATCATCACGAGGTCGACCCACGACGGGTAGGCCGCCACGACGTTGTCGTAGGGGTCGGCGTGGTGCTTCTGCAGCACGATCAGGTCCGCGGGTCGGCCAACAGCCAGGGTGCCGAGCTTGTCGCCGAGACCGGCGATCTCGGCGGCGCCCGCGGTGACCATGTGCACGAGCCGGTCGGCGGGTACGTCGGCGGACTGACGGGCCAGGACGCGCTGGGCGATCTTCAGCTCGTGCAGGAGGCTGGGGCTGCCCGAGGGCATCCAGTCGGCGCCGAGACCGATCGGCAGGCCGGCGTCGATCGCCGCCTTGATGTCGGTCGTGTCGTCGTAGAGCCGCAGGTTCGACTGCGGGGACCAGACCAGCTTGCCGCCGACGGCGGCCAGCTGGTCGAAGTGCGTGCGGGTGAGGGCAGTGCCGTGGATGACGACGGTCGCGGGCCCGAACATCGGCGACTCGGCGAAGTCGAGGAACTCCTGCACGGACGCCTGGTTGGACTTCTGCCCCTCGGCGAGGTGGACGTAGTGGGCCTTGATGGCCCCGGTATCGAAGATGCCCTTGCGGATGCTCTCGGTCCGGTCGGTGTCGAGGCGCCCGAAGTCGATGGTGCTGCGGGCGATCTGCTCTCCGAAGATGACGAGGTCGACGTTGCGGACCAGGGCCTCCGCCTTCTTGGGGTAGTCCTGCGAGGCGCCCTGGATCGCGGTCACACCGCCGGAGACGGCGCGCACCTCGGCGTACCGCGTCATCGAGGTCTTCACCGATGCGGACGTGCCGGCACTGGTCAGCTCCGACCAGGGCTTCTTGACCAGGACGTCGTACTCGTTGCTGTTGCGCCACTGACCGCGGTTGATGAAGCTCTTCGGTGGCTCCCAGGCGGAGAAGACGTTGTACTCGGGGTGGCCGTGGAGGTCGATCAGGCCCGGGAGGATCACCCCGCCGGTGGCCACGGTGGTCATCCCCGTGGGCTTCGAGGTCCTGATCTCGGCGATCCGATCCCCTTCGACCACGACCCAGCCCCGGGCCAGGCTGCCGCCGGCCTGGATCACCGATCCGCCGAAGGCCACGGGCCCGGCCCTCAGCGCCGCCCCTTGTCGCTGCCCGCCGACGTCACCTGCCAGCACTGCCGGTGCGATCGGGACCGCCCGGTCGATACCGGTGTCGTAGGCCTGGTCGAAGGGATCCTGATCGCTCATGACGGTCCGCGGTCGACTCGGTCGGCCAATGGGATGGTCACCGTGATCCGGTCCGCGGTCGAGGCCGGTTCCGGGTCGTCGCCGCGCACCGCCCACGTCTGCGCACCGGCCATCCAGGCGGGCAGCCCCGCGGGGAGGTCGAAGGAGGGGATCCCGACGAGGTCGACCGCCTCGTCCAGCTCGGTCCCGTAGGGCACCAGCGCGACCGCCCGGTCCGGGTGGACCAGTGCGGCATGGGCCGCGATGAGGGTGGCGTTCCACCGCGCCAGCAGTTCGGTGTCCGTCAGGTGCGCGGTGGGGTGGACCGCGGTCACCTGCGGAGGCGGATCGACGGGGGAGCGGTCGCGCAGGAATCGCCCCCACACCTTGTTGGCGATGGATCCGAAGGTGACGACCAGCTCGATCCCGGCGGTGTCCAGGATCGCCTCGAACCAGTCGAAGCGGTCGTCGAGCTGAGCCTGGGTGTGGGTAGGTGCGTCGGTGCCGTGGAGGGAGTAGAGGAAGGCGTTGACCATCACATAGCTCCGGTCGATTCCGAGCTTGGCAAGGAAGCCCTGGACCCGGTGCCCGGCCACTCCGCAGAGGATCCGTCGTGCCACACCCTCGTGGGCGGCGGGGTCCTGGCCGATCACCAGCACGCGGGCGGTGCCGTCGAGCCGGCCTCGGTGGAAGATCGGTCCCCACTCGACCCGGAACCGCTCGAGGGGGTACACGGACTCGCCGGGCGCGCCCTCGCAGAGCGCTCGGAACGGGCCTTGGTCGTATCCAGCGTCGAAGGTGTCCACACCTCTCCTCTCCCCGCCTCCTACCGTCCTCCTGCCGGACCCGGCCGGGGATGACCCGAACGGGCCATCCGTGATGGCCCGGACGTGATGTGGACTGCGCCGATGGGGGGTGCGTGTCGTCGGCCTCGGGTCCGACCGTCCGATTAGGGTTTGCCGACAGATCGGGGTCGCGCTGTGTGCGCCCGGCGAACCGCGTGATCCTGGAGGAATCATGCCCCGTCCCACCGACGGCTCGACCACCTACCGGCCAAGTCTCGACGGGGTGCGGGCCACCGATCGCTACCCCGACATGCGGGTCTGCGGCTGGCGGGCCCAGGTCACGATGGGCTGGTACATCTCCGACGGCATCCACGTCACCTCGGAGGGCTACCGCGAGCGGGGTCGCCGGATCGCGGATGCCCTGGCACCGGCCTTCGCGACAGATGGCGTGCCATCCGCCGATCCTGTCGTGGCGCCGGTCGAGACCACTCGGCGCCGATAGTGGACCGCCGGATGCGACACGCCGCGTCGGCCGCGTCGGTGGCACCGCACCACCAACCTGCGCGGCACCGTCCTGATCACCTTCATGGGTGCGGTGCTGCCCGGCTCCGGCTACCTCTTCGCGGGCCGACGCCTGCTCGCCTATGCCGTGCTGCTGATCTCGCTGCTGACCGCGGGCGCGGTCGTGTGGTGGTTCGGGGGGGACCTCCGAGCCGCCATCGACTTCGCGTTCGACCCCACGCGCCTGCACCTCGCAGCCGCGGCGGTGAGCATCGCCCTGGTGCTGTGGATCGGCGTGGTGCTGACGACGTACCTCATGGTCCGTCCTCGCGAGCGGACGCGGACCCAGACCGCCGTCGGCGCCGCCTTCGCGGTGGGGATGTGCCTGCTGGTCGCCGGCCCCGCGGTCGCGGGCGTCCGCTATGCCATGGTGCAGGCCGACCTGCTGACCACGCTCTTCGAGGACAACGACACCGCGACCGCGCCCGACAACGTCAAGGCGGAGAAGCCCTGGGGCGGACGCGACCGGGTCAACCTGCTGCTCCTCGGCGGCGACGGCGGCGTCGGTCGCACCGGCGTGCGCACCGACTCGATCATCCTGGCCAGTATCGACACCACGACCGGCAAGACCGTGACGTTCAGCCTGCCGCGCAACATGATGAACGCACCGTTCCCGGCCGACAGCCCGTTGCACGCCGCCTACCCCGACGGCTTCACGGGTGGGGGCGACCCCGGCAACTGGATGCTCAACGCTGTCTATCCCGAGGTGCCGATCCTCAACCCGGGCGTCCTTGGCAAGAGCGACAACGAGGGCGCGGACGCCATCAAGCAGGCCGTCTCGGGCACCCTGGGCATCCCGGTCGACTACTACCTCCTGGTCAACCTCGACGGCTTCAAGCAGATCGTCGATGCGATCGGTGGCGTCACCGTCAACATCAACGAGCGGGTGGCGATCCAGGGCAACACCGACGCCGGCATCCCGCCGGTGGGTTACCTCGAGCCCGGCCCCGACCAGCACCTCGACGGATTCCACGCGCTGTGGTTCGCCCGGGGCCGCTACGGCTCAGACGACTACCAGCGGATGGAACGGCAGCGCTGCCTGGTGAGCGCCATCATCGACGAGGCGGACCCGCTGACCCTGCTGCGGCGCTACACGGCGCTGGCCGACCAGGCCAAGAAGATCCTGCGCACCGACATCCCGCGCGAGCTGTTGCCGGCGTTCGTCGACCTCACCTCGAGGACCAAGGGGACCAAGCCGCGCTCGGTGGTCTTCCGCTCCTCCGAGGAGTTCAACCCCGCTGACCCCGACATCGACTACGTGCAGGCCACGGTCGCCAAGGCGCTCGAGCCCAAGAAGCGGCCGACAGGCCCCCGGCCGAAGCCGCAGGAGAAGGTCGACTCCTGCGCCTACGACGCGACCGCGGCTGCTCGGTGACGGCGTCCTAGTGGCTGGAGCCGGCGACGCAGGCTCAACAGCAGCCTCCGTCGTCACCTCTTTCGGGTGGGATCTTGCCCGGGCCCGCCACAGCATGGTCCCTGCACTGGCGGTGTTTGGCGGCGCGTGACAGGTTGGGCGCGCAGGCCAGCGACCCGCCCGGGAGGCGAACGTGACCAAAGACAGCGACCGCAGCGCGCCAGTGCTCGACGACGCCGAGCTCGAAGCCCTCGACGCCTGGTGGCGGGCGTCCAACTACCTGGCGGTGGGGCAGATCTACCTGCTCGACAACCCGATGCTGGAGCGGGGGCTGGTGGCTGAGGACATCAAGCCGCGGCTGCTCGGGCACTGGGGCACCAGCCCCGGTCTCAACCTGGTCTACACGCACCTCAATCGGCTGATCCGGCAGCGTGACGTCAACGCGATCTACCTGGCGGGTCCTGGCCACGGTGGACCCGCCCTGGTCGCCAATGCCTACCTCGAGGGCACCTACAGCGAGCTCTACCCCCGGATCAGCTACGACAAGGTCGGGATGGGGGCGCTCTTCCGCCAGTTCTCCTTCCCCGGCGGCATCCCGAGCCACGTGGCGCCGGAGACACCTGGTTCCATCCACGAGGGTGGTGAGCTCGGCTATGTCCTCTCGCATGCCTACGGCGCCGCCATGGACAACCCCGACCTGGTGGTCGCGGCCGTGGTCGGCGACGGCGAGTTCGAGACCGGACCGCTGGCTGCGTCGTGGCACAGCAACAAGTTCGTCAACCCCGTCACCGACGGTGCGGTGCTGCCGATCCTGCACCTCAACGGCTACAAGATCGCCAATCCCACGGTGCCCGCGCGGATCCACCGCCACGAGCTCGAGAGCCTGCTGCAGGGCTACGGCCACGAGGTCATCACGGTCGAGGGCGACGACCCGGCCGACGTGCACCAGCAGATGGCTGCCGCGATGGACCAGGCCCACGACACGATCACCGAGATCTGGCGGGCCGCTCGCGAGGACGGCGACGTCGAGCGCCGACCGTGGCCGATGATCCTGATGGTCACCCCCAAGGGCTGGACCGGGCCGAAGGTCGTCGACGGGCTCCCCGTCGAGGGCACCTGGCGCGCCCACCAGGTGCCGCTGTCCGGCACCCGGGACAACGACGAGCACCGTGCCCAGCTCGAGGAGTGGCTGCGGTCCTACCGGGCCGAGGAGCTGTTCGGCGAGGACGGTGTCCTGAAGGAGGAGCTCCAGCAGCTGGCGCCGACCGGCAACCGGCGGATGAGCGCCAACCCGCACGCCAACGGCGGGCTGCTCACCAAGCCGCTGCGGATGCCGGACTTCCGCGACCGAGCCGTCGAGGTGACAGCCCCTGGTGCGTCGATCCACGAGCCGACCAAGGTGCTGGGGGAGTACCTCATCGACGTGGTGCGCGACAACCCCGAGAACTTCCGGATCTTCGGCCCGGACGAGACCGCCTCCAACCGCCTCAACCCCGTCTACGCGGTGACCGACAAGGTCTTCGCCGGCGAGATCCGCGACACCGACGAGCACCTCGCCCGATCGGGTCGGGTCGTGGAGATCCTGTCCGAGCACACCTGCCAGGGCTGGGCGGAGGGCTACACCCTCACGGGCCGGCACAGTCTCTTCAGCTGCTACGAGGCGTTCATCCACCTCGTCGACTCGATGTTCAACCAGCACGCCAAGTGGCTCAAGACGACCCGCGACATCCCCTGGCGCCCGCAGGTGCCCAGTCTCAACTACCTGCTCAGCTCCCACGTGTGGCGCCAGGACCACAACGGCTTCTCCCACCAGGATCCCGGGTTCATCGACCACGTGGTCAACAAGCGGGCCGAGGTCGTCCGGGTCTACCTCCCACCGGACGCCAACACGCTGCTCTCGACCATGCAGCACTGCCTGGAGAGCCGGCACTACGTCAACGTCGTGGTGTCGGGCAAGCAGCCCTCCTTCGACTGGCTGACCGCGGACCAGGCGGACCTGCACTGCGCGCGGGGCGCCGGCATCTGGGAGTTCGCGTCCAACGACGGGGGACGTCCGGACGTCGTGATGGCCTGCGCCGGTGACGTGCCCACCCTCGAGACCCTGGCAGCCGTCAAGATCCTGCGCGAGCAGCTGCCCGAGCTCCGGATCCGGGTGGTGAACGTCGTCGACCTGATGCGGCTCCAGGACGAGACGGGGCACCCGCACGGCATGCGGCAGGCCGAGTACGACAACCTCTTCGGCACCGACGTCCCGGTGATCTTCGCCTACCACGGCTACCCGTGGCTGATCCACCGGCTGACCTACCGCCGCACCAACAACCACCACCTGCACGTGCGTGGCTACAAGGAGGAAGGCACCACGACCACGCCCTTCGACATGGTGATGATGAACGACATGGACCGCTACCACCTGGTCATGGACGTCATCGACCGGACGCCGAGCCTCGGCTCCCGCGCAGCGTCGCTGCGCCAGGAGATGGTCGACACCCGACGCCGCGCACGGCAGTGGACCCGCGACCACGGCGACGACCTGCCCGAGGTGCGGGACTGGGAATGGACCTCCGAGGGCGACACGCCGGAGCGGGGGAACTCCCCGTCGGTCACGACGACGGCGGCGTCGACGAGCGCGGACTTCTGAGCAGCGCCTCGACGTCGCGGGCGATCGCCAGCTCCTCGTTGGTCGGGACCACCAGCACGTCGACCGCCGAGTCGTCGGCGGAGATCCGGCGCGCGCCGTCGCCCGCGGCCGCCTCGTTGCGCTCCTGGTCCAGGCGGATCCCGAGGACCTCCAGGTCGCGCAGCGTCCCGGCGCGCACTCGCGCATTGTGCTCGCCGACGCCGGCGGTGAAGGTGATGACGTCCGCGCCGGACAGCACGGCGAGGTAGGCGCCGACGTACTTCCGGAGTCGGTGCACATAGACGTCGTACGCCGCCTGTGCGGTCTCGTCACCGGCGCCGATCGCGGCGTCGAGGTCGCGGAAGTCGGGACTGCCGGTGAGCCCGTGCAGGCCGGATCCGTGGTGCAGCAGGTCCTCGAGCCCGTTGAGGTCGAGGTCGCCGTGGCGCAGCAGGTGCAGCAGCACCCCGGGGTCGAGGTCCCCGGCGCGGGTGCCCATCACCAGGCCCTCCAGCGGCGTCAGCCCCATCGAGGTGTCGACCGGACGACCGTGGCTGATCGCGGACGCGGAAGCGCCGTTGCCGAGGTGCAGCACGATCTGGTCGATCTCGTCGACCGGACGCCCCAGGAACGCGGCCGCCTGGGACGCCACGTAGTCGTGGCTGATCCCGTGGGCTCCGTACCTCCGGATGCCGGTGGCCGCGGTCAGGTCGGCCGGCAGGGCGTACGTCGCGGCTGCGGCCGGCAGGTCGGCGAAGAACGCGGTGTCGAACACCGCGACCTGGGGCAGCTCGGGGTAGTGGCTCCGGGCGCTGCGGATGCCGGCGGCCGCCGGCGGGTTGTGCAGCGGAGCCAGGCGGGCGAGGTCGTCGATCTCGGCGAGGACGTCGTCGTCGACCAGGGTGGGCCTGACCAGGGACGACCCGCCGTGGACGACCCGGTGCCCGACCGCGCTCAGCGACGCGGCAGCGACC
The DNA here is from genome assembly GCA_963706475.1 of uncultured Actinomycetota bacterium. Classification (GTDB taxonomy): domain Bacteria; phylum Actinomycetota; class Actinomycetes; order Propionibacteriales; family Nocardioidaceae; genus Nocardioides. The sequence continues at coordinate 130,432 of CAVPLV010000005.1, read as the reverse complement.
TCGTGGTGCTCGAGGTCGGCACGCATCCGGTCCAGGGCCGCGTCGTGGTCGGGCACGTCGCCCTCGCCGATGCGCTCGACGAGGCCGCGGACCTGCGCGGTCCCGGTCTCCGGATCGACGACCTGGTACTTCAGGGAGGAGGATCCGGCGTTGAGGACGAGCACGAGGATGGTCATGCGCCCTCGTCGGCGGTCGCGATCACCGCGAGCTCTGGGGAGGGGTCGAACTCGAAGAAGTCACGTGAGAACGGTACGACGAAGGCGAGCGCGGTGAGCGCGGCCCACCCGGGTGAGGATCAAGGCTCCCGTCGACCGGCATGACGGCATGACGGCCGTCTGGGGATCGTCGAGCGGGCGGCTCGTCTGCGACCCGGAGCATCGAGTAGCGTTTCCGCGTGACCTCGGGGCTCGTGATCGCACGTCGCTGCCGCAGTCTGCAGCGGACCCGGGTCGGTGCCACCGGCCATGGCAGCGCGCGACACCGAGTCGGTGAGCGCCCGCGGCCCGCGGCGCCGGTCTGGTCGGCGAATTCACCCAAGACTCTCTGGGACCCCTACGGATGGAGCGCGCATGACCACCCCCGTTGAAGCACCCCCTCGGGCCGCAGCAGCACGGGCCGTCGAGGCGCGCAAGACCTATGGCACCGGCGACGCGGCGGTCCACGCCCTCGCCGGCGTCACGGTCGACTTCCCCGAGCACGAGTTCACCGCGATCATGGGGCCCTCGGGTTCCGGCAAGAGCACGCTCATGCAGTGTGTCGCCGGCCTCGACCGGCTCACCGGAGGCGCGGCGTACATCGGTGACACCGACATCTCGAAGCTGAGCAAGAACCAGCTGACGCTGCTGCGGCGCGACCGGCTCGGCTTCATCTTCCAGCAGTACAACCTGATCCCGTCGCTGACCTCGCGGGAGAACATCCTGCTGCCGCTCACCCTCGCCGGCGCCAAGCCCGACGAGGCGTGGTTCGACGAGATCGTGCGCACCGTGGGGCTCCAGGACCGCCTCGGCAACCTGCCCAGCCAGCTGTCCGGTGGCCAGCAGCAGCGGGTCGCCGTCGCACGTGCCCTGGTGCCGCGGCCGGACATCATCTTCGCCGACGAGCCGACCGGTGCCCTCGACTCCCGCACCGGGGTCGAGATCCTCACCTTCATGCGCCGCGCCGTCGACGAGACCGGCCAGACGATCGTGATGGTCACCCACGACCCGCACGCGGCGTCGTACGCCAACCGGGTGCTCTTCCTCGCCGACGGCCAGATCGTCGACTCGATGGACGCGCCGACGACCGACCGGGTGCTGGACCGGATGAAGCAGTTCGAGGGCTGAGGGCCCCCGACCATGATCAAGCTGGTACTCAGCAGCGTGCGCCACAACCTGGGGCGCTACCTGGCGACCCTGGTCGCGATCATCGCGGGGGTGGGGTTCTACACCGCCGTCAGCGTGATCTCGGACGGCGTCATCACCTCCCTCGAGGGCAACGTCGACGCGCAGTACGGCAACGTCGCCGTCGCTGTCGTGCCCGACGAACCGGCGACCACCACCGACAGCGCCGCCCAGCCGGACCCGCTCAAGGTGCCCGAGAAGACCGCCGACCAGCTGACCGCGCTCCCGGGCGTGGACGGCGGTGCCGGGATCCTGACCGCTCCTGTGGCCTTCTCCGCCGAGGACGGCAAGCCGTTCGCCAGCTCGGCGACCGGACGGCTGTGGATCACCGACGACGACCTGAACCCACTCTCGGTGACGAAGGGCGAAGCCCCGAAGGCCGGTGGGGAGATCGCCGTCGACCAGGGACTGGCCGCGGACGAGAAGCTCGAGGTCGGTGACTCGCTGACCCTGCTCACGCTGGCCGGCAAGCAGCAGGTGACGCTGGTGGGCACCACCGAGTTCGGCGACTCCGACGCCCTCGACAGCGGCGGCACCGTCTCGATCGCCGAGGCCGACGCCTTCGCCTGGCTGAACTCCGGCAAGCAGGAGTACGACTCCTACTACCTGCGTGGCTCGGACCCCGAGACCCTGGTCGCCGAGGCCGGCAAGGTGGTGCCCGACGGCCTCGTCGTCCAGACCGGTGACGAGTTCCGCGAGGACCAGCGCGAGGCCAACGGGGCGTTCGCCGACACGTTGAAGAAGGCGCTGCAGGCGTTCGCGGTCCTGGCCCTCCTGGTCGGCGGCTTCGTCATCTACAACACCTTCACCGTCATCGTGGCCCAGCGACTGCGCGAGCTCGCGGTGCTGGCCGCCATCGGTGCCACGCCGAAGCAGCTGAAACGCTCGTTGCGGCTCGAGGGTGTGGTGCTGGGCATCCTGGGGTCGATCCTCGGTGTGGTGGCCGGCTACCTCCTGACCTTGGCGCTCCAGGGGGTGCTGGCGCTCACCGGCAACAGCCTGCCCGGTGGTCTGTCGTTCGACGCCAGCAACATCGTCGGCGGGATGCTCCTCGGCACGGTCATCACGGTGCTGTCGGTGATGATCCCCGCGCGTCGGGCGGGGCGCACCGAGCCGATGGAGGCGATGCGCGAAGCGGCCACCGAGTCCGCAGCGCTGGGTCGCGGACGCGCGGTCGTCGCCGTGGTCCTGGCGGTGCTCGGCCTGGCCGGAATGGTCGTCGGCTCCGGGATGGTCACCATCGGACTGGGTGCCGTCGCCCTCGTGGCGTCGGTCTTCGTCGGAGCGCCCTACCTCGCCCGGGGTGGCGCCAAAGTCTCGCGGCCCCTGCTGGAGCGGTTCGGCATCGAGGGTCGGCTCGCGGTCGACAACTCCGTACGCAGCCCCAAGCGCACCGCGACCACCGCCAACGCCCTGCTCATCGGGGTCTTCCTGGTCACCCTCGTCGCGGTGGCTGGTGCCAGCATCCGCGACTTCGCGGTCCAGCAGATCAACGACATCCAGTCCGCCGACTACCTCGTCGTCAGCAAGGGCGGCACCATCGACCAGGACTTCATCACCAAGCTCAGCGACATCACGGACGTCGACAAGGTGGTCGCGTTCAAGCGGCAGCCGGTCACGATCGACGGCACGGCCACCTCCGTCTCCTCCGGGGACGTGGCGGCGATGGCAGAGATCGCCAGCATCAAGACCGAGAAGGGCAGTCTCGACGACTTGGGTGAGGGCACCATCGCCGTGCTCGACACCGGGGACGGGCCGGTCCCCAACATCGGACGCACGGTGACCGTCAAGGACACCAGCGGGCAGAACGCGAAGCTGCGGGTGGTGGCCGTCCTGGAGCCCACCCAGGACACCGGTCAGACCGGTGCCCTCGTCGACGAGAAGACCTTCGCGTCGCTGGTCGGCGACGCCGCGCCGACGGTCGCGTTCGTGGATGTCGCCTCGGGTGCCCAGGGGAGCACGAAGACCGCCATCGAGGACCTCGCCGACACCCGGCCCGACATCACGGCGCAGGAGGGCAACGCGGTCGGTCAGCTGGTCGGCACGGTCTTCGACTTCCTGATCAAGGCGGTCACCGGGCTGCTGCTGATGAGCGTGCTGATCGCCCTGATCGGCATCATCAACACGATGTCGCTCTCGATCCTCGAGCGCCGCCGTGAGCTCGGCCTGCTGCGGATCATCGGGATGACCGACAAGCGGGTCCGCCGGATGGTGACCCTCGAGTCGGTGCTGATCGCGCTGCTCGGCACCCTGGGCGGGATGATCCTCGGGCTGGTGATCTCACTGCTGCTGGTGCTGTCCTTCAACCGGCTCAGCGCCGCCACGATCACACCCAGCATCCCGTGGCTCGAGCTGACCGTGATCCTGGTGCTCGGCCTCGTGCTCGGCGTCCTCGCGGCCCTGCTGCCCGCTCGCAAGTCGACCAAGATGGAGGTCCTGGACGCCATCTCCGCCAGCTGATCAGGTGGAGCGAGCCAGCGGCCAGACCGCAGCGGACAAGGCGCCAGCGTAGGTCCGGCCTGGAGCAGGTCGGCATACTCGGACCCATGGACCCACAAGCTGTGCCGCTCCCCGACTTCGAGGCGATGGTGGTCGACGCGCTCGACTCCTTGCCGGACTGGGTGCTGCCGGTCGTCAACGAGATCGCCATCCTGGTCGAGGACGAGCAGACGGAGTCCGAACGGCGCCCCGGCGTACTCCTGCTGGGGCTCTACCGCGGCATCCCGCGCACCACCCACTACGGCCGTGCGCCCGGCACTCTGCCTGACACGATCACCCTCTACCGGGTCCCGATCGTGGAGGTCTGTGCTCGGCTGGAGGACGTGCCGTCCCGGGTGCACACCGTGCTGGTGCACGAGATCGGCCACGCGATGGGGATGACCGAGTCCGAGCTCCGCGAGCTCGGCGTCGCCTGACGCGTCCTCCTCACCCGTGCGGGGTGAGGAGGAACTTCTCGCCGGTGGCCTGCTGGGCGTAGCGACGCAGCACGTCGAGGTCGAGGGCCTGCTCCAGGGAGATCTCGTCGCTGTAGTGACTGGCGAAGGTCGTGGTGATCTCGGCGCCCACCCGGGCCGACAGACGGGCGAGGTCCTCGGGGGCCAGGCTCTGGAGGAAGGGCGTGAGCAGCCATCCGCCGACCCCCCAGGCGAAGCCGAACGCACGCCGCAGCTCGAGCGGACCACGGTCGAGCGCGCCGTACACGTAGACCTGCTTGTGCACGGTGCTGCCGTAGCGGCTGTACGGGTCGTCGGGCTTGACGACAGCGGCCTCCATGCAGTTGAGGATCTGGCTGACCAGGCCGCCACCCCCGATCGCGTCGAAGGCGAGGGTCGCTCCGGTCGCCCGCAGCGCCTCGGTCAGGTCGTCCTCGAAGCCGGGCCGGCTCGAGTCGCAGATGTGGGTCGCCCCGAGGTCGCGCAGGATGGCGGCCTGCTCCTCGCGGCGGACGATGTTGACCAGGCCGATCCCGTCGGTCTGGCAGATCCGGTTCAGCATCTGCCCGAGGTTGGAGGCGGCGGCCGTGTGCACCAGCGCGGTGTGGCCCTCGCGGCGCATCGTCTCGACCATGCCTAGTGCCGTCAGCGGGTTCACGAACGCGCTCGCCCCCTGCGCCGGCGTCACGCCGTCGGGGAGCGGGACGGTCATCCAGGTCGGCGCGAGGCAGTACTCGCCGTACGTGGACCCGGCGAGGATGCTCACGGTGCGCCCGAGCAGGGCCTGGGCCTCCGGTGACTCGCCGGCGGCGACGACCTCGCCGGAGCCTTCGTTGCCCACGGGCATGGAGGTGCCGACGCGCTTCGCCAGGAGCGGCATCACCTGAGGCGCGATCGGGGCCGTCACCACCGGTGACTCGGCGGATTCCGTGGTCGTGGCGCGGGCGACGTCGGCCATCCCCAGCAGGAGGCCGATGTCGGACGGGTTGAGGGGTGCCGCGAGCACCCGCACCAGCACCTGGTGTGCCGAGGGCTGCGGCACGTCGACCGTCTCGAGCGACAGGGTGAGGCTGCCGTCGGCGGAGACGAGGCTGCGCAGCTGACGCATGGTGGCGGGCACGCGCGAGAGCTTGTCGTCGATCCAGCCCACCACCTCGCCGATGACCTCGTCGGCGTTGGTCTCGTTGAAGATCTCGTGACGCGCGCCGGGGTAGACCGTGAGCGTGACGTCGGTGAGCCCGGCCGTGGTGTAGCGGTCGACAAGGGCGTGGACGAGCGCCAGCTCACCGCCGACCGGGTCGTGCTCGCCGACGGCGACCAGCAGCGGGAGGTCGGGACGGATCGCCGCGACCGCGTCCGGGTCGGTCATCCGTCGTGCCGCGACGAACATCTGCTTGCCGGCCTCCCCGTCGAGGCCGAAGCCGCACCACGGGTCGGCGATGTAGGTGTCGACCTGGGCGTCGTCGCGGCTGAGCCAGTCGAAGTCGGTGCGGGCCGGGGCGAAGGGTGCGTTGAACATCGACAGGTCCAGGGGCTGGTCGAGGTCGAGCGCGGGCTCGAGGAGGTCGAGGGCGGCCGTGCCCGTGAGCACCACGGCGTCCACGTCGGCACTGTGGTCGAGGAGGTACTGCTGCGAGGCGAAGGAGCCCATCGAGTGGCCGACCAGGACGTGCGGCAGTCCGGGGTGTGCGGCGCGGGCCAGGTCGCCGAGGCGGCCGATGTCGGCGACCAGCTCGGTCCAGCCGGACGCGCCGATGACTCCTTGGTCAGCGCCCGGGGCGATCGTCGCGCCGTGGCCGCGGTGGTCCTGCGCGTACACGACATACCCACGAGCGGTGAGCGCGTCGGCGAACGGCCCGTAGCGCAGGGCGTGCTCACCCATCCCGTGCGTCAGCCGGACGACGCCGCGGGCCGCCCCCACTGGATCCCAGCGGTACGCAGCAACCGTGGTGTCGCCCACGCTGGGCAGGTCGAGGGAAGTTGGCTCGCTCATCGGGTCGGCTCCTGGGGGATCGGTCCACGGGTGGGGGTGTTGCCCGCCAGCATGGCAGTGGCCAGGCTGATGACGCTGCGGGTCGCCATCAGCCTGGCCAGGTCCGTCAACCGGCGCTGGGGGTCAGGAGCCGCTCTGGAAGGCCGCGATCTCGTCGCGTGCGACGACAACCTCGCGGTGCTGGCGGCTCACGACCTGCTGGAAGCCAGCGCTGAGATCCTGCCGGAGCGCCTTCTCGTACTCGGACACGGCGTGGTCCTCCCCGGTCAGCGCCGCCTTGAGGACGCCGTCGGCGTTGTCACCGGTCAGGGCGTCCTTCAGCGAGATCCACCCACGGTGCACGGTGGCGCTGAGCGTGCCGCTCTCATCGACGTCGTCGCCGTAGTCGTGGCCCATGTCGACGATCTCGCGGTGGAAGTCGGCGCGCTGCTTCGACAGCCGCTGGAACACGGTGGCCCACTCCGGATGGTTGTCGCCCTGCAGCTTCTCGGCCGCGCGGGCGAATCCCCGCTCGCCGTCCTTGAGCGTCTCGACCAGTTCCTTGGCGACCTGCTTGTCGTCCGACACGATGTCTCCTCTGTGCAGATGGATGGTTACCAGGCGGTACCCGTCGGGCCGCCTCCTAACCCGGGTGCGACCCCGGGGAGACGTGGAAACCCAGGACGGGTGAGGAAGCCTCGGCGGGGTACAGGGCAGCCATGACGAGTGTTGCGCCCAACGCCGAGCAGATGGAGTTCGGGCAGCTCCGTATCTCCTTCGATGCACGAGTCCTGCGCCCGCGGCCATGGACCGTCGCGCAGTCCGTGTGGTCAGCCGAGATCCTTCGGACCGCCCCTGCCGGCCCGGTGCTCGAGCTGTGCTCCGGGGCCGGGCAGATCGGGTTGCTGGCAGTCGCCGAGACCGAGCGACGCCTGGTGTGTGTCGACGCGGACCCGGTGGCGTGCGCCTATGCCCGCCGCAACGCGGAGGCTGCGGGGCTCGCCGACCGGGTCGACGTACGCGAGGGTCCGATCGCGGGGATGGTGCGTGACGACGAGCGGTTCGCAGCGGTCATCGCCGACCCACCGTGGGTCCGCCGTGCCGACACGGGTCGACACCCCGAGGACCCGCTGCTGGCCATCGACGGCGGTGAGGACGGGATGGAGGTCGCCTGGGCGTGCCTGGACACGGCGCGGCGGCACCTCGTCACCCGCGGGACGTTGCTGCTCCAGCTCGGCACCCTCGAGCAGGCTGACGCCGTACGAGACCGCCTTCAGGACGACCACCTGACCGTCACCGAGGTCCGGTCCCACGAACGGGGAGTGCTGGTGCGGGTGGACTAGGCGGGCCGGAGCTTCTCGGGGAGCAGCTTGTGCGTGCCGTCGCACCAGGGGAGCGAGGCCGACCTCTCGCACCGGCACACCGCCGAGACCGGCCTCGAGGTGCGGTGTGCCACGCCCTCGGCGTCCACGATGCTGTGGTCCCCGCGCAGCAGCATCGGGCCACCGGGGCAGATCACGACGTCGTCGTGGTCGAAACTCATGCGACCTCCTCGGTGTCCAGGACACCCCAGGAGCCGAGCAGCCGCCGACCGACGCGGTCCTCGAGGTCCAGGCACGTGAAGGCGCCGAACCAGGCATCCTCCTCGAGTTCCGGCTCGTCGGCGAGGAGTCCGCCGACGATGGTGCGAACGGCGAGCTGTTCGTGCACGGCGTCGGCCTCCACGTGCTCGGTGTAGTAGTCGACGAGCGCCTGGGGAAGGTCCAACCGTTCGAGGCCCTGCGCCATCCGTCGTGATGGCACCGAGCTGGTTGCCTCGAAGGCGGCGAGGTGACCGAGCGCGGCGCCGCGCAGACGCCGGTGCAGCCCGAAGAGCGACATCGCGTTGTTCTGCTCGAGCACCTCGACGGGTGCCTCGTCGACGTACTCGCCGTACGTCGTGGCGAGGCCGCTGGCCTCCATCCCGAGAGCGAAGAGGTGGTGGTGCAGGCGGTTCGGGTCGCCGGCGCCGTACTCGTCGTAGAGGAGCTCGACCAAGGCGGCCTTCGCGCGGGCATCCAGCCGGGGCACGACCCAAGCCGTCGGGTCGGCCTCCATGAGGTGGTAGAGCGAACGCACTCGGAGGAGCTCCAGGACCTGCTCGTGGTCGGCATGGCGCTGCACGTGCGCCGCGACGGACACGCCGTCCTGGTCACCCACCCAGTCGAGGAAGTCATCGACGAAGGAGACGCCGCGGGGCACGGTGAACCGGGAACGGAGCCGCTGCTCCAGCCTGCCCTCGAGGACGAGACGCACCCGGAGCAGGTCGGGGTGCCACTCGAAGTCGTCCGAGACACCGGCGAAGCCGCGGTAGTGGAGCTGATGGAGGATCCACAGCGCCAGCGCCTCGTCTCCCGGTCCGGCGTGCGGGACCACCGCGAGGACGGCGGTGGCGTCGCCACGCGAACGCAGGGTCGAGATCAGCTCCTCGGTGAGTGGTCCACGTGACGTCGGCAGGTCCATGCCGTCACGTACCCCGACCCGGACAGGCACACGCTCATCCGTGGGGGTGAGGCGAGGCGGTGGCGCCAGAGGCGGAGGGCCCGATCCAGACAAGGCATCCGTCAGGCCTTCTTGTGGTCGGTGTCGGTGGTGGGTTCCTGGGTCTCGCCATGGCTCTCTCGCAACCGGCGGCCACGTGCGACGTCCCGGTCCTGTGTCTTCTGGGCCTTCGTGATGTTGCGGGTGTCGCGAGGCGGGAGCTGGATGGTCTCCTCGGCCTCGATTCCGGCCTGGAGCTGGCGGCCCCGCTCGAGCTCGGCGTCGAGCTCGGCGCCGAACAGCAGAGCCAGGTTGGTGATCCACAGCCAGAGCAGGAAGACGATCACCCCGGCCAGGGAGCCGTAGGTCTTGTTGTAGCTGGAGAAGTTGGCGACGTAGAAGCCGAAGGCCGCCGAGGCGAGGATCCAGACCACGATGGCCAGGACGGCACCGATGCTGATCCACCGGAACTTGGGCTGCTTGACGTTGGGGGTCGCGTAGTAGAGCAGTGCCACGATGAGCACGACGAAGGCCAGCAGCACCGGCCACTTGGCGATGTTCCAGGCTGTGACTGCCGTGGACCCGAGACCGATGGCGTCGCCGACCGCGCTGGCCGCTGGTCCGCTGACGACGAGTCCGAGTGCGACCAGCGCGGTGAGCACCACGGTGATCAGGGTGACCAGCAGCATCGCCGGGCGCAGCTTCCAGATCGGGCGACCTTCGTCGACCTCGTAGATCCGGTTCATGGCCCGTCCGAACGAACCGACGTACCCGGAGGCCGACCACAGGGCGAGGGCGAGGCCGACGATCAGGGCCAGGCCGGCGCCTTGGGACTGGGTGAGGCTGGTGAGGGTGGGTTCGAGGGTGTCGGCAGCCGACGAAGCGCCGACGTCGCGCAGGATCTGCAGCAAGGTGTCGACGGTGTCCTGCTTCTGGCTCTGACCCACCAGTCCCACCAGCGACAGCAGCGCGATCGCCGCGGGGAACAGGGCGAGGATGGAGTAGTAGGTGAGCGCGGCGGCCAGGTCGGTGCACTGGTCCCGGGAGAACTCCCGGATCGTCTTGCGCAGGACGTAGAACCACGACGCCTTCGTGATGTCGCCGGGGGAGTCGGGCTTCTCAGCCTCAGTCGGGGAGTCCTCGCCGCTGGGGTTCGCTCCGTCGGCTTGCGTCAACGCCCTCGCTGTCTCCATGTGCGGCTCTCCTTGATGGTCTCGACGTCGTGCTCGATGACGTCGATGGTGTGCTCGGGATTCGGGGGACGAAAGGTCGTACCCCTCGACGGACCCCGTAAACCGAATCGGGTTCCCGAGCCGCGCGTCAGCGACGACGAACCGCTGAGCTGCCGCCTCTGTCAGCTGGTCGGTTCACTCGGCTTGAGGGCCGCCTGCAGCTGATACCCGATCGCGGCCAGGTCGTAGGACATTGTCGGCAGATCGCGGGCCACGATCACGCGCTCGATGCCATGGTGAGCGGTACGCACGGCGTCCCGCAGGGAACGCGCCCGGCTGCCACGAACCTCGTCGGGGGCCGTGGACTCCAGCCCGGTGAGCTGGTCCTCGGCGCGTGTCACCCGGGCCACCGCAACCTGCCAACCACCGGCAACCGCGTCCGGGGAGCCTGCCCGCTGCAGGCCGGGGATCAACTCGAGTGCGAGCCAGGTCGCCTCGTCCTGTTGAGCAGCGAGGTCGGTGTCCCATCTCCTGCGGCGTCTGGCCCGTGGGACCAGGACCGCGGCCAGGGTGGCGCCGAGCAGCACCAGGCCCGCGAGCACCCACCAGAACCAGGTCGGGAGGCTCTGACCCTCGTCCGATCCGGTGTCCTCCACCCCATCCTCCGCCAGTGGCGGCGACGAGGAATCCGCCGGCTCACCGGGCACACTCGACACGCCCTCCGAGGATGACACCGACGGTGCCGAGGTCTCCTCCGGGGTCGCGGACTCGGCCGGGGCTCGGACTCGGCCGGGGGCTCGGACTCGGCCGGGGACTCGGACCTGTTCGGGGTGCGCGTCGGGCTCGGGAGCGACGCGGTGATCGACCCGGTGGGCGAGGGAACGTCGACGGACCCGTCTCCTCCACACGAGGTGAGGAGGATGACCAGCAGCACACCCGCCGCGGATGTCGCTATGGCATTGATCGGCTTCGTTCGGACATTGCTCATGGTCGCGCGAGGCCCTTCGGTGGCATGAAGTCAGGTCCTGCGCATGCTACCGACGTCGGGGCCACCGCGGCCCGGAGCACGCTCGCCCCTCGAGCATGACGAAGTGCAGGCGTGGCCGCGGTGGCTGTCGGCGTCTCAGGCCAGGGCCTTGGCCTTCAGGGTGTCGAACTCGGCTTGGGTGATGGCTCCGGAGTCGAGCAGCGCCTTGGCACTGGCGATCTGGTCGGCCGCACTGGTCGAGGATGCGGCAACTTGCTGGATGTACTTCGCCTCGGCGGCTTGCTGCTGGGCCACGGCAGCCACCTGCCGATCGGTCATGCTCCTGCCGCGGGCGATCAGGTAGATCAGTGCCCCGAGCCACGGCACGAAGATGAGCAGGATCGCCCATCCGGCTTTGCCCCACCCGCTGAGCGTCGAGTCTCCGAACATGTCGAAGATGCAGCGGAACCACACCATGAATGCTGCGATCCAGATGAAGAACCAGAAGCTCCAGAGGAGCACTTCACCGAAGTCGGTCGTCATTGAGTCCATCGTTCATTTCCTTCGTTCGTGTCAGTGACCTGACCCCATACATGGCAATGGCAGGCACTCACCACGCGACTCCGCCCAGACGCCTCGGTGCATGCCTGCCGGGGGGAAGCCTCTCAGCAAGGTCGTGGTCGCATCCCAACGGGGTGGGAAGCACCGATGTCGATCCCCTGCAGCGGCGGTTCCTGGATGGGCTAGCGTTTGGCCTCCGCTTCACCCCCATGACGAGGAGACAATGCATGTCAGAGAACGAGAGCGCCAACGCCGAGCCCGAGATCGTGGTCGCGGCGGCCGCCGTGACGGACGGCGCCTACACGCTTTTCGTCGCGGACTTCGCCGACACCAGCACTGCCTGGGAGGCCTACGAGGCGCTCAAGGCGGCGGAGGACGGTCGCACGGTCGAGATCGAGGGTGCGATCGTCCTCAAGCGGGAGGCCGACGGGCAGCTGGAGGTCCAGCAGGCCACCGACCACAGCACCCGCAAGGGTCTGCGGTGGGGACTGGTGGGTGGAGTGGCACTGGGCATCATCTTCCCGCCCTCGATCCTCGGGAGCGCCGCCGTGCTGGGGTCGGTCGGAGCGGCGACGGGCAAGGCCCGTCAGCTGCACCACCGCAGCGAGCTGTCCGAGCAGCTGGAGTCCGCCATCGCACCGGGACATTCGGGGATCGTCGCACTGGTCTCGGACCCGGGCGCCGTGGAGATCCGCAAGGCACTGGCCCTGGCTGACTCCATCGTCGAGTCCGCGGTCGATGACGTGCTTGCCCGCGACATCAAGGCGGCAGCCAAGGAAGCCGAGTCCGAGAAGTCCTGAGCTCATCTGGGAGGGCCGGCCGACTGCCTGGCGGTGGGCCGGCTCGCCCCGGACGGATCTGGAACAGCACGGGTCGCTCGTCCTATGATCGGCCCGGACACGCGAGGCTCGTGGTGACGAGCAGGAGGCGCCATGAGTGACGTCGTTGAGAAGAGCGCCACGGCCGGCGGTGTGCTCGCGGCGACCTGCATCTCGACGCTGATCGTGAACGCGAACACGTCCGCGGTCAGCATCCTGCTACCGGCGATCTCGGAGGACACCGGGACCTCGGTCGGCACGCTGCAGTGGGCGGTGACCGGCTACTCGCTGGTGGGCGCAGCGGTGATCGTGACCTCGGGCTCGCTGGGCGACGTCTTCGGCCGCAAGCGGGTCTTCCAGCTCGGGCTGCTGCTCTTCGTCGTCTCCTGCGTGCTGATCGCGCTCGCCCAGTCCGGTGGTCTGGTGATCGCCGGGCGGATGATCCAGGGCGCCGCCGGTGCCACCATCCTGGCCTGCGGCCTGAGCCTGCTCTCGGTCGCGAACGACGGGGACGCTCAGCTGCGTGCGGTGTCCCTGTGGGGCGCCGCGGCGGCCGTCGGCGCCGCCGCTGGCCCGCTGCTGGGCGGCGTCCTGGTCGACGTCACGGGGTGGCAGGGGCTCTTCTGGATCGACGCCGGGGTGGCGCTGCTCTGCATGGTGCTGACCTTCGTGACCGTGAAGGAGTCGAGCGACCCGGACCGACCACGCACGATCGACTACGTGGGCACGGTGCTGATCGCGCTGACCCTGACCCCCCTGATCCTGGGGGTCACCAAGAGTGGCGACTGGGGCTGGATCTCGGTGGGCACCTTGGGGTGCTTCGCGGTCTCGATCGCGGCGGGCTACGCCTTCATCGTGGTGGAGGGCCGCGTCGCCGTTCCCTTGCTGGACCTCGCGCTGCTGCGCAACCGGGTCCTGGTCGGCTCGACGATCGCCATCCTCATCGGTGCAGGCACCATCAACGGGCTGATGTACCTGCTCAGCCTCTACTTCCAGGACCCGGCGGCGCTGGGCTTCAGCCCGCTCGAGGCCGGGCTGGCCACGCTGCCCGCGACGGTCGGGCTGGTCGTCATCGCCCCGCTGGTGCCGAAGCTCGCGGCCAAGTTCGGCGGCCGGCAGACGATCGGCGTCGGGTTCGCCCTGACCACCCTGGGCTTCGTCGTCGTGGGTCTCGTCGACGCGTCGTGGACCTACGCTGCGTTCCTGCTGCCGCTGGTCGCGATCGCCGTCGGCATGGGCATGTCCAACGGGCCGGCGTCCTCCGCGGCCACGGCCTCGGTGTCGGAGAACGACGTCGGCGGGGCATCCGGTGTCTCCAACATGGCCCGGTACGTCGGGGCCGCGGTAGCCACCGCCCTGGCGGCCACTGTCTACGGCAGCGTCATCGCCAACCAGAGCGACGACGGCGCCTCGGCGTCCGACGCGTTGGCCTCGGGGCTGTCCGCTGCGTCGTGGCTGATGGCGGTGTTCAGCCTCCTCGGTGTCCTGATGGCCATCGTCATCGCCCGGCACCGTGCGGCGAGGGGCACCCTGAACGACGCCGCTGCCTCGGCCGCTGCCGCCACCTATACGTTGCCCACCTCGGCGACGGCAGGATCCGGTAGGACTGAATAACCACGGCAGCGCCGACCCCACCCGCGCCGGGTCGGACCGGACCCGACCGTGTCGTCGCACCGGGACCAAGCGCCCGTTGCGGCTAGTCAGACGGTGACTGAGTGGGGCTGACGCTCGGGTCCTGGTCGGACTCACCCGTAGCGTCGTCCTCGGGCTCCGCGCTCGGCGAGGGCTCAGGTTCCGCCTTCTGCTCCGCGATCGCCTTGTCCAACGCCGCCACGGTTGCGGCGTCCACCTCGCCGGTCGACGCCACGCCGAGCGCGGCCTGGAAGGCCTTCAGCGCCTCGGTCAGCTCCGGAGTCCACTCGCCGTCGACAGGGCCGGACCAGAACCCCGCGAGGCTGAGCGTCTGTTGGACCGCCGCCGCCGTCGCGACCGACTGCTCCGCTGCTTCGCCGCCCAGGTCAGCCAGCTCGGACTCCAACGCGGCCGAGGTGGCTGTGTCCACCGTTCCCGTCACCGGGAGCCCGTTGTCCTTCTGGAGCGCCTCGACGGCATCGACAGTGGCCGGCCCGTAGACCCCGTCGACGGTGTCGGTGTAGTAGCCCGCCAGCGACAGGGACTGCTGCAGCGTCGTGGTGTAGGCACTGACGGCCTCAGCGCCCGTCGCCTGCTGCTCGTCGGTGAGGCATCCGACGTCGGACAGCAGACTCAGCCACGACATCTCGAGCGCCACCGCAGCCGCGTTCAGCTGCTGCGATGCCTGCGTGAGCGGCGTCTCGTCGGCGATGCCCTCGACAGCCGAGTCGAGCTCCGTCTTGGCCTTCGTCACCCGGTTCATCGACGCGGGTGGTGGCGAGGGCACGATCTCGGTCGCCTTGCTCGTCGGTGACGGGGTGGGGGTCGGGGTGGTCCCCTTCGCACGTGCGAGCGCGGCCTTGGCGTCGGCGAGCTCCTTCTCGGCAGCCGTGACTGCCTCTCGAGCAGCCACTGCCGCGTCCGCGCTGTCGGAGACGTCCTCGGCCGGCTCCGCGAGGTCGGTCCCGGCCTCGCGCACGTCGCCGACGGTGACGGCGCGGGTGGTCATCACACCGCCGTAACGGTTCAGGGCGACCAGGTAGTCGGCGCCCTGGTCGCAGAACTCGGACGCCGCAGCCGCCGCCTCCTCCTTCGCAGCCGACAGGTTCTCCTTCGCGTCATCGACCCGCGCCTTCGCCAGGCGTACGGCGCCGTCGCCGTCGCCGCCGTCGGAGCCGCAGCCGGAGAGGAGCAGGCCCGCACAGGCAACGGCCGCCAGTCGCAGGCCCCACCGGGTCACGGCGCGACCCGCTCGCCCGGTCGGCCCGGCTCCGGTGCGGCCGGTAGAGCGGCGGCGGACTGGCAGTGACTCGACATCTTCGATCTCCTGGGGTGCGGTCCGCCTCCGGTGTCCGCGTCCGCGTCCGGATGTCGGAATCGTCGGGGAGCCAGGGGTGGCTGCGCCCCACCCCGGACAGGGCGGCAGGGGAGGGTCGGGTCTACGGCGCATCCGAAGGCCGACGCCTGATCTTGCGGACCCGACGCGCGACGATGAAGAAGACGACAGCGACCGCCAGGCTGGAGGCGATCGCGGACACGACGATCGCCGCGAACGGCGCGTCGAGCAGGGCTGTCCCGACCACGTAGGCCACCGCACAGATGTAGATCGACCAGGCAATGCCTCCGAGGGCGGACCAACGCACGAAGTCTCGGTAGGGGTGGCGAGCGAGGCCGAGGCTGGCGTTGACGACGAAGCGCAGGCCAGGAACGTAGCGGCCGAAGACGAGGAGCGCACCGGCCGACGAGCCGATCACCTCCATTGCGGTCGCGACCTTCGTGTTGGCCATCGCCGCGTCGAGCTGCCCTTGGACGTGCCGGCGAGACAGGTGGGCGACCCAGTACAGCGCTGAGTCGCCGAGGACGGCGCCTATCGCTCCGGCCACCATCACCCAACCGAGGTCGAGGTAACCCTGGGCGGCCAGCGTCGAGGCGGTGTTGAGGGTCGTCTCGGCAGGCAGAATCGGGATGACTGCGTCCCCGAAGACCAAGCCGAAGATCAGGACGTACGGCCATGGCCCGGTGACCTCCTCCGGCCCGGGGTGATCCTGGAGCACTGCGAGCAGGACCAGTGCCAACAGGATGAGCAGCAGCGACGTCAGAGCGGCCAACGCCGACCACAGCAACCTGCGCCGGCGCTGTCCGGGCGCACCACGCTCCTCGTTCACCGCCCACCGCTCTCATGGCCCGGCCCGCGGGTGCGGACCTGACCACGCTACGACCGTTCTCCGGCCCGGCAACCACCCGACAAGGGGTGGGATGCCGGTCGTGGCGTCCTGCTGGCTGGCACATGTCTCGGAGAGTTCTGAAGGATTCGGGCCCACTTTTGTATTGACGTCGTCGGAACGGGTACCTACTGTGACGTTCGTCACGGTGAGCAATTGGACTGCCGGGCGAGTCCCAGAAGGGCGACCGGCATATGTCGCACAAGTCGGGCATCTCGGGAAGCACACGGTCCCGCGATCTCCTTCACGGCAACCCGCGCCGCGGCGTGGCCGCGGCCCTGGTGGCTGCGCTGGTCGGCAGCCTGATGGGCCTGCTGCCACCGTCGGCGGCCGCCGGTGCCACGCAGGCCCGCACGTGGGTGGTCGATGCCGTCGACACGACCACTGACAACCAGTGGGTCTCGGTCGACACCGCCACCTCCGTGGTCGCCGTCGAGGTCGGCGACACCGTCGAGTGGCAGTTCGACCGCGCGACGATGGGGCACGACCTCACCTCGCTCGACTCGGCCGACGACTGGGACCCGGCGGTGGGCGCCTACCGCGACCCGAACGGGGCGCCGATCCGCTACACGTTCACCAAGCCGGGCACCTACGAGTACTGGTGCTCGATCCACGGCAGCACCATGCGCGGCACCGTCGTCGTCACGGAGCCGACCGACCCCAACCGGCCTCCGACGGCCGCGCCGACGGTCGACCCGCGCGAGGGCGACGCACCGCTCTACACCCACTTCGAGGCCAACGCGGTCGACCCCGACGGCGACCCCCTGACGTACCTCTGGGACTTCGGCACCTCGAGCGCGCCGTCTGACACCTCGACGTCGTCGCACGCCCACTTCAACTACACGACCCCGGGCCGCTACACCGCGAGCCTCACCGTCTCCGACGGTCGGGGCGGGGAGTTCAGGCATGAGTACCCGGTCACCGTGCGTGGGGGGCAGGCGCCCCTGGTCACGGCGAGCGCCAACCCCACCACCGGTACGGCGCCGCTCAACGTCACCTTCGTCGGTCGTGGTGAGGACCAGCAGGACACCGACCTCACCTACGCCTGGGACTTCGGGGTCCCCGGCACCGACACCGACATCGCGAACGGGGCACGGGCCGGCTACACCTACACGACCTCCGGGACCTTCACCGCCACGTTGACGGTGACCGACCCGCAGGGCAACGCCGGCACCGACACCGTCGAGATCGTCGTCGGCGATGCACCGCCGGTCGTCACCCTGCCCGAGATCACGGCGACGGCGACGCCGTCGACCGGCACCGCGCCGCTCGACGTCGCCCTCTCGACCGAGGTGGCCACGGGTGGGACGTTCGAGGCGTTCGCCGACGGCACCGCCACCTATCCCGGCCTCACCGGTGAGGCCAGGATGGTCCGACGGCGGGGGGAGACCTTCACGACCGTCAACATCACCGGGCTGAAGCCCGACGCCGCCCACATGGTGCACGTCCACGAAGAGTCGTGCGCCTCCCACAACGGCGGTCCGCACTTCCGCTTCGACGAGACCTTGCCCTTCTCCGAGGCCAACGAGATCTGGCTCCCGTTCACCTCCGACGCACTGGGCGCCAGCGGTCCGGTCGAGGACTCCATGCCGATCCGGGCCGGGGTCAAGGCCGTCGCGATCGTCATCCACGACCCGGACAACCCGGCCAGGCGCATCGGTTGCGTCGACCTCGAGCCGAGCACCCTCGACCTGGCCTACGACTGGGACTTCGGTGACGGGTCCAGCGGCAGCGGCCCCGATCCCGACCACACCTACACCGAGCCGGGCACCTACACGGCCGAGGTCACGGTCACCAGCCCCCACGCCGGCCACCGCGCCAGCGCCGCTCGCCGCCACGACAGTGTCAGCTCCCAGGTGGAGGTCGTCGTCGAGAGGCCTGACACCGCTGCTCCGGACACCCGGGTCGTCGCCGGCCCCGCGAGCCTGACCCGGAAGCGCACAGCGGTCTTTCGATTCAGCTCCTCCGAGGCCGGCAGCACCTTCGAGTGCCGCGTCGACTCGGCCGCGACCTACCGGCCGTGCGCGGCCGCCACGACGCTGCGTGACCTGCGTGACGGGTCGCACCGGGTCGCGGTCCGGGCGGTCGACCTCGCCGGCAACAAGGACGCCACCTCAGCTGTACGCACCTGGCGGGTCGACACCCGCGGGCCGTCGGTGCGCCCGCGCAGCCCGCAGGGCTCGATCCGGGACCGTACGCCGCACCTGCGGGCGATCGTCCGCGACGACCAGGGCGGCCTGACCCGCGGCAACGTCCGGCTCCAGCTCGACGGGGTCAGACGCACCATTCGGTACGACGCCCGCACCGGCCGTGTGAGTCGCGACTCGGGCCGCGCGCTCGCGGTGGGACGCCACACCGTCCGGATCGTCGCCACCGACCGCGCCGGCAACCGCACCGTCGTCTCGTGGAGCTTCAGGATCCGCCGATGAACAGCCCCATCCCTCCCACCCTCACTCGATCTCGAGAAGGCAGGACAGCATGAGCAGCTCCCGATCGTCCGCAGCACACCTGAGGGCGTGCATCGCGGCACTGGCGGCCCTCGCCGTCACCGGCGGCGTCATGGCCGCCATGCCGGCCGCGTCCGCCGCACCCTCCGCCGCACCCTCCGCGGCCTCGGCCTCGGCCTCGGCCTCGGCCTCGGTCGGGGACGGCGTACGTGATGAGAGCCACGTCGACCAGACCGTCGGCACGGCTGCCGGTCCGAGCCACCGTGCCGAGCCGACCTACGACGTGCTGGTCTTCTCCAAGACAGCCGGCTTCCGCCACGACTCCATCCCGGCGGGCGTGCGGGCGATCGAGCGGCTGGGGGCGCAGTACGGCTTCACCGTGACCGCGACCGAGGACGCAGCCGCCTTCACCGCCGGCAACCTCGCCCAGTATGAGGCCGTGGTCTGGATGTCCACGACGAGCGACGTCCTCAACGCGACCCAGCAGGCAGCCTTCGAGGGCTACATCCAGGCCGGCGGCGGTTACGTCGGCGTCCACGCCGCCTCCGACACCGAATACACCTGGCCCTGGTACGGCGAGCTCGTCGGGGCCTACTTCCAGAGCCACCCGGCCGGCACCCCGACCGCGGACGTCAAGGTCGAGGACAAGACCACCGCGTCGTCCTGCGCGCTGCCGGACACCTGGACACGCACCGACGAGTGGTACAACTTCCAGTCCAAGACCAACCCCGTCGTCAACGGTGGCGGCCTCGACTACAGCCCGCGCGGCGACGTCAACGTCATCGCGACGCTCGACGAGTCGACGTACGCCGAGAACGACGGCAACAACACTGACGACGACCACCCGATCGCGTGGTACCAGGAGTTCGACGGCGGGCGCAGCTTCTACACCGGCGGCGGCCACACCCAGGCCTCCTTCTCCGAGCCGCTCTTCCGCCTGCACCTGCTCGGCGGCATCCAGTACGCCGCCGACCAGGCACCGGACGCCTGCACGGCCGTCCCCCCGGGCGACACCTCCTTCGAGCAGGTCACGCTGGCCAAGGGCGTCGACAAGGTCGGCGAGCCGATGAGCATCTCGGTGCTGCCCGACGGCCGGGTGCTGCACAACGCCCGCGACGGCCGGATCTTCCTGACCGACCTCGAGGGCAACACCGCCGAGCTCTACGACGTCCCGATCTACTCCCACGACGAGGACGGGCTGCAGAGTCTCACGGTCAGCCCCACCTTCGAGGAGGACGGCTGGGTCTACCTGTACTACGCCCCGCCGCTCGACACGCCCGCCGGTGACGCTCCCAACGACGGCACCGCCGCGCAGTTCGACGCGTTCAAGGGCTACAACGTGCTGACCCGCATGAAGATGGTCGACGACGACCTGGTCCCCTCCACCGAGCAGGAGCTGCTCCGCGTCGCGGCCGACCGCGGCATCTGCTGCCACGCCGGCGGCGCCATCGACTTCGACGCCGACGGCAACCTCTACCTCTCGACCGGTGACGACTCCAACCCGTTTGCCTCCGACGGCTACGCGCCCCTCGACGAGCGCCTCACCCGCAACCCGGCGTACGACGCCCAGCGCAGCGCGGCCAACACCAACGACCTGCGGGGCAAGGTGCTGCGCATCAAGCCCGACCCGACCGCGGCGACGTACACCGCTCCCGAGGGCAACCTGTTCCCCGAGGCGTCCGACACCACGGACAAGACGCGCCCGGAGATCTACGCGATGGGCTTCCGCAACCCGTTCCGGATGACCGTCGACAAGGAGACCGGCTACGTCTACGTCGGCGAGTACGGTCCCGACGCCGGCAGCGCCAACCCCAACCGGGGACCCGGTGGCATCGTGGAGTTCAACCAGATCCGCGAGGCCGGCAACTTCGGCTGGCCCTACTGCACCGGCAGCAATACCGCCGCGGAGACCTACAACGAGTGGGACTTCGCGACCAACGCGACGGGGCCGAAGTTCAACTGCGCCGCGCCGGTCAACAACAGCCCGCACAACACGGGGCTGACCGAGCTCCCGCCGGCCCAACCGGCCTGGATCAAGTACGACGGCGGTCAGGTCACCTACAACGGCATCACCACCGGTGAGTTCGGCGGCGGTGGCGAGGGCCCGATGGCTGGTCCGGTCTACAACTACGACCCCGACCTGCAGTCCGACGTGAAGTTCCCCGAGTACTTCGACAACCACTTCTTCGCCGGCGAGTGGACCCGCGGCTGGATCCGTGACATCGCCATGGACGCTGATGGCGACGTGACAGGCATCGACCCGTTCTTCGATGCCTCGACGCTCTACGCGGCGATGGACATGGAGTTCGGGCCCGACGGCTCGCTCTACGTCCTCGACTACGGCAACGGTGGCTACTTCACCGGCAACGAGAACTCCGCGGTCTACAAGATCAACGCGATCAACGAGGGCTCCCGCGCCCCGACGGCGTCGGCCAAGGCCACGCCCGACTCGGGCGTCGCACCCCTCACGGTCACGTTCTCCAGCGAGGGCTCGAGCGACCCCGACACGGGTGACTCGATCGCCTCCTACGCCTGGGACTTCCAGAACGACGGCACCGTCGACTCGACCGAGGCCAACCCGACGTTCGTCTACACGACCAACGGCGTCTTCGACGCCCGGTTGACGGTCACCGACGAGACCGGGCGCACCGGCGTGGCGACCGCGGTGGTCACGGTCGGCAACACCCGTCCGGTGGTCGAGCTCGAGACGCCCCCCAACGGCGGGTTCTTCGAGTTCGGCGACTCGGTCCGGGTCACGGTCAACGTGACCGACCCCGAGGACGGCGAGATCGACTGCAGCAAGGTCGAGATCGACTACGTCCTGGGCCACGACTCCCACGGCCACCCGCTCAGCTCGGCGACCGGCTGCGAGGTGGTCCTGCCGACGGTCAAGGACGAGGGTCACGATGCCTCTGCCGACATCTTCGGCGTCATCAACGCCAGCTACACCGACGAGGGTGCTGGTGGCATCCGTGCGCTCTCCGGCGAGGCCGAGGTCGTCCTGCAGCCCAAGCGCAAGCAGGCCGAGCACTTCGACACCCAGGAGGGGGTGGCCACCGAGGCCACGACCGACCCCCAGGGCGGGTCGCGCAACGTGTCCAACATCGACGCCGGCGACTACGTCTCCTACGAGCCGGTGAGCCTGTTCCAGGTGCCCACGCTGCGCTTCCGCGTGGCGTCGGGCGGTGCCGGCGGCACCATCGAGGCCCGCCTCGACAGTCCGACCGGCCCGCTGGCCGGCTCGGTCACCGTCCCGGTCACCGGGGGGTGGCAGTCGTGGCAGAACGTCGACATGGACGTCGCGCCATCGGCTCAGGAGGGCTCGCACGAGCTGTTCCTGGTCTTCACCAACGCCAACCCGGCGGCCACGGGGCTGTTCAACCTGAACTACTTCGAGGCCATCGGCAAGGGCGTCTCGGTCAACTCCAAGCCGCAGGTCGGCGTGCAGGCCACGCCCACCCAGGGCACGGCTCCGTTGACGGTCGAGTTCGCCGGCACGGCGACGGACTACGACGGCGACGACCTCACCTACGCGTGGGACTTCGGGGTCGCCGGGGACGACGACACCGCCTCGACCCTCGAGGCCGCCTACACCTACACCGAGCCCGGCAGCTACACCGCTCGGCTGACCGTGACCGACGAGCAGGGCGCGAGCGCCAGCTCGGCGGTCCAGGTGCGGGTGCTCGACAGCTGCGGCACGCTGCAGTCCGACGAGTTCGACGGCACCTCGCTCGACGACAAGTGGAGCATCATCCGCGACAGCGGCGAGTGGACGGTCGAGAACGGCGGCCTCCAGCTGCCGATCAACTCGGGCAGCCTCTACGGCCCCGGTGGCAACGCCGAGGACGTCATCACCCAGCCAGCACCCGACGGTGAGTGGCAGGTGACCACCAAGGTCACCGCCGACGTGACCGAGAACTACCAGCAGGCTGGTCTGCGGCTCTACGCCGACGACGAGAACTGGGCCTCGGTCCACCTCATCTCGGCCGGTGGCAACCGCGACGTCGAGTTCATCTACGAGACCCAGGGGTCGGCGCGCAACAACGCCGAGGACAAGCTGGGCGGCGTCCCGGCCGACTTCCCGACGACCTACTACGTGCGTCTGACCTCTGACGGCACCGACCTGCGGGCGTCGTACTCGACCGACGGCGAGACGTTCCTGCCGGTCGGCCGGCCGGCTCCGCTCGACACGATGCCCGCGGCCAAGATCGGTCCGGCGGCCGTCTCCGGCGGTGCCACCGGCACCCCGACGGCGACGTTCGACTGGATCCGCTTCGATCCCGACGGGACGGGCGGCGCGACCGACCCGACCGACGAGTTCGACGGCACCGACCTCGACTCGTGCCGCTGGAACGCCATCGTGCGCGAGGACTCCTCGCTCTACGAGGTCGTCGACGGCGAGCTGACCATCCAGGCGACGCTCGGTGACCTCTACCAGGACTCGGCCTCCGAGCCCGACACCCGCAACCTCATCCTGCAGTCCGACACCAACACGAGCGAGGACTACTCGATCGAGACCCGCGTCTCGAGCACCTTCACCGGGGGCTACGCCCAGGCGGGGCTGATCATCTACGGCGACGACGACAACTACGTCAAGCTCGACCCGATCTCCGACGTCGACGCGGGCCGCATCAACCGCGTCGAGCTGCGCTCGGAGTCGAACGCCGCGATCCTCAACCCGCAGCCTGAGGTGGCCGCCCCCGCCAACGTCACCTCCTACCGGCTGCGGTTGACCAAGACCGGCGACAGCTACGCCGGTGAGGTCGCCTTCGACGGCGGCGACTGGCAGCCGGTCGGCACCGTCACCAACCCGACGGCCGACATGGACTTCGGGGTCTACGCCATCGGTGTCCAGCAGGCCGACCGGGAGGCCTCCTTCGAGTACTTCCGGGTCGAGTCGACGACCCAGAACCGGGCACCCGTCGCCGACGACGACACCGCCATCACCCGGCAGGACACCCCTGTCGACGTGGCTGTGCTGACCGGTGACACCGACCCCGACGGTGACGACCTCACCGTCACCGAGGTCACCGAGCCCGAGAACGGCTCCGCAGCGATCAGGGCGGACGGCACGGTGCGCTACACGCCGGCCGCCGGCTTCGCGGGCACCGACACCTTCGACTACACCGTCTCGGACGGCGAGGCGACCGACACCGCCACGGTGACGGTCACGGTGACCGAGACCTGCGACCTCGCGACCCCCGACGACACCTTCGAGGGCAGCGCCCTCGACCGGTGCCGCTGGAACGCGATCGTGGCCGAGGACCCCGACACCTACCGGGTCGCCGACGGTCGTCTGTTCATCACCACGACGCCCGGTGAGATCTACCAGACCGGCACCGGCAAGGCCAACCTGGTCCTCCAGTCGGCCGATCACGCCGGCGAGGACTGGACGATCGAGACCACGGCCGATGTCTCGGGCCTTGACGGCGGCTACAGCCAGGCCGGCCTGATGGCCTACGGCAACGACGCCAACTACGTCAAGGTCGTGGCGATCTCCGACGACGGCCAGTCGGCTCCCAACCGGTTCGAGCTGCGCTCGGAGGTCGACAACGTGATCGTCGGCGGCGACCCGCAGCCCCAGCTGAACGTCCCGACCGGAGCCGACCTGACCGCCGTCCAGCTGCGGCTGGTGAAGTCGGGCACGGCCTACACCGGCTCCGTCTCCTACGACGACGGCGACACCTGGGTCGACATGCCCCGGACCGTCTCCAACGCCATGGTGGCGCCGCGGTTCGGCGTCTTCGCCGCTGGTGTGCTCCAGAGCGGCGACGAGGTCAGCTTCGACACCTTCACCGTCGACGGCCCCGACCCGGTCAACGCGGCGCCCGTCGCCGTCGACGACACCGCGACGACCGCGAAGGGCACGGCGGTCAGCATCGACGTCCTGGCCAACGACACCGACGCGGACGCGGATGCCGAGCTGGTCGTCGAGTCGGTCACCGACCCGGCGCACGGCACGGCTGCCGTGGCCGACGGCGAGGTTACCTACACGCCCGACGCGGGCTACACCGGTGACGACACGTTCGACTACGTCGTCTCCGACGGCACCGACTCCGACACCGGCACGGTGACGGTGTCGGTGACGGACACCCAGGCGCCCGTGGCCAACACCCGGATCACCGCGGCGCCCCAGGGCGCCACGCGGTCGCGGACGTCGACCATCCGGTTCACTGCGACCGGTCCCGGTGCCGGTGTGGCTACCTTCGAGTGCTCGCTCGACGGATCGGTGTGGAAGGCGTGCACGTCCCCGTGGGTCCTGCGTGGTCTCAAGGACGGCCAGCACACCGCCAGGGTCCGTGCGGTGACCACGGGTGGCGCCGACGCCAGCCCGGCCAGGGCGACCTGGACGGTCGACGCGACGGGTCCGCGCATCGGCGCGGTCCGCCCGACCGGCGCCGTACGCGACCGCACGCCCACGGTGGGAGCGGTCGTCCGGGACGCGACGACCCGGGTGCGGGCCGCCGGCCTGTCGCTCTTCGTGGACGGCAACAAGGTCGCGGGCGTGCGCTACAACGCCGGACGGGACCGGATGACCTGGACCGCGAAGCGGGCCATGTCGTTCGGCCGCCACAAGGTGCGCCTCGTGGCCACCGACGTGGCGGGCAACCGCACCGTCAAGAGCTGGAGGTTCACGATCCGTCGCTGACGACCGGACGGGCACCCGCTCGGGCGCCGGTCACCTCACGGAGAACCCTGAGGTGGCCGGTGCCCTTCGGCGTCTCTCGGTGGCGATGTGCGTCAGGGATCCAGCAGCATGGCGTCCACCGACTCTGGTGCCAGGAACTGCTGCACCGCCATGGTGGCTGCGCCGATGACGCCGGCGTGCTCGCCGGTCCGAGCCGGGACCACGCTGAGCTCGCCGGTCGCGAGGGGGAGCGAGCGAGCGTAGATGACCTCGCGCACCCCTGCCAGGAGGCTCGGTGCGCCGCTCGCCAGGGCGCCGCCGAGGACGATCACCGATGGGTTCAACAGGCTCACGCACGATGCAAGCACCTCGCCGATGTCACGACCGGCGCGCCTGATCGCCCTCATGGCATCGCGATCTCCGCGCGAGAGGCGGTCGAGGACGAAGCGGCTCGCATCGGCACCGCCGAGATGGCTGGGGTCGAGCTCCACGGCGATGGCGCGTGAGCCAGCGATGGCTTCGAGACAGCCGCGGTTCCCGCAGGTGCAGAGAGCATCGCCACCGCGAGGGCTCTGGACGTGGCCGAGGTCGCCCGCGGAACCCTGGGCGCCGCGGTGCAGGCGCCGGCCACTGATGATGCCGGCACCGATGCCGGTGGCAACCTTGACGAAGATGAGGTGCTCGACCTGCGGATATACGACGGAGTGCTCGCCGAGAGCCATCAAGTTGACGTCGTTGTCGACGAGCACGGGGGCGCCGATGCGCTCACTGACCCACTCGGAGACGGCGAAACCGTCCCAGCCGGGCATGATCGGCGGCTTCACCGGGCGGCCCGTCTCGTGCTCGACGGGGCCTGGCAGCCCGATGCCGACACCGACGAGGTCGGCTCTGCTGCGGCCGACCTGGGTCAGGAGACGGTCGGCCGCCTCGGTGAGCGAGCCCAGGGTGGCCTCCGGACCGGCGGCGATGTCGAGGTCGCTCACCTCCTCGGCGAGCACGGCGGCGGTGAGATCGGTGAGCGCGGCACGGCAGTGCGTGACGCCGAAGTCGGCAGCGAGCACGAGTCTCGCGCGAGGGTTGAACGCGAACCTCGTGGGCGGTCGACCGCCGGTGGACCGCCGGTGACCCGAGGGCTCAAGAAGGCCCAGGGAGAGGAGGTACTCGATGCGGCCACCCACGGTGGATCGGGCCAGGCCCGTCATCTCGGTCAGTTCCGCGCGAGTGCGCGGTTTGCCGTCCAGCATCAGGTTGAGCAGATCGCCCCCACCCAGCGGCGCGACCGACTGTACCGAGGACTCGACCTCCGTCCGGGAGACGGGAGGCGTCTGCGTCATGCGCTCCATCCTCGCACCTCGGGCGTCGTGCTGGTCGCTGCGACCGGCAAAGGTCCCGAGGTCGACAAGGGGGCTCTCGCCTTCGATGACGATGAGGAGCGGCTCCAGTAGGGTGCGTCGTCGGACCGGGCTCGTGAGGAGAGCGTCATGAACCTGCCCTGAGGGTCACGCCGACACGGCGGCACGTCTCGCGGGTGGCCCGGGAGACCCGCCGGACGCGCCGCACCGTGGCGACTGCTATCACCGCAACGGTCGCCACACCAGGGCCAGGATGGCAACGGCCAAGACGACGAACACCTGCTCAAGCATGCCGCTCCTCCTTCGTTCGCTCCGGTCCGTCGCGACCGTCGCGACGCCGTCGTCCGATCGCCAAGCTCAGCATCACCAGAGGACCGGCCGCCAGGACAACCGCCAGCGCGGCGTACCCCGCGGCCAGCGTCGCCGCCGTGGCGACCGCGGCAACCAGGAGGGGACCTCCGGCGTCGCCTAGTTCGCGGCCGAGCTCGGCAGTGCCCATGGTCTGCCCGAGCCGGGACCGGGGGGTGGAGGCTGCCAGTGCGGCGAAACCGAGCGGCGTGATGAGACCTGTCCCGGCGCCGATCAGGACGGCAGCCAGCAGGACCCCAGGTAGGCCACCGAGTGTGGCGCACGCGAGTCCTCCCGCGGCGAGCAGCAGTCCCGCCGCTAGACCGCCGCCCACCGTGATCCGCCCGTCGTCCAAGGCGCGGCCTGCCCTGGGCTGCGCCAATGCACCGGTCGCCGCAAGGACGGAGACGGCCGCCCCGGTGGTGACGGCCCCCAGACCGGCGGCAGCCCCGGTCACCGGCAGGTAGCCGACGCCGACCGACAGCGCCGCGGTGGCGCCGGCCAGAGCCGCGGTTGGCTTGACGAACCCCGGGTCGCTGAGCCGACGGGCCAGATCGACCAGGGTCTGCCGAGTACGGGGGAGGGGCGACACTACGGGCACTGCGAGTGCGGCCCACACCGCCACGACCAGACTGCCCGCCGCCATGACCACGAACAGCAACCGGAGTCCGCCGAGCCAGACCAGCACTCCGCCCAGCAGCGGGCCCAGGGTGTATCCGATGCTCTTGTAGAAGCCGTAGCTGCCGAACGCGCGACCGTGCTCAGCAGCCGGGCTGAGCCGGGCGACCAGCGCCGACGCGGACGGCGAGAACGCCGAGGCCGCGGCTCCTTGGCCAAGCCGCGCCGCCCACAGCCAGCCCGGCCGGTCCGCCACCGCGTAGGTCGCCGACGCGAGCGAGAAGCCGACCAGACCCGCGATCAGTACAGGGCGGGCCCCGATCCGGTCCGCGAGATTGCCGAAGACGGGCTTGAGCACGACCTCTGCGCCGTCGTACACAGCGAGCAGGATGCCGAGGGTCATCAACGACTGGACGGCGTCCTCGGAGAAGGCCCCCAGATTCGCTGCCACCGCGTGCGCCCCGAACGCAGTGGTGAAGCCAGCCGCGTACAGCGGCCAGGTCCGCCTGTCCCGCGACGGGACGGCCGCGCGGCCGTCCCTGGTGCGACTCACCGCCGGTCCTCGGGCACCTCGTGCAGCGCCCGGAACACCAGATCGGCGTAGCTCTCGCACGAAGCGGTGCATGCCTTGAGTCGGTCGCTGGCCAGCCCCCGCTCCGGGGTCCCGAACACGTCGCGCAGGGCGAGGTCGCGATGCCAGCGCCGGAGCCGCTCGAGGCTCTGCTCCTCCTCCTCAAGCTCGGCCAGGGTGAATTTCTGGATCCGGATCTCCTTGGCCAGCTCGGACTCGAACTTCGTGCAGTCGGCCAGGAACTCGGCCCAGTCGGCCGCTCGGGACTCGTTGTAGATCCGCTCCAGTCGGGTTGCGTCCGAGTCGGTACGGCCCTGGCTCGTCAGAGCGATGACCTCGCCCGCCGCGCGCTCCGCGAGGGCGGTGGCGCGCTGGACACCCTCGGTGAAGAACGGCAGGTCGGGGGCTGCCCACACGCCCTGGCCCAGCGACACAGCCCCGACCTTGCGCAGCTCGCGCCACACGGCGACGCGGTGTCGCGACGGCTCCGCTGGCACGCGCACCACGACCAGCAACCAGCAACCCTTCGAGGACTCCGTCACGCGGACGAATGTAGCAGGCGTTACTTTCGGACAAGTGACATAGAGGGATGTTTGGCCCGCTCGAAGCAGCTCGCGGCGACAAGCCTGCGCCGGCGACGGCGACGACGCCCGGGCCGCCAGGCCGTGCCCCCGTGGCGACCTGACGCTTCGGCTTTGGTCGTGGTGCCGACGAAGGCATCAACATTCCCGATGGAGGCGGCCCCGAAATCTTGGCAAGGTAGGAGAGCCGCGCGAGCCGCTGCGCCGAGGTTGTCGCGGTCAGAATCGAATGCGGATTTTGGTGGCCAGCGACGCCGCGTCGGGGTTGTCGACATCGGCAACTGCCAGCAGCTGTGCCCCGTCCTGGTGTTCCTCGAGCACCATGAGCCCCTCCACCTTGATGATGTTGCCCCCGACCAGCGGGAACGGAACGACTTCTGTCACTGTGTTGTCGTCAAGACGTACCAGGCACGAGGCGACCACGGGTCCATCGTCGCGTGGGTTGGAACTGTCCTCGGCCGCGGCGCTGGCGAGGAGGGTCCCGTCGTGCAGGGCCACGACGTCGGTGATGGCCAGGCCGACTCCTGCTACCGCACCGAGGTCGTAGGTCCGCGGTCCGGTGACGGCCACTGTTGTTGGTTCGGCCCGGCCCAAGACGGCGGCCACGGTGGTCCGGAGGTCCATGTCGACGCTGCCGGAATGCAGCCCGGCTGAGGGAAGCCCACGGTGGTACCAGCGCAGCACGTCCCCGAGCACGCAGGCGCCTTCCATGTTGAGGTCCTCAGGCCTCACTGACAGGGCGTCGGCCACGCTGGCGTACAGCGGTGTCATGTCCGCAACGCGTGGTCGCGGGTCGCCGTGCTCGAGTTGCAGGAGCACCCATCGCATCCGGGCCGGGGAGGACCCCGAGCCCATGATCAACGCTGCCGGGCCGTCTTCCACGGTCAGGTGGCAGGCAGCCTCCAGGTCGGGTTTCAGGTGTTTGGTCCCGGTCGCATCGGAGAACAAGTCGTGTCCGCCAGTCGGCGGGAGCAATCGTACGGCGGTCACCGATGGCCCACGGAACCAAGCGGCGTGAGTGGCGTCGTCTGGCACGACGAGGAACCCTCCGGCGAACGGAACCGCGGCAGACGCGGAGCGCACGGGAGCACCGTCGTCGAACCACAACGGCTCAAAGCTCACCACTTCGA
Organism: uncultured Actinomycetota bacterium; assembly: GCA_963706475.1. Taxonomy (GTDB): domain Bacteria; phylum Actinomycetota; class Actinomycetes; order Propionibacteriales; family Nocardioidaceae; genus Nocardioides. The sequence continues at coordinate 100,581 of CAVPLV010000005.1, read as the reverse complement.
TGTACACGCCCGCCAGTCTCTCGCATCTGGTCGGAAGCGATGTGCGCTGGAGTCGGTGCGGGCCGTGCCGGCACCTCAGCGGACTCGACCCTGGCCATCGTGGCTCTGCAAGCTCGGCTGGGACCAAGACACTGAAGAAAGGTGTCGCGTACGCGATGTGGACTTGGTCTGGGTACCCGGTCGTCACGAGATCATGACCGCCGACCCTGGCCGAGGAGTTCCTCGACTGGACCTCCCCGGACATTCCTGGCGGCGTGTCGATCGCACCACGCTATGGGGCGGTGTTAGACCGGGACCGTGGACGTCCCCTCCTCGACGCTCGAGGACATCGAGGCTCGTGGTGAGGGCAACTGGGCCGTGTGGTCGCGGCGCGGGTACCTGATTGCGCTGCTGGTGCTCGTGCTGGCTGGTCTCGGCGGCTTCCTCGGCGTACGGACGGTGACTGAGTCCACGGAGGAGGGCGGCTACGCGCTCTCGCTCCACTACGCCACCACGGCACGCGCCGGCAACGACGTGCCGTGGGAGGTCACCGTCACCCACGCGGGCGGGTTCGGCAAGGACCTCACGCTCGCGGTGACCGGCGACTACTTCGACATCTACGAGACACAAGGCTTCACGCCCGAACCCACCGAGGAGACGCGAGACGCGGACACGCTCTACCTGACGTTCGCCGCCCCGCCCGGCGACACCCTGGTGGTGTCGTACGACGCCTACATCCAACCGTCCAGCCAGGTAGGACGCGATGGCACCCTGAGCGTCGTCGAGAACGGCGCCGCGGTTGCCTCCGTCACCTTCGACACCGTGCTGCTGCCGTGACCCCGAACGGAGGAAACGTCCCGTGGAGATCGTGATCCGGGCGCTCGTGGTCTTCGCGTTCCTGTGGCTGGTGACCCGGGCGGTCGGCCGATCGACGCTCGGCGAGCTGAGCACCTTCGAGCTGCTCCTCTACGTGACGATGGGCGACCTCGTGCAGCAGGCGGTCACCCAGCAGGACTACTCCGTCACAGCCGGGTTCCTCGCGGTCGGCACCTTTGCGCTCCTGACCGTCGCGCTCTCGTGGACCCAATGGCGGTTTCCGAGGGTCCGCCCGGCGGTGACCGGAAGGCCGGTCCTGGTGTTCCAGGACGGCAAGCCGCTCGACGATGCCATGCGGCGCGAACGGCTCGCTGTCGCGGACCTGCTGGTCGCGGCTCGCGAGCAAGGCATCCGCCGGACCGCCGAGATCGAGTACGCCGTGCTGGAGGCCGACGGGCGGCTCTCCTTCTTCACCCACGACCCGGCGACCGAAGGCGCGCCGGAGAAGCCTGCCGGCGGCTGAGTCGGTCACAGGCCACGAGAGATGCTCCGACCAGTCGAGGTCGATCAGGTCGGCTGGTGACTCGGCCACCCGCAACGCGCCGGCGACGTCCCGCTCGGCACGGCTGAACCCACCGGCCAGCGGCCGGACCTCGCTGCGGATCTCGCGGTACTCCTCCCGCCAGGAGCTGAGGAGGTCCTCCCCGTGCTGCTCCTCGGTCAGCTGTCCGGCGACGTTGGCGGCGAGCTTGTCGCCACCAATGCCGATGGCTCGATGAATGCCCACAAGGGTGGACAGTCGGGGGTGTGGGCGAAGGCCCGGTGCCAGGCCGGGGCGTGGTGGTAGATGGAGTCCACCGGGGTTTCAGTCTATGTCGAGGAGCACGGCAGCAGTGGAATCGACCATGAGCACCTGGTACCCACCGACGCGCACGCTCGAACGATGGCGTCGCCGCCAACGCAGAGGAGGACCCGTGCCCGGCGTCACCGCCGTCCGACCCTGGGTTTGGCTGACGGCGGCGTCGGGCACTGTCACTGGGCGCGAGACGAGTCGGGGAGCAACGGAGCGGGGCATGAGGTACGGGGCTGAGGCGGCAGTGATCGTCCTGGGCGGGCGCTATGAGCTGCGGGGTCTCATCGGTCGGGGCGGGATGGCTGAGGTCCACCACGGCTTCGACCGGGTCCTGAGCCGCGAGGTCGCGGTCAAGCTGATGCTCGTCGGCCTCGTCAGTGACGTCGACCGGCTCCGGTTCGCGTCCGAGACCAGGCTCCTGGCGAGCCTGAACGATCCCCACCTGGTGACCGTGCTGGATGCGGGGGTGGATGAGATTAGCGGGATCCCTCGTCCCTGGCTGGTGATGGAGCTCGTTGACGGACCGACGCTGGAGCACCGGATCGCGGAAGGGCCGCTGGCCGGCGACGAGGTCGCGGGCCTGGGAGCGGCGGTGGCCGGCGGACTGGCCCACGTGCACGCCAACGGCATCGTCCATCGCGACATCAAGCCGGCCAACGTCCTCGTCACCCCGAGCGGTGCAGCCAAGCTGACCGACTTCGGCGTCGCCACGATGACCGGAGACGCCTCCGACCTCACCGGCACCGGCAACACCATCGGCACTGCCGCCTACATGGCTCCGGAGCAGGTGAGCGGCGAGCCGGTGACGGGTGCCAGTGACGTCTACGCGCTGGGGCTCGTCCTCCTGGAGGCGTTGACGGGACGACGGGCGTACGTCGGCACGCCCACCGAGGCCGCTTTCGCCCGGCTGCACCACAGTCCCGCCATTCCCGTTTCTCTCGGTCCGGCCTGGATCCGCCTCCTGGACGCGATGACGGCCAGCGACCCGATCGAGCGTCCGGACGCGGCCGACGTCGCGTCCCTCCTCGCGTCGCTCCGTGCCGGCCGCCCCCGTCAGCAGGAAGGTTCGCCTTCGGCCGTCGGAGCCCCGACTACGACGGAGGCCTTCCCGGCAGGACGTCCGGCTGCCGTGGGGCGAGCGGCCGCCCCCGCCACGGCTCCGGCTTGGCGTGCGCCGGCCGCCTGGATCGCGGCCGCAGTCGCTGCCTTCGTCGCGCTCGCCACCGGCCTCGCCTGGGCGACCGGTGACCCGGCGCCCACGCCACCCGCGGCAGCGCAGTCCGCGCCGTCGTCGGCACCGACGAAGCCGACGAACACGGCGTCCAAGCGCGCCTCCGCGGCACCTGTCGCCGCCCCCGCTCCGTCCGCTGCTCCGACGACGCGGGTGAGTGCCACCCGCCACCCCAAGGCGACACCCCAGGCGCACCAGGTGAAGCACCCCGGCAAGAGCAAGGCCCAGGGGAAGGTCAAGGCTCAGGGAAAAGGCAAGGGTAAGGCCCAGGGGAAGGTCAAGGCTCAGGGAAAAGGCAACGGCAAGGCCAAGGGGAAAGGTCACAAGAACTAGGTCGACATGGAGCCCTGCTCTCGACCTCCACGTGTCCCGTGCCCCGGTGCGGCGGTGAGGAACCGCCCGGTTTCGAGCGTCGCCGGGCGGCGGCCATGACGGGGACCTGGCGCGACCGGACGCGCGATCCCGTGTGGTGGAACGCCGTCACCCAGCTCGTCAAGACCAGCCTGGCTGCGGTGCTCGCCCGGGTAATCGCCACCGAGGTCTTCTCCCTTCCCCAGTCGTTCCTCGCCCCCGTGGGCGGCGCTGCTGGTCGTGCACGCGACCGTCTACCGGACCTTCTCCCGCGGCCTGCGTCAGGTCTCGGCTGCAGTAGCCGGCGTCGTGCTCGCCTGGGCGGTCGGCAACGCGCTCGGCCTGGACACGGTCTCGGTCGCGGCGACCGCGATGGTGGTCCTGACCACCGGCTTCTCCAGCGAGACTCGATGGTGCTGGCGCGCCTGGGTACACCGTCATCGGTGTGGTGGTGGGGCTGCTGGTCAACGCCGCGGTCTGGCCGCCGCTGCGACGGCGTACGGCGACGACATCGCGGACTGGATCGACCGCAGCCGCTCGCTGGACGGCGACCTCGACCACGCCTGGTCGCTGGCGCGCCAGGCCCAGCAGAGCAGTCGGATGAATTCGCTGCGCTCGGCCCGGGCGCTCCGCGACCCTCAGCGCGCGCAGGCCCTCCTCCGACGCATGGAGCAGGCGGTGGCCGACACCCGGAGCATGGCCCGCACCTCGGCTACGACTCTGCCAGCCGCGAGCGGTGGCACCCCGACTTCCATGAGCGCTGGCCAGGCCCTGCTCCGCGATGCGGGTCGGGCGATTGCCGATGCCGACACGGATGCCATCCGGTCGACCCGCAACCGGCTCAGCTCCTTTCGACGACGTAGGCGCGGAGAGCCCACCGCCGGAGATCCTGCGGACCTTCCGGGACTCCGACAACGCCGGCGACGACGCCCACAAGACCAAGGGCAAGCTGGTCGACAAGATCGTCGAGCTCCTCACGGCCAAGGCCACCGTGCTCATCGAGAGCGTGCGCCACCACATCGAGGAAGAGGAGGAGGATTGGTTCCCGCAGTCCGCCAGGCACTCGGACGCAAGACCCTCCAGGAGATCGGTGCCCAGATGGTCGAGGTGAGGAAGTCGGAGCCGCGCAGTCCCGCCCAGCCGAGCCACTCAAGAAGACCATCGACGCAGTGATCTCGTGAGCCGCAGCCGTATCGGCATCCTGCTGGTCGTGCTGAGCATCCTTGCCGTGCTGGGGTTTGCTTCTGGTCGGCGTCCTGGCGGGCGACGAGACCGACCAGATCGACCCTCAGAACGGTGAGCTCATCACGCTGCCTGGCTGACCCTGAGCAGCGGATCAGGCTGGACGGGACGGCCGGTCGACTGGCATCGTGAGTGAGTTCGGGCCCGTGGCCCGAGTCTCGGGAACGCCAGATGTCTGCGTCGAGCACGAGGGGGCCGCCATGGACTATCCGGTCGAGATCAAGGCGAATCTCGAGAAGCGCAGCATCGACGACGCGCTCGCCCGCCTGAAGCTGGATGACGGCGACGCAGAGGCACGGTCGATCTACTTCTGCGAGACCGGGACGACCGGGACGCCACTCAACGATCAGGGTGTCATCCTGCGGATCCGCCGCAGCTCCGAGGACGGCGAGAAGTCCGACGTCACCGTCAAACTTCGGCCATGCGTGACCGAGAGGCTGCCGGTCCGGTGGAGTGCTCCCTCCGAGGGCGAGGGGTGGGAGTTCCGGATCGAGCAGGACTGGGCCGGCGACAAGGACCCGGTCCTGTCCGCATCCCTCGTCCGCGAGGTGACCGCGGCCGACGCCGACCGAGCGCTCACTGGTGGCGTGACCGATCTCGCCGAGATGCTCAGTGCTGACCAGCTCGGCCTGGTGGAGGACTACGTCGGCCGACCGCTCGAGACCGCGACGCTTCGTCCCCTCGGCCCGGTCCGGGCAAGGAAGTGGAAGTTCCGGCTGGGGGGGCGCAAGATCAGCGGCGAGGAGTGGCTGGTGCCCGGGGCCGACCTCCGGTTCTTCGAGCTGTCTGACCGCGAGGACGACCCGGATCAGGCCGAGTCGACCCGTCAGCTGCTGCTCGATCTCTACGAGGCCGAGCAGCTCGAGCTCAGCAAGGCTCCCGAGCTCAAGACCAAGATCGTCCTGGACCATTTTTCGAGCGCGCCCAGGACCAGCTGACCCAACGGCGGCGGCGGCGGGTCGCGGACCTCGGGGCGACCCCACTCGTTGGATGAGTAGCGAGCGCCAGCGAGCGTGTCGAGACCTGCAGGGTCGGCCTGGGTCCTGCGGGTGAAGGCGACCTTGCCGCCGGCGCGATGGGTCATGGTGTAGCGGGGTCGTGGGCTCGGGTGAGTCTGGGGCGGCATAGGCGAGGAGTGCCTTCTCGACCGTCGCGCCGTGCAGGGCGGAGAGGTGAATCTGCCGTGCACCCGGCCGTGTCCGTCCTTGGTCATGGTGAGGCGAGCGGTGGCGGTGGCGGTGGCGGCGCGTTCTACCTGCTCCAGCTTGTTGGCGACCTCGGCGTCGGCAGCCGTGACCACCGACCGTCAGACCCCGGCATCGGGGTTGCCACGGGTTCGGAGTTTCGGGTTCGGAGGTCACGGTTCGATAACATCAATCCGAACAAGTATTCGGTCGGTTCGCGTTGATCGAGCGGGTTGCGGGGGCTGAAGGCGAACATCCTCGACGGCACGCTCCCGTCCGGCACCAAGCTGCCGTCCGAGGCCGAACTCATCGAGGAGTACGCCGTGTCGCGGACCGTGATCCGCGAGGCGGTCACCCAGCTGCGGGCCGGGGGCCTGGTCGAGACCTTCCAGGGTCGCGGTTCCTTCGTGCTGCGGTGCCGGAGGCGACCACCTTCACGGTCGAGGCGTCCGCGATCCGCACCCAGTCCGACGTGCTTGCGATGATCGACTTCCGGCTCGGCGTGGAGAGCGAGGCGGCGTACCTCGCGGCGACCCACCTGCGGACGCGGTCGAGGCCGACTTCGCCTTCCACCGCGCGATCGCGGCGGCGAGCCGCAACCGCTTCTACGTCGACCTGCTCGACTCGATGGGTCCGATGATCATCATGCTGCCGCGTGCCAGGCTGCCCGAGGAGTTCTCCCTCACCGACGCCGACCACGTGGAGCGGCTGCGTCGTGAGCACGACAATGTGGCCGCGGCCGCGGCCGCGGCCGCGCCGTGGTCGCCGGCGACGCCGACACCGCCCGCGCCGCGATGCGGCTGCACCTCGGCAACACCCGGCGGCGACTTCAGTCCTGACCGCCGCTGGCGCGACCGGCGGCCTGTCGCTCACAGGTTCGACAGCTCGCCGGCCGCGTCCTCAGCCGGAGGGCCCTGCTCGGCGTCTCCGGCGGGCCTTCGATGTCGGACTCGGCCTCGACGGTGGCGGTCATGATCGCGACGATGTCGGCCCGATCAGCCCGGGGTGCTCCACGCCGCAGGTCTCGGAGACCTTGAGCAGGTCACGACGCAGCGTCTTGACGTAGTTCTCCACGCGCTCGGCCTTCAGGACCGGGTCGAGGCCGTGCGATACGTCAGTGGGCTGAAGGTGCGACTGGCGAGCCACTCCTCGGCGTAGGTACGAAAGGAAATCCGTCCGGCGTCGACGTCCAGGTAGTTGACGACGTAGCGAGGTTTGCCGTCCTCAGCTGACTTGGCGACGCTAAGGCTGGCCACGACGACTCCTGCGAGTCTCGGAGAGTCGGGCCGCGCCGGTGTCGGGAACGTGGAGGAGTCCCTCAGGGTGCGCGGCATGGCTGGCGACGTGCCAGGTGGCCGCATCAGGCCTCCTCGAGGCCCGCGGTCCAGGCGATTACGGTGGCGGCCCTCCAGCGAAGGTGCTTTCCGACGCGGAAGCCCGCTGGGCCGTATCCAGTCGTTCGCCAGGAGTAGACGGTCCGCTTGGCGACGCCGAGGTAGCCCGCGACCTCGTCGATGTCCCACAGGTCCTGTGCGTCGACCAGCGTGGGACTCAGACGTCGAGGTCGACCGGCTCGACAGCTGCTCTCGCCATGGACGGCCGAGAAAGCCCGACTCCTCAGCCGTCGGCTGCCATGAGGCGCCAGATGTACCAGAAATGTAACAACCGAACCGCTAACGACGACAAACGCCGCCCAGCGACCCGAAGGTCGCTCGACGGCGTTTGTGCAGGTCAGCGGCTGTTTTTGCGGTCCTTCGTGGTTAGTTGGGGATCGCAGCCGGAGCCCCGGTTAGATGTCGTAATAGAGCTCGAACTCGTGCGGGTGGGGGCGCATCTGCACGGGCAGGATCTCCTGGGTGCGCTTGTAGTCGATCCAGGTCTCGATCAGGTCGGGCGTGAACACGTTGCCGACCGTCAGGAACTCGTGGTCGGCCTCGAGCGAGTCGAGGACCGAGTTCAGCGAGGTGGGGACCTGGTTGATGTCGGCCATCTCGTCCGGCGGCAGCTCGTAGATGTCCTTGTCGATCGGAGCAGGTGGCTCCAGCTTGTTCTTGATGCCGTCGAGGCCGGCCAGCAGCAGCGCCGAGAACGCGAGGTACGGGTTGGCCGACGGGTCCGGACAGCGGAACTCGATGCGCTTGGCCTTCGGGTTCGAGCCGGTGATCGGGATCCGGACGCAGGCCGAGCGGTTGCGCGAGCTGTAGACCAGCGAGATCGGGGCCTCGAAGCCGGGGACCAGACGGTGGTAGGAGTTCACGGTCGGGTTGGTGAAGGCGAGCAGCGACGGGGCGTGCTTGAGGATGCCGCCGATGTAGTGACGCGCCATGTCCGACAGGCCGGCGTACCCGGTCTCGTCGTAGAAGAGCGGCTTGCCCTCGTTCCAGATGGACTGGTGGACGTGCATGCCCGAGCCGTTGTCGCCGAAGATCGGCTTCGGCATGAAGGTCGCGGTCTTGCCGTTGCGCCAGGCGGTGTTCTTGATGATGTACTTGAACTTCATCACGTCGTCGGCGGCCTTGAGCAGCTCGTCGAAGCGGTAGTTGATCTCCGCCTGGCCGGCGGTGCCGACCTCGTGGTGGGCGCGCTCGACGGTGAGACCGGACTTCTCGAGCTCGATCACCATCTCGTCGCGCAGCTCGCCGAAGTGGTCGGTCGGGGCGACGGGGAAGTAGCCGCCCTTGTACTTCACCTTGTAGCCGCGGTTGTCGTTCTCGAACGCGTCACCGGTGTTCCAGGCGCCGGCCGAGGAGTTGATCTCGTAGTAGCCGGCGTTGGCCTTGGTCTCGAAGCGCACGTTGTCGAACACGTAGAACTCGGCCTCGGGGGCGAAGTACGCCGTGTCGCCGACGCCGGTGCTCGACAGGTAGGCCATCGCCTTGCGGGCGATGTTGCGCGGGTCGCGGGAGTAGGCCTCGCCGCTGAGCGGGTCGTGGATGAAGAAGTTCACGACCAGCGTCTTGGCGATGCGGAACGGGTCGATGTAGGCCGTGGTCGGGTCCGGGAACAGCGACATGTCCGACTCGTGGATCGCCTGGAACCCGCGGATCGAGGAGCCGTCGAAGCTCAGGCCGTCGTCGAAGACCGACTGGTCGAACGACGACACGGGCACCGTGAAGTGCTGCATGACACCGGGCAAGTCGCAGAAGCGGACGTCGACCATCTCGACGCCCTCGTCCTTGATGTACTTGAGCAGCTCTTCGCTGTTCTGGAACATTCGTCCTCCTTGGTTGCGCAACTGGTCGCAACCCACCAGATCTGCCGATGGAGAGCCCGGTGCGGCGCTGCTCCGGACCAGCCCGAAGTTATGCACGGACCATTTCTGGACCGTATCGGTTGTGTGACGGCTGCGTAACAGGTGGCCCGACCTGTGGTCCCTTTCAGGGCCCGTTCTACGCTGGCGACGTGACCACAGTGCCCGCTTCGGAGCCCCTCTGGGAGACGGCGTCGTGGGCACGTCGGATCCTGGCCCTCCTCGTCGACTGGTTCGCCTGCCTCCTGGTGGTCAGCATCTTCGAGCCCGTCTTCGGTACGACGGGCGGGCCGGGCAGCTTCTACACGCTGGGCGTCTTCGTGCTGGAGTCCGCCGTGCTCACCGCCACCGTCGGTGGGTCCTTCGGCCAGATGGTGACCCGGCTGCGAGTACTGCGCGTCGCCGACGGCGGCCGGATCGACCTGCTGCGTGCGTTCGCCCGGCAGGTGGCCGTGGCGCTGGTCATCCCACCCCTGGTCTTCCGGCCGGACGGACGCGGGCTGCACGACATCGTCGCCGGGTCGGCGACCGTCACCCTGCAGACTGCGACCTCGCGGCCGTAGCGGGGTTCCTCGACCACCATCAGCAGGTCCGCTGAGGCGTCTCCCGCTACCGGCCCCGCATGTTCTGCCGCATGCCCTTCATGCTGGTCGGCACCGGGCCCTTCGGCAGCGGGATCGCCGGTCGGCTGGCGTCGAGCGCCTTGAGCCGGTTGCGGATGTCGGTCATCTCGGCCGGCTTCACCGCGCGACCGAGCTTCTGGATGTAGCGGACCAGCTTGGGCAGCGGCACCTGGCCCTCGCCGTTGCCGCAGACCACCTCGCGGATCGGGACCTCGGAGGCCACCCGCTCGTGCTTGCGACGCTCGCTGGCCATCAGCTGGCGCAGCCGGTGGGGGTTGCCCTCGCCGACCAGGACGATGCCTGGAGGGCCGATCACGCGGTGCACGATGTCCTGCTGCTTGGTGAAGGCGATGACCGGGTCGGTCTTCCAGGCGCGGCCACGGAGCATCCTCAGGGCGGCCGCGGCGGCGCCGGGCTGGCCCTCCATCTGGTTGTAGGCGGCCTTCTGGGCGCGGCGACCGAAGATCGTCATCGCGAGCAGGGTGCCGAGCAGCAGCGCGCCGACGACGGCGATGACCCAGTGCAGGTAGCCGTCGCCGGGCAGCAGCGAGAAGACGCCGAACCCGACCGCAGCGCCGAGGACGAACGAGCCGAGGATCCACAGGCCGAGCCGGGGGTCGGACTTGCGGGCCATCCGGTAGGTCTCGATGAACTGCGCCCTGCGGCTCATCTTGTCCGGGTCGACGGGCTTGGGATCCTTCGCCATCTTCTGGTGCTGCCTCGCTACGAGTGGGTCAACAGGGAGGTCATGCCGTGGCGCCCTGGCGGGCGTCCATGGCCTGACGGTACAACCGACCGGCACGGTACGACGAACGCACGAGTGGACCGGACAGCACCCCCGAGAATCCGATCTCCTCGGCCTCGGTGGCCATCTCGACGAACTCCTCGGGCTTGACCCACCGCTCCACGGGGTGGTGCCGCGGCGAGGGACGCAGGTACTGCGTGATCGTGATCAGCTCACACCCGGCGGCGTGCAGGTCGACCAGCGCCTGGTGGATCTCCTCACGGGTCTCACCCATGCCGAGGATCAGGTTGGACTTGGTGACCAGCCCGAAGTCGCGGGCCTGGGTGATCACGTCCAGCGAGCGGTCGTAGCGGAACGCCGGCCGGATCCGCTTGAAGATCCGCGGCACCGTCTCGACGTTGTGCGCCAGCACCTCGGGACGCGACTCGAACACCTCGGCCAGCAGGTCGGGCTTGCCGTTGAAGTCGGGGATCAGGTTCTCCACACCGGTGTCCGGGTTGAGCTCGTGGATGGCGCGCACCGTCTCGGCGTACAGCCAGGCACCGCCGTCGGCGAGGTCGTCGCGGGCGACGCCGGTGATGGTGGCGTAGCGCAGCTCCATCTTCTGCACCGACTCCGCGACCCGGCGCGGCTCGTCACGGTCGAGTGGCTGCGGCTTGCCGGTGTCGATCTGGCAGAAGTCGCAACGGCGTGTGCACTGGTCACCGCCGATGAGGAACGTCGCCTCGCGGTCCTCCCAGCACTCGAAGATGTTGGGGCAGCCGGCCTCCTGGCACACCGTGTGCAGTCCCTCGGACTTCACCAGGCTCTGGAGGTGCTTGTACTCCGGGCCCATCTTGGCCCGGGTCTTGATCCACTCCGGCTTGCGCTCGATCGGGGTCTCGGCGTTGCGCACCTCGAGTCGGAGGAGCTTCCTGCCTTCGGGTACCGGTGCCTGAGTCACAGTGGTGAACTCTACGCCGGTGACCCAGCGCACACGGCAGGGCGCATCAGGGTACGTCGCGGGTGCGGAAGGTGGCGGCCGACGGGATCGCAGCCAGCGCCAGGAGCCCGAGCAGGTACGCCGCACCGCCGCCCAGTGACAGCTCACGCTCGCCGTCACAGTCCTCGACGCCGTCGGAGGTGGTGGTGCAGGTGTAGTCGGAGTTGTCGTAGTACGTCGTGCCGTCGAGGATCACCGCGGCCACGTTGGTCTGGGGCATCCAGCGCTCGTTGTTGGGGAAGGCGATCAGTGCGAGCAGGATCGGCGCCAGGATGGACAGTCCGAAGAGCACGCCGAGCGTCGCCACCGTGCTGCGGAAGAGCATGGTGAGCGCATAGGCGGCAAAGGCGCACGCGGCGGCGAGCACGGTGCCGCGGATGCCCTGCTGGTAGCCCTCCCAGACGTCGTGGCTCGACGGATCCAGCCCGCGGGCGCCGGCCAGCACCCAGAGACCGGTCCAGTACGCCGCGAGGACCGCGGCGCTGAGGACGGCGCCGCTGAGCAGGACCACCAGCCCCTTGGCCAGCCAGAGCCGGCCGCGTCGCGGCTCGAACAGCAGCTGGTTGCTCAGTGAGCCGGTGTTCCAGTCGTGCCCGGCGAACGTCGTACCCGCTAGCAGGACCAGCACGGCGAGCAGCGCGATGACCACCGGCCCGGAGCCCGCGTCGCGCTCCTGGGCGAGGTCGAGCGGCTGGCGGCCGCCGTACCACTCCGCTTGCGGGAGGTACCAGTCCTCGCAGGTCTGGCGCACGTCCTCGCCCGAGGGGATGCCCTGGTCCTCGGGGTGGTCGACGCACTCCTGGACCTGCTCCTGGGCGCCCGCGGAGTCGCGCTCGATCTGGGCCTGGATGTCGGCCTTGTCGGCCTCGGAGTAGGGACGGGTGTTCCAGGCCGTGACCGCGAAGACCACCACCGGCATCACGATCGCGACCAGCAACAGGAGCTGCACCGCCCGGCGCCAGCGCAGCCGGGTCAGCTCGACGCCCATCAGCTGGCGCATCAGGCCACCCCTCCCAGCTGGTCGCCTGCGGTGAGCTCGAGGAAGACGGTCTCCAGGTCGGGTCGCACCGCCGTGAGCTCGGTCAGCCAGATCCCCGCCGCGCCGAGTGCCTCGGTCACCGTCGCCGGCTGGTCCGTCTCGACCAGCAGCTCTGCTGCCTCCGCGGCCGACACCGTGAACCCGGAGCGCGCGAGCACCGTGCGGGCTGCGGCGGGATCCGGCACACCGACGCGGTACGACGTGCTCGCGCCCAGCAGGTCGTCGACCCGGCCCGAGGCGAGCATCCGGCCGTTGCCGATGATGGTGGCCGAGGTGCACACCTGCTGGACCTCGGCGAGGATGTGCGAGCTGAGCAGCACGGTGACGCCCGACTCCCCGAGCTGGCGGATGGTGTCCCGGATCTCGCGGATGCCGGCCGGGTCGAGCCCGTTGGTCGGCTCGTCGAGGATCAGCAGGTCGGGCTGCTTGAGCAGGGTCGCCGCGATCGCGAGCCGTTGCTTCATGCCGAGCGAGTAGGACTTGTAACGGTCCTGGTCGCGGCCGGTGAGGCCGACCGTCTCGACGACGGCATCGACCGCCGCCGCGGCGCCGCTGCGGGGCCCGATGGTGCGGGCCAGGAGGGTGAGGTTCTGCCGGCCGGTGAAGTTGGGGGCGAACTTCGGGCTCTCCACGACGGCACCGACGCGGTCGATGACCGAGGGCAGCATCGACGGCACCGGCTGGCCGAAGAGCCGCATCGAGCCCTGGGTCGGGTGCGCCAGGCCGAGGAGCATCCGGATCGTGGTGGTCTTGCCCGATCCGTTGGGGCCGAGGAAGCCGTGCACCCCTCCGGGCGGCACTGCGAGGTCGAGGTCCTGTACGGCGACCCGCACGCCGCGCCGGGAGCGGAACTCCTTGCGCAGGCCGGTGGTCTCGATCACGAGGTCGCTCATCCGCCGATCCAACCAAGGGCCGGCGGAGCGGGTGGGTGCGCCGCGCCGTCAGGGGGTGAGGAGTTCGATCCGCGGGTGCTGGTGCACGGTCCGGGCCGGGTCCGGCTTCGGGTCGTAGTCGGGCGTGGCGTCGTACGGTGCCCAGGCGAGGTAGTCGCGGACGTGCCGCTCGACGTGCGGGATCACCTCGGCGACGCTCACGTCGCGGCCCAGCTCCTGGCTGAGCGAGGTCACCCCGGCGTCGTCGATGCTGCACGGGACGAAGCGGTCGAACCAGCTCAGGTCGACGTCGCAGTTGAGTGAGAAGCCGTGCATCGTGACGCCGCGGCTGACCCGGATCCCGAGGGCGGCGATCTTGCGCTCGGGACCACGGTCGTCGGCACGCAGCCACACGCCGCTGCGACCTGGCACCCGCGCCGTGGTGACCCCGAGGTCGGCGCAGACACCGATCAGTGCCTCCTCGACGCGGCGTACGTAGTCGACGACCTTGACATGGTCGGGGAGCGCGACGATCGGGTAGCCGACCAGCTGCCCGGGGCCGTGGAAGGTGATGGTGCCGCCGCGGTCCACGTCGATGACGGGGGCTCCGGCCGGGTCGACCGGTCGGTCGTGCGGCTGGGTGCGTTTGCCGGCCGTGAAGACCGCGGGGTGCTCGAGCAGCAGGACGGTGTCGGGCAGGGTCCCGGCCACGACCTGCTGGTGGACCTCGCGCTGGCGCTCCCAGGCCTCGAGGTAGTCGACGGCCTCGGCGCCGAGGCCGATGGTGCGGAACAGCAGATCACTCACGCGGACGAGAGTACGCCGTGTCTGCGACGGGCCTGTGGAGAGCCGTTCGCGGAGGGCGGCGCGGCGAGATAGGACAGGGGGATGACGATCCTCCGCCTGGTTCTGGCGGCGCTGGCGACCCTGCTGACGACACCGATCGGGCCAGCCGCTGTCGCGCCGGTGTCGGCTCGCCCGTCGGTGCTGCGCGACGCGGTGAGCGCCGGCGGCGGTCGTGCGGGGGTGGGACGAGCGCCGCTCGGCGGCCTGGGCCGCGGCCGACACGACCGCCCTGGCCGACCTCTACACGCAGGGCTCGCCGGCCGGCCGGGTGGACCTCGCGATGCTGGAGGTCTGGTCGCGGAGGGGCTGGCGGGTGGAGGGGTTGCGGATGCAGCTGCTGGCGGTGCGGGTGCGGCAGCGGTCCTCGGACCACCTGGTGCTGCGGGTGACCGACCGGCTGGCGGGCGGGGTAGCGGTCGGCCCTGGCCCGCGGATCCCGCTGCCACGCGACGCCGCGACCGTACGCACGATCTCGTTGCGTCGGATCGCGGGGGAGTGGCGGGTGGCCGCGGTGAGCGGTCAGGCCAGCCCGGTGCGTACGACGTCGTGAACCGTCTCGTCCCGGAACGTGTAGCCCGCGGCCTCGAGCGCGGCCGGACGCAGGTTGATCGAGCCGAGCACCTCGTCGGCGAGCGCTCCGGCGCCCGGTCGGACGGCGAACGCGGGCGCCACCAGCAGCGCCTTGCGGTGCAGCTCGCTGGCCAGCGTCGCGGTGAACTCCGCGTTGGTCGGGGTCTGCGAGCAGCACAGGTTGAACGGTCCGCTCGCTTCGTCGTCCTCGGCCAGGTGGGCGACGCCGCCGGTCCAGTCCCGGAGCGAGATCATCGCCATCCGCTGCCGGCCGTCGCCGAGGCGCGCACCGAGCCCCGCCTTGAACAGCAGCCGCAGCTGCTGGAGCGGAGCCGCACGCCTGTCCATCACCGGTGCGGTCCGCAGGTAGGCCACCCGGACCCCGGCCTCCTCGGCCGGCTCGGCCGCGGCCTGCCACTCCCGGGACACCTCGGTGAGCAGGCTGTCGCCGCGGCTGTCGGACTCCTCGGTGACGAGGGAGTCGCCGTGGTCGCCGTACCACGCGATCGCATTGCCGGCGAGGAGGTCGGGGCGGCGGTTGCTGCTGGCGATCGCCTCGGCCAGCACCCGGGTCGTGGTCACCCGGCTCTCGCGGAGCTCGCGGGCCCACTTCTTCGAGTGCGGGTTGCCGATGGTGGGCGCTCCGGCCAGGTTGATGACCAGGTCGGCCCGCTCGATCAACGGACGCTCGTAGACCCCGGCGTACGGGTCCCAGGTCGACTCGTCGGCCGCCGACGTCGGTCGACGGACCAGCTTGACGACCGTGTGCCCGCGGTCGACCAGCTCGTCGCTCAGGTGGGTGCCAAGGAATCCGGATGCACCGGCGATCACGATCGTCCGAGGGTTCATGCCATCAGCCTTCCACGACGGGCAAGCCGAGGGCCGTGACAGTGCGGTGGCCCGCGTCAACCTGGTTGACGCGGGCCACCGCACTGTCGGGTCGATCAGGTCAGACCTCGAACTGGCCGGCCTCCAGGCGCTCCTTGACCTCGCTGAGGTAACGGGCCGCGTCGGCGCCGTCGACCAGGCGGTGGTCGTAGGTGAGTGCGAGGTAGACCATCTGGCGCACCGCGATCGTCTCGCCCAGGTTGGCGTCGTCGATGACGACCGCCCGCTTCACGATCGAGCCGGTGCCGAGGATGGCCACCTGCGGCTGGTTGATGATCGGCGTGTCGAAGAGCGCCCCGCGGCTGCCGGTGTTGGTCAGCGTGAAGGTGCCGCCCGACAGCTCGTCCGGCGTGATCTTGTTGGTGCGGGTCCGGTCGGCGACGTCGGCGATCTTGCGAGCCAGCCCGGCGATCGACAGGTCGCCGGCCTCCTTGATCACCGGGGTGAGCAGACCACGCTCGGTGTCGACCGCGATGGCGAGGTTCTCCTTGTCGAAGTAGGTCACCTCGCCCTTCTCGGTGTCGATCGCGGCGTTCAGCGACGGGTGCTGCTTGAGCGCGTCGATGGCGGCCTTGGCGAAGAACGGCATGAACGAGAGCTTGACGCCCTCGCGCTCGGCGAACTCGTCCTTGACCGACGCACGCAGCCGGGCGATCGGGGTCATGTCGACCTCGACGACCGTGGTCAGCTGGGCGCTGACCTGCAGCGACTCGACCATCCGCTTGGCGATCACCTTGCGCAGCCGCGACAGCGGCTCGGTCTTGCCGCGCAGCGGCGACGGCGTCACTGCGGCTGCCGGAGCAGCGGGCGCGGCAGCAGCCGGCGCCGGGGCAGCGGCCGCAGGGGCGGGCGGCGCCTCCGCAGCCTTGGCCGCGTCGAGCACGTCCTGCTTGCGGATCCGGCCACCGACGCCGGTGCCGGTCACACCGGACAGGTCGACGTCGTGCTGGGCCGCCAGCTTGCGCACCAGAGGCGTCACGTAGCCGGGACCGTCCCCGCCCCCGACCGGCTGCGCCGGCTCCTTGGCGGGCTCGGGCTCCGGCTCAGGCTCCTTGGCGGGCTCGGGCTCCGGCTCAGGCTCCTTGGCCGGCTCGGGCTCCGGCTCAGGCTCCTTGGCCGGCTCCGGCTCTGGCTCCTTGGCGGGCTCGGGTCGGCTCCGGCTCCGGCTCGGCCGCAGAGCCGTCGCCGATGATGGCGAGCTCGGCGCCGACCTCGACCGTCTCGTCCTCCTCGGCCTTGATCTCCAGCAGGGTGCCGGCGATCGGTGAGGGGATCTCGGTGTCGACCTTGTCGGTCGAGACCTCGAGCAGCGGCTCGTCGACGGCGACCTCGTCGCCGACCGACTTCAGCCAGCGGGTGACGGTGCCCTCGGTGACGGACTCGCCGAGCGCCGGCAGGGTGACGGCGGTGCCGGAGCCACCGGACGACTTCGTCTCGGCGGCCGGCTTCTCGACCTCCTCGCCGGCCGGGGCGGGCTCCTCGACCGCTGACGCGTCCTCGGACTTGTCCTCGGCGGGCTCGGGCTCGGGCTCGCGCTCGGGCTCCGGCTCGGGCTCGGGCTCCGGCTCAGCGGCCTCGCCCGAGTCGCCGGAGGACTCACCCTCGTCGCCGATCACGGCGAGCGCCGCACCGACCTCGACGGTGTCGTCCTCCTGGGCCTTGATCTCCAGCAGGGTGCCGGCGACGGGCGAGGGGATCTCGGTGTCGACCTTGTCTGTGGACACCTCGAGCAGCGGCTCGTCGACGGCGACGGAGTCGCCGACCTGCTTGAGCCAGCGGGTGACGGTGCCTTCGGTGACGGACTCTCCGAGTGCCGGCAGGTTGACTTCGGTAGCCATGGACTTCCTTTGCATCGAGTGCTGGATCTGAGATGTCTGGGTGGTGCTGGGGATGGATCAGGAGTGCGCGTGCAGCGGCTTGCCGGCGAGCGCGAGGTGCGCCTCGCCGAGTGCCTCGTGTTGCGTGGGGTGAGCGTGGATCAGGGGTGCCACGTCTTCGGGGTACCCCTCCCAGTTGTAGATCAGCTGGGCCTCGCCGATCAGCTCGCCCACCCGGTCGCCGACCAGGTGGACCCCGATCACCGGACCGTCCTTGCGGCGGACCAGCTTGACGAAGCCCTGGGTCTTGAGGATCTGGCTCTTGCCGTTGCCGCCCAGATCGTAGGTCAGCGTCTCGATGCCGTCGGCGCCGTAGGTCTCGACCGCCGTCGACTCGTTGAGGCCGACCGAGGCGACCTCGGGGTGGGAGTAGGTGACCCGCGGGATGCCCGACTCGACGATCGGCGACGGATCGAGCCCAGCGATCTCCTCGGCCACGAAGATCCCCTGCTGGAAGCCGCGGTGGGCGAGCTGGAGACCGGGCACGATGTCGCCGACGGCGTAGACACCCTCGAGGTTGGTGCGGCAACGCTCGTCGGTGAGCACGAACCCGCGGTCCAGGGCGACACCCTGCTCGTCGTACCCGAGGCCCTCGGTGACCGGGGCGCGCCCGACGGCGACGAGCAGCAGCTCGGCCTCCAGGACGTCGCCCCCCTCGACGGTCACGGCGACGCCGGTGTCGGTGGTCTTCACGCTCTGGAACGGCGTGCCGGTGCGGAAGGCGATCTTGCGCTTGCGGAAGGCGCGCTCGAGCGCCTTGGAGGAGGCCTCGTCCTCGGCGGCGACCAGTCGGGGGAGCGCCTCGACGATGGTGACCTCGGCGCCGAAGCTGCGCCACGCGCTGGCGAACTCGCAGCCGATCACGCCACCGCCGAGCACGATCACCGACTCCGGCACTCGGTCGAGCCGCAGCGCGTGCTCGGAGGTGAGCACCCGCTCGCCGTCGATGTCCAGACCGGGCAGCGTGCGCGAGGACGAACCGGAGGCGAGGACGACGTGGCGACCGGAGTACGTCGAGTCGCCGACCGTGACCTCCCGGGGTCCGGTGAGCCGACCGGCGCCCTCGATGACGGTGATGCCGCGGCTGTTGATCAGGCCGGTGAGGCCCTTGTGGAGCCGGGAGACGACGCCGTCCTTGTAGGCGTTGACGCCGGTCATGTCGATGCCGTCGAAGGAGGCCCGGACCCCGAACGTGCCGGCGTCGCGGGTCTGGTCGGCGACCTCGGCGGCGTGCAGCAGCGCCTTGGTCGGGATGCACCCGACGTGCAGGCAGGTGCCGCCGAGCGGGCCCTTCTCGACGAGCCCGACTCGCAGGCCGAGCTGGGCGGACCGCAGCGCGCAGGCATAGCCACCTGATCCCGCACCGAGGATGAGTACGTCGAAGTCGGCGTCGGCCACGCTCGTCCTTCCCGTGTCGGTGCTGTCGACCTGTGACTGGTCGGCTCGCGGCCCGACCATCCTTGCACTTCTTCCCCTCGTGTCCACACCCGCCTGCAAGCACGTTGCACGGGTAGTTGGCAGACTAGGGGCCATGGCATGGATGGACCGGTTCCGGCGAAGCGGCAAGACCAAGATGAGTGGACCAGCGAGCGACGGGCTCCGCACCGGCTCCACGCGGGTGCGCGCCTCCGACGCTGTCGACCAGGAGCACCTGCTGACCTGGGTCGTCGCTCGGCGCGGTGTCGAGGGCTTCGTCGAGCCCCGTACCGCCGTCAGCGACGTGACGTTGCTGCTGGTCGCGCACGACGGCGAGTGGACCCGGAGGCGGGTCCCGTCGATCAACTGGGCGCACGACTTCTGCAACCGTCAGCAGATCCCGTCGTACGACGCCGCGGTGGTCGGTATCCCGCAGCGGATGCGCGACTACAACCGGCGCCGCAAGCAGCAGGGTCTGTAGGACCCCGACGACCCCTCAGGACTCCGACAGGGTCCGGGCGTACTCGACCAGCGTCGCGACCGCGACGCCGGTGCCGCCCGAGGTGACGTGGCCCCACGGGCCGCCGGAGTTGAACGACGGGCCGGCGATGTCGAGGTGGGCCCACGGGATCCCGGCGGTGAACTCGCGCAGGAACGCCGCCGCGAAGAGGCCGCCGCCCCAACGCACCCAGTCGTGCTGGGCGAGGTCGGCGATCTTGCTGCTGTGGATGCGCTCGGACATCGCTTCGGGAATGGGCATCGGCCACATCTCCTCGCCAGCCGCCTCGGCGGCCGCGAGCACCCCGTCGACGATCTCGTCGGAGCCCATCACACCGGCGACCCGGTCGCCGAGGGCGACCACCATGTGTCCGGTCAGGGTCGCCACGTCGAGGATCACGTCGGGCTTCTGCTCGGTGGCACGCACGAGGGCGTCGGCCAGGACGAGCCGGCCCTCGGCGTCGGTGTTGGAGATCTCGACGGTGGTGCCCCCGTAGATCGAGAGCACGTCGCCGGGCCGGGTTGCCGCGCCCGAGACCATGTTCTCGGCCATCGGTGCGAACGTGCTCACCTTGATCGGCAGCCCGAGGGCCGCGATCGCGAAGGTGGCCTGCACGACCGCGGCCGCGCCGGCCATGTCGGACTTCATCTCGTGCATGCTCTGGGCCGGCTTGATGGTGAGGCCGCCGGAGTCGAAGGTGATGCCCTTGCCGACCAGCGCCAGGTGGTGGGTGGCCCCGGCCGGCGCGTAGGTGAGCTCGACCAGGCGCGGGGGAGCCGCCGAGCCGGCACCGACCCCGAGGATGCCGCCACACCCGAGCTCGGCGAGCTCGGCGTCGTCGAGGACCCGGATCGCGACCTTGGGCGCGCCGCGGCCCTTGGTCAGCTCCTTGGTCGCCGCGGTGACGTGGTCGGCGAACGCCGGTGGCGTCAGGTCACCGGGAGGGGTGTTCACCCAGTCGCGGGTGGTGGTCACGGCCGCGGTGACGGTGCGCGCCTGCTCGAACGCCGCGATCACGTCCTGCCTGCGCGCCCCGGGGCTGAGCACGACGACCTCGCCGGGAGCCTTCTCCGGGGTCTCCTTCTTGTACGTCGTGAAGGTGTAGCCGCCGAGCTCGTAGCCCTCGGTCACGGCCCCGACCAGCTCCGGTGAGCCGGCCGGCAGGGACACGGCGACGGACACAGCGTTGGTGACCGTCCGAGCGGCCACGCCCGCGGCACGTCGTACGGCGGAGGTGGTCTCCTCCTTGCCGAGCCCGACCAGCACCAGCAACGGGGTCGCGAGGATGCCCGAGGTCGGGATCTTGGCGACCTCGCCAGCCTTGCCGGTCACGCCGAGGGTGGCCAGCAACGGGCGCAGCTTGCGTCCGTAGGCGTCGGCGACGTCGGCGCCGCCGGTGGCGAGCTCGGGGCCCTTCGGCGACTGCAGGACACCCACGACGACTGCGTCGCAACGGGTCTTGGCGGGGCTGGCACTGCGCAAGGAGTACGACGTCACCCGGGCAGGATAGTCCGCGCCGGTGCTGCGGTAGGTTCGCGGCCATGGCAGACCTGCTGCGCTCTCCGCTGCACGAGCGGCACGAGGCTCTCGGTGCGAAGTTCTCCGCGTTCGGCGGCTGGTCGATGCCGCTGGAGTACCCCTCCGGCGTGGTCAAGGAGCACACCGCCGTGCGCGAGGCGGTAGGAATCTTCGACGTCAGCCACCTCGGCAAGGCGACGGTGACCGGCCCGGGTGCCGCCGACTTCGTCAACCGGACGCTGACCAACGACCTCGGCCGGATCGGGCCAGGCCAGGCGCAGTACACCCTGTGCTGCGACAAGGAGACAGGCGGCGTGGTCGACGACCTGATCGCCTACCTCGTCGCCGAGGACGACGTGCTGCTGGTGCCCAACGCCGCCAACACCGCGGAGGTCGTGCTGCGGCTCCAGGCCGAGGCCCCGGACGGTGTGACCGTCACCGACCGCCACCGGGACTTCGTGGTGCTGGCCGTCCAGGGACCCGGCTCCGACGAGGTGCTGGCCGCCGTCGGACTTCCGGTCGACCACGACTACATGTCCTTCGCCGTCGCGTCCTACGAGGGTGACGACGTCGTGGTGTGCCGCACCGGCTACACCGGGGAGCGGGGCTACGAGCTGATCGCGCCGAACGCTGTCGCCGGATCGCTCTGGGACGCCCTGCTGGCAGCGGGAGCCGGGAGCGGGATGATCGCCTGCGGGCTCGGCGCCCGCGACACGCTGCGTACCGAGATGGGCTACCCGCTGCACGGGCAGGACATCTCGCTCGACGTGACGCCCGTCCAGGCGCGGCTCGGGTGGGCCGTCGGTTGGCAGAAGGACGCCTTCTGGGGGCGCGAGGCGCTGCTCGCGGAGAAGGCTGCCGGCCCCAAGCGGGTGCTGCGCGGCATCGTCGCGACCGGTCGCGGGATCCCGCGACCGCACATGAGTGTCAGCCTCACTTCTGACGTCCTCCTCGGGGAGGTCACCTCCGGCACCTTCTCGCCGACCCTGCGCAAGGGCATCGGGCTGGTGCTGGTGCCGTCGTTCGTCGACCCGGCCGCCGAGGTCGGCGTCGACATCCGCGGCCGCCGCGAGATCTTCCAGCTCGTGAAGCCGCCCTTCCTCGACCCGTCCGTGCGAGAGGCCTGAGCCGTGAACCTGCCCGAGCAGCCCCCGACCTTCCGCCAGCCGACGCCGGCCGAGCGCCCGTGGTGGTGGCGCCTGCAGGACGCCTCCGGCGCCGAGGTCGCCGTGGAGGGCGAGCTGTCCGGTCAGCGGTTCTCCAGCCAGGCGGACGCTGAGTCGTGGGTGGGGGAGATCTGGTCGGACCTCGCCGCGCTCGGCGTGGATGCGGTGGTGCTCCTCGAGCACGAACGCGAGGTCTACGGGCCCATGTCGCTGCACGCCTGACGATCGGTCGGCGACTGGCCCATGACCGGGAACGACGCCGACTTCGCCGGCTACGTCACGGCACGGTGGCCGACGCTGCTGCGCACCGTGGTGCTGATCGGCTGCCCACGCAGCGACGCGGAGGCGGTCGTCGAGACGGGTCTGGCGCACTGCTACCTCGCGTGGGACCGGACCCGGCACGTGGACGACATGGACGTGCACGTCTATCAGGAGGTGCTCCGCGCCTGGCACCACCACCCGATCCGCAGCCACCCTCCCGACGAGCCGGAGCCGATCTGGCCGGTCCTCGCCGACGACGAGCACGACGACCAGGCGATGCTGCGGCACGCGGTCGAGACCGAGCTGGTGGCGCTCGAGCCCCAGCGGCGTACGGCGGCCGCGCTCACGCTGGTCGCCGACCTCTCCGGGCGCCAGGTCGTCGACGTGCTCGAGCCGCCCGGCGGGGTGCCACCGGAGCGGGCGCCGCGGCTGGTGGTCGACCACCTCCGGGAGGCGAGCGAGGCGATCGAGGTGCTGGCGGCGCCGTACGACCGGATCGTCGGGCGGGCGCGGGCCGAGCGGCGTCGACGTCGTCGGACCACGGTGCTGTGGGTGCTCGGCCTGGTCGCGCTGGCAGCGATCGCGGTCGCGGTGAGCCTGCTGACCGGCGGTGAGGACTCGCCGCCGCCACCGGACACGACGGTCGTCGTCTCGTCGAACCCGGTGGACATCGCGTGGTACGCCGACGGCCGGCTCCACCTCGAGCGGGTGGTCGTCGAGGTGCCCCCGCTGGCCGAGATCGCCGAGCTGGACGGCGGTGTCGTCTACGCCGACATCACGGGCGAGGTCGTCTTCGTCTCCCGAGACGGTGCCCGGACCCATCTCGGTCAGCAGGCCGTCGGTGGCGCGCTCGCCGTCTCCAACGCGACCGGGTGGGCCTCGTGGGCGGACATCTCGGGCGACCAGCCCACCATCGTCGTCTACGACGTCGACCGGGAGGCGCTGGTCGGCGTGCTGACCCTGCCGTACGACGAGCCGGATCCCACCGGTCCGCCCGACCCGACCCTGATCGCGATCCAGCAGGACGCGGTCTACTTCGCACATGACGGGCTGTCCTACCGGTGGTCGGCCCCCGACGGACCCGCGCGGCGGCTCGAGCGGCCGGGGCTGCTCGACCTGGAGGCCTCCGCCCGGGCCTACCAGGACGGCTCCGCGATCGACCTGGTCCAGTCCTTCTTCCAGGTGTCGTTCCGGCGTCCGGGCTTCGGGGTCACCCTCTCGCAGGGCGGCACCTACGCACTGAGCCGGGAGACACGCCGGGAGGGGCCCTTCTCACCCCTGCTCTACGACGTCCGGACGGGTCGGCGGCTGTCGACCGGGGTCCGCCCCGACGAGACGGTCGTCGACGCGGCCTTCGGGCACAACCAGACGGCGGTCTACTTCGTGGGCGCACCGTCGGATCGGGCGCTGGTGCTGCGCAGCTGCGTGCTCGGCACCGACGTGTGCGAGAACCTGGTCCCGGTCCCGCCGAGCGAGGACCTGCCGGTGCTCGCGCACTGACCCGACAAGATGGGGACCATGCGCTTCAGCCAGGTCGATGTCTTCTCCGCCGCGCCGCTGCTGGGCAACCCGGTCGCGGTCGTCCACGACGCCGACGGACTCTCGCAGGAGCAGATGGCGGCGTTCGCCCGGTGGACCAACCTCTCTGAGACGACCTTCCTGCTCACCCCGACGGTCGCCGGGGCCGACTACCGGCTGCGGATCTGGACCCCGGGCGGTGAGCTGCCGTTCGCCGGGCACCCCACCCTCGGCAGTGCGCACGCGTGGCTCGAGGCCGGGGGCGTGCCGGCCGGTGCCGATCTCGTCCAGGAGTGCGGAGCCGGTCTGGTCCGGGTCCGACGGATCGGCGACGGAGCGAGTCGTCTCGCGTTCGCCGCCCCGCCCCTGACCCGCTCGGGTCCGGTCGACGCCGACGACGTCGCCGGGATCTGCCGGGCGCTGCGGATCACCGCGTCCTCGATCGTCGAGACGACCTGGATCGACAACGGGCCGGGCTGGGTCGGCGTGCTCCTGCGCGACGCCGCCGCCGTGCTCGCCCTGACGCCGGACTGGGCGGCCTTCGGTGACCTGAAGATCGGCGTGGTCGGGCCGTACGCCGAGGGGCCGCTCGCCGTCGAGGTGCGCGCGTTCTGCCCGGGCTACGGGATGCCGGAGGACCCGGTGACCGGGTCGCTCAACGCCGGGATCGGCCAGTGGCTCGCGGGCGGGCGGCTGCCGACGTCGTACGTCGCCTCGCAGGGGACCGCCCTCGGGAGGGCTGGTCGGGTGCAGGTGAGGCTGGAGGGAGGCACGGTGTGGGTGGGAGGCGACACCCGGTCCACCATCGCCGGGTCCGTCGACCTCTGACGACTACGCTGGACCCGTGCAGACCTATCTCGACCTCGTCCAGCGGATCCTCGACGAGGGAATCGAGAAGTCCGATCGCACCGGCACCGGCACCCGGTCGGTCTTCGGTCACCAGATGCGCTTCGACCTCGCGGCGGGGTTCCCGCTGGTGACGACGAAGAAGGTGCACACCCGCTCGATCTTCGCCGAGCTGCTCTGGTTCCTGCGCGGCGACACCAACGTGAAGTGGCTCCAGGACCGCGGCGTCAGCATCTGGGACGAGTGGGCCGACGACAACGGCGACCTCGGGCCGGTCTACGGCTACCAGTGGCGCTCCTGGCCGACCCCCGACGGACGGCACGTCGACCAGGTCGCGCAGGTCGTCGCGCAGATCCGCGACAACCCGGACTCGCGCCGCCACATCGTCTCGGCGTGGAACGTCGCCGACATCCCCGACATGGCGCTGGCGCCGTGCCACACCATGTTCCAGTTCTACGTCGCCGACGGCCGGTTGTCGTGCCAGCTCTACCAGCGCTCCGCCGACGTGTTCCTCGGGGTGCCGTTCAACATCGCGTCCTACGCGCTGCTGACGCACATGGTCGCCCAGGTGACCGGGCTCGAGGTCGGCGACTTCGTGCACACCCTCGGAGACGCGCACCTCTACACCAACCACCTCGACCAGGCCCGCCTGCAGCTGACCCGGTCGCCGCGCCCGTTGCCGACCCTGTGGCTCGATCCGGCGGTCACCGAGCTGGACGCCTTCGACCTCGAGCACGTCCGGGTCGACGGCTACGACCCGCACCCGGGGATCAAGGCGCCCATTGCTGTCTGAGCTGGCCGGATGAGGATCGTGCTGGTGGCCGCCGTCGCCCGCAACGGCGTGATCGGCAACGGCTCCGAGATCCCGTGGCGGATCCCGGGCGAGCAGGCCGAGTTCAAGAAGCTGACCATGGGTCACACCCTGCTGATGGGGCGCACGACGTACGACTCCATCGGCCGGCCGCTGCCCGGCCGCACCACCATCGTGCTGACCCGCTCGCCGGGGTGGTCCGCCGAAGGCGTGCTGGCCGCCGGCTCGCTCGACGACGCCCTTGCCCTCGCCGCCACCTTGCCCGGTGACGTGATGGTGGTCGGGGGAGCGCAGGTGTACGCCGCCGCGCTGCCGGTCGCCACCGAGCAGGTCATCAGCGAGGTGCCGCTCTCGCCCGAGGGGGACGTGCGCTACCCGGCGTACGACGCCTCGGACTGGCTCGAGGCCTCCCGTGAGGTGTTCGCGGGGTATGAGCGGGTGCGTCTGCTGCGGGCGGCGGACCGGCTGTAACGCGGTGTTAGGACCACTGGGAACCCCTTATAACGGGGTCACCAGTGGTCCTAACCCCGCGTTACATGCGACTTGGCCCTGCTGACAGGCTGACCCGCATGGAGCTGCGAATCTTCACCGAACCCCAGCAGGGTGCGACGTACGACGACCTGGTGGCCGTCGCCCAGGAGGCGGAGCGGCTCGGGTTCGGGGCGTTCTTCCGATCCGACCACTATCTGTCGATGGGTGGGGACGGTCTGCCCGGGCCGAGCGACGCGTGGATCACGCTGGCCGGGATCGCCCGCGAGACGAGCACGATCCGGCTCGGCACGATGATGACGAGCGCGACGTTCCGGCACCCTGGTCCGCTCGCGATCAGCGTTGCCGGCGTCGACCAGATGAGTGGCGGCCGGATCGAGCTCGGCATCGGCGCCGGCTGGTTCGAGGCCGAGCACACCAAGTACGGCATCCCGTTCCCGGGCACCGGCGAGCGGTTCGACCGGTTCGAGGAGCAGCTCGCGATCATCACCGGGCTGTGGGGGAGCGACGGCGGCTTCACCCACGAGGGCGAGCACTACCAGGTCATCGACTCCCCGGGACTGCCCAAGCCGCAGCAGAACCAGGGGCACCGCGGTGGTCCGCCGATCCTGATCGGGGGCCGCGGCAAGAGGCGCACCCCGGAGCTGACCGCGCGCTATGCCGACGAGTTCAACCTGCCGTTCGTCGACGAGGAGACGACGGCGGCCCAGTTCCGCCGGGTCCGGGCGGCGTGCGAGACCCAGGAGCGCGACCCCGAGTCGCTGACCTGGTCCAACGCGCTGGTCCTCTGCGTGGGCCAGGACGAGGCCGAGGTGGAGCGCCGGGCCGCGGCCATCGGGCGCGACGCTGACGACCTGCGGGCCAACGGGCTGGCCGGGACGCCGGCCGAGGTGGTCGACAAGATCGGCCGGTACGCCGACCTCGGGTCGCAGCGGCTCTACCTGCAGGTGCTCGACCTGGCCGATCTCGATCACCTCCGCCTCGTGGCGGCTGACGTCCTGCCAGCCGTCGGGCGATAGCCTTGACCTCATGACCACCCCGTCTGGCCCGTCCCAACCGTCGGCTCCGTTCGGCCGCGTGCTCACCGCGATGGCCACCGCGTTCCACGACGACGGTTCGGTCGACCTCGACGGCACGGCTCGGATCGCTGCTCATCTCGTCGACCACGGGCACGACGGCGTCGTCGTCTCCGGCACCACCGGCGAGTCGCCCACGACCACGACCGCCGAGGACGGCGCGATCCTCGCGGCCGTCAAGGACGCGGTCGGCGACCGGGCCTCCGTCGTCGCGGGCGTCGGCACCAACTCGACGGCCCACTCGATCGAGCTCGCCGAGCAGGCCGCCAAGATCGGGGCCGACGGGCTGCTGCTGGTCACGCCGTACTACAACAAGCCCGGCCAGGCCGGCGTGCTCCACCACTTCACCGCCGTCGCCCAGGCCAGCGACGTGCCGGTGATGCTGTACGACGTACCCGGCCGCACCGGCACCCAGATCGCCTTCGAGACCTACGAGCAGGCGATCCGCCTCGAGACCGTCGTGGCCGTCAAGGACGCGGTCGGCGACTTCGCGCGCGGGGTCAAGATCATCGACCTGGGCTACGCGCTCTACTCCGGCGACGACGTGTCCAACCTCGGCTGGCTCGCCCACGGCGGCGCCGGGTTCGTGAGCGTCGCCGGGCACGTCTGCGGCGACCAGCTCAAGGCGATGTCCGACGCCTTCCGCTCCGGCGACCACGTCGGAGCCCTTCAGATCTTCACGCGGCTGCTCCCCGCGATCGACGCCGTCATGGGCGTCCCCAACTACGGAGCCACCACTGCCAAGGCAGCCCTCCAGCTCCTCGGCGTGCTCGACAACCGCAACGTCCGGGCGCCTCTCGTGGCCCTGGACGACGACGAGGTCGAGGCCCTGCGGGTCGGACTCGTCGCCTCCCACCTCCTGTAAGGAACTCCCTTGAGTCATCCGCATCCAGAGCTCTCCACCCCGGCCAAGCTGCGCACGGGAGGACTCCGGATCACCCCGCTCGGCGGGCTCGGCGAGGTCGGTCGCAACATGACCGTCTTCGAGTACGCCGGGCGGCTGCTGATCGTCGACTGCGGGGTGCTCTTCCCCGAGGACCACCACCCGGGCGTCGACCTGATCCTCCCCGACTTCGACTCGATCCGGAACCGGCTCGACAAGATCGAGGCGCTCGTCCTCACCCACGGTCACGAGGACCACATCGGCGCGACGCCGTACCTCCTGCGCGAGCGCGGTGACATCCCGCTCGTCGGCTCGGAGCTGACCCTGGCGCTGCTCGGCAGCAAGCTGCGCGAGCACCGCCTGCGCGAGACCGTGCACCACGTGGTCAAGGAGGGCGACCGGATGACGTTCGGGCCTTTCGAGCTCGAGTTCGTCGCGGTCAACCACTCCATCCCCGACGCGCTCGCCGTGGCGATCCGGACCGGCGCCGGCATGGTGCTGCACACCGGCGACTTCAAGATGGACCAGCTGCCGCTCGACGGCCGGATCACCGACCTGAGGTCCTTCGCCCGGCTGGGGGAGGAGGGCGTCGACCTCTTCCTGACCGACTCCACCAACGCCGAGACCCCCGGCTTCACCCCGACCGAGAAGTCGATCACCCCGGTGATCAACCAGGTCTTCCGCGAGTCCACGCAGCGACTCATCGTCGCCTGCTTCGCCTCCCACGTGCACCGCGTCCAGCAGGTGCTCGACGCGGCTGCCGCGCACAACCGCAAGGTCGCGTACGTCGGCCGCTCGATGGTCCGCAACATGGGCATCGCCCAGGACCTCGGCTACCTCAAGGTGCCCAAGGGCGTGATGGTCGACGCCAAGCAGCTGGCCGACCTGCCCCCGGAGCGCCAGGTGCTGATCTCGACCGGCTCGCAGGGTGAGCCGATGAGCGCGCTCAGCCGGATCGCCCAGCGCAACCACAACTTCGTGCACATCGAGGAGGGCGACACCGTCCTGCTCGCCTCGAGCCTGATCCCCGGCAACGAGAACGCCGTCTACCGCGTCATCAACGGTCTCTCGCGCTGGGGCGCCCGCGTCGTGCACAAGGGCAACGCCCTGGTCCACGTCAGCGGTCACGCCAGCGCTGGTGAGCTCCTCTACTGCTACAACATCGTCCAGCCCCGCAACGTGATGCCGGTGCACGGCGAGATCCGGCACCTGCTGGCCAACGGCGAGCTGGCGAAGTCGGTCGGCGTCGAGAACGTCGTCATCGCCGAGGACGGCGTCGTCGTCGACCTCATCGACGGCGTCGCGAAGATCGCCGGCAAGGTCGACTGCGGCTACGTCTTCGTCGACGGCTCCTCGGTCGGCGACATCACCGAGTCCGACCTCAAGGACCGCCGGATCCTCGGCGAGGAGGGCTTCCTCTCGATCATCGTGGTCGTCGACTCGGTCAGCGGCAAGGTAGCGGCCGGCCCGGAGATCCACGCCAGGGGCAACGCCCTGGAGGGCTCGAGCTTCGACGAGATCAAGCAGCCGATCATCGACGCCCTCGACCGCGCCATCGCCGAGGGCAACACCGACGCCTACCAGCTCCAGCAGACCGTACGCCGCGTCGTCGGTCGCTGGGTCAGCGGCAAGCACCGTCGCCGCCCGATGATCATCCCCGTCGTGATCGAGGCCTGAGGCCAGCCGACGCCGAGGAACGAGGCGGCGGCGTCGGCCGAAGGGGTCGAGTAGCGCCACGCCTGAGCTTGCGACGGCGTGACAGCGCGTATCGAGACACCGGTGAGGTGCGCGCCAGCGTCGGTGCCAGCGTCGGTGCCGGGATCGAGGATGCTTCTCGGCTCACCGGGTCTCGACACGCCGGTCGCGACTTCGCAAGCTCAGCCGCGCGGCTCGCTCGACCACCAACGTCGGATCCGCTGGCGCGTCTCCGACACGCACTCGTGTGGTCCGTGTGACTGGAGTGACTGCCCCCTAGGGTGGTGAGCATGGCGACCCGTACGTCTTCCCCGCCGGGGTCGCGGAGCAAGAGCACGTCCACCACCAGGTCTGCGAGCACCTCGCGCAGCGCTGGCCGGAGCGGCTCGAGCACCCGATCCCGGAGTACCAGTCCGAAGCGCAAGCCTGCCTCCAAGAGCGCGAGCTCCAAGGGCAAGGCGAGCCCCAAGCGAGCCCCCGCGAAGCGGCCGGCACCGAAGCGACCCGCCCCGCGCGCCGTACGCAACGGCCCGGGTCCGATCGCGCGTGCGTTCGGCGCGCTCTTTCGCGGCGTCAGCGCGGTCTGGCTGGCGATAGCGCACGGCGTCGGGTCGGTGGCCCGCAGCATCGGCCACACCGCCCGGGACCTCGAGCCCGAGCACCGACGCGACGGGGCCGGACTGTTCCTCGTCGGGCTCGCCGTCATCGTCGCGGCCGCGGTCTGGTGGCAGCTGCCCGGCTCGGTCATGGACGCGACCCGCACGGTCGTCGAGGGCTCGGTCGGCAAGGTCGGCTTCCTGGTCCCGCTGGCCCTGCTCCTCGTCGGCATCCGGACGATGCGCAACCCCGAGCACAACGGCCCCGCCGGCCGCCAGCTGATCGGCTGGACCGCGCTCTCCTTCGGTGTCCTGGGCATCGTCCAGATCGCCGCCGACAACCCCCAGCCCGAGCTCGGCGACACCAGCGACCTGCGCACCGCCGGCGGTGCGGTGGGGTACGTCGTCGCGAGCCTGCTGCTCGACCTGCTCCGCTCGGAGCTCGTGGTGGTGCCACTGCTGGCGCTGCTGGCGTTCTTCGGCGTGCTGATCATCACCGCCACGCCGCTCTACCAGGTGCCGGCGCGGCTCGCCGACGCCCGCGACCGGCTGCTCGGGCACGGCCGGGAGGACCACGACGACCTCGACCACGAGGACCTCGACGACCCCGACGCCACCGAGACGATGCCCGCTGCCCGCACTCGACGCCGCAGGGGCGCCAAGGTGGACGACACGGACATCGACCCCGAGATGGGCGACCCGGCCTACGACAGCCCGGTCCTCAGCGACCGTGAGATCAAGCGGCTGCGCAAGAAGGCCTCGGGTGGCGAGGACACCGGCATCGACCTCTTCGCACCCGTGCCCGCGGCCGTCGTACCCCCTGTCCTGGACGAGCCGGACGAGCCCGTGGACAAGGCCGACCTGGTGCCACCGCCGCACACGCCGCTGCCGCCCCGGGTCGAGCAGCTCGCGCTGTCCGGCGACATCACCTACTCGCTGCCGGCCAACGAGGTGCTCAAGCCCGGCTCGGTGCACAAGGCCCGCTCCAAGGCGAGCGACGCGGTCGTGGACCGGCTCACCCAGGTCATGGAGGAGTTCAACATCGACGCGCAGGTCACGGGCTACACCCGTGGCCCGACAGTGACCCGCTACGAGGTCGAGCTGGGCCCGGCCGTCAAGGTCGAGAAGGTCACCGCGCTGTCGAGGAACATCGCGTACGCCGTCGCCTCCGCCGACGTCCGGATCCTCAGCCCCATTCCCGGCAAGTCCGCGATCGGCATCGAGATCCCCAACCTGGACAAGGAGATCGTCTCCCTCGGCGACGTGCTCCGGTCCAACACCGCCCGCTCGGACCACCACCCGATGGTGTCGGGGCTCGGCAAGGACGTCGAGGGCGGCTTCGTGGTCGCCAACCTGGCGAAGATGCCGCACCTGCTGGTCGCCGGCGCCACCGGCTCCGGCAAGTCGAGCTTCATCAACTCGATGATCACCTCGATCCTGATGCGCTCCACGCCCGACGAGGTCCGGATGATCATGGTCGACCCCAAGCGGGTCGAGCTGAACGCCTACGAGGGCGTCCCGCACCTGATCACGCCGATCATCACCAACCCCAAGAAGGCCGCCGAGGCGCTGGCATGGGTCGTCCGCGAGATGGACATGCGGTACGACGACCTCGCCAACTTCGGGTTCCGTCACATCGACGACTTCAACAAGGCCGTCCGTGCGGGCAAGGTCAAGGTCCCGCCGGGCAGCGAGCGGGAGCTGGCGCCCTACCCCTACCTGCTGGTGATCGTCGACGAGCTCGCCGACCTGATGATGGTTGCGCCGCGTGACGTCGAGGACGCCATCGTCCGGATCACCCAGCTGGCCCGCGCTGCCGGTATCCACCTGGTGCTGGCCACGCAGCGGCCGTCGGTCGACGTCGTGACCGGCCTGATCAAGGCCAACGTGCCGTCGCGGCTCGCGTTCGCGACCTCGTCGCTGGCCGACAGCCGGGTCATCCTCGACCAGCCGGGCGCCGAGAAGCTGGTCGGCCAGGGTGACGGGCTGTTCCTGCCGATGGGTGCCTCGAAGGCGGTCCGTGTCCAGGGGTCGTGGGTCACCGAGGCCGAGATCGCGCAGGTCGTCAAGCACTGCAAGGGACAGCTGGAGCCGTCGTACCGTGAGGACGTCACCGCTCCGGCCGCCAGCAAGCGTGAGCTCGACGACGACATCGGCGACGACCTCGACCTGGTCATCCAGGCGGTCGAGCTGGTGGTCTCCACCCAGTTCGGGTCGACCTCGATGCTGCAGCGCAAGCTGCGGGTCGGCTTCGCCAAGGCCGGACGCCTGATGGACATCCTCGAGAGTCGCGGCGTGGTCGGGCCCAGCGAGGGCTCCAAGGCGCGCGACGTGATGGTCAAACCCGACGAGATCGATGCCGTGATCGCGACCCTTCAGGGGGAGATGTGAGCAGCTTGAGCGCCGACTACGCCTACGACTCCGACGAGCCAGCCCGCGACCCGTTGGGGCTGGCGCCCGAGCCGGTGGAGGTACGCCGCAACGGTGGCCTGGCCGCCCTGGTCGGCGCGGTCGCCTCGATCCTGGCGATCGCCTACCTCGCCCGCGCCGCCGACGGCGGCTCCGTGCTCGACTGGGCGCTGGCCGCCGTGCTCGGTGTGCTCGGCGTGGGCTACCTGCGTGCCTTCGTCGACGCCCGGACCCCGTTGCTGGTCGCCGATGACCAGGGCGTCCGGGTCCGACTGGGTCGCACCTGGACCGGGCTGCCGTGGAGCGCGATCGAGGAGGTCGAGCACCAGCCTCGCCAGGGACTGCGTCACGACGGCCGGCTCGTCCTGGTCGCGACCGACACCGAGGGACTGCTCGAGGGGCTGGACTCGTCCGGGCGCCGGCAGGCCCGCTGGGCCGAGCGGCTGCACGGCTCGGCGTTCGCACTGCCGCTGGCGCTCTCGACCCGAGTGGTGGGCAGCGACGGTGACCTCACCGCTGCGCTCGCCCGGCTGGCCGACGACCCGGCCAAGATCGTCGAGGTCGTGGAGGTGCCCGAGGTCGAGGTGGAGCCTGAGGTCGCGGTGGCGCCCGAGGTCGAGGTCGAGGTGGCGCTGGAGCCCGAGTTCGAGGCTGAGGCTGAGCCCGAGCCCGACGACGTGCCGGAGCGACACTTCCCGGACCCCCGCCCGTCGGTGGCCCGGGCGATCGGCTACTTCGCCGCACGGTTGCCGCAAGGACCCGCTGCCGAGCCGACCGTGGAGACGCCGAGCCAGCCGACGACCGCACCCCTGGTGGCGAGCGCGACGCCGAGCCCGCTGCGTGACCCGGTGACCGCGACCCGCGCCGAGGTGCAGTACGACGGTCGCTTCGACCTCCAGGGTGCTGCCGCTCTCGCGGCGGACCCGGCTGACCACGAGACGAGCACCGAGCTGCCCGAGGCCCGCGAGCTGCGCCGTCGCGGCAGCGTCGACCTGGTCGAGGAGACCGTCGTCTGGAACGACCGGGTCAGCCCGATCGCCCGGCCCGGCGACCCGGTCACCCCGCTGGTGATCGACGACTACTCCGTCGAACCGGCCGCGGACCCCGTCATCGGGCCCGAGCTGGCTGCGGCCCGCACCCGGCTGGGGCTGAGCATCGACCAGCTGGCCGAGCGCACCCGGATCCGTCCGCACGTCATCGAGTCCATCGAGGTCGACGACTTCGATCCGTGCGGGGGCGACTTCTACGCCCGCGGCCACCTGCGCACCCTGGCCCGGGTGCTCGGGATCGACGCCGCCCCGCTGCTCGCGGACTACGCCGAGCGCTACGCCGACGTACCCATCAACGCCCGTCGGGTCTTCGAGGCCGAGCTCTCGACGGGCTCCGACGGACCGATCCGCAGCACCCGCGGCGGGGTCAACTGGTCGGTGCTGGTCGCCGCGGTGATGGCGGTCGTGCTCTGCTGGTCGGTCGCGCGGCTGATCATGGACAGCCCGGTGGACCTGGGGTCCAAGGCGGTGCTGAACGGCTCACCGACCCAGACCCAGCTGGCCGACCCGGTGCCGGTCGTCCTCGACGCCGCCGACGGCGGCGCCCGGGTGGTGGTCCGCGACGGCGCGGGCGAGATGGTCTTCAACGGCAACCTGACCTACGGCCAGACCAAGCGCGTCAAGGCGGCGCCGCCGGTGCGGATCCAGTCGTCCGACGGCGCGCTCAAGGTCACCGTGGACGGCGCCAAGCGAGGCGCGCTCGGGTCGCAGGGCCAGCCCGCGCAGAACACGTTCGCGGCTGCTGGTCGCTGAGCCGGCTGGTCCGGCCGGCGGCGTAGCCACCCCCTCGCCGTGGGAGCTGAGCCGCTATCCCAGCCGGTAGCGGCGCTCCGGGCGACCAGACCCCCCGTACTGCAGGCGCACCACCGCGTCGCCGCGGGCCACGAAGTGCTCGAGGTAGCGGCGCGCGCTGACCCGGGACACGCCGACCTGGTCGGCGCACTCGGAGGCGGAGATCTCCCGGCCCCCGGCGAGCGCGGAGCGGACGGCGTCCGCGGTCTCGGTGCTCAGGCCCTTCGGGAGCACCTCGCGGCCGCGACCGAGTGGCGCGAAGACCGCGTCGATGTCGACCTGGCCGGCGCGTTCGACGCCGGTGAGGGCCAGGTGGGCCTTGCGGAAGGCACCGAGCCGGGCCGCCAGGTCGTCGTACTCGAACGGCTTGACCAGGTAGTGCGCCGCACCGCCGGCGGCGGCTGCGCGCACCGTGTCCGCCTCGCGAGCAGCGGTGACCACGACGACGCCGACGTCGTTGCCGGACCCGCGCAGCCGGCGCAGGACCTCGATGCCGCTCAGGTCGGGCAGGTGGACGTCGAGCAGCACCAGGTCGGGGGCGAGTCTCTCGATCTCGGCAAGCGCGCCGGCCCCGGTGGCAGCCGTCCCGATCACCCGGAAGCCCTCGGTGCGCTCCACGAACCGAGTGTGGATCGAGGCCACCATGAAGTCGTCGTCGACGACCAGCACGGTCAGCTCGGCGGTCACGCAGGTCCTCCATCCACGGCAGGCAGACGGGCGATGAAGACGGCCCCGCCGTCATTGTGCACCGACACCGACCCGCCTCGGCGCTCGCAGACCACCTGCACCAGGGCCAGACCGACCCCGCGCCCGCTAGCCGGGCCGGGCTTGGTGCTGACGCCGCGCTGGAAGATCTCGGCGAGCAGGTCGTCGGGCACGCCGGCGCCGGAGTCGGCGACCCGGACGACGGTGGTGGTGCCCTCCGTCGACAGGTGTACGTCGACCCGCGCGACGTCGTCGCCGGCGACCGCGTCCACGGCGTTGTCGACGAGGTTGCCCAGCACGGTGCCGACATCGGCCGACAGGTCGGCGTCGAGGCGCGGCAACCGGCTGTCCTCGCTCAGGGCGAGCTCGACGCGCCGCTCGACGGCGAGGCTGGTCTTGGCGACCAGCAGGGCGGCCACCGCGGGATCCTCGACCCGGTCGAGCACGAAGTCGCTGATCTCGGCCCGACGGCGGGTCAGGGTGCCGACCAGCCGGCTCACCTCGTCGTACTCCTCGAGCTGGAGCAGCCCGGAGATGGTGTGCAGCTGGTTCGCGAACTCATGGGTCTGCGCCCGCAACGTCTCGGTGACGCTCTCGCGGGCACTGAGCTGGCTCTGCATCGCCAGCAGCTCGGTGCGGTCGCGCACGGTGGTGACGGTGCCCGCCGGGCGGCCGTCCTGGACGACCCGGTTGCTGTTCAGCACAAGCACCCGCCCGGCCACCACGACCACCGCGTCCCGGACGTCGTCGCCGCCGAGCAGCAGCTCGAGGACCCGGAGCGGCAGGTCGAGGTCGACCAGCAGCCGCCCCTCGCTGCCGGCCGGCAGCTCGAGCAGTCCGCGGGCGCTCTCGCTGAGCAGGGTCACGGTCCCGGCCTCGTTGACCGCGATGACCCCCTCGCGCAGCGAGGTGAGCAGTGCCTCGCGCTGGTCGGCGAGGTCGGCGATCTCGGTGGGCTCCAGTCCCCGGGTACGGCGCTTGATCAGTCGTGCCAGCAGCCAGGCACCGGCCAGGCCGAGCGCGAGTCCCACGAGGAGGAAGGCCAGCATGTCCGGCACGGTCTGGCGCAGCCGCTCGGCCAGCGGCGGGTAGCGTTCCGTGACGGTGACGACCCCGACCTGCTCGCCGAGATCCACGTCCTCGGTGATGCCCAGGATCGGCACCTGGGCCGCGATCGCCCGCTCACCCCTGTCGTCGAGGTCGCCGGTCCACGCCCGCTGCTCGGTGACCCCGGGCCCGAGGTCGATCTCGTCGCCGACCCGCGTGGGGTCGCCCGACACCACGATCGTGCCGGCGGGGTCGCTCAGGTAGACGGCAGAGGCACCGGCATCGTCCTGGCGCTGCTGGGCGTAGGCGGTCAGCGGGACGCGCTGACCTGGGTCGTCGAGACCGACCTGGACCACCTGGGCGCTGGCGACGTTCTCCGCAGCCGCCCGCAGTCGGGCCTCGCGGGCGTCGCGGAAGTCCGCATCACTCTGCCGGAAGGACACCACGCTCGTCACCGCGACCACGAGCAGCAGCACCACCGACTGGAGGGCGAAGAACTGACCGGCGAGGGTGCGCGGCCGGGGCAGCCGCCGGGGTGACCACAAGTTCCACAACCTCCTTTGCTTGATCAAGGGTGACGGCCACCACAGCGCTGGGTGACGATCGGGGCGTCCGACAACCTGAGAGGAGCCTGCCATGGCCCCCCGATCCGGAGCGCGAGGCCACCGCGGCCGCACCGCCCTGGCTGCCCTCACCGCGCTGGGGCTCGCCGCCGCGCTCGCCGGCTGCGGCGTCACACGCGGTGACGACAACAAGGACATCGACATGTGGATCCCCAACAGCGCCGGCGGCGGCTACGACCAGACCGGTCGTGCCGCGGTGTCGGTGATGGAGCAGGGCGACGTCACCGGCGGCAACTTCGAGGTCACCAACATCCTCGGTGCCGGAGGCTCGGTCGCGATGACCCGGCTGATGGGCGCCGCGGGCGACGAGCACACGATGATGACGGTCGGTCTCGGTGTGGTGGGCTCGCTGTACTCCTTCGGCCTCGACGACCGCCTCGACGACGCTACGCCGCTGGCTCAGCTGATCGAGGACCAGGAGGGCGTGCTGGTGCCGGCCGACTCGCCGTACCAGACCATCGACGACTTCGTGACCGCCTGGAAGAAGGACCCGCGCTCGATCGCGGTCGGCGGCGGCTCCTCGCCGGGCGGCCCGGACCACCTCTTCCCGATGCAGCTGGCCGAGAAGGTGGGGATCGACCCGAAGGACGTCCTCTACGTGCCGTACGACGGCGGCGGACCCCTCACCAGCGCGTTGCTCGGCGAGAAGATCAAGGTCGGCTTCTCCGGCCTCGGCGAGTTCGAGGGCCAGATCGAGTCCGGTGAGCTGCGGGCCCTCGCGGTGTCGGGGGAGGAGCGGCTCGAGAGCGAGACGCTCAAGGACATCCCGACCCTGACCGAGTCCGACATCGACCTGGTGTTCCTCAACTGGCGCGGCGTGCTCGCCCCGCCGGGCATCTCCGAGGAACGCCGCGACGAGCTGATCGCCTACCTCACCGAGATGCACGACAGCCCCGAGTGGCAGCAGACCCTCGAGAAGTACGGCTGGACCGACGCCTTCAAGACCGGTGACGAGTTCACCACCTACCTGCAGGAGCAGGACGACCGCGTTTCTTCGACCCTCGAGGAGCTGGGACTCATATGAGCACCACCACGCACGACCAACCGGTCGCGGCGCCGCAACGCGACCTGGCCCAGCTCGGGCTGGCCGCGGTCACCGCGGTCGTCGGCGCCTACACGATCTACGACGCCACGACCTTGTCGGTCGGCTTCGCGGACCCCGTCGGTCCGCGGATCTTCCCCTACGTCGTCGGCACCGGACTGCTGGTCAGCAGCATCCTGCTGATCTTCGCCGCGCTGCGCGGGGACCGACCCGAGGCCGAGGGCGGCGAGGACGTCGACCTCGACCTGAAGGCCGACTGGGTGACGGTCGCCAAGCTGGTCGGCATCATCGGGATCACCATCGTCACCGTCGGCTTCCTCGGCTGGGCGATCTGTGGCGCGATCCTCTTCGCCGGCTCGACCTGGGCGCTGGGGAGCCAGACGCTGATCCGGGACGTGCTGGTCGGGTGCGTGCTGTCGGTCGGCAGCTTCTACGCCTTCTACGTCGGCCTCGGCATCCCGCTGAGCGCGGGCATCCTGGACGGGATCCTCTGATGGACAGCCTCAACCTGCTGATGGGCGGCCTCCAGGCCGCGCTCACCCCCGAGAACCTGATGTACGCCGCCATCGGCGTCCTGCTCGGCACCTTCGTCGGGGTGCTCCCGGGCATCGGTCCGGCGATGGCCGTCGCGCTGCTGCTGCCGGTGACCTTCAGCCTCGAGCCGACCTCGGCCTTCATCATGTTCGCCGGCATCTACTACGGCGGCATGTACGGCGGGTCGACCACCTCGATCCTGTTGAACACACCAGGGGAGTCGGCCTCGGTGATGACCGCGCTCGAGGGCAACAAGATGGCCAAGGCAGGCCGGGCCGCGCAGGCGCTGGCCACCGCCGCCATCGGATCCTTCGTCGCCGGCACCATCGGCACCCTGCTGGTGGCCCTCTTCGCCCCGCCACTGGCCGACTTCGCGGTGACGATCGGCGCGCCGACGTACTTCGCGATCCTGCTCTTCGCCCTGGTGATGACGACGACGCTGCTCGGCTCCTCGAAGGTACGCGGCTTCCTCGCGCTGTTCCTGGGGCTCACCATCGGCCTGGTCGGACTCGACCTCAACACCGGACAGGCCCGGCTCGGTCTCGGTCTCGCCCAGCTGCGCGACCCGCTCGAGATCGTGGCGGTCGCGGTCGGCATCTTCGCGCTCGGCGAGGCCTTCTGGGTGGCGGCACACCTGCGCCGCAAGCCGCTCCAGGTGGTCCCGGTCGGTCGTCCCTGGATGGGTCGCTCGGACTGGGGGCGCTCGTGGAAGCCGTGGCTGCGTGGCACCGCGCTGGGCTTCCCGTTCGGCGCGATCCCCGCGGGTGGAGCCGAGATCCCGACGTTCCTGTCCTACGTCACCGAGCGCCGGCTCTCCAAGCACGGCGACGAGTTCGGCAAGGGCGCCATCGAGGGCGTCGCCGGGCCGGAGGCGGCCAACAACGCCTCGGCCGCCGGCATGTTCGTGCCGCTGCTCGCGATGGGCATCCCGGTCACCGCCACCGCCTCGGTGATGCTGGCCGCGCTCACCAGCTACGGCATCCAGCCCGGTCCCCAGCTGATGACCGAACAGTCCGACCTGGTGTGGACGCTGCTCGCCAGCCTGCTGATCGGCAACACCCTGCTGCTGGTGCTCAACCTGCCGCTGGCACCGCTGTGGGCCAAGCTGCTGCGGATCCCGCGACCCCAGCTCTACGCCGGCATCCTGTTCTTCGCCTGCCTGGGCGCCTTCGCCACCAACCAGGACGCGTTCGACATCTTCCTGCTGCTGGCCTTCGGTCTGCTGGGCCTGGCGATGCGACGCTTCGGGCTCCCGGTGCTGCCGCTGATCCTGGGCGTCATCCTCGGCCCGATCATGGAGCTGAAGCTGCGCGAGGCGCTGACCATCTCCGACGGTGACCTGTCCGGGCTGTGGAGCGAGCCGCTCGGCGTCGCGGTCTACATCCTCACCGCCCTGGTGATCGTGGTGCCGATCGTGCTCAAGCGGGTCCGACCCGAGATGGACACCCCGTCGGCCGAGCTGGCCCGCAACGAGAGCAACGAGAAGGTGGAGCGATGAGCACGGGACCGATCGTCGTGGGCTGGACCCCGGACGTCTACGGACGGGCTGCGGTCACCCACGCGCTGGCCGAGGCGACCCTGCGCGGGGTCGGGGTGCTCGTCGTCAACGCCACCCGCGGTGATGCTCTGGTCGACGACAGGTACGCCGGGAACCCCGAGCTGGTCCGGCTCGAGGCCGAGCTGGCCGACTCTGGGGTCGAGCACGAGATCCGGCAGACGATGGGGGCGGACGTCGCCGAGCAGGTGCTCCAGGTCGTCGACGAGGTCGGCGCGCCGCTCGTGGTGGTCGGGCTGCGGCGGCGTACCCCGGTCGGCAAGCTGATCATGGGCAGCGTCTCGCAGCGGATCCTGCTGGATGCGGACTGCCCGGTGCACGCGGTGAAGCCGGACTGAGCCTCGGGGCCTGTCTGCCCGGCCGGCAGGTCGCCACCCGTCACCGCCACCCCCACGATGCTCGCGTTTCGACGCAGTGCCACCGGTGTTGTCATACTCGGAGACGACTATGACCACTGACATCGCTGCCCCGGCCCCTTCCCGAGAACTCCTGTCGGTCGCGATGGTGACCCTCGGGTGTGCCCGCAACGAGGTCGACTCCGAGGAGCTGGCCGGTCGGCTGGAGGCCGACGGGTTCCTGCTGGTCGAGGACCCGGCCGACGCGGACACCGTCGTGGTCAACACCTGTGGCTTCGTCGAGGCGGCCAAGAAGGACTCCGTCGACACGCTCCTGCACGCCGCCGACCTCAAGGACACCGGTCGCCCCCAGGCCGTCGTCGCGGTCGGCTGCCTGGCCGAGCGCTACGGCAAGGACCTCGCCGAGTCGCTGCCCGAGGCCGACGCGGTGCTCGGCTTCGACGACTACCCCGACATCGCGGCCCGGCTGCGCTCGATCGTGGCGGGGGAGACCCACGAGGCGCACACCCCCCAGGACCGCCGCAAGCTGCTCCCGATCACCCCGGTCGAGCGGGCCCTGTCAACAGCACCGGTGCCCGGCCACGCGTCCGGTCCGGCGTCGCTGCGTCGCCGGCTCGACAACGGCCCCACCGCCTCGCTCAAGCTGGCCAGCGGCTGCGACCGGCGCTGCTCCTTCTGCGCGATCCCGGCCTTCCGCGGCTCCTTCGTGAGCCGCCGACCCAGCGACGTGCTCCAGGAGGCGCAGTGGCTGGCCACGCAGGGCGTGCGCGAGCTGTTCCTGGTCAGCGAGAACTCCACGTCCTACGGCAAGGACCTCGGCGACCTGCGGCTGCTCGAGACGATGCTGCCCGAGCTCGCGGCCATCGACGGCATCGCCCGGGTCCGGGTCTCCTACCTGCAGCCCGCCGAGACCCGACCGGGGTTGATCCAGGCGATCGCGACGACGCCCGGCGTGACGCCGTACTTCGACCTGTCCTTCCAGCACGCCAGCGCCACCGTGCTCCGCCGGATGCGCCGCTTCGGTGACCCGGAGAGCTTCCTCGGGCTCCTCGACCAGGTGCGCGCCCACGCGCCCGAGGCGGGCGTCCGCAGCAACGTGATCGTCGGCTTCCCCGGCGAGACCGAGGCCGACCTCGAGACGCTGTGCGACTTCCTGGTCGGCGCCCGGATGGACGTGACCGGCGTGTTCGGCTACTCCGACGAGGACGGCACCGAGGCCGAGACCTACGACGGCAAGATCGACGACGACGAGATCCGCGCGCGGGTCGAGCACGTCACCGCGCTGGTCGAGGAGCTCACCTCCCAACGGGCGCTGGAGCGGCTCGACGAGGTCGTCGAGGTGCTGGTCGAGCGGGTCGACACCGACGACGCCAGCGACCAGGTGGGTGTCGAGGGCCGGGCCGCCCACCAGGGGCCCGAGGTCGATGGCTCGACGTACCTCCTGGACAGCACGGCCTCCGTCGGGGACCTGGTCCGCGCGGTGGTCGTCGGCTCCGAGGGCGCGGACCTCTACGCTCGGGAGCTGTGATGTCACAGGCCGAGCCCGGTGCCCCGTCCGGCACCGCCCCCAGCAACTGGAACGTCCCCAACGCACTGACCACGCTGCGGATCGTGATGGTGCCCTTCTTCGGATGGGCGCTGCTGCACGACGGCGGCGACTCGGTGCTGTGGCGGTGCGTGGCGTTCGTGCTGTTCTCGGTCGCGATGATCACCGACAAGATCGACGGCGACCTCGCCCGCAAGCACAACCTGATCACCAACTTCGGCAAGATCGCCGACCCGATCGCGGACAAGGCGATCACCGGGATGGCGTTCATCGGTCTCTCGATCGTGGGCGACATCTGGTGGTGGGTGACCATCGTGGTGCTGCTCCGCGAGTGGAGCGTCACCCTGCTGCGACTCTCGGTCCTCAAGAAGGTGGTCATCGCGGCTGCCGACCTCGGCAAGCTCAAGACCACCTTCCAGGCGGTCGCGCTGGGCACGCTGGTGCTCCCGCTGCGCGACCCCGACCTGCCGAGCTGGCTGGAGGTCCCCGGCGAGGTCCTCTTCTACGCCGCCCAGGCCTGCCTGGCAGTGGCCGTCGCGCTGACGATGTGGTCGGGCTACCAGTTCTTCCGCGGCGTCTGGCAGCAGCGCGCGACCCTGCGGACCTGACCGCTGCGCGTTGGTCACGCTCCCGGTGCCAATCTGTGACAACTAGTTCACCGGAACCCCTTGCGAGAGACAGGCGTTTCGGGGTTACCTTCCCTTCTCGGTCGCAGCCGGAGGGCTTCCCCCGCCGTCACCCGTTCTCGGAGATTTCTACTGCAGTTCTCTGAGAGGGTGACGAACTCTTCGACGGTTGCGATTCGATGGCGCTGCCTGCCCATCTGTCTACCGTTCGGAGATCGCTCTTCATGCTTGCTTCCCGGAAGCGAATCGCTGGGGCCCTCGGCCTCGGTCTGATCGCCAGTGGTCTGCTCATCTCCCCGGCCTCGGCCAACCCGGCCGGCACCGGCCTCGTGATCAAGGAGGTGTACGGCGGGGGCGGCAACTCGGGAGCGACCCTCAAGAACGACTTCGTCGAGCTCTACAACCCGACCGGCTCGCCGATCAGCCTGGCCGGCTGGTCGTTGCAGTACCGCTCGGGGAACGGCACGGCCGCTGCCACCAACATCCACGCGCTGAGCGGATCCGTCCCGGCGAACGGCCACTTCCTGGTCCAGGAGGCGGCCGGCAACGGCGGCACCGATGATCTCCCGTCGCCGGACGCGACGGGCACGCTGGCGCTCTCCGGTACGGGGGGCCAGATCTGGCTGGCGAGCACCACCACCGGCCTCGATCCCGCCGACGGCAACGTCATCACCGCGCCGCCGACCGCCGGCCTGGTCGACTTCGTCGGGTGGGGACCCGCGACCACCAGCCGCGAGGGCGCGGCTCCCGCCCCGGCCACGACCAACACCACGTCGGTCTCGCGCACTGCGACCGGTCTGGACACCGACGGCAACGCGACCGACTTCGGCGCCGGTGCTCCGACCCCGACCGGCTCCGGACCGGTCGCGCCCGTGGCGCTGGCCGTCACCGACCCCGGCGACCGCAGCGGCTTCGTCGGCACCGCGATCGCACCGATCTCGCTCGCAGCCGTGGGCGGCACCGCGCCGTACACCTGGAGCGCGAGCGGCCTCCCGGCCGGCATCACCCTGACCGGCAACCAGATCTCCGGCACCCCGACGACCGCGGGGACCTCCGAGGTCACCCTCACCGCCACCGACTCGGCGACCCCGACTGCGGCCACCGACACCGAGACCTTCACCTTCACGGTCAGCGTCGTCCCGACCCAGAGGTCGATCGCCGAGATCCAGGGCACCGGCCCGCGCTCGCCGTTCGCGCCCGCCGAGGGCACCGGCGCGGGTGACGCCGTGCTGACCCGCGGCGTCGTGACCGCGTCGTACCCGACCGGCGGCTTCCAGGGGATGTACATCCAGGCTCCTGGCCCCGACACCGACGGCGCCTCCGACGCGATCTTCGTGTACGGCGCCAACGCGACCCCCAGCGGCGTCCAGATCGGTGACTCCGTCGAGGTCGTCGGCACCGTCTCCGAGTTCGCCGGCACCACCGAGATCACGCCGGCCGCCGGCGGGGTCGCCGAGCTCGACACGTCGCTGGGCGCCATCGCCGCGCGCGACATCGCCTACCCGACCACCGAGACCACGCGTGAGGCCCGCGAGGGCGAGCTGATCGCGCCCACCGACGACTTCACGGTCACCAACAGCTTCGGCACCAACCAGTACGCCGAGATCGGGCTCGCCACCGGCGACCACCCGCTCGTGCAGCCCACGGAGGTCAAGAAGTCGACCGACGCCGCGGGCATCGCCGCGGTCAAGGCCGACAACGCCGCCCGCGCAGTGGTGCTCGACGACGCCTCCAGCATCAACTACCTGACCACCGGCAAGGACACCCCGCTGCCGTGGATGACGGCCTCCAAGGCGGTCCGCGTCGGCGCGTCGGTGACGCTCGAGCAGCCGGTGATCCTGGAGTACCGCAACAACGTCTGGAAGTTCCAGCCGACCGAGCAGGTCACCGACGACGGCTCCGACGTCGCCACCATCGAGGACACCCGGGACGACAACCTCGCCCCGCAGCCCGTCGGCGGCGACCTCAAGCTGGCGACGTTCAACGTGCTCAACTACTTCAACACCACCGGCCAGAAGTACGTCGCCAACGGTGCCGCCCAGTCGCCGCCGGTCAACACCGCGTGCACCTACTACAACGACCGCGCCGGCACGCCGATCGGCAACAACACCTGCGGTGTCGTGACCAACGGCACCAACGCAGGCAACGGTCCCCGCGGCGCGGCCACCGACGTGAGCCTGGCACGCCAGCAGGCCAAGGCCGTCCTGGCGATCAACACCCTCGGCGCTGACATCGTCGGTCTCGAGGAGATCGAGAACTCGATGAAGCTCACGGGGGAGACCAACCGCGACGACGCCGTCGCGACCCTGGTCGCCGCCCTCAACGACGCCGCCGGAGCGGGCACCTGGAAGTACGTCCACTCCCCGGCCGAGGCGCTCGTCGCCGCGGCGGTCAGCGAGCAGGACGTGATCCGTCCCGCGTTCATCTACAAGCCGGCCAAGGTGACGCCGGTCGGTCAGTCCGACATCCTCTTCGGCACCACGGCGTTCGCCAACGCCCGCGAGCCGCTGGCCCAGGCCTTCAAGC
The DNA here is from genome assembly GCA_963706475.1 of uncultured Actinomycetota bacterium. Taxonomy (GTDB): domain Bacteria; phylum Actinomycetota; class Actinomycetes; order Propionibacteriales; family Nocardioidaceae; genus Nocardioides. The sequence continues at coordinate 55,649 of CAVPLV010000005.1, read as the reverse complement.
CCGCCGGCGCTCTGGACTCGGCTGCGTTCGCCGTCGTGGTCAACCACTTCAAGTCCAAGGGAGACAGCACGCCGCCTCAGTCGGGCGAGGGCAACGACAACGTCACTGGTGATCAGGGCGCCTTCAACGGTGACCGCAAGCGCCAGGCGGCCGCGCTGGCGACCTTCGCCGACGAGTTCGCCGAGGCCCGCGGCATCGAGGCGGTGTTCTTGGCCGGAGACCTGAACTCCTACAGCCAGGAAGACCCGATGCAGGTCCTCTACGACCAGGGCTACGAGGCCATCGAGTCGGACCAGGCGGACGACGAGACCTACTCGTTCAGCGGGCTGTCGGGCTCGATGGACCACATCCTCGGCAACGAGGCGGCGATGGCGATGGTGACCGGGGCGGACGTCTGGGACATCAACGCCAGCGAGTCCCCGGCCTACCAGTACAGCCGATACAACTACAACGCCACCCTGTTCTTCGACGCCACGAACCCGTTCGCGGCGTCCGACCACAACCCGGAGGTCGTCGGGCTCGACCTGCCCGACTACAGCACCGACCACTCGGAGGTGCAGATCATCGGGACCAACGACTTCCACGGTCGGCTGCTCGCCGACGGTGCCAACGCGGCCGGCGCAGCCGTGCTCGCCGGCGCGGTCGACGAGCTGCGAGCCGACAATGCCGACACCGGGTTCGTCGCCGCGGGTGACCTGATCGGTGCCTCGACGTTCGAGTCCTTCATCCAGAACGACGAGCCCACGATCGAGGCGCTCAACGAGGCCGGTCTCGACGTGTCGGCCGCCGGCAACCACGAGTTCGACCAGGGCTACGAAGACCTGGTCGGTCGAGTGCAGGACGCCGCCGACTGGGAGTACATCGCCGCCAACGTCGTCGAGCCCGCGGGCCGCGACGACCTGGCGGAGTCGTGGACCCAGACCTTCGACACCGACGCCGGTGCGATCAAGGTCGGCTATGTCGGCGCGGTGACCGAGGACCTGCCGTCGCTGGTCTCGCCCGCGGGCATCCAGGGCGTGACGGTCACTGACATCGTCGACGCCACCAACACCGAGGCAGCAGCCCTCAAGGCCGACGGAGCCGACCTCGTCGTCCTGCTCGTCCACGAGGGCTCGCCCACGACCAACTGCGCGAGCATGACCGACTCCGCCACCACGTGGGGCAACATCGTCACCGGCGTGGACGACGACGTCGATGCCATCGTGTCGGGGCACACGCACCTTGCCTACAACTGCTCGTTCCCGGTTGCGGGGTGGTCCGACCGCGAGGTCACCGACCGTCCGGTCGTCTCGGCCGGTCAGTACGGCACCTTCCTCAACCGACTGGTCTTCAGCTTCGACGACACCACTGGCGAGCTGGTCGCCAAGAGCCAGGACGTGATCGGTCTGGTCGGCACCGGCTACGCGCCGAACGCCGAGGTCGCAGCCACGGTCGCCGCCGCGAAGGCGGCGGCTGACGTGCTCGGCGCGAAGCCGCTCGGACAGATCGACGGTGCGTTCAACCGGGCGCAGCTCTCGACCGGCGTGGAGAACCGCGGTGGCGAGTCCACCCTCGGGAACCTGGTGGCCGAGGTGCAGCGCTGGGCGACGCGGAACCCGGAGTCCGGCTCGGCGCAGATCGCGTTCATGAACCCGGGCGGTCTGCGTGCCGACATGGTCGGCTCCGGCACGGAGGCCTTCCCGCGGACGCTGACCTACAAGCAGGCCGCGGTGGTGCAGCCGTTCGCCAACACGCTTGTCAACATGCGGCTGACCGGTACCCAGATCAAGACGGTGCTGGAGCAGCAGTGGCAGCGTGACGCCGGGGGTGCGGTCCCGTCGCGGCCGTTCCTGCGGCTCGGGGTGTCGAAGGGCTTCACCTACACCTACGACCCGGCGCTCGCGGAGGGTTCGCGGATCACCGGCATGTGGCTCGACGGCGAACCGATCGTCCCGGCGACGTCGTACTCGGTGACGGTGAACTCGTTCCTGGCCTCCGGTGGCGACAACTTCCGGGAGCTGGCGAACGGGACCGGCAAGAAGGACACCGGCAAGGTGGACCTGCAGGCGATGGTCGACTACCTCAAGGAGTTCGCGTCCACGACGCCGCTCCCGGTCGACTACACCCAGCGTGCCGTCGGGGTCTCCTTCCCGGCGGATGCGCCGGAGACCTACCAGGCCGGCGACCACGTGACCTTCGCGCTCTCGTCGCTGGCGCTCTCGACCGCGGCGGACCTCAAGGACAGCCAGGTCGAGGTGTCGCTGGGTGACGACGAGCTGGGCACCTTCGACGTCGACAACACCATCGGCGCGGCGGTCTTCGACGAGTACGGCACGGCCGCGGTCGACGTGGTCCTGCCCGCCGGGGTCGACGCGGGCGACGTCACGCTGACGGTCACCGGTCTCCAGACCGGCACCGAGGTGCTGGTGCCGATCACGGTCGACGCCGCCGAGCTGGAGGCGTCATCGCTCACGGTCGGCAACGTCAAGATGACCTACGGCAAGTCGGCCACCGTGAAGGTGAGCGTCACGCCGAAGACGGCGACCGGGACGGTGCGGATCACCCAGGGCAGCAAGCTCCTGGGCTCGGCGCCGGTCACGAACGGCGTCGCGACCGTGACGCTCAAGGCGAAGTCGCTCGAGCCCGGCAAGGTCGGTCTGACGGCGTCGTACTCCGGTGACGCGAGCGTGAAGCCGGCCACCAAGGCGTTCACGGTCACGGTCGCCAAGGCCTCGTCGAAGACGAACGCCACGGTGACGCCGGGCAAGGTCGTGGTCAAGAAGACCCGGGCCACCGTCACCATCAGGGTCGTCGGGTCCAACGGAGTCACCGCGACCGGCACCGTGAAGGTGCGGGTCACCGGTCAGGGCACCGTCCGGGTCACGCTCAGGAACGGCAAGGCCACGCTGCGGCTGGGCAAGTTCTCGGGCACCGGCAAGAAGGTCGTCACCGTCGACTACCTCGGCAGCAGCCGGGTCGCGGGCAGTGCGGACCGGGTGACCTTCCGGGTCACGAAGAAGTAGCTCCACCGCGCTGCGGAACGACCCGCCCGGGATGCCCGGGCGGGTCGTTGCGCGTCAGTCGGCGGCGGCGAGGTCGAACGCGGCCCGCACCAGTGCCAGGTGGCTGAAGGCCTGGGGGAAGTTGCCGACCATCCGGCCGGCGCCGGCGTCGTACTCCTCGGCGAGCAGGCCGACGTCGTTGGTGAGGCCGCACAACCGGTCGAAGAGGGCGTGGGCGTCGTCGACACGGCCGGCACCGGCGTACGCCGAGACCAGCCAGAACGAGCAGGCGAGGAACGGGTGCTCGTCGCCCTCGAGCCCGTCGATGCCGCTCTCGGTGCGGTAGCGCAGCACCAGCCCGTCGCGTATCAGGTCGGCCTCGATCGCGGCGATGGTGCCCAGCATCCGCGGGTCGTCGCCGGCGACGATGCCGGTCTGGGGCAGCACCAGCAGGGAGGCGTCGACCTCGGTGCTGCCGTAGTGCTGGACGAAGCTGTTGCGACCGGCGTCGAAGCCCTGGTCGAGCACCTCGGCGCGGACCTGGTCGCGCAGCTCGCGCCACCGCTCGACGGGGCCGGGGAGGTCGAAGTCCTCGACCGCACGGACGGCGCGGTCGAACGCCGCCCAGACCATCGCCTGGGAGTGGGTGAAGCGCTGCTGCGGGCCGCGGATCTCCCAGAGCCCGTGGTCGGCCTGATCCCAGATCTTCGCCAGGTTGTCGACCAGGGCTCGCTGCAGCGCCCAGGCGTCCGCGTCGGCGTGCCCGGTCGCCTGTCGGGTGTGCTCGAGAGCGATCATCACCTCACCGAGCACGTCGAGCTGACGTTGCAGGGCGGCGCCGTTGCCGATCCGGACCGGACGGGAGTCGGCGTAGCCGGGCAGGTGGTCGAGGGTGAGCTCGGGCAGCCTCCGGCTGCCGTCGACCGCGTACAGGATCTGCAGGTCCTGCGGGTCCCCGGCCAGGGTCCGCAGCAGCCACCCACGCCAGAGCTGGGCCTCGTCGGTGTAGCCGGCCCGCAGCAGCGAGTCGAGCGTCAGGGCAGCGTCGCGCAGCCAGCAGTAGCGGTAGTCCCAGTTGCGCTCACCGCCCGGGTCCTCGGGGAGCGAGGTGGTCGGCGCGGCCACGATGCCTCCGGTCTCGTGGTGCGTCATCAGGCGCAGGGTGATCAGCGAGCGCCGTACGACGTCGTGGTGCGGCACGTCGACGGGGCACTGCTCCGCCCAACTCTCGTCGCGCGCGATGGCGGCGTCGATGCGCTCGTCGAGGTCGACCTCGCTGGACAACGTGTCCAGCGGGACGTGGGACGGCAGCCAGGTCGTGGAGAACGTCAGCGTCTCGCCCTCGGTCAGCTCGAACTCGTCGGTGTGCCGGTGGTCCGTGGCACGGGGGAGCCGAGGACCGCGCAGCACCAGCCGGTCCGGACCGCCGATCGCCTCGATGACGGCTTCGGCGCCGATCGAGGCACGCCGGACCCAGGGGAGCACCTCGCCGTAGTCCAGCCGGACCAGCCACTCGTGCCGGATCCGCACCGTGCCGCGCACCCCACGCAGCCGGCGGACGACGTCGGCCCGGCCGTCGCCGTACGGCATCAGGTCGGTGAGGGTCGCGACCCCGTCCGCGGTCGTGAAGGTGGTCTCCAGGGACGTGGAGTCCCCGAGGTAGCGGCGGGTGACCGTGTAGTCGCCGGCCGGACAGAGCTGCCAGTGCCCGTGCTCGTCGGTGCCGAGCAGCCCGGCGAAGCAGGCGGCCGAGTCGAAGCGGGGCAGGCACAGCCAGTCGATCGACCCGTTGCGGCCCACGAGGGCGCCGGTCTCCCGGTCGCCGATCAGGGCGTAGTCCTCGATGGGGAGTGCCATGCGGTGAGGCTAGCCCCCGGCCACTAGCCTTCCTGGTGTGACCGACCAGCTCGAGCGAGTCCACCAGCTGCTCCAGACGCAGGGGAGCACGGTGTCGACGGCGGAGTCCCTCACCGGCGGCCGGCTCTCGGTCGCGTTCACCGACGTGCCGGGTGCGTCGGCGAGCTACCTCGGCGGGGTCGTCAGCTATGCCACCGACGTGAAGGCCTCCCTGCTCGGCGTGCCGGCCCACCTGATCGAGCGGCACGGGGTGGTCTCGCCGGAGTGCGCCCGGGCGATGGCCGAGGGAGTGCGGATGCTCACGGGGGCGACGTACGGGCTGGCCACCACCGGCGTGGCCGGACCCTCCGAGCAGGAGGGCAAGCCACCGGGCACCGTGTACGTCGGCATCGCCGGACCGGATCTCTCCGAGGCCGTCGCTCTGGAGCTGCGCGGCAAGCGGCAGCAGATCCAGGACCGGGCCTGCCAGGAAGCCGTGGTGGCCTTCCTGGACGTCCTCCGGCGGGAAGAAACCTCGCTCGGGTAGCGTTGGGTCCATACCCACGTCAGGAGGAGACGCGCATGGTGCTGTTCCGTCGCTTGCTCGGCGATGTGCTCCGCGACCTGCGGATGCAGCGCGGCATGACGCTGCGCCAGGTCTCCGCGTCTGCCCGGGTCTCGCTGGGCTACATCTCTGAGATCGAGCGCGGCCAGAAGGAAGCCTCCTCCGAGCTGCTCGCCTCGCTGTGCGCGGCCCTCGACGTGCCGCTCTCCGACGTGCTGCGCGACGTCTCGGACGCGGTCGCCCTCGAGGAGGCCGCGGCCGGACTCACCCCGATCCCGGTCGGCCGACGTGCCGGCGAGGTCGTGGCTTCCGCCGCCTGATCTGCTCGGTCGCTCGGCCCGCCCGCCCGCCCGCTGCTGCAGGTTCATCAAGGTATGTCGTCGAACCGGCACTTCCCTGGGTGAGTTCACCGTGGTGAGTGTCGGTTTCGCTGCATACCTTGATGAACCGGCGGGGGTGGCGGCACGCCCCTAACCCACCGGCGCCGGCTGGCAGTGCGGGCACCAGTACGTCGCCCGCTCCCGCCCCGGTGCGCCGGTCATCGCGACCACGATCGTGGTCCGGCACCGGCGGCACGGCGCGCCGTCGCGGCGGTAGACCCAGAACGGCTCGCGCAGGTTGCCGGTCGTCGCCTGGGTCGCACGGGTGACGTTGAGCTCCAGCACCTGACGTGCCCGGCGCACCAGACGCGGGAGGTCGGGCACCGACCCGACCGTCCTGCCGGGGTGCAGCCCGCCGATGAAGCACACCTCGGCGACGTACATGTTGCCGATCCCGGCCAGGTTGCGCTGGTCGAGCAACGCGTCGCGCACCGGGCGCTCCGGCGACTCGCGCAGTCGGCGGAGCGCCTCGTCCTCGTCCCAGTCGGGTCCGAGCAGGTCGGGGCCGACGTGGCCGACCACCGACGACTCCTCCGCTCGCGGTAGCAGCTCGACGACGCCGAGGGAGAAGCCGACGGCGGTCGCGGTGGCCGTCTCCAGCACCACCCGAGCCTGGTGGGCCGGTCGACGCCAGCGCTCACCTGGCCGGTGCACCCGCCAGGCCCCCTCCATCTTCAAATGGGTGTGCAGCGTCCACGGCTCGCCGGACGCCGCGTCGATCCGGGTGAGCAGGTGCTTGCCGCGGGCGACCGTCTCGACGACGAGACCGCCGGCGAGGTCCGCGGTCGCGTGCTGGGGCACCCGGAAGTCGGTGCGGGTCAGGACCTGCCCGGACAGCGACCGGTCCAACCGCTGGGCGGTGCGGTGGACGGTGTCGCCCTCAGGCACCCGTCGACCTCAGCCGCAGCCCCCTGGGCGTGGCCACGAACCCGGCCGCGGTCAACGCCTCCCGCAGCGGGGTCGACCCGGAACCGAGCAGCTGCTCGCCGTCGGCCCGCTCCACGGTCATCCGGCCGAGCGACCCACGTCGGGCCGCCTGGGCGATCGACTCGGTGGCCGGCAGCAACCGGTCGAGGTCGTCGGACCAGGTGAGCAGGGTGCGGCCGCCGCGCTCGACGTACATCGTCAGGGCCCCGTCGACGAGGACCACCATCGCCCCCGCCTTGCGGCCCGGTCGATGGCCGGAGGTCTTCTCGGTGGGGTCCTCGGTGGCCTCGTCGCGCGGCCACGGCAGCGCGGCCCCGTAGGGATTGGCCGGGTCGGTGGCCGCCAGCGCGACCGCGACCGGCTTGCGCGTCGGCAGCAGGGTCGGCGAAGGTACGCAGCCGGTCGACCGCGCCGGCGGTGCCGAACTGCGCGGCCCCGAGTCCCTCGACGAAGTAGCCGCGCCGACAGCGGCCGGTGTCCTCGAAGGCGGACAGCACCTTGTAGACGGCTGCGAAGCCACCCGGCACGCGCTCGCTGACCACGGCGCCGCGGGTGACCACGCCGTGCCGCTCGAGCAGCCGCTCTGCGGTGGCGTGGGCGCGCCGGGTCGGATCAGTGTCGAGGGCGGGCAGCAGCGCCCAGCGGCCGGCGGTCTCGGGAGGACCGGTGCGGGCGGGTCGGCCGCTGCGCGGTGGTGGTCGGCGGCTGCGATGGCTGGGCCGGCCGCCGCGGGTCAGCGCGCGTAACGGAGTGAGGGTGTCGTTGCTGATCCGGCTGGCCCAGACCAGGTCCCACAGGGCCGCCGACAGCGCGCCGTCGTCGGTGGACCGAACCGCGTCGGAGAGCTGGCGGAAGAACCACGCACCTCCTGGGGTCAGGGCGTCGAGGACTGCCTGGCTCAGCTCGCTGTGCTCGAAGGGCGCTGGCTCCGGGAGCGTGAGCGGTGCCTGGTCGGCGAGGTGCAGCGACACCCAGCCGTCCGAGCCGGGCAGGGTCGCGTGCCCGGCCCAGAGCACCTCACCGGACGCGGTGAGCTCGTCGAGGTAGGAGGGCTCGTAGTCCCGCACCCGGGCGCCTAGGACCAGCGGCTCCAGGGCGGAGGCGGGTACGGCGCAGCCGGCGAGCTGCTCGACCGCGACCAGCACGCCGTCGACGCCGCGCAGCCCGCTCCGGCTGCTGGTCGTGGTGACCTGCTGCCACGCCGCGAGGAACCGCCCCATCGTCTCCGGCTCGACCGGCTCGACCTCCTGACGCAGCCGGGCCAGTGATCGTCGGCGCAACCGGCGCAGCACCTCGGCGTCACACCACTCCTGTCCCGAGCCGGAGGGTCGGAACTCGCCGTCCAGCACCCGCCCCTGACCGGCCAGCCGGGTCAGGGTGTGTCGCACGACCGCGACACCGAGGCCGAACCGCTCGGCCAGCCGGTCGGCCGTGAACGGGCCGTGGGTGCGGGCGTGGCGTGCCACCAGGTCGGCCAGCGGGTCCTCGACCGGGTCGGCGAAGACGTCAGGGGTCCCCGGCGGCACCGGGACGCCGAGGCCGTCGCGCAACCGGCCGACGTCCTCGATGGCGGCCCACCGCTCGGCGCCGGGCATCCGGACCGCGACGACCCGCCGGGTCTCGGCCAGGGTGGCGAGCCAGTCGGTGGCCCGGTCGGGCTCGGTGACTCGCTCGGCGACCTCGGCGCTCGACAGCGGGCCGAGCATCCGGAGCAGGTCGGCCACCCCTTCGACACCCCGGGCACGACGGTCAGGGGCGAGCCGTTGCAGCTCGGCCTCGACCTCGGCGAGCACGTCGGGGTCGAGCAGCTCGCGCAGCTCGACCCGACCGAGGAGCTCAGCGAGCAGGCCCTGATCGAGGGCGAGGGCGGCGGCACGACGCTCGGCGATGGGGGAGTCGCCTTCGTACATGAACTGGGCGACGTAGCCGAAGAGCAGGGTGCGCGCGAACGGCGACGGGGCCTGGGTGGCGATGTCGGTGACCCGCACCTCACGACGCTCCACCCGGCGCATCAGGGCCGCCAGGTTGGGCAGGTCGTAGACGTCCTGGAGGCACTCGCGCACCGCCTCGAGCACGATCGGGAAGGAGGGGTACTTCGACGCCACCTCGAGCAGCGCAGCGGAGCGCTGTCGCTGCTGCCAGAGCGGCGATCGCCGGCCGGGATCGCGCCGGGGCAGCAGCAGGGCGCGCGCCGCGCACTCACGGAAGCGGGACGCGAAGAGCGCGGAGCCGCCGACCTCCTGGGTGACCAGAGCCTCGATCTCGTCGGGCTCGAAGACGATGAGGTCGCCGGACGGCGGCTCGGCCTCGGTGTCGGGGATCCGGATCACGATGCCGTCGTCGGAGGCCACGGCCTGGCCGTCGACGCCGTAGCGCTCGCGGAGCCGGGCGTTGATCGCCAGTGCCCACGGGGCGTGGACCGGGGTGCCGTACGGCGAGTGCACGACGAGCCGCCAGTCGCCGAGCTCGTCGCGGAACCGCTCGACGACCAAGGTCTGGTCGCTGGGCAGCAGGTTGGTGGCGTCGAGCTGCTCGTGGAGGTAGGTGACCAGGTTGCGGGCTGCCGACTCGTCCATGCCGCCGGCCCGGACCCGCTTCTCCGCCTGCTGCTGCGGGAGGCTGCCGAGCTCGCGGGTGAAGGCGCCGATCGCGGCACCGAGCTCGGCGGGCCGGCCCAGCGTGTCGCCCTTCCAGAACGGCAACCGGCCAGGGATGCCCGGGGCTGGGGTCACCAGGACCCGGTCATGGGTGATGTCCTCGATGCGCCAGCTGGTGGCACCGAGCGCGAAGACGTCTCCGACCCGCGACTCGTAGACCATCTCCTCGTCGAGCTCTCCGACCCGGCGGCCGGGACCGGTGCCACCGACCAGGAAGACCCCGAACAGTCCGCGGTCGGGGATGGTGCCGCCGCTGGTGACCGCCAGCCGCTGGGCGCCCGGTCGTCCGGTGAGGGTGCCGGCCACCCGGTCCCAGACGATGCGAGGCCGCAGCTCGGCGAACTCGTCCGAGGGGTAGCGGCCGGCGAGCAGGTCGAGGGTGGCGTCGTACGCCGAACGCGGCAGATTGGCGAACGGGGCGCTGCGCCGGACGAGGTCGAAGAGCTCCTCGACCGACCAGGCCTCGAGCGCGGTGGTGGACACCACCTGCTGGGCGAGCACGTCGAGCGGGTTGGCCGGGACCCGCAGCGACTCGATCGCGCCGCTGCGCATCCGCTCGACCGTGACCGCGGTCTGGGCGAGGTCGCCGCGATGCTTCGGGAACAGCACGCCGCGAGACACCTCGCCGACCTGGTGGCCGGCGCGACCGACCCGCTGCAGGGCGCTCGCCACGCTGGGCGGCGACTCGATCTGGATGACGAGGTCGACCGCGCCCATGTCGATGCCGAGCTCGAGGCTGCTGGTGGCGACCACGCAGGGCAACCGGCCCCGTTTGAGGTCGTCCTCGATCAGGGCCCGCTGCTCCTTGGAGACCGAGCCGTGGTGCGCCTTGGCGATGACCGTCTCGGCGCCGGCAGACGCCCCGGACTGGGCCATCACCGCCGCGGGCGGGCCGGACTCGACGGGAGCCTCGTCGCCGCCCGCGCGATCGGTCGCGATCTCGTTGAGCCGGGCGGTCAGCCGCTCGGCGAGCCTGCGGGAGTTGGCGAAGACGATCGTGGAGCGGTGGGCCTCCACCAGGTCGACGACGCGCTCCTCGACGTGGGGCCAGATCGAGGTCGAGCGCTGCGGGTCGCCGCCCTCCTCGTCGTACTCGTCAGGGGCGGTCATGTCCTCGACCGGGACCACCACCTCGAGGTCCCACTGCTTCTCGGAGGGAGGCGCCACGATCTCGACCGGCGCCGCCCCGCCGAGGAAGCGGGCGACCTCCTCGAGCGGCCGCACCGTGGCGGAGAGGCCGATCCGTTGGGCGGGGCGGGGCAGCAGCGCGTCGAGGCGTTCGAGAGACACGGCTAGATGGGCACCGCGCTTGCTGCCGGCGACGGCGTGCACCTCGTCGAGGATGACCGTCTCGACACCTCGCAGCGACTCGCGGGCCTGCGAGGTGAGCATCAGGAACAGCGACTCGGGTGTGGTGATCAGGATGTCCGGGGGAGCCGTGCTCAGCTTGCGGCGGTCGGCGGCGGGCGTGTCGCCGGAGCGCACCCCGACCCGGATCTCGGGCACCGTGACACCGAGCCGGTCGGCGGTGTGGCGGATGCCGGTCAGGGGGGCGCGGAGGTTGCGCTCGACGTCGACGCCGAGTGCCTTGAGCGGGGAGATGTAGAGCACCCGGCAGCGTCGCTGCTTGTCGTCGGGGACCGGGCTGGTCAGCAGCCGGTCGAGGGACCACAGGAACGCGCTCAGGGTCTTGCCCGACCCGGTGGGTGCCACCACGAGGGCGTGCCGGCCCGCGCCGATCGCGGCCCACGCACCGGTCTGGGCGGGCGTCGGCTCGGCGAACGCCGCACCGAACCAGGTGCGGGTCGGCACGCTGAACTGCTCCAGGGGAACTGGCACCACACCATCCTGCATGACGGCACCGACAGTGCCTCCCGACCGTCAGCCGGTCGGCTCAGTCGGCCAGCACCTGCTCGCGCAGGATGTCGGCGTGGCCGCAGTGCTGGGCCAGCTCCCGGAGCACGTGGAAGTAGACCCAGCGGAGCGGCAGCGGGCCGCGCCGGTTGCCGAGGACCAGGTCGTCGAGACCGAGCGCGGCGGTGGCCTCCCGGGAGGCTGCGCACGCCGCCCGATGGGCCGCCTGGACCGAGGCGATGGTGTCGTCCTCGGTCAGGACGAACGACTCGTCGGGCCCGGCCGGGATGCCGATCTCGGCGCGCGAGCGTCGGGTGACGGCTTCGTCGAACCAGACCTGCTCGACGAAGGTGGCGTGCTTGACCAGCCCCAGGAGGGTGGTGCGGGAGGCGACCAGCGTACGTCGCGCCTGCTCCTCGCTGAGTCCGTCGACGCAGCCGTTCAGCGCGGAGCGGTGCTCATCGAGGAAGGCCTCGAGCTGGATCTGGGCGGGCTGGTCGAACTCGCCGGCGTAGGACGTCATGGCTCGGAGCCTCCCACGCGTCGGATCGGCTACTCGCAGACGACGCCGTCGCTGTCGGCGTCGGTGTACCACGCGTACTCCCGGTCCCGACCGCGGTAGTAGGGGCCGTAGCCCGCGGCCACGGCCTGGTAGCAGAAGTCGAAGCGCGGGTCGAGACCGCCACCGCCGCCAGTGGCCTTGCCGATCTTCGCCCGCCTGACCTTGAGCACCCGGTTGGGGCAGTCCTGGGCGAGGGAGACGAGCTCGGTCTTCTCGGCGCGGTTGGCGGTGAGCCGCCAGCGCAGCTTCACGGCCGTCCACTGCTGGACGTACTTGCAGACGCCGTAGTCGGGCAGCCAGTCGGCGGGGTCCTGATCGGACTTGGACTGGTTGACGTTGTCGGTGACCGCCACCAGGCTGCGCGGGTCGCCGAGGTCGTTGGCATAGCGCTGACGGGTCGCGGCGTTCCACCTCCGGGCTCCCGAGCGCCAGGCCTCGGCGAGCGGGACCAGGTGGTCGATGTCGACGTCGCCGCTCGCCGTCCAGGTCTCACGGTCGTAGTAGGAGAACCAGCGGCCCTTCGAGACCTCGCAGCCACGGATCTCGACCCGGGACTCGGCGACGAGCACCTCTTCACGGGTGTCCTGGCAGTCGCTGTCGGCATCGACCCAGTGGCGGAACTTGTCGCGGTCGTAGCCCCGCGGACGTTCGCCGGCGACCGGGATCTGCTTCACCGCGGCACGCAGCCGGACCTTGATCACCCTGGCCTTCGCGGCGGTCTTCGCGGAGACGGTCGCGACCTTCGCGGGCTCACCCGCGGTCGCCGGCGCAGCTACAGCGACGGTCGACGCCACCATCAGCAGGCAGGAGAGCACTGCGATCCGGGCGCGCGAGAAGGACATGCTCCGAGGGTAGGAGCAATCCGGATGAGGGATGTCGGTTTCCGCGTCTAGGGTGGGTGGAATGCCCCACATCGACTCCATGATCTTCGCCTCGGGCCTGCGGAAGTCCTTCGGGGACTTCGAAGCGGTGCAGGGCATCGACGTCGACGTACGACGTGGCGAGTCGTTCGGCTTCCTCGGTCCCAACGGTGCCGGCAAGTCCTCCACGATGCGGATGATCGCGGCCGTCTCACCGGTCAGCTCCGGCGAGTTGCGGATCCTCGGGCTCGACCCCGCTACCGACGGCGCCGAGATCCGGGCCCGGATCGGGGTCTGCCCGCAGGAGGACACCCTCGACACCGAGCTGACGGTCCGCGACAACCTCTACGTCTACGGGCGCTACTTCGGGCTGCCGCGCAAGGAGGTCCGCGAGCGGGTCGACGAGTTGCTCGAGTTCGTCCAGCTCACGGAGAAGGCGTCGGCGATGGTCGAGGACCTCTCGGGCGGCATGCGCCGACGGCTGACCATCGCCAGGTCGCTGATCAACCGGCCCGAGATCCTCCTGCTCGACGAGCCGACCACCGGCCTGGACCCCCAAGCCCGCCACGTCGTGTGGGACCGGCTCTTCCGGCTCAAGCAGCAGGGCGTGACCCTGGTGCTCACCACCCACTACATGGACGAGGCCGAGCAGCTCTGCAACCGGCTGGTGGTGATGGACAAGGGCCACATCGTGGCCGAGGGGTCGCCGCTCCAGCTGATCGCGGACCACTCCACCCGTGAGGTCGCCGAGCTCCGCTTCGGGGTGGCCGACTACGGCAACAGCCACGCCGAGGTGGCCGACCAGGTCGCCGACCTCGCCGAGCGCATCGAGGTGCTGCCCGACCGGCTGCTGCTCTACACCGCCGACGGCGAGGAGACCGTCGCCAAGGTCCACGAGCGTGGCCTCGAGCCGGTCGCCACCCTGGTCCGCCGTTCGAGCCTGGAAGACGTCTTCCTGCGCCTCACCGGTCGCACGCTGGTGGACTGATGAGCGACCTCGACCGCAGGCTGGCTCCCCGCAACACCTTCCGCGGGGCCCTCCGGCTGCTCGACTACTGGGCGATCGTCTTCCGGCGCACCTGGAAGGGCAGCGCGATCACCGCGTTCGTGACGCCGCTGTTCTACGTGCTCGCGATGGGGGTGCTGCTCGGGGGCTTCATCGACGTGGACCCCGACCAGCTCGACGGTGCCACGTCCTACCTCGCCTTCATCGCGCCGGGGCTGCTCGCTGCGCAGGCGATGACGATGGTCTTCGGCGACGTCACCTACCCGGTGATGGGGATGGTGAAGTGGAACAAGGCCTACTTCGGGATGACCGCCAGCCCACTCGGCGTGGCCGACGTGGTGCTCAGCCACCTGAGCTTCGTGCTGGTGCGGGTGCTGCTGTCCTGCGGGGTCTTCGTGATCGTGATGGCGCCGTTCGGGGTGTTCACCTCCGTGGCCGGCACGATCGCGGCGTTCGCCGCCCAGCTCCTCATCGGGCTGGCGTTCGCCACGCCGCTCTACGCCTACTCGGCCGGGCTCAAGGACGAGAGCGCGTTCGCCCTGGTCTTCCGGCTCGGGCTGATCCCGCTGTTCCTCTTCTCGGGTGCGTTCTTCCCGATCAGCAACCTCGCCCCGTGGATGGAGTGGCTGGCCCGGCTGACCCCGCTGTGGCACGGCGTCGACCTCACCCGGATGCTCACCCTCGGCGAGGTGGACTGGTCGATGGTCGCCATCCACGTGCTCTACCTGGGCGTGCTGGCCGTGGTCGGCTGGTTCTGGGCGCTGCGGCGGCTCTCGCGACGGATGGTGTCCTGAGATGGCCCTCGTCACGGCCGCCGTCACCCGCGCTGCCGCCGCGCCGCTCTCGCCGGGCCGGGCCACGGGTCTGCTGCTCTACCGCAACTACCTCGCCTACCGGCGGGCCTGGTACATCTTCCTCAGCGGCTTCCTCGAGCCGGTCTTCTACCTGTTCTCGATCGGCGTCGGTGTCGGCCAGCTGGTCACCGGCTTCGAGTTCAACGGTCAGGCGATCCCGTACGCCGAGTTCGTCGCTCCCGGGATGCTTGCCGCCTCGGCGATGAACGGCTCGCTGCTCGACAGCACCTTCAACTTCTTCTTCAAGCTCAAGTACAACAAGCTCTTCGACCAGATGCTGGCCACGCCGCTGACCACGATGGACATCGGCCGCGGCGAGCTCAGCTGGTCGCTGCTGCGCGGCGGCATCTACTCGGCCGGCTTCCTGGTGGTGATGCTCGCGATGGGGCTGGTCTCGTCGTGGTGGGCGGTGCTCGTGGTCCCGGCCGCGCTGCTCATCGGGCTCGCCTTCGGTGCGGTCTGCATGGCGCTGACGACCTACATGCGGTCGTGGCAGGACTTCGAGTTCGTCACCCTCGCCACGATGCCGATGTTCCTCTTCTCAGCGACCTTCTTCCCGATCACGGCCTTCCCGACCGCAGTCCGCTGGATCGTCGAGGTCACCCCGCTCTACCGCGGTGTCGTCCTGTGCCGCGAGCTCACCACCGGAGCCCTGTCCTGGGGCTCGCTGGTCTCGGTCGTCTACCTGGCCGCGATGGGTGTGATCGGCCTCTGGATGGTGCGCCGGAGGCTCGACACCCTGCTGCTCAAGTGAGCCGCAGCTCCCAGAGCTCGGTGTCGATCCAGGTGTCGAACTTCCGGCCGACGTCGTGCAGCACCCCCACCGGCTCGAACCCGCAGGCGCGGTGCAGGCCTCGGCTCCCGGCGTTCGGCAGCGCGACGACCGCCACCACCAGTCGTACGCCGTCGGCGCGCATCAGCCCGAGCAGCTCGTCGTACAGCCGCCGGCCCAGGCCGTGCCCGCGCGCGTCCGCTGCGAGGTAGACCGACGTCTCGCGGGTGTGCCGGTACGCCGCCCGCGGTCGGTAGCTGGCGGCGTACGCATATCCGAGCACTGCGTCCCCGTCGGTCGCCACCAGCAGGTGATCGCCGGTCTCGTCGCTGTCGAGCCGCACCTGCCAATAGCCGACCCCGGGTGGCTCGGTCGCGAACGTCGAGATGCCGTCGCGGACCTCGACGTCATAGATCGCCTTGATCCCCGGCAGGTCCGCTGCGGTCGCGGGTCGGATGTCGGTCATGGCGCCATCCTCCCCGGCTGGGAGGATGGACGTCATGAGCGACCCGATGATCGATCCGGACACCAAGGACTGGACCTGGGTGCTCGACCGGCCGTGCCCCGAGTGCGGCTTCGACGCGACGGCCGTCACCGTCGACCGGATCCCCGAGGTGATCCGCGACAACGCCACCGCCTGGGAGGCGGTCCTCACGCTCGCGGACGCTGCCGAGCGACCCGACCCGAGCACCTGGTCGCCGCTCGAGTACGCCTGCCACGTCCGCGACGTCCACCACGTCTTCGACCTCCGCGTCGGCCTGATGCTCGACCAGGACGACCCCACCTTCCCCAACTGGGACCAGGACGAGACCGCCATCGCGGAGCGGTACGCCGAGCAGGACCCCGCAACCGTCGCTGGCGACCTGCTCACGGCAGCCGAGGCGGTGGCCGAGCGCTACGAGTCGGTGTCGCCCGGCGCGTGGGGCCGGCGCGGCCACCGCAGCAACGGCAGCGAGTTCACCCTCGAGAGCATCGGCGTCTACCACCTCCACGACCTCGTCCACCACGCCTGGGACGTCCGCGCCGCGATCTCGCGGGCCACCGTTGAGGCCTACGACGCGCACGCGACGGCCTATCGCGACGGCACCGCCAGCCTGCCGGCCATGGTCGTCGACGAGCTGACGGAGTTCGCGGCTGCGCTCGGCGCCGGTGGGCGCGTGCTCGAGATCGGCAGCGGCCCGGGCCGGGACGCGCGGGCGCTCGAGGAGGCCGGTCTGAGCGTGCGACGCACCGACATCACCCCGGCGTTCGTCGAGCTGATCCGCGCCGACGGCTTCGACGCCGACCTGCTCGACCCGCTCACCGACGACCTCGACGACCCGGCGCGGCCCGGGACGCCGTACGACGGGGTCTGGGCGAGCGCCTGCCTGCTGCACGTCGCGCGTGCCGACCTGCCGGTCGTGCTCGCGCGACTGGCGGCGGCGACCAGGTCCGGCGGGCGGCTGCACCTGTCGCTCAAGGCGGGCGACGGCGAGACCACCTCGGTCCACGGCAGCATCGAGTCACCGCGGCACGTCGTGCACTGGCGCGAGGAGCCGCTGCGGGCGGTGCTCGAGACCGCCGGCTGGATCCCTGAGCAGGTGCGGCACGTCACGGGCCAGAAGTCGGCGCAGCCGTGGCTGGACGTGCGGGCAGCAAGGCGCGGCTGATGCGGCACACCGAGTTCTGGTCCCGTCTCGAGCACGTGCAGGGGCTGGCCTACGCCCGCTCGTGGGCCTCGATGACGGTGATCGGCGACCTGGGGAGTCGCACCGTGGTCGAGGCGCTCGACGCCGGCGTACCTCCCAAGCAGGTCTGGGCCGCGGTCTGGAAGTTCCTCGAGCTCCCGCCCTCCCAGCTCTGACTGCCCGCCCTGGTGGCAGGGTGAACCCATGACCGTCGCAGACGTCGCCGTGATCGGTGGCACCGGGTTCTACGCCTTCCTCGACGACCCCGAGGAGCACGTCGTCGAGACGCCGTACGGCGCGCCGTCGGCGCCGATCTCGGTCGGCACCGTCGCGGGCCGGCGGGTGGCGTTCGTGCCACGGCACGGGCCGCACCACGAGTACCCGCCGCACCTGATCCCCTATCGGGCCAACCTGTGGGCGCTGCGAACCCTCGGCGTGCGTCAGGTCCTCGCGCCCTGCGCGGTCGGCGGACTGCGCGACGAGGTCGCCCCCGGTGACATCGTGGTCCCCGACCAGCTGGTCGACCGGACCCACCGGCGAGTGCCGTCGTACGTGGAGACCGGGGCGGTGCACCTGCCGTTCGCCGATCCCTACTGCCCGCGGGTCTCGCACGCCGTGCTGGCCTCCGATCCCGAGGTCATCGGCGGGGGAGCGATGGTGGTGATCGAGGGACCGCGCTTCTCCACCCGCGCCGAGTCGCAGCACTATGCCGCGCAGGGCTGGACGCTGATCAACATGACCGGCGCGCCCGAGGCGGCGCTCGCCCGCGAGATGCGGATGTGCTACTCCTCGATCGCCCTGGTCACCGACATGGACGCCGGCGCGGAGTCCGGCTCCGGCGTCGGCCAGGACGAGGTCTTCGCGCTCTTCCGCGCCAACCTCGAACGGCTCACCGGGCTGCTCACCGACACGGTGGCCGGCCTGCCCGACCCGGACGGCTGCGGCTGCTCGACCTGGGCCGACGGGCTCGAGCTGACCTACCAGGTCCCCGGCGCGTGAAGGTCCTGCTCACCGGCTCGGCCGGCTTCATCGGCACCGCGATCGGGTCGGCGCTCGAGGCCGAGGGCCACGAGGTGGTCCGCGTCGACCTGATGCTGCCGATGGCGCACGGGTCGACCGAGCCACCCGCGGGCACCCACCGGCTCGACGTCCGGGATGCGTCGGAGTGGACCCACCTGCTGGCCGGCGTCGACGCGGTCTGCCACCAGGCTGCCGTCGTCGGCGCCGGGGTGAGGGTCGGCGACCTGCCCGACTACGCCAGCCACAACGACCTCGGCACCGCGGTGCTGCTGGCCGCCATGCACGAGGCCGACGTACGCCGGCTCGTGGTCGCGTCCTCGATGGTCGTCTACGGCGAGGGCCGCTACACCTGCCCGACGCACGGCGACCAGTCGCCGCCGCCGCGCGATCGCGCCGCCCTGGACGGCGGCGACTTCGAGAACCACTGCCCGGCCTGCGGGTCGGTGCTCACCTGGTCGCTGGTCGACGAGGGCGCGCGCCTGGACCCGCGCTCGTCGTACGCCGCCAGCAAGGTCGCCCAGGAGCACTACACCGCGGCGTGGGTGCGCCAGGCGGACGCCTCGGCGGTCGCGCTGCGCTACCACAACGTCTACGGGCCGGGGATGCCGCGGGACACGCCGTACTCCGGCGTCGCGGCGATGTTCCGCTCCTCGCTGGAGCGCGGGAAGGCGCCGCAGGTCTTCGAGGACGGCGGCCAGATGCGCGACTTCGTGCACGTCGAGGACGTGGCCCGCGCCAACGTGGCTGCCCTGAGCCAGTGTGGTCGGGTCGGGACCGGGGCGCTTCTCGTCGTACAACGTGGCGTCGGGGGAGCCGGTGACGATCCTGGACGTGGCCCGACTCGTCGGGGCCGGCACCGGTGCCGGCATCGAGCCCGAGGTCACCGGCGGCTACCGGCTCGGCGACGTGCGGCACATCGTCGCCTCGCCGGCACTGGCCCGCGCCGAGCTCGGCTTCGCGGCCTCGGTGCGGCCCGCCGACGGGCTGCGGGAGTTCGCGACGGCCCCGCTGCGGGTGTGAGCGTCGAGGTCTGGATTCGTGAGACGCATCGGTCTGCCAGATCTATAGTTCTGCTCTAGTGCCGGGTCGGCAGGTCCGGGACGTCGGACGTCGGGGAGATCGTGCCTTCTGTGCTGCGCACCCTCATGGTGCTGACCTTCTCGATGGCGATCGTCCTCGGACTCGTCGTGACTGCCGGGGCTGACGAGCCGGTCACACCATCGCGGTCCGACCTGACCGCTCCGGTCGACGTGTCGGCCAACGCGCAGTGGGTGAGGCTGCTCGAGATCTCGTTCGACGCCGCGGAGGGCGAACGCCGGAAGGTGGCGGCGACGGTCATCGGCACGGTCGCCACCTCCGTGCCCGACACCGTGCTGGTCCTGCACGCAGAGCTCCGCTGCGGCCCGGCCGACGCCACGTCCGAGCCCGCCCTGCTCCAGGTCGTCAACATCTGGCGAGGCCGCACGCACGCCCTCACCCCTGACTTCACCTACACCGCTCCCGCCACTGGCCTCCAATCCTGCGGACTGTGGGTCCGGTCCGGCCGGCCGCGTCCGGTGGCCGGTGCCGTCGGCAACCAGGTCACGGTGCTCGCTGGCTCCTTCCTCCTCGTCGACCACGTGCATGCGGAGGTCGTCGAGGACTTCCACCCGCGGGCGCCGTCCTTCCTCGTCGACCGCCGCGCCCACCCCCAGCGGACCGTGTCCAAGCTGACCTGGGGGGCCGGCTCGGTGCCCGAGGATGCCGCGACGCCGCAGGTGGTCGCGGTCCGCGGCTGGATCTCCCTGACCACCTGCACGACTGCGTCGGGATCCAACGACCCGGTCCAGGGCAAGCGGCTGTGCACCCGTGGTCACCGCAGCTCCAACGGAGGCACGGTGCTGCTGAGCATCCGGGTCGACCAGATCGGCGCCAGCGGCCGCTCGTGCGCCACGACCTTCGTCGGCGGCGCAAGCGGCCGCTACGTCAGCGTCAGCCGCCTCGTGCATCACACGTCGCGTGCCTACGCCGCCAACATCGCCCTGCAGCCGGGATGCGCTCCGACGCTCCGGGTGGTGACCACGCTTCAGTGGCGGTCCGGAGCATCGATGATGGTGCACACCCAGGGCACTCTGCTGTCCGCGATGCCGATCGACCTGCAGCTGCGGCCTGAGCGTCACCAGCTCGTGTAGAGCAGCTGCTGGACCGCGAGCGCGAAGACGATCTGCAGCCCGAGCCCCCAGCGCCGCCAGCGCTCGGGGAGCAGAGCGGTGGACAGCATCAGCCACGGCACGAACGGCAGCCAGATCCGCTCCACCTCGGCCTTGCTCATCCGGGACAGGTCGGCGAGCAGCAGCGCGGTCGCGGCGCTGCCGGCCAGCAGCAGCACCACCCGATCGGCCCGTCGGCCGAGAGCCACCAGCTGGGCCAGTGCGGCGCCCAGCAGCGGACCGGCGCACACGAGGAGCGCCGCCAGGTTGCCCCAGAGCCAGTACGCCGCCGGCCGGTCGGCCGCGATCCCGTCCCAGTAGCGGTCGTGCAGCACGGGGTAGGCCTCCCACCACACGAAACCACCGGCCGCGAAGACCAGCACCACGGCGAGCGCCGACAGGGCGGCGATCGGGAACGGCCGCCACGATCGGGCAGCGAGCAGCACCGCGAGCGCGACCAGCCCCAGGAGCGGCAGGCCGTAGGACATCATCACCGCGGCACCCAGCAGCAATCCTGCGCCGACCGACCAGGCCACTGCCGGCCCCCACGCGGGACGGGTCGCGGCGATCGCGAGGCAGGCCAGCCCCCAGGCGGCGACAGCGGCGAAGAGCGCGTCGGCCGAGACCGCCATGAAGACGGCCGCCGGGGCCAGCACCAGGAACGGTGCCGCGCGGCGGGCGGCCGGCTCCGCGCCGAGCGCCCGCACGGTGGTCAGCACGGCGGGGGCGGTCGTCGCCGCCAGCACCGTCACCACCAGCCCGGCCACGAAGTCGCCGCCCAGACCCAGGTGGACCAGCGCGACGAAGAACAGCAGCGCCCCGGGCGGGTGCCCCGCGGGATGGGTCGGCCAGTGGCCGGGCGACGAGAGCGGGATCCGGTCGACGTACGTCGAGAGCAGGCTCGACACGTCGGTCACGTCCCGCGCCGACGGCAGGTACTCGTACTTGCTGCCCAGCACCCGCGAGATGCCGCCGGATCCGTCGACGAACGCCAGCGCCAGCAGCCAGGCCAGCGCGACGACGTACGACACGAGCAGCAGGCGGCGCCACGAGAGGCCTGAGGCGAGGTCGACGGCGTAGCGCCAGCCGAGCGCCCCGAGGACGATCGCCGGCAGCGTGCCCGGCCCGAACCACTTCGGCTCCCAGAGCCCGTGCAACGGCGGGATCGCCAGGTCCGAGGCGCTGCGCGGCGCCCGCGACCAGACCTCCCAGTCGAGGAGCGGGGGTACGGCGAACGCGACCGCCACCAGCACCACCGCGACCCCGAGCCCCACCCACGGCGCACGCGGCGCGCGGGTCGGGACAGCGGTCGGCATGCGTCCGACCCTAGGTGCGACCCCGCAATGGTCACGGCTTCGTAAGAGTTCGCGGGCCGTCCGTGTCACGGACCGCCCTACCTTGGGTGACATGCCACCTCTCTGCGACCTGATCCTCCCGTGCCGGGACGAGGCCGCAGCGCTGCGCCACCTGTTGCCCACGGTCCCGCCGGAGTTCGCGGTGATCGTCGCCGACAACGGCTCCACCGACAGCACAGCCGAGGTCGCCGCCCGGCTCGGGGCCACCGTGGTCACCGAGACCAGCCCCGGGTACGGCGCTGCGGTCCACGCCGGCCTGCTCGCTGCCACCAGCGACTACGTCGCCTTCATGGACGGCGACGGCTCCTTCGACCCCGTCGAGCTGCTGCCCATGCTCGACGACGTACGCAGCGGCCGCGCCGACCTGGCTGTCGGGCGCCGCCGCCCGGTCAGTCGCAGCGTCTGGCCCTGGCACGCCCGCGCCGGCAACAACCTGATCGTGTGGTGGCTGCGTCGCCGGATCCAGCTCCCCGCCCACGACATCGCACCCATCCGGATCTGCCGCCGCGACGAACTCCTTGCCCTGGACGTGCGCGACCGACGATTTGGATACCCCGTGGAGCTCCTGCAGAAAGCAACCGACGCCGGCTGGCGGTTCGCCGAGCGCGACGTGACCTACCACCCACGCGCCGAGGGCACCCGGTCCAAGGTCTCCGGCTCCGTCAGCGGTACGGCGCGCGCGGCCCGCGACTTCTGGAAGGTGCTGTCGTGAGCGACGTGGTGACGATCGGCGCGCGCGTCCTCGTGGTCGCCAAGGCGCCGGTCACGGGCCGGGTCAAGACCCGCCTCGGTGCCGAGATCGGGATGGTCAACGCCGCCGAGGTGGCCGCAGCCGCGCTGCTGGACACCCTCGCCACCTGCCGCGAGGCCTTCGGTCCGGACGCATGCCTCCTGGCGCTCTCGGGTGACTTCGCGGACGCCGTGCGCGGCGACGAGCTCACGGACGCGGTCGAGGGCTGGTGGGTTGCCAAGCAGCGGGGGAGCACCTTCGCCGAGCGGCTCAGCAACGCGCACGTCGACGCCGGGGCCGGGTCGCCCGTCGTCCAGATCGGCATGGACACCCCGCAGGTGACGGCGGCGCTGCTGCGCTCCGCGGTCGCCGACCTCGACGACCAGGACGCGGTCCTCGGACCGGCCGAGGACGGCGGCTGGTGGATGCTCGGACTGCGCAACCCGACAGCCGCGGTGGCCCTGCACGACGTACCCATGTCGACCCCGACGACCTACGACGACACCCGCCAGGCGCTGGAGTCCGCCGGTCTCCGGGTCGGCGTCACCGGCTCACTGCGCGACGTCGACACGGTGCGCGACGCCGCTGCAGTGGCCCGCGAGGTCCCGGACGGCGAGTTCGCTCGAGCCTGGGCGCTGGCGGGGGACGCGTCATGAGCGAGGAGTCCTTCTCGACCGTCTTCTCCCACGCGCTGCGGGGTCTGCCCTGTTCGGTGCACGGGCTCGACGAGCGGCCGCAGGTGCTGCCGATGCACGAGTGGACCCGCCCTGCGGACGCCAACGACCGGGCCTTGCTCACGCACTGCGTCGGTCCCACCCTCGATGTCGGCTGCGGCCCGGGCCGGCTGACGGCCTGCCTGGCCGAGCTCGGCCAGGTGGCGCTCGGCATCGACGTCGTGCACGAGGCCGTCGGCCAGACCCGCAGCCGCGGGGCGTGCGGCGATCCGGCGCGACGTCTTCGACGCGCTGCCCGGCGAGGGACGGTGGCGCACGGCGCTGCTGGCCGACGGCAACGTCGGGATCGGCGGCGACCCGGTGGCGCTCCTGGGCCGGCTCCGGGAGCTGATCGACCCCCGGGGTCGGGTCGTCGTCGAGGTCGAGGCTCCCGGGGTCGCGTCGAAGTCGGTCTGGGCGACGCTGCGCTGCGGCGAGGACGTCAGCCGCCCGTTCCGGTGGTCGGTCGTCGGCGCGGACGGGCTCGCCGCGATCGCGTCGGACTCCGGGCTGCGCCTCGCCGCCCTGCACGAGCTCGACGGCCGCTGGTGTCGGCGTCCTGGAGGAGGCCGCGTGACCGTGGTGCCACGCACCGAGGACTTCAGCTCCCGGCTGCGCAGCCCGGCCGTCGCCGCGCGGGTCGGACTCTGGCTGGCGATCTGCTTCGGCGATCTGCTTCGTCACCGGGCTGATCAGCCACTACGCGCAGAACGTCGATCACCGCCATCCCGTTCCCCACCTCCCCGTCCTGGGGCTACCGGGTCACCCAGGGCCTCCACGTGATCACGGGGACGGCGGCGGTGCCACTGCTGCTGGTGAAGCTGTGGACCGTCTTCCCGCGGCTCTTCCTGCGCCCCCCGCGCGGCGCCCGCCGGCTGCTGCTCGAGGTGCTCGAGCGCGGCTCGATCGCGGTGCTCGTCGCGGCCGCGATCTTCCAGCTCGCCTCCGGGCTGGCCAACGCCGCGCAGTGGTACCCGTGGAGCTTCTCCTTCCGGTCCACCCACTACGCCCTGGCCTGGGTCGCGATCGGCGCCCTCGTCGTGCACATCGCGGTCAAGCTGCCGATCATCCGCGACGTCCTCACCAGCGACCTCGACGACACCACGCACGACCGCGCGACCGCGAACGAGCCGGGCGCGCTCTCGCGCCGCGGTCTGCTCCGCACCACCTGGGGTGCGGCCGGCGTCGCCGTGCTCGCGACCGCCGGCAGCACGGTGCCGATCCTGCGCGACGTCTCGGTGCTTCGGCGTACGCTCCGGCGACGGCCCCGGCGAGATCCCCGATCAACAAGTCCGCGGCCGCTGCGAAGGTCACCGCCACGGCCACCAGCGCCGACTACCGGCTCACGGTGGCGTACGCCGGCCGCGAGATCGCCCTCTCCCGCGACGACCTGCTGGCGATGCCGCAGTCGACCCGCACCCTCCCGATCGCGTGCGTCGAGGGCTGGAGCGCCAGCGGCAGCTGGACCGGCGTCCGGCTCCGCGGGCTGCTCGACGCTGGTCGAGGCACCCGACGGTGCGGAGGTCCGCGTCGTCTCACTGCAGGAGTCGGGCCCGTTCCGGCAGACCGTGCTGCAGGGCAACTTCGCCGACGACGACCGGACCCTGCTCGCGCTGGCCCTCAACGGCGAGACGCTGTCCATCGACCACGGCTACCCGGCGCGGCTGATCGCCCCGAACCGTCCCGGGGTGCTCCAGACCAAGTGGGTCACCCGGCTGGAGGTCGACCTGATGAGGCAGCGCCGTGGCGCGCGCTCGGCGTCCTGATCGGCGGGTACGGCGCCTGGCTGCTGCTCAGCCGCCAGGACACCGACCAGCTGGTCAGCGCCGCGACCTGGCTGGTCGCCGGGGTGGTGCTCCACGACGCGGTGCTGGCCGTCGGTCACGATCGCGCTCGGGGCGCTGTTGGTGCGGATGCTGCCCCGTCCGGCTCGGGCGCCGGCCGTCGTCGGGCTTCGTGGTCCTCGGCTCGGTCACCCTGCTCGCCGTACCCGTGCTGGGACGATTCGGTGCCCGTCCCGACAACCCGACGCTGCTCGACCGGGACTACACGCTCGGCTGGCTGGTGCTGGCCGGGCTGACGCTGCTGGCGGTCGCGGTGGCGACGCTCGTACGCTCGCGGACAGCTGAGCAGGGAGGTGCTGGTGGCTCGCGTCCTGGTGGTCGATGACGACCACACCGTGCGCGAGGTGGTCGTGTCCTACCTGCGCGCCGCACGACCACGAGGTGGTCGAGGCTGGCGACGGCGAGTCGGCGCTGCGCATCGATCGCGCGAGCGGCCGGCGGACCTGGTGGTGCTCGACCTGATGCTGCCCGGGATCGACGGGCTCGAGGTCGTGCCGTCGGCTGCGGCGCCACCAGCGACGTGCCGGTCATCATGCTGACCGCGCTCGGGCAGGAGACCGACCGGGTGGTCGGCCTGGAGGTCGGCGCCGACGACTACGTCAGCAAGCCGTTCAGCCCGCGTGAGCTGGCGCTGCGGGTCGACTCGGTGCTTCGTCGTACCGGCGCCCCTGCGGCCGCGCGACAGCTCGTCGACGGTGACCTCTTCGTGGACGAGGCCGCACACGCTGCGTACCGCGACGGCGTGCCGCTGACGCTGACCGCTCGCGAGTTCGACCTGCTGCGCTTCCTGGTCGCCCGACCCGGCACCGCCTTCTCCCGCGACGACCTGCTCAAGCAGGTGTGGGGCTGGTCGATCGGTGACCAGTCGACGGTCACGGTGCACGTGCGGCGGCTGCGCGAGAAGGTCGAGAAGGACCCGACCCGGCCCGAACGGCTGGTCAGACCGTGTGGGGAGTCGGCTACCGCTGGGAGGCGAGCGATGAGCAGTGACCAAGCCCTGATCGTGCTGGTGGCGGCGGCCTGCGCCGCGGCCGTCGGCGTGGTCGGACTGGTGCTCGCCTGGCTGCTGCGGCACCGGTCGATCCGCTGGCAGCTCGGACTGATCGTGGTGGTGGTCATCGGCTCGGTGATCGCCGGCGTGGTCGCGGTGTCGCGGTTGATGTTCATCTCCGCCCACGACTGGGCAGTCGTCAGCCTGGTCGCGGTGGTGGCCGGCCTGGTCTCGCTGCTCGTGGCCGTCGTGCTCGGGGTGGCGATCTCGCGGTGGTCCGAGGTCGCTGCGCGTGAGCGCCGCGAGCCTGGACACCCGAGGCACGTACGTCGCCGACCCGCGCGGCCCGAGCGAGCTCCAGGCGCTCTCGGCCGAGCTGGCCCGCACCAGCGAGCGGCTCGCGGAGTCCCGGCAGCGCGAGACCCGGCTCGAGGAGTCCCGGCGCGAGCTGGTCGCGTGGGTCTCCCACGACCTGCGTACGCCGCTCGCCGGGATGCGGGCGATGACCGAGGCCCTCGAGGACGGGCTCGCCGTCGACCCGGCCCGCTACCACCGGCAGATCCGCGCCGAGGTCGACCGGATGGTGCGGATGGTCGACGACCTCTTCGAGCTGTCCCGCATCCACGCCGGCGTGCTCCGGATCAGCCCCGAGACGGTGATGCTCGGCGACCTGGTCAGCGAGGCGATCGCCGGGGCGGACCCGATGGCCCGGGCCCGCGGCGTGCGGCTCGGCGGCAGCGTCGAGGACGGGGTCGAGGTGACCGCGCGACGCGGCCGGCCTCTCCCGGGTGATGACCAACCTGGTGATGAACGCGATCCGGCACACCCCGGCCGACGGGTCGGTCGAGATCCGGCGGCCGCGCCGTCCCCACCGGGGTCGAGCTGAGCGTGAGCGACGCAGTGCGGCGGCATCGCCGAGGAAGACCTGGTGCGGGTCTTCGACGTCGCCTGGCGCGGGGAGGTCGCCCGGACGCCGGCCACGGGCGACCTGGTCGTCGCCGACGCGCGGGGGCGGGCCTGGGGCTGGCGATCGTCAAGGGGATCGTGGAGGCCCACCGCGGCGACGTACGCGTGGAGAACATCGGCGAGACCACCACCGCGGGCTGCCGGTTCCTGGTCCGGCTGCCGGGCTGACGCTCCCGGCCGACACGCCGACACCCCAATCCGGGAGTCGAACACGTGTTCGGGCTACGTTGTGTCCACAGGTACGACGACAGAGCGAGGTCCTCCACCGCTCGACAGCGCTGATCAGGCGATGTCGGTGGCTCGCTCTAACGTCGCCGACGTACCTGCAACCCGACGAGACTAAGGATCAGCACATGGCTGGTGGAGACCGCGAGAAGGCACTCGACGCCGCGCTCGCCAACATCGAGCAAGCAGTTCGGCAAGGGCTCGGTGATGCGCCTCGGCGACGAGGTCCGGGCGCCGCTCGAGGTCATCCCGACCGGCTCCATCGCCCTCGACATCGCGCTCGGCCTCGGCGGGTTCCCGCGCGGTCGGGTCGTGGAGATCTACGGTCCGGAGTCCTCCGGCAAGACCACGGTCGCCCTGCACGCGGTGGCCAACGCCCAGCGTGCCGGCGGCATCGTCGCGTTCATCGACGCCGAGCACGCGCTCGACCCCGACTACGCCAAGGCGCTCGGCGTCGACACCGACGCGCTGCTGGTCTCCCAGCCCGACTCCGGTGAGCAGGCGCTCGAGATCGCCGACATGCTGATCCGCTCGGGTGCGCTCGACCTGATCGTCATCGACTCGGTGGCCGCGCTCGTGCCGCGCGCCGAGATCGAGGGCGAGATGGGCGACAGCCACGTCGGCCTCCAGGCCCGGCTGATGAGCCAGGCGCTGCGCAAGATGACCGGTGCGCTCAACAACTCCGGCACCACGATGATCTTCATCAACCAGCTCCGCGAGAAGATCGGCGTCATGTTCGGCTCGCCGGAGACGACCACCGGTGGCAAGGCGCTGAAGTTCTACGCCTCGGTGCGGCTCGACGTGCGCCGCATCGAGACGCTCAAGGACGGCACCGACATGGTCGGCAACCGGACCCGCGTCAAGGTCGTCAAGAACAAGGTCGCGCCGCCGTTCAAGCAGGCCGAGTTCGACATCATGTACGGCAAGGGCATCAGCCGCGAGGGCGGCCTGATCGACGTCGGTGTCGACGCGGGCCTGGTCCGCAAGGCCGGCGCTTGGTACACCTACGAGGGCGACCAGCTCGGCCAGGGCAAGGAGAACTCCCGCAAGTTCCTGCGCGACAACCCCGACCTGGCCGACGAGCTGGAGAAGAAGATCCTCGAGAAGCTCGGCGATCGGTCCGCAGGTCGACGAGGAAGCGGCTCTCGGACGAGCCGATCGGCGTCGACGCGTTCTGAGCGGCCGGTCGGACGTCGTCGGTCGGGCACGCCGGACGCCTCGGACCTGCCCACCCGACCCGGCCACGGCCGGGCCCGGAGGCCGACCCGGAGTCGGTGGCGCGCAAGATCCTGCTCGACCAGCTGACCGGTCGGGCCCGCAGTCGTCAGGAGCTGAGCGACAAGCTGGCCGCCAAGCTCGTCCCCGACGACGTCGCCACCCGGCTCCTCGACCGGTTCGAGGAGGTCGGCCTGGTCGACGACGAGGCCTTCGCCCGGCCTGGGTGGACCAGCCGTGGGGCCGGTGGCGGCCGGAGCCTGGCGCGTCGGGCCCTGGCCCAGGAGCTGCGCCGCAAGGGCATCGACGACGAGGTCGCGCGTGAGGTGCTCGACGAGATCGACCCGGCCGACGAGGAGGAGGCGGCCCGGGCCCTGGTCCGCAAGAAGCTGCGCACCCTGACCCGGGTCGACGACACCGTCGCCACCCGTCGGCTGGTCGCGATGCTGGCCCGCAAGGGCTACGGATCGGGGCTCGCCTTCGCGGTGGTCCGCGACGAGCTGCTCCCACGCCGGGCGCCAGCCACTGGACGACTGAGGCCCCGGTGCGGTCACAATGCTCCTGTGGCCGACGAACGCGAGATCCTGACCTACGAGCTGTTTGGAGTCGCGGTCCGCGACCTGGCCCAGCAGGTGGTCGACGACGGCTTCGAGCCCGACCTCGTCCTCTCCATCGCCCGCGGGGGGCTCGGTCTCGGGATGGGCCTGGGCTACGCCCTCGACGTGAAGAACCTCTCCGCGATCAACGTCGAGTTCTACACCGGCATCGACCAGCGCCTCGATGTCCCGATCATGCTGCCGCCGACCCCGGATGCCGTGGACCTCGCCGGGCTCAAGGTGCTGATCGCCGACGACGTCGCCGACACGGGCAAGACCCTGGAGATCGTGCGCGACTTCTGCGCCGACCACGTCGCCGAGGCACGGATGGCAGTCATCTACGAGAAGCCGTGGACGGTGATCCACCCCGACTTCGTGTGGCGCCGCACCGAGGCCTGGATCGACTTCCCCTGGTCGGCGGCCCCGCCGCTGGTCCAGCGGACCCGTCCGGACGCCTGAGCGGCACGCGTGAGCACGACCCGTCTCGTCGTCCACGATCGTGGGCGCGAGCTGTCCGGGGTCATCCGCGAGGGTGAGCCCTGGGCGGTCGCGGCTCGTCGTACCGCCGGGAGCGTGCACGGCGTGCCGGTCCCGCTCGACCTGTCCGGTGAGGTCAAGGAGTTCCTGGTCGACCACGACAAGGTGGTGACGGTCCGCGCGATGACCCGCGGCGACCTGCGCGACGTCACCCGCTGGCGGCAGAGCGAGCACGTGCGGCGGTGGTGGGCCGCCGAGGGCGAGCCGACTCCTGAGCTGGTGGCCGAGAAGTACGGCCCCCGCATCGACGGGATGAGCCCGACCCGGATGTGGGTGGCCGAGGTCAACGGTCGCTCGGTCGGGTTCGTGCAGGACTACCGGATCGGTGACTACCCCGACTACGCCGTCCTGGGACCGGACCCGGATGCGATCGGCGTGGACTACGCGGTCGCCGAGGAGTGGTCCGGGCGTGGTCTGGGTGCGCAGGTGCTCTGGGCGTGGATGATCCGCACCCGGCACCGTCTACCGGCGGTGACGACGTACTTCGCGGCACCCGACCACCGCAACCGGGCCTCCCTGCGGATGCTGGCCAAGGCCGGCTTCACCCAAGGGCTGTGGTTCGACGAGCCCCGCGACGGCGACCGGGTCGACACCGTGGTCGGCTGCAGTCTCGACGTACGACAGGTGCTGGGATGATGACCAGATGACTGCGCACCCGCTGCTGCCACCGGCCGGCCCCCTCGACCTCACCGCGATCCCGACTGACGTCACCTCCGGGTTCAAGGGTGGCAAGCGGGCCGGCAGGAAGGCGCTCGACAAGCTCGGCCCCGAGCTCGCCGAGCTCCAGGAGCGGCTCTTCGCCCAGGGTCGCTCGGGGGAGGGCGCCGACGCCCAGCGCCGGGTGCTGCTCGTCCTGCAGGGGATGGACACCTCGGGCAAGGGCGGCGTGCTGCGCCACACGGTGGGACTCGTCGACCCCCAAGGGGTGCGGATCTCCTCGTTCAAGGCGCCGACCGAGGAGGAGCGTTCCCACGACTTCCTCTGGCGGATCCGGAGGGCGCTGCCGGAGCCGGGCTACCTGGGGGTCTTCGACCGCTCGCACTACGAGGACGTCCTGATCGCCCGGGTGGACGGCCTGGCCGAGCCCGACGAGATCGAGCGTCGCTACGACGCGATCAACGAGTTCGAGGCCGAGCTGGTCGAGCAGGGGGTCGTCATCGTCAAGTGCCTGCTGCACATCTCCCCGGAGGAGCAGAAGCGCCGGCTGCTCGCCCGGCTGGACGACCCCACCAAGCACTGGAAGTACCACTCCTCCGACCTGGTCTCACGAGCGCGCTGGGGCGACTACCGTCGTGCCTACGAGATCGCCGTGGAGCACACGAACACCGCGCACGCGCCGTGGTACGTCGTCCCCAGTGACCACAAGTGGTACCGCAACCTGGTGATCGGCGAGCTGCTGCTGACCACCCTGCGATCGATGAAGCTGGAGTGGCCGGTCGCTGACTTCGACGTGAATGCCGAACGGGCCAGGTTGATCGGCGAGCTGCCGATCACCTGACCCGTTCAGTGGGTGACTGCGTGTCAGTACGAGTAGGTGTAGAACCGACCGGTCTGCGACTTCACGAAGCCCTTGCCTGCGGGGATGACGAGCTTCCAGTAGTAGCGACCCTTGCGAGGGGCCGGCAGACCCATCTGGAAGACGCTGTTGCTGTTCAGACGAGCGGCCTTGTAGCGCTTCCACGTCTTGCCGCTCTGCTTGTAGACGAGCATGCTGCCGCTGGTCTTGGGCGAGACCTTGCCCCTGAGGACGACCTTGCGGTTGCCGACGTTCTTGTAGGTGATCTTGCGCTGGACCTTGACGGTCTTGGTCGACGACGAGGCGGCGAACTCGGGCGTGCTCGGCGTGAAGACGGCACGGTAGTTGGCGTTCTTGGCGGCCTTGATCGAGTCGTAGATGTAAGCCGAGGACGACGACTTGATCGTCGTCCAGGACTGGCCCGGCAGCTGGCGCTGGACCTTGAGCGTGCCGTCGTAGACCGACGTCCCGTCGGTGGTCTTGACGTTGATCGACAGCGACAGGCTGGAGCCGTAGACGGGCGCGCCCGGCTGCGTGCGGTAGCTGCTGGGGTAGATCCACGGCTTGCCGCTCGTGCCGCTGACGACCTGGGTCGCGGTGGCAGCGCTGGCTGGCGCGGTGGTGGCGACGCCCACGAGCGCGACGGTCGAGCTGACCATCACGGTGGCGAGCAGTGCGGTGAGATGACGTCTGATGCGCATGAAGTTCCATTCCCCGGAAGTGAAGGCATCCCCTCCGGATGCCCATGGCTCGGATACCCGTGCGGGTCCGAGCCGAAACCTCGCGCAGGCTAGGCTCTGGCCGATGCTTCCGACAGTCCAGGTGACGCGTTACGTCACACCCCTGCGCGAGGGTGGCAGCCTACCCGGGCTCGTCGAGGGCGAGGACAGCGGGACGTATGTCTGCAAGTTCCGCGGCGCCGGCCAAGGACTGCGGGTGCTGGTGGCGGAGGTGATCGTCGGCGAGCTGGCACGCTTGATCGGACTCCGTACGCCGGTCCTGGTCGCGCTCGAGGTCGATCCGGAGATCGCCCGCTACGAGGCCGACGAGGAGGTCCAGGACCTGCTCAACGCGAGCGCCGGTCTCAACCTCGGGATCGACTTCCTCCCGGGATCCTTCGGCTTCGACGCTGCTGCTCCCGTGGCCGGCTCACCGGACGACCTGGTGGCGGCGAAGGTGCTGTGGCTGGACGCCTTCTGCGCCAACGTCGACCGCTCCTGGCGCAACCCCAACCTGCTGGTCTGGCACGGCGACCTGTGGGTGATCGACCACGGTGCCGCGCTCTACTTCCACCACTCCTGGCCCGGTGGAGCGCTGGAGAAGCCGGGTGCCGCCGACCGCTTCGCCGCCCAGCCCTGGAGGGCCGACGATCACGTGCTCGGCGACCACGCCGGTGCGCTGCCGGCGGCCGACGCCGAGATCACCCCGCTGCTCGACGCCGAGGCGTTCGGCGCGGTGCTGGAGCTGGTCCCCGACGAGTGGCTGGAGCCCGTGCCCGGCGCGGACACAGCGGCAGCCGTACGCGCCGCGTACGTGGAGTTCCTGACGGCTCGCCTCGCCACCCGGCAGTGGCTCCCCGGGACTGCCCCGTGACGACCCGGCTCTCCTACCAGTACGTCGTGCTGCGCTGCGTGCCCCGGGTGGACCGCGAGGAGTTCGTCAACGTCGGCGTCGTCGTCTACTGCGAGGCGTCCGGGTTCCTCGACGTCGGCTGGGAGGTCGACCGGGAGCGCCTCGCCGCCCTCGACCCCGCCCTGGACGCCGACCAGGTCGGCGAGGCCCTCGCCTTCGTCGAGGGGGTCTGCGCCGGCGACCGGCGCGGGGGAGCGGCAGCCGGCAAGCCGATCGGTCAGCGGTTCGGCTTCCTCAAGGCGCCACGCAGCACCGTGCTCCAACCCGGTCCGGTGCACGGCGGGCTGACCCACGACCCGGTCCGCCAGCTCACCGAGCTGGTCGCCAAGCTGGTCTCCTGAGGAACGGACTCAGACGGGGACCAGCTCGACCGCGCCGACGGCGTACCGGGCCAGGATGGTGCGAGCCAGCTCCGGGTGGGCACCGAGCGGGTCGGAGACCGCGACGGCTCCGGCCTCGATCGCGAGCTCCGCGGCCCGGTCGGGCAGGAAGCCGGGAGCCAGGAAGAGCGAGGCGACCGCGATGTGGCGCCGGCCCTGGGCGCGGAAGGCCCGCACCGCCTCACCGGTCGCCGGGGGAGCGCTGGACGCGAACGCTGCGGACACCGGGAGCTTGTGCCGCGAGCCCCAGACCCGCGCCAGCCGGGTGACGGCCTGGTTGGCGAGCGGGTCGCTGGAGCCGGCCGCCGCCAGCACCAGCGCGTCGAGCTCGCGGATCCGGGCCGCGCTCAGGGCCTCGCGCAGGCGGACGTCGAGAACCTCGAGGAACTGTGCCTCCAGCCCGAGGATCGAGGTCGCCCGGATCTGTACGCCGGGGTGGCGCGCCGCCGCCTCGGCGATCGCGCTGGGGACGTCGACCTTGGCGTGGTAGGCCTCGGTCAGCAGCAGGGGTACGACGACGATCTCGTCGAAGCCGGCCTTGACCAGCCGGTCGACCACCGTGGTGAACGACGGCTTGGCGAGCTCGAGGAAGGCCTGCTCGACGCGCAGGTCGGGGCGCATCGCCCGGACCTCGTCGACGAGGGCCTTGATCGTCGCGGCGGACCGCGGGTCCCGGCTGCCGTGAGCCAGGGCCACCAGTGCAGGAGCAGCCATCAGGTCGGCCTCCGTTCTGTGTCGCTAGGGGTGAAGTGAGTCATGAGTGGATGCCGCACTCGGTCTTGTTGGTGCCGGCCCAGCGGCCGCTGCGCGCGTCCTCGCCGGGGGCGACCCGTCGGGTGCACGGCCAGCACCCGATCGAGGGGTAGCCGTCGTAGACCAACGGGTTGACCAGGATGCCGTTGTCGGCGATGTAGCGGTCGACCTGCTCGTCGCTCCAGCGGGCGATCGGGGAGACCTTGACCTTGTGCTTCTTGGCGTCCCAGCCGATCACCGGTGCGATCACCCGGTTGTGGGTCTCGGCGCGGCGCAGACCGGTGGCCCAGGCGTCGTAGCTGTCCAGCGACTCGGCGAGCGGCTGCACCTTGCGCAGCTTGCAGCACAGGTCGGGATCGGTCTTGTAGAGGTCCTTGCCGTACGTCGCGTCCTGCTCGGCGACCGACTGCACGGGCGTGATCGTGATCAGGTTGACCGGCATGGTCGCCTCGACCGCGTCGCGGGTGCCGATCGTCTCGGCGAAGTGGTAGCCGGTGTCGAGGAAGACCACGTCGACGCCGGGAGCGACCTTGCCGGCGAGGTGCGTGAGCACCGCGTCACCCATCGAGGAGGTCACGCAGAAGCGCTCGCCGAAGGTGGCCACGGCCCACTCGATGATCGTCTCGGCGGGTGCCAGCTCGAGCTCGGCGCCCCAGTGCGAGACCAGCTCGCGCAGCTCCTCGGGAGAACGGCCCTCGGTCTCGATGCCGCGGTAGTTGCGGGCGTTGGTCGTGGTGGCTGCACTCATGTCGGGCCTCCCTGGAGCGTGGTCGGCCGGATCAGGCCGAGCATCTTCAAGGAGAAGGCGCGCAGGCACCCCCGGCATTCCCAGGTGCCGTGCGGCGAGCTGATCTCGCCGGACTCGGAGACGACCTCGTGCGGGCGCAGGTCCTCCTCGCCGCAGAAGGGGCAGTGGAAGGGGACGGCGCGCTCGCTCATGACACCGACTCCAACGTCTTGTCGCCGCGCAGCAGGTCCTCGTCGGCACGGGCGACCCACGTCGTGAAGCTCTCGCCCTCGGTGCGGTCGGCGAGGTAGTTGACCACCAGCGAGCTGATGTAGTCGTCGAGGCCGGCGCTGGTGACCTTGTGGGCGCGCAGCTTGCGTCCGAAGTTGGCCTGCAGCCCGGTGGCGCCGCCGAGGTGCACCTGGAAGCCCTCGACCTGCGCGCCCTCCTCCATCACCAGCTGGCCCTTGAGGCCGATGTCGGCGACCTGGGTGCGGGCGCAGGCGTTGGGGCAGCCGTTGACGTTGACGGTGATGGGGGAGTCGAGGTCGGGGAACCGGCGCTCGAGCTCGGCGACCAGGTCGCGAGCCCGCTCCTTGGTGTCCACGATCGCCAGCTTGCAGAACTCGATGCCGGTGCACGCCATCGTGTTGCGACGCCAGTTCGAGGGGCGCGCCGAGAGGCCGATCGCGTCGAGCCGGGTGACGAGGTCCTCGACGACCGCGGGCTCGACGCCCACCAGCACGATCTTCTGGTACGGCGTGAGGCGGGCCCCGGCGACGCCGTACTCCTCGATCAGGTCGGCGAGCTGGACCAGCATCGTCCCGGAGACCCGGCCGGCCGTCGGCGCGATGCCGATGTAGACCCTGCCGTCCTTCTGCTCGTGCACGCCGATGTGGTCGCGGTGCCCGACCGGCGCGGCCGGGGACTCGCAGGAGACCAGCTGACGATCGAGGTACTCGTTCTCGAGGACCTCACGGAACTTCTCGACGCCCCAGTCCTGGACCAGGAACTTCAGCCGCGCCCGCGAGCGCAGCCGGCGGTAGCCGTAGTCACGGAAGATCGAGGCGACACCCTCCCAGGCGTCGGCCACCTCGTCGAGCGGGATCCAGACGCCGAGCTTCTTGGCCAGCATCGGGTTGGTGGACAGACCACCGCCGACCCAGAGGTCGAAGCCGGGGCCGTGCTCGGGGTGGACGGTGCCGACGAAGGAGATGTCGTTGGTCTCGGGGGAGACGTCGTGCCCGGGGTGGCCGGTGAGGGCGGTCTTGAACTTGCGCGGGAAGTTCGCGAAGTCGGGGTCGCCGATGAAGCGGGCCTTGATCTCCTCCAGCGCCGAGGTGCCGTCGATGATCTCGTCCTTGGCGACGCCGGCGACCGGCGAGCCGAGGAAGGGGCGGGGCGAGTCGCCGCACGCCTCCATGGTGTCGAGACCGGCGGCCTCCAGCCGCTCCCAGATCGCCGGCACGTCCTCGATCCGGATCCAGTGGTACTGGATGTTCTCCCGGTCGGTGACGTCGGCGGTGTCGCGGGCGAAGTCCTGGCCGATGGTGCCCAGCGCCCGGACCGCGTCGTGGGAGAGCAGCGCGCCGTCGGAGCGGACCCGCATCATGAAGAACTCGTCGTCGAGCTCCTCCTCCTCGAGCATCGCGGTCTTGCCACCGTCGAAGCCGGGGGCCCGCTGGGTGTAGAGGCCCATCCAGCGGAAGCGGCCCCGCAGGTCGGCGGGGTCGATCGAGGCGAAGCCGCGCTTGGAGTAGGTGTAGAGGATCCGGTCGCGGACGTTGAGCGGGCTGTCGTCCTTCTTGGACTGCTCGTTCTTGTTCAGCGGCTCGGTGTAGCCGAGCGCCCACTGACCCTCACCGCGCTTGGGGCGCGGGATCTCGGTGCGGGTGGGAGCCTTGGCGGTGTAGCGCTGGTCGGTCATCGGGAGAGGCGTTCCTTGACGGAGGTGACGCACCTTGCTCGATCCGGGGGAGAGGCCACGTCGTCGGGGTCTCGGGGCCCAGGAGAGTCAGCAGGCGCAGGGGACGGCTGGTCAGGCTCAGGAGGTCAGGGAGGCCGGACACATCATGCTGCCGGTACGCCCAAAGTCGACATGGCGTCGGACCACGAGGTACGTCGTGACAGCAGTCAGCATGTCAAGGAGTCTCACGGTCCGGACGGCCATTTCACAAACTGAAATCTCATGGAGTGAGATTGGTCGCCAATATGTGAGACACCCACGCTGGTGAAGGGTCCGTCGGCGTCCGCTACTAGGCTGGTCGTCATGACCGATGACGCCCGTCTCGCCTCCCTCACCAGCAGTGCCTACAGCCAAGCTCTCGAGGTCATCGCCTCGGTCGAGCCGCGGATCGCCGATGCCACCCGCCAGGAGCTCGCCGACCAGCGCAGCTCGCTGAAGCTGATCGCGAGCGAGAACTACGCCTCGCCCGCCGTCCTGCTCACCATGGGCACCTGGTTCAGCGACAAGTACGCCGAGGGCACCGTCGGCCACCGCTTCTACGCCGGCTGCCAGAACGTCGACACCGTCGAGGCGCTCGCCGCCGAGCACGCGCGCGAGCTGTTCGGAGCGGAGTACGCCTATGCCCAGCCGCACTCCGGCATCGACGCCAACCTGGTGGCGTTCTGGTCGATCCTCGCCCACCGCGTGGAGTCGCCCGCCCTCGCCAGGCTCGGTGCGAAGAACGTGAACGACCTCACCGAGGCCGACTGGGAGACGCTGCGCCACGAGCTGGGCAACCAGCGGCTGCTGGGGATGTCCCTGGATGCCGGCGGCCACCTGACCCACGGCTTCCGCCCCAACATCAGCGGCAAGATGTTCCACCAGCAGCAGTACGGCACCGACCCCGGGACCGGCCTGCTCGACTACGACGTGGTCGCGGCCAAGGCGCGCGAGTTCAAGCCGCTGGTGCTGGTGGCCGGCTACTCGGCGTACCCCCGCCGGGTGAACTTCGCCAAGATGCGCGAGATCGCCGACGAGGTCGGCGCCACCTTGATGGTCGACATGGCGCACTTCGCCGGGCTGGTTGCCGGCAAGGTGTTCACCGGCGACGAGGACCCGGTCCCGCACGCCCACATCGTCACCACCACCACCCACAAGTCGCTGCGTGGCCCGCGAGGTGGCTTGGTGCTCGCGACCGAGGAGTACGCCCCGTCCGTGGACCGCGGCTGCCCGATGGTCCTCGGCGGCCCGCTCAGCCACGTGATGGCCGCGAAGGCGGTCGCCCTCGCCGAGGCGCGGCAGCCGTCCTTCCAGACCTATGCCCAGTCCATCGCCGACAACGCCAAGTCGCTCGCCGAGGGCCTCCAGAAGCGCGGCACCAAGCTGGTCACCGACGGCACCGACAACCACATCGTGCTGCTCGACGTGTCCGGCTACGGGCTCACCGGTCGGCAGGCGGAGTCCGCGCTGCTCGACGCCGGCATCGTCACCAACCGCAACTCGGTCCCGGCCGACCCCAACGGCGCCTGGTACACCTCCGGCATCCGGATCGGCACTCCCGCGCTCACCACCCGTGGCTTCGGGCACGACGAGTTCGACACCGTCGCCGACCTGATCGTCGAGGTGCTCACCAGCACCGAGATCGGCACCACCAAGGCGGGCGGGCCGTCCAAGGCGTCGTACACCCTGGCCGACGGCGTCGCCGACAAGGTCAAGGCCGCCTCGGCGGAGATGCTCGACAAGCACCCGCTCTATCCGGGGCTCGACCTGTCCTGAGAGGTCGCGTCCACGAGGTCCAGGCTGAAGTGGGCCAGCGCGGCCCGCTGTGCCGCGTCGCGGTGCAGCGCGGCCGTCGGCTCGGACTCCAGGTGCTCGAACGGCAGCGCCGACAGGCCCGTGAAGAGCACCAGCTGGAGAGCGTGGGCACGCCGTACGACGTCCGCGGGGATCTCGCACCCCTCGTCGCGCAACCCGGTGACGTAGGCCGCGAGGCACTCCTCCTCGAGCTCCGCCGGCCGTGAGGCGTCGAGCCGACCGACCTGGACGTCGCCGACGAGCAGCTGGCCGAGGTCGAACCCCACCGGCAGCCGGTTCCAGAAGCCGAAGTCGATCAGCACGAACCCGTCGACCCCCTCGACGACGAGCAGGTTGCCGGGACAGGCGTCGCCGTGCCCGGTGAGGTAGGGGAGCCGGTCGAGCTCCCGGGTGTACGCCGGCGCCGCGTCCGCGGCCGCCAGCAACCGGTCCCGGAGGTCGGCGTCGAAGGCGCCCGCCACGAGCGGGTGCTGCCAGATGTCGGGACTGCGCAGCAGCGGGAGCACCTGGTGAGTCAGCCGGCCCTCGAGGTAGGTCCGGACCCGCCACTCGAACTCCCCGACGCCGGCGAGGTCGGCGACGCCGGGGCTGGCAGCGAGCCGTCCGAGCAGCGTGGCGGCGTTGCCGAACTGCTCCCGCGTCCACCCGTCGGCACGCGCCGGCACCTCCTCGAGCCACACCGATGCCGACTGGTCGTCGAGGTCGAACACGCCGGCCACCCGTGGCATCGACAGACCTGCGGGCAGTCGCGCGGCCAGGTCGGAGCGGTAGACGAGCGGCTCGGTGCGCCACGGCACGCCCGCCGCGGCGAGCTCCCGGACCTCCGGCGGCACGAAGCCGAAGAGCGGCGAGCGGCTCCAGGACTGCACGTGCTTGACGAAGAAGGAGTACGGCGCCGGGCCGTCCGGCGTCTCCGCCTGCCCGCGGACCCAGAAGCGCCCGGCCGTGGTGATCGAGGGGACGTCGTACGCCACCACCTCGACGTGCGAGTCGAGCAGGGTCACCTCGTCCGGGTCCCGGCCGAGCTGGTCGGCCACCATCCGGGCGAGGGTGGTGTCGTCGACGTCAGCAGGTCCCAGCAGCTGGCGGTCGTCCATGGCTCATCCTAGGACGCGTCACCGCCAGCGGTACTCCACCTCGGGCCGACCGCTGCCGCCGTACCGCGGCTGCCGGTCGACCTGCCCGAGCTCGGCGAGGTGCTCGAGGTAGCGGCGGGCGGTGACCCGGGAGGTGCCGAGGACTCGCTGCGACCTCGGTGGCCGAGCGAGCGGCGGCGGCGTCGCGGACCGCCGCGGTCACGCTCGCGCAGCGTCTCCGCGCTCATCCCCTTGGGCAGCGCGCCGGCAGAGCCGGAGACCCGCAGCGAGCCGAACATCTGGTCGACCTCGTCCTGCACGACGTCGTCCGGCGCGGCGGCGAGCTGAGCGCGGTAGGCGGCGTACTGCTCGAGCTTGGTCGCGGAACGTCGCGAACGTGAACGGCTTGAGCAGGTAGAGCACCACCCCCTGCGCGACCGCGTGCCGCACCACGTCGGCGTCGCGCGCCGAGGTCACCGCGATGACGTCGCAGAGGTGACCGGCGGCGCGCAGCTTCTGCAGCAGGCCCGAGCCCGTGGCCGTCGGGCAGGTGCATGTCGAGCAGGATCAGGTCGACCTGCGAGGCCCGCGTCGAGGTAGCGGGTCGCGTCTCGCGCGGAGCGGGCGATCGCGGCGACCTCGAAGCCCGTCGATGCGCTGGGTGTACGTCGCGTGCGCCTCGGCCGCGAGTGCCTCGTCCTCGACGACGAGCACCCGGACCGTCACGACGGCACCGTCGCGGCATCGTGCAGGACCACGCTCGAGCTCGGCGCCGCCGAGGTCGCTGGAGCCGACATCGACCCGGCCGTCGTAGCGCCGCGCGACCTGCACGACCAGCGCCAGCCCGACGCCCCGCCCGACGCCGCCGTCCCGGAGGCCTTGGTGGTCCAGCCCCGCTCCAGGACGTGCGCGGCGTCCGCCTCGCTGAGCCCGGGGCCGCTGTCGCCGACGGAGAGCCGAAGCAGGTCCGCTCGCGCCCTCGAGGCGTACGGCGACCCGCCGCTCGGGCCGGCCGGCGACCGCGTCGAAGGCGTTGTCGACGAGGTTGCCGAGCACGGTGACCAGGTCGCGCGGGACGGCACGTCCGGCCCGTCGACGCGGGATCTCCCCGGAGATGGACAGCTCGATCCCGCGCTCGGCGGCCTCGGCGTCTTGCCCAGCAGCAGCGCCGCCACCACCGGGTCGCCGACCGCGCCGACGACCCGGTCGGTGAGCAGCTGGGCGACCTGGAGCTCCTCGGTGGCGAACTCGACGGCCTCCTCGGCCCGGCCCATCTCGATCAGCGACACCACCGTGTGCAGCCGGTTGGCGGCCTCGTGGGTCTGGGAGCGCAGCGACGTCGGTGAGGCCGCGGACCGCGTCGAGCTCGCCGGTCACCGACCGCAGCTCGGTGTGGTCGCGCAGGGTGACCACGGCGCCGACCTCGCGGCCCTCCCAGGTGGCCGGGGCCGAGCTGACCACCAGCACGTGGTCGCCGCGACGTAGATGTCGTCGGACTCGGCGGTCTGCCCGAGGGCGGCGGCGACCAGGCCGGGCGGCAGGCCGAGGTCGTGGAGCGAGCGTGCCGACGACGTCGTCGGGCAGGGCCAGCAGCCGTCGGGCCTCGTCGTTGACCAGCTGCACCCGCGCCTGGTCGTCGACAAGCAGCAGACCCTCGCGGACGGCGTGCAGGACCGCGCTGTAGTACTCGTACATCCGGGTGATCTCGCGCTCGCCCATCCCGTGCGTCTGCGCGCCGCAGCCGGCGGCTGACCAGCCACGCGCCGACAGGCCGACGGCCAGCACGGCGAGCGCGGACGAGCAGCGATCAGCAGCAGGTCGTCGCGCAGCTGCTCGTCGATCTGTCGCCACGGTGATGCCGACCGAGACCAGCGCCACCACCTCGCCGTCGTCGCGTCACGGGCACGACCGCAGCGCACGAGGGCCCGAGCGTGCCGGGGTACTCCTGGGTGAAGACCTCGCCCTCGGGTGCGTCGCCGAGGTCGCCGATGAAGGCGCTTGCCGATCTTGCGCGGGGTCGGGGTGGGTGTAGCGGATGCGGTCGAGGCCCATCACCACGACGAAGTCGACGTCGGTGTCGCGGCGCACCTGCTCGGCGTACGGCTGCAGGACGACGGTCGGGTCCGGTCCCTGGACGCGCCTCGACGACCGCGGGGGAGTCGGCGACCGACTGCGCGACGGCGACGGCGCGGTCGGTCGCGGCGGCCCGGGCGTCGCGGCGGGCGTCGTACGCCGCCAGGGCACCGAGGCGACCACGAGGACGACGACCACGAGCACCTGGAGCAGGAGGATCTGGCGAGCGACCGACGGTTCGCGTCTGCTCTCCCGGCCCGGCACAGCTCGCATTGTGCCGCACGAGCCGTGAACTCAATGACCAGAAGGGTGACCGGGGTCACAAGTGGGTAAGAGAGTGACGGGACGCGGGTGCCCTGCCCGGGTCTAGTCGGGAGGAACCCATGAGCACCACCGCCAGTGAGAAGGCCGGAGCCACCGCTCCGCCGCCAAGAAGGACAAGACCCACTACCTCTACATCGCGGTGATCGTGGCCGTGGCCGCCGGCATCGCTGGTCGGCTTCGCTGTTCCCGGACTTCGCCGTCAAGCTCAAGCCGCTCGGCACCGGCTTCGTCGCGCTGATCAAGATGATGATCCAGCCGGTCATCTTCTGCACGATCGTGATCGGCGTCGGCTCGGTCGCCAGCGCGGCGCGAGGTCGGCAAGGTCGGCGGGCTCGCGCTCGGCTACTTCCTCACCATGTCGACCTTCGCCCTGGCGATCGGCCTGGTCGTCGGCAACCTGATCAAGCCCGG
The DNA here is from genome assembly GCA_963706475.1 of uncultured Actinomycetota bacterium. Lineage (GTDB taxonomy): Bacteria > Actinomycetota > Actinomycetes > Propionibacteriales > Nocardioidaceae > Nocardioides. The sequence continues at coordinate 13,695 of CAVPLV010000005.1, read as the reverse complement.
TCAGCGGCCTGAAGCTCACCGACGGCGCTGTCCGCCGCGGCCAGGAGCAGGCGGCGGCCGGGCACGGCTCGACGACCGAGTTCCCGCTCGGGCATCATCCCGACCTCGCTGCTTCTCGGCGCTGACCTCGGGCGAGGTGCTGCAGACCCTGCTTCGTCGCGCTGCTCGTCGGCTTCGCGCTGCAGCGGATGGGCAGGGCCGGCAAGCCGATCCTGCACGGCGTCGAGCACCTGCAGCGCCTGGTCTTCCGGGTCCTGGCGATGATCATGTGGGCCGCCCCGGTCGGCGCCTTCGGTGCGATGGCCGCGGTCGTCGGCGCGACCGGCGTCGACGCGCTCAAGAGCCTGGCCCTGCTGATGGTCGCCTTCTACATCACCTGCTGCGATCTTCGTCTTCGTCGTCCTCGGCACGATGCTCAGGCTGGCCACCGGCGTCAACGTCTTCAGCCTGCTGAAGTACCTCGGCCGCGAGTTCCTGCTGATCGTCTCCACCTCGTCGTCGGAGTCCGCGCTGCCGCGGCTGATCGCCAAGATGGAGCACGCCGGCGTCGACAAGGCCACGGTCGGCGTCGTCGTGCCGACCGGCTACTCGTTCAACCTCGACGGCACCGCGATCTACCTGACCATGGCGTCGCTCTTCATCGCCGAGGCGCTGGGCGACCCGCTGTCGATCGGCGAGCAGATCTCGCTGCTGGTCTTCATGATCATCGCCTCCAAGGGCGCGGCCGGGTGTCACCGGCGCCGGCATGGCCACCCTCGCCGGCGGTCTCAGCTCGCACCGACCCGAGCTGGTCGACGGCGTCGGCCTGATCGTCGGCATCGACCGCTTCATGTCCGAGGCCCGCGCGCTCACCAACTTCGCCGGCAACGCCATCGCCACCGTGCTGATCGGGCACTGGACCGGCGGCCTCGACCGGGAGCGCTCGACCGGGTGCTCGCCGGGGACCTGCCCTTCGACGAGACGACGATGGTCGACGACGCCGACGACGACCTGGAGCAGTCGTCGTCGCCGGAGAAGCAACCGGCTGGCTCCACCGCATAGCCCCTGTTCGCGTCACTCGACGGTTCAGCCCGCCGCAGGCGTCACCCGCTCCACGACCGCCCGCAGGTCTCCGCCGTCGAGCGCCCCGAAGACCCCGTCGTACGACGTGCCGAGCCGCGACGCGCAGAAGATGTCGGCCACCTCCGGGGGAGCGAAGCGCACCAGCAGCGCTCCCTGGAGGCAGGCCGCCATCCGGCCGGCCAGCCGGCGGGCGTTGACCTCCATGCTGGCCGGCTCGCCCATCAGCGAGCCGAGCATCGCCAGGGTGTCCTCGATGGCCCGGTCCAGGCGCGGGTCGCCGCCGCGCGCCCGGCCGACCTCGGTGATCCAGGCGTCCAGCACCTCCGGCTCGCGGGTCAGCGCTCGCAGCACGTCGAGGGCGTTGACGTTGCCGGAGCCCTCCCACACCGAGTTCAGCGGCGCCTCGCGGTAGAGCAGCGGCATCCCGGACTCCTCGACGTAGCCGTTGCCGCCCAGGCACTCCAGCGCCTCGGCCACCATGAACGGCGTCCGCTTGCAGACCCAGAACTTCGCCAGCGGCAGCGCGATCCGCCGCAGCGCCGCCTCGTGGGGGTCCGCCAGACCGTCGACCGCCGTGGCCAGCCGGATCGCGAGCGCGGTCGCCGCCTCCGACTCGACGGCCAGGTCGGCCAGCACGTTCTGCATCAGCGGCTTGTCGGCCAGCCGGGAGCCGAAGGCGGAGCGGTGCGCGGCGTGCCAGGACGCCTCGGAGACCGCGCGGCGCATCAGCGACGCCGAGCCGAGCACGCAGTCCAACCGGGTCGCGGCCACCATCTCGATGATGGTCCGGACCCCGCGGCCCTCGTCGCCGAGCCGGTGGGCCAGCGTCCCGTCGAACTCCAGCTCCGAGGAAGCGTTGGACCGGTTGCCCAGCTTGTCCTTGAGGCGTACGACGTCGAGCTGGTTGCGGCTGCCGTCCGCGAGCACCCGCGGCACCACGAAGCAGGTGACGCCACCGGACGTCTGCGCGAGCACCAGGAAGACGTCGTTCATCGGCGCCGAGGTGAACCACTTGTGGCCGTGCAGCGTGTAGTCGCCGTCCACGGAGGTCGGCATCGCCCGGGTGACGTTGGCCCGGACGTCGGAGCCGCCCTGCTTCTCGGTCATCCCCATCCCGGCCAGCGCCCCGAGCTTGGTGGCCGGGTCCCGGACGCCCGGGTCGTACGTGGTCGAGGCCAGCAGCGGCGTCCACTCCTTGGCCAGCGCGTCGTCGGCGCGCAGGGCCGGGACGGCGGCGTACGTCATCGACACCGGGCAGCCGTGCCCCGGCTCGGTGTGCGACCAGGCCATGAAGCCCGCGGCGCGCCGTACGTGCGCGTGCGGCTGGTCCTGCTCCCAGGGCGCGGCCGCCAGCCCGTGGCCGATCGCGCGCTCCATCAACCAGTGCCAGGAGGGGTGGAACTCGACCTCGTCGATCCGGTTGCCGTAGCGGTCGTACGCCGTCAGCCGCGGGTGGTGCTCGTTGGCCAGCATCCCGTGCTCACGCGCCTCCGCGCTGCCCGCCTCGAAGCCGAGCGCGACGAGGTCGTCGACCACCTCGGGTGCCGCGTGACGGGCGACCGCCTCGGTGAGGGCGAGGTCCTCCGTGACCACGTTGTGACCAACCAGTGGCGGGGCTTGGTTGCTGCTTACCCGGATGTCGGAACGCATGTGACTACGGTAGTTCCATGTCTCAGGCGGAGCGTGCGGAGAGCTCGGAAGCCCCCGCCTCCGCCTCCCCGTTCGTGCTCTGGCTGCGTCAGGTCAGATCGGTGGTCTGGCGGCTGATCACCGCCACGGTCGCGTCCTGCCTGCGCTACCGGGTGACCGGACTGGCCGCCGAGGCCGCCTTCTTCGCGGTGCTCTCGGTGCCGCCCCTGGTGTTCGCGATGGCCGGAGCGATCGGCTTCGTCTCCGACCAGTTCAGTGCGGCGCAGATCGCCGACGTACGCACCGCGGTCATCGACCTGTCCAGCCGGGCGCTGACCGACGGTGCGGTCAACAAGATCATCGAGCCGACCATCGACGACGTCCTGCGGGGCGGCCGGTTCGACGTGATCTCGCTCGGCTTCGTGCTCGCGCTCTGGTCGGGATCACGGGCGCTCAACGTGTTCGTCGACACCATCACGATCATGCACGGACTCGGCGGCCATCGGGGGATCGTCAAGACCCGGGCGCTGTCGTTCCTGCTGTACGTGCTCGCGATGCTGACCGGCATGATCACGGTGCCGCTGGTGGTCGCCGGCCCGACCCTGGTGGCGAACTGGCTGCCCGAGCGACTCGACTTCCTGATGCACTTCTACTGGCCGGTGGTCGTGGTGATCTGCATCTGCTTCCTGGCCACGCTCTACCACGTGTCCGTGCCGGTGCGCACGAACTGGTCGTTCAACCTGCCCGGCGCCACCTTCTCGCTGGTGTGCTGGATCGTCGGGTCCTACGTGCTGCGCTGGTTCCTCACGGCCACCGCAGCCGACTCCAACTCGATCTACGGCCCGCTGGCAGCCCCGATCGCGGTGCTGCTGTGGCTCTACCTGGTGGCGATCGCGGTGCTGATCGGAGCGGCGGTCAACGCGGCCTTCGACACCGTCTTCCCGCAGAAGTCGACCACCCGGGCAAGACTCGAGCTGGTCCAGCGACTGCGCCGGATCGGCTCCCGCGAGCAGACCGACTAGATTCGCCATCGTGATCGATGACATCGGTGACATCACCCGGAGCAGCAGCCGCGGTCAGGTGTCCCTGCCCGACCCGGCGAAGTCGCCCTGGTGGCAGCTCGGCCAGCGACTGCTGCTCGCGCTGGGGATCATGTCCGTCACGGTCGCCCTGGTCTACTTCGACCGTGACGGCTACCGCGACGGCAACGACCCGCCGTTCTTCGGCGTCAACCTGATCGACTCGATCTACTACACGACGGTCACGCTCAGCACGACGGGGTACGGCGACATCGCGCCGGTCGCCCCGCACGCCCGCCTGATCAACGCCTTCATCATCACCCCGCTCCGCATCGCCTTCCTGGTGCTGTTGATCGGCACCACCCTCGAGGTGCTCGCCTCGCAGGGCCGCGAGATGTTCCGGATCGCCCGCTGGAGGAAACACATGGGAGCCCACGTCGTCGTGGTCGGCTACGGCACCAAGGGACGGGCCGCCGTCGACACGCTGGTCAACAACGGCCAGGACCGGGAGGCGATCGTGGTGGTCGACCCCAGTGCCGAGGCACTGCAGGAGGCCCACGCCGACGGTCTCGCGGTGGTCACCGGCGATGCCACCCGGCGCGACGTGCTGCGACGCGCCGCGCGTGGCCGAGGCCACCCGGGTGATCATCACGACCAACCGCGACGACTCCAACGTGCTGTCGACCCTCACCGTGCGCCAGCTCAACCCCGACGTGTGGATCGTCGCCGCGGTTCGTGAGCAGGAGAACGTCGCCCTGATGCGCCAGTCCGGTGCCAACTCGGTGATCACCTCCTCCGACGCGGTCGGCCGTCTGCTCGGGCTCTCCTCGCTCTCGCCGACCCTCGGCTCGGTCATGGAGGACCTGCTGACGCACGGCGAGGGACTCGAGGTCGCCGAGCGCGAGCTGATGGTGACCGAGGTCGGCAAGCAGCCGCAGTCGTTGCCCGACCAGGTGATCGCGGTGGTGCGCGACGAGAAGGTCTACCGCTACTTCGACCCCGTCGTCACCCAGTTGGCCCGCGGCGACCGGCTGATCGTCGTACGTCCGGCCAAGGAGCTCCCGTGGGCGCCCCGCCCCGGCACCCACGACGAGGACTTCGCCAACGACGACTGACCGCGCTCCTCAGCGGCGGTTGCGATACAGGACCAGCAGCACGATCAGGACCAGGGCGATCACCAGCACCCAGATCTGGGCGTGACTCAGTCCGAGGAGCATGCGTCCGCTGGGGAGGCGCCGGATCGAGGTCAGGTCGATCAGCTCGCGGCCTTCTTGTCGCGACGTACCCGGCGGCGCAGCTGCAGGATCCGCATCGAGCCTGCGAGGGCGGTGAGGAGGATGCCGCCGGCGGCGGCGATGAGCAGGGCGACGGCGAGGGGAGTGGTGCCCTCGAAGCCGAGGAACTGCACCTCGACGGTCTGGGTGTTCTGCGCGATGAAGATGACCAGCAGCACGAGCAGCAGGCCGAGCCCGACGGCCGCGACCCAGGCGCCGCTGGTCCGGGAGTGACGCAGCGGGTCGACCGGCTTGCCGGGATTCGTCTTGGTCGTGGGGGAGTCGGGCGTCGTGGGCGTGGGCTCGATCGCGGCCCCGCCGGTGGTCGGCTCGGGTGCGGGGGGCGTGTGGGGTGCCTGCTCGGTCATGAAGTAGTAGTACCCCAGCGCACCGGGTCGGCACACCCCGTCGTACTCACTGGATGGGCGGAGCCCACGACGGGCGCGGGATCAGGCAGAAGGGGTGGCCGGCGGGGTCGGCCCACACGGATCCGGTCTCCGAGTCGAGCCGCTGGGCACCGAGCGTCTCGACCTGCTCCTCTGCGCCGGGTACGTCGTCCACCATCACGTCCAGGTGGACCTGCTGCGGCCGCGTCGGGTCCGGCCATGCCGGCGGCCGGTGGTCGGGTGCCAGCTGGAAGGCGAGGCCGGACGTGTCCGGCCGCTCGGAGACCACCACCCAGTCGTCGCTGCGATAGGTGATGGGGAGGCCGAGCAGCTCGCTGTAGAAGGTGGCCAGCAGTTCCGGCCCGGGGCAGTCGAGCACGATGTGGTGCAGCCGTCCGATCACGACTCCACTCTGGGTGATGATGGCGCCATGGAGGTGCGGCTCGCCGAGACACCGGCTGACCTGGACGACGTACGACGACTCTGCCGCGCGTTCGTGGCCTGGCACCGGCAGCGTCACGTCGAGAACCTCGACCTGATCGACACCTACTTCGACGCCGACGAGTTCCAGCGCGAGCTCGATGGGCTGCCGGGGAAGTACGCCTCACCCGATGGTCTGCTCCTCCTCGCGATCCGCGAAGGTGCGGCGGTGGGTTGTGTGGCCGCCCGGCGGATCGACGACGAGTCCTGCGAGATGAAGCGGATGTTCGTCGACCCCGCGGCGCAGGGCCATGGTGTCGGGCGGCTGCTGGCCGAGGAGGTGGTGTCGCGAGCACGCAGCGCCGGCTACCGCACGATGTACCTGGACACCAGTGAGCGTCAGGTGGAGGCCCAGTCCCTCTACCGCAGCCTGGGTTTCGACGAGATCGCCCCTTACTACCAGCTGCCGCCGCGGCTCGCGGCGTGGATGGTCTTCATGCGACTGTCGCTCTGAGTCGCCGGCACCACGTGGGTTCGCCCCGTGCCGAGGAAGAAGCATGGCCGCGACCGAAGCCGTCAGCCCCAGCGACGGAGTCCCTCCGGACGCCCGGTCCAGGACGACAACGCCCAGGATCAGGAGCTGATCCAGACGCTGTGAAACGCCCTGCGCTCGGACAGGCCCCTCGACCTGTTCGTCGGTACGTCGTACGCCGAGACGACTGCCGTGCCGACCGTGATCCAGGTCGGCGTCTCGGTCATCGCAGCCGGCTGGGGGTACGGCGACCCTGCGACTCTCGCTGCGGAACCCGTGTGCGCCGTGGATCCGCGGTGATCGAAGGTCAGGCCTTCTCGCAGGCGATGCCGTCGCGGTCGCGGTCGCTCTTGGTGTTGAGCTTGTAGACGGCCGTGTTCTTGGTGAAGTTGCGCACCGGGGTGCCCGACGTCTTGTCCCGGGCGTTCTTCGTGCCGACACCGTGCGGGTAGACCTTGTTGAGCGCCGTGCAGTTCTTGTACTCCCGCGGCTTCGGCGCAGCCTCAGCGCTGGAGGCCAGGACGACCGGGGCGCCCAGGATCGCGAGAGTGGTCAGACCGGCGACGAGCTTCTTCATGCGTGGCTACCTTGGTTCGACGTGGATGGATGAAGGCTCGAAGTTTGCGTCGTCCTTCGTCCTTAATTATGCCGGTAGTTGCCGTAGGCAACGAATCGGCGGTCGTAGGGCTGGTCTCGTTCCCCGTCAGGCCGACAAGGCCGTGCCCGACCCGATCTTCGTGGACCCCGGCAGCGCCGACGTGCCCGCGCTCGTCGCGGGCACCGAGGCCCGGATGCTGACCTCCACGGGATGGATCGACGAGGTCGACGCGCGGACCCGCTCAGCGAACGAGATCGGACTGTGGGTGCTGCTCGGCCCGGCCGGCCTCTACGCCGGCATCGCCATCGTCAACTCCGTCCTCATCGGCGCCTCCCAGCGCCGACGACCACTGCGCACCCTCGAACTCTTCGGTGCTACCCACGACCAACTTCGCCGGATGGCGGTCTGGGAAGCAGGCTCGGTCGGTACCGCCGCACTGCTGGCGGCGCGCGATCGTCGGCTGCGTCGGCGGGCTCATCCGCTACGCAACCACCCGTGACGTACCCGCAGTCGGACTCACGGTCCCGTGGCTCCCGCTCGTCGCTATCGCGGCTGCGTGTGGCGGGTTGGTCGTCTGCGCAGCGCTGACAGGCGCACGCGTTCCGGCCAAACACAACGCCTAGGACCTGCTCGATTCTCATCAAGGCCTGAACACGCATCGCTGTCGTGGGCTTGATGGCTCGCACTTACCGGTTGATTGCCGGTGCGTGGTGGAACCGTCATGATGGCTCAGGTGCTCGTTATAGGTAGGAGAGAGCACTCAGCGAAGGACAGCCGTGAAGCCAGACGAAGACGACTACAAGGCGTTCGTCGAGGCTCGCTACGCTCGCCTGGTTCGAGCTGCGGTCTTGTTCGGCTCCCGGGAGCAGGATGCTGAGGACGCGGTCCAGGAGACCCTCATCCGGTGCTACAGCTCTTGGGGCCGGGTGTCTGCCGCGAACGACCGCGACGCCTACGTCTACCGCATCCTGCTCAACGGGATCACGCGCAGTAGGCGCCGCAAGTGGCGCGGCGAGATTCCCTACCAGGAGCTCCCCGAGCCCTCACCGGCGGACGACCCGGCCGCTGAGGTGTCCTTGAGCCACAGCATCCGTGCCTCGCTTGAGCGTTTGACTCACGAACAGCGCCAGGTCCTGGTGCTGCGGTACTTCGCAGATCTCACTGAGGCCCAGATCGCGACCGTTCTCGCCATTGCGCCCGGAACGGTCAAGAGCCGAGCGTCGCGAGCCATCGCCGCGCTGTTCGAAGACGAGTCGCTCAGCGACTACCTCGCCCGAATCCACGAGGAGAAGCGATGATCGACGAACGTGACATCGTCGGACTGCTGCGAGCAGCAACCGACGACATCGCCGTACCGACGTCACCAGCGCGTGAGCTCGCCGCCGCCGGCGACAGGCGACGGCGCCGCCGATGGGTCGTCGCGAGCCTCGCGACGGCAACGGCAGTCGCTGCCGTCGCGGTATCGGTGCCAGTCGTGCTGAACTCCGAGCAGGCAGGCCGGACGGTCCCTCCTGCGAGCCCGACAACGACCGCTCCCGGGGCATCATGCGTCGTCCCGGTGCCGAGCCGGCTGCTGCCCGTCTGGGCCCGGACGGGATTCTCCGACCCTCGCCCCCGCATCCCGTACGTCTTGGGTGACAGCGGTGACATCGCGGCAATCCTCTTCGCCCAACCGCTCGCTACTCCGCCGTCACCCGATCACGCCAACAAGATCCTGTGGGTCTCCCGAGTGGACGAGGATTCTTCCCCGGCCGATTCATCCCTGCGGATCACAGCGACGCTCCTCGACGGTTCGGCGACCGCGACGCGGGTGGTCGACGGCGGACCCGGTCCGTCCATCATCGATCTGCCGAAACCGGGCTGCTGGCACCTCACCCTGCAGTGGGGCGACAACACCGACACTCTCAACCTCGCCTACATGGCTCCCTGAATCCCGGGCCGACGGATTCTCGCGGCATGCCGGCTGCCGACAGGGCGTGGGAAAGGAGGTATCGGCCCAGGAGATCTCCGCAACGCCGTGCCGTACGGGCCGGGTTGCAGAACTAGCCGCATCGCCGCGCGTACCGGCAAGCCACCACGCGTGGGGTCTCCAGCGGTGTCCCCGCATCGATGTTGCGGGCCAGTCGGATGAATTGCGCATGCGTCCACGCCAGCGGTGTCGCGGAGAACGTGTTCTCTCCCGGCCGGAACGCCGAGTTCCCGCCGGTGTTGGCAGGCGCCCGGTTGTCCCATACCTGCTCGGCGAGGAAGTACGTGGAGTCGTCCGCCGAACGGCCGATGGTATCCAGGTATCCCTGAGCGCCACGTCCGGCGGCGAGTCGGTACTCGCCGCGCTCGCCGGTCAGCAGTGGCCATCCCCGGCCGAGCGTCTCGCCCGAGCCGGTCGGCACTGGCTCCCACTGGGTGCCGTCGGGCCGCTCGCCGTACCCGTCGAAGCTGGCCCGGTGCCAGAACGGCCCGTTGGCTGTGGTGTACCGCAGTTCCCGGTCGATGACCGGCAGCGTGGACAGTACGTTCGGGTCGGTCGGTGACTTCACGCCGAGGCGCACCACGTCGAGGAAGCTCGGGTCGACCACCCGTCGCTGGTCGACGAGCGGGCCACCGTCGGAGATCTGGATCGCCGTCCCAGTGTTCGCGTCGCCGTTGTCGGTGATCCGCAGGTAGTACGGCTTGTCCGACAGCGGCCCGTTCGTGGTCACCGTGTAGTGCTCGAGGTTGCGCTGCCACGTGTCGGCCGTAGCCAGGTACTGCCGGGCGCGGGCTCTGTCACCGCTCCCGCGGGCGACGTCCGCGGCACACACCAGGGCGGCGATCTCTGAGGCGATCGTCGCGGGCGAGAAGCCGCCGATGTTCTCCCAGCGCTCCTGGTCCGTGCGCGGGCCGTGGGCGACGAGGAAGTCTGCGGACCGGCGGATGTGGACCCAGTCCCCGGCGCGTACGCCGAGCTGGTGGTTGAGCACGATCGGCAAGGCGACCTCGTCCATCTGCAGGCCGCCGAAGACCGGCTCGCCGTCGAGGCGACTGTTCTGCGGGAAGGATCCGTCGGGTCGTTGCTGCACCGTCCACAGGTACTTCAAGGCCCGTCGAGCCGCGGGGCGATCACCCATGGCGATGAGTGCCGTCGCGATCTGGTAGAGGTCGCGTGACCACACCGCGTGGTAGACGTGCAGGTGTTGGAGCTCGTTCGACCAGGCCCAGGGCCGTCCGGGTGCGGCGACGAAGCCCCCGCGGAAGGTCTTGTCCTCCGAGGCGGCCAGCACCATCTCCGAGACGTTGTACGTCGTCTGCCACGAGCGTGCACTGCGCGGCGTGGCAGCCAGACCGGCGAGGTAGGCGTGCCAGCCGGCACGGTAGGCCTTCGCGGCTGCGGGGTAGCCACCTCGCAGCGCAGCGGCGGCGGTGCCGGCGGCCTCGTCCGTGCTCTTGCCGAAACCCAGCGCCAGCGTGAGCCGCCGTGACCCGGCGAGTCCGGTGAGCCGGGTCTTGCCGATCTGGATGACGTTGCCGCGGGCGGCGGCGGTGTAGGAGTCGTTCAGCGTGTTGTCCGAGGACAGGTCGCTCCACGGGTCGCTGGTCCCCAGGTAGCCGCTCGACCGCTGCGTGAATCCGGAAGACGCCAGCACGGCGCCGCTCTGCACGCCATCGGTAGCAACGAGTCCGCCGTGGGCCGAGCGCCCGGTGTCATCGTTGGCGTTCAGCCCGATGCCGACGTCGTGCAGGACGTACAGGTCGTACGGCTTGCCGGTCAGCGACACGAACCGCACGTCGACCAGCACCGCCGAGCGGGCGGGATCTGTGACGTAGGTCTTGGTGATGCGGTACTTGCCGCTGGTGGCGGTGTCGATCTGGCGGTACACGAGCGCGCGCCGGTCGACCAGCACCGTGCGCTTGGTCGTGGAGGAGTCCTCGCGCTCGGTGAAGGTGGCACCGTCGGACACGACGAACTGGGTGTCGCGGGTGCCCTCGGTGTCGATGCGCGGGTAGTAGATCTCGCTGAGCGTGCCGTTGTTCAGCGTGTACCAGACCTTGCTCCGCGGGCTGTGGATCGCCGTCCCGAACCCGTCCTTGTCCCCGGGTGACCAAGTCGCGGCCTGGCCGGGATTCCCGGGCGCCGGGCCCGCGGCTGTGGCCGCAGGCGTCGCGGCGGCGGGTGCCCCGGCGACCAGCACGGTGGCGGCTACGAACGCGACCAGCGGGCGTCGTGAGCGGAGATAGAACGTGGGCCGGTCCATGTCACACCTCCAGGTGCGCTGGACGCACCGCTCGCCTCGGTGATGCCTTCGGCACGCCGGGCGACGTGCCCATGGTGACAGTAACCCCGGGGGCCTGCATGCACCAAGGACAGTCGCGGTGAGAGAACGCGAGCTGGAAAGCTCGCCAGTGGTCCACGCGACGGCACCGCACCAACCGCTGCCCCACGCCGTCTGGTTGAGCCGGTCATCCGCATTGGGCATGGCGGCCTCACTTCGAGCGAGTCCGACCAGGTTCTGGATCTGCATCGGTCCGATCGGGTCGACGCACCTTGGGCGGCACACATGCCGAGGCCACGTGTTGGGCAAAGAGTCGGCATGAGGGTCCGTCGGGTGGGTGTCGAGGAGGAGCTGCTGCTCGTCGACACCGTTACAGGTGAACCCCGCTCGGCGGCACACGACGTCATCGCCCAGTGCGGATCGAGTCGCTGCGACGGCGTGCAGGTGAAGCGCGAGTTCTTCAACTCGCAGGTCGAGGTGGCCAGCAGCCCCTGCGTCGAGGTCCCTTCTATCCGTGAGGAGCTGAGGGCTGCGCGCCAGGACATCGCGGATGCCGGCGCGGCGTACGGCGTTGTGCCGCTCGCCGTCCCAGGTCCGGTGGTGGCCGGTGCCGACTCGCTGATCGTGGAGGTGTCCTCAGGGGAACGCTATGCCGCGATCGAACGGCACTACGGCGACGTGGCCCGCGGTTCGCTGATGTGCGCGTTGCACGTGCATGTCGAGGTCGTTGACGACGAGGAGGGGGTCGCGGTCATCGATCGAGTGCGACCGTGGATCCCGGTGCTGATTGCGATCAGTGCCAACTCGCCGTACTGGCACGGACACGACACCGGGTATGACAGCTGGCGCTCGCGCCAGTGGAACATGTGGCCGACATCTGGCCCCGCTGAGCTGTTCGGCAGCGCTGCGAGGTACCACGCGGTGGTGCGTGACATGGTCGGCCGAGGAGCCGCCCTCGATGTCGCCATGGTCAATCTCGACGTGCGTCTCTCGCACCGCTACCCGACGGTGGAGTTCCGCGCCGCGGACGTGTGCACCGATCTCGACGACGCCATCATCATCGCGGCGCTGGCCAGGGCACTGGTCACCCACTGCGCCGACCAGTGGCGGGCCGGGAGTCCGGCGGGGGACTGGCGTGTCGACGAGCTGCGGGCTGCCGCGTGGCGGGCGAGTCGTTTCGGGCTCGGCGACGCGCTCGTGTCACCTCTGACGCGCGACCTCACCTCCGCGATCGATCTGCTGCAGCAGATGGCGGCACTGCTGGCCGAGCCGCTGGAGACGACGGGCGACACCACGCTGGTGGCCGACGGCATCGCGGCACTGAGGAACCGGGGCTACGGCGCGACTCGCCAGCGCACCGCACATGCGTCTGCAGACGGAATGGCGGGAGTTGTTGCCGACCTACGGTCACGGACGGTCGCAACGTGAGGCTCGCCCGGATGCCGCGGGGACCTGGTCGAGATTCGGGTCAGGCGGGCTGCCTTGCTGGGCTCAACTCCGTGGTCTGGGGTGTCTGAAAGGGGGTACCGGAAGTCATGAGGACCGTTGGTTCAAGCCCGGAGCAGGTGGACTTCGGGAGTCTCCGCATCACGTACGACGATCGCGTGCTGCGGCCGCGCGCGTGGACGACCGCCCAGTCCGCGTGGGCCGCCGAGATCCTGGCCGACGGGCCGGCCGGCACGGTCCTCGAGCTGTGCTCGGGCGCGGGACAGATCGGGTTGCTCGCGATCGCCGACTCCGACCGTCAGCTGGTGTGCGTCGACATCTCCGCGGTGGCGTGTGACTTCGCTCGCGGCAACGCAGAGGCCGCGGGCCTCGCGGACCGGGTCGACGTCCGGGTGGGTCCGATCCACGAGATGGTGCGCGACGGGGAGGAGTTCGCGCTCGTCATTGCCGACCCGCCGTGGGTCCGTCGCGCCGAGACGGAGGCATTCCCCGAGGATCCGTTGCTGGCGATCGACGGCGGCATGGACGGCATGGACATCGCGTGGGACTGCCTCGACGCGGCGCGACGGCACGTCGCGCCCGCTGGTTCGTTGCTCCTCCAGCTGGGTTCGCTCGAGCAGGTCCAGACCATGCGCGATCGCCTGGTCGGTGATGGCCTGGACGTGCGGGAGGTCCGTCAGCACGAGCGAGGAGTCCTCGTCCGGATCGACCGGGGCTAGGCGGGTCGCAGCTTCGCGGGCAGCAGCTTGTGGGTGCCGTCGCACCACGGGAGGGTGGCGGACTTGTCGCACCGGCACACCGCGGACACGGGCCGGGTGGTGCGGTGGGGGACACCGTCGGCGTCCTCGATGGTGTGGTCGCCGCGCAGCAGCATCGGTCCGCCCGGGCACAGCACCACGTCGGAGTGGTCGAAGGTCATGCGGCCCCCTTCGTGTCGAGGGCGCCCCAGGAGCGGAGCAGCCGCTGGGCCGACCGGTCCTCGAGGTCCAGACAGGTGAAGGCACCGAACCAAGCGTCGTCCTCGAGCCCGGGTTCGTCGGCGAGGAGGCCCGCGCCAATGACGCGTACGGCGAGCTGCT
>CAVPLV010000004.1:0-54595 GCA_963706475.1 uncultured Actinomycetota bacterium | reverse complement strand
CATACACTTCGTAGAGGCCACCGCAAGGTGGCCTCTACGTACATTTACGGGCTCCCGTGGACGGGGCCGGAGCAGGAGCACACCGTGGCCGAGCAGCGAGGCAACCAGCGTCCCTCAGGTGAGGGCCCCCGTCGGAGCGGACGACCCACGAGCGGCAAGCCGTCGTCGAGCCGGTCCTCCACTGGTAGGTCCGCCAGCGACCGCAAGCCCAGCGACCGCAAGCCCGGTGACCGCAACACCGGCCGGCCGGCGCGCGCCGGCGACCGTCCCGGTCGCAAGAGTGACTGGAAGCGGCCGGCGGACAGCCAGCTGGACCGCACCGCCGAACAGGCACGCTATGACGGCCCCGAGCTCCCCGAGCACATCACCGGCGCCGAGCTCGACCGGGCCGTGGGCGCGCAGCTGAAGGGTCTTCCCGAGAAGCTTGCCGCGCGGGTCGCGCGGCACCTGGCGGCGGCCGGTGCCCTGATCGACTCCGACCCCGAGACCGCCTACCAGCACACCATGGCTGCACGCGCCCGTGCGCCGCGGATCGCCGTGGTCCGCGAGGCGACCGGCGAGGCGGCGTACGCCGCTGGTCACTACGCCGAGGCGCTCGCCGAGCTGCGCGCGGCGAAGCGGATGAACGGCGCGAGCGCCTATCTGCCGATCATGGCGGACTGCCACCGGGCGCTCGGCAAGCCCGCGGAGGCGCTGAAGCTGGCCAAGAGCCCATCCGTCGCGAACTTCTCCCCGGAGGCCAAGGCCGAGATGACGATCGTCGAGGCAGGTGCCCGCCGCGACCTCGGGCAGCTCGACGCCGCGCTGCGGACCCTGGAGCTGGCGCCGCTGAACTCCAAGAACCGCTCGTCCTGGGTGGTGCGGCTGCGCTACACCTATGCGGACACGTTGGTGGCGGCCGGTCGTGAGCAGGAGGCGCTGGCGTGGTTCCACCGCACCCACGCCTTCGACAGCGACGAGATCACCGATGCAGCCGAGAGGGCCGAGGCCCTCGAGAAGCAGCTGGGCTGAGGCTTTCGGCGGTGCCGGTCAAGTGCTGGGCGCACTTCGCGAAGTCGCCTACATCGTCGACCCGGCCGCCGTACGCCTGGTTCGCTGAGGAGGGAGTCCGCGCCGTCGCGTGTCACACTCCGCCCATGAGTGATGTGAGACGACCGGCACTCGAAGGGACGGTCGCTGTCCGAGGCGACCGCCGGCTGAGCTTCGCGGAGTACGGGTCGCGGCGCGGGCCGGTCATCGTCTGGATGCACGGGACCCCCGGGTCCCGGCGGCAGATCCCGGTCGAGGCCAGGGCGTACGCCGAGGAGCACGGGATCCGGCTGATCGGACTCGACCGGCCCGGGATCGGGTCGTCGACCCCGCACCTCTACCCGAACATCCTGGACTGGACGCGCGACCTCGAGCTGCTCCTCGAGACCCTGGCCATCGACAGCCTGCGGCTGATCGGGCTCTCCGGCGGCGGTCCCTACGCGCTGGCCGCGGGTGCTGCGCTGGGCGCCCGGGTCCACGGCATCGGAGTGCTGGGCGGCGTGGCGCCCACCTGCGGTGTCGACGCTGTCGACGGTGGGCCGATCCAGCTCGCAGTCCAGCTCGCGCCCCTGCTGTCGGTGGCCCGCGTGCCGCTGGGCGTGGCGCTGACCCAGTCGATCCGACTGGCCCGCCCGCTGGCCGGCCCGGCGCTGGACCTCTACGCGGCCGTCCAGCCGCCGGGGGACAAGCGGTTGCTGTCGCGACCGGAGTTCAAGGCGATGTTCCTCGACGACCTGCTCAACGGCAGCAGGTTCCAGACCTCGGCGCCGATCAACGACCTGCTGCTCCTCACTCGGCACTGGGGCTTCGACGCTGCCGACGTGGCGGTGCCGGTGCGCTGGTGGCACGGCAACGACGACCACATCGTGCCGCTGCGGCACGGGGCGCACGTCGTGGACCGGCTGCCCGACGCGACGCTGTCGATCATCGACGGGGAGAGCCACCTCGGCGGTCTGGGGATCGCCGAGGAGGTCCTCGCCAGCGTGATGGAGCTCGGTCCGCGGCGCAGCGCTGCCGTACGCCACTGACCACTGGCATTCAGGCGCCTCATGCGTCACAATGGGACCACAACTACATGCTTGTCACTTGATCCATCATCACCGCAGAGACCGCTGGGGAAGGCGCATCTCGCGCCGGAGATGAAGGAGGTCACGGTGACTGCACGCACTGCCACCCGCACCGCGACGAGGGGCGTCCTCTACGTCCACTCAGCGCCATCCGCGTTGTGCCCGCACATCGAGTGGGCCGTCGGTGGTGTTCTCGGCATCCCCGTGAGCCTGGACTGGACACCCCAGGCCGCTCAGTCGGGCGCCTATCGGGCCGAGCTGTCCTGGTCCGGCACGGTCGGCTCAGCGGCCGCTGTCGCCTCGGCGTTGCGCGGCTGGAACCATCTCCGCTTCGAGATCACCGAGGACCCGACCACGGGCTCCGAAGGCGCGCGCTACTCCTACACGCCCGAGCTCGGTGTCTTCCACGCGGTGACGGGGCTCCACGGCGACCTGATGATCCCGGAGGACCGGCTCAAGGCCGCGGTGGTGAAGGCAGCGCTGGGTGACACCACGCTGCTCAACGAGATCGACAAGCTGCTCGGCAAGCCGTGGGACGACGAGCTCGAGACCTTCCGGCACGCCGGCGACGGCGCGCCGGTGCGCTGGTTGCACCAGGTGGTCTGACCGCTCAGACGCTCCCGAAAGCCACGGCGACGTTGGCGCCACCGAAGCCGAAGGAGTTGTTGAGGGCCACGATGTCGCCGATCGGCAGGTCCCGAGGCTTGGTGGCGATGTCGAGCTCGACCTGCGGGTCGAGGTTGTCGAGGTTGATCGTCGGCGGCGAGACCCGGTGGTGGAGCGCCAGGATGGTCGCGATCGCCTCGAGGGCACCCGCTCCGCCGAGCAAGTGGCCGGTCATCGACTTGGTGCTGGTGACGATGACGTTGTCGGCCTGCTTGCCGAGGGTGGCGTGGATCATCAGGCCCTCGGCGATGTCGCCCTGGGGCGTCGAGGTGGCGTGGGCGTTGATGTGAGCGATGTCCGACGGGTCGATGTCGCCCTCGGCCAGTGCGCGGAGGATCGCCCGGGCGCCACCACGCCCGGCGGGGTCAGGCTGGGCGATGTCGTGGGAGTCCGCAGTGACGCCGGCTCCGAGGACCGTCGCGTAGATCCGGGCGCCCCGGGCCAGCGCGTGCTCCTCGGACTCGAGCACCAGCACGCCCGCGCCCTCGCCGAGCACGAACCCGTCGCGGCCGGTGTCCCACGGGCGGGACACGGTGGTCGGGTCCCCGGCGTTCTTCGACAGCGCCATCATGTTGGCGAAGGCCGCCATCGGCAGCGGGTGGATCGCCGCCTCGGTGCCTCCGGCGACCACGATGTCGGCCCGACCGAGCCGGATCTGGTCGAGGGCGAGGGCGATGCCCTCGTTGCCGGAGGCGCACGCCGAGACCGGGGTGTTGACCGCGGCGCGCGCTCCGACGTAGAGGCTGATGTTGGCTGCCGGAGCATTCGGCATCAGCATCGGGATCGCGAGCGGAGAGACCCGCCGAGCACCCTTCGCCTTGAAGGTGTCGTAGTTGTCGAGCAGGGTGGTCACGCCGCCGATGCCCGACGCCATCGCGACGCCGACCCGATCGGGGTCGAGGTCGCCGGACTCCTGGGCAGCCTTCAGGCCCGAGTCGGCCCAGGCCTCCATGGCGGCGACCATCGCGAACTGCGACGAACGGTCCAATCGGCGGGCCTTGACCCGCTCGAGGACCTCGGTCGGTTCGACGGCGATCCGCCCGGCGATCTTGACGGGCATTTCCTCGGCCCACTCGTCGGTCAGGTGCCGAACGCCCGAGCGCCCGTTGATCAGGGCATCCCAGGTGCTCGGCACGTCACCTCCGACCGGTGAGGTGGTCCCGAGGCCGGTGACGACGACTCGCTTCGACGACATGCTGCTCCTTGGGGGTCACGGCGGGGCGACCCGCCGTAGGGGGGTCAGGCCTGGGCGCGCTCGATGAAGGCGACGGCGTCGCCGACGGTCTTGAGGTTCTTGACCTCTTCATCGGGGATCGAGACGCCGAACTTCTC
The DNA here is from genome assembly GCA_963706475.1 of uncultured Actinomycetota bacterium. Lineage (GTDB taxonomy): Bacteria > Actinomycetota > Actinomycetes > Propionibacteriales > Nocardioidaceae > Nocardioides. The sequence continues at coordinate 50,501 of CAVPLV010000004.1, read as the reverse complement.
CTCGGCGGCCACAACGACCTCGACCATCGACAGGGAGTCGACGTCCAGGTCGTCGACGAACGACTTGTCGAGCTGGACGTCGTCGGCGTCGATGCCCGCGACCTCGTTGACGATCTCGGCGAGGTCGGCGCGAATCTCTTCGGTGCTGGCCATGTGTCTTCCTTCGCTTTCTTCTTCAGGTGGGTGGTGAAACTCTTGAAACTCGTGGTCGCTCAGGGGATGACGACGACCTGGGCAGCGTAGGCCAGCCCGGCGCCGAAGGCGACGAGCAGGGCGATGTCGCCACTGCGCGCCTCGCCGTCATCGATCATCCGGGCGAGGGCCAGGGGGACCGAGGCCGCCGAGGTGTTGCCCTGCTCGGCGACGTCCCGGGCGATCCGCACGGACGGTGGCAGCTTCATCGACCGGGCCATCGCGTCGGTGATCCGCATGTTGGCCTGGTGGGGGACGAAGAGGTCGAGCTCGTCGACGGTGACGCCGGCGCGGTCGAGGGCCTGGGTCGCGACCTTGGCCATCGTGAACGACGCCCACCGGAAGACCGCACTGCCCTGCATCGTCAGCGGCGGCATCTCGGTGTCACCGCGGGCGATGACGTCGCGCCAGTCCTCGCGCTGGCGGATGAGGTCGTACTGCTCACCGTCCGAACCCCAGACGACCGGGCCGATCCGCGGCTCGTCGGAGGGACCGATCACGACGGCGCCGGCGCCGTCGGCGAAGATGAAGGCAGTGCCGCGGTCGTTGCGGTCGAGGATGTCGGTGAGACGCTCCACCCCGATGACCAGCACGTGACCGGCCGAGCCGGCGCGGACCATGTCGGAGCCGAGGGCCACCCCGTGGGTGAACCCGGCGCAGGCGGCCGAGATGTCGTACGCCGCCGCGGTGCTGCCGAGCTCGTGGGCGATCGCGGTGGCGATCGACGGCGTCTGGAGCATGTGGCTGACCGTGGCGACGACCACACAGTCGATCTGTCCGGCGTCGATGCCTGCGCGCTCGAGGGCCTGGCGGGACGCCGCCACGGACATCATCTGGATCGTCTCGTCGGGCGAGGCGAAGCGACGCTGCCGGATGCCGGAGCGCTGCTGGATCCACTCGTCGCTGGAGTCGATCGCCTCGATCACCTCGGAGTTGGGCACGATCCGACGCGGGCGGTAGGCGCCGACGCCGAGGATGGCGGCGAACGCCGACCCGCTGGGGCTCTGGATTCCTCGATCGCTCGTCATCAGGCTGTCCCACCTTCGGTGTCGGTCGTGTCGACGTCGGACGACGCCGGCTGGCCGTGCCTGCCGCAGAAGGCGCGGGCATCGTCGAGCTGGTCGGGGGTCTTGAGCGCGAACGTCTCGACGCCCTTGAGCGCCCGCTTCGCGATCCCGGTGAGGGTGCCGGCGGGCGGCAGCTCCAGGATACCGGTGACTCCGAGGTCCCTCATGGTCTCGAGGCAGAGGTCCCAGCGGACCGGGCTGGCGATCTGACCGACGATCCGGTCGAGCACGTCCTGCCCGTCGGCGACCACGGATCCGTCCCGGTTGGAGATCACCCGGGTGCGCGGGTCGTGGACCGAGACGGAGCGGGACAGATCGGTCAGGTGACCGACGGCCGGCTCCATGTGGGTGGTGTGGAAGGCACCCGCGACGCTCAGCGAGATGAGCCGGGCCTTGGCCGGCGGCTCGTCGGCGAAGGCAGCGAGTTGCTCCGCGGTGCCGGCGGCCACGATCTGGCCCGGACCGTTGTCGTTGGCGGGGGTGAGCCCGTGCTTGTCGATCGCCGCGAGGACCTCGTCGCGGTCGCCACCGAGGACGGCTGTCATCCCGGTGGGCGTCACGGCGGCGGCCGCGGCCATCGCGTTGCCACGCTCGCGGACCAGGACCATCGCCTGCTCGGCGGTGATCACGTGGGCGCCGGCGGCGGCAGCGATCTCACCGACACTGTGCCCGGCGACGACGCCCACCTGCTCGAAGGCGTCGGCCGGCCGGGGAAACACCTCGAGGGCGGCCACCAGTGCGGTGGCGACCAGGAGCGGCTGAGCGATCCGGGTGTCGCGAATTTCATCGGCGTCGGCCTCGGTCCCGTAGCGGGCCAGGTCGATCCCGGCGACGGCCGACAGCCATTCGAGACGCGCGGCGAAGGTGGGCACCTCGAGCCAGGGCACGAGGAAACCGGGGGACTGGGCACCCTGTCCGGGAGCAACGATGGCGAGCACACCTCCACTGTGCCCCGAACGAGGTCGGATCATCGCGTCGGGCTCACACGAATCGGTCCCGCGTTCTTTGTAGGGTTCCTACAAACCACGCGTGCTCGTCGACGAGGTCCCGCTGCCTCGGCCGGACTGCCGACCGAGCACCAGCGCGATCTCGAGGGTGAAGGCGTCGCGGGCGACGGTCGGGGCGAAGCCGGTCAGGTCGGTGACCTGGCGCAGCCGGTAGCGGACCGTGTTGGCGTGCACGAAGAGCGCCCGGGACGCCCCCTCGATCGACGAGCCGTGCTCGAGATAGGCGGCCAGCGTCTCGACGAGCGTGCCCCGCGCGCGGTCGAGCGGCAGGTAGATCTCGTCGACCAGGTGCCGGCGGGCGTGCCCGTCCCCGGCCAGGGCCCGCTCGGGCAGCAGGTCGTCGCTGCGCACCGGGCGGGGCGCGCCGGGCCAGCCGGCGGCGGCGCGCTGGGCAGCCAGGGCCGCTCGCGCGGACACGTGGGCGCCGGCGAGGTCGTCGGCGATCGGCCCGACGACGACGGGACCGGCGCCGAAGACGTCGCTGATCGTCTCCGCGGCCGACCGCGGGTCGTCCACCCCGCCGAGCACGATGACCAGACGGTCACCCTGGACCGCACACAGCGCGTCCATCCCGGCGTCGCGGGCGATCCGACGTACCTCCTCGAAGGTGCCGGTCTCGCTGCGGTCGGCGGCGACGGTGCCCAGCACGACGGCCACCTGTCCCCGCGCGGCCCAGCCGAGGGCGCTGGCCCGGGAGAGCAGGGTCTCGTCGGCGTCGGAGCGGAGCACCGCGTCGACGACCAGGGCCTCGAGCCGGGCGTCCCAGGCACCCCGGACCTCGGCCGCCCTGGCATAGACCTCGGCGGTCGCGAAGGCGACCTCGCGGGCGTAGTGCGACGCGGCCGTGCGGACGACGTCGGCGTCGGCCGGGTCGAGGAGCTCCGAGACGTTGGACTCGACGACCTCGATCGAGAGCCGGACCAGGTCGACCGTCTGCTGGAGCGTGATGACGCCGGCCAGGGCGCGGGGCGCCGCACCGAACACCGAGGACACCATGTCGGTGCTGCCGGGAGTCGGCTGGTCCCCGCCGAGGCGGTACCAGTCGACGAAGCCGCGGATGCCGGCGTGGACGATCATCGAGACCCACGACCGGTCCTCGGCGCTGAGCTCGCGGAACCAGGCCATGTCCTGCTCCATGCGCGCGGTGGCGGCCGTGCTGAGTGCGCCTGTCGAGCGCTGCAGGGCGTCTCCAGCCCTCCGGTGCGGGATCGAGCCGGGTCGAGTGGCCACGCCGCGACCCTAGTGCCAGCCCGGATCGACGTAAAACCCCGGTAAACAAGGGGAAGCGCTGTCTCGATCCCTGGGTTCGTCTGATTGAATCACGTTCTACGTCCACGCGGATCGCCTCGATCCCCGTGGCACCGGGAGGCATCGATGGCTGGTCCGTACGAACCACAGTTCGTGACCATCCACGGTCACCGCCGGGCCTACGTGAAGGCCGGGACCGGTCCGGTCGTGCTGCTGCTGCACGGTCTCGGCTGTGACCACACCACCTGGCTCCCGGTGATCGAGTCGCTGAGCCGCCGCTACACCGTGATCGCCCCGGACCTGTTGGGCCACGGCCTCTCCGACAAGCCCCGGGCCGACTACAGCGTCGGCGGCTACGCCAACGGGATGCGTGACCTGATCACCGTGCTCGGCATCGACAAGGTCACCGTGATCGGGCACAGCTTCGGTGGCGGGGTCGCGATGCAGTTCGCCTACCAGTTCCCCGAGCGCACCGAGCGCCTGATGCTGGTGTCGTCGGGCGGGCTCGGACCTGAGGTGACGCCGGCGATCCGGGCGATCACCACGCCCGGTTTCCACGAGGTCATGGGGGTGCTCACGCTGCCCGTCGTGCGGCACGTCGGGGTCGCGGGCCTGCGAGCGCTCTCCGCACTGCCGTTGAAGGCGACCCGGGACCTGGACGAGGTGGCGTCGGTCTTCGACACCTTCAAGGACCCCGGCGCTCGGCACGCCATCCGCCACGTGGTCCGCGCGGTCGTCGACTGGCGCGGTCAGATCGTGACCATGACGGACCGCGCCTACCTCACCGACGAGCTCCCGATGTGGGTCGTGTGGGGACGCGACGACCGGGTGATCCCGGTGCGGCACGCCAACAACGCCGCGTCCATCGCGCCCCGCGCCCGCGTCGAGGTCATCGCCGACGCCGGCCACTTCCCGCACAAGGACCACCCGCACCGCTTCGCCGCGGTCGTGCACGAGTTCATCCGCAGCACGGCCCCCGCGACCTACAGCCGGGCCCGCTTCCGCAACCTGCTCAAGAACGGCACCGCCGCCCCCAAGCGGCTGGTCGCCGTCGCCGACAGCGTCGGCTGACGAAGCAGGGCGGTGACCACGAGGTCACCGCCCTGCTTTGTCCTGCAACGACGACGATCAGGCGTCGCCGCCCTCCTGCTTGACGTCGGCGACGGCGGTCGGGTCGTCGATGCGGTACTTCGCGAACGCTTCCTCGACCTTCGAACGCTCGATCTGACCGGCGTCGGCGAGGCCCTGGAGGGCCTGGACCACGACGGACTGGGCGTCGATGTGGAAGTAGCGGCGCGCGGCGGGGCGGGTGTCGGCGAAGCCGAACCCGTCGGCGCCGAGCACGCGGTAGTCGCCGGGCACCCAGCGGGCGATCTGCAGCGGCACCGCACACATGTAGTCGGAGACCGCGATGACCGGGCCCTGCACGTCGGCGAGCTTGTCGGCGACGTAGGCGGTCCGCGGGCTCTCGCCCGGGTGCATGAGGTTCCAGTCCTCGGCAGCGACGGCGTCGCGGGCGAGCTCGTTCCACGACGTCACCGACCAGGTGTCGGACTGGACGCCCCACTCCTCGGCGAGCATCCGTTGCGCGTCCTTGATCCACGGGAAGCTGACGCCGGAGGCGAGCAGCTGGACCCGGGGGCCGTCACCCTCGCCAGTCGACACGTGGTGGATGCCCCGCAGGATCCCCTCGGCGTCGACGTCCTCCGGCTCCGCCGGCTGCGCGACGGGCTCGTTGTAGACGGTGACGTAGAAGATCACGTCCTCTGCGTCCTCGCCGTACATCCGCTCGAGGCCGGACTGCATGATGTGGCTGACCTCGTAGGCGAACGCCGGGTCGTAGTGCACGACCGCTGGGTTGGTCGCCGCGAGCAGCGGTGAGTGGCCGTCGGCGTGCTGGAGACCCTCACCGGTGAGCGTGGTGCGCCCGGCGGTGGCACCGATCAGGAACCCGCGTGCCAGCTGGTCGGCCATCGCCCAGATCGAGTCGCCGGTGCGCTGGAAGCCGAACATCGAGTAGAAGATGTAGAACGGGATCATGTGCTCGCCGTGCGTGGAGTACGTCGAGCCCGCCGCCGTCGCCGAGGCCATGGCACCGGCCTCGGAGATGCCCTCGTGGAGCATCTGGCCCTGGGCGGACTCCTTGTAGGAGAGCAACATATTGCGGTCGACCGAGTCGTACTGCTGGCCGGCCGGGTTGTAGACCTTCGCGCTCGGGAACATCGCGTCCATGCCGAACGTGCGGTACTCGTCGGGGGCGATCGGGACGATCCGCTTGCCGATCTCCGGATCCTTCAGCCAGTCCCTGAGGAGCCGGACGACGGCCATCGTGGTGGCGATGGAGTTCTTGCCCGAGCCCTGCTTGAGCTCGGAGTACATGGCATCGCCCGGCAGGGTGAGCGGCTTGGCCCGCAGCACCCGGCGCGGCACCGAGCCACCGAGGGCGGCCCGGCGCTCCTTCATGTACTGGATCTCCGGAGCGTCCTCGCCGGGGTGGAAGAACGGCGCGCCGCCGGTCTCCTCGTAGGACCGGTCGAGGTCGCGGTCGGAGATCGGCAGGTAGAGCCGGTCCCGGAACTTCTTCAGGTCCGCGGGCGTCAGCTTCTTCATCTGGTGGGTCGCGTTGCGGCCCTCCAGCGAGTCGATCGTCCAGCCCTTGATCGTCTTGGCGAGGATCACGGTCGGCTGGCCGACGTGCTTGGTCGCGGAGTCGAACGCGGAGTAGACCTTGCGGTAGTCGTGACCACCGCGGGGCAGCTTGGCGATCTGGTCGTCGCTCATGTGCTCGACCATCTTGCGCAGCCGCGGGTCGGCCCCGAAGAAGTTCTCGCGCACGTAGGCGCCGTCCTCGGTGGAGTAGGTCTGGAAGGCTCCGTCCGGGGTGTTGTTCATCTTGTTGACGAGCACGCCGTTGACGTCGCGGGCCAGCAGCGGGTCCCACTCCTGGCCCCAGACGACCTTGATGACGTTCCAGCCGGCGCCCCGGAAGTTGGCCTCGAGCTCCTGGATGATCTTGCCGTTGCCGGTGACCGGCCCGTCCAGCTGCTGGAGGTTGCAGTTGATGACCCAGGTGAGGTTGTCGAGCTCCTCGCGGGCAGCGATCCGGATGGCCCCCAGCGACTCGGGCTCGGCCATCTCGCCGTCACCGAGGAACGCCCAGACGTGCTGGTCGGCGGTGTCCTTGATGCCGCGGTTGGAGAGGTAGCGGTTGAACCGCGCCTGGTAGATCGAGTTGATGCCGGTCAGGCCCATCGAGACGGTCGGGAACTCCCAGAACTCCGGCATCAGCCGGGGGTGGGGGTACGACGACAGCCCGGCGTGCGGACCGTGCTGGACCTCCTGGCGGAAGCGGTAGAGCTGCTCCTCGTTCAGTCGACCCTCGAGGAACGCGCGGGCGTAGATGCCGGGGGAGGCGTGACCCTGGATGTAGATCTGGTCGCCGCCGCCGGGAGCGTCCTTGCCCCTGAAGAAGTGGTTGAAGCCGACCTCGTAGAGGCTCGCCGAGGACTGGTACGTCGCGATGTGGCCGCCGACCTCGAGTCCCTTGCGGTTGGCGCTGGAGACCATCACGGCGGCGTTCCAGCGGATGAACGCCCGGATCCGCTTCTCGGTCTCCTCGTCGCCGGGGAACCACGGCTCACGCTCGGGCGGGATCGTGTTGATGTAGTCGGTGCTGCGCAGGGCAGGCACACCGACCTGCATCTCACGGGCCCGCTCGAGGAGCCGGAGCATCACGTAGCGGGCTCGCTCGCGACCACGCTCGTCCACGAGCGAGTCGAACGAGTCGATCCAGTCGTTGGTCTCGTCGGGGTCGATGTCGGGCAGCTGGGTCGGCAGACCTTCGTGGATGACGGTCGGGATGGCGCCGCCGGTCCGCTTGTCCGTGCCAGAAGTGGGGGTGGTTTCTCCAGTCACTCGCTCATCGTCGCACGCTCGTGTTGCGCGCGAAATTTACCCACGAGTAGTCCCAAGGGGCCGCTCATCGTCCACCGCCCACGGTGAGACGGGTTGCGACTCGGGGCGAACTCCGATGGACTACACCCCAACTTGGTGCGACAGGTACCTACTTTGAATGGAGGCATCAGTTGAGCTCGACCTCGGGTGGCAGTTCCACCCAGACCGGCGGATCCGCCGCTACCCCGGCCGATCGGCTCGGTTTCACGCCCGGTCTCGTCGTGCAGGAGCTCGGCTGGGACAACGACACCGACGACGCCCTCCGGGTGGCGATCGAGGACCGGATCGACGCCGACCTGGTCGACGCCGACTACGGCAACGTGGTCGACGCGGTGCTGCTGTGGTGGCGTGACGAGGACGGCGACCTCGTCGACGGCCTCGTCGACTCGCTGACCGACCTCGCCGGAGGTGGCGTGATCTGGTTGCTCACCCCCAAGGTCGGTCGACCCAATGCCGTCGACCCTGCTGACATCGCCGAGTCCGCGCCCATCGCGGGTCTGTCCCAGACCACCACCGCGGCGGTGAGCAAGGACTGGTCGGCCACCCGTCTGGTCGCCCCCAAGTCGCCGGCCTGACCTCCCCTACGAGGCGACCGGGTGCTGACGAGGGTCCTCGCTGGCGCCACTGGGGCTAGGACGACCGCGATCGTCCTCGGTCGGGCCGGGGTGCTCCGGCCCCACCACCCGCTGGCCCTGGCGCGCGCGGCCAAGGCGTTGCGTGACTGGGGGACCGGCCCCGCCGGCGGGTTCACCGCCGCTGCCAGCCTGGACCCGGGCCGTACGGCGCTGGTCGACGAGCTGGGTTCGCTGACCTTCGACCAGCTGCACCGTCGCTCCAACGCATTGGCCCGGGCCCTCGCCGGCCTCGGCGTCAGCCCCGGCGACAGCGTCGCGCTGATGTGCCGCAACCATCGTGGCTTCGTCGACGCCAGCATCGCCACCGCCAAGCTCGGTGCCGACATCCTCTACCTCAACACCGCCTTCGCCGGGCCGCAGCTGGTCGAGGTGCTCGAGCGCGAGCAACCGGCGGTGATCGTCCATGACGAGGAGTTCACCGGCCTGCTGTCCGGCACCTCGGTCGGCATCACCGTGCTGGCCTGGACCGACCGGGCACGGGTCTCCGGCCCGACGCTGGAGTCGCTGATCGCGACGTACCCCGACGACGACGTCGTGCCCGCGGACCGGCGCGGCCGGATCGTGATCCTGACCTCGGGGACGACCGGCACCCCCAAGGGCGCGCCGCGCACGGAGGCCGGCATCGAGGCTGCCGTCTCGCTGCTGTCCCGGATGCCGCTCAGGTACGGCTGGCGCACCCACGTCGCGGCGCCGCTCTTCCACACCTGGGGCTTCGCGCACCTGGCGCTGGCGATGCTGCTCGGCTCCACCGTCGTGTTGCGCCGGACCTTCGACCCCGAGGCCTGCCTCGACGTGGTCGAGGCCGAGCACTGCGACTCGATGGCGGTGATCCCGGTGATGCTGCAGCGGATCCTGGCGCTGCCCGACGAGGCGCTCGCCACCCACGACCTCAGCCACGTCAAGGTGGTCGCGTCGTCGGGCTCGGCACTTCCGGGCGACCTCGCCCTCGCCTGGATGGACCGCTTCGGCGACCACCTCTACAACATCTACGGCTCGACCGAGGTCGCCTACGCCTCGATCGCCGACCCCGCGGACCTGCGGGCCGCACCGACAGCGGCCGGCAAGCCGCCCTACGCCACGGTGGTGCGAATCCTCGGCCCGGACCGTCGCGAGCTCCCGCGCGGTGAGACCGGGCTGATCTTCGTCGGCAACGGGTTGCTCTTCGAGGGCTACACCGGCGGTGGCAGCAAGGAGGTCGTCGACGGGTTGATGGCCACCGGGGACGTCGGTCGCTTCGACGCCCGCGGGCGGCTGCACGTCGAGGGTCGCGACGACGAGATGATCGTCTCCGGTGGCGAGAACGTCTTCCCGCGGGAGGTCGAGGACTGCCTGGTCCGGCATCCTGGGGTGGTCGAGGCGGCAGCGATCGGCGTACCCGACGAAGCCTTCGGCCAGCGGCTCCGGGCGTACGTCGTGCTGGCGGACCCGGACGTGGATCTCGTCGTGACCGAGCAGGAGCTCCAGGAGCACGTCCGCCAGCACCTGGCCCGCTTCAAGGTGCCCCGCGAGGTCCGCTTCCTCCCCGAGCTGCCCCGCAACGCCACCGGCAAGGTGCTCAAGGGGGAGCTCGGCGCCGATTGATGCACTGTCCCGGCAGGGTGACAGGATTGCCGGCATGACCGGACTCGAGCTCGGTGGGCCTGCCCCCGACTTCTCGCTGCGTGACCAGTTCGGCCAGGACGTGTCGCTGTCGTCGTACCGCGGTTCGAAGGCGGTCGCGATCCTGTTCTATCCCTACGCGTTCTCCGGTGTCTGCACCGGCGAGATGGCCGGCATCCGCGACCGGCTCGCGGAGTTCCTGACCTTCGACACCGAGGTCGTCGCGATCTCCTGCGACCCGGTCTACTCGCTGCGCGCCTTCGCCGACCAGGACGGTCTCAACTTCCCGCTGCTCTCGGACTTCTGGCCGCACGGCGAGGTCTCCCGCGCCTACGAGGTGTTCGACGAGACCAACGGCGCGCCGCGCCGCTCGTCGTACGTCGTCGACAAGCAGGGCCTGGTCAGCTGGGCCGTCCACAACGCGATGCCGGAGGGGCGCGACCTCGACGAGCACCTACGCCAGCTCGTCGCCGCCTCCTGAGGTCTAGACCACCTCGATCTTTTTCGACAACTGCGCGGCGGTGTCGTGATCGTCGACCTAGAGTTGTCCTTGTTGGACCGCAGGTGACCCGAGACTCCTGCGGTCCAACACCAATTTCGGCCCGACCACGCCATCTGCGTAGTCTGTGCCCCGCTCCCGGCGAGTTCCGGAGCACACTGGGGCGTATAGCTCAGCGGTAGAGCACCTCCCTTACAAGGAGGTGGTCGGGGGTTCGATCCCCTCTGCGCCCACCGTAGTAGCGTGCCGCCTATGATCCGGTTGATCCTGAGCTTCGGCATCCAGCTCCTCGCCAACGCGCTCGGTCTCATCATCGCCGCCTCCATCCTCGACGAGATGACGATCACCGGCGCAGCCTTCGTCATCGCGGTCCTGATCTTCACCGTCGTCTACATGCTCGCGCAGCCGTTCCTGACCCAGATCGCGCTCAGCACGGCGTCGGCGCTGCGCGGCGGGGTCGCGCTGCTCGCCACCTTCCTCGGGCTGCTGATCACCACACTGGTCAGCGATGGTCTGAGCATCGACGGTGCGGCCACCTGGATCGAGGCGACCGTGATCGTCTGGCTCGTCTCGCTGCTCGGCGTGCTCATCCTCCCCGCCGTCCTGATCAAGAAGAAGGTCGAGGGCAATCGCCGGGCCTAGGCCAACCTCACCACCCGGCGCACGCTCTCGGGGGCGAGCGGTGCAGAATCGGGACCGGACGACCCCGACCGCGCCAGGAGGATGTCAATGCCGCACGCACCCACAGTCGCCGAGCGACTTGCTGGTCAGCACGTCCTGCTGACCGGGGTCACCGGGTTCGTGGGCGAGGCGCTGCTGCACCTGATGCTGCGCGAGGTGCCCGACGTCAAGGTCACCGTCCTGGTGCGTCCCAAGGGGTCGACCCGGGGCAGCGCGCGGATCGCGACGCTCCTCAAGAAGCCGGTCTTCGCCGAGATCGTCGAGGCTGCCGGCGGTGTCGAGGCGCTGATCGAGGCCAGGGTCTCCGTCCTCGAGGGTGACCTCTCCGACGTACCCGTCCTGCCGAGCGGCCTGGACGCCGTCGTGCACTGCGCCGGCGACGTGTCCTTCGACCCGCCGGTCGACGACGCCTTCCGCACCAACGTGCAGGGCGTGCGCGAGCTGCTCGAGCGGATCCGTGAAGCGGGTCCCGACATCCACTACGTGCACATCTCCACGGCGTACGTCGCCGGTCGCCGGCGGGGCAGCATCCCCGAGGGGCCGGTGCCGCAGGTCGTCGACCTCGAGTCCGAGCTCGCGTGGGGTCTCGGCCAGCGCCAGGCCGTCGAGCACCGCTCGCGGGGCACCGAGGTGCTCGAGGCCGAGCGCAAGAAGGCCGAGAAGGCGCACAGCCGGGCCGGCAACCTCACCGCCGCCTCGGCGACCGAGGAGGCCCGCAAGGCGTGGGTGAAGGCCGAGCTCGTGGCCATCGGTGCCGAGCGGGCCCGGAGCCTGGGCTGGACCGACTGCTACACCTTCACCAAGGCTCTCGGCGAGCGCGTCGTCGAGGAGCACGCCCGCACCTCGAGGGTCTCGGTCGTGCGGCCCAGCATCATCGAGTCCGCCCTGGTGACGCCGTACCCGGGGTGGATCGAGGGCTTCAAGATGGCCGAGCCGCTGATCCTGGCCTACGGTCGCGGCGAGCTCCCCGACATGCCCGGCGCCGCCGACTCGATCGTCGACATCGTGCCGATCGACCACGTGGTCGCGGGCATCGTCGCGGTGCTCGCGCACCCGCCCGAGACCGGCACCGCGGCGTACTTCCACCTCTCCTCGGGAGACCGCAACCCGCTCACGTTCCGGGCGCTCTACCAGAACGTGCGCGCCTACTTCGACGCCCACCCGTTCCAGGCCGGCGACCGCGGTGCGATCCGGCTCCCGGAGTGGCGCTGGCCGGGCTCGCAGTCGGTGGAGCGGCTGCTGAGCACCAGCGAGCGGGCGTTCAAGGTGGCCGACTACGTCGTCGGGCACGCACCGCGCAGCGACCGCGCGCGCGACCTCGCTCGCAAGCTCGACCAGCAGGGTCGGCGGCTGGAGTTCCTGCGCCGCTACATGGGCCTCTACCAGGAGTACGCCCAGGCCGAGCTGAGGTTCTCCGACGCCAACACCCTCGCGCTCTTCCGGTCCCTCTCGGAGGCCGACCAGGTCGCGTTCGCCTTCGACACCGCGGTCGTGGACTGGAAGGTCTACCTCCAGGACATCCACTGCCCGTCGGTGACCGCGCCGATCCGGCGCCTCGACGAGGTCCGCGCGGCCCGCAAGCGCCCGTCGTCGGTCCCGACCCAGAAGGCGCTCGTCGCGGCGCCCGGCGTCGCTGCGTTCTTCGACATGGACGGCACCCTGCTCTCCTCCAACGTCATCGAGACCTACCTGTGGCTGCGGCTGCGCGAGCTCTCCGGCACCGAGCGCTTCGCCGAGCTCAGCCGGGTGGTCGCCAAGGTGCCGAGCCTGATCCAGGCCGAGCGGCGCGAGCGCAGCGCGTTCCTGCGCTCGGTCTACCGGGAGTACGACGGCGCGCGACTCGCCGACCTCGACGAGATCGCCGACCGCCACCTGACCGACCACGTGCTCGCCCGGCTCTCCCCGGCGGCGATCCGTCGGATCCGCGAGCACCGCGCGGCCGGTCACCAGACGATCCTGATCACCGGGGCGGTCCGGCCGCTGACCCGTCCGCTGCGGCCGCTCTTCGACCACATCGAGGCCGCCGAGCTCGCCACCGACGACCGGGGCATCTGCACCGGTTACCTCGCCTCGTCGCCGCTCGTGGGGGAGTCCCGGTCGGCCTGGATGCGGCAGTACGCCGCCGAGCAGGGGATCGACCTGGCGGCCTCCTACGGGTACGCCGACTCGCACTCCGACCTGCCGCTGCTCGAGGCCGTGGGCCGACCGGTCGCGGTCAAGCCCGACGTGTCCCTCTACCGCCATGCCCGCAAGAACCGCTGGACCATCGTCGACTGGGCCAGCTCGGACTCGAACTCGCGGACCCTCAACCCGGCAGGTGGTCTCGCATGATGCTGGCCCTGGAGATGTTCCGATCGGTCTCGCGGACCATGGCCGGCAAGGCCATCGGCGGCCGGATGCCGGGCGTGCTGTCCGGCTTCGCGGCCCCGCTGCGGCTGGTCACCATCGACGAGCCGAAGGTCGACCGACCCGGCTGGGCTCGGCTGAAGACCCGGTTGTCCGGGATCTGCGGCTCCGACCTCGGGATGCTCTCGGGCCGGACCAGCCTCTACTTCTCCGCCGTCGTGTCGCTGCCGTTCGTGCCCGGTCACGAGGTGGTCGCCGAGCTGCTCGAGGACTGCGAGGACCTGCCCAAGGGCACCCGCGTCGTCGTCGACCCGGTGCTCACCTGCGCAGCACGCGGCGTGGATGCGTGCGAGGCGTGCGCCGTCGGCGAGACCAACCGGTGCTCACGGATCACCGTGGGGCACCTGGCGCCGGGCCTGCAGACCGGCTTCTGCAAGGACACCGGCGGCGGCTGGGGCCAGCAGCTCACGGCGCACCGCAGCCAGCTGCACCCCGTGCCGGAGGGCTTCTCCGACGAGCAGGCGATCCTCATCGAGCCGGTCGCCTGCGCGGTGCACACCGCGCTGCGGGCCGGTGTCAGCGACGGTGACCGGATCCTGGTGAGCGGCGCCGGGTCTGTCGGCCTGTTCGCCACGCTCGCGCTGCGCCAGCTCACCGGCGCCGGCGAGATCATCGTGGTCGCCAAGCACGGCCACCAACGGGAGCTGGCCCGCGAGTTCGGTGCGACCGAGGTGGTCGCCCCGGGCGAGGTCCTGCGCCGGGTCCGCCGTTCGACGGGTGCCTTCCAGCTGGAGCCGCAGTTCTCCTCGCCGTACCTCCTGGGCGGCGTCGACGTCGCCGTCGACGCGGTCGGCAGCAAGCAGTCCCTGGAGACGACGCTGCAGGCCACGCGCGCCGGCGGCCGCGTCGTACTCTCCGGGATGCCGGCGCCTGCGGACCTGTCCGCCGCCTGGTTCCGCGAGCTCGAGGTGGTCGGCACCTACGCGTCCGCCCAGTCCGACGAGGCCTTCCGGATCGCGACCGACCTGGTCGCCACCGACGCCGTCCAGCAGATGGCCAAGAGCGTCGCCACCTATCCGTTGCACCGCTGGCGCGAAGCGCTGGACCACGCCCACTCCGCCGGCCGGCTCGGCACGGTCAAGGTGGCTTTCGACCCGAGGAGCACCCAATGAGTCGCCCAGGATTCGTCCTCGAGGTGGACGACCGCACCCCACCGCTGCTGGTCCACGAAGGACTGGGGTTCCGGCTGGAGAACTTCCCGCTCGGCACCCGGGTGGTCTACCCGCCCGAGTCGTTGCCGGCGGTGCCGGACGTCGACCAGGCGATCGAGGACGCGCTGCTGCACCCCCACGACATGGACCCGCTCCCGGAGCTGCTGTTCGCGGGCATGAAGCTGACGATCGCCTTCGACGACATCTCGTTGCCGCTGCCGACGATGCGCCCGCCGGACATCCGGGGCCGGATCATCGAGCACGTCCTCACGATGGCCGCCGACGCCGGCGTCGACGACGTCGAGCTGATCGCCGCCAACGCGCTGCACCGGCGGATGACCGCCGCCGAGCTCAAGCACATCGTGGGGGAGCGGGTCTTCCGCTCGTTCTACCCCCAGGGCAAGCTCTACAACTTCGACGCGGAGGACACCGACAACCTCTCCCACCTCGGCACCACCGAGAAGGGCGAGGACATCGAGATCAGCAAGCGGGCCGCGGAGTCCGACCTGCTGGTCTACGTCAACGTCAACCTCGTGGCGATGGACGGCGGTCACAAGTCGGTGGGCATCGGGCTGGCGTCGTACAAGTCGCTGCGCCACCACCACAACGCCAAGACGATGGTGCAGTCGCGGTCCTTCATGGACCACAAGCACTCCGCCATGCACCACTCGGCGTGGCGCATCGGGCGGGTCATCAAGGACACCGTCAAGGTCTTCCAGATCGAGACCACCCTCAACAACGACATCTTCCCGAAGCCCTACGACTTCCTGCAGAAGCGTGAGTGGGAGTGGTCGATCAAGGACCAGGCCACCATGCTCGGGATGCGTCGTGGTCTCGCGGTCGCCCCACCGAAGCTGAAGCACAAGATGTTCCACGACCTGCGCTCGGTCTACGGGCTGACCGGCGTCAACGCCGGCGAGGTCGAGGCGGTGCACACCAAGACGCTGGAGAAGGTGCACCAGCAGCACCTGGTCGAGGTGCAGGGCCAGTCCGACGTGCTCGTCATGGGGATCCCGTACGTCGGCCCCTACAACGTGAACTCGTCGCTCAACCCGATCCTGGCGACCTGCATGGGGCTGGGCTACTACTTCAACTCCTATCTCGGTCAGCCGGTGGTCCGCAAGGGCGGCGCGGTGATCCTCTACCACCCGCTCAACGAGGGCTTCAACCAGCTGCACCACCCCTCCTACGTCGACTTCTACGAGGAGGTCCTCGCGGAGTCGACCGACCCGGCGGTGGTCGGGGAGAAGTACGAGCAGCAGTTCGCCGAGGACCCCTGGTACCGCCACCTCTACCGCACCTCGCACGCCTACCACGGCGTCCACCCCTTCTACATGTGGTACTGGGCGGCGCACGCGATGGACCACGTCGACGAGGTGATCTGGGTGGGTGCGAACCGAAAGGTCGCCTCCCGGCTCGGCTTCCGGGCCGCGACCACGCTCGCCGACGCGCTGGAGATGGCCTCCGGGACGGTCGGCACCAGCCCGTCGATCACCTACCTGCACAACCCGCCTCACCTGTTGGCCCACGTGCGATGAGCGGCGACTCGAACGGCCTGATCAAGGGCGGCATCGCCGACGTCAAGCAGGTCTCGCGCGGGTGGCGCTGGGGCCGGCGCTCCCAGGTGCCGCGCTCGGCGGAGGAGTTCGTGCCGCCGGCGAAGTCGACGGTCTTCCCGAGCGACTGGTCGCGCCGGCGGCCCGCGATCGTGGCGCGCGAGGTGGCCCAGAGGGCCGGCCTGCAGCCGCTCTTCAGGTCACAGGTGCGCACCCGTGTCGAGGGCCTCGACATCCTCCAGCGCATCGAGGGCCCGGTCATCTTCGTGGCCAACCACGCCTCCCACCTCGACACCCCGCTGATCCTGCTGTCGCTGCCCGACGAGTGGCGCCGTCGTACCGCCGTGGCCGCCGCGGCGGACTACTTCTTCGACACCTGGTGGCGCGCGGTCGGGTCGTCGCTGTTCTTCAACACCTTCCCGATCGACCGCCGCGGCGGGATGATGGCGGCCACCCCGGGCGAGGTGCTCGCCGACGGTTGGAGCCTGGTGATCTTCCCCGAGGGCACCCGCTCCACCGACGGCTGGATGGGCACCTTCCGGATGGGTGCTGCCTTCCTCGCCAAGGAGCACGGCGTCCCGGTCGTGCCGGTCGCCCACCGCGGCACCTTCGCCGCGATGCCCCGCGGCCAGGACTGGCCCGCGCGCGGGCGCCGCCAGCTGACGATCCGCTTCGGCGAGCCACTGGTGGCCGGCCCCGAGCGAGTCGGTGCGCGAGTTCGGGCCCCGGATCAAGAACGCCGTCGCTGCCCTCCTCGACGAGGACCAGTCGACCTGGTGGGAGGCCCGCCGGCGCGCCGCCTCCGGTGCCACCCCCGACCCGTCCGGCCCCGACGTCGCCCCCTGGCGGCGGGTCTGGGAGCAGACCGAGTCGCCCGTCGCCGACGCGTCCTCGAAGCGGCTGGCGGCCTGGCGGCGCTGAGGGAGAGCTGGAATCCCCGTTCCACCGGGCACGCCGTACGTCCTCGGGGGTCGCCACCGACAACGTCCAGCAGTCCCTGATCCCCGGGGATCCATGCTCGGCCAGATCCGGCCGAGCACGCGCCAACCCCTGCGCAACCCGGAGTCACTAGAGTGACCAGATCCGACGTGCCAGGAGGGCCAAGTGTTCGTCCCGTTCAGCGTCACCGACTTCATCGACCGGGCCGTGCAGGTGTACGGCGAGCGCGTAGGCGTCGTCGACGAGCCCGACCAGCCCGCGCCGTCCCTGGGTGAGCTCACCTATGCCGAGATCGGTGCGCTCGCGCGGCGCCAGGCCGCGAAGC
This sequence comes from uncultured Actinomycetota bacterium, assembly GCA_963706475.1. Taxonomy (GTDB): domain Bacteria; phylum Actinomycetota; class Actinomycetes; order Propionibacteriales; family Nocardioidaceae; genus Nocardioides. The sequence goes on along the minus strand of CAVPLV010000004.1, from coordinate 33,242 downwards.
TCGACGAGCTCGGCATCGGGGTCGGCGAGCGGGTCGCCATCGTGAGCCACAACAGTGCCCGGTTGCTGACCTCGTTCTTCGGGGTCAGTGGCTCCGGGCGGGTGCTGGTGCCGGTCAACTTCAGGCTCCGGCCCGACGAGGTGGAGTACATCGTCGCGCACTCCGGGGCGCGGGTGCTGCTCGTCGATCCCGAGATCGCCGACGACCTGTCACACGTCGGGGCCGAGTTCAAGTTCGTCCTCGGCACTGACGACGACCTGTACGCCGCGGCGCCCGAGGACGGCGGAGCGCAGCCGCGATCCTGGGAGCCCGACGAGAGCGCCACGGCCTGCATCAACTACACCTCCGGCACCACAGCGCGGCCGAAGGGGGTGCAGATCACCCACCGCAACATCTGGGTCAACGCGGTCACCTTCGCGATGCACACCACCGTCAGCGACCGCGACGTCTACCTGCACACGCTGCCGATGTTCCATGCCAACGGCTGGGGGATGCCGTTCGCGATGACCGGCCTGGGTGTGAAGCAGGTGGTGATCCGCAAGATCGACGGCGCCGAGATCCTGCGCCGGGTCCGTGACCACGGGGTCACCGTGATGTGCGCGGCGCCCGCTGTCGCGGCCGCGGTGCTCGAGGCGGCGCAGACCTGGGAGGGCGAGATCCCGGGTCGCGACAAGGTGCGGATCATCATGGCCGGTGCACCGCCGCCCACCAAGACCGTCGCGCGGGTCGAGGAGGAGCTCGGATGGGAGTTCATCCAGATCTACGGCCTCACCGAGACCTCGCCGCTGCTGACCATCAACCGGTCGCGTGCGGAGTGGGACGACCTGTCGGCCGAGGAGCGCGCGACGCTGCTCACCCGGGCCGGCGCCCCCGCGCTCGGCGTACGCCTCGACACCTCCAGCGACCCGGAGAACCAGGGCGAGGTGCTGGCCCGCTCCAACGTGGTGCTCGAGGGCTACTGGGAGCAGCCCGAGGAGAGCGCGACCGCGCTGCGCGACGGCTGGTTCCACACCGGCGACGGCGGGGTGATCGGCGAGGACGGCTACCTCACGATCAGTGACCGCAAGAAGGACGTCATCATCACCGGTGGCGAGAACGTCTCCTCGATCGAGGTCGAGGACGTGCTCTTCTCCCACCCTGCGGTCGCCGAGGTCGCGGTGATCGGGGTGCCGAGCGACAAGTGGGGCGAGACGATCAAGGCGCTCGTCGTGCTCGCCGCCGACGCGGACGTCTCGGAGGCCGACCTGATCGCCTGGTGCAAGCAGAAGGCGGCCGGCTACAAGGCGCCGACCACGATCGAGTTCCGTGACGGGCTGGCCCGCACCGCGACCGGCAAGCTCCAGAAGTTCAAGCTGCGGGCTCCCTACTGGGAGGGTCGCGACCGCCAGGTCAACTAGGTCTCGATCCGCCCTCGTTCCGCGGGCTACTCGACCACCGAGGGGCGCACGTCCAGGACGACCTCGAACTCCAGCAGGTCGGCGCCCGAGGAGACCGGCTGCGCGCGCTCACCGGAGTGGGCCGCGATCGCGGGCCCGTCACGCCAGGCGGCGAACGACGCCTCGTCCTCCCACTGGGTGACGACGAAGTAGCGCTCCTCGCCGGCGACCGGACGCAGCAGCTGGAAGCCGAGGAACCCCGGGGTGCCGTCCACGGTGTGGGCTCGGTTGGAGAAGCGCTTCTCGAGCTCCTCGTGGGCCTGCGGCGGGACGGAGATGGCGTTGATCTTCACGACGGACATGACGCGACCCTAGTGGCACTAACCTGACGCCATGCCCACGCTCCGCGACGTCGTCGACCTCCTGCACGGCTGGTACCCGCCGGCCACGGCGGACGACTGGGACGCCGTCGGTCTGGTGTACGGCGACCCGGCCGCACCGGTCGCGAAGGTGCTCTTCGCCGTCGACCCGGCACCCGAGGTCGCGCGGGAGGCCGCCGACTGGGGCGCCGACCTGCTGGTGGTGCACCACCCGCTCTTCCTCAAGCCCGTGCACGGGTTCGCGGCCACCACGCCCAAGGGCCGCACCCTGGCCACCCTGGCCGGCGCCGGCTGCGCCCTGCTCACCGCGCACACCAATGCCGACCAGGCGCTCGGCGGGGTGTCGGAGGCGATGGCGCTCGCGCTCGGGCTCACCGACCTGGCGCCCCTGCTGCCGGCGCCCGGCGACGCGACGACCGGCACCGGTCGGATCGGCACGGTCGCCGAGACGACGCTCGGTGGCTTCGCGGCGACGGTCGCTTCGGCGCTGCCGGAGACGGTGCAAGGAGTGCGGGTCGCGGGCGACCCGGACCACGTCGTACGACGGGTGGCCCTGTGCGGGGGAGCGGGCGACTTCCTCCTCGACACGGTGGCGCGCACCGACGCGGACGTCTACGTCACCAGCGACCTGCGCCACCATCCGGCTGGTGAGTTCGCCGAGCGCGGCGGACCAGCGCTGATCGACGTCGCGCACTGGGCGGCGGAGTCCACCTGGCTCCCGGTGGTGGAGAGGAAGCTCGCGGCGGCCCTGGGCGATACGGTGGAGACCCGGGTGAGCACCATCCGGACCGACCCGTGGCAGTTCCGCGCCTGATCGAGGAGACATCCTGAAATCCGACCCCGCCGCCCAGCTCAACCTCCTGGACGTCCAGGTGATTGACTCGCGCGCCGACCTGCTCCGCCACCAGCGCTCCAGCCTGCCCGAGCTGGCCGAGATCGCGACCCTCGAGAGCACCCGCGCCGACCTCGACAACCAGGCGCGCGACCTGCGCATCGTCGTCGATGACCTGACCGTCGAGCAGGAGAAGGTCGACGTCGACGTCGAGCAGGTCAAGACCCGCCGCAAGCGCGACCAGGACCGCATCGACCGGGGGTTGATCACGAATCCCAAGGACATCGAGCGGATGCAGCACGAGATGGTCTCCCTCGAGCGCCGGATCTCCTCGCTGGAGGACGACGAGCTCGAGGTCATGGGTCGCATCGAGGACGCCCAGCGCGACCTCGACCACCTCGACGCCCAGATCACCGACATCGATGCCAAGCTCGTGACGCTCCGGGACTCCAGCGGCGTCCGCACCGGCGAGATCGACACCGAGCTCGCCGAGCTGCTGACCCGTCGCGCTCCGTTGGTCGCCGACGCCGCCGACGACCTGCTCGCCCTCTACGAGAAGATCCGCAAGAACCGCAACGGGGTCGGGGCCGCCGAGCTGCGCCAGGGCCGCTGCACCGGATGCCAGCTGAAGATCGACAACGCCGAGCTGGCCGTGATCCGGAAGTCCCCGGAGGACTGGGTGATCCGCTGCGAGGAGTGCACGCGGATCCTGGTCCGCACCGCCGAGTCAGGCCTGTGACCGGCAGGGTCCTGATCGAGGCTGACGGCGGCTCGCGCGGCAATCCGGGCCCGGCAGCGTACGGCGCGGTGCTCAAGGACGCCGACACCGGCGAGGTGATCGCCGAGGAGGGCGCCACGATCGGGGTCGCGACCAACAACGTCGCCGAGTACTCCGGCCTGATCGCCGGGCTCGAGCTGGCGGCGGAGTTCGCGCCGGGGGCCCGGATCGAGGTCCGGATGGACTCCAAGCTGGTCGTCGAGCAGATGTCGGGTCGCTGGAAGGTCAAGCACCCCAGCATGAAGCCGCTGGCGGCCGAGGCGACGCGGCTGGCGCCGAGCGGTACGACGTACACCTGGGTCCCGCGGGAGCGCAACGGTCACGCCGACCGGCTGGCGAACGAGGCGCTCGACGGGCTGCGCAGCGGGGTGACCACCGCAGGGGAGTCGCTGATCGAGGAGATCGAGGAGTCCGTCGACCCCGTCGAGGCGCCGGCCTCCATGCAGGCCCAGGCACGCGGCTGGTCGGCGTCCGGGGCGGAGCCCACGACGGTGATCCTGGTCCGGCACGGCGTCACGCCGCACACGGTCGAGAAGCGCTTCTCCGGCGGCCTGGCCAGTGCCAACCCCGGGCTGAGCGTCGAGGGCAAGGACCAGATCCGGACCGTCGCCGACTGGTTGGCGCCGCTGGCCGAGCAGATCGGTGCCGTGGTCGCCTCCCCGGTGCGTCGCACCCTGGAGTCGGCGGAGATCCTGGCCGAGGCCCTCGGGCACGGTGTCGAGGTGGAGCCGGGGTTCGCCGAGATGGAGTTCGGCACCTGGGACGGGATGACCTTCGCCGAGGTCGGCGAGCAGTTCCCTGGCGAGCTGAAGGCGTGGCTGGGCTCGGTCGACGCGAGCCCTCCCGGCGGTGAGTCGTTCCAGGTGGTTCAGCAGCGGGTGCTCGCCGGGCTGGACCGGCTGCTGACCGCCCACGCCGGCCGCACCGTGGTCGTGGTCAGCCACGTGACCCCGATCAAGACGCTGGTCGCGGACGCGGTCGACGCGCCGCTCGCGGCGGTCTTCCGGATGGAGCTCACGCCGGCGTCGGTGACGGTGCTGAGCTACTACGCCGACCAGGGCACCGTGCGCCCCTCGATGCGGATGTACAACGCGCTACCGCCGTCGCGGGCCTTCACAGCTCGCTGACGACGACGTCGAGCTGGGTGCCCTTCGTGGTGGGGTCTCCGACCTCGACCATCCAGCCCAGGTCGCGCAGCACGGCGGCCAGCTTCGCCGGCGTGCGTGGGGCCGCACCGTCCTCCAGCAGCGCCCGGACGATCCGGCCCTTGGTGGCCTTGTTGAAGTGGCTGACGACCTGGCGTCGACCGGCGCTCTCGTGCAGCACCCGCACCGTCGCGACCTGTCTGGCGAGCTCGGCGGGCGGGCGCCAGAACGCGGCGTACGCGCTGCTCCTCAGGTCGACCAGCAGCCCGCTGCCGAGGATCTCGGACACCGCACCACCGAGGTGGCGGCGCCACACCCCGGCGACTGGGCCGGTGCCGGGCAGGGTGGCGTCGCCGGAGAGACGGTACGCCGGGATCCGGTCGGCGGTCCCGACCAGCCCGAAGAGGCTGGAGGTGACCGTGAGCCGCGCGGTCGCGCGCCGCTTGGCGGCCGCGGACAGGGTGGGCACGTCGAGCGCGTCGTACAGCACTCCGGCGTAGACGTGGTCGGCGCGGGCAGTGGCGGCCGTGCGCAGGCTCCGGTTGAGCACCACCAGGTCGGTCTGGGTGCCGCCGAGCCCCAGGGTGCTCGCGGCCTGGTCGGGGTCCCCGTTGCAGAGCGTGACGAGGGCGTCGAGCACCTGCTCGCGAGCGGGGGTCAGGGTCGAGAAGGAGAGCGCGGCGAGGTCGAGCGGCTTGCCGCGCCGCGGCGCCGTCTTGCCCTCGCTCGGCGGCAGCATGATCAGCACGTGGCTATCGTGCCGGTATGCCCAGCAACCGTGTCGTTCGGGTCCGGTCCGTTGCCGATGGTGTCGCCGCCGAGCACCTGCGAGCCGGGATCGCCCGGATCCAGGCCGATCTCGACGTCACCGCCGACTTCCCGCCCGAGGTGGAGGCAGCCGCGGCCGCGGCGGCTGCGGCGCCCCGGCTGCCCGACCTCGACCGGACCGACCTGGCCCTGGTCACCATCGACCCGCCGGGTGCGCGCGATCTCGACCAGGCGCTGCACATCGAGCGCGCCGGCGACGGGTTCGTCGTCCGCTACGCGATTGCCGACGTGGCTGCCTTCGTCACCGCCGGTGACCCCGTCGACGTCGAGGCCAACCGCCGCGGCGAGACGCTCTACGGCGCTGACTCCAAGATCCCGCTGCACCCGAAGGTGCTCAGCGAGGACGCCGCCTCGCTGCTGCCCGACCAGGTGCGGCCCGCGCTGCTGTGGACCATCCAGGTGGACGCCGCCGGTGAGGGCACCGGGGTGCAGGTGGAGCGCGCGCTGGTGCGCTCCACGGCCCAGCTGACCTACGAGGAGGCGCAGCAGCAGATCGATGCGGGCACCGCACCGGAGTCCCTGGGGCTGCTCCAGGAGATCGGCGAGCTGCGGCTGGCCCGCGAGGCCGCCCGGGGCGGGGTGTCGCTGCCGTTGCCCGAGCAGGAGATCGACGTCGACGGCGACCGCTGGCACCTGGAGTTCCGCGAGCAGCTGCCCGTGGAGAGATGGAACGCCCAGATCTCGCTGCTGACCGGCTTCGCGGCCGCAACGCTGATGGTCCGCGCCCGCGTCGGGCTGCTGCGCACCCTGCCGCCGCCCGACCCCCGCGACGTCGACCGGCTGCACCGCACCGCGCACGCGCTCCGCATCGAGTGGCCGCGGGCGATGCCCTATCCCGACTTCATCCGGTCCCTCGACCCGGCGTTGCCCAGCCACGCCGCGATGGTGACCGCCAGCACCCGGTTGCTGCGCGGCAGCGGGTACGTCGGCTTCGACGGCGAGACGCCCGCGCAGCCGCTCCATGCCGCACTCGCCTCGGAGTACGCCCACGTGACCGCTCCGCTGCGTCGCCTCGGCGACCGGTACGCCGGCGAGATCTGTCTCGCCCTGTGTGCCGGGACCGAGGTGCCGGGCTGGGTGCTTGCCGCCCTGCCCGGCCTGCCCAAGACCCTGCAGTCGTCCGCGCAGCGCGCCCACGCCTACGAGCGGGCGCTGCTCGACCTGGTCGAGGCCGGGGTGCTGCAGGACCGGGTCGGCGAGGAGTTCGACGGGGTCGTGGTGGCCGTCGACCGCGACGACGCGCAGCACGGCGTCGTCGTGCTCGACGATCCGGACGTGGAGGCGCGGGTGGTCGGCTCCGCGCCGCTGCCGCTCGGGACCGACGTACGGGTCCGGCTCACCACCGCAGATCTCGAGGCGCGCAAGGTCGAGTTCACGCTCGTCTGATTCGCCGGCCGGGACCTTTCTCGAGAATTCTCGGGGATCGACCAATCCAATGGTCCAGTCCAGCCGGATGACTCTCGTGTCCGGGGCCGAGCCCGGGTTGGGGGAGGGCTCGACCCCGGACACAGGTAGTTTCGGCAGATGGAGTACGGCGCGCACCTGCCGCTGCTGGTCGACCTCGACGGTCGCGGGCGGGCCGCACCGAGCCTGACGTCGTACGCACGCACCGCCGCCCTGCTGGGCTTCCACACCCTGGCGGCCAACGACCACCTCGTCTTCGCGCGTCCCTGGCTCGACGGGATCGTGGCGCTGGCGAGCGTCGTCGAGGCGAGCGGCGGCCTGGAGCTGGCGACCACCGTCGCGCTCCCGGTAGTGCGTGGCCCCGCGGCTCTGGCGAAGGCAGCCGCCGCACTCGACGTGCTCTCGCGCGGCCGCGTGGTGCTTGGCGTCGGCGCGGGGTCGTCGCAGGCGGACTACGCGCTGGCAGGAGTGGAGTTCGGGGAACGATGGCCGCGTTTCGAGGAGGCGGTCCGGGTGCTCCGCACCCACCTGGGTGGTGTCGGGTGGCCGGAGCCCCGCGGCCGCTTCTACCCCACGCCCGAGGCGCTGGAGCCTCGACCGGTGCAGCCGGGCGGGCCGCCGGTCTGGATCGCGAGCTGGGGCTCTCCCGCCGGGCTGCGGCGCGTCGCCCGGCTCGGGGACGGCTGGCTGGCGTCGGCGTACCACACGTCACCCGAGCTGGTGACCGACGCGCGAGCCGCACTCGCGGCTCACGCCGACCGCAGGCTGAGCTGCGCCGTCGCGACGATGTGGACCTGGGTCACCGACGACGAACGCGAACGGCGTGACTGGGTTGCCCGACTGGCGGTGCTGCTCGGTCGCCCTGAGCACGAGCTCGCCGGTCGCCTCCTGGTCGGGCCGCCCGAGCGGTGCGCCGAGCTGCTGAGCCGCTACGCGGCCGCCGGCGTCGACCTGGTGGTCCTCTGGCCGGTCGCCGACGAGCTGCGACAGCTCGAGCGCGTCATGCAGGAGGTCGTGCCCCTCGTGCCGCGCGCCACGGCCCCGTGACCTCACGCAGGATCACGGCCATCGCCTGCACCGGGGGAGCCGTCGGCTCGGCCGAGGGGTGGGCAACACCGATCCGACGGATCGGAGCCGCACTGGCGAGGTCGCGTACGACGACCCCGGGCAGCGGCTGCTCGGCGGCAAGACCGGGCACCACGGCCACCCCGAGACCCGCAGCGACGAAGGCATGGACCGCTCGGTTGTCGTCGGTCGCCAGCAGCGTGCGCGGCTCGAAGCCGGCCGCCCGGCAGGCGTGCAGCAGGATCCGGAACCACGTACTCCCGGGGCGACCACCCACCCAGGCCTCCTGCGCCAGGTCGGTCAGCCGGACCCGGCCGCTGCCCCGGGCGAGCCGGTGACCGGCGGTCAGCAGCACCCGGTAGGGGTCGTCGAACAGCGGGGTCAGGGTGAGTGCTCCCGGCACGCCACCCGGCAGGAGCGGGTTCTCGTAGACCACCGCGAGATCCAGCTCGCCCCGCTCCAGCCTCGGGACCAGGCCCTGCATGTGGTCGTCGACCATCGTGAGCACCACCTCGGGCGACTCCTCGCGGAACCTCGCGATGGCCGCGGGCACGAACGAGGTCAGCGCGGTCGGGAAGCTGCCGACCCGCAACCGGCCGGACCGGCGACCGCTGATCTCGGCCAGCGCCTGCTCGGCTCCCTCGAGCTGGGCCAGGACGCCGCGCCCGTGGCGGACCAGGGTCGCCCCCGCCTCCGTGAGCTCGACCGGGCGGGTTCCCCGGTCCACGAGAGGGAGCCCGGTGTCGCGCTCGATGCCGGCGACGTGCTGGCTGACGGCCGACTGCGTCATCCCCAGGGAGCGGGCGGCCGCCGAGAACGAGCCCTGGTCGGCAATCTCGCAGAGCACCCTGAGCGCGCGCACCTGACCTATCAGCATCACTGATCTCCTTGAAGCAGTCGAGGTTGATGCTAATGGGCTTGGTTCGTAACGTCACTCCTCCGAACCGACGTGGAAGGACCAGTGCGATGACGACTGCAGCTGCACCCCCGGAGATCGACACCGACAAGCTGATGGCGTTCGTGTTCCGCGCCGTCGACGAGGTGGGCGCCACGCTGGGCTGCGCCCTGGTCCAGATGGGGGACCGGCTCGGCTACTACCGGGACCTGGCGGCACACGGACCGACCACCCCGGAGGAGTTGGCCGCGCGGACCGAGACGGCTCCGCCGTACGCCCGGGAGTGGCTCAACGCGCAGGCGGCCGGGAAGATCGTGGACTACGACGCCACCTCGGGCCGCTACACCATCCCTCCCGAACACGCCGTCGCGATGGCTGACGAGAGCAGCCCGGCGTACCTCCCGGGCTTCTTCCAGATCGCCCTGGGCACCGTGCACGACGTCGACCGGGTGATCACGGCGGCCCAGACGGCGGTTGGGGTGGGCTGGCACGAGCACAACGCCGACGTCCACGAGGGGTGCGAGAGGTTCTTCCGGCCGGGGTACGCCGCCAACCTGGTCGCGGCCTGGCTGCCGGCGCTCGAGGGCGTGGTCGCGAAGCTCGACGCGGGAGGCCGCGTCGCCGACGTGGGCTGCGGGCACGGCTCCTCGACGGTGCTCATGGCGCAGGCGTACCCACGCTCGACGTTCCTGGGATCCGACTACCACGACGCCTCGGTAGCGACCGCCCGGGACCGCGTCGTGGCTGCCGGGGTCGACGCTCGGGTGCGCCTCGAGGTCGCTGCGGCCACCGAGTTCAGCGGTGAGGGCTACGACCTGATCACGATGTTCGACTGCCTGCACGACATGGGAGACCCGGTGGGCGCCGCGCGACACGTACGTCGGGCGATCGACCCGGACGGCACCTGGATGATCGTGGAGCCCGTCGCCGGTGACCGGGTCGAGGACAACCTGAACCCGCTCGGTCGCGCCTACTACGGGTTCTCCACGCTGCTGTGCACCCCGGCGTCCCTCTCGCAGCCGGTGGGTGCCGCTCTCGGCACCCAGGCCGGACCGGCGCGGATCCGTGACGTGGTCACCGAAGCCGGGTTCAGCCGCTTCCGACTGGCCGCGCAGACGCCGTTCAACAACGTGTTCGAGGTCCGTCCCTGACACCGGGGACTGGAGAGCGACATCTCGACGTGCTCCCGCTGGTCGCGGGTTTCTCACCGAGATCAGGTGAGGCGGCGGGCGCGCAGAAGACCGATGATCGTTTCGTCGCTGCGCTACCCGGCGCCGACTGGGAGGTAGCCGTGTCCGATCCGCGTATCCAGGCGAAGGCGCCCAGGCCCCGCGTCACGATTGACGCTCCCCGGTTGTGGGGTGGCGGCCTGGCCACCGCGTGCGTTGCGGCACTCGTCGCGGTTGCCGGTGTGATGATCAGTGAGTACGTCCTGGATATCTCCGTGGTCCGGCCGGCCCTGTTGCTCGACGTGACCGACTCGTTCCGTCTCGACTACGCGCTGACCGCGTTCCTCCTCGCCCTGGTCGCCACCGGACTGGCGCAGGTGCTCGCGCTGACGGCACCGAGGCCGCGGGCCTTCTTCGGGTGGATCATGGGCTTGGCCACCGTGTGCGGGGCCGCCGCACCGTTCGCGATCGGCGACGAGCTGGACAGCCAGGTCGCCACGGCGTGCATCAACGTCGCGCTCGGCATCTGCGTCTGGTCGCTGGTGGCGTCGGTGATGGCCAGGACGATGACGCCTGCGCCATGACGGCCCATCGTCGGCGCACGTTCGCCGAGCGGCGAGCATGGGGCGGTTAGCCACAGGTCACCGGCTGGTGCCTCGACAGGAAAGACCTTTCGTGCCCACGTGGGGTACCGGCGGGGACTGGAGTTGACTACGCTCCCACTCAGAGTCGAGCGTGACTCACCCTCATTCCTCGAAGGGTCACCATGATGAGAGTCTCTCCCCGCAGGGCTGGCGCGACGTTCGGCGGTGCGCTTGTCAGCGTCCTTGTCGGCGCGCTCGCGTTCGCCCCCACCGCCCGCGCCGCGACGGTGCAGATCTTCGAGCTGGTCGGATTGGTGCAGGCCGCCGCCGGCAACGGGTGGGCGGTGCACCCAGACCAGTCCGGTGGCACCGAGGAGTTCGTGAAGGGTCCGGCGACGCCGCCATCGGGCATCGGCAGCCTGAAGGTGGAAGTTCCCGACGCGGACAGTCGTGCCCTGATCTTCACGGTGCCGAATCCCGGAGCCGGCGCGACGGCACCCGGTGACATCGGCCCGATCACGGCCGTCCCCTGGATCGGCGCCAGTGGCAGCAGCTACTGGACCTACAGCGAGGACACCACCGCTCCTACGGACAGCGTGGTCGCGTTGAAGTTCGTCGGCTATCAGAACTACAACGCGAACAACCCACTGCTGTCGACGGAGTTCACCACGCTCTCGTTCGAAGCTTCGTACAACGGCACGGTCGTGACCGACAAGTGGCAGAAGTGGACTCTGGATGACGAGGCAAAGGTGTGGCAGTCGAACACCGGGGACGGCTTCTGCATCCAGGCGTCTCCGTGCACGCTGGCCGCCTTCGCGGCCCAGTACCCCCAGGGCGCCTGGGGCCAGGTCCAGCTCGGAATCTCCCTAGGGGCCGGGTCGGGCGGCAGCTTCGTGGACGATGTGACCATCGCCGAGGGTGCCACCACCTTCAACTACGACTTCGAGGTCGAGGCGGAGCCCACACCGACACCGACACCGACGACGGATCCGACACCCACAACGGACCCGACAGCGACACCGACGAACGAGCCGACATCGACGACGGCGCCGACGACGGAACCCTTCGTGCCCGGTCCCGGCGCCACCGGCGGCAGCGGCGGCAGTGACCCCGCCGGATCGCTGCCCTGGTGGGGAATCCTCGGTGGCTCTGTCGTGATCGCGATCGGGTCGGTCGCCACCCTGCGCAACCGCAGCCGGGGCAAGCACGCGTAGGAAGGCGCGGCACCGCCGTTCTTTCGGCGGCCGCTACCACTTACGTCGTGGACCCATGGTTCGTCGTGATCCCGTCGGCCCGGCACGAGACCGTCGGCGTGCACTGCTGCGCTCGCTGGGGCTGATCCTCTCCGTCTCCGTCTCCCTCTGCGGCGGTGTTGTCGGTTGTGGATCAGACGCGCCGGCAGCGCGCGATACGCCGACGCCTTCCCCCATGTCCACGTCTGCCGCGTCGGTGGCACCACATCCGTCGCCGCTATCGACGCGCACACCTGCGGCCCCGGCCCCCACGCCTTCTCCACCCCCGGTCGAGGAACGCACCTTCTCCCTTGTCGTCAAGACGGGAGCCGGCGACCTGCCCGCGCAGGTCGCGCCGCTGAGCGTCAAGAGCCACCAACTGGTCGACCCACCGCACGAAACCGCCGCCGAGTGGAACACCGCCGCTTGGATCGTGCAGGCCGCCTACCCCACCGTCTCCAGCACAGGAACCACCTACGTCTACGGGCACGCCTGCCGGGACATCGAATGCCCCTTCACCCACCTGGAGCAGACCGCGCCCGGGGACTCCGTCGTGGTCACCACAGCCGAGGGGACCCTCACGTACGTCGTGAAGCGGACCGGCCTGTCGTCGAAGACAGCTAGCTCACTGCCGCTCTGGGCGTCCGACAGCACTGTCAGCGACCGGCTCGTGCTCGTGTCCTGCCAGATCCGGGACGACGAGCTGACCCCGTTCAACGTCGTCGTGGAGGCCGAGCTCAGCTCGACGCGCCCCGGGTCCTGATCCGTTGCGGAGGATCACACCTGGGGGCTTCCGGTTCGTCAGGGTCGACCATCCGCTCATCAGTGTGAGGCGCTTCGCGGGATTCCTCCCACGGACTTCACCGACTCGTCGACCACCTCGGCACTCACATATTCGACAGCCCACCGCCCGACGCCCCGACCGCTCCTAGACCTCTTGCTTGGGGCGTGGCACCCGGGGGGAGAAGTACGAGTGTGGGTCTCGGTGCTGCCCGGGCCTGCGACTCAGCGCAAGGCAGCCGAGGCTGACAAGATCAACAGGTCCACGGTCGTGACGGCTGCCTGCTCGGGCTATCCGTGGGTGCGGCCCGGTGCTACGTTCGTGAGTCACATCAGGCGCTGATTCAGACCGGCAACCTAGGCCCGGCCGCGTGTTTCTGTGCGCCTCAATCCGGGGAGGCGACCATGAGGTCGTACGAAGTTCTAGGCGCACGTCGATTGCGGCGGCTGACCAGTCTCGGCGCAACCGCGGCGCTGGTTGCCGGGGGAGCCCTGGTGGTGGGGACAGCGACGCCCGTGCAGGCGGCCACCACGGTCGTGGTCCACGAGACCGACATCCACCCGTTCCCGCTGCCCTACGAGGGCTGGCACGAGGAGAGCGGCAACCCACGATCGTTCGGCGTCAACGACGACGGTTTGGTCCTGGTCGGCCAGAGCCAGGTCATCAATGGCTACGACAGCAACCTGCCACCCCTGAACACCCGCAACGTGTCGCTGACCAAGAGCTTCGTCAACGCCGTCTCCGTCGACACCGTCGAGGGACAGGCGTACCTGCAGATCCCGATGTACTTCACCGGGCCCGGCACGCCGCTGCCGCAGTTCACCACCTTGTACGCCGCGAACCCGGTCGACGGGCCGATCGACTACGACACGACGTTGTTCCACAACTCGCGCGCCGTCGGCTCGATCCCGGAACTGAGCATGCTCCCGCTGGCCGAGTTCATGAAACAGATCGACGACTACAAGGTCCGCGGATTCGGGGTCGCCTCCGGCGGCGAACCCGAGCAGAGCGCGACAGTCGCCAGCATCACCTGGGACGACACCACCTACGACTTCGCCCCGGCCGCAGAGGCTGCCGTGCAGGTCAAGGGGTCCGACATCGATCCCCAGCGTGAGCCGGATCGGCACCTTCCTGGGCTGGCACCAGGGCAACGCGAATGCAGCCGAGGGGGCCGCACGCGTCCTCAACGGGCAGGGTCTGCGGCTGAGCGGCATGTCGCAGGTCATCTACGGCTATGTCAACGCGGCCCCGGATGCTGACCCGCCCACGTCCCTCGACTCCTTCCAGCGGACCAACCTGGTCTCGGCGATCACGAACGCCAGCGTCACCATGACGGAGGGCAACGCGACGTTGCAGGTGCCGACGTGGGTGAAGCCGGAAGGCGGCGACTCCTACCTCTTCACCACCCTGTACCCCGCTGTTGCCTCGGGCGAGGGCACGACCACGTTCTCTCTCACCGACGAGTGGAAGTCCAGCCGTGCCATCGGGTCGCTCGCCGCCGACGCCCCCTACCCGCTGTGGCAGGTCCTCGACGTGCTCGGCTCCGACTACCTGGTCATCGGAGTCGGTGTCCAGGAGGATCCCGGCGAGACCTCGATCGTGAAGTCGATCAGCTGGCTCGACACCACCCACACCTTCGACAACCCGACACCGACGGTCGAGACCGTCACCAACAACGAGGTCTCCAGCAAGAGCACCCCGTACGCCGGCTGGCACCAGGGCTATGCCGAAGGTTCCACCGCGGTGGACCGGCAGCAGGTCAACTCGACCGGGCTGGTCCTCAACCCGGTGCCTTCGCAGGTCTTGCGCGGTGAAACGAACAACACCAACGAGTTCGACGGGCACCAGTACGAGCTCGGCGACGTCCTCGCGGACGGTGCGGCCGTCAATGTCAAGGCTGGCGCGGTCACCTTCCAGATCGCGTTGTTCTTCAAGGACAACACCGGGGCGCCGCAGTTCACCACGTTGCGATCCGAGTCGTTCGGCGTAGGCACCCACCAGCTCGACCCGTCGGCCGCTTGGACGACCAGCTCGTCGATCCGTAGCGCCAACGCGGTGACCTTCCCGGCGAGTTCGCAGCACTCGATCAGTGAGTACGTCGACGCATTCCGTGACTACAAGGTGATCGGGTTCGGCGTTCAGGCATCGGCTACGGCAACTGTCACCGACCTCACGTGGGCGGGGAGGAAGTACCACTTCATCGACAAGGCGCCGGTGGCCGGATCATTGTCGGCGAAGACGACGGCTGGCAAGGCGGTCACTATCACCCTCAAGGCCAGCGACCCCGAGGGCGCCTCGACCTCGATCTCGATCAACAAGGCACCGGGGCACGGCAAGGTCTCGGTCAACCAGTCGACCGAGAAGGCGACCTATACCCCGACCAGCGGATTCGCCGGGTCGGACTCGTTCAAGTACACCGTCAAGGACGCCAGCGGGTACACGACGGTCGGGACAGTCTCGTTGAGTGTCGCCAAGGTCAAGTCGAGTGTCACGACATCGGTGACGAACAAGCCGATCACCACGAAGAAGCAGGCCAAGGTCGCCGTCACCGTCAAGGCTTCCGGCGCCAAGCTGGTCAACGGCAAGGTCACCGCCAAGAGCGGAGGCAAGCAGATCGGGTCCGGCAAGCTCAATTCCAACGGCAAGGTCACCCTGAAGCTGAAGAAGCTGAAGAAGGGTGAGAAGAAGGTCAAGATCAGCTTCGCCGGTGTGGCCTCAGCCACCTCGTCGTCGAAGACGATCACGATCAAGGTCAAGACACCGTAAGAACGCCTTCCGGCCCCGCGCATGTCGCGGGGCCGGTCGCCCGGTGCTGCTCGGTAGTGCGTAGCAGTTTCACATTCGCGCGAAACCGTAACCATCTCCGCGAGCGTGACCGGCAGCCGCACCTTCGCAACCTCGAACGGTGGACCTCGCTGGTCGAGCGCGGCGACTCCATCGCGATGCTTCCCATCGCCGAGAACGACGATTGAGACCGCCCGGGCGGCAGACCTCATCGAAGGGGGTCGCCGGTGAGTGCTCGGAGTTCGAGGAACTTCACGCGTTCGGAGTCCCGGCACTCCGCATTGCCGGGGTGGGGCACACCCAAGTCGATCTCGGCCTCGGATCCGGCTCCGATCCGACTGGGCTGCAATGGAACAATGTCGGCCGGGGAACGGTCGTCCGAGGATCTGAAGGAGTCTGATGAAGCGAGCCACCGCTGTCGACGTCGCACGCGAGGCCGGGGTGTCGCGGACAACGGTGAGCTATGTCCTCAACGACACCCCTCATCAGCAGATTCCGGATGCCACGCGGCGCCGGGTGCTCGAGGCCGCTGAGCGGCTGAGCTACTTCCCGTCGGCGGCCGCCCGCACCCTGGTCCGGGGGCGCAGCGATGTCATCCTGTTCGTCTTCCCGGCCGAGGTGACGCTGGCGGACTGGGGTCGTCGGGTGCTCAGCCAGATGTCGCGACGGTTCGCCGAGGAGGGGTTCACGCTCCTGGCTCACACGGGTCGCTTCGGCCGCGAGCGCATCGACGACGTCTGGCGCACGATCGTTCCCGCGGCTGTTCTGTGCATCACCGTCGAGCCGGAGCAGCTGCGGGCGATGCACGCGGCAGGGGTGCCGCTCGTGGTGCCCCTGTACGGCGGTGACGACGACGTCCAGGCCATCACGATGGAGAGCGAGCGCGCGGTGGTCGCGCTGCAGCTGCAGACCCTCCTCGACGCGGGTCACGAGCACATCGCGGTCGCCTCGCTTGCCTCCGCCCACCGGCTGACCACGATGTCGCGGCAGGTCCTGCTCCCCGAGGTCGCGGCGTCGCTCGGTATCAAGGAGCCGGCGCACCACGTGATCTCCGAGGATCCGGAGGAGGTCGCCGTCCAGCTGCAGACCCTGGTCGCCGAGGGCTGCACCGCCGTCTGCGCGGTCAACGACCACGTCGCGGGCTACGTGCTGGCCGGTGCTCGGGCCGCGGGCCTCGCCGTACCGGGCGACGTCGCCGTGATCGGAGCGGGGGACCAGTTGCTGTCTGCGGTGACCGAGCCGCCGCTGACCACGGTCGTCAACGATCCGGATACCTTGGCGGAGGCCTTGATCGAGATCGTCACCCGGCGGATCAACCAGCTGCCGGCGCCCGAGGAGCCGCCGTCTGCTCTGGTGTCGTTGATCCGGCGTGGCTCCGTCTGACCGCGGTCAGGACGTGACCGGCTCGGGCTCCTGACTGGTCTGCTCCTCGTCCGTCTGCTCCTCGTCCGTCGGCGTCCGGCGCCGGCGTCGGACCCGGCGTCGGACCCAGACCACGGCGACCACGCCCAGCAGCAGCGCCACGGCAAGAATCGTCAGCCAGGGCACTCGCCACTCGCTGGCCTCGAGCGTGACCGGATCCGCTCCGGCTGCGGTGATGGTGACCTCGGCGTGCACTCGCCCGATCAGGCTGCCCCAACGCAGCCCGTCGACGTGCTCGGTGACCGCCGCGGTGCTGCCTGGCAGCATCTCCCCGAACTGATGTTCGGGGAGGTCGATCGTGGACGTGCGTGTGCTGACCTGGCCGGTCGACCTCGGCGCCAGGGTGACGTTGCCGGAGTTGGCGACCTGGTAGCTCACCGTCGCCGAGTCGGCGCCGAGGAAGGCGGACCCGAGGCCGCCGGGCAGGTCGATGGTCAGGTCGGAGGCCGCCACCTCGGGCTGAAGTCGTCCCCCCACCCGCACGTACGTCCGGACGCCGACGCCGTACCGGGCCCGGAGCTTGACGTTGCTCGAGCTCTCGGCGGCCTCGGTGGTCCGGGGGAGCGCGACGATGCCACCGGCTTGGTCGCCGGGTGTGGCGTTCGTCGGGACCGCGAGCGCGAAGGAGATCGTGCGGGACCTCCCTGGCCCGAGCACGACCGTGTGCACCGGCAGCCGCAGCCAGGCGCCCACGCCGGTCGGCTGCGCGTCAACTCCCGACAGCACGAACGCCCCGTCGACCGAGGTCGCGTCGGCGGCGTACAGGTCGTAGGTCTGGCGCTTCTCCGAGCGATTCTCGAGGACCAGCCGGTCCCGGATCCGAACCCCGGGGTTGACCTCGAGCTCGACGAAGGGGTGCGGGTCGGTGGCCGAGTCGGCTTCGGGAGCGAACGACGTGTTCCCGTCGTCGGCTGCCGGCGCCGGGGCGACGGTGAGGCTCATCATCGCGGCGACAGCGCTGCCGACGAGGAGCAGGGAGCGCAGAGCGCGGAGTCGGTACATCGGGGGTCCTCCCGGACGAGCGGCACCGCGTGGGAGTGACCAGGCCAGCCCGGTCACTCCCACGCGGCGTGGGAACAGTGGAGCGTCAGGACACGATGAAGTTGATCGTGCCTGTGTAGGTGCCGGCGTACGTCGTACTCGGCACGGTCAGCTCCAGGCCGGCGTCGACCAGGAACGAACCGGTGTTCTGACCGGGTTCGGCCGAGCAGACCGCCGTCGGGGCGTTCAGCGCCTGCCCAGCCGCACCCTGAGTGGGCGCCGAGTTGCTGCTGCCCGGCGCGGTGACGCAGGACGGCGTGATCTTCAGCAAGGCGTCGTCGATCACTGCGTTCGGGCCCGTGAGCGAAGCGGTGCCGTTGGTGAGGTCACCATCGAGCTGAGCGGACAGCGACCAGGCGATCGGGCCACCGCGAGCGTCCAGCACCGTCACCTGCTCGATGTCACCGGTGGAGGTCTGGTCCGAGCCGTTCAGCGTGATCAAATTCATCTCGGCACCACAGGTGGTCGGGTCCGGGCTCGTGTCGCCACAGGCGAGCAGGTCGAGCACTCCGGGGGCCACTTCCTGCGTGACGTCCTGCTGCAGGCTGTCGCCGGCTGCGACGTTGACGTTGAGCACCGCCTCCGTGGAGGTGGTGTTGCCGTCGGCGACGGTGACGCCGATGGTGCAGGTCGCCGCGTTGTTGGGTGCGTCGAAGGTGATGTTCGCACCGGACGCGTTCCCGCTGATGCTGGCCGAGCCGTCGCCGCCCGCGCCCGTGCAGGTCGGGCCGGAGGAGATGGCCCACGACCCGCCGTTGGGTGCGCTGCCGCCGGCGTCAGTGACGCCCACCGAGAGCGTGTTGCTGATGCCCGCGACCGCGCCGTACGAGCCGGTGACGGTCACCACCGGAGTCGGGTCGGTGACGCTGGTCGAACCAAGCAGGCCGTAGGGGGCTCCAACTCCGGCGCAGGTACCACCGGGCGAGTTGATCGAGCCGCCCATGCCAGGGGCACCCCAGCCGAGGTCGAGGCCCGCGGGCAGCACCTTGAGCGACACGCCGCTGGCGGCCTGGTTCGCCGCGAGCGAGGTGTCGATGGTCTGACCGTGCGTCGCGTTCACCGTGGCGCCGCTAGCGACGATCGACGGGAACGAGAACGTGATGTCGTTGGCGGTCGACGTGCCGGGACCGGCTCCGTCGGGGTCGGGTGTGTAGCCGGTGATGGCCTTGGGGGCCGCAGCCGGAAGGAGAGTCGTCGTCAGCAAGCCGGTGGTGTGCGTCGCACTCAGTGAGAACCTGCCGCCGTTGAACCCGACCTGAGTGGCTCCGGTCTGGTCCACGAACCCAGCCGCGACTGCTCCGGGAACGGTAACGGTGGCGGTGCCGGTCAGCGAGTACGCCGCAGACGTGCTGGGCGCGATGCTCGCCGGGGGCGTCGCGGTGAACGACAGGACGAACGGGGCGTCCGGTGTGCCCGGAGGCGATCCCGCCGGGTTCGTGCACGTGATCATGCCGGTCGACGTGCCGGCCGAGGCCGATTCGACGGAGAGCGCCAGGAGCGCCGGAGCCGTGAGGGCGAGTGCGGCGGCTGCCGCAAGTGTCCTCTTGTGTCGAAGTTTCATGAAACCTTGCCTTTCGATGGACATTCGTTGTCTTGGCCTCGGTCGCCGGCGTTGTCGCAACCCGCGCCCGCCTCTCCCTCTCTGCGTCACCTCCCTGGATCGACGGCGCTTGCGGCTGCTAGCGCTTCGTCGGCTTCGGTACCGTCTTGGTCTTGGCGGAGGTTGCGGTCGCATCGGTGTAGCCGGGGGCGCTGACCTTCACCGTGCAGCTCAGCCGGTGCCGGGCGTCGGCCTTGACGACCTTGTGCTTCGCCTGCACGGCCCTCTTGATCGCCTTGCCGTCGCGCCGCCACTGGAAAGCGGTCTTGGCGGGAGTCGGGGACCAGGAGCCGCGCGTGCAGGTGAGCGTCTTGCCGACCTTCACCGTGCCGACCACCTTGGGCTTGGCCGTGTTCTTGAAGGTCTGCTTGACCGGAGTGCCCAGTGCCACGGTGGCGACCGACGGCGTCCACGTGACGCCGCTGGTGCCGGCGGTGTCGTTCGTGCACTTGTTGAAGCCGAGGCTCGACAAGAAGCCGTCGATCCCGAGGGTGACGTAGTCCGTGGAGGAGTCGGCCGCCAGCGAGATCGCCACCGACTGGCCGGCCTCGCCCGCCGTGCTGAGGGTGCCGAAGTCGACGCCGGCCGCCACGAAGGTGATGGCGTCGGCTGTCGGAATGCCGCCAGGACCACCGGTGGCGTTGTAGTTGGTGATCGGCTGCGATGGCGCCGACACGGTGGCGCTGAGTGCGCCGGTCGCATTGGTCGCGTCGAGCTTGATCTGGGCCCCCGTGAGGCTCACGTTGTTCGCGGCCGCCTGTGCCTTGAAGCCACCGACCACCGGTCCGGGGATCGTGACGGTGACCGTTGCTCCGTTGACGGGGATGCTGGCGCCGGTCGGCGCCTTGGGTCCGGTCGGGTTCGCCGTCACGCCGACCTGGAACGGTGCGATCTGCGTCGTCAGCAACGTGTTCGGGCACAGCAGCGTCCCGCCGGCGGTCGCGGCCGAGGCGGTCTCGGAGGTGGCGAGGAGTCCAACCGCCATCGCCGGGAGCACGGCGATGGCCAGCCACGTTCCCCTGTGTCGTACGTGCATTGATGCCTGCCTCTCTCCTGAAGGTGGACTACATGACGCGCGTCACTGACACGCATCAGTGGCGCGCGTCACAATAACGGGACCGAGGATGAGAGTCCATGCCGAAGAGCGGAGACAGCGCCCTGGACTAGACGGGTCTCCCTCCCGCGGAAACCACGAGTCGAGAGATCAGGGACGCGCGCGTCGGGAGAGCACTTACACGTGTCAGTGAGCGATCACCCAGATGATCAACGTCCCGACGCCGAGCACGCGGCCTACCACCAGTACCTCGCGCTGCCTCTCCGAGTCGGGCGTGACCGTCCTGCTGAGTCCCGCGCGCTAGGTGGCCGGTAGGTACCGGAGGGTGTCCAGGGTCAGGTCCAGGTTCGTCAACGTGTCCCGGGACGGGTTTCCGCGCACGCCGCGTGTGAGGATCAGCAGTTGGTCGCCGTCTTCGAGGAGCCACACGTCGACGGTCACGGTTGGATCCGTCGATCCGTCCCAGCTCGCCATCAGGGTGGCACCGGAAGCGGTCCCGTGGGGGCACGTCACGTCTATGGGGACTGACAGTTGCAGGTACGTCCCCGTGAGGCCCATCTTCGTGGCAGGACGGGGTGCGACGGTCACCGTGGTGCCTTGGACCTGCGAGACCTGAGTGGCCGCCGCCTGCCTGGTAGTAGCGTGTCGGGGCTGGTGGCACTGGTCGATGATGGTGTCCTCATACTTCTGGAAGCCCCAGCTGACGACTCCCTTTCCGTCGGCGGCCGAGGCCCCTGCCGACCAGGTCGACCAGGACCCGAACAGCTTGAAGGTTGCGTCGGGCTGGCCGTCGGCGTTGACGATGTCCAGGGTATGGATCGCTCTTGTGTCGGTCGGGGCCTCGGTGACGGTCGGCTGGTTGGCGGGTGGCTCGTCGGTGCGGGTGGTACCGCCGCCGGCCGTGAGGAACCCGATACCGATGACGGCGAAAGCGGCCACGGCTGCGACAGGCGCCAACTGACGACGGCGGCGCAGGGCGCGACCGCGCTTCAGCAGCAGGCCGGGATCAGGAGTGGCGACGGCCAGCTGTGCGCGCTTCCGGAACTCCTTCAACTTCTGCTCAGACATGGTCGCTCTCCTCCTTGCCGGCCAGAGCGAGTGCGAGTGCCTCGCGGCCTCGGCTCAGGCGTGACTTCACCGTTCCTTCGGCGATCCGTAGTGTTCGAGCGACTTCCGCGATGTCGAGGTCGGCCAGATAGTGGAGGGCGACGACCTCACGCTGACTGACGGGCATGCTGCGCAGCGCCTCGATGACGTCGATCCGGTCTTCCAGCGCCGGGAGGTCCGCAGGACGGGTCACGGCCCGGTCCCGGATCCGGGCGAAGTTCCGCTGCTTGCGCCAGCGGCTGCGGTGACTGTTGATGGCGACCGTGCGTAGCCAGGCTTCCGGATTGTCCAGCCTGATGAACCTCTTCCCAGCGGCTGCCGCACGAACGAACGCCTCCTGCACCAGATCTTCGGCCTCTGCCGCGTTGCCCGTGACGCCGTACAGTTGCACGAGCAGGCGTGGGTAGGACACGGCGAAGATCTCGCGGAACTCGGCCTCCGTCGTGTCCCGGGCTGTCACTCGCCCGATATCCAGCGTCTCCGCTTCCATGTCCGCCTCCTGCTCGATCCGATGCTAGTGACGACTCCTCAGGCACCGAGCAGGTTCCATCATCCGCCCACTTTTCTGGCTCTGTCCTCCCAGACGACCGTGACCTACCGGCGCTCCGCGAGACCACAGCTCGGGAGCTGCGCGCACCTACACCGGATCGGGGTAGGTCAGGAGTCGTCGCGCTCGGCCAGCAGGTCGGCCTTCTGCTGACGGGTGCGTTGCAGGTCGGCCATCGCGGCGGCGGCGTCGGCAGTTGCCTCGGCGGCCCTGGCCTTGGCCTCGGCGTCGGCGACCGGGTCGGAGTCGTCGCCGACCTTGCCGGCTCGGGCTGAGTCTCCGTTGGACCTTGCGGTCGCCTTGATCGCCTTCTTGACCTGCTTGTCGGTCTCGCTGCAGGGAGTCCGCGAGCGCCTTGGTGCTCAAGGTCTGGGCGAGCTCGCGTCGCTGGACCATCGGATCCCAGCGGACCGAGGGCCACTGCGGGTCGAGGTCGATCAGGGTCTGGGTCAGGATCTCGGTGATGGCCAGACGCGCGTACCACTTGTGATCGCCCGGGATGACGTACCACGGCGCCGCGTCGGTGGAGGTACGTCGGAACACGTCGGCGTACGCCGCCTGGTAGTCGTCCCACTGGCGTCGGGTCGGGAGGTCGTTGGCGCTGTACTTCCAGTGCTTGTCCGGGCGGTCCAGGCGCTTCATGAGGCGGATGCCCTGCTCGTCGTGGCTGACCATCAGCGCGAGCTTGAGGATGGTCGTGCCCGCCTCGACGAGGTCGGACTCGAACCGGTTGATCTCGTCGTACCGCGCCTCCCAGACGTCGGGGGCGACCAGGTCGTCGACCCGCGCGACCAGCACGTCCTCGTAGTGCGAACGGTCGAAGACGCCGATCATGCCCGGGGTCGGCAGCGCCTTCTTGATCCGCCACAGGAAGTGGTGCTCCTGCTCCTCGTCGGTCGGTGGCCCGAACGAGCGCAGTGCCACGCCCTGTGGGTCGACCTTGCTCATGACGTGCCGGGCGACGCCGCCCTTGCCGGCGGTGTCGAGCCCCTGCACGACCACCAGTAGCGCGCGGCGAGCCTCCCGCCCGCCCTTCGGCGAACAACCGCTCCTGCAGCTCGCTGAGCAGATCGCCGCGCTGGTTGCCGAACTTCTCGGCGGCGCTCTTGTCGTCCTCCCAGCCCGGGAGTGGCGCCACGGTCCATCGCGTCAGGTCGAAGTCCGCGCCGGCGCAGCAGCGCGTCGCCGCGGATCCGCGCTCCAGGCGCCGGTGCTCGCCTTCTTCTTGGCCATGATCAGTTCCCCACTCCGGGATCGGGTCGACCGTCGGGGTCGAACAGCAGATCGTACAGACGTGGGGCCCAGATGAGCTGGGCGTCGGTGAGCTCTGGTGCCGCCAGCCGGCGCAGGCGTCCGGGGGGCCGATCGCCCGCTCTGCGACGGCGCGCTCGGCGCGGAGCCGGACGCCGTTCGCGCCGCTTGAGGTGGCCCGGGAGGTGCGTCGAGCCACCGAACTGGGGATCGGCACGATGCGGTGCGGCAGCCGGCCCAGTGAGTCGGCCCGCGGATGCCGCTCTGCTGGTCCGGGCTGCCGTCGCCGTACCACTCGTCCAGGGCCTCCGCGCAGGCCACCATCGCGTCGAACAGCTCGTGCGGGTCCTCGGGCACGTCGTCGGCGTCGCAGCCCAGGTGCTCGGCGACCAGGGTGCGGAGCAGCACGCGCGGGAAGGCGTCCTCGGGCGCGGGCTCGTCGAGGTCGCCGCGCGTCGTCGACGACGGTGCAGGCGATCTCGCTGTCGCCGGTCCACGAACGGCGGTTGAGGTTGTCGGACCCGACGCTGGCCCAGCGGTGGTCGATGACGCAGGTCTTGGAGTGCACGTAGATCGGCAGGCCGGCCTCGTTGCACAGGCCGAACACCGCGACCCGGTCGCCGCCCGCCTCGATGATCGTCCGCATCGCCTGGGACGCGCCCGTACAGCTGCG
The DNA here is from genome assembly GCA_963706475.1 of uncultured Actinomycetota bacterium. Lineage (GTDB taxonomy): Bacteria > Actinomycetota > Actinomycetes > Propionibacteriales > Nocardioidaceae > Nocardioides. Next base: position 9,294 of record CAVPLV010000004.1, on the reverse strand, counting down.
GCACCTCGGTCAGGGCGCCTTCGCGGTCGGGCACCATCGGCAGCACCACCACCAGCCGGAGCTCGGGGTTCTGCCCGCAGTGCGCTGGCGAAGTGCTCGCCGACGTCCTCCGACCACAGGTACTGGTCCTCGACGTAGACCAGCCGGTCGGCGTGGGCGATCGCCTTGGTGTTGCTGAGCATCACCGAGCGCTCGCCCTCGGGTGCGAAGTCGAAGCCCTTGGGCGCGATGACCGGGAAGGTCCGGACGATCTGGACGACGTCGTGCCCGTCGGTCCGTGGCGGGGGTGGCGGCGCCTGGGCGCCGAGCGGCTCCGGCGGACAGGTCCTCGCGGTGCACCCAGCTCGAGAGCAGGCGTCCGGGGTTGAGGGTGAGCGGGGTGCTGTCCTCCCATCGTTCGCGGAAGGTCGTCTCCACGTCGTGGACCGCCGGGCCCTGGATCGCCACCTGGACGTCGTGCCACGGCGGGGTCGGGCCGTAGGCCTTGGCGAGCTCGATCGGTTGCGGGTCGCCGTGGTGGTGGTGGTCGTCGCGTCGGCCGTGGCAGAGGTCGATGCCGCCGACGTAGGCGATGTCGCGGGTCGGGTCCTCGGCGTACCGGATGACGACGAACTTCTGGTGGTGGGAGCCGCGGGTGCGGACCCGCATGTCCCGCAGGCACTGCCCGCCGGCCTCGCCGATCTCCTCGCCCAGGTAGCGGTGCCGGTGGGCGCTGTAGCCGAGACGGTGCCAGTGGGAGCGCCACAGCAGCCCTCGCACGTCGACGCCGCGCTTGAGCCGCCGCGACCAGGGTGGCGTTGAGGGTCGATCGCGGGGTCGTCGGTGAGCTGCTCGTCCGGGTCACCTCGCCAGTCGGCGAAGTAGAGGCGGTCGCCGGGGCCCAGGCCGGTGATGCGCTCGTGGAGCTCCTGCGAAGTACGGCCGACCGTGGACGATGGCCCGGACGGTGTTGCCGCTGCTCCACGCGGTGCCGTCGCCGCGGACGTCGTCGATCCGGGTGTGCGGGTTCTCCCTCTCCTCGGCTGGTCAGGAGCCATGCACGACATCCACGGGAGTCATCCTGTCTGCCTTGTCAATGCGGATGGTGCGTCCTGACTGCGGGTTTCGAGAGCATCCGGCGGTGCAAGGATGCTGCGATGGACCCGTCGCCATCACCCGCTGGCGTCGGCTGACCCGGGCGGTCGTCTACGCGGTCGTCGTCGCCGTGCCGCTGGGGATGCTGGCGTTCCTCATCCGCACCAAGTTCGACCCGCTGGTGGACCTCGACCAGAACGTCATCGTCGCCGCGACCGACTACACCCGCAGCCACCCGCGGTTCCGAGTCGTTCGTCGAGATCTGGGAGACGATCAGCCAGCCGTTCGTGATGTACCTGCTTCCTCGGCCTGCCGGTGAGCCTCTACGTCTGGTTCGGCAAGCACCTGCGGACCCGGGCCTGGTGGGCGCTCGCGACGATGGCCGCCGGCTGGGCCATCGCGGTCGGGCTCAAGCTGCTCGTCCGCCGTACGCGTCCCGAGATCGACGACCCGATCGCCCAGCACGCCGGGCTACTCCTTCCCCTCCGGGCACGCCACCAACAACGCCATCGTCGTCACCGTGGTCGTCCTGCTGCTCTGGCCCTCCGTCGGGACCGGCTTGGCGGCGGCTGCTGGTCGGCCTCGGCGCGGTCTGGGTGACTCCTGACCTGTGCCGACAGGCTCTTCGCCGGCGCACACTTCCTGTCCGACGTCATCGCCGGCGTGCTGCTCGGGTGCGGGCTGACGATCGCCTCCTACGCCGGCTACATGGGCTGGAGCCCGCCGACACCCACCGACCGACACGACGAAAGGCTCAGATCTGATGGCGCTACTCACCCGCTGGCAGGACGACACCACCCGCCCCACCGCCAAGGAGGCCGGCCGTGACCTGGGGGTCCGCGCACTGGCCCCGATGCTGGTGTGGTGGCTGGCCGTGCTCGCGATGGGCTGGCTGCTCACCGACGGACCGCTCAAGGACCTGGGCACCTCCGAGGAGAGCGTCAACAAGAGCCTGGCGTCGTCACGTACGGCGTTCTGGAACGACGTCACGCTGATCTTCTCGTGGACGGGCGCGACCGTCAGCATCATCGGCGTGTGCCTCGTCGTGGTCGCGCTGGTCTGGTGGCGCACCAAGCAGTGGTGGTACGCCGTCGTGCCGCTGATCGCGATCAGCCTGCAGGCGATGGTCTTCTTCCTGACCACTCTCCTCATCGACCGTCGAGCGTCCCGACGTCGAGAAGCTCGACGACTCGCCACCGACCTCGAGCTTCCCGAGCGGGCACACCGGTGCCGCGACCGGGCTCTACTTCACGCTGGCGCTGATGGCCTTCCGGATCAAGCACCCCGTTGTGCGCGGGGTGGTGATCGGAGTGCTCGTCCTGATCCCGTTCTGCGTCGCGTCTGCCCGGCTCTACCGGGGCATGCACCACGTCAGCGACGTGGTCGTGGCTATCCTCAACGGCGTCGTCGCGGCCCTGCTCGCCTGGTGCTGGCTGCGCCGAGGCGACCGGTCGGCAGGTCAGACCCGGGCGTAGCGGGCCCGCGCGAAGGAGTACACGCCGTAGGCCGCCAGGCCGAGCGCGATCCCGAACAGGATGACCGGGCCGCCGGGCAGGTCCCGCAGCGACCGGACCGCCCCGTCGAGGCCGGTCGCGTCCTTCGACCGCTGCTGGATCGCGGCGATGATGAAGAGGATGCCGACGGCGCCGAGGGCGATGCCCTTGGCGATGTAGCCGACCTTGCCGGCGACGACCGCCCACCGGCCCGGGTGCTCCTGCAGGTCCTCGAGGAACTTCTCCTGCCAGCCCTTGTAGACGTGGTAGCCGGCGATGCCGATGATGCCGACGCCGAGCAGACCGACGAGCACCTGTCCGGCCGGTGCGTTCATCAAGGTGACCGTGAAGTCCTTGGTCTGCTTGTTGCTCGAGGTGCGACCACCCGAGGCGAAGGTGAAGGACGTCCAGGCGAGCGCGCCGTACAGCACGAGCTTGCCGCCGGCCTTGGCCTTGTCGAACGCCTCGTGCTGGGTGAAGAGCTCGGTCAGCTGCCACAGGGCCAGCAGGGTGAACCCCGACCGCGATCACCCAGAGCAGCACCTGCCCCACCGGGCTCCTGGGCGAGAGTCGACAGCGCCCCCGACTGGCTCGCCTGCTTGTCGCCGCCGCCCTCGAGAGCGATCTGTGACGACGAGATAGGCGAGCAGCAGGTGGAGGACGCCGCTGGCGCCGTAGCCGAGGCGAGCGCCCCACTCGACGACAGGATGGTCACCGGCCTTGGCGGCGGTCGTCTTCGCTGAGCCGCTCACGTCCCCGGCACTCTGTCGCTGATGCTGTTCATGTTGTCCTCCCTCGCGCATCGCGTTGTACCCCCACTCGGGCCGGTGGTAAACCGACGAAGGTGCCGTGGGACAGTTCGGCGTGCAGGTGAATCCAGGGATCCGAGGTCGTCGTCATCGTCAATCCGATCGAAGGTCGATCTCGACGAGGTGCGCGGCGTTCTCGAGACTGCGGCCGCCGAGGCGGGCGCTCGAGGCGCCGACGCTGGTCGAGACGACCGAGGACGATCCCGGGCTTCGGTCAGACCCGCGAGGCCGTTCGTGACGGTGCCCAGCTGGTGTGCGCCCTCGGGGGCGACGGCACCGTCCGGGCGGTGGCGCAGGAGCTCGTCGGCACCGGCGTCCCGCTGGGCCTCCTTCCCGGCGGGACGGGCAACCTGCTGGCTCGCAACCTCGGCCTCCCGATCGACTCCCTGGCCGACGCAGCCGCCGCGGCCTTCTCCGGTCAGGACCGCACCATCGACGTCGGCTGGCTGGTCGTCGACCCCGACGAGGATCAGCGTGGCCGGTGACCTGCACACCGGCGCCGACAACGTCCACTGCTTCACCGTCATGGCCGGGGTCGGCTTCGACGCCCAGATCATGGACGACGCCCCCGAGGGCGTGAAGGACAAGGCCGGCTGGGCGGCCTACGTCGCCAGCGGCGGCAAGCACCTGACCGACGACCCGTTCGCGCTCGACCTCGTCGTCGACGGGCGCACCGCGGCCGACGGCCCGGCCCGCACCGTCGTCGTCGGCAACTGCGGCGAGCTCACCGGCGGCATGGTGCTGCTGCCCGATGCCGAGGTCGACGACGGCCTGCTGGACGTGGCGACGATCAGCCCGGAGAGCCTGCACCGAGTGGATCGCGGTGGCCTCGCGGGTGCTGACCAACCGGGGCGACGGACCGTCGCTCCAGCGCGACCGGGGTCGCGACCTCACGGTGCGGGTCGACCCGCCTCAGCTGTGCGAGGTCGACGGAGACGTGCTCACCGAGGCGAGTCGGCTGCGCTTCGCCGTCCAGCCCGCCTGCCTCGTGGTCCGGGTCGGCCCGGGATCGCTGATGGACCGTCCACCCACTCGGACGGACGCGGCTCCGTGACAGCTTGCACGGCCCACGGCCCCGCAGAAGTACGGGCCAACTACCGAACATCTGCAAACACTTTGTGAGGATGTGCGGATGCGTGCAGTTGTGGTCGACGCGACCCAATCTCGGCCCGAGGTCCGAGAGGTGCCGAGACCCTCGGCCCCCGCCGGCGGCGTCGTCGTCCGTGTCGTGGCCACGGGGATGTGCCGCAGCGACTGGCACGCCTGGGCAGGACACGAGGAGATCTCGTTCCCGCACGTGCCTGGCCACGAGCTCGCCGGCGAGGTCGTGGAGGTCGGCACGGGCGTGACACGGTGGGGGGTCGGAGACAGGGTCACGGTCCCGTTCGTCTGCGGCTGTGGCCGCTGTGCGTGGTGCCTGGATGGGGACGCGCAGGTCTGTCCTGACCAGCAACAACCAGGGTTCACCCACTGGGGGTCGTTCGCCGAGTACGTCGCCCTGCACGCCGCGGACACCAACCTGGTCGCCGTTCCCGAGCAGGTGGACTTCGCGACCGCAGCCAGCCTCGGATGCCGTTTCGCCACCGCGTACCGCGCGCTCGTAGGACGCGCGCGGATCGCCGAGGGGGAGTGGGTCACCGTGATCGGTGCCGGCGGGATCGGTCTCAGTGTGGTGATGATCGCCCGTGCGCTCGGCGCCCACGTGGTCGTGGTGGACCGCAACCGGGAAGCGCTCGCGGTGGCCACCGAGCTCGGGGCGGAGCACACCCTCGTTGCCGATGGAGCCGACATACCATCGGCTGTCGGAGACCTCGTTGAAGGTGGCAGCGACATCGCGGTCGATGCTGTTGGAAGTGAGCAAACCTGCGCCGACGCCATCCTGAGCCTGCGACGTCGAGGCCGCCTCGTACAGGTCGGGCTGCTCCCGCCGATTGGCGGACATCCGAGGGTGCCGATGTCGCGAGTGATCGGGTGGGAGCTCGACGTCCTCGGTAGCCACGGGATGGCTGCGGCCGACTATCCGGGCATGTTGGCGCTGATCGAGGCAGGATCGCTGCAACCGCAACGGCTCATCGAACGCACCATCGGTCTCGACGATGCCGCGGCCCTACTGCCGCGTTTCGATCAAGCGAAGGTCGCCGGGATGACGATGATCGATCCCACTCGCTGAGCAGGTCTGCGTGCGCTGCCGCTGAGCCGCAGGGACAGGCACCAACTGGCGGATGGACGCTGTGGAAAAGTCAACGATCAGGTCATCGGTCCGCGATGATGATTCCTCGGTCTCGAACCATGGGCGCGTAGTCCTCGCCGATCTGGCCGAAGATGATTGCGTCATCCACGGTGAGGAAACGGCCCAAGGTGTCGCGCGATGCCACGACTGCCTCCGCTTGGTTGCGCGGTAGGCCGCAGATCGCGCTCAACTGTTCTGCCGTTGCAAGGTTCAGGTCCAGCAGGCCACCGTCGACGTACCCCGCTCTCGACTGCGGGCGACCTATCCCCAACTCCCGAGCCATCATCGGGTCTTTCAGGGCAAGGTTTCGTGCCTCGTTCCTCGCCCGCCGTGCGGCCTCAACGTTCGCCATCGCACCCTGGTTTCCGTTTGGGGGCATGGCAACGACGGCGGGGTTGTAGACCTCCCGCCTGAGGCCGATCAACAGGAGGGAGGCGACCAGCATGACACCGAGCAGGATGAGCACGGCCACATTCGACAGCCATCCAGTTGGCGAACCGGTGTCGTCTTCTGGGGAGGCAGCGATCAGTGCGTAGCCGAGAAGGCTCGCGCCTGCCATCGCCGCGCCGACCTTACGAAGCTGCGGCCTGTCGAGGCGAGAGGCGGCGTGGAAGAAGGGCACAGCCGCGAGCAAGCCGACGGTGGCGAGGGTGATGACGAAGTACCACCTCCCCGTGGGGCCCTTCGGTGCTGGTATCTGTCGCACGCTCGTAGCAGGCGGAAGTGCCTGGCCTCGCGGACTGCGATGTTCCGTCCACGCGCTTCCGCTCCAGTAACGCATCTGTGAAGCGTCCTGTGGGTCCTGGTACCAACCGGCAGGTTGCGCGTTCATCTGACTTCCCCGTATGCCTTCCGACGCTGCCCGACGTGAGCCGCCGTCGCGCTCAATGGTTCCTATCAACGACCAGGTGAACTGGCGTCGCGGGTGCCGTGCCCACCGTGCGAGCGTACGGGAGAGAAGGGTTTCCCGATTTGTATCAGCGGAAGGACGCCGGACCGGCCGCCCGCACGGTCCAGGGTCCAGGGCGTTGTCTAGCGGACCGGAAGGGTGGTGGAAGCGGCCCATGAGTGGTGCCGTGACCGTGCTGGCCTCCGCTCAGATGGCGCGCGACGACCACGGCGTTCGCCGAAGTACTGAACCAAGGCTGGCTTCCACCGTGTGACCACGCTCAGCCGTGGTAGTCGGGAACGCGTTCGTTCATCACTTTGGCGGGGAGCCCCGTCCGCCATCTGCGGCGCGGCGTCTTACCGCCTGCCGGCGCGGGTTGAAAACGCACTCAGCCGATGAATGGTCGCTGTGCCGATGGGCGCAGACCAAGGGCACAAACCGACCCTCAGTGGGCGCGGGATGCTGCGGATTGAGGACTTCGGTCGCAGCTCTGGGCTCGATCAGAGCGCGGTGTACGGCATCTTCGATGACGAACTGCCGTCCCGCGAGGCGCTCGCCGCCATGGGCATGCTGGTCCGGGACGACTACAACGCCGATTCCCTTCGCTCTTTCGAGTTGACCGACGACGATGATCCTGACGGCAAGTAGGCCCGCGTCCTCAAGGTCTCGACATCCGATTTCTAAGCCGCCGTCCGGCTCAGTTCCGATCCCGACGAGGGCCGAAACTGTGTGGCTTACCCAGCGTGCACGGATCTACGGTGCACGCATGGTGTTGCAACTTGAGGCGGTGGCGTTCGAGGTCGCTGACGCTGGCGGAGTCGGAGCCTTCTGGGCTGGGCTGCTCCAGCGGGAACTCCTTCAGGAGACCGACGGTGTACTGGTGCCGGGTGGCCCCACGCAGGTCGGGCTTCGCTTCCTGACCTCCGACACTGAACAGATCGGCCCGCGACGTCTGCACCTACACCTGACCAGCACCAGCCTCGAGGACCAGCAGCGGACGGTCGAATCAGCACTGCGACTTGGCGGTCGCCCCATCGATGTCGGCCAAGCCCTCGACGACGGCTTTGTCGTGTTAGCAGACCCTGGCGGCAACGAGCTGTGCGTGATCGAGCCGCAGAACCGGTTCCTGGCCGACACCGGCCGGCTCGGTGAGGTCACCTGCGACGGCACCCGAGACGTGGGGCTGTTCTGGAGCCAGGCGCTGAACTGGCCGCTCGTGTGGGACCAAGACGAGGAGACCGCAGTCCAGTCACCGCTCGGCGGTACCAAGGTCTCCTGGGGCGGTCCACCAGTCCACCCCAAGCGCGGGCGGAACCGGCAGCGCTTGGATCTGGTCACGGCTGACCCCAGCGGGGAGACCGACCGCCTCATCTCCCTGGGCGCGACTCGGTCGACCGATCTCGGCGACTCGATCGAACTCGCCGACCCGGACGGCAACGAGTTCAGCCTGCGCGCACGCTGAAGGCAAGCACGCCGATCCTGGCATGGCGCGCAACCAACCTGGCGAACGGAATGCACTCAGCCGGGATGCGGCTCAACGTGCGGACCGAGACGTCCTGCGACAAGGATGTAGGTCTACTACGCACCAAGGAGTCCAGGCCAGCGGGAACAGCAGTCCGGCGAGCGAAGAACGGATCACTCCCGACCCGCGTTCATGCGCTCCAAACCCAGTGAGGATCGACGGGAGCCTGACGCGAGATGGGAGTTGACTCTGAGGTCCAGTGGCGGTCCAACGTCCCCTTCGGTACGCAACCGGATGGCCAAACCGTCCTGGCAGGGGATCGTCAGGTCTACTCTCCGGAGATGAAGGAGTCACGCGAGACCAGGAATGTCGAGCGTGTCTTGGAAGCGGCCGAGTCCGCCTCTCCTGTGGAGGCGGTGGAAGCCGTCGCCCGTGAGCTCGGGTCGGCCTTCGGCGCCGTAGCGGTGTCCTTCCTCATCGCCGACCTTTCCGGGCGCGCCCTGGTGCGCCTGGCACATCTCCCTGTGTCGGACAGCTCGGCCATCGATGCTGGTGTTCTCTCCACTGGCGAGCGACGTGCTGAAGGGGAGTCCGCAACGGTGTTTCCGTTCGACGGCGGAGCTCACGAGCAGGCCGTCCGCACCCAGACCATCCAGGTGGTGCCAGCCGCCAACGCCACAGACATGCCCTCACGGTTCTGGGCGGTCCTCGCCCCGGTCACAGAGCGCGGCGAGTCCATCGGCGTGCTCGAACTCTTCCTGTCCACGGAGCCCACTCTTGACGAGTTGTCCGAGATCGGGAGAGTGGCGCACCTGCTGGCCTTTGTGGTCATCGCTAACCGCCGGCATACGGACCTGTTCGAGTGGGGGCAGCGCAGCCGGGCATTTACGCTCTCCGCGGAGATCCAGCAAAGGCTGCTTCCGGAAGCCCGGACCTGCGAGGCTGCCGCGTTCACGCTCGCAGGATGGCTGGAGCCGGCCGCGAGCATCGGGGGCGACACCTTCGACTACAGCCTGGCACGCGACTCGCTGCACTTGTCGATGACCGACGCGATGGGTCATGGTGTCGATGCTGCCCTGACAGCCAGTGTGTGCCTGGGCAGCCTGCGGGGGGCACGTCGTCGCGGACTCTCTTTGCTCGACCAGGCAGCGGAGACCAACAGCGCGCTGTTTGAGCAAGCCGCCCGGCACTCCCGCGACGACTTCGTGACAGGGCTCATCTCGAGGCTCGACCTGCCCTCTGGCCTCCTCGAGATCGTCAACGCCGGCCACGTGCTGCCATACCTTCTCCGAGGCGGTGAGCTGAAGTCCGTGGCGCTGTCCGTCGACCCGCCCTTA
>CAVPLV010000003.1:0-660012 GCA_963706475.1 uncultured Actinomycetota bacterium | reverse complement strand
AAGTCGCGCTCGGGCTTGATCGCTGGATCCGGCGCCTGGAGCGCGCCGATGTTGACTCCGGAGTTGCGTCAGCGCCGTCGACGTTGACCGGAAGAACTGTCATCGGGCACCTCCTAGGCTTGTGTGATCGGGCTGATGTCCGGTCACACCGCGCCGCGCCAGTGGGGGAGAGCCTGCGGTCGTTTGCGTCCGACGGTGCCCGGTGGCAGGAGAGCCCGGAATGGGCTCGCTTTGATTCGCAACCACCCGCAAAGGCGTACGACGCCCCCAGCCTCTCAACCGGCATCGCCGCAGGTCAGCCACTACTTTGGTCTCATGAGTGCAGCCAGCCGCAAAGGCTAGCGTCCACGCTCACCAGCATCCGATGACGCACCACGTCGAGTGCGTCGCCCACGTGGTGAAGACCGGCTCCGACTTGCGGTGACGGGCTCCAACTGGCTGCGCTGGCTGTCGGGGCCGACGTACGGCCCCGGCATGGAACCTGACTCAGTCGTCGTCCCCGTAGGCGAGGTACCCGCGCTGGGTCGCGATGTGGTCGGCGACGTATCTGGCGTCGTGCCACACCCCCCAGATGAAGCTCGACCCGCGGCGCGACAGCCAGGGAAGCCCGAGGAAGTAGACGCCGGGCTCCGTGGACACGCCGCGGCGGTGGCGGGGCCGGTCGTTCTCGTCGAACGCATCGACCTGTAGCCAGCTGTAGTCGGTGGCGTAGCCGGTCGCCCAGATGATGGTGCCGACACCGCCGTCGGTGAGGTCGAGCTCGCTGAGCGGGTCGGCGGTCGCGGCTGGCGCAGGCCCTAGGTCGCGGGCGGCCGGCTCCTCGGGGAGGTCGAGGCCGTTGCGGGCGACGTACGCGTCGGCTTCGTCGAGAAGGGCCAGGTAGTTGGCGTCGCCGCGGGCGATGTTTTCGGCCAGATCGGGAGCGAAACTGAGGACGCCGCCGTCGTACGTCGTGGTCATCCCGACGAGGTGGATGCCGCTCGCCTCAAGCGCGCGGAAGTCGACGGTGTGCCCGCCGTGTGCCCCGCTGACTGCGATGGTGACGTGCTCGGCGCCCTGTGGAGGGGTCTCCGCGTCCCACAGGCCGAGGACACCGAGCCACCAGCAGAAGTCACGGCCGCGGTAGCTGCGTGGAGGCCGGTCGTGCGGGCCGACCGAGAGGTAGACCTCGCGGCCAGATGCCCGGAGCTCGTCGGCGATCTGGACGCCCGAGGACCCGGCGCCGACCACGACCACGGCGCCCTCGGACAGCTGGTCGGGGTTGCGATAGGTGTTGGAGTGCATCTGCAGTGGACCTGCATCGGCGGGCACGATCGGGGGGAACACCGGTCGCTGGAAGGGGCCGGTCGCAGCGACCACGAAGCGAGCGTCGATGGTGCCTTCGGACGTCTCGACACGGAAGCCGTCGCGACCCTCGTGCTTCCGCACCGAGGTGACCTCGACCCCGCATCGGATCGGTGCGCCGATCTTCTCGGCGTAAGCGGTGAAGTAGTCGGCGACCTGATCCTTGGACGCGAACCCGTCGGGGTCGACGTCGAAGAACTCCAGGCCGGGGAAGCGGTCGTGCCAGGCCGGCCCGTTGGCCACGAGGGAGTCCCAACGCTCGGTCCGCCACCGCTCGGCGATCCGGCTCCGCTCCAGGACGAGGTGCGGTACGCCGCTGTCGCTCAGGTGCTCGCTCATCGCGACCCCGGCCTGGCCCGCGCCGACGACGAGGACCTCCACCTGTTGGTTCGACATCCTGACCTCCACTGCGTATGGCTGCGAGTGCTGCTCACTCGATCCTCAGCGGGAAGTGATACCAGTGTCCAACAGATCTTCTTGGCGTTCTAGTTCCGATCTATCGATCCAAAGGCAATTCCCTCCTACACTGACCCAGGTCTGCGAGAGGAGTTGGAGCGCGATGGCCCAGTACACACTCCGGCAGCTGGAGTACTTCGTCGCAGTGGCCGAGGCGGGAAGCGTCACGGCCGCTGCCCAGTCGATCCACCTCTCGCAGTCGGCCCTGTCTACGGCGCTCGTCGAGCTCGAGCGGGCGCTCAACGTGCAGCTGCTGATGAGGCACCACGCTCGCGGTGTCACCCTGACCTCGGCCGGCGAGCAGCTGCTCGCCGCGAGCAGGCGGCTGTTGCGGCAGGCCGCCGAGCTTGCCGACGAGGCGCGCGGGCTCGGCACCGAGCTCAGCGGCACGTTGCACCTCGGCTGCTTCGGCGTGCTGGCGCCTTACCTGCTGCCCGCCCTGCTCGCGGAGATGGCCGAACGACTCCCGAACCTGGAGGTCAACACCAGTGAGGTCGATCTCGTGGAGCTTGCCGACGGCGTGGCCGGTGGCCGGTTCGACCTCGCGATCGGCTACGACATCATCGCCGACCCCCGGCTGGAGGCGACACCGATCTACACGCTGCGCCCCTACGTGTTGCTGCCTCGCAACCACCGACTCGCTCGTCGGAAGAAGGTGGACCTCGCCGAGCTCGCCGACGAGCCACTGGCGCTGCTGGATCTGCCTCAGAGTCGCGACTACTTCGCCGGACTCTTCCGCACCGCCGGTCTCAATCCGACTGTGCGCTTCCGGACCACCAGTGCCGAGACCTGCCGGGCGATCGTCGCCCGGGGGCTGGCCTACACCATCCTCAACGCCCGACCTCGGGACAACGGTGGCGCCGACGCGTCGGCCGTGGTCGCAGTGGACATCGCAGGTGAAGCGCCGGCACTGGACGTGATGCTCATCAAGGCGGCCGGCATCCGCCCGACCCGTCGGGTGGCGGCGATCGAGGAGCTGATCTCGGCCCTGCGGACCGATGGATCGATTGCGTCGATGTTCGGGGCCAATTAGATCGTCTCGACAGGCGGCAGTGTCCTTCCTAGGCTCGTCCCAGCACGACGTCTGCCTCATCGACCAGCGGAGGGCCTGCACATGACCAACGAACCGGCTGCCATCGCACCCAACCCGCCGATCGTGGTCGGGGGACACACGCGGATCCGGCCGTTCAACACCCGCGACACCTACCCCGAGCAGCAGCTCGACAACGATCTCTGCCAGGCGGTCGTCGCCGGCAACACCGTCTACGTGCGCGGACAGATCGGACAGGACCTGGACACCAGCGCGTCTGTCGGGATCGGCGACGTCGCGGCACAGACGGAGCAGGCGATGGCCAACATCGCCATGCTCCTCGAAGAGTCCGGCGCGCTGATGGAGCACCTGGTCAAGCTGACGATCTACATTGTCGACCCGCGCTACCGCGAGACCGTCTACCGCGTCATCGGCAGGTGGACACGCGGCGTGCACCCGATCTCGACCGGCTTGGTCGTCTCGGCACTCGCTCGGCCCGAGTGGCTGGTGGAGATCGACGCCGTCGCCGTGATCCCGGACGCTGAGCGGTGACCTTCTCCGTGCTGGCCACCGATGGCAACGGCGCCGTCGGTATGGCCGTCAGCTCGTCCAGCCCTGCCGTCGCCGCGCGCTGCATCCACCTGCGTCCCGGCATCGGTGGCGCGGCGTCGCAGAACGTCACGGATCCGCGGTTGGGGACCGAGCTGCTCGACCTTCTCGAAGCCGGTAGCAGCGCCCCTGGCGCCCTCGACACCGTCGTGCAGGACCGGGCGCTGATCGAGCACCGTCAGCTCACCGTGCTGGACCTCAGTGGCCGGGGCGCCGCCTACTCCGGTTCCCAGACGCTCGGGGTGCACCACCACCGGGTCGACGCAGGGATCGTCGCCGCCGGCAACATGCTGGCAGAGACCGGCATCATCGACGCGGTCGTCGAGGGCTTCGAGACCTCGACGGGCGAGCTGGAGGAACGGCTGCTGGCCGCGCTGGTCGCGGGGCTGGCGGCCGGTGGGGAGGCGGGCCCCGTCCACTCGGCCGGACTGGCCGTCGTACGCCGGGTGGCCTGGCGGGAGACCGACCTTCGGGTCGACTGGTCCGAGGACCCACTCGCCGACCTGCGCGACCTCCTCGACCGATGGCTCCCGCAGCGCGACGACTACGTCACCCGCGGTCTCGACCCCACAGCGGCGCCCTCCTACGGCGTACCCGGGAACGAGTGAGCCCGATGACCGAGGACCCCAAGCAGTACGCCGCCCGGACGGTCGCCGTGGACGCCGAGCGGCTGATTCGGCTGTCCGAGCAGCTGCACGCGCACCCCGAGACCGCCTGGGAGGAGCACCGCTCCGCGCGCTGGGTCGCCGAGACGCTGGACGAGGCCGGCTTCACCGTCACCCCCGCCTACCTGGGGCTCGAGACCGCCTTCCTAGCCACCTACGGCAGCGGTCCTTTCCGGCTCGGACTCTGCGCGGAGTACGACGCACTGCCCGGCCTCGGGCACGCCTGCGGGCACAACCTGATCTCCGCGATCACCGTCGGCGCGGCCCGAGCCCTCGCGCCGCTGGCCGACGCGGCCGGCATCACGATCGAGGTCTACGGCACGCCGGCCGAGGAGGGCGGCGGCGGCAAGATCGAACTGCTGGAGCGTGGCGCCTTCGCGGGGCTGGACCTGGCGATGATGGCACACCCGGCACCGGTCGATGTCGCGGAGGCCGAGCCGTTCGCCGTCTCCCACTCGCACATCTCCTACCAGGGCAAGGCAGCGCACGCCGCCGCCTACCCCGAGCAGGGCGTCAACGCAGCGGACGCCTTCACGATCGCCCAGGTCGCGGTCGGGCTCCTGCGCCAGCAGCTGCCGTCAACGGTGCGCGTCCACGGTGTGATGACCAACGGGGGAGAGGCCCCCAACGCCATCCCCGCCCGCACCGAGGGTCGCTGGTACGTCCGCGCCGAGAGCCTCGACCAGCTCGCCGAGACCGAGGCGAAGGTGTGGCGGTGCTTCGAGGCCGGCGCAGTCGCCACCGGCGCCACGCTCGACATCAGCGCCGAGAGCAAGCCGTATGCCGAGTTCCGCACCTTCGAGCCGGCGCTGCGTGCATACGTCGACAACGCCGAGCGTCTGGGCCGGATCTTCGACCGCGACACCCCGGCGAGGCGGATGAACCGGGCCTCCACCGACATGGGCAACGTGTCCCAGGTCGTGCCCGCGATCCATCCGTACATCGGCATCGGCTCGCTCCCCGCCCTCAACCACCAGCCCGAGTTCGCCGACCACTGCGTCGGCCCCGACGCCGAGAAGGCCCTGCTCGACGCCGCGACCGCGCTCGCGTGGACCGCGCTCGACGTAGCCCGAGCCAGCGGCGCCTGATGACCGTCGATGCGTCTCGGACCCGGCCGGAGGTCGACTTGCCCGGGAACCCACGTCACCGTTCTGCCCGTCAACCAGCGCTCAGTTCTCGTCGCCCTTCGCGACCGATCTCCATCTGTTGGTACGTCGGCGTGAGCTGCTCCCAGCGTTGCTGCCAGCCGGAAGCCCCGGCATCGGAGGTCCAGCCCTCCGGATGGACCGGGCCGTCGACCTCCAGCGACCGTCCGAGATCCTCGAGGTGGACCCGCCAACCAGAGGCGTGGAACGGGAGATGCGTCATCGGCAGGCCGCGCTCCTCGACCACCAGTCGGGTCTTGGCGCCCTCGTCAGTCAGCCACGCCTCGATCTGCCCCTCGTCGTCCGTACCCGGCTCCGTCGTCAACAGCAGGTGGTGGGGCGCATCGCACAACTCGACGCGCACCGGACCGGTCCAGGTGCTCGTGAAGACGACTTGGATGGTGCCGCCGACCCGCAGGTCGCCGTCGACCCGTGCGATCCAGCGGGCTAGGCGCTCGGGCGTCGTGCACGCCTGCCAGAGGTCGTCGATGTCCGTGTCGTAGAGGTCCTCGACCCGGACTGCTCCGCGGGTCTCGTCGAGTGCTCGCATCGTCGTGATCGTGGTCATCGTCGTGCCTTCTTTCCTCGTGCGATCTCGGTATGGAGCGCGTCGAGTCTGCTCTCCCAGAGCTGGCGGTAGTCTCCGAGCCATTCGTCGACCTCGACGAGCGCCTCCGCGCGGAGTGTGTAGATCCGGCGCTGCGCGTCCTGGCGTACGTCGACCAGCCCGGCTTCGCGCAGCACGCGGAGATGCCGCGACACCCCCGGGCGAGCGATCGGAAGAGCCTCGGCCAGCTCTCCTGCACTCGCCGGGTGGTCGCGCAGAATCTCGAGAACTGTCCGCCGACTCTCGTCTGCCAGCGCGTGCAACACGGCGTCCATCGCACGAATGTAACTGTCTGGCTACATAACCGCAAGGTTACATTCGATGTGCGATGGTCATGATCCCGTCCCCTACGGGCTCAGCGGCAGGCGGCCGCTGCCAACAGCATCAGTGACACGACGAGGTCCCGGCCCCACCCGCCGAGTCGCAGTGACTGCCGCGAGGCCGAGGGACGTCGAGCGCCGGGTTGCGGTCGAAGAAGCCGACGGGCTTCAGGGTGAAGCCGGTGTGGTCGACGGGCATGATCGGCCAGTCCTCCGGACGCGGGAAGTGTGTCAGCCCGAAGGTGTGCCACACGACGATGTCGGTGCCGTCGATGTCGCGGTTGTCCGCAGTCCAGGTGTCGATGCCGGTCAGGCCCGGGTTCTGGTTGACGAAACGGCCCGACGGGTAGCGCTCCTCGTCGGACTGAGCGGTCACCCACAGGTGCTTCGTGGTGAACGAAGCTCGCTTGGCGATCGACGAGGACGGGTCGGCGAGCAGCGTCGGCTGTCCCTCTGGGTGCAGCGCGTATCCGACCGGCTGGCCCAGCGCGTTCTGCACCGACGGGTTGACCAGGTGCCAGGTCCGACCGACCAGCCCATCAGCCATCCGCGCCGCCTCGGACTCACTCCTCAAGCGGGTCGCCTGGCGGGTGAAGGCGTTGCCGTACGGGTTGTCGGCGGAGACCGGCACCCGCACGGCGTCGACCTCGTCCACCGCGTTGCCGACGCCGTCGATCATCAGGTCGAGCCGCGCAGAGAACAGGTGCTGGTGGTAGGGCGCACCCACGCCGGGAGCGATCTCGCTGGCCCACGGGTAGTCGGCACCCGGGTAGGAGGAAGCGAAGACGACTCCGGTCGCCTTGCACTCCAGCTCGATGGTGCCGTCGAGGTAGAGGTACCAGTAGAAGCCGTAGTCGTAGTTGCCGACCGTGATGAAGAACGAGATGACCAGTCGGCGTTGCCGACGCGTCGAGCTCGTCCCGTTGTAGGCATCGGTGTGCTTCCACAGCACCCCGAAGTCCTCCTCGTGCATACAGATCGCATTGCCGATGCTGCGCGCTCGGCCGTCGTCGTCGGCGAGCACGGCGTCGAAGTAATGGATCTCGCCGAGGCAGTCGCAGCCCAGCGACAGCGAGTTCGCCTCCTTGCCGAGCGAGTACTCGCCGGCGTCGAAGTAGTTCTGCCAGAACCGCACAGGGGACGGGTCGCCATACGGCACCACCATCTCGGCCACGGAGGCGCGGTAGACGATCGGGCGGACCCGACCGCCCTGGTCGCGGTCGCGGAAGCCGATCTGGTGCAGGGTCAGGCCCTCGACCTGGTCGAACCCGATCCGGAACTCCCAGTTCTCCCAGCGCACCACGTCACCCTCGACGGTGAAGCTGGCGCCCTCGGGCTGGGTGATCACGATCGGCTTCTGCGTGGTCCGCTCGGGCACCACGTCGGGGCCGGCCTCGAAGTCGGCACGGTCGGTGGGTAGGTCGAAGTCGCCGGCGTCGATGAGCTCGATGACCTCACCGGTGTTCAGGTCGACGTACGCCACGATGCCGTCGATCGGGTGCGCCCAGATGTTGTCGTCGTCGTCGAGTTGGAGGAAGGACAGGCAGCGCACCAGTCGGCGGCCGTCCTCGCCGTCGATCTCGAAGTGCCCGGCCGAGAGCGCGGAGATCCGGATCCGCTCCGGGGTGGTCAGCCCGCGCTTGGCCATCGCCGCGCACCAGGCCTCGTCGGCCCACAGGATCTGCTCGACGAGCTCGAACTCCTCGCCCATGATCGGCGGTTGCCCCTCGGCGAGCACGTCGATCACCCGCTGCTCCAGCACCGCACGCTGATCCAGCGATACCAGGACCTCGGTCACGGTGCCCGGGCCGCGTTCGAGCAGGACCGAGCGGACCCTGCGGTCCCAGGTGGTGCCGGGGATCCAGGCGACCACCTCCGCCTTCGCCGGCTCGTCGAGCTGGACCAGCGGGAACCGGGTGCTGGCGCCGATGAGTCCGGCCTCGTCGAGGATCGTCCGGTTGAGCTCGATCTCCTCGGCGCTGAGCCGGTCGAGCGGGTGCGTGGCGGTGCGGGCAGGGGTGCTGGTGGTGCTCATGCTTCGACGCTTTCCGGAGTACCGGAGGTGTCGGTGGACAGCGGCGTGGCCGCGCGAACCTTGGCGCCGCGGACGTAGCCGAGGATGCCGAGGGCGAGCAGGACGACGAGCGTGCCGATGGTGAAGACCTCGAACGTGCCGCGGTGGACGCCCCAGATGTCGTAGAACGGGTAGTCGACGCCGAAGAGCGACTCCAGCGTGCCTGGGAAGACGGCGACCCACGAGCCCAGGGCGATCCAGAGGAAGCAGAGCAGGCCCATCAGCGAGAAGACCCGGTCGGAGACCGGCACGCGGAACGGTCGCGGGCGCTCGGGCTGGACGCCGCGCAGCTTGACCGCGGCCGGGATGATCAGCAGGTAGGAGAGCAGGAACGTCGTGATCGCGATGATCAGCACCACGTTGAAGATGGCGCCGGCGTCGCCCGTGAGCTGCATCGCTGCCAGCAAGAAGACGGTGCCGGTGACGCCGGACATCAGGTTCATCCGGACCGGGGTGCTGAGCCTGCGGTTGAAGACGCCGAAGAACCCGCCGAAGAACGCCCCGTCGGCCGCGGCGATCGCCTGCATCCGGTCCGAGATGATCATCCACGAGGCGCCCTGGGACATGAGCACGAAGACCAGGCAAACCGAGAGCACCTGGAGCATGCCGTCAGCGGCGCCGCCGTACACGCTGAAGACCGTGGAGGTGGCGCTGAAGAAGCCGTCGATGCCGCCGATCTCATCCTTCGGCACGACGAGCAGGATCGAGAAGATCGGGGCCAGGTAGCAGGCCGCGGCGATGCCGCTGGAGCGCAGGATGCCGAACGGGACGTCGCGGGCGGGGTTCTTCATCTCACCCGCGGCGCTGTTGCCCGACTCGAACCCGAGGTAGGCGAAGAGGAGGAGGGGGGTGGCGCCGAGGAAGCCGATCCAGGTGGGGGAGAAGTCGCCGAGCGAGAGTGAGACGAAGCCGTGCTGGGCGCCGTAGACGACGACGGTGCCGACGAAGAAGACCAGGATGAAGACCTTGACGAGCGCGCCCACCGTGGGGAGCCACTTGCCGTAGCGGAGGCTGACGATCGCCGCGAGCACGGTCACCCAGACGAAGGTCAGCTTGAAGACGTAGTCGAGGAACGACCCCGCCGTGATCTCGCCCAGGTTGGTGTTCCAGGCCTCGGTGGCGAGGAAGACGATCGAGCCGCCGACCCAGATCGGCTGGGTGACCCAGGAGAGAAGCGAGGCGATCGCGCCCGCCCTGCGACCGTAGGCGTCGCGGACCCAGGTGTAGGCGCCGCCCTCCTCGGTGAACGCGGCGCCGGTCTCGGCGAAGATCAGGCCATAGGGCACGAGGAAGAAGATCGCCAGGACGAGGGTCCAGGTGAACGCCTCGGCGCCGAAGCTCGAGACTGCGCCGAGCGTCTCCAGACCGACGATGGCGGCGATCAGCAGGAAGATGATGTCGAACCGGCCCAGGGACTTGTGGAGCTTGGACTCCTGCTCCTGGGCGAGCGCGGTGGGTGTCGTTGACATGGGGTTTCCTCAGGGTGTTCTGGATTAGCGGGCGAAGACGACTGCGCCGTCGACGTACGTGGCCTGGACGGTGATGGCGGACAGCTCGGACGCATCGACGCCCAAGGGATCGTGGGAGAGCAGGACCAGATCGGCAGCTGCGCCGACGTGGAGCCTGCCGGTGCAGTCGAGCCGGGAGGCGTGCGCGGCGCCGGCGGTGGCGGCGTGCAACGCGGTCGCCGCATCGATCCGCTCGCGCGCGAGCAGCGGCACGGTGCGGGCGTGAGTGTCCTGGGCGTGCGGGTCGTCGGTCGGTGCGGTGCGGTTGACCGCGACGTGCATGCCCCAGAGCGGGTTGGGGCTGGAGACCGGCCAGTCCGAGCCCATCGCGAGCGGAGCGCCGGCGGCGTGCAGCTGGCCGAAGGCGAAGTGGTGCTCGCGCTGGGCGTCGGTGAGGAACGGCAGCTTGGTCTCGACCAGGACGCGGTCCTCCCGAGCCCAGAGGGGTTGGATGTTGGCGACAACGCCGAGCTCGGCGAACCTGGGTACGTCGGAGGGATCGATCAGGTCGATGTGAGCGATCTGGTGTCGTGCGTCGGGGTCGGGGTGGGCGACCTCGACGGCGTCCAGGCACTCGCGGACGGCGCGATCCCCGACGGCGTGCAGATGCAGGTCGAAGCCCTCGGCGGTGAGGGCAGCCGCGATCACGCGCAGCTCCTCGGGGTCGATGAAGCTCAGGCCGTGCTCGTGCGGGTGGCCGTGATAGGGATCGAGGACCGCGGCGGTCAGGTTCTCGCAGACGCCGTCCTGCATGATCTTGACCGCGGTGGCCGAGAAGTTCGGCCAGGCGTCGGCCTCGGCGCGTGCCTGGAGCAGACCCTCGATCTGATCCACCCCGTGATCCAGGGCCCACCACAGCGCGCCGGTCACCTTGGCGGTGAGTCGTCCCGAGGTGGCGACCTCGCGGTAGATCGGGAACAGGTCGGGCATACCGAGCATCTCGCCGACGGCCGCGTCCTGCCAGCCGACGATGCCGTCGGCGTGGAGCAGTCGCTGGGCCTCGAGCAGAGCATCGACCAACTCGGCGGTGTCGGGACGGGGGACGAGCGCGTCGACCAGATCCGCGGCGGACTCCATCAGGAAGCCGGTCGCGTGGCCGTCGGCGTCGCGGTGGATCCGGCCTCCGGCCGGGTCGGGGGTGGAGTCGTCGATGCCGGCGCGGCGCAGGGCAGCGGTGTTGACCCACACGCCGTGGGCGTCGTGGCTGGTGAGCAGCGCCGGGCGGTCACCGACCAGGCGGTCCAGCTCGTCGGCGGACGGGAAGCCGCCGGGGAAGACATCGCCGTACCAGCCCGAGCCGAGGAACCACTCACCCGGCATCTCGAGGTGGCCACGGATCCGGGCGCGGTAGTCCGTGAGGTCGTGCAGGTCGTCGAGGTCGCAGCGCAACCGGTTGAGCCCGGCCATGACGGGGTGCACGTGGGCATCGACGAAGCCGGGGATGACGGTCCCGTCCACGTCCACCACCTCCGTGCGGCCGTCAGTCACCCGGGCGCAGGCCTCGTCGCCGAGCGCGACGACGCGGCCGCCGCGGACGGCGACCGCAGTCACGGGCTCGGCGAACGCGTCGAGACGGACCCGGCCGCGCAGGACCAGGTCAGCCGACCCGTCTGGCTTGCTCGTCGACATGGCCCTCCTTCGTAGTTCTCTGCGATTGGCCGCAATGAATGTGACCAGGCTCATGTCATCGCACCGCAAAATCCTGGTTAGAGCAATGTTTCGTAAGGCTCGATTCTTTGATGCGAGCCATAGATAATTCCGGGATGGCCCGTCCAAAGGATCAGCGCGAACGACGCCGCAACCTCGTACGCGCCGCCTCGCAGGCGATCGTCGACTCCGGGGTCGCCGGCCTCCGCATCCGCGATGTCGCAACCCAGGCCGGCCTGTCCGCCGGCCTGGTCACCTACTACTACCCGAGTCTCGACGAGCTCGTCCTGGACGTCCACGCCGACGCCGTCCGCCGCTTCTACTCCGCGCGCCGCGAGGCGATGGACCGGATCGAGGACCCGATGGCCCAGCTCGCGGAGCTGGTGCGGCTCGGGGTCCCCGACGACGTGGCCGACCTGCTCTGCCGCGTGCTCTACGAGCTGCACGTCCACGGCGCGCGCAGTGCTGCGCACGCCGCCCTGATGAGCTCGCTGTGGGAGCAGGAGGTCTCGCTCTACGAGTTGGTGCTCACACGCGGCATGGAGCGCGGGGTGCTGACGCTGCGCACCGCGCCGCGCGAGATCGCCGAGACGATCGTCGCCCTCGAGGACGCCGTGGGCCTGCACGTGGTCGGCCACAACCCAGCGATGAGCGTCGAACATGCGCGTGAGCTGGTGACCCGCCTGGTCGAACGTGAGATCGGGCGACCGCTTGTGTAACACCCGTGTGAACGCGCGCTCAACATCGACTTTCATGATCCAAAGAGCACATTTTCTGTGATGGACAGATGGGGCGGGCGGACGGAAGGTGGACGGAATCACAGGGCGACAACGACGTGGCCGCCGATGAGCGCTTGAGACCTAGGAGCACGCACATGAAGACGACTCCCGCGCAAGGTCCGGAGACACCCCCTCGAGAGAAGGTCGAGTACCGGACCATCGAGCACATCCCGCTCGACGAACGGCACGGCAGCGCGACCCAGCTGTTCACGATCTGGTTCGGCTCCAACATCATGCTGCTCACCGTCGCGACCGGCGTGCTTGCCACCGTGGTCTACGGGCTCCCGGTCTGGGCGGCCGTGCTCGCACTGGTGATCGGCAACGTCGTCGGCGGCGTCGTGATGGCGCTGCACGCCGCCCAGGGTCCGCAGATGGGGGTGCCGCAGATGCTGCAGACCCGAGCCCAGTTCGGGTCCTATGGCAGCCTGTTGGTCGTCACCATCGTCGTGGTCATGTACACGGCCTTCTTTGCCTCCAACATGGTGCTGGGCGGGCAGGCGCTGGCCGATCTGACCTCCATTGGAGAGACCCCCGGAATCGTGCTGGTCGGCGCGCTCGGGGTGGTCGGCGCCATCTACGGCTACCGCGTCATCCACGCAATGGCCGGTGTCCTCAGCGCGGTGGCCGGGCTAGCCCTGCTGGCGGCGTTCGTGATGCTGTTCGTCGTCGGGCTCCCCTCGGGGACGATGTCGTCCGGCGCGTTCTCGTGGGCCGGCTTCATGGGCACCGTCTCGCTGGCGGCGCTGTGGCAGATCGCGTACGCGCCATACGTCTCGGACTACACCCGCTACATGCCCAAGGACACGGGCGTGCGCGCCGCCTTCTGGGCGACCTACTCCGGGTGCGTGCTCGGCTCGGTCCTCCCGATGATCCTCGGTGCGGTGATCGGCGCGGCCTGGCCTGCGGATGACACCGTGACCGGGGTCCACGAGGCCGGCGGTGCCCTCGGCGGCACTATCCTCGCGATCTTCGCGATCAGCATCGGCGCCACCAACGCGATGAACCTCTACTGCGGTGCCCTCTCGTCCCTGACCATCGGGCAGACGCTGAAGCCGGGCTGGCAGCCGCGCGCAGCGACCCGGACCGCCGTCTGCATTGCCATATTCGCCGTGGCCCTCGTCATCGCCCTCGTCGGCAAGGACAACTTCCTCGGCAACTTCGTGAACTTCATGCTCCTGCTGCTCTGCGTGCTGATCCCCTGGACTGCCGTCAACCTGGTCGACTACTACCTGATCCGGCACGGCGAGTACGACATCCC
Organism: uncultured Actinomycetota bacterium; assembly: GCA_963706475.1. Taxonomy (GTDB): domain Bacteria; phylum Actinomycetota; class Actinomycetes; order Propionibacteriales; family Nocardioidaceae; genus Nocardioides. The sequence continues at coordinate 646,570 of CAVPLV010000003.1, read as the reverse complement.
CTCGCTCTTCGAGCCCGACGGTGGCATCTACGGACGCATCAACATCCCGGCCGTCGGCTGCTATGTGCTGGGCATCCTGGTGCAGATTCCGTTCCTGTCCAATGCGCTCTACACCGGCCCGATCGCCAAGTCTCTCGACGGCGTCGACATCTCGTGGATCGTCGGCCTGGCCGTGATCTGCCCGGCCTACTACTTCTGGGCTCGCGCGACCACCAGCTCACCCGAGCGGATCGCAGCGGAGCCGGTGACCACCCTGGCGGAGGGCGCGTGAGCGAGCGCAGCCACGAGGACTGGGCGGCGCTCGCCGGCAAGCTCGAGATCCCTTCGCAGGCATGGATCGGCGGGTTCGTCCCGGCGCTCTCGGGCTCCACGCGCGCCGCGGTCGACCCGGCGACCGGGCTGGTGCTCGCCGACGTCGCCGAGTGCGATGACGACGACGTCGACCGGGCGGTCGCGCTCGCGCGCCGTGCCTTCGAGTCGGGCCACTGGTCGCGCGCGCACCCGCGCGAGCGGGCGGCCGTGCTGACCCGATGGTCCGACCTGGTCCTGGAAAATCTCGACCAGCTGGCGCTGCTCGACAGCCTCGACGCCGGCAAGCGCATCGTCGACACCGCCACGATCGACGTACCCGGGTCCGCCGCCATCCTGAGGTGGTACGCCGAGAGTCTCGACAAGGTGTACGGCGAGGTCGCGCCGACCGGACCCGGGGACCTGGCCGTGGTCAGCCGTGAGCCACTCGGGGTGGTCGCCGCCGTGGTGCCTTGGAACTACCCGCTCGAGATGGCGGTATGGAAGCTCGCCCCCGCTCTCGCGGTCGGCAACAGTGTCGTGCTCAAGCCGGCTGAGGAGTCCCCGCTTTCGGTGCTGCGGCTCGCCGAGCTCGCGGCCGAGGCGGGACTCCCCGACGGGGTGCTGACGGTCGTGCCCGGCAGCGGACCGGTCGTGGGCGCGGCGCTCGGTCGACACCTCGACGTCGACGCCGTGACCTTCACCGGCTCCACCCCCGTGGGCCAGCTCTTCCAGACCTACGCCGGCGAGTCCAACATGAAGCAGGTCTGGCTCGAGTGCGGCGGCAAGAGCGCCGCCGTCGTCCTCGATGACGTACGCGACCTCGACGCCGTCGCCGAGGGGATCAGCGCCGGGATCTTCACCAACGCTGGACAAGTCTGCTCAGCGACCTCGAGGCTTGTGGTCCAGCGTGGAGTCGCCGAGGAGCTGGTCGAGCGTGTCGTCGCGCGCGCGAGAGACATCGTCGTTGGCGACCCGCTCGACCCGACCACGCAGATGGGGCCGCTGGTCAGTGAGCGTCAGGCCCAGCGCGTGCTGGCGCTGATGGAGCGGGGTGCGGGCGAGGCAGCGCGGACGTACGGCGGCGGTCTGGTCGACGGTGTCCCGACCGGGTGCTTCGTTCGTCCGCAGGTGCTGGTCGGTGTCGCTCCCGATGCCGCGATCGCCCGGACCGAGGTTTTCGGCCCGGTGCTGTCGGTGCACACCGTCGACACCGAGGATGAGGCGGTCGCGCTGGCCAACGGGACGCCGTACGCCCTGGCGGCCGGGCTGTGGACCGACGACCTCCGCCGGGCCCACCAGGTCTCGCGGAGACTGCGCGCCGGCACGGTGTCGGTCAACTGCGTCGACGCGCTCGACGTCTCGACGCCCTTCGGCGGCTTCGGCCAGTCCGGCTACGGTCGTGACCTCTCCCTGCACGCGCTCGACAAGTTCACCGGTCTCAAGACGACCTGGTTCCACCATGGCTGATCCGGTCACCGAGCGGACGTCGTACGACGTCGTCGTTGTCGGCGGCGGGACGGCCGGCGCGCTGCTCGCGACCCGACTGGCCGACCGCGGTCGCGACGTCGGGCTGATCGAGTGGGGACCTGACGACGAGCACGAGCCGCGGGCGCGCCAGCTGAGGCGATGGGACGAGATGCTGGAGGGCGAGTACGACCTCGACTACCTCTCCCGACCCAACGAGCGCGGCAACTCGCACATCCGCCTGGCCCGGCTCCGGATCCTCGGGGGGTGCTCGACCGCCAACACGATGATCGCGTGGCGGCCGCTGCGTGGCGACCTCGAGGAGTGGGTCGCCCTGGGTGCCGAAGGGTGGGGGCCCGACGAGCTGCTGCCGCTCTACGACCGGCTGCGCACACCGATCCAGCCCGTCGCCGAGTCAGACCGCAACCCATTCCTCGCGGACGTCGTCACCAGCGCGGCCAAGGCGCTCGGTGTCCCGGAGCAGGAGCGCTGGAACGACGGCCGCCTCGACGAGTCGAGCGCCGGCGCGGGGTTCTTCGAAGTCGGCTACACGCCCGAGACGAACCTTCGGTCCTCGACATCCATCCACTACCTCCATCCCGCCCGCGCGGCCGGCACCGGACCTGATGTGCGGGTCGGTCTGCGGGCGGTCCGGGTGCTCTTGGACGACGCGTCCCGCGCCACTGGCGTGCGGGTGCGCGACGCCCACGGCGAGGAGTTCGACCTACGCGCGGAGACCGAGGTCGTGCTGTGCTGCGGCGCGATCGACTCACCCCGCCTGTTGCAGCTCTCCGGCATCGGGCCGCGCCGGGTGCTGGAGGCGGCTGGCGTGGAGGTGAAGGTCGACCTGCCCGGGGTGGGGGAGGGGCTGCAGGACCACGTCGAGGGGTTGGTCATCTGGGAGGCCACGCGGACGCCACCCTCCGTCTGCGCCAGCGGCTGGGACGCCGGCGCGATGGTCACCCTCGGAGAGCCAGGTCGACCGGATGTCCTGATGCACTTCCCGGTCGAGCCCTGGGCCGTCCACGCCGAGCGCTACCTCGCCGATCAGGGTGCAGAGCCGCTGCCGGCCTCGATCGTGTCGATCGCGCCCAACGTCGCACGGCCATCGAGCCGCGGACGGACGTGGATCGAGTCGCCGGATCCCGACGCTCCACCGGCGATCGACTACCGCTCCTTCACCGACCCCGGCGGCCACGACGAGCAGATGCTGCTCGAAGGTGTCCGCCTGGCGCGCCGGATTGCCGAGGAGGATCCCATGCGCTCCTGGGTCGCCCGCGAGGTCTTCCCAGGCCCGGACGTCGTCGCCGACGACGAGCTCTCACGGATCCAGCGCGCGATCCACCAGACCGTCTACCACGTGAGCGGGACCTGCCGCATCGGCGCCGCTGCCGACCCGGCCGCAGTCGTCGATCCGGAGCTACGCGTGCACGGAGTCTCCAACCTGCGGGTCGTGGACGCCTCGGTCTTTCCCACGCTCACCTCGGTCAACCCGGTCGTCACGGTGATGCTGGTCGCCGAGCGGGCAGCGGACCTGATCGCTCCTCAGGAGATCGGCGTCAGCTGACCCATGATGGGGTGGCGACTCAGGTCAGCCCGCGAGGATCCTTGCTTTCTGGGCGTTGAACTCGGCGTCGGTCAGGACGCCCTGATCGCGTAGGCCCGCCAACTTGGCGAGCTCGTCAAGCGGGCTGCTCTCCGAGGGGCCGGCTGCGGCGACCGGCGCGGCGACTGGCGCGGCCTGCTGTTGGGCTGCTTGGGCGTCCAGCGCCTGCTGTTCCGCGTCGGCCTGTTCCTGGGAGTTCTTGTTGGCCATGTGGTGCGCGACCCCACCGGCCACGACCGCCGTACCGACGATTGCCCTGCGTCGGGCTCGTCGCCTCATCATTCCGGGCATGTTCTTCTCCTCAGCCTTCTACTTCTTCGAGAATCACGGCTTCGAGCTCGTCCAATGCGGCGTCAATCTCGGTGACGGGGATGCGATGGAATCCGAGCAGAACGCCGCCCTTCTCACGCAATGCCATCGACGCCCGGATGGCCCAGGAGTTCTCCCAGGCGATGAGGAGAACCGCGGAGGCCGGCGGAAGACCCTCGACTGCGGCCGCGGCGTCAGCCTCGGTCAGCAGGCCGGGAGTGTCGATCTGCATCGCGATCAAGTCAGGGACTCCATCGCCATCGATGTCGGTGATCTCGGCCACGGTCGTTGCGCCCGACTCGTCGACGTAGACGATCAGCATGTCGAGAAGCCGGATCGTGCCGTTGGCGACCAGCTCGGCCAGTGCATCCGCGATGGTGCCGTCCAGCTGGGCGTCAGGGAAGCCCACGACCATGACATCAACCGGTCCTACTGGCCGAATGTGAGGCGGGGGTTCGAGCCGGGTTTCTGACATGCATTCCTCCTGGGGTCCGATGATCGGAACCTAGCAGATGCGCGGAACCTCACCAGGCTCGGTGTCGCCTCCATGGAGCAGCTGAGGAGCAAGGAGGATCGTCTAGCCGCGAGGCCCGTTCTCCAGCAGCTTGGTGGCCATGACGGCGGCTTGGGTCCGGCGCTCCAGGCCGAGCTTGGCGAGGATGTTGGAGACGTAGTTCTTGACCGTCTTCTCCGCGAGACACATCTGCTCCCCGATCTGACGGTTGGTCAGGCCTTCGGCGATGTGGGCCAGGATCTTGAGCTCCTGCGCGGTCAGGCTCGCGAACTCGGATGCGATGGCAGCGGGGTGGCGGACCCTCTCGAGCACCCGGGCGGTCAGCGAGGGGTCGATGAGGGAGTTGCCGCCCGCGACCTGACGGACGGCGTCGACGAGGTCGATGCCCTTGATCTCCTTGAGGACGTAGCCGGATGCGCCCGCCATGATGGCGGCGAACAGGGCTTCGTCGTCGTCGTACGACGTCAGGATGAGCGCCCGGATGCTGGGGTCGACCGAGCGCACTTCGCGGCAGACCTCGATGCCGGACCCGTCGGGCAGTCGACCGTCGAGAACGGCGACATCCGGCTTCAGGGCGGGGATGCGGTGTGCGGCCTCGGTCGCGGATCCGGACTCGCCGACCACCTCGATGTCCCCAGCACTCTCGAGGAGCGTGCGGAGACCCTGACGGACGACCTCGTGGTCATCGAGCAGGTAGACGCGAATCCTCGGCGGTGTCATTGCACCCGTGTCTACGCCAATCGACCCCGGTAGCGACAGTGCCGAAGGTCCCATGACGGGGTGAAGGACCACCACTACCTCGGGGCCCAAGCCTGAGTCGAGTTCACGTCAGGTCGTACGTTCGACCCATGACTGCCAAGACCTGGTTCATCACCGGCGCTTCTCGCGGCTTCGGGCGCGAGTGGACGATCGCCGCTCTCGAACGCGGCGACCGCGTCGCCGCCACCGCTCGCGACACCAGCACCCTCGACGACCTGGTCGAGCGGTACGGCGACGCCGTGCTCGCGCTGCAGCTCGACGTCACCGACCGGGCCGCCGACTTCGCTGCGGTCCAGCAGGCGCACGAGCACTTCGGTCGCCTGGACGTCGTGGTCAACAACGCCGGGTACGGCCACTTCGGCTTCGTCGAGGAGCTGAGTGAGCAGGAGCTCCGCGACCAGCTGGAAACGAATGTCTTCGGCGCCATGTGGGTCACCCAGGCGGTGCTTCCGATCCTGCGGGAGCAGGGCTCGGGCCACATCCTGCAGGTCTCGTCGATCGGTGGCATCTCGGCGTTCCCGATGCTGGGCGCCTACCACGCCTCGAAGTGGGCGCTGGAGGGCTTCAGCCAGTCCCTCGCCGCTGAGGTGGCCGAGTTCGGCATCCACGTCACGCTGATCGAGCCGGGCGGCTTCGCGACCGACTGGAGCGGTGCATCCGCGGTCCGGTCGACCGAGCACCCGGCGTACGCCGGCGTGCGCGAGAAGGTCGCCGAGATGCGCGCGGCGCGAGGTGCTGGAGGAGCGGGGGACCCGCAGTCCTCCGCGCTGGCCGTGCTCGAGGTCGTCGACGCCGCGGCGCCACCGCTGCGGGTCTTCTTCGGGACGGCTCCGCTCGGGATCGCGACTGCGGACTACGAGTCGCGTCTCGCGAACTGGCAGAAGTGGCAGCACGTTGCGGAGCTGGCCCAAGGGTAGTTTGTCAGGTCTCTCGACCTCATGTATCTTGACGTCAAGAGATATCGCATGTTGAAGAGGTTAGGGCTGCCTTCCTTTTCCCCGACTCCCGCACGACGGCAGGATGGGGGTTGCGATCAGCCGAGACTTTCAAGACGTCAGAGGAGATGACTGCTGTGGCCAGTCAGGACAGCTTCGGTGCCAAGAGCACCTTGGACGTGGACGGCAAGTCCTACGAGATCTTCCGCCTCGACGCGGTCACCGGCGAGGGGCTCGACGTCGCGTCGCTGCCGTTCTCGCTGAAGGTGCTGCTCGAGAACCTGTTGCGCACCGAGGACGGTGCCGACATCACGGCTGACGACATCAAGGCGATCGCCGGCTGGGACGCGGACGCGGACCCCAGCCAGGAGATCCAGTTCACGCCGGCCCGCGTCATCATGCAGGACTTCACCGGCGTCCCGTGCGTCGTCGACCTCGCCACCATGAGGGAGGCGATGGCCGACCTCGGCGGCGACCCGGCGAAGATCAACCCGCTCGCGCCGGCCGAGATGGTCATCGACCACTCGGTGATCGCCGACGTCTTCGGCACTCCGGAGGCGTTCGAGCGCAACGTCGAGATCGAGTACGAGCGCAACCGCGAGCGCTACCAGTTCCTGCGGTGGGGCCAGGGCGCCTTCGACGACTTCAAGGTCGTCCCGCCGGGCACCGGCATCGTCCACCAGGTCAACATCGAGCACCTCGCGCGCACCATCTTCACCCGCGAGGTCGACGGTGAGCTGCTGGCCTACCCCGACACCTGCGTCGGCACCGACTCCCACACCACGATGGTCAACGGCATCGGCGTGGTCGGGTGGGGCGTCGGCGGCATCGAGGCCGAGGCGGCCATGCTCGGCCAGCCGGTCTCCATGCTGATCCCGCGGGTCGTCGGCTTCAAGCTCAACGGCGACCTGCCCGAGGGCACCACTGCAACCGACCTGGTGCTCACCATCACCGAGATGCTGCGCAAGCACGGCGTGGTCGGCAAGTTCGTCGAGTTCTACGGCCCCGGCGTCTCGGCCCTGCCGCTCGCCAACCGCGCCACCATCGGCAACATGAGCCCCGAGTTCGGCTCCACGATCGCGGTCTTCCCGATCGACGAGGAGACCACCAAGTACCTCAAGCTCACCGGCCGATCCGAGGAGCAGCTCGCGCTGGTCGAGGCCTACGCCAAGGAGCAGGGCCTCTGGCACGACCCGGACGCCGAGCCGCGCTACTCCGAGAAGCTCGAGCTCGACGTCTCGACGGTCGTCCCGTCCCTCGCCGGCCCGAAGCGTCCCCAGGATCGGGTCTCGCTGTCCGAGGCCAAGGACTCCTTCCGCACCGCGCTCGCCGACTACGTCGACGACTCCGGCGACCAGAACGGCTACGACGAGGCCGTGGCCGAGTCCTTCCCGGCCTCCGACGCGCCGTCCAACGGCCACGGCGAGGCACCTCCGGCGGAGCACGTGGCCGCCGGCACCGGCCCCAGCGGACGCCCGAGCAACCCGGCGTCGGTCACCCTGGCCGACGGCTCGTCGTTCGAGCTCGACCACGGCGCGGTCACGATCGCCGCGATCACGTCGTGCACCAACACCTCGAACCCGTCGGTGATGATCGGCGCGGCGCTGCTGGCCAAGAACGCCGTAGAGAAGGGCCTGACCACGAAGCCGTGGGTCAAGACCACCCTGGCGCCCGGCTCGAAGGTCGTCTCGGACTACTACGACAAGTCCGGCCTCACCCCGTACCTCGACAAGCTCGGCTTCAACCTGGTCGGCTACGGCTGTACGACGTGCATCGGCAACTCCGGTCCGCTCATCCCCGAGGTCAGCCAGGCCGTCAACGACAACGACCTCGCGGTCGTGTCGGTGCTCTCGGGCAACCGCAACTTCGAGGGTCGGATCAACCCGGACATCAAGATGAACTACCTCGCGTCCCCGCCGCTGGTCGTGGCCTACGCCCTGGCCGGCTCCATGGACGTCGACCTCTTCAACGACCCGCTGGGTCAGGACACCGACGGCAACGACGTCTTCATGAAGGACATCTGGCCGTCGGCGACCGAGGTGGAGGAGGTCATCGCCGGAGCGATCACCTCGAAGATGTTCGATGACGGCTACTCCGACGTCTTCGCCGGCGACGAGACCTGGCAGTCGCTCCCCACGCCCGAGGGCAAGACCTTCGCCTGGGACCCGGAGTCGACGTACGTCCGGAAGCCTCCCTACTTCGACGGGATGCCCGACACCCCCGAGCCGGTCACCGACATCGAGGGCGCCCGGGTGCTGCTCAAGCTGGGCGACTCGGTCACCACCGACCACATCAGCCCGGCCGGTGCGATCAAGAAGGACTCGCCCGCGGGCAAGTACCTCGCCGGCCATGGTGTCGACGGTCGCGACTTCAACTCCTACGGCTCGCGCCGCGGCAACCACGAGGTGATGATCCGGGGCACCTTCGCCAACATCCGGCTGCGCAACCAGCTGGCGCCGGGCACCGAGGGCGGCTTCACCCGGGACTTCACCGTCGCGGACGGGCCCGTCACCACGGTGTTCGAGGCCTCGGAGAAGTACATCGCCGCCGGCACCCCGCTCGTCGTGCTCTCGGGCAAGGAGTACGGCTCGGGCTCGTCGCGTGACTGGGCCGCCAAGGGCACCTCGCTGCTCGGGGTCAAGGCCGTGATCGCGGAGTCCTACGAGCGGATCCACCGCTCCAACCTGATCGGCATGGGCGTCATCCCGCTGCAGTACCCCGAGGGCCAGAGCGCGGAGTCGCTGGGCCTGACCGGTGAGGAGACGTTCTCGATCAGCGGCATCACCGAGCTCAACGAGGGCCGCACCCCCAAGACGGTCAAGGTGACCACCGACGGTGACGTCAGCTTCGACGCGGTCGTCCGCATCGACACCCCGGGCGAGGCCAACTACTACCGCAACGGCGGCATCATGCAGTTCGTCCTGAGGAACCTGCGACAGGGCTGATCTCCAGCAGCACAGGATCGGGGCGGGACCCATCGGGAGCATCCGATGCGGGTCCCGTCCCGACCTGGAGATCGACGACGTGGGGGCCACGGCTACCGTGGCGTCATGATCGTGGCGTTCAGCATCTCCCCGACCAACGGCGACGAGACCGGTGGCGTCTCCGAGGCGGTGGCGGCCGCCGTCCGGGTGGTCCGTGAGTCCGGACTGCCGCACGAGACGAACGCGATGTTCACCAACATCGAGGGCGAGTGGGACGAGGTGATGGCGGTCGTCAAGAAGGCCGTCGACGTCGTCTCCGAGGTCTCCCCGCGGGTCGGGCTGGTGCTGAAGGCCGATATCCGCCCCGGCTGGGACGGCCAGCTCACCGCCAAGGTCGAGCGCGTCGAGCGCCTGCTGGAGGACTGATGTCGGAGGTCCCGCCTCCGCCGCCGGCGTACCCGCCGTTCCCGCCGCCGCCGTATCCGCCACCGCCTCCGGCCTACCCACCGCCGCCGCCACCGGCCTCGCGGGGCGTGCTGCTTCCGGTGGTGCTGGCCATCGTCGCTGCGGTGCTGGTGCTCGTGGCCGCGTTCGCAGTGCCGTACGTCGTCACCGACCGCACTGACGACGTCGCTTCCGAGGGTTCCGTGGACCTGAGCGCAGTCAAGAAGTACGACGGCCTCGTCCCCACCCACACCGATGACGACGTCGACTACCCGCAGTCGCCGCCCGTGGGCGGCCCGCACGCGCCGGTGTGGCTCGAGTGCGGCGCCTACGACGAGCCGGTCCCCGACGTCAACGCCGTCCACGATCTGGAGCACGGGACGGTCTGGATCACCTATGACCCTGACCTCGGGACGGACGACGTCGCGGCGCTCGAGGACCTGCTCCCGCAGAACGGCCTCCTGTCGCCGTACGACGGGCTCCGCGCTCCGGTCGTGGTCACCGTCTGGGGCCGCCAGCTCGCGCTCGACGGCGCCGACGACCCGCGACTCCCACTCTTCATCGACACCTTCGGCGGCGGCGAGACCGCGCCGGAGCCCTACGCCTCCTGCGCCGGCGGGGTGACCGACCCCGACACGGGTGCTGGCACCGACGTGTGATCTCTGCTCGCGTCCTCTCGGTGTGCGCCGAGGACATGCCGGTGACCCCGCGGGTGGGCGGGGTGTGGGGCGGTCAGGGTTCTCGGAAGAGGTTGACCACGTCGGTGAGGTCGACGGGGTAGTGGATGCCGTGGGGGCTGGTCCACAGGAACGAGAGGGGTCCGGTGCGGTGGTAGGTCCACGCGGAGTGGGTCTTGAGCCGGTGGTGTCGTCTGCAGAGGGGGGCGATGTTCCACGAGGTGGTGGGTCCGCTGTCGGCGTGGGCGGTGATGTGGTCGAGGTCGCAGGTCCTGGATGGTCTGGTGCAGCGGGGGAAGACGCAGGTCGGGTAGGTGGCCCACACCTGCTCTTTGATGGTGTCGGTCGGGGTGTAGGCGTCGGTGGCGAGGGTCTCGTTGAGGTCGATGACGGGTCGGATGGTGACCTGGGTGTCGGTGTTGTTGCACCAGTGACGGACCTGGTCGGCGCTGATGGGGGTGCGGGTGTTCTCGCAGCGTCCGATCCCGCCGTTGTTCATGGCGTGGTCGCTGAGGTGGACGTAGATGACCACCTGCCGGGGCTTCACGGTCTTCCCCGCGGCCTGGGTGGGCTGGGTGTTGGCGGGGTGGGGGTTGAGGTTCAGGGTGAGGTGGTGGCGGGCGAGGTGTCCGGCGGCGATGGCGCGGCGTATGTCGAGGGGTTCTTTGCAGCCGAGGTCGGCGAGCTGTTCGGCGACCTGGCCGATCGCGGTGTTCGAGGTCGAGGGCGTCGGCGAGGTCGAGCTCGGCGTCGAGGTGGATGGTGCCGTGGTAGGAGACCTGGTCGGTGTGGAGGTCGAAGTGCCGGGAGTCGGCGGCGTCGCGGCGGTGTTGGTCGGCGGTGTCGGGGTCGTAGCGGGTGCGGGCTTCCTCGATGGTGCGGTCGAGTTGGGCGTAGGAGAGCTTGTCGGCGATGGGGGCGAGGTGGCGGTCCACGAACCCGGCGCCGTCCATGGGCAGGGAGTGGGTGGCTTGGGCGATCCGGCGGGCCTTCCACACCGGTACCGAGCCGGCGATGATCTGTGCCCAGAGGCGGGGGAGTCGGTAGCGGGTCTCGATGGCGTCGCCGAGGTACTTGTGCCCGGCGTCGGTGGTGGTGTTGATGGCGAGTGCGAACTCGGGGACGCAGAACTCCGCGACGAGGGGGGCACCGGGTCCGGCGATGGCGAGCTCGCCCTCGGTGCCGGGGATGGTGGCGGCGTCGTCGAGGGAGGTGGCGGGGTGCAGGTCGGCCCAGTCGACGGCGAGGGTGAACTTGCGGATCTCGAGGTCGTTGATGCCGTCATGGGTCGAGGAGATGGCAGCGAGCAGCCCGGCCGCGGGGGCCGGGTTGTCGAGGTGTTGGGTGGTGGCTGCCATGGATCAATCCAAGCACTCGGCACCGACAGCCCGATGCCCCAGAACCCGCCTGTCCACAGGGTTCTGAGGGTGGCGGTCGGGTCTCGATACGCTCGCTGGCGCTCGCTACTCGACCAACGGTTTTCGTTGGTCGAGTAGCCGCCGAGGAACGAGGCGGCGTATCGAGACCACCCTGACCTCGCGAGAGGCGCGGTCTCGATACGCTCGCTGGCGCTCGCTACTCGACCACGAGCCTCCCGTTGGTCGAGTAGCGCGAGGACGAGCGCCCGTATCGAGACCATCCGCAGGGCCGGTCGGGGAATGGGTCGTGTCGCCGAAGCGCCATGGCAGCAGCGACGCCGGCGATGTCGTGGTCCCCTTCCCGGCGATGGGGCCGTTGATGGCACCATCGGGCGCGTGGACTCGGAGATTCGCAGCTATCGCACCGGCGACCGTGAGGTCGTCCTGGACCTGACCGAGGACTGCCGGGAGTACGTCGCCGGCCGTGGCGACGGTCTGCTGCACGTCTTCGTCCCGCACGCGACGGCAGGGATCGCGATCCTCGAGACCGGTGCGGGCAGCGACGACGACCTGCTCACCGCGCTGGCCGACCTGCTGCCGGCCGACGACCGCTGGCAGCACCGGCACGGCAGTCGGGGCCACGGTCGCTCGCACGTGATGCCCGCCCTGGTGCCGCCGTACGCCACCGTCCCGGTGCTTGGAGGCCGCATGACACTCGGCACCTGGCAGAGCATCTGCCTGGTCGACCTCAACGTCGACAACCCGGTGCGCGAGGTGCGGCTCAGCTTCCTGGCCGGGTAGCCGCCGTCACAGCGGCTCGCGCGCCAGCGCCACGTGGAAGTCGACCGACAGGGTCAGCGCCGGAGCCGGACAGCACCGTTGCGATCGCGTCCCAGAGGACCGAGTCCGGCGCCGAGGCGCTGCCTGCGACCAGCGAGCGGGGGTGGGATGCTGGCACCGTGAGCATCCCGGTCGTGTGGTCGCCCGTCCAGGAGGGCGGCTACCACCTGGACACGCTGGGTGGCAGGTCGGCCGCCTACCTCGACGGGCACGAGGAGGGCGCGGCTTGAGGATCAGGTACCGCCCCTTCCAGGCCCTGGCGATCGGTGCGCTCGCGGCCCTCATCACCGCGTGCGCGGTCTTCGCGCCGCTCTACGACCGGGCCATGCACCAGGCCATCGCCGGCATCTCACTGGCGCAGGAGCCGGGGTCGGTGGTCGGGCTGGGGGTGAGTGCGGTGAGTGACGTCGGCAGCTCCTACTACGGTTCCGACCACAGCACCGATCCGCCGCCCGCACCGGAGCTGGTGCTCGACACGCTCCCGCCAACCGTGGTGGCGTCGTACGGCACACCGATCATGGGGTACGAGGCAGCGGTGATCCCCGAGCCCGCGGGCGCCGAGGAACCGACCGGGCAGCTGATCTGGCGCGAGGGCCAGTGCGACCACGTCACGTTCGTCGAGGGAGCCTGTCCTGCCGGGCCGGCCGAGGTCGCGATCAGTGCAGCCGACGCACGGATCTTCGACTACCGGGTGGGCTCGACCTTCGAGGTCGCTGGCGTGCCGACCGGCCGGGCCGGGGCCGTCACGTCGACGCCGATGACCGTCACTGGTGTCTATCGGCAGCTGCCGGGCGACTACTGGTTCGACCTCGACCTGACCGGACGCTCCGGGACCCTGAACCAGGATCCGTCGCCGCACGTCCAGCACGACGTGTGGCTCACCGATCGCACCACCTTCAGCTCACCCGACCTGCCCCTCCTGCCCGCCGAGTCGTCCTCGGTCGACCTGCCGCTCGATGTCGGCGCCACCGGGGTGGACGAGGTCCTGGCGCTCGCCGACCGGGTCGAGGCGCTTGATGGTGGCCGCGGCCTCGAGCGTCCGGGTGCGGACTTCACGGTCAGCACCGGTCTGCCCGACATCGCCGACAACGTCCGGACCCAGATCAAGCAGTCACGGGTGACTGTCCCGCTGCTGATGGCCCAGCTCGGCCTGCTGGCCGTCTTCGTGCTGTGGCTGGTGCTGCTGGCCGTCACCGAGCAGCGTCGTCCCGAGGTCGCCCTGGCCCGGTTGCGGGGCCGTGGGCGGCGGGGTGCGCGCCGGCTGCTGCTCGGGGAGCTGCTCCCGGTGGCGCTGGGCGGGGTCATCCCGGGGGTGCTGCTCGCGATCCTGGGGTCCTGGGTGGCGAGGACGGTGGTGCTGCCGGGCGACGCCCCCTTCGAGCTCGGGCTGCGGGTGCTTGCCGCAGTCGCGCTGGCGGTCGGGCTGCTGACCGTGGTCACGGTCGTAGCGGTGTCCCGGGTGGCTCGCGAGCCGGTCGAGACGCTGCTGCGCCGGGTGCCGCCACGACGTACCACCTGGGCGCTCGGCGTGGCGGACGCCGTGATGATCGCCGGTGCCGGCGCCATCGTGGTGGTCTTCGCGACCGGAGGGCTCGACGGGCCGGTCGCCCTGGCTGCGCCCGGTCTGATCGCGGTGGTCGTCGGGCTGGTCCTCGCGCACCTCACCTCGCCGACGGCTGCGGTGCTCGGCCGTCGGCTGCTGCGACGTGGCCGGGTCGGCGCCGGGGTGAGCGTGCTCGATGCCGCGCGGAGCCCCGCGACGCGACGCGTGGTAGCGATCGTGACCCTGGCGTCGGCGCTCGCCGTCTTCTCTGCCGACGCGCTGGTCGTCGGGGCTCGCAACCGGGCGTCCGCGGCCGAGCAGCAGGCCGGGGCACCGATGGTGGTCGACGTGGCCGGCACCGACCTGACCGCGGTGCGCGCCGCGCTCGAGAAGGTCGACCCGGACGGCACGTCGGTGACACCCGTGGTCCGGATCCGTCCGCCGGCTGGCTCCGGCGACACCCTCGCGGTGCTCCCCGAGGGGTTCCGGCGGATCGCCCTCTTCCCCGGCGGCGCCGCTCCCGCCTCGGAGTGGGACCGGCTCCGCGTCCCCGACGCGGAACCGATCCGGTTGACGGGCAGCAGCATCGACGTGGACGCCGTCGACTCGACGCTGACGTCGATCCGGATCGACGGCCAGGCCCACCCGGTGACCCTCGGTCTCGACCTGGTGACCGCGTCGGGCTCCGAGCTGCGGGTCACCCTCGGCGAGCTCGACCGCGGCACCGACCGGGCCCACTTCGCCCATGACGTGTCCTGCCAGGACGGCTGCTTCCTCACCGCGGTGTGGTTGTCGACCCTGCCCGGCGCGACCATCAAGGGCCGGGTGACGCTGCGCGATCTGACCACCACGCCCGGCGGCGACGTGGTGCCGCTGGGACCCGCGAGCCTGTGGACGCCGTACGTCGACCCGGCCAAGGGGTCCATGAGGCCCTCCTCGAGCGCCGATGACGAGCTCACCGTCACGGTGCGCAGCAACGGGTCGACGGAGATCTCGATGCTGCAGAGCTGGTTGCCGACCCAGGCGGCCGCGCTGGTGTCCGGGACGGTGCCGGACGGTGACTCCTTCGACGCGGTCGGCCTCGACGGCGAGGACCAGGCCGCCCTGCGCGTGGGTGTGCTGCCCCGGGTGCCGGCGTCGCGGCTCGGGACCCGGGTCCTGAACCTCGACGTCATCGAGCGCGGCCGCTCGGTCGCGCCCAACGCCGGCATCGAGCTCTGGTTCGCCGACGACGACCCCGACCTGCTGGCGGAGGTCACCGAGGCGCTGACCGACGAGGGGATCGCGGTCTCCTCCACCTCGACGCTCGCCGAGGTGCGACGGGGCTACGACGAGTCGGCCGCCGCTTGGAGCCTCCAGCTCGCCGCACTGGTCGGCGCCGCCGCGCTGCTGATCGCCCTGCTGGTGCTGGTGGTGAGCGCTGTCAGCAGCTGGAGGTTCCGCACCCGCGACCTGGCTGCGCTGCGGATGGGTGGCGTCCCGGGACGCTCGCTCACCGTCATGGCGGTCGCCGCGCAGCTCCCGGCGGTCGTGATCGGGATCGTCGCCGGCGCGGCGGCGGGTCTCGCCGGTGCCCAGCTGGCGCTGCCGATCGTGCCGCTCTTCGCCACGGCGCCCGAGGTCTCGACGCTCGACCTCGACACCGCGTGGGTGGCCGTGATCGTCGCGACCCTCGCCGCTCTGGTCGTGCTCGGGGTCGGGAGCGTCCTGATCGGCCGGACGCTGGCCCGGCGCTCCGACGTACGACGACTCAGGGAGACCTTGTGATCACCACGACCCAGGCGACCACCGGAGCCTCCGGGATGAGCGTGAGCACCCACCGGCTCGTCCACATCTACCGCTCCGAGGGCCACGAGGTCGCGGCCCTGTCCGGCGTCGACCTCGACGTGGCCGCCGGCGAGATGGTCGGCCTGCTCGGTCCCTCCGGTGCCGGGAAGTCGACGCTGCTCAACCTGTTGGCCGGCGTCTTCCGGGCCAGCGCCGGCAAGGTCTTCATCGGTCGCCACGAGCTGTCGCGGGCGACGCCGAAGCAGCTCGACGAGATGCGCGCGACCGACGTGTCGCTGATGCTCCAAGGTGCGTCCCGCAACCTGTTGCCCTACTACACGCCCCACGACAACGTCCGCTTCGCGCAGGGAGCCGCCCGCAAGGCCGGCAAGGACCTGCCCGAGCCCGACGACGTGCTGGCCGCCGTCGGACTGACCGACGACGCGCACCGACCCCTGGCGTCGCTGACCCCCGGCCACCTCCAGCTGGCCGCCCTCGCTGTCGCGATGGCGTCGCGGCCCGGGCTGCTGCTCGCCGACGAGCCGACCAGCCAGCTCGACCACCCGGCGCGCGACCAGGTGCTGGCCCGGATGGCGGAGGCGAACCGGGAGCTCGGGACCACCATCGTCATCGTCACCCACGACCCCGACGTGGCGGCCCTGCTGCCCCGCACGATCACCATCCGCGACGGCCGGGTCGGGGGAGAGGGCCGCAGCGGGGAGGAGTACGCCGTGGTGACGCCGGACGGTTTCCTCCCACTCCCTGCCCACCTGCGCGAGGAGCTCCAGCCCGGCACCCTGGTCCGTTTCCAGCGGCTCGACGACGACCCGGAGGGCCACTACGTGCTGATCGCCGAGGACCAGGTCGCCGACAGTCAGGAGGCAGGCGATGACTGACCTGCGGGCCGAGCGGATCTCGGTGTCGTACGGCGACCTGGTCGCCCTGCGCGCCCTCGACCTCGACCTGGCGCCGGGGCAGATGATCTCGGTGACGGGCCCTTCTGGAGCGGGCAAGTCGTCGCTCCTCTGGGCGCTCGCGGGTGCTCTGGCGCCGACGTCCGGGCGGGTCAGTGTCGGCGGCACCGTCCTGACCACCCGCGAACAGGCAGCCGGCCTCGGGGTGGTGATCGTGCCGCAGGGCAACGGCCTCGCGTCGTCGTTGACCGCCGCCGAGAACGTCGTCGTCCCGCTGCTGGCGACCGGGGTCGCCGCTGCCGAGGCGCACCAGCGCACCGCGACGGCACTCACGCTGGTCGGCCTCGAGGAGTCCGGCGGACACCTGATCGAGGAGCTGTCCGGCGGCCAGCAGCAGCGGGTCGCCCTGGCGCGCGCCTTCGCGGCGCGCGCCGCCGTGCTCCTCGCCGACGAGCCGACCAGCGACCTCGACGCCGCCAACCGGGAGCGGATGATGGCCGCCCTGCGCGCGGAGGTCGACCGCGGCGCGATCGTGG
The DNA here is from genome assembly GCA_963706475.1 of uncultured Actinomycetota bacterium. Taxonomy (GTDB): domain Bacteria; phylum Actinomycetota; class Actinomycetes; order Propionibacteriales; family Nocardioidaceae; genus Nocardioides. The sequence continues at coordinate 629,689 of CAVPLV010000003.1, read as the reverse complement.
TGATGGCCACCCACGACCCCGAGGCCGCCGAGCAGACCGACGCGGAGCTGGCGCTCGACGAGGGCGTCGCGACCTGGCGTCGGCCACTCGGGTGATCAGGGTCCGAACGGCACCATCGCCACTGGTCCGAGGCGTTGGAACTCGTCCTCGAAGGTGAAGAGAGCGCAGTTGATGCCTCCACCGTCGGAGTAGACCTCCTCGTACGGCTCGTCCCAGCCACCCCACCACCAGTCGATGCCGGCGGCCGGAGGCGGCGTCGGCGGACAGGGCGTCGTGAGGACGGCGAGCCGGACCGTCATCCCGGGCCTCCGGGTGATCGGGATCCGGAACACGCCGTCCCCGAGGTCCTGCGGTGCTCCCACGACCGGCTTCGGCGGGGGCGGGACGATCAGACGTACAGGTGTGCCCGTGCCTGCGGAGTCCCAGGCCGAGACGTTGAAGAACGTGACGCACATGTCGGGCTCCGAGGCGGTCAGCTCGACCCGCTGTCCACGGCTGAAGCGCCTCAGGTAGTAGTCGCTCCGGGCGGTCGGGCAGACGGTCGGGTGGTCGGGGTCGACGTACGCCTCCAGAGCCGACCCTGACCACGACGCGGTGAGCTTCCAGGTCAGGGAACCGAAGTCGTCGGTCACCAGGGTCCCGGCCGAGACGGTCGGTGCGGGAAGCACCACCTGGTAGCGCTCGATCAGGCGGGTGACGGCGGGTGGGCCACCGCTGCTGCGATTGATGATGCGGACGGCGAAGCAGTGCGACCCGCCGAGGGACTTGCCGGGATCGGTCCAGGCGCGCGCGGTGGCGGGCAGTGTGGCCACGATCCAGGACCGGTCGAACGCGGTCGGGCAGGTCTCACCCGGCCGGGCCGCTACCTGGATCCTGGAGCCGGCCGGGGCGCGTGCCGGAGGAATCCAGGCGAGGGCAACCTGCCGGCCGGCACCGGCTCCACCGGTGAAGGTGACGTCGCGCAGCGGGGCAGGCAACGGGTCGATCAGACACCTGGTCGGGGCGACCCGCGGCTTCCCGCCGTACAGCGTGGTGAACTTCCGCAGCGCGCCCCGGTCGATCCAGCGGCAGGTGTAGTAGCCGGGTCTGCTGTCCAGCAGAGGGCATGCCGACATGTCGTAGATGGCGACCATCAGGCTGCACTGCCCGCTGGAGTGCCAGAGCCCGAGCACGTGGCCCAGCTCGTGGGTGAACAACCGGCCCACCCAGACCCGGGTCTCGGTGTCGGCCGTCGCCTTCTTGTACGCGGGACTGAGGCGGACCCAGGCCTGACCGCGAGGAGCGCGACCCACGGTGGCGTAGCCGTCCGAGCCATATGTCTGCCCGTAGCCGATGGTCACCTGGGCGCGACGCGGCGAGGTCCTGACGAACTTCATCCGGCCACCGGAGCTGTTCCAGGCAGCAACCGCCTTGTCCAGGCCCCACTGCCACTTGGCGGGGATGGTCTCGGAGTAGCGGATGGTGCGGCCCGGCCACGTGTCGACCCGGGCTGCGGTCCGGTCTGGCCCGGTGTCGCCGATCGAGTCGAAGCGGCGGACCTGCCCCGGGCGATCCGGCGGAGTCCCGGAGGTCGCCGACGCCGTCGGCGGGAGGGTGACAGCAGCGGTCGCGGCCGCGATGGCGACCGTGAGGACGAGGGTCGCTGTACGGCGACCGCGCCGGTTCATCCTGGCAGGGTAGGCAGCGTGCTGGCGCCGGCGTCGAGAAGTTCGGATTTGCGGGCTGATGGACTAGACCTGCCTCGTGACTGCTCTGACGAATCCGTCCGCCGCCCTCTTCGACACCTGGTGCGACTGCGTCCGCGACTACGAGGGCCTCGGCCTGGACGGCTCCGGCGCGTGGCAGATCCCGGACTTCGGGCCGACCCGCGCCACCTTCGACGCGCTGCTCGCGCTCCTCGCCGAGGAAGCGGACGTGTCCCGGCCGCTGCCCGCGGGGCGGGTGCACAGCGACAGCTTCTGGATCACCGACCCCGACGACGTCGTCATCGGCTTCCTCGCGCTGCGCCACTCCCTCGACAACGAGTTCCTGCGCACCCAGGGTGGCCACATCGGCTACTCGGTCCGGCCGGCCCGACGGCGTGAGGGCCATGCCTCCCGGGCCCTCGGCCTGGCACTGGACCGGGCCCGCGGGCTCGGGCTCGAGCGGGTGCTGCTGACCTGCGACGAGTCCAACGTCGCCTCTGCGCGGACCATCGAGAGCCAGGGCGGGGTCTTCGAGAGCACCGTCGAGGGCAAGCGGAGGTTCTGGATCACGCTGTGACGTCGACCAGCTCAGCCGACCGCTCCCACAGGCCGTCGATGACGGCCTGGTCGTGGGCCTGCTTGTTCTCGCGGCCGTCGATGTGGAAGCGGCTGAAGTAGCGCCCGTTGATCTCGGGGTCGGGGCCGCGCTCGGCGAGGGCGATCAGCGGGGCCGCGCCGTCCGGGACGCTGATCGTGGCCCATCGCTTGAGCGGTGAGCGGTAGACGAGGCCCACGAACCACGAGTCGCGCCCGAAGGAGCTGCCCACCGGTCCGGGGTGGACGGCGACCGAGGCGATGCCGTCCCCGGACCAGCGTTGGGTGATGCCGCGGGTGAAGACGATGTTCATCAGCTTGCCGGTGCCGTAGGCCGAGAACTCGATCGCCCGGCGGTGCTCGTAGTCGAGGTCGTCGAGCACGACCTTGCCCATCAGGTTGCCGATGCTGGAGGTGTTCACGACCAGCGAGCTGCCGGCAGCGGCCAGTCGCGGACGCAGCAGGTGGGTGAGGAGGAAGGGCGCCAGGTGGTTGACCTGGAAGTTGGGCTCGTGGCCGTCGTACGTCGTCCGCGATGGCGCGAAGGTGCCGCCGGCGTTGTTCATCAGCACGTCGAGCGTCTCGACCCGCTCACCGACCTGGTCGGCGAGTCGGCGGACGTCGTCGAGCCGGGAGAAGTCGGCGATCAGCGGCTCGGTGCCGACGGCCTCCGCCACTGGCCGCAGCTTGTCGGCGGAGCGTCCGGTCACGTGGACCGTGGCACCCCTGGCTTTGAGCTCGCGGGCGGTCTCGGCCCCGATCCCGTCGCTCGCACCGGTCACCAGGACCGTGCGGCCTGCCATCGTCTGATCGCTCATGCCGGGAAGCCTAGGCGGGGCCGCGACATGCATCCCTCATAGGATCGGGTCCGATGACCAGGATCCGGCTCTCGCGGCTGCCGGACGACCGCGTGCTGGCCGGCGACGGCGACCAGGAGTCGGTGCTGTCGCTGGCCGACCTGGCGGCGTACGTGCGGTCCCGCGAGGTCGGAGCGCCGCGCTGGGTGTGGGACGACACCGCGCGGTGGTACCCCTCGCTGCTGGCCGCCGGCGTGCGGGTCGCGCGCTGCCACGACCTCCGGCTCGGCCACCACCTCCTCCGGCGGGCGCCGGCCGTGGACGGCCGGCACCTCGCGGGCGAGCAGTCGGAGCACTGGGACCGGCTCGCTCCCAGCACCCGGTCGGATCCGGCCCTGTTCTCGATCGACGACACCGCCGAGCACCTTCGCGCCGACCTCGAGGACGGCCGGCAGCTCGCCGCCGTCGACGCGTCGAGCGAGCCGACTCGGCTCGGACTGCTGCTCGCGGCCGAGTCGGCGGGCGCGCTGGTCGCTGCGGAGATGACGTACGCCGGCGTGCCGTGGCGGGTCGATCTCCACGAGCGGCTGCTCACCGACCTGCTCGGGCCGCGGCCGCCGCGCGGTGCCCGGCCGCGGCGGCTCGAGGCGCTGGCGACCGAGGTCCGCACGGCGTTCGAGGCGCCTGGCCTGAACCCGGACTCCCGACCCGAGCTGCTGGCCGCGCTGCGCCGGGCCGGACTGGACGTCACGGACACCCGGGCGTCGACACTGCGGGCGCTGGGGCACCCCGGCGTCCTGCCGCTGCTTCGCTACAAGCAGCTCGCCCACCTCTTCCAGACCAACGGCTGGGCCTGGATCGACCAGTGGGTGAGCGGAGGCCGGTTCCGACCGTCCTACCAGCCGGCCGGCTCCACCACTGGCCGGTGGTCGTCGAACGGCGGGGGCGCGCTGTCGTTCCCGACGCAGGTCCGCCCGGCGGCTGTTGCCGACGACGGTTGGGTGTTCGTGGTCGCCGACGTGGCCCAGCTCGAGCCGCGGGTGCTCGCCGGGATGAGCGGCGACCGGGCGCTGGCCAGGTCGGCCCGTGGCGCCGACCTCTATCAGGGGATGGTCGACGACGGAGCAGTGGCCAGCCGCAACGACGCCAAGCTCGGCCTGCTCGGTGCGATGTACGGCGCCACCAGCGGCGAGAGCGGCCGGATGGTCGCCGGACTCACCCGGCGCTACCCCGATGCGTTCGGCCTGGTCGAGGATGCTGCCCGGGCTGGTGAGCGGGGGGAGGTGGTGCGCACGTTGCTGGGCCGCGGGTCGCCCAGCCTCGGCGAGGCGTGGGACCGCGACCCCGACGACCCGCCGCCCGATCCCGACAGCCAGACCCGCTACCGGCGGGCCTACGGCCGCTTCACCCGCAACTTCGTCGTCCAGGGCACTGGTGCCGAGTGGGCGCTGTGCTGGATCGCCGACCTGCGCAACCGGCTCTGGCGCCTGGCGAGTACCGGCACCCTGGTGGACCGTCCGCACCTGGTCTTCTTCCTCCACGACGAGGTCGTCGTGCACACGCCGGCGGAGCTCGCCGACACGGTGGCCGAGCAGGCAGCGGAGGCGGCTGCGACCGCATCCGGGCTGCTCTTCCGCGAGCACGGCATCGACTTCCCGCTGAACGTCTCGATCGTGCGGTCCTACGCCGACGCGGGCAAGCCCGGCGGCAGCTGATCGACGTCATCCGCCTGGACCACGGCGTCCGAGCTTCTGGTACTCCCTCGCCGCAGCCTCGTGCAGGTGGCGCATGCCGATCGGGCGGCCATCGCAGGCGGCGTCGTACGCTGCGGCCAGCACCACGTTGCGGATGTCGCCCCCCGCAAGCTCGAGGGTGGCAGCGAGGTGGGCGGTGTCGACCGGATCACCGGCGTCCGTGCCTCCAGCCCGCTCGAGGTGCTCGTCCCACAAGAGTCTGCGGGTCTCCTCGTCGGGGTCGCGGAAGCGGACGATGAACTGCATCCGCCGGCTGAAGGCAGGGTCGAGGTTGCCCCGGAGGTTCGTGGCCAGCACGGTGATGCCGTCGAACTGCTCCATGCGCTGCAGCAGGTAGGACACCGACTGGTTGGCGTAGCGGTCCCGTGCGTCCTGGACGCTTGACCGGGTGCCGAACAGGGCGTCCGCCTCGTCGAAGAAGAGCACCACGTTGCGGCTCTCGGCCTCGAGGAAGATCTTCTCGAGGTTCTTCTCGGTCTCGCCGACGTACTTGTCGATGACGCTTGAGAGGTCGACCTGCATCAGGTCGAGGTTGAGCTCGTCGGCGACGACGTGTGCCGCGAGGGTCTTGCCGGTCCCCGGCCCGCCGGTGAACAGCGCGGTGAGGCCGGTCCCCTTCCCGCCCTTGCCGTGGACGTCGCCGCGGGCCAGCACGTCGTCGCGGTACGACGCCCAGCGCACCAGCCGCCTGAGCTCGTCGAGCACGGTCGGGGGGAGGACCAGGTCGTCCCAGGCGGTGGGGGACCCGGTCGGTCCACCGCTCCCCGGGCCGCCACCGCTGCCCAGCGCACGGGCCGCCTCGCGGACGATGCTGACCTCCAGGTCGACGGCGCGGCTGCGAGCGATGGTGCGCGCGTAGTCCACGGTGGCGACGATCTGCTCCGGTGCGAGCCGGAGCCCGCTGAGTGGCGGGTGGCCCGGCTCGTCGGGCAGGTCGAAGCCGAGGGCCTCGGTCCAGATCTCGCGTCGCTCGGCGGCGAGCAGGAGCGGAGCCGCCACCGACAGCGGGACGCTGCGAAGCATCATCGGGTCCCAGGTGCGCACGCCGACGGCGACCACGGGGACAGCACTGTGCTCCAGCATCGTCCAGAGGCGGGCTCGTTCGTCCGCCGCGAGCAGCACCTCGGCGCCGTGGACGACCAGACCGTCGCCGCGCAGACCTGCCTCGCGCACCGCATCGCGCAGCACTGGATCGAGCTCCGGCTGCGGCACCAGCCGTACGTCGATCGCGAGGGCACCGCGCCCGCCGGCCGCGAGCGCGGCCGCAGCTGTGGCCAGGCCGGCCGTCCCGACGGGTGCGTGCACGTAGCCGAGCGATGCTCCTGCCTCGAGCGCCCTGGCCAGCTCCGCCGAGGCAGGGCTCGTCACCGGGGCGGTGTCCACCAGTACGGCCTGCACGGCCAGCGTGGGGGCGTCCACCCCGACGAGGTGGCTCCGGACGCGGTCGGGCACCCGCACCGAGCGGGTCAGCCAACCACCCTCGCCGACCACCTCGAGCAGGCACTCGGTCACCAGCCGGCCCGCGTCCTGCAGGCTGGCCGCACCCGCGGCCGACGCGGTCGGGAGCGAGCACAGCTCGAGTGCCAGGGCCACGGTCGGTGGCGAGACACCGGTGCGTCCAACGAGCAGGTCGTAGGCGATCGCCAGGTTGGGATCGAGGTCCGGGGCCGCCGCCGTCACCAGGAGCTCAGCCTCGACCGGCTCGAGGTCGAACTGGTCGATGAGCCGGGAGACGACGTCGTCCGGCGCGACCGGGCCAGCGCGGTCGTAGTCGGCCCGCAGCACCGCGACGACGGCGTCCAGCTGCCGCGACCTGGCGGCGTCGAGCGCACTGCTGCGACGGGCGGCCGCTTCGGCGACGCGCGAGGCGACCACCGCGAGGCGTTGCTGCACCGTCCGAGTCTGGCGGCCGGATCGACCCGGCCGCAAGCGGTACGGTCGTTGACCACCGGGCGACGCCGTCGATATCGTCGAGAATCCCTTCTCTGGACGGATCCCATGTCGCTGACCGCCGCGCTCCCCAAGACCGGCGCCCCGCGCCGCAAGAAGGCCAAGAGCAAGAAGAAGAAGGTCCAGACGACGGCGACCATCCATGTGGTGCAGGAGCCCGAGCCGGAGGTCGAGCCGGACCTCGAGCAGGACGTCGAGCCTCTTCCCGTCGCCGGCCTGGCGTTCGCAGAGGCCGACGCGGAGCCCGAGGTCGAGGCCGAGCAGGTCGAGGAGTCGTCACTGACCGGACCCCAGCTGCGGCAACAGCGCTCGCTGGCGAAGCGTCGACTGGACCAGGCGAAGGAGCTGGGGTACGCGCCGGACGACGCCAGGTTCGTGGCTGCCAAGACCGACGGAGCGACGTTCACCTACACCCGGGCGCTCACCGCCGGGCAGCGGGTGCTGGTGACCGCGAAGGAGATCGGCAACCGGACGATGATCTCCCAGGACGAGTGGGACGAGCGTCGCCGCGCCCGCGTCGACTTGCTGACCGACGACGACAAGCTGGTCGTCGCCGCTCGCTGGGGCATGGATCCGAAGCACTCCAACGTGGCCAGGGCGCTCACCAGCCAGGCCGATTGGACCTTCGCACTCACCCTCACCGCGGACGAGATGACCTTCATCAGTGGCGCCAAGTGGAAGAAGCGCACCGCTCCCAGCGCGGATGAGATCGCCGCCTTGAAGAAGGCCCGACTCGAAGAGGAGGCGAAGGCCAAGGCGCTCCAGGAGAAGAAGGACAGGGACGAGGCGGCCGCAAAGAAGCGCGCCGAGGGTGAGGCCACGTGGAAGCAGCACCGGGAGACGGTGATGGCGAACCTCAAGGCACGGCTGGCGACCGAGGCGCCCGGGCTGGCCCCCGAGACGATCCAGAAGCTGCTCGACGAGACCGGCGACAAGATCGCGGGCAACAAGACCATCAACGTCGACAACCAGATCAAGCTGGTCGACAAGTCCATCAACGCCGAGATCGTGAAGTCGAAGAAGCGCACCGACATCGAGCAGCTCAAGGCGCCCTACAAGTGGCTCAAGGGCAACATCCTCAGGGACCTCATCAACACCATCGTCGACGATCCGACGAAGGTGGTCGCCGATTTCACCACTGCGGCCGATCAGGCACGGGTCGACCAGCGCAACCTGCTTCACCTGGGAGTGGACAGCCGCAAGAGTGAGTGGGCCCGGTTGCTCGGCCTCAAGTTCTACAAGGCTGGGGCTGACACCCCGTTCGAGCGGCTGGCCGATCGGGTGGGGTTGCAGACGCACTACTCCGTCGACGCGAGCGGCTTCAACGCGGTCACGGCACTGACCAGTACCTCGACGGCGGCCCAGCTCCTCGACGCGGTGTTCTGTCTCGCTGACCCGAACCTGCGGCACAAACGGCTGCACGTCTCGCTGGAGACGGGGACGAAGAACAACAAGGGTGAGCTCGCCCTGCCTCACCGCTACTGGGGCCTGACGGCGTCGGCGTACGACTACACCTGCGACAACGGCACGCACAACCGGTGGTTCGGAGGACCTGACGGTCACACCAAGGCCGAGGTCAAGCAAGGCCTCGACGATGCCTACCAGGAGCTCAGCGCCCGGCTGCTCCTCCGTGCCCAGAAGGCCCTCGACCAGGACTGCAACGTCTGACATGGGGAACTCCGCCAGCGGTCCCGACCACCGGGACCGCACCCAGCTCCCGCTCGACGTCGACACCGATGCCCGTCCGATCGGCCCGGTCACGGCCGTGGGCGGGGCCCCCAACGTGGTGATCGTGCTCATCGATGACATGGGCTTCGGTGCGTCCACGGCGTACGGCGGCCCGTGCGAGATGCCCACGGCGGAGCGGCTGGCCGGGGAGGGACTCCGCTACAGCCGGTTCCACGTAACCTCGCTGTGCTCACCGACCCGGCAGGCGCTACTGACCGGGCGCAACCACCACTCCGTCGGGATGGGCGTGACCTCGGAGATGTCGACGCCGCAGCCGGGGTACCACGGCTACCGGCCGGCCAGTGCTGCGACCATCGCCCAGATCCTGGGCGGCAACGGCTACTGCACGTCCGCGTTCGGGAAGTGGCACCAGACCCCGCCGGTGGAGGTGAGCCCGTCGGGGCCCTTCACCCGCTGGCCGATGGGGGAGGGCTTCGACTTCTTCTACGGCTTCATGGGCGCGGAGATGAACCACTGGTACCCGCAGCTCTACCAGGGCCGGCACCCGGTGGAGCCGACGCGGCTGCCCGAGGACGGCTACCACCTCACCGAGGACCTGGTCGACCACGCCATCGACTGGGTCGAGAACCAGCAGGCGATCACGCCCGACCGGCCGTTCTTCACCTACCTCGCACTCGGCGCCACCCACGCGCCCTTCCACGTCGCGCCCCAGTGGCGCGACAAGTACGCCGGCCGCTTCGACGCCGGCTGGGACGCGCAGCGCGAGGAGACCCTGACCCGTCAGAAGGAGCTCGGCATCGTCCCGGAGTCGGCCGAGCTGGCCCCCTGGGCGGAGGGCGTGCCGCACTGGGACGAGCTCGACGAGACCGAGAAGCGGGTCGCCGCCCGGTTCATGGAGACCTACGCCGGCTTCGCGGAGCACGCCGACGTGCAGGTCGGCCGGTTCGTGGACTCTCTGGACGATCTCGGTGTCCTGGACGACACGCTGTTCTTCTACCTGCTCGGCGACAACGGCGCTTCCGGCGAGGGCGGCCCGCGAGGAACCTTCCGCGAGCACCTGGTCGGCCACGGGATCCAGGACGACACCGCCGACATGGCCGCCCGTCTCGACGAGCTCGGGACCGCGACGACGTACCCGATCTATCCGGTGGGCTGGGCGCTGGCGATGAACACGCCGTACCCGTGGACCAAGCAGGTCGCCTCGCACCTCGGCGGCATCCGCGACGGGATGATCGTGCGCTGGGGCAACGAGATCGCCGGGCGGGGCGAGATCCGGCACCAGTGGCACCACGTGATCGACGTCCTCCCGACCATCTTGGAGGCCGCGGGGCTGCCGGAGCCGACCACGTTCGCCGGGGCGGAGCAGCAGCCGATCGAGGGCACCAGCCTGGGCTACACCTTCGCCGAGGCCGGGGCGCCGGACCGCCGGACCACGCAGTACTTCGAGATGGTCGGCAACCGCGGCATCTACCACGACGGCTGGGCTGCGGTGACCCGCCACGGCACGCCGTGGGAGATGGTCGGCGCCGGCAACCGGCCCTTCGACCAGGACGTCTGGGAGCTCTACGACCTCGACGCCGACTGGAGCCAGGCACACGACCTGGCCGCGGAGCACCCCGAGCGGTTGCGCGAGCTGCAACAGGTGTTCCTCCGGGAGGCGGAGAAGCACCACGTGCTGCCCCTGGACGACCGGGTCACCGAGCGCGAGAACCCGGAGGTCGCCGGTCGGCTGGACCTCCACCACGGCCGGTCCACCCTGTCCTTCGGCCCACGGGTCGGCCGGCTCTCGGAGGAGGCGGCCCCCAACGTCAAGAACCGTTCCCACCTGATCACCGCCGACCTCGAGGTGCAGACCGGCACCAGTGGCGTGGTGGCGGCCCAGGGCGGCCGCTTCGGGGGATGGTCCCTGTACGTCGTCGACGGTGTCCCGCACTACGCCTACAACTTCGCGGGTCGCGACCTGACCACGGTGCGGGCGAGCGGGCCGATGGCGCCGGGACGCCACGACCTCGTGGTGCGGTTCGGGTACGACGGCGGACCACCCGGCAGTGGCGCCGAGGTGACACTGGCGGTCGACGGGGTCTCCGTGGGCTCGGGCCGGGTCCCGGTCACCACGGCGTACTACTTCTCCTTCGACGAGACCTTCAACGTGAGCGTCGACCGGGGCACCCCGGTCACCGACGACTACCGCCCGGTGCACAACCGGTTCGAGGGGCTGATCCACCGGGTCCGGTTCGACCTCGCCGACGTCGTCGAGCCGGGGAGCGACGCGGATCGGGAGCGCGCGGTCATGGTCCATCAGTGACGCGTCGGGCCTGAGCGCGGTCGGCAATAACCGCACGACATCTGGCGCGAGACATCGCAGACTTGGCGCTGATGATCGCCGCTCTCGTGCGCCACGCGCGCCCGCCCACACCGCTTGCCGGCCGCCTCGCCGGGCAGTCGCTGCTGTTCGCTCTCGGCGAGGGCACCTTCATGACGGGCTCGGCGGTCTTCTTCACCCAGATCGTCGGCCTGTCCGCAGCCCAGGTCGGCCTCGGACTGACCTGCGCCGGCGTCGCCGCCTTCCTGGCGGCACTGCCGATGGGCAAGCTGGTCGACAGGTTCGGGGCCAGGCGGATGTGGGCGCTCAGTGCGTTCGGACAGGCGTCCATGTTCGCGGTGTGGCCCTTCATCGACGACTTCCAGGGGTACGTCGTGATGGCCGTCGGCATGGAGGTCATCGGTGCCCTCGGCGGTGCCGCCCACGGCGCCTACACGATCGACGTGCTGCCGCCGGACGAGCGGGTCATGTCACGTGCCTACATGTACTCCGCGCTCAATGTCGGGTTCACCCTCGGCTCGCTGATCGGCGGCATCGCGCTCGCGTTCGACTCCAACGACCTGCTCCACGCGGTGCCGTGGTTCACCACCGTGGTCTTCCTCGTCAACGCCGTCGCGATCAGCCGGCTGCCGCGGGCCGCACACGACGACCGCACCGCGGAGGACCGCAGGACGAAGGTCCCCGGCCCTGGCCCGCTGCGCAACCCGGGCTGGCTGCTCACCATGTTCTTCAGCGGCGTCTTCTGGACCAACCAGGTGCTGCTCAACATCGTGATCCCGCTGTGGTTGGTGGAGGAGACCGACGCTCCCCGCGTGCTGCTGGCCTTCCTGTTCGGGACCAACACGGTGATGTGCATCTTCCTCCCGATGGCCGCTGCCCGCGGGGTCAAGGACGTGCCGACTGCGCTCCGGGCGGTCCGGATCTCCTCGACGTTCTTCGTGATCTCATGCCTGATCACCCTGGCGACGCACGACACCGTCGGCTGGACCACCATCGCGCTGGTCTGGCTGGGCCACGTCACCGTGACCGGCGCCGAGCTCTACCTCTCGGCCGCCACCTGGTCGTTCGAGGCCGAGCTGATGGACCCGCGCCAGCGCGGCGCCTACCAGGGTGCTGCCGAGCTGAGCAGCACTCTCGGCCGCGTCTGGGCGCCGGCTCTGTACACGTTCCTGGCGATGAACTGGGGCGCTGGCGGCTGGTTGGTGATCGCCGGCATCGTCGTGGCGGCCACCATCGGCATCCACCCCGCGACCCGGCTGGCGCGGCGATTCCTGGTCGAGCACGTCCCGGTCGACGTCCTGGCGGATGCCCGCGCCTCCGGCCCGCCCGATCCGCAGGAGGGCGTTGCTGCCGGACCGCCCTCGCTGATCGATCCGAGCGAGCCGACCCCGCCGGTCACCCGCTGACCCGGCGACAGATCCTGTCGAGGGCTTGGTCCAGGGCGCCGGGGTGGGTGAGCTCGAGGGGTTGTGAGGGGTCGAGTGGGTGGGTGCCGTTGGTCTTGACGTGGCGGATGAGGCCGTGGGGTGTGGTCCAGAGGTAGTCGTCGGGACCGAGTTGTCGGAGCTGGTAGCCAAGGAGGGTCTTCGCGCGGTGGTGGGTGGCCCGAGGGGGGCGGCGTTGTGGTCGCCGGTCTGGCCGGGTGGGCCGTGGGCGAGCATCCGGCGGATCTGCTCGAGGAGCTGGGGGCCGAGGCCTTCGACGCGGACAATGCCCTGACCCGTGGGGGACTCGACGGCTGTCTGGTGGAGGTGGACGTAGACGACAGCTTTGCTGCGGGTGCTTGTCTGCCTGAGGGTGGCGATCTTGCGGGCCACCCAGGGTTCGGCGTCCAGGGACTCGACGTGGGCCCAGGTGCGGGGGAGCCGGTGCGTAGGTCGAGGACATCGGCCATGGCGTGACGCAGCGAGACGGTGTGGACGTGCCGGGCGGTGGCGAGCTCAGGCAGGCAGAGCTCCTGGACCATGGGGGTGCCGTCGCCGCCGATGTCGACGAGGCGGTCCTGGCCGTGCCAGTTGCGTCGTCCGCCGGGGCCGATGCGGGGGTCAGTGCTGTGCAGGTCGGCCCAGTGCGCGATCAGGAGCAGGTCGTGGACCTCGGCGGCTCGGCACTGACGCAAGGTGTGCTCGGCTGCGGCGAGGGTGCCGTAGCTATCGAGCTCATCGAGCGGCGGCAACGGAGCTTGATCTGGGTCACCATCGCCAGCCCGACGGACCCGGGCGTCGAGCGGCTGCAGGCCGCGACCCCGGTTGCCGGCGTGGATCCAGCCGAAGCCCAAGCGCACCGTTCGGGTCCAGGCGTACGACGACGAGGGGACGCTCGTCCATGACGTCGATCTGCCGGGCACCGCCTACCACATGGTCACCGGGGTGCGGGAGCACGACGGCAGGGTCTGGCTCGGCAGCCTGCACGAGCCCGCGGTCGCGGTGTTCAGCCTGTGAACCCGTAAACTCCCCTGATGGCCATTCTGGATTCGATCACGTCGCCGCGCGACCTGCGCGACCTCGACGACGCGCAGCTGGACGTGCTCGCGACCGAGATCCGCGACCTGATGATTCGCACCGTCGCGACCAACACCGGCCACCTCGGTCCCAACCTCGGGGTGGTCGAGCTGACCCTGGCGATCCACCGGGTCTTCGACTCGCCGAGCGACCGCATCGTCTTCGACACCGGTCACCAGTCCTACGTGCACAAGCTCGTGACCGGACGAGCCGCGAGCTTCGACACCCTGCGCCGCGAGGGCGGTGTCAGCGGCTACCCGAGCCAGGCGGAGTCCGACCACGACATCGTCGAGAACTCCCATGCCTCCACCGCGCTCAGCTACGCCGACGGCCTCGCCAAGGCCTACGCGATCCGCGGCGAGGACCGCCACGTCGTCGCAGTCATCGGCGACGGCGCGCTCACCGGCGGCATGGCCTGGGAGGCGCTCAACAACATCGCCATCGCCAAGAACAGCCGACTCGTCATGGTCGTCAACGACAACGGCCGTTCCTACACGCCGACCATCGGCGGACTCGCCACCGCGCTCACCTCGCTGCGCACCAGCCCGCGCTACGAGAACGTGCTCGACATGGTGAAGCGCCGCCTCAACGCGGTGCCCGGCGTCGGCCCGGCGGCGTACGACGCCCTGCACGCGATGAAGAAGGGCCTCAAGGACGCGCTCGCGCCGCAAGGTCTCTTCGAGGACCTCGGGCTGAAGTACGTCGGCCCCGTCGACGGCCACGACCGCGCCGCGATGGAGCAGGTGCTCGCCCAGGCCAAGAAGTTCAACGGGCCGGTGATCGTGCACGCGATCACCCGCAAGGGCTACGGCTACGACCCGGCCGAGCGTCACGAGGCTGACCAGTTCCACGCCCCGGGGCCCTTCGACGTGCAGACCGGCGCCGAGAAGCCGAAGGGGCGGATCTGGACCGACTACTTCTCCGACGCCATCGTCGAGATCGGCGAGCGTCGGCCCGACGTGGTGGGGATCACCGCGGCGATGATGCACCCGGTCGGGCTCGACGCGTTCCAGTCCCGCTTCCCCGACCGCACCTTCGACGTCGGCATTGCCGAGCAGCACGCGACGACCTCCGCAGCCGGCCTCGCGATGGGTGGCCTGCACCCGGTGGTCGCGCTGTACGGAACCTTCCTCAACCGTGCCTTCGACCAGGTGCTGATGGACGTCGCCCTGCACAAGTGCGGGGTCACCTTCGCCCTCGACCGCTCGGGAGTCACCGGCGACGACGGCGCCAGCCACAACGGCATGTGGGACATGTCGATCCTCCAGGTCGTCCCCGGTCTGCGTCTGGCTGCGCCCCGTGACGCGACCCGCCTGCGCGAGCTGCTCGGCGAGGCGATCGACGTCGACGACGCCCCGACCGTGCTGCGCTACCCCAAGGGTCCTCCGCCCGAGGACATCGAGGCGGTCGGCCGCGCCGGCGGTGCCGACGTGCTGGTCCGCAAGGGCACCAAGGACGTCCTCGTCGTCGCGGTTGGTGCGATGAACACCGTCGCCGTCGACCTCGCCGACCGGTTGGTCGCCCAGGGCATCGGCGTCACTGTCGTCGATCCGCGCTGGGTCAAGCCGGTCGATCCCGCCATCATCGAGCTGGCCCGCGAGCACCGCCTCGTCGTCAGTCTGGAGGACAGTGGAGAGACCGGCGGGTGCGGCGCCGTGCTGCTGCAGACCCTCAACGCTGCCGGGGTGCACACGCCGTTCCGGCTGCACGGAATCCCGCAGGAGTTTCTCGACCACGCCAAGCGCGCCGCGATCCTGGAGCGCATCGGGCTCACCGCCCAGTCGCTCGCCCGGGGCATCGTGGAGGACGTCACCTCGCTGTCCGAGGGCCGCTGGCCGCTCGACGTCGAGCACCCGCTCCAGGGCTGACCCTCACCAGACTGGGGGTTTCGCTTATCCGGCGGTTGGAGAACACTCCTCGCATGAGCGTCTTGCGGACCAAGTCCATCGAACAGTCCATGACGGACACCGAGGACGTCGAGTTCAAGCTGAAGAAGAACCTCACGGCGCTCGACCTGACCGTCTTCGGCATCGGCGTGGTCATCGGAGCCGGCATCTTCACCCTGACCGGGGCGGTCGCCCGCGACTACGCCGGACCTGGCGTCGTCTTCTCCTTCGGGATCGCCGCGATCTGCTGTGCGCTCGCAGCCCTGTGCTACGCGGAGTTCGCCTCCACGGTCCCGGTGGCCGGCTCGGCGTACACGTTCTCCTACGCGACCCTCGGTGAGCTGGTCGCCTGGATCATCGGCTGGGACCTGATCCTCGAGCTGATGCTGGGTGCCTCCGTGGTCGCCCAGGGGTGGAGCACCTACCTGGTGACGTTCCTCGGCGAGGTCGGCATCACCTGGCCGGGTTCGATCGGCCCGGCCGATTCCGCACACTTCAACTGGGGTCACGTCAACCTCGCCGCCGTGCTCCTGGTCGCGGCCCTCACCACCCTGATCGCGGTCGGTATCAAGGAGTCGCTGCGGGTCAACCTCGTGCTCGTGGGGCTCAAGCTCTTCATCGTGCTCTTCGTGATCGTGGCCGGGCTGTTCTACGTCTCCGCCGCCAACTACGACCCGTTCATCCCGCCGGCGTCCGATCCGGTCGCAGGGACCTCGGGCTGGACGCAACCGCTCATCCAGTGGCTCTTCGGGATCGAGCCGCAGACCTTCGGCGTCCTCGGAGTCATCTCGGCGGCCTCCGTCGTGTTCTTCGCCTACATCGGCTTCGACGTGGTGGCCACCACCGCCGAGGAGGCACGCAACCCGCAGAAGGACCTACCTCGGGGCATCCTGGGCTCGCTCGCCATCTGCACGGTGCTCTACATGGCCGTCGCCCTGGTGATCACCGGGATGGTGCCGTACGAGGAGATCGACCCGTCCGCGGCTCTCGCGACTGCCTTCACGTCCGTGGGCAAGGACGGCTTCGCCACCCTCATCGCTGCCGGTGCCGTCGCCGGTCTGACGACCGTCGTGATGACCCTGATGATCGGTGCGGTCCGGGTGCTCTTCGCGATGAGTCGCGACGGGCTCCTGCCCCGGTCCCTCGCCCACACCAACCCCAAGACCGGCACCCCGGTCCGGATCACCATCACCATCGGCGCGACGGTCGCGGTGATCGCCGGCTTCACGCCGATCGACAAGCTGGAGGAGATGGTCAACATCGGCACCCTGACTGCCTTCGTGCTGGTGTCCCTGGCGATCCCGGTGCTGCGGCACACCCGTCCCGACCTCGAGCGCTCCTTCAAGGTGCCGCTCAGCCCGTTCCTGCCGATCCTGGCCGCTCTGATCTGCTTCTACCTGATGCTCAACCTGAGCGTCGAGACCTGGGTGCGCTTCATCGTCTGGATGATCCTCGGCTTCGCCATCTACTTCGCCTACGGTCACCGCCACAGCCGGGTCGGCCTGGCGGAGAAGGAGAATGCCTCGCGCTGAGGATCGCTCAGCGCAGCAGGTGACGCAACGCGGCAGCGGTGACCGTCGGCCGGGTACGGCGGCCGTGGGTCGCGCTCACGTACGACGTACCCACGAAGAGCGTGAGCACGAGCAGGCAGCGCCCCTCGACGTCCGCGGCGTCGTCACAGAACTCGGCGAAGAGCGGGCGCAGGTAGGCCATCCGGCGGTTGTCGACCCGGGTGACCCGCTCGGCCACGTGTGGGTCGCGGCGAGCCCAGTCACGCACCGCCAGCTCGAGGTCGAGGATGCCCTTCCGGGCTCCCGCCACGGCGAAGAGTCTCCGCAACCGGGTGCGGCCGTCGCCTCCGTCGCGGTCCGAGGTCGCGATCGGCTCGTCCACCAGTTCCTGCTCCCAGGTGTCGAGCAGCGCCTCGAGGAGCGCCGAACGGTCGCGGAAGTGCCAGTAGAAGCCCCCCTTGGTGACTCCGAGCGCAGTGGCCAGGTGCTCCACCCGCACGGCGTCAGGACCTCCTGCGGCCAGGAAGCGGAGACCTTCCTGGACCCAGCTCTCGCGGGGGGTACGGGCGACGGCAGGCACGATCTCTCCTTCTGTTGACCGGCGGGCTATCCATACCTTAGCGTATGGATACGCAACCGTATGGAAAGGTCGGGACATGAGCCGATTGCCACCGGGTCAACGTGCGGTGCAGGGCTTTCCCCGGTTCGGGGTCGACCTCAGCCGGCCGCCGCCCACGGTCTCAGCCCGACAGCGCCGTCGAGGTCATCGGCAAGCTCGCGCGAGACGTGTCGTTCGCGTCGACCTCGCTCGCAAGCCTGCCCCGGCGCGAGGCCGTGACGGACCTGCACTGCGTGGCCGGCTGGTCGTCGCTCGCGTTGACCTGGAGCGGCGTCCTGTTCCGCGACGCCTACGACCGACTCATCGCGCCGGCACTGCTCAGGGACGACGAGATCACCCACCTGGTCTTCGTCGGCGCGGACGGCTATCGCTCGATCGTCACCTTCGCGGACGCCACCGCAGGGAACGTCCTCCTCGCCGACCGACTGGACGGACGACCCCTCCCACCGGAGCACGGTGCGCCGCTCCGGCTGCTGAGTCCGGACCAGTACGGGTTCGTCAGCACCAAGCACCTGTGCCGCATCGAGCTCCACACCTCGGAGCCGCCCGCTTTCTACCACCCGCACCCGAGCATCCAGCGAGCGCTGCGAACGGTACGGCCGCACCCGCGGGCGCGCGTGTGGCTCGAGGAGCGGCACCGTTACGTGCCGTCATGGCTGATCCGCCCGATCTACCGACGCCTGGTCCGTCTGCCGGCGCCGCCACTGCTCGAGGACCCCGGGCGGTAGCCCAGCAATCATGCGTCGGATCAGGGTGAAACTCCTCACCCACCGGTTCCGGAATGGTCGGGCTCCGCCGGCGGCTGGGACTGGTGAATCCTGATCACCGAGCCCGAGGAGCTGAAGCCGAGATGGCTGACTTGTTCGACAACCTGACCGCCGGCGCCTGGACGCTGCCCAACCGGATCGTGCTGGCGCCCCTGACGCGGAACCGGTCGAAGGGCACCGTGCCCGGGGACCTCGCGGTCGAGTACTACGCCCAGCGGGCCTCGGCGGGTCTGATCATCACCGAGGGCAGCCAGCCCAGCGCGCGTGGCCAGGGCTACCTGGACACGCCCGGCTTCCACTCGCCCGAGCAGCTGGCCGGCTGGAGCCGGGTCGCCGCGGCCGTGCACGCCAACGGCGGCCGGATCGTCGCCCAGCTGATGCACGCCGGCCGGATCGCACACCCCGACAACACCGGTGGGCAGGAGATCATCGCGCCCAGCGCCATCGCCGCCCCCGGCAGCATCGTCACGCCGAGCGGCCAGCAGGACTACCCGACGCCGCGCGCCATCGAGACCGACGAGATCCCTGCCGTCGTCGAGGAGTACGTCAGCGCCGCCCGCAACGCGGTCGAGGCGGGCCTGGACGGAGTCGAGGTGCACGGCGCCAACGGCTACCTCATCCACCAGTTCCTCGCGCCCGGTTCCAACGAGCGCACCGACGAGTACGGCGGGTCGCCGGAGAACCGTGCCCGCTTCGCGATCGAGGTGATCCGAGCCGTCGCCGACGCGATCGGAGCCGACCGCGTCGGCGTACGCCTCTCGCCGGCCCACAACATCCAGGGTGCGACCGAGACCGACGCCGACGACGTCGAGTCGACGTACGCCGCGGTCATCGAGGGCATCGCGCCGCTGGGCCTCGCCTACCTGAGCGTGCTCGCCCAGCCGCGGCTCGACCTGGTGCAGAGGATGCGCAAGGACTTCGGCGGCGTGCTGATCGCCAACGACGGTTTCGGCGTGGTCACCACCGCGGCGATGGCCCAGGCGCTCCTCGACGAGGACGTCGCCGATGCGGTCGCCATCGGCCGGCTCTTCCTCGCCAACCCCGATCTGCCCAGGCGCTGGGAGACCGGGGCCGAGGTCAACGAGCCGAACCCGGACACCTTCTACGGCGGCGGGGCCGAGGGGTACACCGACTATCCCTTCCTGGACGACTGAGCAGCCCGGTCAGACGACCCGCACCGGCGTCCGCCTGGTCGTGAACGACCAGACCTTGTCGGACAGCGACCGGCTGAGCCGGATGCAGCCGTGGGACTCGGCGAGGTTGGTGCCGAGGATCCAGTCGGCATGGATCTGGTCGCCGCTGCTCTTGTAGCGCGGGACCCGGTGGAAGCCGATGCCGCACGGGGCGAACCGGACGAACTTGTCGAGCCACACCGTCCCGCTCTCGGCCTGGTTGAGCTTGATCCGTGCGGCGCGGCCGCAGTAGGAGCCGGACCGGTGCGCCCCGCGCGAGAGCACTCCCGGGTTGTCGACCATGCCGCCCTGCGCGAGGATCCCGCCGTTGCGACTGACCAGCCAGACCCAGTTCTGCTGCTGGGAGATGACGATGCGTCGGCCCTTGCCCGACTTGCTGGGCACGGGGCGTACGTCGCAGCGCGGCGCACCCTTGGAGAACAACCGCTTCTGGGTCCGCTTGTCGAGCTTGCCGGTCTGGGCGATCCAGATCCGGGACTGGAACCGGATCACCGCGGACCGGGTCCACTGACCGGCGACGCCGTCGGCGGGCCCGGCGTTGCAGTGCAGCGCGTTGAGCCGCTCCTGGGCCTTGACCACCGCGTCGTCCCCGGCAGCGTGCGCCGGGGCGACGGTGGTGGCGAGAGCGCAGACGAGCACGGCCACGAGTGAGACGAGACGCTTCATCGCGTCATCTTCTCAGCCGACACCGACAGCGCGCCACGATCCGCGCACGATCTGGGCTGCTCCCTTCGGGACCACGCCGGCCTTGACCAGGATCCGTGCCGAGTCGGCCACCTGGGCTGCGGCCTGCACGAAGGTGCTCTCGGTGCCCAGGAAGTGCAGCGCGTGGTACCAGATCCGGGCCGCGACCTGGGTGTCGCCCAGCTCGGTCGCGGCCAGGTAGAACGCCCGGTTCGGGATGCCCGAGTTGATGTGCACGCCACCGTTGTCGCCGGTGCCCGTGTAGCGGTCGGCGTAGTGGGCGGGCTGCGGGTCCTTGCCGAGGATCGGGTTGTCGTACGCCGTCCCCGGGTGCCGCATCGAGCGCAGCGCCTCGCCGTACAGGTCCGGGCCCATGATCTCGTCGCCGATCAGCCAGTCGGCGTCCTCCGGGGACTCCTTGCTGACCCACTGGGTGATCGCGGTCCCGAACACGTCGCTGAAGTGCTCGTTGAGGGCGCCGGCCTCGTCCTGGTAGACCAGGCCGGCGGCGTACTGGGTGACCCCGTGCGCCAGCTCGTGGGCCACCACGTCGAGGGACCGGGCGAATCCGGAGAAGATGACGCCGTCCCCGTCGCCGAAGGTCATCTCGTCGCCGTCCCAGAAGGCGTTGTTGTACTGGACGCCGTAGTGCACGTTGAGGACCAGGTCGAGGGCCCGGTTGTCGATCGAGTCGCGGTTGAGCACCTGCCGGTAGTAGCTGCGCACCTGGCCGGCGCTGTCGTAGGCGTTGATCACCTCCACGTCCTTGGTCTCCGGGGAGCCCTCGGGTCGGACCAGCGTCACCCGCTGGTTGGTGGAGGTCGCGCTGTCGTAGACCTCGCGCCGGCTGGTGCCGGTCGCGGGTGGTGCCACCGGCGCGACCTCGTCGGCGGGCGGTCGGGTGATCGCCTGCGCGCGGCGCTCACGGGCCTCCTCCGAGAGCGCCTGCTGGCTGGCGTCGGCGGCTGCGCCCCCGACGCTCTTGTCGATCGAGGCCTGGACGTGGGGCGGGATGAAGAAGCAGGTGGCGGACATGGTCACTCCTCGGGCCGGGATGGATGCCTTGAAGGAGCAGTCTGGCCCGGGAGTGATACATCCCTCCCGGGCCCGGCGCCGCTGCTGCGGTGGATCAGTGGAAGCTGCCGAGCCCCTCGCGCTCGAGCAGCATGGTCAGACCGCCGTTCCAGAACGAGAAACCGGCGCCCGTGATCATCGCCAGGTCGAGGTCCTGCGGGCCGACCACGACGCCCTCGTCGAGCATCCGGCGGGCCTCGTCGGCCAGTCCGGTGAGCACCCGGGTGCGCACCTCGGCCGGCGTCAGGACGACCGGGTCGTCCGGCGTCTCGAGCAGCGCGTCGACCTCGGGGTCGATCGCGCCGTCGGGGCCGTAGTACGACGTCTTGCGCGCTGCCACCACGCGCTCGAGCGCGGGAGAGACGTAGAAGCGGTCGGGGAAAGCGCCGTGCAGCGTCTCTACGTTGTGCAACGCGATCGCCGGCCCGACGAGCGACAGCAGCTGATACGGCGGCATCGGCGCGACCCCGGCGAAGGCCGAGTCGGCGACGGTGACCGGGGTGCCTTCGTCGACGATCCGGCCGACCTCGCCCATGAAGCGACCGAGCAGCCGGTTCACGATGAAGGACGGGCTGTCCTTGACCAGGATCGTGGTCTTCTTCAGCGCCTTGCCGGTCGCGAACGCCGTCGCCAGGGCGGCATCGTCGGTCAGCTCACCCCGGACGATCTCCAGCAGCGGCATCACCGCGACCGGGTTGAAGAAGTGGAAGCCGACGACCCGCTCGGGGTGCTCGAGGTCGGCCGCCATCTCGGTGATCGACAGCGACGAGGTGTTGGTCGCCAGGACGCAGTCGGCCGACACCACCCTCTCGACGTCGGCGAAGACGGACTTCTTGACCGACATCTCCTCGAAGACGGCCTCGATCACGAAGTCGGCGTCCGCGAAGACCTCACTCTTGTCGATCGCACCCGTCACCAGCGCCTTGTGCCGGTTGGCCCTGTCGCCGTTGATCCTGCCCTTGGCGAGCAGCTTGTCGATCTCGGCGTGGACGTAGCCCACTCCCTTGTCGACGCGCTCCTGGTCCAGGTCGGTCAGCACGACCGGCACCTCGAGGCGGCGGACGAACAGCAGTGCCAGCTGGCTGGCCATCAGGCCGGCGCCGACGATGCCGACCTTGGTCACCGGCCGGGCCAGCGACCGGTCCGGGGCGCCGGCAGGGCGCTTGGCCCGCTTCTGCACGAGGTCGAAGGCGTAGAGCGAGGCGATCAGCTCGGGCGTGCGCGACATCGCGTCGAGAGCGTCGTCCTCGGCGGCGAAGCCCTCGTCGCGGGTGGCGTCCTTCGCGCCGGCGATCAGGTCGAGGGCCTGGAGGGCGGCCGGGCTGGCGCCACCGGTCTTGGCCTCCACGAGCGCACGACCACGAGCCACGGCGGCGTCCCACGCCTCACCGCGGTCGACGTCCGGTCGCTCGACGACTATCTCGCCGCGGAGCACGGCCGAGGCCCAGAGCAGGGACTGCTCCAGGTAGTCCGCGCCGGAGAACGCCGCGTCGGCGAGGCCGAGCTCGAAGGCCGCCGTACCGCCCAGCGTCTTGCCGTTGTTGAGCGGGTTCTCCAGGATCACCGTCACCGCCTTGTCGGCACCGACCAGGTCAGGCACCAGGAAGGCACCACCCCAGCCGGGGACCAGGCCGAGCATGACCTCGGGCAGGCCGAGCGCCGGGGCGCTGTCCATCACGGTGCGGTAGTCGCAGTGCAGCGCGACCTCGAGTCCGCCGCCGAGGGCGAGGCCGTTGATGAATCCGAACGAGGTCTTGCCGCCCGGTGCTGTCCGCTGGGAGAGCTTGCGGAAGACCGCGTGCCCGAGCTCTGCCACGACGCGTACGGCGTCGGGGCCGCCGCCCGCGACCGAGGTCAGGTCGGCACCGGCGGCCAGGATGAACGGCTTGCCGGTGACGCCGATCGCCTGGATCTCGTCGTCGGCCAGGGCCGCGTCGATCGCGGTGTTCAGCGCGATCAACGAGCGCGGGCCGAAGGTGTTGGGCTTGGTGTGGTCCTCGCCGTTGTCGAGGGTGATCAGGCCCATCACCCCGGCTCCGTGGGGGAGCGACACCTTGCGCAGGTGGGCCTGGGTCACGCGCTCGGCGTCGGAGGAGATCTCCTGGGCGCGGGTCAGCAGGTCGGTCAGGTCGCTCATCAGGCGTCTTCCTCGGTGGTCGAGCGTGTCGAGACCCAGCGCGGGTTCTCCCAGATCACGGTGCCGCCCATGCCGATGCCGATGCACATGGTCGTGAGGCCGTAGCGGACCTCGGGGTGGGTCTCGAAGGTCGCGGCGAGCTGGGTCATCAGGCGGACCCCGGACGAGGCCAGCGGGTGGCCCATCGCGATTGCGCCGCCGTACGGGTTGACCCGCAGGTCGTCGTCGGCGATGCCGAAGTGCTCGAGGAAGGCGAGCACCTGCACGGCGAACGCCTCGTTGACCTCGAACGCACCGATCTCGTCGATGGTGAGTCCGGCCTGCTTGAGGGCCTTCTCGGTGGCCGGGATCGGGCCGGCGCCCATGACCTCGGGCTCGACGCCCACGTAGGAGTAGGACACCAGCCGCATCTTGATCGGCAGGCCCAGCTCCTTCGCGGTCTCCTCGTCGGCGAGCAGCGAGGCGGTCGCGCCGTCGTTGATGCCCGCGGCGTTGCCGGCGGTCACCTTGCCGTGCGAGCGGAAGGGCGTCTTGAGCCCGGCCAGCGTCTCCATGGTCGTGCTCGGGCGCATCGGCTCGTCGGTGGTCGCGAGCCCCCAGCCGAGCTCCTCCGAGCGGGTCGCGACCGGCACCAGGTCGGGCTGGATCAGGCCGGCGTCGTACGCCGCAGCGGTCTTCTGCTGGGAGCGCACGGCGTAGGCGTCGACGCGCTGCTTGGTGATCGTGGGGTAGCGGTCGTGCAGGTTCTCGGCGGTCTTGCCCATCACCAGCGCGTCGGGGTTGACGATCCGCTCGGACAGGATCCGCGGGTTGGGGTCGACACCCTCGCCCATCGGGTGCCGGCCCATGTGCTCGACGCCGCCGGCGATGGCGACGTCGTAGGCACCGAAGGCGATGCCGGACGCGGTGGTGGTCACGGCGGTCATCGCGCCGGCGCACATCCGGTCGATCGCGAAGCCGGGCACGCTCTGCGGGAGCCCCGCGAGCAGCGCGGCGGTGCGGCCGATGGTCAGGCCCTGGTCGCCGATCTGGGTCGTGGCTGCCACGGCCACCTCGTCCACGCGCTCGGGCGGGAGCGTGGGGTTGCGACGCATCAGCTCGCGGATGCACTTGATCACGAGATCGTCGGCGCGGGTCTCGGCGTACTGGCCCTTGGCCTTGCCGAACGGGGTGCGGACGCCGTCGACGAAGACGACCTCTCGCAGCTGTCGGGACACTGGTGGCACGGCGGGGGTCTCCTCGGGAAAGGGTGATGTTCCGCCGCCAACGTTACCGCACGGTAACAATGCCTCGGACGCCTGGTGACGCACCGTGCCCCGCCAGGCCATATCGTGACCGCATGCCCTCTGATCGCCGTCTCGTCCACATCGTCGACGACGTGCCCGGTCTGCTGGACCGCGACCAGGGTGGTGGCCACCTCACGATGGTGCTGGTGCTCGACGGGTTCCTCGACGCCGGCAACGCTGCGGCACGGGCGGCCCAGCACCTCGTCGACCTCTCCGAGGGCCCCGTCGTGGCGACCTTCGACGTCGACCAGTTCCACGACTACCGCGCCCGCCGGCCCCCGATGTCGTTCGTCCGCGACCACTACGAGTCATACGACGCGCCCCGGCTCGTCGTCCGGCTCCTCAAGGACACCGGCGGGACGCCGTACCTCCTGCTCCAGGGGCCGGAGCCCGACAACCGGTGGGAGGCGTTCGCCCGCGCGGTGCGCGAGGTCGTCGAGCGCTTCGACGTGACCCGGGTGGTGGGCATGGGCTCGGTGCCGATGGCGGTGCCGCACACCCGCCCGATCGCGATCACCCACCACGCCAACAACCCTGACCTGCTGACCGGTGAGAGCCCGTGGCGCGGCGAGCTGCGGATCCCCAGCAGTGCCCAGTCCCTGCTCGAGATCCGGCTGGGGGAGTGGGGCCACGACTCGATGGGCTTCGTCGCGCACATCCCGCACTACCTGGCCCAGATGGACTACCCGCGCGCCTCCGCGGCGCTGCTCGAGCAGGTCGAGATCGCGGGACGACTGATCATCGACCTGTCCGGGCTGCGCGCCGAGGCCGACGACCGGGAGGCCGAGATCGTCCGCTACCTCGCCGCCAACGTCGAGGTCGGCGAGGTGGTGCAGGCCCTCGAACGGCAGTACGACGCCTTCGAACGGGCCGAGGAGAGCGGGTCCAGCCTGCTCGCCCGAGACCAGCCGCTGCCGACCGGCGACGAGATCGGCCAGCAGTTCGAGCAGTTCCTGGCCGGGCTCGACGGCCCCGACGAGTCGCAGGGTGGCGCCGACCAGGAGAGTGACTGAGATGCCCCGTGACGCCGACGAGCTGCTGGCCCTGCTGGACCTCGAGCGGATCGACGACGACCTGTTCCGCGGCACCCAGATGCCGACCACCAGGCCGATGGTCTTCGGCGGCCAGGTGGCGGCGCAGTCGTTGGTCGCGGCCTCCCGCACGGTCCCCGAGTCGTACGTCGCACACTCCCTGCACTCCTACTTCCTGCAGCCGGGCGACCCGTCCACGCCGACGGTCTACGACGTCGAGAACCTGCGCGACGGTCGCTCCTTCGTCACCCGTCGGGTGCGCGCCCAGCAGCACGGCCGGCCGATCTACGCGCAGACCGTCAACTTCCACCACGTAGAGCCGGGCTTCGAGCACAGTGAGGCGATGCCCGACGTCCCCGGCCCCGACGACGAGTCCGTCCGTCCGGTCAGCCGCCGGGCGCAGCAGGAGCTGCACGCCGACCAGTGGAACGTCGCGGACATCCGGGTGATCGGCTCGGCCGGCGGACTCGACGACGACCCGACGCACCCTGGACGTCAGCGGGTCTGGTTGCGGGTCTCCTCGCCGCTGCCCGACGACCCGTTCTGGCACCGTGCTGCCTTCACCTACCTCTCCGACATGACCCTCATCGGTGCCGCGATGGCCCCCCACGACATCACCTTCGGCAAGGGCGACGCGTTCGTCGCGTCCCTCGACCACGCCGTCTGGTTCCACCAGCCCTTCCGTGCCGACGAGTGGTGGCTCTACGACCAGGTGTCGCCCTCGGCGTCGAACGGGCGTGGGCTGGTCCTGGCCAGGGTCTTCACCCAGGACGGGCGGCTGGTGGCCTCGGTCGCCCAGGAAGCCGTCCTGCGCCAGCGGAAGGCCAACTCGTGAGCGAGGCGGAGATGAACCCCACCGAGGAGCTCGTGGACCTGCTCGACCTCGAGCGGCTCGACGGCGACCTGTTCCGCGGCAAGCAGCCGGTGACCGCCCGCAAGCGGGTGTACGGCGGCCAGGTGGCCGCCCAGGCCTTGATCGCCGGGATCCGCACCGTCCCCGACGACTACGCCGTGCACTCGCTGCACTCCTACTTCCTGCGCGGCGGCGACTACGCGGTCCCGATCGTCTACGACGTCGAGCGGATCCGCGACGGGCGCTCGTTCCTGACCCGCCGGGTCGTCGCCCGCCAGCACGGTCGTCCGATCTACTACCAGACGCTCAACTTCCAGCGGCCCGAGGAGGGCTTCGAGCACCAGGACCTGATGCCGGAGGTCGGCGCGCCCGAGAGCGGCTTCGACCTCGTCGAGGTGATGCGCAAGGGCGGCAACGCCGAGGCCGACGCTCTCGGCAAGGAGTGGGGGGCGCTCGACGTACGTTGGCTCGGCAACACCCGGTGGGGCCTCGAGCCCGACGACGGGCACGTCTCGCAGGCGCGGATGTGGGTCCGGCTGCGCGAGGGGCTCCCGGACGACCCGGCGATCCATACCGCCGCCTTCACCTACGCCAGCGACGTCAGCCTGCTCGGGTCCTCGCTGGCCGTGCACGACGTCAACCCGTCGAAGACCCAGATGGCGTCCCTCGACCACACGCTGTGGTTCCACCGGCCGTTCCGCGCCGACGACTGGTGGCTCTACGACCAGTGGTCGCCGTTCGCCGGCGGCGCGCGAGGGATGGCGTTCGGCCGGATCTTCTCCGCCGACGGAACCCTGGTCGCCACCGCTGCTCAGGAGGGTCTGATCCGCCCGCGCAACGACGACTTCGAGGGGCCGGGAGTCAAGGACCCGGGCGTCACGGCTCCTGGTTAGAGGTCGAAGACCAGCAACGTGCTGCTGGCGGTCGCCACGACCGCGCCGGATGCGTCGGTGACGACACCCTCGGTGAAGCCGACCCGGGAGCCGGCCTTCACGACGGTGCCGGTCGCGGTCAACAGCCCGCTGCTCAGCCGCACCGCCTTCAGGTAGCTGACCTTGATCTCGACCGAGGTGTAGCCCTTGCCCTGGGGCAGCGCGCTGTGCAGCGCGCAGCCGGCGACCGAGTCGAGCAGCGTGCAGACCAGGCCACCGTGCACGGCGCCGATGGGGTTGTACGCCGACTCGTCGGGCGTGCAGGTGAAGACGACCCGGCCGACCTCGGCCTCGACCAGGTCGAACTGCATCAGCCCGGCGATCGGTGGCGGCGGCAGCTCTCCGGCGATCATGGTGCGCAGGTAGTCGATGCCCGGCATCGACAGACCCTTCATCGTGCTGGGACCCGGGTCGTGCCAGGTGACGGTGCGCTCGCGGGCGGGACCCCACTCGGCGGGGGTCGTCTGGGTGGCGGTCTCGGTCGTCATGCGGTCTCCTTCGTCAGGGGGCGGTAGTGGCGGCGGGCCGGATCGTCGGGCGCCACCACGTGGCGGTCGCCCCAGGCCAGCAGGGAGTCGAGGACCGGCAGCAGGTCGCGGCCCGACGCGGTCAGGGCGTAGTCGAAGCGTTCGGGTCGCAGCTGGTACGGCGTCCGCGCGATCACGCCCGCGGCCTCGAGCGCCTTGAGCCGGGCCGCGATCCGGTCACGCGGGGCCCCGGTGCCGCGCACGATCTCTCCGAAGCGGGTGCTGCCCATCGCGATCTCACGGACCACCAGCAGCGCCCAGCGCTCGCCGACCAGCTCCAGCGACGCCGCGATGGGGCAGGGCCGGCCCGGGAGCCCGGCTAGCGGAACAGTGGTCATAGCGGTAGCGTGACGCGAGTGAGTTTGGAAGTCAAACCAATTCTGTCCACCAGGTCCCTCCTGCCGGTCGCGCTCGGCACGGCGCTGGTGCTGGTCACCTACGTGACGCCGATGGCGACGATCCCGCGCACCGCGGCCGATCTCGGTGCCGGTGCGGTCGCCCGTGCCTGGATCCTCAGCTCGATGTCGGTCGGGCTCGCCGCCGCGCTGCTGGCGGCCGGCGTGGTCGGCGACGCCTACGGCCGCCGGCGGGTGTTCTCCGCAGGTCTCCTCGCCCTCGGCGTCGGAGCCCTGGTCTGTGCGGTCGCCCAGGAACCGATCCTCTTCGTCGGCGCCCGGGTGCTCGAGGGGATCGGGGGAGCGGCCGTGCTCGCCTGCGGCCTGGCGGTGCTCGCCCACGACTTCGCACCCGGTCCCGCGCGGGTGCACGCCACCTCGATCTGGGGTGCGAGCGTGGGGCTGGGCATCACCTCGGGCGCGATCCTGTCGGCGGCGCTCGACATCGGGTCCGGTTGGCGCGAGACGTACGCCGTCGTCGGCGTCGCGGCGTTCGCGCTGCTCTGGCTCGGTCACACCCGGATCACCGAGTCCGCCGCGGCGTCGCCGAGGAGGATCGACGTGCCCGGCCTGGCGCTGCTGATCGTCGCGATCACGCTGCTCGTCTCCGCGCTGACCCAGGGCCGCAACGGCATCGATGCGCCGACCGTGGTGCTGGCCGTGCTGGCAGTGGTCGCCGCTGTCGGGTTCGGGCTGGTCGAGCGCCGGGTGCCGCAACCGCTGGTCGACCCCGAGCTGCTGCGCGGTCCGCGCTTCCGCGGCGCGACGCTCGGCTCGCTCACGCTCGGCCTGGGGATCATCGGGATGTCGTCCTTCGTCCCGACCGTGGCTCAGCTCGGGCTGGGCGCGAGCCTGTGGACGGCCAGCCTGCTGGTGGTCGCGTGGTCCGGGACGAGCGTCGTCACGTCGTACCTCATCCGGCACCTGAAGCATCCGATCGAGGGTCCGCGACCGATCGCCCTGCTCCTGGTCGCGGTGGCGGCGGGACAGGCTCTCGGCTACGGGCTGGAGGCCGACTCCAGTGTGTGGCGACTGGCGCTGCCGATGTTCGTCGCCGGCCTGGCGACCGGCGTGCTCAACGCGCTGCTCGGGCGCGAGGCGGTGGCCAGCGTGCCGCCGGACCGCGCGGCCATGGGCAGTGGGGCCAACAACACCGCTCGCTACCTCGGTGCGGCGTGTGGCATCACGCTCTTCGTGGTGATCGCCACGCACGCGGGCTCGGACCTGTTGGCCGGCTGGAACGCTGCCGTCCTGGTCGCGACCGCGTTGACCCTGGTCGGCGCGGCGATGATCGCGGTGACCGGTCGGGGCTCGTCCACCGGGGCATGATGGCAGCATGAGCGACTTCAACGATCAGGTGATCGCCGAGTTCCGGGCCAACCACGGCAAGGTCGGCGGCAACTTCGAGGGTGCCCCGCTGCTGCTCCTGCACTCGGTGGGCGCCAAGAGCGGCGCGACCCGCGTCAGTCCGATGATGTACCTCCCCGACGGCGACCGCTTCCTGGTCTTCGCCTCGAAGGCCGGGGCGCCGACCAACCCGGACTGGTATCACAACCTCAGGGCCAACCCGGAGGCCACCATCGAGGTCGGCGACGACACCATCGAGGTGCATGCCGAGGAGCTGACCGGCACCGAGCGCGACCAGAAGTACGCCGAGCAGGCCGCCCTCTATCCCGGGTTCGCGGACTACGAGCGGAAGACCGACCGGGTGATCCCGGTCGTCGCGCTCAGCCGCCGCTAGCTAGCGCTGGGCGAGCGCCAGGGCGGAGGCGACGAGGTAGTCGCGCACCTGGTCGGGAGAGATGGTGCCGACCGTGGGCAGGCCGGGTGCGGCCTCCTTCACCAGGATCCCGACCCGGGCGAGCTGCAGGGCGCCGAGACCGCTGGCGTAGAGCGTGTTGGCGAGCAGCACCGGGTCCTCGACCCGGAAGGTGCCGTCGGCGACGCCGTCCTCGATCACCTGGCTCAGGATCGCCAGGCACGAGGAGATGCCCCGGCCGAGGCGGAAGAGCGCGCTCTCCGACATCTCGTCGAGCAGCTCCGGGCCGGTGCGCCGCATCAACGTCTGGGCGCAGTCGACGAACGCCGGGTGGGTCACGCCGTAGTCGACGAACGCCGAGATCAGTGCCGAGAGCCGCTCCTGCGCGTCGGTGGAGGAGCCGGCAGCCGCGGCCAGGTCGAGGCGCATCTCGTCGAGGTAGTCGACGAGGGTGAGTGCGAAGAGCTCCTCCTTGCCGGTGAAGTGCCGATAGACGATCGCCCGGTTGATGCCGACCGCCTTCGCGATGTCCTCGATCTGGGCGTCGCGGACGCCGCGCTGGTCGAAGAGCACGCGGGTGGCCGCGATGATGCTCCTCTCACGGGCTCGCCGACGTACGGCGGCTGCACTGCGACGACCGTCGGTCTCCGGGGTTGCGCTGGTGCTCATGTCGCCATGGTACGGCTGTGCAACTCCCAGTTGCACAGGTGTGACACGGAGGGTGCCGGAGTCCCGAGACCCCCTAGGAGATCCTGCGCCGCCCGCGGAGCAGGTAGGCGATCGGACCGAACGGCTGCACGGTCAGGGCGAGCGCCCAGGCCCACTTCCGACCGTGGACCTCGCTCGCGGAGCGTCCGGCCAGGTCACGCAGGGCGATCCCGGTGAGCACCACCTCGACGGCGCCGACGGCGATCAGGGCCCGCTGCTGGGCGGGGGTGAGGTCGTTCCACTTCCGTCGGGTGTCCATGGCGCGAGCCTACGAGAGGTAGCCGCGCACGGTGTCGATCGTGTCCGCCTCGCCGGCACTCTTGTCGTCGCGGTAGCGAACCACCCGCGCGAACCTCAGCGCCACCCCACCGGCGTAGCGGGTCGAGCGCTGCAGACCGTCGAAGGCGATCTCGACGACCTGCTCAGGGCGGACCTGGACGGCGTACGCCGAGCGCCCGGTCTCCAGAGAGAGGAACCGCTCGGTCTGCCAGCGGAGCATCTCGTCGGTCATCCCCTTGAAGGTCTTGCCCAGCATCACGAAGCCGCCGGTGGCCGGGTCGCGCGCACCGAGGTGGATGTTGGACAGCCACCCCTGGCGCCGCCCAGAGCCCCACTCGACGCCGAGCACGACCAGGTCGAGGGTGTGGACCGGCTTGACCTTGACCCAGCCCGCGCCGCGCCGACCGGCGTCGTACGGCGCGGCGAGCTGCTTGACCACGACGCCCTCCTGTCCCGCGGCCAGGGTGTCGGCGACGAAGCGGGCCGCCTCGGCGGGGTCGTCGGTAACCAGCCGGGAGACCCGGTGGGCGGCTGGCACGAGCTGTTCGAGCGCGGCCGCGCGCTCGGCGGCCGGGGCGTCGAGCAGGTCGGCGCCGTCGAGGTGCAGGACGTCGAAGAAGAAGGGTGTGACCACGACGCCGGCCGTCATCGCGGTGCGCGACGCGGTCTCCTGGAAGGGGCGTGGCCGGTCGTCCTCGCCGATCGCCAGCGCCTCGCCGTCGAGGACGAACGAGGTGGCCGGAAGGGAGCGGGCGACGGCGACCACCTCGGGCAGCCGGGCCGTGATGTCCTCGAGCGAGCGGGTCGCGACCAGGACGTCGTCACCGGAGCGGTGGACCTGGATCCGGATGCCGTCGAGCTTGGCGTCGATCGCGACCGGCCCGGCACCGACCTTGGCGAGCGCCGCCTCGAGGTCGGGGGCGCTGGAGGCCAGCATCGGCTGCACCGGACGACCCACCTCCAGGCCGACCTCGGCGAGCGCGTCGACGCCGCCCTCGACCGCCGCCCGGGCGATCGACACCGTCGAGCCCGCCAGCATCGCGGCACGTCGTACGGCGGGGAGCGGGACCCCCGCTGCGACCGCCAGCGCTTCCTGGACCAGTGAGTCGAGCGCGCCCTGACGTACCTCGCCGGTGACGACGCCACGCAGCCAGGCCTGCTCGTCGGGAGTCGCCCGGCCGAAGAGCTCGGTGACCGCGGTGGCGCGAGCGGCCTGCGAGCCGGCCCCGGCCAGGGCAGCGATCCGGTCGAACGACTCGTGCACATCGAGCACCGTCAGCGAGGAGGCGTCCGCCGGTGCCGGGAGCTCGGTGAGCCCGCGCCAGCCGAGCCCGGTGCGACGCTGCCGGAGCGAGCCGGCGAGGTAGGCGGTCACCGTCTCGAGCTCGTCGGGGCGCGCGGTCGCGAGCAGGCCGGCCAGCGCCGCGACCTTGGCCTTGCGGGACCGGGTGGCGGCGACGGCTCCGGAGGTGGCGACGAGCTCGGTGAGCAGCACAGGTCCATTCAAGACGACGGCACCGACACGAGGGGCCCGACATAGGTTGTCCCCATGGATCTCCGGCGCCTCCCGCTCGACATCGAGCGCGCCTTCGACGCTCGTCGGCTCCGCCGTCATGCCGGGCGGACACCGCAGAACTTCCGGATCGAGGCCTACCTCGGGCACGGCGGACCGGACGGTGTGATCGTCCGCGGCCGGACGCTCGACAACCCTCTGCTCGCCGATGCCGTGGAGGGGGAGGGCGTGGGTCACGCCGTCTGGCGCAGCGTGCGCCAGTTCCTCACCGACGAGCTGCCCGGGGTGCCCCTGCGGGTGCGCGTCGGCGACGTCAGCGTCGAGACCGTGACCGACGACGAGGGTTACTTCCGAGTGCGGCTGACCGTGCCGGGCGTGAGCGGTCCGTGGGTGACCGGGTCGGTCGAGCTGGCCGGCCCCTACCGCGGCCTCGAGGGCCCCCGGGACACGCCGATCGAGATTCTGGTGCCTGCCGCGGACGCCGCGTTCGGCGTCATCTCCGACATCGACGACACCATCATCGAGACCGGTGTGCAGCGCGTGGCGCTGATGCTGCGCCAGACCTTCACCGGGTCGGCCCTGACCCGGACGCCCTTCCCCGGAGCAGCCGAGCTCTACCGCGCTCTGGAGGCGGGCCGGAACCCGTTCTTCTACGTCTCCTCCAGCCCGTGGAACCTGCACACGTTCCTGCTGGCCTTCCTGCGGCACCGGGACTTCCCTCTGGGACCGGTGCTGCTGCGCGACCTGCTCGGCACCCGGGCCGGTCGGGACCGCAAGCACGAGCGGATCGAGGAGGTGCTCGCACTGCATCCCGGGCTCCGGTTCGTGCTGATCGGTGACTCCGGCGAGAAGGACCCGGAGGTCTACGCCGACATCGTGCGCACGCACCCCGGCCGGATCATCGCGGTCTACATCCGCGAGGTGCGCCTCGATCCCGGGGACGGGCGGGTCGAGGCGGTGACGGACACCTGGGAGCAGGACGTGCCGTTCGTGCTGGCGGCCGACAGCGACGCCGTACGACGGCATGCCGCTGGGTTGGGGCTGCTGTGACCGCTCGGCAGCTGCTGGTCGTGGACGCGCCGTCGCTGCTGCACCGCAACCACCACGCACGTGCCGACTCCGCGCTCCTCGACCGGGGTGGTCGGCCGGCGTGGGCGCTCCACGGCATGCTTCGCCAGGTCCTGGACGCGATCGACCAGTTCGCCCCGGACGCGGTCGTCTTCGGCCTCGACGACCGCACCTCGTCGGTGCGCGCCCAGATCTATCCGGCGTACAAGGCCGGACGCGCCGAGAAGGACGCGGCCCTGGTGGAGCAGCTGGAGCGCACCGGCACGATGCTCGACGCCCTCGGTCTGCGCACCGTCCAGCCCGCCGGGCTGGAGGCCGACGACGTCAGCGCCTCGGCCGCGACCTGGGCCGAGCGCTCGGGCTGGCAGTGCGTCATCATCACCTCCGACCGAGACACCTTCGCCCACATCAGCGACTCCACCCAGGTGCTGCGGCTGATCAGCGGCGGGATCTCCGGGTCGCCGTTGCTGAACCCGAGTCGACTGCGCGCCCTCTACGGCATCGCCGCCGAGCACTACCTGGAGTACGCCGCGCTGCGCGGCGACGTCAGCGACAACCTGCCGGGCGTCCCCGGGATCGGGGAGAAGACGGCGCCGGTGCTGCTCTCGCAGATGGGCTCGATGACGGCGGTCTGGGCCGACATCGACCACTGCCAGGGGGCGACCCTGGTGGCGACCATCGACTCCTACTGCGAGGAGCACGGTCTGCGGCGGATCGGTGCCGGCCTGCTCAAGCGGCTGGCCACGCCCGAGGCTCGGGAGCGCTACGAGTTCAACCTGCTGATGATGACCGGTCACACGGACGTCGACCTGGAGCTCACCCCCGACGTGCCAGGCAGCCCGGGTCTGCTCCCGCTCGACCCGGACCGGGTCTCCCGCGTGGTCGGCCACCTCGGGGTCCCGGCGACCACGGACCTGGCCATGCGGGTGCTCGCCGCCCCGACCGAGTGACCTATCCTCCAGCGAGCCATCATCTCCTGGAGGGTCCATGCTTCTCGGTCGTCCGCGACGCGCGGTGCTCGCCCTCCTCCTCGGCGCTCTGTGCGGCGCTCCGATCGGTGCGGTGGCGGCTCCGCGTCCCTCGGGCGGGTACGACGCCGGCCTGTCCACCCCTCAGGAGGACAGCTACTACCCGGGCAAGGGCGACCCCGGCATCGATGCGCTCCACTACGGGCTCGACCTGACCTGGCATCGCAGCACCAGGACGTTGACCGGCGTCGCCGACATCCGGCTCCGGGCGACCGAGACCGCCGACTCCTTCCAGCTCGACCTGGGTGACAGCCTGCGGGTCCGCACCGTGGCCGTGGACGGTCGGCGGGTCACGTCGACCCACCGGGACCGGGTGCTGCGTGTGCAGGCCCCGGTCGTTGCGGACACCAGGTACGACGTCCGCGTCGTCTACAGCGGCACCCCTCGGCCGATCCACGCCCCCACCACCCGTGGCGACTTCGACAAGATCGGAATGCGGGTGACGTCCGACGGTCAGCTGTGGACACAGCAGGAGCCGTTCGGAGCGCTGACGTGGTACCCCGTCAACGACCAGCCCTCCGACAAGGCCCTGTACGACGTGCAGGTCGCGGTGCCTCGCGACTGGGTGGGGGTCAGCAACGGGAGACTCACGGAGACCCGGCGTACCAAGCAGCGCACGATCACCCGGTTCCGCCTCCGGGACCCCGCGGCCAGCTACCTGATGACGCTGGCGGTCGGTCCCTACACCCGGCACCGGTCGAAGGGACCGCACGGTCTCCCGTTGAACTTCTGGCTCCCTCGCGGTCAGGTGAAGGACTACCTGCCGACCCTGCGACACGTGGGCAAGGACCTGCGCTGGTTGGAGTCGAGGCTGGGCCGCTACCCGTTCGAGAGCGCCGGCGTCGTCATGGTGCCAGGAGCGGCGTCGGCCATGGAGACCCAGACCCTGATCACCTTCGGCCAACAGAGCTGGTGGGATCCGTGGGAGGCCCGGGCGACGATGGTGCACGAGCTCGCGCACCAGTGGTACGGCGACACCGTCACCCCGAGGGACTGGCGGGACCTCTGGCTCAACGAGGGGATGGCGATGTACCTCCAGGCCCGCTGGTCAGCCAGTCACGGGACGACCCGGTGGTCGTACTGGACCGAGACGTTCAAGTACTCCAACGTCGTCGACCGCCGAAGGCAGGGTGGCCCCGGTGCCTACGACCGGCGCCAGTTCGCCACCAGCTGCGTCTACCTCTGCACCGCACTGATGTACGACAGGCTGCGGCTGAAGGTCGGCGACCGGTCGTTCTGGAAGATCGTGCGGACCTGGCCGCAGACCCACCGCAACCAGAACGCCGACCGGGCTGGATTCGAGAGCCTCGCCGAGGCCGTGTCTGGCAGGAACCTCACCTCGTTCTTCGACACCTGGCTGAACTCGCCGGTCTGGCCACCCGACTGACGGGAGTCCCCCCTCTTGCGTCACCAGCCGGGCGGCAGCGAGGTGAAGTCCGCCTCCCGGCCCTCGGCGAACGCGGTGAGCGCCTCCAGGTTGGCAGGCCCGCCCATCAGCTCGGCGAAGGCGGCGTTCTCCCGCTCCCGCGCTGCGGCGATGCCGTCACGTAGGGGCTCGGTCATGGTGCGCTTGACGGCGACGAGTGACGAGATCGGCCGCGCCGCCAGCACCTCGGCGTGGCGGTGGGCCTCCGGCAGCAGGTCGTCGGGATCGCAGATCCGCCAGACCAGACCCATCTCCTTCGCCTCGGCGGCCGAGACCCACTCGGCCGAGAGCAGCATCCAGGCGGCGTCCTGACGGCCCAGCAGCCGGGGGAGGAGGTAGGACGACGCCGCCTCCGGGGCCACCCCGAGACTGGTGAAGGGGCACTTCAGGCGCGCCGTCGACGACATGAACACGAGGTCGGCGTAGCCCAGGATGGTCGCACCGATCCCCAGCCCGAGACCGTTGACCGCGCAGACGAGCGGCTTCGGGAAGTCCACCAGGGCGTCGATCAGGCCGAGGAAGCCGTGCTGGCCGGGCACGAAGTCCGGGTCGGTGGCCCGCGCGTGCATCTCGACCAGGTCGGTTCCGGCGCTGAACGCCCGTCCGTTGCCGGTCAGCAGCACGACGGCGACCCCGGGGTCGTCGGCCGCAGCACGCAACGCCTCGGTGGTGGCGTCGTACAGCGCCTCGTCGAAGGCGTTCAGGGCCTCCGGCCGGTCGAGGGTGAGCGTGCGGACCCGGTGGGTGTCGGAGATCTGGAGCGTCATGCCTCAGAGGTTAGAACGTGTTCCAGTGTCGGTGCGGTCGACTACCGTCGAGGGCATGGCGAGCCGGACGCGGGAGTGGCGACCCGACTGGCCATGCCCGGTGGGAGGAGTGCTCCGCCAGCAGCGTCACGGTGGGGCCGACCCGACCTACCGACTGCTCGGCGACACGCACTGGCGCGGCATCCGCACCCCGCTGGGGCTGGCCACGCTGGCGGTGCGCCCCCGTCCGGCGGACGGTGTGGTCCTGGGCGAGGCCTGGGGTCCGGGAGCCGTGTGGGCTCTCGACTCCATGCCGGGGCTGCTCGGCGCCGACGACGACGTGACCGGATTCGAACCACGCCACCCCGTGCTGGTGGAGGCCTGGCGTCGGCACGGTCACCGGCGCCGCGGACGCAGCGGGCTGGTGATGGAGTCCCTGGTGCCCGCGATCATCGAGCAGAAGGTGACCGGTCAGGAGGCGTTCGCCGGCTTCCGGATGCTGGTCCACCGCTACGGCGAGAGGGCACCCGGGCCGGGCGCGGAGCTGAAGCTCTGGGTGCAGCCCGACGC
This sequence comes from uncultured Actinomycetota bacterium, assembly GCA_963706475.1. Classification (GTDB taxonomy): domain Bacteria; phylum Actinomycetota; class Actinomycetes; order Propionibacteriales; family Nocardioidaceae; genus Nocardioides. The sequence continues at coordinate 592,404 of CAVPLV010000003.1, read as the reverse complement.
CCACACGGTGCGCAACGTCCCGTCGTGGGAGTGGCTGCGCATGCACGTCGATCCGGCGCGCTCGCGGACCCTGGTGACCGCGGCTCGGGTCGCGGAGGCACTGGAACGCACCATCGGCCTGCCCGGGGACGAGGTCGAACGGCGGTTGACCAGCCTGCCCGGCATCGGGGTCTGGACCAGCGCCGAGGTCCGTCAGCGCTCCCACGGCGACGCCGACGCAGTCTCCTTCGGCGACTACCACGTCGCCAAGGACGTCGGCTGGGTGCTGACCGGGGCCGAGTTCGACGACGCGGAGCTGGAGTCCTACCTCGAGCCGTGGCGCGGCCACCGGGGTCGGGTGCCCGACCTGCTCGCGACCGCCCGGTTGCACCGCCCGCGGCACGGCGCCCGGATGGCACCCCGCACCCACCTGCCGGCCACGGTCATCCGACACCCCTGAAGAAGCTCCGGGGTTTCGGCACCTGGCTCGGGTCGAGCGAATCCCTCCCGTCGTGACAGACGTCGGTTAGCATGTCGGCATTCGGCACAGCAATTGACTCGGGCCGGCCTCAGGTAGGACCCGATGGGGGAGTCTGGTGCGACATGAAGCTGCTTGCCACGGTCGCGTGCGCGGCCGTCTCGGTCGCCGTTCTCGGCGTCGCGTCCACTGCTTCGGGGAGCCCGGTCGCGACTGCTGCCGCGAAGGCCGCGACCGGCCAGGTCGTTGTGGTGCAGGCGCTGCCTGACGCTGCGGTGACGGTCTCCATCGACGACAAGGGCGTCGCGGAGGGCGCGGAGGTGGGCGACACACTCGGTCCGTTCGACCTCGCCGCAGGAGACCACGAAGTCAGGTTCAAGGACGCGTCCGGCCAGGTCGCGATGACCTCGACCGTGACGGTGGCTGCCGGTTCCAGCAGCGACGTGGTGCTGCACCGCCCGGCCGCGGTCGACGGCGATCCGGTCGTCAACGTCTACGCGACGCCGCTGGACCCGATCGGACCCGGCAAGTCGCGGATCCTGGTCGCCCACACCGCGACGGTGGCGCCGGCGGACGTGCGGGTCGACGGGACCACGATCTTCACCAACATCGCCAACGGCGAGTTCGCCGAGGCCGACGTGCCGTCCGGCTCGCACAGCGTGTCGCTGCTCCCGACCGGCCAGAAGACCGACCCGATCCTGGGTCCCCTCGACGTCTCGCTCGCACCGCGTACGGTCACCATGGTGTACGCCGTCGGCTCGCCGGAGGCCCAGTCGATGGACGCGATCACCCACGTCGAGACCATCGCCGCTGACGGCTCTCTGGCCCCCGACACGATCGACACCGGCTCGGCGGGACTCGCCGCCGGCATCCCGGTCGACGTCTTCGGGCCGACACCGTGACGGCTCTGTGAGCGGGAGACGGAGGGCATCACGTTCATCGCGGTCCACCTCGATCCGGTGGGCCGCTGTGGCGCTGGGATGCGCCCTGCTCGCCGGTCTGGTCTGGCTGGTCGTCGAGAAGCAGGGTGGGTCCGGGACGGAGGACGTCTCGACCGGGGTCGACGCAACCCCGTCACTGAGCGCCGGAGACTCCTCCGACCCGAGTCCCGAGCCCGCGACCCCCGCCCGCCGCGCGACCTCGGTGGTCGTGCCCGAACCGCCGGCGACGGTGACGTTGCCGAGCGGAGCGGTGGTGCCCGTCGAGGCGGTCGCGACCCGGTCCGACGGCCTGCTCGACGTCCCGCGTGACATCGACACCGCCGGCTGGTGGGAGGGCGGGTCCCGGATCGGGGACCCCTTCGGCTCCACGCTCGTCGCGGCGCACATCGACTCCAGCACCCAGGGACTCGGACCGTTCGCGGAGCTGCTCTCCGTCGAGCCCGACGAGCGGGTCGTGCTGACCTCCGAGAAGCTGACCCAGGACTTCCAGGTCGAGTCCCTCCGGCTGGTGCCCCAGGGCTCGCTCGTGGGCGAGCCCACCATCTCGTCGGCCGACGGCAAGCGCCGGCTCACCCTGGTCACCTGCGCGCCGCCGTACGACTCCGCCAACGGCGGCTACCAGAACCTCGCCGTCGTGACCGCCGTGCCGGTCGGAGCTCCCGAGGAGACCCTCTGATGGATGGGGTGCGTCGACTCGGCGCTCGGCTCTGGACCGAGCAGACGGCCTTCGTGGTCGCGATCGGGGTGCTCCTGGTCGCCACCGTCGGACTCTTCGAGTACGCCGGGCGAACCCCTGACGTGCCGGCGCCGGTCGTCGAGACCCGCTTCCTGACCCCACCGGCCGAGCTCCCCACCACCGGTTCGTACATCGAGAGCCGAGTCCAGGCGGACGGCACCGTGCAGGTCAGGCAGTGGATCCGGACCTCCGGGACGCTGAGCCGGATCTCTCTGTCGGCCCCCGACCCCGACTCGCGGGCCGGCGGCCCCGGGGCCAGCAAGGTCGTAGTGGCCGGCGACGGCCTGGTGGTGTCGCGTCGCGCCACGGTCGACACCGTCGACCGCAGCTTCTACTTCAGCTCGCCCGCCCAGCTGGTCTATCTCTCCTACGAGCTGAGCGGCGCCGTGCAGCGCAGCTCGTCGGCCGCGGGTCGGGCCCTGGCCCAGCTCACCGCTCTCAAGGTCGACTACCGGTCCGAGCAGGCGCCCACCGTGGTGCGGGTGATCGCCCCCGACGTCCTCTCCCTGGCCTGCACCCCCACCACCAACGCCGGCACCGGGTCGCCGCGACCCTGCGGGGAGCCGGGGCAGGGGAGCTGGCAGGTCGTCCTGGAGGGAGCGGACCGCAACGACAGCGTGTCCGCCCAGGTCAACCTCGGTGCCCTCGTCAGAGCAGGGGACGAAGCGGAGCCAGCACGAACTCGGTGAACTTGCGGTGCAGGTCACGGGCCTCCCACTCGCTTCCGGTGAGCTCGAGGCAGTTGGACTCGTCGACGCGGTAGATCTCCTCGAGCATCGCGGCGTACTCCTCGTCGAAGACCTCCACGTTGATCTCGTAGTTGCCCTGGAGGCTGAGCCGGTCGACGTTCGCGGTGCCGACCGTCGACCAGGTGCCGTCGATCGTCGAGGTCTTGGCGTGCACCATCGCGTCCTTGAACCGGAAGATCCGCACACCGGCGGCGAGCAGCTGGGCGAAGTAGCCGCGGGAGATCCAGTCGGCCACGATGTGGTTGGACTTCAGTGGCACCAGCAGGCGTACGTCGACTCCGCGCTGGGCGGCCTGCTTCATCGCGTCGACGAAGTCCTGGTCAGGGCAGAAGTAGGCGTGCGTCATCCAGACGTTCTTGCTGGAGCGGTTGATCGCCTCGATGTACATCGCCCGGATCGGGAACATCCACAGTCGCGGCACGTTGCGATGGAAACGGATCCGGGACTCCCAGGTGGAGGCGGTCTCGAGCAGCAGCGGCCGCTCGCTGGTGCCGATCCGGCGCCGCCGGTTGAGGTTCCAGAAGTCGGCGAAGGCGCGCTTGAGGTCCCAGACGCCGGGACCGGTGATCCGGACGTGCGTGTCGCGCCACTCGGTGGCGTACGCCGAGCCGATGTTGTAGCCGCCGACGAACCCGACCGCCTCGTCGACGACCAGGATCTTGCGGTGGTCGCGACCGTAGCGGCTCAGGTCGAAGAACCGCCAGCCGGCCGAGTAGACGGGGTAGCGCAGCACCTTCATGTTGGCCGGGAACCGCTTGAACCGAGGTGAGACGACGAGGTTCGCGAACCCGTCGTAGATGCAGTAGACCTCGACGCCGCGGTCGGCGGCCGCGGCCAGGGCTGACTTGAACTTCTCGCCGATCTCGTCGCCCTTCCAGATGTAGGTCTCGAAGAGGATCTGACGCTGCGCCCCGTCGATGGCTGCGAGCATCGCGTCGTAGAGGTCGCGGCCGTAGGTGTACGTCGTGAGCGCACCGGCTCCGACCGGCACCTCCTGCGGCGCAGTGACGGGGAACGGCTTGGGCTTCTTGCCGCGGCGCCGGTAGGAGTCCACCAGCGTCATCCCGATGGCCAGCGCGAGCTGGATCCCGAAGATCGTCATGAAGGTCCGGCGCATGATCCGCAGGGCCCGATCGGTCAGGGAGAGGGAGATGCGGGGCACGGGACCAATCTAGTGCCGGGGTGGAGTGTCGGCGGTCGCCCGTACGCTGGATGCATGCGTCCAGTCACCGATCTCGAGCGCCGGGTGGCGCCCTTCAAGGTCGTCTCCGACTACCAGCCGTCCGGTGACCAGCCGGCGGCCATCGAGGAGATCACCAAGCGCGTCAGGGGCGGTGTCCAGGACGTCGTGCTCCTCGGCGCGACCGGCACCGGCAAGACCGCGACCGTCGCCTGGGTGGCCGAGCAGGTCCAGCGGCCGATGCTGGTCCTGCAGCCCAACAAGACGCTGGCCGCGCAGTTCGCCAACGAGCTGCGCCAGCTCTTCCCGGACAACGCGATCGAGTACTTCGTCTCCTACTACGACTACTACCAGCCCGAGGCCTACGTCCCCCAGACCGACACCTACATCGAGAAGGACTCCTCGATCAACGAGGAGGTCGAGCGGCTGCGGCACTCCGCGACCAACTCGCTGCTGACCCGCCGCGACGTGATCGTGGTCAGCACGGTGTCCTGCATCTACGGTCTCGGCACCCCGCAGGAGTACGTCGACCGGATGCTGCGGCTGCGCGTGGGCGAGGAGCGCGACCGCGACTCGATCCTGCGTCAGCTCGTCGAGATCCAGTACACCCGCAACGACATGTCCTTCACCCGTGGCACCTTCCGGGTCCGCGGCGACACCCTCGAGATCTTCCCGGTCTATGAGGAGCACGCGGTCCGCATCGAGTTCTTCGGTGACGAGATCGAGCGGCTGATGAGCCTGCACGCCGTGACCGGCGAGGTGATCACCGAGGACAAGGAGCTCTACGTCTTCCCGGCCACCCACTACGTCGCCGGTCCCGAGCGGATGGAGCGCGCGATCACCGGGATCGAGCTCGAGCTCGACGACCAGCTGGCCGCCTTCGAGAAGCAGGGCAAGCTGCTCGAGGCCCAGCGGCTGCGGATGCGCACGACGTACGACGTCGAGATGATGCGCCAGGTCGGGTCCTGCTCCGGCATCGAGAACTACTCGATGCACATGGACGGCCGCACCCGCGGCTCGGCGCCCAACTGCCTGCTCGACTACTTCCCCGAGGACTATCTCGTCGTCGTCGACGAGTCGCACGTCGCCGTGCCGCAGATCGGTGGCATGTACGAGGGCGACATGTCGCGCAAGCGCAACCTGGTCGACCACGGCTTCCGGCTGCCGAGCGCCATGGACAACCGGCCGCTGCGGTGGGAGGAGTTCCTCGACCGGATCGGGCAGACGATCTACCTCTCCGCGACCCCCGGCAACTACGAGCTCGACAAGGTCACCGGTCCGGACGGCCGCGCCGACACCGTCGAGCAGATCATCCGGCCCACCGGCCTGATCGACCCCGAGGTGGTGATCAAGCCGACCAAGGGCCAGATCGACGACCTGATCCACGAGATCCGCACCCGCGCCGAGAAGGACGAGCGGGTGCTGGTGACCACCTTGACCAAGAAGATGTCCGAGGACCTCACCGACTACCTCCTCGACGCCGGCATCCGCACCCGCTACCTGCACTCCGAGGTCGACACCCTGCGTCGCATCGAGCTGCTCCGCGAGCTGCGGATGGGGGAGTACGACGTCCTGGTCGGGATCAACCTGCTGCGCGAGGGCCTCGACCTGCCCGAGGTGTCGCTGGTGTCGATCCTCGACGCCGACAAGGAGGGCTTCCTGCGCTCCGACAAGTCGCTGATCCAGACCATCGGCCGTGCCGCGCGCAACGTCTCCGGTCAGGTGCACATGTATGCCGACAAGATCACCCCGTCCATGGAGAAGGCGATCGAGGAGACCAACCGCCGTCGGGAGAAGCAGGTCGCCTACAACCTCGCTGCCGGGGTCGACCCGCAGCCGCTGCGCAAGAAGATCGCGGACATCACCGAGATGCTGGCCCGCGAGGACGAGAACACCCAGGCGCTCCTGGAGACCTGGGCCGGCACCGCAGCCAAGGGTCGCGCGGGCGGTGTCAAGACCCGCCAGCCGGTGCCCGGGTTGTCCCGGGCCGGCGCCGCCCAGCACGCTCCCGACATCGCCGGGATGCCGAGCTCCGACCTGGCCCAGCTGATCCAGGAGCTCACCGACCAGATGAAGTCCGCCGCTGCCGAGCTCCAGTTCGAGGTCGCCGCCCGGATGCGTGATGAGATCTCCGATCTCAAGAAGGAGCTCCGCCAGATGATGGAAGCCACCAAGTAGGGAGTGCCGTGAGATGAGTGATGTCCGAGAAGTCCAAGTGACCTTCGACGGTGCGGATCCCCGCGCGCTGTCGCTCTTCTGGAACGAGGTGCTGGGCTACGTCCTCCCACCACCGCCACCCGGGTTCGGGTCGTGGGACGAGTTCTCGGAGTCGTTGCCGCCCGAGCAGCGCAACTCTGCGTCCGCGTCGGTCGACCCTGAGGGCGCCGGGCCGCGGCTGTTCTTCCAGAGGGTGCCCGAGTCCAAGTCGGCGAAGAACCGGGTCCACCTCGACGTCCGGGCTGCGCCCGGGCTGACCGGCGAGGAGCGGATGGCCGCCCTCGAGGCCGAGTGTGAGCGGCTGGTCGCCCTCGGGGCCACCCGGATCGAGCGCTTCGAGCCGGCTCCGCCGATGAGCGGCGGCCACATCGTGATGGAGGATCCGGAAGGCAACGTCTTCTGCCTGGACTGATCCGCCCGCGCAGGAGCCGCTGTCCCGCTAGCGTGACCCGCTGTGACCTCACTCACGTGCGACCTGGTGGAGCTGACCGACGTCGTTGATGCGCGCTACGGCGGCAAGGCGCTCGGGCTGGCAGAGCTGTCGGCGGCCGGGTTCGCCGTGCCCGCTGCGTTCGTCATCGCCCACGCCGACCCCGACGATCTCCCCGCGGATCTCCCCGAGCGGTATGCGCGGCTGGTGGCCGAGAGCGGCGTCGAGACGGTGGCGGTGCGCTCCTCGGCAGCCGGCGAGGACGGTGCCGAGAGCTCGTTCGCCGGCCAGTACGAGACGGTTCTCGGGGTGCGCAGCTATGACGACCTGGTGGCCGCCGTACGCCGATGTGTCGCCTCGACCGGATCGGTCCGCGCTGCGGCGTACCAGGCCGACGTCGGGGTGACCGGAGCCATGCACCTCGTCGTCCAGCAGATGGTCGACGCCCGGGCAGCGGGGGTGGTGTTCACGGCCGACCCGATCAGTGCCCGCCGCGACCTCGCCGTCGTCGATGCGATCGTCGGACTCGGCGAGGCTCTCGTCGACGGCTCCACGACCTCCGACCACTACGAGATCGATCGCACCGGCCGGATCACCGACCGACAGGCGTCTGAGACGCCGGCGATCAGCGACGCCGAGGTGACCGCGATCGCTGCCGGTGCACGCGAAGCCGAAGCGCGCTGGGGCCGCCCGCTCGACCTCGAGTGGGCGATCGACGGCTCCGGCATCGTCCGCTGGCTCCAGGCGCGACCGGTCACGACCCTGCCCGGCGACCTCGGTGCCATGGACTCGTCCGTGCTCACCGCGGACGACGTCTACACGCGCTGCAACATCGGGGAGATGATGCCCGGCGCCTTCTGCCCGCTCACTGCCTCGGTCAGCGGGCAGGCGATCGAGTACGCGATGCAGATGGTCCAGGTGTCGGGTGGCTTCCAGAAGGCGTACGAGGAGGACCGCTGGCTGCAGCTGGGCTACTTCTCGGGGCACCTGTTCCTGAACATGACCGAAGGCACCGCGCTCAGCTCGGGGATCCTGGGCAACTCGCTGGAGCAGTACTCGCTGTCGATCGCCGGCCGAGTGGTCGAGGAACTCGTCCCCAAGCCGCCGAAGCCGTTCCCGCGGCGCCTGGTCAACACCGTCCGGCTGACGACGTTCGCGCTGACCGCGGGACCGCACATCTGGCTCCTGGACAAGAAGCTCGCGACCTTCGACACGCCATCGGCGCGGACGCCACGAGCCCTGCTCGCCGAGCTCGATGCCGGCATCGAGCTCTACAACGAGGCGACGCTGACCCACGTGCGTTCCTCGTCGCGCTCGGCCGTCGCCGCGAACGTGCTCGAGGACGCGGTCGTCACGTCGGCCGTGAAGGCGGGGAGGAGCGAGGACGAGGGTCGTGCCCGGGCCTCCGCCCTGATGGCCGGCGCCGCGGACGTCGAGAGCGCGGTCATGCTCGGCCAGCTCGACGAGGTCGTCGCCGAGCTCGCGGCCGACCAGGTGGCGGGCGGCCGCTTCCTGGAGCAGGCCCCAGCCGACGCCGTGGGCTCGCTCGTCGCCGGCAACGGCTCGACGACGCAGAAGTTCAACGACTTCCTGGAGCACCACGGTCACCGTGGCTACCGCGAGCTGTGCGTGCGGGATCCTTCCTGGGGCGACGATCCCGAGGGCCTCGGCACCATCATGCAGGCCATGCTGCGCGCCCGGCTGGCGACCGGGAACGCCGCCCGCCCGGCTCCTGCGGTGGACGACGCCGACCTGCCGCGGGCGCTGCGCACCCTCGCCCGGATGGCTCGCGCCGGGGCTCGCGGCCGGGAGGCGACCAAGTCCCGGATGGTGCTCGTCGCGCACCGCCTCGGCCGCGGCTACCGGCTGCTCGGGGAGCAGCTTGCCGAGGCCGGTCGGCTCCCCGACGCCGACCTCGTCTTCTTCTTCGACCGCTCCGAGCTGCCCGCGGTCGTCGGCACCGCTGACATCTCCGAGCTGGTCGCGGCGGCCGAGTCGCGTCGTGGAGCGCTGCCTTTCCAGGCGCGACTGGAGTTCCCGGACGTCTCGGTCGGCAAGCCGGTCCCGTTCAGGCCCTCGCCTCCGGAGGGGGTCGAGGACGGGGTGATCGTCGGCAGGCCCGCGTGCAGCGGCGTGGTCGAGGGCACCGTGCGGGTCGCGACCACGATCGCCGAGGCGCAGGACCTGCAGCCCGGCGAGGTCCTGGTGGCGCCGGTGACCGATATCGGCTGGACGCCGTACTTCACCCTGATCGCGGCCCTGGTGACCGACATCGGCAGCTCGGTCTCCCACGGCGCGGTGGTGGCCCGCGAGTACGGCCTCCCCTGTGTGGTCAACACGCAGGGCGCCACCCGCGTCCTCCGGACTGGGGACCGGGTTCGCGTGGACGGCGACCGCGGCACGGTGACCCTGCTGTCCTAGACTCGGGGGAGTGAAGCCGACCCTCCGCAGCGCCTGGACGGTGTGGATCGTAGGGCTGCTCGTCTACCTGCTTGCGGTCTTCCACCGGTCCTCGCTCGCGGTCGCCGGGCTGGCCGCCACGGACCGCTTCGACATATCGGCGTCCCAGCTGGCGACCTTCACGATGCTGCAGCTGCTGGTCTACGCCGCGATGCAGATCCCGGTCGGACTGCTCGTGGATCGGTTCGGCTCGCGCAGCGTGCTGCTGTGCGGCACGCTGCTGCTCACCTGCGCCCAGGTCGGGTTCGCCCTGGCGGACAGCTTCGCGCTCGCCCTGGTCGCCCGGATCTTCGTCGGCATGGGCGACGCGATGACGTTCATCTGCGTCCTGCGGTTGGTGAGCAGCTGGTTCCCGACCCGGCGGATCCCGCTCATCACCCAGCTGACCGGGACCCTCGGCCAGCTCGGCGCGGTCGCTGCCGCCATCCCGATGACCTGGGCACTCGGCAACCTCGGCTGGACCCGCGCCTACCTGCTCGCCGCCTCCCTGGGACTGATCCTGGCGATCGGGGTGTTGGTGGTGCTCTGGGACGCACCCGGCATCAAGAACCTCCGTGGACCCGTGATGTCGCTGCCCGCAGCGCGGAGCAGCCTAGCCGCGTCGTGGGCGCACCCCGGCACCCGGCTCGGGTTCTGGATGCACTTCTCCACCCAGTTCAGCGCGACCACGCTGAGCCTGCTGTGGGGGTATCCGTTCTTCGTCCAGGGCGAGGGTCGATCCGACTCCACGGCCGGGCTCCTGCTCACCGTGATGGTGGTCGCCGTGATGGTCTCCGGGCCGGTCCTGGGCTGGCTCGTCGGGGCTCACCCCTGGCACCGTTCGACGACCGTGATCGGCATCGTCTCGACCATCGTCGTGGTCTGGACCGTCGTCCTGGCTTGGCCCGGCAACGCCCCGCTGTGGCTGCTGGTGGTGCTGGTCGTGGTCGTCGGCGTCGGAGGACCGGCCTCGATGATCGGCTTCGACCTCGGACGCACCTCGAATCCCTCGGAGCGACTGGCCAGCGCCAGCGGCATCATCAACCAGGGCGGCTTCCTGGCCAGCCTCCTCCTCGTCATCACCATCGGCCTGGTCCTCGACTGGCGCAGCGCGGGTGCCGGCTCGGACTACACGCCCTCGGCGTTCCGCTGGGCGATGAGCGTGCAGTACGTCCTGTGGGCCGTCGGCCTCACCCAGGTCTGGCGCTACCGGGTGCGCACGCGGGCGGTCGTCGACCGCGACGAGCTCGAGGGCATCGTCAGCCGGGTGTCCTAGACGCAAGCGCCCGTATGGAGACCTGCCCGTGCGGACTATTGGCGTCTGGTGAAGGTGACCTTGCCGCCGGGGAGGTCACTCATCGTGTACGTAGGGTCGTGGGCTCGGGCGTGATGATGCGGGCACAGGAGCTGTCCGTCCTTGACGGAGGTGCCGCCGCCCTGGTGCCAGGGGACCTTGTGGTGCACGTGGCACAGGCCCGGCGACCAGTCGCAGCCATCGGCGGTGCAGCCACCGTCGCGGACGCCGATGGCGACCCGCATGGGGTCGTTGTGCCATCTGTACGTGCGACCGACGTCGAGGACCACCGAGTCACCACCGAGGACCATCGGGATGATCCTCGCCTGACACGCCAACCGGCGGGCGGCACCCGGGGACAGCAAGCCGCCGGTGTCGAGGGAGGCGGCCTTGAGGCCACCCATCAACGTCTCCAACGGGATGGTCACCACGACCGTGGCGGCCAGCCCTCCGGCCTTGGGGAGCTTGGACGTGGGGTAGCCCTCGAGGTACTCGGTGAACGCCTTCCCCATCCGCTCCGGGCTGGGCCTCCTGGGTCCGAGGTGGCCGTCCACGGCCGCCCGGTGCTTCGGGGCCGCCAGGGCCAGCAGCGCCTTCTCGAGCATGGCGCCGTGCAGGGCCGACAGGGTGAACCTGCCGTGGACCTTGCCGTGCCCGTCCTTGGTCATCGTGAACCGGGCAGCGGCTGCGGCTTCGCGTTCCTCCTTCGCGAGCTTCTTCTCCAGAACGGCGTCCGCAACATCAGGGGCCAACGTGGCCAGGATGCCCTTGCCGAGGATCCGCAGCTCCCGGGGTGCCAGGTGCCCCGCCTCCGCCACCAACAGGCTCACTGCCGTGCCGGTCAACACCGGGTCGAGGTCGTCGGGGAGATCGTCGATGGCGCGCCGGATCACGTGCGCCTGCTCCACGTTCAGCTCACCAGATGCGAACCCGACCCGGAGCGGCACGAACAGATCCGTCTCCAGCGCCTGCGCGAGCAGCATCAGCTTGAACGTCACCGGCCGGTCCTGGCGAGTCTGATTCGCCCACCAGTTCGCCGTACTGGACGCCGCCACCTCGTCACCCACACGCACGGTGTCGGCGTGGACAGCGATCCGCAGCTCGAGCTCGGTCAGCTTCGCCCTGAGCTGGGTCGCCGCCATCAGCGTGTCTGCGGCCTCCTCAGCGTCCATCGACCACAACGCGGTATCGGTGACCTGGTCAAGCTCCTGATGCAGTCGCGCGACCGTCCGGGACACCGGGTGCGAAGGAGTCGACTGGTCTGCTGCCATGACTCCATTCAAGCCGGGACCACCGACAACCAGACCCCGAGATCGGGCCAATCCATCACCCCGGAGGTCACGGTTCGATAACAGCAATTCGAACAGGTGCGCGACTAGTCTGACCCTCGCCGTAGGAAGCGCGCCAGCAGCGGGATGAAGGCCAGGATCAGCAGCAGCCGGAAGAGCTGTGCGGCCATCACGTAGGTCACGTCCGAGCCGCTGTCGGCGGCGGTGGCCAGCACGGCGAAGAGCCCGCCCGGCGTGGTGGCGAGGTACGCCGTCAGCCCGTCGACCGGCGTCAGCCAGGCGAGCAGCGCCCCCAGCCCGGCGGTCAGGGCGACCATCACCGCGATGATCGCCAGCACCACGTGCATCATCCGCGCGATCGAGGCCAGGCTGGCCCGGGTGAACCGGAGCCCCACCTGGATCCCGATCAACGCATAGGCCAGCCACTGGAGCGGCACCGGCACCGTCGCGTCGCCCAACCAGCCGGACGCCGTGAGCAGGACCGCGACCAGGAGTGGGCCGAGCAGCGTGGCCGTGCTGATCGGGACGATACGGGCGATCCCGAGGCCGAGGGCGGCCGCGACGACGGCGTACGCCACATCAGCCGGCAGCGAGTCGCCGCCCCGGTCGAAGCTGCCCACGCCGTGCTCGGGTTGGAAGACGAGGGCGGTCACCACCGGGAGCGTCAGGAGCACGACGAACACCCGGAGGTACTGGACGACCACCACGACCCGGTCGTCGGCTCCGAGGTCGCGGGCGATCGCCACGACACCGGACGCGCCACCCGCGATCATCGCGAACGCCCCGGTGACAGGGCTGACATCACTGCGGAGCGCGAGGACGCGGCCCGCGAGCAGGCTGAGCGCCACGGTCGCGACCGTCACTCCGAGGAGCGGGATCAGCGTCTCGCCCATCTCGGCCAGTGCGGACAGGCTGACCAGCGAGCCGATGGTGACCCCGATCAGCGCCTGTCCGACCCGGAAGGCAGCGGACGGGATCCGCAGCTCCACCGGAGACGTCAGGGCGTGCGCCATGCCGCCGACCAGGGACGCGAACAGCACCGCCGACGGCAGGCGGAGCAGCGAGAAGACGACGCTCAGCACCACCGTCACCGAGACCACGAGCAGCGCCGCCTGCAGGGGAGTGCGCGGGCGTGACGTCATCGTCGTCCAGCCTAGGTCGCCGGGTGTGTCCGACCGGTTCGCTGGGTACGTGACCCTCATGACTGTGATCGATCTCGGCAGGCCTGTCCAGGGTGACGTGGTGGAGCTCATCCTCGACGACCACCGCCGCTTCGAGGCGCTGCTGCGCGACCTGCGCGACAGCAGCTCGGACCGCGACGCCGTACGTCGTGCCTTCGCGGCACTGCACGTCGCGCACGCCGAGGCCGAGGAGAAGTACGTCTACCCGAAGCTCAAGGCGAAGCGGGCGGTCGGCGCCCACGAGGCCGAGCACGGCGAGGAGGAGCACGCCGAGGGGCACGAGGCGCTGCTCGCCGTCCTCGAGCTCAAGGGCACCGACACCCAGGCCTTCGACGACGCGGTCGAGGAGCTCGCGAAGGTCGTCAACCACCACCTCACCGAGGAGGAGCTCTCCATCCTCAACCCGGCCCGCGACGAGGTGGGTCCGCAGGTGCGCGCCGACCTCGGCGAGCAGTTCGCGACCGAGCGCAACGCCCAGCTCGACAATGCCTGCGGCACCCTGACCAACGTCCGCCGCATCGTCGCCGCCGCGCGCAAGGACGGCCTGCTCGACGAGGACTAGTCCTGGGTTCGCTGGCGGGCGACGGTGAGCCCGACCATCCGGGCGACCACCAGCGCGACGTACAGGACGCCGGCCACCTGCTCGATGATCACCAGCGAGCGGGCGTGGTAGCCCACCGGGATCACGTCGGACAGTCCGACGCTGGTGAGCGTCGTGAATGACAGGAACAGCAGCTCGAACCACGGCCGTGCGCCGATGCTGTCCCCGTTCGCGAACGACTCGGGCCAGACCACTTGCGCGGCCGCGTAGACGTAGGCGAATCCCCAGGCCACCACGGTGAACGCGGCCCCCGTCGCGAAGAGCTCGTCGCGGGTGACCTTGTCGTCGTGGAAGAGGTAGCGGATCATCGCGTAGGAGATGTAGAAGTAGAACGGCGCGTGGAACAGCGCCGACGCAAGCACGATCCCATCGACGTCGGGATTGATCGCCTCCGCCACGGTCAGCACCATCGCCGGTCCGCCGAGGAGCACCGCCACCCAGGTCAGCGCAGGAGTACGACGGACCGCCACCAGGGCCGCGAGGACGATGCTCAGCTGGACGACACCGATCACCGCCCGACCCCATGCGGTGTCGTCGAAGAACGGGTAGGCCAGCACGGCGATCAGCTGGCCGAAGAGGAGCGCGGCGGACGGATGCGCCAGCACCGAGTCCATCCGGGAGCGGGTCCTCATCCCGTCTGGTCCGGGTCGTCGCGCTCGCGTGCCCGGAGCTCCTTGGCCTGCTCCTTGGCCTGCTTCGTCTCGAGCGAGCGGACGTGACCCTCGATCAGGTCGTTGCGCCGCAGGACGACCTGGAGGAGGTTGATGCCGGTGCCGAGCATCACGAAGCCCGGCCAGAAGAAGTCGCCGAACATGACGATCGACCAGATCACGACGCAGATCAGGCTCGGGACCAGGAACCCGACGGCCGCGTCCCGGACGTCGGAGCGCCACGAGGTCACTGCTCGCGCCCTGATCTCGTCGGGGCCGGCCCAGGTCAGGTCGGTCCCTGCCCTCCGGGCGCGGGGCGCGACGGGCACCAGGTCGGTGACGTACGCCGTCAGGTCGCCGAGGGTGCGGGTCGCGGCGATGGCAGCGCTGCGCTCGTCGTACTCCACCCGGTCGAGCCGGCCGTCGGCGTAGGCGCCGGCCACCACGTCCTGCGCGACCGAGCGGTCCAGGTCGGAGGCGCGCAACCCGGCGTACGTGGGGTCGCGAGGATCATGGGTGAAGGACGCCCACACCTCGCCCGACCCGGTCATCGCTTCGTCCTCGCCACGCGGCCATCGTAGGAGACGATCGACACCCCGCGACGCGCTCTCGGGGTGTGTTAGGTTCAAACTAGAACACGTTCCAGTGTGGCGCGCGAGCGGATGTGCTTGAGCCTGCCCCGGGAGAGGAGAAGGATCGCGGCGTGGCCGAGCATCCCGTAGAGACCGACCTGCTGATCATCGGCGCTGGCCCCACGGGCCTCTTCGCCGCCTACTACGCGGGCTTCCGCGGGATGAGTGTCGCCGTCGTCGACTCGCTCCCCGAGCTCGGTGGGCAGATCACCGCGATGTACCCCGAGAAGCAGATCCTCGACGTGGCCGGGTTCCCCTCGGTCAAGGGTCGGGACCTCGTGGAGGGGCTGGTGGCCCAGGCGACGACTGCCGACCCGAGATACTTCCTGGACCGCACCGCCACCACGCTGACCGAGGACGACGACCATGTCACCGTCGGCCTCGACGACGGCGCCGAGATCCGCGCCAAGGCGGTGCTGATCACCGCCGGCATCGGCAAGTTCAGCCCGCGCCCGCTGCCCGCCGGCGCGGACTGGATCGGTCGCGGCCTGGAGTTCTTCGTGCCGAGCTTCGCGCCGTACGCCGGCAAGGACGTCGTCATCGTCGGCGGCGGCGACAGCGCCTTCGACTGGGCGATCCACCTCGAGCCGGTGGCGAAGTCGGTCACCCTCGTGCACCGTCGTGACGCCTTCCGAGCCCACGAACGCACCGTCAGCGCCGTCCGCGACTCCACGGTCGAGATCATCACCCGGGCCGAGGTGGCCGCGCTCCACGGCGAGGGCCACCTGGAGTCGCTGGACCTCACTGTCGACGGGGAGACCACGAACCGGCCGGCGCAGGCCGTGGTCGCGGCGCTCGGCTTCATCGCCGACCTCGGACCGCTGCAGCAGTGGGGGATCGAGGTGGTCAAGCGGCACATCGTCGTCGACCCGTCGATGCGCACCAACCTGGCCCGGGTGTTCGCTGCCGGCGACATCACCGAGTATCCCGGCAAGGTCCGGCTGATCGCGGTCGGCTTCGGCGAAGCTGCCACCGCGATCAACAACGCTGCCGTGGTCGTCGACCCGGCGGCCCACGTGTTCCCCGGCCACTCGAGTGAAGGCTCCTAGCGAGCCAGGAGGAGAGACCCATGAAGATCAAGGTTGACTTCGACCTCTGCGAGTCCAACGCGCTGTGCGAGGCGATGGCTCCCGAGGTGTTCGAGCTGGACGACGACGACTATCTCCAGCTCAAGACCGACGACACGACGCCCGAGAACATCGACAACGTCAAGCGCGCGGTGGCGGCCTGCCCCCGTGCGGCGATCTCGCTGGAGGACCGAGCGTGACCGATCTGCCTGCTCCCACCTCTCTCGACGGGAAGGTCGCCGTCGTCACCGGGGCCGGGGCCGGACTGGGCCGCGCCGAGGCGCTCGCCCTCGCTGACGCCGGTGCGCGGGTCGTGCTCAACGATCTGCCTGGCGGTGCCGACGAGGCCGCCGAGGAGATTCGCTCGCGTGGTGGCGAGGCGAGCGTCGTCGCCGGTGATGTGGGGGAGCGGGCCACCGCCGACGCCATGGTCGCCGCCGCCGTCGACGGGTTCGGCAGCCTCGACATCGTGGTCAACAACGCCGGGATCACCCAGGACCGGATGCTGTTCAACATGAGTGACGAGGAGTGGGACCTCGTCCTCCACATCCACCTGCGTGGTCATTTCCTGCTGTCCCGCAACGCCGCGGCCTACTGGCGTGCGAAGGCCAAGCAGACCGGTGGGCCGGTCGGTGCCAGCGTCGTCAACACCGCCTCCGAGGCCTTCCTCAGCGGTCCTCCCGGACAGGCCAACTACGGCGCCGCGAAGGCCGGGATCACCGCCCTGACCGTCTCGACCGCTCGGGCGATGGCCAGCAGCGGGGTGCGCGCCAACGCGATCTGTCCCCGGGCCCGCACCGCGATGACGGCCGCGGTCTTCGGCGCCGACGAGTCCGGGCTCGAGGTCGACCCCTACTCACCCGAGCACGTCGCACCGGTCGTCGCCTGGCTCGCCTCCGACGCCGCGGCCCGGATCACCGGCCAGGTGTTCGTCGTGTACGGCGGCATGGTGGCCCTGGTCGCCGCGCCCGTCGTCGAGCAACGCTTCGACAAGGCCGGCGGCCGGTGGACCGCCGACGACCTCACCCAGCAGCTGGGTGGCTACTTCGCGGACCGCGACCCCTCCGTCGGCTTCGCCGCCGACTCGATCATGAAGCTGACGGTGTGACCATGGGCAGGCTCGACGGCAAGATCGCGATCATCACGGGTGGTGCGCAGGGGCAGGGAGCGGCCATCTCTCGGGCGTACGTCGCCGAGGGCGCCCGGGTCGTCGTCGCCGACATCGCGAAGGAGGCGGGCCAGGCGCTCGCCGACGAGCTCGGCGAGCACGCCCACTTCGCCGATCACGACGTCAGCGACCCGGCGTCGTGGGAGCGCGTGGTCGCCGACGCGAACCAGCGGTTCGGTCCGGTCAGCGTGCTCGCCAACAACGCCGGCATCCTCCGCTTCGGTGACATCGAGCGGCAGCCGGCCGAAGAGGTCGAGCTGATCTGGCGGATCAACCAGCTGGGCTGCTTCCTCGGCATGCAGGCGGTCACCCGCACCATGCGGAAGAACGGCGGCGGCTCGATCATCAACGCCTCCTCCGTCGAGGGCCTGGCCGGCATGGCCGGGTGCACGGCGTACGCCGCGACCAAGTGGGCGATCCGCGGGATGACCAAGTGCGCAGCCATGGAGCTCGGCCCGAAGGGCATCCGGGTGAACTCCATCCACCCGGGGATGATCGACACCCCGATGACCCGCGTGCACGGTGGGGACGCGGCGATGGAGTTCGGCGCCTCCCGGGTGCCGCTGCGCCGCGTCGGCCACCCCGAGGACATCGCGCCGCTCTACGTGTTCCTGGGCAGCGACGAGTCGTCCTACATCAACGGCGCCGAGATCTCGATCGACGGAGGCGTGACCGCGACCCACGCCTTCGGCGGCTAAGGTCCGGCCATGGCGAACCAGCGCGGCCAGATCGTGATGAGTCACGACGAGCAGGCCGAGTTCCTCACCCAGCAACGCTCCTCCACGCTCGCCACCTACGGCCCGCAGGGGCAGATCCACCTGGTCGGCATGTGGTACGGCGTCCTCGACGACCAGATCTGGTTCGAGACCAAGAAGAAGGCGCAGAAGACCGTCAACCTGCGCCGCGACCCGCGGTGCTCCTTCCTCGTGGAGGCCGGTCACACCTACGACCAGCTGCGGGGTGTCGCCATCGAGGGCCAGGGCGTCGTCGTCGAGGACGAGCAGGTCGTCTGGGACGTCTGCGTCAACATCTTCGAGCGCTACAACGCCCCCTACACCGACGAGATGAAGCCGATCGTGGAGTTCATGGCCAAGAACCGCGCCGCGATCCGCCTCGACGTCGACCGGGTCCGCTCCTGGGACCACCGCAAGCTCGGGCTGCCCGCCATCGAGCTCGGTGGCTCGACAGCGGGCAGCGTCGAGTAGGTCAGGCGGGGTACGGCAGCAGGTCCTGGTCGACCTGCTCCCACGCGGCCCGCAGGGCGGCCAGGTCCTCGGGTCGCTTCTTGGCCAGGTCGGCCTGCTCGCGCGAGTCGGCCTCCACGTCGTACAGGTGGTCGACACCGTCGAGCTGCACGTACTTCAGCTCGCCGCGTCGCAGCGCCCGACCGCCGCGGGTGCGCCAGAAGAGGTCCCGCTCCGGTACCGACCGGCCCTTGAAGAGGTGGGGGACCAGGCTGGTGCCGTCGAGCGGGTACGCCGGGTCGGGCTCGGCGCCGCCGAGCTCGAGGAAGGTCGCGGTCCAGTCGGTGGTGTAGACCGGCACGTCGTCGACCTGACGGCCCCGGACCTGGCCCGGCCAGGACAGGATCATCGGCACCCGGATCCCACCCTCGTTGACGCTCGCCTTGTTGCCGCTCAGGGGCCAGTTGTAGGAGAAGCGCTCGCCGCCGTTGTCGCTGGCGAAGAGGACCAGCGTGTCCTTGTCCTGGCCGGTCCGGCGCAGCTCGCGCAGCACGGTGCCGATCGCGGCGTCGAGGTTCTCGACCATCTCGACGTACTTGTCGACCGAGCCGCCGTCGTAGTGGAAGAGCGCGGTCCGGTCGCCGGCCTTGATCCGAGCGGTGATCTCGTCGCTGACCGCCTTGTCGCCGGGGCCCTCCCACGGCCAGTGCGGGGAGGTGAAGTTGAGGTTGAAGAGCCAGGGGTTCTTCTGCCGCGCACCGTGGCGGAGGACGTCCACGGCCTTCTCGGTCAGGATCTCGGTGTAGTAGCGCGGGTCCTGGGTCTGCTTCTCGCCGTCGTACAGGTCGTAGCCGGACGTCGTGTACTTGCTGAAGTAGTCGACGCCTCCTGAGTAGTTGCCGTAGAAGGTGTCCCAGCCGGACTTCAGTGGCGAGAACCACGGCAGGAAGCCGCCGTGCCACTTGCCGACCATGTGGGTGGAGTAGCCGGCGCCGCGCAGCAACGACGCCAGCGTCGGGTGCTCCGGCGGGATCCCGTCGACCGGCGTCGGTGCGCCGATCGGCTCCTGGAGTCCGCCCTGGATCCGACCCGGGTGCCGGCCGGTGTAGAGCGCGATCCGGGTGGGGGAGCAGACCGCGCCGGCGGAGTAGCCCTGGGTGAAGCGCAGGCCGGACGCCGCGAGCTTGTCGAGGTTGGGGGTCTTGATGTGCGGCGCGCCGTACACGCTCAGGTCGGCGGCGCCAAGGTCGTCGGCGAAGATCACCAGGATGTTCGGTCGTGGCGTCCGCCCGTGCCGGGAGATGGCGCGGAACGGCTGCTCGGCGGACGCTGCGTCGGCGCCGGTGACCACCGCTGCAGCGCCGAGGGCGCCCACGGCCGCACCTGCGAGGGTGCGCCGCGTCATGCCGGTGGGAGGGGTGGGGGAGGTGTCGGTCATGGCCCTGCTTCCGAGTTGAGGACAAGATCTACTGATCTTGTCGACATACTACGAACGCAAGCAGAGTCGGCAACACCGGCCCGCCGGTCGGTCAGTCGCGGAGCAGGAGCCGGACCGCGACCTCGATCTGCTGGCCGGTCTCGGCGGCGGTGGTGCGACCGGTGACCCAGCCCACCAGCGCTGAGAGCCAGACGTCGCCGATCACCCGGGCGATGGCGACGTCCTCCTCGGTGAGCTGGTCGCGGCCCCCGGGGTGCATCACCCGGGTCAGCATCGAGGTGAGCAGCATGCCGACCTGGTGGATCTCGGCCTGGACCGACGCGTCGGCGAACATGAAGGCCCGGGTGAGGGCCTCGGTGAGCTTCGGGTCGCTCTGCATGCCGCGCGTGGTCCGCTTGAGGACCGCGATCACCCGCTCGGCAGACGTGTCCCCCTCGATCGGCTTGTCGCGCAGGGCGGTCTCGGTGCGCTCGAACTCGCGCTGCAGCGCCGAGACCAGCAGATGGATCTTGGAGGGGAAGTAGCGGTAGAGAGTGCCGAGGGCGACATCGGCCTGCTCGGCCACGGCACGCATCTGGACTGCGTCGAAGCCGCCCTGGGAGGCGAGCGCGATGGTGGCGTCCAGGATCCGCTTGCGGCGGTCCCGCTGCGCGGCAGATCCCAGATCGTCGACAGCCAGCGAATTGGCGCTGCTCACAGGGACTCCCATGCTGACCCAGATGACTGGACCGTGATCGAGACGTGTCGGAACTTCGGTGGCCTGAGTCTAGAAGACCGCCGTCGGTCCGGCCGGTATTGCCGACTAGGCTAGCTCTCGATGGGCTAAAATAGGAACACGTTCCACTTCGTCCGGCCCACGGTGCACACGCACCCGGCAGTTTGAGAGAGAGGGTTCGGATGCGGGTCGCCCTGTTGTCCTACCGAAGCAAGCCGCACTGCGGCGGTCAGGGCATCTACCTGCGCCACTTGAGCCGGGAGCTGGTGAACCTCGGCCACAGCGTCGAGGTGTTCTCCGGTCAGCCCTACCCCGAGCTGGACCCGGGGGTGGAGCTCACCAAGCTGCCCAGCCTGGACCTCTACCGCGAGCCCGACCCGTTCCGGGTGCCGAAGCCGCGCGAGTTCCGCGACCGGATCGACGTCGAGGAGTTCGCCACCATGTGTGTGGCCGGCTTCCCCGAGCCCAAGACCTTCAGCCTGCGCGCCGCGCGCGCCCTGCGGGAGCGGCTCGACGACTTCGACATCGTGCACGACAACCAGGTGCTGGGCTACGGCCTGCTCGAGATCGAGAAGATGGGGTTGCCGCTGATCACGACGCTGCACCACCCGATCACCTTCGACCGGCGCATCGACCTCTCCTCGACGCGCAACCCGTGGCGAAAGTTCACCCTCAGCCGGTGGTACGGCTTCTTGAAGATGCAGGGTCGGGTGGCCCGCCAGGCGCGCAAGATCCTGACCCCGTCGGAGACCTCCAAGCGCGACATCGTCACCGACTTCGGCGTCGACCCCGATCGGATGCAGGTGATCCTGCTCGGTGTCGAGGAGTCCTTCGTGCCGCCCACCAAGCCGCGGGTGCCCGGACGGATCCTGGCGATGGCGAGCGCCGACGCGCCGATGAAGGGCATCGCCACCCTCCTCGAGGCCTTCGCCAAGCTCCGCACCGAGCGCGACATCGAGCTGCTGCTGGTGACCAAGCCCAGCCCGGGCGGGCGCACCGAGAAGCTCATCGACCGGCTCTCCATCGCCGACTCGGTCAAGTTCGTCCACGGCGTCAGCGACGCAGAGCTGGTCGAGCTGATGGGCTCGGCCGAGCTCGCGTGTGTGCCCTCGCTCTACGAGGGCTTCTCGCTCCCCACCGCTGAGCTGATGGCCTGCGCGACGCCGCTGGTGGTCTCCCGCGCCGGTGCGATCCCCGAGGTGGTCGGCGAGGACGGCGTCTGCGCCGACCTGGTGACCCCGGGCGACGTGGGCGAGCTCGAGTCCGCCATCGCCGCCCTGCTCGACGACCCCGACCGTCGCGACCGCATGGGTGCCGCTGGCCGGGCCCGCGTGGAGGAGATGTTCAGCTGGCACGCGGTCGCGGTGACCGTCGCGGCGGCGTACGACGAAGTGATCGCCGACTACCGGCGCGAACATGGCACGACGACCGAGGAGAACCACAGTGCTGACCGTTGACTTCGAGCGACTCGGGCTGCGCCCGGGCGATCACGTGCTCGACATGGGGTGTGGTGCTGGTCGCCACGCGTTCGAGATGTTCCGCCGCGGCGCCGACGTCGTCGCCTTCGACATGGACGCCGACGAGCTGGCCGGCGTCCTGGAGATCTTCGGCGCGATGCGCGAGAACGGCGAGGTGCCCGCGGGTGCCGAGGCCGACATCAAGGAGGGTGACGCCCTCCAGCTCCCGTTCGCCGACGGCGAGTTCGACCGCATCGTCGCGGCTGAGGTGCTCGAGCACATCCACGCCGACGTGGACGCCATCAAGGAGCTGGTGCGGGTGCTGCGTCCCGGCGGCACGCTGGCGATCTCGGTGCCGCGCTGGCTGCCCGAGGTGATCAACTGGAAGCTCTCCGACGACTACCACAACGCGTCGGGCGGGCACATCCGGATCTACACCGACCACGAGCTGATCGACAAGGTCACCAAGGCCGGCAAGTTCAACGACGGCACTCCAGGTGACGCGATGGTCTTCGAGGGCAAGGACTACGCCCACGGCCTGCACGCGCCGTACTGGTGGATCAAGTGCGCGGTCGGCGTCAACGACGACGACAACTTCTTCGCTCGCAGCTATCACAAGCTCCTGGTCTGGGAGATCATGAAGCAGCCCAAGACGCTCCAGTACGCCGGCAAGGTCCTCGACCCGCTGATCGGCAAGAGCATGGTCCTCTACTTCCGCAAGCCGGACGCCGCGTGAGCGTCCCTCTGACGCAGCTCCCCTGGGTCGAGGGCATCCTCACCGCGGAGCAGGTGGCGAGCACCGCCGCCTCGATCGTCGCCATGCAGGAGCCCTCCGGGGCGGTGCCGTGGACCGTCGGCGAGCACGTCGACATGTGGAACCACGTCGAGGCGGCGATGGCGATGCTCGTGGGCGGTGAGGTCGAGGCTGCCGAGCGTGCCTACACCTGGATGCCGTCGATGCAGCACCCGGACGGCTCCTTCCCGACCAAGATGGTCGACGGTCAGGTCGAGGACGACCGCGGCGACGTCAACATGACCGCCTACCTCGCGGTGGGGATCTGGCACCACTGGCTGGTACGCCGGGACCTCGACTTCGTGCACCAGTTCTGGCCCACCGTGCGATCCGCGCTCGACTGGGTGGTCTCCCAGCAGCTGCCGTGGGGCGGCATCAACTACACGCCGACCGAGGACTTCGCGCTGCTGACCGGCTCCTCGAGCATCTACCAGTCACTGCGTGCGGGCGTGGCGCTCGCCGAGCTGCTCGACGACCCCCAGCCCGAGTGGGAGCTCGCGGGTGGCCGGCTCGGCCACGCCGTGCGCGAGCACCGTGACCTGTTCGAGGACAAGTCCGCGCACTCGATGGACTGGTACTACCCGGTGCTCGGCGGTGCGGTCCGCGGACGCGACGCCTTCGAGCTGCTCGAGACCCGCTGGGACGACTTCGTCCGCCCCGGCCTGGGCATCCTCTGCGTCGACACCAACCCGTGGGTGACCGGCGCGGAGACCTGCGAGCTCGCGATGGCGCTCGACATCCTCGGCGACCACCGGCGCGCGCTGGCCCTGATCAAGGACATGCAGCACCTGCGCGAGCACGACGGTCGCTACTGGACCGGCTGGGTCTACGGCGACGAGTCCGAGGTCACCGGCGAGCCGCGCAACGTCTACTGGCCGGTCGAGCACACGACGTACACCGCCGCTGCGGTCATCCTCGCCGTCGACGCCCTGGGCGAGGTCGCCGGGCACAGCACGGCCGGCTCCGGCATCATGCGCGGCACCTCGCTGGCGCCGCACTTCGCCGAGCTGCTGCTGGAGTGCGGCTGCCCGTCAGCCGACTCCGTCGCCGCTCGTCCCTGACGTCCGGCGCAGCACCCGCATCGAGCCCAGCGCCTCCACCTCGGTGAAGGCGCCGCCCTCGAGCGCGCGCAGGAAGACGTGGTACGGCGGCTGCCCGCCGTCCGCGGGGTCCGGGAAGACGTCGTGGATGACCAGCAGGCCGCCCGCCGTCAGCCAGTGCGCCCAGCCGGAGTAGTCGTTCTGCGCATGCTCCTCCGCGTGCCCGCCGTCGATGAACAGCATCGACAGGGGGGTGCGCCAGTGGGCTGCGACCGTCGTGCTCCGGCCGATCACCGCGACGACCTGGTCCTCGAGGCCGGCGCGGGCGATGGTCCGCCGGAAGACCGGCAGGGTGTCCATCAGTCCGAGCTCGTCGTCGACGAGGGTGGCGTCGTGGTGCTCCCACCCGGCCTGGTTCTCCTCCGAGCCCCGGTGGTGGTCGACGGTGTAGACCGTGCCGCCGACCTCGCGGGCCGCGGCCCCCAGGTAGATCGCAGACTTGCCGCAGTAGGTCCCGACCTCCAGCACGGGGCCGTGGGGGAGCTGCTCCCGGGCGAACCGGTGCAGCAGCATCCCTTCGTCCTCGGGCATGAAGCCCTTTGCGGCAAGGGCGTGGTCGATCCAGTCCGTGGTCACGGCCGCACTCTAGTAGGATTGGAACACGTTCTAGTTCTGAGGTGGGGGCTGCATGTCGATCGGGATCTCCGGCGAGCACGTCGAGCTGGCGTCGAGCCTGCACAAGTGGGCCGCCGACCTCGGGAGCCGCGAGCTGGTGCGCGCTGCCGAGACCGACGTGGACGCGGCCTTCGAGCCGGTGTGGCGGGCCGTTCAGGAGATGGGGATCTCGACCATCGCGCTTGCCGAGGAGGCCGGGGGTGGCGGCGGATCGGTGCTCGACCTGGCCGTTGCCCTCGAGGCGTGCGCATACGAGCTGGTGCCGGGACCGTTGCTCGGTCCGGTGGTCGCCTCGCAGGTCGTGCCCGGTCTGGCGGCCGACGCGGTCGTCGCGATCGGGCTGACCGACGTCGTCTGGGACCTGCCCTCGGCCACGCACGTGCTGCTCGCCGATGCTGCCGGGGCCTGGTCGCTCTACCCTCGCGAGGCAGTCGAGGCGACCTCGTCGCTCGGCCTCGACCTCAGCCGCCGGTACGGCGCAGCGCGGGTGCTCGATGCCGCGGCAGGGCGACCGGTGCCTGGCCTGAGCGCCGAGCTGGTGCGGCGTACCGTCGTCACGCTGGCCGCAGCCGAGGCCGCCGGCATCGCCCGCTGGTGCCTGACCACGGCGGTCGACTACGCCCAGGTCCGCGAGCAGTTCGGTCAGCGGATCGGGAGCTTCCAGGCGATCAAGCACCTGTGTGCCGAGATGCTCGAGACCGCGGAGTCGGTCACGGCGGTGGCGTGGGACGTCGCCTCGGTGGCCGGCACCGATGACGAGCAGTGGGGCTTCGCCGCCGATGTCGCGGCCAGTGTCGCCTTCGACGGGGCCGTCGAGGTCGCTAAGTCATGCATCCAGGTGCTCGGCGGGATCGGATTCACCTTCGAGCACGATGCCCATCTCTACCTGCGACGTGCGCTCGCCCTGCGTGCCCTGGTGGGGGATGCCGACGCGGCCGCGGAGCGGCTCACGGCCCGGGCGGTGGCGGGCGTACGACGCCGCGTCCGGTTCGATCTCGACGGGCGCGACGAGCCGCTCCGCGAGCAGATCCGCGCCGAGGCCGAGCGGATCGCCGGTCTGCCCGAGGGGGACCGTCGAGCTGCCCTCGTCGAGACCGGCTACCTCACGCCGCACTGGCCGGCGCCGTACGGACTGGGGGCGGATGCCGTCACCCAGATCGTCATCGACCAGGAGCTCGGCCGAGCCGGCGTCTCGCGGCCCGACATCGTGATCGCCGGATGGGCTCTGCCCACCATCCTCGAGCACGGCACCGACGAGCAGCGTGAGCAGTTCGTGCGGCCCTCGCTGCTGGGTGAGCTGGTCTGGTGTCAGCTCTTCTCCGAGCCCGGCGCCGGCTCCGACCTGGCCTCGCTGCGCACCCGGGCGGTGCGGGTCGACGGCGGCTGGCGACTGACCGGTCAGAAGGTGTGGACCTCGGTGGCGCAGCGCGCCGACTGGGGGATCTGCCTGGCCCGGACCGATCCGGATGCCCCGAAGCACCGTGGCATCAGCTACTTCCTCGTCGACATGCGCAACAGTCCGGGGATCGACGTGCGGCCGCTGCGCGAGATCACCGGTCACGCGCTCTTCAACGAGGTCTTCCTCGACGACGTCTTCGTGCCCGACGAGCTGGTCGTGGGCGAGGTCGACGACGGCTGGCGGCTGGCTCGCACGACCCTCGCCAACGAACGGGTCGCGATGGCGACCAGTCGACTCGGCACGTCGACCGAGCGGGCGATCGAGCTCGCGACCCTCGGCGTGACCACGGCCCAGCGGGTCGCCGTCGGGCACTCCATCGCACTCGCAACCGTGTGCACGCTGCTGGGGGTGCGCTCCACGCTGCGCTCACTCGCGGGCCAGGGTCCCGGTGCGGAGTCCAGCGTCGCCAAGCTGCTC
The DNA here is from genome assembly GCA_963706475.1 of uncultured Actinomycetota bacterium. Classification (GTDB taxonomy): domain Bacteria; phylum Actinomycetota; class Actinomycetes; order Propionibacteriales; family Nocardioidaceae; genus Nocardioides. The sequence goes on along the minus strand of CAVPLV010000003.1, from coordinate 566,195 downwards.
GGCGTTCGCAACCGTCAGGACGGCGCCGATCTGGTCGTCGCCCTGCACGGCGACCGGGTGCTGCTCGACGACGCCGACGAGGTGCGAGCCGACGTGTTCGAGATGCTCAACACCCGCTGCCTCTCCATCGCTGGCGGCACTACGCAGATCCTGCGCAACGTGGCCGGCGAGCGGATCCTCGGCCTGCCTCGCTGACGACCTGTTCGGCGCCTACTCGGGGCGCTTCACCGCGACGACCGGGCATTCGGCGTCGAGCAGGATCTGCTGCGAGCTGCTGCCCAGGAAGAGCTTGCCGACGGGGGTACGCCGGCGCAGGCCGATCACGATCAGCTCGGCCTGGAGGTCCTTGGCGACGTGGAGGATCTCGTCCGCGGGGGAGAACGCCTGACTGGCCTGACGCAGCTCGTGGGCCACGCCGAGCGAGGTCATCCGCTGGTCGAGCGCGTCCCAGTCGGCGGAGTCGGCGAACGACGGGTCGGCGTCGCTGCCGCGCTTGCCGGAGTTGACGACGATGACGGTGGCGTCGCGGTCCGTGGCGAAGTCGACCGCGTAGTCGACGGCGGCGAGGCCCTCGGGGGTGGGTACGTAGCCGACAACGATGTTCATGGCGTCTCCTGGACTGCTTCAGCGTCACCTGGGACAGGTGCTTGGGAGGACAGCGTGCCATGTCCGTCGACCTGGCCGCTGCTGCCGCGACGCCAGCTGTTCCAGTGCCAGTGCAGGTAGCGGTCGATGGCGCGCACCACGTGCGCGCTGCGGATCGAGGGGAAGACGTCGAACGCGTGCTGGGCGCCGGGCAGCTCGGCGTACACCACCGAGGCGTTCGCGGTCTCCCGGAGCCGGTCGACGAAGAGGCGGGCCTGCTCGACCGAGACCAACGTGTCGTGGGCGCCGTGCAGGACGAAGAAGTCCGGCGCCGCCGGGGTGATCCGGAGCAGCGGGGTGCCGGCCTCGAAGACCTCCGGGTCCTCGGCCCAGGTCTTGACGACCACCTTGGGGGCGAGGAACCGGTCCCGCATCTGCTCGGCGCTGCGCAGGCCGGTGGAGCCGGCGAAGTCGTAGACCCCGTAGTGCGGCACCGCGACCTGGACGCTGGTGTCTGCGTCCTCGAAGCCGGGCTGGTAGGCCGGGTCGTTGGGTGTGACGGCGGCCAGTGACACGAGGTGACCCCCCGCCGAGCCGCCCGTGATGGCGATGTAGTCCGGGTCGCCGCCGTACTCCTCGATGTGCTCGCGGATCCAGGCGATGGCGCGCTTGACGTCGATGATCTGGGCCGGGAACGGGTCGCGGGGCGCCAGTCGGTAGTTGATGGCCACGCAGACCCAGCCCTTGGCAGCGAGGTGCTGCATCAGCGGGATGCCCTGCTGGTCCTTGTTGCCGATGGTCCAGGCGCCACCGTGGACCTGCAGCAGCACCGGCGCGTTGCGCACGTCCCCGGTGGCCGGCCGGTAGACGTCGAGCAGCCCGCGCTTGCCGTGGTCGGGCGCGTAGGCGATGTCCTTGTCGACGACGACGGCGGTAGTCCGCATCCGGAAGGGATTGACCAGTCGGCGCCAGGGGGTGGCCAGCTCGGCAGGGGTGGGCAGGGCGTCCAGCTGCTCGAGGTAGTCGATGCCGAGTCCCTCGACCAACGCGTCCTCGACCTTCGTCTGGACCCGTCGGGCCTGGTCGAGGAGGAAGAACTGTCCGGCGAGGTTCGCCGCGGCCAGGACCAGGCCGGCCTTGTTGCGGCGCCGCGGCGCCAGGTGGGCGACGGTGTCGGCTGCGGTCAGGGCCGACAGGTGCGGCGCCAGCTCGGTGGTCAGCCACCCGGCGAAGAAGGACGGGATCCCGGCGCGGATGCCGGGGACCGGCCGGATGGCGTTGGCGGTCAGGGCGGCGGTGACCAGCTGGCGGCGCAGGAAGGACATGCCGACAAATGTAGAACGCGCCCGTTCAGGCCGGGAGGCGGGCGCCCGCGGACGCCACTCCGAGCCAGGTGTGGTGGTTGTGCTCCCAGCACCAGCCCAGGGTGGGCGCGTTCTTCGAGATCCACAGGGCAGGCACCCGCTTGTCGGTGCCACGGGACGCGGCGGTGTGGAAGCACTTGTTCTGCTCCAGCGACGACGGTGACGCGTGCAGCAGGCTCAGGCCCTCGTCGATGGTGATCGGGGTGCGACCCCGCATCGCGATGGTGACGGCTGCGTCGGCAGGTCGGACACCGCAGAACTCCTCGCCGCGAGCGACGTCGAGGACGGCGTAGACGCCCGCCTCGGGCACCTCCAGGACCGGGGCGAAGGTGTCGACGTCCCCGAAGTGCCGGTTGAGCACCCCAGGTCGGCCCCGGAGCTCGATCAGCTCGACCCGCCCGGAGGCAGGCACCAGGGTGCTGTTGACGACGAGCACGAACGGCGCGTGGCCGGGAGTGGGCGTCGGGTCTCCGGTCACGCTCTCGCGGAGCGGCTGCCGGAGCGGCTCGACCAGGTCGCGGAAGGCCGCCTCGGTCAGTGCGGCCCGCTCGGCGTACCCGAGGTCGACCAGGGTCTGGGTCTGGCGGTCGATCTCGGTGTCGATGGTGCTCGTCGCGTTCATGCAGTCCTCTCGTCGTGGCAAGGGTTCAACGCACTACGGTGGGCCCGAAGTTCCCGCGGGGTCGAGGAGGAGCAGGTCATGGATCGGCTGTCAGGGCTCGATGCGAGCTTCCTCTACCTCGAGACCCCGGCGCAGCTCATGCACGTGTGCGGTGTCATCGTCCTCGACCCGGCGACGATGCCCGGGGGCTACTCCTTCGGGGCGATCCGCGACGGCATCGACGAGCGGGTGCGCGACGTCCCGGAGTTCACCCGGCGGTTGCGTCAGGTCCCCCTCGGCCTCGACCACCCGATCTGGGTGCACGACCGGCACTTCGACATCGATCGGCACGTCCACCGGCTGGCGTTGCCGGCACCGGGCGGGTACGACGAGCTGACCGAGCTGACCGCCCACCTCGCAGGCCTGCCGCTCGACCGCTCGCGCCCGCTCTGGGAGATGTGGGTGATCGAGGGCGCCGAGGACGGCCGGGTCGTCATCTTCACCAAGATGCACCACGCCACCGTGGACGGCGTCTCCGGCGCCAACCTGGTCTCGCACCTGTGCAGCCTGGAGCCGGACGCCGACCCCGTGACCGGCTCGGCGCCCCGCAGCCCTGGACGCGAGCCCGGCCAGGTCGAGCTGCTCGGCCGCGCCGTGATGACCACCGTGACCCGGCCGCTGCACGCCGTACGTCTGGTGACGCCGTCGACGCAGCTGGTGATGCGCACGATCGGCCGGGCACGTGCGGGTACCGCGATGGCGGCGCCCTTCACCGCGCCGCGGACCTCCTTCAACGGCACCATCACCGGCCATCGCGCGATCGCCCTGGCCGACCTCGACCTGGCCGACATCCGGGCGATCAAGTCCGCCACCGGGACGACCGTGAACGACGTCGTCCTCACCATCGCCGGGGGCGCGTTGCGCTCCTACCTGGCCGACCGTGACGAGCTGCCGGCAGCGTCGCTGCTCGCGACGGTGCCGGTCTCGGTGCGTGAGCAGTCGCGGCGCAGCAGCGGGGCCAACAAGGTCTCCGCGCTCTTCGCCCGGCTCGGCACCGACACCGAGGACCCGCTCGAGCGGCTCCAGGACATGGCGAAGGGCAACCGGCTCGCCAAGGAGCACCACCAGGCGATCAGCGCCGACTCGCTGCAGGACTGGGCGGAGTTCGCGGCACCTCGCACCTTCGGCCTCGCGGTGCGGGCGTACGCCGGCCTCAAGCTCCCCGAGAAGCACCCGGTGGTGCACAACCTGGTGATCTCGAACGTCCCTGGGCCGCCGGTGCAGCTCTACTTCGTCGGCGCCGAGATCGTCGGGTTCTACGCCCTCGGCCCGGTCTTCCACGGGGCCGGCCTCAACATCACCGTGATGTCGAACAACGGCCTGGTCCACGTCGGCATCATCGCGTGCCGCGAGTCGATGCCCGACGTCGACGACCTGGTCCGTCGGTTCCCGGTCGAGCTGGCGGCGCTCGGGGCCGCGCTACCGGCGGCGCACGTCGGTCAGTGAGCGCTGTCTGCGGCGGCCGTCCCGGGCGGGCTGCACCACGCGAGAGCCCACTCCCCGGGGGCAAGGTCGCCTTCAGCAGACGGACCCAAGCCGACCGAAGTCGCGACGACGGGCGTTCACGGTCGCAGTGGCCTCGAGGAGGGCCGGCACGAACTTCTCGGCCTCGAGCACGCAGGAGGCATGACCGGCGTCGATGTCGTGGATGGTGGCTCCGGGGATGCGCCGGGCCAGGGCGATCTGGTTGTCCGGCGGCAGCACCTTGTCGTTGAGAGTGACCACCACGGCAGTGGGGACGTCGATGCGCGACAACCACGGGCGGGAGTGGTGGCGTCCGAGGGCGGCGACCGCGCGGCCCACAGCCCACGGGCTGGTGCTGCGGAACTCCCGGATCGCCCAGTCGTGGAGGTCGGCGGGCTCGAGGTCGAGGGCCTGCGCCGTGGTGCGGGCGGCGCGCACCGCCGTACGCGACCGGGACAGACCGCGCGTGCCGAGCATGGCGATCTCCATGCCCTCGTGGAAGACCCGCTCGGGAATCGAGGAACGGAACCGGTCGGTGGTGGCGCACAGCACCAGCCCGTCGATCTTGGCGGCGTGCTGGCGCCAGACCCGTTGGGCGATGATCGAGCCCATCGAGTAGCCGGCGACGATCACCTCGCGCAGGTCCAGGGTGTTGATGAGCGCCGCGACGTCGTCGGCGCAGTCGGCGAGGGAGAACTCCTCGGACTGGATGCCGCGACCGTGCCAACGCTGGTCCATCGTCACCACGCGGAAGCGGCGAGACAGCGGCTCGATCGAGGGGAACCAGGTGAGCAACCCGGTGCAACCGACCGCATGCAGGAGCAGCACCGTGGGGGAGTCGGGTGCCGGCCCCGGCGTGTCGGTGACGTACGTCGAGCCACGCCCGGGCAGCTCCACCATCCGGCCGTCGGGGATCCGCGCCTGCGGGACGTCGATCCGGCGGGTGAGCAGCGCACGGGCGGAAGGCAGGCGCATGCAGGATCCTCTGTCTCGACGATCGGCCTCGACTAGAGTAGAACAGGTTACAGTTTTGGTCAGCCCCCGAGAGCAGTAGGAGCGAGCGTGGCGCAGGACGGTTTCACCCAGCCGGACACCGAGAGCATCGAGGCGATGGAAGCGGTCGGCTCCGTGGTCCGCTCCGTCCTCGACCGCGCCAGCGACGCGGACGTCGCCGACGGCGCCGCCACCTGGCAGGCCCTGGCCGACGCCGGTCTCCTCGGGCTCGCGGTCCCGACCGAGCAGGGTGGCGAGGGCCTCGGCCTGGCCGAGGTCGGCGTGCTGCTCCGCGAGACCGGCACCCGCGCCGTGCAGCTCCCGGTGTGGGAGACGCTGTGCTGCGGGGTGCTCACGATCGCCGCGGCCGGCTCGGATGCCCAGCGCAACGCGCTGCTCCCGGGCGTCGCCTCCGGCGACCTCCTGCTGACCCCCGCGCTGCGCGAGGTCGGGGTCGCGACCGGCTCGACCACGTCGTACGACGCAGGCCGGGTGTCCGGACGCAAGATCGGCGTGACCTACGCCGACCAAGCCTTCCGACTGCTGGTCAGCGCACGGGAGGGCGAGCGCGACGTGGTCGCTCTCGTCGACCCGACCGGACCCGGGGTGCAGCTGATAGCGTCCAGCTCCTCCCTCGGACCGACCCAGCACACGGTGGTCCTCGACGGCGCGCCCGCCGAGCTGCTGGATGGCCCCGACGCCGCTCGGATGCTGCGCGAGCGGGCTGTCGCCGGCCTGTGCCTGACCGCGGCCGGACTGGTGTCCGGGGCGCGTGACCTGACCGCGACCTACATCAAGGGTCGCACCCAGTTCGGGCGGGCGCTGGCCGAGTTCCAGGCCGTCGCCATGCAGATCGCCGACGTGTACATCGCCTCGCGCACCCTCGACCTCGCCGCCGCCAACGCCGCCTGGCGGATCGGTGCCGGCCTCGACGTCACCGACGACCTCGCCGTCGCGGCCTACTGGGTCGGTCACGAGGCCCCTGCCGCGATGCGGACCTGTCACCACCTGCACGGCGGCATGGGGGTCGACGTGACCTACCCGATGCACCGCTACTCGGCGTGGGTCACCGACATCGCGCACGCGCTCGGGACGCAGGCCGGCGACGTCAGCATCGAGGACCCGACCACCAAGAACCTCGAGCTGACCCGTCGCCAGCGGGAGCTCAAGGCCGAGCTGCGGACCTACTTCGGCAACCTCGCCGACGAGAACGAGCGCCGGGACATGGGTCTCGACAGGCACGGCGAGACCTACCAGCGAGTGGTCCGTCAGATGGGCTCCGACGGCTGGATGGGCGTCGGCTGGCCGCAGGAGTACGGCGGGCACGGGCTCGGTGAGATCGAGCAGACCGTCTTCGCCAACGAGGCCCAGCGTGCCGACGTACACCTCCCGGCCGTGACCCTGCAGACCGTCGGGCCGACCCTGATCCGCTACGGCACCCAGAAGCAGAAGGACCTCTTCCTCGAGCGGATCCTCCGCGGCGACGTGCACTTCGCGATCGGCTACAGCGAGCCCGACGCCGGCACCGACCTGGCGGCGCTGCGCACCAGCGCCCGCCGCGACGGCGACCACTACGTCGTCAACGGCCAGAAGCTGTGGACCACCGGCGGGCACCAGGCCGACTACCTGTGGCTCGCGGTGCGCACCGACCCGGACGCTCCCAAGCACAAGGGCATCTCGATACTGATCGTGGACACCACCGACCCGGGCTACTCGTGGACGCCGATCATCACCGCCGACGGGTCCCACCACGTCAACGCGACCTACTTCAACGACGTGCGGGTTCCGGTGGACATGCTGGTGGGCGAGGAGAACCAGGGCTGGAAGCTGATCACCACGCAGCTCAACCACGAGCGGGTGATGCTCGGTCCGGCCGGCCGGATCGAGGGCCTGCGGGACCGGGTGGCGGAGTGGGCGACCAAGGCCGGCGTGATCGACCGCCCCGACGTACGCCGCACCATGGGTGAGGTGACCGCGGTCTTCCGGGTCAACGAGCTGCTCAACTGGGAGGTCGCACGGGCAGCCGCGACCGGCGAGGTCTCGGTCGGCGACGCGTCGTCGTCGAAGGTCTTCGCCGCCGACCAGGTCCAGCACCTCGCGGCCGACCTCGTCGACATCGTGCACCGGTACGGCGACCCGGGCGACGAGGAGACCGACCACCTGATGACCTATCTCGACGCCCAGAGCAAGCGCAACCTGGTGCTCACCTTCGGTGGTGGCGTGCAGGAGGTCCAGCGCGAGCTGATCGCGATGTTCGGCATGGGCCTGCCCCGGGTGCCTCGATGAGCGAACACACGTCCTCGGGCCACGACCGGATCATGGCCGAGGCCGAGCGGATCAAGGCGCTCGGTGAGGCGTCGGAGTCGCGCGCGCCCTACCCCGTCAACCAGCCCACCATCGGCACCTGGCTCGACGCGATGGGCTACGACAACGAGCGCTTCCGCTCCGGTGAGGCGCCGCCGTCGATGGCACAGGTCTGGACGATGCCGGGTCTCGGTCGCCGGCGTCCCGACGACGACCCGCTGAGTCGGATGATGGAGGTGCTCACCGAGTCGGGCTACACCGCCGTGCTGGGCACCAACTGCGAGCAGAGCTACGAGCGCTACCTGCGGGTCGGCGAGGAGCTCCGGGTGACCACCGCGCTCGACTCGGTCGTCGGGCCCAAGAGCACCGCGATGGGCGAGGGCTACTTCGTGACGTCGCGCAACACCTGGTACGCCTGCCACGAGGACGGGCGGAGCGAGGTCGTCGCCACCATGCTGTTCCGGGTGCTCAAGTTCATCCCGAAGGAGCGCGCATGACGATCCGACCCATGGTCGGCCGGGACTCGCAGTTCTTCTGGGACGGTACGGCGGCCGGAGAGCTGCGCATCCAGTCGTGCAACGCCTGCGGCGTGCTCCGCTTCCCTCCCGGACCCACGTGCGTCGAGTGCGGCCTCTTCGACCGCGGTCACGTCGTCGCGGCCGGCACCGGCACCGTCTTCTCGTACGTCGTGCACCGCTACCCACCCGTGCCTGGCAAGGAGCTGCCGATCGTGATCGCGCTTGTCGACCTCGACGAGGGCGTCCGGATGGTCGGCGAGGTGGTCGACGTCGCTGACGACGAGATCGGGATCGGCATGCGGTTGCGCGTGGACTACCGACGCATCGACGACGAGCTGACCCTGCCCGTCTGGCGTCTCGATACGCCTCGTTCCCCTACTCGACGACCGGAAGATGCGCGATGAAGGCACTGGAAGCCGGTCAGGTGATCCCCGAGTGGAGCCTGCCGATGACGCCGACGACGATCGTGAGCACCGCGATCGCGACTCGCGACTGGCAGGACGTGCACCACGACCGCGATGTCGCGCAGGCGGCAGGGTCCAAGGACATCTTCATGAACATCCTGACCAGCAACGGGCTGGTCGAGAAGTACGTCGTCGACTGGCTCGGCGAGGAATTCGGGATGACTCGAGCAGAGCTCAAGGGGATCGCGATCCGCCTCGGCGCCCCCGCGTACCCCTACGACACGCTGACCTTCCGCGGGAGGGTCGACTCCGTCGAGGACGGCGTCGCGACGATCGCGGTGGTCGGCTCGGTGTCGCTCGGTGACCACGTGACCGGCACCGTGCGGGTGGTCGCGTGAGCGGCCTCTCCGGCAAGGCGGCCATTGTCGGGATCGGCGCCACCGAGTTCTCCAAGGCCTCCGGACGCTCCGAGCTCCAGCTCTCCGTCGAGGCGGTCCAGCACGCGCTCGCCGACTGCGGCCTCACCGTCGCCGACGTCGACGGACTGACGACGTTCACCATGGACACCTCCTCGGAGATCGCCGTGGCACGTGAGCTCGGGATGCAGGAGATGCGCTTCTTCAGCCGGATCAACTACGGCGGTGGTGCCGCGTGCGCCACCGTGCAGCAGGCCGCGATGGCGGTCGCGACCGGGGTGGCCGACGTCGTGGTCTGCTACCGCGGCTTCAACGAGCGATCCGAGTCACGCTTCGGACAGTTCTCGGTGGCCGCGGCCAGCCAGGTGAACACCAACGGTCTCGACAACGCGTGGTCCTACCCGATGGGCCTGGGCACGCCCGCCGCCACGGTGGCGATGCAGGCGACGCGCTACCTGCACGAGTACGGCGCCACCTCGGCCGACTTCGGCGCCGTCGCGGTGGCCGACCGCCGGCACGCTGCCACCAACCCGAACGCCTTCTTCTACGGCCGTCCGATCACGATCGAGGACCACCAGGCCTCGCGGATGATCGTCGACCCGCTGCACCTGCTCGACTGCTGCCAGGAGAGCGACGGCGCGGTGGCGCTGGTGGTCGTCTCGGCCGAGCGGGCGCGCGACCTGAAGCAGCGGCCGGCGTACATCGCGGCAGCAGCGCAGGGCTCGGGTGCCGACCAGTTCGTGATGACGTCCTACTACCGCGACGACATCGGCATCCCCGAGATGGGGGTCGTCGGTCGTGAGCTGTGGCGCCAGTCGGGACTGCGGCCCGCGGACATGAGGATGGGCATCCTCTACGACCACTTCACGCCCTACGTGCTGATGCAGCTGGAGGAGCTCGGCTTCTGCGGCCGCGGCGAGGCGCCCGGCTTCATCGCCGGTGGTGCGATCGAGGTCGACGGCGCCTTCCCGCTCAACACCCACGGTGGCCAGCTCGGCGAGGCCTACATCCACGGCATGAACGGGATCGCCGAGGGCGTCCGCCAGATCCGGGGTACGTCGGTCAACCCGGTCGACGGCGTCGAGCACCTCGTCGTCACCGCCGGCACCGGCGTGCCGACGAGCGGATTGGTCCTGTCGATCTGAGGGCAGGATCTGCCCATGGGCCTCTTCTCCTCCGGTGCACGCCGACCCGACGACCGCAGCCGTGACTACGTGCTGGACGGTGGGCACGTGATCACCGATGACTCCTACGTCCTCCTCGCCGACCTCGTCGTGCGGTTCGCCGCGCGGCCGGCGGACCCGACGCGGCACGTCACCGTCGAGTGGGACCCGGACGACGAGCGTGCGATCCACGCCGTCATCACCAGCACGATCCGAGTGACCGCAGGAACCCTCTCGGCCGAGGAGGCCACCTCCAGCCGGGAGGTCCTGGTGAAGGCGGTCGACCTGGCTCTCGCCTTCGCCCCGGTCGCGGTCGGGTTCACGGCCTCGACCAGGTCGGTCGAGGTGCGCCGCCCGAGCGACGGTGACAGTGACCGGAGCGGCGACCACGAGTTCCTGGTCGTCAGCGACTGATGTCCGCATCGGCGTGGTTGGTCCGGCAAGGCTTCGACCTCGATGCGGCGCGCACGGACGCCGCGCTGCGGGACCTGGTCCCCGACGACGTGGCCGGCGAGGTCGACGTGCCGTACGGCGCGGGTCCCGACGAGCGCTACGACGTCTGGCGGCCGGCCGGGCCGGACCGGCCGGTCGTCTTCTGGATCCATGGCGGCGGCTGGATCGCCGGCGACAAGGCGCACGTGACCTCGTACGCGAAGATCCTGGCGGGCCGTGGCTTCGAGGTGGTGACTCCCAACTACACGCTCTCGCCCGCAGCGCGCTATCCGCGGGCGCTGCGCCAGGTGTGTGATGCGCTCGTCGCCGCCCTCGACGGCACCGATCGACCCTTCGTGCTGGCCGGTGACTCCGCGGGCGCGCACTTCGCCGCACAGGTCGCGATGCTGCTGTGCGACCCGGCGTACGCCGAGCAGGTCGGGGTGCGCCCGGAGGTGGGCCGGCCCGCGGGGACCCTGCTGCACTGCGGCGCCTACGCGCCGGGGATGGTGCGGGGCTCGGCTGGACCCGTCGGCTGGTTCGTGCGCACGGTGGCCACTGCGTACGTCGGCACCGACGACTTCGACGATCCCCTCTTCGAGGAGGTCGACCTGGTCGCTCGGGTCTCGCCGGACTTCCCGCCGACCTGGATCTCGGGCGGCAACGTAGATCCGCTGACCACCCAGGGTCTTGTGTTCGCGGAGCGTCTGGCCGAGCTGGGCGTCCCGGTCACGCCGGTCTTCTACTCCGGCAGCCACCAGCCGGCGCTGGGTCACGAGTACCAGTTCAAGCTGTCGCTCCCCGAGGCTCGTGCCGCGCTCGAGAGCAGCGTCGCGTTCCTCCGGTCCGTCACCTGACCAGCTTCTCCTCGAGGAACGCGAGCACCCGGTCGACCCCCTCCTGCTGGCGGTGGGCGGTCAGGGTCGAGTGCCCCTTGCCCTCGAACTCCACGCGGATGAAGCCGTCGCCGAGCTCGCGGGTGAGGGTGGCGAAGCGGGTGCCGACGGCGGCGTCCCGGCGGTAGCGCAGGCCGAGCACCTCGCAGCCTCCCGACACCCGGTCCTTGATCGCAGCGAGGTCGGCGGCCGAGAGGTTGAGGTCTGCTGCGCGGGCCTTGCCGGCGGCGAAGGGCAGCGACGGCTGGGTGATCACCGGTGCCACGACCGAGGTGTCGACCATCATCGCCAGCGCGAACCCGCCGGTGAAGCACATCCCCAGGGCGCCGACGCCCGGTCCGCCGAGCTCGTCGTGGAGCTCGCGGGCCAGGCTGCGCAGCCAGCCGGCGATCGGTGAGGTCCGTCCGGTCGCCCACGTCGTGAACTCCTTGCTGACGCACACCCGTGGCACCACCTTCGCGACCGAGGCCACGCTCATCGGCGCCTCCGGCGTGCCGAACAGGTGCGGCATGACCACCGTGAAGCCGGCGTCCACGACCTCCTCGCCGAAGCCGATCACCTCGGGCGTGAGGCCGGGGATCTCATGGATGACGATCACGCCCGGCCCGGTCCCCTTGCGGTACGTCGGGTGGGTGACCCCGCCGGAGATGTGGGTCCCGCGGGTCCAGCTGTCGAGGAGCGCCATGCCCGAAGTATGTCGGCGACGCGACGTCCATGGGTTTGTGACGTACGTCACGGGGAACAGGAATGGTGGCCGGATCCCACCGGCCGGTTGCGCGCCAGCGCTGAGGAGTGACCCATGAAGCGAATCGTGAGCGCGACGGCGATCGCCGGAGCGTTGGTGGCCGGCTGCCTGACCGGCAGCAGCGTGCTGGCAAGTGACGGCGGTCCCTCGGACGAACAGGCACTGGCGCCCACGCGGCAGGCGCCCAGCCGCTCCGTCGAGCAGCGGGTCAACCGGTTGCTGGCCAAGATGACGACCGCGGAGAAGCTCCAGCAGGTGCAGCTGCTCTCCGACGGCCAGATCACCGACGCCGACGCCAAGGCGGGGGTCGGTGGCGTCTTCAGCCTGACCGACCCGGCGAAGATCGACCACTTCCAGCGGATCGCGATGACCCGGTCCCGGCTGAAGATCCCGATCCTGTTCGCCTACGACACGATCCACGGGTACCGCACCATCTTCCCGGTGCCTCTCGGTGCTGCCAGCAGCTTCGACCCCGACGTGGCCGGCGCCGACGCCCGGATCGGTGCCCGGGAGTCGACGACGGTGGGCATCAAGCAGATCTACAGCCCCATGGTCGACGTGTCCCACGAGCCCCGCTGGGGTCGGATCGTCGAGGGCAACGGCGAGGACCCCTACCTCGGCTCCGTGTTCGCCGCGGCCCGGGTGAAGGGCGCACAGGGTGGCGACTACAGCAAGCCCAACCGGGCCATCACCAGCGTCAAGCACTTCGTGGCGTACGGCGACCCCGAGGGCGGCCGTGACTACGGGACCACCGACATGTCGGAGCAGACCCTGCGCAACATCTACCTGCCGCCGTTCAAGGCCGCGATCGATGCCGGCGCCGACACCGTGATGTGCTCGTTCAACTCACTCAACGGGGTGCCCGGCTGCGCGAACTCCTACACCGAGACCCAGATCCTCAAGGACGAGTGGGGCTTCGACGGCTTCATCGAGAGCGACTACACCGCCGTCGCGGAGCTCCGGGCCTGCCCGCCGGTCAAGCCGGACGAGGGGCCGTGCGGCCACGGCACGGCCGCCGACGGGCCGGCTGCCGCCGCCAGTGCGCTGATGGCCGGCACCGACTCGGAGATGGTCAGCACCAACATCCGCGACTTCGGCAAGGACCTGCTGGCCGAGGGGCAGATCACCAAGCAGCGGCTCGACGACGCCGTACGCCGGATCCTGCGCGTCAAGTTCCGTGCCGGCCTCTTCGAGCGTCCGTACGTCGACCAGACCAGGGCCACCGATCCTGCCAGCTTCCTCAAGAAGAGTGACCGCAAGGCGGCCCGCACCGCGGCCGGCCGGTCGATGGTGCTGCTCCACAACGAGGACCAGACCCTCCCGTTCGACCCGACGAAGAAGACCGCGGTGATCGGTCCGCTGGGCGACGCACAGCACGACATGCTCGGTCCCTGGTGGGGCCGCGGCGAGGACGACGACGCGGTCAGCGTGCTGACCGGGATCACCGACCAGTCCTCGGCCACGACGACGTACTCCCTCGGCTGCTCGTTGAGCAACGAGGAGCCGGCGGACTACGACCCCGCCGACGACTGCCCGACCGACGCCGGCTTCGCCGACGCCGTCGCGGCTGCGCGGGCTGCCGACCAGGTGGTCCTCGCGCTGGGCGAGACCCGCGAGATGAGCGGCGAGGCGACGACCCGCTCGACCATCGATCTCCCCGGTCGGCAGCAGGAGCTGATCGAGGCGATCGCGGCGACCGGCAAGCCGTTCGTCGTGGTGCTCTTCAACGGCCGGCCGCTGACGCTGCAGAAGGTGGTGGACACCTCCCCGGCCGTGCTCGAGGCGTGGTTCCCCGGCGTCGAGGCCGGCAACGCGGTCGCCGACGTGGTCTTCGGCAAGGTCAACCCGGGCGGCAAGCTCCCGGTGTCCTTCCCCCAGGCGCTCGGTCAGGTGCCGATCTACTACAACCACGAGCCGACCGGTCGTCCGTGCGACGTCACCCAGAAGTACACCTCGCGCTACCGCGACCTGCGCACCTGCGACCCGCTCTTCCCGTTCGGGTTCGGGCTGAGCTACACCTCGTTCAAGGTCTCCAACCTCTCGCTGAGCAAGGCTTCGGTCTCGCGGCGTGGTGAGGTGGTCGCATCGTTGAAGGTCACCAACACCGGTGACGTGGCCGGCGACGACGTCGCGCAGGTCTACCTCCACGACCCGGTCGCCAGCATCTCCCAGCCGGTGCGCCGGTTGCGCGGCTTCGAGCGCGTGACCCTCGACCCGGGCGAGTCGACCACGGTGCGCTTCACCCTGGACGCCAGCGACTTCGGCTTCTACGACAACCGCGGCAGGTTCGTGGTCGAGCCCGGTGCGATCGAGGTCTACGCCGGGGACGACTCGACCGCCACCTTGACGAAGACGTTCCAGGTGAGGTGAGTCGTACCCTGTCCTCGACGAGGAGGTGGCCGTGCTCTACCACTCCCTCGAGCTGTTGCCCGACGACGTCGGCCGGGCGGCGGTCCTGGCCGACTGGCGGGCGCTGAGGGACGCGGGGCTCCGCTCCCAGTCGGACCACCGGGGCATGACCAACACGCCTCACCTGACCCTGGTCGCGGCGCCGGCCATCACCCCCGAGGTCGAACGTCGCGCCGTCGACGAGCTGGAGTCGCTGCTCCCGCTCACGGTGCGGACCTCGGGCCTGCTGGTGCTGGGCGGGCGCAAGATCACCGTGGCCCGGGTGGTCGACGTCGATGACGCGTTGATCGCGGCGGTGCTGCGGATCCGGGCTCAGGTCGACTCACCGCAGCACCCGGGCTGGCTGCCCCACCTGACCCTCGGCCGACGGCTGCCGCGTGCCGACGCCCAGCGGGCCATCGACGTGCTCGGCCACGGGGACGTCGAGCTGACCCTCACCGAGCTGCGGCGCTGGGACCCGGACGTCGGCACGGTGACCCGTGCGACCCGGGACCGGGCGCTCTAGCGGCCCGACCGTCGTACACCGCGGGTCGGCGGCTCCGTCGTCGGGTCCTCCGGCCAGGCGTGCTTGGGATAGCGGCCGCGCAGCTCGGCGCGCACCTGCGGGTAGCCGGTGGTCCAGAAGGAGGCCAGGTCGGCGGTGACCGCGGCGGGCCGGCGCGCCGGCGACAGCAGGTGGAGGAGCAAGGGCACCCGGCCGTCCGCGAGCGGTGGAGCCGCGTCCCACCCGAAGACCTCCTGGAGGCGCACGGCGAGCACGGGCTGGTCGCCGTCGTAGTCGACCCGGACGCTGCTGCCGCTCGGCACTCGCACCCGCTCCGGCGCGAGCTCGTCGAGACGACCGGCTGCCGGCCAGGGGAGCAGCCTCCTCAGTGCGGTGAGCACGTCGATGCGCCGCAGGTCCCGGGTGCCGCGGATCCGGGCCAGGTCGGGGCCGAGCCACGACTCGATCCCGGCGGTCAGTGCCTCGTCGGAGACATCCGGCCACGGATCGCCCATGGCGCGGTGCAGGAAGCCCAGACGGCGGCGCAACGCCGTGGCGGCCTCGCCCCACGGGAGCACCGCGAGTCCTTCCTGCCGCAGCCCTTCGCGGACCGCTCCGGCCACCAGCGCCGGGTCCGGGTCGGTCAACGTGACCGACGACAGCTCGATGGCGCCGAGCGCCACCACCCGGCGTGCGACGACCCGGCCGGTGGACCAGGTCACCTCCTCCGACTCGCGCCACAGCGCGGCCGCGGCTTCGAGCGCCTGGTCCTCGGTGAGCGGCGCGGCCGAACGGACCAGGGCGTCGCGCACACCCGGCCGGCGGTCCGCGTCGGCGATCGCCAGCCACGGCATCCCGGCCAGCGCCGACCCGGCGGGCACGACCGCCCCGGTGCCGGACGTCATCAGGTAGGCCGTGCCGCCCGGTCGCAGCCGAGCGATCCGGTCCGGGTGGGCGAGCGCGACCACCGACCCGACGGCGAGGTCGTCACCGACCCGGGACTGCTCCGCAGGTGCCGACGCGGGCAGCGAGGATCGCAGCTGCTGGGACGACGACTTCCAGGCGCCGGTGTCGGGCCCGCCGCGTCGTACCGCCCGCAGTGCCGCGACCAGGTCCCCGCCGGGTGCGCGCAGGTCCTCCGCGAGGAGCGCGACGATCTCGGCCGCGCGCCGGGCGCCCACGAACCCCGCCCCGTCGAGCAGGGCCCGCGCCAGGCGCGGGTCCGCGGCGACCCGCGCGATGGCCCGGCCACGGTCGGTCACCGATCCGTCCTCGGCCATCGCACCCAGTCCGGTGAGCGTGTCCCGCGCTGCCGCCATCGCGGCTGCGGGCGGCTGGTCCAGCATGGCCAGACCGGCCGGGTCGGGAGAGCCCCAGGTGGCGATCTGCAGGGCGAACGAGGTCAGGTCCGCGGTGGCGATCTCGGGCTCCGGGTGCGCGGCCAGGTGAGCGTGCTCGGCCTCCGACCAGCAGCGGTAGACCCGACCCGGCCCCTCACGTCCGGCGCGTCCGGCGCGCTGCTCGGCGGCCGCGCGACTCACGCTGACGGTCACCAGCCCGGCCAGGCCGCGGCGGTGGTCGGTGCGTGGCTGCCTCGACAGCCCGGCGTCGACGACGGCGCGCACACCCGGCACGGTCAGCGAGGACTCCGCGACAGACGTGGAGACGACCACCCGACGTCGTACGCCTGCGGTGAGGGCGAGGTCCTGCTCGCGCGGCGACAGCCGTCCGTGCAGGGGGCGTACGTCGGCGTCCACCCCGGCCAGCCGCGCGGCGACACCGGAGACCTCCGCGACCCCGGGCAGGAAGACCAGCACGTCGCCGTCCTGCTCGGCCAGGGCGCGTCGGGCGCAGGCACCGACATGGTCGAGGAATCGCGGGGTCAGGCCACGGTCGTCGGCACGGCGTACGCCGGGCGGCAGCGGGCACCACACCTCGTCGACGGGGTGCAGCGATCCCGGGACCGTGACGACCCGCGAGCTGCCGAGGCCCGGACGATCGAGCAGGGACGCCGTGCGCTCGGCCTCGACGGTCGCCGACATCGCGACGAGCAGCAGGTCGGGCCGCAGGTGCTCGCGCACGTCCACCAGCAGCGCGAGCGTGAGATCGGCGTCGAGCTGGCGCTCGTGGACCTCGTCGAGGACCACCGCCGCCACCCCGGGCAGGTCGGCATCGCGCTGGAGACGGCGCAGGAGCACCCCGGTGGTGACGAACTCGATCCGGGTGCCGACGCTGACCTGCCGGTCCCCGCGCACCGAGTAGCCCACGGTGCCGCCCACCGGTTCGCCCAGCAGGTGGGCGAGCCGTCGGGCAGCCGCCCGCGCGGCGATCCGCCGGGGCTGGGTGACGACGACGCGACCGTCGAGCGTCGCGGCCACGGCGGGCGGGACCAGCGTGGTCTTGCCGGTGCCGGGCGGGGCCTGTACGACGACCGTGCCGGTGTCCCGGAGCGCGGCACCGATCTCGGCGAGCCCGTGACGGACCGGGAGGTCCGGGGGAGCCGCGAGGAGTCGCTGCAGCGGGTCGGTGGGCACGGGGACAGTCTGTCGGGTGCAGTCAGTAAGGTCGGCGCATGCCCGACCTGCCCGTGCTCGACGCCGAGGAGCAACGCCTCCTGGGCAGCCTCCTCGAGAAGGAGCGCACCGTCCCGGCGTCCTACCCGCTCAGCCTCAGCGCCCTGCGCACCGCCTGCAACCAGTCCAGCAGCCGCGACCCGGTCGTCGACTACGACGAGCAGACCGTCGAGCAGGTCGCGCGCGGGCTGAAGGACCGCGGCCTGCTGCGGATCGTGTGGTCCGACAGTGGTCGGCGCACGCTGAAGTACCACCAGACGCTGGCCGAGGTGCTCGCGCTCGCCGACGACGAGCGGGCCCTGGTCACCGTGCTGCTGCTGCGTGGGCCGCAGGCTCCCGGCGAGCTGAAGGCCCGCACGGAGCGGCTGCACCCCTTCGCCGACAAGGACGACGTCGAGGCCTGCCTGCAGCGGCTCGCCGCCCGGCCCGAGCCGCTGGTCTCGGAGCAGGAGCGGCGACCCGGTCAGCGCGAGCGTCGCTGGGTGCATCTGCTCGGCGACGCCCCGGCGCCCACAGGCCTGGCGGCCGCACCCGCCGTCGACCGGGACAGCGTGCTCGCCGGCGGTGCGGAGGCGCGCGACGAGCGGGTCCGGGCGGCGTACGACGCCGTCGCCGGCGACTACTCCGAGCACCTCTTCAACGAGCTCACCGGGCTGCCCTTCGAGGGCTGGCTCCTGGACCGGGTCGCCGCCCACGCCGACGGTGGTCCCGTGGTCGAGGTCGGCTGCGGCCCGGGCCATGTCACGGCCTACCTCGCCGCCGCCGGCGCCGAGGCCACCGGCATCGATCTCTCACCCGGCATGGTCGCCGCGGCGCGGCAGCGCTTCCCGGACGGCTCCTACGAGGTCGGTGACCTGCGCCGCCTGATGCGGCCGACCTCGGCTGGCGGGTGGTCGGCGGTCCTGGCGTGGTACTCCCTGATCCACCTCGCGGCCTCCGAGCTGCCCGACGCGATCGCCGCGCTGACCCGGCCACTGGCACCCGGCGGCTGGCTGGTCCTCGGCATGCACGCGGGCGCGGAGATCAAGCACGTCGACACCTGGTTCGACGCCGAGATCGACCTCGACTTCGTGCTGCACGACCCCGCGGCGATCGCTGGTCTGGTCGAGGCCGCCGGTCTGGTCGACGCCGAGTGGTACCACCGCGGCCCGCTGGCCCACCGGGAGGAGACGACGGAGCGGCTCTACGTGGTGGCGCGCAAGCCCTCCTGACCCGCTCGGCCATCACCCGGTCGGGACGAGTCGTCAGGCCGGGGTGAGCACCACGTCACCGAGGACGGGTGCGCCGTCGCGCTCGCCGCCTGCGACGGTGGCCGTGCCGATGATCCGGCCGTCCTCGCGCCAGCCGCGGACCCGGATCGTCTCGCCCGGGAAGACCACGCCGGCGAACTTCACCCCGAAGCCGGCCACCGCGCCGGCGTCACCGTCGAGCAGCTGCTCGGTGAGGGTGCGCAGCACGATGCCGTAGGAGCACAGCCCGTGCAGGATCGGCGCCGGGAAGCCGGCCGCCTTCGCGAAGTCCGGGTCGGCGTGCAGCGGGTTGCGGTCCCCGCAGAGCCGGTAGAGCAGGGCCTGCTGTGGTGTCACGTCGTACGTCGTGTCCGCGTCGGGCGCCCGGTCGGGGACCTCGACCGGGTCGGACGAGCCGCGGTCGCCGCCCCAGCCGCCCTCGCCGCGGACGAAGATCGACGAGCGGGTGGTCCACAGCCGCTCGCCGGACGGCGCCGTCGCGACGCCTTCCTGCCAGATCACCGCTGCCTTGCCCTTGTCCCAGATCTCGCTGATCCGCGTGGACACGGTCGCCGACCCTGACGTCGGCAGCGCACCCGCGATCTCGATCGACTGCGATCCGTGCACCACCTGGGCCAGGTTGATGTCGCAGCCGGGCAGGTCGAGCGGCGGCGGGTCGGTCATGTGGAAGGTCGGGGCGACCACCCCGAAGGACGGCAGCACCTGGAGGTCTGGCCCCTCGAGCAGGTAGGACAGGTCGGTCGCGCCGATGCCGAGGTGGTAGAGCAGCACGTCGCTCTCGGACCACGAGAAGTCCAGGCTGCCGAGCTCGGCGCCGACGGCTACGGACGGGTCGATCGGCATGTCAGGCACTCTCCTCGGAGATGGTCTCGGCGGCCAGGTAGCCGAACACCAGCGCGGGACCGATGGTGCCGCCGGGGCCGGGGTAGGTGTTGCCCATGACAGCCGAGGACACGTTGCCCGCGGCGTACAGGCCCGAGATCACCGACCCGTCGGCGCGCAGCACGCGTGCGTGCTCGTCAGTGACCAGGCCGCCCTTGGTGCCGAGGTCTCCGGGGACGATCTTCACGGCGTAGAACGGGCCCTCGTCGATGCTGTGCAGGGAGGGGTTCGGCTTCACCGTCGGGTCCGAGTAGTACTTGTCGTACGCGCTCTCACCGCGGTGGAAGTCCTCGTCGGTGCCGCTCTTCGCGAAGGTGTTGAACCTCGCGACCGTGGCGGCGAGGGCCTCGGCAGGCACCTCGATCTCGGCTGCCAGCGCCGCCAACGTGTCGGCCTTCCTGACGACCCCGTTCTTGTACCAACGCCCGGGGAACGGCTGGCGCGGCATCAGGCCGGCGAAGACGTAGCGGTTGCGGTAGCGCTGGTCGATCACCATCCAGGCCGGCACGTGACCGACCCCGGTGGCTTCACCCTTGTAGATCTCGTGGACCGCCTCGACGTACGGGAGCGCCTCGTTCATGAACCGCTGGCCCGCGCTGTTGACGATGATCGAGCCAGGCAGGTTGCGCTCGGCCAGGCAGAACCAGGGACGCCCGGGCAGCGGGATGGTCGGGCCCCACCACGCGTCGTCGAGCAGGTCCGCCTCGGCGCCGGCCGCGACGCCGGCGAGCAACCCGCCGCCGGTGTTGAACTGGGAGCCGGTCGTCCAGTCGGCCGAGGTGGGCTGGGGCAGGTACTTCTCGCGCAGCTCGGCATTGCGCTCGAAGCCGCCGCTGCCCAGGACGACGCCCCGACGGGCGCGGACGACGTGCTCGACCCCGTCCCGGGAGACGCGTACGCCGACGACGCGGCCGTCCTCGATCACCAGGTCGTGGAGGTCGGTCTCGTAGTGGACCGGTACGCCGGCATCGAGCAGACCCTTGCGCAGGCCGATGGCGATGGCGTTGCCCATGGCGTACATCCGACGGCGCAGCAGCAGGCTGACCAGCCTCTTCACGGTGACCTTGACCATGGTGGCCGGGCCGCGCAGCGTCCTCAGCCCCAGGCTGATCTTCCGGAAGTCGGCCTGGGTGACGATCAGGTTGGCCGGCGCCTTGGTGTACGGCGGGTGCAGCCGCTCGAGCTCGGAGCCGAGGAAGCGCGCGTCCATCGGGATCGGCTCGACGGTCCGCCCCTTCGGTCGTCCGCCAGGCTGCTCGGGGTGGTAGTCGGCATAGTCCGGCACCCAGGTGAAGCGCACCGGCGTCCTGGCCTTGATGAAGTCCATGACCTCGGCGCCCCGGTCGACGTACGTGTCGCGGCGGATCTTCGGCACCACGTCGCCGACGATCGAGTCGAGGTAGAGCTTGGAGTTCGCGAGCGGATCATCCTGGCGGGCCGCCTTGAGGGCGTAGTTGCCGGGGATCCAGACGCCGCCGCCACTCCGGGCCGTCGATCCCCCGAAGTAGGCACTCTTCTCCAGCAGCACGGTGTCGAGGCCATGGTCAGCGGCCGCCAGGGCTGCAGACATTCCGGCGGCGCCAGCGCCCACGACCACGACGTCCACCTCGGTGGGCAGGGGGGTCTCCATGGCCAGAAACTGTAACAGGTTCTACTATGGTTCTCGTGACCTCCCCGGACTCCATCGCGGCTGCCGTGACGCGACTCTCACAGGCGCTGGTGACCGGTGTTCCGTGCGCTCCGGTGCGAGACCTGATCGGCACCGACGACCTCCCGGCGGCGTACGCCGTGCAACAGGGCCTGGTGCAGGCGCGCCTCGGTGCCGGCGCCAGGATCGTCGGCCGCAAGATCGGCGCCACCTCGGAGGCCGTGCAGCGCCAGCTGGGAGTGGACCAGCCCGACTTCGGCTACCTGCTCGACGAGATGGACGTCAGCTCGCACGACCCCATCTCGATGGGGACGCTGCTCCAGCCGCGGGTCGAGGGCGAGGTTGCGTTCGTGCTCGCGAAGGACATCGACCCGGCCGACGAGGCCGACATCACGATCGACCTGGTCCGCGACGCCGTCGACGTCGCGCTCCCGGCGCTGGAGATCGTCGACTCCCGGATCGCCGACTGGGCGATCGGGTTCACCGACACCGTCGCCGACAACGCGTCGAGCGGGCTCTTCGTCGTCGGCAGCGAGGGGCGCACGCTCGACGACCTCGAGCCCGTCGACGTCACCATGTCACTGACCGTCAACGGCGAGGAACGCTCGTCGGGCAACGGCGCCGCCTGCCTGGGTGATCCGCTCGAGGCGCTGCGCTGGCTCGCGGTCCAGGCCTACCGCTTCGGTGACCCGCTGCGCGCCGGCCACCTGATCCTGTCCGGGGCCCTGGGCCCGTTCGTGCCGTTCGCCCCGGGGGACCGGGTCGTGGCGACCATCAGTGGCTTCGCGCCGCTGAGCGTCCAGTTCGAGGAGTAGGCAGATGACCAAGAGGCTGACCGCCGCGATCGTCGGGCCCGGCAACATCGGGACCGACCTCATGTACAAGCTGTTGCGCAGCGACGTGATCGAGCCGCGTTGGATGATCGGCGTCGATCCGTCCTCGGAGGGGTTGAAGCTGGCGGCCGACCACGGCTTGGAGGCGTCGCACGAGGGCGTCGACTGGCTGCTCAAGCAGGACGTGCTCCCGGACCTGATCTTCGAGGCGACCTCGGCGTTCGTGCATCGCGAGTACGCACCGCGCTACGAGGAGGCGGGCATCCGCGCGATCGACCTCACCCCGGCCGCCGTCGGCCCGGCCGTCATCCCACCGGTCAACGGCCAGGAGCACGTGTCCGCGATGAACGTCAACATGATCACCTGCGGTGGGCAGGCCACCATCCCGATGGTCGCCGCGGTCTCGCGGGCGGCCGGTCCTGGGGGCGTGTCGTACGCCGAGATCGTCGCGTCGGTGTCGTCGAGGTCGGCAGGGCCGGGTACGCGGGCCAACATCGACGAGTTCACCCGGACCACTGCGTCGGGGGTCGAGTCCATCGGCGGAGCCGCGCAGGGCAAGGCGATCATCGTGCTCAACCCGGCGGACCCGCCGATGATCATGCGTGACACCATCTTCTGCGCGGTCGACCCGGACGCTGATCGGGACGCGATCGTCGCGAGCGTGTTCGCGATGGAGAAGGCGGTCCAGGAGTACGTCCCGGGCTACCGGCTGCTGCAGGAGCCCCAGATCGACGACCCGTCGCCGGCGACGCGCGGTCAGACCAAGGTGAGCATCTTCGTCGAGGTGGAGGGTGCGGGCGACTACCTCCCGCCGTACGCCGGGAACCTCGACATCATGACCGCCGCGGCGACGCAGGTCGGTCAGAACATCGCCAGATCCCTGCTGGCCCCCTCGGTGGTCGAGTAGCCGTCCGTGAGGGACGAACGACGGCGTATCGAGACCCCCGGCACCCGAAAGGCAACCTGATGAGCGACATCAACGCCCTCAAGCGCACGTGGTCGGACACGGCGCCGGACTCCGGGCTGGACCTCCGCCTGACCGACACCTGCCTGCGCGACGGGTCGCACCACAAGCGGCACCAGTTCACCGGGCAGGAGGTGCACGACATCGTCGAGGCGCTCGACAACTCCGGCGTCCCGGTGATCGAGGTGACCCACGGCGACGGGCTCGGCGGCTCGTCGTTCAACTACGGCTTCTCGAGGACGCCCGAGCAGGAGCTGATCAGGATCGCGGCCGAGACCGCGAAGCGCGCCAGGATCGCGTTCCTGATGCTGCCGGGTGTCGGCACCAAGGACGACATCCGCGCAGCGCAGGACAACGGCGGCCAGATCTGCCGGATCGCGACACACTGCACCGAGGCCGACACCTCGATCCAGCACTTCGGACTGGCCCGAGAGCTCGGCCTGGAGACCGTCGGGTTCCTGATGATGAGCCACACCCAGCCACCCGAGGTGCTCGCCAAGCAGGCCCGGATCATGGTCGACGCCGGCAACCAGTGCGTGTACGTCGTGGACTCGGCCGGTGCGCTCGTGATGGAGCAGACGTCTGACCGGGTCGCTGCCGTCGTCGCGGAGATCGGCCACGAGGCCACCGTCGGCTTCCACGGCCACGAGAACCTGGGCCTCGGTGTCTCCAACACCGTCATCGCCGCCCGTGCAGGTGCGACCCAGATCGACGGGTCCGTACGTCGCTTCGGTGCCGGTGCCGGCAACACGCCGCTCGAGGCGTTCGTCGGGGTCTGCGACAAGCTCGGCTGGAAGACCGGCATCGACTTCCTCACCATCGTCGACGCCTCCGAGGACGTCATCAGGCCGGCGATGCCCGAGGAGTGCCAGCTCGATCGGATGACCCTGATGATGGGCTACGCCGGCGTCTACTCCTCGTTCCTCAAGCACGCCGGCAACGCGGCGGAGAGGTACGGCGTCTCCGGCGCGAAGATCCTCCTCGAGGCCGGCCGCCGCAAGCTGATCGGCGGCCAGGAGGACCAGCTCATCGACATCGCCCTGATGCTCAAGGCCGAGCAGGACAAGGCGGCGGCCAACACCGCCTGACCTGTCGCCGCTCTAGGCTGGAGCGGTGAGTGAGCTGCTGGACGACGGGCCGTTCTTCCACGGCACCAAGGCCGATCTGCGGGTCGGCGACCTCCTGACGGCGGGCAACCGGTCGAACTACCGGCCCGAGGTCGTGATGAACCACATCTACTTCACAGCCCTTCGCGATGGTGCGGGGCTGGCCGCTGAGCTCGCCGCAGGCGATGCCGAGCCCCGGGTGTACGTCGTCGAGCCGACCGGAGCCTTCGAGGACGACCCGAACGTGACCGACAAGAAGTTCCCCGGCAACCCCACGAGGTCCTACCGCAGCCGGGACCCGCTCCGGGTGGTCGATGAGGTGTCGGACTGGACGCGGCTCACTCCCGACGCGCTCCAGGCCTGGCGTGACCGGTTGGCAGCGCTCCGTGCAGACGAGCGTGGCGCCATCATCAACTGAGGCCGGCACCGACGAGAGCAGGCCCCCGGTCATCATCGAGGGCGACCCGGCCACGGTCGACAGCCCGGGGCGGCGTCAGACGACCTCCGTCCCGGCCGGCGCCCGAGCCGTCGTTGCGTATCGCAGGACGACTGCCCCGGACCGGAACTCCTGGCGATCGTGGAGCTCGAGCTGGATGCGCTGGCGAAGGCCGGCAAGCAACGTCGGACCGTGTCCGGCGAGGACCGGCTGCACCAGGAACTCGTACTCGTCGATGAGTCCCAGATCTGCCAGCGCCCGGGGGAGGGTCACTCCGCCCACCCACAGGCCGTCACCTGGTTCCTGCTTGAGCCGTTGCACCGCCTGCCCCACGTCGCCGCGCACCAGCTCGGCATTCCAGTCGACCCCGCTCAGCGTGCTCGACACGACGTACTTCTTCGCTCGATCGATGGCCTCGGCGAACGGGATCTCCCGCTCACCCATCCAGTCGGGCCACGTGCCCGTGGCCGGCCTCCGCCACGCCGACTCCATCATCTCGTAGGTCACCCGACCGAGGAGCAGGGCATCGGCTCGCTCCATCTCAGCGGTCCAGTAGCGCATCGACTCCTCGTCCGGCGGCAGCCCTGCCTCGTGATGGCAGCAGCCGTCGAGCGTGACATTGATCGAGTATCGAAGTGGTCTCATCTCATGACTCTCCCTCGAAAGTCCCCCGGTGGGGAGTCGGGCCGCGACCAGGCTATGCCGGGGTCTGCTCCAGCTTCCTCGAGCACGCCGCGCCAGGAGGACCAGCTCAGTGCAACGCTGTCGGCATGGACATTCCCACCGACGCCGCGGTCACGTGGCGGCAGGCGCTGGCCTGGCGGTTGCAGCGCCACCTGCTCGACCCGGTCGGGACCGAGTCGGTGGCCGACGTCGTACGCCGGCTCGGCGCGGTGCCGTCGATGGACGAGTCCCTCGCCGAGCTCGCCGTCCGGACCCGGCGTACGACCTCGTCGCCCGGCGAGCTGGTGCAGGCGCTGGCGGACGGGACCGTGATCAAGGCGTTCGCGTTCCGCGGGTCGATGAACTACCTCTCGCCCGAGGACGGCGGCAGCTACCTCGCGCTCCGATCAGCAGGGCGGCAGTGGGAGCTCCCGAGCTGGGTGGAGTACTACCAGCTCACCCCGTCGGACTGGCCGGACTTCCGGGCGGCGGTGCGCGAGGCGCTGACCGCTGGGCCGCTGACCGTCCACGAGCTCGGCGACGCCTTGACCTCACAGCCCGCCTACCGACACCTCAGACCGGTCTTCGACGAGGGGGCCGGCACGCTGATCAAGCCGCTGACGTGGCAAGGAGACATGAGCCTCGGACCACGTCGCGACGGACAGCTCACCTGCCAGCGACTCGACCTGAACCCGAGGTGGAGGGGCATTCCCGACCTCGACGAGGCAGGTCCGAGCGCCGTCACGGCCTACCTGCGGACGTACGGACCGGCGACCCGGGACCGCCTCCACTACTGGCTCGGCGACGGTCTCAGCGCCGGCCGCAAGCGGATCGACGCCTGGCTGTCCGGGTTCGGCGACCAGCTGGTCGCTGTCGATGTCGATGGCACAGCGGCGTACGTCGTGCGGGCGGACGTCGACTCCCTCGTCGCCGTCCGGGGCCTCGGACGGGGTCCGGCTCCTGCCCGGGCACGACCAGTGGGTGATGGGGCCCGGCACCAAGGACGTCCACGTGACACCGCCGCCCCGGCGGGACGCCGTCACCCGCAAGGCCAACCTCGTGCTCGTCGGCGGTGTCGTCTGCGGGACGTGGACGCGCACGGGTGACGAGCTCGTGGTCCGGTGGCTCGACGATCGGCGACCTCCGAAGGCGGCCATCGAGCGGGAGGCCGCCCGACTGGCCGAGATCCTCGACCGCGAGCTGGACCTGACGATGACGTCCTCGTCGGTCCCGGGGTAGCCCTGGTGCTCGGCGGTCAGGGTGCGGAGTGTGACGAGCCA
The DNA here is from genome assembly GCA_963706475.1 of uncultured Actinomycetota bacterium. GTDB lineage: Bacteria > Actinomycetota > Actinomycetes > Propionibacteriales > Nocardioidaceae > Nocardioides. The sequence continues at coordinate 539,722 of CAVPLV010000003.1, read as the reverse complement.
CTAGGCAACGTCGACGGCCCGGCTTAGAGTGCGAGGTCCGGGCCGCAAGGGCCTTGCGGAAGGAGTGGGCCCATGCGTCCGCTGAAGGTCATCTCGGCGCTGAGCGCCGCCATCGTCGCTGCCGCGTTGCTGCAGGTCGTGCTGCCGGCGGCCGGTTCCGCGCCGCTGGACCCGGCGTTCCAGTCGTTGAGCGGGTTCCGGCCGGCAGCGTCGTCGGGCGGGATCCAGCCCAGGCGCTACCGCGCCCTCAAGGTCGACACCGCTCAGGTCCGTCGGGAGCTCCGGTCGGCCCCCTCAGCCGGCTCCAGCGGTGCCACGGTCTTCGGGATCCCGCGCCCGGGCGGCGGGACGGAACGGTTCGCCGTGCAGCGCAGCGAGGTGATGCAGCCGGGACTCGCGGCCGCCCATCCCGAGATCCAGACCTGGTCCGGTCGCTCGCTCGACCACCCGGGCACCACCGTCGCGCTCGATGTCACCCCGCTGGGCTTCCACGCCGCGGTCCGCCCGCCCAACGGCCTGGGCTCGTGGTACGTCGACCCCGTGGGCGATCGTCTCGGCGGCACGGCGCACCTCAGCTACTACGGCAGCGCGCTCCCGCGCCCCGAGGACCGGTTCGTCGAGCGTGAGGCCCCCAACCTCGCTCCAGCCCTGGCGCAGCGCTCGGCGCGGATCGCCCGCGGCGCGACCGTCCAGGAGCGCGTCTACCGCCTGGCCCTGCTCTCCGACCCGACGTACGCCGGCTACTTCGGCAGTGCCGACGTCACCGCGGCGAAGGTGACCCTGGTCAGCCGGGTCAACCAGGTCTACAACGAGGACCTGGCGATCAGGCTGGTCCTCGTCGACAACACCGACCGGCTGAACCTGGCCACGGATGCCCAGGCCACGGGGCCCAACGGTCCGTGCGGTGCGCACGCCTGCTTCACCAACGATCCCGACGCCCCCGGCTACGTCCAGGGTCAGATCGCCTACTGCGACGTCGGCACCCTGGTGCGCACCCAGACGGTGCTCGGCCAGCTGGTCGGGGCCGGCAACTACGACATCGGCCACCTCGCGCTCGGGACGAACGGCGGCGGCATCGCCGGGCTCGGCGTGGTGGGCGGCATCGAGAAGGCGCAGGGCTGCACGGGCATCCCGGCTCCGATCGGCGACTACTACGCCATCGACTACGTCGCGCACGAGATGGGCCACCAGTTCGGTGGCAACCACACCTTCAACGGCGTGCGCTGGAACTGCTCGGGCGGCAACCGCAACGCCGGCACCTCGGTCGAGCCGGGGTCCGGGTCGTCGATCATGGCGTACGCCGGCATCTGTCGCCAGGACAACCTCCAGCCGCACAGCGACCCGCACTTCTCCCAGCGCTCGCAGACCGAGATCGGTGCCTACACCAGCAGCCCGGGCAGGTCGCCGGTCGAGGTCCAGGACGTGTCGCTGACCGGCTTCGACACCAACGGAGAGTCCATCACCCTCGACTACCCCGGTCCGACGCCGTCGGTCCGGCTGGTCCGCGGCGGCACCGGTGCGACGGCGTACAACCGGGTGAACCTCGAGGCAGCGGTGGAGAGGCTCACCGGCCAGGACGTCACGGTCGCCGGCTGGGGCTACGACCCCTACAGCGAGATCTACGACGAGGACGGCGTCGTCCCGGCTGCGCTCACGGAGCCTGACGACTCCGGCTTCCAGGTGATGTTCGCGGGCGACTCGGACCCCTACACCGAGGACAGCGCTCGTGAGGACGCGGACCCGCTCCTGGTCGGCACCAGCTCGCCCGGGGTCAGCGCCCGGGTCGGGGAGACCGCCCGCGGCGGCGCGACCCAGAACACCGGCTACGACGTCAACGACACCGGCAACCGCCGGCCGGTCGTCCGGGCACCCGGCGACCGCACCCTGCCGCTGCGCACACCGTTCACGCTGACCGGTCGGGGCAGGGACGCCGACGGCGACCCGCTGACCTACCTGTGGGAGCAGAACGACGTCGGGGGCGCGACCGGCACTGCGTTGGTCCGCAACGCCAAGGTCGACGGACCCCTGTTCCGGGTGTTCGGCACCTACGCCGACGTCAGCGACGAGGACGCCTCGCAGAGTCCGGCACCCGGCGAGCACCTCGCAGGTCTGAGTCCGTCGCGGACCTTCCCCGACCTGGCCCAGGTCCTCGCCGGCAACACCAACGCCGCGACCGGGCGCTGTCCGAAGGCGCCGCCGGGCGACCCGGATCGGTACGTCGTCGTGCCGGTCCCGATCGTGGACTGCTACTCGGAGTTCCTGCCGGTGCCGGGCTACGTCGGCACCGCCGGCACCAGGCCCGCCCGAGCAGCGATGCACTTCCGGCTGACGGCGCGTGACGGCTCTGCGAACGGCGGAGGAAGCGGCTACGACGACGTGACCCTGCGGATCGCCCGCAACGCCGGGCCCTTCCTGGTCACGTCGTTCAAGAACGGTGGGTCGGTCCGCAAGGGGGAGCGGGTGAAGCTCCGCTGGCAGGTCAACGGCACCCGCCGGCTCGCCTCGAAGGTGCGGATCGTGCTCTCCACCGACAACGGCGCGACCTGGCGCAAGGTGCTTGCCGCACGCACCCCCAACGACGGGTCCAGGTGGGTCCGGATCCCGAGGACGGCAACCTCCTCGGCGCGGATCAAGGTCAAGGCCGTCGACAACTACTTCTTCGACGTCAGTGACGCGACCTTCAGGATCCGCTAGCCGGATCCGAACGGAGGATCCCCATCAGCACGATGTCCTCGTAGGCGCCGCGGACCCAGGCGTGCTCGCGTTGTCGACCCTCGACCACGAAGCCCGCCTTCTCGTAGGCCCGCAGTGCACCAGTGTTCGACGCGATCGCCTGGAGGTGGATGCGGCGCAGGTTGCGGCGCACGAAGGCGAACTCGACGAGCTGGAGGATCGCGGCCGTCCCGATGCCGCGTCCCCGGGCGTCGGGGACCAGGCTGATCCCGGCCTCCGCGTGGCGGGCGAGCGTGTCGACACCGAAGAGGGTCGCGACCCCGACGGCGGAGCCGCCGACGTCGACCACGAAGGACACCGGCCCGTCAGCCTCGTCTTCGGTGGCGGTCCGGGCCACCCGGGCGAGGTACCGCTCCCTGGTCAGCGGGGCCGGTCCTTGGGCGCCTCGCTCCTCCCAGGTGTCCAGGTCGGCGGCGATGCTGAACAGGACGTCGAGGTCGTCGTCGGTGCGCGCGCGCAGGACGACGGCGGGCAGCTCGGGCATGTCCAGCACCGTAGCCCCTCCCACCGTCCCGTGAGCGAGGCGCAATGGACCAAAACAAGAACGTGTTCTAGTATTGCCGGGTCCGACCACGACAGGAGAATTCGATGTCCCAGGCAGTGCTGGACGGCGTTCGTGACCTGCTTCCCTCGATCCGGGAGCGTGCTGACGAGGCCGAGCGCCTGCGGGTCGTGCCCGAGGCGTCGATCAAGGAGCTGGAGGAGGTCGGCTTCTTCAGGCTGCTCCAACCGAGGCGTTTCGACGGGCACGAGTCCGACCCGGTCGACTTCTACACCGCGGTGCGCGACATCGCCGGAGCGTGCGGGTCGACCGGCTGGGTCTCCAGCGTCGTCGGCGTGCACCCGTGGCAGGTCGCACTCTTCTCCGACGAGGCCCAGCAGGCCGTCTGGGGGAGCGACACGACGACCCGGCTGAGCTCGTCGTACGCCCCGACCGGCAAGGCCATCCAGGCAGACGGCGGCTACACCCTCTCGGGCAGGTGGAGCTTCTCCTCGGGCTGCGACCACTGCAGCTGGGTGCTGCTCGGCGGACTGGTGTTCAACACCGACGGCCAGGTCGTCGACTTCAAGACCTTCATGGTGCCGCGGGCGAGCTACACCATCGTCGACGTCTGGCACATGGTCGGGCTGAGCGGCACCGGCTCCAACGACATCGTGGTCGAGGACGTCTTCATCCCCGAGGCGTTCACCCTGTCGATGGGAGAGACCGGCCGCTGCTACGGCCCCGGCCAGGAGCAGAACCCCTCCGACCTCTACAAGCTGCCGTTCCACTCGATCTTCACCGGCACCATCACCACGCCGATCATCGGGATGGCGCTGGGCGCCTACAACGAGCACGTCGAGATGCAGCAGAAGCGCACCCGGGCCGCCTACCTCGGCGAGAAGGCGTCGCTCGACCCGTTCTCCGCAGTCCGGATCGCCCGGGCGTCATCGGAGATCGATGCGGCCTGGGCGCTGCTGGTCAACAACATCCGCGAGGAGCAGGACTTCGTCGCCAAGGGTGAGCGGATCCCGCTCAAGACCCGGCTGAAGGTCCGTCGCGACCAGGTGCTCGGCTCGCAGCGCGCCATCGACGCGATCGACTCGCTCTTCGAGGCGTCCGGTGGACGGGCGCTCGCCCAGGGCACCTACCTCCAGCGCGCGTGGCGAGACGCGCACGCCGGTCGGGTGCACGCCGCCAACGACCCTGAGCGGGCACTGCAGATGTACGGCGCCCACGAGTTCGGCCACAAGGTCGACCCCGGGATGTACTGACCGATGGGCTTCGAGAAGGAGTCGGTCCAGCGATCGGCCACGGTCGACGTCGGTGCCGGCCGGCTCAACCTGAACTACTACGAGGCGGGCGCGGCAACGGGGGTCGGCGGTGACCTGCCGCTGGTGATGCTGCACGGCGGTGGCCCCGGCGCGTCCGCCTGGTCCAACTTCGGTCGCGCGCTGCCGCACTTCGCGACGTCGTACCGCACCCTCCTGGTCGACCAGCCCGGCTTCGGTGGCTCCGACAAGCCCCCGGTCGTCGGCAACTACTACCGGCATGCCGCCGACCACGTGGTCGCGCTGCTCGACGGGCTCGGCATCGACCGGATCCACCTGCTGGGCAACAGCCTCGGCGGGGGTACGGCGATGCGGCTGGCGCTCACGCACCCCGACCGGGTCGGCCGGTTGATCCTGATGGGCCCGGGCGGGCTGTCGCTGAACCTCTTCCACGCCGATCCCACCGAGGGCGTGCAGCGGCTGATGGACTTCGGGGCCGAACCGACCCGCGAGACGCTGCGTGCCTTCATCTCCACCATGGTCGTCAACCAGCGGCTGGTCACCGACGAGCTGGTCGAGGAGCGGTTCGCCGACGCGACCGCGCCCGGCGCCCAGGACGCGATGCGCTCGATGGGGATGTCGTTCTGGAACCCCGAGACCGCCGAGGACGGGATGCTCTGGCGCGAGGCGCACCGGTTGCGCAAGCACACCCTGCTGACCTGGGGACGTGAGGACCGGGTCAACCCCCTCGACGGTGCGTTCGCGGCCCTCAAGCTGATCCCGAAGGCGCAGCTGCACGTCTTCCCGAACTGCGGGCACTGGGCCCAGATCGAGGCGGCCGCGGAGTTCGCGGAGATCTCGACGGCGTTCCTGGGTCGACATGTCGAGCGGGCGCCAGGGACGGGAGCGACGTCATGACCATCGACATCAAGTCCATGGGCTACGTCCGCGTGGCCTCGACCGACCCCGAGCAGTGGCGGAGCTTCGCCGGCAAGGTGCTCGGCCTCGCCGAGGCGCGCGGCCCCCACCCGGACCACCAGTACTGGCGCATCGACCAGGTCTCGGCCCGGCTCGTCGTCGTCCCCTCCGACGTCGACCAGCTCGCCGCCACCGGCTGGGAGCTCGCCGACCACCGGGCGCTCCACGAGGCGCGCGAGCACCTCCAGAAGGCCGGCGTCGCCTTCGAGGAGGGCACCGAGGAGGAGCTGGCCGACCGGCGGGTCCAGGAGCTGATCCGCTTCCGCGACCCGTGGGACAACGTCTTCGAGCTGTTCCACGGGATCACCTACGAGTCGCGTCCGGTCGTCACGCCGTACGCCGCCACCTTCGTGACCGGCGACCAGGGGATGGGCCACATCGTGCTGCCGGTCCTCGACGACGTCGAGGCGCTGCGGTTCTACACCGAGGTCCTCGGCTTCCGGCTGCGCGACTCGATGAGCATGCCGGGGGAGTTCGTCGGCAAGGAGCCCGGGTCGAAGATCTGGCTGCGCTTCCTCGGGGTCAACCCGCGCCACCACTCGCTGGCGTTCCTGCCGATGCCGAACCCGGCGAAGTGCGTCCACATCATGCTCGAGGTCGACGAGCTCGACCACGTCGGTCGCGCCCTGGAGCGCGTCCGCAAGCACAAGGCTCCGCTGTCGGCGACGCTCGGGCGGCACATGAACGACGAGATGGTGTCGTTCTACGTGAGGTCACCCGGGGGCTTCGACATCGAGTTCGGCACGGACGGGCTGACCGTCGACGACGGTCGCTGGGTGGCGCGGGAGTCGACCGCCGTGTCCTACTGGGGCCACAACTTCGGGGCCCAGTGAGTCCCCAGTGAAAGACTGGACTCCATGACGTCGGAGCCGAGCCACGAGATCCCGGACGGGATGACCCACGATGCGCGGGACAGCTGGCCCAGCCCCGAGCTGATCAACTCCTGGCTCGGTGATCAGGACGTCGACTTCGCGTTCCGTCCCGGCGAGGACGTCGTCGTCCACGACGACCCCGAGACGGTCGCGGCGGCGCGCCGCTTCCGCGACGTGCTCGGCCGGTTCGGCTCCGGGGTGACGGTCGTGACCGGCACCAGCAACGGCGAGCCGGTCGGCCTCACGTGCCAGTCCTTCTCCAGCGTGTCCCTGGACCCGCCGCTCGTGCTCTTCATCCCGGCACGGACCTCGCGCGCGTGGCCGCTGATCCAGCGGTCCGGCAAGTTCTGCGTCAACGTGCTGGCCGCGGACCAGGCGGAGCTGTCCAACACGATGGCCAGTCGTGGCATCGACAAGTTCGACGGCGTGACGTGGTCGCCCTCGCCGACCACCGGCTCCCCGGTGCTCGAGGGGGCGCTCGCCCAGCTCGACTGCGTGATCCACACCGTGTACGAGGCCGGAGACCACTACCTGGTGATCGGCCGGGTCGTCGACCTGATCACCGACGACCACTCCGGGCACGACCCGAACCCGCTGCTGTTCTTCCGCGGGGACTACCGCACCACCGACCCGCGTTGAGCGTGGCCACCCACCCGCTCTGGCGCCCCTACGAGGTGCCGACGCCTGAGGAGATCGCGGCGGCCCGGGTCCGCGCCCACCTGCCCGAACGGGTCCAGGTGGTGGCTCCCGATCCCGGCTGGGCGACGACGTACGCCGTGGTGCGCGACGCGATCGTCGAGGCACTCGGTGACCGGGCGCTCTCGGTCACCCATGTCGGCTCCACCAGCGTGCCGGGGCTGTGGGCCAAGCCGCTGATCGACATCGACCTGGTCGTGGCCGACTCCTCGATCGAGGCCGACTACCTGCCCGACCTCGAGGCCATCGGCTTCGACCTGCGGGTGCGCGAGCCCGAGTGGGAGCAGCACCGCTGCCTCAAGCTGCCCGACCCGGAGACCAACCTGCACGTCTTCTCGACGGGTGCGACCGAGCCCCGGCGACACCGAGCCTTCCGGGACTGGTTGGCCGCGCACCCCGACGACCGCGACCACTACGCGGCCGCGAAGCGGGCCGTCGCCGAGCAGGGGTTCACCGACTCGATGGACTACAACAACGCCAAGTCGTCGGTCGTCTACGACATCTACGAGCGCATCTTCGCCGCTGACCCGGCGCACCCGCACGACCCGCGGCCGCGGCCGTTGTTGCGCCCGTAGCCGGTTGCCCAAGGGATGCAGGTCAACCGTCGCTTCCCACGGTGAACTCGCCGTGGGAAGTGCGGGTTCGGCTGCATCCCTTGGGTAACCAGCAGGCTCAGAACCTCCCGAACGGGCGCGGCGTGGCGTAGCCGAAGGTGTCGCCGCCGCTGAAGGCCTCGACGCCGAACGTCGCGTTGAGGGCGCCCGCGGCGGTGTCGGTGAGCGTGAGGCGCACCAGGCCGAGCCGGGACTGCGAGGACCTGATCTTGAACAGGTCCACGCGGCCGACGGCACCGATCGAGCCCGCGACCTCGCCGCTGACGCGGAGCCGGCCGAGGTCGATGTTGAAGTTCGAGAGTGTGATCGTGGCGGCGCCCGCGGTCAGGCTGATCCCGCCGGAGTGCTTGATCCGCAGGCTGCCGAACGAGTAGCCGGTGATCGGGAACCGGGCTGCGAGCGTGTCCTCGTAGGCGAACGCCTTGGCGCCGCCGACCGGAGCCGGCGCGATCCCGGCACCGGCGATGAGCGCGTAGACCGCCGGGTCGACGACCACCTGGGTGTAGCCGACCTTGGTGCTGCTGGCCTGGGCGGCCGGCGACGCGACCGAGACCAGACCGAACGAGGTCGCCAGTGCGACGACCAGGAGCATCACGATTCTCTTCATGATTCCATCCCTCCACGAGGACCTGGGTTGGTCCTTCAGGGGTACTTCGCAAGCCGTTCGCCCGGCGGTTGCCTCAGGCGGGTGCGGATGTGTCGGCGGCTCCGGGAGCGTCCACGTTCACGGTCGGGACGCCGCCGCCCACGCGGGCGATGACCGCGAGCGACGGCTCGTCGGTCGGGTTGCTCTCCCGGTGGATCGTGTACGCCGGAACGTGCACGAAGTCGCCGGGGCCGGCGTCGAGGTAGCCGTCGTGCCCGGCGAACTCCAGCCGCAGGATCCCGCGCACGACGTACAGGCTGGACTCGTTGCGATCGTGGTGGTGCCACCCCGACATCACGCCCGGAGCCGTCTCGACCTGGCCGGACCACAGCAGCGGCAGCTCGAACGCCCGCTTGCGGCTCATCCCGTCAGTCGGGTCGGCCGACACCAGGTCCGCGGCGTGGAACACCCGCACCGGCTCCAGCGAGTCGGTCGACAGCCACACCCGGACCGCCCGGAAGTGGTGCTCGTCGGGTGCACCCATCTCGAAGTCGAAGGTCACGTCGCTGCCCACCACCGGGCCGCGCAGCGCGGTCGGCTCGAGGCTCGAGGAGTGTGCCCAGCAGCCGCCCGGGGTGTCGGGGGAGTCGAGCAGGCCCCAGCCGAGATCGTCGTGCCACTCGCGGACCGTGCCCGTCGTACGCATGGGGTCAGCGTGCACCATGGCGCTACAGCGCCAGCAGGCGCCGGTGCTCGAGCGGCGTCCCGAAGAGCTGGCCGAGCGCGTGGGCACGCTTGAGAACCAGCTGGGCGTCGTGCTCCCAGGTGATCGCGATGCCACCGTGCAGCTGAACGGTCTCTCCGGCGACGTGCGCCAGCGCCTCCGGGCAGTACGACGCTGCGACGTGCGCCAGCTGCTCGGCGTCGTCGGCGTGCATCGCCACCGCGTAGGACGCGGCCCAGGAGGCGGACCGGGACATCTCGGTCTCGACCAGCAGGTCGGCCATCCGGTGCTTGAGCGCCTGGAAGGACCCGATCTGCCGCCCGAACTGGGTGCGCTGCTTGGAGTAGGCCACCGTCATCTCCAACGCCCGTGCCGCGCACCCGGTGGCGAGGGCGCTCACCCCGACGGCGCCGACAAGTCGGGCTCTCGCGACCGCGGCGCTCGCGTCCGTCGCGATCCTGGTCGCGACCGCGGTGTCCACCTGGACACTGGCCAACCGGATCGTCTGGTCCATGGACGGGGTCCAGGTGCGCCGGACCGCATCAGGGGCTGACGCCGGATCGACCTCGAAGAGCCCGTCGTCGGTGGCCACCACCAGCACGGTGGCGAGGTCTCCGTCGAGCACGTCGACGGCATCGGTCCCGATCGCGAAGGCCGCGACCTCCCCGGCCGCGATCCGCGGCAGCAACCGGGCCCTCGCCTCCTCGTCGGCGCCGGCCAGCAGCGCCTCGGCGGTGACCAGTGAGCTCAGCAGCGGGGACGGGATCAGCGAGCGGCCGACCTCCTCGAGCACGATCAGCGACTCGAGGAGCGAGAACCCGGCCCCGCCGTACTCCTCCGGGATGCCGAGAGCGGCGACGCCGATCTGCTCGCAGAGGGTCGACCACAGTGCTTCGTCGTACGTCTCGACCCGGGCGTCGGCTCGCCTGGTGAGCAGGGACCGCACGGTGGTGGCGAGCTCCTGCTGCTCCTCGGTGAAGGCGAAGTCCATCAGCCGACCAACGAGTCGAGGATCCGGGCGCGATGGAATCCGGGGGTGCCCCAGGCACCGACCAGGGCCCGGATCTTGGTGATCCAGAGGCTCAGGTCGAACTCCTGGGTGTAGCCGATCGCCCCGTGCACCTGCAGGCCGGTGCGGGCGGCGAGGTACGCCGCGTCTCCGCAGCCGACCTTGGCGGCCGACACGTCGATCGCGCCGAGCGCAGCGCCGAAGACCAAGGGCCGGGCGAAGTCGAGGGCGATGCGCACGTCGGCCAGCGCGTGCTTGATCGCCTGGTAGGACCCGATCTCGCGACCGAACTGCTTGCGCTGCTTCACGTAGGTCACGGAGTCCGCGAGCACCCGCTCGCCGGCTCCCAACAGCTGGGCGGCGGTGGCGAGCACCGCGAGGTCGAAGGCCGCCCGGTTGGGCTCACCGTCCCCGGTCACCGGGAAGAGCCGCCGGGTCCGGTCCACCGACACGACCAGCTCTCCGACCTGGCCGGCGAGCATGCTTCCGACGTAGACCCGGTCGGCGACGTCGGCGTCCAGCGCGTAGGGCACGTGCGGCGGCAGCGCGAGGGTGGCGACGCCCTCGACCTCGTGCCCGAGGGCGATCGCGAGGTAGGCCGCGGACTCGACCCACGGACCGGGGACGGCGTGCCGCCCGAGCGCCTCGAAGGCGATGCAGAGCTCGACGGGTGTGGCCTCGGTGGCGAGCGACAGGACGCCCTGGTCGGCGAGTCGACCCCACAGCCTCAGTCCGGGCGCGGCGTCGCCGTCGGCCCAGGCGCGGGCGACCGCGACCGTGTCGGAGGCGGCGAGCAGCGACTCGAGGGACGCCGCGAAGTCGCGCTGGTCGGCGTCGAGCACGAACTTCACGTCGTTGCTCCCTTGGGCTCGCGTGGCAGGCCGAGGATCCGCTCGGCGACGATGTTGCGCTGGATCTCGTTGGTGCCCGCGTAGATCGGCCCGGACAGCGAGAAGGTGTAGCCGTCCAGCCACGTCGACCCGACCTCGGACTCGGCGCCGAGCAGGTCGAGCGCCGTCTCGTGCAGGGCGATGTCGAGCTCGGACCAGAAGACCTTGTTGACCGAGCCGGCCGCGCCCATCTCCTCACCGGCGGCCAGCCGCGTCACGGTGCCCCAGGTGAAGAGCCGGTAGGCCTGGGCCTTGATCCAGGCCCCCACCACGCCGTCGGCCAGGACCGGGTCGGGCGCGGACCGGTAGAGGTCGACGAGCCGGTCGGCGGCCGCACAGAAGCGGCCGGGGGAGCGCAGTGACAGCCCGCGCTCGTTGCCTGCCGTGCTCATCGCGACCCGCCAGCCGTCGCCGGGTGCGCCGAGCACGTCGGCGTCGGGGACGAAGACGTCCTCGAAGAAGACCTCCGCGAAGCCGGCCTCGCCGTCCAGCTGGGCGATCGGGCGGACGGTGACGCCGTCCGCGTCCAGGGGGAAGAGGAAGTAGGTCAGCCCGCGGTGACGCTCGGCCCCGGGGTCGGAGCGGAAGAGCCCGAAGCCCCAGTGCGCGAAGGAGGCGCGCGACGACCAGGTCTTCTGGCCGTTGAGCACCCAGCCACCGCGATCGTCGTCGCGTCGAGCCGTCGAGCGCAGCGACGCCAGATCGGAGCCGGCCTCGGGCTCGGACCAGCACTGGGCCCAGATCTGCGCACCCGTCGCCATCGTCGGCAGGAACCGGTCCTGCTGTTCCTGGGTGCCGTGGTCGAAGATGATCGGCGCGAGCAGGAAGATGCCGTTCTGCGAGACCCGGCCGGGCGCGCCGGCGCGGTAGTACTCCTCCTCGAAGATCACCCACTCGACCAGGGACGCCTCGCGGCCGGCGTACGCCTGCGGCCACGAGACCACCGACCAGCGTGACTCCGCCAGCAGACGCTCCCACTCCTGGTGGGCGACGAACCCCTCAGCGGTGTCCATCGACGGCAGCGGCTCGGCCGGCACGTTGGCCTCGAGCCAGGCCCGCGCCTCGGCCTGGAAGGCATGCTCGGGCTCGGAGAGCTCCAGATCCATCAGCGACCCCTCAGCTCGTTCTTGAGCACTTTGCCGGACAGGTTGCGCGGCAGCACGTCGACCAGGGTGACGTGGCGCGGGACCTTGAAGTTGGCCAGGCGTTCCTTGGCGTAGGCGATCACGTCGGCGGCGGTCATCTCGGTGGTCGAGCCGGTCGAGACCACGACGTACGCCATGCCGACCTCGCCCATCCGCTCGTCCTGGACACCCACGACCGCCACGTCGGAGATGCCGTCCATCCGGGCCAGGACCTGCTCGACCTCGGCCGGGTAGACGTTGAAGCCGCCCGAGATGTACATGTCCTTGAGCCGATCGGTGATCGCGAGGTTGCCGGTCGTGTCGAGGGTGCCGACGTCGCCGGTGTGCAGCCAGCCGTCGGCCTCGATGGCCTCTGCGGTCGCCGCGGGATCGTCCAGGTAGCCCAGCATCACGAAGTCACCCCGGACCAGGAGCTCGCCGGTCTCCCCGTCGATCCGGGTCTCCATGCCCGGGATCGCCCGGCCGCAGGTGGTCGCGACGGTCTCGGCCGAGTCGCCCTGGCGGCACATGGTGACCACGACGGCCTCGGTCATGCCGAACGCCGTGACGACCTGGTCGATCTCCAGGACGTCTCTCATCTGCTCGATCAGCACCACCGGCACCACCGCCGCGCCGGTGACAGCGAGCCGGAGCGAGGACAGGTCGCGACCGGTGCGGCCCGGCGCGTTCAGCAGCGAGGTGAAGATCGTCGGTGCACCGGGCAGCACGGTGATCTGCTCGGTCTCGATCAGCCGCATGGTCTCCTCGAGGTCGAAGGTCGCGAGCGGGTAGAGCGTCGCGCCGGTCAGCAGCCCAGTGACGATGCCGACCTTGTAGCCGAAGGAGTGGAAGAACGGATTGACCACGAGGTAGCGGTCGTCCGCGGTGACACCCCCGAGCGAGCCCCAGGCGTCGGCCACGCCGATGGTCTGCCGGTGCGCGGACATCGCGCCCTTCGGCGTCCCGGTGGTGCCGGAGGTGAAGAGGATGTCGGCGACGTCGTCGGGCGACACGGCGGCCGCGACCGCGTCGATGTCGGCGGGTGGCGCCGCGATCCCGGCCAGGTCGGTGATCTCGATGATGTCGACCACGCTCGGGAGGTCGCTCGCCGCGCGCAGGTCGGCGATCTGGGTCCGCCCGAGGAAGCCGTCCGCGACGACGACCAGCAGGGCGCCGGTCCGGTCGACCAGGTCGGCGACCTCGTGCCCGGTGTAGCGCGAGTTGGCGGGCACCAGCGTGCCGCCGGCGTACGACGCGGCGAGGGCGGCGACCACCCAGCCCACGCTGTTCGGCGCCCAGACGACCACCCGGCCACCGGGGCCGAGACCGCGCTCGCGGTAGCCGGCCGCGGTCTCCCGGACTCGCTGGAGCAGGTCCGCGAACGAGACCGGGGTGCCGTCCTCGACGTACGCCGCCCGGTCGCCGAAGCGCTCCGCGGCCTCGCGCAACGCGCCGGGGATCGTGCTCGCCACATCGCCTCCTGAGCCAACCAAGCAATTGCTTGGTACTGTAGCAAACGTGGACCTGACCTACTCCTCCGACGACCAGGCCTTCCGGGCCGAGGTGCGCGGCTGGCTCGAGGAGCACCTGACCGGGGAGTGGGCCGCCCTGCGCGGACTCGGCGGCGCCGGACGCGACCACGAGGCCCACGAGGAGCGGGTCGCGTGGAACCGGCTACTCGCCGAGCACGGCTGGACCTGCGTCGGCTGGCCCGAGGAGTACGGGGGGCGCGGGCTCAGCCTGGTCCAGCAGGTGATCTTCCACGAGGAGTACGCCCGGGCAGACGCCCCGGTGCGGGTCAACCACCTGGGAGAGGAGCTGCTCGGGCCGACCCTGATGGCCTTCGGCACCGACGCGCAGAAGCAGCGCTTCCTGCCGAGGATCCTCGCGGTCGAGGAGCTGTGGGCCCAGGGCTACTCCGAGCCGGATGCCGGCTCCGACCTGGCGAACGTGCAGACGAAGGCGCGCCTCGACGGCGACCAGGACTGGGTGATCGACGGCCAGAAGGTGTGGACCTCCAACGCCCATGTCAGCCACTGGGCGTTCGTGCTGTGCCGGACCGAGGCCGGCTCGCAGCGTCACCGCGGGCTGTCCTTCCTGCTGGTGCCGCTCGACCAGGACGGCATCGAGATCCGGCCGATCGAGCAGCTCACCGGCGGCTCCGAGTTCAACGAGGTCTTCCTCACGGGTGCCCGCACCGACGGCGACCTGGTGGTCGGCGAGCCGGGCGACGGGTGGAGGGTCGCGATGGCGCTGCTCGGCTTCGAGCGTGGTGTCTCCGTGCTCGCCCAGGTCGTCGGGTTCGCCCGCGAGCTCGCGGGGGTCGTCGACCTGGCCCACGACAACGGCGCGATCGACGACCCGGTCCTGCGGGACCGGCTCGCCAGGCTCAAGGTCGAGCTCGAGGTGATGCGCTTCCAGGCGCTGCGCGGGCTGTCGGCGCAGGACCCGGGAGCGGCCTCGATCTTCAAGCTGGTGTGGGCGGGCTGGCACCGCCGCCTCGGGGAGGTCGCGATGGACGTCGCCGGTACGGCCGGTCTGACCGGCCGCCCCGGCTCGCCGTACGACCTCGACCAGTGGCAACGACTCTTCCTCTTCTCCCGCGCCGACACGATCTACGGCGGCAGCGACGAGATCCAGCGCAACATCCTGGCCGAGCGTGTGCTCGGCCTCCCCAAGGAGGCACGCGGATGACGACGGTCCGACCAGAGCAGCCCACGCCCGACTACGTGCCCGGCCACGACCTGCTGGCCGGCAAGGTCGTCGTGGTGACCGCGGCGGCGGGAGCCGGGATCGGCGCGGCCGTCGTACGGCGGGTGCTGGAGGAGGGCGCGCGAGCGGTGGTCTTCAGCGACACCCACGCCCGCCGGCTGGCGGAGGCCGAGGAGGCGCTGGCTGCGGAGTTCGGCGTCGACCGGGTGCGGCAGCTGGTGTGCGACGTGACCGACGAGGCCCAGGTCGGGGCGCTGCTGGACGCCGCGGAGGAGTTCGGCGGGGTCGACGTCATGATCAACAACGCCGGCCTCGGTGGCACCGCGAGCATCCTGGAGATGACCGACGAGCAGTGGCTGAAGGTCCTCGACATCACCCTGACCGGGACCTTCCGCTGCGTGCGTGCTGCCGGCCAGCGGATGGTCGCGGCGGGCACGAAGGGCGTCATCGTCAACAACGCCTCGGTGATCGGCTGGCGGGCCCAGGAGGGCCAGGCGCACTACGCGGCCGCCAAGGCCGGGGTGATGGCGCTGACCCGCTGCTCCGCGCTCGACCTGGCGTCGCACGGGATCCGCGTCAACGCGGTGTCGCCGAGCCTGGCGATGCACCCCTTCCTCGCGAAGGTCACCTCCGACGAGCTGCTCCACGAGCTCAAGCAGCGCGAGGCGTTCGGACGCGCCGCCGAACCGTGGGAGATCGCCAACGTGATGGTCTTCCTGGCCAGTGGCTACGCGTCCTACCTGACCGGCGAGGTCGTCTCGGTGAGCAGCCAGCATGCCTAGGCGTGACGAGCTGCTGGCGATCGCGGCCGAGCTGTTCGCCGAGAAGGGCTTCAAGAACACCACGGTCCGCGACATCGCCGACGCTGCCGGGATCCTCTCCGGCAGTCTCTACCACCACTTCGACTCCAAGGAGTCGATGGTCGACGAGATCCTCCAGTCCTTCCAGAGCGAGCTCTTCGCGGCGTACGACGACGTGCTCGCCAGCGACGACGGCGCCCGGCTCAAGATCGAGCGTGCGGTGCGGCTCTCCTTCGAGGCGATCGACCAGCACCGCAACGAGGTGGCGATCTTCCAGAACGAGGCTGACTACCTCGGCGGCTTCGAGCGGTTCGGCTATCTCGCCGATCGCTTCGCCCAGTCCCGCAACGTCTGGATGACGTTGCTGACCGAGGGGGTCGAGACCGGTGCGCTGCGCTCCGACCTCGACGTCACGCTCACCTACCGCTTCATCCGCGACACGGTCTGGGTCGCGGTGAAGTGGTACCGCCCCGGCGCGGGCCTCAGTCACGAGGCGATCGCCGACCAGTACCTCACCATTCTCCTGGACGGGATCGCTGATGCCTGAGGCCTACATCGTCGACGCGGTGCGCACCCCGGTCGGCAAGCGCGGCGGCGCGCTGTCCGCGATGCATTCTGCGGATCTCGCCGCGCACACGCTCAGCGCGCTGGTGCGCCGTACCGGCGTGGATCCCGGAGCCGTGGACGACGTGATCCTCGGCTGCTGCGACACCATCGGCTCCCAGGCCGGCGACGTCGCCCGCACGGCGTGGCTGGTCGCCGGTCTGCCCGACCACGTGCCGGGCGTGACCATCGACCGGCAGTGCGGCTCCTCGCAGCAGGCGGTGCACTTCGCGGCCCAGGGCGTGCTGTCCGGCACCCAGGACCTGGTGGTGGCTGGCGGGGTGCAGAACATGAGCGCGATCCCGATCTCGGCCGCGATGCTGGCCGGCCAGCAGTACGGCTTCACGACGCCGTTCGCGGAGTCCCCGGGCTGGCTGGCGAGGTACGGCGACGTGGAGGTGTCGCAGTTCCGCTCGGCAGAGATGATCGCCGAGCGGTGGGACCTCAGCCGCGAGGACATGGAGGCCTTCGCGCTTGCCTCCCACGACCGGGCGCGCACGGCGATCGCGGAGGGCCGGTTCACGGCCGAGATCGAGGCCGTCACCGTCGCCGACGGCTCGACCTTCGACACCGACCAGTGCCCGCGGGAGACCTCGCTGGAGAAGATGGCCGGCCTCCAGCCACTTGCTCCCGGTGGCCGGATCACTGCCGCGGTCGCGTCCCAGATCTGCGACGCCGCGACCGCGATGCTGATCGCCTCCGAGCAGGCGGTCGCCGACCACGGGCTGACGCCGCGGGCGCGGATCCACCACCTGTCGGTGCGCGGCGACGACCCGGTGTGGATGCTCACCGGACCGATCCGGGCGACCCGGCATGCGCTGGACAGGACCGGCCTTTCGATCGACGACATCGACCTCTTCGAGTGCAACGAGGCGTTCGCGTCCGTCGTGCTCGCGTGGATGAAGGAGACCGGGGCGCCGCACGAGCGGGTCAACGTCAACGGCGGCGGCATCGCCCTGGGTCACCCCATCGGCGCCACCGGCACCCGGCTGATGACCACCCTGCTGAGTGAGCTCGAGCGCACCGGCGGCCGCTACGGCCTGCAGACGATGTGCGAGGGCGGCGGCCAGGCCAACGTGACCATCATCGAGCGGCTCTGACCGGCCCGCAGGTCAGTTGAGCATGCGCATCGTCGACGGTACGCCGCCGCCGCGGTGCACGTCCTCGACGAGCTCCTGCAGCGCGGTCAGGGCGACGTTCTGCGACATCGGTCCGTAGGACACGCGCGCGACGCCGAGCTCCTCGAGCCGGGCCAGCGACGGGATGCCGGGGATGCCGATCAGGGTCAGTCGCTGCGGGCCGAGCGCGTCGACGAGGGTGGTCACCTGCGCCTCGTCGAGCTTGCCCGGCACGAACACCACCGGCGCCCCGGCGTCGAGGAACGCCTTGCCGCGCTCGACTGCGTCGGCGAGCACCTCGCCCTGGTCGCGGTCCCGGCCCTTCACGAACGCATCGGTGCGGGCGTTGAGCACGAAGTCGACGCCCTCGGACTGAGCCGCCTTCATGATCTTCTCGACGTTGCCGGCCGCCTCGGCCAGCGGCCGCATCTGGTCCTCGATGTTGGCGCCGACGACGCCGATGCCGATCGCCCGGCGCACGGTCTCGGCCGGGTCGCCGTACCCGCCCTCGAGGTCGGCGCTGACCGGCAGGTCGGTGGCCGCCACGATCCGACCGACCGCCTCGAGCATCAGGTCGAGCGGGATGTTCTCGCCGTCCTCGTAGCCGTACGACGCCGCGATCGAGTGGCTCGCGGTCGCCAGGGCATGCGTACCCTCGACGTCAGCGACCACCGTGGCGGTGATCACGTCCCAGACGTTCACGACGGTCAACAGCTCAGGGGCCTGGTGCAGGCCCAGCAGGGTGGATGCCCGGTCACGGGTCTTCTCGTCAGCCATGCTCACACCCTAGGTCGCCACGGGTGAGCACGCCGGTCAGCGGAAGGTGAGCCAGAGCCCGACCAGGGCCGGGAGGATGCCGAGCAGCAGCCAGGCCGAGACCGGCTTCAGCTGGTGGATCGCCCGGAACACCACGATCGCGATGACGCCGAACGCGCCGGCCAGGACGTTGAGCCCGACCTGCGCGCCGGTGCGCTCGGGGTCGACGTACATCGCGGCGATCACGAGCCCGCCAGCGAGGTGCACGATGGTGGTGGCAGCCAGGATCGAGAGCACCCACTTCTGCACCGGCTCGAGGTGCATCGAGCCCGTCGACGGTGCCCGTACCTCGCGACTCAGGTTGTCCGGGTCCATCAGGTGTCGGGGTCGCTTCCGGACCGGGGGCTCGCTCACCCTGTCATTCTGCCGCGGATGCCAACCGGCTCGTCGCGCGGTCCGCGAAACCGGGATGCGCGGGACGCCGAAGCCGGTCATGCTCGAAGGATGGAGCTCCACGAGGTGGCGTGGTCGGACGCCGACGGGGTCCGGCGCTACGTCGAGCTCACCAACGCCGTCCGGCGCGCCGACTCGCCATGGGTGCACCCGATGACGGTCCACGAGGCCACGGGCTCCCTGCGACACGGCTGGGACGGCGAGCCCGGGCTCGCCTTCGTCGCCAGCGTCGCCGGGACGGACGTCGCGGTGGGGGAGTACTCGGTGAGCTCCTACGACAACCTGCACCTGGCCTGGCTGGGGGTCGACGTCCACCCGGACCTGCGCCGGCACGGGCACGGCAGCGCACTCCTGGCCCGGCTGACCGACCGGGCTCGGACCGACGGCAAGACGTCGGTCGGCATAGGTGGCTGGGAGGCCGAGTCGACCCGTGCGTTCGCCGCCCACCACGGGTTGGACCAGAGGTCGAGCGACATGATGCGGCGCCAGCGGCCCGGCGATCTCGACCACGCTGCGCTGGCCTCGTTGTACGACGACGCGCGGCTGCGGGCCGCCGACTACGACCTGGAGCGCAGCCCGGTGCCCACCCCGCCCGACCGGCTGGGCGAGATGGCCGAGATGGCCAGTGCCATCAACGACGCGCCCACCGACGACCTCGACGTCGAGGACGAGGTGTTCTCGGCCGAGCGGCTTGCCGCCTTCGAGAGCGCACAGGCGGGTCGGGGCAAGGCCGTCCTCCGGCTCGTCGTGCGCCACCGTGAGACCGGCCGGCTCGCGGGGCAGACGGTCGTGACGGTGGACGGTGAGCGCCCCCATCTCGCGGAGCAGGAGGACACGACGGTGGTGGCCGCCCACCGCGGACATCGGCTCGGACTGCTGCTCAAGCTCGAGATGCTGCGCTGGCTGGCCGACGACCAGCCCCAGATCGAGGTCGTCGACACCTGGAACGCCGAGTCCAACGAGCACATGATCGAGATCAACGAGCTGCTCGGCTACCAGGTGGTCGGGCGCGCCCTCCTGCACCAGCGCTCGCTGTAGTCAGCAGACGTAGGACGACCCGCGGGTCAGCTCGGCGACCGCGCGGGTGACCACCCGGTCGATGAGCTCCTCGCAGCTCGGCAGGTCGTCGATGACGCCGACGACCTGTCCGCTGGCGAGGACGCCGGCGTCGGTGTCGCCATCGACCAGACCGGCGCGCAGCATCGTCGGCGTGTTGGCCGCCAGCGTCATCTGGGCGAGGGTGCGGCCCTGGGCCTTCTGCATCGACCGACCGTCCTTGGCGAGGTCGAGCCACGACATCCCGCTGGTCTCCTTGAACTCCAGGGTGCGCCGCAGCGTCGGTCCCAGCCGCTTGAGGGCGCCGGCCTCCTCGAGCTCCTCGACCAGCTCGGTGCGCAGCATCCGATGCGGCATCCCGTCGACCTTCGCGGTCACCACGGTGCCGTTGAGGTCGCGCTCGAGGTAGAGCTGCTTGACCGCGTCCGGCACCGCGCTGTCGCGGGTGAGGAGGAAGCGCGTGCCCATACCGATCCCGGCGGCGCCGTACGACAGGGCGGCCGCGAGGCCGCGACCGTCGAAGAAGCCACCCGCGGCGATCACCGGGATGTCGCTCCCCGCTCGGGCGAGCGCGTCCAGGACGGTCGGCAGCAGCAGCGTGGTCGGCACCGGTCCGGTGTGGCCGCCGCCCTCACCCCCTTGGACCATCACCGCGTCGGCGCCCCACGACGCCACCTTGACGGCGTGCTTGGCGGCGCCGATCGACGGGATCACGACGATGTCGTGCTCCTTGAGCCTGGCGATCAGCTCGGGCTTGGGAGCCAGGGCGAACGACGCGACCTTGACGCCGTGTTCGATCAGCAGCTCGCAACGGGCCGGCGCGTCGGCCGCGTCGGCGCGCAGGTTGACCCCGAACGGCTGGTCGGTGCGGCCCTTGACCTCGACGATCGCCTGCTCGAGCTCGGCATGGGTCATCGTCGCGCTGGCCAGGATGCCCAGCCCGCCCGCGTTCGCCGTACCGCTGACCAGGCGGGGGCCCGAGACCCAGCCCATCCCGGTCTGCACGACCGGGTGCCGGACGCCGGTGAGCTCGGTCAACGGGGTCCGCAGCAGCTGCTCAATCACGTGGCACCTCGCGGAACCGCAGACCCTTGGGGTCCAGCACCTCGCGGATCAGGGTGAGCTCCTCGCCGGTCGGCTCTCGCGTCTCGGGCAGGTGGGCCGGGACCTCGATGTCGAAGCCGGTCGCCGCCCGGACCTCGTCGAGGGTCACCCCGGGGTGCACGCTGAGCAACCTCACCGTGTCGTCACGGCCCTTGACGTCGAACACCGCGAGGTTGCTGACGATCCGGTGGATGTCGTTGAAGCGGGCGGCAGCGGGACCGGCCTCCCTGGCCAGCCTCGGTCCGACACCGGAGACGATGTCGACGCGCTCGACGAACACCCGGGTCGAGTGCTTGGGCACCCAGTAGGACGTGCGGTTGTTGACGGTGTTGCCGGGCGCACCGCGGGAGCCGAGCAGCTGTCGCTTCGGCTGGGCGAAGTCGCCGATCGCGGAGATGTTCTGGTTGCCGTGCCGGTCCACCTGGGTGGCGCCCATCATGACGTGCCGCTTGCCGTAGCCGACGATGTCGAAGACCTTGCGGAAGGGGATCCACCCCTCGACCACGTCGCCCTTCGCGAAGAGCGGGGGAGTGCCGGCGAGGAAGAGCGACTCGCCGTCGGAGATGACCAGGTCGGGGTTGCTGGTCAGCCTGGACAGTCGTACGCCGAGCATCGGCAGCAGACCCATCGGGCTGGCGAAGATCTCGCCGTCGTCCTTGAAGGCGTCGGCGATGGCGGCGGCACAGACGTCCGCCCGGTCGGGTCCGTTGCTCACTGCTCCTCCTGGAAGGCCGCTACCGCGGCCTGGTAGGCGGCCTCGTCACCTGCGAGGAACCTGGTCTCGAACGCGGCCCAGTCGTCGTCGGAGCCGGCGGCCGCGGCGGCGTACGCCTTCTGGAACCGCTCGTCGCGCTCGTAGTCGGGGGTGCAGGTGGTGAAGTGCGCGCCGTTCGGCGTCTCGACGACGCCACTGACCATCATCCGGTTCAGCAGCAGCCGCTGGACCGGGGTGTCGACGGTGAGGCCGGCGGTGTCCACGACCTGCTCGCAGGTCACGTAGGCCCGGTCGGCAGCCATGCAGAAGAGGTCGTCGAAGTAGGGGTCCGGGCCGAGATAGGTCGCGTTGCCGTGCTTGTCGGCGCGGTTGAGGTGGACCAGCGCGACGTCGAGGTGGAGAGCGGGTACGGCGACCAGCACCTCACCGCTCGCGCCGTCGGGTCCGGGGTAGGGGCTGGTGACGGTCTTGATGTCGGGGTTGTTGACGAGCACGTCGGAGCCGAGCCCGGCGCGCATCGGCAGGAACGGCAGTCGCTGGGCGGCCGCCCGCAGCCCGGTCTGGAACATCCCCTCGTCGAGCTCGACGACCTCGGGGATGGTCCGCTCCTGGCGCGCCTTCTGGAAGTTGGGCTCGAGCGGGATCGAGTCGAGGCTGACGAA
This sequence comes from uncultured Actinomycetota bacterium, assembly GCA_963706475.1. GTDB lineage: Bacteria > Actinomycetota > Actinomycetes > Propionibacteriales > Nocardioidaceae > Nocardioides. The sequence goes on along the minus strand of CAVPLV010000003.1, from coordinate 517,765 downwards.
GGCGTAGACGAGCTTGCGCACCTTGCCGGCTCGCACCAGCAGCCCGACGTCGGCGCCACCCCAGCTGACCAGGGTGAGGTCCTTCAGGTCGCTGCGCAGGATCGCGCGGACCAGTGCCATCGGCTTGCGGCGCGGGCCCCACCCGCCGATGCCGATCGTCATCCCGTCCTCGAGCTCGCCGACGACCTCGTCGAGAGTCATCTGCTTGTCGCGGGGGGTCATCGCTTCCTCCCCGACTCCACGAACCCGTCCCGGAGCTCGTCACTGACCCCGGCGAGGTTGAGCTCCATCGTGAAGCCCTGCTCGAACCGGTAGCTCTTGTTGACGTCGATCGGGTCGATCCCGTTGAGGCACTCCTTGGCGGCCCGGATCACCCGGGTGTCCTTGGCGGCGATCTCGGCGGCGACCTTCAGTGCGGCCTCGTCGAGCTCCTCGCGCGCGACGACCTCGAGCACGCTGCCGTGCTGGACGAGGTCGCGGGCCGAGATGGTGCGGGCGGTGAAGTAGAGGGTGCGCATCAGGTGCTGGGGGACCAGCCTGGCCATGTGGGTGGCTGCGCCCAGTGCGCCCTGGTTGACCTCGGGCACCCCGAAGTAGGCGTCGTCGCTGGCGACCACGCAGTCGGCGTTGCCGACCAGGCCGACGCCGCCGCCGAGGCAGAAGCCGTTGACAGCCGCGATCACCGGGACCGCGCACTCGTAGACCGCCTTGAATGCGGCGTAGCAGCCCTTGTTGGCGCCGATCAGCGCGTCGAAACCGCTGGTGCTCTGCATCTCCTTGATGTCGACGCCGGCATTGAAGCCGCGGCCCTCGGCACGCAGCACCACCACATGGGTCGCGAGGTCCGTGCTGGCCTCGTCGAGAGCGGCAGCGACGTCGTACCAGCCCTGGACCGTGAGGGCGTTGACCGGTGGCGCGTCCATCGTCACCACCCGGATGCCGTCGTCTCGCAACACAGAGGTGATTGCCATCGGTGGCCTTCCTTGTCTCAACCTAATGCTTGCTTGGTAGGCTACCAGCATGGCTCTGACGGTGGACCTCGACGGACGGGTCGCGCTCGTCACGGGCGGGACCCGCGGGATCGGGCTCGGGATCACCCGGGTGCTGCTGGAGGCGGGTGCCCAGGTGGTGACCTGCTCGCGGTCCGACGTCGAGCCGGTCGCGGGCACGACGCACCGGGTGTGCGACGTCCGCGAGCCCGACGCCGTGCACGAGCTGGTCGCGTCACTGGACCGGCTGGACGTCCTGGTCAACAACGCCGGAGGAGCGCCCGCGGCCGACGCGGCGACCGCGTCCCCGCGCTTCCACGACAAGATCGTCGGCCTCAACCTGCTCGCGCCGCTGCTCTGTGCCCAGGCGGCGAACGCCGTCATGCAGCAGCAGGCGTCGGGCGGGTCCATCGTCAACATCTCCTCGGTCTCGGCCGGTCGACCCGCGCCGACGGTGGCGGCGTACGGCGCGGCCAAGGCCGGCCTGGACTCGCTGACCACCTCGCTGGCGATGGAGTGGGCGCCGAAGGTGCGGGTCAACGCGGTCGACGTCGGCCTGTGCCGCACCGAGCAGACCGACGACCACTACGGGGACGACGCCTCGGCCGCGGCGATCGAGCAGACCATCCCGCTGGGCCGGATGGCGCGGCCCGAGGAGGTCGGTCGGGTGGTGGCGTTCCTGGCGAGCGACCTGGCGTCGTACGTCTCCGGCGCGACCGTGGCCTGTCATGGCGGGGGAGAGACGCCCGCCTTCTTGTTGGTGCAGAGGGGACTGTCATGAGCATGCTGCTGGAGGATCGGGTCGCGATCGTCACCGGAGCGGGACGCGGCATCGGCCGGGCGCACGCGCTCGAGCTCGCCCGGCACGGTGCGGCCGTCGTCGTCAACGACTTCGGCGTCTCGCTCGCCGGGGAGGGGACCGGCGAGTCGCCGGCGGAGTCGGTGGTGGCGGAGATCGTGGCGGCCGGCGGACGTGCGGCGGTCAACCGGGCCGACGTCGCCGACTTCGAGCAGTCCGCCGAGCTGGTCGCCCAGGCGATCGCCGCCTTCGGGGGCCTCGACATCCTGGTCAACAACGCGGGCTTCGTGCGTGACCGGATGCTGGTGAACACCTCCGAGGAGGAGTGGGACGCGGTGATCCGGGTGCACCTCAAGGGCCACTTCGCGATGATGCGGCACGCCGGAGCGTGGTGGCGCAGCGAGGCCAAGGCAGGTCGTCCGCGCTCGGCCCGGGTGATCAACACCTCGTCCGGTGCGGGCCTCCAGGGCTCGGTGGGGCAGGCGACGTACTCCGCTGCCAAGGCCGGCATCGCTGGGCTCACCCTCGTCGCCGCGCAGGAGATGGGTCGGTACGGCGTGACCGTCAACGCGATCGCGCCGGTGGCCCGGACCCGGATGACCGAAGGTGCTTTCGACACCTCCGCGATGGCTCTGCCCGAGGACAACTCGCCGATCGTCGCCTGGCTCGCCTCGGTCGACGCCGGCGACGTGACCGGCCGGGTGATCGAGATCGACGGCGGTCAGATCACCGTGGAGAACGCGTGGTCGCACGGCCCCGCCCACGACCTCGGCACCCGCTGGTCCGCCCCCGACGTCGGTCCTGCCCTCCGTGCCCTCCTCGCTGCTGCTCCTCCCCCGGAGCCGGTGTACGGGGCGTGACAGTTTCAGCGGCTGGCCGGGTGGGTGCCGGGTCGCCGGTCCGTCAGGCGCTGGTTCATCAAGGTATGCAGGGGAACCCGCACCTACCCGGGTGAACTCCGTGGGGGGAGTGCGGGTTCATCAAGGTATGCAGCCGAACCAGCAGCAGCCGCCACTGGGCCGCTCGGCATGCACAGTCACCACTGCCGTCCGCGGGATCCACAAGAGCCGAGGCCGGGCCCGCGAACAGCGGATGAGGCGCACAGGATCCCGACATGGATCCACTACGAGCCCTCGTCCAGCACTACGCCTTCTTCACGCGTGCCGAGGCTCGCGAGTACGGCTACGACGACCGGGCCGTGACGCGCGCCATGCGTGCCGGAGTCTGGCACCGCATTCGTCGAGGCTTCTACACATTCGCGGACACCTGGCGTGAGCTCGACCCGGTCGAGCGTCACCGGGTCCGGTGTGCGGCCGTGCTGCGTTCGCTCGGTCCCCACGTCGCCCTCAGTCATGTCTCGGGTGCGATCGCTCACGGGGTCTCCACCTGGGGAGTGGACCTCGGCCGGGTTCACGTCACCCGACTCGACGGCGGCCCCGGACGGATCGAGGGTGACGTGGTCCACCACGAGGGCTTCTGCCTCGGCGAGGACGTGGTCGACGTCGGGGATCTCCGCGTCCTGCGGCCGGAGCGATGCGCCATCGAGGCGGCCTCGCGAGCGTCCAACGAGGCCGGGCTGGTGCTGCTCGACTCGCTGCTCCATCTCGACCTCTGCGATCAGGACAACCTGATGAAACAGTTCACACTGATGCAGCGCTGGCCGTTCGTCCAGCATCTCCAGGTCGTGATCCGGCTGGCCGACGGCCGGTCAGCGTCCGCAGGCGAGTCACGTGGCAGGCACCTGTGCTGGAGCTTTCACCTGCCAGCGCCGGAGCTCCAGTTCGAGGTCTACGGCACGAGTGGCGAGCTCATCGGGACGACCGACTTCGCCTGGCGCGAGCATGGCCTCCTCGGCGAGTTCGACGGCGAGATCAAGTACGGCCGCCTGCTGAAGCCGGGCCAGGATCCGGGGAGCGTGGTCTTCGCCGAGAAGCAACGCGAGGATCTGATCCGGGAGGTGACCGACATGAGGATGGTCCGGATCATCTGGACGGACTACGACCGGCCCAGGCTGACCGCTGGCCGGATCGAGCGAATGCTCGCTCGAGCGAGCTGAACCGTGGGCCTGCGGGCCGCTGGCAGGTTCGGCTGCATACCTTGATGAACCGGCACTTCCTGGGTGGAGCTCACACGGGGGCGTGAGGGTTCGGCTGCATACCTTGATGAACCGGCACTTCCTGGGTGGAGCTCACACGGGGGCGTGAGGGCTCGGCTGCATACCTTGATGAACCGGCAGGCAGCAGGCTCAGATCCGCTCGATCACGGTCCCGGTCGCCATCGCGCCGCCGGCACACATCGAGATCAGCGCGGTGGAGGCGTCGCGTCGCTCGAGCTCGTGCAGAGCGGTGGTGATCAGCCGGGTGCCGGTGGAGCCGACGGGGTGGCCGAGGGCGATGGCGCCGCCGTTGACGTTGACCCGGTCCAGGTCGACCCGGTGCTGGCCGGCCCAGGAGAGCACCACGGACGCGAATGCCTCGTTGACCTCGAACAGGTCGAAGTCGCTGATCGACATCCCGCTGCGGGCGAGCACCTTCGTCGTCGCCTCGATGGGGCCGTCGAGGTGGAAGTAGGGGTCGGAGCCGACCAGGCAGTGCGACACGATCCGGGCGCGCGGGCGCAGGCCCAGAGCAGCGGCGCGGTCGGAGTCCATGATGAGCACGGCGGACGCGCCGTCGGAGATCTGCGACGACGTGCCCGCGGTGTGCAGGCCATCGGGCAGGACGGTACGCAGTGCAGCCAACCCTTCGAGGGTGGTGTCGCGCAGCCCTTGGTCGGTGTCCACCACCTGGGTCGACCCGGTCGGAGCGCCGGACTCGTCGAGCACGGGCGCCGAGACGGCGGAGATCTCGCGCTTGAAGCGGCCCTCGTCGACCGCGATCCGTGCCTTCTGCTGCGAAGCGAGACCGAACGCGTCGAGGTCGGCCCGGCTCAGTCCGCGGTTGCGGGCGATCCGGTCGGCGGCCTCGAACTGGTTGGGCATGTCGATCGACCAGTCGTCGGGCCGCGGGTCGCCCGTGCCCGCCGGGACGTTGGCACCCAACGGGACGCGCGACATCGCCTCCACGCCGGCCGCGATCCCGATGTCGATGGTGCCAGCGGTGATCATGTCGTTGACCAGGTGGGCCGCGGTCTGGCCGGATCCGCACTGCGCGTCGACCATGGTGCCCGCGGTGTGCTGGGCCAGCCCCGCGTGCAGCCAGGCCCGGCGCACCATGCCGTTCGACTGCTCGCCGGCCTGCGTCACGCAGCCGGCAACGACCTGGTCGACCAGGTCGGAGTCGAGACCGGTGCGGTCGAGCACCTCTCTCATCGCGTGCCCGATCAGGACAGCAGGGTGGACGCCGGCCAGCCAGCCGTTGCGCTTGCCGAGCGGGGTGCGGACGGCGTCGATGATCACAGGGTTGCCCATGATCCAAAACTAGAACACGTTCTTGTCCTAGACAACCTTCCGCCACCTACCTTCGGTATGTAACCTGTGTCACTAGAACGTGTTCCAATCCACGAGGAGCTGCTGTGACCGTTGCCAACGTCCTGCCCGAGGGTTTCGACTTCACCGACCCTGACGTGAACGAGCACGCGATTCCGCACGACCGGTTCCGAGGTGCACGGCAGAACACCCCGATCGTCTGGGTCGAACAGCCGTGGGAGCTGCGCAGCGGCTTCGCTGAGGAGTCGGGCTCGGGCTACTTCGCCGTCACCCGGCACGAGGACGTCTCGGCGATCTCCAAGGACAGCAAGAACTGGTCGACGGCGGAGAACGGCGCGATCATCCGCTTCCCCGGCGAGATGGCCCGAGAGATGATCGAGATGCAGCGGGTCATCCTGATCAACCAGGACCCGCCCGAGCACACCGCGACCCGCGCGATCATCTCCCGCGGCTTCACGCCTCGCTCGATCGCCGAGCTCGAGGACACCATGACCCAGCGGGCCGCCAGCATCGTGAAGGAGTCCGTCGCCCGGGGCACCGGCAACTTCGTGGAGGAGATCGCAGCCGAGCTGCCGCTCCAGGCGATCGCCGACCTGATCGGCGTACCCCAGGAGGACCGGCACAAGCTCTTCGAGTGGTCCAACCAGATGCTCGCCGGCGAGGACCCCGACTACGCCGGCAACAACGACGTGGCGGCCGCGGAGATCCTCGGCTACGCGATGATGCTGGCCGCCGACCGGCAGGCCAACCCGCGGGACGACCTGATCACCAAGCTGATCCAGGCGCACAAGGGCGAGCGCGGCCTCAGCGACGACGAGTTCGGCTACTTCGTGATCCTGCTGGCGGTCGCCGGCAACGAGACCACCCGCAACGCCATCTCGCACGGCATGAACGCGTTCCTCGACAACCCGGAGCAGTGGGAGATCTGGAAGCGCGACCGCCCGGCCACGATGGTCGACGAGGTCGTCCGGTGGGGCACCCCGGTCAGCGTCTTCCAGCGCACCGCGCTGCACGACGTCGAGGTCAGCGGACACCAGTTCAAGAAGGGCGAGCGGGCCGCGTTGTTCTACGCCAGCGCGAACTTCGACGAGGAGGTCTTCGAGGACCCCTTCACCTTCGACATCCTGCGGGAGACCAACCCGCACCTCGGCTTCGGCGGCCACGGCGCGCACTACTGTCTCGGCGCCAACCTGGCGCGTCAGGAGATCCGGGTGATCTTCGACGCCATCGCCGACTACGCGCCCGACATCTCCAAGCTCGCGGAGCCGGTCCGTCTGCGGCACTCCTGGATCAACGGGATCAAGGACCTGCAGGTCCGCTACGCCTGAGGCGCGTGAGGCGCCGAGGTCGTACGGCGCTCAGCGCGCGGTCAGCACGAGCGGACCGTCGGCGGTGATCGCCACGGTGTGCTCCATGTGGGCGCCGCGCGAGCCGTCGGCGCTGCGCAGCGTCCAGCCGTCGGGGTCGGTGAAGATCTCGTCGGTGGTGTGCAGGAACCACGGCTCGATGGCGATCACCAGGCCGGCCTTGAGCTTGAGACCACGACCGGACCGTCCGTCGTTCGGCACGTGCGGGTCGCCGTGCATGGTCCGGCCGACGCCGTGGCCGCCGAACTGCAGGTTGACCCCGAGGTCGGCGCTGCGGGCGACGGCTCCGATCGCTGCGGAGATGTCGCCGAGTCGGTTGCCGGCCCGGGCCTGAGCGATGCCCGCCTCGAGTGCGCGTCCGGTGACCTCGATCAGTGCCAGGTCCTCGGGCCTGGGGATGCCCACCACGACGCTCAGCGCCGAGTCGGCGACCCAACCGTCGACGCTGGCCGCGAAGTCGACGCTGAGCAGGTCACCGTCGCGCAGCACGTAGTCGTGCGGGAGACCGTGCAGGACTGCATCGTTGACCGAGGTGCACAGGACCTTGCCGAACGGCGAGGCCCCGAACGACGGGTGGTAGTCGATGTAGCAGGACTCCGCGCCGCGATCCTTGATCATCTTGTGTGCGATCTCGTCGAGCTCGAGCAGGTTCATGCCGACGGCGGCGGTCTCGCCGAGAGTGGTGATGACATCGGCGACGAACCGGCCGGCGGGCCGCATCTGCTCGATCTGGGCAGGGGTCCGGAGCTCGATCATGGAGTCGACTTTACGCTGGGGGGCATGCAGCTCGTGCTCGGCACCATGTACTTCGGCACCCGTGCCGACGAGGCCACCTCCTTCGCGCTCCTGGACCGGTTCGTCGCGGCAGGCGGCCGGATCCTCGACACCGCCAACTGCTATTCGTTCTGGTCCTCGCCGACCGGCCACGGCGGCCAGAGCGAGGAGCTGCTGGGACGGTGGCTCACCGCCAACCCAGGGCTTCGCGAGGAGCTGGTGATCGCGACCAAGGTCGGGGTCGAGCCCACCGACGACGGCCGCCCCGAAGGCCTGTCGGCGGCGGTCATCGAGCGTGAGTCGGCCCGCAGTCGCGAGCGGCTCGGCGTCGACACCATCGATCTCTACTGGGCCCACGGCGAGGACCGGCACACCGACCTCGAGGAGACGGTGGCGGCCTTCGGCCGGCTGGTCCAGCAGGGCGTCGTACGGCGGCTCGGGGTCTCCAACCACCCGACCTGGCGGGTCGAGCGAGGACGTGCGATCGCTGCGAGTCTCGGCGTCGAGCCATGGACGGCGCTGCAGCTGACCACGTCGTACGTCGATCCGCGCCCGCGTGCCCAGGTGCCGGGCAAGGACCACCGGTTCGGCTTCGTCAGCGACGAGACGGTCGACTACCTCGAGCTGCACCCGGAGGTCGACCTGTGGGTCTACAGCCCGCTCGTGCAGGGCAGCTTCGACCGGGCCGACCGGCCGTTCCCCGAGGCCTACGACCACGCTGGCACCACGTCGCGTCTCGCGGCCCTCCACACCGTCGCGACGGAGCGCAAGGTCCCCGCCTCCCGGATCGTGCTCGCCTGGCTCGTGGCCCAGGGCTGGCAGCCGATCGTCGGGGTGAGCACCGTCGAGCAGCTCGACTCGGCGCTCGCCTCGGACGGGCTCACGCTCACGCCGGAGGAGCTGGAAGTCCTCTGCTGAGGGCAGATCCGCTGCCAGCGGATCTGCTTCCGTGCCGCCGTACGGCGACGCAGGCTCGGGGACATGACCCAGACACCCACCGCCCCCGGGACGAGCGCCGCCGACCGGCTGCTGCACCAGCGGATCATCGTGCTCGGCCAGCAGGTCGACGACGAGATCGCCAACCGGCTCTGCGCGGAGCTGCTGCTGCTCTCCGCGGAGGACCCCCAGCGCGACATCGCGCTCTACATCAACTCGCCCGGCGGCTCGGTGAGCGCCGGTCTCGCGATCTACGACACGATGCGACTGATCCCCAACGACGTCAGCACCCTGGCGATGGGGCTCGCGGCCAGCATGGGCCAGTTCCTGCTCTCCGGCGGTACGCCGGGCAAGCGCTACGCCCTGCCCCACTCACGGGTGCTGATGCACCAGGGGTCGGCCGGGATCGGCGGCACCGCCATCGACATCGAGATCCAGGCCGAGAACCTCGAGCACACCAAGAACGTGATGATCGGGCTGATCGCCGAGCACACCGGTCAGCCCGTCGACCGGGTGGAGCGCGACTCGCTGCGGGACCGGTGGTTCACCGCCGAGGAGGCGCGCGACTACGGCTTCGTCGACCAGGTGCTCACCGACGTCAGCGACGTGACGCCGGCTCGGCCGCCCAGCACGTTCGGCCTGCGAGGATCGGCAGCGGGATCGGTGAGCGGCCGATGAGCACCTACACGATCCCGAGCGTCGTCGAGAAGACCCACCGCGGGGAGCGGGCCGTCGACATCTACAGCCGGCTGCTGACCGACCGGATCATCTACGTCGGCACCGAGATCGACGACGGAGTCGCCAACGTGGTGATCGCCCAGCTGCTGCACCTGGAGTCGGATGCTCCCGACACCCCGATCAACCTCTACCTCAACTCGCCCGGCGGATCGGTCACCGCGATGCTCGCGATCTACGACACCATGCAGTTCGTCCGCTCCCCGGTCGGTACGACGTGCGTCGGGCAGGCTGCGTCCTCGGCCGCGGTGCTGCTCGCCAGCGGTGCGCCCGGCAGCCGGCTGGTGCTCCCGCACTCGCGGGTGGTGCTGCACCAGCCGTCAGGCGGAGGACAGGGCACCCTGCCGGACCTGGCCCTGCAGGCCAAGGAGATCGTGCGGATCCGGGTCGAGATGGAGCAGATCCTGGCGCACCACACCGGCCAGTCCGTCGAGCGGCTGCGTGAGGACACCGAACGTGACCTGATCCTCTCCGCTGACGAGGCGGTGGCCTACGGGCTGGCGGATGGTGTGCTGGACAGTCGCAAGACGGGCCGGCCCGCGGTGCTAGTTTCCGATCATGACTGATCTCGTCGACCGCGTGATCGCGGCCCTGCGCAGCAACCACGACACGCTCGTCACGCTGGTGCCGAGCCTGAGCGACGACCAGCTCGCCGGCCCCAGCGGTGCCTCGGAGTGGACGATCGCGCAGGTGCTCTCGCACCTGGGCAGCGGTGCTGAGATCAGTGTGAAGCCGATCGCGGCCGCGGCCGGACTCCCGGTCGAGGCCGAGGACAACCAGGCGATCTGGGCGCGGTGGGACGCCGCCGCCCCGGCCGACCAGGCGTCCGGTCTCGTCAAGCACGACACCACCTACCTCGACACGGTCGAAGGGCTGTCGGCCGAGCAGCGGGAGAGCATCACGGTCGACATGGGCTTCCTGCCCGAGCCGGTGCCGCTGGTGGTGGCGCTCGGGATGCGGCTCAACGAGGTCGCGGCGCACGCCTGGGACGTGCGGGTCGGCCTGGACCCCGACGCCGGCGTCGAGGCGGACTCCGCGGAGCTGCTGCTCGAGCTCTACGCAGGTCCGCTCGGCTTCCTGCTGGGCTTCGCCGCCAATCCGGACCAGCTGGCCGAGGAGGTCAGGATCGCGATCCCCGGCGGCGGGATCGTGGTCGCCGACCAGGTCTCGGTGACCCGCGACCTGTCGGACCCGACGGCGACCTTCACGGGCGCCCCCGAGGCGGTGGCCCGACTGCTGACCGGGCGCCTGACGGCCCAGCACACGCCGGCCGGCGTGCAGGTGTCCGGCAACGTCTCCCTCGATGACCTGCGGAAGGTCTTCCCGGGCTACTGATCGTCCTCAGGCGACGAGGCAGAGCGGCCCCGACGCCTCGAGGGTCCGGCTGACGCGGGCGGTCAGGTCGACCAGCCGCAGGCCGAGCGCCCCGGCAACCGCGCCGAGGATCTCCGAGCTGGGCTCCTTGCGGCCCCGCTCGACCTCGGACAGGTACTGCGTCGAGACGCCGGCGGCGCCGGCCACGTCCGCGAGCGTGCGTCCCGTCGTACGACGCTCCTCGCGCAGCTCGCGGCCCGCGACCTCTCGCCACAGTGGCTCCGGCCGGTCGACGGGCGGAGCCGAGCGGATCGGAAGTCGTACGACGTCACCCATGTCCCGACCATAGGCCGACCACCGGGCCGGTCAGGGGACCGTTCGCGGAGGGCGAACGACGGCCGTCCTCAGCTGGTGGGCTTCTCGGACCCGACCACCCACATCGAGAAGAACTGCGAGCCGCCGCCGTACGCGTGCCCGAGAGCCTTGCGGACTCCGTCGACCTGGTGCTCGCCCGCAGCGCCGCGCACCTGGAGCGCGGCCTCGCCGAAGCGCAGCATGCCGGACGCGCCGATCGGGTTCGACGACAAGACGCCACCCGAGCAGTTGACCGGCAGCACGCCGTCCATCGCGGTGCCGCCGGACTCGGTGAGCTTCCAGCCCTCGCCCACGGGGGCGAAGCCGAGGCTCTCCAGCCACATCGGCTCGAACCACGAGAACGGCACGTAGATCTCGGCCATGTCGATCTCATCGATCGGGCTGGTGATCCCGGCCTGCTTCCAGAGCGCCGCTGCGGCGTCGCGTGAGGCCTGCGGGTTGACCTGGTCGCGCTCGGCGGCCGACGTGGCCTCGGAGCGCATCACGGTGCCGTGGATCCACGCCGGGTTCGGCGACGAGGCAGCGACGTCCTCGGACACGATCACCAGGGCACAGGCGCCGTCCGACGACGGACAGGTCTCGTCGTAGCGGATCGGGTCCCACAGCATCTGCGAGGCCAGCACGGACTCGACCGTGGTGTCCTTGTTGTGCAGGTGCGCGTACGGGTTCCTCAGTGCGTTCTGACGGTCCTTCGCGGCCACGATCGCCCCGACGTGGGTGGGGGCGCCGGAGCGACGGATGTAGGAGCGAACGTGCGGGGCGAAGTAGCCGCCCGCGCCCGCGTGCACCGGCATGTTGAACGGCAGCGGGACCGAGAGCGCCCACATCGCGTTGGACTCCGACTGCTTCTCGTAGGCCACCGTGAGCACCCGCTTGTGCACCCCTGCCGAGACCAGGGACGAGGCGACGATGGCGGTCGAGCCACCGACCGAGCCGGCGGTGTGGACCCGCAGCAACGGCTTGCCGACGGCACCGAGCGCCTCGGCGAGGTAGAGCTCGGGCATCATCACGCCCTCGAACAGGTCGGGCGCCTTGCCGACCACGATCGCATCGATGTCGTCGAGGGTCATCCCGGCGTCCTCGAGCGCCCGGTCCATGGCCTCGCGGCACAGGCCGGCCATCGACAGGTCCTCGCGCTTGGCGCGGTGGTGGGTCTGGCCGATGCCGACCACGGCTGCTGGCTGCTTGCCCATCTCAGGCACCGGTCCCTTCGGAGTTCGAGCCCATCACGCACACGAGGTTCTGCTGGAGTGCCGGGCCGCTGGTGGCGTGGCCGAGCACCTTGTCGGCGCTTCCGTCCCACACCCGCGACGCCGCCTCGCCGAAGCGGATCAGGCCGCCGGTGAACATCGGGTTGCCGGCCAGCGCACCGCCGGACGGGTTGATCGCGACGTCGGCGGCCAGACCCAGCTCGGTGCGCAGCACCAGCTCCTGGTGGCTGAACGGCGCGTGCAGCTCGGCGATCTCGACACCGGACAGGTCTGCCGCGGCACCAGCGGCCGCAGCCGAGGGTGATCGGGTCAGGTCCCGGTTGCCCATGCTGATCGGGTCGACGTTGTGGGCGATCCCGGAGATCCAGGCCGGTCGTTCGCGCACCGACCGGGCCCGGTCGCCGGCGGCCAGCACGATCGCGGCGGCACCGTCGGTGACGGGTGCGCAGTCGTGCTTGCGGAGCGGGTCGGCGTACATCGGCCGGGCCAGCAGCTCCTCGACCGACGAGCCGCCCTTGCGGATCGCGTAGTCGTTCTTCTCGGCGTCGGTGAGCGAGCGGTTGACCACCTCGGCCATCGCCCGCTCGTCCCAGGCCCCGGCGTCGATGCCGACCCGCGCCTGCAGGCCGGCGAGCGACACGGTGTCGGGCCACAGAGGCGTCATCGAGTAGGGATCGAGCTGGAGGGCGAGGGTTCGTCGCAGCACGCCTGCCGAGCTCTTGCCGAAGCCGTAGACGAGCGCGGTGTCGACCTCGCCGGTCTGGATCTTCAGCCACGCCTCGTAGAGCGCCCAGGCGGCGTCCATCTCGACGTGCGACTCGTTGACCGGGGGGATCACCCCGATCGCGTCGACGGCAGACACGAACGAGAACGACCTGCCAGCCAGGTAGTCCGAGGACCCCGAGCACCAGAAGCCGATGTCGTGCCGGGTCCAGCCGGTCTGCTCGTAGCACTCCGCGAAGAGTGGGACGAGCAGCTCCACGCACGTGGGCGACCCGTCGAACTCCTCCATCTGTCGCTGGGCGAAGCCCACGACCGCAACGTCTCTCATCGTCGTCCGTCCCTGCTCAGAGGTGCTGCTGGTAGGTGTCGAAGTCCGCGTCCGGCTCACCGGTCGGCGCGAAGTGGTCGATGTTCTCGATCGTGGTGCCCCACTCCTCGCGGGGCTTCCAGACCGCCTTGACCCGCATCCCCATCCGGACCTCCTCGGCCGGGATGTCGAGGATCAGGTGCAGGAAGGCGATGTCGGCGCCGTCGAGCAGCACGTAGGCCGAGACGTACGGCGGAGTGATCTTCTGGCCGAGGAACGGCACGTTGACGATGCAGAACGTCGTGAGCGTGCCGGTGTCCGGCAGCTCGACCAGCTCGTCGGGGGCCACCCCGTCGGCGGGGCAGGCGCTGCGCGGTGGCACGTAGACCTTGCGGCACTTCGGGCAGCGCTGGCCGACGATCTTGCCCTCGAGCATGCCGAGGTAGAAGGCGGACTCCTCCGGTGAGGCGGCGTACTGGTAGTCGAGCGAGACCGGCGTGATCACCTTGGTGACGGTTCCCGGTCCCTCACTGGATCTCGACTGCTCCGTCGCAGCCTCGTTCCTCGGCTGCGGTCGCGCTCGATCCGGCCCGGCGACGGGCTCGAAGCACGCGATGTCGGTGATCGCGCCGACACGCTCCTCGGCCCAGCGCACCTGGACCCGCATCCCGGTGCTGACCTCGTCGGGGGAGGCCACGTCGAGGGCGTGGAAGAACGGCCGGGTCGCGCCGTCGAGGGTGACCAGGGCGAAGGCGAACGGTCGATCGAGCGGCTGTCCCTTGACCGGCTCCGGCACCCAGGTCCACGACGTGACGGTGCCGACGGAGGCCACCTCGACGAAGTCGGTGGTGGGCGCGTGGGTGTGCGGGTCGTACTCCAGCGGCGGTACGACGACCTCGCCGCTCGACGTACGACCGGCGACGACGAGGCCGTCGCGGAGGCCGGTGAGGAACCGCCCGATCACCGGGCCCGTGGACCTGGTGTAGTCGAAGGCTACGGTGACCGGTGCTGACAAGGTGCGGGGCATGGTCCGAAAGTAGAACACGTTCTAGGATCGGGCAAGCACCGACCTGGAACTTTCCGACCCGGAGGAGACGAACGTGAAGCTGGGACTGCAGCTGGGCTACTGGGGCGCGCAGCCTCCGCAGGGCGTCGGAGAGCTGGTCGCCGCGGCCGAGGAGTCCGGCTTCGACGCCATCTTCGCCGCTGAGGCGTGGGGGAGCGACGCGTTCACCCCTCTCGCCTGGTGGGGTCGCGACACCTCCCGGGTGCGGCTGGGCACATCGATCGTGCAGATGTCCGGGCGTACTCCGACGTCGATCGCGATGCACGCCCTCACCCTCGACCACCTCACCGGCGGCCGGGTCGTGCTCGGCATGGGGGTGAGTGGGCCGCAGGTCGTGGAGGGCTGGTACGGCCAGCCCTTCTCCAAGCCGCTGGCCCGCACCCGTGAGGTCGTGGACATCATCCGCAAGGTCCTCGCCCGCGAGGCGCCGGTCACCAACGACGGCCCGCACTACCCGCTGCCGTACGCCGGCGCCGGCTCGGCCGGCCTCGGCAAGCCCCTGAAGTCGATCGTGCACCCGCTGCGCGCCGACATCCCGATCTGGCTGGGCGCAGAGGGCCCGAAGAACGTCGCCCAGACCGCCGAGATCGCGGACGGCTGGATCCCGATCTTCTACACACCGAAGTCGGCGGCGATGTATCGCCCGTGGCTCGACGAGGGCTTCGCACGCCCCGGTGCCCGGCGTACCCGTGACGACTTCGAGATCGCCGCGACCTGCCACCTCCAGGTGGTGGCCGACGCGGCCGAGAAGCAGCAGGTGCTGCACGCGATGAAGCCCAGCGTGTCGCTCTACATGGGCGGGATGGGCGCCAAGGAGGCCAACTTCCACAACGCGGTCTTCGTGCGGATGGGTTACGAGGCGCTCGCTGCCGAGGTCCAGGACCTCTACCTGAGCGGCGAGAAGGAGCGAGCCACCGCGCTGATCCCCGACGAGCTGGTCGACGACATGCACATCGTCGGCACCGCCGGAGAGGTCCGGGAGAAGGTCGCTGCCTGGGAGGAGACCGGCGTGACCACGCTGATGCTGAGCGCCCGGTCGGCCGACGAGATCAGGAAGATCGCCGAGCTGCTGGCCTGAGACTGGAACACGTTCTAGTCTCAGGGCCATGACGGACGAGATGCGAGTCGGCACCCACAACGGCCACCTGATGGTCGCCGCCCTCAAGCGGCACCAGCACAAGCCGGTGATGTACCTCGGGGACACCACCCTGACGGGGGGCCAGACGGCGGAGCGGATCAGTCAGTACAGCCAGGCCTTCGAGGCGCTCGGCGCCGGACGAGGTGCGGCGGGCGCGCTGCTCGCCCTGAACCGGCCCGAGGTGCTCTTCATCCTCGGTGCCGGTCAGACGCAGGGCCACCGGCGTACGTCGCTGCACCCGCTCGGCTCGCTCGACGACCACGCCTACGTGATCAACGACGCCGAGATCACGTCGATCACGATCGACCCGGTCCCGATGATCGTCGAGCGGGTCCTCGGCCTGCTCGACAAGTGCCCCAAGCTCGAGAAGGTGCTGACGATCGGTCCGGTGCCGGACGAGCTCAGCCACGTCGGTCACGACCTGGCAGCCACCGCCGCGACCTTCGAGGCGAAGCCGCTCGAGGCAGTCACCCTCGAGCCGGACCACATCGTCTCGATCACCTACACGGGCGGGACGACCGGCAAGCCCAAGGGCGTCATCGGCCTGTCGCGACAGATGAACACGATGACCCAGATCCAGATGTCGGAATGGGAGTGGCCGGAGTCACCGCGCTTCCTGATGTGCACGCCGCTGTCGCACGCCGGCGCGGCCTTCTTCGTGCCGACCGTGCTCAAGGGCGGCTGCCTCTACGTGCTCGCGAGGTTCGACCCGGCCGAGGTGCTGCGCACCATCGAGGAGCAGCAGATCACCGCCACGATGCTGGTGCCCTCGATGCTCTACGCGCTGATGGACCACCCCGACTCGCACACCCGGGACCTGTCGTCGCTGGAGACCGTCTACTACGGCGCGTCCGCGATCAACCCGGTGCGGCTCAAGGAGGCGATCGAGCGGTTCGGGCCGATCTTCGCGCAGTACTACGGCCAGTCCGAGGCCCCCATGGCGATCAGCTACATGTCGCGTGCCGACCACGCCGAGGCTCTCGCCGAGGGTGGCGACGAGGGCCGGCTGGCCTCGTGCGGCCGACCGTCCGCGTTCGCTCGTACGGCGCTGCTCGGCGAGGACGGCCGGCCCGTCCCGGTCGGGGAGCCCGGCGAGATCTGCGTGGCCGGACCGCTGCTCGCGGGCGGCTACTGGAACCTGCCCGACGAGACCGCCGAGACCTTCCGGGACGGCTGGATGCACACCGGTGACGTGGCTCGCGAGGACGAGGACGGCTTCTGGTACATCGTCGACCGCACCAAGGACATGATCGTCACCGGCGGCTTCAACGTCTTCCCCCGCGAGGTCGAGGACGTGGTTGCCGAGCACCCGATGGTCGCGCAGGTCGGCGTCATCGGCACGCCGCACGAGAAGTTCGGCGAGGCGGTCACCGCGGTGGTCGTGCTCCGCTCCGACGCGCCCACCGATGCCGACGCGATCGCGCGGATGACAGCTGAGATCCAGCAGGCGGTCAAGGAGCGCAAGGGCTCCATCCAGTCGCCCAAGCAGGTCATCGTGGCCGACGCGCTGCCGCTGACCGGGCTCGGCAAACCGGACAAGAAGGCGCTCCGGGCGACCTACTGGACCGGCGAGCGCTCGGTCGGCTGAGGCTCCAGGGAGCGCGACCGGGCCACGAGGCGTCGCCTCGCGAGCCTCGACCGTACGGCCGTGTCGAGCGCCAGGCCGCCGGCGAGCAGACCTATCGCGACGACGCCGTCGAGCCACCAGTGGTGACCCGTGGCAGCGACGACCAGGATCGTGAGCACCACGTGCAGCAGGGCCAGCCAGCGCCACCGACTGGTACTCGCCGCCACGATGCCGAAGGAGACGACCGCCGCCCACGCGACGTGGATGGACGGCATCGCGGCGTACTGGTCGGACACCCCGGTGGCCACGTTGCCGCTGTAGACCGACGGTCCGTAGCGGTGGGTGAGGTCGACGTAGCCCAGGTCGGGCAGGAACCGCGGGGGAGCAACCCGGACGAACCGGATCACCAGGCACCCCGCGGTGACGAACACCAGGCCGTTGCGCCAGTGCGGGTAGACGTCGCGGTGCCGGACGAAGAGCCACACCAGGAAGGCGATCAGTGCAGGGACGTGCAGGCTGGCGTAGTACCAGCTGGTGAAGTCGGCGAGGCGCTCGTGGTCCAGCACGAAGCGCTGCAGGGCCAGCTCGGAGGGCAGGTGCAGGTGGTCCTGGAACGCCGCGATGTCATGGGCGCGCTGGATGGCGCCGTCGGCGCTCGCGATCGGGAGCATCCGGGCCAGCCGCCAGACCGAGTAGAGCGCCGCGATCAGGGCGAACTCGGCGGCTGCCGGCTCGGCGTACTTCGTCCGGCCAGGGAGGAAGTGGCGCAGGGCGAGCCAGAGGGCAGCACTGATCACCGCCGCGAGGGCGGCTTGGTCCCAGGTCGGCCACGGCACGGGGGGATTGTGTCAGTGGCAGCGCACCGACGTCCGAGCAGTGCGTTCCAGCAGCGGGAGTTTCGAAAAACCCCGATCATGGAAATCGTTATCGATATCGATTGACACGCTGCCGCGCCGGGTGGCACCTTTCCGGAATGTGACGTACGTCGCACCCGGCGTCCGCTGAACGGAAGGGATCCCTCATGAGGTCGAAGACTCGCAGCGCGGCGCTCGCCGCGATCTGCGCCAGCGTGTTGGCGTTCGCGGCGTGTGGCAGCGACGACTCGTCGGACGAGAGCGGCGGCGCCACGACCGTGACGTGGTGGCACAACTCCAACAACGAGCCCGGCATGGGCTACTACGAGCAGGTGGCCAAGGACTACGAGGCCGATCACCCGGGCGTGAACATCGAGATCAGTGCGATGGCGCACGAGGACATGGTCGACAAGCTGGACGCGGCGTTCCAGAGCGGGGACATCCCCGACATCTACATGGAGCGCGGCGGTGGGGAGCTGGCCGACCACGTCGACGCGGGGATGGTCCGCGACCTCTCCGACGACGCCTCCGAGGAGATCGACAAGGTGGGCGGATCGGTCGCCGGCTGGCAGATCGACGGCAAGACCTACGCGTTGCCGTTCTCACTCGGCGTCGTCGGTGTCTGGTACAACACCGAGCTCTTCGACCAGGCCGGCATCACCGCGCCGCCCACCACGATGGATGAGTGGTACGACGACATCGCCACGCTCAAGGAGGCCGGGATCACCCCGATCTCGGTCGGCGCCGGTGACAAGTGGCCGGCCGCTCACTACTGGTACTACACCGCGCTGCGCTCCTGCCCCGAGGACGTGCTCAAGGACGCCGTCACCAGCCTGGACTTCTCCGACCAGTGCTTCGTCGAGGCCGGTGACGTCGTCGACGACCTGCTGGCGACGGAACCGTTCAACAAGGGCTTCCTGACGACCAAGGCACAGGAGGGCGCGACGTCGGCCTCAGGTCTGCTCGCCACCGACAAGGTCGCGATGGAGATGCAGGGCCACTGGGAACCCGGCGTGATGCAGGGCCTCACCGACGACGGCAAGGGCCTGGGGGACAAGACCGGATGGTTCCCGTTCCCGGCCGTCGAGGGCGGCCAGGGCGACCCCACCGACGCCCTCGGCGGCGGCGACGCGTGGGCGGTCTCGGAGGAGGCCCCCGACGAGGCGGTCGACATCGTGAAGTACCTGCTCTCCGACGAGGTCCAGGAGGGCTTCGCCTCGAACGACATGGGGCTGCCGACCAACCCGGCTGCGAACGACTCGGTCTCGGACCCGGCTCTCGCTGGCGTGCTGAAGGCGCGCGACGACGCGCCGTACGTCCAGCTGTACTTCGACACCGCCTTCGGTGCGTCCGTCGGAGGAGCCATGAACGACGAGATCGCGCTGCTGTTCGCCGGGGACGCCTCGCCGGCGGACGTCGTCGACGCGACCCAGCAGGCCGCGGACGCCGAGAAGTGAGACGCAGGGGAGTGACGGGAGCAGTGAGCTGAGCGTGACCGACGAGGGTGTCGTCACCTCCACGACAGCCTCGACTCTCGGAGAGGCCGCTCGACGCGCACCGCGTCGGGCGGCCCCCCGACCGGTCGGCGCGGGCTGGCGGCAGCGCCTGGAGGTCGCCTTCTTCGTCGGGCCCGCGCTGGCCCTGATGACGGTCTTCGTCGTCTGGCCGGTCGTGTCGGCGGTCCGGATGTCGTTCTACCGGTGGAAGGGCTTCGGCCCGATGGACGACTACATCGGGATCGAGAACTACCGCTACGTGCTGACCGACGACGTGTTCACCGGTGCGGTGACACACAACTTCATCATCGTGTTCGCCTCGATCCTGCTCCAGCTGCCGCTCGGCCTCGCAGTGGCCCTGCTGCTCAACCGAAGGATCCGCGGCCAGGGACTGCTGCGCACCATCGTCTTCGTCCCCTACGTACTGGCCGAGGTGATCGCCGGCGTCATCTGGTACCAGCTGCTCCAGCCGGAGTCCGGCGTCATCGACGGGCTGGTGCGGGCGGTCGGTCTGACGCCGCCCGACCAGGGCTTCCTCGGCACTCCGGACCTGGCGCTCGGGACCGTCTTCGTGGTGCTCACCTGGAAGTACCTGGGGCTGGCGATCCTGCTCTTCCTGGCCGGTCTGCAAGGGGTGCCGACGGACCTCTTCGAGGCCGCCCAGCTCGACGGGGCCAGCTGGTGGCAGACCCAACGCCGGATCGCGATCCCGCTACTCGGCCCGACCATCCGGACCTGGTGCTTCCTGTCGATGATCGGCTCGCTGCAGCTCTTCGACATGGTCTGGATCCTGACGGGTGGTGGTCCGGCGAACGCGACGACCACGATGGCGACGTACCTGATCAACCAGGGCACCGGCCGGCACAACTACGGCATCGCCGGCGCAGCCTCAGTGATCCTGTTCGTGATCGGCTTCCTGATGGCGCTGGTCTACCAGGTGTTCGTGCTGCGGCGCGACACGACCGTGGAGAGGTGAAGGGCGTGGTGAGACGAGTCAGGTCGTTCGGCTCCGGAGGTCTGGTTGTCTACCTGCTCGCCCTTCTCGCCGTCGTCATCACCCTCGGCCCGGTCGTCTACGGCGCCCTCGGAGGCTTCCGCAGCAACGAGCAGCTGGCCAGCGACCCCTCGGGGTTGCCCGACCCGTGGGTGTTCTCGAACTACACGGCGGTGCTGTCCAACGAGGCGTTCTGGCGCTACGCGCTGAACTCCACGATCGTCGCCGCCGTCACCACGCTCATCGCCGTGCTCCTCGGCGTGATGGCGGCCTACCCGCTCGCCCGCTACCAGTTCTGGGGACGCGAGCCCCTCTTCATGGTGTTCGTGCTCGGGCTGCTCTTCCCGGCGGCCGTGGCGATCATCCCTCTCTTCATCCTGGTGTCCCAGGACCTGCATCTGGCCAACACCTGGTGGGGGGTTGCGCTGCCACAGGCCGCCTTCGCGCTGCCGATCACGGTGGTGATCCTGCGGCCCTTCCTGATGGCGATCCCACGCGAGCTCGAGGAGGCGGCGATGATCGACGGGGCGTCTCGGGTGGGGATCTTCTGGCGACTGGTGCTGCCGCTCTCGATGCCGGCCCTGGTCACGGTCGCGGCGCTCGCGTTCGTCGCGTCGTGGAACGCCTACCTGCTGCCCCTGCTGCTGCTCCAGGACGACATGCGTACGCTGCCGCTCGGAGTGGCCGACTACTCGAGCGAGCACTCGTCGGACACGGCCGGTGTGCTCGCCTTCACGACACTCGCGATGATCCCCGCACTCATCCTCTTCCTCGCGATGCAGCGCCGCATCGTGAGTGGATTGCAAGGTGCGGTGAAGGGATGACCGATCCGTTGGAGGAGAAGGCAGTGCAGGAGCCGAGCATCATGAGGTCGGGCAGCCGGGTCACGATGCAGCAGGTCGCCGCCGAGGCAGGGGTCTCCGTGTCGACCGTCTCCAAGGTGATGAACGGGCGGTACGGCGTCTCGACCGAGACGTCCGACCACGTCAGCAGGGTCATCGAGGAGCTCGGTTACGAGACGAGTCTGGTGGCTCGCAGCCTGCGCAACACCCGGACGAACGTGATCGGCCTGCTGGTGGCGGACTTCGAGCCGTTCAGCACCGAGGTGCTCAAAGGTGCGGCGGACGCGATCCGCGACTCCGGCTACGAGCTGGTGGCCTACTCCGCCGGTGGCCGCACCGACGAGCACGTCGGGTGGGAGCGGCGCTACCTCTCGCGAGTGATGGGCACACTCGTCGACGGTGCGGTCCTGGTGACCCCGACGGTGACCGACGTGCAGTACGACGGCCCGGTGGTCGCCGTCGATCCGCACACGGGCAGGTCCAGCCTTCCGACCGTCGCGGCGGACAACCTCCAGGGTGCACGGCTCGGGGTCGACCACCTGCTCGGTCTCGGACACCGCCGCATCGGCATGGTGACCGGCCGCGCGGACCTGGTGTCGGCGCAGCTGCGGGAACGCGGCTATCGCGAGGCACACGCTGCTGCCGGCCTGCCTGTCGACGAGACGCTGCTGGCGCGGGGCGCGTTCGATCCCGGACAGGCACGCGAGGCCGCGCGGGAGCTGCTGCATCGGCCGGTGCCGCCCACCGCGATCTTCGCGGCCAACGACATCTCGGCCCTGTCGACACTCGACGTGGCCGCCGAGCTCGGCGTCGCCGTCCCCGGCCAGCTGTCCATCGTCGGTTTCGACAACATCCCGGAGTCGGCGCTGGCGCATCCGCCGCTGACGACTGTCCAGCAGCCGATGCGCCGGCTGGGCCACGATGCGGTCGCGATGCTGGTCGCGCTGATCGCCGGCGAGGAACTCGCCGAGACGCAGGTCGTCCTCGAGACGACGCTGGTCGCTCGACGTACGACAGCAGCACCAGGAGACGCCTCGTGAGCGACCTGTGGCGTGACCCGACCGCCGATACCGCTGACCGGGTGGACGACCTGATCTCCCGGATGACGGTCGAGGAGAAGGTCGCCCAGCTGTCGGGTGTCTGGTGGCTCGAGCCGGACGCAGGCGGGATGGCACCGATGCTTCGCGAGAGCGTCGGCCCGCAGCCGGCCTGGCCGGAGGTCGTCGAGAACGGCCTGGGCCAGCTCACCCGGACCTTCGGCACCGCGCCGCTGGAGCCGGCCGACGGAATGCAGATCCTGGCCGACCGGCAGCACGACGTGATGGCGGCGAATCGGTTCGGCATCCCGGCACTGGCACACGAGGAGTGCCTCACGGGGCTGGCGGTCTGGCGAGCGACCATCTTCCCGTCACCGCTCTGCTGGGCGGCGTCGTTCGATCCGGCGCTGGTCGAGCGGATGGCGGCCCGGATCGCGGTCTCGATGCGCAGCCTGGGGATCCACCAAGGGCTCGCCCCGGTGCTCGACGTCGTGCGTGACTACCGTTGGGGCCGGGTCGAGGAGACCCTCGGCGAGGACCCCTTCCTGGTCGGCCTCGTGGGCAGCGCCTATGTGCGGGGGCTCGAGGACGGTGGCGTCGTCTCGACGCTGAAGCACTTCCTCGGCTACTCCGCATCGCGTGCGGCTCGCAACCTGGCACCGGTGGGCATGGGGCCACGCGAGCTGGCCGATGTGATCCTGCCGCCGTTCGAGATGGCCCTGCGGGCCGGTGCGCGATCGGTGATGAACTCGTACACCGACATCGACGGGATTCCAGCAGCAGCCGACGCCGGGCTGCTGACGACCCTGCTGCGGGACCGGCTCGGGTTCACGGGGACCGTCGCCTCGGACTACTTCTCGGTGGCCTTCCTGCAGACCCTCCACCGGGTGGCGGAGAGCCTCGGCGAGGCTGCCGGCCAGGCCCTCGAGGCCGGGATCGACGTGGAGCTCCCCTCGACGAACGCGTTCGGCGCACCCTTGACGGAGTCGATCGCAGCCGGACTCGTCGACGAGGTCCTCGTCGACCGGGCACTGACCCGGGTGCTGCGTCAGAAGTGCGAGCTCGGCCTGCTCGATCCCGGCTGGTTGCCCCTCGAGGCCTCCGACGTGGACCTCGACGACCCCGAGTCGCGAGGCGTCGCCCTCGAGCTGGCCCGACGCTCGGTCGTGCTGCTTGCCAACGACGGCAGCCTCCCGCTCGCCGCGGGTGCCACCGTGGCGGTCGTCGGTCCCCGTGCCGACACGTCGGAGGCGATGCTCGGCTGCTACGCCTTCCCGACCCACGTGCTGGTCCACCACCCCGGGGTCGAGGACGGCGTCGAGATCCGCACCGTGCGGGAGGCGCTCGCCGACACCTTCGACGTCTCGTTCGCACCCGGCTGCCCGGTGGTGGGGGGCGAGGACCGCGACATCGAGGCGGCCGCTGAGGTCGCTGCCGAGGCGGAGGTCTGTGTGGCGGTGCTCGGCGATCGCGCCGGACTCTTCGGCAGGGGTACGTCGGGAGAGGGCTGCGACGTCCCCGACCTGAGACTGCCTGGACGTCAGGAGGAGCTGCTGGAGGCGCTCCTGGCGACGGGTACGCCGGTAGTCGTGGTGCTGCTCGTGGGCCGCCCCTACGACCTGAGCCGACAGATAGAGCGCCTGGCCGGCCTCGTGTGCGGCTTCTTCCCGGGTGAAGAGGGTGCCCGCGCGGTCGCCGAGGTGCTCAGCGGGCAGGTCAACCCCTCGGGGCGGTTGCCCGTCAGCTTTCCTGGCGCGGGCTCGACCCAGCCCTCGACGTACCTCGCGGCCACCCTCGGGAGGCGCAACGAGGTCAGCGTGGTGGACCCGACGCCGTTGTTCGGCTTCGGCCACGGGTTGTCGTACGCCGCTGCCACCTGGGGCGCGGCAGGCACGACGTCGGGCTCGACGTGGGCGACTGACGGGACCTGCGAGCTCGAGGTGGAGCTTGCCAACGAGGCTGATCGGGACGTGTCCGAGGTGGTGCAGGTCTACCTCCACGATTGCTCGTCCTCGGTGGTGCGTCCAGTGCAACAGCTCATCGGCGCGGCCCGGGTCGACCTCCCGCCCTCGGCCCGCGCCAGGGTGCGGTTCACACTGTCCGCCGACCTGACGTCCTTCACCGGACGCGACCTGGTGCGCATCGTGGAGCCGGGCGCGGTCGAGCTCTGGGTCGGAGCATCGAGCACTGACGTCCGGGAGGTGGTCGCCCTGGACCTGGTCGGTCCGGCTCGGGTGGTCGGCGCGGATCGGGCGATGGAGCCGACCGTGACGGTCGACCTCGACTGATGCACCTCGACCTGCCGTTGGCCGACGCCCGGTCCTACCGACCGGACCTGCCGGTGCCCGCCGACCTCGAGGACTTCTGGGCGGCCACCCTGGCCCGGATCGGAGACACGCCGACGCTGCTGACCCGGGTCGGGTCCGGACTGGTCACCGTGGAGACGTACGACGTCACGCTGGCTGGCTTCGACGGCCATCCCGTACGCGCCTGGTTGCACCTGCCGGCGGAGCCCCTGCGCTCCGGCCCGCTGCCTGGAGTGGTGCACTACCAGGGCTACAACGGTGGTCGCGGGCTCTGGCACGAGCACGTCTTCTGGGCGAGCGCCGGCTACGCCCATCTGGTCGTCGACACGCGGGGGCAGGGGAGCGGCTGGACGACGGGCGCAACCGCCGACCCCGCCGGTGCCGGGGTCGCGCAGCCCGGGTTCCTGACCCGAGGGATCGAGGACCCCCAGACCTACTACTACCGGCGGGTGTACGCCGACGCCGTGGCCGCGCTCGAGGTGTTGCGCGGTCACGAGCTCGTGGACCCCGGTCGAGTGGCCGTGGCGGGTGGGAGCCAGGGCGGCGGGATCTCGACCTCCGTCGCTGCCTTGGCTCCCACCGCCGTGGCCGCGGTGCTCAGCGACGTCCCTTTCCTGTGCGACTTCCGGCGTGCGGCCGCCATGGCCCAGACCGGGCCGTACCTCGAGCTGGTCCGCTACCTGGCAGCCCACCGGGACCGGGTCGAACGGACCTTTGCGACGCTGTCGTACTTCGATGTCGCGGTGCTCGCGCGACTCGCGACCGCGCCGTCGCTCTGGTCCGTCGCGCTCATGGACCTGACCTGCCCGCCGTCGACGGTCTTCGCGGCCTACAACGCGTACGGCGGACCGAAGGAGATCGAGGTCTACGAGTTCAACGACCACGAGGGCGGCGACGCCTTCCAGCGCAGCCGCCAGCTCGACTGGCTGGCAACGACGCTCCAGGACTAACGTCCCTGGAACTGCGGCTGCCTCTTCTCGGCGAAGGCGCGAGGGCCCTCCTTGGCATCCTCGGAGGCGAAGACCGCCTTGCCGACCGCAGCGTCGTCGGACCAGCAGTCCTCCTCGTGCTTGCCCTCGGAGTCGCGGACCGTCTTGAGGATGGCCTGCACCGCGAGCGGGCCGTTGGCGCAGATCAGGTCCGCGATCTCGTGGGCCTTGGCCAGTGCCTCACCGTCGGGCACGACAGTCCCGATCAGTCCGATCTCCTTGGCCTCCGGCGCCTTGATGACCCGGCCGGTCAGGAGCAGGTCCATGGCAACGGTGTAGGGGATCTGCCGGGGGAGCCGGACGGCGGAGCCGCCGATCGGGTAGAGGCTCCACCGCGCCTCGGCGACCCCGAACCGGGCCGACTCCCCGGCGATCCGGATGTCGGTGCCCTGGAGGATCTCGGTGCCGCCGGCGATGGCCGGGCCCTCGACGGCGGCGATGAGCGGCTTGGTCAGCCGGAAGCCCTTGAGCAGCCCCTTGAGGACCGTCGGGTCGAACCCGGCCTCGAAGCTCTCGCTCGGCGGCCGCTTGGTGGCGGACTTGAGATCCATGCCGGAGCAGAAGTAGCCGCCGGCCCCGGTGAGGATGCAGACCCGGATCGAGTCGTCGCTGTTGACCCGGTCCCAGGCCGCTTCCATGGTCGCCATCATCTCGCCGGAGAGGGCGTTGCGGGCCTCGGGACGGTTCATCGTCACGACCAGCTTGTGGCCGTCCTGCTCGACGAGACAGTGGGGTTCGTGGTCACTCATGTGCGGAAGCCTAGCCAACGAATGAGAACGTGTTCTAGTCTCGTGTCGTGGCTCACAACATCGCTGACCTCTTCGAACACGCCGTCGACGCCGCTCCGGGCAACCCGGCCCTCAAGGTCGGGGACCGGGTCGTCTCGTACGCCGAGCTGGAGGCGGACGCCAACCGGCTCGCGCACTACCTGCAGTCCCAGGGGGTGGAGCCGGGGGACCATGTCGCGATCTACGCCAAGAACAGCATCGAGCACGTGGTCGCGATGCTGGCGATCGTCAAGATCCGCGCGGTGATGATCAACGTCAACTACCGCTATGTCGAGGGCGAGCTCAACTACCTCTTCGAGAACGCCGACGTGGTGGCCGTGATCCACGAGCGCTCCTACGCCCCACTGGTCGCCGCGTGCTGGCCGAAGCACGAGCAGCTGCGGGTCGCGGTCGTCGTGGACGACGCGCTCGACCCGGACGACGCGTCCGACGTCTCGTCGTACGGCGGTGTCCTCTGGGCAGACGCCCTCGCGGGCCAGAGCGACGAGCGCGACTTCGGCGAGCGCAGCCCGGACGACATCCACATCATCTACACCGGCGGCACCACTGGCTTCCCGAAGGGCGTCATGTGGCGCCAGGCGGACTGGTGGCGAGTGCTCGGCGGCGGCACTGACTTCTACTCCGGCGAGCTGCTCGACGAGTTCACCCAGTCCAGCCAGGCGACCGACCCTCGGATGGCGACCTTCCCGCTCAGCCCGTTGATGCACGGCGGTGCCCAGTCGGGCCTGCTGATGCACCTCTTCGCGGGGCACCTGACCATCGTCGAGCCGAAGTTCGACCCGGTGCGCACCTGGGAGATCATCGAGGCCGACAAGATCCAGCTGATCTTCATGACCGGCGACGCGATGGCGCGGCCGCTGATCGAGGCCTACGACGCGAAGATCGAGGCGGACGGCACGCCGTACGACGCCTCCAACCTGGTCGCCATCTCCAGCAGCGCCGCGATCTTCAGTCCGCCGGTGAAGGCGCGCTGGATGGCGGCCTTCCCGAACTCGATCTTCACCGACTCGGTCGGCGCGACCGAGACCGGCTTCCAGGGGATGGGCATGGCGGACGCCAACAACATCTCCACCGATGGCCCGGTCGTGGGGCTCGCGGCCAGCAGCGTGGTGATCGACGAGAACAACGAGCTCCTCGACCCGGACACCGACGTCGGCCGGATCGGTCGCCTCGGGCGCGGCGGGTCGGTCCCGGTCGGCTACTACAAGGACCCCGTCAAGTCGGCGGCCACGTTCCTCGAGATCGGCGGCGAGCGCTACTCGGTGCCCGGCGACTTCGCCCGGATCGAGGAGGGCCATCGGGTCACCCTGCTCGGCCGCGGCTCGAACTGCGTCAACACCGGCGGCGAGAAGGTCTACCCCGAGGAGGTGGAGATGGCGATCAAGGGCCACCCCGCCGTGTACGACGTGCTCGTGGTCGGCATCCCGGACGAGAAGTTCGGTCAGGCGGTCGCCGCGGTCGTCGAGCTGCGCGAGGACGCCACGCTGGACCTCGAGGAGCTCCGGACCTACCTGCGGGCGCACCTCTCGGGCTACAAGCTGCCGCGCTCCCTCACCCTCGTCGACGAGGTCCCGCGCAACGCCGCCGGCAAGGCGCAGTACCCCCGCGCCAAGGACCTCGCCCTCGCCGACACCGGTGCTGCCGTCCCCGACACCGCCTCCGTCTGATCGGTCCCAGGAGAGCAATGCGAACCCCACTCTGCGACGTCTTCGGGATCGACTACCCGATCTTCGCCTTCACCCCCTCCGAGCACGTCGCAGCCGCGGTCTCCCGGGCCGGCGGCCTCGGGGTGCTCGGCTGCGTCCGCTTCAACGACGCCGACGAGCTCGAGGAGACACTGAGCTGGCTCGACGACAACACCGACGGCAGGCCCTACGGCGTCGACATCGTGATGCCGATGAAGATCCCCACCGAGGGCACCTCCGTCGACCTGAGCGCGCTGATCCCACCCGACCACGTCACCTTCGTCGAGCAGACCCTGCAGAAGCTGGGCGTCCCGCCGCTCCCCGAGGGCGAGGGCCGGGAGGGAGTGCTGGGCTGGCTGCACTCGGTGGCCCGCTCGCACCTCGACGTGGCTCTCAACCACCGGCCGGTGCTGATCGCGAACGCGCTCGGCTCGCCGCCCCCTGACGTGATCGAGAAGTGTCATGCGCAGGGGATCAAGGTGGCCGCACTCGCGGGTGCCGCCAAGCACGCCCTGACCCACGTGGCCAACGGCGTCGACATCATCGTGGCTCAGGGCTACGAGGCCGGCGGGCACACCGGTGAGGTGGCCAGCATGGTGCTGCAGCCCGACATCGTCGACGCCGTCGGGCCGGACGTGCCGGTGCTCGGGGCCGGCGGCATCGGCTCCGGTCGACAGATCGCGGCGTCGCTGGCCCTCGGGTCCCAGGGGGTCTGGACCGGCTCCATCTGGCTCGGCACCGAGGAGTACCAGACGCTGCAGTCGAACGCCGGCTGGACCGAGGCCTTCACCAGGGCCACGTCGTCGGACACCGTGCGCACCCGGATCTACACCGGCAAGCCGGCTCGGCTGCTCAAGACCAAGTGGACCGAGGCCTGGGCCGAGCCGGACGCGCCGTCCCCGTTGCCGATGCCGCTGCAGAACCTCCTGGTCGCCGATGCCCACAACCGGATCAGCGCCTCCGGCGACCCGGACGTGATCTCGATGCCGATCGGGCAGATCGTGGGTCGGATGAACGACGTGCGCCCCGTCGCCGACGTCGTCGCCGACCTGGTCAGCGAGTTCGAGGAAGCGGTCGCGAGCCTCAACAAGACCGTCTGACCCGGCCACGCCAAGTCCGGACCGCAGGGGTCAGGCCAGGTCGGGGTGCGCGCGGCCGGCGATCAGCGGCAGGTCGAGGTAGGTCTTGATGCCCGGGTCGGCAGCCACGACGTACGGGATCGAGTTCACGCAGTGCAGGGCGGTCGCGACCACCCCCGGGTTGCGGACCAGACCCTCCTCGACCGTCGCGGGCTGCCAGCCCCGGATCGTGACGAAGGTGTCCGGGTCACCCTTGACCTCGACCTCGAAGCGCTCGCCCTCGGGGCCGAAGGACCACGCGGGGGAGAGGTGCTCCTCGCCCATCAGCCAGTTGACGGCGATGCGCACGACACAGGTGTCGCGCACGAAGGCCTCCCACACGAACCGCTGGCCCGCGACCAGTCCCGGCTCGATCACCCCGATCGGCGTCTCGATCGGCGCCGTGGCGACGGCGACCTCCTGGGAAGTCCGGATCTCGGCGTCCGCGGAGAAGCCGAGGGTGTCCAGGCACATCCGCACCGACTGGATGAAGCCGCCGGAGAGCAGTCCGAGCATCGGACCGCCGAGAGCGTCGTCGGGAGCGCCGCCGAACATCATGATGTGGCGCACCACGTCGGGCGCGTTGTAGGTGCGGATGTCGGAGAACTCCTCGCCGCGCACGAACGTCACGGCAGAGGAGAGCGCCGAGAACATCAACGGGTGCAGCTCGGTGATCCCGCCCGGGTTGATGCCGGTGCCGTGCAACGTGGTCCCGCCGTCGGCGCAGGCCGCGGCCAGGGGTGCCCCGTCCTTCTCGGTCGGGTAGAACCAGCCGACCGGGGTGACCACGTTCTTGCCCGAGCGGAGGATCGCGGCGACCTCGTCGCGCTGGGGGATCAGCGGCGCGTAGATGACGGCGTCCGCCTCCAGCGCCAGGATCTCCTCGGTGCTGGTCGTCGCCAGGACCCCGATCGGGTCGCCGCCGATCAGCGAGCCGACGTCCACGCCGTGCTTCTCCTCGGCGTGCACCCAGCAGCCGACGAGCTCGAGGTCCGGGTGGAGCTGGATGCCTTCGATCGCTGCCCGGCCGACACTTCCGGTGGCCCACTGGATGACTCGCACGGGCGTCACTGTGGCACTAGAACGTGTTCTTGTCGACGTCCCGTTTCTGCGCCTTCTCGCCGCGGCTCGATAGAGTTCGGGCAACGACCCCCAGCACGTGAGGATCCAACGCCCGCCCATGGACGGCTCTCAAAGTCCCCCGCTCTCCCCGGACGACCGGTCGATCTGGCCGACTGACCGAGGAGAGCGCCGATGACGGCATCGTTGCTGCTGCTCGCAGCCGTGCTCCTGATCGTGGCCTGCGGCGTCTTCGTGGCGGCCGAGTTCTCCTTCGTCACCGTCGACCGTGGCAAGGTGGCGCAGGCTGCTGCTGCCGGCGACAAGGGCGCGGAGGGGATCCAGTCAGCACTGCGCAACCTCTCGACCCAGCTGTCCGGTGCCCAGGTCGGGATCACCCTGACCAACCTGGCCATCGGGTTCCTGGCCGAGCCGGCCATCGCCGACCTGATCGAGGAGCCGCTGTCCGGTCTGGGCGTGCCCGACGGGGCGGTGTCCCCGGTCGCGGTCGGCATCGGGCTGACACTCAGCACCGTGGCGACCATGGTCTTCGGAGAGCTGATCCCGAAGAACCTCGCGCTGGCCCGGCCGATGGAGACCGCGCGTGCCACCCAGCGCTTCCAGCGCGCATTCACGGCCGCCAACCGCGGTCCGATCAAGCTGCTCAACGGCTCGGCCAACGCCATCGTGCGCCGGCTAGGGGTCGAGCCCCAGGAGGAGCTGCGGTCGGCGCGGAGCTCGGCCGAGCTGGCGTCGCTCATCCAGCACTCCGCCAACGAGGGGACGCTCGACCACGAGACCGCGGAGCTGATGGAGCGCTCGGTCGAGTTCGGCACGCGCACGGCGAGCGAGATCATGACCCCCCGGGTCCGGACCAACTCGCTCGAGACCGGCGACCGGGCCAGTGCCGTCATCGAGCTGACGCGACGCACCGGTCACTCCCGCTTCCCGGTGCTCGACAGCGACGAGAACGTCGTCGGCACCGTTCACGTCAAGCACGCGGTCGCCCAACCGGTCTCCGAGCGCGCGACCACCCGGGTCAAGCACCTGATGGCGAAGCCGATCGTGGTGCCCGACTCGCTGCGCCTCGACCCGCTGCTCTCGCTGCTGCGCACCGACGGCTTCCAGATGGCGGTCGTCCTCGACGAGTACGGCGGCTTCGCCGGCATCGTCACGCTCGAGGACGTGGTCGAGGAGATCGTCGGGGACATCTCCGACGAGCACGACCGGCTCAGCTCCAACGCCCGGTTGCAGCGGGACGGGACCTGGTCGCTCTCCGGGCTGCTGCGCCCCGACGAGGTCGAGGACCTCACCGGCGATCGACGCTGCCCGACCACGAGGACTACGACACGATCGCCGGCCTGGTGCTGCGGGTGCTCGGCCAGATCCCGCGGGCCGGTGACCTGGCCGAGGTCGTCGTCCCAGACCTGGCCGACCCCGACGAGCGCCGCGAGCAGCTGGCGGTGCTCGACGGTCGAGCGGATGGACGGGCTCCGCGTCGACCGGATCACGCTGCGACTGCTGGACCGGGCGCACGCCGAGGCGACGGGTGAGGACCGGTGAGCGGCCTCACCGGCGTCCTGATCGCCGTCGTGCTGCTGGCCTTCAACGCGTTCTTCGTCGGCGCCGAGTTCGCGCTGCTGTCCGCCCGACGCAGCCAGATCGAGCCCCGAGCGCAGGCCGGGTCCCGGATGGCCAAGACCACCTTGCGGGCGATGGAGCACGTGACCTTGATGATGGCGGGCGCCCAGCTCGGCATCACCATCTGCTCGCTCGGTCTCGGTGCCGTGGGCGAACCCGCCGTCGCCCACCTGCTCGAGCCGGTGCTGCACGCCCTGCACGTCCCTGACGGGCTGCTGCACCCCATCTCGTTCGTGATCGCACTGCTCATCGTGGTGTTCCTCCACGTGGTGCTCGGCGAGATGGTGCCGAAGAACATCGCGCTGGCCGGGCCGGACCGGGCTGCCCTGGTGCTCGGGCCACCGATGCTCGGCATCGTCACGGTGCTCCGCCCGCTGATCGTGTCGCTCAACGCGCTCGCCAACGGGTCGCTCCGGCTGATCCGGGTCGAGCCCAAGGACGAGGTCAGCTCGACGTTCACCCGTGAGGAGGTCGCCGCCCTGGTCGAGGAGTCCCGTGGCGAGGGCCTCCTGGAGTCCGATGAGTACGACCGCCTCGCCGGAGCGCTCGGGTTCACCGAGAAGACCGTGGGCGCGGTCCTGATGCGGCCCGAGACGCTCACGACCGTCCGGCGGGGCTCCACCCCGGCCGATGTCGAGGCCCTGTGCGCGGCGACCGGCTTCAGCCGGTTCCCGGTCGTCGACGACGCCGAGGAGCTGGTGGGCTACCTGCACATCAAGGACGTGCTCGAGCCCGACGAGGCACGACGGTCCCAGCCGGTGGAGGACAGGTGGATCCGCCCCTTCGCGCCGGTGGCGCCGGACGAGGCACTGCACGACGCCCTGGAGACCCTCCAGCGTCGAGGTGCCCACCTGGGCCGCGTCGTCGACGCGGAAGGGGTGACCGCCGGCCTGGTGACCCTCGAGGACGTGATCGAGGAGCTGGTCGGTGAGATCCGCGACGCGGCCCACCACGAGGAGTCAGTCTGAGGTGGTCCGGACACTGGTGTTCGAGAATCGGGCCGCGACCGGCGGGGCCGCTAAGGTGTTGTCGCAATGCCCCGGGACTTCGAAATGCAGGCAGCAGTGGCGGACGAATCGACGCGCAACCGCGTGTGGACGGTGCCCAACTTGCTCAGCATGCTCCGGCTCGCCGGAGTGCCGGTCTTCCTGTGGCTGGTCCTCGGCCCCGAGGCGGACGGGCTGGCGCTGCTGCTGCTCGCCGCGGCCGGAGTCACGGACTTCCTCGACGGCTATCTCGCCCGCCGCTGGGAACAGACGTCGATGGTCGGCCAGATCCTGGACCCGGTCGCGGACCGGCTCTACATCCTCGCGGTGGTGGTGGGGCTCGCGTTGCGGGACGTCATCCCGTGGTGGGCGGCCGTCTCGCTGCCGCTGCGGGACCTCCTGCTGTGGGGTCTGGTCCCGCTGCTGCGCACCCGCGGCTACAGCGCGCTCCCGGTGCACTTCCTGGGCAAGGCTGCGACCTTCAACCTGCTCTACGCGTTCCCGCTGCTGCTGCTCGGGGACGGTGAGGGCACGGTCGCGACCCTCGCCAACGTCTTCGGCTGGGCCTTCGCGCTGTGGGGGATCGGTCTCTACTGGTGGGCGGGTCTGCTCTACGCCTGGCAGGTCCGGGTGCTGCTGAAGACCACGCCCCGCCACCAGGTCGACCATGGCTGAGCCGACGGGGCCCGCGGACCGGGCCAACCTGCCGCTGCTGACCAGGATCACCCAGGAGTCCCTGGACGTGGACTACGAGGTGGCCGCCCGGCGCCGAGCCGCCAGGGGGGTCGAGGCGCGCCCGGGCCGGCAGCGGCGCACCGCCGCGGTCGTCGTCGGTGTCTTCGGCCTGCTCGTCGCGATCGCCGCGGTGCAGACCTCGGCGCGGGCCGGCGTCGAGAGCGCCAGCCGGGACTCTCTCATCAAGCAGGTGCAGACCGGGCGTGCCGACGTGGGCGACCTTCAGGACCGGATCGTGCGGCTGCGGGAGCTCAACGTCGGGCTGCAGGACTCCTACGACGAGGCCGACACCTCCGCCGACGCCACCCAGGAGAAGGCCACCCGGCTCGCGGCCCAGTCCGGCTTCGGTGCGGTGACCGGGCCCGGCGTGCAGATCACCGTCGACGACGCGTCCTCGGGTGAGAAGGTGCGCGACTCCGACCTGGGCATCCTGGTCGACGGACTGTGGAACGCCGGTGCCGAGGCGATCGCGATCAACGGTCAGCGGCTCACCAACCGATCCGCGATCCGCAACTCCAGCACCGCGATCAGGGTCAACGCCCAGCCGCTGCTGCGCCCGTACGTCGTGTCGGCCATCGGCGACGAGCGCACCCTCCAGTCGGACCTGATGAACACCGACAGCGGCCTGGAGTTCCGCAACCTCGCCGACGCGCTCGGACTGGAGTGGAGCATGGACGATGCCGACAAGCTCACCCTGCCGGCGGCGCCGGCACGCCTGCTGAAGCTGCGGTGGGCGACCGAGGGCACCGCCAAGGGGAACCTGAAGCAGCACGAGAAGGAGACGCCGTGATCGCCGCGCTCGGACTGCTGGTCGGCATCGTCCTCGGAGTCATCTTCCAGCCCGACGTACCCCTGGGGCTGGAGCCCTACCTCCCGATCGCCGTGGTCGCGGCGCTCGACGCGGTCTTCGGTGGGCTGCGCGCCTACCTCGACGGCATCTTCGACGACAAGGTCTTCGTCGTCTCCTTCGTCAGCAACGTCGTGATCGCGGCTGCCATCGTCTACCTCGGCGACAAGCTCGGCGTCGGCGGCCAGCTGTCGACCGGTGTGATCGTCGTCCTGGGCATCCGGATCTTCTCCAACGTGGCGGCGATCCGCCGGCACCTCTTCCATGCCTGAGGACGAGCTGGACCCCGGGGCTGAAACCGGGGCCGAGACCGGGGCCGAGACCGGGGACACCACGTCGCCGACCGGCGTACAGCGGCTGCGTGGGGCGATGACGCGACCGTCGCGCTCCCAGGCCGTGGTGGGCGTGCTGCTCGCCCTGGTCGCGTTCGCCGCGATCACCCAGGTCCGGTTCAACACCGTCGAGAACAGCTACGCGAGCCTGCGCGAGCAGGACCTGATCGACGTGCTCAACGGTCTCGCGGGCACCTCGCAGCGGGCTCAGTCCGAGATCACCCGGCTGCAACAGACCCGCGACGACCTGCAGTCGAGCACCGGTGCCCGCGAGGCGGCCCTGGCGCAGTCCCAGCAGGAGGCGGAGACGCTGTCGGTGATGGCGGGACTGGTGCCGGTGACCGGTCCTGGCATCCGGGTCACGATCACCGAGCAGGACGGACCGGTCGACGTCGACAACATGGTCGACCTGGTCCAGGAGCTGCGGACCGCGGGGGCCGAGGCGATCCAGTTCAACGGGACGGTGCGGGTGGTCGCGCAGACCTCGTTCGCCGACGGGGTCGGCGGGATCCTCATCGACGGCGAGCTGGTCACGTCGCCGTACGTCGTCGACGCGATCGGTGACCCGAACACCCTGAACTCCTCCGGGATCGACTTCCCCGACGGCCCTCGCGAGCAGTTCGAGGAGGACGGCGCGCTGGTCGACGTGGAGGAGCTCGCCTCGCTGGACATCGAGAGCGTCGTGAAGCCCGCTCAAGCCCCAGTACGCCCAGCCGGCGCCCGGGCAGTAGCCTCACCGCAGCACCCGCTGACCGACCGGAGGAGACGACGTGTACCCCGACGACCTGAAGTACACCACCGAGCACGAGTGGGTCCGCCAGCCCGGGGAGCACGAGGGCTCGGTGCGGATCGGCATCACCCACTACGCCCAGGAGGCGCTGGGCGACATCGTCTACGTCTCGCTCCCCGCGGTCGGGGAGAGCGTCACGTCCGGCAGCACCTGCGGCGAGCTGGAGTCGACCAAGTCGGTCAGTGACATCTATGCGCCGGTCACCGGGGACGTCGTGGCGATCAACGACGCCCTCGACGCGACGCCCGAGCTGGTCAACAACGACCCGTACGCCGGTGGCTGGCTCTTCGAGGTGACGCTCGCCGACGCGTCCCAGCTCGATGGCCTTCTCGACTCCGCCAGCTACGAGTCCTCGCTGGAGGGCTAGCACCTCCAGCAGGAGCCGCGCGTCTACTTGATCACCGTTGCGCGGCTGATAGGTTCGGTGAAACCATCAACCTCAGCCCGGCCCTGAGGGTTGGCGAGGGTTCCGAACCGCGACCGAAGGACCAGATCGATGCCGTTCTGCACAGCGTGTGGCAAGCAGAACCCTGACGACGCCCGCTTCTGCTCCCAGTGCGGCACCCGATTGGTCACCGACCCCGCGCCCGCGCCGGTCGTGCCCCCGAGCGCGCCGGCCGCGCCCGCGCCCGATCCGGCGGGTGAGACGACCGCGACCATCTCGATCGGGACCACCGCCGACAAGGTGGAGACCTCCGACCGGCAGCTGAACCCCGTGGACGCGGCTGCCGTGGACGCCCTGCCCGGCGGGCACGCACTGCTCGTGGTGCAGCGTGGCCCCGGCTCGGGCAGCAGGTTCCTCCTGGACGCCGACGTGGTCAGTGCCGGGCGCCACCCGGACAGCGAGATCTTCCTCGACGACGTCACGGTCTCCCGCCGGCACGCCGAGTTCCACCGCGACGGCGACAGCTTCACGGTCAGCGACGTCGGCAGCCTCAACGGCACCTACGTGAACCGCGATCGGATCGACCGGGTGCAGCTCACCGACGGCGACGAGGTCCAGATCGGCAAGTACCGACTCGTCTTCTTCTCCGGGCACGCAGACACGTGAGCGTGACCTCGGGGGCGTCCGCGTCGTCTCGGGCGCGCATGAACATCGGTGAGGTCCTCGACCGGCTACGGCCGAACTTCCCCGGCATCACCATCCCGAAGATCCGGTTCCTCGAGGACAAGGGCCTGATCAAGCCGGAGCGTACGGCGGCCGGCTACCGCAAGTTCTCCCACGACGACGTGGAGCGACTGCGCTACGTGCTGCGGATGCAGCGCGACCACTACCTGCCGCTCAAGGTGATCGGCGAGCACCTCGACGCCATCGACCGGGGTCTGGAGCCACCACCGATCGATCCGGTGGTGCCGACCGTCCCGCAGGTGTCCCTGACGGCCGACGGACTGCCGTCGCCGGAGTCGTTCGGCCGGCGCGACAACCTCCGGCTGTCCCGCCGGGAGCTGGTCAAGATCGCCGACATCTCCGAGGAGCTGCTCGACCAGCTCGAGCAGTTCGGCCTGATCTCGGCGCGGCCGGGCACCGGTCACTTCGACACCGACGCCCTGGTCATCGCGCAGACGGCCCGAGAGCTGGCCGACTTCGGCTTCGAGCCGCGACACCTCCGGGCGTTCAAGACCGCAGCCGACCGTGAGGTGGGGATGGTCGAGCAGGTGGTGGCCCCGCACAAGAACGGCCGTGACGCCTCGGCGAAGGCCCGCGCCGCGGAGGCCGTCACCGAGATCGCGGCGCTGTCCGTGCGACTGCACGCGACCCTGGTCAAGGCCGGCCTGCGCTCCTCGTGACGGTCGACCGCTCCGGAGTAGGGTGAGGAGCGTGCGCGAAGTCGATGTCATGGGAGTCCGGGTCGAGATGCCTTCCAACCAGCCGATCGTGCTGTTGCGGGAGGTGTCGGGGGAGCGCTATCTCCCGATCTGGATCGGAGCGGTCGAGGCGACCGCCATCGCGTTCGCACAGCAGGGCGTCATCCCACCGCGACCGCTGACCCACGACCTGATGAAGGACGTGCTCGAGGCCACCGGCAACGAGCTCACCGAGGTGCAGATCACCGAGGTGAAGGACGGCGTCTTCTTCGCGCTGCTGCTCTTCAAGTCCGGCGCCCAGGTGAGCGCTCGGCCCTCCGACTCCATCGCGCTCGCGCTGCGTACCGGCGCTCGGATCCTGTGCTCCGAGGACGTCCTCGACGAGGCGGGCCTGGCGGTGCCGGCGGAGCAGGAGGACGAGGTCGAGAAGTTCCGCGAGTTCCTGGACCAGGTCACTCCGGAGGACTTCGACGCTCCCCAGGGCTAACCCTCAGGTGGAGGGTGAGGGTTACGACACGCCGCCGACGTCTTTGACCGTGGCCCGGACCCGGCCTACCTTGAACTGTCTCTGTTGTAACTCCACCGCTGTGGTGCTGCCCTCCCGGGTGGTCCGCCAGCACTTCCCCGGAGTTGCGCTCCACGGAGTAGCCCCCCGGAGGACCGAGTGAACGAGAACGAGCAGCAGCGCACCAGCGCCGAGGCCGGCCTGGCCGCGGACGCAGCGGAGGAACAGGGCCTGCTCTTCACCGACGACGTGTCCCCCCTGCCGAGCGACACCGGCTACCGCGGTCCGACGGCCTGCAACGCCGCCGGCATCAGCTACCGCCAGCTCGACTACTGGGCCCGCACCGGGCTGATCGAGCCCACCGTGCGGGGAGCCAAGGGCTCCGGTTCGCAGCGGCTCTACTCCTTCCAGGACATCCTGCTGCTCAAGGTGGTCAAGCGGCTGCTCGACGCCGGCATCTCGCTGCAGCAGATCCGCACCGCCGTCCAGCACCTGCGCAAGCGCGGCACCGAGGACCTCACCCGGGTCACCCTGATGAGTGACGGCGTCTCGGTCTACGAGTGCACCAGCAACGACGAGATCATCGACCTGCTCCAGGGCGGGCAGGGCGTCTTCGGGATCGCGATCGGTGGCGTGTGGCAGGAGATCGAGGGCACCCTCGCCGCGCTGCCGAGCGAGCGCACCGCCGAGCCGGAGGCCGCACCATCGGCCAGCGACGAGCTCGCCGCCCGCCGCGCCGCGCGCAGCGCCGGCTGAATCCCGACCGGCTCGATCACCGGGCACGTGTGCGAACTCGTGTCCGGGCGCACCGCCCGGTAGGTTGGACCCTGCTGACACTCCTGCACGGGAGAGTCCCCGGTGCACCTCTGCCGGGGCGCCGAAGGGGCAATTCCTCCCCGGAACCTCTCAGGCAACCGGACCGTGCGGGTCAGGCACTCTGAAGCGCCATCGGCGGCGCGACAGAGGGGGAGGCACCCGAACGACCTTCGAGGAGCCCCACCGATGTCAGATCACCCCTCGCTCACCGAGCTCGACGGCGCGCTGCCGTTCGTCGAGCGGCACATCGGGCTCCGCCCCGGCGACGTCGCCACGATGCTGGAGCGACTCGGCCACGGGTCCCTCGAGGAGCTGATGGAGGCCGCCGTACCCGGCGGCATCCGGCCTGCGGAGGGGCTCGAGCTGCCGACACCGGTGAGCGAGGCCGTCGCAGCCCGGGAGCTGCGGAGCATCGCCCACGCCAACCGACCCGGTGAGGCGATGATCGGGCTGGGCTACCACGCGACGATCACGCCGCCGGTGATCCGGCGCAACGTGCTCGAGGACCCGAGCTGGTACACCGCCTACACGCCGTACCAGCCGGAGATCTCGCAGGGCCGGCTCGAGGCGCTGCTCAACTTCCAGACCGTGATCGGCGACCTCACCGGGCTGCCGACCGCCAACGCCTCGCTCCTCGACGAGGGCACCGCCGCCGCAGAGGCGATGACGCTGGTGCGGCGCGGGAACAAGAAGGCCAGCGGGCCGTTCGTCGTCGACGCCGACGCACTGCCGCAGACCATCGACGTGGTCCGGACCCGGGCCGAGGCAATGAGCATCGAGGTCGTCGTCGCCGACCTCGCCGAGGGTCTCCCGGACGGTGCGCTGTGCGGCGTGCTGGTGCAGTACCCCGGTGCGTCGGGGCGGATCCTCGACCCGCGGGCGGTCATCGCCGAGGCACACGAGCGCGGCGCGCTCGCGGTGGTCGCGGCCGACCTGCTCGCGCTCACCCTGCTGGAGGCGCCGGGCCACCTCGGCGCCGACGTCGTGGTCGGCTCGAGCCAGCGCTTCGGCGTCCCCCTCTTCTACGGCGGACCGCACGCCGGCTTCATGAGCGTCGCCGCAGGGCTCGAGCGGCACCTTCCCGGCCGTCTCGTCGGTGTGTCGGTCGACGCCGAGGGCCGCCCGGCCTACCGGCTCGCCCTGCAGACCCGCGAGCAGCACATCCGCCGCGACAAGGCGACCTCCAACATCTGCACCGCCCAGGTGCTGCTGGCAGTCACCGCGTCGATGTACGCCGTCTACCACGGCCCTGACGGGCTGCGCTCGATCGCGACCCGCACCCACCGCTACGCCGCGGTGCTCGCGGCAGCGTTGCGGACCAGCGGGATCGAGGTCGCCCACGAGCAGTACTTCGACACGCTGGGCGTGACCGTGCCGGGTCGGGCGAGCGAGGTGGTCGGCGTCGCCCGCAGCCTCGGCATCCAGCTCCGGCTCGTCGACGAGGACCGGGTCGGTGTCACCACGTCGGAGTGCACCAGCCGCTCCACCATCACCAGCGTGCTCAAGGCGTTCGGGGTGGCGGCCGGCGACCACGATCTCGACGGGCTCGACGCCCAGACCGCTGACGCCATCCCCGAGGTGCTCCGTCGCAGCACCGACTTCCTGACCCATGACGTGTTCCGCAGCCACCACAGCGAGACCCAGATGCTGCGCTACCTGCGGCGGCTCTCGGCGCGCGACTACGCCCTGGACCGAGGGATGATCCCGCTGGGCTCCTGCACGATGAAGCTCAACGCAACCACCGAGATGGAGCCGATCTCGCTGCCGGGCTTCGCCGACCTGCACCCGTTCGCCCCGGCTGAGGACGCCGCCGGATACCGCCAGCTCGTCAACGACCTCGAGGGCTGGCTGGCCGAGGTGACCGGCTACGACACGGTCTCGATCCAGCCCAACGCCGGGTCCCAGGGCGAGCTCGCCGGCCTGCTCGCGATCCGCGGCTACCACCGCGCCAACGGCGACGCTGCCCGCGACGTGTGCCTGATCCCGTCGTCGGCCCACGGCACCAACGCCGCCTCCGCGGTGATGGCCGGGATGAAGGTCGTCGTGGTGAAGTCGGGTGCGGACGGCGCCGTCGACCTCGAGGACCTGCGGGCCCAGTGCGACGCGCACTCCGCCGACCTCGCGGCGATCATGGTGACCTACCCGTCGACGCACGGGGCCTACGAGGACACCATCTCCGAGCTGTGCGAGACCGTGCACGGCCACGGAGGTCAGGTGTACGTCGACGGGGCCAACCTCAACGCACTGCTGGGCTACGCCAAGCCGGGCGAGTTCGGCGGCGACGTCTCCCACCTCAACCTGCACAAGACCTTCTGCATCCCGCACGGCGGCGGCGGCCCCGGTGTCGGCCCGGTGGCGGTGCGCGCCCACCTGGCGCCCTACCTGCCCTCCCACGCGATGCACCCCGAGGAGGCGAAGCGCTCCGGGATCGGCCCGATCAGCGCGGCGCCGTACGGCTCCGCGGGCATCCTGCCGATCTCGTGGGCCTACATCCGGTTGATGGGCGCCGCCGGCCTGACCCGTGCGACCGCCGTCGCGGTGCTCTCGGCCAACTACGTCGCCACCCGGCTCGGCGAGCACTACCCGGTGCTCTACCGCGGCCACGGCGGACTGGTCGCCCACGAGTGCATCCTCGACCTGCGCGGGCTGACCAAGGACACCGGCGTGACCGTCGACGACGTCGCCAAGCGGCTCGTGGACTACGGCTTCCACGCCCCGACCATGTCGTTCCCCGTCGCGGGCACCCTGATGGTGGAGCCCACCGAGTCCGAGGACCTCGCGGAGATCGACCGGTTCGTGGACGCGATGATCGCGATCCGCGCGGAGATCGACCGGGTCGGCGCCGGGGAGTGGACCCCGGAGAGCTCACCGCTGCGTGGCGCGCCGCACACCGCGCGGGCGTTGGTGGGGGAGTGGGACCGCGCCTACCCGCGGGAGCTCGCGGTCTTCCCGACCGGCGTCGACCCCGACAAGTACTGGCCGCCGGTCGCGCGGGTCGACCAGGCGTACGGCGACCGCAACCTGGTCTGCGCCTGCCCTCCGTTGGAAGCGTTCGCGGAGTGAGTGCTCCGCCCATCCCGAGCGTCGCCGACCTGACTGACCGGCGGTTGCGCGCCCGACTCGCCTGGGCGCAGGCGACCGGGAGGTTGCCGTCGGTCGTCGCCGGGCTGGTCCGGGACGGGGAGCCGGTGTGGTTCGCGACGTACGGCGACCCGGCCGTGCCGAGCCACGACCCGTTCGACGTGCAGTACCGCATCGGGTCGATCACCAAGACGATGACCGCGGTGCTGGTCCTGCAGCTGGTGCGCGACGGCCGGCTGGACCTGGACCAGCCCGCCTCGGTCGTGTTGGGTGACGTCGGCTACGCCGACCGCACGGTGCGCACCCTGCTGGCACACAGCTCCGGGATGCAGTCCGAGCCGGTCGGCTCCTGGTGGGAGCGCTCGGCCGGGCTGACCTTCGACGAGCTGGTCGCCGCGAACGACGGGTCGGGCGCCGTCTTCGCGACCCAGCAGCAGTTCCACTACTCCAACCTCGGCTACGCGCTGCTCGGCGAGATCGCGGCGCGGCTGCTCGGGACCTCGTGGTGGCCGGCAGTCCAGGACCGGGTGCTGGCTCCGCTGGGGATGTCTCGTACGTCGTACCTCCCCGACGGCGCGGCGGCACCGGGGTGGAGCGTGCACCCCTACGAGGGCACGCTGGTCCCGGAGCCGTCCACCGACACCGGTGCGATGGCGCCCGCCGGTCAGGTCTGGGCCACGATCCGCGACCTCGCGCGCTATGCGACCTTCCTGCTCGACGGGCACCCCGACGTATTGACGGGCACCGAGCTCGGCCGGGCCTTCGGTCCACAGTCCGCGAGCCCGGGCGACGGCCTGCGCGCGGCCCACGGGCTGGGCTTCCAGCTGCTCGCCGGGGGCTCCGGGACCCTGGCCGGGCACGGCGGGTCGATGCCCGGCTTCCTGGCGACCGTCCTGGTGGACCGACGACGCCGCACCGGTGGCGTCGTGCTCGCCAACGCCACCACGGGCTTCTCGCCCACCGAGCTCGTGACCGGCCTCCTCGAGGACCTCGAGGCGGCCGAGCCCACGCTGCCCGAGCCGTGGCGTCCGGCGGACGCCGTACCCGCTGAGCTGGCGGGCGTGCCCGGCGTCTGGCACTGGGGCAACACCCCGTTCGTGTTCTCCATGGCGGGCGCCGAGCTCGTCGTGCACCGAGGCGACCGCGAGTCCTACCGGTTCGCGGTGAGGGACGGTCGGGTCGTCGGCACGTCGGGCTACCACGCAGGTGAGGAGCTGCAGGTCGTACGCCGCGACGACGGCTCGATCAGCCACCTCGACGCCGCGACCTTCATCTACACGCGTACCCCGTACGATCCGGACGCCCCCGTGCCAGGGGGACATCCGGCGCGCTGAGCCGGATGGCCAGCCAGAGGTGCCGGACTACTGGGCCGGGGAGACGCTCGACATGTTGAAGTCGGGGACGCGTAGGGCCGGCATCGCGGTCCGGGAGAAGTAGTCGTCGCCCCACTCCCGGCTGAAGGTCGGCACGGTCGACGATGCCTGCGTGAAGCGGTTGAGCAGGTCGACCGGGCTCTCGTTGAAGCGGAAGTTGTTGACCGCGCCGGTGATCTCGCCGTCCTCGAC
Organism: uncultured Actinomycetota bacterium; assembly: GCA_963706475.1. Classification (GTDB taxonomy): domain Bacteria; phylum Actinomycetota; class Actinomycetes; order Propionibacteriales; family Nocardioidaceae; genus Nocardioides. Next base: position 474,765 of record CAVPLV010000003.1, on the reverse strand, counting down.
GAGATAGACGCCGTCCCGGGTCAGGCCGGTGAGCAGCAGGGTCTGCGGGTCGACCTCGCGGATGTACCACAAGCAGGTCAGCAGCAGACCGCGTTCGGTGCCGGCGACGAGGTCATCGATGGAGCCGGTGGCGCCGTCGACCTCCAGCACCAGGTTGTCGATTCCCGGCGTGACCGGCTGCTGCGTCAGTCCTGCCGAGTGACGGGTCTGGAGCAGCGCGGTCAGCTCCCCGTCGCGGACCCAGTCGGTGCGCGCCAGCGGCAGCCCGTTGTCGAAGACCGACGCCAGGTTGCTCGAGCTGGTGGCGAGCGCGAACGGCTCGCACTCCAGGCCCGGGTGGGCCGGGTCGGAGAAGAGGTGCACGCCCGGGCGTGCGACCGGCTGACCGATCCGGGTGCCCCCGCCGTGCTGGCTGTAGACAGACTGGCCCTCGTGCGCGACGCGTGCCCCGGCGGACCAGTAGGCGTCGATCATCAGGTCGGCGACCGCGGTCGGCGGCAGGATCGTGTCGTAGCGTCCGGCTGGCAGGTCGACCCGGCGTGCCGCCCAGCCGAGCCGGCGGGCCACCTCGTCGTCGAAGGCCATCGGGTCGACGTCTTTGAAGTCTCGGGTCGCAGCACCGACCCACGCGCTGCTCGACAGATCGACGGTCTTGCCGGTGCAGCCGTAGTGCCCGGTCGGCTGCACGTGGCGCAGTCGCAGCCCGGTCGTGGAGCCGAGGTAGGTCGTGGTCATCTCGTGGTTGACGAAGCCGTAGAGCACCCGGCGCTCGGACTCGGCCCGGCGGAAGGTCTCGCCGAGTGCCGGCGCGACCGCGTCGTACACCTCGATTCCGGTGGGCACCGGCGCCTCCTCCCAGTCGGGGGAGACCCGGTCGCGGAGCAGCTCACCGGCGTCCTCGGCAGGGGTGGAGGCCCGTGCCGCGGTGTCGGCGGCCTCGACGAGGGCGGTCACCGCTGCCTGGGTGGTGGCGCTCCCGCTGGTCGAGCCGACCGAGACGCCGTCGCCGGAGCGGATGAACGAGATGACGGTGACGTCCACCCCGTGCATGACGCCGTTGGTGGTCAGGGTGTTGTTGGCCCATCGCAGGTTGGCGCTGGTGTGGTCCCGCACGATCACGAAGCAGTCGTCGGCGATGCTGGTCGCCACTGCGTGCTCGACGAAGGACTGGGGCGTGAACGTGGTCATCAGTGGCCCGCCTCGTCGCTGGTGTTGAGGACGCGTACGTCGCGGAAGAGCGACGTGGGACAGCCGTGGCTCACGCTCGCGACCTGCCCGGGTTGGGCCTTGCCGCAGTTGAACGCGCCGCCGAGCTCCCAGGTCCCGGGGCCGCCGACGGCCTCCATCGAGTTCCAGAAGTCGGTCGTCGTCGCCTGGTAGGCGGCGTCGCGGACCTGGCCTGCCAGCTCGCCGTCGACGATGGTGTAGAACCGCTGCGCGGTGAACTGGAAGTTGAACCGCTGCATGTCGATGCTCCAGGACTTGTCGCCGACGACGTAGAGGCCGCGCTCGACACGGCCGATCAGCTCCGCGGTGGACGGACCGTCCGGTGCCGGCTGCAGGGAGACGTTGGCCATCCGCTGGAGGGGGACGTGCTCGGGGGAGTCTGCGTAGGCACAGCCGTTGGAGCGGCCCGCGCCGGTCGGGCCGGGATTGAGGGAGGGGTGCATCAGGCCCATCTGCCGGTCCAGCTGGTAGCCGACGAAGACGCCGTCCCGCACGATGTCCCAGGCCTGTGTCTGGACGCCCTCGTCGTCGTACCCGACGGTCGCCAGACCGTGCTCGATGGTCCGGTCGCCCGTGACGTTCATGACCGGGGAGCCGTAGTGCAGCGTGTTGAGCTTGTCGAGGGTCGCGAACGAGGTCCCCGCGTAGTTGGCCTCGTAGCCCAGCGCCCGGTCGAGCTCGGTCGCGTGGCCGATCGACTCGTGGATGGTCAGCCACAGGTTGGAGGGATGGATGACCAGGTCCATGGTGCCGGCCTCGACGCTCGGAGCCGCGAGCTTCTCGGCAAGCAGCTCGGGGACCTGCTCGATCTCGCTGTCCCAGTCCCAGCTCCCGGCGCCGCCGGCGAGGTACTCCCAGCCGCGGCCGGCCGGCGGCGCGATGCTCGCCATCGAGTCGAAGGTGTCCGCACCCGCTCCCATCGCCTCGAAGCCGGGGTGCACCCGGATTCGCTGCTGGGTGGTGGAGGTGCCGGTCAGGTCGGCGTAGTACTTGTTCTCCTGCACCTGCAGCAGGTGGGCGGAGGCGTGGTCGACCGCCGGACCGGCGCGCAGTCGGTGGGTCCAGTCGATGAGCAGGGCCGCCTTCTCGGGCACCGGCACCGCGAACGGGTCGAGGTCGTACGCCGAGACCCAGGTGACGTCAGCGTGCACCGGCTCGTCGGCGATCTCGACCGGGTTGCTGGTCATCCCGGCCGCGACCCGGGCGACGGCGACTGCGGTCTCGGCGACGCGGACCGCCTCCGCCACGGTCAGGAACACGCCGGAGGCGAAGCCCCACGACCCGCGGTGGATGACCCGGACCGCAAAGCCGAGGTCCTCGCGGTCGCTGGCGCCCTGCAGGACGCCGTCACGGACCCCGAGGTCCTGGTAGCGGACCCGCTCGAACCGGAAGTCGGCGTGGTCGGCGCCCAGATCGCGGGCTCGGGACAACGCTGCCTCGCCGAGGTCGCGGAAGGGCAGTGCGGTGAAGGTGGAGTCCAGGCTGGGCGGGCTCATGAGTCGAATCTATCCACGTGGGTACCGCACCCTCATGACCGACACCGGAGAACAGAAGAAGCTCGTGGACCTGATGGACGACATGCCCATCGCGATGATGACCACCTTCGGCGCCGACGGTCCGCGCAGCGTGCCGATGGCGCGCCAGGAGGTCGAGCCGAGCGCGGAGCTGTGGTTCATCACCGCTCGCGACTCCGCCCACGTACGGGCGATCCAGGCCGAGTCGCGGGTGGCCCTCACCTTCTCGGCGCGGGACTCGTGGGTGGCCGTGTCGGGCTCGGCGTACCTCGTCGACGACGACGCGAAGCTCCGGGAGCTGTGGAACACCTTCGCCGAGGCCTGGCTGCCCGGCGGACCCGAGGACCCGAACGCGGCACTGATCCGGGTCGAGGTCGAGCAGGGGGAGTACTGGGACACCCCGGGCAGCAAGGTCGCTTCGCTGATCAGCTTCGCCAAGACCAAGCTCACCGGCGACACCTTCGACGCCGATCACGGGACCGTCCAGATCTGAGCCGATCGGCCGAGGCCGGCCGATCCGAGCAGGTGGCCCCGGATCGGCTCAGCGGCTGATCTCGACCGTGGACCCGGACCGCGACTTGGTGACTCGCAGCTGGGTGGGGATCCGGTCGCGCATCTCGGCGACGTGGGAGACCACCCCGACGACCCGCCCGCCGTCGCGCAGCGAGTCGAGGGTGTCCATCACGTCGTCGAGGGTGTCCGCGTCGAGAGAGCCGAAGCCCTCGTCGACGAAAAGGGTGTCGAGCTCGGCGCCACCTGCCTCCTGGGTGACCACGTCGGCCAGGCCGAGGGCGAGAGCGAGGGAGACGACGAAGGTCTCACCGCCGGAGAGGGTGGCCGGGTCCCGGGTCTCGCCGGACCAGTCGTCGCGGACCAGGATGCTCAGCCCACCCCGCGTCTCACCGGCGCCGCGGCGGCCAGTGTGCTCCAGGGAGTAGCGCTGGTCGCTCATGCCGGCCAGGCGGGCGTTGGCGGCGGCCACCACCTGCGAGAGCCGGAACGCCAGCACGTACGCCGAGAGCCGCATCTGCAGCCGGTTGTCGGCGGACTTGCCATCGGCGAAGGCCGACAGGCTCGTGGTCAGGTCGAGGTCGGCGCGCAGGGGTGACCAGACCGCCACGGCCTCCGCGAGGTCGGCGCTGAGACGCTCGAGGCGCTCGACGCGACGCCGGGCCCGAGCCGAGACCGCCTGCGACCGGCCCAACCGGTCGAGGGCCTCTCGATGGGTGGCCACCAGGTGCTCGAGGTCAGGCACCGGCAGGGCAGCGATCTCGTCGGTGCCCGGCTCGCCGAGGACGGCAGTGACGGCGGCGAGACGACGCTCGTGAGCGGCGACCCGGCTGTCGAGGGCAGTGACCTCAGCTCCGGGAAGGTCGGCAGCCACCGCCTCCGCAGCACTGGAGAAGTCGGCCGCAGCCAGGGCGTCAGCGAGCCCGTCCAGGGCATCGGCCTCGGCCCGCTCCGCCGACCGGAGCCGATCGAGGGCGTCGCAGGCAGCCCGCCCCGCAGACGCCCGGCCCTTCAGCTGGTCTTGCAGCGTGGAGAGCTCGGTGGCGTCCGTGCCGCGCAGCAGGCTGGCGACCTCCTCGTGCAGGGCCAGCGCCTGGTCGCGTCGATGGGCCAGGCCCGACTCGAGAGCGCTCGCCTCGACGCGCAGCTCGGCGAGCTCACGGGTCAGTCGGTGCAGCCGCGTCTCAGCCTCGGCGAGCTCGCGGGAGCGGGTGATGGCAGCGGACGCGACCTGACGGACGCGGGTCAGCTCGTCGTTGGTGGCGTCGAGGCGATCGGTGACGACCGCGGGCGACTCGGGTCCGGCGGTCTGCTCGGCCACCGCGATCCGGGTGAGGAGCTCGCGGACCCGCTGGTCGCGGGCGTGCTCGGTCGACTTGGCGTCGTCGAGGACCCGCAGGGCCGCCTTCTCGGCGGCGGCGTCCGGCGCACCGGGCGCCGAGCTGGCTCGGTGAGGATGCTCGGCGGAGCCACAGACCGGGCAGGAGTCGCCGACGACCAGGGCGCCGGCGATCTCGGCAGCCATCCCCTCGAGCCTGGCCTCGCGCAGGTCGAGCAGCTCCTCCCAGCGCAGCAGCGCGGTCGCGTGCGCGGCATCGAGGTCGATGCGGGCGACGGTGAGCTCCTCCCGGAGCCGGCGCACCAGCGCGTGCGCTGCCGAGCGGGTCGTCAGGTCGGTCACCAGGCCCTGAAGCGCCTCGGCCGCGGTCACCGCCGCCCGGGCTTCGTCCACCTCTCCCCGAAGGGTGTCGATGCGCGCCGGGAGCGTCTCGGTCGCCCGGACGGCTCCCTCGATGCGCTCACGAAGGTCGACGGCGCGGCGCTCGTCGGCGTGGACGGCGTGCCGCACCTCGGCCAGCGCCGCCTCTCGCGGGAGCGCCGCCGTCACCCGGGCCGCGGACTCGGCGGCCTCCTCGACCGCCGTCTCGAGCGACGGTCGGTCGACGAAGAGCAGGTCGAGGGTCTCCGCAGCGTGTGTGCAGGCCGCGACTGCCGTGTCGACGGACTGCTCACGGGTGCGAGTGGCCTGGGTGGCGAGCCGGTGCACGGGCACCACGGTGGCAGCACGCCGGGCGGCGTCGAGGGCAGCCTTGTCGGCACCGACCTGGGCTGCCTGGTCGACGAGTTCGCGGTGCTCGACGAGGGCCGCATCCACCCGGGTCCGACGGGCGACCAGCGCGCGGGTCTCCTCGACCGCATGCCGGGACTCCGCCTCTGCCCGGGTGGCGTCGAGCGCCGCGGCAGCGCCCTCGACCTCCTCGCGACACGAGCGCTCGACGAGGCCGGCGACCCAGCCGAGGAGACTGCCGTCGGCGGCCGGCACCGCCAGGTCCTGCACGTCCCAGGTGTCCGGCAGCGGGCTGTCGACGGTCTCACTCACCCGGCTGACCAGGTCGGCCAGCACGCGGTGGGCGACCTCGGCGGAGCGGCGCAGCTCCAAGCGCCGGTCACGGAGCCAGCGCTCGACCTCGTCGAACCTCCCGGTCCTGAAGAGCTGCTGCAGCAGCTTGTGACGCTCGTCGGAGCGAGCTCGCAGGAAGGCCTGGAAGCGACCCTGGGGAAGCATCGCGACCTGGGTGAACTGTGCGACGTTCATGCCCACGAGCCGGGTCACCAGGTGACCGGTCTCGTCGAGCCGGGTGGACTGGGTGAGCCAGGCGCCGTCGACGCGTTCGTCGATGCGGACCGAGGGCTGCTCGGTGGTCAGGCCGGTGCCGCGCTTCTTGGGGCGCTCCCATGCCGGGGAGCGGACGATCCGGAACCGGCGCCCGGACAGGGTCGCCTCGAGGGACACCTCAGGGGCGGTGCCGGGGTCGGCCTGGTCCGATCGCAACCGCTTGGCGGTGTTGCGATCACCCGGCACGTCGCCGTACAACGCGAAGCAGACGGCGTCGAGCACGCTGGTCTTGCCGGAACCGGTGGGTCCGGAGAGCAGGAAGAGACCGGCCTCGGAGAGCTGGTCGAAGTCGACGTGGACGGTCTCGGCGAACGGTCCGAACGCCGTGACCTCGAGCCGGTGGAGCCTCACCTGGCGGGCTCCGAGACCAGGACGTCGAAGTCGGGGTCCTCGCAGCACGCGTCGCTGGCGTCCCGGAGCAGCGCGGACTCGGCAGGTGTCGCGGGAGTGCCGCGCAGCTCGGCGACGAAGTCGAGGGCGATGGCGTGGTCGGAGCGACCCTGGGTGCGGGCCAGCGGTGTGGTGGTGCGCTCACCCGAGAGCGGCTCGAAGGTGAGCACGAGCGTGTGCGGGAACCGGGCCCGGAGCCGGTCCATCGCCCGGAGCGGCCGGGCGTCGTCGGTGAGGGTCGCCTGCACCCAGGAGCCTTCGTGCTGCGCCAGCCGCGGGTCGCCGAGCAGGTCGGCCAGGGGGCCGCGGATCCGGACCAGGGTTCGCGGCACCGGGGCCTCCACGAACTCGGTCGCACCGAGCCCGTCCCGACCGAGGTCGACCAGCCAGGAGCCCTTGACGTGGTTGGCCTCCGAGAACGAGTAGGCCAGCGGCGAGCCGGAGTAGCGGACCGAGCTGGTCAGCGTGTGACGGCCGTGGAGGTGACCCAGCGCGGTGTAGTCGATGCCGTCGAAGACCGAGGTCGGCACCTGCGAGACGCCGCCGACGCTGATGTCGCGCTCGGAGTCGCTCGGCTCGGCGCCGGCGACGAACGCGTGGGCGAGGACGACCGAGCGGGTGCCGCGACGCTCGGCGAGGTCGACGCGCACCCGGCGCATCGCCTCGGTCAGAGCAGCCTCGTGGGACCGACCGGCCAGCCCCCACGGCTCGCGCACCGCGGCCGGGTCGAGGTAGGGGATGCCGTGCACGGCGACCGGTCCGTGCCGGTCCTCGAGCAGGACGGGGGTGCCGACCGACGAGGCGTCGGTGCGGATGAAGACCCCGGCGGCGTCGATCAGGCGCGAGCTGAAGCCGAGCCGTTGCGCCGAGTCGTGGTTGCCGCTGGTGATCACGACCTGGGCCCGCGACGCCGCGAGTCGGGCGAGCGCGTCGTCGGCCAGCCGCACGGCGTCGACGTGGGGGAGTGCCCGGTCGTAGACGTCGCCCGCGACCACGACCAGGTCGACGGACTCGGTGGCGACCACGTCGAGCAGGTGGTCGACGTACGCAGCCTGGTGCCCGAGCATGCCCTCCCGGTGGAAGGACCGCCCGAGATGCCAGTCGGAGGTGTGGAGGATGCGCACGGCGCCACGGTAGGAGGGACCACCGACACAACGACGCACCCACGCCGCAGCGCGGGTCAGGTGTAGCGCACGCAACGCTGCGACGAGGTGAAGCCGTAGAGCACCAGTCCGGACTCCTGGGCGAGCCGGACCGAGAGGCTCGTCGGTGCTCCGACCGCGACCAGCGAGCCGATCCCGGCCGCTGCGGCCTTCTGCACGAGCTCGAAGCCGGCCCGTCCGCTGACCACCAGGCACGCCTCGGCGGTGGCCGAGCCACCGAGCACCCGGGCGCCGGAGACCTTGTCGACGGCGTTGTGGCGCCCGACGTCCTCGCGTACGACGAGCAGCTCGCCGTCAGCGGTGGCCAGGGCGGCCGCGTGCACCCCGCCGGTGCGGCCGAAGAGCGCCTGCTGCTCGCGCACCCGGTCGGGCAGCCCGCGCACCGTGGTCGGCGAGGGGAGTGCCCCGGACCAGCGCCCGGCAGACGGGGCGGCGAGCGCCTCCGCGATGCTGTCCTTGCCGCAGACACCGCACGCCGAGGAGCCCGCCGACTGGCCGACGTGCCGGTGCCCAGGGTCGATCGCAGGGGGTGCCGCAAGGGTCACCGTGACCACGTTGAACTCCTGCTCCGGAGCCAGGTCGGTGTCGGTGCAGTAGGCGACACCGTGGACGTCGGCCCCGGTGGTCAGGCCCTCGTGCACCAGCCACCCGGTCGCGAGCTCGAAGTCGTGGCCCGGTGTCCGCATCGTCACCCACACCCGCCGGGCAGGGACGCCCGGCCAGGCCAGGCGGATCTCCAGCGGCTCCTCGGTCGCCAAGCGGTCCTCACGCTCGTGATCGGCGTCCTGGGTCACCTCGTGCACCCGGGTCCGGACGCTCGGTCCCGGACGACGCGGACGGTCGCCGATCACGGTCGCTCCTTCACGACGGTGGAAACGCGGTGCGGATCGCCAGTCGCCGCTCGAGCTCGTCGGCGGCGTCGACGACCTGGCGTCGCATCGCGCTGTCGAAGCTCCGGTCGGCGATCAGCTCACGTGCCTGCGCGAGCGTCTGCGGAGTCTCCGCGACGGTGGGGAAGAACCACAGGACGCTCTGGGCCAGGATCCAGCCGCTGCGCACGTCGGCGACCGAGCGGATGTCGGTGAAGTAGCGGTCGACGTAGTCCCCGAGGAGCTCGCCCTGACCGCCGCGCCACATGCCGAGACCGGCGGCCTCCAGCTCGTAGTTGGGGACGTCGACCGCGCCGGTGAACCGTTGCCAGGCCCATGCCTTCGCCTCGGCGTCGGGCAACGACGCGATCGCGCGCGTGTGCTCGACCCGGGACCGGGCTGTCGGCTCGCTGTCCAGCGCTCGCTGGAGCTCGGCGCGGTCGGTCGCGCCGAGCACGGACAGCCGGACCAGGAGCCGCCAGCGCACCTCGAGGTCGACCTCGAGGCCCTCGGGCAGGTCGCGGCCATCCAGCCACGACCTCAGCGTGTCGGCCTCGGCGGCGGAACCGACAGCGGACTGGAACGCCGCGAGCTGCAGCGTCGATCCGGCGGGGGACCCGAGCGCCTTCGCCAGCGCAGCGCGATGGATCCGTCCGAGCGCGGCGTCGGGATCGGCCGCCAGCGGTGCGACCTTCGCGATCGCCCACGGCAGGGTGTAGTGCAGTGCGTCGTCGCTGTCCTCGACCGGCAGCCCGGCCTCGACCAGGTCGATCACGTCGGCCGGTGCGACCGCGGCGTTGTGGAAGCCGCTGCGGACGTTGTTCCAGATGCCGGCACGCAGCAGCGCGTCGGCGGTGCCCGGCAACGCCACCTTGACCGCGTCGACGGTGACCTGGTCGGGCTGCACCAGTGCCCAGGTGTCCTCGAACGGGTCCAGGACGACGGCCGCGCCCGGCGGCACGTCGTACGGCGTCTCGGGGCCGTCCACCGTCAGCGTCGACTCCGACCAGCCGGCGCCGTCGGTCGCCGTCGCCACCCGGAAGGTGTGGGTGCGCTCGGCCGGGTGCTCGGCCGGGGGAGTACGTCGGACCAGCCCGGCCGCCCGGTCGAGCACGATCGTGTCGGGGCCGGCGGTGCGCAACCAGCTGCTCGTGAACTCTCCCAGGTCGCCGGCGCCCGCGCGTTCCCAGCACGCGAACAGGTCGTGCATGGTCGCGTTGCCGAAGCGGGCTCTCGTGAAGTGGTCGATGGCTCCCGCGAAGAAGACCTCGTCACCGAGGGTCGCGTTGAGCTGCTTCAGGATGCTCGAGCCCTTGGTGTAGGAGATCCCGTCGAAGTCCTGCAGCGCGGCCACGGCGTCGGTGGCGCCGTTGCCGGCGACCGGGTGGGTGCTGGGTCGCTGGTCGGCGACGAGCCCCCACTGGCGACGGGCGTAGGCGTTGTGGGTCCAGGCGTCGTCGTACTCCGTGACGTCCGCAGTGACCCGGTTGCCCATGTACTCGGCGAAGGACTCGTTGAGCCACAGGTCGTCCCACCACTTCGGCGTCACGATGTTGCCGAACCACTGGTGGGCCATCTCGTGGGCGACGGTCGTGGCGCGCTGGATCCGGGTGCCACGAGTGACCTTGCTGGAGAAGATCAGCGGGTCGCGGAAGGTCACGCAGCCGGGGTTCTCCATCGCGCCGGCGTTGAACTCGGGCACGAATGCCTGGTGGTAGTCGCCGAAGGGGTAGCGGATGCCGAACAGACGGTGGAACTCGTCGAAGCACTGGCGGGTCACCGTCAGCAGCTCGTCGGCGTCGGCGTCGAGGTCGGCCGCCAGGCTGGCGCGGGCGCTCAGGCCGAGTGGGATGCCGTCGTGCTCGTCGCGGACCAGGTGGTAGGGCCCGGCGACCAGGGTGACGAAGTACGTCGACAGCGGCTGGGTCTGCTCGAGCTCCCAGGTGCCGGGCTCGACCTGCTTGCCCGGAGCGTTGCCGATCACCACCCAGTCGGCGGGTGCCAGCACGTGGAACCTGTACGGCGCCTTGAGGTCGGGCTGGTCGAAGCAGGCGAAGATGCTGGGGGCGGCGTCCATGAAGGACATCCCGTAGACGTAGTGGCGACCGTCGGCCGGGTCGACGCTGCGGTGCAGGCCCTCACCGTCGTTGCGGAAGGCCATCACCGCATCCACGACCAGCTCGTTGGGACCCTCGACCGTGTGGAGCGGCAGGCGGCCGCGGTCGAGGAGGTCGGCGTCGACCTCCCGGCCGTTGAAGCTGATCTTGTTGACCTGCACCGGCTTGAGGTCGACGAAGGTGGGCCCGCCCCGGCTGCTGAACCGGATCGTCGTGACCGAGTGGAACGTCGCCTCGTCCCCAGCGAGGTCGAGACGGACGTCGTACTCCTCCACCGTGAGGAGGGCGAAGCGATCGATCGCTTCCTGGTGCCGGAGGCTCTGAGAGGTGGTGCTCACGCGGGACAGCGTATGTCGCGACTCCACCGACAACGATGGTGGAGTCGCCGGACAAAGGCACCGGCTGCCCTCTAGGGTGCGGCTGTCGGGCCGGTTGAAATATTGCCTACCCGCGGAAGGCAACCTCGACGGCTGCTGACGCGTCATATGTCCACAGAGGTGTGGCCCACACCTCACTCTGGGGAGGAACCAGCTACATGTCGCCCATCAGTCTCCACCGCCGGGGCCGCGCCCTGGCCGCCTTCGGCGCCGCAGCCGGTCTGCTGGTCGCCGGCAGCGCCGGCGCCATCGCCACCGCGCCCGCCGGCACCGCTGCACCCGCCGGCGCCGCCGCCGTCTGCGACACCGCGTACCCCGTCGCCGAGCTGGCCCCGGACCAGGCCGTCACGGGCCTCACGGTGTCGAAGGGCACCGATCCCGACGGCTTCACCGGCAAGGTGCTCGGAGTCCTCGACGACGGGATCGCGCCCGACGTCGACATGATCATGGTGCGGCTGACCTCCAGCGAGATCGACCGGGTCGGTGGCATCTGGCAGGGCATGTCCGGTTCACCCGTGTACGCCACCGACGGCCGCCTCATCGGCGCGGTGTCCTACGGGCTCTCCTACGGCCCGTCGCCCGTCGCCGGCGTGACGCCGTACGCCTCCATGGACGACTACGTCGCCGCCGCGGCTCCCGGCAAGGTCGCCGTCGGAGCGAAGGTCGCGCGTGCCATCGCCGCCAGCTCCGACGTCACCGCAGCGGAGGCCAAGGAGGGCTTCTCCCAGCTGCGGATGCCGATCGGGGTCTCCGGGGTCAGCTCCCGCACGCTCGCCCACCTCAAGAACCGCCCCTACCTCACCAAGAACACCTACCGGATGGGGAAGGCAGCCGCTGCTGGGGACGGCCCGGGCGCAGACACGATCGTGGCCGGCGGCAACCTGGCGGCCTCGCTGTCCTACGGCGACATCACGATGGGCGGTGTCGGCACGGCGACCTCGGTGTGCAACGGCCGGGTCGTCGGCTTCGGTCACCCGCTCGGCTTCTTCGGCAAGACCACCCTCAGCCTGCACCCCGCCGACGCGATCTACGTCCAGGAGGACCCGGCGGGCGCGCCGTACAAGCTCGCCAACCTGGGTGCCCCGGCGGGCACGATCGACAACGACCGGCTCACCGGCATCGCCGGAGTGATCGGTGCTCTCCCGACCTACACCGACATCACCTCGAAGGTCACGTACGGCGCCAGGACTCGCACCGGCAGCAGCCACGTCTCGCTGTCCGACGGCAACGCCGAGGTGGCCTACTACCAGCAGGTCGCCAACCACGAGCGCGTCCTGGACGGCTACGCCAAGGGCTCCGAGGTCAACACCTGGACGATCACCGGCACCGACGAGAAGGGCAAGGCCTTCTCGTTGAAGGCCACCGACCGCTTCGTCTCGCCCTACGACGTCTCCGACGAGCCGAGCTACGCCCTCGCCGACTTCCTGTACGGCCTCAGCAGCCTGCCGAAGGTGAAGGTCACCTCGGTGTCGGCCGACGCGAAGGTCGTCGACGACTTCTCGACCTGGACCGTCTCCGCGATCGAGCAGCGGCGTGGAGGCACGTGGGTCAAGGTCACCAGGAAGGCGCCGGCCACCGCCAAGGCCGGCGGCACGCTGAGCGTCCGCGCCGTCATGAAGAGCGCCGGGGCCACGAAGTACGTGCCGGTGTCCTACAAGGTGCCCAAGAAGGCCGTCAAGACTCGCGCCGTGGTCCAGTTCATCGGCGGAAACTCCACGTCCAGGGACTCGTTCTTCGAGTCGGTCGCCGGTGCGAGGTCGGTGCTCAAGAAGGCCGTCCGCAACGACGGCATCGTCGCTGAGTTCGCCACCCCCGGCGACATCAGCCAGTACGGCTACGACGAGGAGGAGTACTACAAGGGCGCGGCGCGCAAGCCGGCCAAGGAAGTGCACTTCGACCAGGTGAAGGTCCTCGGACCCGCCACCAAGGTCGTCGAGGGCAACATCCAGATGCGGGTGAACATCAAGTAGGTCGCGCCGCACGGCTCATCGACGGCGGGTCCCGGAGATAGTCTCCGGGGCCCGCCGTCGCCTAGTTTGGTGCGGTGGCCGACGACAAGCAGGCGCTGCTCGCCCTGATCCGCGAGGCGGTGATCGGTGACGACCAGGTGATGCAGACGCCGTACGGCGCCCGCCGGGTCACCTACGCCGACTACACCGCGTCCGGGCGGGCGCTGGGATTCATCGAGGACTTCATCCGCGACCAGGTGCTGCCCGGCTATGCCAACACGCACACCGAGTCGAGCGGCACCGGGCTGCAGACGACCCGGCTGCGCGACGAGGCCCGCGCCATCATCCGGGACTCGATCGGGGGCGACGACGACACGGTGGTGCTCTTCGCCGGTTCGGGGTGCACCGGTGCCATCGCGAAGCTGATCGGGGTGATGGGGCTGCGCATCCCGTCGGTGCTCGACGACGCCTGGCACCTCTCTGCGCAGATCCCGCCCGACCGGCGGCCCGTGGTCTTCATCGGCCCCTACGAGCACCACTCCAACGAGATCCCCTGGCGGGAGTCGATCGCCGACGTGGTGACCATCCGTCAGGACGCCGACGGGGGAGTCGACCTCGCAGACCTGCGTGACCGGCTCGGTGAGTACGCCGACCGGCCGGTCAAGATCGGGTCGTTCTCGGCCGCGTCGAACGTGACCGGGATCGTGTCCGACACCGCGGGCATCGCCACCATGCTGCACGAGCACGGGGCACTCAGCTTCTGGGACTTCGCGGCAGCGGCGCCGTACGTCGACATCTCCATGTCCGCGGTCGACGGCCGGCCCCTGTCGTACAAGGACGCGATCTTCCTGTCACCGCACAAGTTCATCGGCGGCCCGTCGACCCCCGGGGTTCTGGCCGCTCGTCGCGAGCTCTTCGCCAACCGGGTCCCGGACGTGCCCGGCGGCGGCACGGTCGCCTACGTCAACGACGACGACCACAGCTATCTCGCGGACCCGACGCAACGAGAGGAGGGCGGAACCCCTGCGATCATCGAGTCGATCCGGGCCGGGCTCGTCTTCCAGCTCAAGGAGGCGGTCGGCACCGAGACGATCCGGGCCCAGGAGGACCGGCACCTACGGCGAGTGGTCGAGGCATGGCGCGACGAGAGCACCATCGAGCTGCTCGGCAACCTCGACCGCGAGCGCCTCTCGATCGTCTCGTTCGTGATCAGGTCCCCATCGGGCCGCTACCTGCACCACAACTACGTCGTCGCGCTGCTCAACGACCTCTTCGGCATCCAGTCCCGTGGGGGCTGCTCGTGCGCTGGCCCCTACGGCCATCGGCTGCTCGGCATCGACCTCGAGCGCTCCCACGAGTTCGAGCGCGAGATCTCCGGCGGCTGCGAGGGCATCAAGCCCGGCTGGGTGCGGATCAACTTCAACTACTTCGTCTCCGACGTCGTCGTCGACTACCTGATCGAGGCCGTGCGTCTCGTCGCCCGGGACGGCTGGAAGCTGCTGGGCGACTATCGGTTCGACACGGCGACGGGACTGTGGCGGCACCGCGACGGGGTCGTCGACCCCCCGCTGAGCCTGCTCGACATCTCCTACGTCGACGGGCGACCCGTGATGCCGACCAGCCGGGTGACCGGGGGCGAGGACCTGTTGGCGGAGCACCTGCGCGAGGGTGCGGCACTCCTCGACGCCGCCACGGGCCCGGACCTGTCCTCCCACCCGGCGTCCGACTCCACATCCCTGAGCGCGGACTTCGAGCACCTGCGCTGGTTCGACCTGCCGGCGAGCGCGCTCGGATGAGGGCTACCTGTTGGTGACCCGACCGGTGTCGTGGGCCCACATGGCCACCTCGACCCGGTTGCGGGCACCGAGCTTGGCCATCAGGCTCCCGACATGGGTCTTGACCGTGCTGAGGCTGATGTGGAGCTGGGCCGAGATCTCGGCGTTGGTCCGACCCTCGGCGACGGTGAGCAGCACCTCCTCCTCGCGGGCCGTGAGTGGTTCGATCGGCTGCGCCGGGGTACCCGGTCCGGTCGCCGAGAAGGCCGCGAGCAGTCGCACCGTGATGTTCGGCGCGATCAGGGCGTTGCCGTCGGCCGCGGCGTGGACGGCCTGGACCAGGAGGTCGGGGCCGGCGTCCTTCAGGAGGAACCCGCGGGCGCCGGCACGCAGCGCGCCGTGCACGTACTCGTCGAGGTCGAACGTCGTGATCACCACGACCGCCATCGGCTCGGCGACGTCGGGCCCGGCCAGCTGCCGGGTCGCCTCGAGTCCGTCCATCTCCGGCATCCGGATGTCGAGTAGACACACGTCTGGTCGCAGCTCGCGAGCCAGCAGCACGGCCTGCCGGCCGTTCACGGCCTCGCCGACCACCTCGATACCGGGCTGGGCGTCGAGGATCATCCGGAGCCCGGTGCGCACGATCTCCTGGTCGTCGGCCACGACCACCCGGATGCTCATCTGCCACTCCTGACGCGGGGCAGCACGGCGGTGACCATCCAGCCGCGTTCCGGACCGGGGCCCGCCTCGAGGCTGCCACCGAGGAGGGTGGCCCGCTCGGCCATCCCGACCAGGCCGTAGCCACCGGTACCGCGCGTGGTCGACGCGGTGCTTCCGTCGTCGCGCACCGTGAGCCGGACGACGTCGGCGTCGGCGGCGACCAGGACGTCGATCCGGGTGGCGTGCCGGGCGTGTCGTACGGCGTTCGTGACCGACTCCTGCGCGATCCGGTAGATCGCCGGTCCCATCGCCGGACCGAGGTCCGCGAGGTCCCCGGTGAGCTCGACCTGGACCTGCGGCTCCCCCGGCGGACGGTCGGCGAACAGGCGGATGTCGTCGACCCCGCGCTGGGGCGACAGCTCGGGCTCCTCGCCATCACGCAGCACCCGCACCATCGTCCGCATCTCGCCCAAGGTTCGGGACGCTTCGTCCTCGATCACCACCAGCGCCTCGAGAGCGGCCTCGGGTCGGTGGGCCGCCACCACCCGCCCGGCCTGGGCGCGGACCACGATCGCCGAGACGTGGTGGGCGACCGTGTCGTGCAGCTCGCGGGCCAGCTGCTCGCGCTCCAGCAACCGCACCTGGCCGATCTCACGGCTCCGTGAGGAGGTCCAGGTGCGCACGCTCCCGCCCAGCAACGCCGGGAAGAGGAGGACCAGCCCGCCGACCAGGGCGTCGACGAGTCCTGTCCAGTCGCCGGCCACCCCGAGTGCGCCCGTGGTGACGATCAGGACCAGGCCGCCTGCGACCTCGCGGCCGGCGCCCCAGCGGAGGAGCGAGTAGGGGAGCAGCAGGATCCACACCATCACGTACAGGCCGACGGTGCCTCCGCCACCGACAACGAACCGGGCCGTGTCGACGACGATGATCGCGCCGAACGTCACGGCGACGACCGGGAACGGATGGGTACGGCGCCAGAGCAGCCCGAACGGCAGCACCACAGCCATCAGGAAGGCGACCGGTCGCCAGATCACGTCGTCCTGGACGATGCCGGCCAGCAGCGCGGCCGGCACCAGGAGTCCGACCAGGACCCAGTCCCGCCACACCCGCGCCGGGGGCTCCGGGGCGCGGGGCTCCCGCCACAGAGCGTGTAGGGCGTCTCGCATCACCTCGGCAGCCTAGTGATGCGCAGCCGGGCACGGCTCGGTCGAAAGGACGAGATGTCGACCGACTGTTCGGCCGGGTGCTCGGAGGCTGTTCGGCCGATGCGGGCGGGGATGCCCGCTCGCCACGCTGGGAGCGCGTCGGCGGCCCGTCGACGACGAGCCCTCGAAGGAGCACACCCGGATGCTGTCACACACGTTGTACCGGATCGGTCTGTTCGCCGCCCGCCGTCCGTGGACCGTCATCGGCTCCTGGCTCGTCGTCACCCTGGTCGTGGTCGGGGCGTCCGTGGGCTTCGGGCAGGAGCTCGAGGACTCCTTCGAGGTACCGGGCATCGACTCGCAGCAGGCCACCGACCTGATGGCGGGCGCCGGAGCCGGCCAGGCGGGCCTCACCGCCCAGCTGGCGACCACGCCCCGCAACGAGTCGGGGACCTTCGGCGAACCGGGCGAGGCGCTCGCCGGGCTGGATCGGCTGGAGGCCGACGCTGCCGACCTGCCGCACGTGCTCGGCACCAGCCGCGCGGTGTCGGCCGACGGCCGGGTGGCTCTCGTGACCCTGCAGTATCCGCTCGCAGACGACCTGGACGTCTCGGACCTGACCCGTCTCGAGGACCTGCGGGACCGGGGCGACGACGACGGGGCGCTCCAGGTCGAGGCCCGCGGCGACCTGTTCTTCACCTTCGCCGCGGACGATGCCGGGAACGGCGAGGTCATCGGGATCATCGTCGCGGTGGTCATCCTGCTGGTGGCCTTCGGGTCGCTGCTGGCCATCGGACTGCCGCTCGGGATGGCCGCACTCGGCCTCGGCCTCGGGATCAGCTCGCTGTCGCTGATCACCTACCTCGTCGAGGTACCCAGCTGGGTGCCTGGCCTAGGGGCCATGATCGGGCTGGGTGTGGGCATCGACTACGCGCTCTTCGTGCTCACCCGGCACCGTGAGTACCTCGCGCAAGGACTCACCGTCACCGAGGCCGCCGGCCGCGCGGTCGCCACGGCGGGGCGGGCCGTCCTGTTCGCCGGCGGGACCGTCGTGATCGCGATCCTCGGGCTCGGCGTCGCCGGGGTACCGTTCATCACCGCCGGCGGGATCGCGATCTCGGTGATCGTGCTGATCATGGTGCTCGCCGCCATCACCTTGCTCCCGGCACTCCTCGCACTCTCGGGGGACCGGATCTCGCTGGTCTGGTTCGGTCGCGGTGGCGACCCCTCGACTGCGGGGTCGGGCTGGCAGCGCTGGGTCGCGCACGTGTGCCGGCACCCGGTCGTCTACGCCGTGGGGACCACCGTCGTGCTCCTCGCCCTCGCCGCGCCGGCCCTTGCGTTGCGGATCGGCATCCCCGACGACGGGACGCTGCCCGAGACGCGCACCGAGCGGCGTGCCTACGACCTCGCCACGGCCGGCTTCGGCGCGGGCCTGAACGGTCCGCTCGTGATCGCCGTCGACACGGCCGGGGACCGCGGCATCATAGGCCCGATCGCGAATGCGGTCAGTGCCGATGAGGGTGTCGCCGGCATCTCGCCTCCCGAGGTGGACGCCGGGTCCGGGGTGGCGACCGTGGTGGCCTACCCGACCACCGGGCCGCAGGACGAGGCGACCTTCGAGACCGTCCAGCGGCTCCGGGACGAGGTGCTGCCGGCCGTGCTCGACGGCTCCCCGGCGAAGGCACACGTCGGCGGCCAGACCGCGACCTTCGCCGACGTGGGGCAACGGGTCTCCGACCGGTTGCCGTACTTCATCGCCGCGGTGCTGCTGCTGTCGTTCCTGCTGCTGATGGTGGTCTTCCGATCGGTGCTCGTCCCGCTCAAGGCGGCGCTGCTGAACCTGCTGAGCATCGGGGCGTCGTACGGCGTGATGGTGATGGTCTTCCAGTGGGGCTGGGGAGCGGGACTGATCGGGGTGGAGTCGACGCTGCCGATCTTCTCGTTCATCCCGCTGTTCATGTTCGCGATCCTCTTCGGGCTGTCGATGGACTACGAGGTGTTCCTGCTGTCGCGGGTCCGCGAGGAGTACGTCGCGACCGGGGACAACGAGCTCTCCGTCGTCCGGGGGATCGCCAGTACGGGGCGGGTGATCACGTCGGCCGCGCTGATCATGGTCTCCGTCTTCCTCGGGTTCGTGCTCGGCTCCGACCCGACCATCAAGATGTTCGGACTGGGACTGGCGACCGCGATCCTCATCGATGCGACGCTGGTCCGGATGGTGCTGGTCCCGGCCACGATGAAGCTGCTCGGCGAGGCGAACTGGTGGCTGCCGGCCTGGCTCGACCGGTTGCTCCCGAAGCTCGACGACGACGCCGCGCTCAGCCCGGTCGCCGAGCCCGTGACCCTCAGCTGAGCTGCACCAGCATCTTGCCGGTGTTGTCCCCACGGTGCAGGCCGAGGAACGCGTCGACGGCGTTGTCGATCCCGTCGACGACGGTCTCGCGCCAGGTCAGCGAGCCGTCGGCGATCCAGCCCCCGGCGCGGCGGTAGAACTCGCCGGCCGCGTCGCGGTGGTCGGTGACGATGAAACCGCGGAGGTTCAGGCGCTTGCTGATCACCATCATCAGGTTGCGGGGGCCGGCGGCGGGGGAGTCGGCGTTGTAGTCGGCGATCATCCCGCAGGCGGCGATCCGGCCGTGGTCGGCCATCGAGAAGATCGCGGCCTCGAGGTGGTCGCCGCCGACGTTGTCGAAGTAGACGTCGACCGGTCCGTGCTCGCGCAGCTGCCGGCCGATCGGTGCGTCCTTGTAGTTCAGCGCCACGTCGAAGCCGAGCTCGTCGGTGAGCCAGGCGCACTTGTCGGCCGAGCCGGCCGAGCCGATCACCTTGCCGGCCCCGAGCCGCCGGGCGATCTGGCCCGCGACCGAGCCGACGGCACCCGCAGCGCCGGAGATGAAGACCGTGTCGCCCTCGGTGACCTCGGCGATCCGGGTGAGTCCGACGTACGCCGTCAGACCGGGCATGCCGAGCACGCCGAGGTAGGCCGAGGCGGGGATCGAGGTCGTGTCGACAGTGCGGACCTCGGTGCTGCGGAGCAGTGCGTGGGTGCGCCAGCCCTCCTGGTGCAGGACGGTGTCCCCCGGCGCGAACGCGTCGTCACCACTGGCGATCACCTCACCGACTGCGCCGCCGTCCATCGCCGCATCAAGGGCGAACGGCGGCACGTAGGACTTGACGTCGTTCATCCGGCCGCGCATGTAGGGGTCGACCGACATGAACGTGTTGCGGACGAGGACCTCGCCCGGTCCGGGATCGGCGAGCTCGATGTCGACGAGCTTGAAGTCGTCAGGAGTGGGCCAGCCGTTGGGGCGGGAGACGAGATGGACTTCGCGAGAGTTCGTCATGGAGCCGATCCTGCCAGTCTGGCACGCTGTCGCCATGACCGACCCCACTGCTGCCAACCTGCGCCGGATCGACCTGACCAAGATGGGTGAGGGTCGCTTCCGGGCGACCAACCAGCGCGGGGGTGTGCTGCCGATCGGCTCCGGCGCCGACCCCGACTTCACCCCCGTCGAGCTCCTGCTCGCGGCGCTTGCCGGGTGCAGCGCCATCGATGTCGACCTGATCACCGGCCGGCGTGCGGATGCGACCACCTTCGACGTGACCACCGAGGGCACCAAGATCCGCGACGAGCACGGCAGCCGGCTGGTCGACCTCCGGATCACCTTCGACGTCCGGTTCCCCGAGGACGAGGCCGGCGACCAGGCGCGTGAGGTGCTGCCCCGCTCGATCGCCCAGTCCCGGGACCGGCTCTGCACCGTCGGCCGCACCGTGCAGGTCGGAGCGCCGATCGAGTACGGCGTCCGCTGATGTCCCGCGGGTCCGGGCGCTGGGACGACGTACCCCGCCAGGACGGTCGCCGCTTCGTGGTCACCGGCGGCAGCGGCGGACTCGGACTCGAGACCGCACGGGTGCTGGCCGAGCAGGGCGCGGAGGTGGTGCTCGCGGTCCGGAACCCGGCCAAGGGGGAGGCTGCGGCAGCGGGACTCACCGGGACCGTCGAGGTCCGACCGCTCGACGTCGCCGACCTGGCCTCGGTGCGCGCCTTCGCCGCCGACATCGGCCCGGTCGACGTGCTCGTCAACAACGCCGGCGTGCTGGCGGTGCCGTACGCACTCAGCGTCGACGGGTTCGAGACCCACCTGGCGACCAACCATCTCGGGCACTTCGCGCTGACCAACCTGATGCTGCCGCAGCTCTCGGACCGGGTGGTGGCGATCTCCTCTGACGCCCACCGCCGCGCCGACCTCGACCTCAGCGACCTGAACTGGCAGCGACGCAGCTATCGCGCGTTCGGCGCCTATGCGAGCAGCAAGCTCGCCAACCTGCTCTTCGTCGCCGAGCTGCAGCGTCGGCTCACCCAGATGGGCTCGACGGTGCGGGCCGTCGCGTCGCACCCGGGGTCCACCGCGACCGGCATCACCGGCAACACCGGCAGCGCAGCGAAGACCTGGGTCGGGTCCTGGGGCCACAAGCTGGCCGGCATGCCGCCCTGGAAGGGCGCACTGACCACGCTCTACGCCGCGACGATGGACCTGCCGGGCAACTCGTTCATCGGACCCGACGGCTTCCTCGAGATGCGTGGCTGGCCCACCGGCGTCGCGCGCAGCCGCGCGGCCACCGACCCCGACCTGGCCAAGGCGTTGTGGTCCGCGTCCGAGGAGCTGACCGGGGTGTCCTTCGCGCCGTGACGGGTCAGCCGCGGGTGACGCTGTCGATCTCGACCGGCTCCGCGGGCGGGCCGTCGGGAGCCCCGGTGGTCGTGCCCTTCTCGGCGATGCCGCGCACCACCTCGAGGCTGGCGTCGTCGATGGTGCCGAAGACGGTGTAGTCGGGGGGCAGGTTCGTGTCGTCGTACACGATGAAGAACTGCGAGCCGTTGGTGCCCGGACCTGCGTTGGCCATCGCGATGGTCCCGGCGGGGTAGGTCTCGTCGCCGGTCAGCTCGTCGTCGAAGGAGTAGCCCGGGCCGCCGGTCCCGGTGCCGGTGGGGTCACCGCACTGGAGCACGTAGATGCTGGCCTGAGGCGTGGTCAGCCGGTGGCAGGTCGTCTTGTCGAAGTAGCCCTGGTCGGTCAGGGAGACGAAGGAGTTGACCGTGCACGGCGCGGCATCGGCGTCGAGGGCCAGGGCGAGGTCGCCGGCGCTCGTCGTCATGGTCAGGTCGACGATGCCCTCCACGTCGGCCTGGGCCGGTGGAGCGGTGACGTCCTTGGCGGCCGGCGCACCTGCCGGGTAGTCGCAGTCTGGTCCCGTCACCGTTGCCGTCGGGGTGGGGCTGGAGGCGTCCGTCGCGGTGCTGTCGTCGTCGCTGCCGCAGCCGCCGAGCGTCGCGGCGATCAGGAGAAGGGCGGCGATGGTCGCGGCGGCGCGGTTCAGCATGGCCAGATCGTAGGACAGTCAGGTGTTCCGTCCGCGCGCGGCCACGTGCCACGGCGCGAGGTCGGCACCGTCGTCGGCCCACAGCGTCTCCGCCAGGTTGACGGCGTTGCAGACGTGGTTGGGTACGACGTCCACGCGGCTGCCGAGCGGCAGCAACGGCGTGCCCTCCACCACCGCGTGGTGCTCGGACAACATCACGACCCGGGCGTCCGGGTGCTCGAGGAGTCGTCCGAAGCCCGTCGCGTAGGCCGCCCGGTCCGCCCCCAGCGCCTTGCTCCCCGCATCGATGACGAGGCGGCCGCCGGCGTGGCTGATCACGGTCGACCTGCAGGTCAGCGAGATGTCGGCCGGCGCCACGGTGCCGAGCTCCCACTGCTGGGCGTCACCGAAGACGTAGACGCCGGGCCGTAGCTCGGTGAGCAGACCGGTGTCCGCCAGGCTGGAGTCCAGGCTGGGGGTCGAGCCGCCACTCACCACCTCGACCGGGACGGCGTTGGCCCGCAGCGACGTGGCGGCCGCGGCCAGGCACCGGGCCTCGTCGTGGGCAGCGCTGCGGGTCGCGCCGGGGGCATAGCTGTGACCGGGGAAGGTGAAGACCCCGCGGACCGGCACGGCAGACGCCGCCGCCAGGGGGCCGGCGTCACCGGGTGCGACACCACTGCGGTGGTGACCGCTGTCCACCTCCACCAGCGCCGTCACCCCGGTGCCGGGCAGCAGCGCCGCCGACCTGGTGGACGACTCCACGGAGTCGATGCCGATGGTGACCCTGGCCTGCTGCGCCAGGCGGCGCAGCCGGGCCGCCGACTCCTCGGTCAGCCAGAGCGGGTAGGCGATGAGGATGTCGTCCACCCCGTCGGCCGCGAAGACCTCGGCCTCACCGACGGTGGCCACGGTGATCCCGCGTGCCCCGGCAGCGAGCTGGCGGCGCGCGATCTCCAGGCACTTGTGCGTCTTGACGTGCGGCCGGAGGGTGACACCTGCGCCTGCCGCGCTCGTGGCAGCGCGGTCGATGTTGCGCTGCAGACGGGCCACCTCCACCCGGAGGTAGGGCGTCGCCGGCTCGGAAGGTCCCCCCGGGGTCACATCTCCTCGTGCGTGTCCGGGTCCCCGCCGAAGAGCCGACCGTCGGTGCGACCGAGTGCGGTGATCGCCGCGACCTCGTCATCGGTCAGCTCGAAGCCGAAGACGTCGAGGTTCTGCAGCTGCCGCTCGGGGGTGGCCGACTTCGGGATCGGGATCGCGCCGAGCTGCACCTGCCAACGCAGGATCACCTGGCCGGGCTGAACGCCGTACTTCTCGGCGGCCGCGGCGACGGGGGGCTCGGTGAACGGCGCCTGCCGCTTGCCCAACGGGCTCCACGACTCGGTGCGGATCCCGTACCGCTCGTTCACGTCACGCATCACCGACTGCGGGAAGTAGGGGTGCAGCTCGATCTGGTTGACCGCCGGCGTCACGCCGCTCTCGTCGATGATCGTCTCGAGGTGCTCCGCGGTGAAGTTGGAGACGCCGATCGCCCGCACCAGGCCCTGCTCGCGAAGGTCGACCAGTGCTCGCCACCCCTCGACGTACTTGCCATGCCGGGGGTTGGGCCAGTGGATCAGGTGCAGGTCGAGGTAGTCGAGGCCGAGGGCCTCCAGCGATCCGTGCACGCTGGCGATCGCGTCGTCGTACCCGTGGTGGCGCCCCGGGATCTTGCTGGCCACCTGGAGCTGGTCGCGGGGGATGCCGGAGCGCCGGATCGCCTCCCCGACCTCCCGCTCGTTCTCGTAGTTCACGGCCGTGTCGAGGAGCCGGTAGCCGGACTCGATCGCTGACTGGATCGCCGAGATACCGTCCTCGCCCTTCAGCGGATAGGTGCCGAAGCCGATCGCCGGGAGCGTCGAGCCGTCGTTGAGGGTGTACGTCGGGAGGTCGGTCGCCATGTCGTTCAACCTACTCAGACCTCGCTCGGTGTCGCCTCGTGCCCCGGACTTCCGTGGGTGCGCCGGTCTTCCTTCATCTCGGCCTCGAAGAGGTGTCGCCGTCCGCTCACCAGCTCCTCGCGGGCGAGTGCCTCGAGCTGACGGAAGGTCGCGTAATAGCCGTCGTCGTACTCCTCGACGACCTGGAAGCTCCAGCGCCCGGCGAGGATGTTGCGACCGACGAGCTCGCCCTGGATCCGGTCGGCGAGCGCGGTGTGGCCGGCGTCGCGGAGCTGGCCGACGGCCTCCCCGAGCGCCAGGTCGGCGGTCCCGCACCGCCGGTGGAAGGCGTAGAGGTGACCGCGAGCCTCCTCGACCACCTCGAGTGCCTCGGAGAGCTTGCCGAGCGCCTCGACGGTGGCGTCGTCGGTGCCCTCCGGTCGCTGGTGCTCGGGACCCGGCCCGCTCACCTGAGCACGTCCTCCGCGGACACGGCGCCGTGCTCGGACTCGATCGCGTCCACCAGCTTGGTCACGTCGGCGTCGGAGACCTCGACCCCGGCCTCGGTGAAGCCATCGCGCAGCTCCTTCTCCACGGTCCCTTCAGGGGCGCCGTCCTGGTAGGACGAGACCCGGTCGACGACGGCCTGGACTGCTTCGATCTGTTCACTGGTCATGTCGGTGGGTACCCATCCGTCCGCCCGGCCACGCCCCGTCACCCGTGGTCGGGCAGGCTGTGGCGGTGAGTGCGCGCACGGTGGTCTCCTCGATCTGGGACGACGTCGTCGGCTCGCAGCCCGCCCTGGACGACCGCGGCGTGGTGCTCACGGGTCTGGTCGCACTGGCGATCGTGGTCGTGCCGGCGACCTGGCACGTGAGCCGGCACGTCGTCACCATCGCGCACGAGGGTGCCCACGGTGTGGCCGCGCTGTTGAGCGGGCGCCGGCTGGCGGGCATCCGGGTGCACTCCGACACCTCGGGGCTCACCGTGTCGCGGGGCAGGAGCAGCGGGGCCGGGATGGTCGCCACGGCCTTCGCGGGGTACGTCGGCCCCGCACTGATCGGGCTCGGTGCGGGGTACCTCCTGCACCGCCAGCACGCGTTGGCTGTCCTGTGGGCCGTGGTGCTGCTCCTGGCCTTGCTGCTGCTGCAGATCCGGAACTTCTACGGGCTGTACGCGGTGCTGGTGGCCGGCCTCGGTGTCTTCGCGGTGTCGTGGTGGGGGAGCGGGCAGGTGCAGTCACTCGTGGCGTACGCCGGCACCTGGTTCCTCCTGCTGGCGGCGCCGCGCCCGGTCATCGAGCTGCAGGGCGCCCGGCGCCGGGGTCGAGCGCGCGACTCCGACGCCGACGTGCTGGCCCGGCTGACCGGGGTGCCCGGGTTGGTGTGGGTCGTGGTGTTCCTGATCATCACCCTCGGCTGCCTGCTGCTGGGCGGGCGCTGGCTGTGGATCCCGGCGTAGTGTCGCAACCGTGCGCATCGGAATCCACTACGCCAACTTCTCCCACCCCGACTGGTCCACCCAGCTGACCGACCGGCTCACCGAGACGGCGCGGGTGGCCGACCAGGGCGGCGCCTCGCTCTTCACGGTGATGGACCACTGGTTCCAGATGGAGAACCTGGGCGGACCGCCCGAGCCGATGCTGGAGGGCTACACGACTCTCGGCTACCTCGCCGGCCAGACCGAGAACGTGCGGCTCAGCCTGCTGGTGACCGGCACGACCTACCGCTATCCGGGCCTGCTGGCCAAGATCGTCACCACTCTCGACGTGCTCTCGAAGGGTCGGGCGATGCTCGGCATCGGCGCGGCGTGGTACGACCGCGAGCACGACGGACTCGGCGTCCCGTTCCCGTCCACGAGCGAGCGGTTCGAGAGACTCGAGGAGACGCTGCAGATCTGTCGCCAGATGTGGAGCGACGACGACGGCGCCTACGCCGGTCGGCACTTCCAGCTCGCCGAGACGGTGTGCGTGCCGCCGCCGGTGCAGCAGCCGCGCCCGCCGATCTTGATCGGTGGCAGCGGCGAGCGCAAGACGCTCCGGATGGTCGCCGAGTACGCCGACGCCTGCAACCTCTTCGGCGAGAGCCCCGACGTCGTCCGCCACAAGCTCGAGGTGCTGCGCGGCCACTGCGACACCCTCGATCGCGACTACGACACGATCGAGAAGACCATGATCGTGATGGGCTCCGACCCGGTCACCGAGACCGACGCGTTCCTCTCCTCGATGGAGGAGTACGCCGCGCTCGGCATCTCGCTCGTGACGCTGGTGCCGCCGACCGACGACCCGGTGGGCTGGACGTCGGCGCTCTGCGAGTCCGTGCTGCCGCGCCTCGCCGACGTGTGAGCGATCCGGCTGACATCTCTCCGGCCGACCGGCCGGGTGCGTTCCTGCTGCGGATGTCAGGGATGGACCAGTCGCACGTCGACCTCGAGGACCCGACCCGGATCGTCTTCGACTACGTTCGCCGGATGGCCGACGCGGTCGACGTCCTCCCGCCGGCGGGGGAGCCGATCCGCATCGTGCACATCGGTGGCGCCGGGCTGACCCTCCCGAGGTACGTCGCCACCACCCGGCCGCGCTCGGCGCAGGTGGTCCTCGAACCGGCCGCGCAGGTCACCGAACTGGTCCGCCGCGAGCTGCCGCTGCCCCGCAACAGCGGGATCAAGGTGCGCCCGGTCGACGGCCGGGCGGGGATCGTGGCGCTGCGCGACAGCTACGCCCAGGTGGTGGTGCTCGACGCCTTCGCCGACGCCCGAGTGCCGGGGGACCTGGTCACGGTCGAGTTCTTCACCGACGTGGTGCGGGTGCTGGAGCCGGGTGGCGTGCTGCTGCTCAACCTCGCTGACCGGGCGCCCTTCGCCTGGACCCGGCGCGCGGTCGCCGCGCTGCGCACGGTCTTCCCCGAGGTGCTGCTCAGCGCGGAGCCGGCCACCCTGCGCGGCCGCCGCGCCGGCAACCTCCTGGTCGTGGCGTCCCGCACCGCCCTGCCGCTCGACCTGCTGCGCAGGCGCGCGGCGAGCTCGGCCGCGCCGTACCGCGTGCTCGA
Organism: uncultured Actinomycetota bacterium; assembly: GCA_963706475.1. Classification (GTDB taxonomy): domain Bacteria; phylum Actinomycetota; class Actinomycetes; order Propionibacteriales; family Nocardioidaceae; genus Nocardioides. The sequence goes on along the minus strand of CAVPLV010000003.1, from coordinate 448,059 downwards.
CGCAGGTCAGGTCAGCGACGGCTTCGGCGGTGGGGAGCCGTTCACCGACGCCGACTCCCGACCGTCGCCCGCACCGACTGATCGGTGACGGTCTCCTCAGAACGTGTCGACCCGGCGCAGGTCCTTGGGTCGTCCGTCCGGGTCGTGCACCAGCAGGTAGAACGGGCGGCGCGAGCGGCCGCTTCACCGGGCCGACCTCGGGCGGCTGGAGTCGGCGCAGCCGGCCCGGCGGGCGTGGTCCTCGACCGCCCGCCGGCGTGCCAGCCGTCGAGCGCGGTCGGCGCACTCGGCGTACGCCGTGAACATGTCCGCCGGGTCGACGCAGTCGGCCATCGCGTCGTCCGGGGTGCGCGGTCGAGGTGCTCGGCGGCCAGCGTCAGCCGCAGCGTCGCGGGCGTAGTCGCCGGCGGTGTCGACGACGACCGCGGACAGCTCGGAGTCGTGGGTCCAGGAGCGGCGGTTGAAGTTGTCCGAGCCGATGGTCGCCCAGGTGTCGTCGATCACGCAGGTCTTGGCGTGCACGTAGATCGGGGTGCCCGCGTGGTTCTCGATGCCGTAGATCGCGACCCGGTCCGGCGCGGCGCCGCGCCATGTCGAGCATCGCGCGACGACGCCCGACGAGCTGGGCGGTGCGGCTGAACCCCGTCGACGTCGGGGTGCAGCGGCACCACGGCGATGACGACGCAGGTCGGGGTGTGTCGCGCAGCGCCTCGGTGAAGACGTTGCCGACGTGGTTGCCCCAGAGGTACTGGTCCTCGACGTAGACCAGCCGCCGGGCCCGCTCGACCGCCTTGGTGTAGCCGCGGGCCACGCTGCGCTCGCCGCCCCGGGCGAACTCGTAGTCGCGGCCGTGGCGCAGGTTCGGGATAGGTCCGCAGCAGCTGGACGACGTGGGTGCCGCCCGGCGACCGGTGGCGGGGGCGGCGCCTGCTCGGGCAGCGGGTCGGGGGTGGTGTCGAGGCCGCGCAGCCGGTCGCGGGTCAGGATGATCGGGCTGCGGCTCAGCGTGGTCGGGTCCTCCCAGCGCTCCCGGAAGACGGTCTCGACGTCGTGCACCGCCGGGCCGGTGATGGCGGCCTGGATGTCGTGCCAGGGCGGCGTGTCGCCGTACTCCTCCGCCATGGAGTCCAGCGCCTGCGGGTCGCCGCCGTGGTCGCGGTCGTCGCGGCGCGAGTGGCACAGGTCGATGCCGCCGACGTACGCGATGTCGCGGCTCGGGTCGTCGCGGTGCCGGATCACGACCAGCTTCTGGTGGTGCGAGCCGCCGGTGCGCACCCGCATGTCGAGGATCGCCTCGGCGCCGCGCTGCTGCAGGGCGCGGCCGAGACCGCAGGTTCGCGTCGGAGGTGAAGCCGATGGCGCTGGTGTGCGAGCGCCACACCAGGCCGCGTACGTCGACCCCGCGCTCGTCGGCGCGACCGAGCACCTCGACCACCTCGCTGCCCGGCTCGCCGGTCAGCCGCTCGTCGGCGTCGCCCTGCCAGTCGGTGAAGAACACCAGGTCGCCCGGACGGGTCGCCTCGATCCGCTCGTAGAGCTCGGCGAAGTACGTCGCCCCGTGGACCAGCGGCCGCACCAGGTTGCCCTCGGACCAGGCCTCGTCGCCCGGGTGGTCGTCGTCGAGCCGGGTCGCGGGGTTGCCGCGCTCGTGCTGGGTCAGCAGCCAGTGGCTCAGGTCGTCGAGCACCCCGTCAGTGTGCCTCAGACCGGTCGCACCGTCCCACGACCCTCCGATCGATGACAGGGTTGGGGCATGTGTGGGGTGCGGCTTCGGCGGCTGCTGTGCGGGCTGCTGCTCGTGGCGTCGGCCTCGGCGGGCTGCTCGAGTGACGCGGATCCCGTCGGTCCCGCTGGTCCGGCCGACGCCTACCGGCTCACCGAGGACTGTCCACCACCGCCCCTGAAGCTCGACGGCCTGACCGTGCCCCGGCTCAACGACATCGTGGCGGGGGCGGACCTGCCGGGCTGGCAGGCGGGTGACATCGGGGCCAGTGCCCGGCTCAGTGACGGCCGGCTCGTCTGGCTCTTCGGCGACACGGTTCGGACCGACGACCACAGCCCGAAGATCGTGGGCAACTCGATGCTGATCACCTCGGGCTACTGCATCACGCAGCTGATGGAGACCGAGGACGGCCCGGTGATCCCGGACGCCGGAGCCGACACGGTGCTCTGGCCGATGTCGGTGGTGGTGCTCAAGCCGGGAGAGTTCACCACCGACGTCGGCGTGGCTGACTCCCTCGTGGTGCTCTGCGCGCGGACCCGGCGCGGCACCGACGGGACCTTCGACTTCACCTACCTGGGCACCTCGGCCGCGGTGTTCTCGGTCCAGCCCGACCAGGCGCCGCAGCTGGCGACCGTGCTCGAGGTGACCCCGGACGACGCTGACGTGCACCAGGTCAACTGGGGCGCCGCAGCCGCCGTGTACGCGCCCTGGATCTATCTCTACGGGACCCGCTCGACCGAGGGCGCCTTCGGTCGTGAGCTCTATGTCAGCCGGATCTCCACGAAGGACCCGGCGGACCTGGCGCGGTGGCAGTTCTGGGACGGCTCCGGCTGGCAGCGCGACCAGCGCGCGGCGGCGGCGATCCTGCCGGCCGAGGGCGGCGTGTCCCAGACCTTGTCGGTGGACCGCATCGACGGGCAGTTCGTCGCGGTGTCCAAGCGTGACGGCGACCTCGGCAACTTCGTCTACACGTGGACGTCCGAGACGCCGTACGGTCCGTGGACGCCGAAGTCCGGTGTGCCGGCACCCTCGGGCTCCGACTCGGGTGACCTCCAGTACGCCCCGCTCGCCCATCCCGAGATCAGCCTCGCCGACGGCAAGCTCCTGGTGTCGGTCTCGCGCAACACCGCCGACCTCGAACGGCTCCTGGAGACTCCGGAGGTCGGCCGCCCCACGTTCGACGAGGTCGACCGCCCCTGACGGCGACGGTGGCGCGAGACGCCGGACTAGTGGCCCGTCCCGCGACCGAACATCCGGCGCAGCCGATCGGTGAAGGACCTCGCGGGCTTGATCTCCACGAGCTTCGATCCTCCCGGCAGCGGAAGGGCTGACGCCTGTTCGCCCGAGAGAGTCGTGCGGACGTGGGTGGTGTAGATCGTGCCGACCTGGTCGGCGTCGACGAACCGGGTGCCCTCCGCCGTCTGGACGACGATGCCGTCGAACACCGAGACCAGCTCGTCGACCAGCACGGCCTGGACCGTGGCGAACTGCTGCCCGTCGCTCGTCTGCACCGGTGTGCCGGGCTGGAGCGCGGTGTAGGCGATGGGCTGGCCGGGCGTGTCAGGCATGTCAGGCATGTCCCGATTCTAGGGACTCCGACCCCACCGATGACCGAGATCCGACGCCTACCCTGATGGAGCCGCGTCTTTCGGCGCCGGCGGCCGAGAGATCCTTCCGGCCGCCGACAAGGCGGCTACCCCAGGCGGTACGTCGTACCGCGCTCGTCGCGGACCCAGAGCGCGCCGGCACCGGCGACGGCGCCCTGCTCGGACAGCACCCGCTTGAGCACCTTGTTGGTCGCCGTACGGGGGAGGTCGCCGACCACCCGGACGTAGCGCGGCCAGGCCTTGGGGGACAGGTCGGGCTGGGCGCCGAGGAACCCCTCGAGCCCGGTGGGGTCCAGCTCGCCGCGGGTCACGAGGGCGGCCATCACGGCGTCGCCCACGGACCTGTCCGGCACCGCGTAGACGGCCGCCTCGTCGACGTCGGGGTGGCGGAGCAGGATCCGCTCGATCGGCGCGGCCGCGAGGTTCTCGCCGTCGACGCGGAGCCAGTCGGCGGTGCGTCCGGCGAAGTAGACGAAGCCGTCGGCGTCCCGGTAGGCCAGGTCGCCGGACCAGTACATCCCGCCGCGCATCCGCTGCGCCTCCGCGCCCGGATCGTTGTAGTAGCCCGCGAAGGCGCCCGCGCCGGTGGTGTTGACCAGCTCCCCGGTCGCCGCGTCGGCGTTGACCAGCCGGCCGTCGGGGCCGAACTCGGCGTCCGGGGTCTCGGTCATCGTCTCCGGGTCCAGCACCCGCACCCCGTCGAGGGGGCGGCCGAGACTCCCGGGAGGCATGTCCGGCACCCGCTGCACGATCACGGCGTTCTCGGTGGAGGAGTAGGAGTCGACGACGGTGCAGCCGAAGCGGCGGGCGAAGCCGGCGATGTCGCGGTCGTTGGCCTCGTTGCCGAAGACCAGCCGCAGGGTGTTGTCGGCGTCGTCGGGCTGCTCGGGGGTGGCCATGATGTAGGTCAGGGGCTTGCCGACGTAGTTCGCGTACGTCGCGCCGTGCCGCCGCACGTCGGCCAGGAAACCCGACGCGGTGAACCGCCTCGCCAGGGCCATGGTCGTGCCGGAGGCGAGCGCCGGGCCCCAGCCGGCCATGATCGCGTTGGAGTGGAACATCGGCATCGAGAGGTAGGCCACGTCGCCGGGTCCGAGCCCGAACCGCTCGGAGAGGAACTGACCCGGGTAGGCGACCTTGGTCTGGGTGACGTTGACGGCCTTGGGGTCGCCCGACGTGCCCGAGGTGAAGATCAGCATGAAGAGCGTGTCCGGGCCGACCTCGGCGTCCGGCACGGGTGCGTCGGCGTGCTGCTCGAGCAGCGCCGCCCACTCCGGGCTGTCGACGGGCAGCACCGGGACGCCCAGGTCGAGATCGTCGAGCAGGTCGACGTACGTCGCATCGGTGAGCACGACCTGGACGTCGGCGCGGGCGATGTCAGCGGCCAGCGCCGCCCCCCGACGCGTCGGGTTCAGTCCGACGAGGACGTGGCCGCCCAGCGCGGCGCCACCGAGGAGGAGCGAGAACTCCGGCACGTTGTCGAGCAGGACGCCGATGTGAGGCGGTGCCCCGGTCGGGAGGACCGCGGCCAGGGCGGCTGCACGCACGCAGGACGCGCGGACCACCTCGTCGTACGTCCAGACCTGATCCTCGAAGAGCAGCCCCGGGGACTGGTCACCGGCGCGAGCGAGGAGCTGGTCGCGGACCGTGGGCATCCTCAAGCCGGCTCGGCGGCGAGCGCGCGTCCGATGATCAGCGCCTGCTCGGTGGCGGCACCGTGCAGGAACTCGAAGCGCTTGGCGCTGGTGAAGTAGCGGTGCGCCTCGCCGTCGAGGTCGATGCCGACCCCGCCGTGCACGTGGATCGTGGTGTGCGCGAGCCGGTGCCCGGCGTCGGCGGCCCAGAGCTTCGCGATCGCCACCTCGGTCTCGGCCGGCAGCTCCTCGGACAGCCGCCACGCGGCCCGCCACAGGGTGAGCCGCTGGCCCAGCACGTCGATGTAGCCGTCGGCGAGGCGCTGGGACACCGCCTGGAAGGTGCCGATCGGACGGCCGAACTGCTCGCGGGTCTTGGCGTAGGACGAGGTGAGCCGCAACGCTCCCTCGGTGATGCCGAGCTGCTCGGCGGCGCCGGCGAGCACCAGCAGCTGTCGCAGCCGAGCGGCGGCCACCCCGTCGGCAGCACCGATGAGGCGGTCGCCGGCGACGACGACGCCGTCGAGGTCGAGCCGGGCCACGGTGTCACCGTCGGAGAACTGCTGGGCCACGACCGTGAGCCCGGCGTCACCGGGCTGGAGCAGGAAGACACCGACCCCGGTCGGGGTGTCGGCCGGCACCAGGAACGCGTCGGCGTACGGTCCGGCGGGCACGATCGCCTTCACGCCGGTGATCCGGTGGCCGTCTCCGTCCGGAGTCGCCACCGTCGTGGGGCGGGTCGGAGCGAAGGCGCGGTCCTCGGCCATCGCCGCGGACAGCACCGACCCACCGACGGCTGCCGCCGGCAACCACTGCCGGCGCTGCTCGTCGGAGCCGACCTCGGCGATCAGCCGCGACGCCGGTCCGTGGACGGCCAGCGGCACCGGGGCGACGGTGCGGCCGACCTCGACGAGCACCCGGCAGAGCTCGATGACGCCGAGCCCGGCGCCGTCGTGCTCCTCGGGCAGCGCGAGGCCGAGCATCCCGGCCGCGCCCAGCTCGGCCCACAGGTCGCGGTCGAAGCGGTCACCGCCGGACTCGACGGCCTTGAGCCGGTCGTTGGTGGTCAGGTCGGCCAGGATCCCGGTCGCCAGCTCGGCGGCCTCGTCCTGCTCGGTGGTGAAGCGGAAGTCCATGGGTTGCCCTTTCGGCGACGAGCGGGTGGTCAGCGCTTGGCTGCGGGGAGGCCGAGGCCGACGTAGCCGATGATGTCTCGCTGGATCTCGTTGGTACCGCCCCCGAAGGTCATCACCAGTGCGGAGCGGTAGAAGCGCTCGAGGCGTCCCTGCAGGACCGCCCCGGTCGAGTCGCCGGTGATGCCGGCGTTGGGCCCGACGATCTCCATCAGGGTGCGATAGACCTCGGTCGCCAGCTCGGAGCCGTAGATCTTGGTGGCCGATGCCTCAGCGGGGGAGAGGTCGACCCCGGCGTCCGCGTCGGCGGCGAGCTTCCAGTTGATCAGCGCCAGCGCCTCGACCCGGGCGTGCGCGCGACCGAGCGCGATCTGCACCCACTCGGAGTCGATCACCCGCTGGCCGTCGGGGTTCTTGGTCTCCTGTGCCCAGTGCCGGACCATCTGGATCGAGTAGGTCAGGGGTGCGGCCGAGGTGAGGGCGACCCGCTCGTGGTTGAGCTGGTTGGTCATCAGCGACCAGCCACCGTTGAGCTCGCCGACCAGGTTGCCGGCCGGCACCCGCACGTCCTCGTAGTACGTCGCGCTGGTGCTCACCCCGGCCACGGTGTGCACCGGGGTGTAGGAGAACCCAGGGGCGTCGGCCGGGACCAGGATCATCGACAGCCCCTTGTGCCGCGGCAGGTCGGGGTCGGTCCGGACCGCGAGCCAGAGCCAGTCGGCGTACTGGATCAGCGAGGTCCACATCTTCTGCCCGTTGATCACCCACTCGTCCCCTTCGCGGACCGCCCTGGTCTTCAGCGACGCCAGGTCGGTGCCGGAGCCCGGCTCGGAGTAGCCGATCGAGAAGTGCAGCTCGCCCTTGAGGATGCGGGGGAGGAAGTACTCCTTCTGCTCGTCGGTGCCGTAGCGCATGATCGTCGGTCCGACGGTGTTGAGCGTCAGGTAGGGGATGGGTACACCGGCGATGGCGGCTGCGTCGGTGAAGATCAGCTGCTCCACCATCGAGCGGGCCTGGCCGCCGTACTCCGTCGGCCAGCCGATGCCGAGCCAGCCGTCGGTCCCGAGCCTGCGGATCACGTCCTTGTAGGCCTGCGAGTCGCCGAACTCGCCGCTCGCGGCGGCCAGCCCGGCCTTCACCTCCGGGGTGACGAGGGCTGCGAAGTAGTCGCGCAGCTCCTCGCGCAGGGCGGTCTGCTCGGCGGTCAGGGCGATGTGCATGAGGTCCTGCTCTCCTCGATGTGACGCGTTCGGCGCGCCCTGGAAGTGGGCGCCGGTGGAAACCCGCTGCAGAAAACTATAACCTGTTCTTGTTTTGGTCCACATCCGTCTGGAGGCCTGCCATGAGTGACGTTGCGAGTGAGAGGGTTGCGGGTGTCCGCACCCTCGACCGCGGTACGCCGCCCGAGCGGTACGCCCGCGGGTGGCACTGCCTCGGACTGGCCGAGACCTACCGGGACGGCAAGCCCCACGGCGTACCCGCCTTCGGCGGCAAGCTCGTGGTGTGGGCGGACAGCCAGGGGGAGCTCAACGTCCTCGACGGCTACTGCCGGCACATGGGCGGCGACCTGACCCAGGGTGAGGTCAAGGGCGACGAGGTCGCCTGCCCGTTCCACGACTGGCGCTGGGGAGGCGACGGCCGCTGCAAGGCGATCCCCTACGCGCGGCGCGTGCCGCTGCGGGCGCGCACCCAGAAGTACGACACCGCGATCGTCAACGACCAGCTGCTGGTCTGGCACGACGTCGAGGGCTCGAAGGCCGACTACGACATCCTGCCGCCGCAGCTCCCGGGTCTGGCCGAGGGCGAGTACACCGACTGGGTCTGGGTCGCGGAGGAGATCGAGGGATCGCACTGCCGCGAGCTGATCGACAACGTCGTCGACATGGCGCACTTCTACTACGTGCACTTCGCGTTCCCGACGAGCTTCCGCAACGTCCTCGAGGGCCACGTCGCCACGCAGTACATGGAGTCCAAGGGCCGCCCCGACAAGACCGGCGGGTACGGCGACGCCGAGCTGTTCTTGAAGTCGGAGGCGACCTACTACGGCCCCTCGTACATGATCAACTGGCTCGACACCGACTACAAGGGCTTCAACACCGAGGTCATCCTGGTCAACTGCCACGTGCCGACCGGGCCCGACTCGTTCCGGCTGCAGTACGGCATCACCGTGAAGCGGCCCGAGGGCCTCGACGACAAGACGGCCGACTTCATCGCCGCGAAGTACGCCGACATGTTCGGTAGCGGCTTCCTCCAGGACGTGCACATCTGGAAGAACAAGGTGCCGGTGCAGAACCCGCTGCTCTGCGAGGAGGACGGGCCGGTCTACCAGCTGCGCCGCTGGTACGAGCAGTTCTACGTCGACGCCGCCGACGTGGCCGCCGACATGACCGACCGCTTCGAGTTCGAGGTGGACACCACCAAGGCCAACGAGTACTGGCAGGTCGAGGTCGCTGAGAACCTCGCCAAGAAGGCGGCCGAGGACGCGGCCACCGCTGCCGAGGCAACGGCGAGCACCTGATGGCCTCCTTCGTCCCGACCAGCGCCGAGACCCTGGAGGACCAGCGGCTCTACACCCGCGCCCGGCTGACCCAGGTCGCCTGCCTGGACTGCCTGGCGACGGTCGGGGTCAAGAAGAACAGCGACCACCACACCTCGATCCAGTGGAACGGCGAGGCCCTGCGGCACTGCCCGGAGTTCTCCCGGATGGCCTCGCTGCCGACCGGTCGACCGCTGCACGCGGGCTGCCCCCGCCTCGCCGCCAGCATCGATGCGGCGGCGCGGAACGGGCAGGTCCCCATCGGTGCCGAGGACGGTTACTGACCTCATGGACACCGACTCCTTCGAGCTGAAGGTCGTCGACGTCGTGAAGGAGACCGCCGACGCGCACTCGATCTCCTTCGACGTGCCCGACGCTGCCGCCGCGCACTTCGTCTACCGCCCGGGACAGTTCCTGACCCTCGCCGTACCCTCCGACCAGACCGGCGTGGCGGCCCGCTGCTACTCGCTGTCGAGCAGCCCCGGGTCGGGGCCGTTGACGATCACCGTCAAGCGCACCGCCGGCGGTTTCGCCTCGAACTGGATCTGCGACCACGTCCGCGAGGGCGACACGGTCCGAGTGCTGCCGCCGAGCGGGATCTTCACCCCGGCGTCGCTGGACGCCGACCTGCTCCTCCTCGCCGGCGGCAGCGGGATCACCCCGGTCATCTCGATCACCCGGACGGCGCTGCTGCAGGGCGCCGGGCGGATCGTGCTGTTCTACGCCAACCGCGACGAGTCATCGGTGATCTTCGCAGCCGAGCTGTCCGCGCTCGCCGCCGAGCACCCCGGCCGGTTGACCGTCGTGCACTGGCTGGAGTCGGTGCAGGGGTTGCCGAGCCAGGAGCAGCTGCGCGTCTTCGCGGCCGCCTTCACGACGTACGACGCCTTCGTCTGCGGGCCCGCTCCCTTCATGAAGCTGGCGGTCGCGGCGCTGCGGGAGCTGGAGTTCCCCCGCGAGCGGCGCCACCAGGAGAAGTTCGTGTCGCTGGGGGGCAACCCGTTCGGCGACCTGCACGACATCGAGGTCGCCGAGCACGAGATCGCGGAGGCCGAGTCCGAGGCCGATCTCGCTCCCTCGTCATCCGAGTCCGCTGGGCCGCGGGGACTGGTCACCCTCGAGGTCGAGCTGGACGGCGAGGACTACGTCTTCGACGACTGGGCGCCCGGCACCAAGCTGCTCGACCACCTCGAGTCGAAGGGGGTCAAGGCGCCGTACTCCTGCCGCGAGGGGGAGTGCTCGGCCTGCGCCATCCGGGTGCTCGAGGGCGAGGTCCGGATGCTCAGGAACGACGTCCTCGACGCCGAGGACCTTGCAGACGGGATCAGGCTGGGCTGTCAGTCCGTGCCGGCGACCGACACGGTGAAGGTCACCTACCACTGACCGATGCCGCCGGTGGATCGACGACGAGCGTCCGCCGGGACGACGTTCCCCGGCTACTTCTCCAGGAACGCCAGCAGCGCGGCGTTGAACTCCTTCGCGTGGCTGACGTTGCAGCCGTGCGGGGCGCCCTCGAGCACGACCAGCTCGCTGCCCTCGATCGCCTCGTGAGTGCGCTGGCCCGAGCCCTCGAGCGGCACGATGCCATCGGCGTCGCCGTGGATGACCAGGGTGGGCACCGTGACGCTGGGCAGGTCATCGCGGAAGTCGGTCGTGCCGAAGGCCTCCATGCAGCCCAGCGCCGCTCCCTGGTCGGACTGCCGGCACAGCGCGACGGCGGACTGACGCTGCTCCTCGGTGACCTTGAGCTCGTCACCGGCGCTGAAGAACTGTCGGGTGAAGTCGTCGAAGAACGCGTCGCGGTCGTCCTTGAGCCCGGACTCCATCCCGCCTGCGGCCTCCTCGGTCAGCGGACCGTCCGGGTTGTCGTCGCTCTTCAGGAGGTACGGCGGCACAGCGGCCGCGAACACCACGCTGTGCACGCGGTCGAGACCGTGGCGCGACGCGTAGCGGGCGACCTCGCCGCCGCCCATCGAGAAGCCGACGAGCGTGACGTCGCTCAGGTCCAGGTCGGACAGCACGTTGTCGAGGTCGTCGGAGAGGGCGTCGTAGTCGTAGCTGTCGCCGGGGTCGGACTTGCCGAAGCCACGGCGGTCGTAGACCACCGTGCGGTAGCCGGCCTCCTGCAGTGCCGGGGTCTGCTCGGACCACGACTCACCCGAGAGCGGCCAACCGTGGATGAGGACGACGGGGCGTCCCTCGCCACCGCTGTCACGGACGCTGAGGTTGTGGTCGCTCATGGAGTCTCCTTGCGGTCTGGGTCGGAACCTGATCGGTACCCAGATCTCGCCGACTCACACCGCACGAGAAGGGCTACCAGCCGCGGTCGCGCCACTCCCCGAGCGAGGGCCGCTCGGCGCCGAGGGTCGAGTCACCGCCGTGGCCGGGGTAGAACCAGGTGTCGTCGGGCAGCCGCTGGAACACCTTCGTCTCGACGTCGTCGATCAGCTGGATGAACGCCGCCTCGTCGCCGAAGGTGTTGCCGACGCCGCCCGGGAAGAGCGAGTCGCCGGTGAAGAGGTGCGCGTGACCGTCCGGGTCGCCGTACAGCAGGGCGATCGAGCCGGGGGTGTGGCCAGCGATCGAGATCACCTCGAGGGTGCAGTCGCCGACCGCGACCGTGGCGCCCTGTGTGACGGTCCTGGTGACGGGCACGCCGGTCTGCTCGGTGACCGCGTCCGCGTCGGGGGCGCCGACGACGACCTCGGCGCCGGTGGCCGCGACGACGTCGGCGAGGGCACGGTGGTGGTCCCAGTGCTGGTGGGTGGTGACCACGGTCGTCAGGCCGGCCTCGCCGATGAGGGGGAGCAGGGTGCCGGGTTCGGCTGCGGCGTCGACGAGCACCTGGTCACCTGTGTGCCGGCAGCGGAGGAGATAGCAGTTGTTGGACATCTCCGGGTCGACCGCGACCTTGGTGATCGTCAGGTGTGCCAGCTCGCGCACGTCGGCGCTGCCACCCGGCTCGACGTCACCTGTGTAGTCGCTCACGTCACCACGTCCTGATCTGCGGGAGAGCTCCGCTGTCGCTGGTCAGCCCGGCCCCGGCCCCCCGGCCGGTGAGCCACCAGCCGAGGTCGGCACCGCTGCCGGAGACGGTCGGTCCGCCGACGCCGAACGACCAGGTGCGACCGAGGTCGGTCGCCCGGGCGTGGAAGGGCCCGTCGTCGCGGCCCGACATCGCGTCGAGCAGAAAGGCGGCGAAGTCCTGCGACCATTCGGCGGGTCCGTAGCCCACGGCCAGGTCGGCATGGTGGACCTCGAGCTCGATGAGCCGCATCCCCGGGATCTCGGACGCGACGAAGGTGCGGCCGCTGCCTGGCACCCGCTCGATCACGGTCGCCCAACCGTCGTCGGGAACGGCCGCGACGGCCTGCTGGAGCTGGGTCGAGGCACCGAGGAGACGGTCCCGGATCGACGAGGCATCCTGGGTCGCGAGCTCGGCGATGTCACCGTCGCGCGCGTCCTGCGAGGGGTACATGGGCACGGCTGTGCCCTCGGCGACGCCGGTGAGGACGGCGGTCAGGGCGCCTGCGTTGAGCGCCACGTGGGCCAGGACGTGGGCCCGGGTCCAGCCCGGCAGTCCGCTCGGCTCGGCGTACGCCGTGTCGGGGAGTGCGTCGACAGATCGGATCAGCCGCCGGGAGGCGACCGGGAGCAGGGCCAGGGGGATGGCCTGGTTATCGGGGGCCGGCATGGGTACATCCTGCCGGAACACGCAACCGGAGTGTCGGAGCTGCGTGAGATCGTGGACGGGTCCAGGAATAGGTGCGCGCCGCGGCTCGTTCCCCCTGACCGGAGCACGTAGGATGACGAACACCTGTTCGAACCAGACAGCACGTCGAGAGGCAGCAGTGATCGATCAGCTCATCGTCCGAGGCGCCCGCGAGCACAACCTCAAGGACGTCTCGATCGACCTGCCGCGGGACTCGCTGATCGTCTTCACAGGTCTCTCCGGCTCGGGCAAGTCGTCGCTCGCGTTCGACACCATCTTCGCGGAGGGCCAGCGACGCTACGTCGAGTCGCTCTCGGCGTACGCCCGTCAGTTCCTCGGCCAGATGGACAAGCCCGACGTCGACTTCATCGAAGGCCTCTCGCCCGCCGTCTCGATCGACCAGAAGTCCACCTCGAAGAACCCGCGCTCGACCGTCGGCACCATCACCGAGGTCTACGACTACCTGCGGCTGCTCTACGCCCGCGCCGGCCGCCCGCACTGCCCGACCTGCGGGTCGCCCATCGAGCGGCAGACCCCGCAACAGATCGTCGACAAGGTGCTCTCCCTCGACGAGGGGCGCCGCTTCCAGGTCCTGGCCCCGGTGATCCGCGGCCGCAAGGGCGAGTACGTCGAGCTCTTCAAGCAGCTGCAGACGCAGGGCTACTCCCGCGCCCGGGTCAACGGCGAGACCCACACGCTCGACGACCCGCCCAAGCTCGACAAGCAGAAGAAGCACACCATCGAGGTCGTCGTCGACCGGCTCGCGGTCAAGGAGTCCTCGAAGCGTCGCCTCACCGACTCGGTGGAGACCGCCCTCCAGCTCGCCGGCGGCCTGGTGCTCTTCGACTTCGTCGACCTCGATGCCTTGGACTCGGGCCGCGAGATGCGGTTCAGCGAGAAGATGGCGTGCCCCAACGAGCACCCGATCGACACCGACGAGCTCGAGCCGCGGTCCTTCTCCTTCAACTCGCCGTTCGGCGCCTGCCCCGCCTGCAGCGGTCTCGGCACCCGGATGGAGGTCGACCCCGAGCTGGTCGTCCCCAACCCGCAGGCCACCCTGGGCGAGGGCGCCATCCAGCCGTGGAGCCAGGCGCACGTCGCCGACTACTTCCTGCGCCTGATGGGAGCGCTCGGCGACGAGCTCGGCTTCGACCTCAACACCCCGTGGGAGGACCTGACCCCCCAGGCCCAGCGCTCGGTGCTCGAGGGGCACTCCACGAAGGTCCACGTCGTCACCCGCAACCGCTACGGACGTCAGCGTGCCTACTACGCCGAGTTCGAGGGCGTGCGCCCCTACATCGAGCGCCGTCACCGCGAGGCGGAGTCCGACACCAGCCGGGACCGATTCGAGGGCTTCATGCGCGAGGTGCCCTGCCCGGCGTGCGCCGGCAGCCGGCTCAAGCCGGTCTCGATGGCGGTCACCCTCGGTCCGGCCGGGGCCGGCGGCAAGAACATCGCCGAGGTGTGCGCGCTCCCGATCAACGAGGCCGCCGACTACCTCGCCAACCTCGACCTGTCGGTGCGCGAGCGCCAGATCGGTGAGCGGGTGCTCAAGGAGATCCAGGAGCGGCTCAACTTCCTGCTCGACGTCGGTCTCGACTACCTCTCCCTGGATCGGCCCTCCGGCTCGCTGTCCGGGGGAGAGGCGCAGCGGATCCGGCTCGCCACCCAGATCGGCGCCGGCCTGGTCGGCGTGCTCTACGTCCTCGACGAGCCGTCGATCGGCCTGCACCAGCGCGACAACCACCGGTTGATCGAGACCCTGATCCGACTCAAGGACCTCGGCAACACCCTGATCGTCGTCGAGCACGACGAGGACACCATCAAGGTCGCCGACTGGGTGGTCGACATCGGCCCCGGTGCCGGCGAGCACGGCGGCCAGGTCGTGCACAGCGGCAGCGTCGCCGACCTGCTCACCCATCCCGACTCGATGACCGGCCAGTACCTCTCCGGCCGCCGGGAGATCCCGGTCCCCGCCGTACGCCGACCGCGCACCGTCGGTCGTGAGCTCACCGTCCACGGGGCTCGCGAGCACAACCTCCGCGACGTCGACGTCAGCTTCCCCCTCGGACTGTTCGTGGCGGTCACCGGCGTGTCCGGGTCGGGCAAGTCGACCCTGGTCAACGACATCCTCTACACCTCGCTGGCCAAGCAGATCTACAACGCGCGCGCGGTCCCTGGACGGCACCAGAAGATCAGCGGGCTCGAGCACGTCGACAAGGTCATCCACGTCGACCAGTCCCCGATCGGGCGCACCCCACGGTCCAACCCGGCGACCTACACCGGCGTCTTCGACCACGTCCGCAAGCTCTTCGCCTCCACCCCGGAGGCCAAGATGCGCGGCTACCTCCAGGGTCGGTTCTCCTTCAACGTCAAGGGCGGTCGCTGCGAGGCCTGCTCCGGCGACGGCACCATCAAGATCGAGATGAACTTCCTGCCCGACGTCTACGTGCCGTGCGAGGTCTGCCACGGGGCTCGCTACAACCGCGAGACGCTCGAGGTGCACTACAAGGGCAAGACCATCGCCGAGGTGCTCGACATGCCGATCGAGGAGGCTGTCGACTTCTTCGCGGCGGTCCCGGCGATCAACCGGCACCTGACCACGCTGGTCGAGGTCGGCCTGGGCTACGTCCGGCTCGGGCAGCCGGCCACCACGTTGTCGGGTGGCGAGGCGCAGCGAGTCAAGCTGTCAGCGGAGCTGCAGAAGCGCTCCACCGGACGCACCGTCTACGTGCTCGACGAGCCGACCACCGGTCTGCACTTCGAGGACATCCGCAAGCTGCTGCTGGTGCTCGGTCGGCTCGTCGACCAGGGCAACTCGGTGCTGGTCATCGAGCACAACCTCGATGTCATCAAGACCGCCGACTGGCTGGTCGACATGGGTCCCGAAGGCGGCTCCCGCGGCGGCATGGTCGTCGCCGAGGGCACCCCGGAGACGGTCGCCGCGCACCCCGACAGCTACACCGGTCAGTTCCTCGCGCCGTTGCTGGAGGGCAAGGCCGCGAAGCAGCCCGCCCGGAGGGTCGCGCCCAAGAAGGCGCCCGTCCCACCGCCGACCACGAAGGCTGCGAAGAAGGCTGCGGCGAAGAAGGCGGCCGCCAAGACGACAGTCGCCAAGAAGGCACCGGCCAGGAAGGCATCGGCCAAGCGGGCGACCTCCGGATCGACCTGATCCGGGGGCGGCCGATGAACCTCCCGCCGGTGTGGTCGCCCTGGTTCCTACAGGTCCCACAGGTCCCACCCGACCAGGGCACCGCCACGGTTGGCGTCGCCCGGCTACTGTGAAGATTCAACGACCGGCAGCCGGAAGGACGACGACCGTGAGCATCGAACGAATCACCCGCCGCCGCACCCTCAGGGGAGCGGTCGCGCTCGGGGTGGGGGTCCCCTTCCTGAGCGCCTGCGGTGGGGACGACTCGACCGCCACCGACGACGCCCCGGCAACCGAGGCCGGGGTGGAGCTGGGCCCGACCTCGGACGTGCCCGTCGGCGGCGGGATGATCTTCAGCGACCAGAAGATCGTGGTCACCCAGCCGACCGAGGGCGACTTCAAGGCGTTCTCGTCGGTGTGCACCCACCAGAGGTGCCCGGTCACGAAGGTCGCGGACGGCACCATCGACTGCAGCTGCCACGGCAGCAAGTTCTCCGTCGACGACGGGTCCGTCGTCAACGGTCCCGCGACCTCCGGACTCCCCGAGGTCGACATCACGGTCGACGGCGACACGATCTCGACCGCCTGACCGCTCGAGTCCCCTGCGCTGAGCGCCGACCCGGCGGCACTGTCGACGCCGGACCGTAGGGTTGTCCCGTGCCTGCAGCCCCACGCTCCCGATCCACCCGGGGCCCGTTGTCCTATCGTCCCGAGCAGGGGTCGATCCCGACCCGACCGGGCGTCTACCGCTTCCGCGACGCCAAGGGTCGTGTCGTCTACGTCGGCAAGGCCAAGAACCTCCGCGCCCGCCTCTCGTCGTACTTCCAGGACGTCGGCAACCTGCACCCGCGCACCGCCACCATGGTCACCACGGCGACGAGCGTCGAGTGGACGGTGGTGGGGACCGAGGTCGAGGCACTCCAGCTCGAGTACTCCTGGATCAAGGAGTTCGACCCGCGGTTCAACGTGAAGTACCGCGACGACAAGTCCTACCCGTGGCTCGCGGTGACGGTCGGCGACGAGTTCCCGCGGGTCATGGTCGGCCGCGGCGCCAAGCGCAAGGGCACCCGCTACTTCGGCCCCTACAGCCACGCGTGGGCGATCAGGGAGACCGTCGACCTGCTGCTGCGGGTCTTCCCGATGCGCTCGTGCAGCAACGGCGTCTTCAAGCGCTCCGCCCAGATCGGCCGGCCGTGCCTGCTCGGCTACATCGACAAGTGCGCCGCGCCCTGCGTCGGCAACGTCTCGGCCGAGGAGCACCGCGAGATCGTCGACGACTTCTGCGACTTCATGGCCGGGCAGACCAATGCCTTCGTGCGCCGCGTGGAGAAGGAGATGTACGCCGCCTCCGACGCGCTCGACTTCGAGAAGGCGGCGCGGCTGCGCGATGACCTCGGGGCCCTCAACAAGGCGCTCGAGAAGCAGGCGGTGGTCCTCGGTGACGGGACCGACGCCGACGTCATCGCGCTCGCCGAGGACCCGCTCGAGGTCGCGGTGCAGATCTTCTACGTGCGTGGCGGCCGGATCCGCGGCCAGCGGGGCTGGGTCGCGGACCGGGTCGACGAGGGCGGCACCGCCGAGCTGGTCGACGACTTCCTGCTCCAGCTCTATGCCGGCGCCACCCCCGACGAGATCCCGCGCGAGATCCTGGTCCCCGCGCTGCCGGCCGACGTGGCGACGTACGAGGCGCTGCTCGGTGACGTGCGTGGCTCGAAGGTCTCGATCCGGATCCCCCAGCGCGGCGACAAGCGCACCCTGCAGGAGACCGTCGCGCAGAACGCCGCGCAGGCGCTGGTGCTGCACAAGACCAGGAGGGCGAGCGACCTGACCACCCGCAACCGGGCGCTGGAGGAGATCCAGGACGCGCTCGCGCTCGACGAGGTGCCGCTGCGCATCGAGTGCTACGACGTCTCGAACCTCCAGGGCACCGAGGTGGTCGCCTCGATGGTGGTCTTCGAGGACGGGCTGGCGCGCAAGAGCGAGTACCGCCGCTTCGTGATCAAGACCGTCGACGGCCAGAACGACGTCGCCTCGATGCACGAGGTGATCACCCGACGCTTCCGGCGACTGCTGGACGAGGGTCTCGAACCGTCCGCGCTCGTCCCTCGCGAGGACGGCTCGACCACCGATCCCGAGGCCTCGGCAGAGGCGCCGAAGCCGATGCTGGTCGACCCGGAGACCGGGCGGGCACGCAAGTTCGCCTACGCCCCCGGGTTGGTCGTGGTCGATGGCGGACCGCCCCAGGTCGCAGCCGCGCAACGCGCCCTCGCCGAGCTCGGCATCGTCGACATCGCCGTGTGCGGGCTGGCCAAGCGACTCGAGGAGGTCTGGCTGCCCGAGCAGGAGGACCCGGTGATCCTGGCTCGCTCCAGCGAAGGTCTCTACCTCCTGCAGCGGATCCGCGACGAGGCGCACCGGTTCGCGATCAACCACCACCGCGGGCGCCGGTCCAAGACGATGGTCGAGAGTGCCCTCGACGGGGTGCCCGGCCTCGGTGAGGTCCGTCGTCGCACCCTCATCAAGCACTTCGGCTCGTTGAAGAAGCTGCGCACCGCGACGATGGAGGAGATCGCCCAGGTGCCCGGCATCGGTGAACGCACCGCCACGGCGATCAAGGACGCGGTCGCGGCGCCCGTCCGCGACGGCCAGACTGGTGCCGACGCACCGACCATCGTGAGCATCAACACCGCAACCGGCGAGATCGAGGAGGGCTGAGCGATGTCAGTCGAGGACCAGCAACACCCCGGCGAGCTCGTCGTCGTCACCGGGATGACCGGCGCGGGTCGCAGCACCGCCGCCAAGGAGCTCGAGGACCTCGGCTTCTACGTCGTCGACAACCTGCCGCCGACCCTGCTGCGCGACGTCGTGCGACTCGTCGACAAGCGTCGGGGCACCTCCCAGCCGATCGCGGTCGTGGTCGACGTACGCTCCGGGTCCTTCTTCGCCTCGCTCCGGGAGAACCTCGCCACGGGGGTCACCGAGCAGCGACACGCGACCCTGGTGTTCCTCGAGGCCGCCGACGACGTGCTCGTCCGTCGCCAGGAGGCCGCTCGGCGCCCCCACCCGTTGCAAGGGGAGGGCCGGCTGCTCGACGGGCTGATCCGTGAGCGCGAGGTCCTGGCTCCGCTGCGTGGGGACGCCGACCTGGTCATCGACACCAGCTCCCTCAACGTGCACCAGCTGACCGACCGGATCGCGGACGCGTTCGGCACCCCCGACACCACTCGGCTCAAGATCACGGTCACCAGCTTCGGGTTCAAGTACGGCATCCCCGTCGACGCCGACTTCGTGGCCGACATGCGCTTCCTGCCCAACCCCTACTGGATCCCCGAGCTGCGTCAGGGCACCGGGCGCGATGCCGAGGTGGCGTCGTACGTCATGGACCGTCCGGGGGCTGCGGAGTTCCTCGACGGCTACGTCCCCGTCCTTGCCGGCGTGACGACGGGCTACCTGCGCGAGGGCAAGCGCTTCATGACGGTCGCCCTCGGCTGCACGGGAGGCAAGCACCGCAGCGTCGCGATGACCGAGGAGATCACCCGCCGGCTCGTCGACCTCGGGCTCGACGCGCGCGCCGCGCACCGCGACCTGGGTCGCGAGTGATGGGCGATCGCGCCCAGTCGGTGGTGGCGTTCGGCGGCGGGCACGGTCTCGCGGCATCGCTGCAGGCCCTTCGGCTGCTGGTCGACAACCTGGTCGTCGACGACCTGACCGCGATCGTCACGGTCGCCGACAACGGGGGCTCGTCGGGGCGGTTGCGCGCCGAGTTCGGAGTGCTTCCCCCCGGTGACCTGCGGATGGCGCTCGCGGCTCTGTGCGGCGACTCCCAGTGGGGTGACACCTGGGCCCGGGTGCTCCAGCACCGCTTCGCCGGGCAGGGCGAGATGCACGGTCACGTCATCGGCAACCTGCTGATCGTCGGACTCTGGGAACAGCTCGGTGACCCCGTGGCCGCACTCGACTGGGTCGGTCGCCTGCTCGGTGCGTCCGGTCGGGTGCTGCCGATGGCGCTGACGCCGCTCGACATCACCGCCGAGATCCGTGGCCTGGTGCCGGGCGCGCCGGCAGCGCTGACCACGGTGCGGGGGCAGGTCGAGGTGGCGACCTCGGAGGGTCGGATCTCCTCCATCGCCCTGGACCCGCCGGACCCCACCCCGTGCCCGGAGGCCGTGGCCGCCGTCGGCGCCGCCGACTGGGTCGTCCTCGGACCGGGCTCGTGGTTCACCTCGGTGATCCCGCACCTCCTGGTCCCCGAGCTGCGGCACGCGCTGGTCGAGACCGATGCTCGCCTGGTGGTCACGCTCAACCTGATCGGCGAGGACGGGGAGACTCCGGGCTTCGAGCCCCTCGACCACCTGGCGGCGCTGCTCGAGCACGCGCCCGATCTCGACATCCACACGGTGCTCGCCGACCGCACCAGCGTCGGTGACGGTCTCGAGGAGCTGGCCGGCGCGGTCGCGACGTACGGCGCCGAGCTGGTGCTTGCCGACATCGCCGACGTCGACGGGTCGCCGCGGCATGATGTCATCCGCCTGGCCGAGGCCTACGACCGGATCTTGTCGCCGGGTTGATTGACCGTCGTGACAGGATCGGCACATGGCGATGACGGCACAGGTGAAGGCGGAGCTGTCGAGTACCCAGGTCACCAAGACCTGCTGCCGCAAGGCCGAGGTCGCCTCGATGCTCCGGTTCGCCGGGGGGCTCCACATCGTCAGCGGCCGGATCGTCGTCGAGGCCGAGTTCGACACCGGCGCCGCAGCCCGACGGCTGCGCACCAACATCGCCGAGGTCTACGGCCACCAGTCCGACGTGGTCATGGTGCAGGGCAACGGCATCCGCAAGGGCAGCCGCTACATCGTCCGGGTGGTCAAGGACGGCGAGGCTCTCGCCCGCCAGACCGGCCTGCTCGACCAGCGCGGCCGTCCGGTGCGGGGGCTCCCGCCCGCCGTGGTCTCCGGAGGTGGGTGCGACGCGGTCGCGGCCTGGCGTGGCGCGTTCCTGGCGCACGGCTCGCTGACCGAGCCCGGTCGCTCCTCCGCGCTCGAGGTGACCTGCCCCGGCCCCGAGGCCGCGCTCGCCCTGGTGGGCGTCGCGCGCCGACTCGGGATCCACGCGAAGGCCCGCGAGGTGCGCGGCGTCGACCGGGTGGTCATCCGCGACGGCGACGCGATCGGTCAGCTGCTCACCCGACTCGGCGCCCACGAGTCGCTGATGGCCTGGGAGGAGCGCCGGATGCGCCGCGAGGTCCGGGCGACCGCCAACCGGCTCGCGAACTTCGACGACGCCAACCTGCGCCGCTCCGCCAGGGCAGCCGTCGCCGCCGGCGCTCGCGTCGGCCGGGCGATGGAGATCCTCGGCGAGGAGGTCCCCGACCACCTCAAGATGGCCGGTGAGCTCCGGCTCGAGCACAAGCAGGCCTCCCTCGAGGAGCTCGGACAGCTGCACGACCCGGTGCTCACCAAGGACGCGATCGCCGGGCGGATCCGTCGGCTGCTGGCGATGGCCGACAAGCGCGCCGAGGAGCTCAACATCCCCGACACCGAGGCGTCGCTGACGCCCGACATGCTCGTCGACGAGGGATAGGCCGACCCCTCCCGCCGCGCTCGCCGGTTACCGGGACGTACGACGGACACCGTGGTGTCGCCCGCCCGCGTGAGCGATAGGGTCGACGGTGACGCGGATCTCCGAACCGGGTGGTCTCGTCCCTGCCAGCTGACCGCACAGTCCGAGGAGCAATCGCAGTGACCGTTCGCGTAGGTATCAATGGATTCGGCCGGATCGGCCGCAACTTCTTCCGCGCTGTCGTCGCCTCCGGCGCCGACATCGAGATCGTCGCCGTCAACGACCTGACCGACAACAAGACCCTGGCGACCCTGCTGAAGTACGACTCCACCCTCGGCCGGCTGGACGGGGACGTGTCGCACTCCGACACCGACATCACCGCCGCCGGCCAGACCTTCAAGGTCTTCGCCGACCGCGACCCGGCCGCACTGGACTGGAGCGGAGTCGGCGCCGACATCGTGATCGAGTCCACCGGTTTCTTCACCGACGCCACGAAGGCGAAGGCGCACATCGACGGCGGGGCCAAGAAGGTCATCATCTCGGCGCCCGCGAAGAACGAGGACATCACCATCGTGATGGGCGTCAACGAGGGCGACTACGACCCCGCGACGCACTCGATCATCTCCAACGCGTCGTGCACCACCAACTGCCTCGCGCCGATGGCGAAGGTCCTCAACGACGAGTTCGGCATCGTCAAGGGCCTGATGACGACCATCCACGCCTACACCGGCGACCAGAACCTCCTCGACGGCCCGCACGGCGACCTGCGTCGTGCGCGTGCGGCCGCGATCAACATCGTGCCGACCTCGACCGGCGCCGCGAAGGCGATCTCCCTGGTCCTGCCCGAGCTCAAGGGCAAGCTCGACGGCTACGCGCTGCGGGTCCCCGTGCCCACCGGCTCGGTCACCGACCTGACGTTCGAGGCGGGCCGCGAGACCACCGTCGAGGAGGTCAACGCCGTGGTCAAGGCAGCCGCCGACGGTCGGATCCTGCGCTACAACGAGGACCCGATCGTCTCCAGCGACATCACCACCGACCCGGCGTCCTGCATCTTCGACGCGCCGCTGACCAAGGTCATCGGCAACCAGGTCAAGGTCGTCGGTTGGTACGACAACGAGTGGGGCTACTCCAACCGTCTGGTCGACCTCGTCGCCCACGTCGGCGCCTCGCTCTGATCCATGGCTGACTACTCCTCACTGGGCGATGTCGCCGGCAAGCGGGTCCTGGTCCGCTCCGACCTGAACGTCCCGCTCGACGGCGCCGTGATCACCGATGACGGCCGGATC
Organism: uncultured Actinomycetota bacterium; assembly: GCA_963706475.1. GTDB lineage: Bacteria > Actinomycetota > Actinomycetes > Propionibacteriales > Nocardioidaceae > Nocardioides. Next base: position 425,718 of record CAVPLV010000003.1, on the reverse strand, counting down.
CGGGCCAGCGTGCCGACGATCCGGGAGCTGGCTGCGGCCGGCGCCCGGGTCGTCGTGACCGCACACCTCGGTCGCCCCAAGGGTGCGCCCGAGGACCGCTACTCGCTGCGCCCGGTCGCAGCGCGGCTCGGTGAGCTGCTCGGCCAGGACGTCGCGTTCGCGACCGACACGGTCGGCGACTCCGCCCGGTCCACGGTCGAGGCGCTCACCGACGGCCAGGTCGCCGTGCTGGAGAACGTCCGGTTCAACCCGGGCGAGACCAGCAAGGACGATGCCGAGCGGGGAGCGTTCGCCGACCAGCTCGCCGGGCTCGCGGACGCGTTCGTGTCCGACGGGTTCGGCGTCGTGCACCGCAAGCAGGCGTCGGTCTACGACGTCGCGCAGCGGCTGCCGCACGCGATGGGGCAGCTGGTCGCCACCGAGATCGACGTACTGCGTCGGTTGACCGTGGAGCCCGAGCGGCCCTACCTGGTGGTGCTCGGCGGGTCGAAGGTCTCCGACAAGCTCGGCGTCATCGACAACCTGCTGGGCAAGGCCGACAAGCTGCTCATCGGCGGCGGCATGGTGTTCACCTTCCTCAAGGCCCAGGGCCACGAGGTCGGCAAGAGCCTGCTCGAGGACGACCAGCTCGACGTCTGCCGCGCCTATCTGGCCCGCGCCGAGGAGTCCGGTGTCGAGATCGTGCTCCCCACCGACATCGTCGTGGACACCGCGTTCCCGTCCGGCGACCGCGAGCCACAGGCGCACGTCGTACCTGCCACCGAGATCCCGGCCGATGCGCTGGGCCTCGACATCGGTCCGGACTCGGCGGCGGCCTTCGCGGCCGCCCTCGCCGAGGCGCGGACAGTCTTCTGGAACGGCCCGATGGGCGTCTTCGAGGTCTCGGCGTTCGCCGACGGCACGCGGGCGGTCGCCGAGGCGCTGACCAAGGTCGACGGCCTCTCGGTGGTCGGTGGCGGCGACTCCGCCGCTGCGGTCCGCACGCTGGGCTTCGACGAGGCGGCGTTCGGGCACATCTCGACCGGCGGCGGCGCGAGCCTGGAGTACCTCGAGGGCAAGGAGCTCCCGGGCATCAAGGTGTTGGAGGACTGATGGCGACCGCTTTGCGGACCCCGCTCATGGCGGGGAACTGGAAGATGAACCTCAACCACCAGGAGGCGCTCGTCCTGGTGCAGAAGCTCGCGGTCACGCTGGCCGACAAGAAGCACGACTACAGCTTGGTCGAGGTGGTCGTCGTACCCCCGTTCACCGATCTGCGCTCGGTGCAGACGCTCGTGGACGGTGACCGGCTGCTGCTGAAGTACGGCGCCCAGGACGTCTCGACCCAGGACTCGGGTGCCTACACGGGTGAGATCTCGGCCTCGATGCTGGCCAAGCTCGGATGCTCCTACGTTGTCGTCGGGCACTCCGAGCGGAGGCAGTACCACGACGAGACCGACAGCACAGTGAACGCCAAGGCGATCAAGGCGCTCGCTGCGGGGCTGGTCCCGATCGTGTGTGTCGGTGAGAACCACGAGGTCCGCAAGGAAGGCCGTCACATCGAGCACACGGTGCTCCAGATCGACAACTCGCTCGCCGGGCTGAGCGCCGAGCAGATCGCCGGACTCGTCATCGCCTACGAGCCGGTCTGGGCGATCGGCACCGGCGAGGTCGCGACGCCGGAGGACGCGCAAGAGGTGTGCGCGGCGATCCGGGCCCGGATCCGCGAGGTCCACGGCGACAACGCTGCCGACGCCGTACGCGTCTTGTACGGCGGTTCGGTGAAGGCCGGCAACATCGCCGGCATCATGGCGAAGGAGGATGTCGACGGCGCACTGGTCGGCGGCGCGAGCCTGCAGGTCGACGAGTTCAGCGGCATCTGCCGCTTCTACGACATGCCGGTCCTGTGAACCGGCAGCACCTGACGTAGGCTCTGCGACTGTGGAACTGATCTTCAGCATCATGCTCATCTTGTCCAGCGCCCTCATGATCGTTCTCGTCCTGCTGCACAAGGGGCGCGGCGGCGGGCTCTCCGACATGTTCGGCGGTGGCGTCTCCAGCTCCCTCGGCGGCTCGTCGATCGCGGAGCGCAACCTCGACCGGCTGACCGTCGGCATCGGCGTGATCTGGTTCGCCTGCGTGATCGCCCTCGGGCTCCTGCTCGCCTACTGACCAAGACACTCACAAAGGAACTGATCTGTGGCTGGTGGAGGAAACGCGATTCGCGGTAGTCGGGTCGGTGCCGGTCCGATGGGCGAGGCCGAGCGTGGCGAGGCCGCACCCCGTCAGGCGGTGACCTACTTCTGCGCCCATGAGCACCGCTCCGTGGTCACGTTCTCGATCGAGGCGCTCGTGCCCGAGTCGTGGGACTGTCCCAAGTGCGGCCTCCCGGCCAGCATGGATTCCGACAACCCGCCGCCGGCTCCCAGGATCGAGCCCTACAAGACACATCTCGCCTACGTGAAGGAGCGCCGCTCCGACAAGGAGGCGGCCGACATCCTCAACGAGGCTCTCCAGCTGCTGCGCTCGCGTCGCAAGGCCGGCGACATCATCTTCTAGGTGCCCGAGCCTGAGCCTGCGAAGGCTCGGACCCAGCACCAAGGTCGAGTAGGAGCACGCCCGACGAAGGAGGGCGTGACCGCCGTATCGAGACCAGGGGAACTGGGTCTCGATACGCTCGCTGGCGCTCGCTACTCGACCAGCGAGGGGCAGCGAACCCCGACCGCTGAGGCTGCGCCTAGAGCGCGGAGGCGGCCGGCCGGTCGAGGAACCAGATCGTCTCGTCCTGCCCGACGACACCGGCGGCCGGGATGTCGTGCAGATCGGCGCCCCCGAGTGCCTGGGCGACCGCCGCGGCCTTGCCGTCGCCGCTGACCAGGAACCACACCGACTTCGCGCGGTTGAGGGCGGCGAAGGTGAGGCTGATCCGCTCCGGGGGCGGCTTGGGGGAGCCGGTGACCCCGACCGCGATCTCGTCAGTGACATCCAGCTGCGCGAAGCCCGGGAAGAGCGAGGCGATGTGGCCGTCCGGCCCGATCCCGAGCATCACGACGTCGAACTCGCCGGCGCCATGGGTGCGCAGCGTGGCGGCATAGGCCGCAGCCCCAGCATCCACGTCGGCGGCATCGGCCGTCGAGGGCATCGCGTGCACGTTGGCCGGATCTGCCCCGACCGCGTCGAGGAAGGCCGCGCGCGCCTGCCCGGCATTGCGGTCGGGAGAGTCGGGCTCGACGAACCGCTCGTCACCCCACCACACCACGACCTGGGACCAGTCGACCTCGGCGGTGGGGGAGAGGCGGGCGAGCTCGCGGTGGATGTCCTCGGCGATGGTGCCGCCGGTCAGCGCGATCTGGGGCACGGCGCCCGCGGACTGCGCGTCGGCGAGCCTGCTCAGCAGCTCGCCGGCCACCGCGGTCGCCAACGTGGCGGGGTCCGGATGGACCTCGATGCGTGGTGTGGTCGTCACTTGGTCGTCCCCAGCTTCAGCAGGCGGCGGGCGGTCCGGGCATAGACGTCGTCCTCGTCGAGGCGGCGCAGCTCCTCGCCGAGGAGCGCAGGCAGGTCACGGCGCTTGAGGGCGACCGGGCGGTCGGGGTGCCCGGGCGAGGAGTACGTCGCCAGCTTGCCGTCCGCGCGTGAGATCCGGATCGGGCCCTCCTTCGTCTCGAGCACCACCTCGGTGATGCCCGGGCCCCGGGTCGACGTACGGGTCACCTCGACCTTGAGCCGGTCGGCGAGCCAGGCGCCGAGCAGGTCGGCGCTGGGGCTGATCCGCTCGGCGGCGACAGAGGCGGAGGTGACCTTGAGGTGGTGCTGGTCCAGCGAGGCCGCGAGCAGCGCCCGCCACGGCGTGATCCGGGTCCAGGCCAGGTCGGTGTTGCCCTTGGTGTAGCTCGCGCACTGGGTGTGGATCGCCCGGGTCTTCGCCCGGCTCGCACCGGCAGAGTCGGTGATCCGGCGCTGGGCCAGTGCTCCGAGCGGATCGGCAGCAGGATCGTCCGGGGGGTCGGTCGGCCAGTAGATCGCCACCGGGGAGTCGGGCAGCAGCAGCGGCAGCACCACGGACTCCGGGTGCTTGACCACCTCACCCTTGAGGCGGATCAGGGCGGTCTCGCCGCTCCAGCCGGAGCCGGCGCCGACCTGGGCGTTGACCTGGGCAGCGCCGCGGCCGTCGCCCAGGATCACGCCGAGCACCCGTGCGGGGTGCTCGTGGGAGGCCTCGCGGGCCATCTTCATGACGTCGTCGGCCACATCCTCGTCGACGACGATCACCATGGTCATCACCATGCCCATCGCCGGGCTGCCGGCGCGGGTCCGGGCCCGGACGAACTCGGCGGCGATCGCTGCGGAGTTGGTGTCGGTCAGCTCGATCATCAGGGTCGTCTCCAGACGCGTCCGTCGCGGGCCAGCATCCTGTCGGCCGAGTCCGGCCCCCAGGTGCCGGACGGGTAGGGCTCGGGCTTCCCCTTCTTCTCCCAGTGCTCGAGGATCGGGTCCAGGATCTTCCAGGACAGCTCGACCTCCTCGTGGCGGGGGAACAGCGGCGGGTCTCCGAGGAGCACGTCGAGGATCAGCCGTTCGTAGGCCTCCGGGCTGGACTCGGTGAACGAGCCGCCGTAGGCGAAGTCCATGTTGACGTCGCGGATCTCCATGGCCGTCCCGGGCACCTTCGAGCCGAAGCGCAAGGTCATGCCCTCGTCGGGCTGGATCCGGATCACCAGGGCGTTCTGGGTGAGGTCCTCCACCGACGAGGCGCTGAACGGCTGGTGGGGAGAGCGCTTGAAGACCACGGCCACCTCGGTGACCCGGCGTCCGAGTCGCTTGCCGGTGCGCAGGTAGAACGGCACGCCGGCCCAGCGGCGGGTCTCGACATGGAGCTTGATCGCGGCGTAGGTCTCGGTCGTCGAGGACTTCTTGATCCCCTCCTCCTCGAGGAACCCCGCGACCTTCTCGCCGCCGGCCCAGCCAGCGTCGTACTGCCCGCGGGCGGTGGTCAGGTCGAGGCGGGCGGGCAGCCGGATGCTGGAGAGCACCTTCTGCTTCTCGATGCGCAGGCTCTCGGCGTCGAAGGAGGTGGGCTCCTCCATCGCCACCAGGGACATCAGCTGGAGCAGGTGGTTCTGGATCACGTCGCGCGCCGCGCCGATGCCGTCGTAGTAGCCGGCCCGGCCGCCGATGCCACCGTCCTCGGCCATGGTGATCTGGACGTGGTCGACGTAGTTGGAGTTCCACAGCGGCTCGAACATCTCGTTGGCGAACCGCATCGCCAGGATGTTCTGCACCGTCTCCTTGCCGAGGTAGTGGTCGATGCGGAAGATCGAGCCGGACGGGAAGACGCCGTCGAGGACGCCGTTGAGCTCGCGAGCCGACGTCAGGTCGTGTCCGAACGGCTTCTCCACAACCACCCGGCGCCACGAGTCGGGACCGCCGTCGGCGAGCCCGTGCTCCTGGAGCTGACCCACCACGTCGCCGAAGAAGCCGGGTGGGATGGCGAGGTAGAACGCGTGGTTGCCGTCGGTGCCGCGGACCTGGTCGAGCTCCTCGATGGTGCGCCGCAGGTTGGCGAAGGCGATGTCGTCGTCGAAGTTGCCGGGCACGAAGCGGAAGCCCTCGGCGAGCTGCTTCCAGACCTCCTCGCGGAACTCGGTGCGGGCGTGGGCCTTCACCGAGTCGTGGACGATCTGGGCGAAGTCCTCGTTGGCCCAGTCCCGACGCGCGAACCCGACCAGGCTGAAGCCGGGCGGCAGCAGGCCGCGGTTGGCGAGGTCGTAGATCGCCGGCATCACCTTCTTGCGCGACAGGTCGCCGGTCACCCCGAAGAGCACCAGTCCACAGGGTCCGGCGATGCGCGGGAGCCGCCGGTCCTCGGGGTCACGGAGTGGGTTGGTATACGTCGTCATCGGGTCCGGTGCTTCCAGTAGTAGGCGATCAAGGACTTCGTGGACGCATCTTGCTCGCCAGCGGCACCAGGATCGCCGCCGACCGCGGCCTGGACCTGCTGGGCGAGCTGCTTGCCGAGCTCGACACCCCACTGGTCGAAGGAGTCGATGCCCCAGACCGTGCCCTGGGTGAAGGTGATGTGCTCGTAGAGCGCGACCAGCTGACCCAGCACCGACGGAGTGAGCGCCGGGGCCATGATGGAGGTCGTCGGCCGGTTCCCGGTGAAGACCCGGGCGGGGACGACTGCCTCAGATGTGCCGTCTGCCCGGACTTCGTCGGCGGTCTTGCCGAACGCCAGCGCTCGGGTCTGGGCGAGGAAGTTGGCCAGGAACAGCTGGTGCACGTCCATCTCGTTGTCGCGCAGCGGGTAGGCCGGGTTGGCGACCGCGATGAAGTCCGCCGGGATCAGCCGGGTGCCCTGGTGGATCAGCTGGTAGAACGCGTGCTGTCCGTTGGTGCCGGGTTCGCCCCAGTAGATCTCGCCCGTCTGGGTCGTGACCGGGCTGCCGTCCGAGCGGACACCCTTGCCGTTGGATTCCATGGTGAGCTGCTGGAGGTAGGCCGGGAAGCGGTGCAGCAGCTGCGCATAGGGGAGCACGGCGTGGCTCTCGGCCCCGAGGAAGTTGGTGTACCAGATGTTGAGCAGCCCCATCAGCAGCGGCACGTTGCGAGCGGGCTCGGTGGTGCGGAAGTGCTCGTCGATCGTGTGGAAACCACCCAGGAACTCCGCGAACCGCTCGGGGCCGATCGCGATGACCAGCGACGTGCCGATCGCGGAGTCCAGCGAGTAGCGACCGCCGACCCAGTCCCAGAAGCCGAAGGCGTTGTCGGGGTCGATCCCGAAGTCCGCCACCTTGTCGAGTGCCGTGGAGACCGCGACGAAGTGCTTGGCGACCGCCTCGGCGGCGTCGCTGGCGCCGAGACCGTCGAGGAGCCAGGCCTTGCACAGCCGGGCGTTCGTCAGCGTCTCCAGCGTCCCGAAGGTCTTGCTGGACACGATGAAGAGCGTCGTCGCCGGGTCGAGCCCGGCCAGCGTCGTGGCGGAGTCGGTCGGGTCGATGTTGCTGATGAACCGGCACTCGAGGCCGTCCTGGTGGTACTCCGCCAGTGCCTCGTAGGCCATCACCGGACCGAGGTCGGAGCCGCCGATGCCGATGTTGACGACGGTCCGGATCCGCTCGCCGGTGACCCCGGTCCACTCACCGCTACGGACCCGGTCGGCGAAGGCGTAGACCCGGCGCAGCTCCTCGTGGACGTCTGCCACGACGTCCTGCCCGTCCACCTCGAGGGAAGCGTCAGCCGGCAGCCGCAGTGCGGTGTGCAGCACCGCACGGTCCTCGGTGACGTTGATGTGCTCGCCCCGGAACATCGCGTCGCGACGCTCGGCGACCCCGACCTCCTCGGCCAGCGCGAGCAGGGCGGCGAGGACCGGGTCGTCGAGCAGTGACTTCGACAGGTCGACGTACAGGTCGCCCGCGGTGAACGTCAGACGCTCCACGCGGTCCGGGTCCTCGTCGAACCAGCGCCGCAGGTCAGGGGTGAAACCCTCCGCCAGCCTGGTCAGCTCGGCCCACGCGCGGTGGTCGACGTCGCATCCACGGGCGTGGCCGTCACTCGCCGGCCTTCTCCATCTGCCCGGACACGGTCTCGACGAGCTCGGTCCACGACTTCTTGAACTTGTCGACACCCTCGGTCTCGAGGACCACGAGCACCTCCTCGAAGTCGATGCCGACGGCCGCCAGCTGCGCGAAGACCGCCTCGGCCTCCTCGGCCTTGCCGGTGACCTGATCGCCCTCGACCTCGCCGTGGTCGGCGAAGGCGTCCATCGTCTTCTCGGGCATCGTGTTGACGGTGTGGGCGACGACGAGATCGGTCACGTAGAGCGTGTCGGAGTAGTCCGGGTTCTTGACCCCGGTCGAGGCCCACAACGGGCGCTGCGGGTTGGCACCCGCCTCGGCGAGGAGCTTCCAGCGGTCGCTGGCGATGACCTCCTCGTACGCGGCGTAGGCGACCCGGGCGTTGGCGACGGCGGCCTTCCCCTTGAGGGCGGTCGCCTCGTCGGAGCCGATCTCGTCAAGGCGGCTGTCGACCTCGCTGTCCACGCGGGACACGAAGAACGACGCCACCGACTGGATCCGGCTCAGGTCGAGACCGGCGTCGCGGGCTGCCTCCAGGCCGGTCAGGTAGGCGTCCATGACCTCCTGGTAGCGGACCTTGCCGAAGATCAGGGTGACGTTGACGCTGATCCCCTCGGCGATGGCGGCGGTGATGGCCGGGAGGCCCTCCTTGGTCGCCGGGATCTTGATCAGGACGTTGGAGCGGTCGACCGCCGTCCAGAGGGCGCGGGCCGAGGCGCTGGTGCCTTCGGTGTCGTTGGCCAGGGTGGGCTCGACCTCGATCGAGACCCGACCGTCGGCCGACTCCTCGCCGGCCAGCGGCTCGAAGATGTCGCACGCGTTGCGCACGTCCTCGGTGGTGAGCTCGAAGATCACCCGGTCCACGGACTCTCCGGCAGCCACGAGCTTGCGCACCTGCTCGTCGTACCTCTCTCCATCGGCGATCGCCGCCGCGAAGATGGTCGGGTTGGTGGTGACGCCGACGACCGACTTCTCCTTGATCAGCTCGGCGAGGTTGCCGCTCTCGATCCGCTCGCGGGACAGGTCGTCGAGCCAGATGGATACTCCGGCGCCCGCCAGGGCCTTCAGTCGCTCACTCATGGGTTCCTCCTGTGGGGGTGGTCTGCTGAACGTGCCGCCTGGGTCTCAAGCGGACACCACGGCGATGCTGTCGCGCGCGGCGTTGGCGACCGCGGTCGCGGTGATGCCGTACTCCTCGTAGATCCGCTGGTAGTCGGCCGAGGCGCCGTAGGTCTCGATGGAGATGGAACGTCCGTGGTCGCCCACGTAGTCCCGCCAGCCCTGCTTGACGCCCGCCTCGACGGAGACGCGTGCCTTGACCTGCGGCGGCAGCACGGAGTCGCGGTAGGCCTGGTCCTGCGCCTCGAACCACTCCATGCACGGCATCGACACCACACGGGCCTTGATGCCGTCCTCGGCGAGCAGGTCGCGAGCGGCCACCGCGACCTGCACCTCGGACCCGGTGCCCATCAGGATCACGTCGGCGGCGCCACCTTCGGCGTCGATCAGCACGTAGCCGCCCTTGTGGACGTTGCCGGTGTCGGCGTAGCCCTCCTCGCCGCGGGGGAACGTCGGGACGTTCTGCCGGGTCAGCGCCAACGCAGCCGGTCTGTCGGTGTGACCCAGGATGGTGAGCCAGCACGCGGCCGTCTCGTTGCCGTCGGCGGGACGCACGACGTCGAGGCCCGGCATCGCGCGCAGCGCAGCCAGGTGCTCGATCGGCTGGTGCGTCGGGCCGTCCTCGCCGAGGCCGATCGAGTCGTGGGTCCAGACATAGGTCACGGGCAGCCGGCTCAGCGCCGCGACCCGCACCGCTCCACGCATGTAGTCGGAGAAGGTCAGGAAGGTGCCACCGAAGACCCGCGTCAGCCGGTCGGCGGTGATGCCGTTCATGATCGCGCCCATGCCGTGCTCACGGATGCCGAAGTGGAGCACCCGGCCCTGGTAGGGGTCGGCGGTCCACTCCTCGGAGGTGCGGCTGAGCGGCAGGAACGACGGCGCCGACTCGATGGTGGTGTTGTTGGACCCGGCCAGGTCGGCCGAGCCGCCCCACAGCTCAGGCATCAGCGGGGCGATGGCGTTGATCACCTTGCCGGAGGCAGAGCGAGTCGCCACTCCCTTGGCGTCAGCCGGGAAGGTCGGCAGTGCGTCGGCCAGGCCCTCGGGCAGCTGACGGCCCTTGAGTCGGTGCAGCAGGGTCTCGAGCTTCGGGTTGGCGGACGCCCACGCGGCGTACTGCTCGTCCCAGGCGGCGCCCCACTTGGTGCCGCGCTCGCGCAGGGCACGGGTGTGCGCCAGTACGTCGTCAGGCACCTCGAAGGTCTTGGTGGGGTCCCAGCCGAGGACCTCCTTGGTGGCGGCGACCTCGTCGGCACCGAGCGCGCTGCCATGCGCCTTCTCGGTGCCCTGGGCGTTGGGGGCGGGCCAGGCGATGACCGTGTCGAGCACGATCAGCGACGGCTGACCGGTGACCTTGCCGGCGGCGACGATCGCGGCGTGCAGGGCCGGCACGTCCTCGACGTACTTCTTGCCACCGTTGGTCCAGTCGACGGTCTGGACGTGCCAGCCGTAGGCCTCGTAGCGCTTGGCGACGTCCTCGGTGAAGGCGATGTCGGTGTCGCCCTCGATGGAGATCCGGTTGCGGTCGTAGACGAGGGTCAGGTTGCCGAGCTCCTGGGTGCCGGCGATCGAGCTGGCCTCGCCGCTGACGCCCTCCTGGAGGTCGCCGTCGGAGCACAGCGCGTAGACGTGGTGGTCGAAGACACCCTTGCCCGGTGCGGCTTCCGGCTCGAGGAGCCCGTGGACCCGGCGGGCCGACATGGCCATGCCGACGGCGTTGGCGACGCCCTGCCCGAGCGGGCCGGTGGTGACCTCGACGCCGGCGGTGTGGCCGAGCTCGGGGTGACCGGGGGTCTTGGAGCCCCAGGTGCGCAGCTCCTTGAGGTCCTCGAGCTCGAGGCCGAAGCCACCGAGGTAGAGCTGGGTGTAGAGCGTGATGCTCGAGTGGCCGCACGACAGCACGAACCGGTCGCGGGCGACCCACTCCGGGTCGGCCGGGTCGTGGCGCATCACCTTCTGGAAGAGCAGGTAGGCCGCAGGAGCCAGGCTCATGGCGGTGCCGGGGTGGCCGTTGCCGACCTTCTGCACGGCATCCATGGCGAGGACCCGGGCGGTATCCACGGCCTTTCGGTCGAGGTCGGTCCAGTCGAGTCCGGCAGCAGTGCTCACAGGGATCCTTTCGAGGTCAACAGGCGATCACGAGCCTACTCACTCCGAGGGTTAGACTCACACCCGGCAAGTACCCGCTCACGCAGCAAGGATCCCTGTGACGTACGTCGGCCAGTCGGCCTCTGCTCTCGAGCAGTCCACGACTCCACGGGCGACCTTCAAGGACGTCGTCGGCGCGTACGTCGGCCTGACCAAGCCCCGCGTCATCGAGCTGCTGCTGCTGACCACGGTGCCGGTGATGTTCTACGCCGCGCGCGGCGTACCCGATCTCACCCTGGTCGTCTGGACCGTCCTCGGCGGGACGTTCTCCGCCGGTTCGGCCTCGGTGTTCAACTGCGTCTACGACCGCGACATCGACGAGCAGATGCGGCGGACCCGACGACGGGCGCTGCCGCGCCACATCGTCTCGCCGCGCGCAGCGTTGGTCTTCGGGTTCGTGCTCGGCATCCTCTCGACGGTGATCCTCTACCTCGGGGTCAACCCGCTGTCGGCGCTGCTGTCGGTGACGGCCATCGCCTTCTACGTCTTCGGCTACACCATGCTGCTGAAGCGGCGCACGACCCAGAACATCGTCTGGGGCGGGATCGCCGGCTGCTTCCCGACCCTGATCGGCTGGACCGCCGTCACCGGCTCACTCGCGTGGACGCCGGTCGTGCTCTTCATGGTCGTCTTCTTCTGGACCCCGCCGCACACATGGGCGCTGGCCCTGCGCTACCGCGAGGACTACGCCAACGTGGACGTGCCGATGCTGCCCGTGGTGGCACCGGCCCGCGAGGTCGGCAAGCAGATCGTCATCTACAGCTGGGTGATGGTCGCGACCTCACTGCTGCTGTGGCCGGTCGCCGACACCGGACTGTTCTACCCGATCGCCGCGGCCGTGCTCGGCGCCGGCTTCCTGGTCGAGGCGCACCGGATGTGGCAGCGGACCAAGGGCACCGAGAGCCTGGCGGTCATCCAGCCGATGCGGCTCTTCCACTCCTCGAACCTCTACCTGTCGCTGCTCTTCGTCGCCGTCGCGCTCGACCCGCTGATCAGCCGCTGAGGTCGTCCCCGGCCCGCCACCGCCCGAAAGAAAGAAACTTCTGGCTGCACTGCAACCGATCCGGCCGCCGGTGCGTCTGACTGGGTGACGGCGGTTCATCCGGGACTCGGGGGTGCGGATGACCCGCCGTCGCCATGCCCGGACGCGGGAGCTCAGCCGCGGACGCGGGCCCGACCCGCGAGGACCAGGCTGGCGAGGCCGATCGAGGTGAGCGCGGCGCCGAACATGTGCAGCCCGACCAGGACCTCAGGCAGGTCGTTGAGGTACTGCACGAAGCCGATCACCCCCTGCAGCAGCTCGACCAGCAGCAGGGCGCCCGCGGCTCGGGCGGTCGCCGCGTGCCCGGCGCGACGGGTCACGACCATGGTCGCGAGGGTCAGTGCGATCAGCACGTAGACCGCCCAGGCGTGCACGTGCGACATCAGCTGTGGGTCCAGGCCGGTCCGGCGCGAGTCGAGGTCGCCGCTGTGCGGGCCGCTGCCGGTGACGATGGTGCCCAGCCACAGGACCAGCCAGCCGGAGACGAAGGTCGCCCAGGTGAGCCGGACGACGCGCGTCGGCGCGGCCGGACGAGTCGGGCCGCGCAGCTCGTCGAGCAGCACCACGCAGACGGCGATGATCGTCATCGAGACCAGGAAGTGCAGGGAGACGACGTAGGGGTTCAGGTCGGTGAGCACCGTGATGCCGCCGATGATCGCCTGCGCCGGGATACCGAGTGCGATGCCGATCGACAGGTTGCGGGCGCGCCGGTTGCCGGAGCGCAGCGCGGCCACGAAGCAGGCGATCGCGATGCCCACCAGCACCCAGGTGAGCATCCGGTTGCCGAACTCGATCGCGCCGTGCAGGCCGAGCTCGGGGTGGGCGACGTACGACTCGTCCGTGCACGTCGGCCAGGTCGGGCAGCCGAGACCGGACGACGTCAGTCGCACCGCGCCCCCGGTGACCACGATGGCGACGTTGGCGATGAGGTTCGCGACGGCGAGCGGCCAGAGGTACGACGTGCGGCGCGTCTCGGTGGCGATCGGACTGGTCATTCCCACTTGAAGGTCCTTGCGGTGAGGACGGTGCCGAGCACCGCCCAGAGGAGGAGCACGGCGAGGTCGGTCCAGGCGGTTCGGCCCTCGATCAGGGCGTCGCGCATGGCGCTGCCCAGTGCGCCGGACGGCAGCCAGCGCACGATGTTGCCGAAGGCGCCGTACGCCGAGATCGGCAGCACGACTGCGCCACCGGCGAGCAGCAGCAGGTAGACGAGGTTCGCGGCGGCCAGGGTGGCCTCGGCCCGCAGTGCGCCCGCGAGGAAGAGCCCCAGGGCAGCGAACGCCGCCGTGCCGAGCAGCACGGCCAGGGTGGCGCCCAGCAGTCCCGGCTCGGGGTCCCAGCCGAGCCCGAGGGCCACGCAGGAGATGACAGTGATCTGGATCACCTCGACCAGCAGCAGCCCGCCGACCTTGCCGGCGAGCAGCCCGGAGCGGGGCAGGGGAGAGGAGCCGAGACGCTTGATGACGCCGTACCGACGCTCGAAGCCGGTGGCGATCGCCAGCGAGGTGAAGGCGGTCGACATCACGGCGAGGGCGAGGACGCCGGGTGCGAAGACGTCGATCGGGTCGTGGGCCAGGTCCAGGCCGATCCGGTCGGCGCCGGTCACCCCACCGATCAGGACGATCACGGGGATGACGACGGCGATCAGCAGCTGCTCGCCGTTGCGCAGCATCAGCCGCGCCTCCATCCGGGCCTGGGCAACCACCTGCCGGTGCAGCGGTGCGGAGCCGGGACGGGGGGTGAAGGTGCTCACGCGGTCAGCTCGCGTCCGGTCAGCTGGAGGAAGACGTCCTCCAGGTTGCGCTGGCCCAGGGTCAGCGACTCGGGGAGCACGTCGTTCTCCTCGCACCACCGCGAGACCCGCGCCAGGGTCGAGGCGTCCGCCGGGCCGGTGACGAGCAGGCTCAGGGCGTCGAGCTGGGTGACCTCGGTGCCCGGCCCGAGGGCGACCCGGAGAGACTCCGGCGACCCGGGCGGGAACGGGCGGGTGACCACCAGCCGGATCGTCGCGTGGGTGCCGCCGCGGGTCAGCTCCAACGGCGTCCCCGAGGTGATCAGGGTGCCGTGGTCGATGATGTGGATCTGGTCGGCGAGCCGCTCCGCCTCGTCCATGTAGTGCGTGGTCAGCACCACGGTGACCCCGTCGTGGCGCAGCTCCTCCAGCAGCGCCCACGTCGTACGGCGAGCCTGTGGGTCCATGCCCGCGGTCGGCTCGTCGACGAACACCAGCTCGGGACGGCCCACGACGGCCATCGCCAGGCCGAGGCGCTGCTGCTGGCCACCGGAGAGGCGGCGGTACGGCGTCCGCCCGCACTCACCCAGCCCGAGCCGATCAGACAGCATCGCGGTGTCGAGGGGATCGGCGTGCAGCTTGGCGACGTGGTCGAGCATCTCCATCGCACGGACGCCGCTCCACGCGCCGCCGCCCTGCAGCATCACCCCGATCCGGGGGAGCAGGTCGCGCCGGTCGCGCACCGGGTCGAGGCCGAGCACGCGCACCCGGCCCTGCTGCGGCTTGCGGTAGCCCTCGCAGGTCTCCAGGGTGGTGGTCTTGCCCGCTCCGTTGGGGCCGAGGACCGCGGTGATCGTGTGTCGCTCGACGGTGAGGGACAGGGCGTCGACGGCCGTCTTCTCGCCGTACCGCATCACGAGTCCGTCGACCTGCACGGCGGGAGTTGCGGGAGCGGACACGGGCAAAGTGTAGGGAGGCGGGGTCCACGGGTCGGCATCCGGACGGGTGACGGGTGCTCGGGTTAGGTGATCCTTACTTGAATGGGTCAAAACAATAACGGCACACTGGTGTTGTGGAATTCGATGAGACCCCTGCCTCCAGCCATGGAGCCGGGCACGACCAGTCGACGCGTCAGCGCGTCGTCCGGTCGATCCTTGTCGATGGTCCCTCCACCGCTGCGGCCCTCGCGGAGCGCCTGAACCTCACCGCCGCCGCGGTCCGTCGCCACCTCGACCAGCTCCTCGAGGAGGGTGCTGTCGAGGCTCGTGACGCTCGCAGTGCGGTGTCGCGCGGGCGCGGGCGGCCGGCCAAGGTCTTCGCCCTGACCGAGTCAGGACGCGATGGCTTCGACCAGCAGTACGACGACCTCGCCGCCCAGGCACTGCGATTCCTCGCCGAGACCGGCGGGGACGCCGCGGTCCGGGAATTCGCGACCCGCCGGGTGGCGTTCATCGAGGAGAGGTTCACGCACCTCCGCACCGAGCACCCCGAGCTCGGTGCCGGCGAGATCCTGGCTCGCGTCTTCACCGACGAGGGCTACGCCGCCACGGTGCGCGACCTGCCGATGGGAGAGCAGCTCTGCCAGCAGCACTGCCCGGTCTCCCACGTGGCACACGAGTTCCCCCAGCTGTGCGAGGCCGAGACCGAGGCGATCAGCAGGGTCCTCGGCTCCCACGTCCAGCGACTGGCCACGATCGCCCACGGCGACGGGGTCTGCACCACCTGCATTCCCGACACCACGCAGCTCGTCCAGATCTCCGACAAGAAGGAGCAGGTCAC
The DNA here is from genome assembly GCA_963706475.1 of uncultured Actinomycetota bacterium. Classification (GTDB taxonomy): domain Bacteria; phylum Actinomycetota; class Actinomycetes; order Propionibacteriales; family Nocardioidaceae; genus Nocardioides. The sequence continues at coordinate 410,342 of CAVPLV010000003.1, read as the reverse complement.
CACATGACCTCCATCGAAGAACTCAACCCGGAGCTCCAGGGCATCGGCCGCTACGACTTCGGCTGGTCCGACTCCGACGTGGCCGGCGCGGACGCCAAGCGCGGCCTCAGCGAAGAGGTCGTCCGTAACATCTCGGCGCTCAAGAGCGAGCCGCAGTGGATGCTCGACCTCCGTCTGAAGGGCCTCAAGCTCTTCCATCGCAAGCCGATGCCCACGTGGGGCTCGGACCTGTCGACGATCGACTTCGACAACATCAAGTACTTCGTCCGGTCCAGCGAGAAGCAGGCCGCGACCTGGGACGACCTGCCCGAGGACATCAAGAACACCTACGACAAGCTCGGCATCCCCGAGGCGGAGAAGCAGCGCCTGGTCTCCGGTGTCGCCGCCCAGTACGAGTCCGAGGTCGTCTACCACTCGATCCGCGAGGACCTCGAGGCCCAGGGCGTGCTCTTCCTCGACACCGACACCGCCCTGAAGGAGCAGCCGGAGCTGTTCCAGGAGTACTTCGGCACCGTGATCCCGGTCGGCGACAACAAGTTCGCCGCGCTCAACACCTCGGTGTGGTCGGGCGGCTCCTTCATCTACGTGCCGAAGGGTGTGCACGTCGACATCCCGCTGCAGGCCTACTTCCGGATCAACACCGAGAACATGGGCCAGTTCGAGCGGACCCTGATCATCGTCGACGAGGACGCCTACGTGCACTACGTCGAGGGCTGCACCGCGCCGATCTACTCCTCGGACTCGCTGCACTCGGCGGTCGTCGAGATCATCGTGAAGAAGGGTGGCCGTTGTCGTTACACGACCATCCAGAACTGGTCGAACAACGTCTACAACCTGGTCACCAAGCGCGCCGTCTGTGAGGCCGGCGCGACCATGGAGTGGGTCGACGGCAACATCGGCTCCAAGGTGACGATGAAGTACCCCGCCGTCTACCTGATGGGCGAGCACGCCAAGGGCGAGACCCTGTCCATCGCCTTCGCGGGCGAGGGCCAGCACCAGGACGCCGGCGCCAAGATGGTGCACGCGGCGCCCAACACCTCCTCCAGCATCCTGAGCAAGTCGGTGGCACGAGGCGGCGGGCGTACGTCGTACCGCGGGCTGATCCAGATCAACGAGGGCGCCCACGGCTCGAAGTCCAACGTGCTGTGCGACGCGCTCCTGGTCGACCAGATCAGCCGCAGCGACACCTACCCCTACGTCGACATCCGCGAGGACGACGTGTCGATGGGTCACGAGGCGAGCGTCTCGAAGGTCTCCGACGACCAGCTCTTCTACCTGATGAGCCGGGGCATGGAGCAGGACGAGGCGATGGCGATGATCGTGCGCGGCTTCATCGAGCCGATCGCGAAGGAGCTCCCGATGGAGTACGCCCTCGAGCTCAACCGGCTGATCGAGCTGCAGATGGAAGGGGCCGTCGGCTGACCGCCGACCCCTCCTTGTTCGTCGGTCGTCGAGACCAGATTCTAGAAAGCAGACGTAGTGACCGTGATTGACACCGCCCGCGAGAGCGTGGCCGCCTCCCTGGAGCAGGGCAAGATCCTGAGCCACCTCAACCCGCCGGCGTCGTACGACCTGGCGGACCACCCGGTGCCCACCGGGCGCGAGGAGATCTGGCGGTTCACGCCCCTCAAGCGGCTCCGCGGGATCCTCGACGGGGAGGCCTCGGCGGCCACCCTGACCCGGGAGACCACCTTGCCCGAGGGCGTCACGCTCAGCGAGATCAGTGCCGACGACGCCGTCGCGCTCGGCGAGCTGGCTCCCAACGACCGTCCGTCGGCGCTGGCCGTGGCCAACGCGGGCGGCGGCAGCCTGCTCGACGTCCCCGCCGATCTCGAGGTCGCGGACCCGATCATCATCCGGCTGCACGGCGAGTCGGCCGACGACCTGGTGTGGGACCAGCTGGTGATCCGGATCGGCGCCCACGCCAAGGCGACCGTGGTGGTCGTGCACACCGGCTCCGCGCGCTACTCCGCGATCACCTCGGTGCTCGTCGGGGACGGCGCTACCGCCAACGTGCTCTCCCTGCAGGACTGGGACGACGACGCGGTGCACCTGGGCCGCGACGCGATCCTGGTCGGCCGCGACGCCTCGGTGCGGCACACCGCGATCTCCTTCGGCGGCAACCTGGTCCGGATGCACGCCAACGTCGAGTACGCCGGACCCGGCGGTGAGGCCGAGCTGCTCGGCCTCTACTTCGCCGACGAGGGACAGCACATCGAGCACCGGCTCTTCGCCGACCACAACGCCCCGCGCACCAAGAGCAACGTCGTCTACAAGGGCGCGCTGCAGGGCCAGGGTGCGCACACCGTCTGGATCGGCAACGTCTTGATCCGCAAGGTCGCCGAAGGCATCGAGACCTACGAGGAGAACCGCAACCTGGTGCTCACCGACGGCTGTCAGGCCGACTCGGTGCCCAACCTCGAGATCGAGACCGGCGAGATCGCCGGCGCCGGCCACGCATCCGCGACCGGCCGTTTCGACGACGAGCAGCTCTTCTACCTCCGCTCGCGCGGCGTCTCGGAGCCGGAGGCCCGGCGGCTGGTCGTGCACGGCTTCTTCAACGACCTGATCCGCAAGGTCGGCGTCCCCTCGATCGAGGAGAAGCTGATGGCCACCGTCGAGGAGGAGCTCTCCAAGAACGTCCTCAAGGACGTCTCCTGATGGCCTTCGAGCGTGTCTGCGCGCTGATCGACGTCCCCACCGACGAGGCGCTGGGCGTCACGATCGGGGAGTACGACGTCGCCGTGGCTCGTCACAACGACGAGGTCTACGCGCTCCAGGACCTCTGCTCCCACGCCGCGGTCTCGCTCAGCGAGGGCGAGGTCGAGGACTGCTCGGTCGAGTGCTGGCTGCACGGCTCGCGCTTCGACCTCCGCACCGGCAAGCCGATCGGCCTGCCGGCCACCGAACCAGTCGCGACCTTCCCTGCGGAGGTCCGCGTCACCCCCGACGGCAGCGATGTCTACGTCGACACTTCCACCACCCTGAACGGAGTCACCCCCTCATGAGCGAGCTCGTCATCAAGGACCTGCAGGTGTCTGTGAACACCGAGGACGGTCCCAAGGAGATCCTCAAGGGCGTCACGCTGACCATCAAGGACGGCGAGACGCACGCGATCATGGGCCCCAACGGCTCGGGCAAGTCGACGCTGGCCTACTCGATCGCGGGCCACCCCAAGTACGACATCACCGGTGGCACCGTCACCCTCGACGGTCAGGACGTCCTGGCGATGTCGGTCGACGAGCGGGCGCGGGCCGGGCTCTTCCTGGCGATGCAGTACCCCGTCGAGGTTCCCGGCGTCTCGGTGTCCAACTTCCTGCGTACGGCGAAGACCGCGCTGGACGGTGAGGCCCCCAAGCTCCGCACCTGGGTCAAGGACGTCAACGCGGCGCTCAAGCAGCTCAACCTCGACCCGACCTTCGGCACCCGCTCGGTCAACGAGGGCTTCTCCGGTGGTGAGAAGAAGCGCCACGAGATCGCCCAGCTCGAGCTGTTGAACCCGAAGGTCGCGATCCTCGACGAGACCGACTCCGGTCTCGACATCGACGCGCTCAAGATCGTCTCCGAGGGCGTCAACCGCTTCCGCGGCCAGGAGGGCAAGGGGGTCCTGCTGATCACCCACTACACGCGGATCCTGCGCTACATCGAGCCCGACTTCGTGCACGTCTTCGTGGACGGCAAGATCGCCGACCAGGGCGGCCCGGAGCTGGCCGAGGCCCTCGAGGCCGAGGGCTACGACAAGTACCTGCGTGCGGCGACGGTCTGACATGACCACCACGCAGCTGGCCGGCCTCCTCCCTGAGCTGGAGGTGATCCGCGCCGACTTCCCGATCCTGGGGCGGACCGTCGCCGGCGGCCTGCCGCTGGTCTACCTCGACAGCGCCAACACCTCGCAGAAGCCCCAGGTGGTCATCGACACGATGGTCGACCACCTGGAGCGGCACAACGCCAACGTCGCCCGCGCCATGCACACGCTGGGCGCCGAGTCGACCGAGGCGTTCGAGGGCGGACGCGACAAGGTGGCGGCGTTCATCAACGCCCCCAGTCGCGACGAGGTCATCTTCACCAAGAACGCCTCCGAGGCGCTCAACCTGGTGGCCAACACGCTCGCGTGGGCCCGCGGTGACCTGGCGATCGGTGCCGGCGACGAGGTCGTCATCACCGAGATGGAGCACCACTCCAACATCGTGCCGTGGCAGCTGCTGACCGAGCGCACCGGCGCCACCCTGCGCTGGTTCGGCCTGACCGACGAGGGCAAGCTCGACCTGTCCGACCTCGACTCGCTGATCACCGAGCGCACCAGGGTCGTGTCGCTGACCTGGGTGTCCAACATGCTCGGCACCATCAACCCGGTCGCCGAGATCGCTCGACGTGCCCACGAGGTCGGCGCGATCGTCGTGCTCGACGCCTCGCAGGCCGCGCCCCAGCTGCCGGTCGACGTGGTGGCCAGCGGCGCCGACGTGGTGGTCTTCACCGGCCACAAGGTGGTCGGCCCGACCGGTATCGGCGTGCTGTGGGGCAAGCGCGAGCTGCTCGACCAGCTGCCGCCGTTCCTCGGCGGCGGGGAGATGATCGAGACGGTCCGGATGGAGCGCTCGACGTACGCCGGGATCCCGCACAAGTTCGAGGCGGGGACCCCGCCGATCGTCGAGGCCGTCGGCCTCGGCGCTGCCGTCGACTACCTGTCCCACATCGGGATGGACGCGATCCACCGCCACGAGCAGACGATCACGGCGTACGCCCTGGACGGTCTCGCGACCGTCCCCGGCCTCCGGGTGCTCGGCCCGCTCGACGCGGCCGAGCGTGGGGGAGCGATCTCCTTCGAGATCGACGGGGTGCACCCGCACGACGTGGCGCAGGTCCTGGACTCGCGCGGCGTCGCGGTGCGGGCCGGCCACCACTGCGCCAAGCCCGCGCACGCCCGCTTCGGCGTGCAGAGCTCGACGCGGATGTCGTCCTACCTCTACACGACGCCGGCGGAGATCGACGCGCTGGTCGACGCCCTGGAATACACCCGCTCTTACTTCAAGTTGGGTTGATCGATGAGCCAAGAACTGGATGCCCTGTATCAGGAGATCATCCTCGACCACTACAAGAACCCGCACCACAAAGGTCTGCGTGACCCCTTCGAGGCCGAGGTGCACCACGTCAACCCCACCTGCGGCGACGAGGTGACCCTGCGCGTGCACGTGCGCGAAGGGATCGTCGAGGACGTGTCGTACGACGCCGTCGGCTGCTCGATCTCGCAGGCGTCCACCTCGGTGCTGACCGACCTCGTGATCGGCAAGCCGGTCGACGAGGCGATGGCCATCCACCAGGACTTCCTCACCCTGATGCAGGGCAAGGGGTCCGTCGTGCCCGACGAGGACGTGCTCGAGGACGCGATCGCGTTCGCCGGGGTCGCGAGGTTCCCGGCCCGCGTGAAGTGCGCACTACTCTCGTGGATGGCCTGGAAAGACGCCACCGCCCAATCCCTGGAAAGCTCGACCAATGGAGGCTAGCCATGGCTGACCACTCTGACCTGCCCGACGTCCCCGAGGCTGCTGCCTCCGGCGGTGTCGGCACCTCGACGGTGTCCATCGACGACGTCACCGAGGCGATGAAGGACGTCGTCGACCCCGAGCTCGGCATCAACGTCGTCGACCTCGGTCTCGTCTACGACGTGCACCTCGACGAGGGCTCCAACGTCGTCCTCGACATGACCCTGACCTCGGCGGCCTGTCCGCTGACCGACGTGATCATGGACCAGACGAACTCCGCCCTGGAGGGCCTCGTCAACGACGTGGCCATCAACTGGGTCTGGATGCCGCCGTGGGGCCCCGACAAGATCACCCCCGACGGCCGCGAGCAGCTGCGCGCCCTGGGATTCAATGTCTGAGGCGCGACGGACGGGTCGAGACCTGAGGCGGGTCGGCTAGCGTCGCACCATGCCGGTGACCGTCCCCGCCGAGCGCCTCGAGCGCTGGGTGCTGAACTTCCAGGGCCGCCACGGCACGACCGGCCTGGGTGTGGCTGACGGTGCGTTGACCGGGTCGGCGGCTGACGGGTCCACCTTCACCGCACACCTCCCGTTCGACAGGTCGTACGACGGCCTGCCGGACGTCGCTGGCTTCCGGGCCGCGATGCTCGCGCCCGACGACTGGGGAGTGCTGCTGGTCCGCAAGGGCGGCTTCGCGGTCGCCCGGCTGTCGGGGGAGCGGACCGTCGCGTCCAAGGTCGGCCAGCGCCACGTGCAGGGGCGGACCAAGGCCGGCGGGCAGAGCCAGCAGCGCTTCGCCCGACGTCGCGACAACCAGGCGCGACAGGCCTACGAGGCGGCTGCCGACCACGCCGCCCGGATCCTCGCCGAGGGACTCGACAAGCTCGACCACCACCTGCCGGTCGTCACCGGGGGGGACCGCGCCGCGGTCGAGGAGGTCCTGGCCGACAGCCGACTCAGGCAGCTCGTCGTCGTCGAGCCGTGGCTGACGGTCCCGGACCCGAAGCGCGGCATCCTCGAACAGGCGGTCGCGGACGCGTGCTCCGCGCGGATCGACGTACAGAACGCCTAGGGGTCGCCTCGACGGTGCCCGCGCTGACCCGTACGGTCGGAGCCGTGGACACGAACGTGATCGACATCGCGGGGCTGGTCAAGAAGTTCGGCAGCTTCCGGGCCCTCGACGGGCTCGACCTCACGGTGCCGAAGGGCGAGGTGCACGGCTTCCTCGGTCCCAACGGCGCCGGCAAGTCGACCACGATCCGGGTGCTGCTGGGACTGCTGCGCAGCGACGGCGGCCACGTACGCCTTCTCGGCGGCGACCCCTGGCAGCAGGCGGCCGGGCTGCACCGGCGACTTGCCTACGTCCCTGGTGACGTGAACCTCTGGCCCAACCTCACCGGTGGCGAGGTGATCGACCTGCTCGGCCGGCTGCGCGGCGGCATGGACGAGGACCGGCGCGCCGAGCTGCTCGATGCCTTCGACCTGGACCCGACCAAGAAGAGCCGCGCCTACTCCAAGGGCAACCGGCAGAAGGTCGCCCTGGTGGCGGCCCTGTCCTCGGACGTCGAGCTGCTGATCCTCGACGAGCCGACGTCGGGCCTCGACCCGCTGATGGAGTCGGTCTTCCAGCGCTACGTCGAGGCCTTCCGAGAGCGGGGCCACACGGTGCTCCTGAGCAGCCACATCCTCGCCGAGGTCGAGGAGCTGTGCGACCGGGTGAGCATCATCCGGGCCGGCAAGGTCGTCGAGAGCGGCACGCTCACCGAGCTGCGTCACCTGACGCGCACGTCGGTCAGCGCCGAGCTGGAGCGACCCACCGTCGGTCTGGCGGCGACCGAGGGCGTCCACGATCTCGTGGTCGAGGGCAGCCGAGTGAGGTTCCAGGTCGACACGGCCCGGATCGACGGCGCCCTCCGGGTGCTGGTGCCGGCCGGCGTACGCACCCTCACCTGCCAGCCGCCGACCCTCGAGGAGCTGTTCCTGCGTCACTACGGTGACGAGATCGAGGCATGACCGGCACCCTCGCGATCCTCCGCACCTGCCTGCGGCGGGACCGCTGGATGTTGCTCTGGTGGATCCTCGGCGGCACGCTGCTCTTCGTCTCGACCGCCTACAGCGTCGACGGCCTCTACGCGACCCAGGCCGACTACGACACCGCTGCCGCGAGCGAGGCCGGCAACGCCGCCTTCCTCGCGATGGCCGGCCCGGCCCGCGGGCTCGACACTCTCGGTGGCCAGACCGCCTGGCAGACGACCGCGTTCGGCGCGATCGTGGCCGGCCTGATGAGCATGTTCCTGGTGGGCCGGCACACCCGTGCCGAGGAGGAGACCGGGCGCGACGAGCTGCTGCGCGCCGCGGCAGTCGGCCGGTTCGCCTCCACGACCGCAGCCCTGCTGGTCGCGCTGATCGCCGACGCCGTGCTCGGTGTCGCGGTGTCCGCCAGCCTGATCGGCTACGGCCTCGCGGTCCCCGACTCGCTCGGCCTCGGACTCGGCCTGACCGCCTGCGGCTGGGTGTTCGCCGGTACGGCGCTGGTCGCTGCCCAGCTCGCATCGAGCACGCGCGCGACGTACGGCGTCGCCGGGACCGTGATCGCGACGGCGTACGTCCTCCGCGCGATCGGTGACGTCGGCAACGGCGTGCTGAGCTGGCTCTCACCCATCGGGTGGTACCAGGCGATGCACCAGTTCTCCGGTCTGCGCTGGTGGCCCGCGCTGCTGATGCTTGCCGCAGCGGGCGCAGCGGTCGCGACGGCGTACCTGCTCTTCTCCCGTCGTGACTACGGCTCTGGCGTCGTCGCCCCCCGACCGGGCCCGGCCCGAGCGTCCCGAGGCCTGCAGCACGGGCTGGGTCTCGCCTGGCGCCTGCACCGGGGCACGGTCGTCGGCTGGTCGGCTGGGATGTTCCTCGCCGGGCTGGCGTACGGCGCGATCGGTGACGACGTAGGCGACCTGATCGGTGACTCGGAGGCCTCGCGCGAGGTGTTCGTCCAGAGCGGCGGTGAGCTGGTGAGCGGGTTCTACGGGACCTCGATCCTGATGCTGGCCCTGATCTGCTGCGGCTTCGCGATCTCCTCGACGCTGCGGCCGCACGACGAGGAGGACGACGGACACCTGGAGGTGCTGCTGGCGACGGCCTTGCCGCGCCGTCGCTGGCTGCTCGGGCACGTCGCGGTCACGGTGGTCGGGACCATCGCGATCCTGCTCGCGTCGGGCGCGGGTCTCGGCTCCGGCTACCTGCTCGTCACCGGCGACGGCCCTCAGGCATGGGATCTCACCTGGCCGGTCCTGCAGTACGCCGCGCCGGTGCTGGTGCTCAGTGCGCTGGCCAGGTTGCTGTTCGGGCTCGTGCCGCGGCTGATGGTGCTGGCCTGGCTGCCGCTCGTGCTCGCCGCGGTGGTGATGCTGTTCGGCGAGCTGCTCCGGCTGCCGCAGTGGGTGCAGGACCTGTCGCCCTTCGAGCACCTGGCGCTGGTGCCGGCCGAGAGCTTCAGCTGGGCGCCCGTCGTGGTGCTCACCCTGGTGGCCGCCGCCCTGAGTGTCGCCGGCCAGATCGCGTTCGCACGGCGTGACGTGCACTAGCGTGCGAGGCATGTGGCAGCCCGAGCCCGGCTGGCACCAGCTCCCTGGCGGCAGCGGTGCCTCGACCGTCGGTGTCTGGCGGACGGTCCTGGGCGACCAGCCAGTCGTGGTGAAGCGCCTCGCCGCGCCCCCGCAGGATGACGAGGCCGAGCTGTCCAGCCCGCGTCACTTCGCCTACTGGCGCCGACCCGCGGACGTCGTCACGAGCGGCACAGTGCTGGAGACCCCCGGGATGCGCTCGCCCCACCTCGGTGCCGTCGAGGAGGACCCCGACGGCATCACGCTGATCCAGGAATGGGTCGAGGACGCCTCCTGCAGCGGCCTCTTCGCCGCCCACGCCATGGGCCGGTTCGCCGGCGCCCACCTCGCTGCTGCCCCCTGGCTGGCGCGCAACCAGCTGCGTGACCGGCTCTCGCGGGTCGAGCGGCACGGCGGGTGGCGGACCTTGTCCAGGACCACGGTCGCCGACCTCGCCGACCACCTGTGGCAACGGCGAGGAGAGTTCCTGGCGGCGGCCGACGCCCTGGTGCAGGTCCCGCAGCACGGTGACCCCACCCCGGCCAACCTGCTGGGCCGCGACGGCGACGAGGTGGTGGCGGTGGACTGGGGCACCCTCGGCACCGGTCCGGTCGGCTCGGACGTCGGCTACTACGCGCTTGCCGCCCGCGAGGAGCTCGAACCGCTGCTGGACGCCTACCTGATCGGGTTGCCCGACGGACTCGCCACTCGTGACGAGGTGACCCTGGGTGCTCGCATCACCGCCGTCTTCACCGTGCTCAATCGCGCCGAGTGGGCGCTGGCCAGGGTGGCCGGCGGGGAGGGTGCCCTGGCCGGGAAGTACCGCCACCCCTCCGTCGCCCCCCACCTGAGGGCACTGCAACGGCAGTTCACCCACATCGAGTCACTCGTGAAGGGTTGAGTCAGGACCGCGTTCAGAGGGCTCCGGCAGCAAAGGTGTCGCAGGCCTGGAGGCTGCCCTGCTGGTAGCCGACCTGGAACCACTTCATCCGGGACGCGGCCGAGCCGTGGGTCCACGACTCCTCGGTGACCTGACCCTGCGTCTTCTGCTGGATCTTGTCGTCCCCGACCGCCGAGGCCGACTCGAGCGCCTCACGGATGTCCTGCTCGGAGATGTCCTGGATCAGGACGTCGCCGTTCGCGTCCTGGGTGCTCTCGGCGCCCCTGGCCCACATCCCGGCGTAGCAGTCGGCCTGCAGCTCGAGCCGGACCGCGTCGCTCCTCGGACCCTGCTGCGTCTTGACCTTGCCCATGGTCCCGAGGAGGTTCTGGATGTGGTGGCCGTACTCGTGGGCGAGCACGTACGGCTCCACGAACGCACCACCCTGGCCGCCGAGCTCGCCCTCGAGCACGTCCTTGAAGAAGGTCGTGTCGAGATAGATCGTCGAGTCGGGCGGGCAGTAGAAGGGGCCGACGGCGGAGGTTGCCGCGCCGCACCCGGTCGAGACCGAGTCGGTGAAGGTGGCCACCGCCTGCTCGGGCTCGAACTGCGCGTTCGACTGCTCCGGCAGGGTCGTGGACCAGTAGCCGTAGAGCGAGTTCTCGACGGCCACCCGCGCGCAGTCGACGTCCTCGTTGGCGTCCGCACCGGTCTCGCACTTGTCGTAGCGGCCGGTGTCGTCCATCCGACTGGTGTCGAAGGCGCTTCCGGCTCCCGACGAGCCCCCGCCACCGGTGAGGTCGGGCAGCCCACCGCCCAGGCAGGAGGCGAGCACCACGAACAGGACGATGACCAGGATGCCGGCGAGACCACCGCCTGCCTTCGTGCCGCCGGGGATCGGGATGCCGGAACCACCGAGCCCACCACCCCGACCTGCGCCACCGCCACCGCGGCCGGTGTTGCGCGTGCGGCTGGTGTCGAGGCGGGCCTTGGGGTTGAACCGCATTACGCACTCCTGACGTGACGTGGGACACCGTCGCCGATGCTCGGTTGGACCGTACCCGCACCTAGAATTCTTATCCTGATGATCACCACCCACAAGCTCGAGGTCCGTGTCGGCGCACGCCTGCTCATGGAGGACGTCAGCTTCCGGGTGGCGGCCGGCGACAAGGTCGGACTGGTCGGTCGCAACGGTGCCGGCAAGACCACCCTCACCAAGATCCTGGCGGGCGAGGCGCTGCCCGCGGGAGGCTCCGTGCAGAAGACCGGTGAGGTCGGCTACCTCCCGCAGGACCCCCGGATCGGCAACCCCGAGGTGCTGGCGCGCGACCGGATCCTGTCCGCGCGCGGGCTCGACGACGTCGTACGCCGGCTGCGTCAGTCGGAGACCGAGATGGGCAGCTCCGACCCGGCCGTGGCGGAGCGGGCGATGCGCCGCTACGAGCGCGCCGACGCCGAGCTGCACGCCGGCGGTGGCTACGCCGCCGAGTCCGAGGCCGCGACGATCGCCAGCAGCCTCGGGATCGAGGAGCGCATCCTCACCCAGCAGCTCAGGACCCTCTCCGGTGGTCAGCGACGTCGCGTCGAGCTGGCCCGGATCCTCTTCTCCGGCGCCGAGACGCTGCTCCTCGACGAGCCGACCAACCACCTCGACGCCGACTCCATCGTCTGGCTGCGCGAGTTCCTGCTGGCCCACAAGGGCGGCCTGATCATCATCAGTCACGACAACGCCCTGCTGGAGAGATGCGTCAACCGGGTGCTCCACCTGGACGCCAACCGCGGTGAGATCGACGTCTACAACATGGGCTGGAAGGCCTACCTGACCCAGCGCGAGACCGACGAGAAGCGCCGCAAGCGCGAGCGGTCCAACGCCGAGACCAAGGCCAAGACGCTCACCGACCAGGCCAACAAGATGCGCGCGAAGGCCAGCAAGGCCACCGCCGCCCAGTCGATGCTCAAGCGGGCCGAGAAGATGATGGCCGGCCTCGAGGGCGAGCGCCAGGCCGACAAGGTCGCCCGGATCAAGTTCCCTGCTCCCGCGCCGTGCGGCAAGACCCCGCTCACGGCTGCCGAGCTCTCCAAGTCCTACGGCTCCCTCGAGGTCTTCATCGACGTCGACCTCGCCATCGACAAGGGCTCCCGGGTCGTCATCCTGGGGCTCAACGGCGCAGGCAAGACGACGATGCTGCGGATCCTCGCCGGCGTGGACCAGCCCGACACCGGCGCCGTGCTCCCCGGTCACGGGCTCAAGATCGGCTACTACGCCCAGGAGCACGAGACCCTGGACACCACCCGCACGGTCCTGCAGAACATGCAGAGCGCCGCACCTCAGCTGACCGACACCGAGGCACGCTCGGTGCTGGGTTCCTTCCTCTTCTCCGGCGACGACGCCAACAAGTCGGCGGCGGTGCTGTCGGGCGGCGAGAAGACCCGGTTGGCACTTGCCAGCCTGGTCGTGTCGAGCGCCAACGTGCTGCTCCTCGACGAGCCCACCAACAACCTCGACCCGGCCTCCCGCGAGGAGGTGCTGGCAGCGATCCGCACCTACGAGGGCGCGATCATCCTGGTCACCCACGACGAGGGCGCCGTCCGCGCGCTCGAGCCGGACCGGGTGCTGCTGCTGCCCGACGGCGACGAGGACCTCTGGAACGACTCCTACGCCGACCTGGTGTCCCTGGCCTGACCTAAGGTTCGGGGCATGGACACGAAGACGCTCGAGGACGCCGGACTGCTGTACGACGTGGACGGCCCGGTCGCGACGATCACCCTCAACAGGCCGGCCGTACGCAACGCCCAGACACCCGCCATGTGGCACGCGCTCGCCGACATCGGCGACGAGCTGTCCGACGAGGTCCGCGTCGTCGTGCTCAAGGGTGCCGGTGCGGCGTTCTCGGCCGGGCTCGACCGCAGCATGCTCGACCCCAGCACCGCCGGTGAGGGCTCGGTCGCGGCGCTGATGACGCAGACCGACGACGAGGTCTCGACCGCGATCGACGGCTTCCAGCGCGGCTTCACCTTCCTGCGCGACCCGCGGTTCGTGTCCGTCGCCGCTGTGCACGGCTACGCCATCGGCGCCGGCTTCCAGCTCGCGCTGTCGTGCGACCTGCGAGTGCTCTCCCACGACGCCCAGCTGTGCATGAAGGAGTCCGCGCTCGGCCTGGTGCCTGACCTGACGGGAACAAAGCCGCTCGTCGAGAGCGTTGGCTATGCCAGGGCGCTGGAGATCTGCGCGACCGCACGGATGGTGGGGGCTGAGGAGGCCGTCGCCATCGGGCTGGCCTTGACGGCGGTCCCTGTCGCGGAGCTCGCCGCCACCGTCGAGCACCTCGTCAGCGCCCTGACCGCTCCGATGGCTGGAGCGGTGCGCGAGACGAAGTCGCTGCTCCAGGGAGCAGCCGACCGGAGCCTCGAGGACCAGCGACGCCTTGAACGAGAAGCCCAGACCCGACGGTTCCGTGAGCTCGCCGGACTGATGGGCGCGACCAGCTAGCCAGGAGAGCAGGAGACCGTGTCAGGAATGCAGGGCAGCGGCGCCGCGTGGCGACACCTGCGCTCGGACCGCAGTCTCGTCCACAACCGGATCGAGCGCGGCACGGTCCGCAGGGTGCTCGGCTTCGCGCGGCCGCACCGCCGGCTGATCACGGTCTTCCTGCTGCTGACCGTGGTCGACAGCTGTCTGGTCGTCGTCTCGCCGCTGCTCGCCAAGCGCATCATCGACGACGGCATCGTCGGTGGGGACACTGGACTGATCACGATCCTGGCGCTCGCCATGGCCGGTGTCGCGCTGGTCAGTGCGGCGCTCTCGGTCGGCGAGGGGTGGTTGTCCTCCCGCATCGGCGAGGGGCTGATCTACGACCTGCGCACGAAGGTCTTCGGTCACGTGCAGCGTCAGTCGCTGGCGTTCTTCACCCGCACCCAGACCGGGGCGCTGGTGTCCCGGCTCAACAACGACGTGATCGGCGCGCAGCGAGCCTTCACCTCGACCTTGTCGAGCACGGTGGCGAGCACCATCTCGGTGGTCGTGGTCGGCATCGCGATGCTGGCCCTCAGCTGGGAGGTCACGGTGCTCTGCCTGGCCATCTTCCCGTTGATGCTGGTGGTCTCGCGCTGGGTGAGTGGCCGGCTGGCCGGGCTGACCCGCGAGCAGATGGACGGCAACGCGGACATGGGCAACGCCATGACCGAGCGGTTCAACGTCGGCGGCGCGATGCTGCTCAAGCTCTTCGGCCGGCGCAGCCAGGAGGACGCGGTCTTCGCCTCGAAGGCAGCAGTCGTGCGAGACCTGGGCATCCGGATCTCGCTGCTGACCCGGATCTTCGCCGCCTCGATGATGGCGGTCCCCGCCCTCGCCACCGCTCTGGTGTACGGCGTGGGCGGTCACCTGGCGGTCGACGAGACCCTCACCGTGGGCACCCTGATCGCGTTGGCCACGCTGCTGCTGCGGCTTCTCGGCCCCCTGCAGAGCCTGTCCAACGTCCGCATCGACGTGATGACCGCCCTGGTCAGCTTCGAGCGGGTCTTCGAGGTGCTCGACCTGCCGTCGCTGATCGAGGAGAAGCCGGACGCGATCGCGCTGCCACGCTCCGCCGGTCGACTCGAGTTCGAGCACGTCGCGTTCAGCTATCCGCGGGCCGACCAGATCTCGCTCGCCTCGCTCGAGGTGGTGGCCCGCAAGGAGTCCCGCGACAACGGTCAGGTGCTCGCCGACATCAACCTCGTCGCCGAGCGCGGCGACATGATCGCGCTGGTCGGTCCGTCCGGGGCCGGCAAGACCACCATCACACACCTGGTCGCCCGGTTGTACGACGCCGAGTCCGGCACAGTGCGCGTCGGCGGGCACGACGTGCGCGACGTGACGCTGGAGTCCCTGGAGGACGTCGTCGGCTACGTCACCCAGGACGCCCACATGTTCCACGACACGATCCGGGCCAACCTGCTCTACGCGCGGCCCGGGGCCACCGACCTCGAGGTGTGGGACGCCCTGGAGGCCGCCCAGATCGCGCACCTGGTGCGCGCCCTGCCGGACGGGGTCGACACGGTGGTCGGCGATCGCGGCTACCGGCTGTCCGGTGGCGAGCGGCAGCGGCTCGCGATCGCCCGGCTGCTGCTCAAGGCCCCGTCGATCGTCGTTCTCGACGAGGCGACCGCGCACCTCGACAGCGAGTCCGAGGCCGCCGTCCAGCGGGCCCTCGACGCCGCACTCGAGGGACGGACCTCCCTGGTCATCGCGCACCGCCTCTCCACGGTCCGCAACGCCGACCAGATCCTCGTGGTCGAGCAGGGCCGGATCGTGCAGTCCGGCACCCACTCCACCCTGCTCGAGCAGGGTGGGCTCTACGCCGACCTCTACCGCACCCAGTTCATCGACGACCTGCCTCCGACGCCGGTCTAGGCTGCGCGGCATGGATCTCGACCTCACCGACCGGGTGTTCATCGTGACCGGCGGCGCGCGCGGCCTCGGCCGGGCGACAGCGGACGCGCTCGTCGCCGAAGGGGCCCGGGTGGTGCTCTCCGGACGGAGCGAGGTGTCGCTGGCGGCTGCGGCCGAAGCGTTGGGTGACAGCGCCGTGACCGTGGTCGCCGACAACGCCGACCCCACGACACCGGGCCTCCTGATCCAGGCAGCCCAGGAGCGCTGGAGCCGGCTCGACGGCGCCCTGATCAGCGTCGGCGGCCCGCCCAAGGGCCCGGTCTCGACGATCACCGACGAGCAGTGGACGGCCGCTTTCCAGTCCGTGTTCCTCGGTGCGGTGCGGCTGGCCCGGGAGATCGGGGCGGTGCTGTCACCCGGTGGTTCACTCGCGCTGGTGCTCTCCTCGAGCGTGCGGGCGCCGCTCGTCGAGATGGCGATCTCCAACGGACTGCGGCCGGGACTGGCGATGGTCGCCAAGACGTTGGCCGACGAGCTCGGGCCGGTGGGCGTCCGCGTCAACGGACTGATGCCGGGCCTGGTCGACACCGAGAGAGTGGCCGAGCTGAACGCGTCGGCCGCCGACCCTGCGGCGGCGCGGGCCGCCAGCGAGCGGGCGATCCCGCTGCGCCGCTACGGCAGGCCGGACGAGTTCGGCCGGGTGGCCGCGTTCGTGCTGTCGCCAGCGTCGTCGTTCGTCTCCGGCGTGATGCTGCCGGTCGACGGAGGGATGCTCCGGGCGCTCTGAGCCCGCCGCTCGGCCTGCTGCCCACGCTCCGCGGCGTACGCCCGCTGGTAGGCAGCTCGGACCGCCTGCTTGCGGGCCTGCTTCTCGGCGTTCTTCTGCTTGCGGGCGTTCAGCGTGCCCGAGCGGACCGAGGTGGTGCCGCGCTTGCCCGATCGCCACTCGTCCCAGGCGAGGTAGCAGAACCCGAAGACCGCGAGCAGGCCGAAGAACCACCACTGCAGCCCGTAGAAGAAGTGCGGTCCGTTGTCGAGCTCGGGCAGCTCGACCGGCTCCAGTGACGCCGCGGGAGAGCCGTCCTCCGACTTCAGCTCCACGAAGCCGCCGTACACCTCACGGTCGAGGGCCGCGCCGATCTCGACGCTGGAGATGGCGCGGGTGGACTGGTCCTGGACCGAGATGCTGTCTCCGCTCGCGTCGGTGCGCACCCAACCCTCGACGGTGACCTCGCCGTCGGGGGGCGCGGGTACGTCGTCGGGGCTGGTGCCCTGGTTGTCGGTCGCCATCCACCCGCGGTCGACGAGCAGCGCCGTACCGCTGGAGGTGACCAGGGGGACCACCGCGTCGATGCCGGAGGCGCCGTCGCGGGTGCGGTAGCGGACGATCACGGTGTCGTCGGGGTCGTAGGTGCCGGTGGCGGTCACCACCCGCCACTCGTCCGACGCCTCGACCGACCGGCCGGGTGCCAGGACGTCCTCGACCGGCTTGGGTGGCTGGTCCTCGTTGGTCCGCACCACCGCGTTGGAGTCCTTGCGGTCCGCAAGCCGGCCGAACTGCCACTCGCCGAGCCACCAGGCGGCGTACCCGAGGAGCACGACGACCAGGGCGAAGATCACCCATCGTCTACTCAGCAGGAACCGGAACGATCGCACCTGCCGAGGCTATCCGGCGACCGGGTGCCACCTAGACTGCAGGGGTGATGCTCAGGAAGCTCGACGACCGCTACGGCCGAGTGGCGACGGACCTACGGGTCTCGCTGACCGACCGGTGCAACCTTCGCTGCTCGTACTGCATGCCGGCCGAGGGGCTGGACTGGCTGCCCGACGAGTCGGTGCTCACCGACGACGAGGTGGTGCGGCTGGTCCGGATCGGGGCCGAGCTGCTCGGCGTGCGCGAGGTCCGGTTCACCGGCGGCGAGCCGCTGGTCCGCCGTGGCCTGGTCGACATCGTGCGGCGCAGCCACGAGGCGGCCCCCGACGTCGAGCTGTCGCTGACCACCAACGCCCTGGGGCTGGCGCGCACGGCGCAGAAGCTCGCCGACGCCGGCCTGGCCCGCGTCAACGTCAGCCTGGACAGCATCCGACCCGAGACCTTCCACGCGATCACCCGCCGAGACCGGCTCAAGGACGTCCTCGCGGGGCTGGCAGCGGCACGCGATGCGGGACTAGGACCGGTCAAGATCAACGCCGTGCTGATGCGCGGCCACAACGACGCGCAGGCGCCCGAGCTGCTCCGCTGGGCCATCGCCGAGGGCTACCACCTGCGGTTCATCGAGCAGATGCCCCTGGACGCCCAGCACGGCTGGAGCCGCGACGGGATGATCACAGCCGAGGAGATCCTGGGCTGGCTCGAGGCCGAGTTCGACCTGACCCCGGCGGCCGAGCCGCGGGGGAGTGCGCCGGCCGAGCTCTTCCAGGTCGACGGTGGTCCGGCCACCGTGGGCGTCATCGCGTCGGTGACCCGCCCCTTCTGCGGCGACTGCGACCGGGTCCGGCTCACCGCCGACGGCCAGGTGCGCAACTGCCTCTTCGCCCGGGAGGAGTCCGACCTGCGCACCGCGTTGCGGGCTGGTGCCAGCGACGAGGAGATCGCCGACCGCTGGGTGGTCGCGATGCGCGGCAAGCGCGCCGGTCACGGGATCGACGACCCGAGCTTCCTCCAGCCAGACCGGCCGATGTCGGCGATCGGGGGCTGAGCGCCACCGAGGATCCCTGCCCACCCCGGTCAGGCGGTGTGCGGGACGACGTCCTTGAGGAACTGGCGCGCGCCGAGGAAGTCGGAGAGCGACTGGCGGTGGTCGTCACAGGCCAACCAGGTCTTGCGCCGGTCCGGGGTGTGCAGCTTGGGGTTGTTCCAGAGCAGCTCGTAGGTGGCGGCAGCCTGGCAGCCCTTCGCCGAGCACAGGGCCGGCTCGGCGGCGCTCACTCGGACTCGGAGGCGCTCACGGATCAGTCCTGGGCGGCGGGGGAGCGGCGGCCCCGGGCGTCAGCTCGCGGGTGCTCGACACGCCGGCGACGAGGCCGAACCCGTCGGAGCGCGTGGCCGAGGCGTTGGCCATCACCACGGCGATGTAGGGCAGCACCAGGGCGCCGGCGACGAGCACCCAGCGCAGCCAGCCGTCACCCACCACGATGGCTCCCACGAAGCAGATCGTGCGCAGGCTCATCGAGAGCAGATAGCGCTTCTGGCGTGCTGCGATGTCGACGTTTCGGCTGGTCGAGGCGGTGGTGATCCGGACCGCCTGATCAGACTCTCGTCGCGAGTCCCGGACCATGGTGCCCACTGTACGTCGGTAGGGTCTGGGCTCCACGTCCGAGTTCGGAGGCACCCCATGACCAACCGCACCTACCGCATCACCGAGATCGTCGGCACCTCGCCCGACGGCATCGACGAGGCCGTCCGCAACGGCATCGAGCGGGCCAGCAAGACGCTGCGCCACGTCGACTGGTTCGAGATCACCCAGGTCCGTGGGCAGGTCAAGGACGGCACCGTCGAGCACTTCCAGGTCGGCATCAAGGTCGGCTTCCGGCTCGAGGACGACTGAGACCCGGACCGCCGGTTTAGGCGTACCCCGCAGTAGTCGCTAGCGTCCCAGTCGTGAGTGAATCCAAGGTCGAACCCATCGGCCGGTCCGTCCTCGTGACCGGCGGCAACCGCGGCATCGGTCGCGCCATCGCGGAAGCCTTCGTGGCCAACGGAGACCGGGTCGCGGTCACCACCCGCAACGGCGGGGCGCCCGAGGGCACCCTGGACGTCCGGTGCGACATCACCGATCCGGACGCGGTCGAGGCCGCGTTCACCGCGATCGAGGAGGCGCACGGCCCGGTGGAGGTGCTGGTCGCCAACGCCGGCATCACCCAGGACACCCTGCTGGTGCGGATGTCGGAGGACGACTGGTCCTCGGTCATCGACACCAACCTCACCGGCTCGTTCCGCCTCGCCAAGCGTGCCATCTCCAAGATGATGCGACTTCGCCGCGGCCGGATCATCTTCGTGTCCTCGGTCGTGGGACTCCTCGGCTCGGCCGGGCAGACCAACTACGCGGCCTCCAAGTCCGGCCTGGTCGGTCTGGCCCGATCGATCGCCCGGGAGTACGGCTCGCGCGGCATCACCGCCAACGTCGTGGCGCCCGGCTTCGTGGAGACCGACATGACCGACGCCCTGACCGACGACCAGAAGGCCCTGATCAAGACGCAGGTTCCCCTGGGCCGCTACGCAGCACCCGACGAAGTCGCCGCTGCCGTCACCTGGCTCGCCGGGGACGGGGCGTCCTACGTCACCGGGGCCGTGATCCCGGTCGACGGCGGCCTCGGCATGGGCCACTGACCGATCCCGACAAGCAGGAGTAGACGAATGGGCATTCTCGACGGCAAGCGGATCCTGGTCGCCGGCGTCACGATGGACAGCTCCATCGGCTTCGCGACCGCCAAGGTCGCGCAGGAGCAGGGCGCCACCGTGCTGATCTCCAACTTCGGCCGGGCCCTCGGCATCACCCGCCGGATCGCCAAGCGGCTCCCGGTCGAGCCCGCGGTCCTCGAGCTCGACGTCACCGACGAGGAGCACCTCGCCCGGCTGCCCGAGCTGGTGCGCGAGCACGTCGACGGTCTCGACGGCGTGGTGCACTCGATCGCGTACGGCAACCCGCAGACGCTGCTCGGCGGCAAGTTCCTGACCGGACCGTGGCCGGACGTCTCCCAGGCGGTCCAGGTGTCGGCCTACTCCTTGATGTCGCTGAGCCAGGCCGCCCGACCGCTGATGGCCGACGGCGGCTCGGTGGTCGGCCTCACCTTCGACGCGACGGTGGCCTGGCCGGCGTACGACTGGATGGGCGTCGCGAAGGCGGCGCTGGAGTCCTGCTCGCGCTACCTCGCGCGGGACCTGGGTCCCGACAACATCCGGGTCAACCTGGTCTCGGCGGGCCCGCTGAAGACGCTCGCGGCCAAGGCCATCCCCGGATTCGAGGACCTCGAGGCGATGTGGAGCGACCGGTCGCCCCTGGGCTGGGACAACGTCGACTATGAGCCCACGGCCAAGGCGGTCGTCGCCCTGCTCTCGGACTTCTTCCCGGCCACCACCGGCGAGATCGTGCACGTCGACGGCGGCTTCCACGCGATGGGTGCCTGACCCGGCCCAGGCGGTAGCGTTCGGGGGTGCCTTCCCTCGTCGAGCTCCGGGTCCTCGAAGGACCGAATCTCTACTTCCCGCGCGCTGCCATCAAGCTCACGCTCGACACATCCGGCCTGTCCTCGGTGTCCGAGGAGACCAGCCTGCGGCTCGCCCGCCGGATCGGGCTCCCCGGCGCCCGTCCGGGAGCAGCCGGCTCGGGCTTCCGCCAGCGGTTCGCCGTGCGCGCTGTCAAGCACCTGGTGCGCGCCATCGCCGTCGAGTCCGGTACGACGCGCCTCGGCGTGCGGGTCCGCACGACCAGTGACCCGCTGCAGATCGTGGTCGCCTACCCGTGGGCGCACCGGGAGCGGGCCCAGGTCATGGGTCGGGCCGTGGGCGAGGTGCTGGACGCCGTACCGGGTGGCGAGATCGAGGAGGCCGTGAGCGCCGCGGCCCAGCGGGTCGCCGCCGCCGAGCCGGGGCCGCGACCGCACACCATCACGCCGCGGGTGCCGGTCGTCGCCGTCACCGGTACCAACGGCAAGACGACCACCTCGCGGATGATCGCGCACCTGGCCCGGACCGCCGGTCTGGTCGTCGGCTGGTCCAACACCGACGGGATCTACATCGACGGCGTCGAGATCGAGGCGGGCGACTACTCCGGCCCCAGCGGCGCCGGCCGGGTGCTGGAGCACGAGGAGGTCGAGTTCGCGGTCACCGAGACCGCGCGCGGCGGGATCCTGCTCAAGGGCATCGGGCTGACCCGCAACGACGTCTCCGTGGTCACCAACGTCTCTGCCGACCACCTCGGGCTCCAGGGCATCGACACAGTCGACCAGCTGGCCGAGGTGAAGGCCGTCGTGCCCCGCATCACCCGCCGCGACGGTTGGGCGGTCCTCAACGGCGACGACCCCCGGGTGCTGGCGATGCGCTCGGTGATCAAGGCGCGACCCTGGGTGTTCTCCCGGGACCCCGACTCGCCGGCCGTGCGTGAGGTGCTCTCTGCCGGCGGTCGGGCGACCACCGTCATCGACGGCTGGCTCTCGGTGCTCCACCCCGACGCCGACGCCGACCCGCTGATCGAGCTGGTCGACGTGCCGATGACGCTGGCCGGGCTGTCCCGGTTCAACGTCGAGAACACGCTGGCCGCGGCCTCCGCCGCGCTCGCGGCCGGTCTGCCGCGCGACGTCGTCGTCGCCGGCCTGCGCACCTTCCTGCCCGACGCCGCGCACAACCCGGGACGGATGAACTTCTTCAGCGTCGGCGAGGTGTCCGTCGTCGTGGACCTCGCCCACAACGAGGCCGGGCTCGAGGCGCTGCTCGAGATCATGAACGGTGTACGCCGTCCCGACGCGCGGATGCTGCTCGGGCTCGGCGTGGTGGGGGACCGCCAGGACGAGCTCATCGAGAAGCTCGGCGAGATCGCCGCGCGGGACAGCGACGTCGTCGCGATCGGGCACAAGGAGCGCTACTTCCGGGGCCGCACGGCCGAGGAGCTGGAGGCGCTGATGCGTGCGGGTGCCGAGCGGGTCGGGATGACCGGCATCCCGGCCTACCCGACCGAGGTCGCGAGCCTCTCGGCCCTGGTCGGGCAGGCGCTGCCCGGCGACGTGGTCGGCCTGATGTGCCACGCCGAGCGCCAGGAGGTCTACGACTGGATCACCGAGCAGGGCGGCACCGCCGACACACCCGAGACCCTCGCCGCGAAGGTGCGTGCCGCCGCCGGGTGACGTCGTTCAGCTCGAGGCCACGTCCAGCTCGCCCTCGACGAGCAGGGCGGTGAGACCGGTCTCCGACCAGGTCTCGTGCTCCTCGTAGGGCTCCCAGACAGCCGCCTGCCCCGGACCGATCAGCACCGGATCGCCGTAGGACCCCGACACGGTCGCGTCACCCACCAGCACCGCCAGGACCTGGCGGCCCTGGGCGGGGTGACGGCCGATCACCCCACCCGGCTTGAGCCGGACGACGACCAGGTGGGCGTCGGCGGTGAGCCCGAATGCCCCGACGGTGAAGCCCTTGCTGCCGTGGGCGTCGATCGCCCGTCCGGGAAAGCCCTCGAGCGAGAGGATCCGCACCTCAGCCCTCGGTCGTCGGCGGGTCGTAGTCCGGGTCCGCGGCAGGCGCCGCCGGGTTGGCGCCGGCCCCTGCCTGGGCCTGGTTGCTGTAGCTCTCCAGCTCGGCCATCACCTGGGCGTGCTTGTCGACGCACAGGACCAGCAGGTCGCCCCGGTTGGTGCGGGCCATCGCGTGCCGCACCGCCTCGATCTCGTCGAGGACCACCTCGACCTGCTTGCAGCGGGCGCCCTCGGCGATCGCGGACCGGACACCCTCGGCGACGAACGACGCGACCTCGCCGCGCTCCCGACCACGCAGCTGCTCGTCCTCCCGGATGACCACCACGTCGAAGTGCTGGGCGGCGATGTGACCGAGCTCGCGCATGTCTTCGTCGCGCCGGTCCCCCGCGGTCGCGATGATGCCGATCCGAGACGGCCGGGCCAGGTCGTGCGACGACTCCAGGGAGTCGCCGACCCGGTCGACGAAGTCGCCGAGCATCTTCATGCCGGGCGCGTTGTGGCAGTAGTCGACGATCACGTTGACGCCCTGCACCTCGACCTCGTTGAGGCGGCCGGGGGAGAGGTAGTAGTTGGTCGAGAAGCTGCGCAGACCCTGCCGGATGTCGTGCAGCGGCGCACCCGCCGCGAACGCAGCAGCAGCGGCGCCCAGGACGTTCTGGACGTTCATCCGGGCCCGGCCGCCGAAGGTCGAGGGCAGCAGGTGGGTCCAGGCGAGCTGCATCTCGCGCCGGCCGTGCTTGACGACGATCATCTCGCCGCGCTCCGAGGGCTCCAGGACGAGTGCCTTGCCACCGCGACGACAGTGGGCGTCGATCATCTCGCGGACCTCCGAGCCGGGCTCGTCCATGGAGAACCAGACCACCTGCCCCGAGCACCGGCGCCGCATCGCGCGCACCAGCGGGTCGTCGGCGTTGAGCACCGCGTGACCGTCGCGGGGGACCGCCTCGACCAGCACCGCCTTCACGTCGGCCAGCTGCTCGACGGTGTCGATGCCACGCAGGCCGAGGTGGTCGGGCTGCACGTTGAGGACGACGGCGACGTCGTTGCGCTCGTAGCCGAGACCCTCGCGCAGGATGCCACCACGAGCCACCTCGAAGACGGCGAAGTCGACGCGCGGGTTCTGCAGCACCATCCGTGCCGAGCGCGGACCGGAGGCGTCGGAGCGGATCAGCAGCCGCTCGTCGATCACCACGCCGTCGGTCGATGTCATACCGACCTTGCGTCCCATGCCCTTGAAGATGTGGGAGATCATCCGCGAGGTCGTGGTCTTGCCGTTGGTGCCGGTGACCGCGATGATCGGGATCCGGGACGGGGCGCCGGGCGGGAACAGCATGTCGACGACCGGCTTGGCGATGAACTGCGGCTCGCCGATCGTCGGGTGGGTGTGCATCCGAAAGCCGGGTGCCGCGTTGACCTCGCAGATCGCCCCGCCGGCCTCGCGCACCGGCTCGGTGATGTCGGGGCAGATGAAGTCGATCCCGGCGATGTCGAGTCCGATCATCCGGGCCGCCTCCTCGGCGATCTCGACGTTCTCGGGGTGCGCCTCGAAGGTGCGGTCGATCGAGATGCCGCCGGTCGACATGTTGCCGGTGAGCGCGAGCTTGACCGTCAGTCCGTCGTCGGGGACGTCGGACATCTCCAGGCCCTGCTCGCGGACCAGCCCGATCGCCGCGTCGTCGACCTTGATCCGGGTCAGCACCTTCTCGTGGCCGACGCCGCGCCGCGGATCGGCGTTGGCCTGGTCGACCAGCTGCTCGACGGTGCTGATGCCGTCACCGGTCACCGAGGCCGGGACCCGCTCGGCGATCGCGGCGACCCGGCCGTCGATGATCAGGCACCGGTAGTCCTTGCCGAGCACCAGGGACTCCACGACGATGACGCCGCGCCGGGACTCCTCCTTGGCGATCGGGAAGGCCGCGCGGACCTCGTCGTCGTCCTGCAGGTTCAGGCAGACGCCGCGGCCGTGGTTGCCGTCGAGCGGCTTGACCACCACCGGGTAGCCGATCCGGTTCGCCGCGCGCACCGTCTGCTCCTCGGTGCGCACCGTCTCCTGCTTGGGCACCGGCAGCCCGGCAGCCCCGAGGAGCCGGGTGGTGAGGTCCTTGTCGGAGGCGATGTCGACGGCGATCGACGACGTCGCGGAGGTCATGGTGGCCCGGATCCGCTTGGCGTGGGACCCGTGGCCGAGCTGGACGAGGGAGTACTGGTTGAGCCTCAGCCACGGGATGTCCCGGGAGACCGCCTCGTCCAGGATCGCCTGGGTCGACGGTCCGAAGGCGGTGCGCTCGGCGCGCAGGATGAAGGACTCCAGCTCGGCGTCCCAGTCGAACTCGGGATCGGCTTCGACCAGGTGGTTGACCAGGCGTACGGCGAGCCGGCCCGCGGCCAGTCCGACAGTCTCGTCGGCGTACCCGTAGATGACGTTGTAGACCCCGGGACGGCCCTTGACCTGACGGGTCTTGCCGCGGCGTACGTCGTGGCCGACGACCTGCTGCAGGGCCAGCGCGGTGTGCTCGGCGACGTGACCCAGCCAGGTGCCCTCGTTGAGCCGCTCCACGAAGCCTCCCCGGCGGCCGCGGGAGCAGGAGTGGTCGCGCAGGCCGGGGAGCATCTCGAGCAGGTGCTCGGTGAAGCCGGGGACGGTGTTGGTGGGGTACTTCTCGAGCACGCCGAGGTCCACCACCAGGTGGATGGCCTTCTCGTAGGACCACACGTTGGCGCCGCGATAGATCCGCGTCTCGTCGATGGTGAGGTCGGGGGTGGGGCGCTCGGTCATGATGTTGCTCCGTCCGGGTCGGAAGCGGGATCGCCCGGCTTCTTGCGGTTGCGCGCCAGTCGGCGACGCAGGGTCGTGGGAGAGGCATCACCGGCGGCGATGTCACGGGCCATCTGGCTCAGGTCCTTGCCGGCCTCGGCCAGCTCGGCGATCTCGTCGTGGTCGATCGCGGCGACCGCCGGGACCAGCGTGCGCGTGGTGAGGTCGAAGGTCGAGCCGGCCGGCAGCACGTGCAGCACCAGTCCGCTGGCCAGGATCGGTGAGGAGCGCTTGGCCTCGTGGGCGTTGGAGACCATCCGGGCCGGGTCCATCACGGTCACCGCACCCTTGCCGACCACCCGCAGCAGCTCGTGGGGGACGCCGTCGACATCGGCCTCCTCGACCACGGCCGCGGTGTCCTCGTCGACGCCGATGCCGAGGAGGGCCGGCGACTGCGCGACGATCATCAGCAGGCGTCCGTAGCGGTTGCGCTGGTCGAAGTGCTGGTCGATCACCGAGGAACGCAGCAGCCCGAGACCGGCCGCGACCTGCGTCATCCGCTGCTTGGGGGTGGCGCCCCCCACGCCGAAGGCCACCATGTGGCTCGACTGGATGCTGGCGCCGGCAGAGGTACCACCGACCACGGCGCCGCGACGGTGTGCCTCGAGGATCGCTTCGCCGAGCGGGGTGCCGGCGATGATCGCGGACAGCTTGAGCTGGTTGCCGCCGGTCATGAAGATGCCGGTCGCCTTGCCGAGCCGCTCGACCAGCTCCGGGTCGTGCGCGTCGTCGCGGGTCTCGGGTCGTACGGCGCTCACCTCGGCCGCTCCGAGCCGCCGGAACACCGCGTCGTACACCTCGACGACCTCGGGTCCGAGGGACGACGCCGTCGGGATCACCGCGATCCGCGCCTGGTCGCCACCGCTGGCGGCGACGAACTCCTTGAGGATGGTGCGCCGACCGAGCTTGTCCTCGGCTCCGCCGATGATCATGAGTGGTCCGGATGGCATGACAGGGAGGCTATCGGCTGCCACAGTGAGTCCGTGCAGATGGACTCCTCCACGACCGCCCGGCTGCTGGTCGTGATGCGGCACGCCAAGGCCGAGCAGCACGGTCCGACCGACTTCGACCGGCCCCTCGCCGACCGCGGACGGACCGACGCTGCCGAGCTGGGTGGCTGGCTGCGGGCCGCTGGCTTCGAGCCCGCTCACGCCCTGGTCTCCGCGGCGCTGCGGACCCAGCAGACCTGGGAGGCGGTCGCTGCCCGTGGCGAGTGGGACCTCGAGCCGGACCTCGACCGGGGGCTCTACGCCGCCGGTCCGGAGACCGTCCTGGACCTCGTCGGACAGGTCGACGACGACGTACGCCGCATGGTCGTGATCGGCCACAACCCGACGATGGCCTACCTCGCGCAGCTGCTCGACGACGGCGACAGCGACCCCGATCTCGCCGGCGGGTCCTGGGGCGGATTCCCGACCAGCGCTGCTGCGGTCTTCTCGTACGGCGGCCGCTGGCGCGACCTGTCCGGTGGCAGCGCCCGTCTGGTGGCCTTCCACGTCGGCCGCGGCTGACGCCTGCTCAGACGGGCGGCGACGGGGTCACGATGCCGGCGTCGGCATCGGCTGCCTCGATCTCCTCGCGGGAGA
Organism: uncultured Actinomycetota bacterium; assembly: GCA_963706475.1. Classification (GTDB taxonomy): domain Bacteria; phylum Actinomycetota; class Actinomycetes; order Propionibacteriales; family Nocardioidaceae; genus Nocardioides. The sequence continues at coordinate 383,427 of CAVPLV010000003.1, read as the reverse complement.
TGCCGAGGAGGTACATGATGGCGTCGAGGTAGGGCACGTTGACCGAGGTGTCGGCAGCGTCGCGGACCATCGGCTTGGCGTTGTAGGCGATGCCGAGGCCGGCCGCGTTGAGCATGTCGAGGTCGTTGGCGCCGTCGCCGATGGCGATCGTGGCCGCCTCCGGCACCCCGATCTCGGCTGCGAACTCCCGCAGGGCAGCGGCCTTGCCGGCCCGGTCGACGACGGCGCCGAGGATCCGGCCGGTCAGCCGGCCATCGACGATCTCGAGCTCGTTGGCGCGCGAGAAGTGGATGCCGAGGTCGGCTGCCAACCGGTCGGTGATCTGGGAGAAACCACCCGAGACGATCGCGAACCGGTAGCCGAGCCGGCGCAGGGTCCGAACCAGGGTCCGGGCGCCGGGGGCGAGCAGGATGGCGTCGTACACCTCGTCGATGGCAGCGGCGGGCACGCCCTCGAGCAGCGCGACCCGTGAGCGCAGGGAGGCCTCGAAGTCGAGCTCGCCGCGCATCGCGGCCTCGGTGACGGCCGCTACCTCGGCCTCGCAGCCGGCGTGGGCGGCGAGCATCTCGATCACCTCACCCTGGATCAGGGTGGAGTCGACGTCCATGACGATCAACCGGGTCCCGCGGCGCAGCAGGTTGGCCGGCTGGACGGCGATGTCGATGCCCTGGGCGGCCGCCTCGGGGGCCAGGACCCCACGGAGCGTGTCGGTGCCCGCGCCCGAGACGTGCAGGTCGATCGCGGTGACGGGGTAGCGCGCCATCCGTTCGATGCGGTCGATGTTGGCGCCGATGTCGGCGATCCGGCCCGCGACGGCCGCCATCGCCGAGGCGCGCAGCGGGGTGCCGATGATGGTGACGTGGGAGCGACCGTCGCGGCGCGCCTTGTTGTCACCCACCCCGTGGTCGATCTCGACGCTCATCCCGAGGTCGCGGGCGGTCTGCTCGACCGCTGCGGTCGCCTTGGCGACGTTGCGAGGCGCGGTCACGAGCACGCCCAGGATCAGCCGGCTGCGCAGCACGATCTGCTCGATGTCGAGCACGTCGATGCCGGCTCCGGCCAGCGCCGCGAACACCGAGGAGGTCACGCCGGGCCGGTCCTTGCCGGTCAGCGTGATGAGCAGGGTCTCGGGCTTGGAGCCGGTGTGCACGTCAGTCATCTCAAGCGCCGAGGCTATCGTTGCGGGCTGCGCCGTCGGCGCCCGCGTCCGTGCTGGACCCGCCCCGACGTCGGTGGTCGGTCGTAGGTTCGCAGTCATGACCAACATCCATCACGCGATCGACTACGTCGAGATCAACGTCGGCAGCGCCATGGCGGCGACTCGCGCCTTCTACGCCCAGGCCTTCGGCTGGCAGTTCAAGGACTACGGTCCCGACTACGCCGGGATCCTCTGGAGTGACGGCGAGGGCGAGGTCGGCGGCCTCAACGCCGCCGGCGAGCCGTCCCGGGGCGGGGTCCTGGTGCTGCTCTACTCCGACGACCTCGACGCCACCGTGGCCGCGGTCCGCGACGCCGGGGGAGAGGTGGTGGCCGATCCCTACGTCTTCCCAGGAGGCCGCCGCTTCCACTTCACCGACCCGGCCGGCAACGAGCTCGGGGTCTGGGCGCCCAGCTAGCCGGTCCGCCACGTCAGGTCGGCGGCCACACCTCAGGGGAGCAGGCGGCGACCAGCGCACGGCGAGCGGCCCGCTCGAGCGGCCTCAGGGCGGCTCGGCGCTCGGCGGCGTCGTACGCCGTCACCGCGCCGCCGTCGTCCTCCAGGGCAAGGTCCACGATCGCGGCCGCCTGCAGTCCTCGCGAGACCAGGTCGGCGCAGGCTTCCGGGACGCCCGGGGGAGCGGGCACGCCATCACGGTGCCGCAGGTTCATCAGCTGGTCGGCCACCTCGGGTCGCCAGCGCGCCACGTCGAGACGGGCCAGGGAGCCGGCTGCGTCCAGCAGCGCCGCGCGCAGCTCTCGACCTGCCTCGCCGACGTCCGGGAGCTGACGCCGCTGCGCCGGCTGGGCGACCCAGACGACCGCACCGCCGGTGCGTTCGGGCACCAGGCCGAGTCCGGTGCCGGTGACCACCACGGCCTCGCCCGCCTCGAGCGCGTCGTGGTTGAACGGCGGTGGACCACCGAGCCCGACCGGGTCGCCCTCAGCGGGGAAGGCCGCGCCGAACCCGGTCGCACCGGCGGACCGGAGCCGGCCGAGCGCGACGACCAGCGTGTCGGTGCCCTCGGCCCCGGGCAGGCCCGCGACGACGTGGGTGGCGTCGTCGCCGAACACGGCGTCGAGCAGCAGGTCGGTGACGACCTGGCCGCGCAACCACGCCGTGCCCCACCAGGCGAGGCGGGCGGAGACGGGCAGCACGGTGGTCACGGCGCCCGAGAATACGCGCGTCGGATCGCGACCGCCCGGCTGCCCGGGAGCCGGCGGACCTCTGGATAGGGTGAACGCCATGACCGCCGTGCTCGACTTCGTCGACGTGACCATCCGGCGCGGCGAGGCCACCTTGCTGGACTCCGTCTCGTGGACCGTCGAGGAGGACGAGCGCTGGGTGATCCTCGGACCCAACGGGGCCGGCAAGACCACGTTGCTGCAGGTGGCGGGCGCCCTGATCCACCCGACCGATGGTGTCGCAGGCATCCTGGACGAGGTCCTCGGCACCGTCGACGTCTTCGAGCTGCGCCCGCGGATCGGGCTGACCAGCGCGGCGCTCGCGGAGCGGATCCCGCGCTCGGAGCGGGTGCACGACGTGGTCGTCTCGGCGTCCTACGGCGTGGTGGGCCGCTGGCGTGAGTCGTACGATGACCTCGACCACGGGCGCGCCGTCGAGCTGCTGACGGAAGTCGGTGCGGTCCACCTCGTCGACCGGACCTTCGGCACCCTCAGCGAGGGCGAGCGCAAGCGCGTCCAGATCGCCCGGGCGCTGATGGCCGACCCGGAGCTGCTGCTGCTCGACGAGCCGGCCGCCGGCCTGGACCTCGGCGGGCGCGAGGACCTGGTCTCGACCCTCTCGGTGCTCGCCGCCGACCCGGACTCACCGGCCACGGTGCTGGTGTCGCACCACGTCGAGGAGATCCCGCCGGGCTTCGACAACGCGCTGCTGCTGCGCAAGGGCAAGGTGGTCGCGGCCGGACCCATCGAGCAGGTCATCACCGAGGACAACCTCTCGGCTGCGTTCGCGATGCCGCTGGTGCTCACCCACGAGGACGGTCGCTGGAGCGCCCGCCGGCGCACCCGGCATCTGTAGTCCAGGCCTCTTGTCCGCCGGATAGGATCGGTCCATGGAATGGTTCACCGAGCACCTCGCCGCGGTGTGGCTGGGTCTCGCGATCTTCCTCGGCATCGCAGAGATGGTCAGCCTCGACCTGATCTTTCTGATGCTCGCGTTCGGAGCCCTGGCCGGACTGGTCGCTGCGTTGGCCGACTTCCCCTTCCCGGTCCAGGCTCTGGTGGCCGCCGGCGCCTCGGTCGCGACCCTGGCGCTGGTCCGCCCGAGCCTGATCAAGAAGCTGCACTCCGGTCCGGACCTCACGATGGGCCACGACCGGATGATCGGTCAGCGAGGACTCGTCGTCACGCGGATGTCCGTCGACGACGTCGGTCAGGTCCGGGTCGCCGGTGAGCTCTGGTCGGCGGCGCCGTACGACGAGTCGAACATCATCGAGCCCGGCCAGGCCGTCGAGGTCTTCGAGATCCGCGGCGCTACGGCGTACGTCCACCCAGTCCCGACCCTGGAGGCATGAGACACGACATGACGACCGCCATTCTGATCATCCTGGCCCTGCTGCTGGTGTTCGTGGCGCTGCTGCTCGCCAAGACGGTGCGCATCGTCCCGCAGGCGCGGGCCGGCATCGTGGAGCGCTTCGGCAAGTACAAGCAGACCCTCCCCGCCGGGCTCAACATCGTGGTGCCGTTCGTGGACAAGGTGCGCTACCTGATCGACCTGCGCGAGCAGGTCGTCAGCTTCCCTCCGTCGTCGGTGATCACCGAGGACAACCTGACCGTCGAGATCGACACGGTCATCTACTTCCAGGTCATCGACCCGGTGGCAGCGACGTACGAGATCGCCAACTACATCCAGGCCGTCGAGCAGATCACCATGACCACGTTGCGCAACATCGTCGGCGGCATGGACCTCGAGCAGACGCTGACCAGTCGCGAGACCATCAACTCCGGCCTGCGCGGCGTGCTCGACGAGGCGACCGGCAAGTGGGGCATCCGGGTCGGACGAGTGGAGATCAAGAGCATCGACCCGCCGCCCTCCATCAAGGACACGATGGAGAAGCAGATGCGTGCCGACCGTGACAAGCGCGCAGCGATCCTCACCGCCGAGGGCCAGCGGCAGTCCGCCATCCTCACCGCCGAGGGTCAGAAGCAGTCCGCCATCCTCACCGCCGAGGGTGCCCGGGAGTCGCAGATCCTGCGTGCCCAGGCCGACCGGGAGGCCGCGATCCTGCGTGCCCAGGGTGAGGGTCAGGCCATCCAGACCGTCTTCCAGGCGATCCACGACGGCCGACCGGACCAGTCCCTGCTCGCCTACCAGTATCTCCAGATGATGCCGAAGATCGCCGAGGGCGACGCCAACAAGGTCTGGATCGTGCCGAGCGAGATCGGCAAGGCCCTCGAGGGTCTCGGCTCGACGATGAACAGCCTGTCGGGGATCCCGAAGGACGTCGACGGCCCCGTCAAGCGGGTCGACATGGGCCCCACCACGCCCGAGCTGCCGAACGCCGACTCCGAGCTGCGGAAGGCCAACGCGGCGGTCGAGCAGGCCATCGCCGCGGCGGAGAGCGCCGCCAACCCGGGCAAGCCCCCGGCCGACGAGGCGCCGCCGGCGTCGTGAGCCTGTTCGAGGTCGTCGCGATCCTGCTGGCCGGGGTCGCGGCGGGCACGATCAACACCGTCGTCGGGTCCGGCACCCTGATCACCTTCCCGACGCTGCTCGCCTTCGGGATTCCGCCGGTGACGGCCAACGTCTCCAACACGATCGGGCTGGTGCCCGGGTCGGTGTCGGGCGCCATCGGCTATCGACGCGAGCTGGTCGGGCAGCGAGCGCGGGTGTTGCGCCTGGGTGTCGCGTCGTTGCTGGGCGGCATCGTCGGCGCGGTGCTGCTGCTGGTGCTTCCCGCCGACGCGTTCACCGCCATCGTCCCGGTGCTGATCCTGCTCGGCTGCGTGCTGGTGGTCCTCCAGCCACGGATCTCACGCTGGGTGGCCGCACGCCACGTCGACGCCGGCGGACTCCCGCACCATGGCACCTGGTGGGTCTGGCCGGGGGTGCTCGCCACCGGGGTGTACGGCGGCTACTTCGGTGCCGCGCAGGGGGTGCTGCTGATGGCGATCCTCGGGACCGGGGTCGACGAGACGCTCCAGCGGCTGAACGCTGTCAAGAACGTCCTCGCCGGGCTCGTGAACGGTGTCGCCGGACTGATCTTCGCCCTCGTCGCGGACGTCGACTGGCTGGTGGTGCTCCTGATCGGGATCGGCTCGGTGATCGGCGGCCAGCTCGGCGCGACCGTCGGCCGGCGGCTTCCGTCGGCGGTGCTGCGGGTGGTCATCGTGGTCGTCGGCCTGGTCGCCCTCGCGGCCTTCCTGCTGGGCTGAGCTCCTCGAACGCCTCGTTGGACGAGTAGCCGCCGAGGGACGAGGCGGCGTATCGAGACCACCCTGACCTCGCGACGGCGCGGTCTCGATACGCTCGCTGGCGCTCGCTACTCGACCATCGATGTTCGTCGGTCGAGTAGCCGCGAGGGACGAGGCGGCGTATCGAGACCACCCCGACGGGCCGCGGTCTCGATACGCTCGCTGGCGCTCGCTACTCGACCATCGAGTGTTTCGTTGGTCGAGTAGCCGCCGAGGAACGAGGCGGCGTATCGAGGCCACCCTGACCTCGCGACGGGCCGCGGTCTCGATACGCTCGCTGGCGCTCGCTACTCGACCATCGAGTGTTTCGTTGGTCGAGTAGCCGCCGAGGAACGAGGCGGCGTAACGAGGCCACCCTGACCTCGCGACGGCGCGGTCTCGATACGCTCGCTGGCGCTCGCTACTCGACCACCGAGTCTTCGTCGGTCGAGTAGGGCGCGAGGAACGAGGCGCGTATCGAGACCACCCGGGGCCGTGGGTCTCGATACGCTCGCTGGCGCTCGCTACTCGACCATCGAGTGTTTCGCTGGTCGAGTAGCCGCCGAGGGACGAGGCGGCGTATCGAGACCACCACCGGGTGGGGTCAGCCTCGGCGAAGGCCGGTTGCGCCCGCAGCGATCGCGCCGATCGCCGGGCCGATCAGGGCGGCGGCGGTCTTCTGACTGACTGCCCCGTCCTGGACGCCGAGATAGCCGGTCGCGACGTCGGAGGCGTCGACCAGGATGCCGAGCAGGATCAGGTTGCGACGCGTCTTGCCGCTGGACAGCACGGTGGCCAGCCCGAGGGCGATCTCTCGGGCGCCGAAGAGTCGGGTGACGTAGGACAGCTGCGGGTTCGCGGTCGCGTCGAGCTGGAAGGTCTTGGCGGCGCGGTCCGGACTGGCGACGGCGAGGGTGCCGACCGCGATCCGGCCGAGCGAGAGTCCGATCACAGGGTTCATGGCGGCGACCCTAGCGGGCAGCGCGGGCCCGCATCCGTGGCAGGCTCGTCCCATGGACCTCTACGACGTGATGCGCTCGACGCCCGCCACCCGGGAGTTCACCGGCGACCCCGTGCCCGACGAGGTGCTGCACCGGATCCTCGACCACGCCCGGTTCGCGCCGAGCGGTGGCAACCGTCAGGGCAGCCGGATCATCGTGGTCCGCGACCCCGCGACGCGGGAACGGCTGGCCGAGCTCAACCTTCCCGCGGCCCGCCGCTACCTCGCCCAGATCGCCGCCGGCGAGAGCCCGTGGAACCCTCTCGAGAAGCCGGGGCCGACCGCCGAGGAGATGGCCGCGACCGACGTACCGCCGGCCTTCACCAGGCCGCTCCTCACTGCCGGTGCCGTGCTGGTCGTCTGGGTCGACCTCCGCGTGGTCGCCGCCATGGACCAGGACCTCGATCGGATCGGGCTGATCAGCGGCGCCTCGGTCTATCCACTGGTGTGGAACATCCTGTTGGCGGCACGCAACGAGGGCCTCGGCGGCACCATCACCACGATGGCCGTGGCAGAGGAGTCCGCCATGCGCGAGCTGTTCGGGGTGCCCGAGGAGCTCGCACTGGCGGCCGTCGTGCCGATCGGCAAGCCGGTCCGCGAGATCACCAAGCTGCGTCGCGCTCCCGTCGCGGAGTTCGTCACCCGCGAACGGTTCGACGGCGAGCCGTTCAGCTGACGTACGTCGACACCCACCGGTCGAGCTCGGCGTAGGCGTTCGCCCGCGGCTCCGGCAGGGAGAGGAGTACGTCGTGCCGCGCGCCGTCGATCGCGACGTAGGTGACGTGACGGCCCAACGCCACCGACCAGCGCCGGATCTGGGCGACGTCGAGCACGATGTCGTAGCCGTGCACGTCGGGCCCCATCTGGGCCGGTTGTCGGGTGGCGCCCGACGACAGCACCAGGACCGGGCAGCCGACCTCCAGGCCGCGGTGCAGCCGGGCGTGCGCGACCCGGATCGCGCGCAGCCAGCCCAGGAAGATCGGCCAGGACTGGAGCGGCTTCCACGCCAGGTCGAACTCCCACTCGCCGGCGTGGTCGGCATGCAGGCTGCGCACGTAGAAGCCGCTGACCGAGCGCGGGATCTCGCGGAGCGGGCGTCGGGCGCCGAGCCGCGTCACCACGGCGGTGCCGATGGTCCGCATCACCAGGCCGCCCTGCATGTCCAGCCACGGCGAGTTGAGCACCATCCCGGCCAGGTCCGGCCGCCGTTCGTCGGCCCACAGCGAGACGACGAGGCCGCCGGTGGAGTGCGCGCTGAGCACCACGTGGTCGTGCCCGTCGCGCTCGACGACGCGCTGCCACGCGGCGTCGAGGTCGGCGAAGTACTCCCGCACGTCGGCGACGTAGTTGGGCGTCTGGTGCGGCCGGATCGACCGTCCGTACTTGCGCAGGTCGAGGGCGTAGAAGTCGTAGCCCCGGTCGTTCCACCACTCGGCGTAGGCGGTCTGGAAGAAGTAGTCCGCGAACCCGTGGACGTAGAGCACGGCGCGGCCGGTGGGCTCCGCGGCACGTCGTACGACGAGCGTGGCCACCACCGGCCCCTCGTCGTCCGGTGTCAGGTTGATCGTCTCGGCGAGGTACGGCGACCCCAGCACGTCGGGGACCAACTCGTCGAAGGCGCCCGTGGTCACGCGCGGCTCCTTCCGGGGCCGCGCAGCCGTAGGGCCACATCTGGGTGGTTGGTGGTCACCAGCCAGGCCTGCCCGGGTCTGAGCCACCTGCGCAGGGAGTCCTCGGTGTTGACCGTCCACACCAGCAGTGGCAGCCGTCGGTGCCGGGCGAACCGGGCCACGCCGAGCCGGGCCAGCCCGTGGTGCGCGACGACCACGTTGGCCCGCGACTGCTGGTAGCGCACGTGCGGCCAGACCTCGGAGGCACGGACCTTGAGCTGGCGCCACACCGGGAAGCCGGTCACCTTGCGCCCGAGGGAGAGCCCGACGAGGAGGTCGTGACCTGCGTCGTCGGCCCAGTCCCGGATGGCCTTCACCGACCGGTCGTCGAGCGTGGTCACCACCAGGTTCGCCGCCCCCAGCCGGCCGACGGCCAACCGCGTCGCCGCCACCTCGTAGGTCGCGCCAGGAGTGTCGTACGTCGCGGCGGGCGACTCGAACTTGAGGTCGAGGTGAGCCCGCTTGCCGCCCTGGGCGAGGAGGTCCAGCACCTCGCTGTAGAGCACCAGGTCGGGAGCGGCTGCGCGGAGCTCGGCGATCGTCAGGTCGGCGAGCGGGACGTCGTCGCCACCGATCTCCACGACGTCGTCGTGGAACAGCACGAACGTCCCGTCACCGCAGCGCTGGACGTCGAACTCGACGAACTCCACGTCGAGCGTGAGTGCGAGGTCGATGACGGGGCGGGTCAGGCAGCGGTGGGCACTTATCAGGACAGGTTCACGAGTCATCGAGCAGAAGCGTAGTCGGCCGCAGCCCGGACCAGGCCGGCCAGGAGGCCCACGTCGGCCGCGGTCTCCGGATGCCACTGCACGCCGACCAGGAACCGGTCACCCGGTGCCTCGATCGCCTCGACCGTGCCGTCGACAGCGTGAGCGGCCGCGACGAAGCCGGGATGCGACCGCACCGACTGGTGGTGGTGGCAGTTCACGCTGACCCGCTCGCCCACCAGTCCCGCCAGTCGGGTGCCGTCGACGGTCCGTACCGCCACCGATCCGTAGTTGTCGCCGCCTGGGCTGTGCTCCTCGTGCCGGACCAGGTCCGGGACGTGCTGGTCGAGGGTGCCTCCCGCGTGCACGGCTAGCACCTGGATGCCTCGGCACACGCCGAGCACCGGGATCCCGGCGGCGTCCGCCGCGTCGAGCAGGGCCCGCTCCCACGCGTCCCGGTCGTGCCGCACGACGGTGGTCTGGGCGTGTCGCTCCTCTCCGTACAAGGCGGGGTCGATGTCCGCGCCGCCGCTGAGCACCAACCCGTCGACACGCGCGACCGCCGCATCTGCGGCGCCGGTCTGGGCCAGCGGCGGCAGCAGCACCGGTACGCCGCCGGTGGCCTCGACCGCGGCGGCGTACATCACCGGCAGCAGGTCGGCCGGTTGCTGCCAGACCCCCCAGGCCGCGTGCTCGCGGTAGGTGGTCAGGCCGATGACGGGGATGGTCATCGGCGCTACAGCGGCGTCACGTAGGCGCCGGAGATGCCGCCGTCGACGAGGAAGGTGCTCGCGGTCATGAACGAGGAGTCGTCCGAGGCCAGGAAGAGCACGGCCGACGCCATCTCGGACGGCTCTCCGAAGCGGCCCATCGGCACGTGCACCAGGCGCCGCGCGGCTCGCTCGGCGTCGGTGGCGAACAGCTCCTGCAGCAGGGGAGTGTTGACCGGTCCCGGGCAGAGCGCGTTGACGCGCACCCCCTGGCGGGCGAACTGGACGCCGAGCTCGCGGGTCATCGACAGCACGCCGCCCTTGGAGGCCGAGTAGGAGATCTGCGACGTCGCCGCCCCCATCACCGCGACGAACGAAGCGGTGTTGATGATCGACCCCTTGCCCTGCTCCAGCATGTAGGGCAGCGCGGCCTTGCAGCACAGGTAGACGCTGGTGAGGTTGACCTCCTGCACCCGGCGCCAGGCTTCCAGGTCGGTGTCCAGGATGGAGTCGTCCTCGGGCGGGCTGATGCCGGCGTTGTTGAAGGCGATGTCGACCGAGCCGTAGGTGTCCTTCGCGGTCTCGAACAGCGCGTCCACCTCCTCCTTGCTGGTGACGTCGACGTGGACGTAGGTCGCGATGTCGGGGCCGCCGAGCTGGCCGACGAGCTCGTGGCCGCGCAGGTCGTCGATGTCGCCGACGACCACCTTGGCGCCCTCCTCGACGAAGCGCTGCACCGTCGCCAGGCCGATGCCCGAGCAACCCCCCGTGACGACCGCGACCCGGCCCTGGATCCTGCCTGTCATCTCTCTCCGTTCGTTGGTCGCCTAGTGGGCGATGAAGACGTTCTTCTCCTCGGTGAACGCCATCGGGGCGTCCGGACCGAGCTCCCGGCCGAGACCGGACTGCTTGTAGCCCCCGAACGGCGTCCAGTAGCGGACCGCCGAGTGCGAGTTGACGCTCAGGTTGCCGGCGTCGACCGCGCGGGCGACCCGCAGGCCGCGACCGAGGTCGTTGGTGAAGATCGAGCCGGACAGGCCGTACTCGGTGTCGTTGGCCTTCGCGACCGCGTCGGCCTCGTCGTCGAACGGCATCACCGCGACGACCGGGCCGAAGACCTCCTCACGCCAGATCCGCGCCGAAGGGTCGTCGGTGGTGACCACACTCGGCGGCACCCAGAAGCCGTCGCCGCCGGGCGCCGAGCCGGCGAACGCGACCTCGACCTCGTCGAGGTAGCCGTGGACGGTGGCCTGCTGATGGGCCGAGATGAGCGGCCCCATCTCGCTCGACTCGTCGCTCGGGTCGAGCACCCGCAGCCCGCTCACGGCCGGCTCGAGGAGGGTCAGGAACTCGTCGTACGCCGAGCGCTCGACGAGGATCCGGGAGCGGGCGCAGCAGTCCTGGCCGGCGTTGTCGAAGACCGCGTACGGCGCGCTGGCCGCCGCGGCTGCGAGGTCGCTGTCGGCGAAGATGATGTTGGCGCTCTTGCCGCCGAGCTCGAGGGTCACCCGCTTCACCTGCTCGGCGCAGCCGGCCATGATCTTCTTGCCGACCGCGGTCGACCCGGTGAAGCAGACCTTGCGGACCAGCGGATGGGTCACGAAGCGCTCGCCGACCACGGAGCCCTTGCCGGGGATGACGGTCAGCACGTGCTCAGGAAGGCCCGCCTCGACGGCCAGCTCACCGAGCCGGATCGCAGTCAGCGGGGTGAGCTCGGCAGGCTTCAGCACCACCGTGTTGCCGGACGCGAGCGCCGGGGCGAAACCCCAGCCGGCGATCGGCATCGGGAAGTTCCACGGCACGATGATGCCGATGACGCCGAGCGGCTCGTGGAAGGTCACGTCGACCCCGCCGGCCACCGGGATCTGGCGGCCGAAGAGTCGCTCCGGGGCACCGGCGTAGTAGTTCAGGCAGTCCCGGACGTTGCCGGCCTCCCAGCGGGCGTTGCCCCAGGTGTGCCCGGCGTTGCGGACCTCGAGCTCGGCGAGCTCGTCGAGGTGCTCGTCGACGACGGTCGCGAAGCGACGCAGCAGCGCCGCCCGCTCACCCGGGGGCAGCGCCCGCCAGGACGGGAACGCGGCGTGCGCGGCCTCGATGGCGTCGTCTGCCTCCGTCACCGACGCGAGGTGCACGTCGACCACCGGCATGGCGGTGGCCGGGTTGATCACTGTGTACGCCGACATCAGAGCCTCTCGAATCCTCGTGCTCGCTCCCAGTCGGTGACGGTCGCGTTGTAGGCGGTCATCTCGACGTCGGCCATGTTGGCGTAGTGGTCCACGACGTCGTCGCCGAGGGCCTCGCGGGCGATCACGGAGGTGGCAAAGGCATCCCTGGCCGCGGCCATCGTCGACGGGACCTTCGGCCGACCCGACGTGTAGGCGTTGCCGCCCAGCGGCTCCTCCAGCTCCAGCTCGTGCTCGATGCCGTGCAAGCCGCCGGCGAGCATCGCCGCGAGCGCGAGGTAGGGATTGGCGTCGGCACCGGGGACCCGGTTCTCCATCCGGGCGCTGGCACCGTGCCCGACCAGTCGCAGCGCGCAGGTGCGGTTGTCCAGGCCCCAGGCGATCGTGTTGGGTGCGAACGAGCCGTCGGCGAACCGCTTGTAGGAGTTGATGTTGGGTGCGTAGAGCAGCGTGAAGTCGGCGATCGTCGCCAGCACCCCCGCGACGAAGTGGTCGTAGAGCGGGGTCCGTGCGCCGGCCCCGTCGTTCGCAGCCGGGTCCCAGAACACCAGCTCGCCGTCGGTCCCGCGCAGGGACAGGTGGATGTGGCAGGAGCTGCCCTCACGCTCGTCGTACTTGGCCATGAAGGTGATCGCCTTGCCCTGCTGGGCGGCGATCTCCTTGGCGGCGGTCTTGTACACGACGTGGTTGTCGGCCGTCATCATCGCCTCGGCGTAGAGGAACCCGATCTCGTGCTGGCCGAAGTTGCACTCGCCCTTGGCGCCCTCGACGTCGAGGCCGGCCGCGTACATGTGGTTGCGGATCGAGCGCAGCAGCGGCTCGACCCGGGTGGTGCCGAGGATCGAGTAGTCGACGTTGTACTGGTTGACCGGGGTGAGGTCCCGGTAGCCGTCGAGGTGCGCCTGCTCGTACGTCGTGTCGAACGCGATGAACTCCAGCTCGGTGCCGGACAACGCCTGCCAGCCACGGTCGGCGACCCGGTCGAGCTGCTTCTGCAGGATGGCGCGCGGGGACTGGGCGACCGGTGAGTGGTCGGGCCAGACCAGGTCGCACTGGACCATCGCGGTGCCGGGGAGGTGGGTCAGCGCCCGGATCGTCTGCTCGTCGAGGACGAACTCCATGTCGCCGTACCCCTGCTCCCAGGAGGAGATCGCGTAGCCGTCGACGGTGTTCATCTCGACGTCGACGGCGAGCAGGTAGTTGCAGCCCTCGGTGCCGACGCCGACCACGTGGTCGACGAAGTAGCGCCCGTGCAGGCGCTTGCCCTGGAGCCGGCCCTGCATGTCGGTGAACGCCGTGATCACGGTGTCGATCTCGCCGGCGTCGATGCGCGACACGAGGTCGCGCATCGTGAGATGGCGTTGGTTGCGCAGGGCCATGGGCTCTCCTCGGTCGTTCATGGCTTGATTCATCCCACAAGTCCGCGCAGGAGCGCGGCCGTGTCGTCGCAGTGCTCCTCCATGACTCGCCGGGCCTGCTCGCACCTGCCGCCGAGCACCGCCCTGACGAGTCGGGCGTGCTGACGGTCGGAGTGGGCGATGTTGGTGTCGAGCACGGGGATCGCGAGCAGCATCTCGTGCAGGGTCGCCTGCACCGACGTCACGGACTCGATCACCCGGGGAGAACCGGTGAGAGCAGCGATGGTCAGGTGGAAGCGCGAGTCGGACTGCCGGTGCTCGCCCGGCCGGTGCGTCGCGGACACGTCGGCCAGGGCGTCCTCGAGCTGGGCCCGGCCGGCGTCGTCCAGCTCGGCGCAGGCGGCGAGGTACGCCGCGCCCGGCTCGACGATGCGGCGGAAGTCGAGAGCATCGAGCCACTCGCGCCGTTTCTCGGGCGAGATCCGGGCCGCGGCTCGCGCTGACGGCGTCCGAGGCTTCAGGGTGACGACGGTGCCCCCGCCCCGTCCGCGAGTGGTCTCGACCAGCCCCGCCTCGCGGAGCGCCGCCATCGCCTCACGCAGCGTCGCCCGCGAGACCTTCATCCGCTCCGCCAGCTCGCGCTCCGGCGGCAGGTTCGATCCCCGCGGGTAGACCCCGAGCCGGATGGTGGTCGCCAGCTGCTCGACGCATGCCTCGAACGCGTGGTGCCCCCGGACCGGGCGCAGCACCGACCCCGAGAGGTCGTGACCCACGGGGTCGTGACCCGGGGAGACCGACATGGGAGCCATCCTTGGATCGTGGGCGAGCGGTGTCAATGATCTCGGTCGATCAATGGTCTGAGTTCATACCTATTTAACCGGAGTCTATGGACACCCTGAACGGCACGGGTCTAGGTTCTGGCCAAACCGTACTCAGACACCCCGGAAGGTGCCGCATGGCTGACGAACAGAAGCTCTCGGACGACGAGGCGCATCTCGCCAAGCTCGGGTATGCCCAGGAGCTGAACCGCTCCTGGTCCGGTTTCTCCAACTTCGCGATCTCGTTCTCGATCATCTCGATCCTGGCGGGTTGCTTCACGACCTTCTACCAGGGCTGGAACAACGGCGGGCCGATCGCCATCTCCTGGGGCTGGCCGATCATCTCGATGTTCATCCTGCTCATCGGTTTCACGATGTCGGAGCTGGTCTCGGCATATCCGACGTCGGGAGGGATCTACTGGTGGGCCGCGAAGATGGGTGGGCCGGCCGCAGGCTTCTTCACGGGATGGTTGAACCTGATCGGGTTGCTTGCCGTGACCGCATCGGTCGCCTACGGGGCCGCCACCTTCCTCGACCTCACCCTGACCACCATCTCCTCCGGCTGGGCGGACGGCTACAGCCTCGGGCGGATCTACATCATCTTCCTGATCATCCTCGCCGTCGCTGCCGGGCTCAACGTCTTCGGTGGTCACCTGATGGCCATCGTCAACAACATCTCGGTCTGGTGGCACGTCGCTGGCGCCGCGATCGTCATCCTGATCCTGGTCTTCGTCCCCGACACGCACCAGGCGCTGAGCTGGGTGTTCACCCACGAGGTCAACAACTCCGGATTCAACGAGGGCCAGACCGAGGGACTCAAGTTCTGGTTCCTGGTGCTACCGCTCGGACTCCTGCTCACGCAGTACACGATCACCGGGTTCGATGCCTCCGCTCACCTCTCCGAGGAGACGTCAGCAGCCTCGGAGGCCGCAGCGAAGGGCATCTGGCGGTCCATCGCCTACTCGGCGGCTGGCGGCTACGTGCTCCTTCTGGCCTTCCTCTTCGCAGTCCAGGATGCTGACGGCGTCACGGCGGGTGGAGGCGGTGTCGACGTGATCTTCACCCAGGCACTCGGCGAGCGCTGGCACTTCATCGTGCTGCTGATCTCGACGGCGGGCCAGCTGTTCTGCACCGCGGCGTGCATGACGAGCTGCTCGCGGATGACCTTCGCCTTCAGCCGCGACGGTGCCATCCCGGGCTCGAAGATCTGGTCGAAGGTCAACCCGAAGACCAAGGTCCCGGCCAATGCGGTGCTCCTGTGCGCCGTCGTCGGTGCCGTCATCACCGCACCCGCGCTGTGGAGCGTCGGCGGGGTGCCGGTGGCGTTCCTTGCCATCGTGTCGGTCGCGGTGATCGGGCTCTACCTCGCGTTCGCGGTGCCGATCTTCCTGCGCTGGCGGATGGGCGACGACTTCGAGCCGGGTACGTGGACCAACGGCAGGAAGTACAAGTGGATGAACCTGATCGCGGTCGCCGAGATCGTGATCATCTCGATCTACTTCATCCTGCCGTTCACCCCGGCCGGGGTTCCCGGCAACGCCGACTTCGCCTGGAGCAGCGTCAACTACGCGCCGATCCTGACGTTCGGCACCCTGCTCGTCCTGTTCATCTGGTGGCAGGTGTCCGCTAAGCACTGGTTCACCGGCCCCAAGCACACGATCGACCAAGCGGTCCTCGAGGCATTCGACGACTGAGTGACCCACCCTGGGCCGAGCCTGGACCGCCTCGCCTGCCTGGCGGGGCGGTCCTGGCGCGTAGCCGACCTGCCGGGAGGACTCACCAACCACAACTTCCACGTGACCCGCGACGACGGGCTCGACCTCGTGGTCCGGTGGTCGCAGGGTGACGCGGCGCTGCTCGGCATCGACCGGGACGCCGAGGCCGCCAACACGGCGGCGGCGTACGACGCCGGGGTCGGTGCCGAGGTGATCGAGTACCGCCCCGACCTGGCGATGCTGGTGATCGGCTTCCTGCCGGGTCGCGGGCTGGAGAACCGGGACTTCGCCGACCCGGGGGTCCTGGCACGGGCCGCCGAGGCGACCTACCGCCTGCACTCCGGGGCGCTGTTCACCGGCGTCTTCGACATGTTCGCGCGGCAGGCGTCGTACCTCGCCACCGTGCGCGAGCATGGCTACGCCCTGCCTGCCGACTACGACGACCACGCCGATGCCTGGGCCGCCGTACGGCGGGCGCTGGCTGCTGCCCCGCGCCCGACCGTGCCGTGCAACAACGACCTGCTGGCCGCGAACTTCATCGACGACACCGACGAGCAGGGCAATGGTCACTGCTGGTTGATCGACTACGAGTACTCCGGCAACAACGACGCCTGCTTCGAGCTCGGCAACACGTCGACCGAGTGCGACTTCACGCCGGAGCAGACGGCCGCCTACACCGAGGCCTACTTCGGGTCGCCCACGACCGCCGACCTGGCGCGGGTGCGCTTGCAGGCCTTGTGCAGCGAGTACGGCTGGTCCCTCTGGGGCTTCATCCAGGCCGCCGCCAGCCCGATCGACTACGACTTCCGCGGCTGGGGCACGGAGCGCTACGAGAAGGCCGTCGCCACCTTCCGCGGCCCAGACCTCCCCGGACTCCTGGAGGCGGTGGCGGCCGATGGTTGAGATCCCCTCCCGTGCGCAGGTGGTCATCGTCGGCGGTGGGGTGATCGGTGCGTCCGTCGCCTACCACCTGACCACGCTCGGCTGGACCGACGTGGTGCTGCTCGAGCAGGGCACCCTGTCCTGCGGCACGACCTGGCACGCGGCCGGGCTGGTGGGTCCGCTGCGCGCCTCCGAGAGCGGTACCCGGCTGGTGCAGTACTCCGCCGAGCTCTACGCGAGCCTGGAGTCCGAGACCGGGCTGGCGACTGGCTACCGCAATGTCGGCGGCGTGATCGTGGCGCGGTCCGACGACCGGATGGTGCAGCTGCGCCGCACGGCGGCCAACGCAGCCGCCTACGACATGGACTGCGAGATGCTGACACCTCGCCAGGCAGGCGAGCTGTGGCCGGCGATGGCGGTCGACGACCTGCTCGGGGCGATCTGGCTGCCGGGGGACGGGAAGGTGAATCCGTCCGACGTGACCCAGTCGCTGGCCAAGGGCGCGCGTCAGCGAGGTGCCCGGATCCTCGAGCGGGTCCGCGTCACCGGCTTCGACGTCGTGGACGGGCCGACCGGACGGCGGGTCACGGGCGTGCAGACCGACCTCGGCGCGATCGAGGCGGAGGTGGTCGTCAACTGTGCCGGTCAGTGGGCCAAGGCGCTCGGCGACCTGGTCGGCGTGACCGTGCCGCTGCACTCGGCCGAGCACTTCTACGTGGTGACCGAGGCGATCGAGGGAGTGCACCCGGACCTGCCGATCATGCGTGACCCCGACGGCTGGACCTACTTCAAGGAGGAGACCGGCGGTCTCGTCGTCGGCGGGTTCGAGCCGGAGGCGAAGCCGTGGCGCTCGCCCGACGACCTGCCCCACCCCTTCGAGTTCCAGCTGCTGCCGGAGGACTGGGAGCACTTCTCGGTGCTGATGGAGCAGGCGCTGCTCCGGATCCCGGCGTTGGAGGAGACCGGGATCCGCAAGTTCTACAACGGCCCCGAGTCGTTCACCCCCGACAACCAGTTCCTGCTCGGTGAGGCGCCCGGGCTGCGCGGGTTCTTCGTGGGCGCCGGCTTCAACTCGGTCGGCATCGCCTCGGCCGGGGGAGCCGGGCGGGCGCTCGCGGAGTGGATCGTGGCAGGGGAGCCGCAGGACGACCTGGTGGGCGTCGACGTACGCCGGTTCGCGCCGCTCCACGGTGACAACACCTGGTTGCGGTCCCGGGTCGCGGAGGTGCTGGGGCTGCACTACGCCGTCCCGTGGCCCAACCGCGAGCTCGAGTCGGGGCGCCGGCAACGGGTCTCCCCGCTGCACGAGCGCCTGGCGACGGCTGGAGCGGTGTTCGGCGCACGGATGGGCTGGGAGCGGCCCAACGTCTTCGGACCGGTCGGGCTGGACTACTCGTGGGGCAAGCCCGGCTGGCTGGCACACTCGGTCGCCGAGCAGCACGCCACCCGGCGGGCGGTCGCCGTCTTCGACCAGACCTCGTTCTCCAAGTACGTGGTCGCCGGCCCGGGTGCGCTGGAGGCCCTCCAGTGGATCTGTGCCGCCGACGTCGACGGGCCGGTGGGTGGCTGCGTCTACACGCCGTTCCTCAATGCCCGCGGCACCTACGAGGCCGACCTGACGGTGACCCGCACCGCCGTCGACGAGTTCCTCCTCGTCTCCAGCTCGGCGACCACGGTCCGCGACCTCGACTGGCTCGCCCGCCACAGCGTGCCGGCCCGTGACGTCACCGAGGAGTACGCGGTGCTGGGCGTGATGGGGCCACGCTCCCGGTCGCTGCTGGTGACGTTGTCCTCGGACGACTGGTCGGACGGTGGCTTCGCGTTCGCCACGTCGCGCGAGGTCCAGGTCGCCGGGGTGGCGCTGCGGGCAACCCGGATGACGTACGTCGGGGAGCTCGGCTGGGAGCTGATGGTCCCGATCGCGGACGCGGGCGCTGTCTACGACGCCCTCGTCTCCGGTGGCGCCACCGACGCCGGCTACTACACCATCGAGTCGCTGCGGCTGGAGAAGGGCTACCGCGCCTTCGGGCGCGAGCTGACGCCGGACCTCACCCCGGTGGAGGCCGGGCTGGTGTTCGCGACCGGTCTCGACAGGCTCGACCGCCGAGGATCGCCCAAGCCCTTCCTGGGGCGAGCGGCGCTGGCGGCACACCGCGAAGCGCTGCGGGAGGGCGGCCCACGACGACGGGTGGTGTCCTTCGTGGTGGAGTCCCCGGACCCGATGCTCTGGGGAGGCGAGCTGCTGGTGCGCGACGGCGCACCGGCCGGGCAGGTCACCAGCGCCGCCTGGGGCGCTGCCGTGGGCTCCTGCGTCGGGCTCGCACTGGTCCGCGCGGACGGCCCGGTCGCCGCCGAGTGGCTGGCAGGCTCCCGGTTCGAGGTCGACGTGGCGGGGGAGCGGTACGCCGTACGCCTGTCGCTGCGGGCCCCGATCGCGGGCTGATCCCGGTCCCGCCCCGAGGAGTATCGTCCGAGGATGGCCTTCACCAGCGCCGACGCGTACGGGCGCTTCATGGGGCAGTACTCCGAGCCGCTCGGGGTGCTGTTCACCGAGGCCGCCGGTGTACAGCCCGGCCAGCGAGCGCTCGACGTCGGCTGCGGTCCGGGTGCGTTGACCGCGCAGCTCGTCGAGCGGCTCGGCGCCGGCCAGGTCTCCGCGGTCGACCCGTCGGAGATGTTCGTGGCCGCCGCCCGGGAGCGACTGCCCGGCGTGGACATCACTCGCGGCAGCGCGGAAGGGCTCGACTTCGCCGACGACACCTTCGACGTCGCCCTGTGCCAGCTGGTGGTGCACTTCATGAGCGACCCGGTCGGCGGGCTGCGGGAGATGGCCCGGGTGACCCGCCCGGGTGGCACCGTTGCGGCGTGCGTGTGGGACCTTGCCGACGGTGGGGGACCACTGGCGACGTACCAGCGAGCGGTGCGCAGCCTCGATCCCGCCGCCCGCGACGAGGCCGACCTCCCGGGAGGCCGAGCAGGTCAGCTCGAGCGCCTCGCGCAGGACGCGGGTCTCCGCGACCTCCGGCCCAGCATCGTGACGGTGACCGTGCCGTTCGCGACGTTCGAGGCGTGGTGGGAGCCCTACCTGCTCGGCGTCGGGCCGGCAGGTGACTATGTCGCCGGCCTCGACGAGGCCGGACGCGAGACGTTGAGAGCCAGGTGTGCCGAGCTGCTCCCGACCCCGCCGTTCGAGGTCAGCGCGACCGCACGCTGCGTGGTCGGGAGCGTCTCCTAGCCTCAGCCGGCGTGGGTGTCGGTCTCGACGACCGGGTCGGCGGCGTCCTGCTTCGCCTGGTCGTCCTGCGCGCCGGGGGCGCCGAGGTCGGCGTCGGCGCGGACCAGCTCCTCGATCTGCTTGGCGGTGTCGGCGTCGACGTTGCGCCAGTACTCGAAGGCACGCTCGAGCACGTCGCCCTCGACGCCACCGAGCAGGTGACCGGCGACCGTCTTGACGAAGTTCGCCCGGATCTCGTCGTCCCAGACCTCACGGACCAGGGCGCCGGCCTGCGAGAAGTCGTCGTCGTCGGCGCGCAGCGTGTAGGCCTGACGCACCATCGCGCCGTCGGCCTCCCAGCCGTCGGTGACCTCGCCTACCTCGTCGGCGTAGCCGCGCCCGAACGTGTTGGGTGCGTAGACCGGGTCGTCGCCGCGGTGCTCGTAGGCCATCGAGCCGTCCTGGGTGTAGGTGTTGACCTCGACCCTGGGGCGGTTGACCGGCAGCTGCAGGTAGTTGGCGCCGATCCGGTAGCGGTGCGTGTCGGCGTACGCGAACGCACGGCCGAGCAGCATCTTGTCGGGCGAGAAGCCGATGCCGGGAACCGTCGCGGACGGCTCGAACGCGGCCTGCTCGATCTGGGCGAAGAAGTTGTCCGGGTTGCGGTTCAGGGTCATCGTGCCGACCTTGATGAGCGGGTAGTCGCCGTGCGGCCAGACCTTCGTCAGGTCGAACGGGTTGATCCGGTAGGTCTTCGCGGCCTCGTAGGGCATCGCCTGGATCGACAGCGTCCACGACGGGAAGTCGCCGGCGGCGATCGTCTCGTAGAGGTCGCGCCGGTGGAAGTCGGCGTCCTCCCCGGCGATCCGGGTGGCGTCCTCGTCGGAGAGCGCCTCGACGCCCTGGTCGGAGTGGAAGTGGTACTTCACCCAGTGCTTCTCACCGGCCTCGTTGATCCAGAGGTAGGTGTGCGAGCCGTAGCCGTTCATGTGGCGGTAGGTCTTCGGGATGCCCCGGTCGCCCATCAGGTAGGTGACCTGGTGCGCCGACTCCGGGTTCAGGCTCCAGAAGTCCCACTGCATGTTGTTGTCGCGCAGGCCGGAACCGCCGCGGCGCTTCTGGGAACGGATGAAGTGCGGGAACTTCATCGTGTCGCGGATGAAGAACACCGGGGTGTTGTTGCCGACCAGGTCGTAGTTGCCCTCGGAGGTGTAGAACTTCAGCGAGAAGCCGCGCGGGTCGCGCCAGGTGTCCGGGGAGCCCTGCTCGCCGGCGACGGTGGAGAAGCGGGCCAGCATCTCGGTGGTCACGCCGGGCTGGAAGAGCGCCGCCTTCGTGTACGCCGACACGTCCTCGGTGGTCTCGAACGCGCCGAACGCGCCCGAGCCCTTGGCGTGCACGTTGCGCTCCGGGACCCGCTCCCGGTTGAAGTGCGCCATCTGGTTCAGGAAGTGCACGTCGTGGAGCAGGATCGGGCCGTCGGCGCCGAGGGTGAGCGAGTTGCGGTCGCTGGGCGCCGGGGCGCCCGTGTCGGTGGTCGATCCCAGGTGCGCCTCCTGCGAGGGGGCGGTGGCGATCGACGTTCCGTCAGTGGGCTGGGGCAGGTCAGGCATCGTCTCTCCTGTGCTCGGTGGGACTGGCAGGTGTGGTCGAGGACGAGGCGCGGCAGGCAGGGCACTGGCCCCACCACGTCACCTCGGCCTCGTCGATCGAGAACCCGTGCACGTCGGTGGTGGACGGGAGATCCAGGCAGGGTGCCTCGCCGGACGCGCACTCCACGTCGGTGACCGATCCGCAGGTCCGGCAAACCACGTGGTGGTGGTTGTCCCCGCGCTGCAGCTCGTAGCGTGCGGCCGACCCGGCCGGCTGGAAGCGGCGGACGAGTCCTCGCTCGGTGAGCGTGTTGAGGACGTCGTACACCGCTTGGGTGGAGACGTCGGCCTGGGTGCGGACCGCAGCGATGACCGCGTCGGCGCGGGAGTGCGGGGTCGTGGACAGCGCCGTGATCACGGCGACCCGCGGTCGCGTCACCCGCAGCCCGGCGGCGCGCAGCAGCACGTCGGGGGTGGGGGTGGTCGCGGATCCGCTCATGCTTCGACTGAACCATGCATTCTGGAGTCGATCAAGAAAGGGCACCCTGACCTGCGGCTCGGATCGCCGGAATACGCGCGAGCACCGTACTGTTCACTCAGTAGTCCGCAATTCAACTACAGGAGTGAGTGGTCATGCAGTTCGGCATCTTCACCGTCGGCGACGTCACGCAGGATCCGACGACCGGTCGCACCCCGACCGAGCACGAGCGGATCAAGAACACCGTCGCCATCGCCAAGAAGGCGGAGGAGGTCGGCCTCGACGTGGTCGCGGTCGGGCAGCACCACAACCCGCCGTTCGTCGCGTCGTCCCCGACCACCACGATGGCCTACATCGCCGCCCAGACCGAGAGGATCATCCTCTCCACGTCGACGACGCTGATCACCACGACCGACCCGGTCCGGATCGCCGAGGACTACGCCACCCTCCAGCACCTGACCGACGGCCGGATGGACCTGATGCTCGGTCGCGGCAACACCGGCCCGGTCTACCCGTGGTTCGGCAAGGACATCCGCGACGGCGTCAACCTGGCGATCGAGAACTACGCCCTACTGCACCGTCTGTGGACCGAGGACGTCGTCGACTGGCAGGGGCGCTTCCGCACGCCGCTCCAGGGCTTCACTGCCACGCCGCGCCCGCTCGACGGCGTCGCCCCCTTCGTCTGGCACGGCTCGATCCGGACCCCCGAGATCGCCGAGCAGGCGGCGTACTACGGCGACGGGTTCTTCCACAACCACATCTTCTGGCCCGCGTCGCACACCAAGCAGATGGTGGAGCTCTACCGCCGCCGCTTCGAGCACTACGGCCACGGCACCGCCGACCAGGCGATCGTCGGGCTCGGCGGCCAGGTGTTCATGCGCAAGAACAGCCAGGACGCCGTCCGTGAGTTCCGGCCGTACTTCGACAACGCGCCGGTCTACGGCCACGGCCCGTCCCTCGAGGACTTCACCTCGCAGACGCCGTTGACGGTCGGCTCGCCGCAGGAGGTCATCGAGCGCACCCTCGGCTTCCGAGACTACGTCGGTGACTACCAGCGCCAGCTGTTCCTGATGGACCACGCCGGGCTGCCGCTCAAGACCGTGCTCGAGCAGCTCGACCTGCTCGGCGAGGAGGTCGTGCCCGTGCTGCGCAAGGAGTTCGACGCGCTGCGCCCCGCGCACGTGCCGGACGGACCCACCCACGCCTCGCAGGTCGCGGCCGCCGGTGGCGCCCACGACGTCACGCTGCACGCCGTCGACGACGTGACGGGGGTGTCGGTATGACCCGGGTCGTGGTCGTCAGTGCCGGCCTGAGCGTCCCGTCCTCGACGCGGCTGCTCGCCGACCGGCTCACCGCGGCGACGACCGCGGCGATCGGTGGGCCGGTCGAGGTCGACGTCATCGAGCTCCGGCCCCTGGCCCACCTCCTGGCCGACAACCTGCTCACCGGCTTCGCGTCGGGCGAGCTGGCTGAGGCGATCGAGAGCATCGGTACGGCGGACGCGGTGATCGCGGTGACCCCGGTGTTCGCGGCGTCGTACTCCGGTCTGTTCAAGACCTTCTTCGACGTGCTCGACCCGACCCTGATGACCGGGATCCCGGTCCTGATCGCCGCCACGGCCGGGACCGCCCGGCACTCGCTCGTGCTCGAGCACGCGCTGCGCCCGCTCTTCAGCTACCTGCACGCCACCGTGGTCCCGACCGCTGTCTTCGCGGCCAGTGAGGACTTCGGCGACGCCGGTCTCGAGGACCGCGTCGAGCGCGCCGCCGGCGAGCTCGCCACGCTGGTCTCCGGTGCGCCGCGCCGCCGGGCCCGCACGGTCGAGGACGAGTTCGCGGACCCGACTCCCTTCGAGGAGCTGCTCCGCGGCGCCTGACCGCCGCGGCGCAGACCGGGTCAGTGCTGGTAGGTCCCGTGCAGGATCGCCCGACCGGCCGTCTTGAAGGCCAGGTTGAACGACACCACCGCGGGTGAGACGTCGGAGTCGACGCCGAGACTCTCGTCCCGGACAGCGTGCACCACGAAGAAGTAGCGGTGCACCTGGTCGTTCGGCGGCGGAGCGGCACCCATGAACGCCTTGGAGCCGCCGTCGTTGCGGCACATGAACGCGCCGCCGGGCAAGGTCGCGCCCTCGGCGCCCGCGCCGGCGTCCAGCGAGGTCACCTCGGCCGGCAGGTCCACCAGGACCCAGTGCCAGAACCCGCTCGGCGTCGGTGCATCGGGGTCGAAGCAGGTCACGGTGTAGCTCTTGGTGCCCTCGGGGGCACCCTCCCAGGACAGCTGCGGTGAGGTGTTGCCGCCGTCGGCCACCTGCGCGTCGTCCAGTGGTGCGCCGGCCGTGACGTCGGCGCTGCTGACCGCGAACACCGGCACTCGGGGCAGCAGGTCGTAGGGATCGGGGCTGACGGGACGCTCGAGGCTCATCTCACTCCTGAGGTGGGGGACGTGTCGGTCCGAACGTAGTCCGCCCCCTGAACCCACGTCACGGGTCGGGTCGTGGCTACCGGGATGATGGAAGCATGGAGGACTTCGCGACGTACCCATCCGGTCTGCGACTGCAGGGCCGCCGCGTCGTGGTGGTCGGTGGCGGACACGTCGCCCAGCGACGCGTGCCCCAGCTGATCGCCGCCGGTGCCGAGGTGTACGTCGTCTCGCCCGAGGTCACCCCAGCGATCGAGGGCATGGTGGGCGCCGGGGAGGTGACCTGGCACGAGCGCGGCTTCGAGGACCACGACCTCGACGAGACCTGGTACGTCATCGCAGCGACCGACGACCGCGAGGTCAACGAGCAGGTCTCGGCAGCCGCGGAGGTCCGCCGGATCTTCTGCGTCCGCGCCGACGACGGGACCCGCGCCACCGCCTGGACCCCTGCGGTGGGTCGCCACGCCGGCGTCACCATCGCGGTGCTCGGCCAGCGCGAGCCGCAGCGCTCGGCCGCGGTCCGCGACGAGATCCTCGAAGGGCTGCGCGAGGGCACCATCGTGGCGCGACACCAGCGCGATCGCACTCCCGGCGTGGTGCTGGTCGGGGGTGGACCCGGCGACCCGGAGCTGATGTCGGTCGCCGGCCGCAAGGCCCTGATGGAGGCCGACGTCGTGGTGGCCGACCGGTTGGCGCCCCGCGAGCTGCTGGGCGAGCTGCCGGCTGACGTCGAGCTGATCGACGTGGCCAAGCTCCCCCGTGGCCGCTCCGCGGCCCAGGAGGAGATCAACCGGGTGATCGTGGAGCGGGCGCTCGCAGGCAAGCGAGTGGTGCGCTTCAAGGGCGGTGACAACTTCGTCTTCGGCCGCGGCTACGAGGAGGTGCTGGCCTGTCGTGAGGCCGGGGTGCCGGTCACCGTCATCCCCGGGCTGACCAGCCCCGTCGCCGTGCCCGCCGTCGTCGGCATCCCGGTCACCCATCGTGGCGTCGCCCACGAGTTCACGGTGATCTCCGGGCACCTGCCACCGGGACATCCGGAGTCTCTGGTCGAGTGGCCGGCGGTCGCCGCCCTGCGGGGCACCGTCGTGCTGATGATGGCGGTCGAGAACGCTCCGGCCATCGCCGCCGCCCTCCTCGCCGGGGGCCGTGACGCCGACACCCCGGTCGCCGTCATCTGCGACGGCACCATGCCGGGGGAGCGCACCGTCCTCGCCACCTTGTCGACGCTCCCCGAACGACTGGTCGCCGAGCGGGTGCGGCCGCCCGCGATCATCGTCGTCGGCGGTGTCGTCGCCGTCGCCCATCCCGAGGCCTTCGCCTGATGGCCACCTTGGTCGAGATCGACGACCCGGCCGACCCACGGCTGCGCGACTACCGCGACCTGCGCGACGTGCAGCTCCGCAAACAGCTCGAGACCGCCGACGGCCTGTTCATCGCCGAGGGCGAGAAGGTCGTCCGCCGAGCCGTCGAGGCCGGATTCACGCCGCGCTCGTTCCTGATGGCGCCACGCTGGGTCGAGGGGCTCGCCGACGTGCTCTCCCGCTCGGACGCCCCCTGCTACGTGCTGAGCGAGGCGCTCGCTGAGGAGGCGATCGGCTTCCACGTCCATCGCGGCGCCCTCGCCTCCCTCGAGCGACAGCCGCTTCCCGACGTCGCGACGGTGCTGGCCGAGGCCCGGTCGGTGCTCGTCCTCGAGGACCTCGTCGATCACACCAACGTCGGCGCGATCTTCCGCAGCGGCGCGGCTCTGGGCTTCGACGCCGTGCTGCTGGCGCCGCGCTGCGCCGACCCGCTCTACCGCCGCTCGATCAAGGTGGGGATGGGGGCGGTGTTCACGCTGCCCTGGACCCGGCTCTCGAGCTGGTACGACGCACTGCCCGGCCTCACCGCGGCCGGCTTCACCACCGTCGCGCTGACCCTCGCCGACGACGCGGTGCCGGTCGAGGACGCCGTCGCCGGGCTGGACCGGGTCGCCCTCGTGCTCGGCTCCGAGGGCCACGGACTCTCCCCGCACTGGGAGCGGAGCGCGGATCGACGAGCGGTGATCCCGATGCGTGCGGGCATCGACTCCCTCAACGTGGCGGCCGCCACGGCGGTCGCCTGCTACGTCACGGCGCGCCGCTGACGGGTGCGGGGGCGCAGGAGTTGTTAGGTTCCACCCATGCCGGATCCGCAGGTCTCGACCGCTTCCACCGACGCCCGCTGGGAGGCGCTGACCGCCCGGACCGTCGCTGGGATCGACACCTGCGCCGAGCTCTACCGGCCCACGAACTTCTGGCAGCCCGGTGTGCACCGACTGCTGGACCAGATGGACACCCTGGGCCTGCCGAAGTTCAAGTCGTGGCCCGAGGCGTTCTTCTGGTTCTACCCGATCTACGGGCGCGCGCTGCCGCCGCGAACGCTGCGCCGGATCCTCCGCCTGGTCGAGGACGAGAAGCCCGGCAGTTCCACCGCCTGGGCCCGCAGCGCCCTCGTCGGTCGTACGTCGGCGCTGCGCGACTACGACATGGCCCGGATGGCCTGGGACCAGAGCCGCTGGCCGATGGACCTCGAGGGGTACGGCGAGAGCGCGGTCGGCTCGCCGACCGAGACGTTCCGCCTGGCCGGGCCGGAGCACCGGTTCGGTCGCCCCTACCTCAACTACCTCCTCTGCCTGGCCGCGCTCTCGCGGCACGTCACCGAGCCGCCGACCAGGTTCCTCGAGCTCGGCGGCGGCTTCGGGGTGCTCGGCGAGATCGTCCTCAGCCGCGACCCGGACGCCCGCTACGTCGATCTCGACATCCCGCCGCTGCTGACCGTGGCGTCCTACTACCTGACCGAGCTGTTCGGCCACGAGCGTGTGCTGACCTTCGACGACCGCGTCCCCGACGAGGGCCCGATCGAGGTCACCGGCTCCGCGTGCCTGCCCAACTGGCGGCTTCCCGACCTGCGGGGCGACTTCGACGTCTTCGTCAACTCCTACTCGTTCCAGGAGATGGAGCCGGCGGTCGTCGCCAACTACGCCGACAAGGTCGCGGAGCTGGGCGTGCGCTACGTCGTGTCGCTCAACTCCCGCGCGGGCAAACCGGTCGCGTCCGGGGACGAGGTCGGCGTCCGCGAGCAGGTCGTGTCGCGCACCGTGATCGCGTTCTTCGAGGAGCGCGGCTATGAGCTGTGCGCGACCTACAACCGGCCGCTCATCAACAGCGCTGGTGAGATCGCGGTGCTGCGCCGCCGGTAGGGCAGCCGGTCGCTGACGTCACGTCGTGGTGACGTCGAGCTCGAAGATCAGCTCGACGCCGTCCTCGTCGTCCCACTGCTCGCCGTTCTCGACGAACGGGTACTGCCGGATCAGTGCGAGGGAGGCCTCGTTGTCGGGCGAGATGGTGGCCCGGAGGGTCCGCACCGACGGCTCCGAGCGGGCCCGGGCGATCGCGATCTCGAGGGCTGCCCTGGCGTAGCCGCGACGTCGGTGAGCCGGGTCCACGCCGTACCCGACCTCCACCATCCCGTCCCCGTCGGGTGCCCCGTGGAAGCCGGACTGCCCCACCGCGACCCCCCGCGCCTCGTCCCAGAGCACGCCGGTGATCCAGGGCAGGTCCTCGGGCGACTCGATCGCCTGCTGGGCGCGGTAGCGCCAGGTGCGGACCGAGGAGGCGGAGACCATCCAGGGCGAGAGCGGCACCGGGGAGTACGCAGCCGCTGCTGCCAGGTCACCTCGGGCCAGGGCCGCGATCGCGTCCGGATCCAGCTGGACGATGCGCACCGACGGGCTCATGCCGGCCAGGACTCCGGGAAGTCCTCGACGGCCTTGTCGTGCTGCTTCTGGAGCTTCTTGCGGAGCTTGGTCGGGAGCCGGTCGCCGAAGACGGTGCCGACGGTGTGGTCGGTCTCGTGCTGGAGGCAGCGGGCCAGCAGGCCGTCGCCGCTGAAGGTCACGGGGGAGCCGTCGAGACCGGTGCCGGTCACCGTCGCGGTGTCGGGGCGGGCGCAGGCGACGAAGGCTCCCGGGAAGGACAGGCAGCCCTCGTCGTCCTCCTCGAGGCGACGGTCCCGTCCCTCGGGCAGGGTGAGCTCGGGGTTGCACACCACACCGACCGTGCGCACGCCATCGGCGTCCGGGCAGTCGAAGACGAAGACGGCCAGGTCCACGCCGATCTGGCAGGCCGCGAGTCCGACCCCGTCGGCGGCGTACATCGTGGCCACCATGTCGGCGACGAGCGTGTGGAGGTCGTCGTCGTACGACGTGACCCGCTGCTGCGGGCGGTGCATCACCGGGGTGCCCCAGCGGGTCATCGGGCGGACGGTGCCGCCCTCGGGGAGTGGGCCGTGGGGTGCAAGCGGAGGTGCGTCGGGCATGCGGAGAATCCTAGGCTGGGCCGCTCCACAGGCATGTCTTCGGCCGGTCTGGGCACGCTCGGGGCATGACCGACACACAACGGACCGACCTCATCGTCGAGGTGCTCGGCGATGCCTTCGCTCCACTGATGAAGGCCGACCCGGTCGCGTTCCGAGGCAAGTACCGCACCATGGCCGGCGATCCCCATGCCTTCTACCGGGGCACGGCGTGCCTGTTCTACGCCGATGTCACCACCGACGACGACCCCTTCTGCGACGACCGCAGCGGCCAGATCTGGATCCACGGCGACCTGCACGTGGAGAACTTCGGGACCTACCTGAACTCCGACGGGCGACTGGTCTTCGACGTCAACGACTTCGACGAGGCCTACCTCGGCCGCTTCACCTGGGACCTGCAGCGCTTCGCAGCGTCGCTGGCCCTGGTCGGCTGGCAGAAGGCGCTGCCGGAGGACGACGTACGCCGTCTCATCGGCCGCTACCTGCGGGCCTACCTCTCCCAGGTCGACGACTACCGGCACTCCGGGGACGACGACTACGCGCTCCACCTCGACAACACCGAGGGGCCGATCCGCGAGGCACTGGTCACCGCCCGGCTGCAGCGCCGGGCCGACCTGCTCGACGACCTCACCGTGCTGGCCGACGGCACCCGCAGCTTCCGCGAGGACGCCTCGGTACGCCGGCTCGGCCAGCGCGAGCAGGCCCGGGTGGTCGCCGCGTTCGAGCGCTACCTCGACTCGATCCCGGAGGACAAGCGGTTCGACCGAGCGCTGTTCTACGACCTGCGCGACGTGGTCGGGAAGTCCGGGTTCGGGATCGGCAGCGCCGGCCTCCCGGCGTACAACCTGCTGGTCGAGGGCTACAGCCAGGCGCTCGACAACGACGTGGTGCTGTCGATGAAGCAGGCCAACGTGCCGGCCGTCAGCAGGTTCGCCGACTCGGCCGAGGTGGACCGCTACTTCGAGCACGAGGGACACCGGACCGTCGTCAGCCAGCGCGCCCTCCAGGTGCACACCGACCCGCTGCTGGGCTACACCGACCTCGACGGCGTCGGGTACGTCGTCTCCGAGCTGTCGCCCTACGAGGTCGACCTGGACTGGGCCGGGCTCACCGAGCCCGACGACATCGCAGCCGTCGTCGACCTGCTCGGGCGGGCCACCGCGAAGATCCACTGCGCCTCCGACGAGGACAGCGACCAGGACCTCGTCGACTTCCAGGTGGAGGAGGCGATCGCCTCCTGCCTGGACCGGCGCCGCAAGGAGTTCACCACCTGGCTCGCCGACTTCGGGCTGTCCTACGCCGAGCGGGTGCGTGCGGACCACACGCTCTTCGTCGAGGCCTTCCGGGACGGCCGGATCGGGGTCTCGGCGACCTGATCACGGGGTCTCACGCCAGCAGCGCTCCAGCCGGACCGGGCTCGGCGAGCAGGTGCGCGGGCGCGCGGAAGCCGGCCGCGGCGAAGGCGGTGTCGATGGCCAGCACCACGGCGTCGACCCGGACCGCCGGCACCAGCGCGATCGCCGACCCACCGAACCCGCCGCCGGTCATCCGGGCGCCGACCGCGCCGGTCTCGACGGCGGTGCCGACCACCAGGTCGAGCTCGGGACAGGAGATCTCGAAGTCGTCACGCATCGACGCGTGCGAGCTCTCGAAGTCCCGACCGACCGTGTCCCAGTCGCCCGCGGAGAGCGCGGCCACCGTGCTGCGGACCCGGTTGATCTCGGTGACGATGTGCCGCGCGCGGCGCCGGATCCGGTCGTCGACCGGGTCGTCGTCAGCCATCGCCTCGACGACGGCCAGGGAGGCTTGGCGCAGCGAGGGCACCCCCAGTGCAGCGGCAGCCGACTCGCAGTCCGCGCGGCGCGCGGCGTACCCGCCGTCCACCAGCGCGTGGGAGACGCGGGTGTCGGTGACCAGCAGCGCCAGCCCGGCGGCCGCCAGGTCCAGCGGCACCGCCTCGGTGGTGTCCTCGTCGAAGTCGATCAGCAGCGCAGCGCCTGCCTCGGCCAGCAGCGACACGGTCTGGTCCATGCCGCCGGTGGGGGCGCCCGCCACCTCGGACTCGGCCCGGATGCAGGCGTCGGCCAGCTCGCGGCGTACGGCGCGCGTCGGCTCCACTCCGAGCAGCCCGCACATCGCCAGCGCGACCGAGCACTCCAGCGCCGCCGAGCTGGACAGGCCGGCGCCGAGAGGCACGGTGCCGTGCACGAGCAGGTCGACGCCGGGGACGTCGTACCCCTGCTCCCGCAGCGCCCACAGCACGCCGGCGGCGTACGTCGCCCACCCTTCGACCGCGCCGGGTCCCATCGTGTCGACGGTGCCGGTCCAGGGCGTCTGCTCCTGGCTGCTCGCGATCCGGACCACGCCGTCGTCGCGCGCCGCGATCGCCGCGTAGGTCGCGTGGGGGAGTGCGAGCGGGAGCACCAGGCCGCGGTTGTAGTCGGTGTGCTCGCCGATCAGGTTGACGCGGCCAGGCGCTCGGGCGACATGGGTGGCGGTGCCCTCGAAGACCTCAGCGAACCCGCGGCGGACGGTCTCGGCGAGCTCGGTCGGATCACCCGGGTCGAGGAAGGTCATGGCTCCACACTAGGGATACTGGTGCGATGACCGACCGGCCGCCCGAGGAGCTCGTCGAGCTCGCCCACCGGATGCTCGACCTCGCCCGAGACGGCGCCGCGGAGCGGCTGCTGGCCTACGTGGACGCCGGCGTGCCGGTCGATCTCACCGACGCGCAGGGCAACACCCTGCTGATGCTGGCTGCCTACCACGGCCACGCGGAGGTGGTGTCCGGCCTGGCCGAGCGTGGCGCCGACGTCGACGGGCTCAACGACCGCGGTCAGTCGCCGCTCGCCGGAGCGCTCTTCAAGGGTGCGGACGACGTGGTGGCGGTGCTGCTGGCACGGGGAGCGGACCTCGACGCCGGTGCTCCGACCGCTCGTGACACGGCCGCCTTCTTCGGCCGGTCGCTGGACACCGGGGCCGATCCGACCGCCACGTAGACTTCGCCGACGTGCAGTTCCTCGACGAGCTCAACGGCGGCGCGGCCCCGGCCCACGACCTCACCTACGACGACGTCTTCATGGTCCCGCGGCACTCCGCGGTCGCCAGCAGGTACGACGTCGACCTGGCCACCGACGACGGCACCGGTGCCACCCTCCCGCTGGTGGTGGCCAACATGACCGCCATCGCCGGCAAGCGGATGGCCGAGACGGTCGCACGTCGCGGCGGGCTGACGGTGATCCCGCAGGACATCCCGGTGCCGGTGGTCGCCGAGGTGGTGCGCTTCGTGAAGTCCCGCCACCTCGTCTTCGACACCCCGATCGAGCTGGCGCCGCACCAGACGGTGGCCGAGGCGCTGTCACTGATCCCCAAGCGCGCCCACCGGGCCGCGGTCGTGGTCGAGGGCCGGCGCCCCCTCGGCATCGTCTCGGAGGCCGACTGCGCCGAGGTGGACCGGTTCGCCCAGGTCCGCCACGTGATGCAGCCGGTGCCGGTGCTGCTCGCTGAGGACGCCGATCCCCGCGAGGCCTTCGACGCGCTCGACGCCGCCCACACCGGCCTGGCCGTCGCCGTCGACGACGAGGGTCTGCTGGTCGGCGTACTGACCCGCACGGGTGCCCTCCGCGCCACCCTCTACGCCCCGGCCGTCGACGCCAGCGGAGGGCTGCGGATCGCGGCGGCCGTCGGGGTCAACGGTGACGTGGCGCAACGCGCCAAGGAGCTGCTGGACGCGGGGGTCGACTGCCTCGTCGTCGACACCGCGCACGGGCACCAGGACCGGATGCTCGAGGCGCTGCGCGCCGTACGCGTCCTGGATCCGCAGGTCCCGATCGCCGCCGGCAACGTGGTCTCCGCCGATGGCACGCGCGCCCTGGTCGAGGCCGGAGCCGACATCGTCAAGGTGGGTGTCGGTCCGGGCGCGATGTGCACGACCCGGATGATGACCGGCGTCGGTCGGCCGCAGTTCTCCGCCGTCCTCGAGTGCTCGCGCGCCGCCGCCGACCTCGGCAAGCACGTCTGGGCCGACGGCGGAGTCCGGCACCCGCGCGACGTCGCGCTGGCGTTGGCCGCCGGCGCGTCCTCGGTGATGGTGGGCTCGTGGTTCGCCGGCACCCACGAGTCACCCGGCGACCTGCTCCTCGACTCCGACGGGCGCGCCTACAAGGTGTCCTTCGGGATGGCGTCGGCCCGGGCCGTCGCCAGCCGCACCAGCTCCGAGTCGGCCTACGACCGGGCCCGCAAGGGCCTCTACGAGGAGGGCATCTCGTCCTCGCGGATGTATCTCGACCGGGTCCGTCCCGGGGTCGAGGACCTGATCGACGAGATCTGCTCCGGTGTCCGCTCGGCGTGCACGTACGCCGGCGCTCGGAGCCTCGCCGACCTCCGCGAGCGCGCGGTGGTGGGCGTGCAGTCGGCGGCGGGCTTCCACGAGGGTCGTCCGCTGTCCACCAGCTGGTAACAGACCTAGCGCGAGCTGCGCTCGGAGCGTCCGCGCACGATGCCGATGAAGGTCTGCACCCGGTCGTCCTCGTTGGACGTGAGCCAGGCCAGCCCGATCGTGGTGCGTGGCAGGTCGCTCACCGGCCGGTAGACGGTGTCCTTGCGGTGGTGCAGGCGGGCGATCGACATCGGCACGATCAGCACTCCGGTGCCCGAGGCGACCACCTCGACGGCGTCCCGGACCGACATCTCCGGCCAGGTGAGCTGGGGCACCGACGGAGTCCACCCCGACTCGTGGGGCAGCACCAGCTGCTCGTCCGCCAGATCGTCCAGAGTCACCTCGTCGACCGCTGACACGACGTGCTCGAGGCCGGCGACGACGACCGGGACCTCCTCGTACAACGGAATGCAGTGCAGCCCCTCCCGATCGATGGGCAGCCGGACCAGGCACATGTCGAGCTCGCCGGAGCGGACACCGGTCTCCTGGTCCTCCCGAGCGACCGGCACCAGCTCCAGTGCGCGACGTGGGTGTCGTGATCGCCAGACACCGGCCCACTTGTCCGGGGTCGCGCCGGTCACGAAGCCGACGCGGAAGGAGTCAGCCATGAAGGGGGGCGATCGGGGGAGGGGTCAGCTGCGCGGGATGGCGTTGGAGCGGCCGGCCCACCAGCGCCACAGGGCGGTGACGATCACAGCGCCGACGATCGAGCCGATCACTCCGCTGGCGTGCAGCTCGAGACCGTCTCCGGAGAGGAGGCTGACCAGCAGCCCACCGACGAAGGACCCGATGAGCCCGGCGACGAACGCCAGGCTCCAGTTCACGCTGCCCTCGTCGCGTCCGAGGATGAACTGGGCGACGGCACCGGCAAGCATGCCGAAGAGGATCAGAGCGAGAATGAGCATGGGGCGAGCATAGGGGGAGCCGGTCCCGGGCCGCTCAGCCGGTCTCACCGAACTGCTCGACCCTGATGGTGTCGGTCCGGGAGCCGGCCTCCTCCAGCAGCCGGGTGGCGTACGACGCGAAGCCGACCGACCCGCACACGTAGGCGCGCTCGGTCCCGGTCACGAGGGGCACCACCTCCTCGACGTACGGCGGCGCGGCGACCCGGTCCCCGAGGTTCTCCCGGGTGAGCGCGACGAAGGCGCCGTACTGCTGGAGCTCCGCGGCGTAGGGCAGCTCGTCCCAGGTGCGGGCCACCGCGATCACCCGCAGCTCCGACTGGAGTCCGAGGCGGCGTGCCCGACGGGCCATGGCGACGATCGGCACGATCCCCGACCCGCCGGCGATGCAGACGGCCGGCACGTCGCCCTCCCACACGAACCAGCCGCCGATCGGGCCGCGCAGCTCCAGCTCGTCGCCCACCTCGGCGATGTCGTGCAGGAAGCCGGACACCTCACCACCGGGCAGGCACTCGACCATCAGCTCGAGCAGCGGGTCGCTCGGGTCCGAGGCGACGGAGTAGGACCGCTGGGCGGTGTAGCCGTCCGGAGCGCGCAGGCGGACGACGTAGTGCTGGCCCGGCCAGTGGTCGACCCGGTCCTCGACGTGCAGGCGCAGCTGCACCAGCCGGTCCGAGGGTCGCCGGAGCTCGATGATCCGCCCGGTGGTCCACCCGCCGGCGGGTGCCGTCACGGATCGCCCTGGTAGCGCTGCTCCAGCCACGGGTCGCCGCGGTCGTGGTAGCCGTTCTGCTCCCAGAAGCCGGGCCGGTCCTGCGCCAGCACCTCGAGCCGGGTCACCCACTTGGCGGACTTCCAGAAGTAGAGGTGCGGCACCAGCAGCCGGACCGGGCCGCCGTGCCCGCGGGCGAGCGGCTTGCCGTCGAAGTCCCAGACCACCCAGGCCTTGCCGCCGGTGAGGTCCTCGAGCGGCAGGTTGGTCGTGTAGCCGGTGGTCGAGTGGGCGAGGACGAACTTCGCCTCCGCCGTCGGGCGGGCCGCCTCGAGCAGGGTGTCGACACTGACGCCGGCGAAGGTGACGTCGAACTTCGACCAGGTCGTCACGCAGTGGATGTCGCCGACGTACGTCGAGGGTGCGAGCGCGTGCATCTCGTCCCACGACCAGGTCTGCGGCTCCTCGACCAGGCCGTCGACCGACATCGACCACTTCTCGACGTCGAGCCGCGGCGTCGCCTCGGCGGTCAGCGTCGGCCAGGTGCTGCCGGCGTCGTACTGGCCGGGCGGGAGACGGTCTGGCCGTTGCGGCCGACCGCGTCCGAGGAAGCCGCGAGTGATGGGCACCCGATCAGTATGACGTGACCGGGGTGATCGGGATCGAGCGGCGCGGCTCGAACTCGAAGGTCGCCCCGGTGCTGAACCGGGTCACCGCGACCTCGTCGAACTCCTTGGCCGGGTCCGCGCGGCGGACCACCGTCGCCGTCCAGGTGGACGCGTCGCCGGCGACCTCGACGTCGAGGTGCGGGTCGACCGCCCGGACGGCAGCCTGGAGCGGTCGGGTCCGGCCGGGTCCGCAGAGGGCGATCCACCCACCGTCGGCGCTCGCGTCGGACGGCGTGACGGTGAGCGTCTCCCCGGAGAGGGTGGCGGACACGTAGGCAGCAGGGTTGAGCAACGGGTGCAGCTCGAGGGCGCGCAGGGCACCGGCCGCCGACCCGGGCAGGTCGAGCACGCGGTGGATCCGCTCGGCGGCGACCCCGGCGATCCCGACCAGCTGCTTGGTGGTGATCTCGACGGCCTGCTCGTCGTCGGTCGCCCGTTGGCGGACGGCGTGCGCGAAGGACAGGTTGAGCAGCTGCATCTGCAGGCACACCTCGTCGGCGATCCGGACCAGGGCGGACTGCGAGAACGAGGCGAAGTCGACGTCGCTGAGCAGCGCACCCGAGTAGTCACCGGCACCCGCGGCGGTGAGGTCGATCGGGTCGAGCTCGACCACGGCGGCCCGGGTCTGCTCGATGACGTAGTACGGCGCCAGTGGGGTCACCGGGGGATGGCTCTCGTCGATGGTCACCGTCCACGCGCAGTGCGGCGACCGGTCGACCGGGGATCGGGGCGGGCGGTGCACCGGGCGGACCTGCGCCTTCGGGTTGGTGGCGACAGCGGTGGCGTCGAAGGTCGGGTCCTCGATGTCGTGGCACATCGAGCGGACGTAGGACTCACCCATCGGCTCGACGTCCATCAACGCACCGCAGTGGTCGAGGTGGAAGGTGCCGTGCCACGGGTCCTGGACGTCGTAGCGGAAGTCCATGAACTGCGGGGGAGCGCCGATGTCGAGCTGAAGACCCTTGAAGATGGTCACCACGTCGGTGCCCTCGTAGCCCAGTGCCCGCTGCATCCGCCGGGTGTAGATCGGAGAGGCGCCGGCCCACTCCTCGATCGCGACCTGCGCCATCTCCTCGCGCCCCCATGCCGAGATGCACCACGCCATGCCGGAGCGGTCGATCAGCTGACCGATGAGCAGCAGCTCGGGCACCAGCCGCGCCAGCTCCTCACGGGTCAGTCCGGCGTAGCGACTCGGCATCGGAACTCCTTCGGAGACTTGCGCGTTGCTCAGGACAAGCAACTAGAACACGTTGCAGAATTGTGGCGGATTTCTTTGACGCACGTCACACCGTCTCGTAGTTTGACGCGTGTCAAGTTCTACCACCACCCCCGAGATCGAGGAGCCATCGTGGCCGAGACCGTCCAGCAACTGCTGCGCGAGCGTGCCGAGGACGACAACCCGGGGGTGCGGTACGGCGACCGGACCTGGTCGTGGCGCGAGCACGTGGCGGAGTCCTCGGCGGTCGCCTCCGCGCTGATCGGGCTCACCGATCCCGCACGACCGATGCACGTCGGCACGCTGCTGGGGAACACCCCCGACATGCTGCGCGCGATGGCGGCCGCAGCACTGGGCGGGTACACGCTGTGCGGCATCAACAACACCCGCCGAGGCGAGGGGCTGCTCCAGGACCTCCGCCGCGCGGAGTGCCAGGTCCTGGTCACCGACGCCGAGCACCGGCCGCTGCTCGACGGCCTCGACCTGGGCGACGTACGCGTCCTGGACACGTCGAGCGCCGAGTGGGACGGGTTGGTCGCCGGCGCGGGTCCGCTCACGCCCTACCGCGAGGTCGAGGCGATGGACACCTTCATGATGATCTTCACCTCCGGCACCAGCGGCGACCCCAAGGCGGTCCAGGTCAACCACCTGATGGTGCTCTTCTCGGGACTCAACCTCCAGGGCCGCTTCGAGCTGGGCGCCGACGACGTCTGCTACGTCGCGATGCCGCTCTTCCACTCCAACGCGGTCGTGGCGGGCTGGAGCCCGGCGGTCTGCGGGGGAGCGACGATCGTGCCCGCCAAGTTCAGTGCCTCGAGGTTCCTCGACGACGTGCGGGAGTACGGCGTCACCTACATGAACTACGTCGGCAAGCCGCTCGCCTACGTCCTCGCCACGCCGGAGCGACCCGACGACGCCGACAACACGCTCCGCGTCGCCTTCGGCAACGAGGCCAGCGACCGCGACATCGACGAGTTCACCCGCCGCTTCGGCTGCGACGTGTGGGACGGCTTCGGCTCGACCGAGCTCGCGGTCATCATCACCCGCGAGCCCGGCACCCCGAAGGGATCGATCGGCAAGGGCTTCGACGGGGTCGCGATCTACGACGCCGAGACCATCACCGAGTGCGCGGTCGCGGTCTTCGACGAGGTCGGTGCGCTCACCAACGCGGACCGGGCCGTCGGCGAGCTGGTCAACACCCAGGGGGCCGGCTACTTCAACGGCTACTACAACGACCAGCACGCCAACGACGAGCGGATGCGGCACGGCATGTACTGGTCGGGCGACCTCGCCTACCGCGACGCCGACGGTTGGATCTACCTCGCCGGGCGGACCGCCGACTGGATGCGGGTCGACGGCGAGAACCTCGCCGCGGCCCCCATCGAGCGGATCCTGCAGCGGCTGCCGGCCATCAACCGAGTGGCTGTCTACGCCGTCCCGGACGAGAGCGTCGGTGACCAGGTGATGGCCGCCGTGGTGCTCCAGGACGGCGTCACGCTCACGCCCGAGGAGCTCGAGTCCTTCCTCGCCGAGCAGCCCGACCTGTCCGCGAAGGCGTGGCCGCGCTTCGTCCGGGTGGCCGCCGACCTGCCCAGCACCGCGACCAACAAGGTGCTCAAGCGCGAGCTCGCGGCGCAGGGCGCGACCGCGGGCGATGGCGTGATGTGGGTCCGGGACCGTCGTGGGACGTCGTACGACGTCACCGTGCCGGCCGGCGCCGCGGTCAGCTGACTCAGGACGACAGCCAGACCCGCACGGTCCTGCTGACCCGCTCCACGGTCGGGCTGCCGCGGTAGCCGATCCGCACCGTCCGCCAGCCGGGCGACAGGTCCTTGAGATCGACCTTGGCAACGCCGCGGCGCAGGTTGAGCTCGGTGCGGAACCCGCCGGTCCTCACGACGACGACCCCGTCGGGGACGGGCACCAGGGGAGCGGCGAGCGTCATGGTGAGCCGCAACCGGTGGGTGTAGCGGGTGCGCTCGAGGCGGATCCGCGGACGGGACTTGATCGGCACGGTCCGCGGCGCCGTCAGGGCCAGCGGTGTGTAGCCGGTGCGGGAGAGCGAGACCTGTGCGGTGATCTGGTGACCGAGGTCAGCCCTGGAGAGGCGGTACGTCGGCCCGGTGGCGTTCAGCACCGGCGCCCCGGACCGCAGCCACTGCACGGCGACCCGGAGTCCGGACTCGTCCGGGGCGTAGGCGCCGTGGTCGAGGGTCAGCACGTGGCCCGGCCTCGCGGTGCCGCTGACGGAGGGTGCCCGAGCGACCTGGATGGTCCCTGGCGCCACTGGTGCGGTCGGGGTCGTGACGGCTGCGACCGACCGGTAGCCGGTGCGGGCCGCGATCACCCTGCCGGTGATCACCCGGTCGACGAGGTCCGGGGTGATGGTGAGCGTGGTGCCCGTGGCTCCCGGCACGACGGCACCGTCGGCGAGCCAGCGGTAGGTCAGGCGCGGCGTCGGCGTCCAGGTGCCGGCACCGAGGCTCAGGGTCTGGTCGACGGTGGGAGTGCCGGTGATGGTCGGCGCGACGGTGTTCCTGAGTGCTCCCGGCAACACGGCCGGTGTCCGCGCAGAGGTCGCCGACACGTCGGCGTAGCCCAGCCGGGAGGCGGTTGTGGTCACCGAGATCGCCTTGCCGAGACGGTTCTGGGTGAGCGTGAGCTTGGCGGTGGTGCCGCTGGGGATCGCCTTGCCGTCCACCGACCAGCGGTACCTGATCTTGCTGGCTGCCGGCTTCCACGTGCCCGTCGTCGCGGTCAGCACCGAGCCGACCTTGGCCGTCCCGCTGACGACCGGCACCTTGGCGTTGACCAGCTTGCGGTCGTTGAAGTGGACGAAACCGCTGGGCCAGTTGCCGCTGCCACGGGTGATGGTCGCCCAGGAGAAGTCGCCGCCCCAGCTGTCCTGCGACACGATGACCTGATCGGCCGAGACCACCTTCTCGACGTACGCCACGTGACCGGCCGAGCCGGCCGGCCCGGTGTTCGCCTTCCACCAGGCCACGGCCCCGACGCGCGGGACGCCGTCGGTGATCCGCGGCATCGAGGTGCCCCAGTAGGTCGCGTTGCCGGCGCCCGACCAGGGCCGGGTGTTCGGGAGCCCGCTGCGGACCATCATGTAGGCGGCGTAGTTGGTGCAGTTGTGGCCCGAGTACATCCGCCAGTACATGGTGTCCTTGGCGCCGGCGTACCCGTGGTGGCTCATGCCGGCCTCCGCGCAGGCGGCGTAGCCGGTGCAGAGGTAGGAGCTCCGGGCGAGCCGGAACGTCGAGCGCGGTTCGTGCTCCTGGCCGAGTCCGGTGGGCGGCGCAGCGACCGCCGGGCTCACGAGGGAGAGGAGTCCCGCCACCACGATGCCGGCAAGGGCAGCGGCGAAGGGCTTGAGCAGCCGGGACGGAAGCGACACGGGGGGAGTCTAGGGACAGTTGTGGTGTTTGGGAATGGTGGGACGCGCGTTGTCAATGCGACACGCCGTGCTGCCGGGTTAAACTACACAGTTGTGATACCGGTCTGGGGGATCGCGTGCCGAGTAGGTGCCGTTACCGCACTCAGTTACTCTGCTTAGGCCATGCGCGCGACCGGGGATCGCCACCGAAGGGGTAGCCACGTGACCACATCAGCCGCCACGTCAGCCAGCACGTCCCGACCCACGGTGGTCGTCATCGGCGCCGGCGCCTCGGGCACGCTCACGGCGATCCACCTGCTGCGCACTGCCAGCCGTCGCTCCACGAGCCTTGACGTGCTGCTGCTCGATCCCGTGGGCCGCTGGGGCCGGGGCGTCGCCTTCGGGACCCAGGACGAGGAGCACCTGCTCAACGTGCCTGCGT
Organism: uncultured Actinomycetota bacterium; assembly: GCA_963706475.1. GTDB lineage: Bacteria > Actinomycetota > Actinomycetes > Propionibacteriales > Nocardioidaceae > Nocardioides. The sequence goes on along the minus strand of CAVPLV010000003.1, from coordinate 342,968 downwards.
CGGGGATGAGTGCGCTGCCGGAGGACCCTGCCCACTTCGTGGCCTGGAACGAGCGCCAGACGCCGGGCGACCGGTGTGACCCGAGCAGCTTCCTGCCGCGCCGACAGTTCGCGCTCTACCTCGACGACACCCTGGCCGAGGCCATCGCAGCCAGCGAGGGGCTCGTGTCGCTGTTGCACCTGCGCACCCAGGCGGTCGGCGTCCGCCGTACCTCTCCCGGGGTCGCGATCGCGACCAGTGACGGTCGCGACATCGCCGCCGACGCTGTCGTCGTCGCCACCGGGCTCCCGCAGGTCGGTCACGGCTGGGCCCCCCAGTCGCTGACCGACTCCGCCTTCTTCGTCGCCGACCCCTGGCAGCCCGGCGCCCTCGACGTCGTACGACGCGACCACGCCGGTCCGGCCGACGTGCTGATGGTCGGCACCGGACTGACCATGGTCGACGTCGCGCTCTCGCTGTCCGGCCCCGGCAACCGAACCGACCGGCGGCTGCACGCGATCTCTCGCAAGGGCCGCCTGCCCCGGGCGCACAAGACTCCCCTCAAGCTGGCCGCGATCCCCGACGTCTCCGACTGGGGCGACTCCTTGGCCCAGCTGCGCCGCGACACCGCGCAGCACCTGACCAGGGTGACCCGGTCGACGGGCGACTGGCGACCGGCCGTGGACGGACTGCGCTTCCAGGTCGCTGCCCTGTGGGGCCGCCTCGACGAGGCTGAGCGCACCGAGTTCCTGGCCCGCGACGCCGGCAGCTGGAACGTGCTGCGGCACCGGATGGCGCCCTCGAGCTCGGTGGTGCTGCGCGAGCTGCGGGCCGCCGACCGCCTGGCCCTCGGTGCGGCCGAGGTCCGCGACGCGGAGCCGCTGCCGCGCGGCGGCCTGGCCGTCACCCTGTCCGACGGGTCCCGACGCGACGTCGGCTGGGTCGTGAACTGCACCGGCCCGCAGGCCGACATCCGGGCACTGGGCAATCCGTTGCTCGACGACCTGCTGCGCCCTCGCGCGGGCACGGCGATGGCGAGCGTGGCGAGTGCCGGGATGGGCTTCCGCACCGACCAGGGTCGGCTGCTCGACGCTGCCGGCAACACCGGTGCCCCGGTCTGGACGTTGGGCGCACTGCGACGCGGTGAGCTGTGGGAGTCGACGGCTGTGCCGGAGATCCGCGCCCAGGCGTTCGCGCTCGCCGGCTCCGTGCTGGACGCGGTGGCACCCCTGCCGCGCCGCCTCGCCGACGGTCGCCTGGTCAGTGGTCACCACCCGGTCGCCCGGCCCCGCGACCCGCTGGGCCTGCCGCTGTCCACGACCGCCGAGGCCGCGGCCGCCTACAACGCCGGTCTCGAGCGGATCATGCGTCTCCAGTCCGGTGGGGACGACCTGATCCGTGAGGCGGCCCAGATCGACCCGGACTTCGCCCTGGCGCACGCCGCACTCGCGATCCTGGGTCACGAGGCCGGCGCCGAGGCCGACGTCCAGGCCTCTCTCACCGCGGCTCGGGAGGCGGTCCGCAAGCGCGGCGACGCTCGCGAGGCCAGCCTGGTCAACGTCGTGGGGCGGCGGGTGGCAGACGTCCGCCAGGCGGGCGCCCAGGCGCTGATGTCACACATCGCGACCTATCCCCGCGACGTGCTCGCGGTGTCGGTGGCGGTGCCGACGATCGCGTTCTCCGGAGTGACCGACCTCCAACGCGAGGCGTGGGACCTGGTCCAGGGCCTGGCCCCGGCGTACGGCGACCACTGGTGGTACATCTCGCTGCTCGCCTTCACCCGGCAGGACCAGGGCAAGTTCGAGGAGGCTGGGCTGCTCGCCGAGAGCGCCCTGTCCTGCGAGCCGTCGTCCGGGCACGCCGTCCACGCCCAGACCCACGTCCTCTACGAGACCGGTCAGCACGAAGCCGGCCGGGTCTGGCTCGACCACTGGGTGGCCGAGAGCGGTCGCTCGTCGAGCCACCGGGCGCACTTCTCCTGGCATGCCGCCCTGCACGAGCTCGCGCTCGGCGACACCGAGGCGGTCCGGCAGCGCTACTACTCCCAGCTGGCGCCGCCCGCCGTGACCGGGGTCCGGGCGCTGGTGGACTCGGCCTCGCTGCTGTGGCGCTGGCGGGTCACCACGACCGACTGGGACGCCGCGACCGCGTCCGGGCTCGCCGTACCTCCCGCCTTCGGCGACGAGGCCTCTCCGCCACCGGTCCGCCCGGTGCTCGATGCTGTCGACGAGGCGCTGCTGCTGCATCCGGAGACACCGTTCGTGGCGCTGCACGCGGCGATCGGACTGGCGGCCGCCGGCGACACCGGACGCCTCACCGCGCTGCGCCGGCACTGCGAAGGATCCTCCGACGTCACCATCAAGACGGTCGTCGTCGCCGTCTGCGACGCGCTGCTCGCCGTCGGCGACAGCCGGTGGGGCGACGCCGCGGCCCTGCTCACCGACATCTCGCCGGTGCTGGTGCAGGTCGGCGGCTCCGCCGCGCAGCGCGAGATCATCGATGAGACGCTGCTCTTCTGCCTGGTCAACGACGGGCAGGCCGAGCGGGCCGCCAGCGTGCTGGACACCCGGTTGGACCGTCGTCCCTCCCCGATCGACCGGCGTCGTCTGACCCCGCTCAGTCGGCGGGCCGCCCGCGCCTGACGATCAGGTAGGCGGCCCCGAAGGCGACCACGGCTCCCGGGATCTGCGGGTACTGCTCGAAGAGCGCCAGCGCGGCCAGGGTGCCGAAGCACCCAGCCGCGAGCAGCACCTGCGCCGGGTCGGTGCGGTGCGTGGGGTGCCTGGACTCCGGCATTCGCTTCCTCCCGATAGTGCGCTAGCATTCTAGAGTAAGTTACTACACTTAATCAGAGTGATGCGTCATCGAGGGGGATCCATGCCAGTCGATCTGTGGACCTGGCGTCCGTGGGACCAGACCCGGGCGGTCGCCAACGCCCGGATCGCCAGCACCGAGCTGTCCCGCGCCCGGGTCGAGCGTGAGGACATCGACCTCTACGTCGCCCGGTGCCTGGCCAGCCGGGGGGCGAGCCGGAGCGCCTGAGCCCCCCGTCAGTCCACCTCAGGCAACCGGTAGCCGTCGTAGGTGGCGGCGTACTCCCCACCCTTGGCGAAGATCGCGATGTCGTCGACCAGCCAGAGGAAGTTGGAGTCCTCGACCGTGCCGAGCTCCCGGGTCGGGGTGCCGGTGGCCGGGTCCAGCAGGGTCAGGGTGGCATCGGGCTGCTCGCCGAGGTCGGGCACCGGGCCGGGCCCGTCGAAGGCATAGGTCACCAGGAGCGGACCCGTCGAGGTGGGTACTACCGTCTCGGTCCAGTCGAAGAGGAAGATCGGACTCTCGCGGTGGTCGAGCTGCGGAACGCTCCACACGGTGGTGCCGCTCGAGTCCCTGGCCAGGACCGACTCGGTGACCCCGTTCCACGACCTGATGACGGTGGTCCCGTCCCACGTGCCGACGATCGTCTCGCCCTCCTGGACCTCGGACGGGGGGTCAGGCACCAGCTCGCTCGGCACCTCTCGCTGCCATCGGTGCCCGTCGATCCCGACGTCGAGCAGCGCGATCTCGCAGTCGGTGCCGTGCATCGTCCCCACCAGGAAACGGCCGGCACCGGTGCCGGGATCCGGTGCCAGCGCGCCGAGACTGCAGACCAGGCGTCCCCTCGGGGTCGCCACCTTGTGCACCTTGCCGGTGAGTGCGTTCCCGGTCTGCAGCCCGACCGCGTTCGCCGGGTGCATCGGCCCGGGCCCCGACTGAGTGTCGATCGACACCGCCCACCAGCGGCCGCTGGTCTCGCCCGGCCCCCAGATGTTGGGCTGCCGGCTCCAGATGAGGCGCGGCACGGGCGTCGGCTCGGGCGTGCCGGCGGCTGCCGGCCGGGCGTCCGAATCCAAGGCCCCGCAGGCGGCGAGGCCGCCGACGCCGAGTCCGACCACGAGCACGAGACCGACCAGAGTGGCCCGGCCGCGGCCCCGACTTCTCACCGAGTCAGTATGGCCGGGATCGGGGCCCGAAATGAAGGAAAGGCCCCGTGGAGCCGGGGCCCTTCCAGTGTCCGAGGGGGGACTTGAACCCCCACGCCCTAATACGGGCACTAGCACCTCAAGCTAGCGCGTCTGCCAATTCCGCCACCCGGACGAGTGCCTCGGAACTGTAGCAAAAGCCCGCCCGGATTCTCGCATCGGGATGGCTCGGTGGCGGGTGACATGCTGGGGCCATGGCTGCACCCACGAAGGACACGGTCGACGCGACCCACGACCCCGCCGGCGAGGTCGTCGACCTGTGCCGCGAGCTGATCCGGATCGACACCAGCAACTACGGTGACCAGGACGGCCCGGGGGAGCGCAAGGCGGCGGAGCACGTCGCCACGCTGCTCGACGAGGTCGGCATCGGGTCCCGACTGGTGGAGTCCGAGCACGGCCGCGCATCGGTGATCGCCCAGTGGGGTGGCGACCGGTCCTCCGCGACGGGTGGACTGCTGCTGCACGGCCACCTCGACGTCGTGCCCGCCGAGGCGGCCGACTGGCAGGTCGACCCGTTCTCCGGCGAGATCCAGGACGGCTACGTGTGGGGTCGCGGAGCTGTCGACATGAAGGACTTCGACGCGATGCTGCTCAGTGTCGTACGGGCGCGCCAGCGGGCCGGTCGGGTCCCGGAGCGGCCGATCACGCTCTGCTTCACCGCCGATGAGGAAGCCGGTGGTCACCTCGGTGCCGAGGTGCTCGTGGACCGCTATGCCGACGAGCTCGAGGGCTGCACGGAGGCGGTCGGTGAGGTCGGTGGCTTCAGCGCGACCGTGCGCGGCCGCCGCGTCTACCTGATCGAGGCGGCCGAGAAGGGGATGGCCTGGATGCGTCTGACGGCCCGCGGCCGCGCTGGTCACGGCTCGATGATCAACCGCGACAACGCCGTGACGTCGCTGGCCGGTGCCGTCGCCCGGATCGGTGCCTACGAGTGGCCGGTGCGCCTGACCCCGGCGATGCGGACCCTGCTGGCGGCCGTCGGCGAGCTGGCCGGGACCGAGGCCACCCCCGAGAACGCCGAAGCGCTGGTCGAGGAGTTCGGGGGAGCCGCCCGGATGATGGGCGCCGTCATCCGCAACACCTGCAACCCGACGATGCTCGGCGCCGGCTACAAGGTCAACGTCATCCCCACCGAGGCCACCGCCCACGTCGACGGTCGGTTCCTGCCCGGCTACGAGGACGAGTTCTTCGCGACCCTGGCCGAGCTGGTCGGTGAGGACGTGGACATCGACTACGTGAGCCACCAGCAGCCCTGGGAGACGCCGTACGACGGCCGCCTGGTCGATGCGATGACCCGATCGATCCTCGCCGAGGACGACGAGGCGATCGTGGCGCCGTACCTGATGAGCGGCGGCACCGACGCCAAGCACTTCCGCAAGCTCGGGATGAAGTCGTTCGGCTTCGCACCGCTGCGGCTGCCCGCCGACCTCGACTTCACGGCACTCTTCCACGGTGTCGACGAGCGGGTCCCCGTCGACGCCCTCGAGTTCGGGGCGCGGGTCTTCGACCGGTTCCTCGACGAGGTCTGAGGGCTACATCAGGTAGTACGTCGGCCGCGGCTGCCGGATGATCTTGCGCCGCAGCACGATCCGGCGGGTGCCGTCGGTGCCGATCCGCACCCGGTCCAGCTCCCAGCCTCCCTGCTCGGCACGCTCGACGAGCAGGCGGGTGACCACCGACCGCGAGAGCTCGCGCGACAAGGTGACCTTGTCGAACTCCCACTCGACACCGCGGGCGGGGGGACGACGGAGGGCTCGGCTCATACGGGGACTCCCATCAGTGGCAGGTCACTCGGCAGACACGTCGTCGAGAGCGGCGGTGATCTCGACGGGCAGGTCCAGCTCGTCGATCCCGAGGGCGCCGCGCAGCTGCGCCGCGGTCCGGGCGCCGACGATCGGCGCGGTCACGCCGGGCCGGTCCCGCACCCAGACGAGGGCGACCTCCAGCGCGGTCCACCCGAGCCCGTCGGCGGCACGGGCGACGGCCTCGACGATGCCGGCGGCGCGCGGCTCCAGGTAGGGATTGACGAAGTTGGCGAAGTGCGACGACGCGGCGCGGGAGTCCGAGGGCGTGCCGGAGCGGTACTTCCCGGTCAGCACGCCTCGTCCCAGCGGCGACCACGGGAGCACCCCGAGTCCGAGCGCGGCGGCCGCGGGGAGCACCTCGTGCTCGACACCCCGGTTCAGCAGGGAGTACTCCACCTGCGTGCTGGCCAGAGGCGTCCGGCCCGGGACGGCTCGCTGCCAGGTGGCGGCCTGGGCGGTCTGCCACCCGGTGTAGTTGCTCACCCCGACGTACGACGTGCGTCCGCTCGTGACCGCGACGTCGAGGGCCGCCAGGGTCTCCTCGACGGGCGTCTCGTCGCTCCAGATGTGGACCTGCCAGAGGTCGACGTGGTCGGTGCCGAGCCGGCGCAGCGAGGCGTCGAGCGTGGTGAGCAGGCTGCCGCGGGACGTGTTGTAGTCCCGACCGCCGCGTCGGGCGCTGATCCCGGCCTTGGTGGCCAGCACCACCTCGTCGCGATCGACCACGTCCCCGATCAGGGTGCCGATCAGCTCCTCGGAGGCGCCGTTGCCGTAGGCAGCGGCGGTGTCGAGGAGCGTGCCACCGGCCTCGGCGAAGGCGATCAGCTGGTCGCGGGACTCGTGCTCGTCGGTGTCGCGTCCCCAGGTCATCGTGCCGAGCCCCAGCCGGGACACCGTGAGGCCGGTCCCGCCGACTCGCCGCTGCTGCATGGAGAAAAACTAGCCAAGACCGCCACACGCCGTGGCTCCGGCTCGCCGTGGGCCTGCGACGCCTTAGGCTGCGGGCTGTGTCGGACTACCTCGAGGCCATCGTTCTCGGAACCATCCAGGGTCTGACGGAGTTCCTGCCGATCTCCAGCAGCGCCCATCTGCGGATCTTCCCCGAGCTGTTCGGGTGGGGCGACCCCGGCGCCGCGTTCACCGCCGTCATCCAGATCGGCACCGAGCTGGCGGTGCTCATCTTCTTCCGCAAGGACATCTGGCGAATCGCCTCGATGTGGGTGCGCTCGCTGTTCAAACCGGAGTACCGCGGACACTTCGACGCCCGGATGGGCTGGTTCATCATCATCGGTTCGCTGCCGATCGTGGTGCTGGGCATCCTCCTGAAGGACGTCATCGAGAAGGACTTCCGGAGCCTGTGGCTGATCGGGACGATGCTGATCGTGATGGGTGTGGTGCTCGGCGTCGCCGACCGGTTCAGCCGCAACGACCGGGTGATCCGGGAGATGAACTTCCAGCACGCCGTGCTGATGGGCTGCGCCCAGGCGCTCGCCCTCGTCCCGGGTGTCTCCCGCTCCGGGGCCACCCTCACGATGGGCCGGATCCTGGGCTACGAGCGGGAGGCAGCGACCCGCTACGCCTTCCTGCTCGCCATCCCGGCCGTGGTCGGTGCCGGCCTCTTCGAGCTCCCGGAGATCCCGAACGGCGACAACAGCTACGGCTGGGGGCCGACGCTCGTGGCGACCATCGTGTCGTTCGTCGTGGGGTACGCCGCGATCGCGTGGCTGCTGCGCTGGGTCAGCACCCGGTCCTACCTGCCGTTCGTGATCTACCGCGTGCTGCTCGGGACGGCCACCCTGATCCTGGTCGCCACCGGCGTGCTCACCGCCTGATCAGAGCCAGCCGGAGCGCTTGAACAGCACCCAGAGCCCGGCCGCGGCCGTCGCCATGAGCAGCAGCGCGAACGGGTAGCCGTAGGTCCAGCCGAGCTCGGGCATGTGGCTGAAGTTCATGCCGTAGACGCCGGCGATCAGGGTCGGTACGACGATCAGCGCTGCTCCGGCGGAGATCTTGCGCATGTCGTCGTTCTGCTGGACCGAGATCTGGGCGAGGTGGGCGTCGAACGCGGTCGACAGCAGGGCGTCCAGCGAGTCCACGGTCTCCGCGGCGCGGGCGAGGTGGTCGGAGACGTCGCGGAAGAACGGCCCAGCTTCCTGGCGTACCCCGACGACACTGCCGGCGACGAACCGGTCGAGCGGGTCGCGCAGGGGGAGCACAGCCCGTCGTACCTCGGCGATCTCCCGCTTGAGCACGTAGATCCGTGCGGAGTCGTTGGTGCGCTCGTCCGAGAACACCGACGTCTCGATCTCGTCGACGTCGATGATGAGCTCCTCGACCACCGCGGCGTACTCGTCGACGACGCGGTCGATCACGGCGTAGATGACGCCGCCAGGACCGTGGGTGAGCGCTTGGTGCCCGGCCTCGAGGTCGGTGCGCGCCGAGTGCAGCTCGTTGCCCTGGCCGTGGCGCACACTCACGACGAAGTCACGGCCGATGAACAGTGCGATCTCGCCCGTCTCGACGGCATCCTGCTCATCGACGTACCAGAGCGTCTTGAGCACCAGGAAGAGCGTGTTCCCGTACCGCTCCAGCTTGGGCCGCTGGTGCGCCGTCACGGCGTCTTCCACCGCCAGCGGGTGCAGGTCGAAGGTGAGCGCGACGTCCGCGATCTCCTCCTCCGACGGTTCGTGCATCCCCACCCAGACGAAGTCGTCGTCCTCGGTGGCCTTTGCCAACAGCGCCTGCGGGTCGCCGTCCGCGGCGACGCGGGCGCCCCGTCGGTAGAGGGCGCAGTCCACGATCACGGGCTCACGGTATGCCATGGCACCGCTCGCTAGAGTCCACGACATGGCCACCGTCATCCTCATCCGCCACGGGCGGACGACCGCGAACGCGAGCGGCACCCTCGCGGGTCGTCTCCCCGGCGTGAAGCTCGACGACACCGGGGCGGCGCAGGCCGTGCGGGCCGGCGAGCGGCTGGGTGCGGTGCCCTTGGCTGCCGTGGTCAGCAGCCCGCTGGAGCGCTGCCGGCAGACCGCGAAGGCCGTGCTCGCCGCGCAGCCCGCTCCGCTGCGCCTCGCCACCGACCGGGGGCTCACCGAGTGCGACTACGGCGAGTGGCAGGGCCGGCCGCTCAAGGAGCTGGCCCGCGAGAAGCTCTGGACCACGGTCCAGACCCAGCCATCGGCAGCGGCGTTCCCCGGTGGAGAGTCGATGGCCGCGATGCAGGCCCGGGCGGTGTCCGCCGTACGACGCCACGACGCCGCGATCGAGTCCGAGCACGGGCCCGGCGCGGTGTGGGCGGCGCTCAGCCACGGCGACGTCATCAAGTCGATCCTCGCGGACGCGCTCGGCATGCACCTCGACCTGTTCCAGCGGCTGCACGTCGACCCGGCGTCGATCTCGATCATCCGCTACACCGCCACCCGCCCGTTCGTGCTCGCCACCAACACCCACGGCGGCGACCTGGCCTGGTTGGCGCCCACGCCGCGGAAGTCCGGGACCCGGCGGCGTCGTACGCCCCGATCCGCGGACGCGGCCGTCGGCGGTGGCGCCGGTCCATCGAGCACGGAATAGGGTTGCCTCATGGCACCTCTCGTCCATGGATTCGACCCGCCGGAGCGGTTCATCGCAGGCACGGTCGGCCCTCCGGGGCAACGCACCTTCTTCCTCCAGGCGCGCAGCGGCGCCCGCCTCGTGAGCGTCTCTCTGGAGAAGCAGCAGGTCCAGGCGCTCGCGGAGCGGGTCGACGAGCTGCTCGACGAGGTGATGGCCAGCGAGCGCAGCCAGGCGACGATCCCGGCGGTCGCGCCGCTCGGCCTCGACGACACCGACCCCCTGGAGCAGCCCATCGAGGAGGAGTTCCGGGCCGGCACCATGACGCTGTCGTGGGACCCGAGCGACGAGCGGGTCGTGATCGAGGTCTTCCCCTACTCCGAGGCCGCGGTCATCACCCCGGACCAGGTCGACGAGGACTTCGAGGAGCCCGAGGCCGACGAGGTGTTCCTGGTCCGGATCCCCCCGGGCACGGCACGGGCCTTCGTCCAGCGCACCGAGCAGGTGCTCGAGGCCGGGCGTCCGAGCTGTCCCTTCTGCGGCAACCCGGTCGATCCCGACGGCCACCTGTGCGTGCGCGCCAACGGCTTCCGGCGCCGCGATCCGTGACGCCGGACCTGCTCGAGGGCGAGCTCGTCCTCCACGGCCGGATCATGCCGGCCTCCAACGCCACCTTCGTCGGTGAGATCGACGAGACCCGGGTCGTCTACAAGCCGGTCGCCGGCGAGCGTCCGCTCTGGGACTTCCCCGACGGCACCCTGGCCGACCGCGAGCTCGCGGCCTACCTCGTCTCGGTCGCGACCGGCTGGGACGTCGTGCCCGCGACCTGGCTGCGCGACGGACCGCATGGCCACGGGATGGTGCAGCGCTGGCAGGAGCCCGACCCCGACCAGTCCGCGGTGACCCTGGTCGACGAGGGCGAGGTGCCCCCAGGTTGGCGGCACGTCTTCGACGGCATCGACGGTCGCGACCAGGCGGTCTCCCTGGTCCACGAGGACAGCGTCGCGCTGCGTCGGATGGCGGTCTTCGACCTCGTCGTCAACAACGCCGACCGCAAGGGCGGCCACGTCCTGGAGATGACGTCCGGACACCGGTACGGCGTCGACCACGGCCTGACCTTCCACAGCGAGCACAAGCTGCGGACGGTGCTCTGGGGCTGGTCGGGGGAGGCCCTGACCGACGAGGAGGTCCAGGTGGTGGCCCGGGTCCGGGCGTCCATCGCCGGTCCGCTCGGCGACCGGCTCGCCGGGCTGCTCACCGACGCCGAGATCGAATCCTTCAGGCGCCGCTGCGACCGGCTGGTCCGCAACGCGACCATGCCAGCACCGCGTGGCGAGTGGCCGGCCATCCCGTGGCCGCCCTTCTGACGGGACTCGATAGGCTGGCGGCATGCGAGCCTGGCCGTCCCCGGAGATCCCTGCCCTGCCTGTGACCGGGCCGGCCGTCTCCCTCCACGACACTGCGAGCGGCGGCCCGGTGACCACCGACCCGGATGGTGCCGCGCGCCTGTACGTCTGCGGCATCACCCCGTACGACGCCACCCACCTCGGCCACGCCGCGACGTACGTCGGCTTCGACCTGCTCAACCGGGCCTGGCGCAACGCCGGCGTCGACGTCACCTACGTCCAGAACGTCACCGACGTCGACGACCCGCTGCTCGAACGGGCCGCCAAGGTGCACGTCGACTGGGTCGAGCTCGCCGAGCGTGAGACCGAGCTCTTCCGCCAGGACATGACCGCGCTGCGGGTGCTGTCGCCCGCGCACTACATCGGTGCGGTCGAGTCGATCCCGCTCGTCATCGAGCTCATCCAGCGGCTCGAGGCCGCCGGGTCGGTCTACCGCGTCGAGGACGACCTCTACTTCTCCGTCACCGCCGACCCGGCGTTCGGCGCCGAGTCCGGGTGGGACCGGACCACCATGCTCGAGGTCTACCCCGAGCGCGGCGGCGACCCGGACCGTCCCGGCAAGAAGGACCCGCTCGACTGCGTCGTGTGGCGCGGCCGCCGCGAGGGCGAGCCCTCCTGGGACAGCCCCTTCGGACCCGGTCGCCCGGGCTGGCACATCGAGTGCACCGCGATCGCCCAGGAGCACCTCGGCGGCGCGTTCGACGTCCAGGGCGGCGGCAGCGACCTGGTCTTCCCGCACCACGAGATGTGTGCCGGTCACGCCCAGGTCGCCGTCGCCCGGCGTCTCGTTCGCGAAGGTCTACAGCCACGCCGGCATGGTCGGCTACGACGGCGCCAAGATGTCGAAGTCGCGGGGCAACCTGGTCTTCGTCTCGGCCCTGCGCAACAGCGACATCGACCCGATGGCGATCCGCCTGGCCCTGCTGCGCCACCACTACCGAAGCGACTGGGAGTGGGTCGACGACGAGCTGTGGACGGCCGTCGACGACGTCGCCCGCTGGCGCCGGGCACTGTCCCTGGGGGCCGGAGCGCCGGCTGCTGCGGTCGTCCAGGAGATCCTGACGGCCCTCGCCGACGACCTCGACGCCCCGCGCGCGACCGATGCCGTGGATCGCTGGGTGGCTGCGACCCTCGGCACCGACGATCTCGCCGACACCACCGACCCTGATGCCGCGCTGCAGATGTTCGCCGCTCTGGACGCTGCCCTCGGGCTCGCGCTCTGACGGCTGGCGCCTACCCCTCGCCGTCGCGCCGCTTGAGGTAACGCTCGAACTGCCGGGCGATCGCCTCACCGGAGGCTTCGGGCAGGTCGGCGGTGTCGCGGGTCTCCTCGAGGGCCCGGACGTAGTCGGCGACGTCCTCGTCCTCCTCGGCGAGCTCGTCGACCCCCCGCTCCCAGGCGCGGGCGTCCTCCTCGAGGTCGCCGACGGGGATGCTCACCTCGAAGAGGTCCTCGAGCTGGCCGACCAGTGCCAGGGTCGCCTTGGGGCACGGCGGCTGGGCGACGTAGTGCGGCACCGCGGCCCAGTAGGAGACCGCAGGCAGGTCGAGCTGGACGCAGGCGTCCTGGAAGACCCCGACGATGCCGGTCGGCCCTTCGTAGCTCGACTGCTCGAGCTTGAGCCGGTCGACCAGCTCCGGCTCGGTCGCGGTGCCGGTCACCGGGATCGGCCGGGTGTGAGGGCTGTCGGCCAGCAGGGCCCCGAGGGTCACCACCATGTGCCCTCCCAGCGCATCGCACGCTGCCAGCAGCTCGGCGCAGAACTGCCGCCACCGCATGTTGGGCTCGATCCCCCGGATCAGGATCACGTCCCGGTCCAGGTCGGGCGGGCTCGCGATCGCGATCTGGGTGGTGGGCCAGGTGATCCGGCGATGCCCGTCGAGGTCGGAGCTGACGATCGGGCGGTTGACCTGGAAGTCGTAGAACTCCTCCGGGTCGATGGCACCGACGATCCGTGCGTTCCACACCTGGATCAGGTGGTCGATGACCGAGGATGCAGCGTCCGCGGCGTCGTTCCACCCCTCGAAAGCCGCGATCACCACGGGGTCGATCAGCTCGGGGACGTCTTCGATCTCGATCACCGGACCAGCCTAGTCGGCTGCGTGGATTTCACCGGGGGAGCGGGCCGGTGTCACGATCTGGGAAACCTGTCCGCAGATTGGATGGCATTCCTACGCTTGACCTCGATGGCCGGTCACGGCCACCCGAAAGGAGTCGCGTTGTCCCAGTCGCCCGAGTTGCGGCCCGACGTCACCGATGAGCTCACCCGCGTCCTGGCTGAGCGGATCATGGTGCTCGACGGAGCCATGGGGACGGCGATCCAGCGCGACCGCCCCGACGAGGCCGGCTACCGCGGCGAGCGCTTCGCCGACTGGCCGAGCGACCTGGTCGGCAACAACGACCTGCTCACCCTGACCCAGCCCGACATCATCGCCGGCATCCACCGCGAGTACCTCGAGGCCGGCGCGGACATCATCGAGACCAACACCTTCAACGCCAACTCGGTCTCGCTGGCCGACTACGGGCTGGAGGAGCTACGCCTACGAGTTCAACCTCGAGTCCGCCCGCCTGGCGCGCCGTGAGGCCGACGACGTCGAGCACCCCCGAGAAGCCGCGCTACGTCGCCGGCGCGCTCGGTCCGACGACGCGCACCGCGTCCATCTCGCCCGACGTCAACGACCCGGCGGCCCGCAACGTCTCCTTCGACCAGCTGGTCGCGGCCTACCTCGAGGCGGCCCGAGGGCTGGTCGACGGCGGCTCCGACCTGCTGATGATCGAGACCATCTTCGACACCCTCAACGCCAAGGCGGCGATCTTCGCGGTCGAGACGCTCTTCGAGGACCACGGCCGCCGCTGGCCGCTGATCATCTCCGGCACCATCACCGACGCCTCCGGCCGCACCCTGTCCGGGCCAGGTCACCGAGGCCTTCTGGGACTCCGTGCGCCACGCCCGCCCGCTCGCGATCGGCCTGAACTGCGCGCTCGGGGCCAAGGAGATGCGCCCCTACATCGCCGAGATGGCCCGGGTCGCCGACACCTTCGTCTCCTGCTACCCCAACGCCGGGCTGCCCAACGCCTTCGGTGAGTACGACGAGGCGCCCGACGAGACCGCGGCCATCCTGCGCGGAGTTCGCCGAGAGCGGCTTCGTCAACCTCGTCGGCGGGTGCTGCGGCACCACGCCCGCCCACATCGCCGCCATCGCGGGAGCGGTGGCCGACCAGGAGCGCGCGTACCGCCGGCGAGGTCGCTCCCGGCCATGCGGCTCTCGGGCCTCGAGCCGTTCACGATCACCGACGACAGCCTCTTCGTCAACGTCGGTGAGCGCACCAACATCACCGGCTCGGCGAAGTTCCGCAACCTGATCAAGGACGGCGACTACGACACCGCGCTCAGCGTCGCGGCCCAGCAGGTCGAGAACGGCGCGCAGGTCATCGACGTCAACATGGACGAGGGCATGATCGACGGCGTCGCGGCCATGGACCGCTTCACCAAGCTGATCGCCAGCGAGCCCGACATCAGCCGGGTCCCCGTCATGGTCGACTCCTCCAAGTGGGAGGTCATCGAGGCCGGGCTCAAGAACGTCCAGGGCAAGCCGATCGTCAACTCGATCTCCATGAAGGAGGGCGAGGAGAAGTTCATCGAGCAGGCCCGCCTGGTGCGCAAGTACGGCGCTGCCGCGGTGGTGATGGCCTTCGACGAGGACGGCCAGGCCGACAACCTCGAGCGACGCAAGGCGATCTGCGAGCGGGCCTACCGGATCCTGGTCGACGAGGTCGGCTTCCCGCCCGACGACATCATCTTCGACCCCAACGTCTTCGCGATCGCGACCGGCATCGAGGAGCACGCGTCCTACGGCCTGGACTTCATCGAGGCCACCCGCTGGATCAAGGCGAACCTGCCCGGGGCGAAGGTCTCCGGCGGCATCTCCAACGTGAGCTTCTCGTTCCGGGGCAACAACCCGGTGCGCGAGGCCATCCACGCGGTGTTCCTCTTCCACGCCATCGAGGCCGGCCTCGACATGGGCATCGTCAACGCCGGCGCGCTGATCCCCTACGACCGAGGTCGAGCCGGAGCTGCGCGAGCGCATCGAGGACGTCGTGCTCAACCGGCGCCCCGACGCCGCCGAGCGGCTGCTCGAGATCGCCGAGGCTCACAACCGTCAGGGCGAGGTCGTCGAGGCGGCCGCCGAGGAGTGGCGCTCGCTGCCCGTCGGCGAGCGGATCACGCACGCGCTCGTCAAGGGGCTCGACGCGCACGTCGAGGCCGACACCGAGGAGCTGCGCCGGGAGATCGCCGAGCGCGGTGGCCGACCGATCGAGGTCATCGAGGGTCCGCTGATGTCCGGGATGGACGTCGTGGGCGACCTCTTCGGCGCCGGCAAGATGTTCCTGCCCCAGGTGGTGAAGTCGGCGCGGGTGATGAAGAAGGCCGTCGCCTACCTGATCCCCTTCATCGAGCAGGAGAAGCTCGACAACCCTGCGCTCGCCACCGCCAAGGAGACCAACGGCACGATCGTGATGGCGACGGTCAAGGGCGACGTCCACGACATCGGCAAGAACATCGTCGGCGTGGTCCTGCAGTGCAACAACTACGAGGTCATCGACCTCGGCGTGATGGTGCCCGCCCAGAAGATCCTGGACACCGCCGCCGAGGTGCGGCGCCGACATCATCGGTCTCTCCGGGCTGATCACCCCCTCCCTCGACGAGATGGTCAACCTGGCCACCGAGATGCAGCGCCAGGGCCTGACCATCCCGCTCCTCATCGGCGGTGCCACCACGTCGCGTGCCCACACGGCGGTCAAGGTCGACCCCAAGTACGACGGACCGGTCGTCTGGGTCAAGGACGCCTCGCGCTCGGTGCCGACGGCGGCCGCGCTGCTCCACGACGTCCGCCGGGTCAAGCTGCTGGACGACGTCAAGGAGGACTACGACGCGCTGCGGGTCCGGCACGCGGCCAAGTGCGACCGGCCGCTAGCTCGACTGCGAGCGCTGCGCGGGCCAACGCCACCCCGGTCGACTGGGAGGGCTACACCCCGCCGCAGCCCCGCCAGAGCGGCGTGCACGTGCTCGACGACTACGACATCGCCGAGCTGCGCGACTACATCGACTGGCAGCCGTTCTTCAACGCCTGGGAGATGAAGGGCAAGTTCCCCGACATCCTCAACAGCCCGACCAGCGGCGAGACGGCCCGCAAGCTCTACGACGACGCCCAGACGATGCTCGACCAGATCATCGCCGAGAAGTGGCTGACCGCCCGCGGCGTCTACGGGTTCTTCCCGGCCAACGCCGACGGCGACGACACCGTCGTCTGCGTCCGACGACGACCGCTCGAGCGCCACTGACCGTGCTGCACCACCTGCGCCAGCAGGGCGAGCACCGCGACGGCGTACCCAACAAGTCGCTCGCCGACTTCGTCGCACCGATCGACACCGGTCTGGCCGACCACGTCGGCGGTTTCGCGGTCACCGCCGGCATCGGCCTGCCGGAGCGGGTGCAGGCGTTCAAGGACGACCTCGACGACTACAACGCCATCCTGATCGAGTCCCTCGCCGACCGGCTCGCCGAGGCCTTCGCCGAGCGCCTCCACCAGCGGGTCCGCACCGAGTTCTGGGGCCACGTCGACGACGAGCAGCTCAGCAACGAGGACCTGATCGCCGAGAAGTACGCCGGCATCCGGCCCGCCCCGGGCTACCCCGCCTGCCCCGACCACACCGAGAAGCTCACCCTCTGGGACCTGCTCGACGTCGAGGATCGCACCGGCATCACGCTCACCGAGTCGATGGCCATGTGGCCGGGTGCCTCGGTCTCCGGGCTGGTACTTCAGCCACCCGCAGTCGCAGTACTTCGTGGTCGGCCGGCTCGGCCGCGACCAGGTCGTGGACTACGCCGAGCGCAAGGGCTGGACCGTGGCCGAGGCCGAGAAGTGGCTCTCGCCCAACCTGGGCTACGACCCCGATGACTGAGGCGGCTCCGACAGCCGTCCTGTGGGACATGGACGGCACCCTCGTCGACACCGAGCCCTACTGGATCGAGACCGAGTTCGCGATCGCGGAGCGGTACGGCGGCACCTGGTCGACCACGCACGCGCTCAACCTGGTCGGCAGCGACCTGCTCGAGTCCGGCCGTTACATCCGCCAGCACATGGGGATCGACCGCAGTCCCGAGCAGATCGTCGAGGAGCTGCTCGACGGTGTGGTGGAGCGGGTCCAGGGGGCGATCCCGTGGCGACCCGGCGCCGTCGAGCTGCTCTCCGACCTGCGCGAGCGGCGGGTGCCGTGTGGCCTGGTCACCATGTCCTACGAGCGCTTCGTCGCCCCGATCCTGGCCGCACTGCCCCCGGAGACCTTCCGGGTGATCGTCACCGGTGACCAGGTGACCTTCGGCAAGCCGCACCCGGAGCCCTACCTGACCGCAGCGGCCGCGCTCGGCGTCGAGCCGGGTGACTGTGTGGCGATCGAGGACTCCAACACCGGCGCGAAGTCGGCCGAGAGCGCAGGCTGCGTGGTGCTGGTCGTGCCGCACCACGTGCCGGTCCTCGACGGCCCGCGGCGGGTCTTCCACGAGAGCCTGGTGGGGCTCAGCGCTCGGGATCTGGCAGTTCTGGAGCTGCCGCAGCAGGACTGACCGGCAGCGGCGGCGGAGTGCCGCCGAAGGCCGGGCAGATCGCCTGGTGGGCACACCAGGAGCACAGCCGGCTCTTGCTCGGCAGCCAGGTGCCGGAGGCCTCGGCCTCCTGGATCGCGAGCCAGATCGCCTCGACCTTGCGCTCGGTGGCCAGCAGGTCCTGCTCGTCGGGCTCGTAGCGCAGCATCTCGCCGTTGCCGAGGTAGACCAGTTGCAGCATCGCCGGCAGGACTCCGCGGGTGCGCCAGATGACCAGCGCGTAGAACTTCATCTGGAACAGCGCCTTGGCCTCGAAGAGCTCGCCGGGGGAGCGACCGGTCTTGTAGTCCACGACCCGGATCGCACCCGAGGGTGCCACGTCGACCCGGTCGACGAAGCCGCGCAGCAGCAGCCGTGAGGGCAGCAGGGTCTCGACGTAGAGCTCACGCTCGGCAGGCTCCAGCCGGCTGGGGTCCTCCAGGGTGAAGTAGCGCTCGAGGACCTCCCGGCAGGACGCCAGCCAGGCCGTGATCTCGGCCCCGTCCTCGTCCGTCCCGAACATCGACGTCAGCTCGGGCTCCTGCTCGACCAGCCCGGACCAGGCCGGGCCGAGCATCCCCGCGGCCCGGTCGGGGGTCCGCTCGGCAGCGGGCAGGTCGAACAGGTCCTCGAGCACCTTGTGCACGACGGTCCCGCGCGTCGCAGCCGGCGACGGCGGCTCCGGCAGTCGGTCGATGGTGCGGAAGCGGTAGAGCAACGGGCAGGTGAGGAAGTCCCCGGCCCGGCTGGGCGACAGCGCTCCGAGCACCTCGATCCCGTCGACCGGGGTGGAGACCCGGGTCGCCGGGGAGTCCTGCTGCACGCTCATGAGGACCACCCTAGGTCCGGGCGCCGACAGCACGACGTACGCCCGGTAGCCTCGAGGTGTGGACGACCCGGCGCAGCGATCCCGTCCGCCCGGGACGTTCAAGGTCGGCACCATCGCGGGCAGCGACGTGCTCGTCTCGTCCACCTGGTTCATCGTGGCCGCCCTGATCGCGGTCATCGTCGCCCCCGCGGCCGAGAACGCCCAGCCCGGGCTCGGGGCCTGGAGCTACCTCGCCGGGTTCGCGTTCGCCGTCATCCTCTACCTCTCGGTGCTGCTGCACGAGGCCTCGCACGCGGTCATGGCGCGGCACTACGGCTTCAAGGTCACGTCCATCACGCTGCACTTCCTCGGCGGTATGACAGCGATCGAGGGGGAGGCGCGCCGACCGCGCCAGGAGTTCTGGATCGCCGTCGTCGGCCCGCTCACCTCCCTCGGGGTCGGAGGAGTCGCCTACGGGATGACGCACCTGGGCCTCGAGGGACTGCTCCTGATGGCCGTCGGTGCCCTGGCCGGGGCCAACCTGCTGATCGGGGTGCTCAACCTGGTGCCCGGGCTGCCGCTCGACGGTGGTCGGGTCCTGAAGTCCGCGGTCTGGCGAATCACCGGCAACGTCTACCGCGGCACCATCGCTGCTGGCTGGGCGGGTCGGGTGGTGGCCGGGCTGGCCCTGCTGTGGCCGCTCGCCTCCGAGCGGGTCACCGGCCAGGCGCCGGACCTGCTGTCGTGGGTGCTGGCCGCCGTGATCGCCGTCTTCCTGTGGTCGGGTGCGACCGCGGCGATCGCGAGCGCCCGGGTCCGGCAGCGGCTCCCGAGCCTGGTGGCGCGCGACCTGGCCCGGCGTACCCTCGCCGTGCCCTCCGACCTCCCCCTCGCGGAGGCCGTACGACGTGCGCAGGTCGCGTCTGCCGGCAGCCTCGTCACGGTGACCGGGAGTGGCGTGCCGGTGGGGATCGTCAGCGAGGCCGCCGTGGCTGCGACCCCGGAGGAGCGTCGTCCCTGGATAGCCACCTCGACGGTGGCCCGCACCCTGGACGACGGGCTGCGGCTGCCGATGGCGATCAGCGGCGAGGAGCTGATCGAGGCGATCAACAGGGCTCCAGCCCCGGAGTACCTCCTCGTCGAGCCCGACGGCAGCGTCTTCGGAGTGCTGGTCACGGCTGACGTGGATAGGGCGTTCCGCGAGGGCGAGCACTAGGGTTCCGCCGTGTCCGAGACTCATGCCGCCAGCCCCGACGTCGCTCCCCAGGCGTGGTCCGGTGTCCACCGGGGACCGCTGCGCGCCGGTGAGTGGGTGCGCCTCACCGACGCCAAGGGCCGGCGTCACAACATCTGCCTCGAGCCCGGCAAGACCTTCCACACCAACCGCGGCGGGATGTCCCACGACGACCTGATCGGTCGTGAGGAGGGCTTCACCCTGACCTCGACCTCGGGCGGTGAGTACCTGGTCTTCCGTCCGCTGCTCTCCGAGTTCGTGGTCTCGATGCCGCGCGGTGCCGCGGTGGTCTACCCGAAGGACGCCGCTCAGATCGTCGCGTTCGCCGACATCTTCCCCGGCGCCCACGTCGTGGAGGCAGGGGTCGGCTCGGGTGCGCTCACCTGCTCGCTGCTGCGCGCCGTCGGCCCCTACGGCCAGGTCACGTCGTTCGAGCGTCGCGAGGAGTTCGCGGAGATCGCGCGGCGCAACGTCAACCAGTTCTTCGGAGCGCCGGAGGGGCAGACCCACCCCGCCTGGCAGCTCACGCTCGGCGACCTGGCCGAGGCGCTGCCCGCGTCCGGCGCACGTGCCGATCGGGTCATCCTCGACATGCTGGCCCCGTGGGAGTGCCTGGACGCGACGGCCGACGCGCTGCGGCCCGGGGGCATCGTCTGCGCGTACGTCGCGACCACCACCCAGCTGTCCAAGTTCGTCGAGACGGTCCGGGTGCACGGCGGCTTCACCGAGCCGCAGGCGTGGGAGTCCCTGGCGCGCGACTGGCACGTCGAGGGCCTCGCCGTACGTCCCGGTCACAAGATGATCGGCCACACCGCGTTCCTGGTGACGGCTCGACGGATGGCTCCGGGCGAGCGGGCGCCGCTGAAGAAGCGTCGTCCGGCCCCCGGTGCGTACGGCGTGGACTACACCGGCCCGCGGCCGCCGGGCGAGGCCGAACCTTCCGCGTGAGGGCCGCTGGCCGACCCGCCGACCAACGGGGTCGGTACGGCATGCGACCGGAGTGCCGCCAAATCGTGACCAACACCCCACGTCGTCCCCTTCCCTGACGCCAGCCCACGGGTAGGGTCGTCGCAACAGGAGGTGGCGCTGATGTCGACATCTGAGGGCGTACCAAGCACCGGGGGCCGCGACCCCGAGGAGCTCGCGAGCCAGGTCCGGCTTCTGGAGGGCGAGGTCTTCGAGCTCCGCCGCCGGTTGTCCGACGCACCGACCGGCTCCCGCGCACTCGAGCTCCGGCTCGCCGACACCCAGCGCTCGCTCGCCGGGCTGACGTCGCAGAACGAGCGCCTCGCCCAGACCCTGCGCGAGGCCCGCGACCAGATCATGAAGCTCAAGGAGGAGGTCGACCGGCTCGCGCAGCCGCCGGCCGGCTTCGGCACCTTCCTGGCCCGCAACGACGACGACTCGATCGACGTCTTCACCGGGGGTCGCAAGCTGCGCGTCAACGTCTCACCGAACGTCGACCTCGACGCCCTCCAGCGTGGCCAGGAGGTCATGCTCAACGAGGCGCTCAACGTCGTCGAGGCGCTGGCCTTCGAGAAGGTCGGCGAGGTGGTGATGTTCAAGGAGCTGCTCGCCGACAAGGAGCGCGCCCTCGTCATCGCCAACGCCGACGAGGAGCGTGTCGTCCGGATCGCGGCGCCGCTGCTCGAGGGCAAGATCCGCGCCGGCGACTCGCTGCTGCTCGACTCTCGTTCGGGCTACGTCTACGAGAAGGTCCCGAAGTCCGAGGTCGAGGAGCTCGTCCTCGAAGAGGTCCCCGACATCGACTACTCCGACATCGGCGGCCTGTTCGGCCAGATCGAGACGATCCGCGACGCGGTCGAGCTGCCCTACCTGCACCCCGAGCTGTTCATCGAGCACGAGCTCAAGCCGCCCAAGGGTGTGCTTCTCTACGGTCCTCCGGGCTGTGGCAAGACCCTGATCGCCAAGGCGGTCGCCAACTCGCTGGCCAAGAAGGTCGCCGCGAAGACCGGCCAGGAGGGGAAGTCCTACTTCCTCAACATCAAGGGGCCGGAGCTGCTCAACAAGTACGTCGGCGAGACCGAGCGGCACATCCGGCTGGTCTTCCAGCGGGCCCGTGAGAAGGCCAGCGAGGGCACCCCGGTCATCGTGTTCTTCGACGAGATGGACTCCCTGTTCCGCACCCGTGGGTCGGGCGTGTCCTCGGACGTGGAGAACACCATCGTCCCGCAGCTGCTCAGCGAGATCGACGGCGTCGAGCTGCTCGAGAACGTCCTGGTCATCGGCGCCTCCAACCGCGAGG
Organism: uncultured Actinomycetota bacterium; assembly: GCA_963706475.1. Lineage (GTDB taxonomy): Bacteria > Actinomycetota > Actinomycetes > Propionibacteriales > Nocardioidaceae > Nocardioides. The sequence goes on along the minus strand of CAVPLV010000003.1, from coordinate 321,252 downwards.
ACATGATCGACCCGGCGATCCTGCGACCCGGCCGTCTCGACGTCAAGATCAAGATCGAGCGTCCCGACGCCGAGTCGGCCCGCGACATCTTCAGCAAGTACCTCACCGCCTCGCTGCCGCTGCACGCCGACGACCTCGCCGAGTTCGGTGGCGACAAGGACGCGTGCGTCGGCGGGATGATCCGGGCGACGGTGGAGCGGATGTACACCGAGACCGAGGAGAACCGATTCCTGGAGGTCACCTATGCCAACGGGGACAAGGAGGTCCTCTACTTCAAGGACTTCAACTCCGGGGCGATGATCCAGAACATCGTGGACCGGGCCAAGAAGATGGCCATCAAGGACCTCCTCGATCACGACCAGAAGGGTCTCCGGGTCGCGCACCTGCTGCAGGCCTGCGTCGACGAGTTCAAGGAGAACGAGGACCTCCCCAACACCACCAACCCCGACGACTGGGCTCGGATCTCCGGCAAGAAGGGGGAGCGGATCGTCTTCATCCGCACGCTCATCACCGGCAAGCAGGGCACCGAGCCGGGCCGATCCATCGACACCGTCTCCAACACCGGTCAGTACCTCTAGGTCACGTCGGCCGTGGTGGCGTCGAGCGCAGCGAGCAGCTCGGCGGCGTCCACGGTGATGGCCGTCCCGTGGGCGCCGGCGCCGAGGCTGACGGCACCGGTGATCGAGGCGTCCGCGATCACCGGCAGCGGGGTCAGGCTCCCGAGCGGGGTGATGGTGCCGCGCTCGTAGCCGGTGACGTCGTACGCCGTCTCGGCGCTCGGCATCGAGATCCGGTTGACGCCCAGCAGCGCCCGCAGCTTGGGCCACGAGATCTCCCGGTCGCCGGGCACCAGCACGAAGCGGTGGTCCTCGTCGCTGAGCCGGACGACCATGGTCTTGACGATCTGGTGCGGCTCGATGCCGCGCGCGGCCGCGGCCTCGGCCAGGGACCGCACCCGCCCGTGCCGCGTCACCGAGTGGGTCAGTCCGAGCGCCTCCGCTGCCGCGACGGCGCGTGCCGAGTGGTCGTTCATGACGGAGAACCTACGGGGTGAGTCATCCTGCCCGGACGGCGTCGACCGCCGTGACCGGCGCGGGGGATAGACCCCTGTCCGGTGGGGGTCTCTCGCGTACGCTCGACCCATGAGCGTGCGCCGGGTGATGGGGACCGAGGTGGAGTACGGCATCGCCGTGCAGGGTCAGCCGTTGGCCAACCCGATGGTCGCCTCCTCGCAGGTGGTCAACGCCTACGCGAGCGCGACGCTGCGGGCCCGACGCGCCCGGTGGGACTTCGAGGAGGAGTCGCCGCTGCGCGACGCCCGTGGCTTCGACATGTCGCGCCAGGTGGCCGACCCGACCCAGCTCACCGACGAGGACCTCGGTCTGGCCAACGTGATCCTCACCAACGGTGCCCGGCTCTACGTCGACCACGCGCACCCCGAGTTCGCGACCCCGGAAGTGACCTCGCCGCTCGACATCGTGCGGTGGGACAAGGCGGGGGAGCAGGTGATGCTCGACGCCGCGCGGCGTGCGGGCCAGCTCCCCGGTGGCGCCTCCATCGCGCTCTACAAGAACAACACCGACAACAAGGGCGCGTCCTACGGCGCCCACGAGAACTACCTGATGCGCCGGTCCACCCCGTTCGGCGACATCGTGCGCCACCTGACCCCGTTCTTCGTCAGCCGCCAGGTCATCTGCGGCGCCGGCCGGGTCGGGATCGGTCAGGACGGCCGCGCGGACGGGTTCCAGATCAGCCAGCGCGCCGACTTCTTCGAGGTCGAGGTCGGCCTGGAGACGACCCTCAAGCGGCCCATCATCAACACGCGCGACGAGCCGCACGCCGATCCGGAGAAGTACCGCCGCCTGCACGTCATCATCGGCGACGCCAACCTGGCCGAGGTGTCGACGTACCTCAAGGTCGGCACGACGTCGCTGGTCCTGGCGATGATCGAGGCCGGCTTCATCGGCTCCGACCTCACCGTCAGCGGTGCCGTCGCCGGGCTGCGGGCGATCTCCCACGACCCCACCCTCCAGCAGACGGTGACCCTGACCGACGGCCGCAAGCTGACCGGGATCCAGCTCCAGCTGGAGTACCTCGACCTGGCCCGCAAGTTCGTCGAGGACCGCTACGGCGCCGATGCCGACGCGCAGACCGTCGACGTCCTGGCCCGCTGGGAGTCGGTGCTGGACCGTCTCGAGCGGGACCCGATGTCGTGCGCGGCCGAGATCGACTGGGTGGCCAAGCTCAAGCTGCTCGAGCAGTACCGCCAGCGGGACTCCCTGGAGTGGGACGACGCCAAGCTGGCCCTGATCGACCTGCAGTACTCCGACATCCGGCCCGAGAAGGGCCTCTACCACCGGCTGGTCGCGGCCGGCCGGATCGAGCGCCTCCTCGACGACGCCAGCGTCGACGCGGCGATGCACGAGCCGCCCGAGGACACCCGGGCCTACTTCCGCGGCCGGTGCCTGGAGAAGTACGCCGAGCACGTCGCTGCAGCCTCCTGGGACTCCGTCATCTTCGACCTGCCCGGGCGCGAGTCGCTGCAGCGGGTGCCGACGATCGATCCCCTGCGTGGCAGCAAGGCGCACGTGGGCGAGCTCCTCGACCGCAGTGAGACGGCAGAGGCGTTGTTCACCGCTCTCACCCGTTGACTGCATAGGATCGGGACATGGCACAGGAGCAGAAGCAGCCGCGGAAGTCCTCCGAGACCGAGGAGGCGGTCGAGACCGCCCCCGAGACCGACGTCGCCGAGCGCAAGGAGTCGCTCGACAACGACATCGACGACATCCTCGACGAGATCGACGAGGTACTCGAGTCCAACGCCGAGGACTTCGTGAAGTCGTTCATCCAGAAGGGTGGCGAGTAGGCCGCATGAGCGACCCCCGTCTACCGGCTGCGTTCCTGCAGCCGGGCACCTCCTCGTTCACCGACTTCCTCGCCGAGCAGTCGCCCGACCTGCTGCCCGGGCGCCGCGCCGTACCCCAGGGGCACGCGGGCGACCTCGCCCCGCACGGCACCACCATCGTCGCCGCGACCTTCCCGGGCGGGGTGGTGATGGCCGGCGACCGGCGGGCCACGATGGGCAACATCATCGCCCAGCGCGACATCCAGAAGGTCTTCCCCGCCGACGAGTTCTCGGCGGTGGGCATCGCCGGGTCCGCCGGCCTCGCGGTCGAGATGGTGCGGCTGTTCCAGACCGAGCTCGAGCACTACGAGAAGATCGAGGGCACCACGCTCTCGATGGACGGCAAGGCCAATCGGCTGGCTGCCCTCATCCGGGCCAACCTCGGCATGGCCATGCAGGGGCTGGCCGTCGTACCCCTCTTCGCGGGCTACGACCTCAACGCCGACCAGGGTCGGATCTTCAGCTACGACGTGACCGGTGGCCGCTACGAGGAGACTGCCTTCCACTCCGTCGGCTCGGGCTCGCTCTTCGCCCGCGGCTCGCTCAAGAAGCTCTACCGCAGCGACTTCACCGCCGAGCAGACCGTGCAGGCCGTGGTCGAGGCGTTGTACGACGCCGCCGACGACGACTCCGCGACGGGCGGCCCTGACGTGACCCGACGGATCTTCCCGGTCGTCCAGGTGATGACCGCCGACGGTGGCCTCCGGTTGCCGGACGCCGACGTGGCGGCGATCGCCGACCGGGTGATCCTCGGCCGGATGAACCGACCCGACGGACCTGCCGCCGCGCTCGACGGGAGTGGTGCCTGATGAGCATGCCGTTCTACGTCTCACCCGAGCAGCTCATGAAGGACCGGGCCGACTTCGCGCGCAAGGGCATCGCCCGCGGTCGCTCGGTGGTCGCCGTGCAGTACGCCGACGGCATCCTGTTCGTCTCCGAGAACCCCTCCCAGGCGCTGCACAAGGTCTCCGAGATCTATGACCGGATCGCTTTCGCGGCCGTCGGTCGCTACAACGAGTTCGAGAACCTCCGGATCGCCGGCGTCCGCCTCGCCGACATGCGCGGCTACGCCTACGACCGGCGTGACGTGACCGGTCGCGGGCTGGCCAACGCGTACGCCCAGACCCTCGGCACCATCTTCTCCAGTGGCGGCGAGAAGCCCTACGAGGTCGAGATCTTCGTCGCCGAGATCGGCGACGAGGCGTCGGCGGACCAGCTCTACCGGCTCACCTACGACGGTCAGGTCGCCGATGAGCACGGGTACGCCGTCATGGGCGGCGCAGCCGACGCCGTCGCCGTGCACCTGAAGGAGAACTACGTCGAGGGCGCTCCGCTGCAGGACGCGCTGCGGCTGGCCGTGACCGCCCTCGGTCACTCCCAGAACGACGCCAAGGACCACTCCGACCGGGTGATCCCGGACCAGGACCTCGAGGTGGCCGTCCTGGACCGTACCCGCACCCGGCCCCGCAAGTTCGTCCGGCTGCGCCCGTCCCGGCTCGCCGAGCTGCTCGGCGACCGCGGCACCCCGCAGCCAGACGCGTCCCTGCCGGAGGACACCGCGGGCGGGTCGATCCCGTCCGGCGGCAGCCCCGGTCCCGACGACCCGGCAGACCCCACCGACCAGATCAGCGGCGGGGTGCGCCCGCTCGAGGACCCGGTGACGGGCGAGCCGCCCGCCGAGCCCCCGATCGCGCCTCCTTCTTGACGGCTGGCTCCCGGTTGTAGGTCCGCGGTTGGTTGCGGTTTGGTCACCAACCGCGTGGTGGGAGGGCTCCCAGTCGCGGTTGGTGACCAAACGGCGGGTCAATGGCGTCCCTTGTCCGTGTTCATCCACAGGCCGCGAGGTGTCGCGTTTCCGCGGGACCGTGTGGGCGCAGAGTTCGTACATGGACGACGATGACGACGAACTGGTACGCGGCGAGATACGACTCGCCGACTACTGGCGCCTGAGTCACGGGCTGGGTATCCGCAAGCGAGAAGGTCTTTCCGCTGACGAGACCTTCCACCGAGAGCTCCGGGCCTACCTGCTGGTGCTGCCACCTTCCGCGGTTTTCACCCACCTCACCGGCGCTCGGCTCAGGGGATGGGAACTCCCCAAGCTCCCCGAGCAGGTCCCCGTCTTCGCCGCGGTCGAGGGTGACGAGAATCGTCCGCGTCGGGCCGGCCTGATCTGCTCGCGACTGGTTCGCAAGACACAGGCAGAGCAACGGCATGACCTCCCGGTTGAGGCCCCGGAAGAGATCCTGCTCCGCGCGGCACGCGATCTCGGCGTTCTTGATCTCGTCATCTTGATCAACTCTGCCCTCCGCGCGGGCGACCTTGACCAGGATCGGATGGCCACGCTGCTCAGCAGCGGACGACCAGGGGTGCGGATGCTCCGGCAGGCGTGGGACCTCTCGGAACGTCGTTGCGAGTCGCCTGGTGAGACGGTGCTGCACGTGTTCCACAAGGCGATCGGGGTCCCGGTCCTACCTCAGGCCGAGCTGTACGACGACCACGGAAACTTGCTCGGACGCGTCGACTTCCTGGTGGTGGGGACCTCATACGTCCATGAGTACGACGGAGAGCACCATCGAAGCAAGGTCCAGCACCGCACCGACCTGCGCCGCGAACGTGCTTGGGCGGGCACCCCGTACACCCGCAAGGGCTTCGTGCTCGATGACCTCCTGAACCATGCGCTGGTGGTCATGCACGAGATCGACCGGGCGCTGGAGCGGACGCATGACCTGCGGCGGCTGGAGCGCTGGAGACGGGTGGTCGACAATTCTCTGTACGGCGTGGCGGGCCGTGACCGGGTGTTGAATCGTTGGCGCCGGCAGGGGGGCATCATCGATTGGTCACGAACCGGGTGAATGGGGCCTCATTTCTTGCGGTTGGTGACCAAACCGCGGGCCATCGGCCCGCAAACCGGCACCAAGCACCATTTCCACCGCCACCCGGTGTCCAACACGCCACCGACGACCAGAGTGCGCCTAGGCTGCTGACATGGACCGGCGGATCTTCGGGATCGAGAACGAGTACGGAGTCACGTGCACGTTCAAGGGCCAGCGGCGGCTGAGCCCGGACGAGGTCGCGCGCTACCTCTTCCGCAAGGTGGTCAGCTGGGGCCGCAGCAGCAACGTCTTCCTGCGCAACGGGGCCCGGCTCTACCTCGACGTCGGCAGCCACCCGGAGTACGCCACCCCCGAGTGTGACGACATCGCCGAGCTGGTCACCCACGACAAGGCAGGGGAGCGGGTCCTCGAGGGCCTGCTGCTCGACGCTGAGCAGCGGCTGCACGACGAGGGCATCCAGGGCGAGATCTACCTGTTCAAGAACAACACCGACTCCGCGGGCAACTCCTACGGCTGCCACGAGAACTACCTCGTCGGCCGGGCCGGTGAGTTCTCTCGGCTCGCCGAGGTGCTGATCCCGTTCCTGGTGACCCGCCAGATCGTGGTCGGTGCCGGCAAGATCACCCAGACCCCGCGGGGCGCGACGTACAGCGTCAGCCAGCGCGCCGAGCACATCTGGGAGGGCGTCTCGAGCGCCACCACCCGCAGCCGGCCGATCATCAACACCCGTGACGAGCCGCACGCCGACGCCGAGAAGTACCGCCGCCTGCATGTCATCGTCGGCGACTCCAACATGAGCGAGACGACGACGATGCTCAAGGTCGCCAGCTGCGACCTGGTGCTGCGGATGATCGAGGAGGGCGTGGTGATGCGCGACCTCACGATGGAGAACCCGATCCGGGCGATCCGGGAGATCTCGCACGACGTCACCGGACGCCGCAAGATCCGGCTCGCCAACGGCCGCGAGGCCAGCGCGCTGGACATCCAGGGGGAGTACCTCGCCAAGGCACGCGACTTCGTCGACCGTCGCCAGATCAGCACCCCGATCATCGAGCGGGCGCTCGACCTCTGGGAGCGCGGTCTCAAGGCGGTCGAGTCCGACGATCTCGGCCTGGTCGACCGCGAGATCGACTGGGTGATCAAGTGGAAGCTGATCGAGCGCTACCGCGCCAAGCACGGCCTCCCTCTGGGCCACCCGCGGATCGCCCAGCTCGACCTCGCCTACCACGACATCCACCGCGGCCGAGGCCTCTACTACCTGCTCGAGAAGCGCGGAGCCGTCGCTCGCGTGACCACCGACCTGAAGATCTTCGAGGCCAAGTCGGTGCCACCGCAGACCACCCGGGCGCGACTGCGTGGTGAGTTCATCCGCAAGGCCCAGGAGCGCCGGCGTGACTTCACCGTCGACTGGGTCCACCTCAAGCTCAACGACCAGGCCCAGCGCACCGTCCTGTGCAAGGACCCGTTCCGTGCGTACGACGAGCGGGTGCAGCGGCTGATCGACGGCATGTGACGTCGATCAGGGACCACTCAGGTTCGGCGGCTAGGGTGACGGCGCTGTCGCACCACCCGGGGGAGCACGCCACGAGCCCCCTGCCCTGCACCCGAGCCACGAAGGTGAACCCCGTGTCACGACGTCTCCGACGCCTCCCTGTCCTGCTCCTCCCGCTCGTCCTGGCCGTCGGCCTCGCCGGCTGCGGCTCCGACGACTCCGACGGCTCCTCGTCGAGCTCGTCCAACGCGTCGGACTCCGGCGAGGTGGCGGGTGTCACCGTCACCGGCGACTTCGGCAAGGCGCCCGAGGTCAAGTGGGACGGCGACATGAAGACCGACGAGATCACCACGACGGTGCTGATCAAGGGCGACGGCGAGAAGGTCGAGACCGGAGACCAGGTCTCCGCCAACATCTGGGTCGGCAACGGCACCACCAAGAAGATGGCCTACAGCACCTACGAAACCGGCAAGCCCGAGTCGGTCACCGCCAGCGACGACCTGAGTCCCGTCTTCAAGGACGCCCTCGTCGGCCAGACCATCGGATCCCGGGTCGCGGTGTCGGCCAGCGCCGAGGACGCCTTCGGCCCCAGCGGCAACTCCGGCATGGGCATCGGCAACAAGGACGACGTGCTGATCATCATCGACCTGATGTCGAAGACGACGATCCTCGACGGACCCCAGGGCGCGGACAAGACCGCCCCGTCGTGGGCTCCCGCGCTCGTCACCAAGGGCGAAGACGTCACCAGCCTGGACTTCACCGGCACCCCCAAGCCCGACGGCAAGCTGCACTCCGCAGCCCTGATCGTCGGTGACGGCGAGAAGGTGGAGAAGGGGCAGAGCATCACCGTCAACTACCTCGGCCAGGTCTACCAGGGCAAGAAGCCGTTCGACGAGAGCTACAGCAAGGAGCCCGCCACCTTCGGCATCGGCACCGGCCAGGTCATCACCGGCTGGGACAAGACGTTGGTCGGAGCCACCGTAGGCAGCCGGATGGTCCTGCAGATCCCGCCGTCCGAGGGCTACGGCAAGGCCGGGTCCCAGGACGGCTCGATCAAGGGCACCGACACGCTCTACTTCGTCGTCGACATCCTGGCCGCGTCCTGACCCAGGAGCCCCTGGAGGGCGGCAGGATGAGCAGCATGACCGTACGGAAGAGCGAGCGCCTGCTCAACCTGTTGATCATGCTGCTCGTCCAGCGCCACTTCGTCCCCAAGGAGCGGATCCGTTCGATCCTCTACCCGGACGCGTCGCACGACGCCTTCGAGAAGATGTTCGAGCGTGACAAGGAGGAGCTGCGCAGCCTCGGCGTACCCGTCGAGGTGGGCAACATGGACGCCTACTTCGACGACGAGCCGGGCTACCGGATCCGTCCCGACCAGTTCGCGCTCCCCGACATCTCGCTGACCGCCGACGAGGCGGCCGTGATCGGCCTCGCCACCCGGGTGTGGGAGCACGCCCGGCTGGCCGAGGCGACCACAGAGGCGGTCCGCAAGCTGATCGCGCTCGGGGTACCGATCGACGAGACGGCGCTCGACATCGCCGAGCCCCGGCTCAGTGCCGAGGAGCCGTCCTTCGACGTCTTCTGGGAAGCCATCCAGGAGCGCACCCCCGTTGCGTTCGACTACCTCCGGTCCGGTGCCACCCGACCCAGCACCCGGCACCTGCAGCCGTGGGGAGTGGTGCGCTACTCCGGGCGCTGGTACGTCGTCGGTCTCGACACCGACCGCGGCGAGGAACGGGTCTTCCGGCTCTCCCGGATCCAGGGCGAGGCCCGCAAGAGCGGCGCATCCGGTTCGTACGACGTCCCGCCCGGCACCGACGTCCGTGCCACGACCCTGCGCCTCGCGCCGGCGCCGACCAACGAGCGCGCGGTCCTCCTGGTGCGCTCGGGCTCCGGGCTGGGACTGCGTCGCGACGCCGACGACGTCCAGCCCGGCGTGCCGGGCCCGGACACCGCGAGCACCTGGGACCGGGTCACGATCACGCGCGGCGGACCGGGGCTGGCCGACGAGGTCCTCGGCCACGGCGCCACGGTGGTCGTCGAGGAGCCCGCCGAGCTGCGGCGCACCGTGATCGACCGGCTCACAGCCGCGGTGGGTGGTGCCCGGTGAGCAAACCGCCTCCCAACGGAGCCAAGGATCAGGTCGCCCGGCTCCTGGCGCTCGTCCCCTACCTCCATGCGCGGGGACAGGTGCGTCTCGACGAGGCGTCGCGCGCCCTCGGCGTGCCTCCGGACCAGCTGCTCTCCGACCTCAAGGTGCTGCTGATGTGCGGGCTCCCGGGCGGCTACCCCGACGACCTCATCGACGTCGACCTCGACTCCCTCGAGGGGCCAGAGGCCGACGGTGTCATCCGGGTCACCAACGCCGACTACCTGGCCCGGCCGCTGCGGCTCACCCCGACCGAGGCATCCGCGATCATCGTCGCGCTCCGGGCGCTGCGCAACGGCGCCCGCGACGACACCCGCGAGGTCGTCGACCGGGCGCTGTCCAAGCTCGAGGCGGCCGCCGCCGAGGGCGCGGACGCCGCTCGGATCGACCCGGGGGAGAGCACCGCCGACGCCGACCTGGCCGTCCTGGGCACCCGGCTCCAGGAGGCCGCCGACCGACAGGTCCAGGTCACCTTGACCTACTTCGTCCCGTCCCGCGACGAGGAGTCGGTGCGGGTCGTCGACCCGCGAGGCATCGTCCGGGCGCACGGGTTCGCCTACCTCGATGCCTGGTGCCACAGCGCCGAGGCGCCCCGACTCTTCCGCCTGGACCGGATCCAGGATGCGCAGGTCCTCGACACCCCCATCGCGACGACCCCCGAGCCCCCACGCGACCTGGCCGACGGCTTGTTCACCACGTCGTCGGACGCCACGCTGGTGACGCTGGAGCTCGACCGGCCGGCGCGCTGGGTGGTCGAGTACTACCCGGTCGAGGCGGTGCGTCCCCGGCGTGGAGGACGCCTCGAGGTCGACCTGGTGGTCGCCAACGACGCGTGGTTGCAGCGGTTGCTGCTCCGGCTCGCGCCGCACGCGCGGGTGGTCTCGCCCGGGGGCCAGGCCGACACGTTCACAGCCGCCGCGCAGGCCGCCCTCAACTTGTACCTTTGATGCGGCGTACTATGAAGGAGTTCTGGACCTACACGTGAGGATGGACATGTCTCCGCTACTCATCGGCGGCCTTGGCACCACCGAGCTCCTGCTCATCTTGGCCGTGGTGGTGCTGCTCTTCGGCGCCACCAAGCTCCCCGACCTCGCCCGCGGCAGCGGTCGCGCACTGCGCATCTTCAAGGCCGAGACCAAGGGCCTGATGGACGACGACGACAGCGCGGTGACCAAGACTCCCGAGCAGCTGGAGATCGAGTCGCGCCAGGCTGACCTCGACGCGCGTCAGGCGGAGATCGACGCCGAGCGCGACCGCCTGCGCGGCCCTGACGCCTGAGCACCGCGCGACCGCCTCTCTTGTCCATCAACGGCGTTCTCGGTTATTTCTCCGGCCGTCCCCAGCACCCGATCGGCGAGGACGGCCGGATGGCGCTCGGCGACCACCTGCGCGAGCTGCGCGCCCGGCTGGTGCGCTCGGTCTCCTTCCTCCTGGTCGTCTTCTTCGTGGCGCTCGCCTTCTACGACCGTCCCGGTGACGGTCTGCTGGGCCTCGTGCTCGGGCCCTACAACGACGCTCGCGAGATGCTCGGCGAGACGGTGCAGACCGAGGCCTACGTCCAGGGCGCCACCGGACCGCTGATGCTGCAGCTCAAGCTCTGCGGCGTGGCTGCTCTCGTGGTCTCCAGCCCCTACTGGCTCTACCAGATCTGGGCGTTCGTGGTGCCGGGGCTCCACGACGAGGAGAAGAAGTGGACCCGGATCTTCGCGGCGATCGCCGGCCCGCTCTTCATCCTGGGCGTGGCGACCGCCTACATCGCCCTGCCGCGCGGCCTCGAGGTGCTGATCGGCTTCACCCCGGCCGGCCTGGCCAACCTGGTCGAGTTCGACGAGTACTTCAGCTTCTTCTCCCGGATGCTCCTGGTCTTCGGCATCGCCTTCGAGATCCCGCTGTTCGTGATCATGCTCAACCTCGCGGGCGTCGTCTCGGGCAAGGCACTGGGCCGCTACCGGCCCTGGATCATCATCGGCACCTTCGTGTTCGCGGCCGTCGCCACACCGTCGACCGACCCGTTCTCGATGCTGATGCTGGCCGCACCGATGCTGGTGCTCTTCGCAGCCGCCGAAGTGATCGCCCGCTCCATCGACCGGGCCCGCGGGCGCAAGATCGACGACCCCAGGCAGTGGGCCGATGACGAGGTCTCGCCTCTGTGACGGCGCTGCCCGAGCTGGGCGCCATCGACCCGTTCGAGCTGCCCGAGTGGCTGGGGGAGTCCGACGTCACCTGGACCGCCGAGGCCGGCCTGCGCAGCGGGTACGCCGTGCCCGGTCACCTCGCCGGCGGTCCCGATGTGCTCCCGTGCGACCTGCTGGCGGTCGATGTCGCCTACCCGCAGCCGGTCGCTCCTGAGCCAGTCCGCCGCGACGCCCACCAGGCGTGGCGCAACGGCCAGGTGCTGCTGGTCGAGGCGGCAGACCGGCTCACGCTCGCCGTCCCTGGCACCGGGTTCACCGCCGACCTGGTCCTGGACGCCCTTGCCCGGCTCGCCAAGGCCGTCGGAGCGTCCGCCGACCGCTACTCCGTCCGCCTGCGCATCGGGGTCGAGAAGTCCTAGTCTGAGCCGCGTGACCGGCAGCTCGCGCGAGATCGCGCTCCTCACCAACCCGACGGCGGGCAAGGGCCGCGGGGCGAAGGCGCGCGACGCAGCAGGAGCACGACTGCGCTCAGCCGGGTTCACCGTGCGTGACCTTGAGGGCCGCGACGGTGCCGAGGCCCTCGACCTGGCCCACCAGTGCGTCGCCGACGGTGCCGAGACGCTGGTGGTCGTCGGCGGCGACGGTCTCGTCCACCTCGCCGTGCAGGCGGTCGCCGGTAGTGCGACGGTGCTCGGGATCATCCCGGCCGGCACCGGCAACGACGTGGCCCGCTACTTCGATCTGCCCCGCAAGGACCCGGTGGCCGCCGCGACCCGGATCGTGGCGGGACAGACCCGCACCGTCGACCTGGCCCGCAGCGGCGGGCGCTACTTCGTCACGGTGCTCGCCGCCGGGTTCGATGCGATCGTCAACGAGCGGGCCAACGCGATGACGTGGCCCCGCGGCCAGATGCGCTACAACATCGCCACGCTCGCCGAGCTGCGGACCTTCGAGCCGATCCCCTACACCCTCGAGCTCGACGGTGAGGTCCTGCGTCTCGACGCGATGCTGGTCGCGGTCGGCAACGGTCCGTCGTTCGGCGGTGGGCTGCGGATCACCGAGGGAGCCGTCCTCGACGACGGGATGCTCGACGTGGTGATCATCAAGCCGATGAGCAGGACCGGCCTGGTCCGGACCTACCCCAAGCTCTTCAAGGGCACCCACACCACCCACCCGCAGTACGAGCACCACCGGGTCCGCAGCGTCACCGTCGCCGCCCCCGGGATCGTCTCCTACGCCGACGGCGAGCGCTTCGGGGCGCTGCCGCTCACCGTGGAGTGTGCGCCCGGCGCGCTCACCGTGCTGGCGTAGGTTTGGGTCATGACGACCTCGGACGAACTCAGCCCGTCCGAGCGCTACGCCGGCCACCGCAGGGGTCGCCAGCACCCGGTGGTCCACGGGTTCAAGGATCTCTACTCCTTCCCGCTCGACCCGTTCCAGCTGCGCGCCTGCGAGGCCATCGAGGACGGTCGCGGGGTGCTCGTCGCCGCCCCGACCGGCTCGGGCAAGACCATCGTCGGCGAGTTCGCCGTGCACCTCGCCCTCGAGACCGGCCGCAAGTGCTTCTACACCGCGCCCATCAAGGCCCTGTCGAACCAGAAGTACCACGACCTCGTCGAGCGCTACGGGCCGGACCAGGTCGGTCTGCTCACCGGTGACAACGTCATCAACGGCGAGGCGCCGGTCGTGGTGATGACCACCGAGGTGCTGCGCAACATGCTGTACGCCGGGTCGCGCACCCTGACCGGCCTCGGCTTCGTGGTGATGGACGAGGTCCACTACCTCGCGGACCGCTCCCGGGGCGCGGTGTGGGAGGAGGTGATCATCCACCTGCCGGAGTCGGTGGCGCTGGTGTCGCTGTCGGCGACCGTCTCCAACGCCGAGGAGTTCGGCGAGTGGCTGGCCACGGTGCGCGGCGACACCACGACGATCGTGGAGGAGCGCCGTCCCGTCCCGCTCTACCAGCACGTGATGGTCGGGCGCCGCCTGCTCGACCTCTTCGCCTCCTCCGACGTCGACGCGGCGGCCGGCTTCGTCAAGGAGGGTGCTCCGGTCAACGACGAGCTGGTCAAGCTGGCCCGCGACGACTGGGCGAGCAGCCGGATGAAGGACCGTCGCTCGCCCCGGGGTCGTCCTGGCCAGCGCGGGGGAGGGCCGAAGCAGGTCGGCAACGGCCGCCGGGTCTGGATCCCCAGTCGCGCCGAGGTCATCGAGCGGCTCGACCGCGAGGGTCTGCTCCCGGCGATCGTGTTCATCTTCAGCCGGGTCGGCTGCGACGCGGCCGTCACCCAGTGCCTCAACGCCGGGATCCGGCTGACCACGCCCGAGGAGCGCGACGCGATCTTCGAGTTCGTGGAGTCCAGCTGCCGGCACCTGCCCGACGACGACCTGCAGGTGCTCGGCTACCACGACTTCCTGGACGGACTCACCCGCGGCGTGGCTGCGCACCACGCCGGCATGCTGCCTGCCTTCAAGCAGTGCGTGGAGGAGCTCTACGTACGCGGTCTGTGCAAGGCCGTGTTCGCCACCGAGACCCTCGCGCTCGGCATCAACATGCCGGCCCGCACCGTGGTGATCGAGAAGCTCAGCAAGTGGAACGGCGAGACCCACGCCGACATCAGCCCCGGCGAGTACACCCAGCTGACCGGCCGCGCCGGTCGACGCGGGCTCGACGTCGAGGGCCACGGGGTCGTCCTCTGGCAGCCGGGCATGAACCCCAAGGAGGTCGCCGGCCTCGCCTCCACCCGCACCTACCCGCTGCGATCGTCGTTCCGGCCGTCCTACAACATGGCCGTCAACCTGGTGCACCACTTCGGCCGTGAGCGGTCCCGCGAGCTGCTGGAGCAGTCGTTCGCCCAGTTCCAGGCCGACAAGGCGGTCGTCGGACTGGCCCGGCAGCTGCACAAGAGCGAGGGGGCCCTGGCGGGCTACCGGGAGGCTGCCACCTGCGACCGCGGTGACTTCATGGAGTACGCCGACCTTCGTCGTCGCATCAACCAGGCCGAGAAGGGTGCCAGCCGGTCGCGACGCACCGACCGCCGCGAGGAGGCGGTGGCGTCACTGCAGGCCCTCAAGCCGGGCGACGTGATCCAGGTGCCGACCGGCAAGTTCGCCGGGTTCGCCGTCGTCATCGACCCGGGGTGGTCGCCGGAGGGCCCGCGACCGTACGTCGTCACCGCCGACCGCCAGGCCCGGCGACTGGCCATGATCGACTTCCCGACCCCGGTGGTCGCACTCACCCGGCTCAGGGTGCCCAAGAGCTTCAACGGCCGCAACCCACAGATGCGCCGCGACCTGGCGGCTGCGCTGCGCTCCCGGACCCACGACCTGACGCCCCCGCCGGTGCGACGCGGCGACAAGGTGAACGCAGGCGGGCCACTCGACCCCGACGACGAGATCGGCCGGCTGCGCGCCGGGCTGAGGGCGCATCCGTGCCACGAGTGCCCCGAGCGCGAGGACCACGCCCGCTGGGCGGAGCGCTACTTCAAGCTCGACCGCGACGCCTCCACCCTGCGCCGCCGGGTCGAGCAGCGCACCAACACCGTGGCCCGCGAGTTCGACCGGGTCTGCGAGGTGCTGACCGCACTCGACTACCTCGAGGGTGACAGCGTCACCGACCGGGGTCGTCCGTTGATGCGGCTCTACTCCGACATGGACCTGGTGGCCGCCGAGGCGATGCGCACCGGCCTGTGGGACGGCCTCTCCGCCCCGGCCCTGGCGGCGGTCCTGTCCGTGCTCGTCTTCGAGGCCCGCCGACCCGACGACGCCTCCTCCCCGCGCCTGCCCGGTGCCGGGGTGCGCGAGGTGGTCGGCTCGATGGTCCGGCTCTGGGCCGACCTGGACGCGCTGGAGCGCGACCACAAGCTGGACTTCCTGCGGCAGCCCGACCTCGGCTTCGCCTGGGTGGCCTACCGCTGGGCCGAGGGCGACGACCTCGACGACGTGCTGGTCGCGAGTGACCTGACCGCCGGCGACTTCGTGCGCTGGATGAAGCAGCTGATCGACCTCGCCGGACAGGTCGCCGACGCGGCCGGCGAGCCCGGGCTGCGGGAGACCGCGCGCGAGGTCGTCCGCCGGCTGCGCCGCGGGGTGGTGGCCTACTCCGGGCTAGCCGCTGACTGAGCAGCTGCCAGGACCGCCTCACGCACCGGGGTGTCGCCCCCGACGAGGTTCCACTGCTGCCCGACCGTCTCGTCGGCGTCGAGCACCGCAGCCACCACGGCTGCCACGTCGGCACGGGTGACGTCACCGCGGTCCACCTCGGTGCCGAGCGCCACCCGGCCGGTCGCGGCATCGTCGGTCAGCCGGCCCGGGCGGATGATGGTCCACGCCAGGTCGCTGTCGCGCAGGGCCGCGTCGGAATCCCGCTTCGCCTCGACGTACGCGCGCCACACCGGCTCGGTGTCGTCGGGCAGCGGTGTGTCCACACCGATCGCAGAGACCTGCACGAAGCGCTTGATGCCGGCCTGCCCGGCGCCGTCGATCGACTTCAGGGCGCCTTCGAGGTCGACCGTCCGCTTGCGCTCGATATCGCCGTCGGGACCGCCCCCCGCCGCGAACACGACGGCGTCGCAGCCGGCGAACGCCGAGGCGTAGTCGGCAGCGTCCTGGCGCTCGAGGTCGAGCAGCCGAACCTCGGCGCCGAGGGCCTCCAGCTCCGCGCGATAGGCCTCGTTGCGCACCAGGGCGACTGGGGTGTGCCCGGCTCCCACCAGGGCAGGGTGGAGCAGTTGGGCCACTTGTCCGTGGCCCCCGACGACAGCGATACGACTCATGGTTCCACCGTACGACGGGGCCGGTGAGTCGGTCGGGTCACGGGGTCAGCACGTCGAGCAGCCGGGCGACCGGGCTCTCCAGTCCCCACTTCTGAGCGAGCGCCAGGGTCCGCTCCGGGTCGCGCGGGGTGCGGGGGAGAGCGGTGTCGAGCGGACCCAGGTCGATCTCCCGGGCGACGGCGACCACGGCCGGCGCGACGGCGAGGTAGTCGGCCGCCGCCTTGATCTTGCCGCGCGGTCCGGGGCCGAGCTCGGCGTCGGGGTCCGCGGCGGCCGCGACGATGCCGTCCATGTCACCGAACCTGTTGAGCAGGGTCGCCGCGGTCTTCTCACCGACCCCCGGAACCCCTGGCAGGCCGTCGGAGGCATCGCCGCGCATGGTGGCGAAGTCGGCGTACTGGCGGGCGTCGATGCCGTACTTGGTCCGCACCCAGTCGTTGGTCACCTGCTCGTGGTTGCCGACGCCGCGGGCGATGTAGAGGACCCGGACCTCGGCGTCGTCGTCGACGAGCTGGAAGAGGTCACGGTCGCCGGTCACGATGTCCACGGGCTGGCCGGCGTCGGTGGCGAGGGTGCCGATGACGTCGTCGGCCTCGTACCCGTCGGCGCCGACGACACAGATGCCGAAGGCGTCCAGCACGTCGAGGATGATCGGGATCTGCACCTGGAGCGGGTCCGGCACCTGTTCCACGTCGGGGGCCACCGGCACCTCCTCCTCGACGCGGTGCGCCTTGTACGACGGCAGCAGGTCGACGCGCCACTGGGGACGCCAGTCGTTGTCCCAGCAGCACACCAGGTCGGTGGGCTGATAGGTGTCGACGAGCCGGGAGATGAAGTCGAGCAATCCCCTCACCGCGTTGACCGGGGTCCCGTCGGGACCCTTGATCTCGGGCACTCCGTAGAAGGCCCGGAAGTACATCGAGGCGGTGTCGAGGAGCATCAGCCGGCCGGTCGCCGGAACACGGGTCTGCTGGTCGGTCACAACGCGCATCCTGCCATGCGATCACCGCTACGCTGTGCGACGTGAGTCAGTCCGAGCTGGAAGCCACAGACCGCAAGATTCTTGAGTTGTTGGCCCATGACGGCCGGATGTCCTTCACCGATCTGGGGAAGTCGACGGGACTTTCCACGTCGGCCGTCCACCAGCGGGTGAAGCGTCTGGAGGGCCGTGGACTGATCAAGGGGTACGGCGCGACGATCGACCACGAGCAGCTCGGACTGCCACTGACGGCGTTCATCTCGATCCGCCCGATCGACCCGTCCCAGCCCGACGACTCTCCCGAGCGCGTGCGCGAGATCCCGGAGATCGAGTCCTGCTGGTCGGTCGCCGGAGACGAGTCCTACATCCTCAAGGTACGGGTCGCGATGCCGACCGACCTGGAGAACCTGCTGGCCCGGATCCGGGCGGCGGCCAACGTCTCGACCCGGACCACGATCGTGTTGTCGACACCGTACGAGAGCCGCCCGGTCACGTAACGTCGAGGACGTGAGCGACTTCCTGGAGCGGCTGCGCGACGAGGTGGGTGAGCAGCTGCTCACCGACCCGGTGTCCACCGAGGCCTACCGGCACGACCAGTGCCTGCTGGCCGATGCCGGCCGGCCGGCCGCGGTGGTGCGGGCCACCACGGTCGCCGCGGTCCAGGCGACGCTGCGGGCTGCCCACGCGTTCGACGTACCCGTCGTGACGCGGGGTGCCGGGACCGGGCTGGCCGGCGCCGCCAACGCCCTCGATGGCTGCGTCGTGCTGAGCCTGGCCGGCATGGACCGGATCCTGGAGCTCGATGTCGCGAGCCGCACCGCTCGCGTCGAGCCAGGGGTGATCAACGCCGACCTCGACGCGGCTGCTCGCGCCCACGGCCTGTGCTACGCCCCCGACCCGGGCAGCAAAGCGATCTCGACGCTCGGCGGCAACCTCGCCACCAACGCCGGGGGCATGTGCTGCGCCAAGTACGGCGTCACCGCCGACCACGTCGCCACGCTCACGGCCGTGCTCGCCGACGGCCGGCTGATCCAGACCGGCGCCGGCACCCGCAAGGACGTCGCCGGACTCGACCTGACCCGGCTGCTCGTCGGCTCCGAGGGCACCCTGGCGGTGATCGTCGAAGCGGTGGTCCGGCTGCGACCGGTGCCCGCGTCGACCGCCACGGTGGTCGCTGCCTTCCCGACGACCGGGCAGGCCATCGACGCCGTGCTTGCCATCGGTGCGGTCGGCGAGCCCTCCGCCGTGGAGCTGATGGACGCGACCACGGTGCGCGCCGTCAACGCGATGACCCGGATGGGGCTCGACGAGACCAGTGGCGCCCTGCTGCTGATCCAGTGCGACGGCAGCGACGCCGTCGCCCAGGCCTGGGCCTGCGAGCTGCTCGCGCAGCAGGCGGGCGCGACGGAGGTCTACCGCTCCGAGGACGACGACGAGGCCGACGCGTTGATGGAGGCCCGTCGGGTCGCCCTGACCGCGCTCGAGCGGCTCGGAACGGTGCTCCTCGACGACGTGGCCGTCCCGGTCACCCGGCTGCCCGACCTGCTGGCGGCGATCGAGGAGTCGGCGGTCCGGCACCGGGTCACGGTCGGCACCTTCGGGCACGCCGCGGACGGCAACCTGCATCCCACGATCATCTTCGACCCCGCCGACGCCGACGAGTCACGTCGGGCGCGGACCACCTTCGACGAGATCATCGCCGCCGCCATCGCGCTCGGCGGCACGATCAGCGGCGAGCACGGGATCGGCCAGCTCAAGTCCGCCTACCTGCCGCAGATGATCGGCGAGACCGAGCTCGAGCTGATGCGGGCCGTCCGACGTGCCTTCGACCCGACCGGGATCCTGAACCCCGGCCGGGCCTACTGACTCACCAGGCCTGGAGGGCCGCCGTCCGGCGCGACGCCTCGGCGACCTCGGCGGCCCGGAGCGCGGACTCGTCGAGGTCGGCGTGCTCGGCCCACCAGCGCCTGGCCGGCCTCGGGCAGCGTGTGGATCGGGTCGTAGTACTCGTAGGTCCGCGACAGAGCGTCGTCGGCCTCGGTGCCCGGTGCTCGATCGAGGTGCGGTAGTTCTTGGTCCAGTAGGAGATGCCGCGCTCGGTGTCGTAGTCGGCGAGCTGGTGCACCCAGCGCTTGCCGACGAACGGCACGTCGCAGACGATCCGCGGCGTCGCGAAGCCCGGCAGGTAGCCCATGATGTGGTGCTGCAGCCGCTGCGCGTCGGCGACCGAGACCCGCCAGTGCTCCGAGAACGGGATCATGTCGCACATGTAGAAGTAGTAGGGCATGATCTGCGCGCCGTCGAGCAGCCGGAAGCACAGGTCGAGCAGCGCGTGCGGGTCGGCGTTGACGCCGTTGAGCAGCACGCCCTGGTTGCGGACGTCGCGCACGCCGGTGTCGAGCATCGCCGGGGTCGCCTTGGCGACCAGCGGGGTGATCGAGTTGGCGTGGTTGACGTGGGTGTGGATCGCGACGGAGACCCCGCGAGCGCGGGCGATCGTGGCCACCCGCTCCATGCCGGCGCGGACGTCGTCCTGCAGCCAGTGCTGCGGCAGCCCGATCAGCGCCTTGGTGGCCAGCCGGATGTCGCGGATGTTCTCGATCTCGAGCACGCGGGTGAGGAAGTCCTCGAGCCGCGGCCACGGCATGTTGGCCACGTCGCCGCCGGAGACGACGACGTCGCGCACGGACGGCGTCCGGCGCAGGTAGTCGAGCATGTCGCCGAGCCGGTCGTTGGGCTTGCCGACGAACTTGAGCTTGTCGATGATCGGCGTCGAGTTGCCGACCAGGTCCATCCGGGTGCAGTGGCCGCAGTACTGCGGGCAGGTCGGCAGCAGCTCGGCCAGCACCTTGGTGGGGTAGCGGTGGGTGAGCCCCTCGGCCACCCACATGTCGTGCTCGTGCAGCGAGTCGCGGGTCGCGTGCGGGTGCGAGGACCAGTCGGTGCGCCGGTCGGAGAAGACCGGGATCATGTAGTGGCGGACCGGGTCGGCGTAGAACGCCTCGGTCAGCGAGCCGGGACCGGCCGGGGTCTCGTGGGGCACCATCGTGTTCATCATCTGCGGCGGCACCAGCATCGACATGGTGGCCCGCTCGGCCTGGTCGCGCTCGAGGTCGGCGTAGAACCGCTCGTCGACCAGGTCGCCGAGCAGCTCGCGCAGCTGGCGTGACGTTCTTGACGCAGTGCGCGCGCTGCCACTGCACCGACGCCCACTCCGCGGCGGTGACGTCCTTCCAGCCCGGGAACCGGGTCCAGTCGGGCTCGACCAGCTCGACGCGCTGGTAGGGGTAGGGCTGGCCGGTCTCCCCTCGATCAGCGAGGCGATGGACGTCTCGATGCTCATGCTGCTCCCAGGTTGCTCCAGTACGGCGGGGACGGCGGCGCGTCGGTTGTGTCGGTGACGCTCGCTCTGCCAGAGTAGGAGGAGAATCGTCCGGCATGTCCAATGACGCGCCGGAAATCCTCCTGTCAGAGATAAGACTTCCGAGAGGACCAGCGGTCTGATGACCGAGTCAGCGATCCGACCGGGCTGCACCGGGTCGCTGGACGACGCGCGTGCGTGCTGCCGCAGGCGGCCGACCGGCTCGACACCCGCCGCGAGCTGTGGCCCGACGAGGTCCGGATCCGCGTCGAGCGGCTCAACCTCGACGCGGCGTCGTTCCGCCAGCTCGAGCGCAAGCACGGGGGGGACGGACCGGCCGATCCGCGCCGAGGTCCTCGACATCGTGGCCGCGCGCGGCAAGATGCAGAACCCCGAGACCGGGTCCGGCGGCATGCTCGTCGGCACCGTCGAGGAGGTCGGCCCCGAGTCGCCGCTCGGCCTCGCGGTGGGCGACCGGGTCGCCACGCTGGTCTCGCTCACCCTGACGCCGCTGGTGATCGAGGACGGCCTCGCCCGCTGGGACGGCCGCGGCGAGCAGGTGCCCTGCGACGGGTACGCCGTGCTCTTCGGCCGCTCGATCGCCGCGGTGCTCCCCGACGACCTGCCGCGCCGAGCTGAGCCTGGCGGTCATGGACGTCTGCGGCGCACCCGCGCTGACCGCCCGGGTCGTCGAGGCGGTACGACGACGCCCGTCGTCGCCGTCATCGGCGGCGCCGGCAAGTCCGGCTCGCTGAGCCTGGCCGCGGCCCGGCGGGCCGGCGCCACGCGCACCATCGGCGTCGTCCCGCACGAGGCCGAGGCCGAGCTGCTCGCGCGACGCCGGGCTCGCCGACGACGGTCGTGGTCGCCGACGCCCGCGACCCGATCGCGCTGCGCGACGCCGTCGCGGCAGCGGGAGGACCGGCCGACGTCACCGTCGTGTGCGTCGACGTGCCCGGCTGCGAGGGCGGCGCGATCCTGGCCACCGCCGACCGGGGCACCGTCATCTTCTTCTCGATGGCCACCTCGTTCTCCGCCGCCGCGCTCGGCGCCGAGGGCCTGGCCGCCGACGTCACCATGCTGGTCGGCAACGGCTACGTGCCCGGGCCACGCGGCGTACGCCCTGGAGCTGCTCCGCGAGGACGCCGGGCGTCCGCGGCCTGTTCGAACGACGGCTGGAGGTGCACCGTGACCGTCGACCCGCCCGGACCCGGACTCGCAGCAAGCTCGACCTCGACCCGGCGACCGTCAGCAGGCCCGCGCCCTGGCCCGCAAGGCCGGCCGGCCGATCGTCACGATGGCCAAGAAGCACACCACCGTCACCGTCGAGCGCGCCACGCTGCGGCTGGCCGGCCTCGAGGGCGCCGACGCCGAGGGCACCCCGTGGGTCAACCGGCTGCTGGACGTCGTCCGCGCCGACACCGGGCTCGAGCACGGCGTCGCGCTGCCGGTCTGGGACGCGCTGCTGCGCGGCGAGGCCGACGACCTGGCCACGCTGGCCCAGAAGGCGTCCGCCGGCTCGGTGACCTTCCGGCTCCCCGAGGGCCGGGACGCCGACCGGGCCCGCCGCGCCGCGCGCGCCAGGTCGGCGCGGGCATCAAGCGGATCGACACGCCGCCGGGTCGAGCGGGAGCGGCTGATCAAGCGGCACGGCGACGCCCCGCGCAAGCCGTGGATCTACCTGATCGTCGCCACCGGCGACATCTACGAGGACATCCCGCAGGCCCAGCAGGCCGCCCGCGAGGGCGCCGACGTGATCGCGGTGATCCGCTCGACCGGCCAGAGCCTGCTCGACTACGTGCCCGAGGGCGCGACCCGCGAGGGCTTCGCCGGCACCTACGCCACCCAGGAGAACTTCCGGCTGATGCGGGCCGCGCTCGACGAGTCGAGCAAGGAGCTCGGCCGCTACGTGCGGCTCACCAACTACGCCTCCGGCCTGTGCATGCCGGAGATCGCGGCGCTGGCCGGCCTCGAGCGGCTCGACATGATGCTCAACGACTCGATGTACGGGATCCTCTTCCGCGACATCAACCCGATCCGCACCTTCGTCGACCAGCGCTTCAGCCGGCAGGTGCACGCCCGCGCCGGGATCATCATCAACACCGGCGAGGACAACTACCTCACCACCGCCGACGCGGTCGAGGCCGCGCACACGGTGACCACCAGCCAGCTGCTCAACGAGTACTTCGCCAAGGAGGCCGGGCTCGAGGACTGGCAGCTCGGCCTCGGCCACGCCTTCGAGATCGACCCCGACGTGCCCGACTCCTTCCGGCTCGAGCTCGCCCACGCGCTGCTGGCGCGCGACCTGTTCCCGAACGCGCCGCTGAAGTGGATGCCGCCGACGCGGCACATGACCGGCGACGTCTTCCGCGGCTACCTGCTCGACGGGTTCTTCAACCTGGTCGGCGCGCTCACCGGCCAGGGCATCCTGCTGGTCGGGATGATGACCGAGGCCGTCGTGACGCCGTGGCTCTCCGACCGCGACCTCGCGCTGCAGAACGTCCGCTACGTGATGAACGCCGCCGGCGACCTGCACGAGGACTTCCGCCCGGAGCCCGGACGGCTTCATCGCCAAGCGGGCCCGCCAGGTGCTGGGGGAGTCGATCGACCTGCTGCGACCAGATCGTCGACCACGAGCACGGACTGCTCGACGCGATCGCCGACGGCACCTTCGGGCTGATGAAGCGGCCCGCCGACGCCGGCCGCGGCCTCGACGGCGTGGCCCGGAAGTCCAGCGCCTACTACAACCCGGCCACCGAGATCCTGGAGGAGAAGTGACCGACAGCAACATCGTCCGGCCGTACGGCGACACCACCGGCGACGGCATGGTGCAGCTCAGCTTCACGCTGCCGATGGCGCACTCCAAGGTCGCCGAGGGCGCCGCCGCGCAGCTGGCCAACAAGATGGGCATGGACCCGGCGCTGGTCGTGCACGCCAAGCCGATGGGCCCGGACTTCACGTTCTTCGTGGTCTACGGCCGGGTCAACCACCTCGTCGACACCAGCAAGGTCGAGGTCGTCGAGCGCGACTACCCGCTGCTGACGCCCAAGGAGGTCAACGCCGCGGTCAAGCGCGCGCTGCGCCGCCGGCTGGTCGTCGTCGGCGCCTGCATCGGCACCGACGCCCACACCGTCGGCATCGACGCGATCCTCAACATCAAGGGGTTCGCGGGGGAGAAGGGCCTGGAGTACTACCGCGAGCTCAAGGTCGTGAACCTCGGCGCCCAGGTCTCGGTGCCCGCAGCTCGTCGAGCGGGCCCGCGCGGAGAAGGCCGACGCCGTCCTGGTCTCCCAGGTCGTCACCCAGCGCGACGCGCACCTGCTCAACACCCGCGAGATGTCGGCGGCGTTCCGCGAGGCCTACCCGGCCGACAAGCGGCCGCTGCTGATCGTCGGCGGCCCGCGCTTCGACGAGGCGCTGGCCGGCGAGCTCGGCGTCGACCGGGTCTTCACCCGCGGCACGACGCCGGGCGAGGTCGCGTCGTACCTCGTCCACCGGCTCGCCACGAAGGGAACCGCAGCATGAGCACCCCCGAGGCCGGCATCGTCGTCACCCACCGCCGCTACGTGCCCTACTCCCACGCCCACTACGCCGGCAACCTGGTCGACGGCGCCTACAGCCTCGGCCTGTTCGGCGACGTCGCCACCGAGATGTGCATCCGCACCGACGGCGACGAGGGGCTGTTCGCGTCCTACTCCGACGTGCAGTTCCGGGCCCCGGTGCGGGCCGGCGACGTGCTCGAGATCACGCTGCGAGCTGGTGCGGGTCGGCACCCGCTCGCGGGCCCTGGACTTCGCGGTGTACGTCGTCGCGCGCGGCGCCGCGACGCCCGAGAGCCCCGGCGCCGCCGAGGTGCTCGCCGAGCCGCTGCTGGCCACCACGGCGACCGGGACCGTCGTCGTGCCCGCGCTGACGGCGACCGGTCGCGGCGCGTCGCGCGCGACACGCCGACGGTCGCGAAGATTTGCCGAGCAATTCGCGGCGCGCGAGCACCGCGCCGTTGACCTGCGTCTTCGCGCGTTCGCGCAGGTCAGGCGGCGGTTGACAGCCAGCCCTCGGCCGAGTTCCAATGTGTCGCCGTCCGCCCATGCAGATCGTGGCAGGTGGACCGACGTCCGAGTGGCCGGGTCGGAGGGTGGGGTGCCAACCACTCGTCCGACCCGTGTTCGCGGAGGTCGGTCCGCTCCGCGAGGGCGGACACGGAAGGGCCCGCGTCCCCTAGACAACAGCCCGGCGCCGGCAGCCGGTCGACGTCGGGCTGGACCGAAGGGTGCGGGTCCCTTCCGGAGCTCTGCACGGGGTGACCGGGCCGGTCCCGCAGACGTGGGACCGGTATTTTCAAGGAGTGCTCCTCCGGATCTGTGCGGCCCTCGCGGCGGGCGTCGCCCTCGCCCTGCCTTCGAGCCGGTCGCGGCGCCCGTGCTGATCCCGTTCGCGCGTCGCCGGGTTCGTGCTCGGCACCCGCGGGCTGCGGCGTGCGCAGCGGCTGGCTGGCCGGCCTCGCCTTCGGCGCTGGCCTTCTACTTCGTCCTCATCTTCTGGATGCGCAGCGTCGGGCCCGGACGCCTGGATCGCGCTCGTCGGTCTGGAGACGCTTCTTCTACGCCGTCCTGGGCGCCGTCGTCGCCGGTGCTGCAGCGGCACCGGCTGGTGGCCGCTGTGGATCGCGGCCGCCTGGGTGAGCGACCGAGGTCTGGTGCAGCGGCTGGCCGTTCAGCGGGATGCCGTGGGGCCGGCTGGCCTTCGCCGTCGTCGACACCCCGGTCGCCGACGCGCTGCCCTGGGTCGGCGCGGTCGGGGTCAGCTTCCTGCTCGCCCTCCGCGGCGCCCTGCTGGCCTGGGCGGTCGTCGAGCGCGGTCGGGCCCGGTTGGTCGCCGGCGGGTCGCTGGTCGCCCTGGTGGCGGCGGCCCTGGTGCTGCCCCGTCGCGTTCCCGTGGCAGTCCGACACCGGAGCGGGAGATCACCGTCGCCGCGGTCCAGGGCGACGTGCCCGGCAACGGGCGACGACATCCTCTACGACTTCCGCCAGGTCACCCAGAACCACGTCGACGTGACCACCGAGCTGGCCCGCGACGTGGCGGCGGGCGAGCAGCCGCGGCCCGACTTCGTGCGTCTGGCCGGAGAACTCCACCGCCGTCGACCCGTTCCGCGACGCGCAGACCAACGCCGGCATCCGAGCAGCCAGCGCGGCGATCGGCGTGCCGATCCTGGTCGGCGCGATCGTGGACGCCGGCCCGGACCAGGTGCTCAACCAGGGCATCGTCTGGGACCCGGTGACCGGCGCAGGGGACCGCTACACCAAGCGGCACCCGGTGCCTTCGGCGAGTACATCCCGTTCCGCCGCTATCTCGACAGCCTCCAGATCGGCCGGCTCGCCAGGTCGGCCGCGACATGCTCGCCGGCACCCGCGAGCGAGCCGCTGACCATCGCCGGCGTCCAGGTCGCCGACGCGATCTGCTTCGACGTCGCCTACGACGACGCGATCCAGGCCCAGGTCCGCAACGGCGCCGAGCTCGCTCGTCGTGCAGACCAGCAACGCGACGTTCATCCACACCGACCAGATCGACCAGCAGTTCGCGATCACCCGGCTGCGGGCCATCGAGACCGGGCGCTGGGTGGTGGTCGCGTCCACCAACGGCGTCTCGGGGGTCATCGCGTCCGGACGGGAGCGTGGTCGCCGAGCGCCGGAGCACGCACCCAGGCCGGCGCTCGTCGAGCGGGTCGGGCTCGACTCGAGCATCACCCCGGCGGTCCGGATCGGGCCGTGGTCCGGGCGCGTGTGCCTGGCCGCTGACCGCTCTGGGGCTGCTGCTCGGTCTCCGTGCCAGCAGGTTCCCGTATCGTCGGACGCCGAACGAGCCGCGGGCCGACGACGACGCGTCGGTCGGCACCCCGGCCGCACCCGTGAACGAAGGGCACCCCGCGTGAGCGACCGGCAGCACCCACGACCTCGGCCGGGTCGTCATGGTCGTCCCGACCTACAACGAGGCCGAGAACCTCGCCTGGATCGTCGGCCGGCTGCGCGCGGCCGCAGCCCGACGGTCGACGTCCTCGTCGTCGACGACGGCTCCCCGGACGGCACCGGCGACGATCGCCGACGAGCTGGCCGCCGCGGACCCGGCGGTCACCGTGCTGCACCGGACCGCGAAGGCCGGCCTCGGGGCGGCGTACCTCGCACGGCTTCCGGGTCGCCCTGGAGGCCGGCTACGACGTGATCGGCGAGATGGACGCCGACGGCTCGCACCAGCCCGAGCAGCTGCACCGGCTGCTCGCCGCGCTGCCGGACGCCGACCTGGTGATCGGGTCGCGCTGGGTGCCGGGCGGCTCGGTCGTGAACTGGCCGCTGCGGCGCGAGCTGCTCTCGCGCGGCGGCAACCTCTACGTCCGGCTGCTGCTCGGCATCGAGGTCCGCGACGCGACCGCCGGCTTCCGGCTGTTCCGGCGGGCCACGCTGGAGAAGATCGACCTCGACTCCGTGGAGTCGACCGGCTACGTCTTCCAGACCGACATGGTCGCGCGGACCCTGCGGGCCGGGCTGACCGTGCGCGAGGTGCCGATCGAGTTCGTCGAGCGGGTCCGCGGCGACTCCAAGATGAGCGGCGCGGTGGCGACCGAGTCGCTGCGCCGGATCACCGCCTGGGGGCTGCGGGAGCGGCGCGACCAGGTGCGCCGCGCGCTGGGACGGCACCGATGACCCGCCGCCGCCGCGATGCTCCAGGCGGTGCTCTTCGCTGGTCTTCATCGTGGTGCCGCTGGTCGAGATCTACGTCCTCATCCAGGTCGGCCAGGTGATCGGGGCCTGGTGGACGATCCTGCTGCTGGTCGCTCGACAGCATCTTCGGCGCCTGGCTGATCCGGCGCGAGGGCGGCCGGGCCTGGCGCGGCGCTGCAGGAGGCGCTCGAGAGCGGCCGGATGCCGGCCCGGGAGCTCGCCGACGGCGCGCTGATCCTGATCGGCGGCACGCTGATGCTGGCGCCGGGCTTCGTCACCGACGTCGTTCGGCATCCTGCTGATCCTGCCGTTCACCCGGCCGCTGTTCCGGCGGGCTGCTGACGGCGGTCGTGGCGCGCCGGCTGGTCGTGAACGTGACTCGCCCCGGACCCGGGCCCGCATCGGGGCCCGGTCGTCCGGGGCGAGGTGGTCGACGAGGACTAGCCCTCGCGACGTGCGACCTAGGTCAGGCCGTGGCCTTCCGCTTCTTCGCGTTGGCGCGGTGCAGGTGCGCGGGGCCGATCTCGCCGCCGCGCAGCAGCTCGAGACGCTCCTTGAGGATGTCCTCGAGCTCCTTCTCCGAGCGGCGCTCGAGCAGCATGTCCCAGTGGGTGCGGACCGGCTTCTCGGCCTTGACCTCGGGCTCGATGCCCGACGTGCTCATGCCCTCAGCGCCGCAGCGCGGGCACTCCCACACCGCCGGGACGTCGGCCTCGACCGACATCGTGATCTCGAACTCGTGTCCCTGCGGGCAGCGGTAGCCGACCTGCTGACGAGCCGCGAACTCGATGCCGCGCTCGTCCTCGAAGCTCTGGCCGCCAAGCCGCGCTCCACGCAGTGTGCGCTCTGCCATGAGGCACCTCCGAATCTTGAGTCCCCCGTGTGCATGACCGAGACGGACCGATCGTCGGCCCGCGGACCGACGTCGGGTGTCTACTACCCACCCGGAGCACGTCTCAATCTGTTCAACGGTAGAGGTCGGGTGAAGATTCCGGAAACTCCCGGCTATGACGGCGCTCACACCGAACGAGGGACCGCGTTGCCGGCCTCGCGGATCCCGCGCTCCGGGTCGAGCCGGAGCAGGAAGAACGCGCCGAGCACGAAGAAGACGATCAGCGCCAGCGATCGCCGGCCGGTAGGACCCGGTCAGCTGGAAGACCACGCCGAAGACGAAGGTCCCGAACCACGACGTGCCGCGCTCGCACGCGTTGTAGAGGGCGAAGTACTCGCCCTCCCGGCCGCGGGGGATCAGCAGGCTGAAGAACGACCGGGACAGCGCCTGGGTGCCGCCGAGGACGATGCCGATGGCGACCCCGACGAGCAGGAAGAGCGCGACGTTCTCCTGCGGGAGGAACATCGCGGCCACGACGATCACCATCCAGGCGAAGACGCCCCACAGGATCGAGCGGTAGGCGCCGTACGACGCCGCCAGCCGGCCGAAGAGCAGCGCACCGCCGAAGGCGACGAACTGGATCAGCAGGATGGTCGCGATCAGGACGCTCTGACCGAACCCGAGCTGCTCGGAGCCGTAGGTCGACGCCGCGTAGATCACGGTCTGGATGCCGTCGTTGTAGAAGAGGTAGGCGATCAGGAAGGTCAGCGTCATCGGGTAGCGTTCGCAGCTCCTTCAGCGTCGTGAACAGCTGACCGAAGCTGGGCCGGACGACCCCACCACGGCCCACCCGGCGGCCACCCACCGGCGCCCGGTTGCGCAGCCGGACCAACGGGATGATCGTGAAGCCGGCCCACCACAGGGCCGCGGAGAGCAGGGAGAGCCGCACGGCGAGGCCCTCAGAGATCCCGAAGGCGTCGTGGCCGAGGACCAGGACCAGGTTGAGCAGCAGCAGCAGTCCACCGCCGAGGTAGCCGAACGCCCAGCCCCGCGACGAGACCCGGTCGCGCTCGTCCTCGGTGGAGATGTCGACCAGGATCGCGTAGTAGCTCACCAGCGAGCAGCCGCCCAGGATGCTGCTGACGACGATCGCGACCGCACCGAGCTGCCAGTTCTCGCCCGTCATGAAGAACAGCAGGCCGGCGAAGAACGAGCCGGCCCAGGCGAAGGCGGCCATGTGCCACTTCTTGCGAGCCGAGCGGTCCACGAACGCACCGACGACCGGCAGCACGAACGCGCTGACGATGGTGGCGAAGCTGGTCAGGTAGAACGGCAGCGATCCCGCCGCCAGGTGCAGCCCGAGGACGCTGACCGTCCTGCTGCAGGTCTCGTCGGCGTCGACGCAGCCGGCGGCCTTGCCCGCGACGCTGATCATGTAGGGCGCGAACAGGACC
Organism: uncultured Actinomycetota bacterium; assembly: GCA_963706475.1. Classification (GTDB taxonomy): domain Bacteria; phylum Actinomycetota; class Actinomycetes; order Propionibacteriales; family Nocardioidaceae; genus Nocardioides. Next base: position 291,620 of record CAVPLV010000003.1, on the reverse strand, counting down.
GTGAGGATGGTCGTGTAGAAGGCCGAGTTGGCCCAGTCGTACCAGTACCAGGCCTGCTGCTCCTGGGCGCGCTGCAGCGGGCCCAGGTCGGCGATCCCGGTGGGCGAGTCCGTCATCGGGCGTCCTTCCCCGGTCCACGCCACTGGCCACGCTCGGTGAGCACCGACTCGAGCATGTCGGTCCGGTCGGTGAACAGACCGTCGACGCCGCGGTCGAGGAGCGTCGTGCATCTCCGCGGGGTCGTCGATGGTCCAGACGTGCACGTGGAGGCCGGCGGCGTGCGCCCGGCGTACCAGCCGGGGGGTGGCGACGGTGAACGGTCGGCGGTGGTGCGGGATCTGGAGGCGCCGAACGCGGGGCGGGTCACCCAGCGCGCGAGTCGACCGCTCGGCAGGAAGCGGAACGCGAGGATCTCCACCGACCCGGCGCAGGTGGGCACCCGGTCAGCGGTCAGCGCCCGGAAGCGGGCCGTGCGCCGGGTCGAGAAGGACCCGACCAGCACCCGGTCCCATGCCTCCCGGGCGGTCACGAAGTCGGCCAGCACCTCGACCGCACCGTCGGACTTGAGGTCGATGTTGAACCGGGCGTCGGGGAAGTCGTCGAAGAGCTCGGCCAGGGTCGGGACCGGCTCGCGGCCACCGACCAGCGCTCGGCGTACCTCGTCGAGCGTGAGGTCGGCGATGGCGCCGGTCCCGTCGGTCACCCGGTCGAGCACGTCGTCGTGGAAGGCCAGGAGCACGCCGTCGCGGGTGACGTGCACGTCGGTCTCGAGGTAGTCGTAGCCGAGGGAGACCGCGTGGGCGAAGGCGACCAGGGTGTTCTCGAGGCCCTCGATCTCCGGGTGGTAGGCGCCGCCGCGGTGCGCGAAGGCGAGCACGGAGCGGGGCCGGTCGAGGACCGCGTCGAGGTACGGGAATCCCGTGGCAGGCGTCGTCACGGGGGCAGTATTCACTGGTCGCCGCTGTCGTGGCTCGCGCACCCGCCGGAGGAGAGGGTCCATTCCGCGGCGCGCGGGCAGGCGCTACCGTCAGGGTATGGAGACCTTGACCTGTCCTCGTTGTGGCGCCGAGATGGAAACCCGAGCCGTCGGCAGCTCGCTGGACGCGGCGACGTCAGCCTGTGCCCCGACGGCCACGGCGTCTTCCTGTCCCGCGCCGACCTCGGCACCCTGATCGAGGCCGAGAACGACTGGCACCGCCACGCGGGCCAGCACACCACGCCGATGCCGCGGATCACCGCCGACATGGACGCCCCGCCGGCCGGCAAGATCCCGGCCCGCGCCTGGGTGGAGACCCTGTTCGACTGAGCTCGCCGGGTCGAGCCCGCAGGGGCCCGGTCCAGGTCGAGGCGGTCTCGATACGCCGCCTCGTTCCTCGGCGGCTACTCGACCAACGAACCTCTCGGTGGTCGAGTAGCGAGCGCGCCGCCTCCCGGTGGTCGAGTAGCGAGCGCGGCGCCTCCCGGTGGTCGAGTAGCGAGCGCGGCGCCTCCCGGTGGTCGAGTAGCGAGCGCCAGCGGCGTATCGAGACCCTGGTTCGATACGCCGCCTCGTTCCTCGGCGGCTCTCGACCAACGAGCCTCCCGGTGGTCGAGTAGCGAGCGCGGCGCCTCCCGGTGGTCGAGTAGCGAGCGCAGCGCCTCTCGGTGGTCGAGTAGCGAGCGCCAGCGAGCGTATCGAGACCCTGGTCTCGATACGCCGCCTCGTTCCTCGGCGGCTACTCGACCAACGAACCTCTCGATGGTCGGTATCGAGCGCGGCGCCTCCCGGTGGTCGAGTAGCGAGCGCCAGCGAGCGTATCGAGACCCACGAACGTCTCGGTGGTCCCCGGTCGCTCAGATGTCGCGGAAGGTCTCGATCTGGGCGCCGAGCAGGTTGAGGCGCTCGGCGAGGTCCTCGTAGCCACGGTGGATGACGTACGTCGAGCGCAGCACCGAGGTGCCCTTCGACGCCAGCATCGCCAGCAGGATCACCACGGCGGGACGCAGCGCCGGCGGGCACACCAGCTCGGTGCCGGTGAAGCTGGTCGGCCCCTCGATCATCACCCGGTGCGGGTCGAGCAGCTTGACCTTCGCCCCCAGCTTGTTGAGCTCGGTGAGGTAGATCGCCCGGTTCTCGTAGACCCAGTCGTGGAGCAGGGTCTGCCCCTCGGCGACCGCGGCGATGACCGCGAAGAACGGCAGGTTGTCGATGTTGAGCCCGGGGAACGGCATCGGGTGGATCTTGTCGAGCGGTGCGTGCAGCGTCGAGGGCTTGGTGGTGAGGTCGACCAGCCGGGTGTGGCCGTTGAGGGCGACGTACTCCTCGGAGCGGTCGTAGTGGAAGCCCATCTCCTCCAGCAGCGCGAGCTCGATCTCGAGGAACTCGATCGGCACCCGGCGGATGGTGATCTCGGACTGCGTCACGATCGCGGCGGCGAGCAGCGACATCGCCTCGATCGGGTCCTCGCTGGGCGCGTAGTCGACGTCGACGTCGATCTCGGCCAGGCCGGTCACGGTCAGCGTGGTGGTGCCGATCCCGTCGACGGTGACCCCGAGGCGCTGGAGGTAGAAGCACAGGTCCTGGACCATGTAGTTCGACGACGCGTTGCGGATCACGGTGGTGCCGGGGTGCAGCGCGGCGGCCATCAGGGCGTTCTCGGTGACGGTGTCGCCGCGCTCGGTGAGCACGATCGGCCTGGTCGGCTCGATCGCCCGGTTGACGCTGGCGTGGTAGCTGCCGTCGGTCGCCTTGACCTCGAGGCCGAAGGGACGCAGCGCCGCCATGTGCGGCTCGACGGTGCGGGTGCCGAGGTCGCAGCCGCCGGCGTAGGGGAGTTCGAAGGTGTCCATCGCGGTGCAGCAGCGGCCCGAGGAACATGATGATCGAGCGGGTACGGCGAGCGGCGGTCTCGTCGACCGCGTCGAGGTTGAGCTCCTTCGGCGGGATGATCTCGAGGTCGTTGTCGGCGTTGAGCCAGCGCGACTGGACGCCGAGGCTGGCCAGGACCTCGAGCAGCCGGTTGACCTCCTCGATGCGGGCCACCTTGCGCAGCGTGGTGCGACCCCGGTTGAGCAGGGTGGCGCACAGCAGCGCGACGCCGGCGTTCTTGGACGTCTTGACGTCGATCGCGCCCGAGAGCCGGGTCGGACCCGTCACCCGCAGGTGGGTGGGTCCGGCGCCGACGGCGACGATCTCGGAGTCGAGCGCCGCGCCGATCCGGGCCAGCATCTCCAGGGAGAGGTTCTGGTGGCCCTTCTCGATCCGGTTGATCGCGCTCTGGCTGGTGCCGAGCAGCTCAGCCAGCTGGTGCTGGGTCAGTCCGCGGTGCTTGCGAGCGTCGCGGATCAGGTTTCCGATGCGGTTCTTGTAGCCCTCGGTCATATCGACCACGGTAACTCACATGTGAGATAACGCAACTCGAGCGGCGCTCGGCGTGTCGGACGAGGGAGTCGGGAACGACCAGCTCAGCGGCGAGGAGAGGCTGCCTGGAGCGCCGTGCCGACCAGCAGCACGAGGCCACCGGCGATCTCGGTGACGAAGACCGTGTGGCCATCGTCGATGAACACCGCGAAGAGCACCAGCAACACGCCGCACACGCCCAGCACGCCGAGCAACGGGGTCCTCGGGAGGGTGGTGTTGCAGGCCCATCAGGGCCATCACCACGATCAGGCCGATCAGGCCGTCGCGGTAGCCCGCCCACATCCCGTCGACGTCCGGCGCGTAGATGGTCCAGGACGCCAGCAGCAGACCCACGCCGGCCGCGAGGCAGAGCGCCCAGCCGAGCGGCGCGAGCACGGGGACCGGGCCGGACGGAGTAGCGCAGCGGGTGCGGGGACTGCGGGAGTGGCGGTGGTACGCCGTTCAGGGGTCGCCATGAACAGATCGTAGAGCCAGGAGTGGTCTCCCGGGGAGAGGGGTAGGTTCCGCATCATGACCGATCTGGCCCTCGGCCCGCTGCTGCGCTACGTCGACGGCACGTCGGCGACCATCTGGGTGGAGACGACCGGCACCGCAACGGTGCTGGTGACCGCGGGGGAGCGCAGCGCCGCGGCGCGGACGTTCGCCGTGCACGGCCACCACTACGCGTTGGTCGAGCTGACCGGTCTGACCCCGGGGACGCGGACGCCGTACACCGTCGACGTCGAGGACGCTGCCGGCACCACACGGGTGTGGCCGTCGAGCGACCCGGAGCTGGCGGCGTACCCGCCCTCGGTGATCCCGACCCTCGAGCCCGGGGTGCCGCTGCGGATGGCCTTCGGCTCCTGCCGGGTCAGCGTGCCGCACGACGCCCAGGGCAACGCGGACTTCGGGATCGACGCGCTGCGTGCGTTCGCGCTGTCGATGGCAGGTCTGACCCCGCGCGACAGCGGCGACGACCGCTGGCCCGACCTGGTGCTCTTCCTGGGCGACCAGGTCTACGCCGACGAGACCAGCGACGCGATGCGTGCTTTCATCGAGCAGCGCCGCGACCCCGAGCAGGCGCCCTGGTTCGAGCTGAAGGACTATGAGGAGTACGCGCACCTCTACGGGCTCGCGTGGTGCGACCCGGCGAACCGCTGGCTGCTGTCCACTTTGCCGACCGCGATGATCTTCGACGACCACGACATCCGCGACGACTGGAACACCAGCTGGTCGTGGCGCCAGGAGATGGAGTCCACCTCCTGGTGGCACGACCGGATCGTCGGGGGACTGGCGTCGTACTGGGTCCACCAGCACCTCGGCAACCTGGGTCCGGAGGACCGAGCGGCCGACGAGGTGTGGCAGCAGATCTCGTCGTACGACGGACCCGGAGAGCTTGACCTCACCGAGCTGCTCGACATCGTGGCCGCGCGCACCGACCAGGAGCCGGACACCTACCGGTGGAGCTACTCCCGGGACTTCGACACCCAGGCCCGGCTGATCGTCGTGGACTCACGCTCGGCGCGGGTGCTGACCCCGGACCGGCGCTCGATGCTCGACGACGAGGAGCTGGCGTGGCTCGACGAGCAGCTCCGCGGCGATGTCGATCACCTGCTCATCGGCACGTCGTTGCCGTTCATGTTGGCGCCCGGGCTGCACCACATCGAGTCCTTCAGCGAGGCGATCGCCCAGGGCTCGTGGGGCCGGTTCGGCAGGTGGCTGGGGGAGAAGAGTCGCACCACTGCCGACCTGGAGCACTGGGCCGCGTTCCAGAACGGCTTCCGCGACGTTGCCGCGATGGTGCTCGAGGTCGCCTCGGGTCGACGTGGTCGCGCACCGCGGACGATCACCTTCCTGTCCGGCGACGTGCACCACAGCTATGTCGCCGAGGCCGAACCGCACGACGGCGTGGTCGCGAGCCGGATCCTCCAGGCGGTCTGCTCACCGATCCGCAACCCGCTGCCGTCGTACATGCAGGCGTTCACCGCGCTGAGCGCACGCCGCGGCGTCGAGCTCGCGGGCCGGGCGCTGTCGCGCGCCGGGCGGGTGCCGCGCGGTCCGCTGCGGTGGCGGGTCACCCAAGGGCCGTGGTACGACAACAACCTGGCCGTCCTGCAGCTCGGACCGCTCGGGATCGAGCTGTGGTGGAGCGCCGGCCAGGTGGAGGGCGACCCGGAGCTCCCGGTGCTGCGTCGGGTCGCGACCGTCGACCCGATCGGCTAAGCGACCCGCGACAGCTCGTGGCGCCTGCGGCGACGGCGCATGGTGGCCGGCATGGTCAGCACCAGCGCCACCGCGATGCCGAACAGTCCGCCGAGGGTGTTGGACACCAGGTCACGTCCGTCGGGGACCCGGCCCGGGATCTGGGTCTGCGCGGTCTCGATGAACGCCGTCAGTGCGAACGAACCGATCGCGGCCAGCCACCACTGGCCGGCGCCCACGAAGATCAGCAGGAACATCCCGACCGGCACGAAGAGCGCGATGTTGGCGAGGAACTCCAGCCGGGCGTAGTCGATCGACTCGGCGAGCCCGCGCTGGTGCAGCTCGGCCAGCGCCCGGAGGACCACGTCCTGCTGGTCGGTCCCGATCGGCTGGGGCGTGAGGGTCAGCCAGGCGACGAAGACGAGGTAGCCCCCGGTCAGCAGGCTCAGGAACGGATGTCGGTGCAGCACTCGTCCAGTGTGCGGGGTCGGTGGTGCCAGCCCTATGTCGACCGCGCCTCGAGCACGGCCAGGTCGCGCTCGGCGAAGAGCCGGTGCTCGAACTCCTCGGTGAGGATGGTCAGCAGACACTCGCGCACCGGGTAGGAGCGCGGCTCCGGCCACCCTGGCCCCTCGACCGGCACCGTGTCGGCAGCCAACGTCTCGTCGGTCAGCTCCTCGAGGAACCGGCGCACGCCGTCCATCCGGTCCCTGCGGAGGGCGAGGACCTCGTCGAGCGCGGGACGGACCTCGCGGTCCCGGGGCACGCCCGGTGTGTCCGGCATCTCGTCCCACGGCAGGGAGAGCGCATCCCACGGCGACGGCTCTCCGAGGATCGCCCGCCGCAGCCAGCAGTCGGTGGCGAAGGCCAGGTGCCGGAGCGTCTCGATGAACGACCACTCGCCGGCCACCGACTCGTGCAGCAGTGCCGGGTCGATGCCTCGGGCCCGCTGCACGGTGCCGCCCCACAGCTCTTCGACGACGTCCCAGCCCGCACGGAAGCCGGCCGCGTCGACGGGACGCATCTTGCTGCGGCCAGGGTGGCGTCGGTCGAGCTCGCCGTCGATCAGCGGCGCGACGTCGACCCCGTTGATGCGCAGGTTGCTGACCTCGCCCTGGATGTCGACGTCGACGAGGGAGACGCCCCGCATCACGACCTCGTTGAGGCTGACCGAGTGGAAGGTCGCGCCGTCCATGTAGGCGAGCCGGACGGTCGCCCCCCGCAGGCTCACCATCTCGAAGCGGGCATCGGTCAGGTCGGACTGCTCGAACCGAGCGCCGGTCAGGTCTGCATCGATGAAGTCAGCCACGCGTACGACGATAGTCCCGACCGGGGACAGCCGGGTGGGGCCGGCGACGGCCTAGACCCCGGTGACCTCGAGGTCGAGCCACGCAGCGAGGTCGTCGATCTCGGCGCGCACCCCGGCGGCGATCGCCCTGGTGAAGGGGACGTCCTCGTGGATCGCGTTGACCACGAGCAGGCCGGCCTTGCGGTCGGCGGTCACGTCGAGCTTGCCGACCAGCCGGTCGTCGTGGAGCACCGGGAGCGCGAAGTAGCCCCAGCGTCGTTTGTCGCGTGGCTTGTACATCTCGAGGACGTACTCGAATCCGAGGAGCTGCTCGGCGCGGACCCGGTCGTGGATCAGCCGGTCGAACGGCGAGAGCAGCGCCGTACGTCCCTGGAACGGGAGGCCGACGTACGCCGGATGCACCCGCCAGGTGCCGGGCGTCCCCTCGACGACGGCCTCCTCGCCGGCGTCGCCGACGAACGGCGACTCACCCGGCGTCTCGGTGCCGCCCGAGCGGGCGATCCCGAGTGCTGCCAGTCTCCGCTCGTTGCGGTGCCGGACGGCAGCGTCGAGATCGAGGATGGGGAGGTCAGCTGAGTAGACCCGCTCGGGAAGGTCCCAGAAGCGCTGCCGACCCTTGCGACCCGAGATCGCCACCTGGCCGAGCAGGGCGAGCAGCTCGAGCATCTTGGTGATGTTGCGGTTGTTGGTCCACCCGGACGACGGCCAGGGCACGACGCTGGTGTCGGGGATGTCGCGGGAGAGCAGTGGGCCGTCTGAGGCGAGCAGCGTCAGGATGTCGAGTCGGAAGGACTCGTTGGCGACGAGCCACTCGGCACGGGTGGGGTGCATCGTGGCCTCGCGGACCTCGGCGAGCACAGCCGGGAGGTCCCGCGGTGGGCGGACGTAGGCGACGGTCTCGACCAGGGTGCGGTCCCGCTCGAGCGCAGCGGTCAGCTCGGCCGGGTCGTAGCCCCGGCCCAGACGGCTCCACAGGACCAGGTCGGCGCTCGGCGCGACGGCGGCGGTGGGGTCGATCTGCAGGAAGGTCAGCCGGTCGACGACGGTGACCAGGTCGGTCGGCCGAGGCAGGTCCAGCAGCTGCGCATGGATCGCGATCCGGCGGGCCTCGCGCAGGCTGAGTCGGTGGACGACCATGCCGACGACCCTAGCGTCAGGCGACCGACAGCAGCACCGGTTGGCAGCTGCAGGAGTCCCCACACGCGAGATAGGTGTGCAGGGCGTGCCCGCACTGGGGGCACGGACGGTCGTGCGACAGGTGCTCGTGGTTGGTCTGGACGGTGTCCCACATGGTGCTACCTCCTCTCGTACCTCGGGCGGTTCACTGGACTAGGAGTGCGGCGACCCGCCTCCGATACATGTCATTCGGATCCGTGGCAGCATCGGGTGGGTGATCAGCGGCACGGATACTCAACGGCTGCGTGACCTGGCCCGGTTGCGTCGGGTCCGGGACCGGATCGACCGTGAGTACGCGAGCCCGCTCGACGTGGAGGCGCTCGCCCGCGGGGTGCACATGTCAGGCGGGCACCTGAGCCGCGAGTTCAAGCGGGCGTACGGCGAGTCGCCGTACAGCTATCTGATGACCCGGCGCATCGAGCGCGCGATGGCGCTGCTGCGCCGCGGCGACCTCAGCGTCACCGAGGTCTGCTTCGAGGTCGGCTGCTCCTCGCTCGGGACCTTCAGCACCCGCTTCTCCGAGCTGGTCGGCATGCCACCGAGCGAGTACAAGCGCGAGCAGCGCGACCAGATGGCCGGGGTGCCGACGTGCGAGACCACGAAGGTGGTCAGACCGGTCAGGAATCGAGAAGCAGTGACCGTCCGACGCCCCTAGGGTCGTGCCATGGAGATCAGCATTCACACCACCTTCCTGCCGCACGTCGACCCCGAGGCGGCACTGACGTTCTATCGCGACACCCTCGGCTTCGAGCTCCGCAACGACGTCGGGTACGACGGGATGCGCTGGCTCACCGTCGGGCCCCCGCAGCAGCCATCCGTCAGCATCGTGCTGCATCCGCCGGGCGCCGACCCGGGCATCACCGACGCGGAACGCACCACCATCGCCGAGATGATGGCCAAGGGCACGTACGCCAGCATCATGCTGTCCACGCCCGACCTCGACGAGACCTTCGACAAGCTCCAGCAGAGTGACGTCGAGATCGTCCAGGAGCCCACCGGCCAGCCGTGGGGGACGCGCGACTGCGCGGTCCGCGACCCGTCGGGCAACATGGTCCGGATCCAGGAGATGAGCTGAGATGAAGACGATGACCTGCAAGCAGCTCGGTGGTCCGTGCGACCTCGAGCTCACCGGCGACACCGCCGACGACGTGATCAACGCCCAGGACCAGCACCTCAAGGACGCGGTCGCTTCCGGTGACCTCGCCCACGAGCCGGCCCGCAACGACATGAAGGGGCGCTGGAAGCACCCGATCAAGGGGATGGGCTGGTACAAGGACACCAAGAAGGCGTTCGCCGCCCTCCCCGAGGACTGAGGAGTCACCAGCCAACATGCACGAGGCCGACAGCCACGACCGGATCCGGGTGACCGGTGCCCGGGTGAACAACCTCAAGGACATCAGTGTCGAGATCCCGAAGCGTCGGCTGACCGCCTTCACCGGGGTGTCCGGCTCCGGGAAGAGCTCGCTGGTGTTCGGCACCATCGCGGCCGAGTCGCAGCGGTTGATCAACGAGACCTACAGCGCGTTCGTGCAGGGCTTCATGCCGACACAGGCGCGGCCCGACGTCGACGTGCTGGACGGGTTGACGACCGCGATCCTCGTCGACCAGGAGCGGATGGGCTCCGACCCGCGCTCCACCGTCGGCACCGCCACCGATGCCAGCGCGATGCTGCGGATCCTCTTCAGCCGGCTCGCGCAGCCCCAGATCGGCTCGCCGCAGGCCTACTCCTTCAACGTCGCGTCGATCAGCGGCGCCGGCGCGGTCACCGTCCAGAAGGGTGGTCAGACGACGAAGGAACGCCGCAGCTTCAGTGTCACCGGCGGGATGTGTCCTCGATGCGAGGGCCGGGGCTCGGTCAACGACATGGACCTGACCCAGCTCTACGACGCCTCGAAGTCGCTCAACGAGGGGGCGCTGACCATCCCGGGCTACAGCATGGAGGGCTGGTACGGCCGGATCTTCCGCGGCTGCGGCTACTTCGACCCGGACAAGCCGATCGCGAAGTTCACCAAGAAGGAGCTCAACGACCTCCTCTACCGGGAGGCGACCAAGATCAAGGTCGAGGGGATCAACCTCACCTACCTGGGTCTGATCCCGCAGATCAAGAAGTCGTTCCTGGCCAAGGACGTCGAGTCGATGCAGCCGCACATCCGGGCCTTCGTGGAGCGCGCGGTCACCTTCACGACCTGCCCCGAGTGCGACGGCACCCGACTCAGCGAGCTGGCCCGGTCGTCCCGGATCGAGGGCAAGAACATCGCCGAACTCTGCGCGTTGCAGATCAGCGACCTGGCGGCGTGGATCAGCGAGCTCGAGGAGGCGTCGGTGGCGCCGCTGCTCGAGGCACTGCGGGACACCCTCGACTCGTTCGTCGACATCGGACTCGGCTATCTCTCCCTCGACCGCCCGGCAGGCACCCTGTCGGGCGGCGAGGCGCAGCGCACCAAGATGATCCGCCACCTCGGGTCGTCGCTGACCGACGTCACCTACGTCTTCGACGAGCCGACCATCGGGCTGCACCCGCACGACATCGAGCGGATGAACGAGCTCCTCCTGCAGCTGCGCGACAAGGGCAACACGGTGCTGGTCGTCGAGCACAAGCCGGAGACCATCGCGATCGCCGACCACGTCATCGACCTCGGCCCGCTGGCAGGGTCCGCCGGTGGCGAGGTGGTGTTCGAGGGCACCGTCGAGGACCTGCGCGGGAGCGACACGGTGACTGGTCGCCACCTCGACGACCGGGCGTCGGTCAAGGACGAGGCGCGTACGTCGAGCGAGTCGCTCGAGGTCCGCGGCGCCAGCCTGAACAACCTGCAGTCCGTCGACGTCGACATCCCGCTGGGCGTGCTGGTCGTGCTCACGGGGGTGGCCGGCTCGGGCAAGAGCTCGCTGATCCGCAGCTCGGTCTCCGACCAGGACGGCGTCGTCACGATCGACCAGGGCGCGATCCGCGGTTCGCGGCGCAGCAACCCGGCGACGTACACCGGACTGCTGGACCCGATCCGCAAGGCGTTCGCGAAGGAGAACGGCGTGAAGCCCGCGCTGTTCAGCGCCAACTCCGAGGGGGCGTGCCCGAACTGCAACGGCGCGGGTGTCGTCTACACCGACCTCGGGATCATGGCCGGCGTCTCGACCGTGTGCGAGGTGTGCGAAGGGCGGCGCTTCGACGCCTCGGTGCTGGGCTACCGCCTCGGCGGCAAGGACATCAGCGAGGTGCTGGCGATGCCCGTCTCCGAGGCCGTGGAGTTCTTCGCCGACGGCGACGCGAAGATCCCGGCCGCGCACCGGATCCTGGTGAGACTGGCCGACGTGGGCCTGGGTTATGTCAAGCTGGGTCAGCCGCTGACCACCTTGTCAGGAGGGGAGCGGCAGCGGCTGAAGCTCGCCACCCATCTCGGTGAGAAGGGTCGTGTCTACGTCCTCGACGAGCCGACGACCGGCCTGCACCTCGCCGACGTCGAGAACCTGCTCGGCCTGCTGGACCGGCTGGTCGACGGCGGCAAGTCGGTGATCGTGATCGAGCACCACCAGGCGGTGATGGCACACGCCGACTGGATCATCGACCTCGGCCCGGGCGCCGGGCACGACGGTGGCCGGATCGTCTTCGAGGGCACGCCTGCGGACCTGGTCGCCGCCCGGTCGACGCTGACCGGTGAGCACCTGGCGACGTACGTCGGGGGCTGACCGACCCGGTCACCTGCTGGTGAGGACGACCAGCTGCTGGGTGGCCCGGGTCATCGCGACGTAGTGGTCGACCGCGCCCTCGATGCCGTCTCCGAACTGGTCGGGGTCGACCAGGACCACGAGGTCGAACTCGAGACCCTTCGACAGCTCGGGCGTCAGCGACCGAACTCGGGCCGTCGCCGTGAATCCAGGGTCCCCGATGACGCAGGCGATCCCGTCGTCGTGCCCGGCCAGCCAGGTGGCGAGGATCGTGTCGAGCTCTGCCGTCGACGCATGAACGACGGGGATGCCACTGCTCCGGACGGAGGTCGGCACGTTCGCGTCGGGCAGCACGGCCCGGATCACCGGCTCGGCCTCGACCATCACCTCCGTCGGGGTCCGGTAGTTGATGCTCAGGGAGGCGATCTCGACCCGGTCCAGCCCGACCCGCTCGAGCCGCTCCTGCCACGACTCGGTGAACCCGTGCCGAGCCTGGGCGCGGTCCCCGACGATGGTGAAGCTCCGCGACGGACACCGGGCCAGCAGCATCTGCCACTCGGCGTCGGTCAGCTCCTGGGCCTCGTCGACGACGACGTGGGCGAAGGGTCCGGCCAGCAGGTCCGGGTCGTCCTCGGGCAGGGCGCCCTCGTCGACCAGGCGGTCACGGATGCCCTGCTGGCGCAGCTGCGCCATCATCCCGTCCTCGTCGTCGAGCTCGAGGATCTCCTCCACGACCCGGTCCATCCGGGTCCGCTCGGCGGCGACCGCAGCCTCCCGACGGCGCCGACGCCGCGACGCCTGGGGATCGCCGAGCCGTCGCCTGGCGGCGTCCAGGAGCGGCAGGTCGGAGAGTGTCCACGCCTGCGTCTCCTTGCGCTGCAGGGCCTGGACCTCGTCGGGGGAGAGCCACGGTGCACACCTCCGGAGGTAGGCGGGCACCTCCCAGAGGTCGCCGACCAGGTCGGTGGGCTCGATCAACGGCCACGCCCTGGTGACGGCGGTGCGCAGGTCGTCGTTCTGGGTCAGCGACCGGCGGAGCAGGTCGGGGGAGACCTCCTCGTCGTCGCACTTGTCCACCAGGATGCTCAGCAGCTCGTCCCAGACCTGGTCGCGGGCCTCGTTGTGCGGTGTCCCGGACGCGGTCCCGAAGGCCTCGACCCAGTCGGCGCTGCTGAGCCAGAGGTCGACGTACGGCGTCTCGACCTCCATACCCTGGGTCGGCGGCTCCTCGTAGAGCCCGACCGCAGGCTCGATCGCCCCGACCAGTCGGGCCGACGACTTGAGCCGGGCCACCTCAGGGTCTGGCTCGGTCGCCACGGTGGCGCCCTCAGGCACGAGATCGCGGACGGTACCGGTCTGGACACCCTCCTCACCGAGGCTGGGCAGCACGTCGGCGACGTACGCCAGGTAGGGCTGGTGCGGGCCGACGAACAGCACCCCGCCCTTGCGGTGGCCGAGCCGCGGGTCGGCGTACAGCAGGTAGGCGGCGCGGTGCAGGGCCACCACGGTCTTCCCGGTGCCCGGACCGCCGTCGACGACGAGCGCACCGCGGGACCCGGCCCGGATGATGGCGTCCTGGTCGGACTGGATGGTCCCGAGCACGTCCCGCATCCGCGCCGACCGGCTGCCACCGAGGCTGGCGATGAAGGCCGACTGGTCGTCGAGGGCGGCGTGCCCCTCGAGGCCGTCCGCACCGAACACCTCGTCCCAGTAGTCGCTGACCCGGCCGAGCATCCAGCGGTAGCGCCGACGACTGGACAACCCCATCGGGTCGGCATGGGTGGCACCGAAGAAGGGCTCGGCCGCGGGGGAGCGCCAGTCGATCAGCAGCCGACCCCCGCGGCTGTCGGTGAGACCGAACCGGCCGACGTACACCGTCTCCGCGGTGTCGGCGACGACGAAGCGACCCAGGCAGGCATCCAGGGTGAAGCGCCGCAGGGAACGCAGCCGGGTGGTCAGCCGGTGGATCTCCTCGTCGCGATCCATCGCCTCCTGGCCCGTGCCACCAGGCAGCCTGAGCTCGGTGTCGAGCCGGACGGTCAGCTCGGAGATGGTCTGCTCGAGGCTCTCGGCGATGGCCGCGAAGTGCTGCTCGTCGGCCGCCACCAGGTCCGGCGCCGCCTTCGCAACCAGGCGTTCGGGAAGGTCGAACGCGCTGTTCAGGGAGGTCACGATCGGCGATTCTGCGGCACGACCGGGGCCTTGCCGCAAGCCCCCCGGTGCGCTATATGTTGAGAACGGCAGGACCCTCCACGAGACGGGCGAGCACCGTGGCGCCACCCGAGGCCGGACATCTGTCGCCGGAGGAGTTCGACCGCTGGTACGGCGGATGGGACCCGCTCGACCCGACCACGATCGCCGACTTCATGGACGGCTTCGACCGGCCGTGGTGGGTGATCGGCGGGTGGAGCATCGAGGTCTTCACCGGCGTGCCGCGGCAGCACGAGGACATGGACATCTCGATCCTGTCCGGCGACGCCGAGGCGTTCCGGCTGTTCCTGGGTGATCGGTGGACGCCGTGGAACGTCGACGACGGCTGGTTCCGGCCGTTCGACGCGCGGTTCACCGACGTCCGGCCCGACAGCCAGGTCTGGGTACGGCGTGACGCACACTCGCCGTGGGTCCTCGATGTGCCCTTCACCCCCGAGACGGATGGCCGCTGGACCAGCAAGCGCCACCTGGCGCACACCGAGGAGCTGGAGTCCGTCACCTGGGTCGCACCGGACGGGCTCCGCTACGCACGCCCCGAGGTGACCTTGATGTTCAAGGCCGCCCAGGTGCGGGAGAAGGACCGGCGCGATGCCGAGGTCGCCCTCCCGATGCTCGATGACGATGCCCGCGAGTGGCTGCGCCGGGCGGTGGCAGGCATCGACCCGGACCATCCCTGGACGCGACGGTGAAGGCCGACTTCAAGAAGACCCTCGACTGCTACCGCGCCCGGCCCCAGGAGTTCCGCGTGCTGGACGTCCCGCCGTTGCAGTACCTGATGGTCGACGGGCACGGTGACCCGAACACCGCAGGGGAGTACGCCGCCGCGCTCGCCGCGCTCTACCCGCTGGCCTACAGGCTCAAGTTCGCCTCCAGGACCGAGCTCGGGCAGGACTACGTCGTGATGCCGCTGGAGGCCCTGTGGTGGGCCAGCGACATGGACGTCTTCACGGCTTCTCGGGACAAGTCGCAGTGGTCGTGGACGGCGATGATCATGGTGCCCGGGTGGATCACCGCAGACCTGCTCACGGTCGCCGTCGACGCGGTTGCCGCGAAGTCCCGACCGGCACGGCTGGACGACGTGCGTCTGGAGACGCTGCACGAGGGACGTTGCGTGCAGACCCTGCACATCGGGGCGTACGAGGAGGAGGCCGGCGTGCTCGCCGAGATGCATGAGACCGTCATCCCGGACGCCGGGCTGCGGCTGACGGGCAAGCACCACGAGATCTACCTGAGCGACCCTCGCCGGACCGCGCCGACGAAGCTGCGCACCATCCTCAGGCAGCCGGTCCGCTAGGGCAGCTCGGGGCAGTCCTCCCAGACGGCGGTCGGCAGACCGGTCACCTCCTGCATGCTCACGGCGATGGCTCGTCCCTCGGGCAGGAACCTGGCCCAGGCGCTCTCGTCGAGCGCCGCTGCTCCCGACATCTCCGCCGAGGCGGCACCCCAGGCGGCGATCCGGTCACGCAGCTCCGGACCGACGGGAAGCCGGTCGACCGGGACCGGGCGGTTGGTGTCCCGGTCGTAGACCGACGTCTCGGCTGCCGGTGACAGGTAGAACCGCTCGGGGATCGGCGCCCGGGTGATCGCCTCGGCGCTCAACCACTCGGCGAAGACCTCCACCGGCGGGTCGGTCCGCGCCCTGAACGACACGGTCGGCGTCGCCCAACCGTTCGCCAGCTCCCGCTCGGCGCGGTCGCGCTCCTCGCCGGTCGATCCCGCGATGTGCGCCGCCCACCAGGGTCGGGACACCGACAGCGCCAGCGTGCCGGTCGCCGACCGGGAGAACCACGAGGATCGTGACGACTGACGACCGTCCGCGAAGCCCAGGTGCTGCCACCGAACCCGGAGGTCGCGGCCGGGGAGCAGCACCCCCTCGAGGTCCACCCGAGCCACGACCTCACGGCCGGCCACGAGCTCGACGACCCCCGTCTCGGCAAGCTGACGTGACCATTCCTCGAACTGCGACGTCTTCGGACTCCTTGCCACTAGAGCGCCTTCTTCAGGCCGACGTGGCTGGCGACGTACCCGAGCCGTTCGTAGAAGCGGTGGGCGTCGGTGCGCTCGACGTCAGTGGCGACCTGGGCCAGCGTGGCTCCGCGGGCGCGCCCGTGGTCGTGGGCCCAGCCGAGCATCTCCGTGCCCAGCCCGTTGCCCCGCAGGGGCTCGGCGACCCGGAGACCCTCGAGCTGGAGACGGGTCGCCCCGTGGCGGGCGAGCCCGGGGACGATGCTGAGCTGCACGGTCGCCACGATCGAGCCGCCGTCGTCGCGGACGATGGCGAGGAACTGTGCAGGATCACGGGTCACCGCGTCGAAAGCAGCCTCGTAGCGCCTGGTGTCCTTCGACTCGCGCAGCGCGCTGACGGGGTCGTCGGAGAGCAGGGTCGCAATGGCGGCCACGTCGCCACGACGGGCTCGCTGGAGACGGAAGCGACGTCCACCCACCCGCAGCACACCGCCCACCGACTCCTGAGCCTGCTCGCGCAGCCGCTCGACGAGCCGGTCGAGCCACCGGCCCACGTGGCGCCGGGCCTCGTCGGTGTCGGGGTAGCGACAACGCAGGTGCAGGCCCGACTCGTCGAGGATGAACCACAGCATCACCCCGTCGGTGAGGACGGAGGCGCCGACGTACTGCGCCTCGAGGCCGGATGCGTCGACCCGCACCGGAAGCCGTCGCAGGTCGAGCCAGGAGATCGCGAACATCCCCGGCGCCTCCGGCATCCCGCCCCAGGGCGCGAGCACGTCGTCCAACGGCCACGACCCGAGCCGGACGGCCTCCTGCACCGCCTCTGCGGCCGCCTTGGGATCCGTCTCGGTCGACTCCAGGACGGAGTTGGTGATGAACCAGCCCACCGAGTCGTGCCAGGTGGGCTCATATCGGCTGTGCACCGGGAAGACGGCGCGCAGGGGAGCAGCGGCCAGGTCGCCGGTGACCTCGGTCATCGTCGCCACCACGAGCGACAGCGTGGAGACTCCGAGCTCGCGTGCCTGCACCGCGAACGCCGCGCTGGCGTCGACGTCGAGGACGTCTCGCACCTCGACCCGCTCGCGCTGGCGGGTGCCGACGTCACCGAGAGACATCGGGAAGCGGGGCATCACGCCGCCCTCGGCGTCGAGGATCTCGCGCCACCGTCGGCGTACGTCGTCGGGTGCCCGTGGGCGCTCCTGGAGTGCGGCCGTGTGGTCGGCGAAGGCGGGCGTCGGGGCCGAGTCGACGAAGGCGACCCGGCCGGCGCGAGCGGCGTCGAGGGCTGCGAGGAGGTCTCGGGCGATGACCAGCATCGACCACATGTCGACGTGGGCGTGGTCGGCCGCGACGACGACCGTGGGCCCGTCGGCGGTCTCCAGGACGCACAGCCGGTGGGAGGGTCGGGCATGCGGCGTGCAGGTCACATCCAGCACCTCGCGCAAGGCTTCGTTGACGGCCTGGCCGGACCGGATCGGGTGCTCGACCCAGCGTCCCTCGCCGGGCTCGACCACGTGTAGCTGCGGGTCCGCATCCGGTGTCGTCACGAAGACGGAGCGCAGCGTTCCGTGGCGCTCGATCACCGCACGCCAGGCGGCCGCCAGGTGCGCCAGGTCCGGGGACCAGGGGAGCCGGAAGGACAGCGCCATCCACGAGCCGGCCCGGTCACCGGCGCTCACGTGACGTTGCTGGTCGAAGGAGACCGGCAGCTGCGCGCCGGGCGGACCGACCTGCAGGTCGTAGCCCAGCAAGCGACCGAACGGCAGTCGCAGGTGGGCGACATTGGTGAGCCGCATGCCTTTACCCTAGGGCTCCGCCCCGCCCGAGCTCAGGAGCCCCCGCGTGCCGATCTTCCCCGTGCCCGGAGCCGAGCTCGACTTCGAGATCAGCGACGAGGGTGGTCCCGCTGTCGTGCAGCTGCACGGGCTCACCTCGAGCCGCTATCGGGATCGTCTCCTCGACCTGGACCTCGGACGCGGCCTGAGCGGGACGCGACTGCTGCGGTACGACGCCCGCGCGCACGGCCGCTCGACCGGCCGGGAAGATCCCGACGACTACTGCTGGGACCGCCTCGCCGACGACCTGCTGGCGCTGCTGGACCAGGTCTTCCCTGGAGAGACCGTGCACGGGGTCGGGCCGTCGATGGGCACCGGCACCTTGCTGCACGCGGTGACCCGCGCCCCGGAGCGGTTCTCGGCGCTGACGCTGGTGGTGCCTCCGACCGCCTGGGAGACCCGGGCCGCGAAGGCCGACGACTACCGGGCCGCCGTCCACATGGTCGAGACCGAGGGGATGGCCGCGTTCGTCGAGGCCGGCCACCTGGCGGCACGCCCGCCGGCGACCGTCGAGGCGCCAGAGACCGTCCCTGACGTGACCGAGGCACTTCTCCCGTCCCTCCTGGAGGGTGCCGCGCGGACCGACCTGCCGCCGCGCGAAGCCGTCGCCCAGATCGCGGTCCCGACGCTCGTGCTCGCCTGGACCGAGGACCCGGCCCACCCGGTGAGCACCGCAGAGTCGTTGGTCTCCCTGATCGCGGACTCGCGGCTGGTGCTGGCCAGCACACCTACCGACGTGGCCACCTGGCCAGCGCTTCTGCACGAGCAGGTGCTGGCCGTCCACTGACCCACCGGAGAACCGCCGATAACTGACATTATGTCAGGTAACGTAGATCCCACCCCGCTCATCACCCCTCTCCGGACCTGGGACTTCCACTGGGGCAACTGCAATGATGGTGCGGTCGGTGACGTCGTCTGGTGGGAGCAAGCGTGTCCTGGGCACTTTTCAGCTACGGTGCGTCGAAGCCGGCGAAGAGCCGTGGCGGACGAATCGCTCTGTGCGTCACGATGCTGCTGCTGTGTCTCCCGATGGCCGTCGGCCTGGTCTACGGCTCCGTCGTGGCGTGGCGCGACGTGATCTCGCAACCGGCCCTGGTGACGTCCGACGTCGCCTCCCCGCTGGACGCCATCGTGGTGACCCTGCTCGCGACAGGCCTCACCGTGCTGTCCGTGTGCCTCGCGACCTGGCTGGTCCGGATGCTCGTCCTCGGCTGGGACGGGCCGACCTGGAGGTCGGCCGACGAGACTGCGACAGATCCGCGACGGCCCTGACTGGACGAGATTCGGCAGTTCAGTGCCAGTCGCTGATCTGGACGTCCCGCGGCGCCGGCGCGCCCGTCGCCGGTCTCGACCAGGGACTTCAGGCTCATCAGGAACGAGCCCCACTTGGTGCTGCAGTGGTGCATGAACTCGACCGGCTCCCGCCAGCCCTCGTGCTTGAACAGCACGATCGTGTAGTCGCCGTCCTGGCGGAGGTCCCAGTCGATCGTCGTGCCGATCCACTCCTCGGGGCCGTCGACGACCCGCCAGACCACCCGCTCGGACGGGCGTCAGCTCGACGACCTCCATGTCGAAGCCGCCGCTGGCGGGAACCGGAACTCGAGCACGCCGCCGACGTCGCCGCTCCCCTGTCGTGTCGTCGGTCCACCAGCCGGCCAGTCCCTCGACGGTCGTCAGTGCGTCGTACACCTTCTCCGGCGTCGAGTCCTTGACCCCGACCCGGTGCAGGATGTCCACCATCTCGCTTCTCCTTCGTCTCTCAGTGTTCGCTGGTCCTGCTGGGTGCGCTGGATCGCCTCGGCGATCCGCTTGATCCGCTGCAGTCGGGCGTCCCACGCCGAGCCCGACCGACGACAGCTGGGCCACCGCGCGGGCGAGCTGGGCGTCGTCCACCCGGTAGCGCTTCTCCCGGCCGGCCGGCGTCGCCGCGGACCAGCCCGACCCGGTCGAGCACGCCGAGGTGCTTGGCCACCGCCTGCCGGGTGACCGGCAGCTGCTGGCTCAGGGTCGTCGCGGTGCCGTCACCGTCGCCGAGCAGCAGGTCGAGCATCCGGCGCCGGGTCGGGTCGCCGATCGCGGACCAGAGGTCGTCGTCGACGGTCCGTCGCGGCGTGCTCACGACCGCAGCTCGAGCGTGGCGACGTACGGCGCCAGCCGCGGCAGGTAGAAGTCCCAGCCGGTGACGTGCTCGTGGTACTGCTGCTCGAGGACGGCGACCTCCCAGCCCATCTCGCGGAAGCCGGTCTCGGTCATCTTGAGCAGCGTCCCGCCGCCCGACGGGGTCAGGTCGAAGGTGACCAGCAGCGAGTTGCCCTCCGCCGCGACCTCGTCGGCCGGATGCGTCCAGCGGAACGAGAAGCGTCCGCGGCGGTCGTGCGTCGACGACGGTGAACGCGCACCACCGTCCCGCCGGCGTCGCGGTCGCCGAAGACGATCTCGCCCGGCGATCCCGGCGTCGGCTCGTAGCGGGCGTCGTCCGGCCACCACTGCTTGAGGTGCTCGGGACTGCTCACCACCTCGAAGACGACCTCCGGCGACGCCTCGACGTAGATCTCGCGCTCGATGGTTCCGAACTCCATGACTTCCTCCTGCAACGTTTGGTTGCGTATGACGTTAGCCTGGGAGGGCGGTTAGCGCAACCATTGGTTGCAGATTGAGGCAGGGTGCGAGACTGGCCCGCGTGACGGACACCGGGGGCAGCGCATGGTCGTCCCCCGCCGCGGTCGCCGTCGAGGACCGGTTGTTCCGCGCCCTCGCGGTGCTGCGGGTCGTCGTGCTCATCAACGCGATCGCCCTGAACATCTACCGGGCAGACAACTTCCAACGACCGGTGCTCGGCGCGGCCTGTGTCGCCTTCATGGCCGTGTGGACGTTCCTCATGATCTGGGCGTACGACGAGCGGCGGCGCCGTACTCCCCTGCTGCTCGGCGCGGACCTGGCGGTGGCCGTCGGGCTGCTGCTGCTGACACCGGTGGTCAAGGGAGCCGACTTCAGCGCCAGCCTGCCGGGCTTCTGGGTGATGGGCGCCCTGCTGGCGTGGTCCATCCACTACCGCTGGATCGGCGGGCTGATCGCCGGGCTGCTGCTCGCCGCTGCCGACCTGCTGCTGCGTCCGGAGCTGCACCAGTCCGACTACGGCAACGCGTTCCTGCTGGTCATCGGCGGACCGATCGTCGGCTTCATGTGCGAGTCCCTGCAACGGATGGCCACCGAGCGCGACGTCGCGGAGCGCTCGGCCGCCACGGCAGCCGAACGCGCCAGGCTCGCGCGCGCCGTGCACGACGGGGTCCTCCAGGTCCTCGCCCTGGTCCAGCGCCGCGGCCGTGAGCTCGGCGGTGAGGCGGCGGTGCTCGGCGACCTCGCCGGCGAGCAGGAGCGAGAGCTGCGTCGGCTGATCCGCCAGCAGGAGTCGGTCACCCGGCCCCGGCAGGACGCGACGGTCGACCTGGTCGCCGAGCTGAGCCGGCTCGAACGGCGCCGGTCGGTCACCGTCGCGACCCCCGGCACCCCCGTGGAGGTGCCCGCCACGATCGCCTCCGAGCTCGCGGCCACCGCCCGGGCCTGCCTGGACAACGTGACGGTCCACGTCGGACCCGATGCCCCGGCCTGGGTGCTGCTGCAGTCGTTCCCGGACCGGGTCGAGCTCTCGGTGCGCGACGAGGGTCCCGGCATCCCCGACGGGCGCCTCGACGAGGCCGTCGCCCAGGGACGGCTGGGGGTCGCCGAGTCGATCCGCGGGCGCATCACCGACCTCGGAGGTACGGCGGAGCTCGTGACCGGCTCGTTCGGCACCGAGTGGGAGTTCGTCGTGCCACTCCGCTCCCCCGGCCCGTGACCCTCCCGGCATAGGGTCGGCCCCGTGAGCCAGACCGAAGACTCCCCCGCCATCCGGGTGATGGTGGTCGACGACCACCCGCTGTGGCGCGACGCCGTCGAACGCGACCTGCAGGTGGCCGGCTTCGACGTGGTCGGCGTCGCCGCCAACGGCAACGAGGCGCTCGCTCGCTTCCCGGCGGCCCGACCCCAGGTGGTCGTGCTCGACCTGCAGATCCCCGCCCCCGACGGGGTCGCCGTGACCGCCGAGATCGTCCGGCAGGACCCCTCGGTCCGGGTGCTCATCCTGTCGGCCTCGGGCGAGCACACCGACGTGCTGGCGGCGGTCAAGGCGGGAGCCACCGGCTACCTGGTGAAGTCGGCCTCGCGGGAGGAGCTGCTCGGCGCCGTACGCCGGGTCGCGCAGGGCGACACCGTCTTCACCGCCGGCCTGGCCGGGCTGGTGCTGGGCGAGTTCCGGCGCCTCGCCGAGGGACCGACGTCGGGACGGTCGACGGAGCCCGAGCTGACCGACCGCGAGACCGAGGTGCTCAAGATGGTCGCGAAGGGGATGTCCTACAAGCAGATCGCCGACCGGCTGGTGGTGTCCCACCGGACCGTGCAGAACCACGTGCAGAACACCCTCCGCAAGCTGCAGATGCACAACCGCGTCGAGCTCACCCGCTACGCCATCGAGCAGGGGCTCGATCAGGACGAGTGACGATCAGCGACGGTAGACGCGTGCTCCGAGCGCGACGTCGTCGCCGATCCTGCCGTCCCGGTTGGCGTCGTCGGCGTAGAGCCTCTTGCCGACCATCGCTCCGCCTCCACCACCGACCCGGACCCACCTCGGGTCGTCCAAGCAGTTCCTCGGCACCGATACCCGCACGGTGTCCGCGCCGTAGTCGATCCGGCTGCGAAGACCGGGGCAGGTGGCTCTCGGCTTGCCGTCGACGTCCCAGAACGACTCCCCCTTCCAGCTGCCCGCCTTGGCCAGCACGGCCAGGTCGGCGCGCACCCCGGACGGGGCTCGGAACGCGAAGACGTGCACCATCGTCGACCGCGAGACCCGGGACAGCTTGGCGTAGTGCAGCGTGGTCCGCACCCGGTGCTCGCCGTGCACGACCCGCATCGAGGTCACGTCACCCTGGCGACGCCTCGCGGCCGCGGTCGTCGGTGGCCTGCTGGAGTCCGCCGGACCGCGTAGCACGTCGTGGGTGGCATCGTGGACCGTCACGCTGTGCGGGTGCTCCGGCGGTGCGGTCGTGGCGCTGGCGGGCACGGCGGTGAACGCCGCCCCGGCGGCACACGCAGCCAGGGCCGAGACGATCAGGGACGCAGGACGCAGGAAGGTCATGGAGTGCTTCTCTCGCGAGGGGTCCGCTGGTCGGACCGGCTGACTGAAGTCAAGGGCAACGCGGGCCGCGGTCGCGTGAGCACGGGTACTCATCCGGCCCGGCCGCGATACAACCGAGGCCCGAACGCGACGTCGTTGCGCCACCTGCCGGCGAGGCTGGCGTCGTCGATGTAGATCGTGGAGCCGACCACGGCACCGACGCCGGCACCGACGCGCACCCAGCGCGGGTTGCCCAGGCAGCGGGTCGGCACCACGACCCTGAGCGTGTCGCGGCGATAGCTGATCCGGTTGGTCAGGCCCGCACAGCTGAACGTCGTGTGTCCGTCGGCCCGCCAGCGCCAGTCCGCGCCGCCCGTCCAGCTCCCCGCGGAGGCATGGACGCTGAGGTCGGCACGTCCACCGGCGCGGGTGCGGATGGCCAGGACGTGCGTGATCGACAGACCACGCTTCCGGGTCAGCGCCAGGTAGTGCACCGTCACCCGGACCTGGTGGGCACCGTGCACGACACCCATCGAGATGATGTCGCCCTCCCGGCGCCTCGGGGCGGGCCGCAGTGGCGGGTCCACCGCATCGAGGCGGGCCCGCAGCAGGTCGTGCCCGGCGTCGCGGACCGTGAGGCTGTGGATCCTGGACGGCGTACTGGTCACTGCGTCCGCAGGGCCAGCGAGTACCCCGACGGCGAGGATCGCCACCAGGAAGGGCTTCAGGGACCGCATCATCTGGCTTCTCTCGACAGGAGGTCCGCGGCGCGGACCGGCTCCGTCCAGTCAAGGACGGTCCGCGACCCGCGAGATCCGACCGCGTACCCACCTCCCGTGAGTATCGGTACTCACGGGATGGCCAGGCACCACCGGCGCGCCCCCCTCCTCCGATAGCGTCGCGCCCATGAACGGAATGCTGCGTTGGGGCGACGTCGGGCGGGCTGTCGCTGCCCTGGTCGGCGCCGCGGCCGGCCTGCTGCTCGCCGGGCTGATCCTGCCCGGCTTCGAGGTCGGCGGCATCTGGGCCGCGCTGGTGATGGCGCTGCTGATCGTGGTGTGCGGCGCGCTGCTGCGGGCGGTGCTGGTCCGAGCAGCCGTCCGGCTCGGCTGGGTCGGGGCGATCCTGCTCAGCCTGCTCGGGCAGGCGCTCGCGGTGTGGATCGTGGTCTACCTGCCCCGGGGCGACAGCGCCGGCGACCTCGCCTGGTCGCTGCTGGGCGCCTGGATCGTGGTAGCGGTCTCGACCACCTTCGTCTGGATCGCCACGGCCGGCACCGATGACGCGGTGACGGCGAGCCTGCTGCGCCGGGCCCGGCGCCAGCGCGACGTCGTGCTCGAGGACCCGGACGTGCCGGGCGTCGTCTTCGTCCAGGCCGACGGTGTCCCCTTCCCGGTCCTCGAGTGGTGCGTACGTGCCGGGACCCTGCCCACCCTCTCCCGCTGGATCCGCGACGGCACCCATCAGATGGTCGAGTGGCGTCCCGCACTGCCGGCCACCACGCCGGCCAGCCAGATGGGCATCCTGCACGGAACCATCGATGGCATCCCCGCCTTCCGCTGGGTCGACCGGGCCACCGGCCGGGTGTACGTCGCCAACCGCCCCGGCGACGCCAAGGCCATCGAGGCGATGCACAGCGACGGTCTCGGTCTGCTCGCCGACGACGGGGTCTCGGTGAGCAACCTCTTCACCGGGGACGCGGTAGCCGCGTTCGCCACGATGAGTGCCGTGGACCGGACCCGCGAGACCAGGGAGGCCCGGGTCACCATCTCGGAGTACCTCAGCCGCCCGGCAGGCTTCGCCCGGAGCCTGCAACGCACCCTCACCGAGATCGCACGCGAGCGGTTCCAGGCAAGCCGTTCGCAGCGGCGCGACGTACGCCCTCGGGTGCACCGTGGTTGGGCGTTCGCCGGGGAGCGGGCGGCTCTGACCGGTGTGCTCCGCGATCTCAACACGACCCTCGTCGCCGACGCGATGCTGCGCGGGCGGCGATCGATCTACGTCGACTACGTGGACTACGACGCGGTCGCCCACCATGCCGGCATCCTGCAGCCCGAGTCGCTCTCGGCCCTCGAGGGCATCGACGCCGTCCTGGCCCAGATCGAGAAGGTCGCTGCGGTCGCGCCGCGCAAGTACCATATCGTCGTGCTCTCCGACCACGGCCAGTCGCAGGGCGCGATCTTCGCGGACCGGTACGGCGAGGACCTCCCGACACTGGCGGGTCGGCTCGCGGACACGGCGACCGTCGATGCCGTCGGCAACGTCGAGGGCAGCGGCTCCATCCAGTCGATGGTGGCGGGTTCCGCGGGCTCCGACAGCGTCGTGGGTCGGGCCCTCGATCGGGCGTCCGGACGGATCACGGCCAACCGCTTCGACACCGCCAACGACGCCGACCAGCAGCAACAGGCGGCCCTCGACACCGCCGCCGACGGGGAACGGTTCCTGATCTTCGGGTCCGGCAACCTCGGACTGATCTACGTCGCCGGCGAGGCTGCCCGCCTCGACCTGGACGACCTCACCGCGCGCTTCCCCGCGCTGGTGCCCGGGCTCGCCGCACACCCGGGCGTCGGCTTCGTCGTCGTGGACACCCGCGACCACGGTCCGGTGGCGATCGGACCCGCGGGTGAGCACCGGGTGCGCGAGGGCGTCGTCGTCGGGGTCGACCCGCTCGCCCGGTTCGGACCGCACGCGGCTGCTTTCGTGCTGCGCGCCGCAACGATGCCCGAGTCACCCGACATCTACGTCAACAGCCTGCTCGACGATCTGGGCGAGGTGGCCGCCTTCGAGGGCCTGGTCGGCTGTCACGGCGGACTCGGGGGCTGGCAGGACCGGGCGATGATCGTCCACCCCAAGGACTTCACGATGCCCGAGGACCTGGTCGTCGGGGCCGACGCGCTCCACCGGGTGCTGGTCGGCTGGCTCGAGGGCTTCGGCCACCGCCGCCACCTGGTGGGTCATGATCGCGGGCAGCCCGAGGAGCCGGAGGGTGACTAGCGACCACGCGCCGGTCGAGGACACGCGCCGGACCTCGTCCCGCTTCTTCGTGATCGGGTCCGGAGCCCGTTCCCGCCGGCCGATCGACGCCGCGCTCGCCGTGATCGGCCTGCTGGTCGCCCTCGGCTGTGCCCGCGCTGCGACGCACCGTGGGGTGCTCGACGACGCCGTGCGCGAGGTCGCCGACGACCTGCCCCGATGGGCGACCGCACTCTTCGACGCCGGATACGCCCTGGGTGCGACGTACGCGGTCGGCGTCCTCATCGCCGTGGTGCTGACCGCGCCCCGCCGCGGCCGGCTACCGATCGCGGTGCTGATCGCTGTCGGCACCGCCATCGTGGGCGCGATGGTCGCGTCGTACCTCGCTGGTGCCGGGCTCCCCGAGATCGATCCGGGACCGGTCAGCAGCGGCTCGGCCCATGGGTTCCCGACGCTCCGGGTGGCCATGGTGACCTCGGTGCTGATGGTGCTGCGGCCGTTCGTCGTGGTCTCGCTGCGTCGCTTCAACGTGGGCGTCGTCGTCGTGCAGTGTGCGGCCGCCTGGGCGATCGGCATCGCCGGCCCGACCGACGTCCTCGGTGCGCTGGCGATCGGCATCGCCGCCGCCGGCGCCACCCTGACGCTGCTCGGCTCCCCCGGCGGGCACCCCGACGTTCCCCAGGTCCGCGAGAGCCTTGCCCAGCTCGGGATCGAGGCGACGGGGCTGCGGCTCGCGGACCAGCAGCCCTGGGGCGCCCGGATCCTGCTCGCCGAGGCGGACAGCGGGCCGATCCTGGTGAAGGTCTACGGGCGCGACGCCACCGACGCCCGACTGGCAGCGCGCTGGTGGCGCACCCTGCTCTACCGCGACCACAGCACCTCGGGCGGCACCCGACTGCAGCTCGTCGAGCACGAGGCGCTGGTGACCATCCTCGCGGAGCGGGCCGGAGTCGCGGTGAACGAGGTCGTCGCGGCGGCCGAGAGCTCGGGTGACGCGGTCCTGGTCCTCGGGGCGCCCGGCGCGCCGCTCGTGGGTAGCGCCGACATCGACGACGACACCCTGCGTGCAATGTGGTCGTCGGTCGCCCTCCTGCACGCTGCACGGCTCACCCACGGCGGGCTCACCCTGGACCAGATCTCCTCCGACGTCGTCTTCTCCGACTTCGGCTCCGGCGTCGTCGCGGCCGACGACGGCCAGCGCGCCCAGGAGGTGGCGGTGCTGCTGACCAGCCAGGCACTCACGGTCGGGGCCGAGCGGACCGTGGACGCAGCGCTCGACAGGCTCGGGTCGGACACGGTGGCCGCCGCCCAGTCCTACCTGCAGCGAGCCGCCATGCCGCGCTCGCTCCGGAGTGATCCGGGCCTCAAGACCGCCATCAAGCAGCTCCAGACCACGATCACCGAGCGGACCGGCATCGAACCCCCCGCACCCGCGGAGCTCGTCCGGCTCCGGTGGCGGGACCTGCTGCAGACCGGGCTGATCCTGTTCGCGGCGTACGCCCTGCTGAGCGTGCTGGTCGAGCTCGACTGGGCGACGGTCTGGGCGACCTGGCGCAACGCGAGCTGGGGCTGGGTGGTCCTCGGCCTGGTCGTCGCCCAGGGGACGGCGTTCGCCGATTCAGCGACCGTGATGTCAACGGTCCGCGGACGGCTGCCGTTGCTGCCGCTGGTGCAGCTTCAGTACGCCGTCAAGACCGTCGGTCTCGCGGTCTCCGCCACCCTCGGCCGGGTCGCGCTCTACACATCGTTCCTGCGCCGCTTCGGCGTGGGCGCCACGGTCGCGGTCACCGTGAGTGCGCTGGACTCCTTCGCGGGTGCGGTGGTCAACGTCGTGGTGGTGCTGGTGGCGGTCCTGCTCGCGCAGACACTCCCGGACGTGAACCTGTCCGGCCCCGGCAACCTGGACCGGATCCTCGTCTTCCTGGTCGTCGCGGTCGTCCTGTCCGCAGTCATCGTCGCCGCGGTGCCCAAGCTCCGTCGCCAGCTCCTGATGGTGTGGCGCGGTCTGGTCTCGTCGTTGCGGGTGGTCACCGACAGCCCCGCCCGGACGCTCGGGCTCTTCGGCACCAACCTGGCATCGCTGATGATCACCGCAGTCGCGATGCTCTGCATGGTCGAGGGCCTCCAGCCGTCGCTCCCCTACGGCACGGTCCTGTGCGTGACCGCAGCTGCCGCCCTGTTCGCGAGCCTGATCCCGGTGCCCGGCAACGTCGGCGTGGGCGAGGCGGCCATCTCGGCCGGCCTGGTCGCGGTCGGAGTCCCAGCCGGCCCGGCGTTCGCGATCGCGGTCACGCAGCGGATCGCCACGTCGTACCTCCCGCCGGTCTACGGGGTGCACTCGTTGCGCTGGCTGCGCCGCGAGGACTACCTCGACTGAGGGCTGTGGCATCCTCGACGGCGTGGGCGAACGACGACAGGTCAACTGGCCGATGGCCGCTGCGGCCCTGCTCTGCCTGCTCCCTGCCTTCGTCGGACTGCTGTACGTGACCGGCGGCGAGGGCGGTGCGGCGCTGGGCTGGGCACTGCTCGGCTTCTTCGGTGCCGGAGCCGTGGTGCTCGGACGCAAGGCCTTCGGTGCCGGCTAGCAGCAGCGCACGTTCGAGGGTTGCCATCGCATCGGGCTAGACCTGCTGCTCGTCGTCGTCGCCCTGGATCGCGGTCCAGTTCGAGCTCGCCACCACCGGCGCCGAGAACTCCGGTAACGTCCCTCCTGCCAGTCGAACCACCTCGGTGGTCAGGGAACCCGGTGCGACTCCGGGACTGACGCGCAGCGGTAAGGGTGACGGGCGGGACACGCAGTGCCACTGGGCCGAGAGGCCTGGGAAGGCGTCTCGCTCCGGTCGATCCCGAGTCCGAAGACCTGCTGGCCCTCACGGCACCTGCCGCGAGGAACCCCGCGGGCTCCGCGCACGAGCCCCTGACCGCGGAGGCCCCCGTGACCAGCAGCACCCGCACCCGATCCGACCGTTGCCCCGGTGTCTTCCGCCCCTGGGCGGCCGCTGACGGCAACCTGGTCCGGCTCCGCCTCGCCGGTGGGCGGCTGCCCGCCGGCCGACTGCGCGCCCTGAGCGAGGTGGCGGCGGCGTACGGCGACGGCGACGTCCACGTCACCGGCCGGGCCAACCTCCAGCTGCGCGGCCTCGGGCCGATCACGCCGGACGCTCGTGACCGCGATCGAGGCGACCGGGCTGCTGCCCTCACGCAGCCACGAGCTCGCCCGCAACCTGATGGCATCACCGCAGACCGGCCTCGCCGGCGGCCGCTGCGACCTCGCACCGCTGGTCGCCGACCTCGACCGTCTGCTGTGCGCGGACGCGGAACTCGCCGACCTGCCGGGTCGGTTCCTCTTCGTGCTCGACGACGGACGCGGCGACCTGATCGACCGACCGGCCGACCTCGGCCTGGTGGCCCTCAGCGACCGGCTCGCCCAGCTGCGGGTCGGCGACGGCTGGGGGCGGGTGGTGCCGCTGGCCGACGTGCCCGCCGTCCTGGTCGACCTGGCCCGCTCCTTCCTGCGCGAGCGCTCGACGCAGTGGCACGTGTCCGAGCTGACCGCCCCGCTGGTGGAGGCGGTGGCGCCGGATCCGCGGGTCCCGCCAGCCGTGCCGCCGCTGCCCTACGGATCGGTCCCCGGTGGCGAACACGTCCCGGCTCCGGACGGGATCGTCGACCCGGCGCTCACCTCCCTCGAGACCGACCTCGTGGTCACGCCCTGGCGCGGCGTCCTGGTGCCGGCGTGAGTGGCCTGACCCGGCCCCCGCGGCGCTACGAGTACGTCGACCACGGGCCCGAGATCTACGACCACTCCTTCGCCACGATCCGCCGCGAGGCCGACCTGCACGACGTACCGCCCGAGGCCGAGAAGCTGGCCGTCCGGATGATCCACGGCTCGGGACAGGTCGATCTCGCCCGCGACCTGGTGATCCACCCGAGACTGGTCCCCGCCGCCCGCTCCGCGCTGATGGACGGCGCGCCGGTCCTGACCGACGCCCGGATGGTGGCGATGGGCATCACGGCCGGCCGGCTGCCGGCCGGCAACGACGTGCGCTGCTTCCTGACCGACCCGAGGGTCCCGGCGCTGGCCGCCCGGTGGAGCACGACGCGCACGGCGGCGGCCGTCTCGCTCTGGGAGCCACTGCTCGACGGCGCCGTCGTCGCCATCGGGAACGCACCGACGGCCCTCTTCCACCTGCTCGAGATGGTGCTGGCCGGCGGTCCCCGACCCGCGGCGATCGTCGGCTGCCCGGTCGGCTTCATCGGCGCGGCCGAGTCCAAGGACGCGTTGGCCTCCTTCGGCGACGAGCACGGGATCGACCTCCCGTTCGTCACCGTCCGCGGCCGCCGCGGGGGGTCCGCGATGGCTTCGTCCGCGATCAACGCACTGGCCCAGGAGGCGGAGTGACGAGCGCGACAGGACGGTTCTGGGGCGTCGGAGTCGGGCCGGGCGACCCCGAGCTGGTCACGCTCAAGGCGGCGCGGCTGATCTCCTCGGCGGACGTCGTCGCCTACCACGCCGGTGTCGGCAAGTCCTCGAACGCTCGCCGGATCGCGGCTCCCCTGATCCCGGCCGGCGTGATCGAGGAGGAGCTGCGCTACCCGGTCACCACCGGAGCCACCGCGCACCCCGGTGGGTACGCCGGCGCGATGGCGGCGTTCTACGAGGAGGCGTCCGGGCGGTTGGCGCGCGCACCTGTCGGCAGGTCGCGACGTGGTGCTGCTGGCGGAAGGTGACCCGCTCTTCTACGGCTCGTTCATGTACATGCACGACCGGCTCTCGACGTCGTACCAGACCGAGATCGTGCCCGGGGTGCCGGCGTTCGCCGCGGCCGCAGCGTCCGTGGCGTCCCCGCTGGTGCGCCAGACCGACGTGCTCACCGTGCTGCCCGGCACCCTGCCGGAGCCCGAGCTGGCCCGCCGCCTGGCCGACACCGACGCGGCGATCATCATGAAGCTCGGCCGCACCTTCCCCGCCGTACGACGGGCGCTGGCGACCGCCGGCCGCCTGGAGCACGCCGTCTACGTCGAGCGCGCCTCGATGCCGGCCGAGCGCTGGCTCCCGGTGGCCGACGTCGACCCGGACTCGGTCCCGTACTTCTCGCTCATCGTGGTCGCCGGCGACTCCCTCCACGGTGCCGGTCGGCGCACGTCCGGACGAGCCAGACCTGCGGATCGGTCACCAACCGCATCGTTCGGGGCCGACAACCTGCGGTCGGTGACCAGACCGCAGGTCTCCGAGCTCCTGGTCGTGGGGCTCGGACCAGGACCGGAGGAGTGGGTCACCCCCGAGGTGACCGCCGCACTGGCAGAGGTCGACCACGTCGTCGGCTACGCGCCGTACGTCGCGCGGGTGCCGCACCGCGAGGGTCTCAGCCGGCACGCGTCCGGCAACACCGTCGAGGTTGACCGGGCCAGGTCGGCGCTGGACCTGGCGCTCGCCGGAGAACGGGTCGCGGTGGTCTCCGGGGGCGACGCCGGGGTCTTCGGGATGGCCGCTGCGGTCTTCGAGGCGGCCGCGGACCCGGCGTACGCCACCGTGCCGATCCGGGTGCTCCCGGGCGTCAGCGCGGTGCAGGCCGTGGCCGCCCGCGCCGGCGCACCGATCGGCGCCGACTTCGCCGTGATCAGCCTGTCCGACCGGCTCAAGCCGTGGGCGGTCATCGAGCAGCGGCTCCGGGCGATCGCGCAGGCCGACCTGGTGCTCGCGGTCTACAACCCGGCCTCGCGCTCGCGCACCCACCAGGTGGTGGAGGCGCAGAAGGTGCTGCTCGAGCACCGCTCCCCCGACACCGTGGTGATCGTCGGGCGCGACATCGGCCGTGCGGAGGAGTCGCTCACGGTGACCACCCTGGGTGCGCTCGACGCGGACGCCGTCGACATGAAGTGCCTGCTGATCGTCGGCTCCTCGTCCACCACCCTCACGCCGAACGGCGCCGTCTGGACCTCACGCTCCGTCGCGCCGGGCTGACCGGGTCGCGGAGTAGAGCCACGACTCGCCGCCGTCGCGGGCCAGGGCGCGGCCGACCAGGATGACAGCAGCCTGCCGGAGCCCGGCCTGCTCGACCCGGTCGGCGATGTCGCCGACCGTCCCGGTCAGCACCAGCTCCCCGGGCTGGGACGCCCGGTGCACGACGACGACCGGGCAGTCCGCGCCGTACTCCCCCTCGATCTGCGCCATCAGCTCCCGGGTGCGGGTCACCGCCAGGTGCAGCACCAGGGTGGCCCGGGTCGCGGCGAACGCCGCCAGCGACTCGGTGTCGGGCATCGCCGACGAGCGGGCGTGGGTCCGGGTCAGCACCACCGACTGCGAGACCAGCGGCACCGTCAGCTCGCGGCCCACCAGTGCCGCCGCAGCGGCGTACGCCGGAACACCGGGCGTCACGTCCCACGCCACCCCCGCGGCATCGAGCCGGCGGGTCTGCTCGGCGACCGCGGAGTAGAGCGAAGGGTCGCCGGAGGTCAGGCGTACGGCGTCCTGCCCGGCCTCGTCGGCCGCGACCAGCTCCGCGATGATCCGGTCCAGGTCGAGGTCCTGGGTGTCCACGAGGCGAGCGCCGTCGCGGCAGTGCGTGAGCACCGACTCGTCCAGGTAGGTGCCCGGGTAGAGCACCAGGTCCGCGGCAGCCAGCCTGGCGGCTGCGCGCAGGGTGATCAGGTCAGCAGCGCCTGGGCCGGCGCCGACGAAGTGCACGGTCACGGCTTGCTCCAGCTCCACTGGGTGACGGCCCGGGCCGGGGCCCAGCCGCTGAACGAACCGATCGGGCCGGCATGCTCGACCGAGATCCGGGTGAGCTCACCGCCGTGCTCGCCGTACGCCGCCGCCAGCAGCGACTCGGTCTCCAGCGTCACGCCGTGCACGACCAGCCGGCCACCGGGTCGCAGCCGCTCGCGGCAGGTGTCGAGGAGCCCGGTAGCGGTGGCTCCGCCACCGACGAAGACCGCGTCGGGCGCGGGCAGGTCGGCGAGCGCGTCCGGTGCCCGGCCGGGCACGACGCGCAGGGTCGGGACGCCGAGCGCGGCCGCGTTGCGGGCCACCCGGTCCGCGCGGTCCGCGTCGGCCTCGATCGCGATCGTCCAGCAGCGCGGGTGCGACCGCATCCACTCGATGCCCACCGAGCCGGCCCCCGCACCGACGTCCCACAGCAGCTGCCCGGGCTGGGGAGCCAGTCGCGCCAGGGCACTGGCTCGCAGGTCGCGCTTGGTCAGCTGGCCGTCGTGCTCGAAGGCGTCGTCGGGGAGCCCGGACGCCCAGGACGAGACCGGACCGGCCAGCTCGAGAGCCACGACGTTGAGGGCGGGGACGTCGTCCGGGGGCTGCGCCGCCCAGTCCGCTGCGGTGGCGGCGAGCCGGGACTCCTCGACCGTCCCGAGGTTGCCGAGCACCGTCATCGCACTTGCGCCGTAGCCGGCAGCGCTCAGCAGCACGGCCAGCTCGGCGGGGGTGTGGGCACCGGAGGACAGCACGATGACCCGGTGCCCGGGCGCGAGCGCCCGCAGCACCGCGTGCGCGTCCCGGCCCACGACCGAGATCACCTCCAGCGACTCCGACGGCCACGCCATCCGGGCCCGGGCCAGCGCAACCGACGACAGCGCCGGCTCGATCCGCACGGCGCCCGCACCGAGCAGGGCGATCAGCGTCGAGCCGATCCCCGAGACCAGCGGGTCGCCCGACGCGAGCGCCACGACGTCGCGACCCGCGTGCCGCTCCAGCAGTGCCGGCAGGTTGTCGCGCAACGGCGACGGCCAGGGCTCGCGGACCACGTCGAGAGTGTCCGGGAGCATCCCCAGGTGGCGCGCGCCGCCGAGGATGACGTCGGCGGTCAGCAGCCGGCGCCAGCTCGTCTCCGGCACGCTGGTCCAGCCGTCGGCGCCGATCCCGATCACGGTGATCAGGGGTTCACGGTCGACAGGGCTGGGCACGAGCAACGACCCTAGGGCACGGCCCGGACCACCAGCGGCTAGCCTGACCAACGGCACGAGGTGCCCCGAAGTCCGGGGAGAATCTGGGAAGCCGGTGAAAGTCCGGCACAGGCCCGCTGCGGTGACTCAGGAACGACTGGGAAGTCCGAAGACCGGCCTCGCGCCACGCATCATCCGATGTCCGTTGGCGAGCGAGCGGGAGCCTCTCATGCCACAGCAGTACCCCTTCAGTGCCGTCGTCGGCTCCGACGACATGGCACTTGCCCTCATCCTGACCACCGTCTCGCCCGACATCGGTGGCGTGCTCGTGCGCGGCGAGAAGGGCACCGCGAAGTCGACGATCGTCCGTGCGCTCGCCGCCGTGCTGCCGCCCATCGACGTGGTCGCGGGCGACCGGTTCTCCAGCGACCCGCTCGACCCGGCACCGCTCTCGCCGGACGCGCCGTTCCCGGCGGACGCCACGGTCGAGACCCGGCCGGTGCGGCTCGTCGAGCTGCCCGTCGGCGCCACCGAGGACCGCGTCCTCGGCTCGCTGCACCTCGAGCGCGCGCTGTCCGAGGGCAGGGCGGAGTACGAGCCCGGCCTGCTCGCCAAGGCCCACCGCGGGATCCTGTACGTCGACGAGGTC
This sequence comes from uncultured Actinomycetota bacterium, assembly GCA_963706475.1. Taxonomy (GTDB): domain Bacteria; phylum Actinomycetota; class Actinomycetes; order Propionibacteriales; family Nocardioidaceae; genus Nocardioides. The sequence continues at coordinate 257,216 of CAVPLV010000003.1, read as the reverse complement.
AACCTGCTGCACGACCACCTGGTCGACCTGCTGCTCGACGCCGCCGCGATGGGCCGCTCGACCGTGGAGCGGGACGGAGTCTCGGTCGAGCACGCGGCCCGCTTCGTGCTGGTCGGCACGATGAACCCCGAGGAGGGCGAGCTGCGTCCGCAGCTGCTCGACCGGTTCGGGCTCACGGTCGAGGTCGCCGCATCCCGCGACCCGGCCCTGCGCGTCGACGTCGTCCGGCGCCGGATGGCCTACGACGCCGACCCGGACGGGTTCGCCAGGTCGTACGCCGGCGCCGAGCAGGCCCTGACCGCGCGGATCCAGGGCGCCCAGGCCCGGGTGGCCGACGTCGAGCTCACCGACACGATGCTGCTGCGGATCGCCGAGCTGTGCGCGGCCTGCGAGGTCGACGGGATGCGCGCCGACATCGTCACCGCCCGCACCGCGGTCGCCCACGCCGCCTGGCACGGCCGCACCTGCGTGACCACGGAGGACGTCCGCGCTGCTGCCCTGCTGGCGCTGCCGCACCGGCGACGGCGCAACCCGTTCGACGCGCCCGGGACTGGACGAGGACCTCCTCGACGAGGTCCTCGGCGAACCCGACCCCGACCCGAGCCGGATCCCGAGCCGCCAGGTCCTGGGGACGGCGGTGAGCCGACGTCCTCCGGCGAGGACGCCGGCGCACCCCGACCCCACGGCTCCCCCGACGGTGCCGACAGCACCGACAGCACCGGCGGTGGTCCCGGCGAGGACAGCCGGGTGGGCGCGGGGGCGACGTATCGTCCGCGGCTCTTCACGGTGCGCGGCACCGGCGCCGGCGAGGCCGGCAGGCGCAGCCGTGCGGTCACCGACAACGGACGTCGGACCGGCGCCCGCGCCGGACGACGCGGCGCGATCCACCTCACCGAGACGGTGCGCGCGGCGGCGCCCCACCAGCGGGCGCGCGGGCGTACCTCGGGCCGGCTGCTGCTCCGGGCCCAGGACCTGCGGGTGGCGACCCGGGAGGGCCAGGAGTCCAACCTGGTGCTCTTCTGCGTCGATGCGTCGGGGTCGATGGCGGCGCGCAAGCGGATGGAGCAGGTCAAGACCGCGATCCTGTCGTTGCTGCTCGACGCCTACCAGCGCCGCGACAAGGTCGGCCTGGTGACCTTCCGCGGCGCGAGCGCCGACCTGGCCCTGCCGCCGACCCACTCGGTCGACATCGCCGCCGCCCGGCTGGAGGAGCTGCCCGCCGGCGGACGCACCCCGCTCGCCGAGGGCCTGCTCGAGGCCGGCCGGGTGCTCGAGATCGAACGTATCCGCGACCCACGACGCCGGCCGCTGCTCGTGGTCGTCACCGACGGACGGGCGACCAGCGGCGCCGACGCCGTACGCCGCTCGCGCGACGCCGCCGGTCTGCTGGCCGCGGCCCGGATCGACAGCCTCGTCGTCGACTGCGAGAGCGGCGCGCTGCGGCTCGGCCTGGCCGGGGTGCTGGCCGAGCACCTCGGCGCGCAGCACGTGCCGATCTCCGAGGTCAGCGCGGAGGCGCTCACCGACGCCGTCCGTGGACGGGCGGCCTGACGTGCCTCAGGGCAAGCCGCTCGTCGTCCCGGACGACGGCCTGACCACAGCCCAGCGGCGCAACCAGCCGTTGCTGATGGTGCACACCGGCGACGGCAAGGGGAAGTCGACCGCGGCGTTCGGTCTCGCGATCCGGGCCTGGAACCAGGGCTGGGACGTCGGCGTCTTCCAGTTCGTGAAGTCGGCCAAGTGGCGCATCGGCGAGCAGACCGTGCTCGAGCGGCTCGGTCAGCTCCATGCCGAGACCGGCGAGGGCGGACCCGTCGAGTGGCACAAGATGGGCTCGGGCTGGTCGTGGACCCGCAAGGCCGGCGACACCGAGGACCACGCCGCCGACGCGGCCGCAGGCTGGGCCGAGATCAAGCGCCGCCTCGCTGAGGAGACCCACGACCTCTACGTGCTCGACGAGTTCACCTACCCCATGGAGTGGGGGTGGGTCGACGTCGACGACGTCGTCGAGACCCTCGCCCACCGGCCCGGGCGTCAGTACGTCGTCGTCACCGGACGCCGCGCGAACCCCCGACTGGTCGAGGTCGCCGACCTGGTCACCGAGATGACCAAGGTCAAGCACCAGATGGACCGCGGCCAGAAGGGCCAGAAGGGCATCGAGTGGTGACCGGGGTCCGAGACCTGCCTCGGGTCGTCATCGCGGCCCCCGCGACCGGGCAGGGCAAGACCACCGTCGCCACCGGGCTGATGGCAGCGCTGACCCGAGCCGGGCACACCGTCTCCGGGCACAAGGTCGGTCCCGACTACATCGACCCCGGCTACCACGCCCTGGCCTGCGGGAGACCCGGTCGCAACCTCGACCCGCACCTGGTGGGCGAGCAGCGCATCGTGCCGCTGCTCCGACACGGTGCGGCGGGTGCCGACGTCGCGATCGTGGAAGGCGTGATGGGTCTCTTCGACGGCCGCATCGGTGGCTGCGGCTTCGCCTCGACCGCCCACGTCGCCACCCTGACCCGCTCGCCGGTCGTGCTGGTCGTCGACATCTCCCGGTCGTCGCGCTCCATCGGCGCCGTCGTGCACGGCATGGCGACCTGGGACCCCGAGATCCGGGTCGCCGGCGTGGTCCTCAACCAGGCCGGCTCGCCCCGCCACGCGCGTGAGGTGGCCGACTCGATCGACCTCCCGGTGCTCGGCATCCTCGGGCGCGATCCCGAGCTCGCCGTACCGTCACGACACCTCGGTCTGGTGCCGGCCGCCGAGCGCGACGAGGCGCGCCACGCCCTGGACACCCTGGCCGACCGGATCGGCGAGCGGGTGGACCTCGACGCGGTCCTGGCAGTCGCACGCGCGGCGCCGGCCCTGGACGCCGAGGCCTGGGATCCCGCCCGCGAGGTGGCGACGAGCGGTTCGAGCGCACCGGTCGTGGCGGTGGCCGGGGGCCGCGCCTTCACGTTCCGCTACGCCGAGACCGAGGAGCTGCTCCGAGCGGCCGGGTGCGCGGTGGTGGGCTTCGACCCGACGGTCGACCAGCGACTGCCCGAGGGGACGGCGGGGATCTATCTCGGGGGTGGCTTCCCCGAGGTGCACGCTCGCGACCTCACCGGCAACGTGATGCTGCGTCGCGAGCTCGCGGCGGCGATCGCGGACGGCGTCCCGACCGTGGCCGAGTGCGCCGGGCTGCTCTACCTCTGCGCCGCACTGGACTCCTCCCCCATGGTCGGCGCGATCGCTGCCGAGGCTGCGATGACCGAGCGGCTGACGTTGAGATATCCCACGATGACGGCGACCACCGACAACCTGCTGACCCGTGCCGGCGAGACGGTGACCGCGCACGAGTTCCACCGCACCCAGGTGACGCCGAGCAGCACCGGACGTGCGGCCTGGACGGTCGACGGTGCGGACGTGGGCTTCGCCTCCGACACCCTGCACGCGTCGTACCTCCACACCCACTGGGCCGGCCATCCCCACCTGGCGCAGCGGTTCGCCGACGCCGTGCACCGACATGGGTGAGGACCTGCGCCACCACGGGGACGCCGAGGTGGGCGCCGGACTCCTCGACCTGGCCGTCAACGTCTACGACGGGCCGCGGCCGGGCTGGCTCGAGGCGGCCCTGCACGCCGGGCTGGACGCGTCCGGCGAGCTATCCGTCGGCGACAGCGGCCGAGCAGGCCCTCGCTGCCCGGCACGGCCGCGACCCGGGGGAGGTGCTCGCCACGGCCGGTGCGGCTGAGGCGTTCTCCCTGATCGCGCGACTGCGGCCGTGGCGTCGACCGGTCGTGGTGCACCCGCAGTTCACCGAGCCGCACGCCGCCCTGCTGCAGGCGGGACACATCGTCAGCGAGGTCGTGCTCCCCGAGCCGTTCCTGCTCGACCCCGAGGGGGTCCCTGCCGACGCCGACCTCGTGGTGGTCGGCAACCCGACCAACCCGACCGGGGTCCTGCATCCCCGCGAGACGATCACCGCGCTCCTGAGACCGGGCCGACTGGTCGTCGTCGACGAGGCGTTCATGGACGCCGTACCCGGCGAACCCGCGAGCCTGACCGGCACCCGCGACCGCGGTCTGCTGGTGATCCGCAGCCTGACCAAGCACTGGGGAATCCCCGGTGTCCGCGCCGGCTACCTGCTCGCCGACCCGGACGTCGTCACCGCGCTGCGGGCCGGCCAGGTGCCGTGGTCGGTCGCCAGCACGGCCGCGGCCGCGATGCTGGCCTGCGCCACCGACGAGGCAGCGACCGAGAGCGCACGACGCGCCGAACAGATCGTCAGCTGGCGACGCCATCTCGAGGAATCCCTCTCAACCAGGGGGATCCCGTACGTCCCGTCACGGGCGAGCTTCGTGCTCGCTCGCGTCGGCGAGGGTGTGCACGGCGCGCTGCGGGACGCCGGGATCGCCGTACGACGTGCCGACACCTTCCCCGGCCTCGACGGCTCGTGGGTGCGGATCGCCGTGCGGCCGCCCGGACAGATCACGACACTGGTGGATGCTCTGTCCGCACTCGGTCCCGATGCCCTAGGCTGACGGCGCGGGCACGAGGAAGCCGGTGAGATTCCGGCACAGTCGCGCTACTGTGACATCGCTTCCGAGCCACCCAGCAATGGGCTCGGCCGGAGTGCGGTGAAGTCAGACCCGAAGGTCCGCTTCCACCCATTCGAACAGGGACGCACGTATCCCTGAGGAGGCAACATGTCGCAGTCGTCTGCACCCCTTTCCGGTGCCACCGTCGAGGTCCCCTCGATCCCCTTCCGTGAGCTCGCGCCATGGGCGCTGTTCTTCGGGCTGCTCGGCCTGCTGGTGCTCTTCTTCATCAGCGCCAACCAGGGCGCCGTCTCGTTCCCGGGCGGCACGGCGATCCACGAGTGGGTCCACGACAGCCGGCACCTGCTCGGCTACCCCTGCCACTGACGGGGGCGCGGACATGACCGCACGCTCGTTCCTGGTGCGGGGGCTGCTCGTCGGCCTTCTCGCCGGCTTCGCCACGTTCCTCGTGGCCCACCAGGTCGGCGAACCCCACGTCGAGGCCGCGATCGCGATCGAGGAGGCCCAGGCCTCTCCGGACGCAGCTCACGACCAGGGCGACGAGGGCACCACGGTCTCCCGGAGCGACCAGCGGACCTGGGGCCTGCTCACCGGCAGCCTGGCCGTCGGCGTCGCGATCGGCGGCATCGTCGCCCTGGTCGCGGCCGCCGTCGTGGGGCGGATCGGCCGGCTGAGCCCGGCGCAGTCCACCGCCCTGGTCAGCCTGGTCGGCTTCGTCGCGGTGACGCTGGTGCCCTTCCTCAAGTATCCCCCACACCGCCGGCCGTCGGCTCCGGAGAGACGATCGGCGACCGCACCAGCTGGTACTTCGGCTTCGTGCTGATCTCGGTCGCCGTCGCTGCCCTGTCGTCGCTGCTCGCGGTGCGGGTCGCGGAGGAGTCCAGCACGTACGTCGCCGTGCTGACCGGCGCCGGTCTCTACCTGGTGGTGATGGTGATCGCGGGCCAGCTGATGCCGACCGTCAACGAGGTCGGCGACTTCCCGGCGGACCTGCTCTGGTACTTCCGTCGAGCGTCGCTGTTCACCCTGGTCACGCTCTGGGCGGTGATCGGCATCGGTCTCACCGGCCTGGTCGGGCGACTCCACCGGCAGGAGACGCGTCGGGTCGAACGCCGTGAGCTGGCGGCCAGCCTGTGACCGCGGTGTCCGTCGACCCTCCTTCGTCGGACATCGCGTCCGCAGCCGCCGTGCGCCTGGCCGCCCTGGCGACCCCACCCGGGGCACTGGGGCGGCTGGGTGACCTCGCCGTCTGGTTCGCCGCCACCCAGGGTCAGTGCCCGCCGCCGGAGCTGACCAACGTGCGCCTGGTGATCTTCGCCGGCGACCACGGCGTGGCCGCTCACGGCGTCTCGGCGTACCCGCCGGAGATCACCGCCGCCATGGTCCGCACCTTCGTCGCGGGCCGGGCCGGTGTCTCGGCGCTCGCCCGGGCGCACCGGGTCGAGGTGCGGGTGCTCGACCTCGGGGTCGACGACGACCTGGACGGCGTGCCCCACGAGGTACGCCGCCACCAGGTCCGTCGTGGCTCCGGTCCCATCCACCTGGAGGACGCCCTCACCCCCGAGCAGACCCAGCGGGCCCTGGCGGTCGGCGCGGTCATCGCCCGCCAGGAGATCGCCGCCGGCGCCCAGCTGCTGCTCAGTGGCGACATGGGCATCGGCAACACCACGCCGGCCGCGGCCCTGGTCGCGGCCGGGCTCGGGCTCCCAGCAGGTGAGGTCGTCGGTCGCGGCAGCGGCATCGACGGCGAGGCGCTCGCCCGCAAGGAACGGGTGATCCAGCAGGCGCTCGACCGGACCGGTAGCCGCGCCGACGACCCGGTCGACTGCCTGACCGCGCTGGGCAGCGCCGATCTGGCTGCCTGCACCGGCTACCTCGTGGAGGCCGCCCGCCAGGGCGTGCCGGTGCTTCTCGACGGGCTGATGGCCGTCGCCTGTGCGCTCACCGCCGACCGGATCGCGCCCGGCACAGCCGCCTGGTGCGCCGCCGGCCACCGCTCCACCGAGCCCGCCCAGTCGCTCGCGCTCGCCAAGCTCGGCCTCGAACCGGTGCTCGACCTCGGGCTCCGGCTCGGCGAGGGCAGTGGCGCCGTGACCGCCGTGCCCGTGCTGCGCAGCGCCGTCGCGCTGCTCCGCGACGTGGCTCTGCTCTCCGAGCTGCTGCCACCCGATGCCTGACGCCTGGCGGCTCGCAACGGGGACCCTCACCGCGCTCCCGGTCGCTCCGCCCCGCCAGGTCACCCGGAGCACCGCCCGCGATGCGATGCTGCTGGCACCGCTCGCGGTGCTGCCGCTCGGCGCGCTCGTGGCTGTGGTCCTCTGGCTGGGTGGGCGTGCGGGGCTGCCGCCGCTGGCCGTGGCGTTCGTGGCGCTCGGTGCGCTCGCCGCCGGGTCCCGCGCGCTGCACTGGGACGGGCTCTCCGACCTGGTCGACGGGCTGACCGCCTCCTACGACCGCGAACGCTCGCTGGCCGTCATGAGGACCGGCACCAGCGGCCCCGCCGGGGTGGTCGCCACCGTCGTGGTCGCCGGCATCCAGGCCGCCGCGCTCACGGCGTACGTCGGCAGCGTGGCACTCGCCCTGCTCGCGGGCGCCCTCGTCTGCCTGTCCCGCTGCGCGCTCTGGATCACCTGCTGCACCCGGGTGCCCTCCGCGCGGCCGGACGGGCTCGGGGACACCTACACCCGCACCGTGCCGCTGCCGGTCGCAGCCCTCGGTGGCGCGCTGCTGTCGGTCACCGGCGGACTCGCCGTGCTGCTGCTGGTGCGGCGTACGACGACCCGGCTCGGCGGCGTGACCGGTGACGTCTTCGGTGCAGCCGTCGAGCTCGCGCTCGCCACCACGCTGCTCACCTGGGCGTGGCTGTGAGGCTGCGGTGAGGTCAGAGCCGGAGCACCCGACCTGCCACCACCAGGTGCACCTCGTCGCAGGCACCCCCGAAGCGCTGGTTGACCGACCCGAGCAGGTCACGGAAGACCCGTCCCGAGCGATGTCCTGGCACCACCCCCATCCCGACCTCGTTGGTCACGAGGACCACGGTGCCACCGGCCACCGACAGTGCTTCGAGGGCCGGGTCAACAGCGGTCTCGACGTACGCCGTGAGGTCCGGCAGCGGAGCGTCCCACATCGCCGCGTCGTCGACGAGGCGGGTCAACCAGGTGCCGAGACAGTCCACCAGGACGGCGTCGTGAGTGGCCAGGGCGGCCGCCAGGTCTCCGGTCTCGTGGGTGCTCCAGCGCTTCGGACGGCGGGCCCGGTGGGCAGCGATCCTCGCCTGCCAGTCAGCGTCGTCACGGACCGGCCCGGGGGCGACGTAGCGCACCTCTGGCTCCGCCTCGAGCAACGACTCCGCGTGCCGCGACTTGCCCGACCGGACACCGCCGGTGACCAGGACCTTCATCGATGAACCTCGCTCTGGGACTCGGACTGGGGCTGGGCTACGCGGCGGACCGGCTGCTCGGCGACCCGGCTCGCTGGCACCCGGTCGCCGGCTTCGGCCGGACCGCGGGCCTGCTCGAACGGGTCCTGTACGCCGACCGTCGCGGCCCAGGTGTCGCTCACGTCGTGGCGCTGGTCGGTGGTGCAGCGCTGCTGGGCGCGCGGACCCCGGTGGCGGTCGCGACCTGGGCGGTGCTGGGTGGACGTTCGCTCGACCGGGAGGCCGCCGCGGTCCAGCGGCTGCTCCACGACGGCGACCTGCCCGGCGCCCGCCTCCGGCTGACCCACCTGGTCGGTCGCGACACGACAGCCCTGGACGAGGCCGGCGTCGCCCGCGCCGTGATCGAGTCGGTCGCCGAGAACACCTCCGACGCGGTGGTCGCCCCGTTGGTCTGGGGCGCGCTGCTGGGCACACCCGGGCTGCTGGCCTACCGCGCCGCGAACACGCTCGACGCGATGGTCGGTCACCGGAGCCCGCGCTACGAGCGGTTCGGCTGGGCGGCGGCCCGCCTCGACGACGTGCTCAACCTGCCCGGGTCCCGGCTCACCGCCGCGCTGGCGGTGCTGCTCGGCGAGGACCGAACGGCCGCGTGGGCCACCTGGCGCCGGGACGCGCCCGGCCACCCCAGCCCCAACGCCGGCCCGGTCGAGGCGGCCTTCGCCGGCGCCCTCGGGGTGCGCCTCGGTGGTGTGAACGCCTACGCCGGTCGGCTCGAGGACCGGCACGTGCTCGGCGACGGCCGTGCTCCGGACGCGCACGACATCACCCGTGCACGTCGGCTCGCGAGCCGGGTCGGTGTGGGCGCGCTGGTCGCGATCGCACCCATCGCGCTGCGGCCTCGACGTCGCTGACGGTCTCGACCCCGGCCGGCGCCGGCGGACGGCGTACGACGACCACCGGGACGCCCACCGCAGCCGCTGCCGCCATCTTGGGCCAGGTGTGCGACCCGCCGGAGTCCTTCGTGACGAGCACGTCCGCGCCGTGCCGCTGCATGAGCGCGACCTCGTCCTCGAAGCGATAGGGGCCACGGGCCCGCAGCACCACCCATGTCGGCGGCAGCACCGCCTCCGGTGCGTCCACCACCCGGACCAACGCGGCCCGGTCACCGAGCGGCTCGACGAACCGGTGCAGCGACTGCCGACCCACCGTCAGGAACGGTCGCTCCCCCAGCCCCGCTGCGGCGCCGGCTGCCGCGTCGTGGTCGTCGACCCAGGTCCACGCGTCCGTCGACCGGCCGCCCCAGCCCGGACGCTGCAGCCGCAGCAGGGGTACGGCGTCGCAGGCCTGCGCGGCGTGCGCCGAGATCCGGGCCGCGAACGGGTGCGTGGCATCGACGACCACGTGGAAGTCACGGGCGTACGCCGCCAGCGCGGCCACCCCGCCGAAGCCGCCGATCCGCACCCGACCCACCGGAAGCCGCGGGTCGGCGACCCGACCGGCGAGCGACGTGGTCACCTCGACGCCGTCACCGACCAGCGCGGCCGCGAGCCCGCGCGCCTCCGCGGTGCCACCGAGCACCAGGACCTTCATCGTCGGTCTCCTGGCGGCAGCACGCTCAGGTCTGCCGGCGCCCCGGAGGTGGCGAGGTCGAGCAGCGCGTCGACGTCGAGATGGTGCTCGACGAGGTCGCCGAGCAGGTCGAGGCGACGCTCGCGAGCGGCTGCGAAGCTCACCCCCGACGGCGACCACCCGTGCCCGGTCAGCCGGGCCACCTCGGTCAGCAGCGCGCTGCGGAAGTCGTCGTGCTCGAGGCAGCCGTGCCACATGGTCCCGAAGACGTGGCCGTCCCTGGCGCCGCCGAGGAAGGCCTCGCCCGAGCCGACCGCGACCCGACCGTGGTGGATCTCGTAGCCCCCGACAGCGGCGCCCAGCGCCGTGCCCCGGGGCAGGCGGAGCACCTTCTCGGCGCCGAACACGGTCTCGACGTCGAGCAGCCCGAGCCCGGTGTCGCTCGCGCCCGCGGGGCCCTCGACGCCGTCCGGGTCGCGCACCGCCCGACCCAGCATCTGGAAGCCGCCGCAGATGCCGAGCACCGGGCGGCCTGCGGCAGCGTGGGCCAGGACCGCGCGATCCAGGCCACGGGCGCGTAGCCAGGCGAGGTCGGCGAGGGTCGCCCGCGTGCCGGGCAGCACGATCAGGTCGGCGTCGGCCAGTGAGCGGCCGTCGGAGGCGTAGACGACGTCCACGCCCGGCTCGAGGCCGAGCGCGTCGATGTCGGTGAAGTTGCTGATCCGCGGCGAGCGGACCACCGCCACGCGCAGCGGCGCGGGACCGTCGGTCACCCGTCGGTCGCCGACGTCGAGGGTGTCCTCGCTGTCGAGCCAGACGTCGGAGCTGAACGGCAGCACGCCGTACACCCGGCGACCGGTGAGCTGCTCCAGCTCGTCGAGACCCGGCCCGAGCAGGGACTCGTCGCCACGGAACCGGTTGACCACGAACCCGGCCACCAGCCGCTGGTCGTCCGGGGCCAGCAGCGCCACGCTGCCGAAGAGCGACGCGAAGACCCCGCCCCGGTCGATGTCGCCGACCAGCACGGTGGCCAGTCCCCCGTGCTGGGCGAGGCCCATGTTGACGTAGTCGCTGGCCCGCAGGTTGATCTCGGTGGGGCTGCCCGCACCTTCGGCGACGACCACGTCGAAGCGCGCGGCGAGGTCGTCGAAGGCGTCGTACGCCGCGGTCGCGAGGTGTCGTCGCCCGTCGACGAAGTCGCGCGAGGAGACCTCGCCGGCGGGCCGGCCGAGCACGACGACGTGGCTGCGCTGGTCGCCGCCGGGCTTGAGCAGCACCGGGTTCATCGCGACCTCCGGCTCGACCTGGGCGGCGAGGGCCTGCACCCACTGGGCGCGGCCGATCTCCCCGGTGTCGTCAGGACCGTGAGCACCGAGGACGACCATCGAGTTGTTGGACATGTTCTGCGACTTGAACGGCGCCACCTTCACCCCGCGCCGCGCGAAGGCCCGGCACAACCCGGAGGTGACGATGCTCTTGCCGGCGTCGGACGTGGTCCCGGCGACCAGGAGCCCGCTCATCCCGACCGACGCAGCAGGAAGATGTCCATCACCCAGCCCGCCGCCGCGCGGACCCGCTCGCGCGCCACGTCGATGTCGCCCAGCACGTCGCCGACCCGTCCCGAGACCAGCTCCTCGGTCGCGGTGCCCAGGTTGGCACCCCACCAGATCGACCAGTCGTCCACGGAGTCGAGCTCGATCACCCGGTTGAGCATCACCACGATGTTGTCCTGGCCCTGCGCGAGCGCCTCGTGGAGGCGCCGCCCGCTGGTGACGTGCAGCGCCTGGCCGACCTCGTGCAGCACGATCTGGTGCCGTGCCGCGAGCAGCTGGATGCTGGAGATCCCCGGGACGACGTCGAGGACCAGGTCCAGGCGTCCACGCTCCTGCAACGACTGGAGGATCCGGATCGTCGAGTCGTAGAACGCAGGGTCGCCCCAGACCAGGAAACCCGCGTCGCCGTCGTGGGACAGCAGCGCCTCCTCGTACGCCGCCTGCCGCTCCTCGTGCCAGCGCGCGACGGCCGCGTCGTACTCCGCCTGCGTGGCTGTCCGGTCCGGGCGCCGCTCCCGCTCGGGGTCGTCGACCCGGACGATCACCGCGGGCGCGTCCAGGTGCCGGTCGAGCAGCCGCTCACGGGCGTTGACCAGCGGGTCCGGCATCCCGCCGCGACCGGACTTGTCGGTGACCACGAAGTAGGCGACCTCGCGCAGTGCCTGCACCGCCTCGATGGTGACCTGGTCCGGGTCGCCCGGCCCCACGCCGATGACCCGGACCCGCTTGGTCATCCGCGGTCCTCGAGATCGCCTTCGAGCTCCAGGTAGACCTGCTGCATGGCAGCCAGCGTCTCCGGATCCGGCGACTCCCACAACCCGCGGTCCGTCGCCTCGTGCAGCTTCTCGACGATGCCGCGCAGCGCCCAGGGGTTGGACTTCGTCATGAACGCGCGGTTGGTCTCGTCGAGCACGTACTCCTGCGCCAGAGCCTCGTACATCCAGTCGTGCACCACGCCGGCGGTGGCGTCGAAACCGAAGAGGTAGTCGACCGTCGCGGCCAGCTCGAACGCCCCCTTGTAGCCGTGTCGCTGCATGGCCGAGATCCAGCGCGGGTTGACCACTCGGGCCCGGAAGACCCGGTTGGTCTCCTCCTGCAGGGTGCGGGTGCGGACGGCGTCGGGCGTGGTCGAGTCCCCGACGTACGCCTGCGGCGCGGTGCCGGTGAGTGCGCGCACCGTCGCGATCATGCCGCCGTGGTACTGGAAGTAGTCGTCGCTGTCGGCGATGTCGTGCTCGCGGGTGTCGATGTTCTTCGCGGCCACCTGGATCCGGCGGTAGTTGGCACGCATGTCGTCGGCGGCCGGCGCTCCGTCGAGGTCGCGGCCGTAGGCGAAGCCGCCCCAGGCGGTGTAGACCTCCGCAAGATCGGCGTCGTCGCGCCAGCTTCCGGACTCGATCGCCTGCAGGATGCCGGCGCCGTAGGAGCCCGGCTTGCTGCCGAAGATCCGGGTCGTGGCCCGCCGCTGGTCACCGTGCTCGGCGAGGTCGGCGCGCGTGTGGGCCAGGACGAAGTTGGTGTCGTCGGGCTCGTCCAGGTCGGCGACCAGGCGTACGGCGTCGTCGAGCATCGCAACCACGTGCGGGAAGGCGTCGCGGAAGAACCCCGAGATCCGCACCGTCACGTCGATGCGGGGTCGCCCGAGCTCGTCGAGGGGCACGACGACCAGGTCGCTGACCCGGCGCGACGCCTCGTCCCACACCGGTCGTACGCCGAGCAGCGCGAGCACCTCGGCGATGTCGTCCCCCGACGTCCGCATCGCCGACGTGCCCCACACCGACAGGCCCACCGACGTCGGGTAGTCGCCGGTGTCCTCGAGGTGGCGCTCGAGCAGTGAGCTGGCCATCGCCTGGCCGGTCTCCCAGGCGAGCCGCGACGGCACCGCGCGCGGGTCGACGGTGTAGAAGTTGCGTCCGGTGGGCAGCACGTTGACCAGCCCGCGCAGCGGTGAGCCCGACGGGCCGGCCGGCACGAAGCCTCCGTCCAGGGCGTGCAGCAGGGCGTCCAGCTCGTCCGTGGTCCGCCCCAGTCGCGGCACCACCTGCTCGGCGGCGAAGCGCAGCACCCGGTGCACCTCGGGGTCGTCGTGCAGCTCCGTCACGACACCCGGATCCCAGTCGGACTTCTCCATGGCCGCCACCAGGTCACGCGCCTGCGCCTCCACCTGGTCGACCTCCACCGAGCTCGGTGGTCGAGTAGCCCGCGAGGAACGAGTGGGCGTCTCGAGCCCGAGCGCAGCGCGGAGCCCGGGGACCGCTGCGGTCTGCCCGCCCCACACCTGGGCAGCGCGCAGGATCGCGAGCACCAGGTTGACCCGCGCCTCGCCCTCGGGCGGCTGGCCGAGGACGTGCAGCCCGTCGCGGATCTGGGCGTCCTTGATCTCGCAGAGCCAGCCGTCGACGTGCAGGATGAAGTCGTCGAACTCCTCGTCGTCGGGCCGTTCCTCCAACCCGAGGTCGCGGTGCATCTCGGCGGCGTGCATCAGCTGCCAGATCTCACCACGGACGGCGGGCAGCTTGGCCGGGTCCATCGCGGCGATGTTGGCGTGCTCGTCGAGCAGCTGCTCGAGACGCGCGATGTCGCCGTACGTCTCGGCACGCGCCATCGGCGGGATCAGGTGGTCGATGATGGTGGCGTGGGCCCGGCGCTTGGCCTGCGCCCCCTCGCCGGGGTCGTTGACCAGGAACGGGTAGATCAGCGGCAGGTTGCCGATCGCGGCGTCGGTGGCGCAGGAGGCGGAGAGCGCGGCGTTCTTGCCGGGCAGCCACTCCATCGACCCGTGCTTGCCGAGGTGGACGACCGCGTGCGCGCCGAAACCGCCCTCCTCGACGGGAGCGCCGAGCCAGCGGTAGGCCGCCAGGTAGTGGTGCGACGGCGCGAGGTCGGGGTCGTGGTAGATCGCGACCGGGTTCTCGCCGAAGCCGCGCGGGGGCTGGATCAGCAGCACCACGTTGCCGGCCCGGATGGTCGCGAGCACGATCTCACCGGAGTCGTTGACGAAGAGCGTGCCCGGGGACTCGCCCCACGCCTCGACCATGTCGTCCATGAGCGCACCCGGGACGTCGGAGGTCCAGGCGTCGTACTGCGCCTTGGAGATGCGCACGTGCGCGTCGGTGAGCTGAGCGTTGGTCAGCCACTCCTCGTCCTGCCCACCGGCCGCGATCAGGGTGTGGATCAGCGCGTCACCGGCCTCGGTGTCATCGGCCAGCTCGAGTGCCGGGAGGTGCCCGACGTCGTACCCCTCCTCGCGCATCCGGCGCAGCAGCCGCACGGCGCTGACGGGGGTGTCGAGGCCGACGGCGTTGCCGACGCGGGAGTGCTTGGTCGGGTACGCCGACAGCATCAGCGCGATCCGGCGCTCGCCGGTGGGGACGTGGCGCAGACGGGCGTGGTTGACAGCGATCCCCGCGACCCGGGCGCAGCGTTCCGGGTCGGCCACGTAGCGCGGCAGACCGTCGGCATCGATCTCCTTGAACGAGAACGGGGCGGTGATGATCCGTCCGTCGAACTCCGGGATCGCGATCTGGGTGGCGGAGTCGAGCGGCGTGACGCCGTCACTCGACGCCTCCCACTCCTCGCGGCTGCTGGTGAGGCAGAGCCCTTGCAGGATGGGGATGTCGAGCTTGCGGAGCCGCTCGACGTCCCAGGCCTCGTCGTCTCCCCCGGCGCTCGCGCCGGCGGGGGTGCTGCCGCCGGCCGCGAGGACCGTCACGACCAGCGCGTCGAGGGTCCCCAGCGCGTCGTACAGCTCGTCGGGCGCGGAGCGCAGGCTGCCCGCGAAGACCGGGACGCCGACCGCCTGGCCGGTGGCGGCGATCGCGTCGACCAGGGCGTGCGCGAAGCCGGCGTTGCCACTGGTCTCGTGGGCGCGGTAGTAGAGAACGCCGACACGAGGTAGCCCGCTGTCGCTGGTCGAGCTGCGAGCGCCAGCGAGCGTATCGAGACCCCACTGCGGCACGACGGCAGGCGGCTCGAACCCCTCGCCGGTGAGCAGCACGGTGTCGGACAGGAACGCGTGCAGCTGAGCGAGGTTGGTCGGTCCGCCCTCGGCGAGGTAGCGGTGCGCCTCCGCTGCGATACCGATCGGGACGCTCGAGAGCTCCATCAGCTCTGCGCTGGGTTGCGCCTCGCCGCCGAGCACCACCATCGGCATCCCGGTCTGCCGGATCCGCGCGAAGCCGGAGCACAGGTCCTGGGGCGAGCCCAGCACCCGGCCCAGGACGAGGTCGGCACCCTCGATGACCTCGGCCATCGACTGGTGTCCGGGTCGAGCCGGATTGGCGAAGACGTAGTCCGCGCCGGAGGCTCTCGCAGACAGCAGATCGGTGTCGGACGTCGAGAGCAGCGCAATGCGCATACGGTCCTCCTCGGGGTTCTCGCCCGTCGTTGGTCGGAGGTCTCGTGGCCAGTGTCTGGCTGGGGTCCGCTGCCGGCTGGCAACGAACCCTCACAGTGGCGGAACCGCCCCGGAGTCGCACCGGGTTCCTGTCCCACGAGACGTGGTCCGGCCATCGTAGTGGGCGGCAGCCGACGACGTCGGCCCGGCCACGAGCCGCCGTCCACCGCCGGGACGTTCACCTGCCGTCCACCTTCCTGTCACTCGTAGGTCCCGGGACCGCGTTCAGGTGGATGCCTGCGCCCCTCCCAGCCCCGGAGATCTCGTGACCGTGACGCCCGAACGCCGCCCGCAGCTCCCGATGACCGATCTGACCCACGGCAGTCGCAGCCCGGTGACCTGCCACCTGCGGTGCGGGGACGCGTGCTTCCAGTCCGTGCCCAACACCAGCGACAACGAGTACTTCCGCGACGTCGCGACGCGAGCCATGGGCCGGCGCGGCCTGCTGGTGGGCACCGCGACGGGGATCGCCTCTCTGGCCCTGGCGCCGGTCCTCACGTCTCCGGCCGCGGCGTCCGCTCCGCCCTCGGCCGGTCGACGGCCCGGGCGGCCTCGTGGCTCTCGGATGCTGTTCACGCCGATCGCTCCGGTGGCTGCCTCGGTCGACACCATGACCGTGCCGCCGGGGTTCCGCTGGGAGCCCGTCATCCGGTGGGGCGACCCGATCCTGGCCGACGCCCCGCCCTTCGACGCTGAGCACCAGACCCCGAGCGCCCAAGCCGCTCAGTTCGGTTACAACTGCGACTACCTGGACATCATCGAGACGAACTCTCAGGGGACCCGGGCACTGTTGGTGGCCAACCACGAATACACCAACGAGAACATCATGTTCCCGCCCGACACGGATCCGACAACCGTGATCCGGACCGCGTGGGCGGCGCACGGGCTCTCGGTCGTCGAGCTCCGACGTCGACGCCGCGGACAGTCCTGGACCTACGAGCCCGGTGCCCGGCTGAACCGTCGGATCACCCTGGACACGCCGTTCACCTTCGACGGTCCCGCGCGAGGCTCCGACCTCCTGAAGACGGCCGAGGACCCCCGCGGCGTCAGGGTCCGGGGCACGATGAACAACTGCTCCGGCGGTACGACGCCGTGGGGCACCGTGCTGTCGGGCGAGGAGAACTTCAACCAGTACTTCCTGGCCGCCGGTACCGATGTCCACGAGACCCGCTACGGCCTGGGACCCACCCAGGACACGCGCAACTGGCGCTCCGTCGACCCGCGGTGGGACGCCACCCGCGAGGGCTACCGCAACGAGCCGAACAGGTTCGGCTGGATCGTCGAGGTCGACCCGACCCGTCCCGGCTCGACCCCGGTCAAGCACACCGCGATGGGTCGCTTCAAGCACGAGGGTGCCAACGTCATCATCGCCGACAGCGGTCACGCGGTGGCCTACATGGGCGACGACGAGCGCTTCGACTACGTCTACCGCTTCGTCTCCCGCGACACCTTCCGTCGTGGCTCCGGCCGCGGCGCTGCCGAGCACAACCGTCGGCTGCTCTCCGAGGGCGACCTCTCGGTGGCGAGGTTCACCGGCGACGGTCTCGAGGACGGCGTCAGTGACGGTGTCGGCGAGTGGATCCCCCTGACCCGCCACGGTCGGTCCATGGTGCCGGGCTTCAGTCTCGACGAGGTGCTCGTCTACACGCGCCTGGCCGCGGACGCGGTGAACCCCACCAAGATGGACCGTCCCGAGGACGTCCAGCCCAACCTCCACAACGGCCGCGTTTACATCGCGTGCACCAACAACACCGACCGCGGCAAGCCCGGCAAGGAGGGCCCGACCGAGCCGAACCCGCGGCCGGCGAACAAGGACGGCCACGTCGTCGAGATCACGCCGCGCCGAGGCGACCACACCGCTTCGCTGTTCTCCTGGAACCTGCTGCTGATCTGTGGCGACCCGAAGACCGCCGGCACGTACTTCGGTGGGTACGACGGCCCCGTCTCGCCGATCTCCTGCCCGGACAACGTGGCCTTCGACAGCGTCGGGGACCTGTGGGTCTCGACCGACGGGCAGCCGAGCACCCTCGCGCTGGCCGACGGACTGTTCAAGGTCACCCTCGACGGACCGGAACGGGGACGCGTCCAGCAGTTCCTGGCGGTGCCCACCGGAGCCGAGACCTGTGGACCGGTGATCCACGACGACGACGGCCACGGCTCGGTGTTCGTCGCGGTCCAGCACCCCGGCGAGAACGGCACCTGGGCCGCCCAGCTGTCGAGCTTCCCCGACGGTGTGGGGCCGGGCCAGCTGGCCGGACCGGGTGACTTCGCAGGTCCGCGACCCACGGTCGTCCAGGTACTCCGTCGCTGAGCACGCAGATCGCATGGCACCGGACGACGAGAGCTCCGCCGCACGCCTCCTGGGCGAGGAGTTCACCGAGCAGGTCGACGCCGTCCGGCGCGGTACGGGACTGGTCCGTGACCGCCCGCCCGAAGGTGTCCACGACACCCGGGTCGCCGCACGCCGTCTGCGCAGCACCCTGGCCGCGTACCGTCCGCTGCTCGACACGAGGCTCACCGATCCGGTGCGGGACGAGCTCTCCTGGCTGGCGGGCGCTCTCGGGCCCCTGCGTGAGGCCGATGTGCTCGATGGGCGCCTGGCCCACCAGGTCGAGGCACTCCAGGACCGGCACGGGATGGTGCGAGGCCCGGTGCTCGCCCGTCTGCGCCACGACAGCGACATCCGGCTCGGGGCAGCCCGGGAGACCGCGCAGGAGGCCCTGACGTCCGACCGCGTCGACCAGCTGCTCGACTCGTTGGCAGACCTGGCGGCAGACCCACCGTGGACCGACCGAGCCCATCGACCCGTCGACGAGGTCATGCTCCCCTGCGTCGCCCACGAATGGAAGCGAGTCAGGCGGAAGGTCGACGCGGCTCACGCCGTCGCGGTCACCGGCGACGCCGCACCCGGCGCGCTCGACGACCTGCTCCACGACGTACGCAAGGCCACCAAGCGTGCTCGCTACGCCGCCGACCCGCTCGTCGGTCTCCATGGCCGGGACGCGCGGCGGTTCGTCAGGACGACCAAACGGATCCAGTCGATCCTGGGTGAGCACCAGGACACCGTCGACGCCCGCCGGCAGCTGCTCGTGCTGGCTGGCAGGGCTGCCGATGCCGGGGAGGACGGTTTCACCTACGGCGTCCTGCACGAGCAGCAGCGCCAGCGTTCGATTCGACTCGTCTCCGAGTTCACCGAGCTCTGGCAGAGGCTGCATCAGCGGCGACTGCGAGCCTGGCTGCGCTGACCTCCCCGTCGATCGACGACCTTGACGGGTGACCTGAATCACACGAGGGTGGGATCGTCCCCCAGAGAACCAGAGGCCGATCATGCGCTCTCTCGCCGCAACACTTGCCCTGGCAGCCCTGAGCGCCGGGCTGCTCGTCGCCACTGCGCCCGCGGGCGCCAGTCCCGACCCAGCGAAGCCCGCTGCCGGGCTCGAGGTGTACGTCGTGGAGGCCGATCCGGCCGACCTCGACAAGCTCGAGGAGGTCGGCCTGGACACCGAGCACGCCATCCAGTCGGAGGGCACGAAGGGCAGGGTCCGCCTCGACGCGATCATCACTGCGGACCAGGCAGACCTGTTGCGGGCCGACGGACTCTCGGTCCGGGTCAAGAAGATCGACGGCCGCTCCGCCTCCGAGGCGGCCCGACGTCAGAACCTCGCCGGCTACGACGCCTACCGCTCCTACAGCGAGCCCGGCGGCATCGCCGACGAGCTTCGCGAGACGGCGGCGGCGTACCCCCGCATCACCAAGCTCGTCAGGATCGGCAAGACGGTCCAGGGCCAGGACATCCTCGCCCTGAAGGTCACCCGGGACGCCAGACGGATCAAGGACGGCAAGCGACCGTCGGTGCTCTACGGCGGCGCCCAGCATGCCCGCGAGTGGATCACCCCGGAGATGGTCCGTCGCCTGATGCACTACTACCTCGACGGCTACCGCCGCGATCCGCAGCTGACCCGGCTCGTGAACTCCACCGAGCTGTGGTTCCTGCCGGTCTCCAACCCCGACGGCTACGACTACACCTTCAGCACCGAGCGTCTCTGGCGCAAGAACCTCCAGGACAACGACGCCGACGGGCAGATCACCGCAGCTGACGGCGTCGACCCCAACCGCAACTTCGCCGTGAAGTGGGGCTGGGACAACGAGGGCTCCTCGACCGACCCCGCCAGCGAGACCTACCGCGGGTCCGGCCCGAACTCCGAGCCCGAGACCCGCGCCCTGGACAACCTGTTCGACCGCGTCGGCTTCGAGTTCTACATCAACTACCACTCCGCGGCCGAGCTCCTGCTCTACGGCATCGGCTGGCAGGTGAGCACTCCCTCGCCCGACGACGTGATCTACGAGGCGATGGCCGGTGACGACGAGGATCCGGCCATCCCCGGCTACGACCCCGACATCTCCGCCGAGCTCTACACGACGAACGGCGACACCGACACCCATGCCACCGTCGAGTACGGCACCTTGGGCTTCACCCCCGAGATGACCACGTGCGAGACGGCGTCGGCCGTGGACCCCGACGACGAGTGGGAGCCCGAGGACTGCATCAGCGGCTTCAACTTCCCCGACGACGAGGACCTGATCCAGGCCGAGTTCGAGAAGAACATCCCGTTCGCCCTGGCCGTGGCGCAGTCGACCAAGGACCCCGACGACCCTGTCTCGGTGGTCGGTCGCACGGCCGCTGACCTGGTCTCCGACCCGTTCACCGTCTCCTACGGCAGGACCCAGAAGGTGGCCGTCACCGCCAAGAAGGCGATCAGGAACCTCCGTCTGCAGTACTCCGTCAACGGCGGACGGACCAGGTCGGTCGATACGAAGCAGTGGCGGGGCGGCGAGCGGTACGGCGACACCCACCACGACTACTACGCCGAGTTCCGCGGCAAGGTCACCCGCACCTCCCCCGGCGACTCGGTGCAGGTCTGGTTCACCGGACGCAAGCCCGGCAAGGGCTGGGTCAGCAGCAAGCCCTTCACCTACCGGGTCGCGAACGACATCGGGGGCGACGTCCTCATCCTGGCTGCCGAGGACGTGACCGGCGTGAGCCCGGTGCAGGGACTGACGTCGGCGAGCCACGCCGACGAGTACGCCGCTGCACTGTCGGCGGCGGGCTACAGCTCCGACGTGTACGACGTCGACGTCAACGCGCGCACGGCACCACACCACCTGGGTGTGCTGTCCCACTACGACGCGATCGTGTGGGAGTCGGGCGACGACATCATCACTCGCGCCGCCGGCCAGCCGGGTGGGACTGCCGACAAGCTCTCGCTCGACCTCGAGCTCACCGTGCGCGACTACCTCAACGAGGGCGGCAAGGCGCTGGTCACCGGCCAGTACAACCAGTTCGCTCAGGCGGCCAACGGCGTCTACGACTACAACCCGTTCGCGCCCCCGCAGTGCACGACGGTGGACACCTATCCGTGCCTGCCTCTGGCCAACGACTTCCTGCAGTACTGGCTGGGTGCCTACAACTACGTGAGCGACGGCGGCACCAGCACCGATGGTGCTCCGTACCCCGTCAGCGGTGGGTCGGACGGTTTCGAGGGCTTCGAGGGCACCTTCAACGGCGGGGACTCGGCCGACAACCAGGCCCACACCGGGTCGCTGGTGACCACCTCGAGCGTCCTGCCCGCAGCCGACTTCCCGCAGTTTGCCAGCCACGCGCCTGTGCAGTGGGTCCGGCCGGGAGCGGCGCCGTACGACCCGCACGCCGGCGAGTGGTATCTCTTCAGCCAGTGGGCCGACCAGGGCTGGAAGCGGATGTCCCGCACCGTGGATCTGACCTCGGCGACCTCCGGCGAGCTGAACTTCCAGCTGTCCCACGACACCGAGCTCGACTGGGACTTCGTCGTGGTCGAGGCGCACGAGGTCGGCACCGACAACTGGACCACGCTGCCGGACGCCAACGGCCACACCCAGCAGGGCACCGGCGAGACGTGCGCCGCGGGCTGGTCGGAGATCCACCCGTTCGTCGAGCACTACCAGGGCGCGGACTGCTCCCCCACCGGCACCACGGGCGAGTGGAACGCGGCCACCGGCAACAGCGCAGGCTGGCAGGAGTGGAGCGTCGACCTGACGCCGTACGCCGGCAAGCAGGTCGAGCTCTCGATCAGCTATCTCACCGACTGGGGCACCCAGGGTCTCGGCGTCTTCGTCGACGACACCTCGGTCCGCATCGACGGTGCGGTCGCCGAGGAGACCTCGTTCGAGGACGGACTGGGCGGTTGGACCCTCGCTCCCCCGCCGGAAGGCTCGCGCGAGACGAACACCTGGAGCCGCACGCAGAAGGCGTTCGAGGAGGGCGCTGTCACCACCACTGACGACACCGTCTTCACGGGCTTCGGCGCGGAGGGCCTGACGTCGACGGCGATGCGCAACGACTTCGTCGATCGGGCGATGACGCACCTGCTGGAGTGATCGCTGCTAGGTCCTCCGGGTGAAGGCGACCTTGCCGCCGGGGAGGTCGGTCATCGTGTAGGTCGGGTCGTGGGCTCTCGCGTGGTGGTGGGGGCACAGCAGGCGCCCGTCGTTGAGACTCGTGCCGCCGCCCTTATGCCAGGGGGTCTTGTGGTGGGCGTGGCACATGCCCGGCGGCCAGTCACAGCCCTGGGCGGTGCAGCCCCCGTCCCGGATCCCCATCGCGACCCGGATCGGGGTCGGGTGGAACCGGTGCTGGCGGGCCACGTCGAGGACCTCGGAGTCACCGCCGAGGACGACCGGGATGATCCCCGCCCGACACGCGAGTCTCCTGGCCGCACCAGCGGAGAGGAGCCCGCCGGTGTCCAGGGACGCAGCCTTCAGCCCACCCATCAGCGTGGCCAACGGGATGGTCACCACGACCGTGGCCGCGACACCACCGGCCTTGGGGAGCTTGGTCGTGGGGTAGCCCTCGAGGTACTCGGTGAACGCGCGTCCCATCCGTTCCGGGGTGGGGCGGCGTTCGCCGGTGTGGCCGTCGACCGCGGCCCGGTGCCTGGGTGCCGCCAGGGCGAGGAGGGCTTTCTCCAACATCGCGCCGTGCAGGGCGGAGAGGGTGAATCTGCCGTGGACCTTGCCGTGCCCGTCCTTGGTCAGGGTGAGCCGGGCGGCGGCTGCGGCGTCGCGTTCCTCCTTCGCGAGCTTCTTCTCCAGCACCGCGTCCGCCACATCGGGAGCCAACGTGGCGAGGATGCCCTTGCCGAGGATCCGCAGCTCCCGGGGTGCCAGGTGCTCGGCCTGCGCCACCAACAACGAGACGGCCTTCGCGGTGAGGGCGGGGTCGAGGTCGTCGGGCAGGTCCTCCACGGCCCGGACGATCACCTGGGCCTGCTCCAGGTTCACGTCACCGGCACCGAGCCCGTCCCGGACCGGGACGAACAGATCGGTCTCGAGGGCTTGCGCGAGGTGCATCAGACGGGCGGTCACCGGTCGGTCCTGGCGGGTGACGTGTGCCCACCAGTTCGCCGTCGACGACGCCGCGACCGCATCACCCACGTGCACGGTGTCGGCATGAACCGCGATCCGGAGCTTGAGCTCCGTGAGCCGGGCCTCGACCCGGGTGATCGAGGTCAAGGTGTCACCGGCCTCCTCGGCGCCCATCGACCACAACGCTGTCTCCGACACGTCGTCCAGCACAGCAGACACGCCCGCGACCGCCCGGGACACCGGGTGCGAGGGAGTCGACTGGTCTGCTGCCATGACTCCATTCAAGCCGTGACCACCGACAACCAGACCCCGAAACCGGGGTCCTCCACCGCCCCGGAGGTCACGGTTAGGTAACATCGATCCAAACAGGTGCTCGATGCCCGTTCACGTCAGTGAGGAGCAGCAATGACACAGTTGGTCAGGGTCCACAACTTCGCGGTGTCCATCGACGGGTACGCCGCCGGAGCCGGCCAGAGCCTCGAGCAGCCCTTCGGTCACGCTGACCCCGCTACGTTCCTGAGCTGGGCGGGCGCCACCGCGAGCTGGCCCAACCGGACCGACCCGGGTGGCAGTCGTGGACTGGAGGACTATCTGGTCCGTGACTTCCACCGCAACATCGGCGCCGAGATCATGGGACGCAACAAGTTCGGTCCCCATCGTGGCCCGTGGACAGACCTGGAGTGGCAGGGATGGTGGGGGGACGAGCCGCCGTTCCACACACCGGTCTTCGTCATGACCCACCACGAGCGGCCCTCGTTCACATTGTCCGACACGACGTTCCACTTCGTCGACGGCGACCCGGCCAGGGTGCTCGAGCTCGCCTTCGAGGCTGCCGACGGCAGGGACGTCCGTCTCGGGGGCGGCGCCAACACCGTGCGGCAGTTCTTGGACGCGGGGCTCATCGACACCCTCCATGTAGCGGTCGCACCCGTCGAGCTCGGTGCCGGTTCCCGGTTCTGGAGCTCTCCCGACGAGATTCTCGACCGCTACCACTGTGACGTCGTCCCCCGTCCCGACGGTGTGGTCCACCACCTCTTCTGGCGCGACTGATGCGACGGCCGGATCCCGGGAGCGGCCGACCTGCGCAGTAGCGGGAGGAACGCGTCGGTCATCCGGACCACGCGGATGACGTTGACTATCCGGCGTGCGGGAGGAGCCTGCTCAATTCGTCGGCGAGACGGTCTGCACTGTGACCACCCCCGGGAAGTGTCACGCCGGCGAGGCCGAACGACGCCGGGCTCAGGGTCACCTGAACGGACCCGGGCCCACCCTGCTTCCACAGGACGGTGACCTTCTCACCGACCATCAGCAGCGACCGTCCCGAGGTGAACATCGCGGTGCCGGCGCGCACGTCGCCGGACAGGTACTGGAGCCCGGTGCGACGCGCAGCCTTGGTGAGCGCCGAGAAGACCTCTGCCGGTGTCGCCTGGAACGTCATTGTCCGCGTCCTGTCCCTGCTCATGTCCACAGCATGACAGGGGCGTCAGTGAGGAGCCCGCAGGTGTCTCATGGCGCGTTATCGCCAAGAGGTGGCGACCCTGCGAGACAGGTCGAAGCAGGAATCGACAGTAGTCGTCATCCAGTTCGACGTGCGCGCCGGATCGAGCTCAACCTCGCCGATCGAGTCTCACCCAGCGCCGGGCCTCGTCGGAGCTCACCGCGATGAGGACGAGGACAGTGACTGCCGTGTTCATCAACACCAGGAACCTGACGTCGGCGTCGGCGCTGAGGGTGAGCAGCTGCGTGATCGCCTCCACGGTGCACGCAACCATGAGGGCGATCCGAGCCCAGGCATGGTGAGCGAGCATGAACACCCACAGCCCAACGAGGCACAGCGCACCGACGCCCATCACCGTCAGCTCGAGGTTCGACGCGTGAGCCGGCGGGCCCTGCCCGCGGAGGAACGCAAGGCCGACAGCGGTCAGTGTTATCGCGGCCTTGGCCATGCTCATCATCGCGGCGGCGAGCAGGCTCGGCGGCGGCACCCGGTGAGACACCGCACGTGACAACGCATCCGTCGCGGGCTTCACCTGCTCCGGCTCCTGCCCCCGGAGGCCGGTCAGGTCCAGGATCGGCAGGCTTCCGTCGGTGCGCACGACGTCACCTCCGCCGTTACGGGTGGTGAAGGCGTGCGAGTACTCCTTGATGACACGCAGGGAGGCTTCCGGCTCGACGTACCTGACCGTGTTGATGACGTAGTCGCGCTCGATGTCGATGTCGGCGTCCACACGGTGCGTCACCTGGAGGGTGAACAGGGAGATGCCCACTGCCTTGTCATACGTCGCAGCGGCCAGCCACTCCACCTGGAACCCGCCAGGGAGCGTCCAGCCGTCAGGTACCGGCCAGAAACGTACGTGGTGGCGTTGGGAGGCGTTGCCGTCCACCTCCTGCTGATAGGCGAAGGCCTGCCGCTGCCCGAAGAGGAACAGTGAGGAGACCGGAGCCTCAGGGTAGGGGCGGCGGAGCACCGACGAGAGCACGATCCCCCAGGAGGAGCGGATCGTGAGTTCCTCGGCACGGACCCATCCGGCTCGGGTCATGGCGGCATGGATCTGCGCCTCGCTGCCGTCCAGGGTCAGGTTGATCGGGTCACCGAGCACCCCGACCTCGGTGAGCGATCGCCCGATGAAGTAGTCAGGCACGTACATCTTCGAGAGCACTTCCTGCAGGCGAGGTAGCCCCACGTAGGCCAGCAACACCCAGAAGAGGAAGACCGAGACGATCGCGAACCAGCCGTGGAAACCGACGTCGACCACGATCCATCCCAGCCACATCACCAGCGCCGTGCCGATCACGAAGAAGACGCCGTCGAGGATCTCCTGGACCGGCCAGAGCGGGGTGCCCGAGACCGTGTCCGGAGCCAGCTCGAACGTCGGAGGCGAGTTCGGAGGAGGCGTATCAACGACAACACCGCGGCGCCAGTCATCGGCGGGCTCGACGCCCATGTGCACCATCCTCGTTCTCGCGTGAGGTTCGCAGGCTACCGAAGGGAGCAACCACTACGCTCATCACATGCCAGGTCATCGAGAACTAGGCGACGGCTGGGTGGCGGAGAGACTGCAGGTGGGCGGTACGTCGGTCTATCTCCGGCGCAGCACCCACGCGGACGGTGTCCCTCTCGTCCACCTCCACGGATTCGCGATCTCCGGCGCCTACCTGATGCCCACCGCGCGCATCCTTGCCACTCGTGGGGTCAACGTGGTCCCGGACCTGCCCGGTTACGGACGCAGTGAGCGCCGCCAGCGCGTCCTGGACATCCCCGCCCTGGCCGAGACGACGCTGGAGATCCTCGACCGACTCGACATCGACAAGGCCGTCCTGGTCGGGAACTCGATGGGCTGCGCCATCAGCTTGGAGGTGGCTCACGGTGCGCCGGACCGAATCCACGGCCTGGTCGTGGTCTCCCCTGCTGGAGGCTTGCACAACCAGCCCATGAGCCGCGCCGTCGGCCAGCTGACGAGAGACGTACTGCGGGAGAGAACGGCGATGTTCCCCGTCGCGCTACCGGACTACGTCAGGTTCGGGCCATTGAACGGACTGCGGCTCTTCCGCGAGTTGACGCGCTTCCCGTCGCTGGAGCGCCTGCTCCGCACCCCTGTCCCGACCCTGGCCGTCCTGGGGGTCCGCGACCCTCTCATGCCGCCACCCGACCGCATCCGCGAAGTTGCCCGGCTCGCTCCGCAGCACCTGACGGTCGCGATCGTGGACGAAGCTGCCCATGCGGTGAACTTCAGTCACCCCACTGAGCTGGCCGCCGTGATCGGGGCGTGGCTTGACGATGCAGCCGACGACGACACGCGTCTCCCAGACGGAGTGCGGGTGGTTACCGAGTAGCACTCAGTCGGCGGCGGCGGCACTG
This sequence comes from uncultured Actinomycetota bacterium, assembly GCA_963706475.1. GTDB lineage: Bacteria > Actinomycetota > Actinomycetes > Propionibacteriales > Nocardioidaceae > Nocardioides. Next base: position 230,521 of record CAVPLV010000003.1, on the reverse strand, counting down.
GGCGCGTCGCGATCCCGGTGGCGCGTGCCCTCGGACGCCCGGCCGTAGGCATCGACACCTCCGCTGCCACGCTCAAGTCCGTCGCGCGTATGTCCGCATGAGTCGCTGCGATAGATCGGGTGGATGGCACACATCAGCAAAGCCGTCTTCCCGACGGATCCGTCCGGCCGCAGACTTCCCCTGGTGACGCCAGTCACAGAGCCTCGAGCGCTCGCGAGACGCGACCGCTCCCAAGATCAGGAGACCTATAGATGCCGAAGACAACCATGCGGGGGAAGGCCGGGCTTTCCCTCGCTCTGACGGGGGCCGTCGGCACCTTGGTGCTCACCAGCCTGCTGCCAGCGCAGGCATCGGTTCCTGACCACCGCACTCCCAGTCCTGCAGCAAGCCCGGACGCGGTCAGCGCGAAGCCCCTGGCCATGAGGGCCAGCCGCACCCACGACCTCGGACCCAACGTGAAGATCTTCGGGCCGAAGACGTCGACCGCCAGGATCAACGCCTACCTCCAGGGCATCGCAGGCGAGGAACAGTTCAGCGCCGGCCGACACCTGGTGCTGTTCAGGCCCGGCACCTACGGCAGCTCGGCCAATCCCATCAGCTCGACAGTGGGTTACTACACCTCTGTCGCGGGCCTCGGCGCCTCCCCGAAAGACGTCGTCATCAACGGCGCTCTTCATGTCGACCCCGAGACGGGCCCGTTCGGGCCCAGCGCGCTTGATCATTTCTGGCGATCTCTGAGCAACCTCACCATCAACCCGGACCAGGTCGGGGAGGCGCCGCACACGATGAGCTGGGCGGTTTCCCAGGCCGCCCCGCTGCGTCGGGTGAACATCACCGGCAACCTCGACCTGACCGGGGTGGGTGGCTCGCTCGCCTTCGGCTCCGAGATCGCGGACAGCCGGATCACCGGCACCGTGAGCAGCGGCAACGCGCTCGCCGGCGAGCCCGCTCAGGCGCAGTACTACACCCGCAACAGCGCTATCGGCGGGTGGAACGGCACCGGCGTCAACCTGGTGTTCTCCGGGGTCAACGGCGCCCCGGCAAGCAGTTTCGACCCGAGCGGCTACACCACCCTGCGCAGCACACCGGTGTCACGTCCCGCACCGTTCCTCTACCTCGAGCACGGCAAGTACCAGGTGTTCGTCCCCTCCGCGGCCACCCACACCGTCGGCTTCAACTGGTCCACCGGCCACCGGGCCGGGCGAAGCCTGGCAATCGACCGGTTCTTCATCGCGAAGCCCACCGACACCGCCGCTCGGATCAATCGAGCCCTGGCAGCCGGGAAGAACCTCCTCCTGACGCCGGGCGTCTACGACCTGGACGCACCGATCCGGGTCGCCCGGCCCCACACGGTGGTTCTGGGTCTGGGCTACGCCACCCTGATGCCGACCCACGGCACCGCCGCCCTCCTCATCCGCGACGTGCCCGGGGTCGTGGCGTCGGGACTGGTTGTCGACGCGGGCACGATCCCATCGGGGACCCTCGTCCGTGTCGGCCAACCCGGCCAGCACAAGGGACGCGGCGACGCGCACGACCCGACCACCTTGTCGGACCTCTTCGTCCGCGTCGGAGGCGCCACCGCGGGGGTCGCCACCACGGGCGTGACGATCAACAGCGACCACGTCCTAGTCGACGACAGCTGGATCTGGCGCGCAGACCATGGCGCCGGAGGCGGCTGGACCACCGCCCCGGTCGATCACGGGCTGATCGTCAACGGCGACAACGTCACCACGACCGGACTGTTCGTGGAGCACTGGCAGAAGCAGCAGGTGATCTGGAACGGCCAAGGTGGCCAGACCGTCTTCTACCAGAGCGAGATGCCAGAGGGCATGCCCAACCAGGCAGCTTGGATGGACGGCACCATCGAGGGCTATGCCTCCTACACCGTCGGCGCCGGCGTCCGGACCCATCGCGCAACCGGCATGTCCATCTACAGCCTGTTCCCGTTCCCGCCCACCGAGGCGATCCACGCCGCGGATGCGATCACCGCTCCGACGTCGCCCCGGGTCCGCTTCACATCGCTGGCCGCTGGCGTGGTGATCGGCCAGGGCGGCATCCGCCACATCATCAACCACAGTGGTGATGCCGCTGACGCCTCGACTCCGAACCACGTGGACGGCATGACCGCCGTCACTCGGTTGCTCACCTATCCCGCGGAGTGAACCTCTGACGCGGCACAGCGACACGGCACGGAGCCCCGCCGTGCACAACGGGGGGGCTCCGTGCCGCTCACTCGTCATCCAGTGCCTCGGTCCGCGCGTCGGGTTCGCCGTCGCACCCCGACACGACCACGACGACGCCCAAGAATGCCAGCACGGTCCCTGCCGTGCGACATCGTTTCCACCAGCCGGCGACTCGGGCCCGGCGATCCGGGAATGAACTTCGTACCCGCGTCAGAACGGCCGCTACTCGGGAACACCGGAAGGCCGGCCTCGACGCAGGTGTACCGCTCCGAGACGCTCTGATCCTGGCTCCCGCCACGCCGACCCCCGAACTACCGAGCACTACGACCGCGCCCGGGGCAACCTCGACCGGCACTGGGTCCACTTCCTGACGGCCTACGTCGCCAGCGTCTAAGCCATGCGCAACGTCAGCTCCGCCCACAATGGTCGAACATAGGATCCTGGCCGATCCACCGGCTCAACAGGACCATTGAGCTCTCAGTGGTTCAGGTTGGCATCGCCCTCACGGAGCACCCCGACCAAGGAGGTGCCGCCCCCATCCATTGCGACAACGACCACCCACAGGTCCGCCCGGTTGTGCTTGGCTGCTGCAATGGGCTTGGACCTGTCGGCCGTAGAGCTCGCACTCGTCAACCATACGAGAGCGGGCCACGTGCTCGAGTTGTCGTCGTCATCGGACCGCGAGATCCGCGCTGAGGTGATCCGTGCCTTGATGCAAGGTCGCCATCCCGCCGACCTGTCTGTCACCGTCCAGTCGGACCCGAAAGGACTGCAGGTCAATGGTGCCGTGGTCGTCGGTCGAATCGATCTCGACTACGTTCGCAGCGCCCTTTTCCTTAGCCTCTGGAACTGCGAGATCCAAGGCGGCATATCTGCGTTTGATGCTCATCTGCTGGGACTGAATCTGGGAGGAACGCAGCTCGGAGGCAGCCACCTTGCTGAAGCCGCCCTGGAGGGCAGAAACCTCGACGTCGAACGAGACCTGTTCGTGGACAGCGTCGAGGCCAGCTCCTGCAGTGCACGTGGAACGGTCGTGCTGCACGGGAGTCATGTGGGCGGGCAAGTGTCCGCCGTTGACAGTACCTTTACCAACCCATTGGGACCCGCCCTGAACGCCGAGCTCCTGCAGGTCGACCAATCAGTGTTCCTCGACGCCCTCCAAGCGACCGGAGCCGGCGAGTTGGGCGCAGTCCGGCTGCTTGGAGCTCACATTCAAGGTCAGCTCTCCATCCGCCGCAACGCCATATTCAGCAATCCGACAGGCCAGGCCCTCGACGGCGACCTGTCCCGGATCGACCTGGGGATGTTCCTGCAGACCCTCCATGCGAGCGGTGCAGGTGAGTCGGGTGCCGTTCGGCTAGTTGGCGCCAGCATCGGCGGGAGCCTAGAGGCCAACAATGACGTCAGCATCAAGAACGCCTCCGGCCCAGGAATCGCTGCCGGGGCTCTACATGTCGAACGGTCTCTTATGATTGATGGGATAGACGTCACCGCCAACTCCGCAAGGGGGGCAGTGGTACTCGTGGGTGCTGAGGTCGGAAGTCAACTCTCGATCGGTGGAGCCACCGTCACCAATCCCAAGGGTCCGGCGGTGAACGCCGAATCGGTCCAAGTTGGCCAGTCCATCTACCTGGATGGCTTGCAGGCCACGGGCGCCGGAGACCAAGGGGCGGTGCGATTGTCCAGCGCCAGCGTGGGTGGATGGGTGTCGGCCGGAGTACGGTGCCACCTTCAGCAATGCATCAGGGCCGGCTCTTGACGCCACTCATCTTCAGGTCAAGCAGGACCTGTCACTCTACGGACTCAGGGCCCTCGGGTCCGGAGCTCCTGGGACGATTCGATTGGGCTCGGTGTGTGTCTCGCAGTATCTGATACTGAATGCCACCGACATCGTCAACACCTCCGACCCGACGCACCGGTTCGTACTCGACGGACTTACCTATGCACAAGTCCTTACCGATGAAAGCGATGACGAGTGGCTCCACCTATTGCGTGAAGCAACCCCGTTCTACGAGGCGCAGCCGTACCGTCAGCTGGCATCGATGCATCAGTCCGCCGGACACGACCGACAGGTTCGAGCAACCCTCATCGCCCAGCGAAGCCACCAACTATCCCTTGAGACGACGAGCGACACCGAATGGCTGTGGGGTCGACTCACCTGGTGGACTCTCGGTTACGGCTACCGACCCTGGTTGGCGCTGCTCTGGCTGCTCGGCACCGTCATGACCGCCGTCGCATTGACGTTGGCGCTCGGAGGCGCCGGACTGGTCAGCGTGGCATCCACGACCGATGTGGCTGAGTCATGCACTCGCACGGAGCAGATCTTGTACGCCGTTGACACCACCTTGCCCCTGGTCACCACGAACGTCGCGGACACTTGCACGACCAGCGCCACGACAGCCGGGCAATGGTTGGACGTGATCGGCCTTCTTGCGCAGATCATCGGCTGGGCGTTCGCGACTCTGTTCGTAGCGGGCTTCACCAGCGCTGTACGCAAGACCTGAAAGGGGGTGTCGCCTCACGGCTGGATGACGGCTCCTGATGCTGAAGTCGGATCACCGTGGATGTGACCACGGCGTGTGGGTCAGTGCCCATCAGGTGGGTCGGGACTCGGCGTACGGACCGGGGTCGGGGTACGGGCCCTGCACTGCTCCGTTGAAGGTTCAACACCACCGCAGCATGGCGAACTTCAACGCCCGTAGTTCGTTGTCGATGGTGGTCGCGGGGACGCAGATTTCACCGCGGGAGGTATCACGCCCGATGCGGCCGACTCCTCTTTCCAAAAGGCTCTGTCTCGTTCTGGGGTGGGGCGTCTACCGAGCTGATCGGAGCAGGAGACATGCCGCAGACCGTGCGGAAGTACTGGGGTCCCTTCCAGGGGCGGGTGACCCTGAATCTCAACTGGGACGCGATCAACCATGACTCCGTTGTGCTTGTCACGGCGTCGGAGTACCAGGTCACCACGCCGGTGACCTCCGAGCATCGCTTCATCGGTGCCGCGAACATCACCGTCGACAACATCGCGCCGCACGGTCCGCCGTACGACAACAACCACGGCGTCACCTTCGTGGTGAATGTCAACTGGGGCAGCCCTTTGAACATCGTCACGGACATCACCGTCCTGGACGGTGCTCCCATCGAGGTCCAGGTCTAGGTCGGGGTGCCCTGATGCAGACAATTCGCAAGATCTGGGGTCCTTTCAATGGCCGGGTGAGCCTCAACTTCAACTGGGACGCGATCGACCAGGACTCGGTCGTGATCGTCACGGTCTCCGAGTGCAACCCAGGAGGTGTTCGCTTCATCGGTTCAGCGAACATCTCTGCCGACAACGTCGCGCCGCACGGACCGCCGTACGACAGCAACCACGGCGTCACCTTCGTGGTCAACGTCGACTGGCCCGAGCCGCTCCATTTCGCCACCGACATCACGGTCCTTGACGCAAAGCCGGTCGACGTCCAGTTCTACGAGCCCGACGTCAGCCACAACCTCGGGATGCGCACCCAGTACCAGCAGAGCGGCCTGTGGTGCTGGATCGCGACCGCGGTCAGCGTCGATCGCTTCTACGATCCGGCGAGCAGGTGGACACAGTGCCAGGTGATGACGCTGATCGGACAGGAGATCAACGGATTCCCGAGGGACACCAGCGCCTGTCCCACGGACGCGGCGTTGCGGGCCAACCCTGGGTTGGCCACACGGCTCTCCGATCCGTACAACGTCGCCGCTCGGTACGTCATGGACGACCCGGCCCTTGGCGTCGACCGGCGCTACCTCAAGTCCGGCGGCGTCACCGATGCCCTGACGAAGACCAACAATCTCTCCGGTTGGCAAGGTCCAGACGTGACCCTGGACCGATTGGCCCAGGAGATCAACGCAGGGCGGCCCGTCATCGCCGGCATCACCTGGAACTCCGGCGGCAGCCACTACGTAACGATCGCCGGGGTCCAGGGCGAAGGTCTGCTCATCCTGGACCCGGTCAACGGTCAGTCGTTGACGGAGTTCGGAGAGTTCCCGGGCACCTACTTCGGCGGCGCGACCCTCGACGGATATGCGTTCACGCGACCCTGAGGCGACCCGTTCCGGACATCGACGCTCCTCCGAGCGTCCGGTCTCCACCCTGCGTGTCAGCCGGCCGACGTGGGTTTGGCGGTGAGCGATGTCACCGTGACCGCGATCGGCGCATTGGTAGCCGCGCTCGACAGGTACGCCGTGGTGCCCACCGCCCCGCTGGCCTGCAGGGCGGCCTGAGCGTCGGTGGATGTGAGCTGCCATGTCGAGGGCTCAGCCTGAGCGGTACGCCACACCCTGGCCCGCACCGTGGTCGGGTTCGTCCCGAACACCTGCACCCGCACGCTCAAGGACATCCCCGCCGTGTAGGTCAGCCCCGGCACCGTCACCGCCCCCGCCAGCGTCTTACCCACTCCCCCGGCCGTGCCCGTGAGCAGCGGCGTGACCGACCCGTTCGGGTTGATGAGCACCTTGACCGAGTAGTAGTTGTTGGCGCTGACCCGCCGGCCGGCGACGCTCAGGTAGAGCGGACCGCCCACCGGCAGCTTGCTCGCGCTCAGCACCTCAACCACGTCGGCGTCGCTGCGGGCCGGCCCGACGAACCCCTCCAACGACGCCGCCGGATTCGCCAGGGCCAGGACGCCCCCACCCGGGGCGACCGAGAACTGCGCCTGATTCCCCACGGTCGACCAGGCCCCACCCACGTCGGCGACCCCCAGCCCCCGCGTCACGCTGCGGTTGAAGCTGTCCGCCACGAACGGCGTACCCGCCGGGGCGACAGGAGACACGACATGGGTCACCGAGGCGGAACCGCCCCGATCATCAGTCACCGTCAACGTCACCGACACCGCACCACCCGACGCATAGACGTGCGAGGGCGACACCCCACCCCCCGACCCGCCATCCCCGAACGACCACGCATACGACCCCACCGAACCGTCCGGGTCCGAGGAGCCCGACGCGTCGAAGGCACACGACAACCCCGCGCACGACGACGAGAACACCGCCACCGGCAACTGATTGGGTGCCACCGGCGAGACCGAGTGGGTCACCGAGGCGGAACCGCCCCGATCATCAGTCACCGTCAACGTCACCGACACCGCACCACCCGACGCATAGACGTGCGAGGGCGACACCCCACTCCCCGACCCGCCATCCCCGAACGACCACGCATACGACCCCACCGAACCGTCCGGGTCCGAGGAGCCCGACGCGTCGAAGGCACACGACAACCCCGCGCACGACGACGAGAACACCGCCACCGGCAACTGATTGGGTGCCTCGCCGACGACCGTCACCTCATGAGTCACCACGTCTGTCGCACCATCATCGTCGGTGACGGTCAGGGTGACCTCATAGGTTCCGGCCGCCGCGAAGGTCTTCGCGACCGTGCTCTGGGCGCTGTTGCTTCGGTCGCCGAAGTCCCACGCGTAGGTGCTGACGCTGCCTTCCTCAGGATCGCTCGACGCCGTGCCGTCGAAGGAACAGTCGAGACGTGTACATGTCCAGGTGAACCGGGCTACCGGTGCTTGGTTCACCGGCGGCGAGGTTGCGGGGGCTACATGGGTCACGGCCGTCGCCGCACCGGCGTTGTCGGTGACGGTGAGGGTGACCGGGTAGTCGCCGGGAATGACGAAGGCATGAGTAGGCCGTGGCCCAGTCCCGGTCGAGCCGTCGCCGAACATCCAGGCATAGGACGCGACCGTCCCGTCGGGGTCGGTCGAACCGCTCGCGTCGAAGGAGCAGCTGAGCTGCGTGCAGCTTGACGTGAACGCCGCCACCGGCAGCTGGTTGGCGGGTGCGACGGAGGGTTTGGCGGTGAGCGATGTCACCGTGACCGCGATCGGCGCATTGGTAGCCGCGCTCGACAGGTACGCCGTGGTGCCCACCGCCCCGCTGGCCTGCAGGGCGGCCTGAGCGTCGGTGGATGTGAGCTGCCATGTCGAGGGCTCAGCCTGAGCGGTACGCCACACCCTGGCCCGCACCGTGGTCGGGTTCGTCCCGAACACCTGCACCCGCACGCTCAAGGACATCCCCGCCGTGTAGGTCAGCCCCGGCACCGTCACCGCCCCCGCCAGCGTCTTACCCACTCCCCCGGCCGTGCCCGTGAGCAGCGGCGTGACCGACCCGTTCGGGTTGATGAGCACCTTGACCGAGTAGTAGTTGTTGGCGCTGACCCGCCGGCCGGCGACGCTCAGGTAGAGCGGACCGCCCACCGGCAGCTTGCTCGCGCTCAGCACCTCAACCACGTCGGCGTCGCTGCGGGCCGGCCCGACGAACCCCTCCAACGACGCCGCCGGATTCGCCAGGGCCAGGACGCCCCCACCCGGGGCGACCGAGAACTGCGCCTGATTCCCCACGGTCGACCAGGCCCCACCCACGTCGGCGACCCCCAGCCCCCGCGTCACGCTGCGGTTGAAACTGTCCGCCACGAACGGCGTACCCGCCGGGGCGACAGGAGACACGACATGGGTCACCGAGGCGGAACCGCCCCGATCATCAGTCACCGTCAACGTCACCGACACCGCACCACCCGACGCATAGACGTGCGAGGGCGACACCCCACCCCCCGACCCGCCATCCCCGAACGACCACGCATACGACCCCACCGAACCGTCCGGGTCCGAGGAGCCCGACGCGTCGAAGGCACACGACAACCCCGCGCACGACGACGAGAACACCGCCACCGGCAACTGATTGCCGCCGGGTGCGCGCCAGATGTCGAGCAACGGCGCCGCCGTGGCACTGGCACCCACCGCCGGAAGACCCAACCCGTCCTCAATCGTGCGGAGGAGGTTGTAGTGGTTCGCCGGCTCAGAGTAGGCGCCAGGCTGGACCTGCTCGCCGACGATGACGGTCGCTATCTGGTTGTTCTGGCTGAGGTCGTCCTCGTCGAAGGTGACCACGAGCAGGCTGTTGTGGGTGCGCGCCCATTGAGCGTAGCCGCCGAGGTTGGTCTGAAGCCACGCATCACCCTGGGCGATGGATCCGTCGTGCATGTCGTGGTCCAGGTTCGGCACCACGAACGACACAGCAGGCAGCTGGGAGTAGTCCGTCGGGAAGTCTGCGAAGGGTCGGTTCGTGCTTGCCGGCAGGTTGGTGAAGTTGACCCAGGGGTTGTGCTTGCGCGCGTACTTTCCGCTCTGGCAACCGGTGAACCCCACGCTCGGAAGGTCTTCGGAGTAGCCGATGAAGCCTGCTCCGGCGGCGATGGCCGACGACCCGAGGTTGGCAGCGTCGAAGCTATGGGGGCAGCTGTTGTCGGTCACGCCCTGCGTAGAACCGGAGAACATCGCCAGGTAGTTCGGCTGGCTCGGGTGGGTCTCGGCGAAGAAACTCGTCATGTTCGCCCCGGTCGCAGCCAACGAGTTGAGGTAGCCAGCGTTCGGGTTCCCGATCACCTGCTCGTTGGACCTGTTCTCCTCCACGACGATCACGACGTGATCGGGTCGGGGGACCGAGTTCACCGCGGCCGCCGCGTGCTCGGGTGCCGAGCCGATCGTCGGAACGATGGCGCACACGAGCAACGCAGCGGCAACCATCGTTCTAGGCAGGCGCATGATTCCTCCGATCGCCCCCTCCTCTGGACCGTAGCCCTCATGCGGCCCCGCTGTCCCCGAAATGGGTGAGCTGCCCGTCCAGCGGAACTTGGACGCTCTCCTACCTGCGGTGCCGGACGTCCCCAGCGTTCCGCAACTTCACCCTCCGGACCGGCCGACTGGCCGCGAAACCTCAGCGAGCCGGGGGGACGATCTGAATCACGACCTCGTCCTCGGCGTCGTGGACCCAGAGCGAGTCCGCGCCCAGCGGTTCACCCCGTGCGCCAGGACGTGGACCCGAAGCGCGCCGCTGTCCTGGTGGCGGCACGACGGTTTACCGACACTTCGCCACGCCGCAGGCACTGCTGGACACCCTCGTCAAGCAGCGCCTCAGAGCTCTCACCCAGCAGGCGCAGGGCGTGACTCGAGTCGCAGTACTTGGTGTTGCTATCTAGTGGTACTCCGCGATACTATCTAGCGGTAGTCAGCAACACTGAATAGTGAGAGAGGGTCTCTATGGCCAAGCAGATGACAGAGATGCTCAAGGGCACTCTCGAGGGCATCGTCCTCGCCCTCCTGGCCGTGCGGCCGGCGTACGGCTACGAGATCACGGCTCGGCTGCGCGAGCGAGGCTTCGCCGACATCGTCGAGGGCACCGTCTACGCCCTGCTCGTCCGGATCGAACAGCGAGGCTTCGCCGACGTCGAGAAAGTCCCCTCTGAGAAGGGTCCGCCGCGCAAGGTCTACTCGCTCAACGCCCAAGGCAGCGAGTACCTGGAGGAGTTCTGGAGGAGCTGGAGCTTCCTCGCCGAACGGATCGAACAGCTCCACCGCACCATCGAACATCATGACCTAGAAGTAGAAGGAGAGCAGTAGTCATGGCCGCCAAGTGGATTGAAGCCCTCACCGGGTCACTCGAGCACAAGAAGAAGTACAAGCAGGACAAGGCCCGCATCGAATCTCTGCCGGAGCCGTATGCGAGCGGCGCGCAGGCCATGCACCGCTACCTCGTGTACTACGGGGGCATCACCGACGGTGACACCCTCGTGACGATGTCCGGCGACCTGGCCGACCTGTGGGAGCGGGCCGCCGTCGACGGCACTCCCATGCGCGCGATCGTCGGCGACGACCCAGTGGAGTTCGCCGAGACGTTCGCGCAGGCCTACACCGGCAAGCAGTGGATCGACAAGGAGCGCGCTCGCCTGGTCAAGGCGATCGAGGACGCCGAGCAAGAGGGGCAGCAATGACCACCGACACGGCGATCCTGGTACGCGGCATCGAGAAGTCCTTTGCCGAACTGCACGTGTTGCGCGGCGTCGACCTCGATGTGAAGGCGGGAACCATCCTCGCGCTGCTCGGCTCGAACGGCGCCGGCAAGACCACGCTCGTGAAGATCCTGTCGACCCTGCTCAAGCCGGACGCGGGCACGGCCACGGTCGGCGGCTTCGACGTCGCGGACAAGCCGGGCGACGTCCGCGAGTCGATCAGCCTGACCGGCCAGTTCGCTGCCGTCGATGAGGTGCTCACCGGTCGGGAGAACCTCGTGCTGGTCGCCAAGCTGCGTCACCTCAAGGACCCGAGGGCTATCGCCGACGACCTGCTCGACCGCTTCTCGCTCACCGAAGCAGGGAACCGCAAGGCGGTGACCTACTCGGGAGGCATGCGACGCAGACTCGACATCGCGATGAGCCTGATCGGCGACCCGCCGGTCATCTTCCTCGACGAACCGACCACGGGCCTCGACCCCCAGGCCCGCAACGAGGTGTGGCAGACCATCAGGCAGCTCGCTGGCAGAGGCACGACGGTGCTGCTCACGACGCAGTACCTCGACGAGGCCGAACAGCTCGCCGACCGCATCGCGATCCTGCACCAGGGAACCATCATCAAGAACGGAACCCTCGCTGAGCTCAAACAGCTCCTGCCGCCGGCCAAGGTCGAGTACGTCGAGAAGCAGCCCTCCCTCGAGGACGTCTTCCTCACCCTCGTCGGTGAAACCGGCGAGACCGCCACTTCCCATGACGGTCGCACCGACGACACGCCCCTCGCACGAAAGGAACCCCGATGACCAGGCATGTCCTCGACGACACCAGCACCCTGACCGGCCGTTCGCTGCGCCACATCCTCCGCAGCCCCGACACGATCATCACCACGGTGGTCACCCCGATCGCGCTGATGCTGTTGTTCGTCTACGTGCTCGGCGGCGCGATCAACACCGGCTCCGACGAGTCGTACGTCAACTACATGCTCCCCGGCATCCTGCTCATCACCATCGCGTCCGGTGTCGCCTACACCGCCTACCGGCTGTTCCTCGACATGCAGCGCGGCATCTTCGAACGCTTCCAGTCGATGCCGATCGCGAGGTCAAGCGTGCTGTGGGCGCACGTACTCACCTCCCTGGCCGCAAACCTGGTCTCGGTGGCGGTCATCATCGCGGTCGGATTCCTCATGGGCTTTCGCACCGGAGCGTCCCTAGGAGCATGGCTCGCCGTCAGCGGCATCTTGATCTTGTTCACCCTCGCCCTGACCTGGATCGCGGTGATCGCCGGACTCTCGGCCAAGACCGTCGACGGCGCAAGCGCGTTCAGCTACCCGCTGATCTTCCTGCCGTTCATCAGCTCGGCGTTCGTGCCCACCGATACGATGCCCGGCCCCGTCGCCTGGTTCGCCGAGAACCAGCCCGTGACCGCCATCGTGGACACCATGCAAGGCCTGTTCGCCCAAGAGCCTGTCGGCAGTGACATCTGGACCGCCCTGTCCTGGCTCGCCGCGACCCTCGTTGCCGCCTACACCTTCGCGATCACCATCTACCGCCGCAAGATCAGCTAGCACCGAAGCAGGACGCCGCGAGCCGTCTGTTCATTCCACCGCGTGACGGACACTCGATCCATCCGGAACATTGCCGATTGTCGCCACCTGCTCAGCCGTGTCCGCCGCCGATCGTTTTCTCGACCGACCGGCGCGGTTCCCGGTGTGGGCCATCGTGTGCCGGTGCTGAGTCCCCGTACGTCGGGTGCTGGAGCCGGGGCTGGTGATCGCGCAGGTCACCATCACCCAACTCACCACGGAACCGTGCAAACCGACGCGCCGGAACTCTGGAAGTTCTACTCCGCGCGTGGACGTGACGTGACGTGACGTCTTCAGTTGGCGGTGGGTACGGCTAGGACCGCTGTCGTTCAGGGCCCGGCGGGTGGCCCGTAGGTCCCGAGTTCTCGGGGACCACGACCACGACGGTGCGTGCGTGCTCGACCAGGTAGCCGGAGATGTCGCCGGCCACGAGTCGCGAGAGCACGCCCGCCTGGCGCCGGCCCACGACCAGCAGGTCCATGGTGTCCGCAGCGGCGCTGAGGGCATGCGCCGCGCCTCCACGGCACAACTCGAGACGCACGTTCACGTCCGGGTACTTCTCGGTCATCCCGGCGACCGACTCAGCGAGCAGGAGACGCGCCTCCTCGACGGTGGGATCGTCGAGCGCAATCAGGTGTGCGGACGTCATCTGGGCGAGCACGTCGTCGACGCAGTGCACCACGGTGAGGGGAAGTCGATGGATCGCGGCCTCGCGATACGCGAGCTCCAACGTGGGGAACGAGGCGGCGGTCCCGTCCGCTCCGACCAAGACCCCGCGGCGCACGGTGCCGGGGTGGTGCGGGCGTACCACGACGACCGGGCAGGTTGCGTGCCGCGCGACCGCCGCGCTGACGGAGCCGAGCAGCAGGCTGCGTACGGCGCCGCGCCCCCGGGAGCCGACCACGACCGTGAGGGCCTGGTCGGCAAGCTCGAGCAGGGCCTGACGTGCGTCGCTGGCGACGACGCGCGTATGAATCTCCACCGATGGATGCCGTCCGAGGATCTGCCGCGATGCTGCCGCGAGGAGGTCCTCGCCCTCGGCGCGCATCCTCGTGACCAGGGGGTCGCCTTCGGTCAGCCACACGGTGCCCGGCGTACCAAGTCCGCCGACAGCGTGAACCAAGACCAGAGGACGGTGGTCCAGAGCAGCCTCGCCGGCTGCCCATGCCAGGGCGCGATCGCTGGGTTCGGAGCCGTCGATCCCGACGACGATCGCGCCATTCGGAAGCGATGAAAGTGTCATGACTCACTGTGTGCTCGCGGGGGTCGCCCACGTCACAGGCGCACGACCTCAGCAACCGGGACCAAAGACCCGGACCTGCCCGAGCAAGACCGGGACTTCGAGGGCGGTCAGACAAGGACGAGGTCGCGATCGTCATCTGTGGCCCGGGACCATCGGCGCACATGTGACTCCAGTCGCAGAAGGAGGAAATCGATGTCGTCCTCCAATGAAAGGCCAGCAGATTCAGGCCGACCTCCGAGGCAACGGCACGCTGGCCGAACACGGGAAAGGTGTCGATGACTTGTTTCTGGAGCACCACGAGCAACGGCTGCCAGTCCATCGGGCTCTCCGGCGTCATCACGCTCTCGATGACCATCAGGTCGTTGGCGCAGTCCATGTTGAGCCAGATGGTGTCCACGGCGTCGATCGGTCCGCTTATCGTGGATCACCTCCGTCCTCACCCTGGGTCGCGGCAAGGTCGCAGATCCAGAAGCTTGTGAGGCTCGTGGATCCGAAGGCATGACCTTTGACTCTGCCGTGGACTCGGCTGCCCGCCGATGCTGGTCGCATGGAAAGACTCAGCCCGCTCGCAGCCAGCTTTCTCGAAGCCGAGGACGTCGACCCGAAAGCGTCTCTGGCCATCGGATCCCTCGCCGTGTTCGAGGGCCCGCAGCCGGGGTTCGACGAGTTCGTCCGGGCGATCGAGGGCCGGCTTGCCCTGATCCCGCGCTACCGCCAGAAGGTACGGCGCGTGGTCTTCGATCTGGCCGCACCGGCCTGGGTCGACGCGCCCGAGTTCGACATCCACACGCACGTCCGTCGTGCGGCGCTGCCGACCCCCGGCGGTCCCCACGAGATCGGCGAGTTCGTCAGCCGGGCCATGTCACGCCGGATGGATCGCAACCGTCCGCTGTGGGAGTACTGGTTCTGCGAGGGTCTGGCCGGCGGCCGCTGGGCCCTCCTGTCCAAGATCCACCACAGCATGGTCGACGGGGTGTCCGGAACCGACCTCTACCGGCTCGTCCTGGATCCATCTCCGTCACCCGGTGAGCCGGTGCCGGATGACTGGAAGCCCTCAGCGCCGTCCTCCACGCTCTCGTTCACCGCCGCCGGCGTCTTCGAGCTGATGACCTCGCCCGTGCACGCGGTCCGGGTCGCAGCCGGGGCCCTGACCGCGCCCCTGCAGCTGGCCCGCACGTTCGCTGCGTCGACGGAGGGCCTGGTGAAGCTCGCCTCCGCCGCTCGGCCGGTGCACGCCACGTCCCTGACGGGGACACTGGACGGGAGCCGCCGCTACGCCTGGACCACCACCACGCTCACCGACATCCGGGGGGTCCGTGCCGCCCATGGCGTGACCGTCAACGACGTCGCCCTCGCGGCCGTGACCGGAGGCTTCAGACGACTTCTCGAGCAGCGTGGGGAGATCCCCTACGCCCACGCGCTCCGATCCCTGGTGCCGGTGTCGATGCGAGCAGCCGGCGAGAAGTCGATCCCGGACAACCGGGTCTCGTTGATGCTCCCCTACCTGCCCGTCGACGTGGCAGACCCGGTGGAGCGCCTCCATGCCGTCCACCGCCGCATCCTCGAGCTGAAGCAGACCCACGAGCCGGAAGCCGGCGGCAGCGTCACCTCGCTAGCCGAGCTCGGTCCGTTCGTTGTCGTGTCCGAGGGCATCCGGCTCGGGCTGCACCTGCCGCAGCGCCAGATCGCCACCGTGACCACCAACGTGCCCGGGCCTCGCGAGACGCTCTACTTCCTGGGGTGCGAGCTGCAGGAGCTGCTGCCCTACGTGCCCATCGCGGACCGCGTGCGGATCGGCGTCGCCATCTTCTCCTACCGCGACACGCTCACCTTCGGGCTCACTGGCGACTACGAGGCGGCGCGCGACCTCGACGACCTCGCTGAGGCGATCGCCGAGTCCATCGACGAGCTGGTCACCGGGGCACTGAGCGGTTCAGGAGCACCCGCCTCCGCAACCTGAGGGACGCGTAGCGCCGCAGGCCCACGGGCATCGGCAGCCGGAACTAGCAGCAATCGCCAGGTGAGGGCCACAGCACGGCCATGCGCACGGGTGTGCCGAACGCGAGCAGGATCGACCTTGGGATGCGCTGATCTCTCGGAGCGCCGTCATGGCACCGCGCACGACCTCGCTGCCGCGCTCCGAAAGTCCTGCGAGGTGATCGGCGAGATCGCGATGTAGTCATGCACGACGTAGACCAACGTCACCCCGACTCCGAGGCGTCGTGCCTCGTCGACGCCGACCCGAGTGCGCTCGCGTCCGTGGCGAGCCGCTGACCCCGACGACGACCCTGCCGGAGCTCGCTGTCATGTCATGCCTCCACATCAGGCCGAAAATCCCTACCTCTGGCTTCATGGGAGAGACCCACGTGCAGATCGTGCCGACGAGGTACGACGCGCAGCGCGGCACGGCGTACTTCCGAGCAGGGACGTTTGGCGAAATCGCCCGGCGGATCTACGACCAGGCTGTCTCACTCAAGGTGGACCACCTCGATCGGCTGACATTCTCGGGCTCTTAGACACCGACCTTTCGGAAGAAGTCCAAGCAGGACTGGGCGACCTCTTGCCAGCCCGAGTCGATCGTGATCGAGTGTCCGCGGCCAGGAACTTCGGCGAACTCTGTTACGGAGTACTCGTTCTTGGCCTGCTTCTTGTAGGTCGCGCGAGCAATCGCCGGCGGCGCCTGGTGATCCTCCTCCCCGACAAGAACGAGCATCGGACCGCGGTCCTCCCCTTTCTTCCTGGCCTTGACCTCGCTCCCGGGATTGACGTTGGCGAAGGCAGCCTGAAAGAGCGGGACCCCCGAGCCGGCGACGTGGAACTGATCGTAGAGCTCCTGGGCCTCCTGCTCGCTGACCGAGCTCGCGAAGCCGAACCGGAACTGGTCGTAGGTCAACGTGATGGCGCGCCCACGGTTGGCAGGGTTCGCCAACACCGGCGCTGCCGCCTTCAACGCGTTGACGGGCAACGGTAGGACTCCACGGGACGGGGCTGGCGAGATGGCGCATGTCGCCGCCGACAGTCCCCTCCCCGCGAGGATCTGCACGAGGACGCCACCGAAGGAGTGGCCGATGATCGCCGGCTTCTTGTCGAGCTTCTCGATGATCGCCTGCTGGTACGCCGCGACGTCACCGACGCTCTTACCAGCGAACACATCAGGACGGGAGCGCGCGTCCTCGATGCTCTCCGGGTCGTCGGGCCAGCCGGGGGTCACCGCCACGTAGCCGGCGTCCTCGAAGAACGCCGCCCATCGATCCCAGCTCGAGTCGAGGAGCCACAGCCCGTGCACGAAGACGACCGGCTGCTTCTTCGATCCGTTGGCTCGCTCCACTTCGGCGAGCTCGGCGGGTGTCGGAGTCATGGAGCTGTCGGACATGGATGACGCCTTTCGTCGGGAGTTCCCGTCACCGTAGGAGTGCATCAGGGGCGCGAGTGGCCCACGTGTGCATGGTCGTGTGCTCGTTCTGCACGAACGGCGGGTCACGGGCTCGCCCAAGGACCTAGGCTGCTGGGCTAGGAGTTCCAGCATCGGAGGTCGTCGATGAGCATCGTTCTGAACTCCGACGACATGCCCGTCGCCGAGCGCGTGGACGCGATCCACGAAGCCATCTGCGCAGGAGTTCTGCCGGTCGAGATCCGTTGGGACCGTCCCGCCGACCAGATCGATCTGCGCTGCAGGTTGGCCACATCTGGGCCGCTGAACTTCAACTCGGCGCGATCATCCGACAACTCATTGTGGCGAACATCCCGGCAGGCGCGTTCGGACCATGAGCCCATGGTGTTCGTGGCAGTGCAGGGCGACGGCAGCTCTCGCATCTCGCAGGGCGACCGGCAGACGGTGCTCCGCCCCGGCGACGTGACGATCTACGAAACGACCAGAACCTACTCGATCACGAACCCTGGACTCACGGAGCTGCACTACTTCCAGGTGCCGCGATCCGCGCTCGCACTCCCGCCACGCGCCCTTGACCAGGTCCTCGCCGCTCGCATCGGGCCCGACAACAACCCGCTGGCAGCTGTGGTTGTCCCGTTCTTGGCGTCGCTCGGCCGAGGCGACATCCTTGATCAGCCGCGTGCCGCCGAACTGATGGTCACGCCGGCCATCGAACTCATCCGGGCTCTCGTGGCCGCACACGTCCACGACGAAGACCTCGCCCGGGAGCCGCTGGACCAGTCACTCGTCCTCCGGGTCCAACGACACATCGCCGATCACCTGGGCAGCCGCGATCTGAGCGCAGAGACCATCGCCAGCGCACACCACGTCTCCGTTCGCCACCTCTACAAAGTCCTGGCGCGCGCCGACATTCGGTTGAGCGACACCATCCGCCGCCAACGACTCGAGGCCTGCCGCCGCGAGCTACGCGACGACCGGCGACAACACATCGCCATCGCGACGATCAGTGCACGTTGGGGATTCGCCGATCCCTCACACTTCAGCCGCGTCTTCAAGGCGGAGTACGGCATCACACCGCACGAGTGGCGAACGGGTCCCGGCTGACCGGACGGCGTCGAGCGCGCTTCGATCACTCAGTTCAGTCCCCCGCGAGTCGGGCGCCATACTTGGAGTAGCCGCCCGAGACCACCTGCCCAGCAGCAGTCCGTATCGAGAACGCCCCGTGGTTGAGCTTTCCTGCGTCTGTCGGATCACCCGCCTAGGGTTCCCGAACGCCGGCGAAGAGGAGCGCTACTTGAAGTCACTGCTGAGCAACTTCCGCAACAGCCTCGTGTTGCTCAGGGACGACCTCCTCGAGGACGGCAAACCGCTCGTGACCTTCCCGCGTATCTGGATGATCGCGATCTCGAAGGCAGACCTGCTATTGACCTTGACGTCCACGCGTTCAAGGAGCTTCTCGTCGAGAAAGTCGGCGACGACATCGTCGAGCTGCGGATCGTGCTCAGCGGACTGGTCGAGTCCAATGACGCACTGGCCGTCGGCGAGGACTTCGTCCTAATCTCCTCGGCAAAGTTCAGCACCGACAAGATCGAAGTGTCGCAGCGCATTGGACTGAACCTGATCCTGCCGATGGCTGCCGTGCTCCCCTTCGAAAGGCACCTCCGGTGGGCACAAGCCGACAAGCTGACGAAGAACGTTGCGGAGAAGTTGATGAGCAACGCCTAGGTGATCGCGGCCGCGCTCGGTTCCGCCAGCAACATCGTGGCCGTACTAGTAGGGAAGAAGAACAAGGTCGCCGGCGCGATCGGTCTTGCCCTCAGTCAGTTCACACCTCACCTGGAGAACGCGATCAAGTCCGCCGGTGCCCAACTCGAGGCAGCTGACATGACCGCGGCTACGAAGCAGCAGAACCTCGCCGCGACACTTGACGGGTTCCGCAAGGACCTGGATGCGGGCGAAAAGGAGGCCATCCTCGTCAGGAGTCGCGGATGAGTCTCATCTGGGCAACCCGAGGTCGCACCTGGGGCTTTCGGTTCCTCCGCGATGGTGGCTTCGCCGATCCGCTACCCGCGTATGAAGTCGCTTACGCTGGGGTCGATTCGGGTCCGAGCGCGTATAGCCGGGACGGGACGACGGTCGCGGTGCGATTTTCGGATCCATCCGGTCGCCAAGACTCTGCTGGTCGTATCATGCTGCACGAGGATTCACCACAGCACCAGTCCCGCGCTGCTGTGGCGTGGTGGTTGCCGGGAGCATTCCCTTCAGGAGCTGACCGGTCCGAGGTCCTCTGCGATCCGCCAGTCGTCGCCGGTCCGCTGGACCCGGAGCCGCCGGGTCTCCTGCTCCTGACCTCGGTCGGTCGTGTAGACCACCTGAACAGTAACGACATCACCGTCTGCCGAGACGGCGCCCACGCTCAGGTCGTCGACGGTTCTCCAGAACCCGACGTAGCGGTCGTACCCTCCGGCCTGTGCCTGGGCGCTCGGCCCCAGCAGCTCCCAGGCACTCCGGGTGTCGGTGGGCAACAGCCCGTAGTAGTCAGCAACGGTCCGCGCCGTACCCGAGGCGGCCGTCCGCGGGCTCGCGGTCGCGGAGGATGGGGTCGACGACGGGGTCGATGACGGGGTGGATGACGGGGTGGACGAGGACCTCGTGGGGGACGGCGTGCCCTCGCTGTTCGCGGCTGCGCTCGGCGGGCCAGACTGTTCGGGGGACGGCGACTTCGTTCCCGAACTGCGGTTCGCCGACGGGTCGAGTCCGGCACGCTCGAGTAGCACGGCACCGGCGATCCCCGACACGAGCAGCAGGAGGAGCGCTCCGACGAGCACCGGCCAGCGGGATCGGCGGCCGCGTCCGGGCGGCGTCCCGATGTCGGCTGCGCCAGCCGCTACTGGTGCCGAGGCAGGGGCGGACTCGACCGGAAGGGTCGTGGCAAGCGTCCCGGGTGTGCGGTGCTGCTCGTGCAACCGGCGCAGAGCTTGGGCCGCGTCCGCCATCGTCCACCGAGACGATGGGTCCGGATCGAGCATCCGCCCGATGGCGTTGGTGAGGAAGGCAGCGTGCTCGGGGAGCGGTGGCCGCGTCTCGGCGATTGCGGCGAGGGTCGCGATCGCGTTGCCTCGGTCAGCGATCGGCGGCACGCCTTCGACCGCGGCGTACAGAGTGGCACCCAGCGCCCAGACGTCGGCCGCGGGCGACGGGTCCGCGCCGCGCGCGAGCTCGGGCGAGAAGTAGAGCGGCGTACCCATCACCACGCCCGAGCGCGTCAGCTCCTCGCCACCGTGGGTGCGGGCGATCCCGAAGTCGCTGATCTTGGCCGTGTCACCCGCGATCAGCACGTTCCCGGGCTTGACGTCTCGGTGCACCGTGCCTTGTGCGTGGGCGGCGACCAGTCCATCGGCGACCTGCGCGCCAATCGCGGCGACCCTCTCGGGGTCGAGCCGACCCTCCCGGGCGATCAGCTGGGACAGCGTCTCGCCCGGGACGTACTCCATTACCAGCCAGATGTGGTCATCGGCCTCGACCACGTCGAAGACCGAGACCACGTGAGGATGGTGGAGTGCCGCCGACGAGCGAGCCTCACGCAGCGCGCGGGCCAGATCGGGCACGGATTCGCCGGGTAGCACGCCGACCTGCTTGACGGCCACCTCGCGGCCGAGCAACTCGTCGCGACAGAGCCACACCGTGCCCATGCCGCCGCGGCCGACGGCGCGAAGCACGACGTACCGTCCCGCGACAATTTCAGGTGCCATTGCGAAGCCCGTACCCGCACACACGTGCGGCTATCCCTCGGCGGCCCAGTCCGCGGTGGCCGACTGGTGCCCTCGTTTGCTGGCGGAGCGCCGTGCGGTTGGCCAGCGAGGCGAGGCTGCCGACCGGTCCTGCCAGACCAGCGCCGACACCGACGAGTACCCAAACAGGCGTCTCGCTGCTCAGCCGACCAGGCAGGACGACTTGGGGTCGAAGACCACCCTGGCACGTGATTGATGCATGACCACGCCGTCATCACGAGCACCCAGTCCGTGCTCCAGCGGCTTACCATCCCTCCGCAGCTCACCGCCGCACCGTGATGGGGATGACCCGCCACCAGGGGTGGTGACGATCGCGACCCTGCTCGGACCGGTCCTGGCGGTCACCGGCTGGAGGCTTCCGCGGGTCGTCGCGGACCCGCCCGGCCTGCTGACAGGCGCCACCATGCGCTGATGCTGATGATCCCGGGTCAGGAACCACGTCTGGATGTGAGCGCCCAATCAGGCCGCGACCCGCTCGAACTTGGAAGGGTGTCCCACTCCCCCGCGAGTCGGACGCACAGATCTGTCCGGGTCCCCACGCTGTCACGCTGGGCCGATTTGCCCAGATGCCGCTGTAGCTCGATCGGGAGCGGCCATTCGCGAGACCCTCGACGGCTCGACCGGAATCTGAACCACTAGGCGCACACCCAGACGCCAAGCCACTGCTCGGCGCCGTACTCCTCGAACCGGTCTACCTCAGTGAACCGCAGCTTGGCTGCCAGGCGCATCGACCGGTCGTTGGCTGCCTGGGTGCAGAGCACCACCGGCTCACCGGGAAGTTCACCGGCGACCCAGTCGAGCGCCGCCGTACACGCCTCGGCGGCGTACCCGCAGCCCCATGCATGCGGCAGGAACATGTAGCCAAGTTCGAGTTCCCCGGCATCCGGACATACGTGGCCCGGGCGCTCCGCTTCGCGCCGGTCGAGCGTGACGATACCGATCGTGGCTCCACCGAGGTCGACCACGAAATGGCCCGGACGTCGACTGGGCGCCTCAGGCATCGCCTGCTCGAACTCGTCACGCGGCCGGTGTCCACCCAGGTAGGTCCCCACCTCTGGTGAGGTGAACAACTCGATCACGGCTGACCGGTCGCGGGCCTCGGGCTGACGCACCACGAGGCGCTCAGTCCTGATCGGGGCAGGCGGCCAGTCGACCGGACCCAGTTCTGCCACGCACCGAGAATATGTCGACGAGTCCATAACTGAGCGCGAAGGCGCCGCCCACCGGATCCCGGTCCGGGCCTCGCCCATGGCGCACTCTCCAGCCGCGATCCGGTCGCACTGCTATGGCCGACGAGCGGGCCCAGCCAATCCCAGCTCAGGCAGCGAGCCTGCGCCCCATCGTGACCCTTCATCAGGGATCAGATCGCACCTGAGCTCGGGGGGACTGGCTCAGCGGGACCAGCGTGCTTCGAACACCGCACGCATCCGACGTACTGCTCTCCGTCCAGCGTGTGATGCGGCGCCCACTGATGAAAGCCCAGGATGCACCGTAATGGCCGGGCTCGACCGGCCCGGTCCCAGCGGGGTGCGTGGGTTTGGCGTTCAGGCTGGTCTTCCATGCTTGACAGCATCCGCCGCTCGATTGGCCCCTGACAAGCCCATCTCATGCCAGGCCCGCACAACCTGACGGCGCGCCCACACGGCAATCGGCCGTGCGGTGAAGATCCTCCCGCCCCGAGCACGCTCTATGCCGCGTAGCGCCCGCGGACCAGTCATACCCGCCTGTGCACCGGACCGACGCAGCGCTCTGGGTAGCTCCACGCGGCCGGTTCGCATCCCCCGGCCGGAACACCTATGGGTCGTGGCAAGACGACCGCCGTCGCGGGTCTGGTGGTGTGCAGGTTGTTACTAGCATCGCGACATGACCGACGACACCCCCCGACTTCCCGACCACACCGTCTCACTCACCGCGGGCGCGCGGATCCCGCTCCTCGGCTTCGGCACCTGGCAGATCAAGGGTCCTGACGCGGTGCGGGCGACCTCGACCGCGCTCGAGACTGGATACCGCCACCTCGACACCGCAACGGTCTACGGCAACGAGCGCGAGGTCGGCCGCGCGCTTGCCGAGAGCGGGGTCCCCCGCGACGACGTCTTCGTCACCACCAAGTGCCCGCCCAGCCGAGCCGGCCGAGAGCTCGACACCATTCAGGAGAGCCTCGAGCTGCTACAAACCGACCACGTGGACCTATGGCTCATCCACTGGCCCGCAGATGGTTCAGCCAACACTGACATGTGGCACGCCTTCGTCGAGGCCCGCGAGGCCGGCCTGGCACGCGAGATCGGCGTGAGCAACTTCGATATCTCACTGATCGACGACATCACAACGGCCACCGGAACGGCGCCCGCGGTCAACCAGATCGAATGGAGCCCGCTTCTCTTCAACGCCGAGACGCTGGCAGAGCACCACGCTCGCGACATCGCGCTCGAGGGCTACAGCGCCCTTCGGGGTGGCACCCTCGAGCATCCTGCGGTTCTGGAGATCGCTGAGCGGACCGGACGTTCGCCGGCCCAAATCATCATCCGATGGCACCTGCAGCAAAACGTGATCGTGATCCCGAAGTCCGTCCACGCCGACCGCATCCGATCGAACGCGGACGTCGCCGGGTTCAGCCTGACCGAGGAAGACATGGCGAACCTCGACGCCCTCGGCAGCCGCTGACCGCGTTCTCCCTGCCCAGCGTCGCCGCGGGATCGAATACCAAAGCGGGCATCACATCAGCTGGGTTTGCCCTAGCCGCGTCTTCCCGCCGCTCAGCGGACGCCGACGGTAGGGGCGAGAGGAGTGGCGTCGATGGGCCCAGACTCCGGGTCGCGTTGACGGCGGGCGGGGGCTGACAGAACCAGGCCGCCGCGAGGTGGCCCCGTGTCAGGCACGACCGCACCCCTACCGTGCTCAGCCGAGATGGTTTCAACGGATCGTGCGCGCCCCGGCTAGACCGCGTCGCCACGTCCTTTCAGCCGATGGGCGCATGGTCCACACTGAGTCCGTGTCTGTGCGCGCGAAAGTTGTGGAGGTTGCCGTCGGAGTTCGAGCGCTTCCGTCTCCGGCTCGCCAAGCCCTTAGTGGCGCCCTCATCCTGGGTGCCGTTGGAGCACTGGCAGGTTTGATCCTTGGCCTGATCGCCTACCCGCCGACCGCGTGGGCCGCAGTGTTCGAGATCGGTATTCCTGCGGCTGCGCTCGGGCTGATCGGCGGGCTGGTCGTCGGACTCATTACGCGTGCGGTGTCCGCACGGACATCAAGAATTCGATAACTGCGCCCGTGGTCTGAACCCTCGCTCACGCCGCGATCCGAGTTGTTCCGGGGGCCGCGTCTTATCCCCCGCTCGAGCTGTCCCAGGACCGCGAGTCAGTTGTCAACCGGTTGTCTGCGGCGTGACCCATTCTGCCAGCGTGGTACCCACTCGCGTCGTGGCGCTGTGTCTCTCACCGCCACGTCCCGGCGCCGGTCAGGTTATCTGCAGTCCGGACCCCGCAGGATGCACGCCGTGATGACTACGCGACTCGGTGCCGGCCACCGTCAGATGCTCAACAAGGTGCCTGAGGTCACCGTCTTCTTCTGGATTATCAAGATCCTGTGCACGACGGTCGGCGAGAGCCTCGCCGACTACATCAACGAGACCCTCGGTTTCGGACTGACGAACACCACGATCCTCTTCAGCTTCGCCCTGGTCATCGCTCTGGTCGTGCAGTTCCGACTGGATCGCTACGTACCCGGGCCCTACTGGCTCGCCGTCGTGCTGATCAGCGTCGTGGGCACCTTGTTCACCGACAACCTGACCGATGCGCGCGGGGTGCCCCTCTGGGTCAGCTCGACCGTCTTCGCGGTGCTGCTCGCGTCGGTGTTCACGGCCTGGTACGCCCGGGAGGGGACGCTCTCGATCCACTCGATCAACACCACCGCACGCGAGAGCTGGTACTGGCTGGTGGTCCTGGTGACCTTCGCGTTCGGCACCGCGATCGGTGACTGGACGCTCGAGCTCACCGGCTGGTCACCCGGTGCTTCGATCCTGATCCCCGCCAGCCTGATCACCGCCGTGCTGATCGGCTGGAAGCTGGGCCTGAACCCGGTGCTGTCCTTCTGGCTCGCCTACATCCTGACGCGACCGCTCGGCGCCAACATCGGCGACTTCCTGTCGGCACCTCGCAACGAAGGCGGCCTCGGACTCGGCACGCTGGTCACGAGCGTGGTCTTCCTCGGCGCCATCCTCGCGACCGTGATCTACCTGAGCGTGAGCCGGGTGGACCGGACCGAGGTCAGGCAGCACCAGGACGAGCCCGCACCCGACACTCGCCGGTGACACCACACTGGCGGCAGGTGCGCTGACAGTCAGGAAAAGCGCAGGTGAGATGGAGCAGCGTGCTGAATGAAGCCGTCGGCAGCTGCCCATCCACCCGATGCCCGGAGCTGCTGCCGTGATCACTGAAAGGAGCGGCGATGTCCGAAAGCCGAGCCCGGCGCGTCCTGGTCGTCACCGACCACGCCGAGCCGACCCCGACCCTGCTGGAAGCCCTGCGCGTGCGCGGCGAGCAGGGCGAGGTCCAGTTCCGGCTCGTCGTGCTCAACCCCGCCCGTGCTGAGGTGCACCTCCTGCACCCGGAGCGCCACGACAAGGCAGCCGAGGCCGAGGTGACACTGCACAGGGTCCTGCCTCGGATCCAAGAGGTGACCCGCTGCCGCGTGGTCGGGTCCGTCTCGGTGCGCCACGACCCGATGGACGCGATCGAGGCGACCCTCGCCGACGAGCCGATCGACGAGATCATGCTCGCGATTCCCGCACACCATCTCTCGACATGGCTCCACCAGGACCTTGCCCACCGACTCACCCACTGCGGACTTCCGGTCCAGACGCATCCCCACCGGTCCCGAGCAGGCACCCGGCTAGCGTCTAGAGACCAGAGCTTCTCGAGCACCGGGCGGGGTCTGCTAAAGGGTCTGCTGCACAGATCGATGTCAGCGTGACCCAGCCCATTCCGACGCGTGGGCGCACAGATTCCCAACCGCCGACGGATGGACAACGCACGTGGTTCAGTCGACGGGGTTGGGGATAGCGGTGCACGGCTGGATCGGTCCCGCTGTCACGTTGAAGTCGGTCCAACCGCCGAAGCCGCCCTCGTCGGTGATGCCGTCCTGGGGCGGCTCGGTGGAAGGCGGGATGGTCCCTCCCGACACCGCCATCACGAAGATCTCGTCGTCGCGCACGGCTCCGGGCGGGAGGGTCACTCGTAGTTGGTTCTCGCCCATCGAGACCTGCATCCCTGAGAGTCGTCGATCCACCGGCGTGTACCGCCCCGGCGCACATTCCTGCCTGCCAGGCACGTAGGTGATGTCGGCCCTGACTCCGTACTTCGCCAGCTCGGCCTCGAGACCATTGGCATCCTCGAGTCGGTTCACCTCGACAGTGATGGTGCCGGAGTTTCCCTCCTGTACTGAGTAGGCGGAGGTGGTGCCGAGTCCTGGAATCACCACGACCATGACGACGGCGGCCGCCACGGTGGCGGCGGCTCCGAGCAACAGCCTGGGTCGTGAGAAGCGACGGGCCGCGTCGGGCTCCTGGTCCACGTGCTCTCGGAGCCGGGTCAGCAGGGCGGTCTCGAAGGAGTCGAGTTGAGCGTTCACAGGGTCACCTCAAGCGGGGTCTCGAGGAGCGAGTGGGTGAGCACCGTGGCGAGTTGTCGTCGAGCGCGGTGGTATCGCACCCGGGCATTGCCGGATGAGATGCCGAGAGCGGCGGCCGCCTCGGTCAGGGACAGTCCGTCGACGGCTACGAGTTCCACGACGGAACGTTGTCGTTCGGGCAGCGCCGCCAGCGATCGATAGAGCTCGCGGGCCGCGCGCTCACTGTCGATTCGGGCCACGATCCGATCGGCCGCGTCTTCGTCAAGTAGCTCTCTCGCATCGATTCGGTCTGCCACCCGTCGGGCCCGAGCGGTCGACCGGTGGTGGTTGGCTACGACGCGACGAGCGATGCCGTAGAGCCAGGCCCGCGGAGCGGCGCCGTCGGCCCGGTACCCGCGGCTTGCGTGCATCGCAGCCAGAAACACCTCGGCCGTCAGGTCAGCGGCGTCCTCGTAGCCGTCCACGCGCCTAGCCACGAAGCGCTGCACCGCTTCGACGTGCTCCCGATAAAACGCCTCCAAGGCGATGGGGTCGCGACCGATCGCGGCGACGCCTTCGACTGAGTCCATACCTGATTGTGGTCGTAGGACCCGAACGCGTTACATGGCTCCACTCGCAGCTGCGACCAAACGTGCATCATTCCCCCGCGAGCGGGAGGCACTCTCATGCTTGATGACAGGGCGGGCCGCGAAGCGTCAGACTGACGACCGTGGGCAAGTTCGTGATCACCATGCCGGCTGTCTCATACGCCCGCGAGTTGTGGCGATTCGGCGAGTCCGACATGGCGCGGCGCGCAGCCCTGATGACTCCGAGCCAATGCGCAGACGTTGGTGAGCGGGCCGGAGACCTCAGTCTCAGCTGAGAGGCCGAGCGGCTCTGGCCCGGCGGCCGACGGGGTCATGCCTCGGCCGTCCTGCTGGCGGCGATCGAACATCTTGAAGGGCGACCTCGACCGGATCCGCCGGGATCCGCGCGTGGGCCCGCGTCTTTCGGTGCGCATTGGTCCTGCGGCCAGCGTCGTCAGTTCCTACGGTCCTCGCTTTCTGAGCCTCGCGTTCTACCCTCAGTGGATGCTCGACCTGAGTGGAATCGACCTTGAGGAGCTCGCGACCGCGTTTGGCGGATGAGACTGACTACGAGCACCGCTGGTTGATGGACCCGCGTACGGGCAGGTGGCGTTCTGGACCAGCGGCACCGGGATCGACGGGGAGAATCCCATCGAGGTCGACGAGCTGGATCTGGTTCCGATCGATCCCCTTCCGTCTTACGTTTGGTTTCAGGACATGGCCGACTTTGCTGAGGGCATGAGTGACACAGGACGGCTGGCCGCCGTCTGAGCCAGTCCTTGCAGGGACGCGGAGCGTTCAGACGATTCAAGGGCCTGATCTATGGGCACTACCCGGAGTTGATTGCACCGTGGCACGCCCTTCGTGATGTCGGAGCTGAGCGCCGGGCAGTGGGTTGGCTGCTGGAGGAAGGACTCGTCGACGACGGCGCCGCGCAACGGTTTGTGGCGGGCCACCCGGATCCTGGGTTCCCCTGAGGCTCACGTCCGCTAGGGCCGCCCCGACCCGTGCCCCGTGCCGACGCCAGCGAACACGAGCGTCTTTCACCGCCTGTCGGCGCATCTGCCACCAGTTCGCACGCATGTGCACTACCGACACGTCCGGGGGTCGGTGATGTCGATGCTCACCGCGTCCAGCAAAAAGGACAGCGGACCGCTCGGCCACCGGTTCGGCGACCGAGACCCGGCTTCGACCACGCCGAGGCGCGCGCCACCCTCGCCCCGCTCGCCCCGGTCGTCGGGCCACAATTGCCAAGCTCTCGCGCCGCGAGCAGCTGATCGTGGAGATGCGGTTCTTCCGCAACTGCACCCGGGCCGAGATCGGAGCCGACATCCGCTTCAGCCAGATGCACGTGTCCACGCTGCTGGCCCGCCTGGTCGCTCGGCTGCGCGATGAGCTGGCCGTCGCGGCGTAGACCTCAGACAGAGGCGACGGCTACCAGCTTCTCGACGCCGGCCGTCTCGGGCAGGTTCTCGATCAGGACGATCGCGAGATCGTCGTCGAGCCGTCCCCGGGGGACGTAGGCGGTGACTGCGGCGACCACGTCGTCGACGGCCTGCTGGACAGGTCCCGATCTCAGGTGGGGCACAAGCGAGGGGATCGGAAAGAACTCGCCCGCACGGTCGCGGGCCTCGCTCAGACCGTCGGTGTACATCAGCAGCCGGTCCCCCGGGTGCCACGGCACGGTGGTCTCGACGTAGCCGCCCACGTCGTGGCTGAGCCCTAGGCCCAGCGGCAGCCCCGGCGGGAGCTCGAGCAGGACGGCATCGGAGTGCTGGACCAGCTCGGGCCCGGGGTGTCCGGCGGCGACGATCCGTAACTCGCCCGGACTGGTCACGTCCACAAGCAGGGCGGTCACGAACTCTTCCTCGCCGAAGAAGTCGGCGAGGTAGTCGTCCATCTCACATGCCACCTCGGCCAGGGTCGGGCGGAGTGCGGCGGCCTGCCGGAAGGCGCGGATGACGCGGGCCGCCTGCTCGACGCCGGCGATCCCCTTGCCCCGGACGTCGCCGACGACAAGCCTGATGTGGTCCTCGGAGTGGTAGCAATCATAGAGGTCCCCACCGACCAGCGCGCCTCGGGCAGCGGACTGGTACTGCGCCGCGATGGCGAGACAGCCCACCCGCGCGGGCAGGGTCGGAAGGATGGCGCGCTGAGCGGCCTGTGCGATCTGCGACACCTCCGCGAAGCGGCGCTCCCGGTACACGCGGACCGCGGCGATCGCAACCGCGGCGACACCGACCAGCGCGACGTTGAGCAACCGAACATTCTGCTGTGCGCTCCCCAGCGTGTCGTTCCAGACCCCGGACACGACCGCAGCGACGAGCGCCAACGTCGCGATGGCCGCGGTCCCCCGCGCCGGCACCACCGCGCAGGCGATCAGCGGCGACAGCCCGAACAGGGACGTCAAGATGGCATAGTCCGGCGGGATAGACAGGTCAAGGACGATCAGCACC
Source organism: uncultured Actinomycetota bacterium (assembly GCA_963706475.1). Taxonomy (GTDB): domain Bacteria; phylum Actinomycetota; class Actinomycetes; order Propionibacteriales; family Nocardioidaceae; genus Nocardioides. The sequence goes on along the minus strand of CAVPLV010000003.1, from coordinate 200,881 downwards.
GCGAGCACCGCCAACGCGAGCGCTGCACCGACCCACTGCGTGTTGTCACGCTTCATCAGCCATCGCCCGTCTGCGTCCTCGCTAGCCCAGGGCCGTCGCCGCTTCATCCGCAACGAAACCCCTGGTCTGGGGTGTCGCGCACGCTGACACTACGCCGACCGCCGCCACAGTACGCAGAACCAAAGCATCACGGCGGGAGTCTGGAGCCCTGATTCGCGCTTTCGAGCCGGCTGGGCTCCTCCCACAGGTAGAGACGGGCTTCTGACTCCAGGCCGATGTGCGGCACGGCTGGTCAGCACTTGAATGGGGACATGGACACAGCCACCCTCTCCCACCTGGCCCAGCCGGTCGTCGACGTACGCGGGCTCACCAAGTCGTACGGCGGCCGGGCGGTCGTTGACGACCTCGATCTCATCGTCCGTGAGGGCGAGGTCCTCGGCCTGATCGGGGCCAACGGGGCCGGGAAGACCACGACTGTCGAGATCCTGCAGGGGTTGCGGCGTCAGGACGCCGGTGAGGTCCGGGTGCTGGGGCTGGACCCGCACCGGGACGCCGAGCGGCTGCGCCAGGAGGTCGGCAGCCAGCTGCAGAGCTCGGGGCTGCCGGACCGGCTCCGGGTCTCCGAGGCAGTGGACCTCTTCTCCGGTCGTCGGGCGACCGACGGTGACCGGCTGCTGGAGCAGTTCGGGCTGGCGGACAAGCACCGCTTGCCCTACGCGGGCCTGAGCGGCGGCGAGCAGCAGCGGCTGGCCCTGGTGCTGGCGCTGCTCAATCAGCCCAAGCTGGTGATCCTCGACGAGCTCACCCAGGGACTCGACCCGGCAGCGCGGCGTGACGTGTGGTCCGCGGTGGCCCAGCTCCGCGACGCCGGTACGACGGTGCTGCTGGTCACCCACGAGCTCGACGAGGCCGAAGCCCTGTGCGACCGGGTGGTCGCGATGCGCGAGGGGCGGGTGCTCGACCAGGGCACCCCTGCCGAGCTGGTGGCCAGGCACGCCGGCGAGGCGACGGTCCGGTTCAGCCTCCCCCATGACCCGGTCGCGGCCACCGCTGAGTCGCTGCAGCAGCTCAACCGGCTGCCCGGCGTCACGCAGGTCGGGCACAGCAACGGCCAGGTCGCCGTGCGCGGCACCCGCGAGGTGATCGCCCACGTCGGCGGCTGGCTGGTCGCGTCGCAGCGGCCGATCCCACCGGACCTCCGGGTCGACATCCCGGACCTCGAGGAGGCCCTGCTCAGCCTGCTCGACTACCACCCCGTCGAGTCCCAGACCGGAGTTGCGTCATGACGACGGTCACCAGCCCACCGGCACCGGCCGCAGCCGAGCCGGCGACGAGCACGCGCCGCTACCACTCGACGACCCGCCGGCTGCTCACCACCGAGCTCCGGCTGCTCACCCGCGACCCGCTCACCCTTACGTTCGTCCTGGTCTTCCCGATCGTGACGATGCTGATCATCGGCGGTTCGTTCGGGACCGAGGCCGACGACGTGTTCCCGGTGAACCCGTCGCACTGGTACGTCGCGTCCTACTTCACCGTGGTCATCGGCTCCACCGGCCTGATCATGCTGCCGGTGCACATCGCGACGTACCGCGAGCGGGGCGTGCTGCGTCGGTTCGCCGCCGTCGGGCTTCCCGCGCTGGTCCTTCGCCCTCGCCGAGCTGGCGATCGGGCTGATCGCGATCGCGATCGCGGGCGCCTTGCTGCTCGCCGTCGCCGCGCCGGTGTACGGCGTCCCGCACGTCGAGAGCCCGCTCCGTGTCGTGGCTGGCATCGCGGTCGGGGTCGGTCGCCTTCGTCAGCATCGGCGTCCTGCTCGGCACCGTGATGCCCTCGGCGCGAGCCGCGCAGGCGATCGGGCTGCTGCTCTTCTTCCCGTCGTTCCTGCTCGGCGTCGGTGGCCCGCCGCCGGCGGTGATGGCGGACCCGCTGCGCCGACATCGCGGCCTGGCTGCCGCTGGCCCTGGCCAACCAGGCGATCCGCGAGCCGTGGCTCGGCATCGGCGACGCCACCACAGCGCTGCTGACGACCGCCGCGATCGCTGTCGCTGGCAACGGCTCTCGCCGCACGGCGTACGGCGCTGTGAGGCGGCCGCGACCTCTACCCTCGGGAACATGATCGAACGAAGAGCGCGGGTCGCGGCACCTGCCGCGCTCGCGCTGTTCGCCGTCCTCGGCGTGCTCATGACCGACCAGCCGAGACCGGCGGCCATCGTCGCGGCGGCCGTGGTCACGGTCATCGGCATCGTCCTCGCGTGGCGACGTGAGACGGGCTGGCCGCTGCTCGCCGGACTGGCGGTCGCCGCCGGCCTGCTGGTGTACCTCGGACACCTCCAGTCGTCGAACCTCTGCTGGATGGGTCTGTGCGTGATCGCGGGCTGGGTCGCGTTCACGACGGCGACACCGGTCGCCCTCGCCGCCTGGGCGGCCCTGGCCGTGGTGCCCGTTCGTCGAGTGGCTGCTGGACACCGCCGAGCCAGGATGGGGCGCCTGGTTCGTCGGCATCTCCTTCGCGTCGATCGGGTGCATCCTCGCCAACCGGCTGCGACTCACGGTGGCACAGCTGCGGGCGGCACAGGGTGAGCTGGCCGCCCGGTCGCGCGCCGAGGAGCGGGCCCGGATCGCCGGCGAGGTGCACGACGTCATCGGGCACGCCCTCACGGTCTCCCTGCTGCACATCGGCAGCGCCCGGCTCGCCCTGGACGAGAACCCGCAGGAGGCACGTCGCGCGCTGTCGGAAGCCGAGCGGCTGACCCGAGAGAGCCTCGAGGAGGTGCGCGCCACCGTCGGCCTGATGCGCACCGACCGGCCCGACGACCGGACGCCGCTGCCCGGGTCGGACGACCTCCCCGCGCTGGTCGAGTCGTTCCGACGGGCCGGCTCAGAAGTGGAGCTGTACGTCGACGACCATCTCGGCACCCTCGGGGCGACCCGCGGGCTCGCGGCGTACCGGATCGTCCAGGAGGCGCTCACCAACGCCACCCGGCACGCGCCCGGCCAGCCCGTCGTGGTGCGGATCGGTCCCAGCAACGAGGCCACGACGGTGACCGTGCGCAACGACGGGCCGCCGGTTGTGCTGGCCGCGCCCGGCGCCGGTCTGCGCGGCATGCGCGAGCGGGCCGAGAGCGTCGGTGGCCGGCTGACCGCGGGGCCGACCGACGGTGGCTGGCTGGTCGAGGCGGTGCTGCCCGGATGAACGACGCCGTCCGGGTGCTGCTGGTCGACGACCAGGAGCTGGTGCGCACCGGTCTGCGCGGCATCCTGCGACCGCGGTTCGGCTTCGACATCGTCGGCGAGCTCGACAGCGGCGAAGGCATCGTCGAGACCGTCGCCCGGCTGCGCCCACAGGTGGTCGTCATGGACGTGCGGATGCCGAAGGTAGACGGCGTCACGGCGACCCGGCTGCTGGGCGAGGTCCCGGGCTCGCCGCCGGTGCTCGTCCTGACCACGTTCGAGGACGAGGAGATCCTTGCCGGCGCGCTCCGCGCCGGCGCCGCCGGCTTCCTGCTCAAGGGGGTGCCCGCCGAGGACCTGCAACGCGCCGTCCGCGCCGTCGCTGCGGGCGACTCCTGGCTCGACCCCGGCGTCACCGGTCGGGTGCTCGCGACGTACCGCGAAGGCGTCGCCGCCGGCGCTGCCGGGTCCCGAGCTCGACGTACTGACTCCCCGGGAGCGCGAGGTGCTCGCCCTGATCGGCGCGGGCCTCAGCAACACCGAGATCGCCGCCCAGCTGGTGCTCGGCGAGGGCACGGTGAAGACCCACCTCGGCCACATCTTCGCCAAGCTCGACCTCCGCGATCGGGCCGCGGCCGTGGTCTTCGCGTTCGACCACGGTCTGGTCCAGCCGCGCCGCGACCGCTGAATCTGAAGCACCTGCCGCGATCCGGGCGTCCGCTGCCGCGACGAGGCGCGACGCTCCCCCGCGAAGCGGCCACGCGGGGCGTCCAAGCCGAAAGCCCCCTTTGAGCCTGGGAGGTTTCTCCCGATCGGAACCGCTGCGAGAGTGATGGCTGTGCGCCGCTATGTCGGGACCATGTACGACAGCAACCGCTGGGACGGCTTCGAGCTTCGGCCCGGCGACATCATCATCGCTACGCCGCCGAAGTGCGGAACGACGTGGACGCAGATGATCTGCGCGCTGCTCATCCTGCAAGAACCACAGCTCCCTCTCCCGCTGAACAGGCTCTCGCCGTGGATCGACATGGTGACCCGCGCCCGCACGGAAGTGTTCGCGGACCTGCAAGCCCAGCGGCACCGCCGGTTCATCAAGACCCACACGCCGCTGGATGGAATACCCAACGATCCTGCGGTTACCTACATCTGCATTGGGCGCGACCCCCGCGACGTTGCGCTGTCGATCGACCACCACATCGACAACACGGACATCGACGCGTTCCTCAGAGCCCGCGAGCAGGCCGCAGCGATCGACGGCATCGAGCTCGGACCGTTGCAACGACAGCCGCCGCGTCCTGACGGCGAGCGGGACCGCTTCTGGCAATGGGTCGACGACGAGACGCCCTCCACACAGATCGGGTCGTCGCTGCGGCGCACCGTCGAGCACGTCCAGACGTTCCGCGACGCCGCCGCCGATCTCGACGTCGTGCACCTGCACTACGACGATCTGAAGGCCGACCTGGGCGGGCAGATGCGGCAACTGGCCCTCCGGCTCGGCATCGAGGTCGACGAGCGCCGGTGGCCCCGCCTGGTCCAAGCTGCGACGTTCGAGTCGATGCGCAGCAGGGCCGACACGACCGTTCCCGACGTTGGCCCGGAGCAATGGATCGATCCCGCCGCGTTCTTCAGGCACGGTACGAGTGGCCAGTGGCGCGCCCTCCTCGACAACCCCGACCTCGCCCGGTACGCAGCGCGCGTGCGCGCACTCGCGTCCGACGAGCTCGTCGACTGGGTGCATCGCCAGGCGATCGACTGAGATCTCACCTCGGCGGGTGACCCGCAGTGCCGGAGTTGACGGTCAGCGCCCGAATTGACAGGACGGTTTGGGCAATCCGGTGCAGGGGGTCAGGTAGCGGCTAGGGGAGATCCGGCCCAGCAGTCGCCAAATCCTGCACGGGCGGCCACTATCAGACTCATGGAGTCGATGCCGGACATGACCCCCCGGGAGATGGCGCTGCGTGAGGACCTCTCCCGTGAGTACTACGCGCTCAACGATGCCGTCGCGAGCGCAGACGGCCGCCTGATGACGGTGAAGGGCTGGTCCGTGACGCTGTCCCTTGCAGCACTCGGACTTGGGTTCCAGCAAAGCCACTACGCTTTGTTCGGCTTGGCAGCGGTTACCGCGGCTTCATTCTGGTTTCTCGACGGCCTGATCAAGGGCCACCAGGTCCGTTACTACGGCCGATTGCGGGACATCGAGGTCGCTGCCAACGCTTTGAACGCCGTTGAACTGGGCGAACTCGGCGAGGTTTCTTCGCCTCGGATCAACATGTCCTGGGGTTTTCGGGGACAGCAACAGGTTCCGGACTGCAGGAATGGACCCCCGACACGTCTCACAGCCCAAGTGACCCGCCGAGTCCTTCGCCGGCGATTCGTACTCCCGAACGTCATGTTTCCGCACTTGGCGGCCGTCATCCTGGGTTCGGTTCTCTTTGTCGCGGCCGCAAGTGACGCGTGGGGGCTCTCGGCACTCACGCCGTGACACCACGATCCCCTAGTGGGAGGCACCCAACTCCAGAGCCGCGTCTTATCCCCGCCTGTCGACTTGGAGGAATGCACTGACGGTGTCGACGGCTGGCCCTCGGCCTGATTCACGCTGACACCCCTCGTCGCGGAGCGGGAGTGGTTCGTCAGGACGGTCCTCCGCGGACGGCACCTGGCGGCGCGGGGGCGTCATGCAGTTCGAACACGCTCACGGATCCCGGCCCCAGGAGGCCGACGCGCTGCAGCGACGGTGGCCCGCGGCGTACGACGCGTGGACGGTCGCCGGCGAACATCTTCTTCACGGCGCGCCCCGAATCTAGATTGTGTGTCCGCCGTTGACCGTAATGCGCTGCCCAGTGATGAAGCTGGCGGCGTTCGACGCCAGGTGGGCCACCATTCCGGCAACATCGTCGGGAGTCCCCATCCGTCGCAACGGCACGTCAGCCACATAGGAATTGGTGTCGATGCCGGCGTGGCGCTCAACCGGAATCCAACCGGGCTGGACGAGGTTGACCGTGATGCCGTCCTGGCCCAGCTCCTTCGCCCACACCTTGGTCAGCCCGATCTGGGCGTTCTTGGCCGCGACGTATGCCGACGTACCAGGCACAGCCCGGTCCGCCGCGTCGGAGCCGATCAGGATGACCCGCCCACCGCCGGACGACCGCATGCTCGGAAGAGCCGCTTGCACGAGCAGGGTGGGGCTCTTGACGAAGAACTCCAGCTGGTCGAGGTGGGAGCGCCAGGACAGGTCCTCCACGCTGGCCTCCGGCTGCGGGCCGGTGGCGTTGGCGACGACCACAGTGACCGGGCCCAGAGTCGTGGCGACCTGAGCGAACAGACTGGCGACCCCGCCCTCATCGACGACATCGGCTCCGAACGCTACGGCGACACCGCCCGCGCTCCTGATCCGTTCGACGACGGCATCAGCCGCCTCCCGGCCACGTAGGTAGTTGACCGCCACGGCGTGGCCATCAGCCGCAAGTCGTAGGGCGATCGCCGCACCGAGCCCACGCGAAGCACCGGTGACGACTGCGACTCCAGAGTCGACTCTGGGCCGATCTTGCGGGGTCTGGTCCCACGTGCCCACGTTGCGAGTGCGACGCTCAGACGGTGTCACGACGCACCAGCTCGGGCACGAAGACAACGCGACGCGGGGCGCCACGCGCGCCCTGGTCGATGGCCTCTGTCAGGAGCCGGACCGCCTCGGTGACCATCTGGACGATGGGGTTGCGCAGGGTGGTGAGGGGCGGTTGGGTGCGCTCGGCGACGCCGAGGTCGTCGTAGCCGACGATCGCAACGTCGTCGGGGACGCGGATGCCGCGGGCCCCGAGCTCGCGCATGGCGCCGAGTGCCATGAGGTCGGACGCGGCGAAGATGCCGTCGAGGTCGCCGGCGACCTCCAGGAGCTCGGCGCAGGCCTTGGCCCCGCTGTGCTCGGTGAAGTCGCCGTAGGCGACCAGACTGCTGTCCAGCCCTGCTGCGTCCAGCTCCTGGCGCCAGCCCACGAGTCGGTCGTGACCCGCACGCATGTCGCGCGGTCCGGCGATCGTGGCGATCTTGCGCCGACCGCTGTCGAGCAGGACCCGTACGGCCTGGGCCGCGGCACCCGCGTTGTCGCTGTCGACGACGGCCACCCGTTCGGCACCGATCCAGGGGGCGCCGATGAACACGCACGGCAGCCCGAAGTCGGAGAGGTGCTCGGCGAGACGGTCATCGCGGTGGTGTGACGCGACGATGGCGCCGTCGACGTAGCGACCGCGCAGGTAGAGGAGCATGCGGTCCTCGTCCCCCGGCTGGGCAAGCAGCAGCACCAGCTGGAGGTTGTGCTCGCGCAGCGAGCGGGCCACCTGGTGCAGCATCCGGGCGAAGAACGGGTCGGAGAAGATGCGCTCGTCGGACTCGGGGAGGATCACCGCCACAGAGCCGGTCCGCTGCATGACCAGCGAGCGGGCTGCACCGTTCGGCGTGTAGCCGAGCTCCCGAACGGCGTCCGACGACCGCGGCCTGCGCCTTCGCGCTCACCTTCGACCTGCCGTTGATCGCACGTGACGCCGTCGCCTTGCTGACACCGGCCAGCGCGGCCACCTCGCCGAGCGTGGACGGATGCCCCTTCAGTCCCACCTGTTCAGGCTACTGGCAGACGGTTCTGAACGACCAACTCCGAGAACCACAGTGCGCTGTCCTTCGGCGTGCGGACCTGGGTGTCGTAGTCGACGTGGACGATGCCGAAGCGGTGGGCGTAGCCGTAGCTCCACTCGAAGTTGTCCATGAGCGACCACACGAAGTAGCCGTTCACCTCGACGCCCTGCTCCATCGCGTCCAGCGTCGCGTGCAGGTGCTGCTCGATGAACCGCTGCCGACCGGTGTCGTGGATCGCGCCGTCCTCCACCACGTCGTCGGCCATCGCCCCGTTCTCGGTGATGTAGATCGGTGGCGCGCCGTAGGCGTCCTTGAGCCGGACGAGCAGGCGGGTCAGGGCTTCGGGGTCGATCTCCCAGTCGCGGTCGGTGGTCGGCCGGCCCGTCCGCGGGAAGACGAAGCCGGCGCCGGGGTAGGGCGACTCGCGCAGACGCGGGGAGTGCTCGATCCGGCTTCCGAGCAAGGCGTCCGGCCCGGCGTCGTAGGGCAGCGCCGCCGGAAGGTCGCCGTGGTAGAAGTTGACGCCCAGGAAGTCGATCGGCGCACTGATCAGGTCGAGGTCGCCGTCCAGGACGAAGTCCTCCCAGCGCTTGCCCTCGAAGCGCATGCCCTCGGTGTCCCGGGAGAGGTCGTCGGCGTACTTGCCGTGGAACAGCGGGTCGAGGAAGACCCGGTTGTGGAAGCCGTCGAGGCGTCGGGCCGCCTCGACGTCGTCCTCGCGGGTCGGGTCGAACGGGTCGGCCACCGTCGGGTTGAGGGTGATGCCCACGGCCTTGCCGTTGTCGGGCGTGCCGCCGCGGCGGCGGAACTCGTCGACGAACAGGCCGTGGCCGAGGAGCAGGTGGTGCGCGGCGACGACACCGGCGACCCCCTCCCTGCGACCGGGCGCGTGTCCACCGCTGGTGTAGCCCATGAACGCGGAGCACCACGGCTCGTTGTGGGTCGTCCAGCTGTCGACCCGGTCACCGAGGGCGTCGTGCACGGTCATCGCGTAGTCGAGGAACCGGTGCGCGGTGTCCCGGTTGGTCCAGCCACCGTCGTCCTCCAACGCCTGCGGGAGGTCCCAGTGGTAGAGGGTCAGCCAGGGCGTGATGCCTGCCGTGAGCAGCTCGTCGGTGAGCCTGCTGTAGAAGTCCATCCCGACGGTGTTGACGGGACCGCCGTCGGGGCACACGCGCGGCCAGGCGACGGAGAAGCGGTAGGACGCGAGGTTGAGCTGCTTCATCATCGCGACGTCCTGCGGCATCCGGTCGTAGTGCTCGCACGCGACGTCGCCGGTGTCGCCGTCGAGGATCGCGCCGGGCTCCCTGACGAAGGTGTCCCAGATGGACGCCGTGCGCCCATCGGCCTCGATGGCGCCCTCGATCTGGTAGGCCGCCGCGGCGGCTCCCCAGAGGAAGTCGGCTGGAAACGGTCGAATCGTCGTCATCCCTTGACGGCTCCTTGCATGATGCCGGCCACGAGCTGGCGGCCGGTGGCGATGAACAGAAGTAGTAGCGGGATCGTCGCGAGCAGGGTGCCGGCCTGCAGCAGGGCGATGTCCGAGATTCCGCCGGCGGGCGCGATCTTCAGCTCGTCGAGCGCGGTCTGGAGGGTCTGTACGTCGGATCCCTGCAGGATCAGTAGCGGCCACATGAACTCCGTCCAGGTCTGCATGAACGTGAAGAGCCCGAGGATCGCCATCGCCGGTCGCGCAGCGGGCACCGCGACCGTCCAGAACGTGCGCAGCTGCGAGCAGCCGTCGACACGGGCGGCCTCGATCAGCTCGTCGGGTATCGCGTCGAGGAGGTACTGGCGCATGAAGAAGACGCCGAACGCGGTGACGAGGAAGGGCAGGACCACCGCCGTGCGGGTGCCGGTCAGCCCGAGGTTGCTGAACTGCTTGAGCAGTGGCACGAACGCGAGCTGGGTGGGCACCGCCATCGTGGCTACGACGAAGCCCATGGCGAGGTTGCTCCCGCGGAACCGGAGCTTGGCGAACGAGTAGCCGGCCAGGGTGGCGAAGAAGACGACGGAGATCGCCGAGACACCCGAGATGAGCACCGAGTTGGCGAGCGCGGACCAGAAGTCGATCTGGTCGAAGACGCGGCGCGCGTTGTCGAGGAAGTGACCGCCGGGGTAGAGCGGCAGCGGGCTCTGGATGGCGCGCTCCTTGGTCACCGAGCCGATGACGAAGGACCAGTAGAGGGGGAACGTCGAGCCCAGCACGAACGCGGCCAACAGACCGTAGACGAGGAACCCGGGACGGCGGCTCATCGCTCCCCCCTCCTCTGGACCTGCCGCGTGATGAGGTAGTTGAGCAACGCGATGCTGACGATGATCAGGACGATGATCCACGTCGCGGCGGCCGCCCGCGGATAGGGGTCGGTGCCGCTGTTCGAGGTGTTGAAGACGTACATCGTCAGCGTCTGGTACTGGTAGTCGGCCCCGCCTTGGAACTGCAGGTTGGTGTCGAAGAGCCGCGGCTCGGTGAAGATCTGCATCCCGCCGATGGTCGCGGTGATGATGACGAAGAGCATCGTCGGCCTGATGGACGGCAGGGCGACGTGGAGGAACTGCTGCACGCGGCTGGCGCCGTCGATCGCTGCTGCCTCGTAGAGCTGGCGCGGGATCGCCTGGAGCGCGGCCAGGATGATCAAGGTGTTGTAGCCGGTCCAGCGATAGTTGACCATGGTGGCGATGGCCGTCCAGCTGGCGAACCGGTCGGAGTGCCAGCTCACGCCGGACAGGCCGACGGCGCGAAGCATCTCGTTGGCCAGGCCGGTCTTGTCGGCGAAGATGCTCCCGAAGATGAGGGCGGTCGCCGCGGGCGCGACGACGAAGGGCAGCAGCACGCTCATCCGCCACCAGGTGCGACCACGCAGGGGGGTGTCGAGCATGGCTGCGATCACCGTGGCGAGAACCACCTGCGGCACCGCGGAGAGCAGGAAGATGCCCATGGTGTTCCAGAAGGCCTTGTGGAACACCGGGTCGGTGAGCACGTGGACGTAGTTGGCGAACCCGACGCCCGGGCCGTGGGTCAGCCCCGTAGCGCGGCCAGGAGAAGAACGAGAGGTAGCCCGAGTAGACCATCGGGTAGATGCCGACGGCGCCGAAGAGAAGGAAGAACGGAAGGATGTAGAGGTACGGGGAGAAGCGGAAGTCCCAGTGGGAGAGCCGCTGTCGCCACGTCAGCTTCGGAGGCGGAACCGGCGTGCCCGCCGGACGGCCGGCGTCACGTGACCTGCTGACCTGGACGGTCGATCATCACGCCTCCTCTCGTTGGTCTGGGTCGTGCCCCGTGGCCGGGAAGGTCGCGAGGACCTCCCCGGCGGGGGCGTCGGTGTGGATCGGGGACATCGGATCAGGAGAGGTTTTCGACGGCCTGGGTGAAGGTCGTCCAGGACTCGTCCGGCGAGGTGCCCTCGTCGACACGCTGGATCGCGGTCTGGAAGAGGCCGAGGATGTCGGAGTACATGTCGCCCTTGTAGGGCTGGCCGGGCTCCACGGCGGCGGCGCGGTCAGCGAGGATCACCGCGGTCGGAGCGTCGTTGAAGTAGGGGTCGGTGGCGTTCTCGGCGGCCAGGCTCTGCTGGGCCTCGACGTTGGCGGGGTAGTTGCCGGCCGCCTCGAAGGCGGCGAGCTCCTGGTCCGAGTCGGTCAGCCAGTTGGCGAGCTCCTTCGCCTCCTCCTGGTGCTCCGACATGGCAGGCACGGCGAGGAAGGATCCTCCCCAGTTGCCGCCGCCACCCGGGAACGCGTTCGCGATGTCCCAGCCCTTCACCTCGGGGGCGGAGGACTTGATGTTGGAGAACATCCAGCCGGGGCAGGGCATGGTGGCGAAACCGTCGTTGGTGAAGTTGGCGGTCCAGTCCTCCTTCCACTGCACGACCCGCGGCGAGAGCGTCGGGGAGTACGTCGGTGACGGTGTCCCAGACCAGCTGGAGCTCGGGGTTCTCGACGTCGATCGTGTTGTCGGCGGTCTGGAACGGGAACTCGGCCTGGTTCAGCATCGCCTGGGCGATCGAGCCGCTGGAGTCGTACCACTTGGTGTCGGGCAGCTTCGCGGTGAGCTGCTCCCCGGCAGCGAAGTAGGTGTCCCAGGTCTCGAAGATCGCCTCGACGTCCTCCCGGTCCGAGGGCAGTCCAGCCTTCTCGAACAGGTCGGCGCGGTAGCAGAAGGCCTCTGGGCCGGCGTCGGTCGGATAGGCGATCTGCTTGCCGTCCGTGGTCTGGCCGGCCTTGTAGGCGTACTCGACCCATCGGTCGTCGAGCGAGGAGTCCGAGATGTCGACGAACTGGTCCGAGGCGCCCTCGGCGAGGAACTGCGGCATCGCGTCACCCTCGACGGCGACGACGTCGGTGAGCCCGTCACCCGCCTGCAGCTTCTGGGTCAGCGTCTGCTTCCACGGGTCCCAGTCGGCGATCTTGGTCATCTTGACGGAGAACGGACGCTCGGGATCGGCGTTCCACTCCTCGATGAGCTGGTCGTAGCCGAAGTCGCTGAACGTGGTGATGGTGAGGACGTCGTCCTTGCCGAGCTCGGCCTGGCCGCCATCCGAGTCGCCGCCGCCGCAGGCGGCGGTCATGCCGGCCGCGAGCGCCATGACGGCACCGACAGCGGCCGTCCGTCGAGTGGTGAACTGTCGCATTGTCTGGTGCTCCTGACGATTGCCCGCTGTGGAAACGGTTCCACCTGTAATTAGGAAGGACTATGACTGACATCACACCCGACGTCAAGGCGCAGCGTGAAACGCACGCTCGCCTGATATGAATGCGAGCGCAACCGTTTCCACTCAACGGGTCGGAAATGCCCTAGGATGACCTTGTCAGCACGTCCCGCGATGGGAGGAACGCCATCAGAGCCCACCAGCTGACCGACGTCATCACCCACCACGGCGAGGGCGTGTGCTGGGACCCCGGCCTGTCGCGGATCCGGCTGGTCGACGTCTTCGAGGGCGACGTCCTCACCATCGACGGTGAGGATGTCGAGTCACGTCTCAGCGTGGGTTCCGTGGTGGGTGCTTGGCGCCCGCGCAGCACCGGGGGCACGGCGGTCGCGACGGACGCCCACTTCCTCCTGCTGAACACCGACGGCGACGTCGAGTGGACCTCGCCCACGCTGTTCGGGTCGGGCCACCGCATGAACGACGGCGGGTGCGACATGCAGGGCAGGTTCTACTGCGGCTCGATGAGCCTCGATGCGCTTCCGGGGCAGGGCACTCTATGGAGGCTGGATCGGGACCGCCAAGTCTCCCCGGTCTTGACAGACCTGACCATCCCCAACGGGCTCGTCTGGTCCCGCGACGGGAGTCAGGCCTTCCACGTGGACACGCCACGGGGCTCAATCGACGTGCTTGCGTATGACGGTGATGCCGGGACGCTGACGAACAGGCGCCTCGTGGCACGAGTGTCCGGGGGGCACCCCGACGGCATGGCGCTGGATGCGGACGACGGTCTCTGGGTCGCGCTGTGGGGCGGATCCGCCGTCCACCGCTACTCGACCGACGGCAGCCTCACGGCGATCGTCGAAGTCGACGCGGCCCAGGTGTCGTCCTGCTCCTTCGGCGGCCCGGGTGACACCGCCCTCTACATCACCACATCGAGACAGGGCCTGAGCGGCTCCGAAGACCCCCGGGCGGGTGCGGTCTTCTGCGTCGACGTGGGCGTGGAGGGAGCGCCGGTCGCGGCATTCGGTTCGTGACCAGATCGTCTTGAAGCGGATCTCCGCCGCCTGCAGCCGCGCCAGCCCCGCGGACGGCAGCTGCGTCCTTTCACCGCCAGACGGGTCGCAGAAGTGCGCGGTGCTCTCCTGGCCCTCCCCCGCTAAGCGCTGAGGATCTCCACGGTTCGCGGGTCACGCTCACCTTCGAAGAAGGTGTCCAATACCTGCTGGAACACCGGTTCTGACTCATCTGCACTGGCAAAGAGCGTCATCGAGGATCGCAGCTTCACGTCGTCGGGCGAACCCATGATCTGGTGCGCGGTGGCGCCGGGGTGGGAGAGCACCGCCCGTGCGCACTCGACGAGCCGTGGACCAAGCACGGGGTGGTGCAGGTAGTCGCTCGCTTCAGCGAGCGAGTCGATGGCATAACGCCGTGACGTCGGTGAGGAACCCAGCCCAGCAATCTGTGGGAAGACGAACCACATCCAGTGGCCGGCTTTACGGCCAGCACGTAGCTCGTCGAGCGCCTGAGCGTACGTGCCGTCAGACTGCGCATCGATGAAGAGACTCAAGCGGCTGATGTCTTCACCCACACATCAAAGGCTACGTGACGCCGGTGCCGGAGGCATGACCCGAGCAACCCGCTGGGGTTCTAGTGCTCTGACATCTTCGAGGCGGCGTCGTCGGTGCGGACGCCTTGCTCCGCCGTCTCGGGTGGACCCTCGGTGCTGGACTCCTGTTCGGTGGTCGCCGCCATGATGGCGACGATGTCGTGCCGATCACGCTCGGACGGATATCCCCACCCGGGTCGGTAGCCGTACACGTCCTCGAGCAGGGCACCCCCGCTCAGGTTTTCCAGCACTTCGATGCTGTCCGGGCCGATCAGTGCGGGGTGCTCAACTCCGCAGGTCTCGGCGACCTTGAGCAGGTCGCGGCGCAGGGTCTTGACGTAGTTCGCAACTCGTTCGCCCTTCGAGACCGGTTCCAGCCCGTGCGCGAGCCAGGGGCTCTGGGTGGCGACGCCGGTGGGACAGTCTCCGGTGTGGCACTTCTGTGCCTGGACGCACCCGACGGCCAGCATTGCCTCGCGTGCGACGTTGATCATGTCGACACCGAGCGCGAACGCGACCACGGCGTTGTCAGGTAGACCCAGCTTGCCGGCACCGATGAAGGTGATGTCTTCGTGGAGCCCCTTCTCGGCGAAGATCGAGTAGACACGTGCGAAGCCGAGCCGGAACGGCAGCGAGACGGCGTCGGTGAAGATGAGGGGTGATGCGCCGGTGCCCCCCTCGCCGCCGTCGATGTTGATGAAGTCGACTCCGCGGGTGCGGTCCTCCATCAGGTCCGCGAGCTCGCGCCAGAACCCCAGGTCCCCTACCGCGGACTTGATGCCGACCGGAAGTCCGGTCTCAGCTGCTAGGAGCTCGACGAAGTCGAGCATCGAGTCCACGTCGTCGAACTCCGCGTGCCGGGACGGACTCAGGCAGTCAACGCCTTCGGGAACGCCCCGAGTCTCGGCGATCTCCCTTGAAACCTTTGGACCGGGCAGCACCCCGCCGAGCCCGGGCTTGGCGCCTTGGCTCAACTTGACCTCAAGAGCCCGGATCGGAGCGGATCCGATCAGCTCCTTCAGCTTGTCCAGGCTGAACCTGCCCTGCTCATCACGACAACCGAAGTAGGCGGTCCCGATCTGGAAAATGAGGTCGCCGCCGTTGCGGTGGTAGGGCGAGACGGCGCCCTCACCGGTGTTGTGCAGGCAACCGGCTTCCGCAGCTCCTCGGTTGATCGCCTCGATCGCGTTGCCGGACAAGGACCCGAAGCTCATCCCGGACACGTTGACGACCGACTCGGGTCGGAACGCGAACGTGCGCCCGCGCGGACCGCCGAGGATCTTGGCAGCGGGCAGCCGGGCTTCCTGGCCGACCGCACCATGGGTCGGGTAGGAACGCCCGAAGGTACGGTGATGCACGATGATGTTGCCTGCACTGTGCTCGAGGTCGTTGTCGGTGCCGAAGCCGAAGTAGTTGTTCTGAAGCTTTGCCGATGCATAGACCCAGCGACGCTGGTCGCGACTGAACGGACGTTCTTCGTCGTTGCCAGCGACGATGTACTGCCGCAGTTCCGGTCCGATGGCTTCGAGCCAGAACCGCGCGTGCCCGACAACCGGGAAGTTGCGCAGGATCGCATGCCGACGCTGCATCAAGTCGTGCACGGCAACCGCACCCATCGCCGCTGCGGGGAGACCGATCCAAGTCTTCTTCATGACTGACCGGTACCCCGAATCACAGCAGGCCTACCCGTTGTCCTTGGTCGTCGTCCACACTTTCTGGGAATCCCTCACGGCTTGCAAAGCCCTTGCCGAGCGATGCTGCTCATCGCCCCGGTGGTCGGCGCAGCCGTGGTGACCGCCCGTGCTCGGGCAGTTGTGAAAGAGCCAGGCCGCGGTGGTCCCGACACACCCCGGGGCCGGCCTGGATCGGGTCTGGCGCTGGGGTTTTCGTGACTCAGAGCGTGACATGAGCCAGAAATGGCTCAAAAGCGAAGCAGCCCCGTCGACATCGCTCTTCCTCCCCAATTGCCGTTTCTCCACGAATTGAGCTGACCTGCGCAAACGCTCCCCGTCGGCAGCTACGCCGTCCGATCCTCTTGATCTCGCATGACTCGATTGGGCCCCTCGCGCTTGAGTTTTCGGAACATGAACGGGACACGGCTCGAATCTCATCTGCGCGGCCAACAACCCCGGCTCCCGGGACTAGATGGGTCGGATCGACGCCGTGACCCGGCTGGGCAACAGCCGCAATCTGCGCGGCGCTACCGCCGTGAGAGGGCGGCTAGTCTCAACCACGTTTCTGCAGGTCAGCACCGCTCTAGCACACACCGTTCGGACGACTTCTGCACGCATTCTGCACAAACCGTCGAGTCTGCACCGATTGGCGTCTCGACACGTCGTGTACAGCCGGGCGGACTTGGTGCGCTCGTCGCGGGCCGTGGCGATGACGATCCTCTGGATGGCGGAGACGGAGCCCTCACTGTGGTGGCCGTGCCAGTGGAGCTCGCCCCGCTCCACGGCCCGGTCGCGACAGACCGCCGGGAGCTCCGCCCCAAGTCCGGGACGCCGGCGAGCAGCGACGACAGGTTCTCCCGGACCTGGGACCGTCCCGAGAACCGGCGACCCGGGTGCGCCGGCTGATCGCCGCGGTAGTCGCTCGCCAACACATGCGACGAGCAGCATGACGTCATAGCGTTCCGCGCCTCGGTGAGAGGGCCGAGACCCAGTGGCAGGACCCCGAACCTAGGAGGGCAGTCACGCCGACGACCAGACCTGTGTGAAGGGATCGCCGGCGCGTCCCGTGGGCGAACGGCCGGCGACCCGTCGGACCTGCGCCTACCAGCGGTACCAGTAGTACGCTGCGTTCTTGGCCGTCGTGATGATGTCCTCGCCGGCCGCCTGGTAGTACCACGACCCGGGCGTGTGGTAGTTCCAGTACACGCTGCGGTACGACCCGTTCACGTTGGTGTACTGCTGGCTGTGCTCCAGCGGCTGGCCCGCGTAGTACCAAACGTAGTGCCCCGCCCCGCCGCTCTCCGTGGTGGCAGACGCCACCGGCACGACGTCGTCGTCCTCGGTCCCGATCATGGTCCAATCGGTCCCTCCGGAGGCCTGCGCATTGTCGGCCAGCCAGTTCAGGAACGTCGAGCCCGGCCGCATGTCGGTGCACTGGGTGTAACCGCACGCCCGGGCGATGCCCGTCCCGTTGTGGGGCGTCCCGATCGTCACGACGTCCTCGACGTAGATGTACGGCGGCCAGTTGGCGAGCTTGCGGGCCGTCCCTGTGATCGCCGCGCGGGCGATCAGGCCACCCATCGAATGCGCGACGATGTCGACGGAGCGGCCGTACTTCGAGTGCCGGTTGTAGATGTCCCAAGCGAAGATGCGCCCGAGTTCCTGGTTCGAGGTGTACGCGCTGGCGTTGGCGATGCGGACGCTGCAGTTGGTGTCACCGGCATAGAAACCGACGGTGTGCAACGTTCCGGTCCAACCCAGGGAGCGGAACTTGTTCATCGCGGTGTTCCAGTAGCCGCCGCAGTCCCAGCCGGGCGACTGGCTCAGGTCGAATCCGTGGACGAAGTAGACCGCCTCGTTCTGGCTGTCGTTGCGGGTCGGAGCGGCCGACGCCGGGGGGCTGAGGGCGAGACTCAGCAACAGGGAGGTGACGGCGATACCTATCGCCACCAGTCGACGAGGTGAGGTGAGCATGGTGGGGGGTCCCCTTTCTTGCAGGGCATGGTTGGTAGGCGGCTGTGGCCCCGCACCAGCGGCCAGGCCATCAGCCCTAGCGACCCGCACCTCCCTCCACGACCCGACTCGACACCGTGGGGTGCACAGTGAACACCGGCAGCGCCTCGGCGCGCCAGACCCAGTTCTCGGGATGGGTCGTTGCTAGGCCTCCCTTCGTGGCAACCCGCTCAGGGCAGATATGGCTCTCTTCACGCCCTAAAGGCACATGAGTTGGGCGAGTACGAGTTGGCGGAGTTGTTCGCCTCTCCTTCGAGCTAGAGCCTAGGACTGTCGGTGGCTCCACTCATGCTGGTGATGAGAGGAGGTGACGACATGGCTAGCGGCAAGCCGAGCAAGGCCGCGCTGTCGAAGGCGACAAGTTCCTCGCGTCCGGCGGATGATCCAAGGGCGCGAAGTCGAAGGCGGTAGCACCCTCGGTCAGGGCTGATTCCGATGCGGCCGCTCACCCCGTCGGCTGGGGAAAGCGGCTGTCTGCAGGCGTCTCTCGACCGCCTATGACTGTCAAGGGCGGGCGGCCCTGCGCTCGAGGCTCTGGTCCATTCCGCCCCGCAAGCGGATCCTCCTGCGGGACCGGTGGACAGATTTCGGTGGCTCGACGATGGAGCCCGGTCGGCGTTCGGCTTGCGGGGGTCTTCGGTACCGCGGAAAGTCGGGTCCGGGTGTCTCTGCTCGTGTGGGGCGACAGGGTGGCCCCATGGTGACCAGGGACCGCGACGAGCAGGGCCGGCCACGCTGACCGGGTCGCGCGACGAGCTCGGCCGACCGCTGCCGTACGGCGTTGAGGGGGTCGAGCAGGTCTCCGAAGACCCGTACCGCCCCAGAGACCAGTTCACCTCGACTGGCGCAGCCACTCCAGAACGGCCAGCACGCGGCGGTTGTCGTCGCTGGAGTCGGTGAGTTCGAGTTGCTCGAAGACCGAGCGGATGTGGTGTTCGACCGTCTTCACGTGCAGGAACAGCTCTCGGGCGATGCCGGCGTTGGAGCGTCCCTCGGCCATCAGCTCGAGCACTGCACGCTCGCGATCGGTGAGCCGGTTTAGGACCGAGGTGGTGCGTTGCCGTTGTAGCAGCCCTTGCACGATGTCCGGCTCGATGACGGTCTCGCCCCGCGCGATGCGGTCAAAGGCATCGAGGAGGGTCGCGGTGTCGCTGACTCGGTCTTTGAGCAGGTACCCGACGGCCCGGGTGCCGACATCGAGCACCTGCGCGGCGTACTCGGGGACGGCGTAGGTGGAGAGCATGAGGATACCTACCGACGGCTGGGTGCGTCGGAGTCGCTTGGCGACCACCAGTCCTTCGTCGGTGAAGGTCGGCGGCATTCGGATGTCGAGCACGACCAGGTCTGGCGCCGCTGTCGCCATAGCAGAGAGCAGCAGTTCGGGCTCGGCGTACTGCCGGACCTCCTTCACGCCGGCGCTTTCCAGCAACTTGGCCAGACCGTCGCGGAAGAGAGAGGAGTCGTCGAGGATCGCTATCCGCATGGCAGCACCGCCGTCACCGTCGTACCTGCTCCGGGGGCGCTGCGGACGTCCAATCTGCCGCCGAGGGCTTCGACCCGGTCGCGGAGCGTGGGTAGTGAGGATGGTCCGGTCAGGTGGGCGGAGCCGACTCCGTCGTCGCTGACTTCCACCACCAAGTCCTTGGCTTGCTCGGCCACTCTCAGGTCGACCCGGCGTGCTTGGGAGTGCTTGACCGCGTTGGCCAGGCACTCACAGGCGATAAGGTAGGCAGCGCTTTCGACGTCGGCCTGCCACCGCCCCGGGGCGACGTCGGCGCGTACCGGCACGGACAGCCGCTGAGTCACCGACTCGAGTGCGGGCGCCAGCCCGGCCTGGCTGAGTACCGCCGGGTAGAGACCGTGCGCAAGCTGGCGGAGCTCGTCCTGGGCCTCCCGTAGGTCCTGGCGGAGGTCGGCCGCGGCGCTTGCGGCGGCAGGGTCGGTGGTGGTGTTCTCGATCGTCCCGAGCCGGAGCCCGATCGCGAGCAGGCGCTGCTGGGCGCCGTCGTGCAGGTCCCGCTCGAGGTGCCGCCGCTGCTCCAGGCCAGCGTGCAGCAGCCGCGATCGGGCGCTGCGCACTTCGACCAGCTGGGCCTGCAGGGTGGCTTGGAGCATTGCGTTCTCCAAAGCGAGCCGGCTCACCGCGATAGCGGAGTCAACGAGCTGGCGGTGCCTGCCCAGGTCCGGGTTGAGCAGCACCAGGGCCAGCGGGCGCCCGTCGGTGGTGGTCCCGGGCACGACGAGGCGATCGCGGACCAGGGGCGGCTCGCGGGTTTCGCCGGTCCCGTCGATGTACGACGACTGCACGTCGTGCCAGTACCAGATGTCCAGCGTCGGGTCGCCGAGCGTGGCTCGGAGCTCGTCGCGAACCTGTTCAACGGTCATCGGTTGCGCCAGCCGTTCGGCGAGGTCCCCGACCGCCCCCCGGGCCAGCCGCATCTGCAGCGCGGACACCACGAAGGCCCCGGAGACCGCGACCGCGGCGTACGCCCGGGCCAGCTGGAGGGCGTACGCGGCCGAGGCGGGCACCTGTTCGTCGACCAGGCGTACGGCGATCATCGCTCCGGCCGCGGTCGCGGCTGCCACGATCGGCGTCATCAGCCGCCGCTCGAGCCGCGGCAGCCGTCGCCAGTGCCGGGGTAGCAGGACCAGGAAGGTGGCGCCGAGAACCGCCCAGAGCAGGTATCGGATGGTGACGAGCACCTCGAAGCGGTTCTGGTCCGGCCAGACTGACGGCCACGGGAGGCCAGGTGTCACGCCAGCCCACATTGCCGACTCGCTGTTGAGGACCATCACCCAGGCGAGGATCTCGACGAGCACCGCGGAGGCGACCACGAAGCACCGGGCGACGGGCTCCAGCCGACGACCCGGGTAGCGCAGTAGCACCGCTGCGGCCGTCACCTGAGTCAGTGCGCCGATGGCGACGAGCGGTCCGGACATCACACCCAGGCCGACCGCCCCGAGCTGTGCCGCCAGCCAGAAGACCGTCAGTGCCCCGAACAGCACCGCGTTCCCGCGCTGCTCGTCTTGGTGGAAGAGCAGCACGGCTGTGAGCGCGAAGCCCAAGCCGAGCAGAAAATCGCCAGCCACTAGCGCGGTCCCCTCAACAGGGGACCGCAACTCGACCCAGGCCAGCAGACTTGCGGTGCCGAGCAGCCACACGATGGGTCCGAGCCAGCGAGCACGCGGAGCGGTCACACAAGCAGTTTGCCCCTCGGTGTCGGTTCGGGCACACCGATTTCACCGCTGCAATCTTCACCGGGCGGTCGCCGTGACGGGGAGGGTGACCCTGCCGCGGGCGGTGTTGGTGATGACCACCAGCCCACCGTGCACGGCGCCTGCCCGGGTGGGGGCGAAACGCACCTGGATCGTGCATGCGTGGTGGCCCAGCACGGTAGTGCAAGCGGTCGTCGCGGACAGTCCCGCCCCAGTGGTGCTCACCTTCCGCACGCGGAGCAGGCCGAGCCCGGCGTTGCGCAGCACGACCGGGACGTTGCGCCGCCTGCCGACGCTCGTCGCCGGCACCGTCAGCCGCCGTGTCGCCGGGTCGAAGGACGCTGATGGCGTGAGCGCCGTCGAGGCCAGTGTGGACAAGCGCTGCAGCGTCGTGGCCGTGGCGAGCGAGCCGTCGTGCACCTGGCCGGACCTCAGGGCGGCCAGATCACCAGCCAGTGCGTCGGCGAAGCCCTGCACACGCCGATGTGCCTCGGTCGCGATCTCCTGCCAGGGCTCGGTCAGCGGAGCCGGGACAGCGTTCGCCTGCCGCACGTACCACTGGCTGAGCCGCTGCTCGGCGTCCTCGTCGAGGAGCCGGGTCGTGCCGCGCAGCATCGCCGAGAGCACCTCGTCCCCGGCAAGCGAACCGGGCAGCCCGAGTTCAATGTAGGCGCGCAGCGCCGAGGTGATCCCGGTCAGCTGGCCGGCGGCCAGCCGTGCGGCCGGATCCGTGGTGAAGCCGTCCGCGACCTTCATCAACTCGTCGTGCTGCTTCTGCAGGAGGTACTGCAGGGCCTGGTCGGTCAGCGTCCGTGTCGTGTCCGGCGCCAGGGTCTCGACCTCGGTGCGAGCGTCGAGTAGCGGCTTGACCCGGGTTGACCAGGAGGCGCCGACCAGTTGGGCCGCGTTCGGGTAGGCAGGGCAGGGGTCCGGGTCCGGGTCTGTGGTGCTGGTGCTGCACAGCGTGAAGCGCTCCAGGCCGACCTGCTGGCGGTAGACCGGCACCTCGTTCCATTTCGCGGTGAGCGTCGCAGTCAGCTCGGCGGTGAGGATCTCGCGATGGCCGACGACGCGCTCCTCGAAGTCCTCCCAGGAGCCGGTCTTGCAGAAGTTGAGCGTGCCGTGACCCGGTGCGTCGAACCGGCTGAGGATGCGCAACGGACCTGGGGCGAGCCTCCGGGCGGTCAAATCGGTGATCGGCAAAGTCGGGTCTGGATTGTCGCCGCTACACGGCGTGGTCGATAGCGTCGACCACAACGGCGAGTCCTGCTCCGTGCCGGCGAAGGGGTCCAGCCCCTGGATCCCTGCCCGAAAGGTGTTCTCGACGCCCGCCACGGCCTCTCCCAGCGAGTCCAGGGCATTGTCGTAGCGGGTCAGCAGGGCTGCGAAGAGCGGGTTCAGCGTGGCGCCGTCGTAGGGTGCGGTCCCGGACCGAATCCGCTGCTCGAATCGCTGGAGCGCCTGGCCACCGGACGCCAGCCCTTGGATCTCTTGGCGGAGCCGCTGGTTGAGCCGCGCCCGGTTCGGGTAGTCCATCGTCAGGGCGAGGTAGGCGCGGGCGCCCAGCACCCAGTCGTGCGGGTTGGGTAGTGCCTGGCCGCTGAGCGGGCTCAGCGAGAGCACTGCGGGGAGCGCGGCCAGGTAGTTGATGTTCACGTCGAGCGGGTAGGCGCTCAGCTCGGGGCCGATCCTGTCCAGGTGGTAGTCCCGAACCCGTGGTCCGGTCGAGGCCTGGTCGAAGGCGTGCCGGGTCGACCAGGTGTAGAACGCACTGTCAGCCGCGAGATAGTCGGCCTTCGACAACGGTCGGCCGGTCCGTTCAGCATATCCGAGCGCCTCGTCGATCCGGTTCCACAGGGGCCGTCGGAACCCATCGCTGAGCGAACTCCAGAGTCCACCCTCAAGGTCCACCAGCCGGTCGGAGATCAGCACCAGTTGACGTTGGGTGTCAGCGACGCCGTGGTCGATCCGCTGGGTGACCAGGTCGAGGCGGGCGAATTGGGTCAGCATCGAGGAGTAGATGGTGTTGAGACTGCGGTCGACCCGGTCGAACCGCCCGCTCATCACCTGGCCGAGGTCGGCGACCTGCTGCCGCAGCGCCCCTATTTGCTCCAGGATCTCCTGGTTGGGGTCCTTGGCTCCGGTGAATACCGGAAGGAGCGCGAAGACCGCGCCAACGATGTTGCCGGTCAGCGCGGCGCCAGCCATCGAGCCGATTGCCTTGTCCAGGCCGCCCATTCTGGTGGCGAGCTCGGCGAACTGCACGACACCGTTGGCCACCTGGAGGGTGGCGGTCCCGACCGCCTTCACGAGCTTGGCTCCCTTCGGGTCTCCCAGGCCGATCAAGGAGGACAGAATGTTCAGCGCAGCAGTCTCCGCGCTCAACAGCTGCTGCTCGCGCTGGGCCTTGGCTTGGGCGGCGGCCGCCTCGCGCTGCCGGGTGTCGGCGTCCTTGGCGTAGGCCAGGATGTCCTGTTGCAACGACTCGACGTGTTGAAGGGTCTGCTGCGCCTCCTTCTGTTGGGCGATCACGGTGCCCAGGGCGGAGACCGTCAGGTCGGTCAGGTGCTCGACCGAAGTCCGGATCTCGCCGTTGCTGTCGATCAGGGCGTTGACTCCCCTGATGAGTCCCAGGGTCGGATTCGCCTCGATGATCTGCTGGGCGGTGGCGGACGTCGGCGCTGTTTGGGCCGCGAAGATCAGGTTCTGCGCTGTCCGGAACAACGGGTGGGCGTCGTCCTTCGCCATGTTGACCGCACCGTCGAGGACCAGACCGGCCTGGGTGTAGATCTGTACTGCCATCGTGGCCAGGTCGGCGGCGGCAGTGACCTTCTGGCTGCCGTCCGGGTTGGCGACGCTGGTCTGGTTGGTGAAGTACTGGTAGGTGGTCTTCGCCGCCTCGAGCAGGGCCGGCGCGGCCCCGTCACTCAGGTACAGCTCGACGGCGGAGACGAAACCGGGAATGACGCTGTCCCCCTGCTGGGCAGGCAGCGACTGCAGGTTGCTCTCGACTGCGGTGCGCATGCCCTCGATGAGCTGCAACGCTCTGGTCGGCGGCAGGTTGGGGTTGTCGGCGTAGAGCTGCTGGAGCGTCCTCTCGAAGAAGACCAGCTCGACCAGGTCTTGACCCTGGTTGTTGGCCAGGGCGTTGGCCACCCACCAGGCGCTGCTCGGGTCACCGAGCACGATGTTGCCATCGCCGGTGTGCGCCGTCGTCTGGCTGCCGGCGTGCGCCGTCGCCTGGGTGCCGGGTCCCACCGGACCGGCCAGGACCATCACCCCGGCGACCGCCGCTGCCGCCAGCCCCCGCACTCCCACACGTGTGCGCATGTCCCCTCCTCTAGTCCCGCCGTGGACCACCCACGGACGGAACTCGAGCGTCCCCTGGGGCCTCGGCGCGGGTCGAGGGTGCTGACCCGCGGGTCGGTGAGGGTTAACCCTGACCTGAGCGACACAGGTCCCGTTCGCGGGACCATGTGCGGCGCTTAGTCACACGGCCAGATTGAGGCGCCGGCGTCCCGCAGTGGGATCCCGTTGCGGCGTCGGCATTGCCTACCGGCCGGGCGCCGCCTTCGCCGGAGGCTCTACCAGAGACCTTCGCCGAGCGCGACGTCGTCCGTCGCGAAGTCGGGTGACGGTCGCGGGTCTATGTGCCAGAGTCTTCTGATGACCATTCACCACCTCGTCGAGGGCGATGGTCGGACGGTCGTCCTCCTGCACGCCGGCGTTGCGGACCTGCGGATGTGGGACCGGCCGACCGCTGCCCTGGTCGCCGCCGGTCGCCGGGTGGTCCGCTGCGACCTGCGTGGTTACGGCTCAACCCCGCTGGAGCCGGGTGCCTCGTACAGCGACGCGGAGGACGTCTTGGTGCTGGTCGAGGAGCTGGGCCTGACATCGTTCATGCTCGTGGGGGCGTCGTATGGCGGGTACGTCGCGCAGCAGGTGGCGACCGCTGTGCCGGACCAGGTCGAGCGCCTCGTGCTGGTGTGCACGGCCGGTGACCTCGTGGAGCCCGACGATGGCCTGCGCGCTTTCTGGCAGGAAGAGGGCCGATTCCTGGATGCGGGTGACATCGACGGTGCCACCGAGCTCAATGTGGCCACCTGGCTCGGCCCCGACGCCGACGACGAGGCCCGGAGCCTGGTCCGGACCATGCAGCGTGCCGCCTTCGACCACCAGCTGGCCGCGGGTGATGTCGATGACCGCGAGCTGAAGGTGTCCTGCGAGATGCTCGCGATGCCCGTCACGATGATCGTGGGCGCTCACGATTTCGACTTCTTCGCCGACACCGCCCGAGCGCTGGTTGCACGGCTGCCGCGGGCGGAGCTGGTCGAGCTCGACTGGGCGGGACACCTCCCGACCCTCGAACGCCCGGACGACGGATGGCATGTGATGTTCGGCGCCCTCGCCGACTGACTTGTGTTCGGCTCGGCGCGTCCGGCGACCTGCCGGCCGGGAGCGGGGACGCGAGGAGTCGGAGAGCGTCTCGTAGTTCGCGCTAGCGGGTTGTCGTAGCCAGGACGAATGATCGGCCTTCGCGCTCGACGGCTTCCGCGGCCTCCACGTTGCTCAGGTGGCTCTCGCCGGGGACCGGCGAGTCGGGATCAGGGGATCAGCTTGCGGCGAGTCTCGAGGAGCCGCCGAGGTGCCGTCGGCGCTCGCCGTAGGCGGTTGGGTCTGCTGCACGAGCGGGCGACAAGATGTCACCTATCCGTGCAGCAGTCCCTCGCCTAGCTTCGTCCCATTCTCTGCCGGCGTGAGCGAGCAGCCACAGGCCAAATCACCACAAGCCCCGGGCCTCCTGGCTGTCGTGGTCAGCGGTTGAGGCCGATGCCGAGCGTGAACGCTGCGCGCCACTGCTCGAGGTCTTGCCTGTCGTCGGCGACCGCAGCGTCGGTGGTGGCGCCGGAGCGAACGCGGCGGGGGCGCTCGGGGGTCGGAGCCAAGGCCGGAGTCGGAGCGGCTGACCGGTGTCGTGTGAGGTGTATGTGGGCGTGGTCAGGGACGACGCCGGTGAAGGTGTGTCCGATGGTGGTGGCGAAACTCATGATTCCTGGTCCTTCCATCCGTTGTGGGTTGCGTAGGTACTGAATTCGGGCGCACTTGGACGCCGCCGAGGATGCGATGGGCGGTGGTGGTGACGTCCTGGCTGTGGCGTTGCGCCGTCACCAGCCGAAGCCGCCTCCAATGAAGTCCTCTGGCCGCCTGAGGTCGGTCTCCTTCGGGCAGCGGCGACAGCCCAGGTAGCGGCTGGTCCCGTCGCTCGTCGACCGCGTGACCCACTTGTGCCAGCCGAGTCGGCATCGCAGCGCTCTGCGGACGACGTGCTCGGCGACGACCCGGTCGGGTGAGGTGATCGCCGCCCGCAACGCGGGCGCGCGAGTGATCACCCCGGCAGTGTGACGCGCCTGTTCGCGGAGCGAGAGGCCCCAGAGCTCGCTGACGAGCTCGGCACGCCAGCGATCGCGTGCCCCTCCGGGTGGCAGGAGACGCAGGGCTGCCCCGGTGATCGACACCGACCACCACGCGGGTCTGCCCTGCGCCCTGGTCATGACGGTTCTGGCTCCGGCCACGTCCCGCGCGCTGGCTTGCGCGACCGGTAGGCGCGGGCGAGGCCGTCTCGGGCGGCGATGGCGCCGTCTGCGGTCAGGCGGTAGTAGCGGCGGGCCGGTCGTCCGGCGCGGGCCGTGTCGACGTCCTCCCACCGGGAGGCCAGCCAGCCGGCACCCTCCAGGCGAGCCAGGATGGGGTGCACGGTGCCGCTCGGGAGGCCGGCGGCCTCCCCGATCTCGTACCCGTACCGCTCCTCGGCCGGCTCCTCGAGGAGGAACCGGAGCACGAGTTGCGTCGGGATCGTCATCCGCATAGGTCTAACTCTACCTAGTCCCTAGGTAGATGACAACTGCTTTCGAGAGAAGCCTGGTCTCACTCGTCCTGCCGGCAACTCACCGTTGACGTCCCCAGGTCCGCCCTCGACGACGGCGATACCGGGAGGCTGGCCACTATGGTCGCCGTCCCTGGTTTGGGAAAGTGGAGGCTGGGAGAGCCGGGGGATCCGAGTCGACCAAGGTGGCTCGCGAGGTTCGGGGGAGATCACCAGATGACATTCAAGATCGGCGACCGGAGCCTCGGCGAGGGGCATCCCGACCTTCTTCATCGCTGACGCCGCAGCCAACCTCGACGGCGAGTCCGCGCGACGGGAAGCTTGAGGTCATTCGCTTCTGGTCGGGATCGGGACTACTTTGCAAGAGAAGCGGCTCGGGGCTTCCCCGACCCTGAGGAGTAACCATGCTGAACGACAGTAAGGTCACGGCCAACGTCCCAGCCAAGGACCTCGAGAGAGCGCGACGCTTCTACGCCGACGTGCTCGGCCTCATCCCCGTTGATGAGAACCCAGGCGGGCTGGTCTTCACCACCGGCGGCGGGACTAGCTTCTTCCTATATGAGACTGAGTACGCCGGACAGGCCGGCCACACCATCGCGCAATGGCATGTCAGCAGCGTCGCTGATGAGGTTCATGACCTGAAGGCCAAAGGCGTTGAGTTCGAGCACTACGACATGCCCGGCGTGACGTGGGAGGGCGACGTTGCCGCGATGGAGGGGATGGGCAGCGCTGCCTGGTTCAAGGACAGCGAGGGCAACATCATGTGTCTCGACGACGCGACGACCGGCTGAGCATCTTCTTTTGCGCCGTCCTGGTTGGACGCTGGCCTCGCGGTCGAGCCTGTACCAGGAATCTCGAGCGGCGACACCTGTGATCCTGAGGACGGATGATCGTTCAGGGACGCTCGCGTTGGACCAGGCGACAGATGAGCGATCTGCCGCTTTGAGTGCGTAGCGCAGGTGCGTCTATCCCCCACCTATGACCGTCGAACCCGGGTCCCCCTGCGTTCGACGCTCTGGTCCATTCCGTTCCGCAAGGGGATTCTCCTACGGGACCGGTGCACAGATTTCGGTGGCCCGACGATGGAGCCTCGGTCGGCGGTCAAGACCGGCGCCTGCTCGCCCCGGAGTTTCCGGCCTCCTCGCCCCGAAGACCCTCTCGCCGCGCACCTGCAATCGGAGTAGCGTCCCTTGTTGGCGCCTTCGGAGGATGGGGAGGTGGGCATGGAGCTCTGGGTGCGCACGCGAGCCGACGGGCTCGTCGCCGCCGAGGACTCTCTCTTCTGGTCGGTCGGGTGCGGTGACCAGTTCACGCCATCGCAGAGTGAAGTAGGTAGCCGACCCTTCCGCGGTGGAGAAGTGTGCCAGCACTTTCGGCCGCCGGAGTGTAAAGGAGATCGCGTTGCCTCGGCCGCCGTCGCCGTAGACGAGCGCCACATCTACTGGCTGACCGGCGACGGACGCGTGGTGTCATTGCCGCGACAGGCCATCGATGACACGCCCTCGACACTCTGCTCGATGAAAGCTCCGCCCGCGTCGGAATGGCCCAGACCAAGCGGCATCGCCCTGGTCGACGACAGTGTCTACTGGACCGAATCCGATTCGGTCTACTCGGTCGCCAAGTCAGGTGGTCAACCGCACGTGGTGCTGCGCGTGCCGCTCGCGGCGGCGTTACGTCACCTGACGCCTATGGATGATCAGTACCTGCTGTGCAAGTCTGGGCACCGCCTCATTCGTATCGACCTCAAGGCGTTGAGTGCCGAGGTCATCGCCGAGTACGTCAGCTGTTTCGCGGTCGGCGGTGGGCGGATTGCCTTCGCCATGTCGGTCTGGGGTGTGGCGGTTACTGACGTGTGGTCAACACTCTTCTTGGGTGACGACGTCCAACACCACTACCAAACCGACAGCAGCCGCCGCACCGCTATCAGAGCGCTCGCCATGGACGATCGTCACATCTACGCCCACGAAGTGCGCGACCCCACGAGCGGTGGACCCATCCTGAGAGTGCCGCTGAGTGGAGCTCCGACGGCGCCGCTCACCGAGCACGTGATGGGCAGCGAGCTCCCGCTCGTCTTGGGTGGAGGATCGGTGTTCTACATCGACGCCAATGACGGCATCTACCGGGTGAGCACAGGAACAACCGGTCCCAAAGGCCCTTGACGGAGCTGCAGTCAGTGCTCATCCACCTGGACCCAAACAGGAGCGGCATCAAACCTGGGGCGCTTCAGGGTGCGGACTGACGGACGGCGGCCGCAGGGCAGCGTCGAGACCCCGAGCCGAGGAGCCCGAGGGCGACTGACCACTACGGAAGGTCGATGCCGAGCCGAAGCGCGGCAGCGCGCAAGTCACTTCAGTCGCCCTCGTGCGCGGTTCGACCTTTAACTGGCCGCGTCGCAGAGAACTCAACGCGGCCATCAGACTTTCACCCTCTACGCCGCACCGCTCGAGCCACCCAGCCGGCGACACCCCAGCCTTCACAGGCGCCACTCGACCGGGACGTCCGGGTCGGGCTGGTAGCTGCACCGTAGTCCCGTTCGGACATGCGTGGTGAGGTGGCGGGCGACCACGGGGTCTGCGCTGTGAATCGCGTCGAGCGCGGTCGCGATGGCTTTGCGGACCGTGACCCTCGCCCGTTCGGCCCCGCTGCCGGCCGTTCGCGGGCGGCCACCGAGCCCGGTGGCGGCGGACACCTCCGCCAGCAACGCGCCGCGTTCCGCCGCCAGATTCGCGCCGCGCGCAGCGTCGCCCGACGCATCAGCCTCGTCGAGCTCCGTGTCGATCGCGGCGAGTCGGCGGCGGTACGCCGTGAGCGCCTGGGCGTCGATCACCTCGCCGAGCCCGGCCTGTTCGACGGTCTCGGTCCCCCCGGCCAGTCGCAGCGCGGGCACCTCGATCCCGGGTCGGGTGAGTAGCGCATGCAGGTGCTCGAGGCCGCGGCGCGCCGGGATCGCTGACTCCTCCGATCCCCTGCCGACGAACCAGACGCCGGCCGGTCCTGGCCGCAGGGTCATCGCGGTCGACGGCTCCGGCTTGTTGGTGGTCGGTGCGTTCGCCTCGAGGCGCTCGCGCCACCAGGTCGCACCGACCCGGCGGTACGTCGCGAGCGCCTTCTCCCGCAGCGCTTCCGCACGCTCGGCGTCGTCGAGCCGCTCGCACGCGCGGGCCAACGTGTCGTCGGTGACCCCGTGGAACATGACGGCACCGGCGTTGATCACGGCCCGACCGGCGTAAGGGAGCAGAAGGGGCGTGATGGTCTCAACCATCTCGTCGAGCCCGGTCGCCAGGGCGACGTCGAGCAGCAGCTGCAGAACCAGCAGGTAGTTGTGGTCGCGTGGCAGGCCGGACAGGACACGCTGGTCGAACGTCAAGGCGAGCCGGCGGGCGTCGTCGGGCATCCCGAGCCCGAGATAAATCCAGGCGAGCTCGGCGACGACCTCGCGGATCCCCTCCTGCTCTGCGAGCGCCTCGCCGTCCCGTGCCGCCGCGAGAACGTTGTCGTTGCCCTCCCCTACCTGTACGGCGCCGTACCCGGTGAGCGCGAGGACCACCATGTCCCCGTCGGGCAGTGCGTCCGCCGACTCCCGGGCCAACGCCAGGAGTGGCGCGATCGTGTCGGCACGGCCCCGCATGAGGTCGAGCATCAGCCGGCGCGTCGCAGCGTAGAAGAGCGCCTTCCTCGACTCCTCGCCCAGGCGCTCGAGGGCACGCACCTGCCGGTTGAGCTCGGACACGTCGAGGGTCTCGGCGGCGATGGTGAGCAGCCACAAGTGCGCCTTGAGCCGCGACTCGGCGTCATCGAGATGGGCAGCTACGTCGGCGAGCGTGCGAGCGAGGTCCACCCGCATCTCGAGCTCGTCCGGCCCCCAGTGGGTGGCGAGGGCGGCGTCGAGTGCGTCGGCAAGGACGGCCGGATCGCCGGTGGCCTCCGCGTGCTTCACCGCGGCGACCGCGAAGGGCACGGCGCGGTTGCGCTCGCGCGAATATACCCAACAGCGCGCGAGCTGGGCTCCCAGCAGTGCGCGATCCAGGTCCGCGTCGCTCGCGTCATACGCCGCGAAGAGCACAGCAGGGATTCGACCTGGCTCGGTGCCGAAGACATAGGTCCCGGCGAGGTCGAGCGCCGCCTGCGTGCGCGGGTCGACCTCGCCGGTGTCCATGCCCGTCATCGTGACATCAGGGCCGAAGCAACGTCACCGCTTCCGCGTGCTGGGCGACGGCTGCCTCGTCCCAGTCGCCCGTGCAGTAGGCGCTCAGTTCGATGATCCGGCCCTCGTCGTCAAGGTCGCAAAGGACCACCTCGCGGCAGTACCACCGCTGCCCGGAGTCCTCCCAGCGCTCTTCGACCTTGAGGGCATAGCCGCGCTCGGCGGGCAACACCTTCTCGACACGGGTCCGGCCGGCCGGCGGGTGAAGGCCGTTCTTCGCGGCGATGGTCTCCTCGGCGCCCTGAACCTGCACCCGCCACTGAGGCAAGGTGATGTCGGCGAAGACGCCTGGAGCGAACAGGCCCTCGGTCGCTCCGGTCTCGAGAAAGGCCACGAACCGGTCGACGCTCGCTTGGACGAGGCCAGGGACGTCCGTCGTCGTCGTGGTCATGGCGCTCACCCCGCCGTCGCCAGATTTGCATCGATCACGGCCATCGTCTGCTGGAGGCTTTCACTCGGGCTGAACTCCACCAGACTGGTCCCCCCCGTGATCAGCGGCAGGTGGCCCGGCCCGGCGTAGTAGGCATCGCCAGCGCCGTAGGTCTCCTCGTGGTCGACCCACCGGAAGGTGATCTGGCCGCTCTGGACAACGCCCCAGTGCGGGCACTGGCAACGGTCATTCGAAAGGCCCCGGAACAGGGGCGCCGGGTCGACGTCTTCCGGGTAGGACTCGAAGCCGACGGTGTAGCCGTCGAGATCGGCATACCGCCCCTGGATCTCCGGCAGGTCCACCGCGACGGGAGTGGTCATCTTGTTGGCGCTGGGCATAACTTCCTCCTGATGTTGAGTTGCTCTCAACCAGGAGGCGTGACTTCTCCGGTCACACCGTGACCCCGCGAGGCACCCCCGGACGAGGCGTGCGCTGCGTAGCCCCTTCCCGCGCCCAGGCCCTCATGATCGCGAGCGAGCCGAGTGGCAGACCGTCCCACCAAGCCGACCGTGTCAGTCGGCTCACCCGCATCAGACGAGGACCACCGCCCGCTCCCCAACATCTACGTCACCTCGCCGGTGTTGCGCGAGCCGCTTGCGACACGCTCGTCGCAAACGCACTCCATCCGTAGCCCGTGATGAGGGTGCGTCTATCCCCCGCGATGACTGTCAAGCGGGTGGCCATGCGCTCGATGCTCGTCCATTCCGTTCCGCGAGCGGATCCGCTCGCGGTGCGGAGACGTTGAACGCTCCCGGTGGTCAGCCCCCGAGCATTGCGCGGCGGACAAGCGCGTCCATCGTCCTGTCAGGCAGCAGCCGGCTCAGCCACGCTTGGGTGACGGCGTCTCTCCCGACCAGGTACCGCGTGCGAGGCCGTTGCGCGGTCAGCGCCCGGCCAACCACCAACGCCACGTCCTCCGCCGGCAGCCCGTCCCTCGAGCCTTGGTCGGCGAGCGCACGGACTGCGTCGACCAGCCGGGCGTACCGGTGCTGGACCTCTGGCTCGACCCCCGCCCATCGGTCGTCGCCGGCGAGCCGCCCCCGTTCCCAGATCGGCGTGGCGATCGCGCCGGGTTCGATGGCCACCACCCGGACACCCAGAGGCCCGACCTCCTGGCGGAGAACGTCGGTGAAGGCCTCGATCGCGAACTTCGATGCGGAGTACGGCCCGAACAGTGGCCCTGCCACAAGTCCTCCGATGGAGCTCATCATGACAATCCGGCCCTGCGCGTCTATCAGGCGGGGCAGCAGGGTGCGGGTGACGGCCACCTGTCCCAGCACGTTGACCTCAAGCTGCTGGCGCCAGTCCTCCACAGTGAGTGCCTCCACTGGGCCGACGACCGCGATTCCCGCATTGTTGACCAAGCCGCGCAGCGGGCCGGGCGCGGTCGCCACCGCGGTCGCGAGTGCTTCGACCTGGTCGGGCTCGGTGACGTCGAGCCGCTGGGCGCGAACCCGGACTGACCACGACTCCACACGCGCGGCGTCCTTCTCGCTGCGTACGCCGGCCAGCACATCGAAGCCGAGACCCACGAGGTGTTGGCAGGTCGCTGCCCCGATCCCCGTGGACGCGCCAGTCACCACGACCGTGCCATTCGTCACCCTGCAACAGTAGCGAGGACCTCCGATGCGTCAGCACCGGAATCGCCGGCGCAGTTGAACCCGACAATCGTTCGACTACGACCCATCGCTGCTGGACGGACCAAGGACGTTCGCGGTGCGCGGCAGGGGCCATGCGCCGGCCCGGACGCCTGAGGTTCCCCCAATGATTGGCTGGCGTTCCAACAGGGATCGGCTTTCGGCGACGGGCGCCTGGATCTGACATCCACACCGCAGCCGAACTTCGACGGCTCGAGTGCGGCGGTGAACCCGGCGGCCGGGTGGACGGGCGCACATCGTGTCGATCGAGACGAACAGGCCACCGATTCAGGGGGTGAACATGCTCATGACCGACAGCTTCATGACATCCTGCATCTGCTCGTTGCTGATGGTGAACCACTTGGCTCCGGGTTGCAGGGTGGGCCCGACCTTCATGCCGGCGTCCTGCACTCCGTAGTTGCCGTCCATCTCCAGGTAGAACCCGCTTTCGAACTGCCAGACGCCCGGTGTTGCCGCCTTCACCCCGACGTTGAGCTCGACGCCGCTGTTGGCCCACGGCAGGGTGAACTGAGCGTACGCACTCAACCAGCCGACGCTCGCCGCTCCCTCGATCGAGAAGCCGCTGCAGTTCAGTGACATTCCGCCGATGGGGGTGTCGAAGGCGAACGCCAGGGCCGAGATCAGCTCGGAGCAGGGCTTGCCTGTGGTGAGCGGTGGGACGACGACCGGAGTGGTTTCCGGAGGAGTGACCGTTCCGCACAGGGTGCCGGGTTCGTCGTGCGCAGAGTAGAACCGGTCGGCGCTCCACTCCAGGGTGAACAGCAGTCCCTGCTGGTAGGTCAGGATCCTCTGGCGGGCCGTGTTCGCGATCAGCTCTCGCCACGCCGGGTTGTCCACATGGGCCATCAGGCCGGACACGATCTCCCAGAGCGCTCCGTGGTAGTCGTCCAGGGCGGCGAGGTAGAACTTGGCGCGATACTTGAGTTCCTCGAACACCAGTGCCGCCGCTGCGCAGCCCTGGTCGCCCCCATCAGGTCGGCAGAAGGCGACGTTGCTGAACAGCCCGTGGCAGTTGTTGGGCGACAGCTGTTTCGGAGATTCCTCGAAGGCGGCGAACTCGGCCGCGACGGACGGCTCGCCGGCGGAGGAGCGCCCGACCCGATCCAGGATGGCGCGCACCCATCGGTACTCGTAGGGGTCTGTGGCCTGGATCGCGTTGAGCTGTGCGGTCAGCTGGGTCGTCCGCTGGCGCAGCTGGTTGCCCTCGGCGACGATCTGGACGCGCTCGGTCTGGTAATACCCGGAGCCGCCTTGGATCTGGCGCATTGCGACGAACTCGTGGAAGTCGTCGGGGATGGTCGGTCTCGAGATCGGGTCGATCGCGGTGGCACCGGAGAGGTCGAAGATGCGGCTTGTCGCGGCCCATGACCGGCGCAGGGTCTCGTAGGACTGCAGATCCTGCACCTCGTCCTCGACCAGGTCAGTGCGAACCGCTGCTCGCGCCGGCGCCAGGGCCTGGTCCTTCTGCCCGCTGCACTGCAGCACGGAACGCAGCTCCTGCTGGGGCTGCGGCAGCCCGGGCTGCACCAGTACCGCTCGTCGCAGCACGCGCTCGGCGTCACCGAAGCGACCGAGCAGCGCAAAGCCGTGGGCGAGGTTGACCAGGCGGACCGCTTCCGAGTCTGCACCGACCGAGACGAACGGTCCGGCGACACCCGCCCGGGTGGCGAACGCGACCGCCCATTCGGGCCGCCCGAGCAGGTTCGCTGCTGCGGCAGCACTGGTCAGGTGGGCCGGGTCGCCCGGGTCCAGCTCGTAACCACGCAAGGCGGCGGCCAACGCGGCAGCCGGTCGCTTTCCGAGGATCGCGGTGAGCACGATCTCGTCGATCAGGTCCGGGTCGTCGAGGGCCGGCAGCGTCTCCCAGGCGTCCCGGTGCGCTTCGATGATGGAGTCGTCCAGGAACTGCTCGGCAGCTGTCAGAGCGTCACTGAAAATCGGCACTACGGCGTTGATGCGTGGCTGACAGACGATGAGCGGGATGCCGTCCTTGTGCATCGGTGCCGGCTGATGCGAGATCGACGTGCGCAGGTCCGGCCCCCAGAGGCCGCCACCGCCCTCCACCGCTGCCCTGACCTGGACCACGACAGTGCGGGTCTCGTCGATCCCCTCCGCCGTCAGGTGCACGGTGAACGCCAACGGTCCGGGCGCGATGGGCGCCTTCCAGCCGAGCCTGACCCTGGCCTCGGTGCCGAGCGCAACATCGGCGGGAGTCACCGACCCGGTGTTCGTGGGGCCCAGCACCACGTCGTCGGGCGGCGTGATCTGGTGTCCCTCCAGTGGACCCTCGATGGCGACGGTGGGGTTGCTGACGTCGTCGTCGAGTGCCCGCATGACGGTGCTGACCCCGAACTCCTGCCCGGTCCGGACGAAGCTGGGGGCTTCGATCTCCAGTAGGTCTCGGCTGGTCACGGTGCGGGACACGACCGGCGTGGTGGCGGCCCGGTGCGTGCTGGTCGCATCGACGCTAACCCGCAACGACTGCGTTCCTTCCTCGGGGGTCCAGACCAGGGTGACCTGCCCGGCAGCGTTCGTGGAGCCGGGAGTGCCGACAGTGACCCAGCTGGACCCGACGAGATGTTGAAGTCGGACGACCCGCCCTGCTGCTGCGGGGGTGACCGCGACGGGCACCACGACCGAAAGGTCGTCGGGCCAGGGGCCGAGCGGCCACGTCGCATTCACCGCGGTGGACGCCCCGACGACCACGAGGGACCTGACGGCGCTGGTCCGTGGTGAGGCCGTGCCCTTCTTGCCGGCCACTGCTCGCACCTTGAACGTCCCCGTGGTCGCGGGCTTCCACTTCGCCACTGCCAGCCCGGCCGCGTTCGTGCGCTTCGTGGTCAGCGTCGTCCACTTCGACCCGACCAAGCGCTGGAAGGTGACGCTGCGCCCCTTGACCCGAGGCTTCGTCGTCGCCGTCAGTGTGACGGTGCCGCCCAACGTGGCCCTGGCCAAGGACAGCGACAGCGTGACGTTGTTGGCGGGCCTGGCAACGGCAGCTGGGAGCACGAGCAGGGACACAGCAACGGCCAGCACCGTCACCGCTACGGCCATCCGTCGGACGCGCACCGTGGCCGACCTCCCTCCCACGATGCAGGGAGATTACTGGAACCACGCCCATCCCGCTCGCGAATGTGGCGACTGCCCCGCTCAGCCCTACGAGAGGAACCGCGGCACGCTCTGCGTTCCGCAACCGGATCCTCGTGTGGGCCTGGCCTGACCGCCGCCCTGACGGGTTCCGCTTGACAATACGCGGCGGTAAGGCCCAGGTTGGCCGCGTTCCTTTCGCGGCAGCCTTGGACGATCGGACGGTGGTGTCAGGGTCGATCGAGGCCATGTTGGCTTGGTCGTGTCGCTCGCCTCCTGCGGGCTCGAGTGAGTCGAGCCGCTGGATCTGGTCGGCGGTGACCCACTTGGCCATCTTTGTGATGCGCGTCGTGGCCCGACGCGCATAACATGAGGTCTTCACCACCGCATTGGGGGGTTCGCCATGTTCCAGTTCGTGACCGGCGGAGTTATCGGCTTGGCAGTTGCTCTGTCTTCGACATCCGTCGCGTCGGCCGTCCCGCCGGTGCGGGTGGTCTCAGAGGTGTACACCCCCGACGTGACGATCCAGGACGAGTTCCTCAGCGACGAGTGCGGGTTCCCGGTGACGGCGACCCTCAAAGGCCACTACTTCGAGACCAATTACTACGACAAGAACGGCAACCTGCGGTTCGCAACCGCGCATCCCAGCTACCGTTCAACGCTGACCAGCCCCTACGCGAAGGTCACCACCGCCGACGTCGGGTTGGACAAGTTCACCGACAACCCCGACGGGACGATCACCTGGCACGGCACCGGTATTCACCTCAGACTCAAGGGCGACACCATCGCGATCGGGCTGTGGCAGTTGGTGTTCGACCCGGCAACCGGTGAGTTCCTGTCGCAGGAGTACCACGGCAACTTCGACGTGAAGTTCTCCGGGATGGTCGGCGCAGTCTGCGACGCCCTGGACGGCTGACTACCCGGAACTAGTAGGCGCGAGGCCAGATGTCACAACGCTGCATGGATCACGCTTCTTGGGATGCGCTGCAGGTCGACGCCCGTCGCTGACACCCACGACTTTCCCCTCCGAATCCCGCAAGTCGCTGCCAGCCCTGTCCGAGCAAGACTTGCCGTTCGCCGCCTATCCATGCCACCGGGAACGTCCGGGGGCGAAGATCCGGCCGTCGAGGTCCGACCCCGAAGTCGAGAGGGAGGATGAGCTCATGCGCAGCCTGAACCTCGATTCCCCGGTCATCGCTGCGCCGATGGCCGGCGGCCCGACCACCCCGGAACTGATTCGCGCCGCGGCCGACGCCGGATCGCTGGGCTTCGTGCCGGCGGGTTACCGGACCGCAGCGGAGCTCGCCGATGACATCACCGCGGCTCGCTCGCTGGCCGGGGAGTTCGGGGTGAACCTGTTCATGCCAGATCCCAACCCAGTCGACCTAGACGCGGTACGTCGCTACCGCGACCTGATCGCGCCCGAGGTAGAGGCACTCGGGGCCGAGGTGGGACCAGTCGTACCTGAGGACGATGACGACTGGGACGCCAAGATCGACTACCTGATCCGCAACCCGGTTCGGTGGGTCAGCTTCACGTTCGGGCTGCCCGACAAGATCACGGTCTCGCGGCTCCGTACAGCCGGTTCGCGGCTGCTGATGACGGTCACCGACGTCGACGAGGCGCGCGCAGCCGCCGCTCTCGACCCCGACGGACTGGTAGTCCAGTCGGTCGCCGCCGGAGGCCACCGCGGCACGTTCGACCAGGGACACGAACCCCACGCGGACGACCTCATCACCCTCGTGAGGTCGGTGGTCGCAGCCACGGGAGTCCCGGTCATCGCTGCGGGCGGCATCGCAGACAAGTCCGCGGTCCGAGCCGCGCTCGACGCCGGCGCGGAAGCCGCGATGGTCGGAACCGCGCTGCTGCTCACTGACGAAGCAGGAACTCGCCCCACCCACCGCGCCGCGCTGCTGGACCCGTCCGCGACAACCACAACGATGCGCGCCTACACCGGCCGACTCGCACGCGGCATCCGCAACGCGTTCGCCGACCGACACGAGGCAGAGGCCCCGGCCGCGTACCCGGCGGTGCACCACCTCACCTCGCCGATGCGGCGGTGGGCCGCGCAGAACGACGACCGTGACCATCTGCACCTGTGGGCCGGCACCGGCTTCATGTCAGCACGCACGGGGTCTGCGCGCGACGTGTTGGCGGCACTGGCCCCTTGACCGCGAGCGGTCGGTGACCGTTCCGAATCTGCCGACCCGTGCATTCTGGAAGGCACGTCCATCCCCCGCCTGTCGGCGCGGGCTGAAAGGCACTCACCTCAGCCGATAGCGGATGTCGTCGCATGCACCGGGAGGAGATCCGGGGCCTGACGGACCCCGGTTCAACCGCTCCCCTCGGCCACAACGAGGACACCTGTCACCAGCACCAGCACGCACCCGCAGATGGGGAGGAGCAGAGTGCTCAGTTGGGCGTCGTCGCCTGCCACGTAGAGCAGCAGAAGGGACATCAGCCCGCCGGCCACGACAGCGCTCGCCGTGCCGACCGGCGTGAGCGCCCGGCCGCGTCGCCGACGCCGTATCAGCCACAGCGCCAGGATCGCGTGCGGGAACGACCAAAGCAGACCGCCCGAAACCATGAACCTGCCGAGGAACAGTCCGAGGCCGTCCCAGTCCTCGCCGTGGATGCTGGCGTCCTCCGCCATGACCCACAGCCCCAGTGCGACGACGAGCAGACCGACGCAGGTGGACACCCACAGTGAGAAGTTCAGCAGACGAGAGGGAGTGCTGCGGACGGCGGCGCGAGTCATGAGGATCAGTCTTGGGGAGCACCGGGCCTCGTGGCGTGAGTACGGATACTCGTCCCTTCGCCGTCTCAACTGAATGCGACACAGAACGCATTCAGTTCAACGTTCGCGACCGGATCGCCCCCGGCCATGGCTGTCGGGGATCACGACTCGATCATCCGCTATGCCGCGTTCCGCCCGGTTCCGTAGTCGCGTCATACCCCGGCGAGCGACTGCGTAGCTTCGCCGGCAACTGGCAGGACGGCCACGGTGAGTGGGTAGCGTGCAACGCATGTCCATCAAACTCGAGAACGTCGGCATCGCGGTCCGCGATATAGAAGCGACGATCGCCTTTTTCACCGATCTCGGGCTCTCCGTCCTTGGCCGTGACACCGTCAGCGGAGAGTGGACCGATACCGCAGTCGGTCTCGACGGCAATCACGCCAACATCGCCATGCTCCAAACCCCCGACGGCAAGGGTCGCCTGGAGCTCTTCGAGTACATCCATCCTGAGGCCATAGAGACGGAGCCAACCCGACCGAACGAGATCGGCATGCACCGTGTTGCCTTCTCCGTCGACGACATCGACCTGGCCCTCGAGATAGCCGCGCGGCACGACTGCTATCCGCTGCGAGGCATTGCGACCTACGAAGATGTCTACAAGCTCACCTACGTCCGCGGCCCCAGCGGCATCATCGTGATGCTCGCCCAAGAGCTGAGCAACGGCTGAACGCTCGGATCGACGCTCATTCGGGGGGCTGCTGTCATCCGCGACGCATGTGGGTGGTGACCCATTCCCCCGCCTTGGCGTCACATCAACGAGGGCGGCAACTGTCGCGTGCCCGCGGCTACGCCCGCCGGATCAGCCGCGTAGCGTGCGCTCGGCGACGCGCGCTCACGCCGGATCTGCGGGCCGAGGTGACCCTGCCCGACGGGCAGCGGGTCGGGCTCTACGGCTTCGCCGACCGGCTCGAGATCGACGACAACGGCCGGGTGGTGGTCGTCGACCTCAAGACCGGGAAGTACCCCCGACGGGCGAGGAGGTCACGGTGCACCCGCAGCTCGGGCTCTACCAGTACGCCGTCGCGCACGGCGGGTGAGCTCTCCATATCGCATCCGTTGGCCCGAGGTGCCCGAGTTTCGGTCTGCTGCACGAGTCACGCTCAGGAGGCCAGCCCGCCCTGGACGTACTGGTTCAGATTGCTCAGTGTGGATGCGAAGGCCATGACGTGGTCCTCGCTGGAGATACCGTCGGGAACGCCGGTCGCCGTGATGGTCACCCGGGTCCCGCCGTCGACGGGTTCGAGCGACCAGGTCATAGTCATGGTTCCGGCGAAAGCTGGGTCGTCGGAGACAAAATCTGCCTCTTCGACCAGTCTTCGCGGCTCGTCTACCGCGATGAACCGCACCTCCACCACGTCGGTGTTCTCCGCGTACTTACCGTGAGTCGCCTCGTCGTCGTAGGCGAGCGTCATTCTGTATCCGCCACCCGGCCTAGCGTCGAACCTGTCGAACCGTCCCGACATGCCGGCCGGAGGCAGCCAGACGGTTCTTGCCTCCGCATCGACGAGCGCGGCGAACACCTCATCAGCGGGTGCTTCGACAGTGGCTCGTCCCACGTCGGTATGGCTCACGGACAAGATGCTAGACGCGAAACCGAGGGGTGACCGGGCGTCGGCTCTGGCGAACCACCGCCTGCGCCGCGGACCATCTGGTCTTGCCACGTAGCGTGGCTCGGAGACGCACGCTATGCCGCTGTCCGGTCTGCGTGAAGGTGCCCCATTCCCCCGCGTTTGTTCCGCAGTGCCGTCGCCACATTGACCGTCGTTGCAGGTACAGCACTTGATGCCGACGACTCACAGACGACCACGGTGCCCTTGGAGCCGGACGGTGCCTGCACTGCCCCCGAGCATGGTCGGAGCATCCTGGGCTGGGCTGCCTCCACCTCTGGGTTGATCTTTGCCGAAAACTGGTCGCGGGCGTCGCGCTCGGGTGATTCAATGTGGCGCACTTTCACCTCTTGGAGCTGCCGTGCGTCGTCTTGTTCTCGCGCTTGCCCTGCTGCTTTCGCTGGTCGCCGTTCCGGCTGCCGCCGCCGCACGTACCGCACCCAATCTCCAGGTCTCGAAGGTGACGACGAGTGCGAAACAGGTACAGGCGTTCGGCTCGTTCGTCATCAAGGACACCGTCGTGCGCAGCGGTCGGGTGCCTAGCGGGTTGCACGTGGAGTACGTGCTGTCTAGCAACACCCGCCGCGATCGCGCGGACGTTCCACTTCTCGGAGTCCGTGCGGTACCGAAGGGGCCAGGAAAGAACGCCGCGATCACTCGGCTGACCAGCTTCGGCCTCACCCCACCCGGCCGCTACTTCGTGCTCGCCTGCGCCGACCCCGGAGATCGGCTGAGGGAGGCGCGCGAGCAGGACAACTGCGCGGCGACCTCGACCCGGATCAGGGTGATCGCCGCACCGGCCGGCCGAACCCACAACGTCACCACTCGGCTCGCGAGCGGCCGAACCGAGGAGCTCGAGCTCTTCCTCCACGACGTCGGCCGCTTCGGGACCGAGGCCGGCACCGTCGCCACGACCGCAGCGGACGGGACCCGATACACCCTGTCCGTGCCCGCGGACGCCGCACTGATGTCGCTGCCCATCACGATCACCCCGGTTACGTCCGTCTCGGGCCTGCCCGGCTCTCCCCGTGTGATGGGCGTCAAGATCACGCCCGAAGTCGACCTCACGCGAGCCGCCACTCTCACGGTGCAACCCGCCAAGGTTCTGCGCGAAGACCGGGCCTTGCCGGCGGCCTACGACGGCAACGGCTCGACCCTTCGGCTCACCCCGATGACCTCCAGGCCGGGGAAGTTCACCTTCCACGTCACCCACCTCGGCGGATTCCTGCTGGTCGAGGGGCAAAGCGCTACGTCCGGGGTGACAGCGCGAATGACCGCCGGGATGACCCTGAAGGACCTCTTCTCCTGGTCCCCGACTGCGGCATCCGGGGCAGCCGCTCGCGACACCCAGGTGGCCATCGGCTTCGAGAGGCAGCGTCAGCTCCGTGGCTCGGCAGAGGGCGACGGCTCCGCCGTGGCCGCGATCGCCGCGGCGGCAGTGCAGCCGCTCCTGGCTGCAGCGCGGGCGGAGATCGCCGCGACCGGGGCAAACCCGACGATCGGCCGCTGGGACGGCCTGCTGCGCTCCCTGATCGGGGTACAGCGCCAGCTCTCGCTGACAGGAATGGGCAACGCCGCGGGCGACCAGGCGTTCGCCACGCTGCTCCCGCTACTCAGACCCGTCTACGCCAAGGTGATCTCCGGCGTGCACGCGTGTGACGACGGCATGGGCGACGTCCTCGCCACCGCGGTCCTTCGCGCCGGCAACGACCTGACCGCGGCAATGTTCGACTTAGCACCAGACACGGACACCGCCTGTACAAAACTTCGGGCACATGTCAGCTACGTCGAGTCCCGCTTCGTCGACGACGAGTTCCAGACCACGACCCAATACTCCGCCGGGATCACCTGGCGCCCCAAGGACGTTCTCGATTACACCGACCAGTCCGAAGACGCGACCTACTCCACGTACAGCTTCCACGACGTCTGCGAGCACGGCGAAGGGCCACTCACCGTCGAGACTCCCTGGGTCCTGAACGGAGTCAACGTCAACTGGGACGCGCTCTTCCAGCGCTGGACCGACAAGCCCTGGGAAGACCCGCAGCGGACACCGTTCCGGCTGACGGCGCACCTGGGAGGAGACTCCCAACCAGGCGTGCTGGACGACCCGGGTTGCGACCAGGCCGGAGGTGCGAGCTACGGCCCTGACTGGTCGCCCGCGATGCCCCTGACCTACGCCGACGGCGTGCTGTCAGGCGAACGGATCGAGGACGACACCGAAGGAGGCTCCACCCACATCGAGATCCGTTACGACGTCACCGCCGTGAGCTGAACCAAAGTCCTTAGGAAGTCAGGAAGGGCGCC
This sequence comes from uncultured Actinomycetota bacterium, assembly GCA_963706475.1. GTDB lineage: Bacteria > Actinomycetota > Actinomycetes > Propionibacteriales > Nocardioidaceae > Nocardioides. Next base: position 157,959 of record CAVPLV010000003.1, on the reverse strand, counting down.
CCGGTCACAGTGACCAGGGCTGTTCGTTACGCAGACCAGGGTCAAAGTGGTCCGTCGGGGGCGGCCCACCGTTCGCCCAGATGAACTGACGCCGCGGCGCAACCTCCGAACCCATCAACTCGCCAAATACATCGTCGCATTGTCCAAGGTCATCCGACACCGACTTCGGCGTCGCCACCTCGCCGACTCCCCCGTTGGTGCAACTCGCGCGGTTTGTACACCGCTGCACACGGCGCCAAGTACGTCACACCCAGAATGCCCGTGCTCGCTCAGTTCGTAACGGAACCGGCGTCTCGGGTCCACCATGAGTAAGCGGCCGCTGGTCTCGTGCGCGGTCGCGCTCGGGGCGGGTCATTGGAACTTGGTCGACCACCCGACGAACCGAGGAGGGGCGTGGCGGCGTCTTAGAGTCAAGGTTGGTTGTACATCGTGTGAGGAGTGCGTCATGCAGGCCGAGGATGAGGCTGAGTACGCCGAGCTCGTCGCGGCCTCGTTCCACCGGCTGCACCGGATGGCGTATGCGGTATCCGGGGACGGTTCGTTGGCGGAGGACGCCGTGCAGGCGGCGTTGGTCTCGGCGTACCGGACCTGGCCCCGGGTGCGTGATGCCGCGAGCTCGGAGGCATATCTGCGGAAGATGGTGGTGAACCAGCTCCTGAGCTGGCGACGACGGAAGTCGTGGAGGACGTCCGACCTAGGTAGACAAGGCGAGCCGATCCGGGCATCTCACGAGGACGAGGTGATCGAGCACCAGCGCGTGTGGTCCGCAGTAGGGCTCCTGCCGCAGCGTCAGCGGGCCGTGATCGTGCTGCGTTACTACGAGGGGATGACCGAGGCCGAGATCGCAGAGCTGCTCGGTATCCGCCCCGGGACGGTCAAGTCCCAGGCATCGGCGGCGATGGCGCACCTGCGGGCAACGCTCGCCGAAACCGAGCCCGGTCCCCCAGCCATCGTTCCTGCCGTCGACCACCCGAAAGGGGTGAGCTGACATGAATCTTGATGAGCGCGTGGCCTCGGCCATCCGGGCGCAGACCGACGACCTGCAGCCGACCTTCCCTGACCTGACGGTCATCCGGGCATCGGCGAAGCGACAGTCGCGCCGACGCGGGGCGATCGCCGTCGGCTGCGCGATGGCCGCGGTCATCGCGGTCCTCGTCGCGGGCGTCGATGACATCGGTAGCGAACGCTCCGGCGGCGTCGAGCCCATCGCCCCGCCGTCGGCGTCCACGGCAACCGAGCCGATCGACACCAGGTCCTGGAAGAACTACAGGTCGGACCGGTACGGCTTCGAGGTCGGCCACCCGCCTGACTGGAGGGTAACCCCCGCCACCCGGGGCTGGAGGTCGGACGCCGACATCGCAGATTGGCTGAGCCCAGCGCACGAGGTCTTCCGCTCTCCGGCCGGAGACGTCCGCGTCAGCGTCTGGTCCATGCCACTAGATGCTTCGAAGACCACGCCGTGCGTCGACCCGAAGGACCGAGCCTGCGTCGAGTCGATCGAGTATCTGCAGGCCTGGGTCGAGGACTACTGCACCGCGTCGAAGAACACGCCGTGCACCGGGATCGAAGACCGCGCCGTAGAACTGTGCCTGGAGCGGCGGGACTGCCATCCTGGTCTGCTCGTGCCGTTCCAGGACGATGTCCAGGCATTCTTCAGCGGCGGCATCTACGACAGCGACACGATGACCGTGGTGGCGGTGTGGCGCGGCGAACGGGACCCCTCCGTGGCCCGGTACGGCGGAGCACAGCGGCTCCTGGAAGCCTTCCTGTCGACCATGCAGGTCTGGCCCGCCTCGACGCCCCTGAGCCAACGTCGATGACCACCCAACGGCGCCCGCGCTCGCTGCGCATGACGGTTGAGATCGGCGCTTCCCGCCCTGCCCCCAGGACAAGCTGCCCGATGCCGTGGCGGATTCCCTGCAGGCGGTGATCGAGAAAGCCGTGACGCAAGGCGAGGTCCGCGGGCGCTGGTTGCAGGGGTCATCGTGGCCAACGCCGGGAGCTGGGTGGGCGCCGCCGGCACCAACCCACAAGACGCGGCACTCACCGCGGACGCACCTGTCGAGACCGCCAGCATCGCCAAGACGATCACCCCCGCCGAGATCCTGCGTCTGGTCGAGGAGGGAGCCCTGCGGCTCGACGACCAGGCGAGCTCGCACCTGTCGCCTGGGAAGATCGGCTCGACCCTGGCGCAGTTCTGCCCGAAGTGCAGGGCGATCACCGAAGGCAAGGCCGAGAAGCTTGCAACCGGTCTGCTCGATCTGCCACGCCCCACCCCGACCAAAGCCGCGTCGGCGAACGCCGCCGCCAAGGCACCTGCCAAGAAGTCGGCGTGATCGCCCGAGACCTGCGACCCGGCGACGGGTGGCCGACAACCTCACCCCCTACCGCAAAGTCCACGGTTGGCGCAGCGTCGACATCCGCGGCGGCAACCACGTTGAGGATGTGTCACCCGCCGATTCCTCGCTGACGTCCCCACAATCCATGATCTCGATCCACGACAATCTTGCGACGGGGTCGGCCAACTCCTAGATTCGGTCTACAGCCCCGTCGGTCAGCAGGAATCCATGTCGGACACTCAACTCCCCGTCGTCCCGATGACGACCTCACGCCGGGCGTGCCTCGCCGTCACGGTGGCCATGTTGGCCGCAGTTGCGGCGTGCTCAGGATCTGATGGGGTGTCACCCTCGGCCGGTCGTACCTCCACGCCGACCGCGGCGGGGGTCTCCACAACGCCGAGCGCCCCGGCCTCGGTAATTCCGCAGCGGAGTTGGATGCTCGACACCGTGGATGTCGTCACTCCGGACGGGCTGGCCAGTATCGACGGTGGCGTGTTCGTCAAGACCGATGACGGCCGGGTGGCCAGGGTCGACCCCGAGACCGGCACGGTCGTCGCCGAGGCAAGGATCGACACGGCTCGTGACGCCTCCCGCTACTGCCTGGGGATCGGCAGTGACGGCACCACGCTGTGGGCTTGCACGGCCGGTGACAAGACCACCGACGTCGTCCGGCTCGATCCGAAGACGCTGGAGGTGACGAAGATCGTCAAAGTGGACAAGGTCTTCGACCAGTACGCGCTGAGCATCGTCGACGGCAGGCTGTGGGTGCTGACCGGCAACGGAGACCGGCTCACCAGCGTCGACACTACGACCGGCGAGAAGACCACGGTGCCCCTGGGGCGCCGCTGCTTCCAGCTCGCGGCGACGACGACGACGGTCTACGCGTCCTGCCTGGTCACCAACGAGGTGATCGTGATCGACGCCGGGACCGGCGACGTCACCGGCCGCGTCGACGTCGCGTCGCCCAGCAATGTCAGCGTGTCTGGGGACGACGTGTGGGTCAGCGGTTCTGCTGGCCTGGTCCACCTCGACGCGGGGCTGCAGCCCCGGGCGGACTACCCCGGGCCGGCCGCCGGCAGCGAAGGCGACCTGGTCGCCACCGCTGACGCGATCTGGATACGTCAACCAGAAGGATTTCTGCTCCGAGTCGACCCGACAACCGGTCAAGTCGCAGCGCGCTACGACATCAACCCAGTGCCCAGCGGCGGCAGCCTGCTGATCACCGACAGCGCCGTATGGACCTCGGCCTTCGACGACAACACCATATACAAGATCGACCCGATGCCCGGGTCGTAGCGAACACCGGTCATGGCACCTACACGGCGGTCGGTGAATTCCTAGCCGGTTCAGAGCCGTCATTGCACCCTTCGATCGCCTGTTTCCTTGGTCGCGCAAGCCGACCAGGTTCTTCCCCGGATGGCGCTGAAGAACCTGCCCGGCAACGCGGGGAACCGCGCGCCCGGATCCGAGACGATTCTCGAAGTCCCGCGAGACAACGGCGTCGGCAAGGGCCTCGGGCTCGGCGGGCGCACAAATCCTCGAACTGCGCGGCGGCACCCGTGGCACGCATCCGGCCGCCCTGGCGAAAGCGCGTCGTTTACAAATTCCGCTGCCGACCGGCTGACCTCAATTCCCCTGGCGCGGCACTTCACCGCGGAGCAGGTGCGGGAGCATCTGCGACGATCCGCCCGTCACGACATGAGGTGGTCGTACCAGCACATGTCACACTGCCCGACATTGGCGAACATCGGGCCGCCGTCATCCCACTTCGACACCCTGACGCCGGCCAGCAGAACGAGGAACCGGCATCGCACCGCGGACCATCCGGCAGTTGCTCTGCGACCAGGGTGGCAGAACGTTCACAACGCTGGATACGACCACTTGGAGCGCCGCCGACACCAGCGGACTTGGGCTCGGCGAGCCTCCTCGGCGCCGTACCGCAGCGCTCCCGGTGTCCTTCGAGCCGTCCACGCCGACCACCACGGGTCGAGTTGCCGTAGTCATGGCGTGACCTCCCTCGGTTTCGTGGACAGACGTTCCGTCCCTCGATCCTCCGCTTTCCGGACGGGGACGGTCAGGGCCTTGCGTCCGGGGTACTGCGGGCCTTCCGGCCCGCCCGATGGTCCGCAAAGAGGACCTTGGCCTCTGGAGCACGACGCGGCGGAGGCAGACAGTGAAGCCAACTGGTCCCAACCAGACACGGAAGAGGTGCGAGATGCTGGTGCGAGAGGTCATGACCACGGACCCGGTGACGGCGACGCCGGAGACCACCATCAAGGAGGCCATCAGCATCCTGGCGAGGCTCGGGATCACGGCAATGCCCATTGTCGACCGGAAAGGGCGCCTTCGTGGGATCGTGAGCGAAGCGGACCTCATCGAGGATGTCGTACCTCGGGACCCGCGCGCCCGGGAGCGCCCGATCGTCATCGATGCCCTGTATCCGCCGACGACCGTCGAGGACGTCTTCACCCGCGCCGCCGTCACGGTGGTCCCCGAGGACGATGCAGCCACGGCCGTCGAGCTGATGACCGCGACCGGAGCGAAGAGCCTCCCTGTCGTCGGCCAGGACCAGCACGTCGTAGGTGTGATCAGCCGCAGCGACATCGTCAAGCAGTTCGCGCGTGCCGACGTTGTCATCGCGGCCGACATCAGCCGCCTGCTGACTTCCACCGGTCATGACGACTGGCTTGTCGAGGTCAACGACGGCGTCGTCCAGATCACCGGCCCCGCGAACATCGGTACCAGCGCGCTGGCTCACGTCGTCGCCCAGACCGTCCCCGGGGTGGTCGACGTCCACGTCACCGAACTCTGAGCGGCCCAAAGGACTGCGCAACCCGGGACCTCCGGCCCTGACACGCTACCGACGAGGCGAGCAGTGTCGACGCAGGAGTTCATCGAACCGAAGGAGCCGTCATGAAGGCAGCCGTCGTCACCAGCTTCACCGAGCCGCTCGAGATCCAGGACCGCCCTGATCCCGACCGCCGGTCCCGGCCAGGTCCTGGTCCGCATCGAGGCGAGCGGGCTGTGCCACACCGACATCCACGCCGCGCACGGCGACTGGCCGGTCAAGCCGAGCCCGCCGTTCGTGCCGGGCCACGAGGGCGTCGGCATCATCGAGACCGTCGGCGCCGGAGTCGACCGACGTCGCACGTCGGCGACCGCGTCGCCATCCCGTGGCTCGGCCACGCCTGCGGTCACTGCGACCACTGCGTCCGGGGCTGGGAGACGCTGTGCGAGGAGCAGCAGAACACCGGCTACTCCGTCGACGGCGCGTTCGCCGAGTACGCCGTCGCCGACGCCGACTACGTCGTCGCCGTCCCGGCCGGCGTCAGCCCGCACGACGCCGCACCGCTGACCTGCGCCGGCGTCACGACCTACAAGGCGATCAAGGTCGCCCACATCCAGCCGGCCGAGCGGGTCGCGATCTTCGGCATCGGCGGCCTCGGCCACCTGGCGGTCCAGTACGCCCGGCTCGTCGGCGGCACCGTGATCGCGGTCGACGTCGACGACGACAAGCTGCGGCTGGCCACCGAGCTCGGCGCCGACCACGTCGTCAACGCCGGCACAGACCGACCCGGTCGCCGCGATCGAGGAGCTCGGCGGCGCCGACGTGGCGGTCGTCCTCGCGGTCATCCCCACGGTCTTCGAGCAGGCCTTCGCCGTCGCTGCGCCGCGGCGGCCGGCTGGTCTGCGTCGGCCTCCCGCCGGAGACGGACGGCCCGATGAGCCTGCCGATCTTCCCGACCGTGCTCAAGGGCATCTCGGTCATCGGCTCGATCGTCGGCACCCGGCAGGACCTGGCCGAGGTCTTCGAGCTGCACGCCCGCGGGCCGCACCCGGGTGGTCGCCGAGACCCGCAAGCTCGACGAGGTCAACGACGCCATCGACGAGGTCCTCCGGCCGGACGCACGCGCGCCGGCTCGTCTTCGAGTTCTGACCGGACGGGGGTTGACACCGATGACGCAGCCCGAGACCCACCCGATCGTGGTCGCCATACCTACCGACGACGACATCGATGCTGTCTTGCACTACGCAGTCGCCGAAGCGCAGGTGCACGGCTGCGGGCTGCGTCTGGTCCATGCGTACTCGCCGGTTGCCGGTGACCATGCCGACGACGTGCTACGACGTGCTGCGGCTGTGACGAGACTGTTGGCGGGGCCGTCGGTTCGCATCTCCGTCCGACGGGTCATGGGGGCCCCGGTGGAGTCGGTGCTGGCGGCAAACCGCGACGCCCTCGTGGTCGTGCTGCGCAACCGGGACTCACTGCACCTGCTCCGCACACTGGCATCCGGGGCGACCAGTCCAGGCACCGGCCCGCCCGTCGCTCGCGTCCCCTCGGGCTGGTCCCCACGAGCCCGAGATCCGCGTCCGGTGCTGCTTGGCATCGAGGACCCGCTGGATGTGATGGCCTTGCTCAACCGTGCCCTCGAGATCGCCAGCATTCACCGCACGGGGCTCCGGGTCCTGCACACCTGGCACTTCGCGGGGAGCAGCGATCGGGTCATCGACCGCCAGGTCGGGCCCGAGCTGTCCGAGTCCCTCACTGCGCCCCTGCGCCGCGCGCTCGAGCGGTGCCAGCAGACAACCGGCATACACGACGTCCCCGTTGAGCTCGAAGTTCGGCACGGTACGGCTGCCGACGAACTGGTGCGCGCGGCATCCGAGGCGCAGGTCTTGTTGCTCGGCCGCAACGTCGCATCGGAGGACGGGTCGATCCACCTCGGACGAACCACACGTGCCGCCCTGCACGAGAGCCCGTGCCCCGTCGTACTGCTCGCCGCGGGACCCGGCCCGGCTCAGGCCCAACTTCCCGGGATGGCGGGACCGATGCACTTACCGTCACGCACCCGGCAGACGCACACTCGAAGTGGACGCAGAGCTACCGCGAGGAGTTGGTCATGGACACCACCGAAAGCTTCCCCTGGACCAGTGGACGCCTGATCGAGCTCCCGCCCGACGAGTGCCGCCGACTCCTCACCGCGCACGCCGTCGGCCGAGTCGCGTGGAACGGCCCATGGTCGCCGACCGTGGTGCCGGTGAACTTCGTCGTCGTCGCGGACGAGATCTGGTTCCGCACCACGGCACACTCCTCGCTCGCACGGGAGCTCGACGACCTCGCGGTCACCTTCCAGGTCGACGACGTCGATGACTTCACCCGCTCGGGCTGGAGCGTCCTGGTCCGCGGCACCGCCCACGTCGTCTACGACGCCGCACGGCTCCCCCGCAGCTGGCCCGGGCTCGAGACCTGGCCGATCGGCGCGCACCCATTGCACGTCGTGGTCGAGCCGCGTGAGGTCACCGGCCGCCGGCTACTCCCCACCTAGCCGACTTCGGCTAGCCGCTGCGCAGTGCGCGTATCCGCCACCTGCTGCGTGGACGCGAGCGCGATCCGCGTGGCAGCAGCCGACCGTACCACCGGCTAACTGTCAATCAGCGAGAATGACACGGGACGCTCCGGGGGCGACGGGAACTGTGATTTTAACGGTGTTTCCGGCCTGACGCGCTGACGATTGTCAGCGGGTAAGGTGCCGTGCTGACCACGACACTGGGCGACATGCCCTCGAAGAAGAAGAGGTCCACGCCGTCGGCTACTGGATTGACCAACAGTTCGATCGGGAGGGCGCTACCGTCCGGCTGCGCCAATCCAACGGTGCTCACAGGTGCAGGTAGCTGAAGCGGGCGGTCTGCAGGGCGGCGACGTACCCCTCGCGGGTGTACTCCTGGGGGTCGACGTTCCAGGGCACGGCCAGCCGGCCGCGAACTTCTTCGACGGATCCGAACCCGTGCTCGTTGCCCCACGCGTCGAGGCCGTCGAGAAGGAGCGTGGCGTACTGGATGCCGTTGCGTAGGAGGGCCGACGCGCACTCGACGACGTCGGCGCCCGCGAGCAGGTAGGCGACCAGGTCGGATGCGGTCTCGACGCCGCTGGTACCGGCGAGGGAGACAGTGAGCTGCTCGCGCAGTAGGGCGATCCAGGTCTGCGGAAGCCGAGCGTCGGAGGAGTGCGAGAGTCCGATCACGGGGGCGACCGTGAGGGTCTGCACGTCGATCTGGGGTTGGAGGAACCGGTTGAACAGGACCAGGCCGTCCGCGCCGGTCTCGACAAGTCGCAACGCGAGTTCGCCGAACGAGGAGAAGTAGGGGGTGAGCTTGACTGCCACGGGCACGTCAAGCACCTGTTTGAGCGCATGTACCACCTCCATGCATCTCACCTCGACATCGCGACCAGATCCTTGGATGCGTTGGGGCACGTTGTAGAAGTTGCACTCGACAGCGGCGGCGCCGGCGTCTTGCATCTGGCGCGCGAACGACGTCCAGTCGTGCCGGGAGGTGCCGTTGATGCTGGCGATCACGGGGACATCCACCGACGCCACGCACTCCTCGATCAGTTCGAGGTAGCGCATAGGTGCACCGGGCCCGGCCGGGTTGTCGAAGAAGTGCGGCAGGTCCGCGTCGGGTGTCGGGTGCTCAATCTGCTCCACGAACAGGGAGTGCAGCACCACCGCAGACACACCGGCCTCGACCAGCTCGATGACCCGGTCTGCGGACTGGGTCAGCGGTGACGCCGATGCGACCAGCGGGTTGCGCAACGACAGCCCGAGATAGGTAGTAGCGAGGTCCATACCTTGCCTCCTCTTCTCTGACCATTGTTCATCAGGTTGGCCGTGCTGCCGAAGAACAGCACGTCTGAGTCGTCCGTCATTCCGGTCAGGACGGGCAGCGTGCCCATGAGCGGCTCGGCACGGACCGCGACGAGCACCAGGTCGAACCGATCGTCGGCGTGTCCGGCTTGCAGCAGCTTGCCGGCGTACACGCTGCCGATCACACCGGCGCCGAGTGTAAGAATCCGCAAACGGTCCAGCTCCCTCCGACCTGGCCACGGGTCCCACGAGACAGGGAACTTGGTCCCTGTCCCGGCGGGCGCCGATGCCGCATGATCCAGGTATGGGTAGATGGATCCGCGATTTCTGCGAAGGCAGCATGGACCAGAAGGACCTCTTGGGCGGAAAGGGCGCCAACCTTGCCGAGATGACCAGGATGGGCCTCCCGGTCCCACCGGGCTTCACGATCACCTCCGATGCGTGCCAGGCCTTCCTGACCAGCGGGGCGCCGCCCGCGGGCCTTCTCGAGGAGCTGGCAGAGGCGGTGCACCGTCTCGAAGGCGCCGTGGGCAGGCGGTTGGGGGACGAAGCCGATCCACTACTGGTCTCGGTTCGCTCAGGTGCGAAGTTCTCGATGCCGGGGATGATGGAGACCGTCCTCAACATCGGCCTGAACGACAAGTCGGTGGAGGGCTTGGCTCGCACCAGCGGCAGTGAGCGGTTCGCCTACGACTCCTACCGTCGGCTGGTGCAGATGTACGGCGCCACGGTGCTCGGCATCGACGCCTCGGCCTTCGCGTCCGAGCTCGACGCCACGAAGGCCCGACGTGGCTTCGAAGCCGACGTGGACCTGGACGTCGATGCCCTGCGCGATCTCCTGGCGTCCTACCACCGCGTCACTCGAGACCACAAGGGATCAGACTTCCCGCAGGATCCGCAGTCGCAGCTCATCGCCGCGGTCGGTGCCGTCTTCGGCTCTTGGAACACCGAGCGCGCCCGTCTGTACCGACGCCAGGAACGCATCCCCGAGGACCTCGGCACCGCGGTGAACGTGCAGGTCATGGTGTTCGGGAACAGGGGCGACTCGTCGGGCTCGGGCGTCTGCTTCACCCGCGACCCATCGACCGGTCGCCCCGGCGTCTATGGCGACTACCTGCAGAACGCCCAAGGTGAGGACGTGGTGTCCGGCATCCGCAACACCATCCCGCTTGTCGACCTGGCCGAGCTCGACAAGGTCTCCTACGACTCGCTGCTCGACGTCATGGTCACGCTGGAGAATCACTATCGCGACCTGTGCGACATCGAGTTCACTGTCGAGAACAACCACTTGTGGATCCTTCAGACGCGGGTGGGCAAGCGAACCCCGGAGGCGGCGTTCCGGATCGCCCACTCGATGGTCGGTGAGGGCGCCATCGACGCCGACGAGGCCGTTGGTCGCGTGACGGGTGCCCAACTCGCGCGGTTGATGTTCCCCAGCTTCGATCCCACGGCCGAGCGCGTGACCCTGACCACCGGCGTCGGGGCTTCCCCCGGTGCCGCGTACGGACGGATCGCCCTCGACTCGGCCACCGCGGTGGCCTGGGCCGGCGCGGGCGACCGGGTCATCCTCGTCCGCCGGGAGACCAACCCGGACGACCTGCCCGGCATGGTCGCCGCCCAGGGGGTGCTGACCAGTCGCGGCGGGAAGACCTCGCACGCGGCTGTCGTGGCGCGTGGCATGGGACGGACCTGCGTGTGTGGCGCCGACGCGCTGGAGGTTGACAGCGAACGACGACAGGTCCGTGTGCGTGGCGGGCGCACCCTCGCCGAGGGCGACGTCGTGTCCATCGACGGCAGCACCGGCGAGGTGTTCCCCGGCGAGGTACCGGTCACCGACTCGATCATCGTGCGCCACCTCGACGGCTCGCTGAGCGAGCCGGACGACCTCGCCGAGGCAGTCGCCTTCGTCCTCGAGCACGCCGACCGCGTGCGCCGACTCGGAGTGCGCGCCAATGCCGACACCCCCGACGACGCCAGACGCGCCCGTCGCTTCGGCGCCGGAGGGATCGGGCTGTGCCGCACCGAGCACATGTTCCTCGGCCCCCGGCGCGAACTCGTCGAGCGGATGATCCTCGCCGAGGACGAGGCCGGACGAGCAGCCGCCTTGGCGGATCTGCTGCCGCTGCAGCGCGCCGACTTCACCGAGATCCTGGAACAGATGGACGGGTTGCCTGTCACCATTCGGCTCATCGACCCACCGCTGCACGAGTTCCTGCCCGACCAAGCGGACCTGGCCGTCCGGGTCGCCCTGGAGGACGACCACGGGCACCGCGACCGCCAGCATCACCGGCTGCTCGAGGCGGTCGGTCGGCTCCACGAGCAGAACCCCATGCTCGGACTTCGGGGCGTGCGCCTCGGCATCACCGTTCCTGGCTTGTTCGCCATGCAAGCCCGCGCCGTGCTGGAGGCGGCCGCTGACCGCTTGGCGGCCGGTGGTGATCCTCGACCAGAGATCATGATCCCACTGGTGGCGACGGTCAATGAGCTCTCCCTGGTACGCCGGGAGATCGAGGAGGTCGTCGAGAGCGTTCAAGCCGATCGGCAGGTGGTCATCCCAGTGACGATCGGCACCATGATCGAGGTCCCCCGGGCCGCACTGACCGCCGACCAGATCGCCAAGGAAGCCGACTTCTTCTCCTTCGGCACCAACGACCTGACACAGATGACGTGGGGGTTCTCCCGCGACGATGTCGAGGCGGCATTCCTCCCGACCTATCTCGATCGCGCCGTCCTCGCGGTCTCGCCCTTCGAGTCGCTCGACGTCGCGGGCGTCGGCTCCCTGGTGTCCACCGCCGTCCGGCTCGGCCGCCAGACCAATCCAGAGCTGCACCTGGGCGTTTGCGGCGAGCACGGCGGGGACCCCGAGTCGATCCACTTCTTCGACCGCGCGGGACTGGACTACGTCTCCTGCTCCCCATTCCGGGTGCCCGTCGCCCGGCTCGAGGCGGCGCGCGCTGTCCTTGCCAGCGGCACCGGCTCGCCCACACACGCAGACAACGGAGGAAGTTGATGACGAACTTGCGCAGCGGCGACGCGCGACTTGTGCGGATGACGCCGTACGAGTGCTGGCAGCAGCTCGACGGGTCCGACCCGATCGCTCGCGTGGTCTGGTCGCGCGAGACAGGTCCATCCATCGTGCCGGTGAACTACGTCGTGTCAGCCGGCGCACTGTGGTTCCAAGTGAGCGCCGACTCGGCCCTCGGCAGGGAATGCGAGGGTCAGCGGATCCTGATCGAGGCCGATCACGCGGACTCCGCGACTCATGCCGGCTGGAGCGTGGTCGTCTCCGGAGTCGCAGAGCTCGTCGACACCAAGGACGCCGCCAACGTTCTACGCGACTTACAGGTGTGGCCGAGCGGTCCGCGCAGCGTGTGCGTGCGTCTGCACCCCGACGAAGTCCAGGGCCGCCGGTTGCTACCTCACCACTGATGGTCCTGCGAGCCGGCCGGTGGCTTTACGCTCGCCCGCGGGCTTGCCGCGTCCCTTCTCGCGTCATGGCGGATGACGCCGAGGGTGCGGCGCAACCCCGCCCCCTCAAGATGACCGCCGGGAAGTTGACGGTGGAGGTGACCCTCGTCGAGGTCACCATGGTCTTCCCACCCGACCTCGTTGACCAGCTCACCGACTCGATCAACGTTCGGCGCCTCGATCCCGACGACCTGCGCCACGCTCACCCGTCCGGGCCGCGGGCTCCACACCCACTGACACTCAACGACGACGGGTCGGCGACAGATCCGCCAGCACCGGCTCGTGGCCGAGTCGGTGTTCCAGCTCAGCGACCTGAGCCAGCAGCAGCTCGCCAGTGGCGACTGCATCGATCAGGGCACCATGGGCGGGGTAGCGCGGTAGCCCGAAGTGCTGACGCGCTTCGTCGAGGCGCAGCGAGCCGGGCTCGATCTCGCCGTGCTGGCCGTGCACGAGCTGGTGTTGCAGCGCCATGGTGTCGACCGCGGTGAGCGGCAACCGGGCGTCGTACGCCTCCTGCGCTGCGCGCTTCAGGAAGGCCAGCTCGATGGGCGCATGGTGGGCGAGCAGCACCCTGCCCTGCAGTGCGGCGAGCAGGTCGGGGAGTACGCCGACCAGGGTGGGGGCCGCCGCCACGACGTCGTCAGTGAGCTGGTGTATCGTCGCCGACTCGCCGACGTCGACCCCAGGCGGAAGCCGGACCAACACCTCGCGGGCGCCGGCCAGCACGACCTGCCGGGCCATCACCGGTAACCAGCCGATGGCGAGGACGTGGTCGCGCCGCAGATCCAGACCGGTTGTCTCAACGTCAACGGCCAGGAACTCGACCCCCGACACTGGGGTGCCGAACAGTGGCGGAGGCGCGGCAGCGAGGTTCCGGACCGGCCCGGCCGGGTAGCGCTCGGGATCGGGGAGCCGGTCCCGCCGGGCGAACCAGGGCCCCATCAGTCGAATCCGAGCCCGAGCCGATTCGCCAGCTGCTGCTGGGCCGAGCGCACGATCCCGAAGGCGTCCTTGAGGTGGCGCCGCTCGCGCTCGGTCAGGTCACCGGGCGCGAGGTGGTTGTCGGGCCGCTCACCGGCACGCGCCTGGGCGACCTGGTGGTACAGCCTGCGGTAGGACATCAGCTCAAATGCGTCGGCGAGGTCCTCCGCCGTCTCCTCGTCGATCAACCCCGCGTGCGCGGCATCGGCGATCCGGATACGGGTCGGCAGGGCGGTCGAGCCCGACCGGAGCGCCTGCACACGGGCCAGCTGCACCACAGCGGAAATGGCTCGCTTGATGTCGAGGGTGTCGCGGTGCTCGCCCCCGCGCTCCAGCACGAACCCGCGGAAGAAGCCCAGCGGTGGTCTCACGCGCAGCGCCTGGGCGCTGAGGTGGCCCAGTAGCCGGGGAGAGGTGGACGAGGCCGCCATTCGTCGGACCTCCTCGGTCAGCCCTGGATCACCACTCAGGTGGCGCATGTCGTGGAAGATCGCGGCGTGCAGCACGGAATCTGGGTCGGGCTCGGCCGACCACGCAGCGAAGTGTTGACGCCACTGGGCAACGGTGAGGCACCAGCGGGGGTTCGTCGCCATCACGTCGCCAGGACAGCGCGGCCACCCGCACTCCACCAGGACCTCCGTGACCCGGTGCGCCAGCCGGGCGTACCAGTCACCGTGATCGGGCTCGGAGAGCACCAGGGCGTGATCCTGGTCGGCCGAGAGCGCCTCCTCCTCGCGAGCGACGGAACCGAGCACGACCCACGCGTACGGCGCGGGCGCGGGTCCCAGCTCCGCGTCGACCAGCGCCACGACGCGGCGGCGTACTGCGTCACCCAGGGCTGTCACCACCCGACCGATGTCGGCCGCGGACACGTCCCGGTCGACCAGCTGGCTCAGCACCGTGGGGATCCTGCGCGCCTGCTCGACCACCGCGGCCAGGGTCGCCTGTCGTGCAATATCGGCAGCAAGATAGATCGGGTTGGAGTTCTCCAGCTGGACCAGGTCGGTGGTGGACACCACTCCCACCGCCGTGCCGTGTCGGTCGAGGACCGGCAGGTGGTGGATGCGGTGGCTCACCATCTCGAGCAGCGCCTCGAACGCGGCGGCCTCCTCGCGCAGGGTGAGCACCGGCGAGGTCATCACGTCCCGCACCGGTCGGCCGGGGTCGAGGCCGACGGCCAGCACCCGGTTACGCAGGTCGCGGTCGGTCACGATGCCAGTCAGGCCACCCTCGTCGACCACGAGGATGCACGAGACGCCCCCCTGCGACATGCCGGCCGCTGCCTCCGCGATCGTGACCCCCGGCGACGTGGCGACCGGCTCGCGGGTCACCAGGTCCGCCACGGCCGTGCCGAGCACCGTGCTGCCGGAGGAGGCCTGCTGGAGGTTGCCGATTGCCCTCGACAACCGGTCGTGGTGGGTCGCGGCATAGAACGACGCGAAGCCGGTGTGCTCGCGAGCCAGCGTCTCGAAGAGCTCGGGCGGCAGCACCAGCAGCAGGGTGTCCTCGGTGGCCGTGCAGCGGTGCCGCGTGGGCCGGCGCTCCAGCAATGAGCTCATCCCGAACGCGACGCCGGTCCCGACCCGCTCGACGAGGCCACCGGCCTCGTCCACGACATCGACGGCCCCGGACCGGACGACGTACAGGCCCTCACCTTGCTCCCCCACATCGAGGACCACGGTGCCGCGGCGGGCGTAGCGCAGCGTGCATTGGCGCGGGACCTGCTCCAGCGCCGCCGTCGGCAGAATGTCAAACGGCGCGTGCTGTGCCAAGAAGTCGCGGACCTCCAGCAGCTCGACGCCCATGCCGCTCATCCTCGCACTCGCACGCCTCGATCTCGGTGACGAGACAACGCGGGCCGTCGCCACGATGCGGAACAGGCGCGCGAACTGGCCGCTGCCTTCGAAGCGAAGCTCGCCCGGTACCCCGACGTCGAGACCGAGGTGGTCGTCCGACATGCATGAGTCCCGCCGCGCGACGCTGCTCGTCGTCGGACGCCATCGGCACTCGGTTCCGCTCGGACCGCACCTGGGCTCCGTGGGGCGCGCAGCACCTCGCGACCCCCACCTGCCCGGTCATGGTGGTCGATCCCGTACGAGCGGCAACCGGCATCGGGCCCGACGTCACAGGAGGCATGACCTGACCACCCAATGCGGCCCCGTCGTCGCCGGGATCAACGGCTCGTCCTTGGACGAGACACCCGGGTACCGCTGTGGTGGAAGCCCGCCGACTGGGGGTCGGTCTCCGGCTCATCCACGTCGTCCCCGGCCACGTGTCGGTCTCCCGGCTGACGGCGACCGCCATACCTCGTCCGGTGGTCGGATAGCCGCGAGGCTCTCGTGTTCCCTGGCCCCGACACCGAAGTCCACCACCTCGAGCATCCGACTAGGGCCCGAAGGTGCGCGAAGGTCCGGTACCCGACCTCTCGGTCGCGCTGGCAATCGATAGCAGCCACCGCGAGATCCGGGAGCCGGCCACATCCGCCTGGTAGATGCTCTGGTGATCTGCCCTCGGCACGATCTGCACGGTGGTCGGGTGCCCGGCATTCTTCAGGTCCTCCGCGAAACCCGTGAGACCGGATGCTCTCGGTCGTAGTCGCCACCGCGCAGAGCACGTCCTCGACCGGAACGGGGTAGACCACCCCGTCCTCGACGGCCCCGATGTGAGCGGGTGCTGCGGCGATGCCGCTGGCCGCGAGATCCGCCGCCAGCCCGGCGAGACCTGCCGGGTCGGCTGTCGTCCACGATCCACCAGGGACCAGCGGCACCCGCCCCTGATGGTCGGGCAGGTAGACATCCTGCGTCAGCCCGGGCGAGGGCGATTGACGTCACCGTGCAAGCTCGGTCACGTGCGGCTCGGCTCGAGATCACGCTCCAGCTCATACCTCAGTGTCTGGTGCGGGCGACACGGTCGGCAGAGTCGTTGTTCCTGCTTGTCGGCCGCTCGGACGGGGACCAAGGGCGCTGGCTGCCGCGGACTCTCGGCGAGACGATGGGCATGGCGGGTCCGTAGCAGAAGCGTGTTCCGCTCCGGAGAGCACCCGGAGCTCAGGGGACCTGCCGGAATGGGACTTTCTCCTCTGCCCTGACGCCCCAGCTGTCCTCCACGATGGGTTGAGGCCTTCGAGTCGTTAGGAGCAGCCATGCAGATCCCCCAGTCGATGACAGTCGGCCGAATGCTGGCAGCACGTCGGCAGTCGTGGCGTCGGCCGGATCGGGTTCGACGCCGGTAGCGGTCCGCGTATCCATCCCGTGGACTACTCCTGTGACGGGTCAATTGTGTACGTCCGCACAGCTTCGACCTCGGAACTCGCCCGGTTCACTCGGATCTTCGCCAAGGGCGGAGTGGTGTCGTTCGAAATCGACCAGCTCGATGTCTCGCGAGGTGAGTGCTGGAGCGTCCTGATCAGCGGAAGTGTCGAAGCGGCCGGCAACGCTCCCGACGAGTCGGGGCGGTGGCCGTCACCGACTCCGGATGGAGACCACAACTGCTTTGTTCGCCTGCGACCACGGCAGGTGACCGGGCGTCGCTTGGCATCGACGGCGCCGTCCTCCGTAGGCCCTGACTCGGCCCATTGACCCTCCCCGTTCGTCCCCCATACGAATCGAGAGCACGAAACGGATAGGTCGATGACCTCTTCACTGCACGTTGGTCTGTCGAGATCCTCCTGAGGGAGACGGACGGCCACAGCTACGCCGAGGCCGGCTGGTGAGCGGGGCCCAGAGAGAAACTGACTGCGACCGGGACGGCCACGCTCTCCGAGCGAGATCCCCTCGACACTCCCGAGATCGGCTACGAGCTCGCGGCGGCGCGCGCGCTGCGGTCGCTCGCCGACGCGTTGTCGAGCACGGCGACCCTGGACGTTGAGGCTGCTACCAGGTCTCCTTGTCGTCGACACTCCTGACCTGCCGGCTTCCTAGGACTTCATCCCAGACAGGTAGAGGCCCGGCTCGGGCGGGGCCAGCTCGCCCGCCTGCGGGCGAGTCCCCAAACGCGCCCGACCATGGCCGCGCGGGGCCTAGGTTGAGCCTCGTGTCCTGTCCGGTTGAAGCGTCGACTATTTTCTCGAAGGCGATTCAGTAGCCGGCGAGGGACTTCCGGATCTGGTCTGCGGTCTTGGTCCATACGAACGATTTGGGTCTTCGTTCCAGAACCCGCCGCGACGACAGGATCGAGGAGGTTGCGTCTCCTCGACCCCTGGGTCTACCGCAGCTTCGTTGCGTCACCACGAGCCAAGGACTGACGCAACGGGCAGACAGAGACAGGTTGCGACCAACTCCGGAACGGGTCGTCCGATGAGTCCCTTAGGTTCTTGAGCCCATGGGTTACTCATGACGGTGGGCGAGGAGTCGGCTGCGGTGGCGGGCTTTGCGGTTCCAGATGACGTGTTGGAGGGCGAGGGTGGCCCATCCGGCGAGGATCATGCCGGAAATGTTGAGTGCCAACTGGATGGTGCTGCCGTAGACCTCGGCGGTGGCTCCGAAGGCGATGCCGAGGGCGACATTGCCTGCAGCGGGGACGGTGGTGACGGAGATGAACACCCCGGACAGTCCGCCTACCTTCGCAGACGTCAGGGAGAGGACTCCGGCGGCTGCGGCGATGAGCGCGACGATGAAGGACCACTTGTCGGGTGAGTAGATGAAGTCGGTGCCGGGTCTTTCTCCGGTGACGTCGGCGGTGGTGACCCAGCCGAGGGCTCGGGCTGCGAGCGCCGCGACTGTGGTGGCAGTGATGGCGACCGCGAAACCGATGATCAGGGTGCGGACGGCGAGAGTGAACAGGGTGCGTCGTCGCCGCACCAGGGCGAGGCCGAGGGCGGCGATGCAGACGAATTCCGGGCCGAGCACCATCGCTCCGATGACGAGGACTTGGGAGTCCACGACGATGGCGATGGAGGCGAGCAGGGTCGCCAGGGTCATGAACGACAGGTAGGTCCAGTTGAGTTCGGATTCCTCGTACGCGCGTTGGGTGACATCAGCCCACACGACCGCGTCGGCGCTCGATCCGGGGGTGTGGCGTTCAGCGTCGTACCCGGCCCGGGAGACCCACGTGGTGACGGGGTCGATGTGGATGGTGCCGCATTCGGGGACGCCGAGGGCCTCGAGTCGGTCGATGACCTCGTTGACAGCTTCACGGGCCACGTCCGCGAGCACGATGTCGCCGACGGGTTCGACGGATGCTCCTCGCATGACGGCGAGTTGGCTGACTGCGGGGTCGCCGGTGAACACGTCGAGGACCTGGTCGGTGAGGCGGGCCGGTGAGGTGATCCGAAGATGCTGCATTCCGGTCAGCCTCCGACGTGAACTTGGGGCCGCTGGCCGGGGTCGGGGACGGCTCGGCGCAGGATCTCGTGGGTCAGGGGCGGGATGTCACCCTCTCCGGCGAGCAAGAACCGGAGGGCGTTCTGTCCCGGTGCTTTCTCCGACCATTCGAAGTAGATGTGGGACGGCATGTCGTCCATGTCGGTGACCGACAGCAGGATCGCGGCAAGCGCGTTCGGGACCGAGGGGCCGGTTGCTCGCAGGACCCGGTGGTTCCCGACCCGGACCCCGGCGACGTCAACGGTGGTGGAGAAGTCGGAGGCGTCGTTGATCCGCACTTCCAGGAAGACGGCCGTTTCGGCGATGTCGAGGTGGTTGTCCAGTCGCACGTCAAGGGACTTGTCGTTGTACTCGGCGTCGTCACCGGCTTGCACCTTGTTCGCGATGAACCTGACCGGGGCGTCCTTGACGAGGACCTCGTCGAGCAGTTCCTTCGCGACGTCGTCGAACGTGACGCTCTGGACGCGCAGCTCGGTCGAGCGGCTGATCCGCGAGACCAGCGAGATGATGACGATCATGGCGATGAAGATCAACGCGATGAACAGGCCCTCGGGACGTTCGATGATGGTCACCGAGATGGTGTAGATGAAGACCGCTGCGACGACGCCGAAGAACAGCCCGGCCTTGTGGTGTCCGCGTCGCCATTCGGTGAGTGTGACCGCGACCGCAGCCGACGACATCAGCGCCAGCACCCCAGTGGCGTAGGCCCCGGCTTGGGCGTCGACGTCGGCCTTGAACGCGATGGTGACGACCACGGAGATGAGGGTGAAGACCAGCACGAGGGGGCGGGTGGCACGCGCCCAGTCCGGGGCCATCCCGTAGCGAGGCAGGAAGCGGGGCACGATGTTGAGCAGTCCAGCCATCGCCGAGGCCCCGGCGAACCACAAGATCCCGATAGTCGCGACGTCGTAGACGGTTCCGAACCCTTCGCCGAGGTTCTCGTGCGCCAGATAGGCGAGCGCCCGCCCGTTCGCCTCACCACCAGCCTCGAACTCTGCGGCCGGGATCAGGAACGTGGTGACGATCGCTGAGCCCATCAGCATCACGCTCATGATCAGCGCGGCAGTTGTCAGCAACTTCCTCGCGTTGCGGATCCGACCCGTCGGCTCGGCGACCGTGTCGTCCGGGTCGCCCTTGACCAGGGGCATCACCACGACACCGGTCTCGAACCCGGACAGTCCCAGTGCGAGCGCCGGGAACACCAGCAACGACGCACCGAGGACAGCCAGCGGCGACGAGTGGGCGTCGCTGACGGCGTTGGTCCAGTCGGTGAACGTGCCCGGGTTCTCGAACACGTGCCAGAACCCGTTGCCGACCACCACCGCGCTCAGCCCGATATAGCCCGCCACCAGCACCACGGCGATGCCGATGGCCTCGCTGAACCCCTTGAGGAACACCGCCGCCAACAGGGCCAACAGGACCAGGGTGAGGACGACCTCCTTGCCGTGCAGGGCGTCGGTCAGGAACGGGTTCTCCACGAGGTGGGCAGACGCGTCGGCGGCGGACAGGGTGATCGTGATGACGAAACCGGTCGCCACGAACCCGATCAGCGCGAGCACCAGGACCTTGCTCGGCCAGTACGAAAGGAGCCGTTCCAGCATGGACAGGCTGCCGTCGCCATGCGGACTCTCCTTCGCCACCCGGCGGTACATGGGCAACGCCCCGAACAACGTGACCAGGACGAGAACCAACGTGGCGATCGGTGCCAAGGCACCGGCGGCGAGCGCGGCAATGCCGGGCTGGTAGCCGAGGGTGGAGAAGTAGTCCACCCCGGTCAGGCACATCACCTTCCACCACGGCTTCACGTGCTGGTGGGCGGTCGCCTCCCGCTCGCCCTCGTAGAAACCGCCGGGATCGGGCTGCTGCTCGGCTTCTAGGAGCCAATTGCTGAAGCGGCTGCGCTCGCCCAGGTCGATATTCACGTCCGAAGCGTAGGTGAGCACCACGACAAGTGCGGCGCCGCCGTCCTCCTGCCCCCGAGAGGGCGTACGAGACGTCGAATCCCTCCCGGGAACACCTGGATCCGCCGCGACCCGGGCCGTGGCCAATCCGCGTCTCATCCCCGTCTGTCGGCGTATCTGCCAGCTCGTCCTTCGTTTCCTCCTTCAGGAGCCGACCGCAGAGCGGTACGGGTACGAGAACGGCGAAGCATCCGGTCTGCCTAAGGGCACCGTCCACCCGATTCTGGCTCGACTCGAGGGTGCTGGATGGTTGGAGTCGTGCCGTAGTAACAGCAGTCCTCATCGTGGCCTGTGCCGTCGCGGGGTTGCGGTCGTGGGTTGCGCACAAGGAGGCAGGAAGGACCCGGTTGGTGCGCGGGCCGGACATACTCGGGTGCGTCCCGTCCGACCGGGCTCGCGAGGAGAACCGTCATGAAACTGCCTGGCACCAAGGTCGTCGCCGACGACATCGACCGGATGACCGACAAACTCTGGATCGGCTACGGCAGTACCCGACCCGCCAAGACCTCTGCGTTCTGGGTGCTCCTGGTGCTGGCAGCCGTGATCGCCTCGGCCGGTGTCGTCTCGGACTCCACCGCCACGGTGATCGGGGCGATGATCGTCGCCCCGTTGATGACACCGATCCTCGGCACCGCGCTGGCGATCGTGCTGGCCCGACGCCACCAGATCCTCCTCAACGCAGGGATGGTGCTCGGTGGCGCCGTCGCCGTCATCTTGGTCGGCTACCTCATCGGTCTGGCTCACCCCTTCCCGATCGACGCCAACAACAACAGCGAGGTGGCCGGGCGGGTGAGTCCCCATGTGATCGACCTGATCGCCGCCCTGGCGACCGGTGCGGTGGGCGCGTTCGCCCTGATCCGCTCGGACATCTCCGACACGTTGCCGGGGGTGGCGATCGCCATCTCTCTCGTTCCGCCCCTGGCGGTCGTGGGAATCACCCTGGAGTCCGGTGAGCCGTCACAGTCCCTAGGCGCGCTGCTGCTCTTCGGGACCAACGTGGCCGCGATCATCGCCACCGGAACCGCCGTACTCCTGGCCTTCAACGTCCGTGATGTCGCCAGTGACAGCGGATTCGAGGTCGGCCGGCTCTCTGGCCGCACCGTCGCGGTCGTCGTGCTCATGGTCGTCCTGGTCGCCGTCCCGCTGGGCGTCGGTAGCGTGACCGCCTACAAACAGCAGTCCACCGTCAGCACCGCCACACCAGTCGCCGCACGGTGGGCGAAGTCAGCGGGATGGACGATCCAGAGCGTGGACTACGAGCAGGGCAAGCTCCAGATCACCGCCCTCGGACCTCCCCCCACCATCGAGACGGCGTCACTGCGCACGGCCCTGAACGCGGCCGGTCTCGCCGACGTCGACGTCGAGGTGCGGCTCGTCGACGGCGCCGTCCAGGACCTCGACCCGAGCTCGGGCTGACAGGAGCGCTCCCGCAGTCAGCTTGTCGCCGGGTTCGCGGCCCCTAGCGTGCGGACCATCACGCGCCGCGTTCCGCGCGCCGCGTGCTGGTGACACTCGGCGGACCATGACGTTCGGCGCACGGACCACCCGCGGCTCGGGTGGGTCTGCTGCACGGATAGGTGACCCCACCTGCTGGTCGACTCAGACCCCGCTGCCCGCGTCCTAGGCCACTCCTCAGACACGATCACCAAGGAGTTCTACATCGAGAAGGACAGGACCACCCCAGACGTGACCCACATCCTTCAGTCCTTCGCCGGCAAGCCGACGACACCCACCCCGAGCGAAGGACGTCCCTGCGCGCAGCCTCGGTTGGTCACCGACTGGCCCTCCACGTCCACCCGGGTCACTAACGCGAGGGGTTTTCGGGCCATACACGGGACATAAGGCGATCGGACTCAAAATGCGAAGCGGCCTCTGAACTGCGTTTCCCCAGTTCAGAGGCCACTTTTCGGTCGGGCTGACAGGATTTGAACCTGCGACCCCTTGACCCCCAGTCAAGTGCGCTACCAAGCTGCGCCACAGCCCGAAAGGTTGCCGCCTCATGAGCGGCGAACCGCGTGAACACTATCGCAGGCCGTTGCGATCCTTGGAATCGGGTTGCGATGCCCGGGGTCAGAAGAGCCGCGAAGTCCCGTCCGGCAGTACACGGCTGCGCACCAGCCACGCCAGCGCGAACCAGTCGTTGGTGCCGCTACGTGCCGCTGTGTTCCGGACGGTCAGCGACGCGTGTCGTCCAGCCAATCCTGCATCGATCCGTCGAACGGCCAGTCACCGTTGGTGTACCGAGAGGCGACGGTGGCGATACCCGACCAGGCACCTCTCACGACGTCCTTGGGGTAGGCCATGGTGCGGGCGTGGGCGTGGAACTCGTCCTCGTCCAGGAGCGCCAGTCGGTCCCCGGTGACCTCGAAGTCCAGGTCGAGGTCGACCCACACGATCTCGTCAGCGGTGCGCGGGGCCTCGAAGGGAGCCGATGCGTGGACCTTGTAGCCGTTCAGGGACTGGGCAGCGTCCACGTAACCGCAGAGGACCCACCACTCGCCGGGAACCGCGACCCACAGCTCGGGCTGGTCAAGGACGTCGATCGTGCCCCGGCCAGGGCGCTCCCGACGGCTGCCGTTGGGAACGACCCAGGCCGACGTGTCGCCGACCCCGGACACCGGATGCGCGATGTCCACCGTCGAGACGGTTTGGTCCCACTTGCGCTTCTCCACCCGCAGCGTTGGCGTCCATTTGTCGTCGGGCATGGGGCAAGGATGCCGCGCCGAGGCAACGAACACCAGCGCGACGCACGAGAGAGGGCCGTGCGCCGTCGGGGACTCGTCCGCACTCGGGCGTCCAGTGCGTGCCTCGTCGGCGGGCAAGCAGGTACCGCCGGTCACCGGTCGGTCAGCCCATCGACTTCTGACCGTCGATGGTCTCCCGGATGATGTCGGCGTGGCCGGCGTGCTGGGCGGTCTCCACAGCGACGTGCAAGAACACCCGACGGGCCGACCAGCTGGCGCCTGGCTCGAACCACGGCGCCTCCGGCAGGGGCTGCCGGGCGTCGAGGTCGACGGTGGCGACCAGCTCGTCGGTCGCGGCCGCTATCTCGTCGTACGCCGTGAGCAGACCCGCCAGGGTCTCCCCCTCGATCATCCGGAAGCCGTTCTGGTAGGCCACGAACTCGGGTGGCGGGTTGCTCCAGTCGATGCTCTCCCAGTCGATCTCGGGCTGAGCGGACGGGCCGCGGACGATGAAGCCCGCCCATTCCTGCTCGGTCGCGCTCACGTGCTTGATCAGGCCGCCGAGACTGAGCTCGCTCGCGGTCGGGGTCGCCGCCGCCTGCTCGTCGGTGAGTCCGGCGACCGTGACCCGGAAGAGGCCCCGGTGCTTGTGGAGGAGGTCGAGGATGTCGTCGCGTTCCGTCGTCATGACAAGGACTCTAGGACCCGATCAGGTCAGATCCTGACCGCTATGACGACGGAACGAGAGATCAGCGCTTCCTCTTCTCCCGGGGGCGCTGCTGCAGCACGATCGGCGTCCCGACGAAGCCGAACTCCTCACGCAGCCGACGCTCGATGTAGCGCTCGTAGGCCGCGTCCAGCTTGCCGCTGGTGAAGAGGATGAACGTCGGAGGCGCGGTCGTGGCCTGGGTGGCGAAGAGCACCTTGGGCTGCTTGCCGCTGCGCACCGGGTGCGGGTGCTCGGCGACCAGGCGGCCGAGGAAGTTGTTGAGCGTCCCGGTCGAGACCCGGGTCTCCCAGCCCTCGATCGCCTTGTTGAGCGCCGGGACCAGTCGGTCGACGTGCCAGCCGGTGCGGGCGGTCACGTTGATCCGCGGCGCCCACTGCACCTGCACCAGCTCGCGCTCGATCTCGCGCTCCAGGTAGTAGCGACGCTCCTCGTCGACCAGGTCCCACTTGTTGAAGGCGATCACGAGGGCGCGGCCGGCCTCGCGGACGGTCTGCAGGATGCGCACGTCCTGCTCGGAGATCGACTGGCCGCCGTCGATGACCAGCACGGCGACCTCAGCGCGGTCGATCGCAGTCGACGTGCGCAGCGAGGCGTAGTACTCGTGGCCCGAGGCCGACTTGACCCGCTTGCGGATGCCGGCGGTGTCGATGAAGCGCCAGGTGTCACCGCCGAGCTCGATCAGCTCGTCGACCGGGTCGACGGTGGTGCCTGCGACGTTGTCGACGACGACCCGCTCGGAGCCGGCGAGCCGGTTCAGCAGCGAGGACTTGCCGACGTTGGGCTTGCCGACGATCGCGATCCGACGCGGACCGCCGATCTCGCCGAGGCGCTCGGGCGGAGGCTCCGGCAGCGCAGCGAGCACGGCGTCGAGCATGTCGCCCGAACCGCGGCCGTGCAGCGCAGAGACCGGCCACGGCTCGCCGAGCCCGAGGTGCCACAGGCCGTAGGCCTCGGCCTCGGTGCGCTGGTCGTCGACCTTGTTGGCGGCCAGCACGACCGGCTTGCCGGACGCGCGCAGGATCTTGACGACGGCCTCGTCAGAGTCGGTGATGCCGACGGTGGCGTCGACGACGAAGAGCACCGCGTCGGCCAGGGTGACCGCGACCTCGGCCTGCGCCGCGATCCGCTCGGCCAGGCCACGGGCATCGGGGTCCCAGCCGCCGGTGTCGACGACGGTGAAGGCGCGGCCGTTCCAGTTGGCGTCGTAGGACACCCGGTCGCGAGTGACGCCGGGCACGTCCTCGACGACCGCCTCGCGGCGGCCGATGATCCGGTTGACCAGCGTCGACTTGCCGACGTTGGGCCGGCCGACGACGGCCAGCACCGGGACCGGTCCGAAGACCTCGTCCCCGCCCAGGTCGTCGCTGCTCGGGTCGATGTGCGCGGGCGCGCCCTCGGGCTCGCTCATGGTGCTCCTTGATCGGTGACCCCGGTGAGGGGGTCGGGGTCTACATCGCGGGCGGGCAACGGCCCCGGGAGCTCTCTCCCGGTCGACGCGCGCGCCTGGTCCTGCTGGACCAGCATGTGCTCTCTGAGCAACAACGAAGCCTTCTCCACTTGTTCCCGGGTGCGGGGCCAGGGGACGGGGTCGAATGTGTACGGCGTTCCGAACACCATGTCGATGGTCCCACCCTTCGCCGGCAAAGACCCACTCGTGCCGCCCGGGTCACGACTACCGAACATCGTGACCGGCACGACGGGCGCCCCGGAGACGAGCGCCAGGTAGGCCGCACCGCGGTGGAAACGCTCCAGGTCCCCCGCACCACGGGAGCCCTCGGGGTAGATCCCGACTGCGCGTCCGGACCGCAGCGCCCACAGGCAGCTCTTCACCGCTGCGGGGTCGCTCCGGTAGCGGTCGAGCGGGATCTGGCCGGACTTCCGCAGGAACCACCCGAGCGGACCGCGGAACATCTCCTTCTTGGTCAGCGCGTGCACCGGCCGGGTCGCGAAGATCGCCAGCATCGGGCCGTCGAGCACGCCGACGTGGTTGGAGGCGAAGATCACCCCGCCGTCGGTCGGCGTCTCAGCGGTCCCGTGCACGTGCACGGCGTACCGCCGCCGCAGCAGCCAGCGCGAGATCGGCCGGATCGGCGAGTGCAGGAGGTAGCGCGGCAGGGACCTGGTCCGGTCGCTGCGCGGCAGCTGGCGGTGGACGTCGGCGCTGCTCATCGCGCGCTCACGTGTGCGCCTCGACGGCCTCGACGAGCTCGACCAGCTGCGCGATCACCTCGTCGAGGGTGTACGGCGTGGTGTCGAGGTGGACGGCACCGTCGGCCATCACCAGCGGGGCGGTCGCCCGACCGGAGTCGATCCGGTCCCGCGCCAGCAGGGACTCCTGGGTCGCGGCCAGGTCGGCGCCACCCTGCTCGGCGGCCCGCCGTAGCGCGCGCGCGGCCGGGTCCGCGCTGAGGTAGATCTTCAGCGGTGCCGACGGCCACACCACCGAGCCGATGTCACGTCCCTCGACGACGATCCCGCTGTCGGCGACGACGCCGGCGATCACGTCGCGCTGCAACCGGAGGAGCCGGGCCCGCACCTCGGGGACGGCACTCACCGGGGAGACCGCGGCGTTGACCTCGTCGCTGCGGATCGCGACCGCCACGTCGGCGCCGTCGACCATGATCGTGGGCCCCAGCGGGTCGGTACCGGAGACGATCGCGGGCTCGTCGCAGCGGGCCGCGACGGCAGCCGGGTCGTGGACGTCGACGCCCTGACCGAGCAGCCACCACGTCATCGCGCGGAACATCGCACCGGTGTCGAGGTAGCGCAGGCCCACCCGGTCGGCGAGACCCCGGGAGGTGCTCGACTTGCCCGATCCGGAGGTGCCGTCGACGGCGATCACGAGTCCGGGCGCGAGGGGGTGTGAGGAGGTGTTCACGGGCCGGAAGCCTACCGGTGTGTCGACCATCCGCGGGACTCCAACAGGCCGACGAGGTGCTCGGCCCGGGTCTCGTCCACGAGCAGCTCGACCAGACCGACCGGGCGACCGGGATCGTGGTCGATGTGGATGTCCTCGATGTTGACCTCGCTGGCGCCGGCGTCGGCGAAGAGCCGGGCCAGCTCGCCCGGGTGATCGGGCACGGAGACGAAGACCGAGCGCATCGGACGTAGCGGGGCACCGTGCTTGCCGGGGATCGCCCGGGTGCCGGCGACGCCCTGCTCGAGGAGCACGGCGAGCCGCCCGCGGTCCTGGGTCGCGACGGCGTCGATGAGCAGGTCGAGCTGGCCGCGCACCTCCCCCAGCAGGTCGAGCACCGCCTCGGCGTTGGCGCTGACGATCTGGCCGTAGAGCGCCGGGTCGCCGGCAGCCACCCGGGTCACGTCGCGCACCCCCTGACCGGAGAGTGCGAGGTGCTGCTCGGGGGCCTCGGCCAGCCGGGCGGCGACGAGGGAGGCCAGCAGGTGCGGCACGTGGGAGGTCCGGGCCACGGCCCGGTCGTGCTCCTCGGGAGTGAGCCGCACCGGCACCGCCCCGCACAGCCGGACCAGCTCCTCGACCACCCGCACCGCTGCGGGTGACGCGCCCTCGTGCGGGGTGATCGCCCAGGGCCGGCCGTCGAAGAGGGCCGCGGTGCCGGCCAGCGGGCCGGAGCGCTCGCTGCCCGCCATCGGGTGGCTGCCGACGTACCGCTCGACGCCGGGGATGCCGGCGACGGCCGCGAGCGGGCCGGTCTTGACGCTGCCGACGTCGGTGACGACGGCGTCACTCGCACCCAGGGCGGCTGCGATCGCCGTCGCCAGGTGGTCAGGGGGCACCGCGACCACGACCAGCTGAGGTCGGTCGTCGGGCCGCCGCGGGCGTCCGGCGCCGAGCCCGGAGGCGGTGCGCACGTGCTCGGGTGAGGTGTCGGTGAGGAGCACGTCGAGGCCCGCCTGCCGACAGGCGAGTCCGATGGACGTGCCGAGCAGGCCGGCACCGATCACCTCGACCGGGCCGACCAGCTCACTGGTCGGCATCGGGGACCGACCGGACCCGGGTGAGGTCCTTGCGGAGCGCCGCAGCCCCGTGCAGGTAGACGTGGGTGATGTCGGCCTTGGGGAGGTCGGTCTCGACGTGCGCCATCATCCGCACCACCCGCGGCATGGAGCCGGCGATCTCCAGCTCGCGGGCACAGATCAGCGGCACGTCGCCGAAGCCGAGCCGGCGCGCGGCGTACGCCGGGAACTCCGAGACCAGGTCGGAGGTCGCGGTGAAGATCACCGAGATGAAGTCGTCGACCTCGAGACCGTTGGCGACCATCACGTCGGAGACCATCTCGGCGACCCGCTCCAGCATGTGGTCGCGCACGTCGTCCTCGAGCTGGGTCGCACCCCGCACTGCTCTCACTGCCACCCGGAGAGGTTATCGAGTACGCCGGGCGCCGGCCCCACCAGTCTCAGGAAGACCGGCCTCAGGAGGGTTGGTAGCTGCCGAAGGACCAGTGGTTGCCCTCGGGGTCGGCGACGCTGCCACCGCGGCCGCCGTAGTCCTGGTCGACCATCGGTCGGAGCACCGTGGCACCCGCGGCGACCGCGCGGTCGAAGACCTCGTCCGGGTCCTCGACGACCAGGTAGGCCGCGGAGGTCCCGACGTTCTGCACCGCCGCGTCCTCGCGCCGTGAGCCGAACATGATCCCTCCCCCGTCGGGACCCAACCACTCGGCGTGCAGGACGACCGCGGGGTCGGCGTCGTCGCGGTAGGTCGCGTGCTCGGTGAAACCGATGGCGCTCAGCCAGCCGATCATCACGTCCACGTCGGCGAAGGTGAGGGTGTGCCAGAGCCTGATGTCTGCAGCGGTCATGGTGTCCACTCTGCCTCGTCGGGGCGGGTGAGGTCTTGGAGGAATGGGAACTCCTCGCGCAACCAGGTCGTCGGGGTGCACCCGGCGAGCACGGTCCACTCGTGGGTCAGGTGGGCCTGGTCGGCGTACCCGCACGTCGCTGCCACCTCCGCGAGCGACGTGCCGTGACCGAGCAGCGCCTTCGACCGGTCGAAGCGGGCCACCCGCTGGAGCTCCTTGGGCCCGAGCCCGCACTCGGCCCGGACCAGCGTGGTGAGGTGCCGGCGGCTGTAGCCCACCTCGTCGGCGACCTCCTGGACCCCTGCTCCCCCGGTCAGCCGTCGCAGTGCGCGGCCGACCTCGGCGCGCGGCTCGGGGGCACCGTGCCGGGCCAGTCCGGCGACGAGTGCCCGCGCCACGACGGCCGGCCAGCGGTCGTCGGGGGTCTCGGCGAGCTGCTCGGGCAGGTGCCGGAGCTCGGGTGCGACCTCGGCGACCTCGACCAGCTGACCGGCGAGTGCGGCTGCCGGGACCCCGAGAAGTGCCCGGGCTCCTCTCGTCGTCAGCCCCAGCTGGATCCCGCGCTGGTGTCCGTGGTGGTGGATCTCCGCCGGGTGCGCGTGCAGGCCGGACACGGTCGACCAGCGACTGGCCCGGCTGTCGGGCGTGCCCTGCCAGCCGATGTCGAGCGGCTCGTCCGCGGCGAGCACGAACGTGAGGGTCGTCGACGGGAGACCGCGGTGGATGCCCGGGCGACCCAGGTCGACGTCGTACGCCGCCAGGGCGGCGACGTACGGCGCGAGCGCGCCACTGATGACGGGGACCGGGCCCATGCGACCACGGTACGACGGCCGGCTACAGCTGGGCGCTGTCGAGCAGCTCCCCGAGCTCGTCGAGGGTGAGGTCACGCAGCTCACCGGACTCGAGCCCCTGCAGCTTCACCGAGCCGATGCCGGTGCGGGTCAGCCGGCGCACCGGGTGGCCGAGCTGCTCGAAGAGCCGCCGGACGATCCGGTTGCGGCCCTCGTGGATCACCAGCTCGACGATCGACTTGGCGCCCCGGCCGCGGCCGGACAGGCTGATGACGCGCGCCCTCGACACGGTCACCGGGCCGTCGTCGAGCTCGACGCCCTCGAGCAGGGTCGCCACCGTGTCCTTCGTGACCTCGCCGTCCAGCTCGGCGACGTAGGTCTTGTCGACCTCGTAGGACGGGTGCGCCATCCGCTGGGCGAAGTCGCCGTCGTTGGTCAGCATGATCAGCCCCGAGGTGTCGGTGTCGAGGCGCCCGACGTGGAAGAGCCGCTCGGGCCGATCGGCGACCAGGTCGGAGAGGGTGCGCCGACCCTCGGGGTCAGACATCGTCGATACCACGCCGCGGGGCTTGTTGAGCACCAGGTAGACCTTGGCCGAGATCGGCGGCAGCCGCTTGCCGTCGACCCGGATCACCGCCGTGGTCGGGTCCACCTTGGTCCCGAGCCGGGTGACCACCTCGCCGTCGACGACGACCAGTCCGTCGAGCATCAGCTCTTCACACTTGCGTCGCGACGCGACGCCGGACTGGGCCAGCAGCTTCTGCAGCCGGATCAGGCCCTCGTCATCGGTCTCCAGGCTCATGCTGTCTCGGTACCCCCGTCTGGTTCGGTGCCGTCACCGCTGTGGGGTGACGGGTGGTGCTGCTCGGATGGCCTCCCGGCCGGCTGCTCGGGCGGTGTGGCCGGCTCGGTGCCGGCGCCGACCATCTCGGCGAGCTCGTCCTCGAGGTCGTCCATGTCCGGGAGGTACGGCGCCAGCTCGGGCAGCTCGTCGATCGAGGTGACCCCGATCCGCTCGAGGAAGTAGCCGGTGGTGGAGTAGAGGTTGGCGCCGGTCTCGTGGTCGTGACCGGCCTCCTCGACGAGTCCACGGTTGAGCAGGGTGCGCATCACCCCGTCCACGTTGACGCCGCGGATCGCGGAGACCCGGGCCCGTGACACCGGCTGCTTGTAGGCCACCACGGCCAGCGTCTCCAGCGCTGCACGGGTGAGCCGCGCCTGCTGTCCGTCGAGCACGAAGCCCTCGACCACCGCCGCGAAGTCGTCGCGGGTGTAGTAGCGCCAGCCACCCCCCACGTTGCGCAGCTCGAAGCCGCGGCCCTGCTCGTCGTACTCCGCAGCCAGGGCGGTGAGCGCCGCGGTGACCTCGCCGACGGGATAGCCGACCGCGGTGGCCAGGGTCACCGCCTCCAGCGGCTGGTCGGCCACCATCAGCACCGCCTCCAGGGAGGGGCTCAACGCGGCCACGGGTACGTCGAGGGTCTCGTCGGTGTGGTCCTCGGTGGTGTGCTCGCTCATCCGGCGTCTCCTTCGGGTGCCTCGGGCTGCTCGGGGGCTCCGTCGAACTCGTCGGTGACCAGGTCCTCGACGTCGGTCTCGTCGTCCCCGGTCCAGCGCACCGTCAGCTCCCCCAGCGGGGTCACCTGGTCGAACGCCACGGCACCCTCCCGGAAGAGCTCGAGCAGCGACAGGAACCGGGCCACGGTGGTGAGCCGGTCGGGCGAGTCGCCGCACAGCGCCCGGAAGGTCATCGTCCCGGACCGGCGCAACCGCTCCACCACCAGGGCGGCCTGCTCGCGGACGCTCACCTTGGCCGCGTGGATGTGGTGCAGCGACACCTCGAGCACCGGCTTGGGCTCCAGCGCCCGGGCAGCCAGCTGGGCGAACTGCTCCAGCCCGATCCCGATCAGTACCTCGGGCAGCAGGCTCGCGAACCGGTCCTCGAGCCCGACCGCACGCGGGTGCCGCCGGGACTCGTCCGCCAACCGCTGCTCGAGCACGGAGGCGACCTGCTTGAACGCCTTGTACTGCAGCAGCCGGGCGAAGAGCAGGTCCCGCGCCTCCAGCAGCGCGAGGTCCTCCTCGTCCTCCACGTCGCCCTGGGGCAGCAGCCGCGCCGCCTTGAGGTCGAGCAGCGTGGAGGCGACCAGCAGGAACGACGTGGTCTGCTCCAGCTCCCAGGTCGACCCGCCTGCCTTGACGTGGACGATGAACTCGTCGGTGACCCGTGAGAGGGACACCTCGGTGATGTCCATCTTGTGCTTGGCGATCAGGCTGAGCAGCAGGTCGAAGGGGCCCTCGAAGTTGTCGAGGTGGAGCTCGAACGAGGGCGCGGTCTCGGCGGCCTCGGGCGGCTGCAGGGAGGCGGTCATTGCTCGGTCAGCCGACGCACCAGCGCGCTGTCGTCACCGGTGGCCTCGAAGTCGGCCAGCACCATCGCGATCGCCTCGCGCACCAGCCGACCCCGGTCGACCGCCAAACCGTGCGAGCGGCGCAGCATCAGCCGGGCGTGCTCGATGTCGAGCAGCTCGTCGGAGGTCATGTAGACCGTCATCTTCTCGTCGTGCCGGACCCGGCCGCTGGGCTTCTTGCGACCCTGCTCCTCGGGCTGGCCGGGCTCCTCGGGTCCCGCCTCACTGTCGTCACCGGTCACCGCCGTCGCGTCGGGAGCGGTCGGCCGGAAGAGGTCGTCGGCAGCCGGCAGGCTCACTCGTCGGGACAACGAGCCAGCACCTCCTTGGCCAGCTGCCGGTAGGACTCGGCACCGGCCGAGGACGAGGCGTACGACGTGATCGGCTCGCCGGCCACGGTCGAGTCCGAGAACTTCACGGTGCGCCGGATCACGGTGTGGAAGACGGTGTCGCCCCACGCCTGGACCAGGCGGTCCATCACCTCGCGGCTGTGCAGGGTGCGGCCGTCGTACATGGTCCCGAGGACGCCGTCGATCTCCAGCTTGGGGTTGAGCCGCTCGCGGACCTTGTCGATGGTGGTCTTGAGCAGCGCGACGCCGCGCAGCGCGAAGTACTCGCACTCCAGCGGCACGATGACGCCGTCGGAGGCGGTCAGCGCGTTGACGGTCAGCAGCCCGAGGGAGGGCTGGCAGTCGATCAGGATGATGTCGTAGTCGGCCAGCGCCGGTGCGAGCACCCGTTGCAGGGTCTGCTCGCGGGCGACCTCGTGGACCAGCTGCACCTCGGCGGCGGACAGGTCGATGTTGGACGGCAGCAGGTCCATGCCTTCGACGCCGGTCGGGACGATGACGTCGGTGATCGCGACGTCGCGCTCCATCAGCAGGTTGTAGATGCTCAGGTCCATCTCGTGCGGGTTGAGACCGAGTCCGACCGACAGCGAGCCCTGGGGGTCGAAGTCGACCAGCAACACCTTGCGACCCAGCTCGGCCAGTGCGGCACCGAGGTTGATGGTCGTCGTCGTCTTGCCCACGCCCCCCTTCTGGTTGCACATCGAGACCACCCGTGCGCCGCCGTGCTCGGTCAGCGGGGTGGGCTCCGGGATCACCGGCATCGGCCGCCCGGTCGGGCCGAGCGCAGCCTTCACGGGCGGTGCGGCCGGCGCCACGGGCCGCTCGAACGGGAGGGGATCGGACACGGGCAGCTCATCTCGGTGGTCTGGGGAAGCGGGTGGGGCCGGGACCGGGGTCCGGATCATCGGGGGCATCTCGCCGGCGGCACTGCTGGTCGGGTGATCGCTCATCCCCGGGCTCCTCACCGATATGTCGACTCGACGACTTGTGGTCGACTCGCGGGCGACTCTAGGTCCGCCCCCCGACAGCGACAACCCGGGGCGGCGATCCGGAGCCCGATCAGGCAAATCTGTTGATGGGATGTGCACTCGCCAGTCGGCGGTTGCACAGGCAGGGGGTCGCCTGTGCACAGATCTGTGGAGAGAGCTCAGTCCTTCGCGGTGGTCTGCGGGGCGCCGTAGAGCAGGTCCGCGTAGTCCGGGTGCCGGTGGATCCAGAGCTTGATGAAGGGGCACAGCGGGAGCACCTGGCGCACGCCCTCGGCACGCACCTGGTCCAGCCCGAACTTCGCCAGGGCGGACCCGACGCCCTTGCCCTCGAACTGCGGCTTCACCTCGGTGTGGGTGAAGACGATCAGCTGGTCGGTCAGCTGGTACTCGGCGAACCCGGCCAGCTCACCCTCGAGGTGCGCCTCGTAACGGTGCTTGTCCGGGTTGTGGGACGTCTCGACTTCACTCATGTCCCCATCCTAGGAGGCACTCCCACCTAGGACGCCGCGGTGAGGTCCCCCAGGCGCCGCATCGCCACCGCCGCGAGGACCAGCTCACCGGCCTCGTCCGAGGCGTCCAGGTCCGCGATCGCGTCGATCACCCAGTCGTGGTCGCCCGCCGGGTCGTGGAGCGTCTGCCGGACCCGCCACAGCCGTGCCGTCGTCCCCTCCTCGGCCCCGGCCGGCTCGCCGGTCTCCGGCTCCACCTGGAGCAGGGCCGGACCGCGGGCGTCCCCCGAGATCCCGAGGGAGTCGTGCTCGGCGTAGTACGCCTCCAGCGCCGCGTCCCAGACCGACCGGGTCATCACCACGCTGCGCGGCGGGTCGAGCCGGTCGGCCGCGGCCCGCTCGAGGGCCATCAGCGCGTCCAGGTCGTCGCGGGCGACCATCTCGACGCGGCGGAACATGGCGTTGCGCACCATCACCCGGAAGGCCCGGTCCTGCTTCGAGATCGGCCGCGGCGACGGCGGCGGCTCGTGGTGAGCCACGTCGGCGCGGACGTGCTCGGGATCGCTCAGCGCCTCCCACTCGTCGAGCAGCGAGGAGTCGGTCTGCCGGACCGTCTCCCCCAACCACTCCACCAGGTCCTCCAGCTCCGGGGTGCGGTGCTGGTCCGGGACGGTCTGGCGCAGGGTGCGGTAGGCGTCGGTCAGGTAGCGCAGCACCAGCCCCTCCGAGCGGGCCAGCTGATAGCGGCCCACGAAGTCGGTGAAGCTCATCCCCTGCTCGAACATCTCACGGACGATCGACTTCGGCGACAAGGCGTCCTCGGGCAGCCAGACGTGGCGCTGGCGATACATCTCGTAGGTCACCTCGAGCAGCTCGGCGAGCGGCTGCGGCCAGGTGACCTCGTCGAGCAGTGCCATCCGCTCCTCGTACTCGAGGCCGTCGGCCTTCATCTCCGCGACCGCCTCGCCGCGGGCGACGTACTGCTGCTGGAAGAGGATCTGCCGCGGCCCTTCCAGGACCGCCTCGATGACCGAGACGATGTCGAGGGTGTAGGTCTCCGCCTCGGGGTCGAGCACGTCGAGCGCTGCGAGGGCGAAGTGCGCGAGCGGCTGGTTGAGCGCGAAGTCGACCGGCAGGTCGACGGTCAGCACGTAGCGACGGCCGAACTCGTCGACCTCGTCGAGCCGGGTCAGCACCCCGGAGGCGAGCAGTGAGCGGGCCAGGCGGAGGGCCCGTCGGGAGAGCCGCAGCTGCTGGCGGCGCGGCTCGTGGTTGTCGGTCAGCAGCCGACGGAGCACGTCGAAGGCGTTCTCCTCGCGGGCCAGCACGTTGATCAGCATCGAGTTGTCGACCTTCATCCGCGACACCAGCGCCTCGGGCTCCCCCGCGACCAGCTTGTCGAAGGTCTGCTCGGTCCACACCACGGTGCCCTCGGGAGGCTTCCTCAGCTGTGCCTTGCTCTTCCGCTTGGCCAGCTTCGCCTCGCTCAACGCGGCGTTCTTGGCCGCCGACTTCGCCTTCGCCCGCTCGTTGGCGATGGTGTGCTCGGGCGCCTGCACGACGACGTACCCGGCCGTGTCGAAGCCGGCGCGTCCGGCGCGACCGGCGATCTGGAGGAACTCGCGGGTGCGCAGGATCCGCTGCTTGGTGCCGTCGAACTTGGTGAGGCCGGTGAAGAGCACCGTGCGGATCGGCACGTTGATGCCGACGCCCAGGGTGTCGGTGCCGCAGATGACCGGCAGCAGGCCGTCCTGGGCGAGCTGCTCCACGGCCCGCCGGTAGCGCGGCAGCATCCCGGCGTGGTGCACGCCGATGCCGCGCCGCAGCAGCTTGGAGAGCGTCTTGCCGAAGCCGGCTCCGAAGCGGAAGCCGGCCAGCCGCTCGTTGATCTCGTCGCGCTGCGCCCGGTCCGCGGTCGCCCAGTTGCTGCTCAGCAGCGCCGTGGCGTGCTCGACGGCTTCCTTCTGGGTGAAGTGCACGACGTACGCCGGAGCCTGCTTGGTGATGACCAGCTCCTCGAGTGTCTCCGCGAGCGGGGTCATCGCCCAGGTGAACGACAGCGGGACCGGGCGTACGGCGTCGTCGACGACCGCGGTCTCGCGGCCGGTGCGCCGGGTCAGGTCGGCGGCGAGGTCGGTGACGTCGCCGAGGGTCGCCGACATCAGCAGGAACTGGGCCGAGGTGAGCTCCAGCAGCGGCACCTGCCACGCCCAGCCGCGGTCCGGCTCGGCGTAGAAGTGGAACTCGTCCATCACCACCAGGCCGACGTCGGCGCCGGGTCCCTCGCGCAGCGCGATGTTGGCCAGCACCTCGGCGGTGCAGCAGATGATCGGGGCGTCGGCGTTGACCGACGCGTCGCCGGTGAGCATGCCCACGTGCTCGGCACCGAAGACCTCGCACAGGTTGAAGAACTTCTCACTCACCAGTGCCTTGATCGGCGCGGTGTAGAACGAGACCCGGTCGGACGCGAGCGCGGCGGCGTGGGCACCGAGCGCGACGAGCGACTTGCCGGACCCGGTGGGGGTCGCCAGGACCACGTTGTTGCCGCCGAGCAGCTCGATGATCGCCTCGTCCTGGTGCGGGTAGAGCTCGAGGCCCTGCTCCCCCACCCAGCCGAGCAGCGCGTCGTAGACGTCGTCGGGCGAGGCACCGACGCGCGGAACCCACGAGGCGGACGCCATCAGTCCCTCGCTCGCGGGTGGGCGGTCGCGAAGACCTCACGCAGGTTGTCGACGGTGACCAGGGTGTAGACCTGCGTGGTCGTCACCGACGCGTGGCCGAGCAGCTCCTGCACGACGCGGACGTCGGCCCCGCCGTCGATCAGGTGGGTGGCGAAGGAGTGCCGCAGGGTGTGCGGCGAGACGTCCCGGGTCACCCCGGCCCGATCGGCGGCCTTGACCAGCACCGCCCACGCGGACTGCCGGGAGAGCCGGCCGCCTCGTGCGTTGAGGAAGAGCGCCCCGGCCGGCGTCGGACCGGCACCGCCGGCGGTCGAGACCAGCTCGGGGCGCCCGCGCACCAGGTAGGCGTCGACCGCCTCCCGGGCGAAGGAGCCGACCGGGACGATCCGCTCCTTGCTGCCCTTGCCGCGCAGCAGCACCGTGGCGTCGACCGGGTCGAGGTCGTCGACGTCGAGACCCACGGCCTCGGAGATCCGGGCCCCGGTGCCGTAGAGCAGCTCCAGCAGCGCCCGGTCACGCAGCGCCAGGGTGGTGCCGGGGGCTCCCGCAGCCTCGAGGATCGCCTCGACGTCGGCGAGGGGCAGCGCCTTGGGAAGCCGTTTGGCCGGCGCCGGCGGCTTCACCGCGCTCGCCGGGTCGGCCACGGCCAGTCCGTCGACGACAGCGAACTTGTGGAAGCCACGGACCGCGACCAGGGTCCGGGCCGCCGAGGTCGAGCTGAGCGCCGGGTGGTCGGCGTCGCCCTCGCGCAGCCGCATCAGGAACTCCGAGACGGTCGCCTCGGAGATGTCAGCGAGCTCCGCGACGCCACGCTGGGCGAGGAACTCGACATACCTGCGCAGGTCCCGGCGGTACGACGTCAGCGTGTTCGTCGCCAGCCCGCGCTCGACCGAGAGGTGATCGAGGTAGGTGCGGACCGCACGGACCAGTCCCGTCGTCGTCCCGGGTGCCGACTCGGTCATCGAGGAGCTCACGCCTGGGCGAGCACCTCGTCCAGGGAGACCGTCTCGATGCCGACCGCCTCGCCGACCGGCCCGTTGGTCAGCCGACCGGCGTAGGTGTTCAGCCCGAGCGCCAACGCCTGGTTGTCGCGGCACGCCTGCGCCCAGCCCTGGTCGGCGAGCGCGACGGCGTACGGCAGGGTCGCGTTGGTGAGCGCGTAGGTGGAGGTGTTGGGGACCGCACCGGGCATGTTCGCGACGCAGTAGAACGTCGAGTCGTGCACCTGGTAGGTCGGGTCCGCGTGCGTGGTGGCGTGGGTGTCCTCGAAGCAGCCGCCCTGGTCGACGGCGATGTCGACGAGCACCGAGCCGGGCTTCATCCGCGAGACCAGCTCGTTGGAGACCAGCTTGGGCGCCGCCGCGCCCGGGATCAGCACCGCACCGATCACCATGTCGGCCTCGGTGACCTGCTGCTCGATCGCCAGCTTGGAGGACGCCAGCCCGTGCACCTGGTTGTTGTAGCGCCAGAACGACATCCGCAGCTTGTCCAGGTCGTTGTCGAGCAGCGTCACGTCCGCGCCCATGCCGAGCGCGATGTTGGCGGCGTTCTGCCCGGACACCCCGGCGCCGATGATGACGACCTTGGCGTTGGCCACACCACCCACGCCCCCCAACAGCACGCCTCGGCCACCCTGGGCCTTCATCAGCGAGTAGGCACCGACCTGCGGCGCAAGGCACCCGGCGACCTCGGACATCGGGTAGAGCAGCGGCAGCCCGCCCGAGGGCAGCTGCACGGTCTCGTAGGCGATACCGGTGACCTGGCGGGCCAGCAGCTCGTCGGTCAGTGGC
This sequence comes from uncultured Actinomycetota bacterium, assembly GCA_963706475.1. GTDB lineage: Bacteria > Actinomycetota > Actinomycetes > Propionibacteriales > Nocardioidaceae > Nocardioides. The sequence continues at coordinate 119,592 of CAVPLV010000003.1, read as the reverse complement.
TTGTCGGCCGCGAGATGCAGGTAGGTGAAGAGGGTCAGCCCCTCACGCATCCGGTGGTACTCCTCGGCGACCGGCTCCTTGACCTTCAGGACCAGGTCGATGTCGCCGGCGGTCCCCCACGCGGCGTCGGCGTCGGGGACCATCGTGGCCCCGGCGGCGACGTACTCCTCGTCGCTGATCGAGGAGCCCACGCCGGCGCCCTGCTCGATGAAGACCTCGTGCCCGTGCGCGGTCAGCTCGTGCACCCCGATCGGGGTGATCGCGACGCGGTACTCGTGGTTCTTGACTTCCTTCGGGACGCCGACCTTCATTGCTGAGCTCCTCATCTGCTTGGTCGCTGCGACACTATCGCCTGCTCCCCGGGAGGCGGTCACGCCGCGACGAGACCGCGGGTCCGGGCCAGCAGCAATGCGATCAGCAGGGGCCCGTCCTGGACCCGGCCGTCGAGCGCCGCGGCGAGCAGGTCGGCGGCCGGCACCCAGCCGGTCTGCATGTCGGCCTCCTCGTGCCCGGCGACGAAGTCACCACGGTCGACCGCCCGGAGGTCGCGGGCCACGAAGTAGTGGATCTGCTCGGCCGAGATGCCCGGGGAGGAGTACGCCGTGGTCAGGTAGGTCCACGTCTCCGCCTCCAGCCCAGCCTCCTCGACCAGCTCGCGGCGGGCCACCTCGAGCGGGTCCTCGCCGACCACGTCACACAGACCCGCCGGCAGCTCGACCAGCCTGCGCTGCGCGGGGTGGCGGTACTGCCACAGGCAGAAGACCCGCTCCTGGTCGTCCACGGCGAGGATCACCGCGGCGCCGGGGTGCTCGAGCACCAGGCGCTGGAAGGGAGCCTCACCGTGGTCCCCGGGGCGCCGCACGCGGTCCGCGCGCAGGGCCATCACCCAGTCGTCGCGGTGCAGGTCGACGGTGTTGTCGACCGGCCAGGACTCCTCGGTGTCGGCCAGCTCGGGACCCACCTCAGCCCTCGACCGGCTCGGGGCGCAGCCCGGTCTCGTCGATCGGGAAGCGGAGCTCCTTCTGCCGCTCGATCGCGGTCCTGACCAGCCCGGCGAACAGCGGGTGCGGCCGGGTCGGGCGCGAGCGCAGCTCGGGGTGCGCCTGGGTGGCGATGTAGTAGGGGTGCACGTCGCGGGGCAGCTCGACGAACTCGACCAGGCTGTTGTCGGGCGAGGTCCCGGAGAACACCAGCCCGGCCTCCTGGAGCCGGTCGCGGTAGCTGTTGTTGACCTCGTAGCGGTGCCGGTGGCGTTCCTCGATCAGCGCCTCGCCGTACGTCGCCCGCGCGACGGTGCCCTCCTTGAGCGCCGCCGGGTAGAGGCCGAGCCGCATGGTGCCGCCGAGGTCGCCCGCGCCCTCGACGAAGGCGACCTGCTCGGCCATGGTGGCGATCACCGGCTCCGGGGTGTCCGGGTCGAACTCGGTGGAGCCGGCCCGCTCGAGGCCGAGCACGGTGCGGGAGTACTCGATGACCATGCACTGCAGACCCAGGCACAGCCCGAGGGTCGGGATGCCGTGCGTGCGGGCGTAGGTGAGGGCGCCGAGCTTGCCCTCGATGCCCCGGATGCCGAAGCCGCCCGGGACGCAGATCGCGTCCACGTCCTGCAGGGTCCGGGCCGCACCGGCGGGGGTCTGGCAGTCGTCGGAGGCGATCCAGCGGATGTTGACCTTGGCCTCGTTGGCGAAGCCGCCGGCGCGCAGGGCCTCCCCCACGGAGAGGTAGGCGTCCGGGAGGTCGATGTACTTGCCGACCAACCCGATCGTCACCTCCTCCTTGGGGTGGTGCACCCGACGGAGCAGGTCGTTCCAGACGGTCCAGTCGACGTCGCGGAACGGCAGGTCGAGTCGGCGTACGAGGTAGGCGTCGAGCCCCTCGCGGTGCAGGACCTTGGGGATGTCGTAGATCGACGGAGCGTCGGCACAGGTGACGACGGCGTCCTGGTCGACGTCGCACATCAGCGAGATCTTGCGCTTGATGGACTCGGGCAGCTCGCGGTCCGAGCGGCAGACCACGGCGTCGGGCTGGATGCCGACCTGGCGCAGCGCGGCGACCGAGTGCTGGGTGGGCTTGGTCTTGAGCTCCTTGGACGGCCCGATGTAGGGCACCAGGGACACGTGCAGGAAGAAGACGTTGCCGCGGCCGATGTCGTGACGGACCTGACGCGCCGCCTCGAGGAACGGCAGCGACTCGATGTCGCCGACGGTGCCGCCGACCTCGGTGATCACCACGTCGACCCCAGGGCCGCCCATCGCGAGGATGCGTTCCTTGATCTCGTTGGTGATGTGCGGGATCACCTGGACGGTGTCACCCAGGTAGTCGCCGCGACGCTCCTTGGCGATCACCGAGGAGTAGACCTGCCCGGTGGTGACGTTGGCGATCTGGCCCAGGTCGGCGTCCAGGAAGCGCTCGTAGTGGCCGATGTCGAGATCGGTCTCCGCGCCGTCGTTGGTCACGAAGACCTCGCCGTGCTGGAACGGGTTCATCGTCCCCGGATCGACGTTCAGATAGGGGTCCAGCTTCTGCATCGTGACCCTCAGACCACGCGCCTTCAACAGGCTTCCGAGGCTGGATGCCGTGAGGCCCTTGCCGAGTGAGGAGGCGACGCCTCCGGTGACGAATACGTGCTTGGTGGGCGACGGGATACTCACGGAACTTCATCCTACGTGAGAGGGACCGATCCGTCCGAACCCGACGCACCGAAGGACCCTCCCTGATCGGTCAGGGACCGGATCAGGGCCAGCCCGACCGTCACCCGGCCGAGCCCGGTGTCGTCGCCGTCGACGGTCGTGACGGACTCCGCCGCGGGATCCGCGCGGAGCGCCGCCAGAGCTCCCGTGTCCTGGCCCGACGCCGTGTCGCCGGTGACCACCACGCCGGTCGTCTTCGAGGCCAGCCCAGCGACCAGGCCGGAGACGATCGCCTCGTCGGTGTCGTCGCCGAGCACGACCAGCACCAGCGATGCCCGTGGTGCCGTCTGGGGAGCGGTGACCAGCTCGGCGCTGACCAGGCTCTGGCGGATGGCGGTGGCGTCGTCGGCCGGCCCGTCGTTGGCCGAGATGCCCAGGGCCAACAGCTGGCCCATCCGGTCGTACGTCGAGGCGTCGGCCGCGACCGAGGTGTCCCCCAGCTGGGTCATCAGCTGGCTGCCGAGGGTGTCGACCAGCGACTTCTCCGACGCCTCGACCATCCCCGGCTGCAGCGCGTAGGTGCCGGCGACCTTGCCGCCGGCCGAGCTGACCTGCTCGCCGAGTCCCTTGACCGCCTGCGCGTCGGCACCGGGCAGGGTGACGACGGCGACCGTCTTGTCCTTCAGCCCGCCCGCGTAGAGGGTGCCGGCCGCTGCGCCCGCGAACTCGTCGCCGTAGTCGGCAGCCGCGTCGATCGACGGCTGGTCGGTGGTGGTGGCGGCCGCGGCCTGGTCGTCGCGGCCGACCTCGCTGAGCGGCCCGCCGCCCAGTGCGATCCCCACGGCGAGGGCGAAGAAGACAGCCACGAGCGTGACGATGTGGTGGCGGTAGGAGATCACGTGAAAAGTCCTTGCACGGTGCTGGTGACGGAATCGATGAGGTCGGCGAGCTGGGGCCGGATCGTGTCGACCCACTCCTGGCCGACAGGAGTGACGGCGACGGCCGCGCCGAGGGCTACCAGCCCGGCGAGCAGGATCAGCATCAGGTGCCACGGGCGCACCCGGCCGGCGTACAGCTGGGGCAGCACCGAGGCGTCGACGAGCCGGGGCCCGACCTTGAGCCGGGTGAGGTAGGCGCTGGCCAGTCCGGGCCGACCGCTGTCGAGGAACTCCTCGAGGGTCGCCCGGGTGCCGACGCTCACGATGACGGATGCCTCGGCGGCGTCGGCGAGGATCAGGGCGGCGTCCTCGGGCGCCGCAGCGGACTCGAAGACGTGGGGGCGGATGCCGAGCCGCTCGAGCTGGGCGACCGCCGTGGTCCCGGAGCCGCGGTCAGCGCGGACCACGACGTCGCGGGCGGCCCGCAGGGTGGCCGCGCTCGGCAGCTCGGCGGCGTCCTCACCTGCGTCGACGACGACGACGTCAGGCTTGAGGCCGGCCTGGTGCAAGGAGTCCGACACGGCTCCGATGCTCACCACGACCGGGTGCTGCTCGCGCAGGAAGGTCCGCAGCCGAGCGAGCTCCGCCTCGTGGTCGTAGCCGCGGGTCACCACCACGACCGGTCGCCCGGCGATCTTCGTGGCCAGCCGGGGCACCCCGGTGCCGTGCAGGAGCAGGTCCTGCTCCCGGCGCAGGAACTCGGTGCTGTTGTGCGTGAAGCTGGCGAGCTGGGTGACCAGCCCGGCCCGGGCGCCCTCCATCTCGGCCGCGACGAGGTCGGCGTCGACGGTCCGACCACCGGCGATCGACTCCTCCCCGACGTAGACCGAGCCGTCGTGGAGCCGGACCCGGCTGCCGTCCTCGATCGCGGCCAGCCCGGCCGTGGTGATCGAGTCGATGACGAGGATCCCCGCGCTCACCAGGGTCTGCGGTCCGAGGTTGGGGAAGCGCCCGGAGATCATCGGAGCGGCGTTGACCACGGCGGCCACCTCGGCGTCGACGAGGGCCTGAGCCGTGGCCCGGTCGAGGTCGACGTGGTCGATCACCGCGATGTCACCGGGGCGCAGTCGGGGCAGCAGCAGCCGGGTGCGACGCTCGACCCGGGCGACGCCGTCGAGGCCGGGCAAGGACAGGGCTGTCCGGTGGCGAACGGGGAGTTTCAACACTCACGCAATGGTGCCAGTCGGGGGCGGGTGGATCGCGAACCCCGCAGCCCGGGCGCGTCGCCGGGTCGCGGCTCCCTCAGCTCGCGGCGCGGGCGTCGTGGGCGACCTCGAGCAGCTCGCGGGCGTGGGCCAGTGCGGTGTCGGAATCGGCCATCCCGGCCAGCATCCGGGACAGCTCGCGCTCGCGTTGCGCGTCGTCGAGCACGGTGAGCCCGGAGCTGGTCACCGTGCCGTCGGAGGCCTTCTCGACGACCACGTGCCGGTCGGCGTAGGCCGCCACCTGAGGCAGATGGGTCACCACCAGGACCTGGGCGGTGCGCGCCAGCTGGGCCAGCCGGCGGCCGATCTCGACCGCGGCGGACCCGCCGACACCGGCGTCGACCTCGTCGAAGACGAAGGTCGGGACCGGGCTGGTCCCGGCGAGCGCCACCTCGACCGCGAGCATCACGCGGGAGAGCTCACCTCCGGAGGCGCCCTTGGTGAGCGCGCGGGGCTCGGAGCCGGTGTTGGCGGCCAGCAGGAACTCGACGTCGTCGATCCCGGACGCGGAGTAGCGCAGCCACCGGTCGTCGACGTGCAGGGGTCCGGGCCCGGGCCGGGGCCGGCGCTCGGCGCGACCTCGTGCTGGCGGACCTCGATGGTGAGTCGGGCGTGCGGCATCGCGAGCAGCGCCAGCTCGGCGGTGACCTCGCCGGCCAGCTTGCGCGCTGCCCGGGTCCGGGCGGCCGACAGGGCGCCGGCCGCCTCGGCCAGCTCGGCGCGCAGGGCCGTCTGCTCGACCCGCAGCTCCTCGATCCGTTCGTCGGTGTGATCGAGGTCGAGCAACCGCCTCGACGAGCGCTCAGCCCACGCGAGGACCTCGTCGGCCGACTCGCCGTACTTGCGGGTCAGCGCGGTCAGGGCGGCACGCCGCTCGGAGACTGCCGCGAGCCGAGCCGGGTCGGTGTCGATGTCGGAGGCGTAGGAGGCCACGTCGGCGGCGAGGTCGGAGAGCAGGTAGGTGATCTCGGCGAGCCGCTCGGCGAGGGCGGCAACCTCGGGGTCGTGGTCGCGGACTCCCTCGAGCGCGGACCTGGCGGCCGCGGTGGTGGCGAGGGCGTCGGGCTGGTCCTGGTCGCTGGAGAGCGCCTCGCGCGCCTCCTCGGCGGCGGCGCGCAGGGTGTCGGAGAAGCCGAGGCGGGACTCCTCGGCGGCCAGTCCGGCGTCCTCACCCGGCTGCGGGTCGACGGCCTCGATCTCGCCCAGCCCGAAGCGCAGCAGGTCGGCCTCCTGAGCACGGTCGCGGGCCGACGCCACCACCTCCTCGAGCTCCCGCTCGATGCTGAGCAACCGGTCGTGGAGGCGGGAGTACGTCGTGAGCAGCACACCCAACCGGGACCCGCCGAACCGGTCCAGCGCGTCGCGCTGGGCCCGGGTCTGCAGGAGCCGGTGCTGGTCGGACTGACCGTGGACCGCGACCAGGGGGGCGGTGACACCGGCCAGCGACGACACCGGGACCGATGCTCCGCCGACGAAGGCGCGTGAGCGTCCCTCGGCCGACACGGTGCGGGCCAGGACCACCCGGTCGTCCTCGACCTCGCCTCCGACCCGGTCGACCGACTCCGCGAAGCCCGGCAGGCCCTCGACCCGCACCACTCCCTCGATCCGGGCCGTGCGGGCGCCGGTGCGGACCGCGCCGGTGTCGGCCCGCCCACCCAGGAGCAGCCCGAGTGCGGTGACGATCATGGTCTTGCCGGCTCCGGTCTCACCGGTGATCACGGTCAGGCCGGGACCGAGCTCGAGCGTCGAGGACTCGATCACCCCGAGCGAGCCGATCCGGATCTCCTCAAACATCGTGGCCCTCAGCGAGCTTGCGACGCCGCTCGGTCGAGCCGCGCCAACCCTCGACCGGCAGCCCGAACTTGGCGACCAGCCGGTCGGTGAACGGCGCCTCGTGCAGTCGCACCAGGCGGATCGGCGCGTTGCCCCGACAGACCTCGATCCGGGCACCCTGGGGCAGGTCGACGCTGCGACGCCCGTCGCACCACAGCACGCCGGCACCGTCGGTGCGCGCCAGCACCTCGACGGCCAGCACGGACGTGGGCGCGACCACGAGCGGGCGGGCGAAGAGTGCGTGCGCGCTGATCGGCACCATCAGCAGCGCCTCGACCCCGGGCCAGACCACCGGTCCGCCGGCGCTGAAGTTGTAGGCCGTGGACCCGGTCGGCGTCGCGAGGACGACCCCGTCGCAACCCCACCGCGACAGTGGTCGGCCGTCGATCTCGGCGACCACCTCGAGCATCCGCTCGCGGGCCGCCTTCTCGACGCTGGCCTCGTTGAGCGCGAAGGTGCGGATGACCACCTCGCCGTCGACGTGGACGGTCACGTCGAGGGTGAGCCGGTCCTCGATGGTGTAGCGCCGGTGGACGATCGCGTCGATGGTCGACTCGACGTCGTCGTACTCCGCCTCGGCGAGGAAGCCGACGTGGCCGAGGTTGACGCCGAGCACCGGAGTCGAGGTGCCGTGGGTGAGCTCGGCGGCACGCAGGATCGATCCGTCCCCCCCGATCACGAGCACCAGCTCGCAGTCGGCGCTGGCACCGGACACCTCGGCGATCTCGACGGAGTCGCCGCCGCCGCCGAGTCCGAGGTCGCCGGCCTCGCCGGCCAGCAGTCGGACCACGATCCCGTCCGCGACCAGGGCCTTCACGAAGGCGCGGGCCACCTCGCGGGCCTCGTCGCGTCCGGTGTGGGCGATGATCAGCACGCGCCGGGTCCCGGGTCCGCTCGTCGTCGTCACGGGTCCACCCTCTCACCCGCCGCCCCCATGGCCGGTTCGGCACGGACAGTCGTGTGGATGTCGTCGATCGTGAGCGTGGCCGGGCCGTGCCGCAGCCACAGGAAGAACTCCACGTTGCCCGAGGGCCCGGGCAGCTGACTGGTCGCGACCCGGCGGGCGCCCCACCCCAGGCGGGCCGCTGTGCTGGCCACGGCGCCCACGGCCTCCGCGCGCAGGTCGAGGTCACGGACCACGCCACCCTTGCCGACCCGCTCCTTGCCGACCTCGAACTGCGGCTTGACCATCAGGGCCAGGTCGCCGTCGGGTCGGGTGACTCCGGTGAGGGCGTCAAGCACCAGAGCGAGCGAGATGAAGGACAGGTCGCCGACCACCAGGTCCACCTGCCCGCCCACCAGCTCGGGGGTGATCTCCCGGACGTTGGTGCGGTCGTGGACGACCACCCGGTCGTCCTGCTGCAGCTTCCAGGCGAGCTGGCCGTAGCCGACGTCCACTGCGACCACCTCGGCCGCGCCGGCACGCAGCAGCACGTCGGTGAACCCGCCGGTCGAGGCGCCGGCATCCAGGCACCGGCGTCCGGCGACCTCCAGCCCGTAGGGCGCGAACGCGGCCAGCGCGCCGGCCAGCTTGTGTCCGCCGCGCGAGACGAAGTCCGGTCGACCGGGGTCCTCGACCACCACGATCGCGACGTCGGTCGTCACGCCGGTCGCGGGCTTGGTGGCGACCGCTCCGGAGACCTTGACCCGGCCCAGGCCGATCAGCTCGCTTGCGTGCTCACGGGAGCGAGCCAGCCCCCGGCGTACCAGCTCGGCATCCAGGCGGAGACGACGAGGAGGCACGTCAGGCCGGATCGGTCGGATCGGTCGGGATGTCCAGGGCCTGACGCAGCTGGGCCTGAGCCGCCTCGAAGACCCCGATGTGCTCCTCGAGCGGGCGCTCCTCGAGGGTGCCGACCGCACGCATCACCTCGTCGACGTGCAGGATCCCCGTGTGGGGGGTCTCGTCCTCCACGGGCGCCCCGTCCGACTGCTCTGTCATGACTCGAGGCTATCGCGCGGGTGTCTCGACACCCGTCAGGTCCACCGCGTCTCCGGTCTCGTCCTGGTGCTCCCAGCTGGCGCTGGCGACGACCCGCCACCAGTCGGCGGCCGACCCGGTGCCCTGCACCGACAGACGACCAGCTGCGACCGACGCCGACCAGCCGCCCAGCGCGTGGGCACCGTCGTGCTCATCGGGTGTCTCGTGGGCCGTGAGCAGGCCGTCCAGGTCTGGCGCGAGATAGGTCGGTCGCTCGTGCGGGCCGGCCGCCACCAGGGCCTCGAGCCCGGTGACCCCGGTGAGCACCAGCAGCGAGTCGAGCCCGATGGTGCGCGCCCCCTCGATGTCGGTGTCCAGCCGGTCGCCGACCATCAGCGGGCGCTCGCCACCGACGCGGCGCACCGTCTCGTCGAGCAGCGGGCGTTGCGGCTTGCCCGCGACCACGGGGTCGACACCGGTGAAGCTGCGCAGCATCTCGACCTGGACGCCGTGACCGGGCGCGACGCCGAAGGCGGCGGGGAACGTGTGGTCGGTGTTGCTGGCCACCCACGGCAGCCCGTCGCGGATCCGGACAGCGGCGCGCATGATGTCGCCCCAGATCACGTCCGGCCCGTAGCCGGTGACGATGGCCACGGCCTCGTCGTCGGCTCCCACCGGCTGGAGACCGACTGCTCGCAACGCCTGCTCCAGACCGTCGGTGCCGAGGAGGACCACCCGGGCGCCGGCACCGAAGCGGTCCACCAGCACCTGCGCGGCGGCCTGGGCCGAGGTGACGACGTCGTCGGCGTCGGCCGCGACCCCGAGCGCGCGCAGCTGCTCGGCCACCCGCTCGGGCGGGCGGGACGCATTGTTGGTGATGAACGCCAGCCGCATCCCGTGATCCCGGGCGGTCGCCAGGCTCTCCGGGGCACGGGGTACGGCGTCACCGGCGACGTACACGACCCCGTCGAGGTCGAGCATCGCGAGGTCGTAGGCCTCGCAGAGCGGCCGTTCGGACGATCCGAGCACACGAGCCTCCTGGGTGGGGTCGGGGGCCTCGAACCCTACGGCGCACGACGCAGCACCCGACCGGCGGTCACCTCGATCTCGGTGCGCGACGCCGGACCGGCCGCCGACCGGAAGAACCGTCGGCGCACAGCGCCCGACACCTCCACCAGGTCCCCCGGTCGCCAGGTCGCCACCGAGCGACGCACCCGACCCGACCAGACCGAGCACTCGAGTGCGTCCACCTGGTTGGCCCCACCTCGACGATCCGGCTCGCGGGGCACCACCACCCGGAACGACCAGATCACGTCGCCGCTGGGCAACACCCGCTGCGTCGGCTCCTGGGAGATCCGGCCCACCAGTCGGACCTCGTTGACGGCCGCGACCGCGGCCTCCTCCATCAGCTGCTGTGCTGACATGCACATCACCTCCTGCGCACCCAGCATCGACCGGAGCAGACCGACCGGACAGCGGCACGAGGGCCGGCTGTGGACAGACCGGTCCCGCGGCCGCCGGTGGACGACAGCCGGCGCGCCTCTGACGGCGAGATCCCCGCGAATGCCCGCGAATGCCCGCAAATGCAAAGTAGGGCCACCCTTGCGGGTGGCCCTACTTCTCAAAAGATGTCCGGCGGCGTCCTACTCTCCCACAACCTCTCGGTTGCAGTACCATCGGCGCTGAAAGGCTTAACTTCCGGGTTCGGGATGGGACCGGGTGTTTCCCTTTCGCTATGGCCGCCGTAACTCTTGCGGAAACCCGTCTCCCCGGGGTGTGTGCACCGGGGTGGGTGTTTCCAAGCTTCGTTGTTCAGTTGTGTGAACCTGTGTGTGTTTTGGGTTCGTGGACGCGAACAGTTGCCTTGTGGGGCTGCGCAGCAACACATGTGTGTGTTGTGGGTTTTGTTGAGGGTTTGTGAGACAAGCCCTCGGCCTATTAGTACCGGTCGGCTGGGCATTGCTGCTGTACACCTCCGGCCTATCAACCCAGTGTTCTGCTGGGGGCCTTACCCGGTTAACCCGGTGGGAAACCTCATCTTGAAACGTGCTTCCCGCTTAGATGCATTCAGCGGTTATCACTTCCGAACGTAGCCAACCAGCCGTGCCCCTGGCGGGACAACTGGCACACCAGAGGTTCGTCCATCCCGGTCCTCTCGTACTAGGGACAGCCTTTCTCAAGTTTCCTGCGCGCGCGGCGGATAGGGACCGAACTGTCTCACGACGTTCTAAACCCAGCTCGCGTGCCGCTTTAATGGGCGAACAGCCCAACCCTTGGGACCTACTCCAGCCCCAGGATGCGACGAGCCGACATCGAGGTGCCAAACCATCCCGTCGATATGGACTCTTGGGGAAGATCAGCCTGTTATCCCCGGGGTACCTTTTATCCGTTGAGCGACGCCGCTTCCACCTGCTGGCGCCGGATCACTAGTTCCGACTTTCGTCCCTGCTCGACATGTCTGTCTCACAGTCAAGCTCCCTTGTGCACTTACACTCAACACCTGATTGCCAACCAGGCTGAGGGAACCTTTGAGCGCCTCCGTTACATTTTAGGAGGCAACCGCCCCAGTTAAACTACCCATCAGGCACTGTCCCTGATCCGGATTACGGACCTAGGTTAGACATCTAGTACGACCAGAGTGGTATTTCAACGTTGACTCCACAACCACTGGCGTGGCCACTTCACAGTCTCCCACCTATCCTACACAAGCCGAACCAAACACCAATACCAAACTATAGTAAAGGTCCCGGGGTCTTTCCGTCCTGCCGCGCGTAACGAGCATCTTTACTCGTACTGCAATTTCGCCGAGTCCATGGTTGAGACAGCGCCCAAGTCGTTACTCCATTCGTGCAGGTCGGAACTTACCCGACAAGGAATTTCGCTACCTTAGGATGGTTATAGTTACCACCGCCGTTTACTGGGGCTTAAGTTCTCAGCTTCGCCACCGAAGTGGCTGACCGGTCCCCTTAACCTTCCAGCACCGGGCAGGAGTCAGTCCGTATACATCGTCTTACAACTTCGCACGGACCTGTGTTTTTAGTAAACAGTCGCTTGGGCCTGGTCTCTGCGGCCTTCACCGCGTCCCCCAGCTAGTGGGTTGACGGATCCGGCCCCCCTTCTCCCGAAGTTACGGGGGCATTTTGCCGAGTTCCTTAACCATGGTTCACTCGATCGCCTTAGTATTCTCTACCTGATCACCTGAGTCGGTTTGGGGTACGGGCGGCGCATAGCTCGCTAGAGGTTTTTCTCGACAGCATAGGATTACCCACTTCCCCCAAACGGGGTCGGCATCACCTCTCAGGCCCGACATCCAAGTCAGTGTCCCGGATTTACCTAGGACACACCCTACGGGCTTACCCACGCACTACCATCGGCGTGGTTGGGCTACCTTCCTGCGTCACCCCATCGCTTGACTACTACCAGATCGGGTCCCACGCTCCACCAAGCAGCCTCGCCCCGAAGGGTCCGGTCCGCCAAGCTTCGGATGGTTAGCATCACCAGGTTCATCATGGGCGCTACTTTGCCGGTACGGGAATATCAACCCGTTGTCCATCGACTACGCCTGTCGGCCTCGCCTTAGGTCCCGACTTACCCAGGGCAGATTAGCTTGACCCTGGAACCCTTGATCATTCGGCGCACGTGTTTCTCGCACGTGATTCGCTACTCATGCCTGCATTCTCACTCGTGTCGCATCCACAACTGGATCACTCCGCTGCTTCACTCGCGACACGACGCTCCCCTACCCATCCACACACCTGAACACCGATCAAGTCGATGCTGGGCTAACGTATGAATGCCATAGCTTCGGCGGATGACTTGAGCCCCGCTACATTGTCGGCGCGGAATCACTTGACCAGTGAGCTATTACGCACTCTTTCAAGGGTGGCTGCTTCCAAGCCAACCTCCTGGTTGTCACTGCGACTCCACATCCTTTTCCACTTAGTCACCGCTTAGGGGCCTTAGCTGATGGTCTGGGCTGTTTCCCTCTCGACAATGGAGCTTATCCCCCACTGTCTCACTGCTGCGCTCTCACTTACCGGCATTCGGAGTTTGGTTAACGTCAGTAACCTTGTAGGGCCCATCGGCTATCCAGTGCTCTACCTCCGGCAAGAAACACGCAACGCTGCACCTAAATGCATTTCGGGGAGAACCAGCTATCACGAAGTTTGATTGGCCTTTCACCCCTATCCACAGGTCATCCCCTCAGTTTTCAACCTAAGTGGGTTCGGTCCTCCACGCGGTCTTACCCGCGCTTCAACCTGCCCATGGATAGATCACTTCGCTTCGGGTCTTGAGCGTGCTACTCAAACGCCCTATTAGGACTCGCTTTCGCTACGGCTTCCCCACACGGGTTAACCTCGCAACACACCGCAAACTCGCAGGCTCATTCTTCAAAAGGCACGCCGTCACAACAACACCACACGTGGCGCCATCGCTCCGACGGATTGTAGGCACATGGTTTCAGGTACTATTTCACTCCCCGCCAGGGGTACTTTTCACCTTTCCCTCACGGTACTTGTCCGCTATCGGTCATCAAGGAGTATTTAGGCTTAACGGGTGGTCCCGCCAGATTCACACGGAATTTCAGGGGTTCCGTGTTACTTGGGATACCACTCAGCAGCCACAGCCTTACACTTACGGGGCTATCACCCTCTACGGCGCCACTTTCCAATGGACTTCAACTTCAACTGTGGTTTCTTACTGCTCACCCCACCGGCAGATGGAATAGAATGGTCCCACAACCCCCGCCACGCAACCCCTGCCGGGTATCACACGCAACGGGTTTAGCCTGATCCGATTTCGCTCGCCACTACTCTCGGAATCACTATTGTTTTCTCTTCCTGTGGGTACTGAGATGTTTCACTTCCCCACGTTCCCTCCACACACCCTATATATTCAGATGCGGGTAACTGGACATGACTCCAGCTGGGTTTCCCCATTCGGACACCCCCGGATCACAGCTCGGTTGCCAACTCCCCAGGGCTTATCGCAGGCTCCTACGTCCTTCATCGGCTCTTGATGCCAAGGCATCCACCATGTGCCCTTCATAGCTTGTCACACAAACACTCAACAAAAACAACAACACCACACTCGGTGCCGCTTACTACAGCTACAAAGACCAACCCGAAACCCCCCACAAACTGGGAGCCTTCCGGGTTGATAACCGCACACACCCCATGGCGAGGCATGCGCGGAGATGCTCGCGTCCACTATCCAATTCACAAACAACCAACCCACCAACCAGAGCACCCACCCAACCGGGCAAGCACCCCCAAAGGGGGCCAACGTCCAAGCCACCACCCCCCAACCACCACCCAACAACAGCAGCAGCAGCCAGGAGACTGATGTCTCAAAGCCCAACAGTGTGCCAGAACCCATCCCCACCCGAACCACACCGATTTCCACACCAACACCAACCACCCACCCCCCAAAGGAAGCAAGCAACCAGCACCGGTCGTACTCAGGCACAGCCCAGACGAACACAGGTCATTCATCGACGATTCCACTAGTGAACACCACCAATGCCACCCAGACAGATGCCAGGCGTGCGGGGCGTGTGCTCCTTAGAAAGGAGGTGATCCAGCCGCACCTTCCGGTACGGCTACCTTGTTACGACTTCGTCCCAATCGCCAGCCCCACCTTCGACGGCTCCCTCCCACAAGGGGTTAGGCCACCGGCTTCGGGTGTTGCCGACTTTCGTGACGTGACGGGCGGTGTGTACAAGGCCCGGGAACGTATTCACCGCAGCGTTGCTGATCTGCGATTACTAGCGACTCCGACTTCATGGGGTCGAGTTGCAGACCCCAATCCGAACTGAGACCGGCTTTTTGGGATTCGCTCCGCCTTACAGCATCGCAGCCCTTTGTACCGGCCATTGTAGCATGCGTGAAGCCCTGGACATAAGGGGCATGATGACTTGACGTCATCCCCACCTTCCTCCGAGTTGACCCCGGCAGTCTCCTATGAGTCCCCACCATTACGTGCTGGCAACATAGAACGAGGGTTGCGCTCGTTGCGGGACTTAACCCAACATCTCACGACACGAGCTGACGACAGCCATGCACCACCTGTATACCGACAAAAGGGGCCCCATCTCTGAGGCTTTCCGGCATATGTCAAACCCAGGTAAGGTTCTTCGCGTTGCATCGAATTAATCCGCATGCTCCGCCGCTTGTGCGGGCCCCCGTCAATTCCTTTGAGTTTTAGCCTTGCGGCCGTACTCCCCAGGCGGGGCGCTTAATGCGTTAGCTGCGGCACGGAACCCATGGAATAGGCCCCACACCTAGCGCCCAACGTTTACGGTGTGGACTACCAGGGTATCTAATCCTGTTCGCTCCCCACACTTTCGCTCCTCAGCGTCAGGTAATGCCCAGAGAACCGCCTTCGCCACCGGTGTTCCTCCTGATATCTGCGCATTTCACCGCTACACCAGGAATTCCGTTCTCCCCTGCATACCTCTAGTCTGCCCGTATCGAAAGCCAGCACTGAGTTAAGCCCAGTGTTTTCACTCCCGACGCGACAAACCGCCTACGAGCCCTTTACGCCCAATAATTCCGGACAACGCTCGCACCCTACGTATTACCGCGGCTGCTGGCACGTAGTTGGCCGGTGCTTCTTCTGCACATACCGTCAATCCACCCAAAAGAATGGAACTTCGTCTGTGCTGAAAGAGGTTTACAACCCGAAGGCCGTCATCCCTCACGCGGCGTTGCTGGATCAGGCTTCCGCCCATTGTCCAATATTCCCCACTGCTGCCTCCCGTAGGAGTCTGGGCCGTGTCTCAGTCCCAGTGTGGCCGGTCACCCTCTCAGGCCGGCTACCCGTCGAAGCCTTGGTAGGCCATTACCCCACCAACAAGCTGATAGGCCGCGAGCACATCCCCCACCGAAAAAACTTTCCACACAGATCTCATGCAAGACTGTGTCGTATCGGGTATTAGACACCGTTTCCGGTGCTTATCCCCAAGTGAAGGGCAGATTACTCACGTGTTACTCACCCGTTCGCCGCTCGTGTACCCCCGAAAGGGCCTTACCGCTCGACTTGCATGTGTTAAGCACGCCGCCAGCGTTCGTCCTGAGCCAGGATCAAACTCTCCGTTGAAAACAACAACCACCACCCACCCAAAAGCAAGCAGCAGCAAAAAGAGATGCCCTGACAGACGACACTGACAAAAACTGTCAGAATCATTGTCAAAGAAACCATCAACCGATCCACCAAAAAGGCTTCACAGAAGACGGGGCATTACAAACTAATTCGTCGACTATGACACACTGTTGAGTTCTCAAACATCAGACGCACACCGTCCTGGACTCTTGCGAGACCCAGTGGCGGGGCAACCTGAGAAAACTTACCCGCTCCGATCCGGCCCGTCAAATCCGGGCCGATCCCTTGCGGTGCCGGGCATGCGAGTACCCCGACGATTTGGTCTCTCGACCTGACGTTCGGGGCCGCTGACCGCGACAAGAAGAACGTTAGCAGTGGTGGGCGCCAGTGCCAAAATCGCCCCCTACCGAGTCCGCTTCACGCTGGCCGGACGGTAGCTGGACACGGTGGGATCCCCGCTCAGCCAGTAGCGCCACGGGCGCTCGGGAGCACCGCGGAGACCGACCCGGGGTCCGGTCGAGACAGGTCCCGTGGCCACCCCGGGGACGAGCAGGACCGGACCGGCGGCCAGGTCGTTGCCGTCCAGCTCGAGGTCGATGCCGAGGGTGCGACACAGGCGCGCGGGCCCCCGCGCCAGGTCCCGGTCGCGCACGCCGGCACGACGCGACCGCGCGGTGTCGAGGCCGTCGACCACCTCGCCGCCGCGCACCAGGACGGCGCTGGGATCCCCCTCCGGACCGGTCACGACGTTGGCGCAGACATGCATGCCGTAGGTGAAGTAGCAGTAGAGATGCCCCGGCGGCCCGAACATCGTGGCGTTGCGACGGGTGCGCCCGCGGAACGCGTGCGAGCCAGGGTCGGTCGGGCCGGCGTACGCCTCCACCTCGGTGATCCGGACCGCCACCGGACCGTGGCGCAGGACCGCGCCGAGCAGCCGTGGGGCGACCTCCTCGACCGGCCCGGTCAGCAGTGCGGAGAGCTCACCGGAGCCGGTCACGGTGCTCGGCCGTGAGGGCGGTCAGCTCGCCGAGCTGCTCGCGCACCCGGATCGGCGCGGTGCCGCCACGCCCGTTGCGCGAGGTCACCGAGCCTTCCACGGTGAGCACGTCGCGGACCGCCGGCGTCAGGTGCGGCGAGATCTGCGCGAACTGCTCGTCGGTGAGCTGGTCGAGCTCGATGCCGAGCTCCTCGCAGCGGCGTACGCAGGCCCCCGCGACCTCGTGCGCGATCAGGAACGGCACGCCCTCGCGCACCAGCCACTCGGCGACGTCGGTGGCCAGTGAGAAGCCCTGGGGCGCCAGCGCCGCCATCCGGGCGGTGTCGAAGGTCAACGTCGCGATGAGTCCCGTGAAGGCAGGCAGCAGCACCTCGAGGGTGTCGACGGAGTCGAAGACCGGCTCCTTGTCCTCCTGCAGGTCCCGGTTGTAGGCCAGTGGCAGTGCCTTGAGGGTGGCCAGCAGCCCGGCGAGGTTGCCGATCAGCCGGCCGGCCTTGCCGCGCGCCAGCTCGGCGATGTCGGGGTTCTTCTTCTGCGGCATGATGCTCGACCCCGTCGACCACGAGTCATGCAGCGTCGCGAAGCCGAACTCGCGCGTCGACCAGAGGATGACCTCCTCAGCGAGGCGGCTGATGTCGATGCCGATCTGGGCGGTGACGTAGGCGAACTCGGCGACGAAGTCCCGCGCCGCGGTGCCGTCGATGGAGTTCGCGCTGGACCCGGTGAAGCCGAGCTCGGCGGCCACGCCCTCGGGGTCGAGGTCGAGGCTGGAGCCGGCCAGCGCCCCGGAGCCGTACGGCGAGTCCGCCGCCACCCGGGCGTCCCAGTCGCGCAGCCGGTCGACGTCGCGCAACAGCGGCCACGCGTGCGCCAGCAGGTGGTGCGAGAGGAGCACCGGTTGAGCGTGCTGGAGGTGGGTGCGACCGGGCATGATCGCGTCCAGGTGGTCGCGCGCCTGCACCCCGAGGACGTCCACGAGGTCGAGCACCTGACCCGCGATGACGGCCGCGTGGTCACGCAGGAAGACCTTGAAGAGCGTCGCGATCTGGTCGTTGCGGCTCCGGCCGGCACGCAGCCGGCCACCCACGTCGGCGCCGATCTCGGCGACGAGGAGCCGTTCGAGGGCGCCGTGGACGTCCTCGTCGGACGGGTCGGGCAGCAGCTCGCCGGCGGCGTACCGCTCCCCCAGGACCCTCAGGCCGCGCTGGAGCTCGGCGAGGTCGTCGTCCTCGAGCAGGCCCGCGCGGTGCAGGGCGTTGGCGTGCGCCCGCGAGCCCGCGAGGTCGTACGGCGTGAGCCGCCAGTCGAAGTGCGTGGACCTGGACAGGGCGTCCAGCTCCGGCGACGGTCCGCGCTCGAAGCGGCCGCCCCAGAGCTTGCCGGTGTTGGTGGTGCTCACGTTTCTCCTCTCACAGCGGCGATCGCCGCCGTCATGATCGCGGGCAGCCCGGTGGGGAGGAAGCCGCCGTCGGCGACCATCCGCTCCACGGTCCACCAGCCTGCTGCGAAGACAGTGTCCACCTCGTCGGGCGCGAGATGGTCGAAGCTCACGTCGACCTCGCGGTCCAGCGCGTAGGTGTGGTCACCGCGGTAGGCGACACCGTCGTCAGGAGTAGTCGGTCGACCCGCGGTGGAAGGGGCCGACCAGTCGCGCCGAACCGAGGTCCTGCAGGAGCAGCTCCTCACGGTCGGGACTGACGGGCAGGACCCGCGCGGTCGCGCGATCGATGGGCTCCATCAGTCGGTGCCGAACTCCATCGCGGCATAGTCCAGGGCCTCGTCGTCCACGTCCTGCGCAGCGGCCGGGTTGCGCGCGATCCGCTCCGCTCCCCCGGTCTCGATCTCGCCGAAGAGGGTGCCGTGCTCGACCAGCACCTGTCCCTGGTCGAGCGGCTGCGCGGCGTACATCTCGAGCTTGGCGCGCGAGTCGGCGATGTCCAGGTTGCGCATCGTGAGCTGGCCGATCCGATCCACCGGCCCGAACGCGGCGTTGTCGGTGCGCTCCATCGAGAGCTTGTCGGGGTGGTAGGAGAACGCCGGCCCTGCCGTGCGCAGGATCGTGTAGTCCTCACCGCGCCGCAGCCGCAGTGTCACCTCGCCGTTCACCAGCGAGGCGATCCAGCGCTGGATCGACTCTCGGATCATCAGCGCCTGCGGGTCCAGCCAGCGCCCCTCGTAGAGCAGCCGGCCGAGCTGGCGGCCCTGCGCGGTGTAGTTCGCGATGGTGTCCTCGTTGTGGATCGCGTTGAGCAGTCGCTCGTAGGCGATCCAGAGCAGCGAGATGCCGGGGGCCTCGTAGATGCCGCGGGACTTCGCCTCGATGATCCGGTTCTCGATCTGGTCGGACATGCCCAGGCCGTGCCGGCCGCCGATCACGTTGGCCTCGTGGACCAGCGCGACGGCGTCGTCGTACGACGTCCCGTTGATCGCCACCGGACGGCCGGCCTCGAAGCGGACGGTGACGTCCTCGGGCGCGATCTCGACCGACGGGTCCCAGAACTTCAGGCCCATGATCGGCTGGACCGTCTCCAGCGAGACGTCGAGGTGCTCGAGGGTCTTGGCCTCGTGGGTGGCGCCCCAGATGTTGGCGTCGGTGGAGTAGGCCTTCTCCTGGCTGTCGCGGTACGGCAGCTGACGGTCGACGAGCCACTGGCTCATCTCGTGCCGGCCGCCGAGCTCGGTGACGAAGTCGGCGTCGAGCCAGGGCTTGTAGATCCGCAGCTCGGGGTTGGCGAGCAGGCCGTAGCGGTAGAAGCGCTCGATGTCGTTGCCCTTGAACGTCGAGCCGTCGCCCCAGATGTCCACGCCGTCCTCGTGCATGGCCCGCACCAGCATGGTGCCGGTGACCGCTCGACCCAGCGGCGTGGTGTTGAAGTACGTCCGGCCGGCGGAGCGGATGTGGAAGGCACCGCATGCCATCGCGGCGAGGCCCTCCTCGACCAGCTCACGGCGGCAGTCGACGGCGCGGGCGATCTCGGCGCCGTACTGCATGGCCCGGCTGGGCACCCCGGAGATGTCGGGCTCGTCGTACTGGCCGATGTCGGCGGTGTAGGTGCACGGGACGGCGCCCTTGTCGCGCATCCACGCGACGGCCACCGAGGTGTCCAGGCCTCCCGAGAAGGCGATGCCGACCTTCTCGCCGACGGGGAGGGACGTCAGGACCTTGCTCACGTTGGGTCTTCCTTCTGGTCGGGGTGCTGCGGGTTCGGGTGGGAGGCCAGGGCCAGGAAGCGCCGGGCGAGGTCGGCGCCGCCGACGGGGTCGCGGCCGATGACCAGGACGGTGTCGTCACCGGCGATGGTCCCGAGGATCTCGGGGAACTCTGCCTTGTCGAAGGCCGAGGCGAGGAACTGGGCAGCTCCTGGCGGGGTGCGCAGGACCACGAGGTTGGCGCTGGCGTCGGCACTGACGAGCAGCTCGCCGCACAAGCGCGCCAACCGGGCGACGGCTGCGGCAGTCTCGCCGGGTGCGGCCGGTCGTCGGTCGCCGCCCTCGGCGGGGACCGCGTAGACGAGCCCGCCGGACGCGGCACGGACCTTGACCGCGTCGAGCTCGACGAGGTCGCGCGACAGGGTGGCCTGGGTGACGGTCAGGCCGGACTCGGCGAGCAGCGCCGCGAGCTCGCCCTGGGAGCGGACCTCGTGGTGGGTGACGATCTCGACGATCAGCTGGTGGCGGGCGGTCTTGGTGGCCGGGCGCAGGGCGGTGTTCACGAGTCGACCTCCGGGTGGGCGGCCTCGATCAGGAAGGTGAGGATCGCCTTCTGGGCGTGGCGACGGTTCTCTGCCTCGTCCCACACGACGCTCTGCGGGCCGTCGAGGACCTCGGCGTCGATCTCCTTGCCGCGATAGGCGGGGAGGCAGTGCATCGCGATCGCGTCCGGCTTGGCGTGCTCGAAGAGTGCGGTGGTCAGGGAGTACGGCGCGAACACCTCGGCGCGGGCCGTCGCCTCGTCCTCCTTGCCCATCGAGATCCAGGTGTCGGTCACCACGACGTCGGCGCCGGTGACCGCGCTGACCGGGTCGGGCTCGAGGCGGGCAGACCCACCAGTCGTCGCCCCGATCGCGTTGGCCCGCTCGACCATCTCGACCGCGGGTGCGTAGCCGTCGGGGGAGCTGATCCGGACGTGCATGCCGGCGGTCGCCCCGGCCAGCAGCCACGAGTTGCCCATGTTGCAGGCGCCGTCGCCGACGAAGGTCGCGGTCAGTCCGGCGAGGTCCTGCTTGTGCTCGCGGATGGTGAGCAGGTCAGCGAGCAGCTGGCAGGGGTGGAAGTCGTCGCTGAGCGCGTTGACCACCGGGACGGCGGAATGCTCGGCCATCTCGGCCAGCCGGCGCTGCGCATAGGTGCGCCAGACGATCAGCGAGGCCTGCCGGCCCAGCACCCGCGCCACGTCGTGCACCGACTCGCGGACCCCGATGCCGGCCAGGGCACCGTCGACGAGCATCGGGAACCCGCCGAGCTCGGCGATGCCGGCCCCGAAGGAGGCCTGGGTGCGCAGCGTCTGCTTGTCGAAGATCATCGCCACCGTCCGCGGACCGGCGAGCGGCTTGGCGTCGTACGGCGCGTGCTTGAGGGCCGCAGCGAGGTCGAGCACCGCGGCCTGCTCGGCCGGGCTCAGGTCGTCGTCCGCGAGGAAGTGCCTCATCATTGCTCCCCCATCGCCTCGTCGAGGATCGCCGGCCACGCGGCCAGGAACGCGTTGGCGTCGTCCTCGGTGAGCACCAGGGGTGGTGCCAGCCGGATCCGCGACGGGGTCGGGTTGTTGATGATGAAGCCGGCCTCCAGCGCCGCTGCGGCAACGTCCGCGGACACGTCGGCGGACAGGTCGAGGCCGATGAAGAGGCCCTGGCCGCGGACCTCGGTGACCCTGGGGTCGGCCGCCAGGGCGTCACGGATCTTGTGGCCCAGGACGGTCACGTGCTCGAGGAGGCCGTCGTCCTGGATGGTGCGGATGACCGCGAGCGCTGCCGCACAGGCGACCGGGTTGCCGCCGAACGTGGTGCCGTGGTTGCCGGGCTCCAGCAGGGTGCCCGCGTCGCCGAGACCGATGCAGGCACCGATCGGGAAGCCCCCACCGAGGCCCTTGGCGACGGTGACGACGTCGGGACGGACTTCGCCGTGGGCGAACCACCGTCCGGTCCGGCCGATGCCGGACTGCACCTCGTCGAGCCAGAGCAGCGCACCGTGCTGGTCGGCGATGGTGCGGGCGGCGGGGAGGTATCCCTCGGGAGGCACGACGACGCCGGCCTCTCCCTGGATCGGTTCGAGCAGGATCGCCGCAGTGGTGTCGCTCACCGCGGCGGCGAGGGCGTCGACGTCGCCGTACGGGACGAAGGTGACGTCACCGGGCAGCGGCTCGAAGGGGGTGCGGTAGGCCTCCTTGGAGGTGAGCGCGAGGGCACCCATCGTGCGGCCGTGGAAGCCGTCTTCGGCCACCACGACGTGGGTGCGGCCAGTGCGGCGGGTGAGCTTGAACGCGGCCTCGTTGGCCTCGGTGCCAGAGTTGGTGAAGAAGACCTTGCCCTCCCCCGGCGCCTGGCCGAGGAGCCGCAGCAGCGTCTCGGCCAGCTCCACCTGGGGCGCGCTGGTGAAGAAGTTGGAGATGTGGCCGAGGGTCCCGAGCTGGGTGGACACGGCCTCGACGAGCGCGGGGTGGCCGTGGCCGAGCGCGTTGACGGCGATCCCGCCGAGCAGGTCGACGTACTCCTTGCCGTCGGTGTCCCAGACGTGGGCGCCCTCCCCACGGGCGAGCACCAGCTTGGGTGGGCCGAAGGTGTTCATCACGGAGGCGGCGTACCGGTCCTGGTAGCCAGCGTCGGCGTCGGTCATGGGGTGTCCCTCGCCTTCCGGGTGAGCGTCGCGACGCCCGGGAGCACCTGGGTCCCGACGCCCTCGTTGGTGAACAGCTCGAGGAGCACGGCGTGCGGCTCGCGCCCGTCGACCACGGTCGCCCGTGGTACGCCGTTCCGCACGGCCAGCAGGCAGGCACCCATCTTGGGAACCATCCCGCTCGCGAGCGTCGGCATGATGTCGGCCAGCGACTCCGGGCTGATCTCGCCGATCACGTCGTCGGAGTTGGGCCAGTCGAGGTAGAGGCCCTCGACGTCGGTGAGCACCAGCAGCTTCTCGGCCTTCAGCGCGACGGCGAGCGCGGCGGCGGCGGAGTCGGCGTTGACGTTGTGGATCTGGCCGTCGACGTCGGGCGCGACACTGGAGACCACCGGGATCCGGCCGGCCTCGATCAGGTCCAGCACCGACTCCGGACGAACGCTGGCCACCTCACCGACCAGGCCGAGGTCGATCTCCTCACCGTCGATGACGGCGGTCGCCGGCTCGGCCGTGAACAGGCCGGCGTCCTCGCCCGAGCAGCCGACCGCGAGCGGACCGTGCTCGTTGATCAGACCGACCAGCTCGCGCTGGACCTGACCCACGAGCACCATCCGGACCACGTCCATCGCCTCGGGCGTGGTGACCCGCAGGCCGCCGCGGAACTCCGACTCGATCCCGAGCCGGTCGAGCATGCTGGAGATCTGCGGGCCGCCGCCGTGTACGACGACCGGCTTGAAGCCGGCGAACCGAAGGAACGCGATGTCCTCGGCGAACGCCCGCTTGAGCGTGTCGTCGGTCATCGCGTTGCCGCCGTACTTCACGACCACGATCTTGTGGTGGTAGCGCTTGAGCCAGGGCAGGGCCGCCGCGAGGATGCGCGCCTTGGCCTGGTCCGGCTTGCTGGTGTCGAAGCGACCGTCGCCGCTGCTGGAGTCGTTCATGACGAGTAGGCGCTGTTCTCGTGGACGTAGGCATGGGTGAGGTCGTTGGTCCAGACCGTGGCTCGGGCCGGACCCGACTTGAGGTCGATCGTGACGCTGACCTCGCGCGGCTCGAGGTCGACGGTCGCCGGGTCGGCGTCCGGCGTCGAGCTGCGGCACACCCAGACCCCGTTCATGGCCACGTCGAGGTCGGCCGGGTCGAACGCGGCGCTCGTCGTACCGATGCTGGCGAGCACCCGGCCCCAGTTGGGGTCCTTGCCGAAGACCGCGGCCTTGAACAGGTTGCTGCGGGCCACGCTGCGGGCGGCCTCGACCGCGTCGTCCTCGCTGGCGGCGTTGAGCACCGTGATGGCGATCTCGTGGTCGGCGCCCTCGGCGTCGCGGAGCAGCTGCATCGCCAGGTCGGTGCAGGCCTGGGTCAGGGCGTCGGTGAAGTCCGGCAGCGACGGTGTGATGCCGCTCGCGCCGCTGGCCAGCACGGTCACCGTGTCGTTGGTCGACATGCAGCCGTCGGAGTCGAGCCGGTCGAAGCTGACCCGGGTGGCGGCGCGCAGTGCGGTGTCCAGGTCGGCAGCGGGTACGACGGCGTCGGTGGTCAGCACCACCAGCATCGTGGCCAGCTGCGGGGCCAGCATCCCGGCGCCCTTGGCCATCCCGCCGATCGACCAGCCGGCACCCTCGACGACGACCTGCTTGCTGACCGAGTCGGTCGTCATGATCGCCTCGGCGGCCAGCTGACCGCCGTCGGCCACGAGCGCGTCGCACACCGCGTCGGTGCCGTCGAGGAGCCGCTGGCGGTCGTTGGTCAGCCCGATCAGGCCGGTGGAGCAGACGACCACGTCGATCGCGCCGATGGCGAGGTGCTCGGCGACCCGCTCGGCGATCGCGTGCGTGGTCTGGAAGCCCTCGGGACCGGTGTAGCAGTTGGCGCCGCCGGAGTTGAGGAAGACCGCCCGGACGATGCCGTCCTTGACGACCTCCTGGCTCCAGAGCACCGGGTTGGCCTTGCAGCGGTTGGCGGTGAAGACCGACGCGGAGTCGTGGTTCGGGCCGTCGTTGACGACCAGCGCGACGTCCTTGGCACCGGTGGACTTCGAGCCCGGCTGGGACGCCGGCGGCCCGGAAGCCCCGGGGAGTGGTGACGGTCATTTCTTCTTGCTCTTCCTGGCTGGCGGGACGGGGACGGCGAGGGCGACGGTGTGTCCCCGTCGTCGCCACGCCTCGGCGGCGGCCTCGGCAGCGGTGACCGGCACCAGGAACCAGTTCGTGTCGTGGGTGGAGATCGTGAACACGCTGATCTCCTCCTCCGCCAACGGCGCCAGCAGCTCGCTGAGGACGCCGGCGATCTTGTTGTCCAGCTCACCCATCACGGCGAACGCGGTCAGCCCCTTGGCGCCGGTCACCTTGGTGGGCACGCTGCGGCCCGCACACACCAGCGAGGTCTCGGTGGCGGTCGCGGTGATGGAGAAGAGCGACGAGGACTCCGCCCAGGTGGGGATCTCGGCCCCGGCCGGGAGCTTGATCACGGCCAGCTTCTCGGGGAACTGCTGCAGGACGTACGACGGGCTGGTCGCTGTCCCGCTCTCGGTCTGGGTCTCGGTCTCGGTCTCGGTCTTCTCGGTCATGGTGCGATCCCAACTGTGGTGAGGCCCGTGCCTTCGTCGAGGCCGAGCGCGAGGTTCATGCATTGAACCGCAGCCCCGGCCGTGCCCTTGGCCAGGTTGTCCACGGCGCCGACCGCGACCACGCGCCCGGCGTCCGGATCGACGCTCACCTGGAGGTGCACGGCGTTGGAGCCCGTGACCGACTTGGTCTGCGGCCACTGTCCCTGCGGGAGCACATGGACGAACGGCTCGTCGGCGTAGGCCTTGGCGTAGACGTCGTACGCCTCGTCCGCGGTCAGGCTGGCGCCGGCCGTGATCGGCGCCGAGCAGGTCGCGAGGATCCCGCGCGCCATCGGGACCAGGAGCGGCGTGAAGCTGACCTTGACGAAGCCGTCTGTCAGCGCGGAGAGGTTCTGCGTGATCTCGGGAGTGTGCCGGTGGGTGGCGACGCCGTACGCGCTGGCGTTGCCCATCACCTCGCTGCCGAGCAGGTGCGACTTGGCGGCCTTGCCGGCGCCACTGGTGCCGGAGGCGGCCACCACGACCACGTCGGGCTCGACGATCCCGGCGGCAACAGCCGGAGCGAGCGCGAGCGTCGAGACGGTCGGGTAGCAGCCGGGTACGGCGACCCGGGTGGCTCCCGCGAGCACCGCACGCTGGCCCGGGAGCTCCGGCAGCCCGTAGGGCCAGGTGCCGGCGTGCGCGCCGCCGTAGAACCGCGCCCAAGCATCCGGGTCGGAGAGTCGGAAGTCGGCGCCGCAGTCGATGACCACGACCGACGCGTCCCGCTGCCCCAGCTCGGCAGCGATGGCACCGGACTGTCCGTGCGGCAGCGCCAGGAAGACGACGTCGTGGCCGGCCAGGGTATCGATGCTGGTCTCCACCAGGACCCGGTCGGCCAGCGGCAGCAGGTGCGGCTGGAGGGCGCCGAGCGGCTGGCCGGCGTTGGAGGCGCCGGTGAGCGCACCGATCTCGACGCCGGGATGGCCCAGCAGCAGGCGGAGCAGCTCACCTCCGGCGTACCCGCTGGCTCCAGCGACCGCGATGCGTGTCCTCGTCATGTGCATGACTATACATAGGTCCGCATGTTCATGTGAACGCAGGGAAACTCGGCTGCGCGTGTCGGCGCCGAGGCCTACGTTCTGATCATGCCAAGACTTGAGTTCGACGACTACCTCGCCCAGCTGCGCTCCGAGTCGGCGCTCTTCCGGGCCGCGCTGAGCGACTGCGACCCGGGCGCCCGGGTGCCGGGCTGTCCGGAGTGGACCGCAGCCGACCTGCTCTGGCACCTGACCGAGGTGCAGTGGTTCTGGAGCACGATGGTGCGCACCCGACCGGCGTCGCCCGGTGACGACCTCGAGGGCCCGGACCGCCCGGCGGCGTACGCCGAGCTGCTGGCCGCGTTCGACACCTGCTCGGCGGGACTACTCGACGAGCTCTCGCGAGCCGATCCTGCCGAGACCGCATGGAGCTGGTCGGCCGAGCAGACCGTCGGCTTCACGTTCCGGCGGCAGGCGCACGAGGCACTGGTGCACCGCGTCGACGCGGAGCAGACGTCCGGCGTCGGGGTCTCGGCCATCGACGCGGCGCTGGCCGGCGACGGGGTCGACGAGGCGCTGGACATCATGTTCGGCGGGACGCCGCCGTGGGGTGAGTTCCACGGACTCCCCCACTTCGTGCGGGTTGACGTGACCGATGCCGACGATCCGATCTGGGTGCAGCTCGGCCGGTTCGTCGGCACCGACCCCGATGGCGGCGAGCAGCACGACCTCGAGGACATCAGTGTGGTCGTCGACCCCGGCGTCGAGGCCGACGCGGTCGTCAGCGGGCCGGGCGCGGCGCTCGACCTGTGGCTGTGGCGGCGCGGGGACGACGCCGAGGTGACGGTCACCGGCGACCGCGCGATCTATGACCGTTTCCGGTCGGGGGTCGACCACCCGATCAACTGACTCGCACCGGGCCGGGAGTCGTGAAACCGGCATGAAGGCATCGTGAAACCGCGGCGCCGGATGCTTCTCCCATGACACGTATCTCTGACACCGACCTGGCGGTTGCGGCCTCCGGGCTCGTCAAGACCTTCGGGACGCAGCGCGCGGTCGACACGGTCGACCTCGAGGTGCGTCGCGGCGAGGTCTTCGGCGTGCTCGGGCCCAACGGCGCCGGCAAGACCACCATGCTCAAGATGCTCGCCACCCTGCTCCCGATCGATGCAGGCGAGGCCTCCGTCTTCGGCGTCGACGTCCGCCGCCAGCCCCACATGATCCGCCAGCTCGTCGGCGTGACCGGACAGTACGCCTCGGTCGACGAGAACCTGACCGGCCGCGAGAACCTCTGGCTCTTCGGTCGCCTGCAGGGGCTCTCGTCCCGCCGGGCCCGCAAGACCGCCGACGAGCTGCTCGAGCGGTTCGGGCTCAGCGAGGCGGCCGAGAAGCCGATCTCGCAGTTCTCCGGCGGCATGCGCCGACGGCTCGACCTGGCTGCGAGCCTGATCACCCGCCCGCCGCTCATCTTCCTCGACGAGCCGACCACCGGGCTCGACCCGCGCACCCGCGGCCAGATGTGGGACACCATCCGGGCCTTGGTCAAGGACGGCAGCACCGTGCTGCTGACCACGCAGTACCTCGACGAGGCCGACCAGCTCGCCGACCGGATCGCGGTCATCGACCGCGGCGTCAAGGTCGCCGAGGGCACGTCCGACGAGCTCAAGAGCTCGGTCGGCAGCTCGACGATCCAGCTCCGGATGGCCGACCCCGCCGACACGATCGATGCGGCGGCCGTCGTACGGCGCCTCCTCGGTGAGGACCCGGTCCTCACCCCGGAGGCCGGTGGCATCAACGCGCCGCTCAACGATGCCGACCAGGCCGCCGACGTCCTCATCGGGCTGCGCCAGTCCGGCCTCGGCATCGCCAGCGTCACCGTCCAGAAGCCCACGCTCGACGAGGTCTTCCTGGCCCTGACCGGGCACGGCACCGACGCCGCACCCGACGCCGCACCTACCGACGAACTCACCCTGGAGGTGACGCGATGACCACCACCCTCGTGGCCGAGCCCGAGACCCGTCTCGTGGCCGACCGAGAGCTCCACGTCCGCCCGTCGCTGGGCGACACCCTCAGCCAGGTCCTCACCATGGCCTGGCGCGCCCTGAAGAAGATGCGCCGCAACCCCGAGCAGTGGTTCGACGTCACCCTGCAGCCGCTGCTCTTCACCGCGATGTTCGCCTACATCTTCGGTGGCGCGATCTCGGGCAGCGTGCAGGACTACCTGCCGATCGTGATCACCGGCATCCTCGCCCAGACCGCACTCACCGCCAGCATGGCGACCGGCATCCAGCTCCGCGAGGACATGGACAAGGGCGTCTTCGACCGCTTCAAGTCGCTCCCGATCGCCCGGATCGCGCCTCTCGCCGGCCCGGCGCTGGCCGACCTCGTGCGCTACGCGACCGCCGCCACGCTCACCATCCTGACCGGCTTCGCGATGGGCTACCGGCCCGGCGGCGGCTTCACCGGCGTGCTCGGCGGCTGGCTGCTGACGATCGTGGCCGGCTGGTCGCTGGCCTGGATCTTCACCTGGTTCGGCACCGTCGCCCGCAGCGCCCAGGCGGTGCAGGGCATCTCGATGATGGTGATGTTCCCGCTGACCTTCCTGTCCAACGCCTTCGTCCCCGCCGAGACCCTGCCGAGCTGGCTGGAGGCCTTCGTCAACATCAACCCGGTCTCCCTGGTCGTCACGGCCATCCGCGACCTGATGAACGACGGCAACCTGACCACCAGCGTCGGCTGGGCGCTCCTGGGCTGCGGCGTCGTGGTCGCCATCTTCCTGCCGCTCTCGGTGCGTTCCTACTCCCGCAAGATGTGAGCCGAGCAGCCGGGCGCGAGGAACGAGCGCCCGGCGTGGGCTCGGCCAGATCGAGCAAGCGACGCGACTGAGGAACGAAGTCGCGAGAGCGCGTCGAGACCCGGTGAGCCGAGAGAACACACCGGGTCTCGATACGCCCGCTCGTTCCTCGCGGGCTACTCGACCACCGAACCCAGGCATGCGCCCGCTCGCTCCTCGCGGGCTACTCGACTGAGGAACGAAGTCGCGAGAGCGCGTCGAGACCCGGTGAGCCGAGAGAACACACCGGGTCTCGATACGCCCGCTCGTTCCTCACGGGCTACTCGACCACCGAACCCAGGCAAGCGCGAAGCGCGTCGAGATCCGGTGAGCCGAGAGAACACACCGGGTCTCGATACGCCCGCTCGTTCCTCGCGGGCTACTCGACCACCGAACCCAGGCATACGCCCGCTCGTTCCTCACGGGCTACTCGACCACCGAACCCCAGGCAAGCGCGAAGCGCGTCGAGATCCGGTGAGCCGAGAGAACACACCGGGTCTCGATACGCCCGCTCGTTCCTCGCGGGCTACTCGACCACCGAACCCAGGCATACGCCCCCGAACCCAGGCATGCGCCCACCGAACCTCAGGCGAGCCGCCGAGGATCAACCCAGCTCCGCGATCAGTCCCAGGACCTCGTCGCGGAGCTCGGTCGCCTTCCGTCCGGTGAGCTCGGCGCGCACCCGGGCCTCCTCGCCGGGGAGTGCCGCCTCGGCCAGGGCCAGGCCGGTCGCCCAGCTCAGCGCCGGCAGCTGGCGGTTGTAGCCGAAGAGGTCGGCACACACCAGCAGGCGTACGGCGCGCCGGATGTCGACCGGGTCCACGGAGGTGGCCAGGTCCCACTCCGCGAGCGCGAACACGACCGCCCCGACGACGGGGTAGTCGAGGAACACTGCGGGGTTCACGAGCGAGCGCTCCACCTTCAGCCGGAGGTCGTCGCGCAACGCGAGCGCGTCGTCGTGCCGACCGTGGCGCAGGTGGGCGGACACCGCAGCCGCTTCGGGGAAGAGCACCCAGGGCTCGTGGCCGACGGCTGCACCGATCCCCGGGATCATCCGGTTCGTCAGCTCCCGCACGGCGTCGCGGTAGCCGCGCAGCCCCTCCTCGATCCGTCCCGCGGCGAGGTCGAGCTCGGGCCGCCCGCACAGCACGATGATGGAGGCGCCGAAGACGCCGGCGCCACCCTCGACCTCCGCGATCTCGTCGAGGATCCGGTCCGCCTCGGCGAACCGGCCGTCGTCGATCGCGGACATCGCCAGCACCGCCTTGAGCTGGGCGACGTCCTCGGTCGCACCGAGCGCCTCCATCACGGGCAGCGCCTCGACGGCGTAGGGCACAGCCTGGTCGAGAGCGCCGACCTGCATCGTCAGGCCAGCGAGCTGCGAGCACACCAGGGCCCGAGTCCACGGTCCGTCGGAGCCGTCGGCGATGGCGAGGGAGCGTTCACCGCGACGCTGCGCCTCGGCGAGGTCGCCGAGGTTCTCGTAGAACTGGCACGCCCATTGCAGGGCCAGCTGCCGGACCCGGAGCATCGGGTGCTCGCAGAGCAGGTCCAGGGCGACAGGATCACCGTCCGCCATGCCGAACCGACTGGAGAGCAGGACCATCGTCTGCGCTCCGGTCCGGGTAGCGCCGCCGTCGTCGGGGAGCGCCTCGAGCTGCGCGAGCGCCCGGGCGGTGCCGACGTCGGAGAAGATCATCGAGTTGAAGACGATCGCGGCCAAGGTCGCCATCAGCGCCGAGGTGCGGCCGTCTGGAAGGGGTACGTCGACCACGACGTCCTCGACCTCGCGTGCGAGCGTGACCACCTTGAGGTGGCTGCCCTCGACGGTCCAGAAGCCCGACAGGCACGCCATCAGCACGACCACGGCCTCGGCGTCGCGGTCCCGCAGGCAGCGGCGCAGCAGGTCGACGAGGTTGCCCTCCTCGGTCCGGATCCTGGTCATCGTCTCGATCTGGCGCGGACCGAACAGGTCGGCCTCGGCGCGCTCCGCGACGTCGATGCCCCAGGTCCGCAGCCGGGCGGCGGTCTCGACGTCGTCACCGGTGTCGACGAGCTGCATCTGGCCGAACTCGCGGACCGTCTCGAGCAACCGGTAGCGCAGGTCTCCCCCACCCTCGTGCACGGTGACGAGCGACTGGTCGACCAGGCTGGCCAGGGGGCCCATCGCATCGCCGTCGACCACGGCGTCGGCGCCACTCAAGGAGAAGCCGTCACGGAAGATCGACAGCCGACGCAGCGCGGTGCGCTGCTCGTCGTCGAGCAGGTTCCAGCTCCAGTCGATGACGGCGAGCAGGGTCTGGTGCCGTTCGGGCGCGTCACGGGAGCCACCTCGCAGCAGCGCGAACCGGTTCTCCAGCCGCCGCTCGATCTCGGCCACCGACATCACCCGGACCTTCGCGGCGGCCAGCTCGACAGCCAGCGGCAGACCGTCGAGCCTGGCGACGAGGGAGCGGATCTCGGCGTCGTCGAGGCGGGCTCCGGGGCGGGCCGCCGAGGCCCGCTCGACGAACAGCGCGACCGCGTCGTCGAGTCCGAGCTGCGGGAGCTGGTAGATCCGCTCGGCCGCGATGCCCAGCGGTGCTCGCGTCGTCGTGAGCACCCGCAGCGCCGGGGTGCGGGTCACGAGCACCTGGACGAGGTCGGCGACCGCGTCGACCAGGTGCTCGCAGTTGTCGAGGATCAGCAGCGCCGGTGCGGTGCCGACCTGGTCGACGATGCGACCCACCAGGTCGGTACGGCGCGTCGAGGGGGGCAGTCGGCCGGACACCGAGTCACGGA
The DNA here is from genome assembly GCA_963706475.1 of uncultured Actinomycetota bacterium. Taxonomy (GTDB): domain Bacteria; phylum Actinomycetota; class Actinomycetes; order Propionibacteriales; family Nocardioidaceae; genus Nocardioides. The sequence continues at coordinate 87,933 of CAVPLV010000003.1, read as the reverse complement.
CCCCGAGCACGTCGCCCACCTCGACCGCGACTCCCTCCGGCGAGGTGACGCCGGCGAGCTCGACGAAGTGCACGACCGGCTGCTCGGCGAGTCGGCCCATCAGGTGCGCGATCCGGGTCTTGCCCAGTCCGCCCGCGCCGACGATCGAGGTGACCCGGGACGTACGGATCGTCTCGGCCAGGGCTGCGACGTCCGCGTCCCGCCCGACCAGGCGGGACGCCTCGTAGAGCAACCCCTCCCGCACCGGTCGGTCCCGGACGAGCAGCTCGGTGTGCAGCTGCTGCAGGGCCGGGCCCGGATCGGTGCCGAGCCGCTCCCCGAGAGTCTCCCGGTATCTCTCGAACCGCTCCAGTGCCGCCGGCGCCCCTCGCACCACGGACTCGCTGCGCAGCAGTGCCTCCAGCGTCACCTCGTCGTCCGGGTCCGCCGCGAGCGACCCCTCGAGCAGGTCGATCGCCTCCGCGTGGTGGCCGAGTCCTGAGAGCGCCTGGCCCAGCAGCCGACCGGCTTCAGCCACCTGGGCACCGGCCTCGCGCCGTACGTCGCCCAGCGCACCGTCCGCGGTCTCCAGGTCGATCGTGGTCTCGACCACCGGTCGGGTCCGGTCCCGGGCGAGAGCGAGGTCACCGGCCGCGACGGCCGCGCGAGCGGCCGCCACCCGGTCGGTGATCGCGAGGGCGTCGACCTCGGTGCGAGGCACACCCAGCCGGTAGCCGTGGTCGGTGCGGACCACCAGCTCGGGAGCAGTCTGCGCGCGGGTGCGCGAGACCAGCACCTGCAGCGCCTTGGTCGGGTTGGCCGGGACGTCGTCGCCCCAGACGTGCTCGACCAGGCCGCCGTCACTCAGCGGCCGCTCCGGCGAGAGCGCGAGCGCAGCCAGCAGCGCATGACTGCGCTCCCCCGGCACCGGGCGGCCCTGCCACCGCACGCCGTCGAGCAGCGTCAGCGCGGGCACGCCGTCAGGTGCGCTGGACGGCACCGGTCCGCTCGCCGGCGACCCTGACGGCTGCGTCACGGGCAGCCGCGGTCTCCTCCTCGGTCAGGGTCCGGTCGGGCGCCCGGAAGCGCAGCGCGAAGGCAAGCGACTTGCTGCCCCCACCGACCTGGGTGCCGGTGTAGAGGTCGAACAGCCGGATCGACTCCAGCAGGTCGCCCGCTCCCTCGCGCAGGGCCGCCTCGACGTCGGCCGTGGTCACGGCGGAGTCGACCACGAGGGCGACGTCCTCCTTCGCCAGCGGGTAGGTCGAGAAGTCGGGTCCCGGCGCCACGTCGCGGGCGCGCCGCATCAGGAAGTCGAGGTCGACCTCCACCGCCGCGCTTCGCGGCGGCAGCCCGAACGCCTGGCAGACCTTGGGGTGCAGCTCGCCGGCGTGCCCGAACTCGACTCCGTCCACGAGCACCTGGGCGCAGCGGCCCGGGTGCCAGGGAGCCCGCGCCGTGGAGACCACCTCGACGTCGACCCCGAGCTCGGTGCCGAGGCGGCGCACGATGCCGACGGCGTCGGACCAGCCGGCCTCGCGACCGGCACCCCACCAGCCGGCGCGCTCCCGCTCGCCGGCCAGTACGACGGCCAGGTGCAGCGGTTGCTCGGGCAGCGCCTCGAAGAGCTTGGCGAGCTCGTCGTCGCTCGGTCGCCGGTCGACGCCGTAGATCGGTGCCGGACCACGGTCGACCGGGAAGGCGACCGTGCCGGTCTCGAACAGCGACACCCCGGTGGCGCCGCGGCCGAGGTTGCGCGCGGCGGCCTTGAGCAGGCCCGGCAGCAAGGTCGTCGTGTAGGACGGGTCCTCGCTCGACAACGGGTTGGCCAGCCTGACCGTCCTGCGCAGCACGTCGTCGGCGGGCAGGCCGAGGGCGTCGAACGCGGCGTCACCGACGAACGGGAAGCTGATCGCCTCGACGCAGCCGGCGCCGGCGAGCAACCGGCCGACGCGGCGGCGCAGGCGCTGCTCGCGGGTCAGACCACGACCCGCGGCGTCGCGCGGCAGCACGGAGGGGACCTGGTCGTAGCCGACGATCCGGGCGACCTCCTCGACCAGGTCGAACGGGTCGGTGAGATCGGGCCGCCACGGCGGGGGCGTCGCGGTGAGCGTGGTGTCGTCCTTCGCGAGCCGGCACCCGACGGCCTCGAGGTTGGCGACCGTCGTGGCTGCGTCGATCGTCATGCCGGTCACCTGGGCCGGGAGGTCGTAGGACATCTCGATGGTCGGCTGCGACGGCGGGGTGCCGACGACCGTGACACCCGGGTCGGCCGTGCCGCCGCCGTACGTCGTGAGCAGCTCGACGACGCGGTCGGCCGCCGCCCGGGTGACGACCGGGTCGACGCCGCGCTCGTTGCGCTTGCCGGCCTCGGACGTGAGCTTGTGGCGCTTGCCGGTGCGGAACATCGCCGTGGCGTCCCAGTGGGCCGCCTCGACCAGCACCGACGTGGTGGTCGCCGACATCTCGGTGGTCTCGCCGCCCATCACCCCGCCCAGCCCGATGATGCCCGAGTCGTCGGTGACGACAAGGTCCTCGGTGGACAGTGCACGGTCGACGCCGTCGAGCGTGGTGAGCCGTTCGCCCTCGGTGGCGCGGCGGACCCGGAGCGGGCCGGTCAGCTTGTCGGCGTCGTACCCGTGGATCGGCCGGCCGATCTCGAGCATCACGTAGTTGGTGACGTCCACGGCGAGCGAGATCGGGCGCATCCCGGCCTGGGTCAGCCGGCGGACCATCCAGTCCGGCGAGGCAGCGGCCGGGTCGAAGCCGCTGACCTTGCGGGCGACGAAGACCGGACAGCCGGCGGCGTCGGCGATCTCGACCGGATACCCGTCGGCGTTCGGCTCAGGGGTCGAGCGCTCGGCCGGGTCGCGGTACGGCGCGTCGTACGCCAGGGCCGCCTCGCGGGCGACCCCGCGCAGGGAGAGTGCGTACGCGCGGTCGGGGTTGATCTCGAACTCGATGACCTCGTCGTCGAGCCCGAGCACCGGGAACGCGCTGTCGCCCGGCGCTCCGGCGCCCTCGGGGAGCACGATGATGCCGTCGTGGTCCTCGCCCAGGCCCAGCTCGCGCGCCGAGCAGATCATCCCGGCGGACAGATGCCCGTAGGTCTTGCGTGCCGAGATCTCGAAGTTGCCGGGCAGCACCGCACCTGGGAGCACCACGACGACCAGGTCACCGGGCTTGAAGTTGTGGGCGCCGCAGACGATGCCCTGGGGCTCGCCGGTGCCGTTGGCGTCCGCGACGTCGACGGTGCACCAGTTGATGGTCTTGCCGTTCTTCTGCGGCTCGGGCTCCATCGTGAGCACCTTGCCGACGACGAGCGGACCGGTGATCTGGTCACCGGGCCTCTCGATCGCCTCGAGCTTGAGACCGAGCGCGGTGAGCCGCGCGGCGAGGTCCTCGGTCGTCACGTCGACCGGCAGGTCGACGTACTCCCGGATCCAGGAGACTGGGGCCTTCATCAGAGCTCCGTTCCGAATGCGGTGGTGAAGCGGATGTCGCCCTCGAACAGCTCGCGCAGGTCCTCGATGCCGTGGCGGAACATCAGCGTGCGGTCGATGCCCATGCCGAAGGCGAAGCCGGTGTAGCGCTCGGAGTCGATGCCGCACGCGGCCAGCACCCGCGGGTTGACGACCCCGCAGCCGCCCCACTCGATCCAGCCCTCGCCGCGGCAGGTGCGACAGGTGGCCCCGTCGAGCGTGCCCGCTCCCCGACAGACGAAGCAGACCAGGTCGACCTCGGCGCTGGGCTCGGTGAAGGGGAAGTACGACGGGCGGAAGCGCGTGCTGATGCCCTCGCCGAACATCGAGGCCGCGAAGTGGTCCAGCGTGCCCTTGAGGTTGGCCATGGTGATGCCCTCGTCGATCGCCAGGCCCTCGACCTGGTGGAAGACCGGGCTGTGCGTCGCGTCGTACTCGTCGGTGCGGAAGACGCGACCGGGGCACACGACGTAGATCGGAGGCTTGCGGGAGAGCATCGTGCGCGCCTGCACCGGGGAGGTGTGGGTGCGCAGCACGAGGTGGTTCTCCGGCGGGTCGGTCCAGAACGTGTCCTGCATGGTGCGCGCCGGGTGGTCGGGCCCCAGGTTGAGCGCGTCGAAGTTCAGCCACTCGGCCTCGATGACGGGGCCTTCGGCGACCTCCCAGCCCATCGCGACGAAGATGTCCGCGATCAGCTCCGCGCCGGTGGTGAGCGGGTGCCGGGCGCCGGTCGGCACCCGGTCCGTGGGGAGCGTGACGTCGACGGTCTCCTCGACGAGCATCCGCTCCTCGTACTCGGCCTCGAGCACGGCCTGCCGTCGACCGAGCGCCTGGTTGACCGCGCCGCGCGCCTGGCCGATGCGCTGACCGGCCTCCTTGCGCGCCTGCGGCGGCAGCGCGCCGATCTCCCGATTGGCCAGCGCCAGCGGCGACCGGTCGCCGGCGTGCTCGATGCGGACCGCCTTGAGCGACTCGAGATCCGTCGCGCCCTCGATCGCGATCAGGGCGGCGTCACGCGCGGCCTCGACCTCCTCGGACTTCAACGGGGTGACCTCCACGGGGTCGTAATCGGTGTTGGGACCGGACATCATTGCCTCTCGAGCGCGGGTGCAACCCGGCAAGTCTAGGAAGGTGGGGGTGCCGGGCGCGAACCGGTTCCCCGAGCCTCCCCGGTCGGGTCGCCGAACCCCACTGGTCTGGCTGGATCGGCTGCGATCTTCGCGGGACTGCTGGTGGCGATGGGCTTGGTGCTGGTGGCCGCGGTCAAGGCCCGGGAGGGCCGGCGCCGCACCTCGAGCCAGGGTCCCCTCAGCCCGGAGCCGCGGGGAGCTGGACGACGACCCGCGCGCCGCCGGTCGTGCTCTCCGCGATCGTGACGGTGCCACCGTGGGCCTTCACCAGGCCGTGGACGAGGTAGAGGCCGAGACCTGACCCACCGCTGCCGCCGCCCTTCCAGAACTTGGTGAACACCCGGGCACGGAGCTCGGGGGCGATCCCGTCGCCGTCGTCCTCGACGACGACCCGGACGCCGAGCCCGGTGGGCGAGCCGCACTGCTCGAGCGCGACGCGGACCGCGCCCGAACCGTGACGGACGGCGTTCTCGACCAGGTTGGTGACCACCTGGGTGAACTTGTCGGGATCGACCAGGACCTCCGGCAGTCCGTCGGCGACCTCGACCGCGATCGGGCGGCTGGTCCCGGCCGAGACCGACTCGACCACCCGGCGCACCAGCACCTCGGCGTCGCACGGTCGCGGGTAGAGCTGCAGCCGGCCGGTGTCGATGCGGGCGACGTCGAGCAGCTCGGCGATCAGCCGGCTGAGCCGGTCGGAGTCGGCGCTGACCGTGCGCAGCATCAGCTTCTTCTGGTCGTCGTTGAGCTTGTCCCAGCGGTTCAGCAGCGCCTGGACGAAGCCCTTGACGCCGGTCAGTGGTGAGCGCAGCTCATGGGCGACGGTCGCCACCAGGTCGGAGCGTTCCCGGTCGAGCCGGGCTCGGCCCCGCCCGGAGCGGATGCTGACCACGACCTGCTCCACCGGACGATCCAGTGCCGCGCGGTGCAGCCGTGCGACGACGAGCACCTCGGAGCCGTCGGGCAGCAGCCAGGACTGCTCGGGCACGGCGGTGCGGGTCGGCAGCCCGTCGTACGGCAGGTTGGTCGCACTCCACGCACAGCCGTCGTGGTCCTGGAGCCGGACCGCCTCTGCGAGCGGACGCCCCACGAGGTCGTCCGGCTGGGCGCCCAGCATCCGGGCCGCGACCGCCGAGACCAGGGTGACGGTGCCGGAGGCGTCGGCCACCACCACACCGTCGGGCAGCGCGTCGGCCAGCTGCTGGGCGGAGAGGGGCACGCCGGTCAGGATAGGCCGCGGCGCTGGGCTCGAGCGGAGGCGAAGAGGCAGAGCGCGGCCGCGGTCGAGAGGTTGAGGCTCTCGGCACGGCCGTGGATCGGGATCCGGACACGGTGGTCGGCCAGCGCCGCGAGCTCGGCGGGCAGGCCCCAGGCCTCGTTGCCGAACAGCCAGGCGGTCGGAGCCGTGAGCAGCTCGTCGGCGTCGTCGAGGTCGACCTCGCCCGCGCCGTCGGCAGCGAGCACCACGAGGCCGGCCTGCTGGGCGGCGCCGACAGCCGCTGCGGGGTCGGGCTCGATCGCCAGCGGGAGGTGGAAGACGCTGCCGACGCTGGCACGCACCGTCTTGGGGTTGTAGACGTCCACGGACTGACCGGCGAGCACGACGCCGTCGGCACCGGCCGCGTCCGCGCAGCGGATCACGGTGCCGGCGTTGCCGGGGTCGCGCACGTCCGCGCAGATCGCGAGCAGCCGGGAGCCGTCCGCGACGTGCTCGACCGGACGGTCGAGGAAGCCGCAGAGCGCGACGACGCCCGCCGGGGTGACGCTGTCGCTGAGCGAGGCGAGGGCGCGGTCGTCGACCAGGGTCCAGTGCGGGGCCGCGGCCGCCAGCTCGGCGTACTGCTCGGTGGCAGCGGGGGTCGCGAAGACCTCCACCACGCACCCGGGCACACCCAGCGCCCCCTCGACGGCCTTCGGGCCGTCGGCAAGGAAGAGCCGCCGCTCGGAGCGTTCCGAGCGGCGGCTGAGCTTCCGTGCCTCCTTGACGCGGGAGTTGCCCGTCGTCAGCGGGAGGTTCAGGCCGAGACCTTGGGCGCGTTGACGTCCTCGGGCAGCGCCGCCTTGGCGGTCGCGACGAGGGCGTTGAACGCCGCCACGTCGTTGACGGCCAGGTCGGCCAGGATCTTGCGGTCGACCTCGACACCGGCGAGGTGGAGGCCCTGGATGAAGCGGTTGTACGTCATCCCCTGGGCGCGCGAGGCGGCGTTGATCCGCTGGATCCACAGCTTGCGGAAGTTGCCCTTGTTCTTGCGCCGGTCGTTGTAGCTGTAGACCAGGGAGTGGGTGACCTGCTCCTTGGCCTTGCGGTACAGGCGGGACCGCTGGCCCCGGTAGCCGCTGGCCCGCTCGAGGGTTGTCCGGCGCTTCTTCTGGGCGTTGACCGCCCGCTTGACGCGTGCCACTATCTGCTCCTTGTTGCTGTACTGGTCAAGTTCTGCTCGACCAACGAATGGGTTGGACGAGGGTCAGAGACCCAGCATCTTCTTCGCACGGGGAACGTCGGCCTTGGCGACCTCGACGGTGCCGGTCAGCCGGCGCGTGACCTTGGAGGCCTTCTTCTCCAGGTTGTGGCGCTTGCCAGCCTTCTCGCGAAGGATCTTGCCCGTGCCGGTCACGCGGAAGCGCTTACCGGCACCGGAGTGGCTCTTGTTCTTCGGCATTTCGTATCTCTCTCTCGTCGTCCTGCCCACGGGCACGGTGGTGCCCCGGCGGAAGTCTCAGGCTTCGATCTCGGGATCGAGGTTCTCGGAGCGTCCGCGCTCCTTCTTCTTGGCCACGGGCCCGGCGGCGTGCGCGGCGTCGCGCTCGGCCTGCTCGTCGGCGACCAGGGCCGCACGCTCAGCTGCCTTGGCCTCCTTCTGGGCCAGTTGGTCGACCTTGGCGTCGGCCTTCTTCTTGTGGGGGCCGAGCACCATGATCATGTTGCGCCCGTCCTGCTTGGGCGAGGACTCCACGAAGCCCAGCTCCGTGACGTCCTCGGCGAGGCGCTGCAACAGCCGGAAGCCCAGCTCGGGTCGGTGCTGCTCGCGGCCGCGGAACATGATCGTGATCTTGACCTTGTCGCCGGCGCGCAGGAACCGCACGACGTGACCCTTCTTGGTCTCGTAGTCGTGGGCGTCGATCTTGGGACGAAGCTTCATCTCCTTGATGATGACGTTCGTCTGGTTCCGACGGGCCTCGCGAGCCTTCTGGGCGTTCTCGTACTTGAACTTGCCGTAGTCCATGAGCTTGCAGACTGGCGGCTTGCCCTGCGGTGCGATCTCGACCAGGTCGAGGTCGGCTTCCTGGGCAAGCTTCAGGGCCTGATCGGTGGGCACGATGCCCACGGTCTCGCCGTTGGGTCCAACAAGCCGGACCTCGGGTACCCGGATCCGGTCGTTGATGCGCAGCTCGGTGCTGATGAGTCCTCCTGATGGCAATGTGTCCGGGCCCCGCGGTCGAGCCCGGATCTGGGGGATCCGAAATCAACAACGGCTTCCGCTGTCTCAAGCGGAAGCCAGTCGCGACGCCTCCCACCAGGGAAGTGCCACCGAGGAGCTCTGGCCGATGACGGACAATGCGTACGTCGGCGGTCGGGGCAACTCGGAGACCGGACCCGACGACCTGTGCTCACGCGGCGGTCGATGCGGGTGGGAGGTGGATCGTGCAGCCTCCGCTTGGAGATCCGTCCCGACGTGAGGTCACACCGGGGGCGGATCGGTCAACGCTCAATGCTAACCGACGAATCGCCCTCAGGCCGAATCCAGGCCACGGCGGTCCCCACCCGGGCCAGGGTCCACCCGAGGGCGAGCCCCTGGAGGTCGTCCCCCTCGACGACGAACCGGGTCGGGCCGGCCAGGTCGATGAGCAGCGCCTCGGCGCCGTCCTGGAGCGCGGAGCGGGCCGCCAACGGGGCGGAGACCGGCACCGGACGAGCCTCGGGGTCCCAGGCCTGCAGGGACGCGGTGCCGGTGAAGGCGAGGAGGGCCAGCCGACCGCTGGCTCCACGCATCAGCACGGTCGCCATGTCGCTGGTCTTGTCGTGGGCGAGCCCGTCGTCGTCGTACGCCACCTCGCCGAGGAGAGCGACCACCGGCACCAGCAGCCGGGAGTGCTGGAGCGCGGCGAGGGCGGCGGCGCGGCCGTCGAGGCCCCTGGCGTGGGAGGCCAGGGCGGCGACCAGGTCGGCCGGAGCGGTGCCGTCGTCGTCGGGGAAGCCCGGGTCCGGGATCCGGCGGTCGTCACGTACGTCTGGCACCTCGGGCACGTCAGGCATTCTCCCCGGTCGTCGAGTCGCAACCCAAGTCGTGGGACGCTTGGCAGGTGGATGACGTGACCTGGGCCGCCCTGACCCTGACCCTGACCGCCCTGGGTGCGATTTGGACCTGGTTCGCCTACCAGCGCCGCGGACTGGCCTCGGGGATGCGTGGCCTGGCCTTCACGCTGCTCCCGCTGGCGGCCTACCTCACCCAGACGCTGCGGATGTTCACCGAGATCGCGACCGCGATCGGCGACTGGGCGACCGACCTGGTCTTCAACCCCCAGGTCTGGGCCGGCATCGTGGTGGCCGGTCTCTCGGCGATGCTGTTCGTGATCTCCTCCCGGCTCCGCTCGCGCCAGCTCGCCAGGGCGGACGGCACCACGCCCGTGCCGTCCTCCGACGCCAAGGCGGTCGGGAAGGCCGACCGCAAGAAGGCGCAGCCTGCCGCCGGTGTCGACGACGACATGGCCGAGATCGAGGCGCTGCTGCGCAAGCGCGGGATCAGCTGATGGCCGGCACCCCCGTGGACCGCAACCTGTTGTGGTCCCGACTTCAGGACGCGACCGCCCGGCACGGCGTGCCCCTGCCGACACCGGCCTTCGTCGTCGACCTCGACGCCTTCGACGCGAACGCCACCGACCTGGTCCGGCGTGCCGGCGGGACGCCCATCCGGGTGGCGTCGAAGTCGCTCCGGATCCCGGCCCTGATCTCCCGGGCGCTGGCCCGGGACGGCTTCGAGGGGGTCCTCGCCTACACGCTGCGCGAGGCGCTCTGGCTGCACGAGGCCAACATCAGTGACGACATCGTGGTCGCCTACCCGACGGTGGACAGAGGTGCGCTGACCGAGCTGGCCGCGTCCCCGTCCGCGGCGTCGCGCATCACCTTGATGGTGGACGACGTCGCCCACCTCGACGTCGTCGACTCGGTCCGCTCCTCCCCCACCGTCCCGGTCCGGGTGGCCATCGACATCGACGCCGGCCTGCGGATGGCCGGCCAGCACGTCGGGCCCAAGCGCTCCCCGCTGCACGAGACCGAGGCCGTCCTGGAGCTCGCCCGGACGATCGTGTCGCGAGGCGGCTTCCGGCTCGTGGGTGCGATGACCTACGAGGGCCAGGTCGCCGGACTCCAGGACTCGCTGCCGACGGCGCGGACCCGATCGATGGTCCTGCGCCGACTCAAGGCGCTCTCGCTGACCCAGCTCGCCGTACGTCGACGCGAGATCGACGCCGGGCTGCGCGCCATCACCGACCTGGAGTTCTGGAACGCCGGTGGGTCGGGCTCGGTCCAGGAGACCGCGGCCGACCCGGTCGTGACCGAGGTCGCGGCCGGCTCCGGGCTGCTGGTGCCGACCCTCTTCGACCACTACCGCTCCTTCCAGCCGGTCCCGGCCGCATTCTTCGGGCTGCCCGTCACCCGGCGCCCCTCACCCGACGTCGCCACCGTCCACGGTGGCGGGCTGGTCGCGTCCGGACCGGCCGGGCCGGACCGGCTGCCGACGCCCTGGGCACCCGCGGGTCTCGAGGTCACCGGACTCGAGGGCGCCGGCGAGGTGCAGACACCGCTCACCGGACCCGCCGCCGCGCAGCTGGAGATCGGCGACCTGGTGTGGTTCCGCCACGCCAAGTCCGGTGAGCCGTTCGAGCACACCACCACCGTGCACCTGCTGTCCGGCCACGAGTTCGTGGACTCCGTCCCGAGCTACCGCGGGTGCGGCCAGGCCTTCTGACGTGGCCGCCGTCCACGCGGCCGGCGCAGCCGAGCGGGTGCTGGCCGAGGTCACGGCTCGACCGGCCACCCTCGGCGGCGGTCGGTTGCTGTGCGTCGACGGACCGTCCGGGTCCGGCAAGACCACGTTGGCGACCCAGGTGTCCCGGCTCTCGGTGACCTCGCGGGTCGTGCACCTGGACGCGATGTACGACGGCTGGGACGGGCTGCGCCGCGTCGACGAGCAGCTCGCGACCCTCCTGACCCCGCTGTCCGAAGGACGGTCCGGGAGCTACCGGCGCTACGACTGGCATGCCGGGCGTTACGCCGAGACCGTCACCGTCGACCCTTCGCCGCTGCTGATCCTCGAGGGTGTGGGGGCCTGGTCGCCGGCGTACCGCTCACTGGTCACCGCTGCTCCTGTGGGTCGAGGCACCCGCCGACGAGCGGCTGGCGCGAGCGGTGGCGCGCGACGGCGCGGCGATGGAGCCACACCTGCGACGGTGGGCCGTCTCCGAGCAGGAGCACTTCGAGCGGGTCGACACCCGCGCCCACGCGGACATCGCAGTCTGAGCCGGTGGAAACGGCCTAGGGTGTCCGCCATGTCCAAGCTCGCTCCCAGCGGTGACCAGTTCGAGATCTCCGGCGGCGGCTACCGCGCCGTCGTCACCGAGAGCGGCGGTGCGCTGCGGGTGCTCGAGCACGAGGGTCAGCCGCTCATCGACGGGTTCGCCGAGGACGCCGTCGCTCCCGGTGGCCGCGGGCAGCTCCTGGTGCCGTGGCCGAACCGGATCGGCGACGGCACCTACTCCTTCGGCGGCCGGGACCTGCAGCTGGCACTGACCGAGCCGTCGCTGCACAACGCCTCCCACGGCTTGGTCCGGTGGGTGGCCTGGACGGTCGAGGAGCACACCGGGCACTCGGTGTCGTTGACCTACCGGCTGATGGCGCAGAGCGGCTACCCGTGGTCGCTCGACCTGCAGGTCCTCTACGACCTGTCGGCCGACGGGCTCACCGTCACCCAGTCCGCAGCCAACCTGTCAGCCGAGCCTGCGCCGTACGCCTCCGGCGCACACCCCTACCTCGCCGTCGGCCCCGGACCGGTCGACGGCTGGGAGCTCACGTTGCCCGCGTCCACCCGGTCGGTCGTCGACGACCGACTGCTGCCGGTGTCCCGGGTCGACGTCGCCGGCACGCCCTACGACTTCCGGGTGGCGCGCCCGATCAAGGACGTGGCGCTCAACGACGCCTTCTGCGACCTCGAGCGCGACGACCACGGCGTGGCGACGGTGCGGCTCAGCGACCCGGGGACCGACCGGGTGGTGACCCTCTGGGTCGACGAGCACCACCGCTGGCTGCAGGTCTTCAGCGCCGACGGCACGCCGGGCACCGCGCGGCGCTCGCTCGCCGTCGAGCCGATGACCGCACAGGCCAACGCGTTCCGCACCGGTGAGGACGTGGTGACCCTCGCGCCCGCCGGCGCCGACGGCGACTCCTTCTCGGCGTCCTGGGGGATCCGCGAGCTCAGCTGACGTCTGGGTCGGCAGCGCGCTCAGCCAGCAGCACCCGCAGGTCGCGGACGGCGCGGCGCGAGCGGTCACCGTCGGAGCCCTGGATGCCCATCGCGGCCGCTGTCGTGCCGTCGGCGAGGTCCAGGGTCACCCAGGGAGCGCCGGCCGGGAGCCGGATCGCCACGATCTGGGCCCAGTCGTAGTCGCGACGCTTGTAGCCGTTGACGACCACCAACCGGTCCGGCTCCGCCACGACGCGCGAGCGGGTCAGGGCGAAGCCGAGCACGAAGGCGCCCAGCCCGAGCGCGAGGACGGTGACGCGCTGGAGGGCCGTGAACCGCGCCTGGGTCTCCTCGTCGAAGCCGATCCAGGTCAGCGCGCAGACGACGAGGAGGCCGGAGCCGACGACGATGCCGGCCATCCGCACGCCCAACGGACGCCACGTGTGGGGCAGCGACACGCTCGCGCCCTCAGAGCCGGCAGGCATGGATGTCGGTGAGCAGGATGCCACGGGCACCCAGGTCGTAGAGCTCGTCCATGAGCCGCTGGGAGCCGTCGCGCGGGACCATCGCCCGCACCGCCACCCAGCCGGCCCGATGCAACGGAGCGATGGTCGGTCCCTCGATGCCCGGCGTCAGAGCCACCGCGTCGTTCACGAGCGGCTCGGCGATGTCGTAGTCCATCATCACGTAGCTGCGGGCGACCAGGACGCCCTCGATGCGGCGCTTGAAGATCTCGAAGCCGGAGGGGACGGCGCCGGTGCGGGTGATCACCACGGCCTCGGACTCGAGAATGGTCTCGCCGAAGGTCTCCAGCCCAGCCTGCCGCAGCGTGCTGCCGGTCTCGACCACGTCGGCGACCACGTCGGCGACACCGAGCCGGATGCTGGTCTCGACGGCCCCGTCGAGCCGGGTCACGCTGGCCTCGATCCCGCGCTCCTCGAGGAACGCACGCACCACCCCGACGTACGACGTGGCGATCCGGGTGCCGGCGAGCTCGGCGAGGTCGGTGTAGACCCCGCTCGGTCCGGCGAAGCGGAAGCGGCTGCGCCCGAAGCCCAGCCCCATCACCTCGTCGGCCTTCGCACCGGAGTCCATCAGCAGGTCCCGCCCGGTGATGCCGGCGTCGAGGGTGCCCTCGCCGACGTACAGCGCGATGTCACGGGGGCGGAGGTAGAAGAACTCGACGCCGTTCTCGGTGTCGGTGAGGGTCAGCTGCTTGGCGTCGTCGCGCTGGCGGTAGCCCGACTCGCGCAGGATCTCGGACGCGGACTGCGAGAGCGACCCCTTGTTGGGGACCGCGATTCTCAGGAGGGACATGACGGTGCTCTCAGAGGTGGGCGTAGACGTCGTCGAGCTCGATGCCGGTGGCCAGCATCAGCACCTGGGCGTGGTAGAGCAGCTGGCTGATCTCCTCGGCCGTCCGCTCGCGTCCCTCGTGCTCGGCGGCCATCCAGGACTCCGCGGCCTCCTCGACCAGCTTCTTGCCGATGGCGTGGACCCCGGCGTCCAGCTCGCGCACGGTGCCGGATCCCTCGGGGCGGGTCCGGGCCTTGTCCTGCAGCTCGGCCCAGAGCTCGTCGAACGTCTTCACGATCGACCAGCCTACGGGGAGCCGTGCGGTGCTCGACACCGCCACCGGCGCGATGGACACCGTCAGCGGTTGATGTCGCGCAGCGTACGTGCGGTGAGCAGCGCAGCCGAGGTCGCCTCGTAGCCCTTGTCCTCCTTCGAGCCCTCCAGCCCGGCCCGGTCGAGGGCCTGCTGGTCGTCGTCGCAGGTGAGGACACCGAAGCCGACCGCGGTGTGGTGGTCGAGCGCGACCCGGGTCAGTCCGTCGGTCGCCGCGTTGCAGACGTAGTCGAAGTGCGGGGTGCCACCGCGTACGACGACCCCCAGGGCCACCACGGCCTCGTAGCCCCGGGCCGCGAGAGCCGCGCAGACCACCGGCAGCTCGAAGGTGCCGGGAACCCGCACGATCCGCGGCGACGCGACCTGGTAGTCGCGACAGGCGCGCTCGGCGCCGGCGAGCAGGCCGTCCATGACCTGGGTGTGCCAGCTGGCGGCGACGATCGCGACCCGCAGGTCGCTGGCATCCACCGGTGCCTCGTCAGGGGCTCCGTGTCCGGCCATGGTTCAGGCTCCGTTCCGTGCGTGGTCGCTGACCAGGTTGGGCAGGTCGTGCCCCATCCGGTCCCGCTTGGTGAGCAGGTAGGCGATGTTGTGGTCGTTGGGGTGCGGCGTCAACGGCACCCGCTCGGAGACCGTGATCCCGAAGTCCTCGAGGTTGCTGACCTTGTCGGGGTTGTTGGTCATCAGCCGGACGTCACTCACCCCGAGGTCGCGCAGCACCTGGGTGGCGGTCCCGTAGTGCCGTGCGTCCGCGGGCAGGCCGAGGTCGAGGTTGGCGTCGACGGTGTCCCGTCCGCCGTCCTGGAGCTGATAGGCCTGCAGCTTGGCGACCAGGCCGATGCCCCGCCCCTCGTGGCCGCGCAGGTAGACCACGACGCCGCGGCCCTCCGCGACGATCCGCTCGAGGGCCTCGTCGAGCTGGGGGCCGCAGTCGCAGCGGTCGCTGCCGAAGACGTCGCCGGTCAGGCACTCCGAGTGCACTCGGGTCAGCACCGGCGCCCGCCCCGAGATGTCGCCGTGCACGAGCGCGATGTGCTCGGAGCCGTCCACGGTGATCCGGTAGCCGTAGGCGGTGAAGTCACCGTGCCGGGTCGGCAGCCGGGTCTCCGCGACCCGCTCGACGAGGTTCTCGTGGCGACGGCGGTAGCGCACCAGGTCGTCGATCGAGATCATCGCGAGCCCGTGCTCGTCGGCGAAGGCACGCAGCTCGGGTGCCCGCTTCATGGTGCCGTCGTCGTTCACCACCTCGACCAGGGCGCCGGCTGGCGTGAGCCCCGCCAGCCGGGCCAGGTCGACGGCCGCCTCGGTGTGGCCGCGTCGGACGAGCACCCCACCCTCGCGGTAGCGCAGCGGGAAGACGTGCCCGGGCCGGGTGATCTCCCACGGCTCGGTCGCCGAGTCGGCGAGCACCCGCACCGTGTGCGAGCGGTCGGCGGCCGAGATGCCGGTGGAGACGCCGTCGCGGGCGTCGACCGAGATCGTGTACGCCGTGCGCAACCGGTCCTTGTTGTGCGGCGTCATGAGGGGGATCTCGAGGCGGTCCAGCATCTCGGCGGGCATCGGCACGCAGATCACCCCGCTGCTGTAGCGGATCGTGAACGCCATCAGCTCCGGTGTCGACTTGCTCGCGGCGAAGATGATGTCGCCCTCGTTCTCGCGGTCCTCGTCGTCGACGACGATGACCGCGCGACCGGCCGCGATGTCGGCGATCGCACGCTCGACGGAGTCGAGGCGGACCTTGTCGTGCTCGCTCATGCAGATGCTCCTTGATCGGTGCTGGCCCGGTAGGACAGCAGCTTCTCGACGTGCTTGGCGATCACGTCGGTCTCGAGGTTGACGCGGTGGCCCGGCTCTCGGGCCCCGAGGGTGGTGCGACTGAGGGTCTCGGGGATCAGGCTGACGGTGAAGCTGTCGGGCTTCGCCTCGACCACCGTCAGGCTGACGCCGTCGACGGTGATGGACCCCTTGTCGACCAGGTAGCGGGCCAGCCCGCCGTGGGCGTCGGGCTCCGGCAACGCGATCTCGACGACCTCCCAGTGCTCGCTGGGGGTGCGTCGCAGCACCGTGCCGACCCCGTCGACATGGCCCTGGACCAGGTGGCCGCCGAGCCGGGTCGCCATCGTCACGGCGCGCTCCAGGTTGACCCGGTCGCCGGGGCGTACGCCGTACAGGCTGGTCTTGTCGAGCGTCTCCTGCATCACGTCGGCGGTCCAGGTGTCGCCGTCGCGGGCGGCGACCGTGAGGCAGCACCCGTTCACCGAGATCGAGTCACCGAGCTGGGCGTCCTCCAGCACGGTGGTGGCGCGGATGGTGAGCCGGATGGCATCGCCCTGGTCCTCGATGGCGGCCACGGTGCCGAGCTCTTCGACGATTCCGGTGAACATCAGGTCTCCCTTGGTGAGGCGGGGGTCAGGGTCAGGCGCACGTTGGGCTCGTCGCCGTCGAGCACCGTGACGTCGGTGACCCGGGGACGCAACGCATCGCCGATGGTGCTGATTCCGAGGTCGGCGACCGCGGACGCGCCGGCGCCGAGCAGCAGCGGCGCGACGTAGACGACGATCTCGTCGACGAGGCCGGCCCGGACGAACGAGGCAGCGAGGGTGGGACCGCCCTCGAGGAAGACGTGTTGACAGTCGCGGGCGGTCAGCTCGGCCAGGGCGCGGTGCGGGTCACGGGTCCGGAGCTGGATGCCGGCGCCCCCGTGCGCGAGCGCCGGGTCGAAGACCCGCCGACCCGGGTCGAGGTCCCGCTCCCCCATCACCACCCGAAGCGGCTGGTGGGCGAGCGGCTGGTCGTGCTCGTCGCGGACGGTCAGGGCCGGGTCGTCGACGGCGACGGTGTTCGTGCCGACCAGGATCACGTCGCACAACGCCCGCAGCCGGTGCGTGTCGAGCCGGGCGGCCGGGGAGCTGATCCAGCGGCTGGTGCCGTCGGCCGCGGCGCTGCGGCCGTCCAGGCTGGTCGCGAGCTTCCAGGTGACGAAGGGGCGGCCGCGCTCGACCGCCAAGGTCCACACCTTGTTCAGAAGTCTCGACTCCTCCGCCAGAAGGCCCGACTCGACCTCCACTCCGGCGTCGCGCAGGGTGCCGGCTCCCCCGGCGGCGACCGGATTGGGGTCGGACTGGGCGAAGACCACCCGTCGTACGCCTGCCTGGACCAGCGCCTCGGCGCACGGGCCGGTGCGACCCGTGTGGTTGCACGGCTCGAGCGTCACGACCGCGGTGGCGCCGCGGGCCCTGTCGCCGGCGCGGGCGAGTGCGTCGGCCTCGGCGTGCGCGGTGCCGGCACCGCGGTGGAACCCCTCGGCGATCGTCCGGCCGTCGTCGTCGAGCAGCACGCAGCCGACCCGCGGGTTGGGACCGAGCGGGACACCAGGGGTCGCCGCCAGCGCCAGGGCACGCCGCATGGCGGCCTGCTCCGGCACGCTGTCGGTCCCGCTGGTCATCGCCTCGCCCCTCCGGTGTGGTCACGGACTCCGGGGCTGACAGGCGCACCGGCGAGCGATCTCGCTCGACGGTCGCTGTGCGTGCACTTCCCATCCGGACTTTGACCGTCGGTCCAGGACTCACACCTGGTCAACCGGTCACTGGCGGTGACCGGGTCGCGGACTTCTGAGCGAAGGAGCTTCGATCAGTCACCGCCGGCTCGGATTTTCACCGACCCCAGAGCACGCGAGCATGAAAACTCGTCAGGCCGAGTCTGCCACAACCCGGGTGGGCGCCGCCGAGCGGATCTCAGCCGGAGAGCCGGACCGCCCCGGCCCGGGCACGCAGATCGGTGATCATCTGCTCGGGGTCGGCCGCGGAGTAGACCGCGGAGCCGGCGACGAAGACGTCGGCGCCGGCCTCGGCGCAGCGCTCGATGGTCTCCAGGGACACCCCGCCGTCGACCTGCAGCCAGGTCTCCACGCCGTGCTTGAGCATCAGCTGGCGGGCACGGCGGATCTTGGGCAGGCACAGGTCGAGGAACTTCTGGCCGCCGAAGCCGGGCTCGACGGTCATCACCAGCAGCATGTCGAGCTCGGCGAGCAGGTCCTCGTAGGGCTCGATCGGGGTGGCCGGCTTGAGCGCCATGCTCGCCCGCGCACCGTGCGCGCGGATCTCGCGGGCCAGCCGCACCGGTGCGGCGGCCGCCTCGACGTGGAAGGTCACCGACCCGCAGCCGGCCTCGACGTAGGCGAGCGCGTTGCGGTCGGGGTCCTCGATCATCAGGTGCGCGTCGAGAGGTACGTCGGTCGAGCGCGCCAGCGCCTCGACCATGGCCGGGCCGAAGGTCAGGTTGGGGACGAAGTGGTTGTCCATGATGTCGACGTGCACCCAGTCGGCGTTGCCGATCCGGGCCACCTCCGCACCGAGGTCGGCGAAGTCCGCGTTCAGGATGCTCGGCGTGATCTGGATACCCACGGCCCGGAGTCTAGTGACCCGGGTCCCCGGACGGCTGCCAGGACCGAGGCAGGAGCACCACCGGCGCCGGGGTGTTGCGCAGGATCTTCGACGCCCGCGCCCCGAGGTAGACCGAGGCGAGCGGACCGCTGGAACCGGAGCCGATCACCAGCAGGTCGTCCTCGGTCCAGTCCCCGTGGCCGATCGCCTCGCGCCAGTCGTGACCGTCACCGATCAGGACCTCCAGCGGGGCCGGTACGTCGGGCAGAGTACGCACCTCGTCCAGCTGCTCGGAGAGCACCTGACGGGTGCGGGCCAGCCACTGGTCGACAACGAGGTCCTCCCCCGAGCCGGCCATCGTCGAGGCGAAGACCATCCGGGGCCGCACCGAGAACGACGCGATCCGGAAGGCCGCCGACGTGGCTGCGGCGTACCTGGCGGCGGCCACGATCACGTCGCGGTCGTGCGCGACCCCACCGAAGGCCGCGGTGACCCGGCCGACCCGGGCCAGCGGCGCCGGTCGGAAGCCGTCGGGCGCGAACGCCACTGGGACGTCGCAGCCGTGGACCACCCGCTGGGCGATGCTGCCCAGGGCGACGTGCCCGAGCCCGCCGCTCTCCGCCGAGCCCAGCACCAGCGCACTCACCTCGTGGTGCCGACCGAGCTCGAGCAGCCCGGCGGGGACCGACGCCGCGGGGTGCAGCACGAAGGTCGCCGACACGTCGTCGGGCATCCAGCGTCGCGCCTGCTCGAGGGTCTCCTCGCCGCGCCGGGTCAGGTAGCCGCGGTACTCGGCGTCGACCCGCTCCGGGACCGGTGGCCACGGTGCCGGCACCACGACCGCCACCAGCACGTCCTGGCCGGAGGACCGGGCCAGCATCGCGGCCAGCGCCAGGGACGACGCGCCGCTCTCCTTGACGCCGCAACCGGCGAGGACGGTCACGGTCTAGTCCCGGGCGACGACGGAGTCGGCGACCACGTGGGTCACCGGGATCGAGTAGGCGCTCCTGGCCCGGTCGACGACGTCGTACCGTTGCCAGACCGAGTCGGCCAGTGGCCTGGTCGCGATCACGATCTGGTCCGGGGCGAAGCTCTCGACCGCCTGCGCCAGGGCCCGCAGCGGCCGGTAGTCGCCCAAGGCTCCCTCCGCGCTGAGGTTCTCCGAACGCAGGGTGGTCAGGGTGTCCTCGAGCCGGGTCTCGGCGGCCGCCGCGGTCGCCTCCCACACCTGCAGTGGCCCGCTGACGCTGGCTTGCCCGGTCTCGACGGGGCTCGCCGGCACGCACACGAAGTACGTCGCGGCGCCGGACACGTCGATGCGCCGCAGCTCCTCGAGCAGCTCGGTCGAGTTGACCGTCTCGTTGGCGAGCACCAGCACCCGGTGTGCCTCGCCGGTCGGGCCCGTCGGGAGGTCGCCCGAGGAGCGGCCGAGCACGTACTTGTTGACCACGAAGAGCACCAGGACGACAGCGAACGAGAGCAGGCTCAGGATCAGCTGGGAGCGGACGTCGTCCTGGACGGCCATCTGCACCAGGATCGCCAGGATGCCCACCGCGGTCAGGATGGACAGCGTCGGGAAGAGCCACATCTTGACCTTCAGCGTCGCGGGGTCGGCGCGGCGACGCAGGGTGATCTGCGAGAGGGCGATCAGCAGATAGACGAAGAGGATGATCGCGCCCGACGAGTTCAGCAGGAACGTGAAGACGCCGTCCTCGTCGATGGCGGCCGCGATCACGCAGAGGAAGCCGACGACCGAGGACGCCAGGATCGCCGGTAGCGGCACCCCACGCTGGTTGACGCTGACCAGCACCGCCGGGGCCTCGCGGCGCGCGGCCAGCACGAAGAGCATCCGTGAGGACGTGTAGAGCCCGGAGTTCAGGCACGAGAGCACGGCGGTGAGCACGACGGCGTTCATCAGGTCGTCGGCGCCGGGGATCCCCATCTCGTGGAAGGCGGCCACGAACGGCGAGGCCCCCAGCTCGGTGTCGTTCCACGGGAGGATGACGGTGAGCAGGAAGATCGAGCCGACGAAGAAGAGCGAGATCCGCAGGATCACCGAGTTCGCCGCCTTCGCGACGGCCCTCTCGGGATTCTCCGACTCCGCTGCGGCGATGGTCGCCACCTCGGCCCCGACCATCGAGAAGATCACCGTGACCACCCCGGCGGTCAGCGCGCTCGGGCCGTTGGGCAGGAAGCCGCCGTGCTCCCACAGGTTGCTGAAGTCCATGCCCTTGTTGGGCCACAGACCCAGCACGAACAGGCTGCCGATGCCGATGAAGAAGATGATCGCTGCGACCTTGATGCCGGCGAACCAGAACTCGAACTCGCCGAAGGAGGACACCGAGATCAGGTTGGTCGCCGTCATCAGGGTCATCAGCCCCAGTGACGCGATCCAGAGCGGCACGTCGACCCAGTACTGGATGATCTTCGCGCCGGCCACGGCCTCGAAGCCGACCACGATCACCCAGAAGTACCAGTAGAGCCAGGCGACCGAGAAGCCCGCCCAGCCGCCCAGCGCGTCGCGGGCGTAGTCGGCGAACGACCCGGTCGACGGGTTGGCCACCGCCATCTCGGCCAGCATCCGCATCACCATGATGATCAGCACGCCGGTCATCGCGTAGGTGATGAACGCACCCGGGCCGGCCTTGCCGATGACGACGCCGGAGCCGACGAAGAGCCCGGCACCGATCACGCCGCCCATCGCGATCATCGAGAGCTGCCGCTGGGTGAGGGTCTTCTTGAGCTCGGGTCCTGCGGCCATCGTGACTCCCGGAGATTCGACGCGTCGGACCAGAGGCACTATCCGCGCATCTGTCCCCGGCCACAAGGGTCAGTCCATGGTCATTCCTCGTCCGGATCGACGGGTGGATCCTTGCCCTCGCGCTCGTCACGCTCGGCCCACTCCAGCAGGGGTGCGATGTCGAAGACCTCGTCGTCGATGTCGGCGTGCAGGTCGCCGAGCTCGGCGAACCGGTGCGGGACGGTGGAGATGGTGAAGTCGTGCGGGTCCACGTCCGCGACCTCGTCCCAGCGGATCGGGGTGGAGACGCGGGCGTCCGGGACGCCGCGCACCGAGTACGCCGCCGCGATCGTGTGGTCGCGGGCGTTCTGGTTGTAGTCGACGAAGAGCTGGTGGGGTTCCCGGTCCTTGCGCCACCACGCGGTCGTGACCAGGTCCGGGGCGCGGCGCTCCACCTCGCGGGCGAAGGCGAGCGCGGCCCGTCGTACCTCCTTGAAGCCGTGGTCGGGTCGGATCCGCACGTAGACGTGCATGCCGGAGCCGCCGCTCGTCTTGGGGAAGCCGACGGCACCGAGCTCGTCGAGCACCTCGTGGGCGACCTCCGCGACCCGCCGTACGGTGTCGAAGTCGCAGAGCGGCCCGGGATCGAGGTCGATGCGCCACTCGTCGGGCTTCTCGGTGTCCTCGCGCCGGCTGTTCCAGGGATGGAACTCCACGGTCGACATCTGCACCGCCCAGACCACGCTGCCCAGCTCGGTCACGCAGAGCTCGTCGGCGGTGCGGTTCCAGCGGGGGAAGTGCAGCTGGACGGTCTCCAGCCAGGGGGGCGCACCGTGCGGCACCCGCTTCTGGTGCACCTTGTCGCCGGCCAGGCCCTTGGGGAAGCGGTGCAGCATGCAGGGGCGCTCGAAGAGCGCGTTGACGATGCCCGGGCCGACGGCGAGGTAGTAGTGGACCAGGTCGAGCTTGGTGGCCCCCAGCTCGGGGAAGTACACCCGGTCGGGGTTGCTGACCCGGATGAGGCGGTCGTCGACCTCGATCTCGATCGTCGGTGACTTCGCGGGCATGACTCCACGCTAACGGCTCGCCCTTCCGCCGACGTCCTGCCGCTGTCCGGCGCGGGGGCGTCGTAGCGTGGTCGTGTGGACCTCGATGAGCTGCGACGGACGACCCGGGAGCAGCTCGACCTTTTCCAGCACCGCCACCTGCGACACGTCCTCGACGACCAGGTCTCCCGCCGATGAAGTTCGACCAGCCACCGGTCGTACGTGCCTGGATGGACCCGGGACGCGCCCTCCCCTCCGACACGTGGCCGATGACCGTCCCGGCGGTCGCGCAGCTCGCCAACGAGGGCATCGACCTGCCCGACGGGGTGACCTTCCTGGTCGGCGAGAACGGCTCGGGCAAGTCCACGATCGTGGAAGCCGTCGCGGTCGCCTTCGGCCTCTCACCCGAGGGTGGCACCGCCTACGGCCGGCACAGCACCCGCGCCACCGAGTCGCCCCTGGCCGGGTCGCTACGGCTGCAGCGCGGCATCGGTGCGGCGAAGTACGGCTTCTTCCTGCGAGCCGAGACGATGCACGGCTGGTACACCTACCTCGACACCCATGGGTCGTCGCGTGACCCGGACTTCCACGCGATGAGTCACGGTGAGTCGTTCCTGGAGGTGCTGCGACGCCGGTTCGACTCCCCCGGCCTCTACTGCCTCGACGAGCCCGAGGCGGCACTGTCGTTCTCCTCGACCCTCGGTCTGATCTCCACCCTGCACGGGGTCGTCGAGTCCGGCGGGCAGGTCCTGTGCGCCACCCACTCGCCGGTGCTGGCGGCGATGCCCGGCGCGACGATCCTCGAGGTCGGCGACTGGGGACTGCGACGCACGACCTGGGAGGAGCTCGAGCTGGTCCAGCACTGGAAGGCCTACCTCGACGCGCCCGGGCGCTACCTGCGCCACGTCCTCGCGGACTGAGCGTCTCAGCCCTTGCGCAGCACCGCCACGAACATCGCGTCCGTGCCGTGCCGGTGCGGCCACAGCTGGAGGGTCCCCGGCAGCGGGCCGGCGCAGTCGGGCACGTCGGGCAGCAGTCCGGCGGCGTCCTCGAGCCGGGCATCGGCGCGGCTCTCGAGCAGGGACGACACCACGCCGGACGTCTCGGCGAGCACCGGCGAGCAGGTCGCGTAGACCACCACTCCCCCCGGGCGCACCAGGTCCAGGGCCGAGCTCAGCAGCTTGCGTTGGAGCAGCACCAGGGTGACCAGGTTCTCCTCACGGCGCCGCCAACGGGCCTCGGGACGACGGCGCAGCGCACCGAGCCCCGTGCACGGGGCGTCCACCAGCACCCGGTCGAAGCTGCCGGGTCGGAAGGGCGGGGCCGCGCCGTCGGCGGCCACGATCCCGGTCACGCCCGGCGACCCGGCCAGGGACCGACGCACCAGCTGGGCTCGGTGCAGCTGGAGCTCGGAGGCGACCAGGCAGGCGCCACGCTCCGCGGCCAGGGCGGCGAGCAGCGCCGACTTGCCGCCCGGACCCGCGCACAGGTCCAACCAGAGCACGTCACGGCCCTCGACCGGGGCAGCCGCAGCGGCGATCGCGACCAGCTGCGAGCCCTCGTCCTGGACTCCGGCGCGGCCGTCCGCGATCGCCGGGACCTGACCCGGGTCGCCCCCGTCCAGGACCACGCCGTAGGGCGAGAAGCGAGTCGGCTCGCCAGGCAGCTCGGAGCGGTCGACCCGTCCAGGACGAGCGACCATCGTGACCCGGGGAGCGACGTTGTCGGCCTCCAGCAGCGCGTGCAGCTCGTCGGCCCCGACCGCCCTGCGCAGCTCGTCGACCACCCAGCGCGGGTGGCTGAACGCGATCGAGGCGTACTTCGTCGAGGCGATCTCGGGGTCGGGGGTGACCAGGTCGATCCACTCGGTGAGGTCGTGCTTGGCGACCCGGCGCAGCACCGCGTTGGCGAAGCCGCCGGCACCCGAGCTCACCTTCGCGCGGACCAGGTCGACCGTGGTGCTGATCGCGGCATGGGCCGGCACCCGCATCGAGAGCAGCTGGTGGGTGCCGAGTCGGAGCGCGTCGAGCACCTTGGCCTCGACCTTGCTCAACGGCCGGTCGATGCACGAGGCGAGGATGGCGTCGTAGGTGCCCCGGCGGCGCAGGGTGCCGGACGCGAGCTCGGTGGCGAAGGCCGCGTCGCGCCCGGCCAGCGCGTGCTGCCGCAGCAACGCCGGCAGCACCAGGTTGGTGTAGGCGCCCTCGACGCGGACCGCCTTGAGCACCTCGAACGCAGCCAGCCGGGCAGGGTCCAGCGTCGGGCGCGAGGACGACGGGCGTGCTGCGCGAGACGTTCGACGCGACTGGGAGTCAGCCATCCGGCGCGACCTCGTCGAAGCGGGCCCCGGTCTCGAGCCGCAGCCCTCGCGCCCAGTCGGCGGCGGGCATCTGCCTCTTGCCGAAGGGCTTCACCTGCCCCAGGCGGACCGCGCCACGACCGGTGCCGACCAGGACCTGTGCCTTGCCGACCTCGAGCGTGCCAGGTGCCAGCGGCTGCTCGGGCGCGCCGACCGGTGCGACCGTGCCGACCTTGAGCCGCTCGCCGCCGAAGAGCGTCCACGCTCCCGGCGCCGGGTCGCACGCGCGCACCTGGCAGTCGATCGCGTCAGCCGGCAGGCTCCAGTCGATCCGGGCGTGCTCGACGAGCACCTTGGGGGCGAACGAGACGCCCTCGGGCTGTTGGGGACGAGCCTCCAGCGAGCCGTCGGCGATGCCGTCGAGGGTGAGCACGAGCAGACCGGCTCCACCCTCGGCCAGTCGGGCGAGCAGGTCGCCCGAGGTGTCGGTCGGACGGATCCGCTCGGTCATCACGCCGTACGTCGGCCCGGCGTCGAGCTCCTTGACGATGCGGAACGTCGTGGCTCCGGTCACCTCGTCGCCCGCCCACACCGCGTGCTGCACGGGGGCGGCGCCGCGCCAGGCGGGCAGCACCGAGAAGTGCAGGTTGACCCAGCCGTGGACCGGGATGTCCAGGGCGGACTGCGGTAGCAGCGCGCCGTACGCGACCACCGGGCAGCAGTCGGGCTCCAGCGCCGAGAGCGCCGCCTGGAAGTCGGGCTCGCGAGGGTGGGCCGGCTTGAGGACCGGGACACCGAGCTCCTCGGCGCGCAGCGCGACCGGGCTGGCGACCAGCTTGCGCCCACGACCGGACGGCGCGTCCGGGCGGGTCACCACCCCGACCAGCTCGTGGTCGGACGCCGCGACCGCGTCCAGGGCGGGAACAGCGACCTCGGGGGTGCCGGCGAAGACGACCCGCATCAGAGCCCGAGACCGTTGGTCGCGTGCGGCGACACCTTGATCCGCGGAGCAGTGAGTCCGAACCACTCCGACTCGCGGATCTCGCGCATCGCGGCCTTGCGGGCGTCGGTGTCGAGCCGGTCGATGAAGAGCACTCCGTCGAGGTGGTCGGTCTCGTGCTGGATCGCCCTGGCCAGCAGGTCGGAGCCGTTGACGACCAGCGGCTCGCCGTACTTGTCGAAACCACGGGCGACGACCGAGAGCGCCCGCCTGCACTCGTAGGTCAGCTCGGGCAGCGAGAGGCATCCCTCCGGCCCGTCCTGGAGCTCGTCGGACAGGTGCAGCTGCGGGTTGACGAGGTGACCGAGCTCGCCGTCGACGTGCCAGGTGAAGACCCGCAGCCCGACGCCGATCTGCGGCGCCGCGAGGCCGGCACCGGGTGCGCCGAGCATCGTGTCGGTGAGGTCGTCGACGAGCCGGTGCAGCTCCTTGTCGAAGTCCACGACCTCGATCGCCGGCTTGCGGAGGACGGGGTCGCCGAACAGGCGGATCGGCTGGATGGGCACGAGGCTCCTTTTGCATCGGGGGGATTGCAGTCTAGGGAACGTACAAGCGCACGATCCGTACCGGCTCGGTGGACGCGTCCACCCGGTGTTCAGAATGTCCAGATACCGTCCGCACATGCTTCAAGACGTGCGCGCGTACATCGACCGGCTCCACATCGACGGACACACGATCGGCGAGGACCACGACGACGATCCGGTGCTGATCGACCCCGACGGGCGCGCGGTCGACACCTGGCGGGAGAACTACCCCTACGACGACCGGATGCCGCGCGAGGAGTACGACGAGGCGAAGTACCAGCTCCAGGTCGAGCTGCTGAAGTTCCAGAAGTGGACCGCCGACACCGACAGCAAGCACGTGCTGCTCTTCGAGGGCCGCGACGCGGCCGGCAAGGGCGGCACCATCAAGCGGTTCATGGAGCACCTCAACCCGCGCTATGCGCGCACGGTCGCCTTGACCAAGCCGAGCGACCGCGAGCAGAACCAGTGGTACTTCCAGCGCTACGTCAAGTACCTCCCCACCGCCGGCGAGATGGTGCTGTTCGACCGCTCCTGGTACAACCGCGGCGGCGTCGAGCGGGTGATGGGCTTCGCCTCGCCCCCGGAGTACGAGCAGTTCATGGACCAGGCGCCGTTGTTCGAGCGGATGCTCGTCGACAGCGGCATCTCGCTCACCAAGTTCTGGTTCTCGGTCACCCAGTCCGAGCAGCGGACCCGGTTCATCATCCGCCAGATCGACCCGGTCCGGCAGTGGAAGCTCTCCCCGATCGACCTCGAGTCGCTGGACAAGTGGGACGACTACACCGCCGCCAAGGAGACGATGATCCGCCGCACCGACACCGAGTGGGCGCCGTGGACGACCATCAAGAGCAACGACAAGAAGCGGGCGCGGGTCAACGCGATGCGGTACTTCCTCGCCCAGTTCGACTACGAGGGCAAGGACACCTCGGTGGTGCGGGAGTCCGACCCGCTGATCGTGCAACGCGGCATCGACGCCGTCGGCGACTGAGCTAGAGCGTCTGCGGGTCGACCTGGATGCGGACCGCGTCGAGCTTGCGGGCGGACCGGATCCGCTGGAGCTCCCCGAGCGCCCGGGACAGGTCCGCGCCGCGGGCCCGGGGCACCCGCACCACGACCCGGCTCTGCTCGTCGGAGACGTCCACCGGACCGAGGATCTCGACACCGTCCGGGGTCTGGAGGAGCGTGAGCGCGTCGTCGACCGCGCCGGGGTCGCCGGTGATCGTGGCCAGCCGGCTGGCCGGAGGCAGGTGCGCCTCGACCCGCTCGGCGCTCTCCCGGGCCGCGAAGCCGGCCGGGTCCCAGCGCACCAGCGCCTGCAGCGCCGGATGGGACGGGTCCCCCACCGCGACCACCTGACCGCCGCTGCGCACCAGCGCGGCCGCGTTGAACCAGCGCCGCAGCGCCTCCTCCTCGGCCCGCAGGTCGACACGGGAGAGCATCAGCGCGGTGTCGAGGAGCACGACGGCGGCGTAGCCCTCGAGGGCGACCGGCTCGGCCCCCGGGGTGGCGACCACGACCTGACGGGAGGCGTCGACGCGCGGCAGCACCGACTGCCCCGAGCTGGTGCGCACCGTCGTCTGCGGGAAGGACCGGCCCAGCTCCTCAGCGGTGCGCCGGTCGCCGAGCACGGGGGCGCGCAGCCCGTGGCTGCCGCACTCCGCGCAGGCCCAGGCGTCGGCGATCGTCGCGCACCAGCGGCACGCGGGCGGGGTCGTCGGGGCGGCGAGGGCGAGCGGACCCTGGCAGGCGGTGCACCGGGCCGGGTGGCGGCAGCGCTCGCAGGCCAGCGCGGCGGCGTACCCCTGACGGGGCGTCTGCACGAGCACCGGGCCGTGGTCGAGGGCCTGGCGGATCAGCTGATGGGCCTGTCGCGGGATCCTGGCGGCGCGGGCGTGGACGTCGCGGCCGAGCTCCAGGTCGCCGCCGGTGACGGCGACCGTCACCCGGCTGCGGATCTCGGCCCGGGACGGGCCCAGCTCGCGGGCCCAGCCGGTGCGGAGGAGGTACTCGGTCTCGACGGTGCGCACGAAGCCCCCCAGCAGTGCACCGGCTCCCTCGTGCTCGGCACGCAGCAGCAGCGTCTCGCGGGTGTGCGGGTAGGGAGCGCGCGGCTCGGCGTGCAGGTCGTCGCCGTCGTCCCAGAGCACCACCAGCCCCAGGTCGTGGACCGGCGCGAAGCTGGCCGCCCGGGTGCCGACCACGATCCGGCGGGCACCCCGGCTGATCGCGAGGAAGTCGCGGTAGCGACGGGCCGGCCCCGAGTCGGCGGTGAGGGTGACGTGCTGCCCCTCACCGAGCACCCTCGTCAGCGCAGCGTCGACCCGGGCGACGTCCTTGCCGTCCGGGACGCAGACCAGGGCACCGCGACCGGAGGAGTAGGTCGCGGCCACCGCGTGCGCCACGAGCAGCGGCCAGTCGGTCGCCGGTGCGGCTGCCCAGACCGCGCGTGGGGACGCGCCCTCGCCCAGGTGCCGCAGGAACGCCGGGCCGGGCTGGTGCTCGCGCCAGGCGGCCTCCCCCGCGTCGGGGTCGTGCTGCCAGGGACCGGCCGGCGGTGACGGCGCCTTCTCGGTGGTGGCGTGGCGGTGCGGTACGGCGAGGCGCAGCACGTCGGACCGGGCGCCGGCGTAGCGCTCGGCCAGCGCGGCGCTGAGCGCGACGATCGGCGGCAGCAGCACCGGCTCGGGGCTCACCACCCGGCGCAGGTGGGTCAGCCGGCCGGTGTGGTCGGAGTCGGCGACCCGCTCCACGACGTACCCATCGACGTCCTGGCCGGCGAACCGGACCTTGACCCGGGCGCCGGGGACCGCCGTGTCGGCCATGGCCGCTGGCACCGTGTAGTCGAACGGCCGGTCCAGGTGGGCCAGCGGCAGGTCGACCAGCACTCGCGCGACCGGCGCCACCGCGGCCGGCTCGGCGTCGGCGGACCTGCTGGCACGGGTGGCCCGCGCCCTGGCCTGGGAGGCCTTGACCGTGGCCCGGACCATGCCGGGCAGCAGCTCGGGCTGCTCGGTGCGCGGGTCGGTCATGGGCGCAGTTCTACCAGCGCGCGCCGACACGCGACCGACGGCGGGAAGGACCGCGGCCGGCGCGTGCCGAACGCGCGATCAGGCCCCGACAGCGGCCTTCAGCGCCTCCGCGCGGTCGGTGCGCTCCCAGGTGAACTCGGGGAGCTCGCGGCCGAAGTGGCCGTAGGCGGCCGTCTTGGCGTAGATCGGGCGCAGCAGGTCGAGGTCCTGGATGATCGCGGCGGGGCGCAGGTCGAAGACCGCCAGCACCGCCTCCTGGATCTTCTCGTCCGACACCGTGCCGGTGCCGAACGTCTCGATGAAGACACCGACCGGCTGGGCCTTGCCGATCGCGTAGGCGACCTGGGCCTCGCAGCGACGGGCCAGACCCGCGGCGACGACGTTCTTGGCGACCCAGCGCATCGCGTACGCCGCGGAGCGGTCGACCTTCGACGGGTCCTTGCCCGAGAACGCGCCACCACCGTGGCGAGCCATCCCGCCGTAGGTGTCGACGATGATCTTGCGACCGGTCAGGCCGGCGTCACCCATCGGGCCGCCGACCACGAAGCGGCCGGTCGGGTTGACCAGCAGCCGGTAGCCCTCGGAGGGGATGGTGAACGTGTCGAGCACCGGGTCGATGACGTGCTTCTTGATGTCGGCCTCGAGGGCGTCCAGCTCGGTCTCCTCGGAGTGCTGGGTCGACAGCACGACCGTGTCCACGCGGACCGGCCGGTTGTCGGCGTCGTACTCGATGGTGACCTGGGTCTTGCCGTCGGGTCGCAGGTAGTCGAGGGTGCCGTCCTTGCGCACCTCCGAGAGTCGCTCCGCGAGGCGCTGCGCGATCACGATCGGCAGCGGCATCAGGACGTCGGTGTCGTCGCAGGCGTAGCCGAACATCAGGCCCTGGTCACCGGCGCCCTGCTTGTCCATCGCGTCCGAGGAGCCGGTGCGGCTCTCGTGGCCGGTGTCCACTCCCTGGGCGATGTCGCCGGACTGGCCACCGATGGCGACCATGACGCCGCACGAAGCGCCGTCGAAGCCCTTGATCGAGGAGTCGTAACCGATCGCGAGGATCCGGTCGCGGACCTTCTGCTTGATGTCGACGTAGCCCGAGGTGGTGACCTCGCCGGCGACGACGACCAGGCCGGTGGTCAGCAGCGTCTCGACCGCGACCCGGCTGTGCGGGTCCTGCTCCAGCATGGCGTCGAGGACCGAGTCGCTGATCTGGTCGGCGATCTTGTCGGGGTGACCCTCGGTCACTGACTCGGAGGTGAAGAGACGTCCCGTCACAGTTGCTGCTCCCGTTCGTGGTTCATAGAGGTGTCGGACACGATATCTGTCGCTGCGGATCGCCTGACGGCGGTCTCAGGTCTGCAGGTGGGGCTGGCGGGTCACGCCGGCAGTCGGGCCGCGACCTCGTCCCAGATGACCTGGGCGAGGGCACCCTTCGAGCCACGGGGTACGTCGGTGTGCCCGCCGTCGGCGGCCAGGATGACCGCCTCGTTGTCGGGGCTGCCGAACACGGCTCCCCCGCTGACGTCGTTGACCACCAGCAGGTCGCAACCCTTGCGGGCCAGCTTGGCGCGAGCCAGGTCGAGGACGGACCCGCTGTGGTCTCCGGTCTCCGCGGCGAAGCCGACGATGACGGTGTCGGAGCGGACCCGGTCCTGGCTGATCTCGCGGAGGATGTCGGGGTTCTGGGTGAGCTCGATCGCCGGGGCCGAGCCGTCGTCGGCCTTCTTGATCTTGGCGTCGCTGAACACGACCGGCCGGAAGTCGGCCGGTGCCGCCGCCATCACCACCGCCGCGGCGGAGGCAGCGGCGGACACGATCTCGGCGCGCAGCTCGGCGGTCGTCTCGACCCGGACCACCTTGACCCCGGCCGGGTCGGGCAGGGTGACGTTGGCGGCGACCAGGGTGACGTCGGCTCCACGGGCCGCGGCGGCCCTGGCGAGTGCGTAGCCCTGGAGTCCCGAGGAGCGGTTGCCGAGGAAGCGGACCGGGTCGAGATACTCCCGGGTGCCACCTGCGGACACCACGACGTGGCGGCCGGTGAGGTCGAGATCGCCGTGGGCCGAGCTGATCGACTCCCGGGCGAGGACCTCGCGGCACATCTCGAAGATCTCGGAGGGCTCGGGGAGCCGACCCTTCCCGGTGTCGGCGCCGGTGAGCCGGCCCTCTGCGGGCTCGATCACCAGCACGCCGCGGGAGCGCAGGGTCGCGACGTTGGCCCGGGTCGCGGGGTGCTCCCACATCTCGGTGTGCATGGCGGGCGCGAGGACCACCGGACACCGGGCGGTGAGCAGGGTGTTGGTGAGCAGGTCGTCGGCCAGCCCGTGGGCGGCCTTGGCGAGCAGGTCCGCGGTGGCCGGCGCGACGACGACCAGGTCGGCGCTCTGGCCGATCCGCACGTGAGGAACCTCATGGACGTCGGTCCACACCTCGGTCGAGACCGGCTTGCCGGACAGCGCGGCCCAGGTGGGTGCACCGACGAACTCCAGCGCAGCCGCGGTCGGGACCACCGTGACGTCGTGCCCGGACTCGGTGAGCCGACGCAACAGCTCGCAGGCCTTGTAGGCCGCTATCCCGCCGGAGACACCCAGGACGACCCTCGGAACGGAACCGGGCCGTGCCCCCTCAGGGGACACGGCCTCGGACGTGGTGCTGGTGGTCACCGGCGTGACTCGAGCGTCACTCGCTCGGCTTGAAGGACGCGTCCGCGGCGGCGGCCGCGGCGGCTGCCTCCTCGGCTGCGAGCTCGGCAGGATCGATGTCCTCGCAGGTCAGCAGGTCCTCGTTGATCTCGCGGAGCGCGATCGAGAGGGGCTTCTCCTGGACGTGGGTGTCGACCAGCGGGCCGACGTACTCCAGCAGGCCTTCGCCGAGCTGGGAGTAGTAGGCGTTGATCTGACGGGCGCGCTTGGCGCTGTAGAGCACCAGCTTGTACTTGCTGTCGGTCTTGGTGAGCAGGTCGTCGATCGAGGGGTTGGTGACGCCCTCGGCGGCGATGTTGGGGGCAGACACGCGTAAGGCCTCGCAGATCAGTTGGGATCAGGTGCAGACTGCTCATGGTCGAGCGTCATCAAGGCTACCAACTCCTCGGCCGCAGCGTTAACTTCGTGGTTGACGATGGTCATGTCGAACTCCGCTTCTGCGGCCAGCTCCTCACGTGCGGTGCCGAGCCGGCGGGCCCTCTCCTCGGCACTCTCGGTGCCGCGGCCGACCAACCGGCGCACCAGCTCGTCCCACGACGGGGGCTTCAGGAACACGAACAACGCCCCCGGCATCGTGTCGCGGACCTGACGGGCGCCCTGCAGGTCGATCTCCAGCATCGCCGGGCGGCCGGTGGCCAGGGCCAGGTCGACCGGCTTGCGAGGGGTGCCGTACCGGGCGGCCTTGTGCACGACCGCCCACTCGAGCAGGTCGTCCTCGGCGACCAGCCGGTCGAACTCCTCGTCGGAGACGAACCAGTAGTGGACGCCGTCCTCCTCACCCGGGCGGGGCGCGCGAGTGGTCGCGGACACCGAGATCCATACCTCGGGGTGGCTGCGGCGCACCTCGGCGGCGACAGTGCCCTTGCCGACGGCGGTGGGCCCGGCGAGGACGACGAGACGGGAGCGGTGCGGGGGCGCGTCAGTCACGCCCGGCGAACTCCTTCTCGAGGGCCGCGACCTGCTTGATCCCCAGACCCCGGACCCGGCGGCTCTCGGCGATCCCGAGTCGCTCCATGAGCTGGCGGGCCCGCACCTTGCCCAGACCGGGCATCGATTGCAGCAGGTCGACCACGCGCATCTTGCCGATGACCTCGTTGCGCTGACCCTCCTGGAGCACGTCGGAGATCGACGCCCCGGAGTTCTTCAGGCGGTTCTTCACCTCGGCCCGCTCCCGTCGGGAGGCGGCGGCCTTGTCGAGCGCCGCCTGACGCTGTTCGGGGGTGAGCGGGGGCAGAGCCACGTGCGCAGGTCCTTCGGGTGGAGGGCGGGAGGGACGTTGGGTCAATCTAGTCAGAACCCGGACCGTCCAGCAATCGGGCCCGGCGTGGCGCCCGGGACGACGCGCCGATGCCGGTGCCTCAGCCGACGAGTTCGTCGTTGGTGCGCCGGGCTGCGTCCCTCATCGCGGTCAGGTCAGGTCCCAGGCGAAGCACCTCGCGCGACGAGCTGGGCAGCACCACGGCGCTGCCGAAGAGGCGGCGTACGTCGGCCACGGTGCCGCCCTGGGCGCCGAACCCCGGGGCCAGGATCGGTCCGTCGAAATTCACGTCCTCCTCGGTGCTGCCGATGGTGGCCCCGATGACGGCACCGAAGGAGCCGAGCGGTTCGGTGTCGGCGTTGAGCCGGCGCAGATGGTCCAGGACACCGCCCGCGACCGTGCCACCGGCGTCGCTGCGAGCGTGCTGGACCTCCGGGCCCTCCTGGTTGGAGGTCAGGGCGAGCACGAAGACCCCGCCGCCGTGGCGGCGGGCGGTGTCGATCATCGGGTCGAGCGAGCCGAAGCCGAGGAACGGGCTTGCCGTGATCGCGTCCACGGCGAGCGGCGAGGTCGGGTCGAGGTAGGCGTCGGCGTAGGCCTGGCTGGTGGAGCCGATGTCGCCGCGCTTGACGTCCAGCAGCACCAGCGCGCCGGCGGCACGGGACTCGGCCACGACCCGCTCGAGGACCGCGATGCCGCGGCTGCCGAAGCGCTCGTAGAACGCGGACTGCGGCTTCACCACCGAGACGTGGGGTGCCACGGCCTCCACGACTGTCATCGCGAAGGACTCGAGACCGGCCACGTCGTCGGAGAGCCCCCAGTCGCGGAGCAGACCGGCGTGCGGGTCGATGCCGACGCAGAAGGGGCCGCGCTCGGCGATCGCGGTGTGCAGGCGGTGACCGAACGGGATCGGGCTGGTCATCGGGCGTGCTCCTCGGTGAGGTCGGCCGCCAGGCGCGCGGCGGTGGTCGGGTCGTGGAGCAGTGCGCTGCCGATCTGCAGGGCCACCGCGCCGGCGTCCAGGAAGCTGCGGGCGTCGCTCAGGTCGCTGATCCCGCCGGCGCCGATGACCGCGGCGTCGGGGAGCGCCTCGTGGACGGCAGTGACGCACCGCAGTGCGAGCGGGCGGATCGCCGGACCGGACAGTCCGGCCGGTCGACCGTCGGCGTGCGCGGCCGGGTGGGCGCCGCCGACCACGACGGCGTCGGCACCGGCGTCGACGACGGCCCGCGCGGTCTCCACCAGCCGGGTCAGGTCGGGTCTCAGCTTGGCCAGCACCGGAATCCCGCGCGGCAGGTCGCGGTGGACCGCGGACACCACCCCTGCGGCGTGGAAGGGCTCGCGGACGTCGAGCACTCCGGTGGGGTCCGGGGCGGCGAGGTTGACCTCGATCGCGGAGACGCCGGGCGATCGGCCCAGGCGACGGGCCAGCTCGGCGTACTCCCCCATCGTCGCGCCGACGATCGAGACGACGACCCGAGCTCCGTGGCGCAGCAACCACGGCAGCTCGGTGGCGAGGAAGAGGTCGACGCCCGGGTTCGGCATCGTGGCCGACCACAGCAGTCCCGAGGGTGTCTCCGCGAGGCGCGGTGAGCGACCCCCCGTGCGGGGGTTCATGGTCAGCGAGCGGGTCACGAAGGCGCCGAGGCCGGCGAGACCCGGCTCGCCGAGGTAGGGCGAGAGCTCGCGGCCGGTGCCGCCGCAGCCCGAGGCGACCAACACCGGGTTGGCCAGGGTCAGCCCGGCGACCTCGACGCTCACTGCGGCTCCCCCGAACCGCCGAGCAGGTCGACCCAGCGGACCCGGTCGCCGCGGAGCACGGGACCGTCGAGACAGGCCCGTGCCTCGCGGGCCACGCCGTCCTCGCCCATGACCGGGACCGGGCAGCCGTGGCAGAGCCCGGTGGCGCACGGCTGGTGGACCGCGATGGCGGTCTGGCTCCAGGCACCCTGGACCTCGGCCGCAGCGGCGACCGCGTGCAGCGTCTCGAGCTCGCCCGCCGCGTAGACGACGGCCGCCTCGGCGCGTCCCAGCGTCTCGGTGAGTACGTCGGCCACCCGGCCCTTGCGACCGACCGACCCGTCCTCGGTCACCACGGTGACGGCGCGGGCCGACCGACGGGCCTCCAGCGCGGAGAGCAGGTGGGCCTCGTCGCGGCCGGCCACCACCAGGGTGACCCCGCAGCCACGCTCCCGCAGCCGCTCGGCCAGCGGGAAGAGAGGTGCGGCGGAGTAGCCCTCGCCCACCAGGACGCAGCTCACCGGCTCCTTGGGCAGTGCGAACGGGCGCCCGAGCGGCCCGGTCAGCTCGAACCGGCTGCCGTTGGGCAACCCGGCGAGCCAGGAGCCACCCACACCGGTGGGCTCGACGACCAGCTGCAGGACGGCGCCGTACCCCCCGACCGGGCGGACCCGGTGGATCCAGTAGGACCGGCGCCCGAGGCGGGCCGAGTCCGCGAGCGAGACCGCCACGACGTTGCCGGGGCGGAACCGCTCCGGCACCCCGGGGGCGATGACCGAGAGGTGGCGGTAGGCCCCGATCGTCTTCGCGTCGAGGAGCTCGGCGCTCACCTGAACGGCTCGGGCGCCTGTCACCGTGTCGGTCGTGACGGTCACGTCGGGAGGTCCGGTGAGGTGCCCTGGACGATCCGCCGCGGCCAGAGCGGGCCCTCGTAGATGAACGCGGTGTAGCCCTGCAGCAGGTCGGCGCCGGCGTCGAGGCGTGCCTGCGCGTCCTCGACGGTGGTGATCCCGCCGACGCCGATCAGCGTCAGGTCGGGCCCGACCCGGCCGCGCAGCGCCCGGAGCACGGCGAGGGAGCGGCCGGTCAACGGTCGGCCGGAGAGGCCGCCGGCACCGATCTGCTCGACGGTCGCCGCCGCGGAGCGCAGGCCGTCGCGGGAGACGGTGGTGTTGGTCGCGATGATGCCGTCGAGCTCGATCGCCAGCGCCATGTCGGCGACCGCGAGCACGTCGTCGTCGGCGAGGTCGGGCGCGATCTTGACCAGCAGCGGCACCCGCCGGTCGCCGGTGACGGAGTCGGCGGTGCGGCGTACCCGCTCCAGGAGCGGCTGCAGCCTCTCGACCGCCTGGAGGCTGCGCAGGCCGGGGGTGTTGGGCGAGCTGACGTTGACGACCAGGTAGTCGGCGTGGGGTGCCAGCAGCCGCGCGCTCTTGTCGTAGTCGGCCTCGACCGCGGCCTGGTCGTCGTCCGGGACCACCTTGGTCTTGCCGATGTTGACGCCGAGGACCGGACCCGGCCGCCGGCCGCGGTCCGCGAGGCGCTTGGCGACCACCGCCGCGCCGTCGTTGTTGAAGCCCATCCGGTTGACCACGGCCCGGTCCTCGGGCAGCCGGAAGAGCCGCGGCTTCGGGTTGCCTGACTGGGCCTCGCCGGTGACGGTGCCGATCTCGACGTGGCCGAAGCCGAGCGCGGCCAGCGCGTCGATGCCGACGGCGTTCTTGTCGAAGCCGGCCGCCAGTCCCAGGACGTTGGCGAAGGTGAGCCCCAACGCGGACACCGGGGTCCCGGGCGTACGACGGAGCCGGGTGGCCGGCCGCCCGGCGCGGATCGCCCGGAAGGCCGCGTGGTGGGCCTGCTCCGGATCGGAGCGGGTCAGGACGTGGTCGAACAGGGCCCGATAGATCAACGGCGTGCCCAGTCCTGCAGCGAGCGCACCCCGATGTCGCCGCGCTTGAGCGCCTCGATGCCCTGGACGGCCGCCCCGAGCCCCTGCACCGTGGTGATGCAGGGGATGTTGGCCATGATCGCCGCGGTGCGGATCTCGTAGCCGTCGAGGCGGGCCGAGGCGCCGCTGGTGGAGCCGTTGGGGGTGTTGATCACCAGCTGGATCTCCCCGGCCAGGATCAGCCCGACGGTGGTCGGCTCCCCGCCGGGACCCTCCCCCTCGAAGTGCTTGCGCACGACCGTGGCGCGCACGCCGTTGCGGCGCAGCACCTCCGCGGTGCCCTGGGTGGCCAGGATCTCGAAGCCGTGGTCGGCGAGCACCTTGATCGGGAAGATCATGTGCCGCTTGTCGCGGTTGGCCATGCTGACGAACACCCGGCCGCTGGTCGGCAGTGGCCCGAACGCGCCGGCCTGGGCCTTGGCGAAGGCGGTGCCGAAGTCGGCGTCGAGACCCATCACCTCGCCGGTCGACTTCATCTCGGGACCGAGCACCGTGTCGACCTGGTTGCCGTCGGGGCTGCGGAACCGGTTGAACGGCATCACCGCCTCCTTGACCGCGATGGGCTGGTCGGCCGGCAGCGTGCCACCGTCGCCCTCGGCGGGCAGCAGGCCGGCGCCGCGGAGCTCTGCGATCGACTCCCCCATCATCACCCGGGCTGCCGCCTTGGCCAGCGGGGTCGCGGTGGCCTTGGAGACGAACGGGACGGTGCGGCTGGCGCGCGGGTTGGCCTCCAGCACGTAGAGCACGTCGGAGCCCAGCGCGAACTGGATGTTGAGCAGCCCGAGCACGCCGACGCCCTTCGCGATCGCCTCGGTCGCCGCCCGGATCCGGTCGATCTCGGCCCTGCCGAGGGTGATCGGCGGCAGCGCGCAGGAGGAGTCCCCGGAGTGGATCCCGGCCTCCTCGATGTGCTCCATCACGCCGCCGAGGAAGAGCTCGGTGCCGTCGTACAGCCCGTCCACGTCGATCTCGACGGCGTCGTCGATGAACCGGTCCACGAGCACCGGGTGCAGCGGACCGATCTCGGTCGAGCGGGCGATGTAGTCCTCGAGGGTGGCGTCGTCGTAGACGATCTCCATGCCACGCCCGCCCAGGACGTACGACGGGCGCACCATCACCGGGTAGCCGATCTCGGCCGCGATCCGGTGGGCGTCGGGGAAGCTGGTCGCCATGCCGTACTTCGGCGCCGGCAGTCCGGCGTCGGCGAGCACCCGACCGAAGGCACCGCGCTCCTCGGCGAGGTGGATCGCCTCGGGCGAGGTGCCGACGATGGTGACGCCGTTGTCCTTGAGCCCCTGGGCGAGCCCGAGCGGCGTCTGGCCGCCGAGCTGGCAGATCACGCCCGCGACCGGGCCGGCGAGGGTCTCCGCGTGCACGATCTCGAGCACGTCCTCCAGGGTGAGCGGCTCGAAGTAGAGCCGGTCGGAGGTGTCGTAGTCGGTGGAGACGGTCTCGGGGTTGCAGTTGACCATGATCGTCTCGTAGCCGGCCTCGCTGAGCGTGAGCGCGGCGTGCACGCACGAGTAGTCGAACTCGATGCCCTGGCCGATCCGGTTGGGACCCGAGCCGAGGATGATCACGGCCGGCTTCTCGCGCGGGGAGACTTCGGTCTCCTCGTCGTACGTCGAGTAGTGGTAGGGCGTCGCCGCCGCGAACTCGGCGGCACAGGTGTCGACGGTCTTGTAGACCGGTCGGATGCCGAGCGCGTGCCGCACCCCGCGTACGACGTCGGCCGTCATGCCCCGGATCTTGCCGATCTGGACGTCGGAGAAGCCGTGCCGCTTGGCCTTGCGCAGCAGCCCCGGGGTGAGCTCGGGGGCGGCCGTCACCTCGGCGGCGATCTCGTTGATCAGCGCCAGCTGGTCGACGAACCACGGGTCGATGGCGGTCGCCTCGAAGATCTCCTCGGGGGTGGCGCCGGCCCGGATCGCGTCCATGACCTTCTTCAGCCGCCCGTCGTGCGGCGTGCTGATCTCCGCGAGCAGGGCGTCCTTGTCGAGCTCGACCCACTCCTGGTGCCAGTCGAAGACGGCGTCCTTGGACTCCAGGGAGCGCAGCGCCTTCTGGAGGGCCTCGGTGAAGTTGCGGCCGATGGACATCGCCTCACCCACGGACTTCATGTGCGTGGTCAACGTCGGGTCGGCACCGGGGAACTTCTCGAAGGCGAAGCGCGGCACCTTGACCACCACGTAGTCCAGGCTCGGCTCGAAGCTCGCCGGGGTGCTGGAGCCGTCGGGGCGCACCGTGATGTCGTTGGGGATCTCGTCGAGGGTGTAGCCGATGGCGACCTTGGCCGCGATCTTGGCGATCGGGAAGCCGGTCGCCTTGCTCGCCAGCGCCGACGAGCGGGACACCCGCGGGTTCATCTCGATGACGACGAGACGACCGTCGCGGGGGTTGACGGCGTACTGGATGTTGCAGCCACCGGTGTCGACGCCGACCGAGCGGATGATGCCGATCGCCATGTCGCGCATGTGCTGGTACTCACGGTCGGTCAGCGTCAGCGCGGGCGCCACGGTGATGGAGTCGCCGGTGTGGACGCCCATCGGGTCGACGTTCTCGATCGAGCAGATGATCACCACGTTGTCGGCGGTGTCGCGCATCACCTCGAGCTCGTACTCCTTCCAGCCGAGGATCGACTCCTCCAGGAGCACCTCGGTGGTCGGGCTCGCCGCCAGGCCGGCGCCGGCGATCCGGCGCAGGTCGCGCTCGTCGTAGGCCATCCCGGAGCCGGTGCCGCCCATCGTGAAGGACGGTCGCACCACCATCGGGTAGCCGAGCTGCTCGACCGCGCCCAGGCAGTCCTCGATGGTGTGGCAGATGACGCTGCGCGCCACCTGCCCCCCGAGGTCCTCGACGATCTTCTTGAAGATCTGGCGGTTCTCTCCGCGATCGATCGCCTCGATGGAGGCACCGATCAGCTCTACGCCGTACCTCTCCAGCACGCCGGCCTTGTCGAGGGCCATCGCCGCGTTCAGCGCGGTCTGCCCGCCGAGCGTGGCGAGCAGCGCGTCGGGACGCTCCTTGGCGATCACCTTCTCGACGAAGTCGGGCGTGATCGGCTCGACGTACGTCGCGTCCGCGAACTCGGGGTCGGTCATGATCGTGGCCGGGTTGGAGTTGACCAGGATCACCCGGATGCCCTCGGCCCGCAGCACCCGGCACGCCTGGGTGCCGGAGTAGTCGAACTCGCAGGCCTGGCCGATGATGATCGGCCCGGAGCCGATGACCATCACGGACTTGATGTCCTCGCGCTTCGGCATCAGGCATCGCCCTTTCGGTCGGACATCAGGTCGACGAAGCGGTCGAAGAGGTACGCCGCGTCATGGGGGCCGGCGGCAGCCTCGGGGTGGTACTGCACGGAGAACGCCTTCAGCTGACCGACCTCGGCGGTTGAGCCTGTCGAGGCCCGCAGCTCGAGACCCTCGACCACGTCGTCGTTGAGACAGACGTGGCTCACCGTCGCCACGCCGTACGGCGTCTGCGTCCCGCCCTCCAGCGGAGCGTCGACGGCGAACCCGTGGTTGTGGGCGGTCACCTCGACCTTGCCGGTGGTGCGGTCCATGACCGGCTGGTTGATGCCCCGGTGGCCGTAGGTCAGCTTGTAGGTGTCGAAGCCGAGCGCGCGACCGAAGAGCTGGTTGCCGAAGCAGATCCCGAAGTAGGGCAGATCCCGCTCCAGGGCGCCCTGCAGCAGCTCGATCTGGTCGGTGGTGGCGGCCGGGTCGCCCGGCCCGTTGGAGAAGAACAGCCCGTCGGGCTGCACGGCGAGGACGTCGTCGAGGGTGGACGTCGCAGGAAGCACGTGCACCTCGATGCCGCGCTCGGCCATCCGCTGCGGCGTCATCGTCTTGATGCCGAGGTCGAGAGCCGCGACGGTGAGCCGGCGCTCGCCGACCGCCGGCACGACGTACGCCTCGGTGGTCGAGACCTCGCTGGCCAGCTCGGTGCCGGCCATCTGGCCGGAGTCGAGCACCCGTGCCAGCAGCGCTGCGGCGTCGGTCTCGGTCGACGAGATGCCGACCCGCATCGCACCGCGCTCACGCAGGTGCCGGGTCAGTGCGCGGGTGTCGATGCCCGAGATCCCGACGACGCCCTGGTCGCGCAGCTCCTCGTCGAGGGAGCGGGAGGCCCGCCAGTTCGACGAGCGGCGCGCCGGGTCGCGCACGACGTAGCCGGCGACCCAGATCCGCGAGCTCTCCGGGTCCTCGTCGTTGATGCCGGTGTTGCCGATGTGCGGGGCCGTCATCACCACGACCTGGCGGTGGTAGGACGGGTCGGTCAGCGTCTCCTGGTAGCCGGTCATGCCGGTGTTGAAGACCGCCTCGCCGAAGGTCTCTCCCTCAGCGCCGTACGCATCGCCGTGGAAGGTGCGGCCGTCCTCCAGGACGAGCAACGCCGAGCGAGCACTGGTCGGGTGAGTCTGGGCATGCGATGGCACGCCGTACCTCCTTCTCCGCCTCACAGGACGGATCGTTAAAGGATGCCGAGCGACGCCGACACTACCAGCGCCGACCGACGGATCCGCACTCGTCTCGGGGTTGGCCCTAGCATCCAGGGATGACCTTCCGGGTCCTCCAGCGCGAGGCCGGGATCGGCAAGTCGGCCAGTACCTGCTGCTGACCGCGATGAAGGTCCAGGCCGGCCGGGACCGCGGTGCCGGTTTCCCAAGGGATGTAGCTCAACCGACGCCTCCCGCGGCGAACTCACCGTGGGAAGCGCCGGTTCGGCTGCATACCTTGAGAAACCAGCAGGCAGCGGGAGGCCCACCGTCCTAGACGAGCTTCCCGTCCAGGACCGTGGCGGTCCCGCGCAGGAAGGTCGCCACCACCCGGCCGGGCAGCTCCATACCGGCGTACGGCGTGTTGCGGCTCAGCGAGGCCGACTCGGAGGCCGCGACGGTGCGGACCGCCGCCGGGTCGTAGAGCACCACGTTGGCCGGGGCGCCCACCTCGATCTGCTGGCCGTGCTCGCTCACCCGCCCGATCCGGGCCGGGGCGTAGGACATCCGCTCCGCGACGCCGGCCCAGTCGAGCAGACCCGCGTCGACCATCGTGTGCTGCACGATCGAGAGCGCGGTCTCGAGACCGAGCATCCCGAAGGCGGCCGCTGCCCACTCGCAGTCCTTGTCCTCGTGCGGGTGCGGCGCGTGGTCGGTCGCGACGATGTCGATGGTGCCGTCGGCGAGACCGGCACGGAGCGCCTCGACGTCTTTCGCCGAGCGCAGCGGCGGGTTGACCTTGTAGATCGGGTCGTAGGTGGCCGCCAGCTCGTCGGTCAGCAGCAGGTGGTGGGGGCAGGCCTCGGCGGTCACGTCGACGCCCTTGCTCTTGGCCCAGCGGATGATGTCGACGGACCCGGCCGTGGAGACGTGGCAGACGTGCAGCCGGGAGCCGACGTGCTCGGCGAGCAGCACGTCGCGGGCGATGATCGCCTCCTCGGCGACGGCCGGCCAGCCGGCCAGCCCGAGCCGGCCCGAGAGCTCGCCCTCGTTCATCTGGGCGTCCTCGGTGAGCCGCGGCTCCTGGGCGTGCTGGGCGACGACGCCGTCGAAGGCCTTGACGTACTCCAGTGCCCGGCGCATCAGCACCGCGTCGCTGACACACTTGCCGTCGTCGGAGAAGACCCGCACCCGCGCCGCGGAGTCGGCCATCGCCCCGAGCTCGGCGAGCCGCTCTCCACCGAGCCCGACGGTGACCGCGCCGACCGGGTAGACGTCGCAGTAGCCGGCCTCGCGACCCAGCCGCCAGACCTGCTCGACGACGCCGGCTGTGTCGGCGACCGGGTCGGTGTTGGCCATCGCGTGGACCGCGGTGAAGCCGCCCATCGCGGCCGCCCGGGTCCCTGTCTCGACGGTCTCCGCGTCCTCGCGACCGGGTTCGCGCAGGTGGGTGTGCAGGTCGACCAGGCCGGGCAGCGCGATCAGGCCGGTGCCGTCGATGGTCTCGACGTCCGCCGGCGCGTCCGAGGCGTCGGCGACCACGCCGTCGCGGAGCATCAGGTCGCTCGGCGCACCGCCGAGGACGGCGACGTTCGTGATCAGGTAGGTGGTCATTCTTCTCCTCCGACAGCCGGCTCGGACCCACCGAGCAGCAGGTACAGGACAGCCATCCGTACGGCGACGCCGTTGGTGACCTGCTCGACGATCACCGAGCGGTCCGAGTCGGCGACGTCGGCGGTGATCTCCATGCCCCGGACCATCGGGCCCGGGTGCATCACGATGGTGTGGTCCTTCAGGGTCGCCATCCGACGCGCATCGAGCCCGTAGCGACGCGAGTACTCCCGCGGGGTGGGGAAGAACCCGCCCTGCATCCGCTCGCGCTGGACCCGCAGCATCATCACCGCGTCGACCTTGGGGATCACCGAGTCCAGGTCGTACGACGTCTCGACCGGCCAGCTCTCGATCCCGACCGGCAGCAGGGTCGGCGGGGCGACCAGGGTGACCTCGACGCCGAGGGTGCGCAGCAGCAGCGCGTTGGAGCGGGCGACCCGGCTGTGCAGGACGTCGCCGACGATGGCGACCCGGCGTCCGTCGAGACCGCCCGGCTTCGAGCCGCCCAGGTGCCGCCACATGGTGAAGGCGTCGAGCAGCGCCTGCGTGGGGTGCTCGTGGGTGCCGTCCCCGGCGTTGACGACACTGGAGCGCACCCAGCCCGAGTGGGCCAGCCGGTGCGGCGCACCGCTCGCGGGGTGGCGGACCACGACGGCGTCGGCGCCCATCGCCTCGAGCGTGAGGGCGGTGTCCTTCAGGCTCTCGCCCTTGGAGACGCTGGACCCCTTGGCGGCGAAGTTGATGACGTCCGCGCTGAGCCGCTTGGCGGCGGCCTCGAAGGAGATCCGGGTGCGGGTGGAGTCCTCGAAGAAGAGGTTGACCACGGTGCGCCCGCGCAGCGCGGGCAGCTTCTTGATCGGCCGGTCCGCCAGGGAGCGCAGCTCGGCGGCGGTGGCGAGGACCAGCTCGGCGTCGTCCTTGGTCAGGTCGGCCGCGCTCAGCAGGTGGCGCTTCATGCCT
Organism: uncultured Actinomycetota bacterium; assembly: GCA_963706475.1. Lineage (GTDB taxonomy): Bacteria > Actinomycetota > Actinomycetes > Propionibacteriales > Nocardioidaceae > Nocardioides. Next base: position 44,585 of record CAVPLV010000003.1, on the reverse strand, counting down.
CGACCTCTCCGGGCGTGCCCTGGATGGTGACCGCGTCGACGTCGTCGATCCCGGCGAGCCGGACCCGCACGCTCTCGACCAGCGAGGTGGGGAGGTTCTTGCCGACGAAGTCGGCGCGGATCGGGAGCTCCCGGTGGCCGCGGTCCACGAGCACCGCGAGCCGCACGGCCTTGGGTCTGCCCAGGTCGTTGAGGGCGTCCAGCGCGGCCCGGATGGTGCGACCGGAGAAGAGCACGTCGTCCACCAGGACGACCACCTTGTCGTCGATGCCGCCGGGCGGGATCTGGGTCGGCAGCAGGGCCCGGGCCGGTTTCATCCGCAGGTCGTCGCGGTACATCGTCACGTCGAGCGAGCCCACCGGCAGGCCGTGCCCCTCGACAGCGGCGATGCGCTCGGCGATGCGTTCGGCGAGCGGGACGCCGCGGCTGGGGATGCCGAGCAGCACGAGGTCGTCAGCGCCCCTGTTGCGCTCGAGGATCTCGTGGGAGATGCGGGTCAACGCCCGGGCGATGTCCAGGTCGTCGAGGACGACCCGGGCGGCGTCAGCCGGGACGGACGGGGTGTGCTGAGGGTGCGCAGGCAACTGCCTCGGACCTCCTTCTCCGCCTCACTGGACGGCTCGTTAAAGGATGTCGATCGGCGCTGAGACTACACGTCGCGGGTGGGAGGTTGCACCTCGTCCACCCACGCCTCGTGCTCCCGGCGGGCCCACCTGGTCGAGACCTGCCCGGTGCGCATCCCGCTGCGCGCCTCGGGGTCGCGGACGGCGTACGCGATGTGTCCGATCACCAGCAGTCCGAGTGCGAGCGCGGTCCAGTCGTGCACGAACGTCGCACCCGAGCGCCACGAGAGTCGTGCGATGCCGGTCCAGTACATCAGGATCCCGGTGCCGAGCAGGACCAGCGTCGAGCCGGCCACCAGCTGCGCGTTGAGCTTCTGACCGGCGTTGAACTTGCCGACCGCGATGCCGCCGTCGCGCCGCGACCGGCTGCGCAGCCAGCGCCAGTCCGACGGGGTGAAGCGGTTGAGACGACGGACGTCGCTGCGGTACGCCGCGGACGCGGCACCCACCAGCATCGGCACCGGGAGCGCCAGCCCGCTCCAGACGTGCACCTGCTCGACCAGGTGGCGGTGGCCGACCATCAGCATCAGCGATCCGTTGTAGAGGACGGCTGCCGTCACGATGCAGACGCCCATCAGGATCGCGACGCTGCGGTGCACGGCGCGCTCCGCCCGGCTGAACCGGTCCAGGGTCGCGCTCACTCGTCGATGATCCCGTCGAGGGTGTAGCCGCGCTCTTCCCAGTAGCCCGGGATGTTGCGGTCGGTGAGCTCGATGCCGGACAGCCACTTGGTGCTCTTGTAGCCGTACATCGACGCGGAGTAGATCCGCACCGGCCCGCCGTGGTCGTGGGTCACCGGCTCGCCGTACATCTGCAGGGCGACCATCACGTCGCTCGCCCGCGCCTGCTCGAGCGTCATGTTCTCGGTGTAGGTGCCGTCGAAGGAGCGGAACCTGATCGCCTTCGCCTCGGCCGTCGGCTGCGCCCGGTCGAGCAGGTCGGAGAGCAGCACCCCGCGCCACGGGACCTCCGGCACGCTCCAGCCGGTGACGCACTGGAAGTCCCAGGTCTGCGACACCTGCGGCAACCCCTCGAGGTCGGCGAGCGAGTAGGTCACCGGGTTGGCGACCAGGCCCGACACCCCGAGCTCGTAGGTCGTGGCGTCCTGCGGCTCGACCGCACCGGTGACGGAGTAGTAGCGCCAGGTGCTGCCGAGCGGGATCAGCGAGGTCAGGCCGGTCGGGTCGCGCAGCTGGATCGGTGCGAGCAGGCGGCTCAGCCCGTCCTGCACGGCGCTACCTGTCACCACCCCGACAGCGCCCAGCCCGAGCAGGCCGAGGACGACGCGGCGTCCGACGGGCTTCCCGTCGAGCTCGCCCCGTCCGGTGCTCACGGTCTCAGCGGGCCCGACCACGCAGGCCGAACGCCGCGACGGCGACTCCCACCACGACGATGACCGGCCCGGCCACCGACCAGAAGGTGGTGTTGCTCATCGAGCTCCCGGTGACCACCCCGAAGCCCTGGAGGGTGAACAGCAGTCCGAACGCCGCCAGCACGACACCAGCGACCACCCACAGCGGCTTCCTCATGCTGTCCACTGAACCACACGGGTGATCAGCGCCCCCGGGTCGAGCATCTCTCCGTGGTCGAGTAGCGACCGCCAGTCTCTCGCTGGTCTCGATACGGGCGCTCGTCCCTCACGCCCTACTCGACCAACGAAGATCGGTGGTCGAGTAGCGAGCGCCAGCGAGCGTATCGAGACCCGCCGGTTGGCGGTGGTCTCGATACGGGCGCTCGTCCCTCACGCCCTACTCGACCAACGAAGATCGGTGGTCGAGTAGCGAGCGCCAGCGAGCGTATCGAGACCCGCTCGCGTGTCGGTGGTCTCGATACGGCGCTCGTCCCTCACGCCCTGCTCGACCAACGAAAATCGGTGGTCGAGTAGCGAGCGCCAGTCTCTCGGTGGTCTCGATACGGGCGCTCGTCCCTCGCGCCCTACTCGACCAACGAAGATCGGTGGTCGAGTAGCGAGCGCCAGCGAGCGTATCGAGACCCACGGGTTGGCGGTGGTCTCGATACAGGCGCTCGTCCCTCACGCCCTACTCGACCAACGAAGATCGGTGGTCGAGTAGCGAGCGCACGAGACCCTCGGTGGTCTCGATACGGGCGCTCGTCCCTCACGCCCTGCTCGACCAACGAAGATCGGTGGTCGAGTAGCGACCGCCAGTCTCTCGGTGGTCTCGATACAGGCGCTCGTCCCTCGCGCCCTACTCGACCAACGAAAATCGGTGGTCGAGTAGCGAGCGCCAGCGAGCGTATCGAGACCCCCGGGTTGGCGGTGGTCTCGATACGGGCGCTCGTCCCTCACGCCCTACTCGACCAACGAAGATCGGTGGTCGAGTAGCGAGCGCCAGCGAGCCGAGCTGCGGGATCCGGCTACTACTCGGCAGCCACGTCGATCAGCACCTTGCCGACCGCTCCAGCCTCGACGGCGTCGTGCGCAGCCGCGGTGGCGGCGAGGTCGAAGTGGTGGAGAGGTACGCCGGCGGCCTCACCCACCTGCAGCGCGCCGGCCGAGACCGCAGCGTTGATGTCCTCGCCCGCGGCCGCGACCAGGTCCTGACCGAGCGTGTAGAGCAGCAGGAACTGGTAGCGGAGGTTCTTGGAGAAGGTCGGCCGGATCTGCACGGTGAACTCGTCGCCGCCGTTGTTGGCGTAGATCGCGATGGTGCCGCGGTTGCGCACCACCCGGACGTCGAGGTCGTTGTTCTGCGCGGGTGCCACCTCGATCGCGATGTCGACCCCGTCCGGCGCGACCGCCAGGATCTCCTCGGCCGCGTCGGACTCGCGGTAGTTCACGACGTGGTGGGCGCCGGCCGCCCGGGCGAGCTCTGCCTTCGCGTCGCTGCTGATCGTGGTGATGACCGTGGCGCCCGACCAGCGGGCCAGCTGGATCGCGGCGTTGCCGACCGCACCCGCTCCTCCGGCGACCAGGACGACGGATCCGTCGAGAGTCCCCGGTCCGAGCCGCGACGGCCCTCCTTCGGAGGCGGTCAGCGCCCGGTGCGCGGTCACGGCGGGGACGCCCAGGCTCGCACCCAGGTCGTACGACGCCTCCGCAGGCAGCGGCACCACTCGATCGACAGGTTGCACCGTGAACTCAGCTGCGGTGCCGAACGCGCGCCCGTGCTGGGCCAGCACCAGCCACACCCGATCCCCGACCGCGAACCCGTCGACTCCCGCGCCGACCGCGTCGATCACGCCGGCGCCGTCCTGACCGGGCACCACCTCGTCGTACCCCGACATCATGCTGGCCCGGAACTTCCAGTCCGTCGGGTTCACCCCGGCCCGAACCAGCCGGACCCGCACCTCACCGGGGCCGGGCTCGGGCAGGTCGCGCTCGACGACCTCCAGCACTGACGACGGACCGGTCTCGCGATAGACGACTGCACGCACGGTTTGCACCTCTCGTTCGGATCATGTCGGGACTACGTTGGGAGTCAACCCATCACCTGGAGGATCCATGCCCGAGCTCCCCTTCCCGGACGACATCCGCGCACTGCTGGTCAAGCCCAACCCCGCCGTCGTCACCACGCTTCGATCCGACGGTCAGCCGATCAGCGTCGCCACGTGGTACCTCCTCGAAGGAGACCGGGTGCTGCTCAACATGGACGACACCCGGGTCCGGATCAAGCACCTGCGCCGCGATCCGCGGGTCACCCTGACGGTGCTCGACGAGGCCAGCTGGTACACCCACGTCTCGCTGATCGGCCGGGTCGACGAGCTCATCGACGACCCCGACCTCACCGACATCGACCGACTGAGCCGACACTACGGCGGCCAGCCCTATCCGGACCGGGTCAGCCCCCGGACCAGCGGCTGGATGACCATCGACACGTGGCACGGATGGGGCGCTGCCAAGGCCTGAGACGGACGCCGACCCGCCACCGCGGTCGGGTCGAGCGACCGGACAGTGACGGGTCAGCGGATCAGGAGGGCCGGGCAGGTCACAGCCCCTCGGACATCCCGGCGCACGCCTTCAGCCACTGCCGACGGGTGTTCGGGGACAGCTTGGCGTAGGGCACCACGGACCCGGCCACCAGCACCGGGTCGTAGGGCACCCGGTAGACCGCTCGGGTGCGCTGCTCGTAGACGTCGACGAGGTCGGCGGCGAGCTTGGTGTCGACGTTCGGTGACGGGTCCGAGAGCACGGTGACGGTCTTGTGCTTGAGGTTCTGGTAGCCCGCGTCCTGCAGTGCGTCCAGCATCCACAGCCCGCTGTAGCCGGTGTCCTCGCGGACCGTGCTGGTCACCACCAGCAGGTCGGCGGCGCCGGCCGCGGCCAGCCAGTTCTCGGCGCGCATGTTGTTGCCGGTGTCGACCAGGATCACCCGGTAGAACCGCTCGAGCAGCTTGTGCACCGCATCGAAGTCGTCGGCGCGGATGGTGCCGGTGACGTCCGGGCGCTCGTCGGAGGCGAGAACGTCGAAGTGGGCGTCGCCCTGCGAGCGGACGAACGCACCGAGGTCGCCGATCCGGGACTGGTAGACGTCGGTGAAGCGCTCCAGGTCCTCGAGCAGCTCGCGCGTGGTGTTGCGGTGGGTGCTCCGGGTCCCCCGGATGCCGAGCGTGCCGCGGGTCTCGTTGTTGTCCCACGCCACCACGCCGCCACCCCGGACGGTGCCGAAGGTGTAGCCGGCGGCGAGCACGCCGGTCGTCTTGGCGGCCCCGCCCTTGGGATTGATGAAGGCGATGGTCCGCGGGCCGTCGAAGTCGCGCTGGATCGAGCGCCGGTCGTGCTCGAAGTCGAGCTCGTCGGCACCCATCTTCGGCGCGATCAGGCCACCGGTCCAGCGTCGTACGGCGCCGCGCCAGCCCCACGTCGCGGGACCGTGCTCATCGGACCCGTCGCGGCGGTCGAGGAAGTCGGTGGCGCTCATGAACCGGCGCGGGTCGGTCGGGTCCTCCTCGGGCTCGGCGCTCACCGGCGGCTGGATGACCTCCGGCTCGGAAAGAGCCGCTGGGGCCGCCGGAGAAGCCGCCTGGGGCCCGGGAGGAGCCACCGGGGCCGACGGGTCGACCCGCGGAGCAACAGCCGGCGCCGCAGGAGGCGGGGCGGCCGGGGCCGCCGTCGGCGGGCGGAAGGCGGGGGGCGGCGAGGTCGGCGGACCGACCGGAGGCGGAACCGCGGCCGGGGTGACCGGTCCCAACGGGTCGGTCAGCGGGTCGCCGTACCCACCGGAGTGCCGCTCGGTGTAGGCCACCAGCTCCTCCGGCTCGTAGAGCCGATCACTGGTGTCATCGTGATCGTGGCGGGAGCCGGCCGAGCTCCATGCATCCTGCGACATCGGTGTCCTCCCTCAAGAACAGGTGGGTCCTGCTAGCGAGTCCTTCCCCGAATGCACGGGCGTCACACACGTCAGGACAGATCGAGATCTTCGAGGGCAGCGGCGATGGCCCGGTGGAAGGTCGGGTAGGCGAAGTGCATGCCGCGCAGCGTGCTCACCGGGATCTCGGCGTGCACGGCCGCCGACAGCAGGCCGAGCACCTCTCCGCCGTACGGCGCCACGACGGTCGCCCCGACCAGCACCCCTCGATCGGCGTCGGCGACGACCTTGACGATCCCGTCCGCCTCATGGATCCAGCCCCGACTCGACTCGGGGATGTCGGCATGACCGACCGCCACCCGGACGCCGGCCTCGCGCGCCTGCTCCTCGCTGAAGCCGACCGAGCCGACCTCGGGATCGGTGAAGGTGACCCGGCTGACGCCGCGGTAGTCGGCCCACGGCCCGTCCTCGCCGAGCAGGTCACGGACCGCGACCTGAGCCTGGTAGATCGCCACGTGGGTGTAGGCGCCCCGTCCGGTGATGTCGCCGAGCGCCCAGAGCCGGTCACCGGCGCGCATCCGGTCGTCGGTCCCGAGCTCGGTGGACTCCGGGTCGAGCCCGACGGTCTCGAGACCCACGTCGGTCAGGTTCATCCTGCGCCCGGTCGCGACCAGCAGCCGGTCGGCCGTGAGGGTCTCGCCGTCGACGTCGACCTCGAAGCACTCGCCGAAGCGCACCTCGGCGATCGAGACGCCGGTGCGGATCTCGACCCCGTCAGCCTGCAACGCCCGCGCGATCACCTCGCCGGCCTCGGCCTCCTCCGGCACCAGCAGCCGGTCACGGGCCTCGAGCACCGTCACCCGGGTGCCGAACCGGGCGAACGTCTGGGCGAGCTCGGCGCCGATCGGGCCCGCCCCGATCACGACCAGCGACTCCGGAGCGGAGGTCTGCGTCATCACGTCGCGGTTGGTCCAGTACGGCGTGCCGGCCAGGCCGTCGATGTCGGGAACCGCCGGGTTGGTGCCGCTGTTGAGCAGCACTCCGAGCCGAGCGGCGTACTCCTCGACCCCGGTGTCCGTCTCCACCCGCACCCGGCCCGGTCCGGTCAGTCGGCCGTGGCCGCGCACGATCCGCACCCCGGCCTGGGTCAGCGGGCCGGCGTGGTTCTCGTCACTCCAGTCATGGTTGGCCTCCCGGATCCGCTCCGCTGGCCGACCCCAGTCGGCCCGCACCTCGGCACGCCCGGCCAGTCCGTCGACCCGTCGCGCCTCGGCAAGCACGTCGGCGGAGCGGATCAGCAGCTTGGACGGCGTACACCCCCAGAACGGGCACTCACCACCCACCAGCTCGCGCTCCACCCCGACGACGTCGAGGCCGGCCTCCGCCAGCTTGCGCGCGGCGTACTCCCCGCCGACCCCGAGGCCGAGCACGACGACGTCGACGTCGACCGAGGTGGCCGAATCGCTCACTGCGACAGGTGCCGCGCGCGGGCGAAGGTGAAGACCCCGTAGCAGAGCAGCCCGATGCCGAGCAGGCACAGCAGGACCGGTCCGAACGGCTTGTCGAGGACCTCGTACAGCGCCTGGTCGAGCCCGCCGGACTTCTTGGCGTCGTGGGTGATCGCGGCGTAGCCGAAGAGGCCACCGATGACGCAGATCGCGATGCCGCGGGCGGTGTAGCCGGCCTTGCCGAAGATCCGGTAGGCCCGACCGGTCTCGCCGCTGCGGCCCTCACCGTCGAGCTTCTCGATGAACTTCTCGGTGTGTGCCCGGTAGATCTGGAAGACGCCGTAGCCGATGATCGCCAGCGCGACCAGGCCGACGAGCAGCTGGCCGGCGGGGGCGTCCATCAGGGTCGCGGTGAAGGTGTCTTCGCTGCTCTTCTTCGACGAGGAGGACGCGCCCATGGCGATCTTGACGCCGCTGACGCCGACCACCCCGTAGAGGATCGCCTTGCCGGCGGACGAGACGCGTTTGAAGGTCCGCTTCTTGCCCTCCTCGTCACGGTGGCCGAAGGCGGCTTCGATGAGCTGCCAGACGACCAGGAGGAACATGCCGATCGACACGATCCAGACCAGCACCCTGCCGAAGGGCTGCTGGGCCAGCACCCGCAGCGCTCCGGTGCTGGACGGGTTGCCGGAGCGGTCCCCGAGGGCGAGCTGGATGGCGAGCCAGCCGATGAGCACGTAGACGACGCCGTAGGCGACGAGTCCGGCCCGGGCGACCCAGTCGATCCAGTCGCTGTCCTGGGCCTGGTTGCCGGCGCTGCGCGCCTTGTCGGAGACGCTGCCGGCGCTCATGAGTCACTCGCCGACAGATTGGTCAGAGCGGTCTCGATGGCCCGGTGGAAGGTCGGGTAGGCGTAGATCATGGTCCTGAGGGTGTCGACGGGGACCTCCGCGTGGACCGCGACGGCCAGGAATCCGAGGATCTCGCCACCCGCGGGCCCCATCGCTGTCGCACCGACCAGCACTCCGCGGTCGGCATCCTCGACGACCTTGATCACTCCGTGCCCCCCGGGCCCGTGGGTGAAACCCCGCGACGACTCCTGGAGCCTGGTCGATCCGGTCCGCACGCTCAGCCCGGCGTCACGAGCCTGCTGCTCGGTCAGGCCGACCCCACCGACCTCGGGATCGGTGAAGGTCGCGTGCGGCACCGCGTGGTAGCGCGCGGGGGCTCCGTCCTCGCCCAGGACGTCGCGCAGCGCGATCGCGGACTGATACATCGAGACGTGGGTGAAGGCGCCCTTGCCGGTGACGTCACCGATCGCCCACAGCTGGTCCGCGACCCGCATCCGTTCGTCGACGGCGAGCACCCGCGCGCCCGGGTCGAGCCCGAGGGTGCCGAGGCCGAGGTCGTCGAGGTTCGGTATCCGGCCCGCCGCGACCAGGACCTTCTCGGCGACCAGGGTCTCGCCGGTGTCGAGGCTGAGGCTGAAGGCGCCCTCGTCGTACGACGCGGCCTCCACCTCGACGCCGGTGAGCACCCGGATCCCCTCCGCCACGAAGATCTCCTCCAGCAGCTGCGACGCCTCCGGCTCGTCGGCCGCGATCAGCCGGGGCCCGTGCTGGACGATGGTCACCCGGACGCCGAAACGGGCGAACGACTGGGCCAGCTCGCAGCCGATCGGACCACCGCCGACCACGACCAGGCTCGACGGCAGGCTGGTGACGCGGACGACGTCGCGGTTCGTCCAGTACGGCGTGTCGGCGAGCCCGTCGACCGGGGGCAGCGCCGGCCGGGTCCCGGGGTTGACCACCACCCCGCGCCGAGCGGCGTAGCTGACGACTTCCCCGTCGGCGCCCTCGACCCGGACCTGCCCCGGTCCGTCGAGGCGTCCGACGCCGTGGTGCACCACGGCCCCGGCGTCGCGGAGCCGGTCGACGGCGATCGAGTCGTCCCAACCGGTGGTGGCCTCGGTGTCGATGCGACGTGCGACCGGGGCCCACGACGGGACCACCGAGACGTCGCCGGCCAGCTCACCGACGCGACCGGCCTCGGCGAGGGCGTCGGAGGCTCGGACGATCATCTTGGTGGGGATGCAGCCGTAGTAGGGGCACTCACCGCCCACCAGGTGCTTGTCGACGACCACCACCGACAGTCCGGCTCTGGCGGCCCCTGTCGCCAGGGCCTCACCGCCGGGCCCCGCGCCGATGACGACAAGGTCAACCTCAGTAGCACTCATGGCCCCAGCATTGCGGAGCCGTCAAGGCTCAGGCGAGCGAGGCCTTGTTGCGCATGATGTTGCCGAGCACGCCGTTGACGAACTGAGGGGACTCGTCGGTCGAGAGGTCCTGGACCAGCGCCATCGCCTCGGTCACCGCGACCGGGTCGGGGATGTCGTCGGCGTAGAGGAGCTCCCACAGGCCGAGGCGCAGCACGTTGCGATCGACGGCCGGCATCCGGTCGAGCGTCCAGCCCTCGGCGTACGTCGCGAGCAGGTCGTCGATCCGGACCCGGTGCTCGACGACGCCGCGGACGATGACGGCGGTGTAGTCGTTGGTCGGGCCCTCGCCGTCGGCGATGGCGGTCTCCAGCGCCTGGAGGGCGGACTCACCCCGGACATCGGAGGCGAAGAGGATGTCCAGAGCGCGCTTGCGGGCCTTCGAGCGGGCTGCCATCAGTTCTTGACGCGACTCAGGTACGACGAGTCGCGGGTGTCGACCTTGACCTTCTCGCCCTGGTTCACGAAGAGCGGGACCTGGATCTCGTGGCCGGTCTCGAGCGTGGCGGGCTTGGTGCGGCCGGTGGCGCTGTCGCCGGCCAGGCCGGGCTCGGTGAAGGAGACGACGAGCTCGACCGAGGCGGGCAGCTCGATGAAGAGCACCCGGCCCTCGTTGGTCGCGACGATGACGTCCTGGTTCTCCAGGAGGAAGTTCTTGGCGTTGCCGACGGACTCGGGCGAGATCTCCAGCTGGTCGTAGTTCTGCACGTCCATGAAGACGTAGGAGTTGCCGTCGTTGTAGAGGTACTGCATGGTGCGGCGGTCGACCGTGGCGGTCTCGACCTTGGTGCCGGCGTTGAAGGTGCGGTCGACCGACTTGTTGGTCTCGACGTTCTTCAGCTTGGTCCGCACGAACGCCGGGCCCTTGCCGGGCTTGACGTGCTGGAACTCCACCACGGCCCAGAGCTGCCCCTCGATGTTGAGAACCATGCCGTTCTTCAGGTCATTCGTCGATGCCATGCGCGCGTGTCAGCCTTCTTGCGTCGTGGAGCCGGTGGGAGTCTGGTCGGCTCCCGGACCGGCCGGGAGCAACAGCGACCGAGTCTATCGGCTGCGCGGCGCCGCACCGAAACTCAGGACAGGGTCCACACGATCTCGACCGTCACCGAGCCCTCGTCCTTGCCGGCCCGGATCGGGACCGACGACAGCGCGTCCTCGTCCGCCGCCCGGAAGGCGCCCGCCTCCTTCAGGGTCGAGGTGGGCAGCGGCTGGCTGGTCACCTCGTTGAGGGTCAGCACCTCACCCAGCTCCTGGCCGGACGCACCGGCATACTGCTCCGCCTTGGCCGTCGCCTCCGCGACGGCCGCGTCGCGCGCCTCGGCCATGACCGCGTCCGGCTCCGCCACCAGCAGCCGGATGCTGCCGACACGGACGGCGTTGCCGCCGGCCGACACGGCCGCGGAGACCGCGTCACCACCGTCCTTCAGCTCGCGCACCAGCACCGTCGCGTGCTCGGAGACCTGGTAGCCGCGGATCGTCGGCTGGCCGTACTCGGGGTAGTCGTAGACCGGGTTCATCGAGAGCCCCGTCGTCTCCACGTCCGACTTCGCCACGCCCTCCTTCTCGAGCGTCCTGAGCACCCTCGACATGGTGGTGTTGGCGTCGTCGAGAGCGGTGTCGAGGTCGGGCCGGGTCAGCGACACCGACAGCGCGAAGGACAGCTGGTCGGGTACGGCGGAGGCGCTCCCGGTCCCCGTCATCGTGATCACCCGCGGTGCGTCCCCCGCGGGAGCTGTCTCCTCGGCGGCGACCGCCGGCGCCCCCGGGGATCCCGACCCACCCAGCAGGTAGGCAACCACCAGGCCCAGCAGGACCAGGGCCGCCACCAGGATGGAGCGGAGGCTGAGCGTGACGTTGCCGTTCATGACCGGGTTCCCTTCGCCGTGCGCCCGTCGGTCGGACGACTGCGGGCTTGGACGCGCCGGGTCGACGACGGGTTCCGCCGGGTCAGGATCGGGCGATGATCTCCAGCGCCATCCGGTAGCCGTCGATCCCGTGGCCGGCGACCACCTCGACGGCGTACGGCGTCACGACCGAGGTGTGTCGGAACTCCTCCGGGCGCTGGTGCGGGTCGGAGATGTGCACCTCGACCAGCGGCGCGACGAGCTGGGCGCAGGCGTCGAAGATCGCGTAGGAGTAGTGGGTCCAGGCCGCGGCGTTGAGCACCACCGGGTTGCCGTCGTCGGCGGCGGCGTTGAGCCAGTCGAGCATCTGGCCCTCGTGGTTGGTCTGGCGCACCTCGACCTCGAGGCCGAGGTCACGCCCCCAGGCGACGCACTGCTCGGCGAGCTGGTCGTGGGTGGTGTGCCCGTAGATCTCGGGCTGACGTCGACCGAGCCGGCCCAGGTTGGGTCCGTTGAGGACGAGCGTCTTCACGCGGTGCCTCCGATCGCGGCGTAGGCGGCGCGCAGGTCGGACTCGGACGGCCCGGCGAGGACCACCGGTCGGGCCAGGTCGTCGAGGACCACGAAGCGCAGCTGCGAGCCGCGCGCCTTCTTGTCCACCTTCATGGCGGCGTGCAACACCTCGAACGGCGCCGCGGAGTAGGTCGTGGGCAGCCCGACGTGCGCGAAGGCGGTGTGGTGCCGCGCCACGACCTCGGGGGTGAGGTGGCCGGCCCGGGCGGCGAGCTCGGCGACGTAGACGCATCCGATCGCGACCGCCTCGCCGTGCCGGATCCGGTAGTCCTCGGTGCGCTCGATCGCGTGCGCCATCGTGTGGCCGTAGTTGAGGACCTCGCGGCCCGGGTGACCCGCGGCGCCACCGGTCTCCTTGAGGTCACCGGCCACGACGTCGGCCTTGACCGTGATCGCCCGCTCGACCAGCTCGCGGAGCGCCGCCGAGCCCGCACCGAGCTCCGAGGCGTCGTGGGACTCGACCAGGTCCAGGATCGCCGGGTCGGCGATGAAGCCGCACTTGACGACCTCACCGAGGCCGGCGACCAGCTCGGCCGGGGGCAGGCTCTCGAGGGTGGCCAGGTCGCAGAGGACCCCGGCGGGCTCGTGGAAGGAGCCCACGAGGTTCTTGCCGCTCCCGGTGTTGATGCCGGTCTTGCCACCGACGGCGGCGTCGACCATGGCGAGCAGTGTCGTCGGGACGTGCACGACCCGGACACCGCGCAGCCAGGTGGCGGCCACGAAGCCGCCGACGTCGGTGGTGGCGCCGCCTCCGAAGGTCACCACGGCGTCGGAGCGGGTGAAGCCGGCCTCGCCGAGCGCCTCCCAGCAGCTGGCGGCGACCGCCGCGGTCTTGGCGGCCTCACCGTCGGGCAGCGGCAGCTCGACGACGTCGTACGTCTGGGAGAGCGCGGCGACCAGGGGTCGGGCGCGGTCGGCCAGGCTGGCGGGGCGGACGACGGCGACCCGCTGCACGTCGGCGCCGATCAGCGTCGGCAGCCGGTCGGTGAGGTGGTGACCCACCACGACGTCGTACGGCGACGGACCGGCGACCCGGATCACCGAGTCGGTGCTCATCTCTGAGCCGTCCGGGCCAGCGCGGCGACGATCTCGGCGGCGATCTCCTCCGGGGCTCGTCCGTCGGTGTCGACGACCAGGGTCGCGACCGACTCGTAGATCGGGGTGCGTTCGTCGAGCAGGGTCTTGATCCGGCCGCGTACGTTGCCGAGCAGCAGCGGCCGGGCGGTGCCGAGACCGACCCGTTTGACGGCGTCGGAGAGCCCGACCCGGAGGAAGACGACCTCGTGGCCGGCCAGCCTGGTCCGGGTGTCGGGGTCGAGCACGGCGCCCCCGCCCAGCGCGAGCACCCCGTCGTGGGTGGCGAGGGCGTCGGCGACCGCGGCCCGCTCCAGCGCTCGGAAGGCGTCCTCGCCCGAGTCGACGAAGATGTCGGCGATGCTGCGCCCCTCGAGCGCCTCGACGTCGTGGTCGGTGTCGCGGGCGGAGGTCTGCCAGGTCTCGGCAAGCAGGCCGGCGACGGTGGTCTTGCCGGCTCCCATCGGGCCGACCAGGACGACCGCGGGCTTGCTCACCTGAACCTCAGCGTGTCGAGGTAGCTCTCCGCGTTGCGGCGGGTCTCGGCGACCGAGTCGCCCCCGAACTTCTCCAGGACGGCGTCGGCGATCACCAGCGCCACCATCGCCTCGGCAACGATCCCGGCCGCCGGAACCGCGCAGACGTCGGAGCGCTGGTGGTGGGCGACGGTCGCCTCGCCGGTGGCCACGTCGACCGTGCGCAGCGCCCGGGGCACGGTGGCGATCGGCTTCATCGCGGCGCGGACCCGGAGGATCTCGCCGGTGGTCATGCCGCCCTCCGTGCCGCCGGAGCGACCGCTGACGCGCCGCAGCCCCTCCTCGGTCGGGACGATCTCGTCGTGGGCGAGCGAACCCGGGGTCGCGGCCAGCTCGAAGCCGTCGCCGACCTCGACCCCCTTGATCGCCTGGATCCCCATCAGGGCACCGGCCAGCCGCGAGTCGAGGCGACGGTCCCAGTGGACGTGAGAGCCGAGCCCGGGCGGCAGTCCGTGGACGACCACCTCGACGACACCGCCGAGGGTGTCGCCGTCCTTGTGGGCCTGGTCGATCGCGGCCACCATCGCGGCCGCGGCATCGGGATCGAGACAGCGGACCGGGTCCTCGTCGAGGCGGGCGACGTCGTCGGGCTCGGGCCACAGGCCGGCCGGGGCACGGACGCCGCCGAGCTCGATCACGTGCGAGACGATCCGGGCGCCGACCGCCTGCTCGAGGAAGTTCGAGGCCACCCGGCCGAGGGCGACCCGGGCAGCGGTCTCGCGGGCCGAGGCACGCTCGAGGATGGGCCGGGCCTCGAGGAAGTCGTACTTCTGCATGCCGGCCAGGTCGGCGTGCCCCGGGCGCGGCCGGGTGAGCGGCGCGTTGCGGGCCAGCGAGTCGAGCTCGTCCTGGTCGACCGGGTCGGCCGACATCACCCGGTCCCACTTGGGCCACTCGGTGTTGCCGATCTGGATCGCGACCGGTCCGCCCTGGGACTCGCCGTGCCGGATCCCGCCGACGAGGGTGACCTCGTCCTGCTCGAACTTCATCCGGGCGCCCCGGCCGTAGCCGAGCCGCCGACGCGCCAGCGCCTCCGCGACGTCGTCGGAGGTGACCTGCACGTGGGCCGGCAGACCCTCCAGGATGGCGACCAGGGACGGGCCGTGGGACTCGCCCGCAGTGAGCCAACGCAACATGAGATCAGTGTTTCACGAGGCTCCGGGGCCGTGCCGCCGGTCACCCCGCAACGAGATTCCACACCGGCTCGCCGAGCACCGCGCCGGCCACCGCCCCGCCCAGCAGGAAGGGTCCGTACGGGGACGCCGTCCGCAAGGAGCCGCGGTCCCGGCGCACGACGGCGCGGGCGATCGCGACCAGGGCGAAGGCAAGGAAGCCGGCGTACACCCCGACGACCAGCTCGGCCCAGCCGAGGAACCCGAGGACCGTGCCGACCACGACCGAGAGCCGCACGTCGCCGTACCCCATCCCGTCCGGTCGCACCCACCACAGCAGGTGGAAGAACGCGGACACCCCGACGGCCCCGATCGCGGCCCGCAGCACGGCGTCGCCGTCGCGAGTGAGGACGCCGACGAGCAGGACGGCCGCCCAGGCCAGCCCGAGCATCGGCCAGACGACGCGCGTGGGCAGCAGGCGGGTGCGCAGGTCGACGATGGCGAGCAGGACCCCGTGCGGGACGACCGTCAGCGGCACCAGCAGCCCGGCCGATGCACCGAGCCCGAGCGCGAGGACCGTGCCGACGAGGGCGCACGTGCCGGCGGCGCGGACGGCGAGTCGCGGGCTCGCCCCGACGGCACCGACGGGAGGCGGGAGGGTCGCGATCACCGCCGGGATCGCCAGTCCCGCGAACGCGCAGACCAGCACCGCGACCACGGCGAGGCCCGGGGCATCGTTCATCGCACCGGGCGCCGCGCGTCCAGCTCCCGCTCCCCTGCCTCCCGCATCACGGCAAGAGGCCCGGCCACACCGGTGAAGAGCTCGAACTGGAGCACCGCCTGGTGCACCAGCAGGTCCAGGCCACTGACCAGCACCCGGCCGGCCGCGGCCGCAGCGAGCGGGGTGGGCCAGGGGTCGTAGATCACCTCGAAGACGACGGGTACGTCGGCACAGCGGGCCACCAGCGCGGCGTCCTGCGCGGACACCGGCACGGTCGACACGACGACCTCGCCGTCGACCACTCCCCCCTCGAGCGTGCCGATCTCGACGCGCGGCTGCGCCGGATGGGCGGCGATCGCGGCTGCGGCACCGGCGGCCCGGTCCGGCGTGCGGACGAGCAGCCGCACCGAGGTCGCGCCGAGGTCGCAGAGCGCCAGCCCGGTCGAGGCAGCCGTTGCCCCACCACCCAGCACGGTGCCCGCGGTCACCGGGCCGTCGTACCGCTCCCGGATCGCGGCGACCGCGCCCGGGTAGTCGGTGTTGTCGGCGAGCACCACGGCACCACCCTCCAGCAGCAGGGTGTTGGCGCCGCCGGCCAGCCGGGCCCGTTCGGTGACGGGCGCGCCGAGCTCGAGCACCCGGCGCTTGAGCGGCATCGTGAGCGACAGCCCGCGCCACTGCTCGTCGAGGCCGGCCAGCAGCTCCTCGAGATCGTCCTCGGGCATCTGGACCGCGTCGTAGCTCCAGTCCAGACCGGTCGCCGCGTAGCCGGCCCGGTGCAGGGTCGGCGACAGCGAGTGGGCGATCGGGTCACCCAGCACGGCACACCGCATCAAACGTCTCCTCAGCAGCGGTCGGACTGGGTGGCGCAGTACTCGTCCAGCTCGCGGCGGAACTCGAGGAACTCGTCGTAGGACTCGGTGAACTTGGTGAGCCCGGTCTCGAGGTTGACGGTGGCGTAGAAGAGCCACGGACCGTCGGCCGGGTGCGCTGCTGCGTCGATCGCCTCGTCGCCGGGTGCCTCGATCGGACCGGGCGGCAGACCCGGCTGCCGGTAGGTGTTGTACGGCGAGTCGGCCACCGAGTCGATCTCGGCGGTTGTCAGGCGCGCGACCGAGGGCTTGCCGAGCGCGTAGTTGACGGTCGCGTCGATCTCCAGCATCCCGTTGGTGATCCCGTTGTCGGGGTTCTCCAGCCGGTTGTAGATGACCCGGGCGACCTTCGGCATGTCGTCGCCGCGGCCCTCGGCCTGCACCAGGCTGGCGACCGTCATCAGCTCGCCCGGGGTGTACCCGAGGTCGGCAGCCGAGGACTCGAGGTCGGCGGACTCGGCCGCCTGCTCCCAGCGCTTGACCATGGCCTGCAGCATGGTCCGCGGAGTGTCCCGCGGACCGAAGTCGTAGGTGGCCGGGAACAGGTAGCCCTCGGGGTTGCCCTCGGCGTAGTCGGGCAGTCCCAGCACCTCCGGCTTGTCGAGGACCTTCTGGAAGGCGGCCTCGGAGAAGTCGGTCTTCTTCACCAGGATCGCGATCGTGTCGACGACCCGCAGACCCTCCGGGATGGTGACGGTGTCCTTGACCAGGTTGGCGGGGTCGATGAGCACAGTGACGACGTCGTCGGCGGCCATCTCCTTCTTGAGGGCGTAGTAGCCGACCTGGATCTTCGTGGAGTCGGGGTTGTCGGCCGCGGCGTTGGTGAAGGACTCGACCGATGCGACGACGCCGGCGGCCTTCAGGTTGCGGCCCATCTGGGTGATCGTGTCGCCCTGGTCGACCTGGAAGGAGACCTTCCCGCTGCCCGGTCCCGGGTAGTCGTCCGCGGTGCCGAACTGGTCGCTGATCGCGTCGATGCTGCGGGTGACCACGAAGTAGAAGCCGCCGACGACGATCGCCAGCGCGACGATCACGGCCAGGCACCCGGGGATGTTGCGGCGCTTGGCGCCTCGCCGTCGCCCCGGCTCGTCCGACGACTCACTCACCCCGACGAACGAGCCGTCCCCGGACTCGACGTCGACGTCCCGGTCCAGCTCCGAGTCGTGGTCGGGTTCGTGCGCGTCACTCATCTACGTCTCCTCGACGATCTCGCCCGGCGCGGAGCCCGTCGCGCGTTCTGTGTCCAGTGCGTTCTGCAGGATGAGGACGGCGGCTGCCTGGTCGATCACGGCCCGCCGCTTGCCCCCCTTGCGGCCTCGGTCGCGCAGCATAGCCTCCGCGGAGACCGTGGTCATCCGCTCGTCACACAGTCGCACCGGCACCGGCCGGACCCGGCGAGCCAGGGTCGTGGCGAACTCCCGCACCTTCACGGCGGCCGGACCCTCACGCCCCGAGAGCGAGCGCGGCAGCCCGACGACGACCTCGACCGCCTCCTCCTCGGCGAGGATCGCTGCGATCCTCGCCAGGTCGCCCTTGCCGCGCCGTACGGTCTCGACCGGCGTCGCCAGGAACCCCGAGGGGTCGCTGCGGGCCACCCCGATCCGGGCATCCCCCGGATCGATGCCGAGGCGTACACCGGCACGCATCAGGCGGTGACCACCCGTCCGACCTCGGTCTGCACGAGGGCGATCGCCTCGTCGATGCGGCTGGCGTCGGTGCCGCCACCTTGCGCGACGTCGTCCTTGCCGCCGCCCTTGCCACCGACCAGCGGACCGACGGCGCGGACCAGGTCGTTGGCGCTCAGGCCTGCGGCACGGGCGGCGTCGTTGACGGCCGCCACGACCGCCACCTTGCCGCCGCTGGAACCGATCACGACGACCACGCCGGGCTCACCCTGCGGCAGCCGGCCGCGGACGTCGAGAGCCAGGGTGCGCACGTCTCCCCCGCCGGCGCCGTCGGCACGGTGGGCGACCAGGTGGACCGGACCGATCCGGGTGGCGCCGGCGGCGAGCTGGCCACCGGCGGCGAGCAGCTGGCCGACCCGGGCCTTCTCGATCTCCTTCTCCGCGGCACGCAGCCGCTCGACCAGGTCACCGACCCGACCCACCAGGTCGTCGGGCTGGGTCTTGAGCAGCCCGGTCAGCTGGCTGACCACGTCCCGCTCGCGGGCCAGGTAGGCGAAGCCCTCGACGCCGGTGAAGGCCTCGATCCGCCGGTTGCCGGAGCCGACCGACGCCTCACCGGTCACCACGACGGTGCCGATCTGCGAGGAGTGCTCGACGTGGGTGCCGCCGCAGAGCTCGCGCGACCAGGGGCCGCCGATCTCGACGACCCGCACCTGGGAGTTGTCGTAGGTCTCCCCGAAGAGCGCGATCGCGCCCCAGTCCTTGGCCTCCGAGAGCGTCATGTACTGCCAGCCGACGGGCAGGTCGGCACGCAGCGCCTGGTTGGAGACCTGCTCGATGTCGCGCACCTGGTCCGGCGTGAGCGCGGTGGTCCAGCCGAAGTCGAGCCGGAGGTAGCCGGGCCGGTTGTAGGAGCCGGACTGCAGCGCGGACGGCCCGAGCACCTCGCGAAGGGCAGCGTGCACGACGTGCGTGCCGGAGTGTGCCTGCCGGGCACCGGTCCGCCACTCGGGGTCGACCTGGGCGTGCAGCCCGCTCCCGGGCGTGAACTCGCCGTCGATGACCCGGACCTGGTGGACGACCAGCCCGCGCACCGGGCGCTGCACGTCGATCACCTCGAGGCGACCACCGTCGAACTCGATGGTGCCGGCGTCGGCGACCTGGCCACCGGACTCGGCGTAGAACGGGGTCCGGTCGAGGACCAGCTCACCCACGTCACCGGCACCGAGCGAACCGACGGGAGCACCGCCGGCGAGCAGTGCCAGCGTGGTCGACTCGGTCTCGAGGGTCTCGTAGGCCAGCCAGTCCGTCGGCCCGTGCTCGTCGAGCACGGCCCGGTAGACGCCGGTGTCGGCGTGCTGGCCGCGCTTGGCGCGGGCGTCGGCCTTGGCCCGCTCGCGCTGCTCGGCCATCAGCGACCGGAAGCCCGGCTCGTCGACGGTGAGGCCCGGCCTCCCACGCCATCTCCAGCGTCAGGTCGATCGGGAAGCCGTAGGTGTCGTGCAGCGCGAACGCCTGGTCACCCGAGAGAGGTGCGCTGCCCGGCCTTCTTCACGTCCCGGGCGGCGAGGTCGAAGATCTGGGTGCCGGACTGGAGGGTCTTGCGGAACGCCTCCTCCTCGGCGTACGCGACCCGCGAGATCCGCTCCCAGTCGCGGTGCAGGTCGGCGTAGGTCTCGCCCATCTTGTCGCGGCTGACCGGCATCAGCTCGGGCAGCGCGTGGTCCTCGTAGCCGAGCAGCCGCATCGAGCGCACCGCGCGGCGCAGCAGCCGGCGCAGCACGTAGCCGCGGGCCTCGTTGCCGGGGGTGACCCCGTCGCCGATCAGCATCATCGAGCTGCGGATGTGGTCGGCGATCACTCGGAAGCGGACGTCGTCGCCGTGGTCGGCGCCGTACCGACGACCGGTCAGCTGCTCCGCCTTCTCGATCACCGGGAACATCACGTCGATCTCGTACATGTTCTCCTTGCCCTGCAGGAGGAACGCGACGCGCTCGAGGCCCATGCCGGTGTCGATGTTCTTCTTCGGCAGCGAGCCGGAGATGTCGAAGTCCTCCTTGGACCGCACGGCGCTGAGCTCGTCCTGCATGAAGACCAGGTTCCAGATCTCCAGGTAGCGGTCCTCGAGCTTCTCGGGCATCGACGTGCGCGTCGTGGTCGCGAACTCGCCGTCCGGTCCATAGGCGGAGCCGCGGTCGTAGAGGATCTCCGAGCAGGGTCCGCCCGGGCCGGGAACGCCCATCGACCAGTAGTTCTCCTTCGGGCCCAGCCTGACGATTCGTTCGGCGGGCAGGCCGGTGACCTTCATCCACAGCGCCAGCGCCTCGTCGTCGCCGGCCAGCACCGACGGCTACAGCTGGCTCTCCTCGAGGCCCCAGCCGCCGTCGGCCTGCGACTTCGTCACGAGCTCCCAGGCGAGCTCGATCGCTCCCTCCTTGAAGTAGTCGCCGAAGGAGAAGTTGCCGCACATCTCGAAGAAGGTGCCGTGCCGGGTGGTCTTGCCGACGTCCTCGATGTCCGGGGTGCGCACGCACTTCTGCACGCTGGTGGCGCGGGCGTACGGCGGCGTCTCCTGGCCGAGGAAGTAGGGCTTGAACGGCACCATCCCGGCGTTGACGAACAGCAGGTTGGGGTCGTCGATCAGCAGCGAGGCGGACGGCACCGGCGTGTGTGCCCCGACCGAGGTGTTCTGCTCGAAGTGGGCGATGAACCGTCGGCGAATCTCCGCGGTGTCCATCAGGTGGTGCCTTCCTCTGCTGCGTCGGTCGAGCTGCTGTCGTGATCGTCGGCGGTCGCACCTGTCGGGACTGCCCGGTGCCGGCCGCCCTCCAGCTCGGGTCGTCCATGAGACACGAGCCCGAGCCGCTCGCGCAACTCGGTTTCCTTCTCCGCCTGGCCCTGGGCGACCTCGTCGCGGAACATCCGCAGCCCCACCGCGAGGGCACCGGCCGGTCCTTGAGCCCGTCGACGGTCAGGGCCTCGGCAGCACGGCGCCCGCGGACCATCGCGTAGACCGCGGCCCCGGCCCCGGCGACGAACCAGAGGCCGCGGCTCATGCGGCGCTGCCTTCCTCGCCGATCCGGGCCCGCTGGCGGGTCTCCCAC
Organism: uncultured Actinomycetota bacterium; assembly: GCA_963706475.1. Lineage (GTDB taxonomy): Bacteria > Actinomycetota > Actinomycetes > Propionibacteriales > Nocardioidaceae > Nocardioides. The sequence continues at coordinate 23,512 of CAVPLV010000003.1, read as the reverse complement.
TCGCGGCGCGCCTCGCGGGTGTCCGCCCGGCGCTGCTTGCGGGCCCGCTTCACCTCCCGGCGCATCTCGAAGCGGATCCGGTTGCGGGTCTCGGCATCCAGCGCCCGTCGTAGGCCGTGGGCCAGCGACGCGGCCTTGACCACCGTCTCTCGCAGCACCAGGTCGGCGAAGAGCGCCGTCTCGATCTGCTGGCCGGGCTGGTCGTCCGTCTCGGGGGGTGCGTCGTCGCCGAGCCGGGTGATCACGAACTCGGTCGGAGGCGCCGCGACCCTGGTCGGCTCGGTGTGGTTCAGCCGCACCTCGAGCGCGTCCACCTGGCTGCGCAGGAGTGCCGTCTCGGACGCGGCAGCGTCGAGCGCGGCGGCCGTCCTCGAGCGGGCGCGCACCAGCGCGACGCCGAGCGCCACGGCGACCAGCGCCAGCAGTCCCACCAGCGTGGGCCCGATCCAGTCCTGCATGGTGACCGACCCTATCGCGGCAGTGGTTCAGCCTTTGCCGCGGATCAGCCGCCGGACCCGCTCCCAGCGCTCCTTGATCGCCGCCTCGGCGCCGAGCGAGGTCGGCTGGTAGTACGCCGCGTCGGCCACCACGTCGGGGGCGTACTGCTGCTCGGCGATACCGAACGGCTCGTCGTGGCTGTACTTGTAGGTCGAGCCGTGGCCGAGCTTCTTGGCGCCGGCGTAGTGCGCGTCGCGCAGGTGCGGCGGCACCGGGCCGATCTTGCCGGCGCGTACGTCGGCCGTCGCGGCGCCGATCGCGGTCGTCACGGCGTTGGACTTGGGGGCCACCGCCAGCGCGATCGTCGCGTGGGCCAGGTTGAGCCTGGCCTCGGGCATCCCGATCAGCTGCACCGCCTGGGCCGCGGCGACCGCGGTCGTCAGCGCGGTCGGGTCGGCGAGCCCGATGTCCTCGCTGGCCAGGATCACCAGCCGGCGGGCGATGAACCGCGGGTCCTCCCCGGCCTCCATCATCCGGGCCAGGTAGTGCAGCGCGGCGTCGGCGTCGGAGCCCGCGGACCGACTTGATGAACGCGCTGGTGACGTCGTAGTGCTGGTCGCCCTGGCGGTCGTAGCGCACCGCCGCCTGGTCGACGGCCGTCTCGGCGGTCGCCAGGTCGATCCGACCGGCTTGCTGTCGGCGACGGGCCGCGAGAGCGCCGCGCCGGCGGCGGCCTCGAGGTAGGTCAGCGACCGGCGGGCGTCGCCGCCGGCCAGCCGGACCAGGTGGTCGAGCGCGTCGTCGTCGACGGTGACGCCGCCGGCCAGACCGCGCTCGTCGACGAGCGCCTGGGCCGACGACGGCCCGGACGTCGTCGTCGGTCAGCGACTCGCAGCCGCAGCAGCAGGCTGCGCGAGAGCAGCGGCGAGATCACCGAGAAGAACGGGTTCTCCGTGGTCGCGGCGACCAGCGTCACCCAGCGGTTCTCGACCCCGGGCAGCAGCGCGTCCTGCTGCGCCTTGCTGAAGCGGTGCACCTCGTCGACGAAGAGCACCGTCTCCCGGCCGGTGCCGACCAGCTCGGCGCGGGCCGCGTCGATCGCGGCCCGCACCTCCTTGACCCCGGCCGAGACCGCCGAGACCTCGACGAAGCGCCGGTCGGTCTGCTGGCTGACGATCGCGGCGATGGTGGTCTTGCCGGTGCCGGGCGGCCCCCACAGCAGCAGCGACATCGACTGGTCGCCCTCGACCAGCTGGCGCAGCGGCGAGCCGGGCGCGCGCAGCTGCTCCTGCCCGACCAGCTCGTCGAGCGTGCGCGGCCGCATCCGCACCGCGAGCGGTGCCGAGGCGTGGGTGTTGCCGGTCAGCGAGCCGCCGCTGGGGCGCGCCGGGGCGCCCGGCTGCTCGAAGAGCCCGTCGTCCAGCCTACGCCTTGGCCATCGTCTTGCGCTCGAGGTCGAACCAGGTGTCGGAGTAGCCCGGCTCGTTGCCGAGGTCGGTCGCCGGGCTGGCACCGGGGTCCGGCGTGCCCGTGGCGTCGACGCCGAGCAGCGAGGCCGTGACCGGCTCGGCCGGGTGGTGGCCGAGCTCGCCGGCGAAGTGGCAGGCGACCTTGTGCCGCTTGCCGATCTGCAGCAGCGGCGGCTCGACCTGGGCGCAGATCTCCTGCGCGATCGGGCAGCGGGTGCGGAACCGGCAGCCGGAGGGCGGGTTGATCGGGCTGGGTACGTCGCCCGTCGAGCCGGATCCGCTCGCGGCGACCGCCGATCGCGGCCTGCTTGACGTCGGGCACCGCCGAGAGCAGCGCCTGGGTGTAGGGGTGGTTGGGTCGGTTGTAGAGGGTGTCGCGGTCGGCGATCTCGACGATCTTGCCGAGGTACATCACCGCGACCTCGGGGCAGAAGTGCCGCACGATCGCCAGGTCGTGGGCGATGAAGAGGAACGCGATGTCGAACTCGCGCTGCAGGTCCTGGAGCAGGTTGATCACCTGCGCCTGGATCGACACGTCGAGCGCCGAGACCGGCTCGTCGGCCACCAGCAGCTTGGGCTGCAGGGTCAGCGCCCGGGCGATGCCGATGCGCTGGCGCTGGCCGCCGGAGAACTCGTTCGGGTAGCGGTTGTAGTGCTCGGGGTTGAGGCCGACGATCTCGAGCAGCTCCTGCACCCGGGCCAGGATCTGCTTCTTGGGCACCACCTTGTGGATCGCCAGCGGCGCCCCGACGATCGAGCCGACCGTGTGCCGCGGGTTCAGCGAGGTGTAGGGGTCCTGGAAGATCATCTGGATCTCGCGGCGCAGCGGCTTGAGTCCGCGCGACGAGGTCTTGGCGATGTCCTTGCCGTCGAAGATGATCGTGCCGCCGGTCGGCTCGTAGAGCCGGGTGATCAGCCGGCCGGTCGTCGACTTGCCGCAGCCGGACTCGCCCACCAGGCCGAGCGAGCCGCCGGCGGGCACCTGGAAGGACACCCCGTCGACGGCCTGCACGTGGCCGACCGTGCGCCGGATGATGCCGGACGACTTCACCGGGAAGTACATCCGCAGGTCGTCGACCTCGAGGATCGGCTGGGCGTCGAACTTCGGCTCGGTCGCCGCGTGGCCCACCACCGGCGCGACGCCCATGTAGTCGGCGGCGTCGTCGGTCGGGTCCTCGACGCTCGGTGTCGTCATGGGGCACACCGCCCAGAGAGGGCCACTGGTCGCTCATCGTTCCTCCACGAGGTCCGGCGCGATCTCGGGCAGGACCTCCTTCTCGTAGATCACGTCCGGGTCGGTCAGGTGGCACCGCTTGAGGTGCCCCTCGGAGCGCGGTGCCGGGGGCGAGCTCGGGCAGCGACGTGCGTGCACAGGTCGCCGGGCACCTTGTCGCGGTGCGTGCAGCGCGGGTGGAAGCGCACAGCCGGTCGGCGGGTTGAGCAGGCTCGGCGGGTTGCCCGGGATCGGGATCAGCTGGGCGTTGGTGTCGCCGGTGACGTCCGGGACGCTGGAGAGCAGACCCCACGTGTAGGGCATCTCCGGGTGGGTCAGGATCTCCTTGGTCGGGCCGTACTCGACCGCCGCGGCCGGCGTACATCACCAGGACGTCGTCGGCCATCTCGGCCACCACGCCCAGGTCGTGGGTGATGATGATGATCGCGGAGTCGAACTCGCGCTGCAGGTCCTGGAGCAGGTCGAGGATCTGCGCCTGCACGGTCACGTCGAGGGCGGTGGTCGGCTCGTCGGCGATCAGCAGGTCGGGGTCGTTGATCAGCCCCATCGCGATCATCGCGCGCTGGCGCATGCCGCCGGAGAACTGGTGCGGGTAGTCGTCGACCCGCCGGTCCGGCTGCGGGATGCCGACCCGGTCGAGCATCTCGATCGCCCGCGCCGGGCCGCCTTCTTGCTGACGTCGTGGTGGACCCGGTAGGCCTCGACGATCTGGTTGCCGACCGTGTAGTAGGGGTGCATCGCCGACAGCGGGTCCTGGAAGATCATCGCGACCTCGCTTGCCCCGCTTGCGCCGATCTCCTCGTCGCTGAGCGTGAGCAGGTCGGTGCCGTCGAGCAGGATCTCGCCGCTGACGATGGCGTTGGTGCCGTCGGTGCAGCCCCAGGATCGCCGAGCTCGACACCGACTTGCCGGAGCCGGACTCGCCCACGATGCCGAGGGTCTTGCCGCGCTCGAGGTCGAAGCGACAGGCCGTCGGTGGCCTTGACGATGCCGTCGACCGTCGGGAAGTGGACCTTCAGGTCGCGCACGGACAGGTAGCTGGACATGTTGCTCTCCCCCTCAGCCGACCCGGACGCGCGGGTCGATGACGGCGTACAGCACGTCGACGATGATGTTGGCCACGATCACGAACGCGCCGAGCAGGATCACCAGCCCGACCATGATCGGCAGGTCGCGGGTCAGGTTGGCGTCGACGGCGAGCTTGCCGAGACCGTTGTAGTTGAACACCGTCTCGGTGATGATCGCGCCGCCCAGCAGGCCGGCGAAGTCGAGACCGACCAGGGTGACCAGCGGGGTCAGCGCGGCCCGCATGCTGTGCTTGACCAGCACCTTGCGCTGGCTTGAGCCCCTTGGCCCGCGCGGTGCGGATGTAGTCCTCGCTCATCGACTCCAGCACGAAGGCGCGGGTCATCCGGACGTAGCCGGCCATGTAGACCAGCGCCAGGGTCAGGCCGGGCAGGAACAGGCCGGGCAACCAGAGCCCGACTCCCCCGTCGGCTGATCGGGATGTACTCCGGGATCGGCGACCAGCTGCCACTTGATGGCGACGAACTTGAGCAGGAACAGCCCGATGAAGAAGGTCGGGAACGCGAAGAAGACCAGCGAGAGCCCGACGATGCCGCGGTCGAGGAGGGTCCCCTTTCACCGCCGCTATCACGCCGAAGAGGACGCCGCCGGTCATCCACATCACGAACGCCGCCAGCGCGAGCGAGACGGAGATCGGGAAGGCTTCCTTGATCAGCTCGTTGACGGTCGTGCTGTTCACCACGGAGTAGCCCAGGCACGGGGCCGGGCAGTCGGTCACCAGCTCGGGAGCGCGGCCCTCAGCTCCGGGTCGTCGGGGTACTGGCGACCCGACGACGATGCCCTTCAGAAGTCGGCCCACTGCACGAGCGTGGGCTTGTCGTAGCCGAGGGCCTTCCGGGTCTGCTCCAGCTGCGCCGGGGAGCAGTTCTTGCCGCAGGCGTACCGCGCCGGGTCGACGGGCGAGGCGAAGAAGAGCACGAAGGTGACCATGCTCATCACGATGAGCAGGATCACGCCGATGAACAGGCGACGGACGATGTAGGCGAACACGCGAGTTGGACCACCTCGGGGGTGCAGAGCGGTAGAGGACCGGGGGTGCTGATCGACGGTACCGCGGACGGAGGTGAGGGTGAGGGTCCCTCGACGAGACCCTCACCCCCGCGTCGGGCGGCCGCGATGGCGACCGCCCGACGGGTGTTGCTGTTGCGGGGTGCTGCTCAGGACAACCCGGAGGTCAGTTCTCCACGCCGATCGGACCGAGGTCGGGGTACATGGAGGTCGCCGGGGTGTTCGTGTAGCCGGTCACCTTCGAGCCGTGCAGGAAGTAGAACTTCGTGATCTCGAGCGGGATGTAGGCGACGTCCTCGCCGAGGACTTGTCACCGTCCTGCAGGGCGGCCGTCTGGTCGTCCAGCGTGGTGGCTTCGCTGGGCCTCGTCGACGAGCGCGTTGAACTTGTCGCTCTCGTAGTTGCCGTAGTCCTGACCGTTGGAGCCCGGGACCAGGTTGATCCGGCTGTCGAACAGCGGCGGGATCACCGTGATGGCGAGGGCCAGTCAGCACCCCAGCCACCCCAGATGACGTCGCTGTCCTTGTCCGGCTTCTGGATGACGTCGTAGTAGGTGTCGGCCGAGCCCGTCGAGGGTCACGTCGAAGCCGGCCTGGTCCCAGGTGTCCTTCAGCGCCGCGGCCATCTTGTCCATGGTCTCGGACGGTCGGGTAGGTGAACTTGATCGGGTACGGCGTCTTGATGCCGGCCTCCTCGAGGAGCTTCTTGGCGGCCTCGACGTCGCCCGCCGTCGTTGTCGTCGGCGAAGGCCGGGTTCGGCTGGTAGCCGACGACGGTCGGGTTGACGATCGACTCGGCGGGGCCGTAGGCCTTCTCGCCACCACCGGCGTTGATCCACGCCTGCGCGTTGGTCGCAGACCGAGCGCCTGACGGATCGCCAGGTCCTTCAGGCGACGGAAGTTCGGCACCAGGTAGTCGATGTACGGCGAGTCGACCAGGGTCGCGCGGTCCTCGACCGCACCCGTGATCTGGCTGTAGTAGGCCGGCGGGACGCGGCTGGCTGGTGACGGCGTACTGGTCGTCACCGTTGTCGGCGATCAGCCGGTCGTTGATCATCTCCGTGGTCTGACCGACGTTGAAGTTGATCTTGTCCGGGAGCGCCTTGCGGATGTCCGTGGAGTCCGTGGCCGGGTCGTAGTTGTCGTTGCGGACGAACGTGCGCCCTTGTTCTTGTTCCACATGCCCGTCGAGCTTGTACGGACCGTTGGAGAAGATCTGGTAGTTGGACTTCTCGCCCTGGTCCTTGTCCTGGCGGTAGGGGTCGATCATGCGCAGACGCCGCCACGGCGAGCGGGAAGTCCGGCCACGGCTTCTTGAAGTTGTAGGTGATCGTGTTGCCGTCGCAGGTGATCGCCTTGTCGAAGGCGGCCTGGCCGTCGCCCTTGTAGGGACCGTTGTAGGCCGGCAGGCCGGTCTTGGCGTCCGTGGGGACGTCGAGGTAGCTGAGGATGTAGTTCGGGCCACCGGTGATGACGTCGGTCGCGAAGATCCGCGAGACGCCGTACTTGAAGTCCTCACACGTGATCGGCTGGCCGTCCTCCCACTTCACGCCGTCCTTGAGCGTGAACGCCAGACCTTGCCGTCCTCGGTCGACGTGCCGGTGTCGGTGGCGAGGTCGGGGACCGGGGTGTTGGCGACGTCCGGGTCGGTCGAGATCGGGAACGCCACCAGCTGCCGGTAGACCGTGCGGCTGAAGTTCGCGAGCTGCGACGCCGACGTAGGTGCGCTGCGGGTCGAGGTGCTCGTAGGGGGCGTAGCACGTAGTACGAGCGTGCCCCCTGCCTTGCCCGCCTCGGTGTTGTCCGAGCTGGGCGAGTCGCTGTCCGAGCCGCCACCGCACGCGGCGAGTCCTGCCGCCAGGGCGACCGCAGCGGTGGTTGCCAGCAACCGCTTTCGATAGTTCACCATTACTTCTCCTTCAGTGTGTGTCGCGCCTGGAGCGGCGGCACCTTCGACGACTCCGTGTCGTCGAGATCGTGTGGGGTGTTACTGCGCCGGACTTGGGGTCGAGCGCGTCGCGGATCCCGTCGCCGAGCAGGTTGAAGCTCACGACGATGACCATGATCAGGAAGGCCGGGGCGAAGAAGAACAGGAAGTCGCCCGACGAGTAGTTGATGGAGCTCGTTGAGGATGTTGCCCAGGGTCGGCGTCGGCGGCTTGATGCCGACACCGAGGTAGCTGAGCGCGGCCTCGGCCGAGATGTAGGCCGGCATCGGTCAGGGTGAACGTGACCAGCAGCGGGGCCCAGAGGTTGGGCAGGATCTCCTTGAAGTAGATCCGCCGGCGCGAGGCGCCCGAGCAGCACGGCCGCGTCGACGAACTCGCGCTCGCGGATCGACAGCACCTGGCCGCGGATGAGCCGGGCGATGGCGGGCCAGCCGAAGAAGGCGAGCACCAGCACCACGTAGATGCCGTTGGGCAGGGGGTCGGCATCATCGCCGGGGACGTACTTGGCGACGATCGCGATGCCCATGCTCGACAGCGCCAGCAGCATCAGCGTCGGCGGGAAGGACAGGGTCAGGTCGATGACCCGGCCGACGATCGCGTCGACCCAGCCACCGCTGAACCCGGCGATGATGCCGAGCGACGGTGCCGACGCCGATCGTGATGAGCGTCGCCGACGAGCGCGATGGCCAGCGAGAAGGTGACGCCGTAGACCAGCCGGGACAGCACGTCGCGGCCGGTGCCCGGCTCGACACCGAGCGGGTGCGCCCAGCTGATGCCGCCGTAGGAGCCGATCGGCAGGCCGCCGGACGACGGGTCCGTGAGGTCCTGGTGGTAGGTGAACGGGTCCAGGACGCCGGCCAGCACCAGGAACGGCGCGGCGATCGCGATGGCGAGGTAGATCACGACGACCGAGAAGGCGACCATCGAGAGCCGGTCCTTGCGGAACCGGCCGATCGCCAGGTGGGTCGGCGACTGGCCGGTGACCTTGGTCACGCCACCTTTCGGCGGACCGCCTGCGGGGTCCGGAAGGTGTTCACTCTCCAGATTGGAGGCCTGGATCGTCATGGCACCTCTGTCTCGTCGGGACTCAGCTGGCTGTTCGGGCGTCCGGATGGCGGGCACCTGCTACCCCGCGATCGATGTGACTGTATGTGACGCTGGCGTCACATCGGGTCTTCGACGTGTAACGATCTGATATCGACGTACACTGTCCGCTTTCGAACGATCAGGCCTCGGGCGAGACAGCCTTGATCAAAGGGCCGTCCACACCGGCTTCCTTGCGCTGTTCGGGGGTGATCGGCGCAGGTGCTGCGGTGAGAGGGTCGAAGCCTCCACCGGACTTCGGGAACGCGATGACGTCCCTGATCGAGTCCGTTCCGGCGAGCAGCGCGCAGATTCGGTCCATGCCCACGGCGATGCCGCCGTGCGGCGGCGCGCCGAAGGTGAAGGCGTCGAGGAGGAAGCCGAACTTCTCCTGCGCCTGCTCCTCGGTGAGGCCCATGACCGCGAAGACCCGCTTCTGCACGTCCTCGCGGTGGATCCGGATGGAGCCGCCGCCGAGCTCGTTGCCGTTGCAGACGATGTCGTAGGCGTAGGCCAGGGCCGCCCCGGGGTCGGTGTCGAAGGTGTCGGCGAACTCCGGCTTGGGACCGGTGAAGGCGTGGTGGACCGCGGTCCAGGCACCCGCACCGACGGCGACGTCCCCGCTGGCGACCGCGTCGGAGGCCGGCTCGAACATCGGGGCGTCGACGACCCAGGTGAAGGCGAAGGCGCTCTCGTCGATCAGGCCGCCGCGGTGGCCGATCTCGAGGCGAGCCGCACCCAGCAGGGCCCGGCTCGGCTTGGCCGCACCGGCGGCGAAGAAGACGCAGTCACCCGGTGCCGCGCCGACGTGGGCAGCGAGGCCGGCCTTCTCCGTGTCGGAGAGGTTCTTGGCCACCGGGCCACCGAGCTCGCCGTCCTCCTGCACCAGCACGTAGGCCAGGCCCCGGGCACCGCGCTGCTTGGCCCAGTCCTGCCAGGCGTCGAGCTTCTTGCGGGGCTGGCTGGCCCCGCCGGGCATCACCACGGCGCCGACGTACTCGGCCTGGAACACCCGGAACGGCGTGTCCTGGAAGTAGTCGGTGCACTCGACCAGCTCGAGACCCATCCGCAGGTCGGGCTTGTCGGAGCCGAAGCGCGCCATCGCGTCGGCGTAGGTCATCCGCGGGATCGGGCGCGGGATGTCGACGTCGATGAGCTTCCACATCGCGGCGAGGACGTCCTCCATCAGCGCGATGACGTCGTCCTGGTCGACGAAGCTCATCTCGATGTCGAGCTGGGTGAACTCCGGCTGCCGGTCGGCGCGGAAGTCCTCGTCGCGGTAGCAGCGCGCGATCTGGAAGTAGCGCTCCATGCCCGCGACCATCAGCAGCTGCTTGAACAGCTGTGGGCTCTGCGGCAGGGCATACCAGCTGCCGGGCTGCAGGCGGGCCGGCACCAGGAAGTCGCGCGCACCCTCGGGCGTGCTGCGGGTCAGGGTCGGGGTCTCGACCTCGACGAAGTCGTGGGCGTCGAGCACGTCGCGAGCCGCCTTGTTGATCTTGCTGCGCAGTCGGATCGCCTGGTTGGGGCCGGAGCGCCGCAGGTCGAGGTAGCGGTGCTTGAGGCGTGCCTCCTCCCCGACGTCGACGTGGTCACTGATCGGGAACGGCAGCGGCGCCGCGGCGCTGAGCACCTCGACGTCGGCGGCGACGATCTCGATGGCACCGGTCGCCAGGTTGGGGTTCTCGTTGCCCTCCTTGCGCGCGGTGACCTCACCGGTGATCTTGAGGCAGTACTCCGCGCGGAGCTGGTGGGCGACCTCCTCGTCGCGGATCACCACCTGGACCACCCCGCTGGCCTCGCGCAGGTCGATGAAGGCGACGCCACCGTGATCGCGGCGGTTGGCCACCCATCCGGCGAGGGTGACGGTCTGGCCGACGTGCTCGGCGCGCAGGGCGCCGGCGTCATGGGTGCGGATCACGAGCTTGTCTCCTTGGTCAGGACCTGCGGTCGCAGATCCTCGTGGGGTGGGGTCCAGGTCGCCGGGTCTGCGGCCACCTGCTCCCCCGAACGGATGTCCTTGACCTGGTGGCCCTCGGTGCCCGGGAACCAGACGTAGGGGATGCCACGACGCTCGGCGTCGCGGATCTGCTTGCCGAACTTCTGGGCGCCTGCCACGACTTCACACGGGATGTCGCGCGCACGCAAGGCGTTTGCGACGGCGTCGCTGTCCGCGCGCGAGTCCTCGCCGACGACGGCGACCAGCACCGCGCTCGGCACCTTGCGCGACGCGGTGAGCCCGGTGCGCGCCATCAGGGGGACGACGACCCGGCTGACGCCCAGCGAGATGCCGACGCCGGGGTAGGTGGTACGCCCGTCCGAGGCCAGCGCGTCGTAGCGGCCCCCGGAGCAGATCGACCCCATCGACTCGTAGCCGTCCAGCCGGGTCTCGAAGACCGTGCCGGTGTAGTAGTCGAGCCCGCGAGCGATCGAGAGGTCCGCCTCGACGCGGACCCGGTCACTGACCAGGTCCGCACAGGAGCGCACCAGCTCGGCGAGCTCGGCGAGGCCCTCGTCGAGCAGCTCGTGCTCGACGCCGAGGGCGCGCACCGCTGCGACGAAGGAGTCGTCGGTGGCCCGGATCGTGGCCAGGGCCAGCACCCGGTCGGCCGTGGCGTCGTCCAGGCCGGCCTCCTCGACCAGCATCGCGCGCACCTTCTCGACCGGCACCTTGTCGAGCTTGTCGACGACCCGCATCACCTCGTCGGTGCCGTCACCACTCGCGATGCCCAGGCCGGCGTAGAAGCCCTGGATCAGCTTGCGGTTGTTGACCTGGAGCCGGAAGCCGGGCAGGAAGGTCAGCCGGGTCAGGGCGTCGACCATCACGCGGGTGACCTCGACGTCGTGGTGGAAGGGCAGCTCGTCGCGGCCCACGACGTCGATGTCGGCCTGGGTGAACTCGCGGAAACGACCCTCCTGCGGGCGCTCGCCGCGCCACGCCTTCTGGATCTGGTAGCGCCGGAACGGGAACTCCAGCTTGCCGGCGTTCTCCAGCACGTAGCGCGCGAACGGCACCGTCAGGTCGAAGTGCAGGCCGAGGCCGGCGTGCCCCTCGGCGGACTCCTCGTGGAGACGACGCAGGAGGTAGACCTCCTTGGAGGTGTCGCCCTTGCGCAGCAGCTGGTCGAGCGGCTCGACGGCGCGGGTCTCGATGCCCGCGAACCCGTGCAGCTCGAAGGTGCGCCGCAGCGTGTCGATGACCTGCTGCTCGACGAAGCGTTGTTCGGGCAGCAGCTCGGGGAACCCGCTCAGCGGGGTGGGCTTCGGCATGTCAGAGGTCCTGGAGGAAGGGGTTGGTCGCGCGTTCGCGACCGATCGAGGTCTGCTCGCCGTGGCCCGGAAGCACCACGATGTCGTCGGCGAGCGGCAGCACCTTGTCGGCGAGGCTGCGCATCATCGTGGCATGGTCGCCGCCGGGCAGGTCGGTGCGGCCGATCGAGCCGGCGAACAGCAGGTCTCCCGAGAACATCACTTCTGAGATGTCCCCCGTCGCTTGTCTCGAGCCTGTCGAAGGGTACGGCGACCGGAACGTCACCGAGCCCTCGGTGTGACCCGGGGTGTGGTCGACGACGAAGCGGAGGCCAGCGAGCTCGAGCACCTGGTTGTCGGTGAGCTCCTGGACGTCGTCGGGCTCGGCGAACTCGTAGTCGCCGCCGAGCAGCATCTGGGTGGTCTCGCGGGACATGCCGGCCATCGGGTTGGCGAGCAGGTGCCGGTCGCGCGGGTGGATCCAGGCGGTGGCGTCGTACGTGCCGGCCACCGGCGCCACGCACCACATGTGGTCGATGTGGCCGTGCGTGACCAGGACCGCGACCGGCTTGAGCCGGTGCTCGCGCACGATCTCGGCGACTCCGTCGGCGGAATCCTTGCCGGGATCGATGACGACGCACTCGTTGCCCGCACCGGTGGCGGCGACGTAGCAGTTCGTGCCCCACGGGCCAGCGGGGAATCCGGCGATCAACACCGGGGCAGAATATCGAGACCCCACCCGACTCGCCCCACCGGTGCTGGACTCTCACTGACGGTGGGCCAGGAGCCTTGACTAGCATGGGGTCTTGCGTGCGGCCAGGAGCAGACGATGAGGATCGAGCGGAGTGCACCAGTGACGAGTCATCAGTGGGGTCGAGTCGACGACGACGGGACCGTCTACGTGAAGACCGCCGACGGCGAACGCTCCGTGGGCCAGGTCCCCGACCAGACTCCCGAGGAGGCGTTGAAGTTCTTCACCGAGCGCTACGCCGCCCTCGCCTTCGAGGTCGAGCTGCTCGAGAAGCGGATCAGGTCCGGGGTGATGTCGCCCGAGGAGTCGACCACCTCGGTGATGCCATCATCATAATTATAGTCCGGTCAACATTAGGGCCCGATCAATCCCGGGAAGCAACGTTCGCGCATGTGGAAGCTCACTGGTGAAGTACAAAAACTCGCCAAGGTCCGGATGTCGCGCGCGCTCCGGCAGTCGGCCAAAGAATGCCGGGCTCTGGTTTATTCGTTGGTGCCGATCCTCGACTTGCGCTTTGGTCGACTCAGGTGGTTCCATCCATAGAGAGCAATGTACTGAGGTCAAGGCGCTCGCCCCAGTCATCGGTTTTCGGGCTCGCTTGAAGCAGCGACCGAAGCTCTGGCCACTTCTCGCAGATAACACACGTGCGGACAAGTAGTTCAAAGACACTCTCCGCGGGATCATGCTGGATCTGGTTGAAGAAAGCCCTGCACGGTGCAGACGGTGCGAACAAGCGAAGACGCCCCATAACCCGGTGCACAACTCGCGGATTCGTCAGTTCAGGCAGTGTAAAAACACGTATAAGAATCTTGTGAAGATCGTCTTCCGACAAGTGTATTGCGTCGCGCAAGGATGCTTCGAGCGTAGGTACCGCTGTGTCAACATTTGAAACTCTGGCGGCCAATTCTTGAAGCATAAGCTCATTGAGGTTATCGCCGCGTAGTGAACGTAGATTGATCCGTAGCGTGAAGAGCTCTCATCCAGATACTGATTGGTATCGAATGTGTCTACTTGGTAATGAGTTGCCGCCGCCTGCCTTACAAGGGTTGGATCTAGAGCGACCAAGAAATAGGCCTTGGCGTCCGCTGCCGTAAGGAAGTGCACCGCCTCAAGCATAGCTATCTGATGATCCGGAAGGCATCGGTCCAAATCGTCGATGCATATTACCAATTTGCTATCCTCGCGCCCCGATAGCCGCAAATACTCGTCGACAAGTTCGCTAAAGCGCCGCCCCATCGAATACACTGGGTCCACGTCGCCAGCCGCCGTTTTCGGCCCATCGAATAGCGTCTTAATAAGGTCGTCGACAGGCTCTTTTGCAGGCTCCAGGATCTCGCCAAGCGGGACAACTACGCTTCACAGCCTTAAATGCAATGGCGTTTCCTGCTCGAAGTAGCGTCTGAGCGGCAAGCCTGAGTTTTTCGCTCGCTGACCGCTGGTTCGGTCCGAGACGCTGGACCAATTGCATAACAAGCGGCGCAACCAAGTTTGGTGATCCGTATTTCCAAGGATTTATCCAGAGTGGTTCTGAGAAGCTTGTGGTAATGTCCTTGTTGAGCAGAAGGTTGTGCACCCTTTGAAGAACGTCTGTCTTACCGCGTCCCCAGGATCCGTGCACGGCAATGACTGACCCAGGTGGAAGCTTGCCTAGATGATCAATTATCGACCGCGCTAGAGACTCATGCTCTAGACCGTCGGGCGAAAGGAGCCCACCTGCCTCGTCCACAGGTTTTTCCTCCTCCGAAGGCTGACAGTAGTAAGCACCGCTGCCCTGGAAGCCCGCGACCAGACCAGGCACTCATCCTAGAGGAGGGCACGAACTGCACGCTTTACTCCCAGAACGCTGTCTACAATTTCAGGCGAAGCGTCGGCTTGTTGACAAGCTTAGCTGGGCGGTGGCGACGCTCCCGCACCCGGCGGGTTGTCTCAGCGGGACCCATGCCAGCAGCTCGATGAGATAGAAGACAAGGATAGTGATCCCGATCACAGCTCCGGCGGGAGCGACGATCGGCAGAGCGAGGGCAGCTATAAATGCGACACGCCACGGCTTCTTTCCACCAGCTCGCGCGGCCGGCCGGATCCGTCAGGGCACCCAGCCTCACGGAAGCCCAGATGATCCACCGGTGCAAGAACGGGGACCCCGAGCTGCCCGGCATGGACTGCCGGAAGATGCCGTCGGCGTCGATCCGGCTGATGCGGCCCGCGGGAACGGCGACCTCGCACAGGTAGTCGTGCAAGATTACGGCTTCGGTGTAGCGGTTGTAAGGGGCAGGAACCACACAAACGGGCGAGCTACCGGCCGGCGAAGTCTTTCCCCTCGTTTAGGGGCACCTTGAAGCTATCGACCGACCCGTGATAAATAAGACCCTGAGGAGGGCGTCGTGCTCAAGCGCGAAGGCGTCATGCTTTGGCGTGGACCCCTCAGATGATCAACTCTATACCTGTCCGGTGTCCAGTGCATTGGTGCCCTGGGGGACAGTGATGGGCTCGCGTTTGATGAGCACGCCGAGGTTGACGTCTGGGGTGAAGCCGAGAGGGCGATTGCCTGCAGACCGCGACGCCGACCCTTCGACGGTCATGGCGCCTCCCCTAGACGTACGCCTACTAGACAGAAGGATGCACCCTGGGTCTAAGGTACAAGGCGATCAGCGACTTAACTCTTTCCGCTCGTCGATTGGGCTGGCAGACGCAGTTTACCGGATTGGCCGGGCTAGCGCTCTGGTATGTGGGGTGCCGGGGTGATCGCTGTGCGCGTGGGCTGGCTGGAGATGGTCAGACGCCGCTGCCGGCGTTATTAGCGGGACGTGCAGCGCCAAGGACCTCGGGCTTACCCGGTTCTACGAACCGCCGCACCAGGTCAGCTACAGCGGTCCCGTCAGCGGGTGGACGACCCGACCGGATGCTTTAGCGCGTCGGACACGACGGCCAGGGCGACGGCTACGGCCGCGGGCTGGTCGGCGGCCAGGACGGTGACGGTGCTGATGATCTGGCTGGCTGTGTGCGCGCTAACGATGCTGGCGGCCCTAGCTGATGCGGCCTGCTCGGCCGCCGCGGCGAACTCGGCCGGGTTCGGGTGGTCGCCACCGTCCCTGTCTACGGTGATGGTGACGTCGTAGCGGCGGGGTAGTTCCGTCATGCCTGGCACGGTAAGTCCGGTATCTGACATTCCGGCCTCGCTGTGCTGTTGACGATTAAGCGTCAACCACGCACAACGGCAGCAGCAAACGGCAGCAACCGCATCGCCCTCACGATGACCGCCATCACCCGCCATCAGCGCTTCTGACCTGCTCAGATGACCTCTATCGACCTTCCTGCCGCTATATGGCATGGAGGGGGTCAGGGGTTCGAATCCCCTCAGCTCCACAAAGTTCTTGCAGATCAGAAGCGGTATCCAATCCCTCGCTAATGCTTGCTGTCCAGCCTGGGGAGCCATTGCGGGAGCCAAGTTGTAGGCTTCCGGTTTGGCTGGGGCTTCACGCCGTGGCTACGGCGGGA
This sequence comes from uncultured Actinomycetota bacterium, assembly GCA_963706475.1. GTDB lineage: Bacteria > Actinomycetota > Actinomycetes > Propionibacteriales > Nocardioidaceae > Nocardioides. The sequence goes on along the minus strand of CAVPLV010000003.1, from coordinate 7,752 downwards.
CTAACGCGCTCGATGAATTGCGGAGAGCGGATGCGCAGTACATGAGCCACCCAGAAGCCAAGTCGCAGGGTGGCCGTGTAGGCGTGCATGTCAAAGGGTGGAGGCAAGCGATCGGATCCCAGGAGCCGCGAGATGTCCGCCATGCTCCTGGTCACAGGCGACTCCGGCCGTATCCTCCGGCCGGCCATGGGCTGTCGGGACAGCCGCAATAGAGGAGCGCGCAGCCGGGCGCGGCGGCCCGGGCCTGGATCTGGTGGTGTCAGGCCGTCCGGTCGGCGAAGGCGCGGGTGACGGCGGCGGTCCGGCTGGAGACCTGCAGCAGGCGGTAGATGTTTTCCAGGTGGGTGCGCACGGTTCCCTCGGATATGCCGAGGCGGCGGGCGATCTGGGCGTTGGTGTGCCCGGCGGCGACCAGGTGCAGCACGCCCCAGTGCCGGGCGGTGAGCTGGGGGGTGGGGTGGCGGCGGCGCTCGGCGTCGAGGTAGGCCTGGTGCAGGTGCGGGCGCAGCACGGTGAGCAGGTCGCGTTCGCGGTCGGAGAAATCCGGGCCGGGCCCGCGGATGAAGACCAGCCGTAGCGTCCGCCCGGGCCCGCCGGTCCACCCGGGGCTGGCGGGCAGGCACAGCATCAGCTCATGCTCGTTCCCGTAGGGCTTGCAGCAGTCTTGGTACATGCCGGTGCTGTGCCATTGCCTGGCCGAGTAGAAATCCGAGATCAGCACGTGGCGGCGCAGGTCGCCGGTGTGCTCGGGGTAGCTGCAGGGGCTGTTCCAGTAGTGGGACCAGAACGACGCCTCGTCGAACTCGGGGTCGTGGGCTTCGACCGGCACGGTCTGCCCGAACCAGTCCGCCCGCCGGCTGCTGTCGGTGCCCGAGAAGACCGCGAGATCGCCGCCGACCAGTCCCAGCAGGTCACTGAGCAAGGATGGCGCCACCCCTTCGGCCGGGGGTTCGCCGCGGTCATCGCTGACGATCCCGGCTAGGGCGCGCAGGTCCCGTCCGCTGGCTGCTACCGGGCCTTTCATCACATCGCCCCTCCCGCTCCAGGCTACGCCGGCTACGGCCGCTAGGACATCCGCAGAACGTCGGATGGCCCAGACCGCGCGGGCCTGGACATCCTGGCTGGTGAGCGGCCCGCGACCGCGGCCGGAGCAGGTGGGGGATATGGATGAGATCGGCCAGGACCCGAAGCTGAACGCCGGCTTTGCCCGCGGGCGCTGGCTCGACGTTGCGGTGGCGGTGGCCCTGATCGCCGCGGCCGTCCTCGCGGTGATGACCGGCCGGGGCAGCGGGCCCGCCGCCGCTCCCGCGGCCGGACCCGGCGCGGCGGCCCCGGCGCTGCTCCCGTCAACCGTGCGAGCACGGATACCGGTGCCGTTCGGCCAGCCCGGCGGCATGACCGTACTCGGCTCCACGGCCTGGATCTCGGACTGGTCCGCCAGCCAGGTCGCCGGCGTCGACCTGGCTGCCGGGCGGGTCACCAAGACGCTGCGGGTCGGCCACGGGCAGGATGAACCGGTCAGCATGACATCGGGCGCCGGGTCGCTCTGGGTCCTGGACTTCGCCGGCCCGCTGCTGCGCATCGACCCGGCCAGCGGCGCCATTACCGAGCGCTTCCCGGTCCGCGGGCTGGGCGCCGATGTCGCCTACGGGGACGGCTTCATCTGGGTGATCACCGACGATCCCGCCGACGGCGGCGGCGGCCAGGAGTACCTGTACAAGATCGACCCGTCCCGCGACGTGATCGTGAAGGCGGCCCCGATCCCCGGCGCGGGAACGGCATGTGCCGCGTCCCCCGGGCCGCGAGGCATCTGGATCGCCTGTGCCGCCGCCGACCGCATCACCTTGATCAACCAGGGCTCGCTGAAGCCGGTACAGAGCCTGCCAGTCCACAGCGGCGGATACATCCCGCAGATCGTCCCCGGCCGCAACGCCGTGTGGGTGCTCACCCCGTCCGGGCTGGCACGGGCAGATCCGGCCACCGCCAGGATCACCGCCATCATCCACGTCGGCTACGCCTCCAGCGCCATGTCAGCCCCGGCCCTCATCATGGACTCGGCGGGGCGCCTGTGGATCACCGGCTCCCTGCTGACCGTCGTGGTCCCAGGCACCCTGACCGCATATCCGGTTGCGCACACACCGGACTTGATCAGCGCGGCGGCGGACGGCCGGGCCATCTGGGCGGACACCGGTTCCGCCCTCATCAGGCTCCAGGTCACAACTCCCGCTGCGACTCAGCACACGTTACAAAATGCGCGCTCATACCCCCGATGAGGTCGTTTACAGGCGACTGCCCCGGGTTCCGAACTGGATCACCTGCGCGCCTAGCCCGTCATCATCTGGCGTGTCAGCCGGCCGAACCTAATCGGCATCGATATGAATCAACTTCTAATGTTAACTGTCATCCAGGATGTGCACTTTCCGTGACATTCCCTAGCAGGCTGGATACACAAGGTGGGCTTGTGCCATGGCGCGTCCCAGCGAGGGACTGCCTCGGTGCGAACGAGGTTTCCAGCGTCGGCTGCTATGGCTGGGCGTAGCTAGATTGGTGTTTCTTCTAACCGGCGCGCCGCAGGCCGCAGGCCGGCGCCGGGCCGTGCACCGGTGTATCTGCCGGCGCCAACGGCCCTCTTAACAGGTAGGGGAGTGAAGTCCAGCTGTTCCCGGGGGGATGATCATCATGGCCATGGACGTGCGGGCACCGCAAACAGGGCAGGCGGGGGGCCAGCTTGCGAAGAGCCGGGCGCTGCTGTCGGCCTTCTACGTCACCGTGCTGCTCGCCACGGTCGCCGCGGCGCTGCTGCCCGCGGTGCTGTTCCAGCCGCACAGCCGGATCTTCCTGCTGAAGCTCGCGGCCGTCGCGCTGTTCGCCTCGATGCCAGGCCTGCTCTACGTCCAGTTCATAAGGTTCAAGGGGCCGAGCCTTTACGACGAGTTCGTCATCAACCTCTTCCGCCTCCGGATCGACCAGTACGGCAATCTCCCCATGCCACCGAAGCACACCAGCTACTACGCTCAATGGCAGGCGGAGCACGACAAGCTGCACGAGCCGGGCACCGACAACTTGTACCGGCGCAAGTTCGAGACGGTCTACGGTGAGCGGGCCGTCAGCACGCGCCAGTTTTTCGCCGACCGGAAGCCCATGCGCAGCGAAGGCTTCTACCCGGTCGTACTGGCGACGGCGCTGCTGTGTATCGGCTGGGCAGTCGTGGTGGAGCCGGAGCTCTACCACAACTTCAACCTGCTCGGCCAGCTGCCCTTCAGCGGGCAGCCCGAGTTGCCGTACCAGGCGCTGCAGTTCGGCTTCATCGGCGCGTACTGGTTCATCCTGCAGGATCTGACCCGGCGTTACTTCCGCCAGGACCTGAAGACCGCCGCCTACGTCAGTGCGAGCGTGCGCCTGGTCGTCGTCACGATCACCGTGGCCACCGTGGCCCTGCTTCCGCTGGGATCGCCGGCTCACCTGAACGTCCTCGCCTTTTTCATCGGGGTGTTTCCCCAGATCGGCGTGCAGGTGCTCAAGAGCGCCCTGGGCAATGTCATCCGTGGTGTTCCCAACCTTTCGGCCAAGTTCCCGCTCAGCGACCTCGACGGGCTGACGGTCTGGGATCAGGCGCGGCTGCTTGAGGAAGGCATCGAGGACATGCACGCGCTGGCCACCGCCAACCTCGTCGACCTGCTCCTCGGGACCCGCGTTCCGGTCAACACCCTTCTCGACTGGGTGGATCAGGCGCTGCTCTACCTGTGCGTACCGACTAAGCCCGGCGATCAGCAGCAGCTCAGGGACGAGCTGCGCCTCTTCGGGATCAGGACCGCGACGGACCTGATCCGGGTATGGAACTCCGATGGGCCGGGCGTCCGCAAGTACATCTCCCTGGTGTTCCGCGGCGACGAGAAATCGGGCACGGCCTCGGTCGAGGCCGTCCTCGCGTCCCTGAAGGGAAGCCCCAACCTCCGGCACGTAGGGGCATTCCGGGAGCATGATTCGCTGCCGCGTTGTCCTGGCCTGGCGGACCCTGCCCAGGTAGCCAGCACCTGACGTTCGCAGACTGGCAGGTTGCCTGTCCGGCGTGACGGTTTGCGGGTCTGATGCTTTCGCCCGGCTGGAGACCGGCCTGCGGGACCTGCCCTACCCGGCGTCGTTCCGGCCGTTCAGCGCGTACGAGGCCGGAGCGCGGTCGCTGCGGCTGTGCGAGCACGTCTTGGTCCGCGGCCTGCTGTAGACCGCCGACTACGCGCGGGCGGTCCTGTCCACCCGCCCGCATACCAGCGCCGAGGAGATCGAGGAGCTGGTGACCGCGCGGCTAGCCCGGCAGGCGCTGCTGGCCCGCGCCGATCCGCCGCTGCTGTACGTGCTGCTGGATGAAGGTGTCCTGCACCTCAGTCCTGGCGGAACTTCACCGCGAAGATTAAGGATCAGCGCCCGTAGCGCTTAATCCCGCCGGAGCAACTGGGCACCAGCCGCCTGGATGATCTTCTGGCCGTATCAGCTCGCAGTGCCGCGAGCGATGTGCCGGACCGCGACCGCCTCTTCGGTGACCTCGTAAAGCACCCGGTACCGGCCTACCCGTAGCCTCCGCAGGTCTGGCGACCCGTACGGGAACGACCCGGTCGGCCGAGGATCGTCGGCCAGCCGTTCGATCGCGTCCAGCACTGCGCGGATGCCCTGCGGGTCGTCGAGGAACTCGGCGGCCTGGCTGATCGCCCGTTCGTCGTAGTCGACCCGCAGGCTCAGCGGGGCATGCCCAGCCGACGCCTTGCTTCGCTGGCGGGCACGAACGTCGTCTGCCCGGCGGCGTCCCGGGCCTTCCAGTCCAGCACCGCCGCGGTGTCCTCCGCATCCTCGAGATCCTCGGGGGTGGCGGCCTCTTGCAGGGCCCGCAGGCGCAGGAAATCGGTCACCGGCACCACGACCGCGGCCTGGCCGCCCAGGTGAATCACCTCATACGAACCGGTGTCCGGGCCGGGCGTGTCGGGCTGGGCGGTCATCCCGTTGCCTCCTCTAGTAGTCGGCGAGGGCCTGCTACCTATCTTCGCAGGCTTCCGGGCTCAGCGGCATGACGTCGGCGCCGACGGCCCCGTGTCGCGACAGAAACCTCAGCACGCGGAGGCGAGATACGGTGCGCGGCCATTCGAACATTAGCGCCGCTAACGAGTCTTCGGGGAGTCAAGTGGGGAGCCATCTTCGGCCGACACGGAGCCACGCTAGACGCGGCGGAGAGCTCGCGGCTGCACGCGTACGTCGTGCTGTGCCTGCTGACCGGCGTCCGGTCCGAGGAAACGCGGGCACTGACGTGGGACCACGTGGACCTGGATGCCAGGACGATCTCGGCGTGGTGGTCGGTCCGCGCCCACGGTGACACCAAGACCGTCCGGTCCCGCCGGATGCTGAGGATCCCGCAGATCGCCGTCGAGGCGCTGCAGGGGCAGATGCGGCGCCAGGCCCAAGAGTGTTCGCAGGCGGGGGAGCTGTGGCAAGAACACGGCCTGGTGTTCACCACCACGGTGGGCACGCCGTATGAGTCGCACAACCTGCGGCGGGACTTCCGGCGGGTGACCGCGGCGGCCGGGCTGGGTGCCCGCTGGGTCCCGAAGGAGCTGCGGACCTCGTTCGTGAGCATGTTGAGCTACCAGGGCGTCCCGGTCGAGGAGATCGCCCGCCTAGCCGGACACGCCAGCTCCCGCACCACCGAAGTCGTCTACCGCCGCGAACTGCGCCCCGTGATCACCACCGGCGCCGAGGTCATGGACCAGATCTTCCAGCCGAAGCAGCGAAGGGGAGTGACCTGATCGCGCATTCAATGTTGTCCGTGATCCTGAGCGTTGAGCGTTCCGCTGCGTAGAACACCCAGTTCTGGCTGGCCAGGGCGAGCCTGCGTTACTTAGCCGGGCTGGCTGCTGTCCTTGAGCGCGCCCCAGCCGTGCCAGCCGTCCACGGCGACCCAGGCGCTGATCCGGCGGCGCTCGCGCTGCGGGTACGGCCTGCCCATGTATTGCTGGGCCAGGCGGTCGATGTCGGCCAGGTCGGCGTCGTCCTGCATCTCATCGACGTGTCCGGTGATGCTGAGGTGGGTGTACCAGCCGCTTTCATCGAGGACGTCGAGGGCGACCCGGGGATCGCTGCGCATGTACTCCAGCCGCTTACGGCCCTCGTCCATGTTCACCAGCACCCGGCCGTTGTCCCACAGATACCAGGTGGCCGTGGATACCGGCTGGCCGTCAGGCCGCAGGGTCGTGATGACCGCTGGATTCGCCTTGCGCAGCATGGCCACCGCAGCCTCGGGAAGCGGTGGTTTCGACATGTGGCCTCCAAAGTGAGCCGTGGTGGCGCGTTCAGCTGGCATGCTGCCCGCATCGTTGAGCTGTACACCCACCGCGTGCACCCTGATCTGCGGACATGTCTGCCGGCGAACGTGCGCCTGCTCGGGGACCATACCTGGGCCCTTAGCAGACGCTCGCAGCAGCTGCAGCGAGATGATGGGGAAAAGGATGACGCTGAAAAGCCCTGCGGCGACGAGCGCGGGCGCGTTGGCCGGCTTGATGGCGTGCAACTGAAGCCCGATGGTAGTGGCGGCGACGATGAAGGGCAGCGATGTCGCTTGGAGCAGCCCTGCGGCGGCGACATCTCGGATGCTGGCCAGGGCGGACCGGTAAAGGACGGCGGGCAGTCCGCGCACGACCAGCAGGGCCAGCAGGAACAGCGGCACCCGCAGCAAGGTAGAGGCGCTGGAGAACAGCACCGACAGGTTGAATGTGAGCCCGCTGGTGACGAAGAAGACCGGGATGAGGAAGCCACAGCCGATGGCATCGAGTTTCGGGTGGAACAGCGGGTGCTTGTGTTCGGCATCCGCGTCCACCAGGCGAAGGATCGCCCCGGCGATGAATGCGCCGAGGATCGCCTCGAAGCCTAGGTGGGTCGCCAGGGCGCCCAGGCCGACCACGAGCAGCATCGACAGTCGTATGCGGATTTGGGCTGAGGTGTCGGCCAGCCTGTTGATCATCCTCGTGATCCACATTGAGCGCTCGATGCGGAGCGTTCCGATGACGACCAGGACAACCAGGACGCCAAGCAGCGACAGCAGCAGCAGCTTGGGACCTATGCCGGTCGTGCGGCCCGAGAAGAGCAGGACGACCGGAGTAACCTCGCCGAGCGAGGCGCCCGCGATCGCGAACTGGCCGACTGGACGGTCGGCCACACCTGCGTCTTCCAGGATGGGAGTGATCAAGCCCAGCGACGCGGCCAGGAGAATGATCCCGACGAGCAGCGGGCTTTCGACGAGGCCCGCTGCGTGAAGCACGATACCGATGATCAGGGCGAGCAGCGCGCTCAGGCCGCGCCCTTCTCCGGCCAGGCGGGCGCGAGGCCCGCGAAAGTGACGGACGTCGACCTCCAGGCCGGCGAGAAAGAGCAGGAACGCCAGCCCGATCGTCGACACCAGCCGTACCGCCTGGTCAGGTTTCACCAGGTCCAGTACCGCGGGGCCGAGCACGATCCCGGCGACGATCTCCAGCACCGACCCGGGGACACGCACCCGCGGCACGGCCGCGAGGATCAACGGTACCGCCGCCGCGACCGCAAGCACGGCGACGAGATTGTCGAAGTTCATCGCGGCCACCATCCGCCCACAGTCAGGTAACGGACCCAGATATAGCTGGGCGGCACGGCGCAGATAGTCCCTGCACATGGCGATCGCGCCAGCCGCCTCGCGGCGGGCGTTCCCGCCTTTGATGTTGATCGGGAACTGTTCATCGG
>CAVPLV010000002.1:0-1657613 GCA_963706475.1 uncultured Actinomycetota bacterium | reverse complement strand
CACGGCGGCGGCACCGGGTCGCCTCCAAGTCCGCCGTCTGGCGCCGACCTGCGGCTCTGGCTAGAGGTCCCCGGGCGCGGCCAGGTGGCCGGCGACGGCGGTGGCGGCGGCGACCGCGGGGGAGACCAGGTGGGTGCGGGCTCCGTTGCCCTGACGCCCCTCGAAGTTGCGGTTCGAGGTCGAGGCGCTGCGCTCGCCGGGGGCCATCGGGTCGGGGTTCATGCCCAGGCACATCGAGCAGCCGGCGTTGCGCCACTGGGCGCCCGCCGCGGTGAAGACGTCGTCGAGCTCCTCCTGCTCGGCCTGCAGCTTGACCGCCATCGAGCCGGGGACGACGAGCATCCGTACGCCGGCAGCGACCGACCGTCCGCGCAGCACCTCGGCGGCGGTGCGCAGGTCCTCGATCCGGCTGTTGGTGCACGAGCCGACGAAGACGGTGTCGACGGCGATGTCGCGCATCGGCGTTCCCGCGGCGAGGTCCATGTAGTGCAGTGCCCGGACCGCGGCGTCACGCAGCTCACCGGCCGGCAGGTCGGCCGGGTCGGGCACGCGCCCGGACAGCGGGACCCCCTGCCCCGGGTTCGTCCCCCAGGTGACGTACGGCGTGACCGCCGCGGCGTCGATCACGACCTCGCGGTCGAAGCCGGCGCCGGGGTCGGAGCACAGGTCCGCCCACGCCGCGGTAGCCGACTCCCAGTCGGCGCCGCTCGGTGCGTCCGGGCGGCCCCGGAGGTAGTCGAGCGTCGTCTCGTCCGGGGCGACCAGGCCGGCGCGGGCACCGAACTCGATCGACATGTTGCACAGGGTCATCCGGGCTTCCATCGACATCGCGCGCACCGCCTCCCCGCGGTACTCGACGAGCATGCCGCGCCCGCCCGCCGTACCGACCTCTGCGATCAGCGAGAGCACCAGGTCCTTGGCGCCGACGCCAGCGGGAAGCTGCCCGTCCACGGTCACGACCATCGCGCCCGGCCGGCGCTGCGGCAGGGTCTGGGTCGCCAGGACGTGCTCGACCTCGCTGGTGCCGATCCCGAACGCGAGCGCCCCCAGGGCACCGTGGGTGCTCGTGTGGCTGTCGCCGCAAACGATCGTCATCCCGGGCTGGCTGAGCCCGCGCTCCGGCGCGATCACGTGCACGATGCCCTGACCGGCAGTGCCCATCGAGTGCAGCGGGATCTCGAAGTCCCCGCAGTTGCGGCGTAGCGCGAGCACCGAGGCGCGGCTCATCGGCTCTCCGAGGGTGAGCACGTCGGTGGGGACGTTGTGGTCCTCGGTGGCGAGGGTCAGGTCCGGACGACGTACGCCGCGCCCGGCTGCCCGCAGCCCCTCGAAGGCCTGCGGGCTGGACACCTCGTGCACCAGGTGCAGGTCGATGAAGAGCAGGTCGGGCTCGGCGTCCCGGCCGGCCCGGACGACGTGCGCGGCCCAGATCTTCTCGGTGAGCGTGCGCGGCGCGCTCATGCGTAGACCGCGGCGGCCAGGGCATTCGCGGACAGCCCGGCGCCGGACAGGGTGGCCACGATCCGGCCGTCGCGCACGATGTGCACCCGGTCGCAGAGGTGCGCGAGGTCGTCGTACTCCACGCTGCTGATGAGCACCACCTTGCCGTCGGCGGCCATCGTCGCGAGGTGGGCGAACACCTCGCGCTTGGCGCCGAGGTCGACCCCCTGGGTGGGTTCGTGGAGGGCGAGCACCGCCGGCCCGGCCATGATCCACTTCGCGAGCAGCACCTTCTGCTGGTTGCCGCCACTCATCAGCCCGAGGGTCAGACCGCCGTCCGGCGGTCGTACGTCGAACCGCTTCATCTCCGCGCCGACGGCCTCCTTCTCGGAGCGACCCCGCAGCACGGCACCGCCGTGGGCGAACCGGTTCAAGGTCGGCAGCGTCATGTTCTCCCCCGCCGTGAGCGACACCGCTCCGCTCGCGCCCTTGCGGTCGGCGGGCAGCATCGCGATCCCGTGCGCGAGGGAGGCCTTCGGCGTCATCCGGGCGGCCTCCCGTTCGCGTCCCTGCACCTGGACCTGACCGCCGCGAGCCGGCGAGGCTCCAGCCAGCAGGTAGGGGATCTCGTCGTACCCGCCGCCCGGAAGGCCGACGAACCCCACGATCTCGCCTGCTGCGGCCGAGAAGCTCACGTCCTCGCAGCTGCGGCCTGCGAGCGACCGGACGTCGATGCCGCTCCCGTCCGGGGCCGGGGTTGCCGCGGAGGCGGCCCGCTCCGGGTAGAGGTCCTGCGACGCCTCGCCGAGCATCAGGTCGACCAGCGAGCGGCTGGCGTGCCCGGCGACCGGCTCGTCGGCGGTCAGGTGCCCGTTGCGGAGCACCAGCACCCGGTCGCAGTGGGTGATCACCTCGTCCAGACGGTGGGAGACGAAGAGGATCGAGGCGCCCTCGGCCGCCAGGGCGCGGATCACCTCGAAGAGCCGCTCGACGCCGGTGTGGGGGAGGTACGCCGTGGGCTCGTCGAGCACGAGCAGCTGACCCTGGTGCTGGGTGCTCTCGATCTCGGAGAGCCCGCGGGCGATCGCCACCAGCGCCCGCTCGGTCACCGACAGCTCGCCGACCGGCACGTCCGGCGAGACCGTCAGCCCGACCCGGGCCAGCGCGGTGCGCACCGTGGCCCGTTCGTCCTTCCAGCGGATCCGACCACCGAGGCCGGTCTCGAAACGGTTGATCCGGAGGTTCTCCAGGATCGTCATCGACGGCACGAGCGCCAGGTCCTGGTGGATGAAGGCCATCCCCGTGCGCGCTGCGCTGCCACCCAGCTGGGAGGTGATGTCCTCACCGCACATCCGGACGGTGAGGCCGGGGTCGGCGTGGTGGAAGCCGGAGAGGATCTTGATCAGGGTCGACTTCCCGGACCCGTTCTGGCCGATCAGCGCACAGATCTCGCCCGCCCGGAGGTCGAAGGAGGCGGGCTCGAGCACCCGGATGCCGGTGAACGTCTTGGCAGCGCCGGTGACGCTCAGGGTCTCGGTCATGCCCCACCTCCTGGGGTCTCGCTACGACGGGCTGTGGTGCTGACCGGCCCCGCAGTGCCACGGGGGGAGGCTCCGCGGAGCCGGCCAGGTCGGGATCCGGGACTACTTGCCCCAGAGCTTGGCGAACTCGCCGGCGTAGTCGGCGTCGTCGCCGTACCAGGCCAGCTCGTCGTCGCCCTCGATCAGGTCGGCGTTGTCGGTGTCGAAGATCCGCAGGCCGACCTTGTAGTTCTCGACCGGCTCGGTCCCGCTGAGCACCCGGAAGATGGTGTCCGCGCAGGCGTAGGCCCACCACTCGTTCTGGCCGCCGATGTCGAGCTTGAGACCGCTGGTGGGGTCCTTGAGCTGCTCGACGATGCCGGGCGTGGCGTTGAACGTGCCGACGCTGACCTTGTCGCCCGCGCCTGCGGTCCGGATCGCACCCAGGCCGCCGAGCGCCTGCCCGTCGTACAACGGGAGCAGGTAGGTGCGCTCGGGGTCGGTGTTGAGCGTGGTCTGGAAGAGCGTCGGGATCGATGCCTCCCACTGCGGGATCTGCACGTCCTCGGTCTTCATGTCGCAGTCGGGACACAGCCGCTTGATCTCGGCGAGCGTGGCCTGGGCCTGCGGCTGCGAGGCGGGTACGTCGTCGGAGGTGATCACCAGGCCCTTGCCCTTGCCGTCGGAGTCGGCGACGACCCAGTCGCCGATCAGCTTGCCGACCTGCTCGTAGTCGAAGGTGACCTCGGCGTCCTGGCCGCCGTCGACCTTGCCCGGGATCCCGGACTGGGCGGTGATCACCTTGATGCCGGCGGCCTTCGCCGCGGCGATCTGGGAGGTGAAGAGGTCGGTGGAGAAGGCGACGAGGACGACGGCGTCGGCCTTCGACGCGATCGCCTGCTGGAAGCCCTTGTTGGCCTCGTCGACCGATCCCTTCGCGTCGACGACGTCGAGCTCGACGCCCGCGTTGTCCTTGACCAGCTTGGTGACCTCGTCGGACCAGTACTTCAGCACCGGGATGGAGTTGGACACGCTGATGTAGGTGACCTTCTTGCCGGAGAGGCCGGAGATGTCGACCGGCGCGTCAGGTCCCTGCCAGGTCGGCGGCTCCTTGTACTGGTCGACGATCTTCTGCGCCTCGGTCACGCTCTGGGACCCCGACGCCCCGGAGTCGCCCGAGCTCTCGTCCGACGAGGAGTCGGACCCTCCGCAAGCAGCAAGCAGCAGTGCGGACGTGACGACGACCGCGCCAAGGGCGGCTCGGCGGCCACCCTGTGTGTGGTTGGACATTCTCTGCCTCCGTGGATGGTTGTGCGGTGGGTGCGGCTCAGATCGCCTTTGACAGACGCCGCCGTGCGACGAGATGGCTGAGCGTTACTGCGGCGACCAGAGAAGCGCCGTAGAAGACCTGCTCCGGCCAACCGGCCTGCCCGAGGTACTGCAGGCCGGTGATGCCGGTGACCAGGAAGTAGACGGCGACGAACGTGCCCCAGGCGTTGAAGCGGCCCGGGACGATCGTGGTCGAGCCGAGGAAGACCGCAGCGAACGCGGGCATCAGGTAGTAGGACCCGGACTGCGGGTTGGCCGCGCCGTTCGAGCCGGCCAGGACGACGCCGGCGAGGCCGCCGAGCGTCGAGGTGGCGATCATCGCTCCGGCCCGGATCCGGTCGACCTTGAGGCCGGCCAGCCGGGCCACCTCACGGTTCTCGGAGATGAAGATCATCCGGCGACCGAGCGGGGTGTGCTGGAGCACGAACCACAGGACGAAGGTGAGCCCCAGCGCGCAGTAGAACGGCGCGGGCACGCCGAAGAGTCGCGGCGTGGTCATGAAGGTGATCACCGACGGCGAGATCCCGGTGACCACCTGCGAGTTGGAGATGGCGAGCGTGATGCCGGCCAGGAAGGTCCCGCTGCCCAGGGTCACGATGATCGACTGCACGCCCACGTAGACGACGAGGATCGCGTTGACCATCCCGAAGGCGAAGCAGATGGCCAGGGTGAGCAGGAGAGCAGGGACCGCCGGTATCCCGTGCACCCCGTTGAGGACCGCCATCAGGGCTCCGCCGAACCCAACGACGCTGCCGATCGACAGGTCGAGCTCGCCGACCGCGAGGGTGAGCATCAGCGCCAGGGCGGCGACCAGGACGACGGTCTGGGTCCGCAGCACCAGCTGGATCGTGGCCGTCTGGGCGAACGTGTCCGGACGCATCACGCAGAAGAAGATGATGACGGCCACCCAGGCCACGATCACCCCGTACTTCTCCACGACGAGGCCGACGCTCGCGGCCGTCGAGGTGCGGCGGCTGGGGCCGACGACGGCCTCGGTCTCGTTCTCGGTCAGGGCCATCGCTGAGTCCTCACGGGTGCTCGAGGTCGGAGAGGTACGTCCGGACGTACGCCGAGGACACGACCTCGGCGTACTTGGCCTGGAGATCGAACAGGTTGGCCTCGTGGGGTCGCGGGTCCCTGTCGCCGACGGCCTCGCGCACCACCAGCGGGATGAAGCCGTGCTGGATGGCGTCGACGGCAGAGGCTCGGACGCAGCCGCTGGTGGAGACCCCGGTGATGATCAGGGTGTCCACCCCGGCCGCGGTGAGGGTCGCTGCGAGCGTGGTGCCGAAGAAGGCGCTGGCGTACTGCTTGGTGATCACGACCTCGTCGTCGCGGGGCGCGACCTCGGGCATGATCTGGCCGAGCTCGCCGTCGCCGACGAACTTGTCCAGCGCGCCGACCTTGCGGAAGAAGACCCCGCCGTCGAGCCCTCCGGCGCTGAAGGACACCTTGGTGTGCACGATCGGGATGCCGGCCGCGCGGGCCGCGGCCAGCACGCCGGCGGCCTCGGCGAGGCACTCGTGGGAGTCCATGTAGAGCTCGGCGCCCGGCTCGAAGTAGGCGCGGACCAGGTCGATCAGCACCAGTGCAGGGCGGGCGCCGGGCTCGAGCGTGCGCCCGAAGCCCGCCTGCGTGTAGTCGTCGTCGAGCGGGTAGGTCATCGCGGCACCGGGGGCAGCGGAGCGGGCAGGCCGGTCTCCTCGAGCGCGCGCTCCAGGATCACCTCGAGCGGCGGGCCCATGTCGAAGGTCGGCAGCTCGGCCGGCCGGTCCGCCCGCAGCTGCTCGCGCAGGATTCCGGTGGCGGAGCCGTCGATGACGCCGTCCTCGTCGACCACGACGCCGTACCGACCGGCGCCGTCGGCACTGACCAGACCGCGGCGCACCTCGAGGGCCACCAGCTCGGGGTCGCGGGCGAGCGGGTCGCCCCAGCCGCCACCACCCCAGGTGATGAAGTGCAGGACGTCGCCCGGGTGGACGGGTACGTCGTGGGTCTTGCTGGCCAGCACCTCGGTGGTGCCGTCGGCCCGGTCGACGTACTTGCGGCCGCGCGCTCCCGGCGTACCGCCGTTGACCCCCCACGGGTAGGTGAGCCACCGGTCGTCGTGGATCGCGATCGTGCCCTCCTCGAGGAAGTGGTAGGCCACGTCCACCCCGTTGCCGCCCCGGTGCAGGCCGGCGCCGCCGGTGTCGGGGATGGTCTCCCAACGCTCGATCCGCAGCGGGTAGTAGCTCTCGAGGTACTCGCAGGGGATGTTGACGAAGCTCGGCCACAGCGAGTGGCCGTCCGGCCCGTCGCCGATCGGCCGGCCGGGGATGCCGCCGAAGCCGATCGAGTAGAGCTGGAACCACTCGCCCTTGCGCTCGCCCTCGCCGTACGTCCCGGAGTACATGAAGTGCGGCGAGGAGGAGAAGCCGGCGGCGTTGAGCAGGTCGGGGTTCTTCTGGCCGAGGAGCCCACCGAAGAGGTCGAAGACCCGGCCGATCCCGTGGTTGCGCGCGTTCAGGGCAGCCGGGTAGGTCGGCTTCCAGAACGACTCGTCCGGGATCTTCACCTCGATCAGCGGGTAGAACCCGTCGTTCCAGAGGATCTGCGGGTCGGCGACCGTGATCATGTAGATGCCGAAGAACATCTTCACGAGGTTCTCGTTGATGTAGTAGTTGATCGGCCCGGCCGCCTGCGGCGCGCTGCCCTCGAAGTCGAGGATCACCTTCTCGCCCTGACGGGTGAGGCTCAGCGTCAGCTTGTAGGGGCCGAAGCCGACGCCGTCGTCGCAGATGTAGTCGCTGAAGGAGATGGTCTCGCCGTCGGCGAAGATCATCTCGAGGAGCGCCTTCATCGCCCGGTGGTTGCGCTCGAGGAGGTCGTCGAGCGCCGAGGCATAGGTGTCGGGCCCGAACCTGTCGCACATCTCCTGCACGCGCCGCGACGCCGTACGACACGCGGCGACGATGCCGTTGAGGTCGGCGCGGTTCCAGTCCGGCTGGCGGACCTGGTTGAGGATGATCCGCAGGGGGTCCTCGCTCAGGACGCCCTTCCGGTAGAGCTTGAAGGGCGGGATGATCACGCCCTCCTCGAAGATGGTCCGGGCGTCGGTCGGCATCGACGACGGGGTCTTGCCGCCGACGTCCGACATGTGACCGAACATCGCCGACCAGCCGACGATCCGGCCGTCGTGGAAGATCGGCATCACGACCAGCCAGTCGTTGGCGTGGCTGATGGCCGCGTCGCAGGCGTAGGGGTCGGACGTGAGGAGCACGTCGCCCTCCTCGATGGTGTCCTCGAACCGGTCGAGCAGCGCCGGCACCGAGAGCCCGAACTGTCCGACGACCATCCGGCCCTCGCGGTCGGCGATCAGCGGGAACTCGTCGTGCTGCTCGCGGATGCCAGGGGAGAGTGCGGTGCGGAAGAGCACCTCGTCCATCTCGTAGCGGGCGTTGCGCAGCCCGTTCTCGATCAGGTCGAGGGTCACCACGTCGACGTCGGTGGCCTCGAAGGGGGTGGTGTTGGTCTCGATGATCTGGGCCATGGGTCAGCCTTCCGTGGGGCGGATGAGCAGGCATCCGCTGGCGTGGACAGTGGCGGCGTGGCCCGGCAGGACCAAGGTGGTGGAGTCCATCTCGGCGACGATGGCCGGACCGACCACGACGTTGCCGGCCAGGAGCTTCGGCCGGTCGTAGACACCGGCGTCGTGGTGCTCGCCGCCGACCCAGATCGGCGAGGTCGTGCGCAGGGCGCCGCTCGGGTCCTCGCTGCCGGTGGCCAGCTCGGTCGCGGCGATCCGGGGCCGTGGACCCGTGGCGGAGACGCGCACGTTGACGACCTCGTGGTCGTTGTCGAGCAGGAACGAGAACAGCCGCTCGTGCTCGGTGTCGAAGGCCGCTGCCAGCGCGTCGAGGCCGGCCCGGGCGTCGCCGAACGCAGCGACGTCGATGTCGATCGGGATCTCGAAGCCCTGACCGTGGTAGCGCACGTCTGCCTGGTAGGTCAGGGTCTGGTCCTCCTCGGCCACACCCTGCTTGCCGAGCGTCTCGCGCACGCTGCCGGACAGGGAGTCCAGGACCGAGGCGAGGTCCGCGTCCGAGAGGCCCGCGATCCCGGTGATGAAGGTCTGGGCCGCCTCGTCGCGCAGGCTGGTCATCGCGTCGCCGTACGCGTTGAGGACGCCCGGCGACGGCGGGATGATCACCGGCCACGAACCGATCAGCCTGCCCAGCGCGTTGGCGTGCAGCGGGCCGGCTCCGCCGAACGCGACCAGCGCGAACGCACGGGGGTCGAAGCCCTGCTGCACCGAGACCAGGCGGAGGGCGCCGAACATGTTCTCGTTGACGATGTCG
Source organism: uncultured Actinomycetota bacterium (assembly GCA_963706475.1). GTDB lineage: Bacteria > Actinomycetota > Actinomycetes > Propionibacteriales > Nocardioidaceae > Nocardioides. The sequence goes on along the minus strand of CAVPLV010000002.1, from coordinate 1,648,984 downwards.
ACGATGCCTGCCGCAGCGGCGTACGCGTCGGGGAGCGCCGTGGAGTCGGCGATCGTCTGCACCGCCCGGGTCGCGGCGTCGCGGTCGAGCGCGATCTCGCCTCCCGCCAGCTCGGTGGGCAGGTAGCCGAGCACGACGTTGGCGTCGGTGACGGTCGGCTCGGTGCCGCCCTGGCCGTACGCCGCGGGGCCCGGTGCCGCGCCCGCGGACTGGGGGCCGACACGGAGGGCCTGGGTGAGCTCGGGCACGTGCGCGATCGAGCCGCCGCCCGCGCCGACGGTACGTACGTCGACCGAGGTGGCCCGCACCTTGAGGTCGGCGACCGTGGTCTCCCGGCCGATCCGTGGCTTCAGGTCCTGGACCAGGCCGACGTCGGTCGACGTGCCGCCCATGTCGAAGGTGAGGAAGTCGCTGAACCCGGCCTGCTCAGCCGCCCAGGCAGCGCCGGTGACGCCACCGGCCGGCCCGGACAGCAGGAGCGAGACCGGGTTGTCGGCGGCGACCGTGGCGCTCGCGAGGCCGCCGTCGCTGCGCAGGATGGAGAGCTCGGCGTCGATGCCGGCGGAGCTGAGCTGGTCGGCCAGGGACGAGACGTAGCGCGCCACCTGAGGCTGCACGTAGCCGTTGGCGACCGTGGTGATGGTCCGCTCGTACTCCCGCATCTCCGGGAGCACCGTCGAGGAGAGCGAGATCGGGACCCCGGGCAGCTCCTCGGCGGCGAGGGCGGCGATCCGGACCTCGTGGTCGGCGTTGGCGAAGGAGTTGATCAGGCTGATGCACAGCGACTCGATGCCGCTCTCGCGCAGCCGGGCCAGCTTCGCGCGGATGTCGGCCTCGTCGAGGTCGAGGATCACCGACCCGTCGGTCGCGACTCGCTCGATCGCCTCGACGGTGTTCTCGAGGGCGGCCAGCGGCTCGGGCTTCGGCCAGATGATCCAGCCGGCGAGGCCGCCGGGCACGAAGGAGCGTGCGATCTGGAGGACCTGCCGGAAGCCCTGCGTGGTGACCAGACCGACCTTCGCGCCCTTGCCCTCCAGGATCGCGTTGGTCGCCACGGTCGTCCCGTGCAGCACCTCCGCGATCTCGCTGGGTGGGACCCCCGCCGCCGTGCACGCCTTCTCGATGCCGCGCAGCACGCCCACCGACTGGTCCTGGGGCGTGGACGCCGTCTTGGCGCGCCAGGTCTCGCCGGACGCGGTGTCGATGAGCAGGACGTCGGTGAAGGTGCCACCGACGTCGACTCCCAAGCGATAGCTCACAATCACTCCTAGATGACGCCGTCGCCGCGCAGGCGATCGAGGTCGTTGACGGATAGACCCAAGAGGTCCTGGTAGACAGCCGTGTTGTGCTCCCCGAGCTCCGGGCCGACCCGGCGGACCCGCCCCGGCGTTGCGGAGAGCTGCGGGAAGACGTTCTGCATGGGCACCTCGCCGAACTGCGCGTGCGCCACCCGGACGATGGCCTCACGGGCGGCGAAGTGCGGGTCGGCGAGCATGTCGACGGCCCGGAAGATCCGGCCGCACGGCACCCCGCCCTCGTTGAGCAGCTCCAGCAGCGGGTCCGCGTCGTACGTCGCGGTCCAGGCGCCGATCAGATCGTCGAGCTCGGCCATCGAGGCGCCGCGCGCGCTGTGCGTCGCGTAGCGCTCGTCCCGTGCGAGCTCGGGTCGACCCATGACGTCGGCGAGTCGACGGAAGACGGTGTCCTGGTTGGCCGCGAGCAGCACCATCTCGCCGTCGGCGGTCGGGTAGATGTTGCTCGGTGCGACGTTGGGCAGGACGCTGCCGGTCCGCTCCCGCTGGTAGCCGGCCACCTCCCACTCGGGCAGCAGGGACTCCATCATCGCGAGCACCGCCTCGTAGATCGCCGAGTCGACGATCTGGCCGCGGCCGGTGCGCTCGCGCGAGTGCAGCGCCACCAGGGTCCCGACGGCGGCGAAGACGGCTGCGAGCGAGTCGCCGAGGGAGATCCCGGCACGCGAGGGTGCCTGGTCCGGGTCGCCGGTGACGTAGCGGATGCCCCCCATCGCCTCGCCGATCGAGCCGTAGCCGGCGCGCGAGGCGTAGGGTCCGCTCTGGCCGTAGCCGCTCACGCGGGTGATGACCAGACCAGGGTTGATCTCCCACAGCGCCTCGGGGGAGAGTCCCCAGCGCTCCAGCGTGCCCGGCCGGAAGTTCTCGAGCAGCACGTCGCTGCTCGCGACCAGCTGGCGGAGCAGGTCCTGTCCTGCCTCCGAGCGGAGGTTGAGGGTGATCGACGACTTGTTGCGGGCGACGACCGGCCACCACAGGGACTGGCCGTGCGGCTTCTCCCGTCCCCACTGGCGCATCGGGTCACCCTTCTCGGGGTCCTCGACCTTGATGACGTCGGCGCCGAAGTCACCGAGGATCTGGCCGCAGAAGGGGCCGGCGAGCAGCTGACCGAGCTCGAGCACCCGGATGTCGTCGAGGGGCAGTGCATCCACAGGCGCGGCATCCGGGGTGTCGGGCATCAGAGCTCTCCGTCCAGCGTCGGGAGGGGGCGGGGTCCGAGCAGCGAGGCCCGCGCGGAGAGGAGGTGGCTGCGCATCACGCTCTCGGCCCACACGCCGTCGCGCGCTCGCAGGGCGGCCACGATCTCGATGTGGTGGGCGATGCTGCGCCGATGGGCGGCGTCGTCGAATGACTCCTGGGTGCGGGCCAGCACCGACGCGTGCATCAGGCTTGCGACCGAGGTCGCGAGGGTGGCGCTGTCGGCGATCTCGATCAGCGTGCCGTGGAAGCGGCTGTTGAGCACCGTCACCACCGCCATGTCGCGCTTGGTGGTGTAGACGCCGATCTCCTGGGCGAGTTCGTCGAGCATGTCGATCTGCTCGTCAGTGGCCAGGGTCGCCGACTGTCGGGCGGCGAGTCCCTCGAGCCGCGCGCGGATCTCGAAGACGTGCTCGAGCTCCTGGTCGGAGCGGACGATGACCCGGGCGCCTCGGTTGGGTGCGACCTCGACCAGGCCCTCGGCCGCCAGTCGGAGCAGCGCCTGACGCACCGGGGTCCGGCTCATGCCCAGCTCGCCGGCGAGCTCGACCTCACCCAGCCGGGCGCCGCCGGCGAGCTCGCCGGTGAGGATGCGCCCGCGGAGGGTCTCGAGTGCTCGATCGACAGCGGCCACGTTGCATGCATCCTTCTCTTGTAGAGCCGGGAATGCATGCAAACTACGACAGGGTGCGAGGCGCCACAAGAGGGATCTGCGTGTTGCCTTCAGAATTAACATAGTTATTGCATGCAGTGGGGTGCGAGGTGTACACCTTTGCCATGACCATCGCGTTCCCGACCGTGATCGAGGTCGGTCCCCGGGACGGACTGCAGAACGAATCGGCGCATCTCTCGACCGCGCAGAAGGTCGCCTTCATCTCCGGCGTCGTCGCGGCGGGTGCGACCCGGATCGAGGCGGTCGGCTTCGGACACCCGCGGCTGGTGCCCGCCCTCGCGGACGCCGAGGCAGTGATGGCGGCAGTCCCGCGGTCGGACTCGGTGAGCTACATCGGTCTGGTGCTGAACGGGCGCGGGCTCGAGCGCGCCATCGAGGCCGGGGTCGACGAGGCGAACGTGGTGCTGGTAGCCAGCGAGACCTTCTTCCAGCGCAACCAGAACATGAGCATCGAGGAGGGGCTGCGCTCCTTCGAGCAGATCGCGGACCGGGCCCGAGGGGCCGGGCTCAAGGTCTCGGCGACGATCGGGGCCTCCTTCGGCTGTCCTTTCGAGGGCGAGGTGCCCACCGAGAGGGTGGCCCTGATCGCCCGGCGCGCGGCCGAGGCCGGTGCCCAGGAGATCGCGATCGCCGACACCATCGGCGTGGGCGTGCCTGCCGACGTACGCCGCCTCACCGACGCCGTCCGCGAGGTCAGCGACCTGCCGCTGCGCGCGCACTTCCACAACACCCGCAACACCGGCTACGCCAACGCGATCGCGGCGCTGGACGCCGGGATCGTCGCCCTCGACGCCAGCACCGGTGGCTTCGGAGGCTGTCCGTTCGCCCCGAACGCCACCGGCAACATCGCCACGGAGGACCTCGTGTACCTGCTCAGCCGAAGCGGCTACGACACCGGCATCGACCGCAGCGCCATCGAGGCGATCGCCGAGACGGTCGGCGCGCACTTGGGCAAGGACGTGCCGGCGCTCCTCGGTCGCGCCGGCTCCTTCCCCTCAGGCCCCTCGGGCGGTGGCGCATGACGCCGCGTCGGGCGCTGCGTGCCCGCATCGCCGATCTCGACACCCATCCGCTCGTCGTTGCCGGCATCGGCACCCCCCTGGAGGCCCGCTGCGCCGTGGCGGCAGGCTTCGAGGCGGTCTACCAGAGCGGGTACGCCACCGCTGCCTGGCGGCACGGCCAGCCGGACATCGGGCTGATGGCGCTCGAGGAGACCGCGGTCGCGCTCGAGACGGTCGCCGAGGCGGTCGACGTCCCCATCCTCTGCGACGCCGACACCGGCTACGGCGACGTCGCCAACGTCGTCCGCACGGTGCGGCGGCTGGAGCGGATGGGGGCCAGTGCGATCCAGATCGAGGACCAGTCCTGGCCCAAGAAGTGCGGCCACATGCGGGACAAGACGGTGATCTCCCCGGAGGAGCACGCTCGCAAGGTGATGGCTGCGGTGCGCGCCCGCCAGGACCCCGACACCGTGATCATCGCGCGCACCGACGCGCTCGCCCCGCACGGGATGCAGGACGCACTGGAGCGCGCCAAGAGGTACGCGGGCGCGGGCGCGGACGCGCTCTTCATCGATGCGCCGGCGAGTGTCGACGATCTCGAGACGATCGCGGCCGGACTGCCCGACGTGGTCCTGATCGCCAACATGAGCGAGAGCGGCCTGACCCCGCAGCTGTCGGCGGAGGAGTTCCACCAGCTCGGGTTCGGCGTCGTCCTCTTCCCCACCTCGGCCCTACGGATCGCCGCCCGGGTGATGACCGACTTCTTCACCGAGCTGCGACGTACGGGCGACTCCCGCCCGTGGCTGGACCGGATGATGAGCCTGGACGAGCTGAACGAGACGGTTGGCCTGGACGAGATCCTGGCGTCGGAGGCGGCGCTGCTCGCGGAGACCGGCTGAAGGGGTTCCGTGGACGGCGACCGTGGCCGCTCCGTCGACCTGCTGCTGCCGTCGGGGGAGACCGAGACCTTCGTCCTGGACGGGAATGGGTCCCCCGACCTTCGTGGACTACTACGGCAACGAGATCCTCGCGCTGGTCTCCAGCGCCTGGCTCGGCCCGAGCTACCAGATGACCTCGCAGGTCAACGTGGTCCGCCCCGGCGGCCAGGCCCAGGACCCCCACCGCGACTACCACCTGGGCTTCTTGTCCAACGAGGTCGCAGCGTCGTACCCGGCCCACGTCCACCTGCTCTCCCCGGTGCTGACCCTGCAGGGAGCGGTGGCGCACTCCGACATGTCGGTCGAGAGCGGTCCGACCATGTACCTGCCCTCCTCCCACCAGTACGCCCCGGGCTACCTCGCCTGGCGGCTGCCGGGGTTCCGCGACTTCTTCGCCGAGCGCTAGACGAGATCTGAGGAGACCGTCAGTGCTGGAGGTCCCAGGCCAGGTCGATCGCCGTGCGGATGGCCCGAGGACTTGCCCGGTCGAGATAGGCCTCCACCTTGTGATGTGACTCCATCCGGGGAGGGACCCCGAAGCTCTCCGGATGAGACTCGACCAGTGCTTCGCGTTTGCTGAGCGGGACACGGATCACCAGCGTGTTCTGGTCGTCCAGGCGGACGACCAGGCGGTTGTTCACGTACCAGGCCGGGCGCGACTCGGTGCCCTTGCGCTTGACCTGCGGCAACGACTCCGCATAGCGACCGACCTCGTCGAGAGTCATCGGTCCAGGTTAGGCGAGAAAGCCGATTCGGTAGTCGAGCGCCTGTTCGGATCGATGTTACCCAACCGTGACCTCCGGGGCGGTGGAGGACCCCGATTTCGGGGTCTGGTTGTCGGTGGTCACGGCTTGAATGGAGTCATGGCAGCAGACCAGTCGACTCCCTCGCACCCGGTGTCCCGGGCGGTCGCGGGCGTGTCTGCGGTGCTGGATGACGTGTCGGAGACAGCGTTGTGGTCGATGGGCGCCGAGGAGGCCGCCGAGACGTTGACGGCTCTGACCCGGCAGGCGGCCCGGCTCGCGGAGCTGACGCTTCGGGTCGCCGTCCCACGCCGACACGGTCGGGGTGGGTGAGGAGGTCGCGGCGTCGTCGACGGCGAGCTGGTGGGCACACGTCACCCGTCAGGACCGGCCCGTGACCGCCCGTCTGATGCACCTCGCCCAAGCGATCGAGACCGACCTGTTCGCCCCGGTCCGGGACGGGCTCGGTGTCGGGGAGGTGAACGTGGAGCAGGCGCAGGTGATCGTCCGGGCCGTGGAGGACCTGCCCGACGACCTCGACCCCGCCCTGACTGCGAAGGCCGTCTCGTTGTTGGTGGCGCAGGCGGAGCACCTGGCACCTCGGGAGCTGCGGATCCTCGGCAAGGGCATCCTCGCCGACGTTGGCCCCCGATGTGGCGGACGCGGTGCTGGAGAAGGCCCTCACGCCCTCGCGGCACCCAGGCACCGGGCCGCGGTCGACGGCCACGCCGACCCGCCGCCCCACCCCGGAACGGATGGGACGCGCGTTCACCGAGTACCTCGAGGCCTACCCCACGGCCAAGCTCCCCAAGGCCGGTGGCGTCGCCGCCACCGTCGTGGTGACCATCCCGTTGGCGACGCTGATGGGTGGGCTGAAGGCTGCGTCCCTGGACACCGGCGGACTCCTCTCCGCCGGTGCGGCCAGGAGACTCGCGTGTCAGGCGGGGATCATCCCGATCGTCCTCGGCGGTGACTCCGAGGTCCTCGACGTGGCCCGCCAGCACCGGTTCCACCCGACCCCGATCCGGGTCGCGATGGGGATCCGCGACGGTGGTTGCACCGCCCAGGGCTGTGACTGGCCACCGGGCATGTGCCACGCCCACCACAAGACCCCCTGGCACCAGGGCGGCGGCACCAGTCTCAACGACGGGCGCCTGCTGTGTCCCCACCACCACGCGAGAGCCCACGACCCGACCTACACGATGACCGACCTCCCCGGCGGCAAGGTCGCCTTCACCAGACGGACCTAAGCCGACCGCGGGCTCGATACGGGCGCTCGCGTCAGCGGTCCTCGCCCCAGTTGGCGATGACCACGGCGATCGCCGGGAGTACGGCAGCGACGACCGACATGACGACGGCCGCGGTCGTCGACCACAGTCGCACCACGTTCCAGGCCAGCAGGATCAGCAGCACGCACACGCCCATCAGGGCGAAGTACCACCGCTGACGCCGACGCAGCCGCTCGCTCTGCGGCCGGCGCACCTCGCTGGCAGTGACGCTCTGGCGTCGTTGGTGTCGTCTCATCACGTCCACGGTCCCATGATGGCGGCGGCGTGTCTCGGGACGTCGACTCCTGCGTGCCGTGCTCGCAGGTCTCAGCCCCGGACCTGCTGGTGGCCCGGGCGACCCGGGTCGTCGTACGCCGGCTCGGGCTGGCCGGCCCGCAGGGCCTCGAGCTGGGCACACACCGCGACGCCGTAGAAGAGCGAGATGGAGGAGAGCAGGCTCCACACGAGCAGCGCGAAGATGCCGGCCAGGGGGCCGTAGGTGCTGCTGAAGGAGCTACTGACGTGGACGTACGCCGCCAGCCCGGCGGCCGCGGCCACGCTCAGCCCCACGGTGATGCCGGACCCGAGTGCCAGCCACGAGAACGCCGGCTGACGCCGGCGCGGGGAGTGGTCGAACAGCACCCCGATGGCCAGCACCAGCATCAGCAGGCCCAGCGGCCAGCGGACCCACTGCCACCAGGTGCGTGTCGTGTCCGACCAGCCGTAGACCGTGACCATCGTGTCGCCGAAGGCTCCTCCTGCCACGAGGAGCAGGAACCCGAGCCCGAGGGGCACTGCGAGAACTACAGTGAACACAGCTGCTCGGCCGTACTTGTGGAGCGCCGGCCGGTCCCGACGGATGCCGTAGATACGGTTGCTGCCGCGCTCGACCTGCGCCATCGCCGTCGTCATCGAGATCAGGGCGAAGAAGAGACCCACGACGAGCGCGACCACTCCGGTGCTCTCCGACCCGTCGGCCAGGGCCTGGACGAGTGCGTCATCGTCGCCCGAGGCGGGCGAGACGGCGTTGACGGTCACGGCCATGACCCGAGCAGGCCGCTCGCCGTCGATGTCGGAGGCGAGTCCCATCACTGCGAGGAGGAACGGCACCACCGCCAAGCAGGTCTGCAACGCCAGTGCCCGGCTGTTGGTGAAGCCGTCGCCGTAGCGGAACCGGACGAACGACTCGACCACGATCGCGCGGAGGCCGTGGCGGCGCACGAGGTGCCAGGCGTCCTCGGCGTCGAGCTCGTCACCGTCCATCTCCGTCGTCACCGGGACAGTGCGAGCCGTGGTCATGGCGGCACCCTATGCGGGTCGAGGTGGCCCGGATCAGTACGGCGACACCCGGATCATCCGGGAGAACCTCCCGACCATCAAGAAGTGGCTCGAGGCCTACAACACCGGTGCCCTCCATCAGGGTTGGGCGACCACGGTCCCCAGGGCGCCGTGCAAGGACGTGAGCCGCACGCTGCGGAAGGCCGGGTAGTCGGCGGTCAGGTCCGCGACCTGCGCCCGGCCCGCCGTCGGGCTCGGGCAGACGACCCGCTCCACGTCCTTCTGGCGCACTGTCACCGCCATCACCCCGTTGACCAGGAAGCGGACCAGGAACTGCTCGCCGAGGTCCTCGGACTCGGGGACCTCGACCAGCTCGCAGGTCAGCCCGGGCTTGCCGGAGATGTCGACCCGGGGCACCAGGCGACCGGCCGACCGCTGGTGCACGATGTCGCCGTTCGGACGGGTGAGGAAGGGCGCGAAGACCATCGTGTCGTAGCCGCGGTCGCCGACGAAGGCATCGCTGCCGTCACCGGGCGCCCAGATGTTGATGTCGTTGCCGGCGTCGCCCAGCAGCACGTCGCTGTTGGGAGCGCTGAAGGCCTCCGGACCGCCGATCAGGATGTCGTCGCCACCTCCGCCGACCAGCGTGTCGCTGCCGCGGTTGCCCTGGAGGAGGTCGTCGTTGCCACGTCCGAAGAGCACGTCGGTGGCATCCATGTGCTGTTTCGCGACCACATCCGGTGGCTGGATGAACGGGTTGGACGCGACGTCGTTGTCCTGGCCCCGAGTGACGTCCCTGCCCGGCGTACCGGGTGCGACGGTCGCGACGGCGCCGACCGTCGAGAGCACCAGTCCGGCGACGACGGTGGTGACGACGAGTGATGCACGTGATGTCTTCATGAGCTTCCCCTGTGGTTGCGCCGCCGCCCCTCCGGCCGCGGTCTGCCCTCCACAGTGCCGCCGTCGGACCGTGCTGGACATAGGGAAGTCACCTCAGATCGCGGCGTGCGTCGGGGGAAGTCCGTTGCCCTGTCGGCCCGGGCGGGCCATCATCGAAGGCCTGACCCACTCGTGGAGGGCACATGCCCCGGACCGTGACCGCGCCTCGGCTGTGCGGCCGTGACACCGAGTTGGAGCGAGTGCTGGACCAGGGTGTCGCCGCCCGCGCGGGCTCACCGCGGGTCGTCCTGGTCACGGGGGAGGCAGGAGTCGGCAAGACCACCCTGTGTCAGGCGGTCCTTGCCGACAGGGACCGGACCGGTCTCGGCCTGACTGGTCACTGTCTGCCGCTCCAGGGCGAGTCGATCCCGTTCGCGCCGGTCGTCGGGACCCTGCGCGGGGTTTGCCGCTCCTTGGACGACGAGCGGCTCGGAGGGTTGCTGCGGTGGTGGCCGGCGGAGTTCGACTCCCTGCTCCCGGCCCGGGTGCTGGAGCCTCGACGGCGCGAGGTCGACCGGGCTCCGAGCAGCTCGGCACAGTCGCGACTCTTCGAGGGGTTCCTCAGCCTGATCGGCGACCTGACGACCGACACCGACGTCGTGTGGCTGGTCGAGGACGTGCACTGGGCGGACCGCTCGACCCTCGACCTGCTCGCCTTCCTGGGTCGCAACCTGACCGGTGAGCGGCTGCTGCTCCTCATCACGGTGCGCACCGACGAGCTCCACCGTGAGCACCCGCTGCGTGGCTGGCTGCACGAGATGGGCCGGCTCCCCGAGGTGACCCGTGTCGACCTCCCTCGCCTGGGACGAGAAGCCACCGGCGAGCAGCTGCGCAGCATCGCCGCGTCCTCGGGCCTGCCGACGGTCGACGAGACTCGGCTCGACGCGCTCTTCGAGCGCTCGGCGGGCAACCCGCTCTTCAGCGAAGAGCTCCTGGCGTGGACGAGCGACCCCGACCGGCCGCTCCCCGGGAGTCTGCACGACCTGGTCGCCGCGCGACTGGCCACCGTGCCCGGCTCGATGCGGCGCTTCCTCGACGTCGGGGCCGTGCTGGGCACCTTCGACGTGGCGTTGCTGGCCGAGGTGACGGTGACGGCGGAGCCCGAGGCCGAGCAGGCGGTCCATGCCGCCGTCGACCGCCACCTGCTGGAGGCGGTGGGCGAGACGACGTACGCCTTCGTGCACCCGATCTTCCGCGAGATCCTGGAGGCCGAGCTGCTGTCCGGGACCCGCAGGCGCCTGCACGAGGCCGCCGCTCGCGCCCTCTCGGCGCGCACGGAGGAGGCCGGGGACGCGTTCGAGACCAGCGGCATGATCGCCCACCACTGGGAGCAGGCACACGTGCCGGGACCCGCCTACCTCGCCGCAGTCCGGGCCGGCCTGGCCGCGGAGCGGATGTGCGCCTTCGCGGAGGCCGACGACTACCTGCGGCGCGCCCTGACGCTGGGCGCGCGGGAGGACGTCGACACGACCGGCTCCGGCCTCACCGAGTCCGAGCTGGTCCTGCACGCCGCGGACGTGGCCCATCTCGTGGGCGACGACGCCCGCGCGGTCACGCTCGGTGACCGCGCGATCGACCTGGCGGGCGACGCCGAGAGCCAGGCGATGGCTCTCGAGCGCAAGGGTCGCTACTGCTTCAGCGGCGGCCGGGCCGAGGACGGCGACGACGCCTTCCGTGCCGCGCTCGACCTGCTACCTCCGGAGCCATCGCCAGCACGTGCGCGGGTGCTGTCCGGGCGCGGGCTGCTGGCGACGGGCTGGACCCGCCTGGACCTCGCGGTCGAGGTCTGCACCGAGGCGATCGTGGTGGCTCGCGCCGTGGGTGCCGAGCAGGAGGAGGGCCGTGCGCTGAACGCTCTCGGGGTGGCGACGGCCCTGCTCGGCGATCTCCCGAGGGGCATCGAGCACTGCCGCCGAGCGGTCGCGCTCGCCGAGCGGCTCCACGACCCTGACGACCTGAGCCTCGCCTACATCAACCTCACCCACCTGCTGTCGATGGATGGTGAGTGCGACGAGGCGCTCGAGGTGTGCGAGCGAGGGTACGCCGCGCTGAGCCGGGTCGGGCTCGCACGCCAGGACGGCAGCTTCCTTCAGGCCAACGTCGCCGAGGGTCTGGAGCGGGCCGGCCGCTGGGCCGAGGCCGATCACCTGCTCGAGCAGGCGCTCGACCGGCACCCGCGGGGGATGCGGAGCTTCCCGGTCCTCGAGCACGCCGCACGGCTCGCGATGCACCGGGGCCTGCCGGCCGCCGACCTTCTCGTGGCCCGAGCGCGGGACCTGCTGGACGAGTACGCCGCCCCGGACTCGTGGCGCCGCGAGCTCTGTGAGGTCGACGCCGAGCTGCAGCTGTGGGCGGGTCGGCCGGCCGAGGGGCTCGCCGCTGCTCGCGCCGGGCTGGACCTGATCGAGCGTGGCTACGAGGCGCGCTTCGCCGGCACCCTGGTGACCCTCGCCGCCCGTGCGCTGGCCGACCTGGCAGCCGCCGCCGAGGAGTCCGCTGCCCTGATGGCGAGGGTCGAGGCGATGCGACCCAGCCCGCTGGCGGGGGACACGCACCCGATGCCGGACGGGCGGGCCCACGAGCTCACGCTACGAGCCGAGCTGGGTCGCGGTGCCGGAGCCCGCGGCACCGCCGATTCCTGGGTGGCGGCGGCCGCGGCCTGGGCCGATCTCGGTCGGCCGTTCCCGGTGGCGTACGCCCACTGGAGGGAGGCCGAGGCGCGGGTGCTGGACAAGCAGACCGGCGAGCGACCGGTGGCCGCCGTACGACGTGCCCATGCGGCCGCGTCGGCACTGGGCGCACAGCGCCTGGTCGAGGAGGTGGAGCTGCTGGCGCGGTGGGGACGGGTGGACCTGGTCGAGGCGAGCGAGACGTCAGGGACGACGTCCGGCTACCCGGGACTGACGGCACGTGAGGACGAGATCCTGGGCTGTCTGATCGCGGGGCAGACCAATCGTGAGGTGGGCGAGGCGCTGTTCATCAGCATCAAGACGGTGAGCGTCCATGTGTCCAACATCCTGCGCAAGCTGGAGGTGAGCTCGCGGGAGGAGGCGGCACGGCTGGGTCACCGGCACCGGTCGGGGACTCCGGGTCCCGAGAAGCCCGGAGTCCCCTGAGTACCGGTCACGGGATGAGCACGTCGACGGTCCACCTGACCCGGTACACCGTGTCGCCGTCAGCGCTGGCCAGCCGGGTGGTGTCGGTCCGGTTGACGCAGGGGATGGTGACGGCGTCCACCACCTCCTCGTTCGCGCCGTCCACCTCCAGGAGCCGGACCCGCTCCGGGGCGGTGAAGAGATCGCTCCCGTCGCCGAGCGTGTTGCGCAGCTGGCCCTCGAAGTAGGTGCGCTGCACGGTGCGGGTGTTGCCGAGCTTGAGCCGGATCTCGTCGGTGCCCTGGACGTCCTCCTGGATGTCGCGGGCCTCCACCGAGATGACCCGGATCTGGCAGAGGGCTCCGGGAGTGGCCGCGGCGGCGGCGGTCGCTGCCGACGCGCTGATCGGCGTACCGACGGTGCCCAGTCCGGCGATCGCGAGGGTCGCGGTGCCGAGTGCGGCGTAGATGGTCCTGCTGTTCATGATGTTCCCCTTTCGGGATCCTGCACCGGATCGGGGTGACCCGGTGACGAGATCCACCGTGCCGCCGGGCGCCACGTGGGCACATCGGGAGAGCCGCCCTAGATCGGACCCCGCCCACCTCAGATCGAGCTCCCCGCCGAGCAGCAGGCTGGCCAGGGGGAGCGGACGCGGTGACCAGTCGCCCCTGCTGCAGGGGAGCCGGCGGCTCACGCCGCGAAGGAGCGGCGCACGGGGACCGGTTCGACGGCGCCCTGGGTCTCGATCGTCGGGGCGGGTCCGCTGCGCCCAGGCACCGTACCGGCGCGCCCAGGGTGCCGCGGATATCCCGTGGACGACGACGCTCAGGGTGATCGTCGCGGCGATCACGCCGATCACGGTGGCGACCGCGGGGTCGGAGTCGAGGGACTCGAAGGCGATGAGCGCGAAGACGACGGAGGCCAGTCCGCGCGGGCCGAACCAGCCGACGAACAGGACCGTAGGGACACGCAGGCCCGCCCCCGCCAGTGACAGCGCGACCGGGACCATCCGCAGCACCGTGAGCGAGAGCACGGCGAAGAGCAGGGTCTGCCAGCGCACGATGCAGGTCGAGGTGGTTGGCCGCCGTGATGCCGAACAGCATCCAGACGGCATAGCCGAGGAACGCCGAGACCAGGTCGGTGAGCTCGAGGCTGGCCTGGGTGCGCGCGGCGTCGGCCTGGGCGCTCGCGAACGCCGTACCGGCGATGAAGGCGGCGATGTAGCCGTTGCCATGGAGCTCCACGGCTCCGTAGTAGCAGAGCAGGGGGATGGCCAGTGCGGCGATGGGGACCAGGGACTCCTGGGCCCAGCCGGCGCGGCGGGCCACGCTCGAGGAGTCGTCCGCAGAGATACCCGGCGAGTACGCCGACCAGCGCACCCACCCCGATCTCGCGGAGCGCCTCCTGCAGGGCGTGCCCGTGCTCGGCGCCGGCGGCGGCCGCTACGGCGAAGAGCACGACCGGCGTGGCGAGCCCGTCGTTCAGGCCGCTCTCGACGTTGAGGATGCGGCGCACCCGCACCGGGACGACCGGGTTGAGCACGGTCGCGGCGCCCAGTCCGGCGTCGGTCGGCGCCAGCGCGGCGGCGAGCAGCAGGGCCAGCCAGATCCCGATCCCGGGGAACAGTCCACGGGCCACCAGGTAGCCCGCACCGATCGTCAGGGGGAGCCCGACCAGGAGCAGCCGCCCGGTGAACACCGAGTCGCGGCGCAGCTCCCGTGGCTGCAGCTGTGCGGCGTCATGGAACAGCAGCAGCGCCAGGGTCACCTCGGCGACCGTCCGGATCAGGGCGCTGTCGACGTCGTCGCCAGACGTGGCGCGCCCCACCACCGCGCCGGCGGTGATGAAGACCAGCGGCCCGGTCAGGTAGGCCCGGCCGAGCCACGCGGACACGCTGACGAACAGGATGACGAGCAGCGCGAAGAGCCCGACGCCGACGGTCATGTCCGACCGCTAGATCCGCCGACGACGGCCGGTGACGCTGCTGGCGCCTGCCGGGAGCTCCACGACGACGTAGTCGACGGGGCCGAGCTGGTCGAGCGGTGTGGTGGTCATCAGCTGCATCCTTGGTGGTGGGGGGATCGAGCCTGCTACTGCCGGGCCATCGCCACGCGGAGCCGCTCCTCGGGCTCGATGAAGTGGTCGTGGTCGTCGTCGCCGAGGTCGATCTGGACCCAGAGGATCTTGCCGGTGAACCTACTGGTCGCCGGCGTGTACTCGGGGGTGACGGTGGTCCCGGTCTCGTGGCCGATGTCGGTGGTCTCGTCGGCGGAGAAGATCATCGGTTGGGTGGCCTCGACCCGGCCGGTGCCGACAGCCGCGCCGTCGTGGTAGAGCGTGACGTCGCCGCCCTTGGCCAGTCCGCCCCCGTCGTACGCGAACTCGGCCCGCACCTGGTGCTTGCCGGTCGGAACAGGTGTGTCGGCAGTAGCGGTGAACTCATGGATGCCGAGGACGTTGTAGACGAACCTGAGGCGGCCGTCCTTGACGTGGACGGCCCAGCCGCCGAAGCGCCCGCCCTGCGCGATGATCACCCCCTCGACGCCGCCCTCGGGGACCTCCACCTCGGCCGTGACGGAGAAGGACTTGTTCTTGATGCTGACGACGCTGCTCTCCGAGAGCCGTCCCATGCCGGGGAAGAAGAGCTGGGACGTCCCCCGGATCAGGGTGGGACGACCCGCCAGCTCGGGGTTCAGGCGCTCCGCGCCGCGGTCGTCGAGGGGGAGCACGTGGTACTTGGCCGCCTCGATCAGCCACAGCCGCTGGAGCGTCGCGAGCTTGTCGGGATGCTCGGCGGCGAGGTTGCGAGCCTGGCTGAAGTCGGTGGTGCCGTCGTACAGCTCCCAGACGTCGTCGTCGAAGGCCGGCATCACGCCGCCGACCATCACCCACGGCGTCTTGTGCTTCGTGACCGCGCTCCAGCCCTCGTGGTAGATGCCGCGGTTGCCGAACATCTCGAAGTACTGCAGGTCGTGCCGCTCGGGCGTGTCCGGCGCGTTGAAGGTGTAGAGCATCGAGGTGCCCTCCATGGGCGACTGCAGGACACCGTTGACCATGGTCGGCTCCGGGATCCCCGCCGCCTCCAGGATCGTCGGCGCCAGGTCGATCACGTGGGTGAACTGAGACCGCAGCCCGCCAGCCTCGGAGATGCCGTGCGGCCAGTGCACGATGGTGCCGTTGCGGGTGCCACCCCAGTGCGACGCGACCTGCTTGGTCCACTGCAGCGGGCTGTTCATCGCCCATGCCCAGCCGACCGAGTAGTGGTTGTAGGACTCCGGTGACCCGAGCTCGTCCATCTTCGAGAGCAGGAACTCGGGTGTCTCGAGTGCTGCCATGCCGTTGAAGTTGGCCATCTCGTTGAAGGCACCGTTCATGGTGCCCTCGGCCGAGGCGCCGTTGTCGCCGATGATGTAGTAGACGAGGGTGTCGTCGAGGACCTCGAGGTCCTCGAGGGCGTCGATCAGGCGCCCGACGTGGTGGTCGGTGTGCTCGAGGAAGCCGGCGTACACCTCCATCTGACGGGCGAGGACCGGCTTCAGCTCGTCGGGCATGTCGTCCCATGCGGTGATCTCGTCGTGGCGTGCGGTCAGCCCCGCATCAGCCGGAATGACACCGAGCTCCTTCTGCTTCGCGAAGGTGCGTTCGCGCTGGGCGTCCCAGCCGTCGTCGAACTGACCGGCGTACTTGTCGGCCCACTCCTTCGGTACGTGATGCGGTGCGTGGGTCGCGCCCGGTGCGAAGTAGACGAGGAACGGCTTGTCCGGCATCAGCGCCTTCTGCTGACGCATCCAGGCGATCGCATGGTCGGTGAGGTCCTCGGTCAGGTGGTAGCCCTCCTCGGCCGTGGCCGGCGGCTCGACCGGAGTCGTCCCGTCGTAGAGGGCGGGGTCGTACTGGTTGTTCTCGCCGCCGATGAACCCGTAGAACGTCTCGAAGCCTCCGCCACCCGACGGCCAGGCGTCGAACGGCCCCATCGGCGACGTCTGCCAGACCGGCACCTCGTGGCACTTGCCGAACTGGGCGGTGGAGTAGCCGTTGAGCTTGAGGGTCATCGCCAACGGCGCCTTGGTGTTGGGCCGCAGCGAGCTCTGGCCGGGCGCGGAGGTGGCGGTCTCGGTGATGCTGCCCATGCCGACCGAGTGGTGGTTGCGACCGGTCAGCAGTGCCTGCCGGGTGGGCGCACAGAGCGCGGTGGTGTGGAACCGGTTGAACCTCAGACCGCCGGCGGCCAGGCGCTCCGCGGTCGGCGTGTGGCACGGTCCACCGAAGGCGCTGGACGCACCGAACCCCACGTCGTCGAGGAGCACGACCAGGACGTTGGGGGCCCCGGCGGGTGGGAGCAGCGGCTCGATCGGTGGGAACGCCGTGGCCGGGTCCTTGGCGTCGTACGTCGTCAGCCCCGGCACCGGACGATCCGGGATCGGCAGCATCGAACGGGCGTGGGTGTCGGGACTCACGACGGGACCTCTCTTCGCGGACGCTGCTGACCTGGCACACCTCGAACCTAGGGATGACAGACGCGGAAGGCGTCACCCGGAGCGGGTGAACAGGCCCGTGAGCTACCCGGTCGAGCAAGGATGGGGAGACCGGGGCTGATGAGGAGTCACACCCGCACCCAGGTGTGGTCCTGCTGGACGACAAGTCCCAGGCGCTCGAACTCCGACAGCCATCCCTCCATGGGCCACGAGCCCCAGCGCCGGTGGTAGATCGCGCCGTTGCGCAGGATGTCGTCGAGGTGCTCGACCGGGGGCCGTGAGACCGGGTGGTGCTGGTGATATGCCCGTGCGTCGCCCGTCCACCCGAGGCCGACACCCTCGGAGCGGAGCAGCTGACCGAAGTCGGTGTCCTCGCCGCCGTACCCGACGTAGTCCTCGCAGAACCCTCCCGAGCGACTCCACGCCTCGCTCGAGAGCGCGAAGGAGAGCGACCAGAACAGCTCGGGCACGGCGTCGCGTCGGGTCTCGCCGCGAGCCAGGAGCGGGCGACCGGGATGAGGGTCGTCCAGGTCGTCGAGGTGCGCGAGCGGGTAGCCGCCCGGCGGCGGGGGAGGCAGGTAGGTCACCGGCCCCTGCCACACGGTTGCCGGATCGCCGGACACCACGCGGTGGTAGTCCGCGACCAGGTCGGGACCCGCCAGGCAGTCGACGTCGAGAGCGACGACCACGTCGCAGCCGGCCGCGAAGGCAGCGCCGATCCCGCGGTTGCGGGCGGCGGCCAGCGGCAGGCCCGTCGGATCGGCGTCCATCGTGAGCACCCGGGCGTGGAGGCCGCCGTGGGGGTGCCACTCCTCCAGGTCGGGGTCATCCATCGCGACCACGACGTAGGCGTCGGGCGGAGTGTTCGAGCCGGCGAGGGTGAGGTGCTGCCGTCGGAGGTGCTCGTGGCGACCGTGGGCGATCGTCACCACCCCGACGCCGGTCACGAGGCGGCTTCGACGCGATGCCCGGACCTGGTCGCGACCAGGTCGGCAAACCGCTCAGTGGCCCGGCCGTCGCACCACGACGACCACCGCTCACCGTCGAGGAGCGACCCGGCCGCGAGTCGCTCCGGCCAGCCCCGGCTCGGGAAGCGGTCCTCCACCAGGACCGGCCATTCGCCGGTCGCCAGTGCGTCGGCGGTGGTGCGCTGCTCGTCGAAGGGTCGCGACTGCGGGACCACGATGGCCGGTGTCCGGGCGGCTGCGACCTCGGCCAGGAGGTTCTGTCCGGCATGGGTCACCACCACGTCCGCATCGCACATCGCCGCACGCGGGTCGTCGTCCCAGCGACCGTGTCGCCCCAGGACCACCCACTCCCACTCCGGTGTCTGCCGCCGGGCCTCCACGATCTGCTCCCCACGCAGGTCGTCGCCCCCGGCGCCGGTCATCAGGAGCACCCGCGGCGGTCCGGGACGACGCGGACCCGGTCTGCGGACGGGGTGACGCGAGACGGCACCGACGGCGCGCACGCGATCGCGAACGGTCTGGGGCAGGCCGGGCAGCATGCCCTTCGCCTCCGGCGGCCACATGGCGACCAGGTCAGTCGACACGTCGAAGCCGAGCAGGTGGGCCGGGTCCGAGCGTCGACCGGGAAGGACGACGGTGACCACTGGCACGCCGTGCAACCGGACGAGCACGGCCACCTCGACCGACACGTCCACCACGACCAACCGGGGTCGGTGTGTGTCGAGCCAGCGCGAGATGCGCGCGGTCCGTGCACTCAGTCCGGCGTCACCACGGGGGACCCAGTGCAGCCGTCCCCGGCCGGTCGGGTCGTCCGCGTCCGGGGCCAGGTCGTCGCGCTCGAGCCGGACCCAGGCGCCGGTCCACCCGTCCGGACGGGGCAGGGACGAGAGCCCCGTCACCGGCTCCCCCAGGTGCCGGGCGAAGGTCAGGGCGCGGTGGGCGTGGCCACGACCGTGGTGGTGGACGTAGTAGCCGATCATGCGACGCTCCGTTCGTCGAGCAGCATGGCGTAGTGGTCCTCGTAGCCGTCGACCATCCGGGCGGCGCTGAAGTGGCGGGCGACGTGGTCACGGACCGCGAACCGGTCGCAGGCGAGCGCACGGCGGATGGCTTCGGCCAGGTCCGCTGCGGTGTCGCCGGCGGCCAGCGAGCCGGCACCGTCCACGACGATCTCCGGGAGGGCGCCGCGTGGCAGGGCCGCCACCGGCGTGCCACAGGCCATGGCCTCGATGGCGACCAGTCCGAAGGGCTCGTCCCAGGCAGGGGTGACGACGGCGACCGCCGAGTCGGCGACGAGGGCTGCGAGACGGGTGTGGTCGAGGTGTCCGACGTACCTGGCTCCGCCACCCAGGCGAGGTGCGATCTCTCGGTCGAAGTACGCCGGGTCCGGGGCCGGGCCCGCCAGGACCAGCGGGAGACCGGCAAGCCCGGCCGCGTCGATGGCGAGGTGGGGAGCCTTTTCGGCGACGAGGCGGCCCGTCCAGACCGCCGAGCTGCCACGGCGGCCCGGCTTCCAGTGGTCCAGGTCGACGCCGTTGTGCACGACGGTCGCGTCGACGACGTGCCGCCAGGCGGCCGCCGTGCGCCGGCTCACCGCGGTGCACTCGACCGACGTCGCGGACGCCTCCATCGCCGACTCCAGCCACGGGGTCGGCGGGGTGTGCAGGGTGGTCAGGACCGGGACGCCGACCATCGACGCCATGGCGACCGGCAGGTGGTGGAGGCTGTTGTTGTGCACGATGTCGAAGCGTCGTGACCCGTCTCGGGCGAGGTCGAGCATGAGGGAGAGATAGGCGTGGTGATCGGTCATCCACTCCTCGGCCGGCGCATTCACGTCCCGCAGCGCAGCGCGGCTGAATCGGATGTCGCGGACGTCGAGCTCGGCGACCGGGAGCGCGGGATCCGACCCGGGGGCCGCGAACAGGGTGACCTCGTGCCCGCGCCGCACCAGCTGGCGCGCCAGCTGATGGGTGAGCGCCTCGAGGCCACCGGCGAACGGCTGACGCACCGGGTACCGGTTCGAGGCGATCAGGCACACGCGCAGCGGGCTCACCCGACGAGCGATCCGGTAGAGCCGGTCGTGGGCGGCGGCGACCTGGCGGCGCTGTTCGCGGCGCTCCTCGACGCTCACGCCGAGCTGCGGACGATCGCGGTACGCCGTCATGACGGCCGCGGCCAGCGACTCGGCGTCGAAGGACTCCTCGTCGTGGTGGTAGCCGAGCACCGGTCCCTGCTCGGCGTAGAAGCCGCAGGAGGGCGCGACCACGGTGGTGCCGAGGTCACGACACGCCTCCAGCCATCCGGAGTGGGTGCCGAACCGGTAGGGCAGCACCGAGACGTCGAGCGACCCGAGGTAGTCCCACAGCGCGTCGTCCGGAAAGAAGTCGTGCACGCGTAGGTCGAGGTCGCCGTTGGCCGCCGACCGGCGCAGGTAGTCGGAGAGCTCGTCGTCGTGTCGCTGGCCGTCGGCATCCATCACGTCGTGATGGGCGTTGACCTGCAGCACCGCCCCCGGCAGCCCCGACACCGCGGCGACGAGGGTGGGCAGGATCCGGAGCGGTGCCATGCTCGGTCGGAGGCTCTTGACGTGCAGCCCGACGCGGAACGGCCCGTCCGGCCGACGGGACCGGTCCCGTCGACGCTCCACCAGGTCCGGCAGCTCGACCACGTGCGGGTGCGGGATCACGACGGCCTCCCGGCCCCAGCGGCGCCGGATCTCGGCAGCTGCTCCCGGGGTCAGGGTCACCAGGGCGTCCGCAGCCCGGATGAGCACGTCGAGCTGGGCGTCGTGCTCCGCCCTCGACTGATGGTGCGGGTTGCGCAGGTCGTGCACGGTGAGGACGAAGGGCTTGCCGCGACGTCGCAGGGTCGCGACCAAGCGCTCGAGCTGTGCTGGATCGCAGGCGTCGAACCCGAAGTGGAGGTGGAACAGGTCGAACTCGGCCGAGGCCGCCCACTCGGGCTCGAGCATCGCCGGCGGCCACCAGACCGCGCCGGCCGGCACATCCGGCCGGGAGGGATCCGGGTCCGGAAGCCGGTCCGGGCCCGGGCCGGACTCGGGGGCGAGGTGGCGGACATAGACGTGGCCGGACGGCACCGAGGCGATCCGCAGGCGGTGGGCGCGCCGTTCCGTCCCGAGAACGGCGGGCGCGGCTTGCGTGTCAGTCATCACCGCCCGTACCCCGAGGCGCGGAGGGCGGCCTTCACCCGTTGGGGTGGCGTTGGAACCGATTGTCGTCGGTTCCTACCGGTCAGAGCTTGGTGGGGATCGCGGTGACGGTTCCGCCGTCGACCACGAACTCGGCTCCGGTCGCGAACGACGACTCGTCGCTGGCGAGGAAGAGCACGAACGCCGCCACCTCGTCGGGCAGTCCCGGTCGGCCGAGCGGGATCGGGATCAGGTCGACCGGCATCGCGTCGGTGGCCGGGGTGCTGATCCGGCCCGGGTGCAGCGAGTTGACCCGGATGCCGTGGGGGGCGAGCTCCAGCGCAGTGGACTTCGTCAGCCCGGTCAGGCCCCACTTCGAGGCGACGTACCCGTGCGCCCACGGCGTCCCACGGAGTCCCTCGATCGAGGAGGTGTTGATGATCGAACCGCCGCCCGAGGCGATCATCGCGTCCGCGGCTGCGCGGGTGCCCAGGAAGGGCCCGGTCAGGTTGACGTCCAGCATCTGCTGCCAGAGCTCCTGCTGGTAGCGCTGCAGCTGGCCGCCGTTGAAGATGCCCGCGTTGTTGAAGAGCACGTCGAGCCGGCCGTGCTCCGCGACGGTGAAGGCGACCGCGCTGCGCCAGTCCTCGTCGCTGGTCACGTCGAGGTGGACGTAGCGCGCGCTGCTCGGCCCGAACTCCCGGCACAGCTCCTCGGCCAGGGCGGTGCCCTCGTCGTCGAGCAGGTCGCCGATGACGACCCGGGCGCCCTCGGCCGCCAGCAGTCGCGCGCTCGCGCCACCGATGTTGCGCGCGCCCCCGCTGATCAGCGCGACCTTGCCGTCCACACGTCCCATGGGCGAGACGTTAACCTAGTTTCCGTCCAGGTAGAACACGTTCCAGTTCGTGGAGGTCCCCATGTCGATCCGCGTCGCCCAGGTCAGCACCGGCAATGCCGGGAGGCTGACCCTGCGCCAGCTCATCGCCGACGACAGGTTCGAGCTGGTGGCGGTCTCCACCTCGACCCCGGAGAAGGTGGGCCGGGACGCGGGCGAGCTGGCCGGCGTCGACACCGTCACCGGCATCACCGCCGTCGGGGACCTCGACGCGCTGATCTCGGCCCGGCCCGAGTGCGTCGTCTACTGCGCGATGGGCGACACCCGGCCGGTCGAGGCCACCAACGAGGTACGCAAGCTCCTCGAGGCCGGGATCGACGTCGTGGGCTCGGCGCCCGGGACCCTGCAGTACCCGTGGGGCACCATGCCGCAGAAGGTGATCGACAAGGTCGAGGCATCCGCCCGGGCCGGCGGCGCGTCGGTCTACATCACGGGCGTCGACCCCGGTTTCGCCAGCGACCTGGTGCCGCTCGCCCTCGCCAGCACCTGTCAGCGCATCGAGCAGATCAGGTGCTACGAGCTGGCCGACTACGCGACGTACGACGGAACGGAGGTGATGTTCGACCTGATGGGGTTCGGGGGGCCGGTGGACGTGACCCCGCTGCTGTTCCTGCCCGGCGTCCTCGGACTCGCGTGGGGCACCGCCATCCGGATGATGGCCACCGGCCTCGGCATCGAGGTCGACGAGCTCATCGAGCACTGGGAGGCCGAGCCCGCACCGGAGAGCTACGACATCGCGGCCGGCCGGATCGAGAAGGGGACCATCGCCGCGCTGAAGTTCTCCATCAGCGGGATGGTCGCCGGACACCCCGCGATCGTCGTCGAGCACGTCACCCGGACCCGCGACGACCTGCGCCCCGACTGGGCGCGTCCGGCCGCTGGTGGTGGCTCCTACCGGGTCGAGATCACCGGCGAGCCGTCGTACGTCGTGGACGTGGTGCCGAGCAGCGAGCACGGTGACCACAACCACGCCGCGATCGTGGCTGCCTGCGGGCGGATCGTCAACGCGATCCCCGACGTGCGCGCCGCGGCGCCAGGCATCCGCACCACCCTCGACCTGCCGCTCCCGACCGGGAGAGGGACCTACGTCGGGGCCTGCCGCCCATGAGGTCGTCACGAGGACGCGGGACCGGGGTGACTCCTACTGCACCCAGGTGGCCTTGCCGCCGCCGTCGCGCGAGGAGTTCACGACCATCTCGCCCGACTGGAGCGCGACCCTGGTCAGTCCGCCAGTAGGCACCGTCACCGTCGCGCCGTCGTAGAACGCGAACGGGCGCAGGTCGACATGCCGGGGCTCCAGCTCTCCGTCGACGATGGTGTCGTGGGTGGACAGCGAGACGACCTCCTGAGCGACCCAGAGCTCGGGCGCACGACGTACCTCCGCGCGAGCCTGGTCGAGCTCGGCGACCGAGGCCGAGGGACCGACGACGACCCCCGTGCCGCCGTACCCGTCGCGCGGCTTGACCACGAGCTCACCGAGCCGGTCGAGCACCGCGGCCAGCTGATCGGGCTTCGCGAGGTCGTACGTCGGGACGGACGCGATGATCGGCTCCTCGCCGAGGAAGTGCCGGATCAGGTCGTCGACGTAGGCGTAGACCGACTTGTCGTCCGCTACGCCGGTGCCGAACCAGTTGACCAGGCCCACCGTGCCGGCGCGCAGCGGCGGCAGCAGCAGCCGGGCCAGGTCCGTCAGCTCGCCGGCGTCGTCGCGCACCCGATCGTCGTCGGTGCGGCGGTAGACCGCCCGGACCCGCTCGCCGCCGTCGAGTCGCAGGTGCTCGCCGTCGGCTCGCAGGTCGGCGGGTCGTGCCAGCCGGAGGTCGGCCAGCTCGGCCAGCCGCTGGTGCTCGTAGAAGGCGGTGTTCGTCTCACCGTCGGTGAGCAGGACCAGGGCGCCGTCGACGTCGGGGGCCGTGGCTTCGAGACAGCCGCGAAGCGCCGCCGGGATGCCGGCCTCGAGGTCGGAGCCCGGTCGGTCGACTCCCAGCACCGAGGCCACGACCTCGGACACGGCGATCGCGTAGGCCATCCCGGACGGCGTGCGCACGTTGTCCTCCAGGACCCGGAAGACGCCGTCCGCGCCACGCACCAGGTCGAGCCCGGCGATCGAGATCCGAGGACCTGCGGCGGGCGCAAGGCCGACCAGGTCGCGCTCGAAGTAGGGAGATCCGGCGATCACCCGCTCGGGGAGCACCCCGTCCGCGACAACGCTCTGCTCGCCGTACACGTCGTCGAGGAGGCGGTCGAGCGCCCGCACCCGCTGCCCGATCCCGGCCGTGAGCGTCTCCCACTCCGCGGCTGCGATCACCCGTGGCACCGGGTCCACCCGGAACGCGTGCCCGTCCTCCCCGCCGAACTGGACGCCCTGTTGCTCCAGCAGCCGGTTGACCTCGCGGGTCATCTCGTCGCGGTCGTCGTTCGTGCTGCCGTGGAAGGTGTCGGGGGCGCCGATGCTCTCGTCCATCCTGGCGCTGTACCCACCGGCGGGCGAAGCAACCATGACAGATCGGTGACAGGTGGCGTGGGCCGACCACCCCTGTCGGTGGATCGGCCCGGACCAGCTGACCCATCACACCCATAGGGGTGGTTTCCGGGGCCCGCCGTCCGGCTACTGACGAGCGGATGGGCCGGCCTCGGGAGCCGACCTCACGCAGGTGCGCCGCTCCCGAGGCGGGTTTCCGCCCGCCGACCGGGCGGGTGCGGTCGAGGCGGTGACCGAGACGACGTGCCGCCACGGGGACGGGGATCGATGAGCACGTTGTGCTACGAGGCGCAGCACCACCGGCTGCGGGTGGCCGGCACCTGCGGTGACGACGACGCACCGCGGATCCGTGAGGCGGTCCTGAGTCGGGCGCGCTCGGGCGAGGCACTGATCGTCGACCTGACCGCCGTGACGGCACTGACGCCGAACGCCGCCCGGGCCCTCCTCGACGCCCAGAAGGCGGCGGAGCCGTGCCGGGTGTCGATGCTCCGCAAGCGCGGCAGCGTCGTCGACCGTCGTCTCCAGGAGCTCGAGCCACCAGTGCCCGGCCGTCGGTAGCATCGCCTGCCATGACCACGTGGGCAGACCACCAGCTCGGCATCTACGCGGCGGGCATGTTCGGCGGTGAGGTCCCGGACATCACCACCGACCTGGCCAACCTGGAGACGGTGGCGGCGGAGGTGCTGGACCCGGAGGCGCTCGGGTACGTCGTACCCAGTGCCGGCTCGGGCGCCACCGCGGCGGCCAACCGAGCCGCGTTCCAGCGCTGGCAGATCGTGCCGCGGATGCTGAGCAGCAGCGTGCAGCGCGACCAGTCGACCACCGTGCTCGGCACCTCGATGGCGGCGCCGCTGCTCTTCGCCCCGGTCGGCGTGCAGACCCTGGCCCACCCCGACGGCGAGCTGGCCTCGGCGCGTGCGGCCGCAGCACTCGGTCTCACCTACGTCCACTCCACCCAGGCGTCACACTCGATCGAGGAGGTCGCCGAGGCGAACGGGGGCGGGTCGCGGTGGTACCAGCTGTACTGGCCGAACGAGCCCGACCTGTGCCGCAGCTTCCTCTCCCGTGCGGCGGCCGCGGGCTACACCACCCTCGTGGTCACCCTCGACACGCCGACCATCGGTTGGCGACCTCGCGACCTCGATCGCGGCTTCCTGCCCTTCCTGGCGAACGTCGGGATCGCCAACTACCTCACCGACCCGGTCTTCCTCGACTCGCTCGAGCGGCCGGTCGAGGAGGAGCCGCAGGCGGCGGGACTGCGCTTCGCCCAGGTCTTCGGCAACCTCGGACTCTCCTGGTCGGACCTGCCGTTCGTGCGCGAGCACTGGGACGGTCCGATCGTGCTCAAGGGCATCCAGGCGCCCGAGGACGCGGCCCGCGCGGTCGCGGCCGGCATGGACGGGATCGTCGTCTCCAACCACGGTGGCCGTCAGGTCGACGGCGCGATCGCGTCGCTGGACGCGCTGGTCCCGGTCGTCGAGGAGGTCGCCGGGCGGATCAGCGTGCTCTTCGACTCCGGCATCCGGACCGGTGCCGACATGGTCAAGGCGCTCGCGCTGGGCGCCGACGCGGTGCTGCTCGGCCGCCCCTTCCTCTACGGTCTCGCGCTCGGCGGTCAGGCCGGGGTGGAGCAGGTGGTCCGGTCGCTGCTCGCGGAGTTCGACCTGACCACTGCCCTCTCGGGACACCACAGCCACCGGGAGCTGGGCCCGGGGTCGTTGCGCCACCTCGCCTGACCGGCCGCTTCAGGCCGGGCCGCGAAGCCGGTCGCGGTCGATGGCCCGCTTGAGGATCTTGCCGGACGGACCCTTCGGCAGGGCCGGGAGCACCTGCACCAGGTGCGGCACCTTGTAGGCGCTGAGCCGCTCCTTGGCCCAGGCCCGCAGCTCGTCGGTGCCGAGCGAGGCACCCTCGCGCAGCACGATGACGGCGGCGACCTCCTCGCCGTACGTCGGGTCCGCGACCCCGATGACGGCGGCCTCGACGATGTCGGGGTGCTGGTAGAGCACCTCCTCCACCTCGCGCGGGTAGACGTTGTAGCCACCGCGGATGATCATCTCCTTGATCCGGTCGACGATCGACAGGTCGCCGTCCTCGTCGAGGGTGCCGAGGTCGCCGGTGCGCAGCCAGCCGTCGCGGATCGCGTCGGCGGTCGCCTCGGGCTTGCGCCAGTAGCCCTTCATCACGATCGGTCCCTTGATCCACACCTCGCCGACCTCGCCGGTCGGGACGGGACGGCCCTCGGGGTCGCGCACCTCGAGCTGCATCCCGTGGACGGCTCTACCGACGGCTCCGACCTTCGGCTCCGCGTCCGGCGGCGTCGAGGTGGCCCAGCCAGATGTCTCGCTGAGCCCGTAGCCCTCACGGATCCGGGTGCCGAAACGCTCCTGGAAGGCGCGGATCACCTCCGCCGGCAGCGACGCGCCGCCCGAGGAGGCCAGCCGGAGCTTGGCGAAGTCGGCAGGGGTCGAGTCGCCGGCGGCGTGCAGCATCGCGATCCACATCGCCGGCACCCCGGAGACCACCGTCAGCTCCTGGTCCCGGATCATCGCGACCATCGTCGTGGCGTCGAAGGGGTGCAGCAGCGAGACCGGGGCGCCCAGGGAGACCGAGATGTGCATGACCATCAGCTGGCCGTAGACGTGGAAGAGAGGGAGTGCCGTGCCGGTGCGGTCGGTCGCCGGGTCGAAGGCGAGCTGGCGTCGGGCCGCGTCGACGAGCGCGAAGATGCCGCCGACCCCGAGCTCGGCACCCTTGGGGTGCCCGGTCGTGCCGGAGGTGTAGATGATGATCGCGGTCTCGTCGTCGGCCCGGTCGACCGGAGCCTGGAGACCCTGGTGGTCGGTGGTCCACTCCTCGAGCGGGCCGAGCGTCCACACCGGCAGCCCACGGTCGGTCGCGGCCCTCGTCGCGGCGGTGGTGGCCTGGTGCCAGGCGATGACCAGGGAGGCGTCGGCGTCCTCGAGCACGTAGTCGATCTCGGGCACGGTCGCCATCACGTTCATGGTGATCAGCACGGCTCCGGCCGCGTGCAGCCCGTAGTAGGCGGCGACGAACTCCGGCACGGTCGGCGCGATCAGCACCACCCGGTCGCCGGGCTGGATCCCGGCCGCGATCACCTTGGCGGCGTACGACGCCACGTGGTCACGCAGCTCGCCGGACGTCACCGCCCGATCGGTGGTGCGCACGGCGATCCGGGTGGGGTCGTGGTCCGCGTGCTGGTAGATCGCGTCGGCCAGGTTGCTCACGCAGTGCTCCGTTCCGAGAAGGGGTCAACCTCTCGAGACTAGATCGACGCCCCAGATCACCCGACCCTGAGGGCCCTGGTGGCCGAGGCGCCCGCCGCGATCGTCGCCGATCCCGCGTAGCTGACCTTGATCTTCCAGGTGCCCCGCGACAACGTCCCCAGACCCACGGTCACCTTGCCGCGCTGCGCGGCCCGCAGCTGTCGGACGACGACCGTGCGCGCGCTGCCCCTGGTCGCGGTGACGCTCACCCTGCCCGTGGGGGTCAGTCCGGTCGCGGCGACCGTGACGGCTGCCTGGGGCCGGCTGCCACCCCGGACCGTCAGCCCGACCCGGGGCGCGGCCTTGACGACGGTGACGGCCCGAGCTGTTGCCGAGGAGCGGACCAGCCCGCCGCCGGCGTACTCCGCCCGCAGCCGGTGCGTGCCGACCGGCCACGTCCGCGGCACCGCGCAGGTCGCGCGACCGCCGGTCAAGGTGGCGCTGCACAGCAGCTTCGCGCCGTCGTACACCGAGACCCTCCGGTGGGTGAGCGGGGCCCCGGAGCCGACTCGCACCGTGAGGGTCGCGCCGCGGCCGTAGGCCAGTCGGCTGCTGACCGAGAGCGTCGCCCACGAGAGGTACGTCGGTCCCGGCTCGTAGACCCACGGCTCCGTGCCGGTGCCGGTGGCCGCGGCACCGAACCAGGCCACCGACCCCGAGGTGGCGATCCCGCTGATCTCGGGCGAGCCGGTGCCGGGCACGATGTCGCCGGCCGGGTGCGTGCCCGCCGACGTGCCGTCGCTGTGCCAGAGCTCGACCCCCTCGGCTGTCGTCCGGGCGGTGAGGACCACGCCTGCGCCCAACCGGGCGACTCCCCGGATGGTCGAGCCGTCGGCGCCGGAGCGGATGTCCTTGACCAGGACGGTGCCGGCGCTGGTCCCGTCGGTGGCCCACAGCTCGTCGCCCGCGACGTCGCTCCTGCCGGAGAAGTACGCCCTCGCTCCGGAGACCACGAAGCCGTCCACCGCTCCGGCGGAGGTGAAGCCCGCGACGGCAGGCACGGTGACCTGAGTGGTCCCGCCGACGGTGCCGTCGCTCGTCCACGGGGTCGCCGGGCCGGCCGGCCACTTCCGGGCGCTGAGGAGGAGCTTGCCGCCGAAGACCGTCAGGGCCGTGGGCGAGATCGGCCGGTTGCCGTTGCCGGTGTCGAAGACCGGGCGAGTGCCTGCAGCGGTGCCGTCGCTCACCCACAGCGTGGTGGTGGTCGATCCGACCGCTTCCCGGGCTCTGAAGTAGACCCTGGTGCCGACGGTGGTCAGCTCGGTCGGGTCACTCCCTGCGCCGTCGCTGATCAGGTCCTTGATCAGCCCCGTGCCGGCGGTCGTGCCGTCGGAGCGCCACAGCTCGCGCCCTCCGGTTGCACTCCAACCGCTGAAGACCAGGTCGTTCCCGAGTGCTGCGGCGGACGTGATGTGGGAGGCACCTGAGTGGACTCGGGCCAGGTCGGTGACCTTCCTCGTACCCGCCGTCGTGCCGTCGGTGGACCAGAGCTGTCCCGGCTGCGCCGACGCGGAGGGATAGGACGCCACGAAGTAGAGCCGGTCGCCGGCGACGGTGAAGTCGGTGAGCACCATGAGTGAGCTCAGCTTCTGCAAGCCGGTGCGCACCGCCCTGGTGCCCCCGGCGGTGCCGTCGCTGACCCACAGCTCGGTCCCCCTGCCGGCGTCGGCGCCGAAGTAGACCTTGCCGCGGAAGGCCGTGATGTTGGTCGGGTTGGATCCGGCAGTCTCCTCGGACGCCGGTATCAGGGTGCGGTTGATGTCCTTGACCAGGTGCGTGCCCGGTGGGGTGCCGTCGCTGACCCAGAGCTCCCTGCCGTGACGGTAGGTGCGGGCCATGAAGAACGCCCGGTTCCCGAGGACCGTGAAGGCCGGGGCGAACCCGTCGAACGCGTCCGTGGAGCCGGGGACGACCTGGGTGAGCATCCGGGGGCCGATCGCGGGGTTGCCGGCGTCGGCGGGAGCATCGACGCCGACCAGTGCGGCCAGCGCCAGGACGCTCGCGATCAGCAGAGCAGGGATCCGGGCCATGGGGTGCCTCCGGGCAGGTCGGTGTCGAGGAGTTGGCCCGAGAGGCGTCACGCCACTGTGCAGCACGATAGGCGCGCGCGATCAGTGTCGTCCGGTGAACCGCCGGAACCCCCGCTGGCGTCGTACGTCGCCCTGCTGCCAGCCTTGGACACTCCACCCCACCAGGAGTCGTCGATGACCAGTCATCCCCTCGTCACTGCCGCGGACGTCGACGGTGCCGCCGAGCGCCTGGAGCCGGTGATCGCCCCCAGCCCGCTGCTGCGCAGCACCCGGCTGTCGGAGGCGACCGGCTACGACGTCTGGGTCAAGCGCGAGGACCTGCAGGCGGTGCGCTCCTACAAGGCGCGCGGCGCCTACAACCTGATCTCCCAGCTCGACGCCGAGCAGCGTCAGCGCGGTGTGGTCTGCGCGAGTGCCGGCAACCACGCCCAGGGAGTGGCGTTCGCCTGCGCGGCGCTGGGGGTCCACGCCGAGATCTTCCTGCCGCGCACCACCCCGCGCCAGAAGAGGCAACGCGTGGCCAGCCTCGGTGGCGACGTGGTCTCCGTCATCGTCGGCGGCGACACCTACGACGACGCGTCGCGGGCCGCGCACCAGCGCGCGGACGAGTCCGGCCGGATCCTGATCCCGCCCTTCGACGACGTCCGGACCGTCGCCGGGCAGGGGACCGCGATCCGGGAGCTGGTGCAGCAGATGCCGGGTCCGCCCGACCATGTCGTCGTACCGGTCGGCGGTGGCGGCCTGCTCGCCGGTGCGATCGCCTGGCTCGGCGAGCGCTCCCCGACCACGCGGGTGATCGGCGTCGAGCCGGCCGGCGCCGCGAGCATGGGTGCCGCGCTCCGGCACGGCGGCCCGGTCGAGCTCGCCGCTCTCGACGGGTTCGTCGACGGCGCCGCGGTCCGTCGGGTCGGCGACATCACCTACGAGATCGTCGCGGCGTCGGCTGCTCGAGTGATCTCGGTGCCCGAGGGGGCGGTGTGCGTGGAGATGCTGGCGCTCTACCAGAGCGACGGGATCGTGGCCGAGCCCGCCGGCGCCCTGGCGAGCGCGGCGCTGCTGGGCGTCGATCTCGGCATCGCGCCGGGCGACACGGTGGTCTGCGTGCTGTCCGGTGGCAACAACGACGTGTCGCGGTACGCCGAGGTGGTCGAGCGGGCCCTGGTCCACGAGGGCCTCAAGCACTACTTCCTCGTCGAGTTCCCGCAGGAGCCCGGCGCGCTCCGCGTCTTCCTCGACGAGGTGCTCGGCCCCGAGGACGACATCACCCTCTTCGAGTACACCAAGCGCAGCAACCGCGAGACCGGTCCGGCCCTGGTCGGGATCGAGCTCAGCCGTGCCGAGGACCTCCCGGCGCTGCTCGACAGGATGGAGCAGGTGCCCCACCAGATCGAGCGGGTCCCGGCAGGGAGCCCGATCGCCCGGTTCCTGCTCTGAGGCTCGTGCCCGGGCGGGTGCCCGTGCTCGGTGGCGCGGAGTAGCGTGCGACCGACGCGACCGGACCGTGCCGAGCCGCGGCGGATGCGAGAGAGGACCGAGCGATGATTCGGCAGAATGTCGGCGCCCAGGCGACGGCCATGTTGGGGCTGGGGGTCTACCGCCCCGAGCGGGTGGTGTCGAACGACGAGATCTGTGAGGAGCTGGACTCCACCGACGAGTGGATCCAGACCAGGTCGGGCATCAGGTCGCGGCGTTTCGCCGGGCCGGACGAGGACCTGATCATGATGGCGACGACCGCGGCCACCCGGGCGATCGAGGCCTCCGGCATCACCGCGGAGCAGGTCGGGTGCGTCATCGTGGCGACGTCGACCCACCCGGAGCACACCCCGGCCTCGGCGCCGCAGATCGCGGACCGGCTGGGCTCCCGGGCGCCGGCCTTCGACATCTCCGCCGGCTGCGCCGGCTTCTGCCACGCCCTGGGGGTCGCCTCCGAGCTGGTCCGGGGAGGCACCTCGACGTACGTCCTGGTGATCGGCGTCGAGCAGCTGAGCCGGTTCATGGACCCGACCGACCGCGGGACCGCCTTCATCTTCGCCGACGGCGCCGGGGCGGTGGTCGTCGGACCTGCCGACGAGGCCGGCATCGGTCCGGTGGCCTGGGGCTCTGACGGTTCGCAGTCGCAGGTCATCACCCAGACCCCCAGCTGTCTGGCCTCCGGAGAGTCGCACCACCCCGTCGTCCAGATGGAGGGTGCGGCGGTCTACCGCTGGGCGCCGTACGCGATGGCCGAGGTCGCCCACGAGGCGCTCGCCAACGCCGCCGTCACCGTCGACGACCTCGATGCCTTCATCCCCCACCAGGCCAACCTGCGGATCGTGCACACCCTGGCGCGCAACATCAAGCTCCCCGAGTCGGTCGCCGTCGCGAGCGACATCACCGAGTCCGGCAACACCTCCGCCGCATCGGTGCCGCTCGCCATCGAGGCGATGCTGCGAGGCGGCGAGGCCAAGGCCGGTGACCTGGCCCTGCTGATCGCCTTCGGCGCCGGCCTGAGCTACGCCGGACAGGTCGTCACCCTGCCGCCGCTGGGCTGACCCGCACGTCGTACGACGCGCCGGGGTGACCCCGATTGTTCCTTATCTCCATAAAACCAGTAGACTAACTTAGGTTCACTGGACGGAAGGAACTCTTGTGCGCGTTTCGGTCATCGGCACCGGCTACCTCGGGGCCGTGCACGCAGCTGGCATGGCCGACCTCGGCTTCGACGTGGTCGGGGTCGACGTCGACCCCCAGAAGGTCGCCACCCTGCAACGGGGCGACGCGCCGTTCTACGAGCCCGGCCTCGAGCCCCTGCTGCGCAAGCACACCGAGGGCGGGCGGCTGCGGTTCACCACCGACCTGGCCGAGGTCGTCGGTGCGGACGTGCACTTCGTCTGCGTCGGCACCCCCCAGAGCAAGAACGGCGAGGCCGCGGACCTCACCTTCGTCGAGGACGCGGTCGCCCGGCTCGCCGCGCACCTGAGCGGACCCGCGCTCGTGGTCGGCAAGTCGACCGTCCCCGTGGGGACCGCGGCCCGCCTCCAGGAGACCCTGCACGAGCTCGCCGGGCCCGACGCCGAGCTGGCGTGGAACCCCGAGTTCCTCCGCGAGGGCTTCGCCGTCGAGGACACCTTGCGCCCCGACCGGCTGGTGTTCGGCGTCAGCGGTGCGCGTGCCGAGGGCGTCCTGCGGGAGGTCTACGCCGAGACGATCGGGCGCGGCACCCCTGTCGTGGTGACCGACTACCCGACCGCGGAGCTGGTCAAGACCTCCGCCAACGCCTTCCTGGCCACCAAGATCTCCTTCATCAACGCGGTCGCCGACATCTGCGACCAGGCCGGCGCCGACGTCGCCACGCTGGCCGACGCGATCGGCTACGACACCCGGATCGGACGACGGTTCCTCAACGCCGGCCTGGGCTACGGCGGGGGGTGCCTGCCGAAGGACGTGCGAGCGTTCCGCGCCCGGGCCGTCGAGCTCGGGGTCGGCGACGGCCTCGACTTCCTCACCGGGGTCGAGGCGGTCAACGCCGGTCGCCGCGACCGGGTCGTGGAGCTGACGCGGGAGCTGCTCGACATCGCCCCCGGTGCGTCGTTCGCCGGCCTACGGGTGGCCGTCCTCGGGGTGGCCTTCAAGCCGCACTCCGACGACATCCGCGACTCGCCCGCCCTCGACGTCGCGCGGCGGCTCGATGCGGAGGGCGCCATCGTGACCGTCCACGACCCGGCCGCCGCCGGACCGGCCAGTCGGGTGGCCCCGCAGCTGACGTTCGTCGACACCACGCTCGAGGCCGCGACCGGCGCGGACGTCGTCCTCCACCTCACCGAGTGGCCGGAGTTCCGCGCCGTCGACCCGGCCGCACTCGCCGAGGTGGTCGCCCGGACCAACGTCATCGACGCCCGCAACTGCCTCGACCGCGACAGCTGGGCAGCAGCCGGGTGGACCTACGTCGGACTGGGTCGCTCCGGGCGCCCGGCCCCCCGCAAGACGACCAGCAAGGCACTGTCATGACGACCGAGAAGTTGGCACCGTTGCCCAGTCCCGCGCCCGTCGGCCGTACGGCGACGCCCGTGTCCGTGATCATGCCGGTGCTCAACGAGGAGCGCTACCTCGCCGAGTCGGTGCGTCGGGTGCTCGACCAGAAGTACGACGGCGAGGTCGAGATCGTGCTCGCGGTGGGGCCGAGCCGGGACCGCACGGCAGAGATCGCCGCCGAGCTGGCCGCCACCGATCCGCGGATCGTGCTGGTGGACAACCCGGTCGGGCGTACCCCGCAGGCACTCAACGCGGCCATCGCGGCCACCCAGCACCCTTACATCGTCCGGGTGGACGCGCACGGCTTCCTGCCCGACGGCTACCTGCACGACGTCTCGTCGCTCCTCGACGCGACGGGCGCCGCGAACGTCGGCGGGATGATGCGCGTCGAGGGTGACACCAGCTTCGGCAAGGCGGTCGCCGTGGCGATGTCCTCGCCGCTCGGGATCGGTGGCTCGAAGTTCCATGTCGGCGGCGAGCCGGGTCCGGCGCGCACCGTCTACCTCGGCGCGTTCCGCCGCGACGTGCTCGTGGAGCTGGGGGGCTTCGACGAGCACTTCCAGCGCGCCCAGGACTGGGAGCTCAACTACCGCATCCGGCAGGCCGGCCACACCGTCTGGTTCACCCCGCACCTCGCGGTGACCTACCGGCCGCGGCGCGACTTCCGGGCCCTGCGCCGCCAGTTCTTCGGCTCCGGCCAGTGGCGCCGGCAGATCGTCGACGCCCACCCCGACACCGCGAGCGTGCGCTACCTGGCGGCGCCGGTGGTCACGGCAGCGGTCGGGATCGGGTCGCTGGTCGGGCTGCTCGCCATCATCGGTCTGCTCGCCGGCGTGCCAGGCTCGGTCTGGCTGCTCGCCGGGTTCCTGGCCCCGATCGGGTACGCCGGCGGGGTGCTCGTCGCGACGTACCTGATGGGCCGGGGGCTGCCGTGGCGCTCCCGCGTGCTGCTGCCCGCCGTGGTGTGCACCATGCACCTGTCCTGGGGCACCGGCTTCCTGCGCTCCATCCCGCGCTCCAAGCGCCGCGCCTGATCGAGGCTGCCCGCGGAGATGGGGCTCCGCGGCACCTCAGATCCACGGCACCTCAGATCCGCGGGGCCCCCGCCAGCTCGCCCATCCGGCTGACGAACTCCCGCGACCGTGACGTCCAGTCGAGCTGGTCGCGTGCGTGGGCGTGGCCCAGCCAGCCCATCCGGAGCCGGGTGGCCGGGTCCGCGTCGAGGGCGAGCACGGCGTCCGCCGCGGCCGCCACGTCGCCGAACGGCACCACCACGCCGGCGCCCACCTCCTCGACGAGTCGTTGCGCGAGGGGGAGCGGGGTCGTCACGACGGGGACCCCGTGGGCGAGGTACTCGATCACCTTGGTCGGCTGCGAGACCCGGTAGTTGGGCTCGTCGTGGAGCAGGGACAGCCCGGCCAGCGCGCCGTCGACCACGGCCATCGCCTCCTCGTGCGGGAGGAAGCCGAGCCAGTCCACCCACTCGCCGGCCGACTCGAGGGCAGCGGTCGCCTCCGCGTCGGCGTGCCCCACGAGCTGCACCCGCAGCCGGCCATCGGTGCGCTCGTGCAGCTGCCGCCCCAGCTCGATCAGCTCGAAGGCGCCGCGCGGGCGGGTCAGGTGGCCGACGTAGACGACGCGCGGCTGGTCGGGTGGCAGTGGGTCTTCCGGCACCTTCGTCGTGTTCGGCACGACGGTGTGCGGCTTGCGGAAGCGGTCCTGGTAGGCGTGCTCGGCGAGCAGCAGGTCGAGGTGCTGCTCGGCGCGCAGCTCGAAGCGGCGGACCGCCCAGGCAGCCGGGCGACGGACCACCGCCGGCAGCCACGGCTTGAGCGAGACCGCGGCGGCGGTGTCCTCGTGCACGTCCCAGACGACCGGCGGCAGGTCCAGGCGGTGGACGGCGAGCAGCAGCTCCGGGTCGTGGAGCAGCACGACGTCGTGCCAAGGCCCCTCCGTCTCGAGCAGCGAGCGGGCTGCCCGGTAGGACGAGACCCGGGCGCGCGCTCGGGCCCGCGGCAGGTCGATCACGCTCAGGTGCGGGTCGGTGGACACCGCGGGCAGGCCGTAGCCGCTGAACGGTGCCGCGTAGGTGACCTCCCAGCCGACGGAGAGCAGGGCGTCGATCTGGCGATGCCGGATCCGGGCGTCCTCGGGGTGGTGGACCACGGTCACCACGAGGGCCCGCGACGGCCGGCTCACCGGGACCCCGACCGGGGCACCGGCCG
Source organism: uncultured Actinomycetota bacterium (assembly GCA_963706475.1). Classification (GTDB taxonomy): domain Bacteria; phylum Actinomycetota; class Actinomycetes; order Propionibacteriales; family Nocardioidaceae; genus Nocardioides. The sequence goes on along the minus strand of CAVPLV010000002.1, from coordinate 1,613,018 downwards.
CGCCACCGGCTGACCGGTGGCCTCGGCGTACGACTCGAGCACCTCGTCGACCGGGCCGTCCAGACGCAGCTGGCCGCGGTCGATCCAGATCACCCGGTCGCACATGGACCGGATCGTCGACATCGAGTGGCTGACCAGCAGCACGGTGCCGGCGTGGGCGCGGATCTCCTCGACCCGCTGCCGGCTGCGCGCCTTGAACTCGGCGTCACCGGTGGCCAGCGCCTCGTCGATCAGCAGGATGTCGGGCCGCGACGCCGAGGAGATCGCGAACCGCAGCCGCGAGCCCATCCCCGAGGAGTAGGCCCGCATGGGCAGCTGCAGGAAGTCGCCGATCCCGGCGAACTCCACCACCTCGTCGAAACGCTCGTCGACCTCGCGCGGGGTCAGACCCAGTGCGAGCCCGCCGAGCACGATGTTGCGCTCCCCGGACAGGTTGCTCATCAAGGCGGCGCTGACGCCGAGCAGCGCTGCGTTGCCGTGGGTCCAGATCGCGCCGGAGGCGGTCGGCAGCGCTCCGGCGATCGCGCGCAGCAGGGTGCTCTTGCCGGAGCCGTTGTGGCCGATCACGCCGATCGACTCGCCGTGCCGGGCGACGAAGGAGACGCCCCGAACGGCGCGGACGACGTCGACGGCGCCGACGTGCCCACCCAGCCTGCGGGTGCGGCTGCCGCCGTACGTCTTGTAGTGCACGTGCACGTCGTCGACGATCAGCGACGGTGCGGCCTGGTCGGCGGGGAGCTCAGCCACGGCCGTACCTCGCCTCGCTGCGCCAGAAGTACACGAACCCGACGGTGCAGGTGACGACCGCCCAGCCGACGCCCCACAGCCAGGTGGACGCGGACGCGGTCACGTCGGTGAGCAGGCTGGCCCGTGCGAGCTCGAGGTAGATCGCGATGGGCTGGTGACTGAGGATCGTGCCGGCCTGTCCCTCACCGACGTAGTGGTCGATGGAGAAGAAGACGCCGGAGACGTACATCAGCACCCGCAGCACGAAGGGCACCAGCTGCTTGAGGTCGCGGTGCTCCGAGACCAGGCGGGCGCTGATGAACGCGATGCCGGTGCCGAACACCCACTGCAGGCAGATCGCGACCGGCAGCAGCAACCAGGATGCCTGGAACGGCTCGCCGGAGAGCGGCACGAGGACCATCAGCACCAGGAGGGCGGGCAGCAGCGTGAACAGCTCGGAGAGCACGGCCGAGATCGGCAGCAGGGCTCGCGGGAACTGGAGCGAGGTGATCAGGCTCTGGTTGCTGATGATCGACTTCGACCCCGACGTGATGGCGTTGGAGGAGAAGTGGAAGAGGAAGACGCCGATGATCAGGAAGCCGACGAAGTTGTGGATCCCGCGACTGGTGTTGAGCAGCACCCCGAAGACCAGCAGGTAGACACCGGCCCACAGCAGCGGGGTCAGCAGCGCCCACAGCTGCCCGAGGTAGCTGCCCTGGTTGCGTGCGTAGGACTTCGCCGCGGCCAGGCTGATCGCGAAGTGGCGGCGCTTCCACAGCCCGGCGACGTACGCCGGCAGGGTCGGTCGGACCCCGACCCGGGTGAGGCCGTGCTGGGCCGCCAGCTCGGCCGGTGTCGGCTCGGAGCTCACGGCGGGGGTCAGGACCGCAGTCACAGCCGGTGAGCCAGATCGCCGGTGGTCACCCCACGGGTGTCGAAGAACAGCTGGGCGGACGACGCGAGCGCCGCGACGTCGTACTCGGTGTGCGGCTGGACCAGGATCACCAGGTCGGCAGAGGCGACAGCGGCCGCGAGGTCGTCGGCACGCTGCACCGGGATGCCGGCGTCCCACTCCTGCACCCGCGGGTCGTGGAAGAGCACGTCGGCGCCGAGCATGCGGAGGTGCCGGGCCAGTGGCACGGCCGGCGACTCGCGCTGGTCGGCGATGTTGGGCTTGTAGGTCACACCGAGCAGCAGGATCTTCGAGCCGTACGCCGCCTTGCGGTGCTCGTTGAGCAGGTTCTGCGCGCGGTGGGCGACGTACGCCGGCATCGTCGCGTTGATCTCCTCGGCCAGCTCGACGAACCGGAACGGGTAGCCGAGCTTGGCGCGCACGCTGTGCGAGAGGTAGTTGGGGTCGATCGGGATGCAGTGACCGCCCACCCCCGGACCCGGGTAGAACGCCTGGAAGCCGAACGGCTTCGTGGACGCGCAGCGGATGACGTCCCACAGGTCGATCTCGAGCTCGTGGCAGAAGCGCGCCATCTCGTTGACCAGTGCGATGTTGATGTGGCGGTAGGTGTTCTCCAGCAGCTTCGCGGTCTCCGCCTCGGCCGGACCGGCCGCCTCGACGACGGTGTGCACGAACTTGCCGTAGAACGCGCTGGCCTGTGCCGTGCAGGACGGTGTCAGACCGCCCACGACCTTCGGGGTGTTGGCCAGGCCGTACTCGGCATTGCCGGGGTCGATCCGCTCCGGGGAGAAGGCGAGGTGGAAGTCCTCGCCCGCGGTCAGGCCCGACGCCTCCTCGAGGAGAGGACGGACGACGTCCTGCGTCGTCCCGGGGTAGGTGGTCGACTCGAGCACCACGAGCTGTCCCGGGTGCAGGTGCGCGGCGACCGCGCCCATCGCCGACCGGACCGCGCCCAGGTCGGGCCCGCCGTCGGGGTCGAGCGGGGTGGGCACGCAGACGACAGCCGCGTCGGCGGTGTCGAGCACCGAGGCGTCGGTGGTTGCGCGGAAGCCCGCAGCGAGCATCTCGGCGATGTGGTCGTCGGTGAGGTCGTCGACGTGCGAGTGGCCGGCGTTGAGGCTGGCGACGGCGGCCTCGTTGACGTCGAGGCCGACCACCGTGAGTCCGGCCCGAGCGGCCTCCTGGGCGAGTGGCAGCCCGACGTAGCCGAGTCCGAGGATGACGACGTCGATGCTGCTCGGGTGCTGGGCGGTCATGGGTTTTCTCCTTGGATGCGGGTGTAGAGCTGCTGGTAGGTGTCGGTGGCGGCGGCCCACGTCCGGGTCCGGGCGACCCAGTCATGTGCGTGGGTGCCGAGTCGGAGGCGTCGTGCGGGGTCGAGGGCGAGGAGGGACAGGGCATCGGCGAGCGCCGCGGCGTCGCCGGGGGGCACGACCAGCCCCCGCTCGCGGTCGGCGCGGTCGGCGGGCAGCACGATCTCGCGCAGGGGCGGCAGGTCGGAGACGACGACGGGACGGCCCAGCGCCATCGCCTCGATCGGCTTGAGCGGTGGGACCAGCCGGGTCACCGGCAGGTCGTGGCGCGGCACGCAGAAGACGTCGATCGCCCGGTGCTCGTCGACCACCTGGTCGTGGGGCACCCGGCCGGTGAAGGTGCTCGCGTCGGCGATGCCGGCGTCGGCGGCCTGCTTCTCCAGCGCGATCCGCTCGGGTCCGTCACCGACCACCCGCAGGTGTACGTCGTGCCCGCTGCGGCGCAGTCGCGCGACGGCCTCGACCAGCACGTCGATGCCCTCGTAGCCGTTGAGGGTGCCGACCGTCCCGACCGTGACCGGCCGGTCCGGGCCCGGAGGAGCGGGGTGATCGGGCAGGTCGACCATCGAGCCGTCGACGCAGTTCGGCACCACGCTCACGCGGTCCGGATCGACGCCGCGAGCCACGATCTGGGACCGCATCGCCTCGCTGAGCGTGACGACGGCGTCGGCGGCCCGCATGCACTGCGTCTCGGCGGCACGGGTCAGCCGGTAGGCGTCCGCGGAGCCGGCCCAGGGGTCGATCGACCTGCTCCGCCAGGTCTCCTCGAGGAAGCCGCGCACCTCGTAGACGACGGGGATCGCGAAGCGGGCCCGCAGGGCCAGGGCGACCTGGGCGTTCACGTGGTTGCTGTGCGCGTGCAGCACGGCCGGGCGCAGGGCCTCGACGAGCCGGGCGGTCTGCTCGATGTCGGCGGCCAGGGCGGTGTCGGCGCGCAGCGGCAGCCGGGCGGGCAGCAGCCGGTGGTGCGCGATGCCGTCGACGCTCACCGAGGGGCCCGCGGTGAGGTGGCCCTTGGTGACGGGGAACCCGATCCGGGTGGCCACGTGGACGTCGAGCCCGGCGTCGCGTTGCGCCTTGGTGATGCCCTGGGTGCGGATCGTGTAGCCGGCCACCGTCTCCGGCAGCGAGTTGGTCACCAGGTGCAGGACCGTGTCCGCCCGCCGGGCGACCGCCCGGCGCGGGGTCCGGTCCGGGGAGCCGGCCGGGAGCCGCGGGGTGACCAGGGCGATCTCGCCGGCCACCAGCTCGCGGAGCACCGCACCTGCGGGCCCGGCCCGGTCGGCGAGCCGTTCCGCCTCGAGGAGCTCGCCGCGCTCGAGCGCGGACACCGCGGCGAGGTACGCCGGCGTGCGCCACGGCTGCGGCAGCGTGCCGACGTGCCGGGTGCCCCTCGCCAGGTGCCGGACCGCGACCGTCCCCGCGGCCGGGAGGTTGCGGCCAGCAGAAAGGGCAGCAGAAAGGGCAGCACGGGGGACTGCACGTCCGTCCACGGTGTGTCCTCTCGATTTCTTGTGCGCCTACATTGCATAGTAAGTTACTAGAGTTAAAGCGTAGTGACGATTCGGGACGCGCGTGTCTCGAGTCCAGACCCCGGCCAGGGAGAACCCGAATGCCCCCGCTCGTCCTGCACGTCACCGGTGCCCGTCCGAACTTCCCCAAGGCCGCCCCGGTGATCCGCGCGCTCGCCGACAGGGGAGTCGAGCAGCAGCTGGTCCACACCGGTCAGCACTACGACGAGAAGATGAGCGACGTCTTCTTCCGCCAGCTCGGGCTGCCCGAGCCCGACGTCAACCTCGGGGTCGGCTCCGGCTCCCACGCGGAGCAGACCGGGGCGGTGATGGTCGGCCTGGAGAAGCTCTTCCTCGAGGTCGAGCCGGCGTTCGTCGTGGTCTACGGAGACGTGAACTCCACCGTCGCGGCCGCCCTGGTCGCTGCCAAGCTGCAGATCCCGCTCGCCCACGTCGAAGCCGGCCTGCGCAGCTTCGACCCCTCGATGCCTGAGGAGGTCAACCGCCTCGTCACCGACCGGCTCTCCGACCTGCTCTTCGCGACCAGCGCCGACGCGGTCGCGCACCTCGGCAACGAGGGTGTCCCGGCCCAGCGGATCCACCTGGTCGGCAACCCGATGATCGACACGCTGCTGGCCAACCTCGACCGCTTCGACGTCGCCGCGGCCCGCGAGCTGCACGGACTCGAGGGGCCGTACGCCGTCGCCACCCTGCACCGGCCAGCCAACGTCGACAGCCCCGCGGACGCCGAGCAGCTGGTCAAGACGCTGCACCCCGTGGCCGACCAGATCCAGGTCGTCCTCCCGCTGCACCCTCGCGGTCGCCAGGGCCTGGTCGACGCCGGCCTGCTCGAGCACCCGGGCATCCGCGTCGTGGAACCGCTGGGCTACGTCGAGTTCCTGGGCCTGGTGCGCGGCGCGGACGCCGTGATCACCGACTCGGGCGGCGTGCAGGAGGAGACCACCGTGCTGGGCGTGCCCTGCCTGACCCTGCGCCCCAACACCGAGCGTCCGGTGACGATCACCCACGGCACCAACCAGCTGGTCACCCGCGAGGACCTCGCCTGGAAGGTCGGCCAGGTGCTGGCCGCTGGTGGTGCCGCCGGTGCCAGGGCCGGGCACCGGGTCCCGCCGCTGTGGGACGGGCACGCCGGACCCCGTATCGCCGACGTCCTCGTCGAGGCGCTCTGATGGTGAGACGCCTGCTCCGGCGCCGCCGGCCGCGCTTCGCGCCGGTCCAGCTGCCGACCACCGTGCCGAACCGGCCCGACCTGACCGTCGCGGTGATCCTCGACCCGTTCAGCGAGCTCGCCCTGCGCTACGAGTGGGACCAGGTCACCTTCGGTCCCGACGACTGGCAGGAGCGGCTGACCCGGACCCGGCCGGACCTGCTCTTCGTGGAGTCGGCCTGGAACGGCAACACCGTCCCCGGTGAGACCGAGGGGCGATGGCGGTTGCACATGACCCGCGACGACCGGCCGAGCGAGGAGCTCCGGGCCCTGGTCGACTGGTGTCAGCGCGAGCAGATCCCCACGGTCTTCTGGAACAAGGAGGACCCGCCCAACTACGACCGGTTCATCGAGACCGCACGGCTCTTCGACCAGGTCTTCACCGTCGACGCCGAGCGGATCCCGGACTACGTGCGCGACCTCGGCCACGACCGCATCGACCTGTTGCCCTTCGGCGCCCAGCCCCGGATCCACCACCCGGTCCGACGCGGCAGGAAGCGCTACGAGGTCGCCTTCGCCGGCACCTGGTTCGCGGCCAAGCACCCGGAGCGGCGCGCGCAGATGGCGTACGTCCTGGGTCCGGCGCGCGAGCGCGGCCTGCACATCTGGTCGCGGATGCAGCGCGGCGACAAGCGCTACCGCTTCCCGCGGAGCTATCGCAGGTACGTCGTCGGCTCGCTGCCCTACGAGCAGATGCTCGCGGCCTACACCTCCTACAAGGTCTTCCTCAACGTGAACTCGGTGACCCGCAGCAAGACGATGTGCTCGCGTCGGCTCTTCGAGCTCTCCGCTGCTCAGACGGCGGTCGTCTCGGCGCCTGCGGCCAGCATCGAGCCGTTCTTCGGCTCGACCATCGAGGTGGTCGAGAACGCCGAGGAGACGGGTCGCGCGCTCGACGTGCTGCTGGGCAACGCCGAGTACCGTGACCGGCTCGCCCTCCAGGCGCACCGCAGGGTCTTCGACGAGCACCTCTACACCCACCGGGTGGACACCGTGCTGCGCAGCGTCGACCTCGACGGTGACGAGATCCGCGAGCCCGTGGTGAGCGTGGTCGTCCCGACCAAGCGACCCGAGCAGCTCGACCACGTGCTGCAGACGATCGGCAAGCAGTCCTACCGGGCCGTCGAGCTGGTCCTGGTCACCCACGGCTTCAACGTCGACCCGGCGTCGATCGATGGCACGCTCGACCGGGTCGTGGTCGTGCCGGCCGACGCCGGGCTCACCCTCGGCGCCTGCATGAACCTCGGCGTTGCCGCCGCCACCGGCGACCTGGTCGCCAAGGTCGACGACGACAACTTCTACGGCACCCACTACCTGACCGACCTGGTGCGGGCGCTCGACTACTCCGGCGCCGCAGTCGTCGGCAAGTGGGCGCACCTGGTCCACCTCGAGGGCTCCGGTGCGACGCTGCTGCGCTTCGAGCACGCCGAGCACAGATTCGTCGAGCAGGTCCAGGGCGGCACCCTGCTGATGTCGCGAGCGGTCGCTGAGCAGGTCGGCTTCGAGGACCTGCCCCGCCGCGTCGACACCACCTTCCTGGCGAAGGTCCGTGCCGCCGGTCTGACGGTCTACGCCGCCGACCGCTTCAACTTCGTCTCCGTACGACGCGCCGACACCGACAGCCACACCTGGCCGATCTCCGACAAGGAGATCATGTCCCGTTCGTCCCGGCTGCTGTTCTACGGCGACCCGATCTCGCACGCGGAGGCCTGACATGACGCTCCTGGCAGACCGAACCTCTCCGGCTGAACCCACGCCCCCGCCCGCGAAGACCAGAGGGAACTCGCGGATCCGCCGCGACATCGAGGGTCTGCGGGCGGTCGCCACCTTCCTGGTGCTGCCCTACCACGCGGGGCTGATGCTCTTCCCCGGTGGCTTCGTCGGTGTCGACGTCTTCTTCGTGATCTCCGGCTTCGTGATCACCGGGCAGCTGATCAAGGAGGTCAACCGCGACGGCTCGGTGAACCTGCTCGGGTTCTACGCCCGACGCGCCAAGCGGCTGCTCCCGGCGAGCGCGCTGGTGCTGGTCGCGACCGCGATCATGACCTGGCTGTGGGTGCCCAAGATCCGGTGGGAGACCACCGGGGGCGACATCGTCGCCTCGGCCCTCTACTACGTGAACTGGCGGCTCGCCGACCGCTCGGTCGACTACCTCGCCGAGGACGTCACGCCGTCCGCGGTGCAGCACTACTGGTCGCTCGCCGTGGAGGAGCAGTTCTACTTCATCTGGCCGCTGCTGCTGCTCGGCGCGGTGCTGCTCGCGGCCCGGCTCCGGGTCAACCGCCAGGCCGCGCTGCTCGCGGGCCTCGCCGTGGTCGCCGTACCCTCCCTGCTCTGGGCCGGGCACGAGGCGATCGCCTCTCCCGAGCGGGCCTACTTCGTCACCACGACCCGGATGTGGGAGTTCACGATCGGTGCCTTCGTGGCGATCCTGGCCACCCGCCTGGACCGGATGCCGCGACTGCTCGGGATCGTGCTGGCCTGGGCCGGGCTCGCGATGATCCTGACCGCCGGCCGGATCTTCACCGCCGACACGACCTGGCCCGGCTTCTACGCCCTGCTGCCGACCGTCGGCGCCGGACTGCTGATCGCCGGCGGCGTGGCCGCCGGCTCGCGGGGACCGGTCGCGATCCTGGGCAACCGGTTCATGCTCTTCATCGGCTACCTCACCTACTCGCTCTACCTCTGGCACTGGCCGCTGCTGATCGTCGCGCGCGAGCACTTCGGCTCGATCTCGGTGGCCGCCGGCCTGGCGATCATGGTGTTCACCATCGTCCCCGCCTGGCTGACCTTCCACCTCGTGGAGAACCCGTTGCGCGGCTCCGAGCTGATGAAGCAGCACCCGCGGGTGGCGCTCAGCCTCGGCGTCAACGCGACTCTCGTCGGCGTCGCGGCCGGGCTGGGGCTCGTCGTGGCCCTGAACACCTCGGTCAGCGCTCCCGTCGCCGGCTCGGGCCAGGGTGCGGCCGTGCTGAGCTCCTCACCCACCCAGGACGCGGCCGGCAAGCCGGTCAAGGAGGTGACCGGCGGGATCACCCCCGACCCCCTCGAGGCGTCCAAGGACGTGCCGGACCTCTACGCCCAGGGCTGCCAGGTCGAGGTCGACTCGGCCGACCCGGTCAGCTGCACCTACAACCCGAACGGCAGCAAGACCATCGCCGTCGTCGGGGACTCCAAGGCCGCCCAGTGGGTGCCGGCCTTCCAGGTGCTCGCCCAGCAGAACGACTGGCGGATCATCACCTACACCAAGTCCGCCTGCGCTTTCGCCACCGTCGAGACGACGCTGGACGGCGAGGTCTACCAGACCTGCCGGGAGTGGACCGACAACGTGCTCGACAAGCTCACCGGCCCGGACAAGCCCGACGTGGTCGTCACCGCCGGCCAGCGGGACGAGGGCGTCGTCCCGAGCTCCGACGGCAACATCGAGCTCAGCAAGGACGCGATGCAGTCCGCCCTCGTCGACACCTGGGGCCAGATCGAGGACGCCGGGGTCAAGGTCGTGGTGCTCGCCGACACCCCGCAGACCGGTGGCGACATCTACGCCTGCGTGGCCGAGAACCCCGACGACCTCACCCAGTGCACCTACGACCGGGAGCGCGGGATCGCCGCGAGCGGGGCCCCGTTGCAGGGGGCGGCGGCCAAGGAGGCCGGCCTCCCGTTCATCGACCTGACCGACTACATCTGCCCCGCCGCCGAGTGCCCTCCGGTGATCGGCAACGTGCTGATCTACCGCCAGGGCTCGCACATCACCAAGACCTACATCGAGACGCTGGCGCCGCGCCTCGAGGCCGCGCTCTCGACGGCCGGGGTGAGCTGATGAGCCTGTTCCGCACCCGCACCGAGGACGTCCCGACGTGGCAGGTCCCGCCGGTGCGCCCGGTGGCGCACCCGTCGGTGGTAGCCGCGGTCGCCGTCTCCGACCGGCTCCGGCTCGGGCTGGCCGGCGAGTGGAAGCAACGCGAGCTCGGCCCCGAGCGGCTGGCGGTCGGCGGTGCCGACCTGCTGCTGGTCGAGGTCAGCGACGGGCTGGTCCCCGGCTTCGGGAGGCCGGAAGGCCCCGATGTGGCTGCGCTGGTCGCCGAGGCCGACCGGCTCGACGTCCCCCTCGTCCTGTGGGCGACCTCGGGACCACCGCCCAGAGGGATCGAGACGCTGGTTGCAGCCGCTGCCGCGGTCTTCGCCGCGGATCGCCTGGAGGAGTGGACGCGGGTGGCACCCGAGGTGGGGCCGCTGCTGCCGGCTGCCTCCCCCCGGGTCCACCGGCCGGTCGCCGGGCCGGGAGAGCGGCGCGAGCCGCGTGCGGTCGTGGTCACCAGCGGCGCCGTCGACCCGACCCTGGCCGGCCCGGTCGCGGCCGTCCTGGGACCGGCCGTCCGCCCGCTGCAGGAGTCGCTCGACGTGCATCGCCTCGACTCGACGCTGGCGTCGCGTGCGGTGCTGCCGGCGCCGTTGGTGGCCAGCCTGCGCCAGGGCACGTACGCCGACGCCGTGGCCGCGGTCAACCAGGCGCGGGTCCTCGTCGACGGCGCTCGCCGCTCGCCCGGCGACACCTGGGCGGTGCTCGAGGCGGGCGCGGCGCAGACCGCCGTGGTGAGCCTGCCTGCTGTCGAGCCCACCGACGCCTCGGCGTTCCGTGGCGAGATCGTGGCTCGCCTGCACCAGACCGAGCTCCGCGACCGCGAGGCGCTCGTGCAGCACCGCGCCGTCCTCGCCGCGCACACCTACGCCCACCGGGTCGACGAGCTGCTGGCCGCGACCCCGGGTGCCGACCTCCCCGGGACTGCTGATGCGTCGGTGTCGGCGATCGTGCCGACCAACCGGACCCACGAGATCGACAACGTGCTGGCCAACGTCGGCCGGCAGGGGCACCACGACGTCGAGCTGGTGCTGGTCCTGCACGGTCTGGACCTGCCCGAGGCAGACCTGCGCGCCCGCGCGACCGAGCACGGCGTACGCCACCTCACCGTCGTCCGTGCCGAGTCGACCCACACCCTCGGTGCGTGCCTCAACCTCGGGATCGACGCGTCCTCGGGTGCCTACGTCGCCAAGATGGACGACGACAACATCTACGGCCAGCACTACCTCACCGACCTGCTCAACGCCTTCGCGAGCAGCGGCGCCGGCATCGTCGGCAAGTGGGCCCACTACGTCTGGCTCCGCTCGACCGGTGCGGTCGTGCTGCGCTACCCCGACGCCGAGCACACCTGGGAGCGTCGGATCCAGGGCGGCTCGATGCTCTTCGAGGGCGACGTGGTGCGGCGGCTGCGTTTCGGCGACCTGCCGCGCGCCGTCGACAGCGACATCCTCGACCGGGCCATCGCCGAGGACGTGAAGATCTGGTCCGCCGACCGGTTCAACTACGTGAGCGTGCGAGGGGACGACAGCGCCGCCCACACCTGGACCGTGTCCGACGCGACCTTCCTGACCGGTTCCGGCCGCCTGGCGTTCTACGGCGACCCCCGACTCCACGTGGAGATCTGATGAGCATCAAGCGCAAGGCGCGCTCGGCCGTACGTCGCCGCGCTGCCCGAGCCTCCGTCGCCCTGCCTGCTGGTCAGGGCCCGGCCTCCTGGCAGCACCTCGTCGGGCGTGCCCGGGTCGCCGAGGCCCGCCGGCTGCTGCGCTCGGCGCACGACCCGGCTGGCGCCGTCGCCCTGGTCGAGCCGCTGCTCGCCGACCCGGCGTTGCGCAGCCGGGCCTGGGCCCTCGTCGCCGAGGCCCGCGACAAGCTGGGCGACCGGGCCGGTGCGCTGGCGGCGGCCCGCTCCGCAGTCGACGGGGACGACGTGGACTTCGCAGCCCGCGTGGTCCACCAGCGTCTCGCGGTCAGGGGAGGAGCGGACGGTGAGGCGGAGGCGGCGACCCGGCAGCTCGTCGACGCGCGGCCGCGCAATGCTCGTGACACCCGGGTGGTGCTCGCCGCGCTGCGCACCTCCGGTCACCCCGAGGTGCAGCGTCTGCGCACCAACCTCGCGCAGTGGGAGCAGCGGGGCTGGGAGCAGCAGCTCGAGGAGGTCGACGCCGAGATCGACCTGCGCGCGGCCACCGACGGCCAGCTCGAGGCCGAGGTGGAGCGGACCACGCGGCGACTGACCAGCCCGGTCCCCGTCGTCGCCCGGGCTCTCGACGAGCGCCGCGAGTGGGCCCGGCTCGCGGCGTACGCCGACGGCCGCCCGCCGGTGGTGCCCACCGTCGCCACTCGCCGCGCTGCCGCCCTCGAGCTGCGCAAGGCAGCAGCTCGGGCACTGACCGCCGGATTCACCGAGCCCGCCGAGCGACTCGCTGGTCATGCCCTCGCGCTGCACCCGGACGACCGGTTCGCCCAGGCGACCTGGGCCAACGCCGCCGACCAGCTCCGCGTCGCCCGCAACGGCTGGTCGGCACCCGTGGTCGCACCCGGGCCGCGGTACGCCGCCCGGCCCGACGCAGTGCTGTCGGTGCTGGCGCAGTCGCTGCCCCACACCTCCGGCGGCTACGCGACCCGCTCGCACGGCGTGCTCACCGGCCTCGACGCGCTCGGCTGGGACGTCGAGGCGGTCACCCGGCTCGGCTTCCCCTACGACCGCTGGCCCAAGGGCGACACCCGGGTGGTGCCGGAGTTCGACGTCGTCGACCAGATCCGCTACTCCCGCGTGCTCGAGGGTGATCGCCGGGTCTACCCGCAGTACCCCCTCACGTCGTACGTCGACCGCTATGCCGCCGCCATCACGCAGCACGCCCGCCGGCACCGCCCGGCGCTGCTGCACGCGTCCAGCTTCCACGTCAACGGGCTGGCCACCCGGCAGGCGGCAGCCCGGCTCGGCGTGCCCTACGTCTACGAGATGCGTGGGCTCGAGGACCTGATGAAGGTCTCCCGCGACCCGTCCTTCGACGGCTCCGACCGACGCCGCTTCCTCGACACCGTCGAGGGTGCGTCGTGCCTGGGCGCGGAGCGGGTCTTCGTGATCACCCACGCCCTGAAGCGCGAGATGGTCGCTCGCGGCGTTCCCGAGGACAAGCTGGTGGTGCTGCCCAACGGTGTCCACACCTCGCTCTTCTCGCCACGTGAGCGCGACGCCGCGCTCGAGGAGTCGCTGGGCCTGCGCGGCAAGATCGTCATCGGGTACGCCGGTGGCCTGGTCGACTACGAGGGCCTCGACCTGCTGCTCGAGGCCGTGGCCGACCTCAAGCGCCGGCGCGCCGGTGTCGACGGGGTCGACTTCCACGTGATCGTGGTCGGCGACGGCCACTACGAGGGAGTGCTGCACCGGCTGTCCGAGCGGCTCGGCGTGGGCGACGTGGTGACCTTCACCGGGCGGGTGCCGCACGAGGAGGTGCCGGCGTACCTCTCGCTCTTCGACGTGGCACCCTTCCCGCGGCTGCCGCTGCCGGTCTGCGAGATGATCTCGCCGATCAAGCCGTTCGAGTCGATGGCCAGTGCCAAGGCCGTGGTGGTCTCGTCGGTGGCCGCGCTCGCCGAGATCGTCCAGGACGGCACGACGGGCCTGGTGTTCGAGAAGGGTTCGGCGCCCGACCTGGCCCGTGCCCTCGACGCGCTGCTCGACTCCCCGGAGCTCCGGTTCAAGCTGGGGGAGAGCGCGCGGACCTGGGTCGTCAACGAGCGGGACTGGAGCTCGATCGTGCCGATCGTCGATGCGACCTACCGGGAGATCCTCGGATCTCGCTGATCGCGTGACCTGGGCCACACCCACGTGGCACCATCCCGCCATGAGTGCTCGGCGAAGTGCCTCGATCGTGGTCGTCACCCTTGTTGCGCTGGTCGGAGGCGGGCTCGCTCCGACCGGCACCGCGACGGCCGTGGACCCGGTGGACTTCACCCTCCGGCCCAGCGTCAACCAGCTCTACGTGCTGGACGCCGCGCCGGGGCAGACGCTCGAGCTGGTCGACGCCGCCGCCACGGTGGCCGGCACCGGCACCGTCGACGCCCAGGGCAGCCTTGCGTGGCGCGAGCTGGACGCGGGCACCTACACGGTCCGCACCACCGGCGACCCGGTCAGCGAGTCCGGACCGGTCGACGTGAGCGACTTCACCGACCCTGCACCACCGCAGTCCTTCTACTCCGGCCAGACCCTCGACAAGGGGTTCGGCTACATCACCACCCGGGACGGCACGACCCTGTCGGCCAACGTGATGCTCCCGAGCGGCACCGGACCGTTCCCGACCGTCGTCGAGTACTCCGGCTACGGCCCCAGCAAGCCCGGTGCGTCCACCATGGCGACGCTCTACAACACCCTCGGCTACGCCTACGTCGGTGTGAACATCCGCGGCACCGGCTGCTCGGGCGGCTCCTTCCTCAACTTCGAGCCGGTGCAGGGCCTCGACGGCTACGACGCGATCGAGACCATCGCCGCGCAGCCGTGGGCGAAGTTCCACCGGGCCGGCATGGTCGGCATCTCCTACCCCGGCATCTCCCAGCTGTACGTCGCGCGCACCCAGCCGCCCAGCCTCTCCGCGATCTCGCCGCTGTCGGTCATCGACGACACCTTCCGCGGCACGCTCTACCCGGGCGGCATCCTCAACACCGGCTTCGCGGTCCCGTGGGCCGCCGAGCGCAAGACCCAGGCGGCGCCGTACGGCCAGGGTTGGGAGGAGGCGCTGAACGACCCGGTCTGCGACGCCAACCAGGCGCTGCGGCTGCAGAACCCCGACCCGCTGCAGCTGATCGAGGACAACCCCTACTACTCGACGAAGATCTCCGATCCGATCAACCCGAGCCTGTTCGTGAAGAAGATCAAGGTGCCGGTGTTCCTCGCGGGGGCGTGGCAGGACGAGCAGACCGGTGGTCACTTCCCCGCCCTGCTCGACGACTTCACGTCCTCGCCGCACCTCTACGCGACGATGACGAACGGCTCGCACATCGAGTCGCTGAGCCTGGGAGTGTTCGATCGCTACGCCGACTTCCTCGACCTGTACGTCGCCCGCCGGACCCCGACCCTGACCAAGGCGTTCGTGGCCCCGGTGCTCGCGCAGTCACTCACCGGCGTCGGCGGGCTCAGCCTCCCGCAGGGCACCGACTACTCCGGGATGAGCTATCGCAAGGCGCTCAAGACCTACGAGTCGGCGCCGCCGATCCGGATCCTCTTCGAGGAGGGTGCTGCTGCGGGGCAGCCGGCCGGCTCGCCGCTGCCGCGCTTCGAGAAGTCCTACCAGTCCTGGCCGATCAGGAAGGCCGAGGCGACCGCGTGGTACCTCACGCCCGGCGGCGGGCTCCGGGCCAAGCCGGCCAAGGCGACGGCCGGGACCCCGGCCCGCAGCTACCGCGCCGACCCGTCGGCACTGCCGGCGACCAGCTACACCGGGCCCGGCAACGGGATCTGGGCGGCCAACCCGACCTATCGTTGGAAGCAGATCCCGGCCGGCAAGGGGCTCGGCTGGACCACCGCGCCGCTGAAGAAGACGGTCGTGGCCGCCGGCACCGGGTCGGTCGACCTGTGGGTGCGCACCCCGGCCACCGACACCGACCTCGAGGTCACCCTGAGCGAGGTCCGGCCCAACGGCACCGAGGTCTACGTGCAGTCCGGCTGGCTGCGGGCCAGCCACCGCAGGCTCGACCTGGCCAGGTCGACGCCGATCTCCCCGGTGCACACCGACCGGAAGGCGGACGCCCGACCGCTGCCGGCGGGGGTGTTCACCAGGGTGCGGGTCGAGCTCTTCCCGTTCGCGCACCCCTTCCGCACAGGCTCGCGGCTGCGGATCACCGTCGATGCCCCCGGGGGCGCCCGACCGCTGTGGGCCTTCGACACCACCATCGCCCACGGTGAGCGGGTCCAGGTCGCCGCCGACAAGGTGCACCGCTCGCGCGTCGTGCTGGCGCTGGTGCCGGACGTGAAGGTGCCGACGAAAGCGCCGTCGTGCGTGTCGCTGCGCAGCCAGCCCTGCCGGACCTACCCCGGGCGGTGAAGCCTTGACGGGGGTGTCCGATCCTCAGCGGAAGATCGTCGCCCAGTCGTCGGCCATGCTGACGACCGTCCAGCCGAGGCGGGCGCCGACGTCGGTGATCGGCTCGGGCTCGGCGAAGGTCTCCGCGGTGCTGACGTAGCGGAACTCGCGGGCCTCGTCGTCGTGGTCGACGAGGAGCGCCAGGGTGGGACCGTCGCCGCCGGCCGCCCACTCGAGCATCTCGCGGTCGCCGCCGGAGTTGCCGGCCGCGAAGATCGGTCGACGGCCGAGCTGGGTCTGGATGTGGGTGACCTTCGGAGCGCCTTCGTTGGCTTCGCCGACGAGGCGGGGCGCGCGGGTCAGCCGGGGTCCGGAACCGTCGGCGGCGGTCGGCACGAAGTCGTAGTCGACCAGCGTGCCCACCACGGCCTCGGGAGGTACGCCGTACAGCTCCTGGCTGATCGCCCGGACGAACTCGGTGCCGCCGCCGGTCACCACGCAGATGGTGAAGTCGCGGCGGCGCAGCTCCTCGACCAGCTCGAGCATCGGCACGTAGGTCCTGGCTGTCGTGTGCGACATGAACTCACGCACCCGGGCGGTGAACTCCTCCGGAGGGAGCCCGTTGAACAGCCCGGCCAGCGCCATCGCGATCCGCTCCAGCCCGATCTCGCCGATGGCCGCGCGGTCCCCGGAGAGCAGGGCCGCGAACTCGGGCTTCTCGGCCAGGCTCGGATCCGCGTGCACTGCACCCTTGAGGGCGGCGACGAAGAAGTCGAACTGGACGTAGGTCGGCTTCTCGCACCACAGCGTGCCGTCGTTGTCGAGGCACGCGACGCGTTGCTCGACGGGCTCCTCGAGCGCCGCCTCCAGGAACGCGAGGACGGCGTCGCGGGTGGCGCCCGGTCGCCAGGACGGCAGGATCTCGTTCACGGTGTCTCCTCGTTCGCGGGGCGTCGTACGCACCGGAATCCCTGGTGGCTGGTGCCGGTGTCGATCATCTGGGGGCGGCGCGCGGCCGGCCGGTAGCGCAGGCAGTAGGACGGCGAGCACAGGTGCGACCCGCCCTTGACCACCTTGCGGGCGATCTTGAACTGCGGCTGCGCCGGGTCGTAGCTCTGCTCGCGGTCGCCGCCGCGTGGGTTGGTCGGCAGGCAGCAGGGCTTGTCGACGGCCTCGGGGTGACTCTCGGTCCACCAGTCGTCGGTCCACTCCCAGACGTTGCCGGCCATGTCGAAGAGGCCGTAGCCGTTGGGTGCGAAGCTGCCGACCGGGGCCGTCCGCAGGAAGCCGCTCTCGCCCGAGCTCCGCCAGGGGAAGTCCGGCCCGTCCCACGTGTTGGCCATGATCCTGCCGCCGGGCCGTGCCTCGTCGCCCCAGGTGTACGCCGCGCCGTCGAGCCCGCCCCGCGCGGCATACTCCCACTCGGCCTCGGTCGGCAGGTCCGCGCCGGTCCAGGTCGCGTAGGCGAGCGCGTCCTCGTGGGCGACGTGCACGACCGGGTGGTCCAGCCGTTTGTCGATCGAGCTCCTGGGGCCGTTGGGGTGCTTCCAGCAGGCGCCCGGCTTCCACCGCCACCACTGGCTGAGGTGGCGCAGGTCGACCGGGCCGCGGGTCGGGGTGAACACCAGCGAGCCCGGCTGGAGGTTCTCCGGCGGTGCGTCCGGGTAGTCGGCCGGGTCGAGGTCGCGCTCGGCGACGGTGACGTAGCCGGTCGCGTCCACGAACGAAGCGAACTCGGTGTTGGTCACCGTGGTCGCGTCGATCGAGAAGTCACCGACCACCACCCGGTGGGTCGGCGCCTCCTCCGGATAGTGGTCGTCCGAGCCCATCCGGAACGTGCCACCCGGGATCGGCACCTGCACTCAGCTGCTCCCGGCGATCGACGTGAGCTTGGCCAGCACCTGGTCGACGCTGAAGCTCGGCGGTGCCTGACGCTGCGGGAACTCGCGGAGGGACTGGATCATCTCGCCGACGTACATCTGGGCGGGGATGAAGAGCCAGACGTGGTCGAGCACCCAGTCGTAGTAGGTGTTGGAGGTGATGTCGGCCCGCTCGTAGGGGTCCGTCCTGAGGTTGAAGAGCTTCGGGAAGCGCAGCTCCGTGAACGGCTCCTGCCAGATCTGCAGCGTGCCGGTGGCGCGCTGCTCGAGGAAGACGAACTTCCAGTTGTCATAGCGCAGCGCGGTCAGGTCGCCGTCGTCGGAGACGTAGAAGAAGTGCTTGCGGGGGCTCGTGTCGACGGCGCCGGTGAGGTAGTCGAGCTGGTTGTTGCCGTCGAGGTGCACCTTGAACGACGTGCCCGCCAGCTCCGTCCCGGCCTTCAGCCGGTCCGCCACGTCGGTGTCGCCCGCCGCGGCCAGCAGCGTCACGAACCAGTCGTTGTGGCTGACGATGCCGGTGCGCACCTCGCCGGCCGGGATGTGACCGGGCCAGCGCACCAGGGCCGGGACGCGGTAGGCACCCTCCCAGTTGGAGTTCTTCTCGCTGCGGAAGGGGGTCATGCCGGCGTCGGGCCAGGAGTTCATGTGCGGACCGTTGTCGGTCGAGTACATGACGATGGTGTTCTCCGCCAGACCGTTCTCGTCGAGGTAGTCGAGCACCGAGCCGACCAGCTCGTCGTGGTCGACCATCGTGTCGTGGTACTCCGACTGCCAGCGCCCGGCCTTGCCGCGACTGCCGTCCTTGATATGGGTGCGGAAGTGCATGTGGGTGGTGTTGAGCCACACGAAGAACGGGGTGTCGCTCTCCTGGGCGTCGGTCATGAAGCGCATCGCCTCGGGGACGACCTCGTCGTCGATCGTCTTCATCCGCTCCTTGGTGAGCGGCCCGGTGTCCTCGATGCGCTGCGTGCCGTCGCCGTTGGCCCAGGCGTGGATGACGCCGCGCGGACCGAACCGCTTCCGGAAGTTCGGGAACTCCTCGTCGGTGGGGTAGTCGGGGAGCTCAGGCTCCTCCTCGGCGTTGAGGTGGTAGAGGTTGCCGAAGAACTCGTCGAACCCGTGCATGGTGGGGAGGAACTCGTCGCGGTCGCCGAAGTGGTTCTTGCCGAACTGACCGGTGGCGTAGCCGAGGTTCTTCAGCGCCGTCGCGATGGTGGGGTCCTCGGCGCGCAGACCCATGTCGGCGCCGGGGAAGCCGACCTTCGTCAGACCGCTGCGGTAGGGGTTCTGCCCGGTGATGAAGGCCGCGCGACCCGCCGTGCAGCTCTGCTCGCCGTAGTAGTCGGTGAACTTCAAGCCCTCAGCGGCGATCCGGTCGATGTTGGGGGTGCGATAGCCCATCAGCCCGTCGCTGTAGCAGCTGACGTTGCTGATCCCGATGTCGTCGCCCCAGATGATCAGGATGTTCGGCTTCTCGGACACGACAGTCTCCTCGGTGGACGACGGTGATCTGGCTGGTGCGCACGCCTCTGCAAAACGTAGCGCACCTCGACTGCCAGACTGCCGGGCAGGAACGTCGTCCAGCCCATGGCCCGCGTCACTGGTTCCGCACCACGCGGACGGCACCCGCGGGCACGACCAGCTCGCGTTCGACCGGTCGACCGGTGATCAGCTCGGTCCCGGTGGCCGACAGCGTCGCGGCGCTCGCCGAGTGGTTGATGGCGAAGGTCCAGGTGCGTTCGCCCGCGACCCGACGTACGACCTCGAGGCCCTCGGCGTGGTCCACCGTGACGACCCCGGCCTCAGCACTGACAGCTGCGACGAGACGCTCGAGGCCGTCCCGCTCCAAGCGGGTGGCGACGTACCACGCGGCACCGGCGCCGGCACGGTGCCGGGTGAGCGCCGGACCTCCGGCTGCGGGGCCGTCACCGAACTCGGCAAGCGTCTCGGTCGCGGGTGAGGTCACGAGGCGGTCGGTCCAGACGTCCGCCGTGTGCACGGTGCCGTCCGCCCAGCGCACCGTCACCCGGTCCCCCTGCCGCAGCGGTGCGAACTCCTCGACCCGGAGCCCCAGGGTCGCGCCCAGGGGTCCGGACAGCCCCTCGGCGGATACGGCGTCGGTCTCGTCCACCACCCCGGTGAAGTAGGACACCAGGAGGTGGCCGCCCGAGCGCACGAAGGCATCGAGGTTCGCCACCGACCCGGCCGCCAGCAGGTAGGTCTGGGGCGCGACCACCAGCCGGTAGCCGGACAGGTCGTCACCGGGGTGGGCGAAGTCGGTCGTGATGCCGGCTCGCCACAACGCCCCGTAGAACGCCTCGGTGCGCTCCCGGTGGTCGAGGTCGACACTGGGTCGCCACTCCTGGTCCTGGGCCCAGGCCGACTCCCAGTCCCAGAGGATCGCGACCTCGCTGCGTACCGCGGACCCGCGCACCTCGACGAGCCGGTCGAGGTCCGCGCCGAGCTGGACGACCTCCCGGTGCACCCGGGTCTCCGCGCCGCCGTGCGGAAGCATCGCCGAGTGGAACTTCTCTGCGCCGTGCCGCGAGGCCCGCCACTGGAAGAAGAGCACGGCGTCGGAGCCGCGCGCGACGTGGGAGAGCGAGTTGCGCGACATCTCGCCCGGCTCCTTGGCGATGTTGCGGGGCTGCCAGTTGACCGCCGAGGTCGAGTGCTCCATCAGCAGCCACGGCCGCCCGCGGGCCAGCGAGCGGGTCAGGTCGGCGTCCATCGAGAGCTGCACGTGGGCATCGGTGCGCGCGGCGGTGAGGTAGTGGTCGTTGGAGACGACGTCGACCTCACGCGACCAGCGCCACAGGTCGACGGTCGAGCAGTTGGTGGCCATGAAGTTGGTGGTCACGGGGACGTGGGGTGCGTGCGCCTTGAGGATGTCGCGCTCCTGGGTGAAGCAGGCGAGCAGCTCGGCGTCGCTGAAGCGGGCGAAGTCGAGCTGCTGGGCCGGGTTGACGACCGTGGCTGCGGCCGCCGGGGTGCGGACCTCCTCGATGTCGCCGTAGGTCTGGCCCCAGAAGGCGGTGCCCCAGGCATCGTTGAGCCGATCCAGGGTGCCGTACCGCTCGAGCAGCCAGGAGCGGAAGGCAACCTGGGACCGGTCGCAGTGGCAGCTGCCGACCGGCGCGCCGTACTCGTTGTGGACGTGGAACATCACCACCGCCGGATGTCGGGCGTAGCGCTCGGCGATGGCCTCGGTGACCCGGGCTGCGGCTGCCCGGTAGCCCGGCGAGCTCGGGCAGAGCATCCCGCGGCCGCCCGGCCCGAGTCGTACGCCGGCGGCGTCGGTGACCCACGACTCGGGCTGTGCTGCGTAGAGCCACGCGGGTGGCGCGGCGGTCGGAGTGGCCAGGTCGACCGCGATGTCGTGCTCGTGCAGGAGGTCGATCACCTCGTCGAGCGCGGTGAAGTCGAACTCGCCGGGTCTGGGCTCGACCATCACCCAGGACCAGATGCCGAGGCTCACCAGGTTGACGGCGGCGGCTCGCATCAGCCGCACGTCCTCGCGCCAGGTCTCGGGCGGCCACTGCTCGGGGTTGTAGTCGCCGCCGTAGCCGATCCCGGCAGGGCGGTCCGGCCAAGTGGCCGGCATCGGGTCGGGCACGGGTGACTCCTCGAGACAGCGGGTCCGATCACGGTCCCACACGAGAGCTGCTCGCCTAGGCTGGCGCCATGAAGACCCGACTCACCTGCCCGTGCGGCACGACCATCAAGGCGGTCGACGAGGACGAGCTCGTCGAGCTCACCCAGCAGCACCTCGCCGCCGAGCACCCCGGCATGTCCTACGGGCGCGACGAGATCCTCTTCATCGCGACCTGATTCAGCCGGCCGGCGGTGCCGTGCTCGCCCGCTCGACGAGCGTGGTGGGCAGCACCACGGCCGTCTCGGCGAGCGGAGTGCCGGCGAGGACGTCGACCAGCATCCCGACCGCGGTGCGACCCTTGGCGATGAAGTCCTGCCGGATGGTGGTCAGCGGTGGGCGGGAGTTCGGGGCGTCGGGGCTGTCGTCGAAGCCGACCACGGAGACGTCCTCGGGGACCCGCAGACCGAGCGACTCGGCGGCCTTGATCGCCCCGATCGCGAACGCGTCGGAGTAGCAGAGCAGCGCGGTCGGTCGGTCGGACCGGTCGAGCAGCACCCGGGTCGCCTCGTGGATCGCGCTCGCAGTGTCGTGCGGGCTGACCACCACCTCCGGGACGATGCCGGCCGGGTCGAGCACGTCGCGCCAGCCGAGCATCCGCTGCGTCGTGGGGAAGTCGATGGACATCGTCGACAGGTCGGTGACCGGGCGTCCGGCGTACGGCCGCTCCTGGAGGTTGATGATCCCGAAGCGGCGGTGGCCGAGGTCGACGAGGTGCTCCGCGGCGAGGCGCGCGCCGCCGCGATCGTCGACGTTGACCGAGGGCACCCCGGCCTCGACCTCGCGGTCGATGGCCACGACCGGCAGCCCGCGCCGATCCAGCCACGCTGCGTCGCGCATCAGCGGGTCGCCGCACACGTGGACCAGGGCGCCGTCCATCGCGACGTCGCGGGTCGCGACGAACGTGTCGTCGGTGGCGGCGGCCAGCAGGGTGAGGGCCAGCCCCCGGGAGGCGGCCGCATCAGCGACAGCCGCAAGGAAGGCGGCCGACATGGTGTCCTCGAAGGCCGCACTGAGGGTGCCGTTCATCAAGATCCCCACCGAGCCGACCCGGCCGCGGGCAAGGGCTCGCGCTGCGGGGTCGGGGCCGACGTACCCCAGCTCCGCGGCGGCGGCGAGCACCTTCTCGCGGAGCTCGGCGGAGAGCTGGTCCGGCTTGTTGAAGGCGTTCGACACCGTCATCCGGCTCACGCCGACGCGGTCCGCGATCGACTGCAGGGTCACCTTGGCCATAGGGGACCCAGTATGGACCGTGCTCGAAGCGAGTCGACTCAACCGGGCTGGCAGGTGGCCGTGCGGCGCTCGGCGGGCTCCACCCAGCGGGCGACGCTGCGCAGGTCCTGCGCGAGCCGGTGCCGCAGGCCCGCGGTGGGTGCGCGCCGCTCGACGTGGGGGACGACCGGCGCGTCCGGGCGGGCGCTGGTGAGGTGCTGGTGGGTCAGGCTGATGGCGAGTCCGCCGGTGATCAGCTCGTTCATGGTTTCTCCTCGGCTCTGTACCGGTACAGTAGCTCCTTCTTCTATACCGGTCAAGACGGCGCGACGAGGAACGTGCTCAGGGTGCTGGGGCCACCGTGGGCACGTGGGTCACCTGGTCCCAGGTGAAGACGTACGACGCACCGCCGACCGGGACGCTCAGCGGCATGTCGCTCCCGCCCCGGGCGCCGCCGGCTCCGTAGTCCTCGGCCCACGAGTCGTTGATCGCGACCTTCCAGTTGAAGTCGCCCTCCGGCAACGCGAAGGTGCCGTGCCACTTCCCGTCGGTGGTGTCGAAGGTGAGGTGGGTCGCTGCGCACGCGGGGGCCCAGTCGCCGGTGCAGCCGAGCTCGGACTGCAGGCTGCCGACCAGCGTGACCGAGTCCCGGGCGGGCTGCGGCGCGGCTGTCGTCACCGTCGTCGGCTTGCTGATGACCTTGGGCAGGCTGCCCTCGGAGAGGGTCGCCCGGTAGCGCACCGAGGTGCCCAGCGGCAGGGCGGTGACGTCGTCGTGGACGACGTACGCCGGTGACGAGGTGTCGGTGCCCAGGCTGGTCCAGGCCCCGCCCGCCACGCTCCGCTCGAACCGGACCGACTGCGTCGCGCGCTCGGGGTCGACGGTCGCGCTGACGGTGACCGGGTCGATGTTGGCCACCGTCGAGCCGTTGGCCGGTGCGTTGATGGTGATCTGGGGGCTCGGCACGCGGGTGGCCCGCGTCTGGCTGCCGCGGGTGTGACCGGCGTTGTCGAGGACGCCGGCGCGATAGCTGATCCGCTGCCCGGGCCGCAACGAGGAGGTGTCGTGGAAGACCCGGTAGGGCGCGGTGTCGTCGACGCCGATGGTCCGCCAGCTGCCGGAGCCGACCCGGCTCTGGAAGGTCACCTCGCGGAACGACGAGCCGCCGACGGAGGCCTGCACCCGCATCCGGCCGTGCGACACGCTCGACGGCACCGGCTTCGCGAGGGTGATCCGGGGCGCCCGGGCCGACCTCGGGATCGTGGAGGTCGAGCGGTAGACGACCGCCGACAGCGCCGGGACCCGGACCTGTACCCGACCCTGACGGTCGACCTTCTGGAGGACGTTGCCGGAGCCGTAGAGCTTGCGCACGCTGCCGCTGCGGAGGTACGTGGGGACTCTGGTGGTCCGGGCCCGGAAGCTGTTGTTGAGCGCGACGACGTACTCCTTGCGGGTGGCCCGGTCGATCCGAGAGAACGCGAAGATCCCCGGACCGGTCGAGGCGCGAGCGGACCTGCATCGCTCCGTTGCGCAGCGCCGGGTGGGCGTCGGTGAGCGCGGCGAGGCGACTGATCGAGACGTACATCGGGCTGTCGGTGACGAAGCTGTCGACGGCCCCGGTGCGTCCCGAGCCGATCTGGACGTCGTCCATGTACTCCGGCACCTGGCTGGCGAACATCGTCTGCCGCGCGAGCTGGTCACCGCCAGTGCCGGTGAAACCCTGCTCGTCGCCGTAGTAGACGACCGGGTTGCCGCGGGAGAGGTACATCAGCTGGTGGGCGAGCCGGTCGCGCAGGAGCAGCTCCCGGCCGCCCGCGCCGGGGTTGTCGGTCTGGACGAAGTAGCCGAACCGGCCCATGTCGTGGTTGCCCAGGAAGGTCGGCAGGGAGTAGGCGTTGGAGTTCTGGTCGGTGTACCAGTCGTCGTTGCGGAAGAACTGCGCGAGCCGCTGGTTGCCGAGGCTCTTCGACGCGAACCCGCGGGCCGCGTCCTGGAACGGGAAGTCGAGGATCGACTGCATCTTGTCGTGGGTCGTGTAGTGCGAGGTGAAGGCCTTCGAGGCGGCGCTGCTGCCGTCGAGGGCCACCTCGCCGAACATGAAGAAGTCGGGGTTGCCGTCCCGCTTGGCGATGGCCTGCAGCCGCGGGCCGAAGGACTGCCAGAACTCGTCGTTGACGTGCTTCATGGTGTCGATCCGGAAGCCGTCGATGTCGAAGTCCTCGACCCAGGTCTGGTAGATGTCGGTCATCCCGGCGACCACCTCGGGTCGCTCGGTGAAGAGGTCGTCGAGGCCGAAGAAGTCGCCGTACTGGCTGTCCTCGCCGGTGAAGGTGGTGTTGCCGCGGTTGTGGTACATCGTCGGGTCGTTGAGCCAGGCCGGGACCTTCACATCCTCCTCGGCCGGGTCCAGCACCGGCGTGTAGGGGAACGAGGTCGCCGGGTCGAGCGTGGGGAAGGTGGACGTGCCGGCGAAGTCGCGGTCGTCGAAGGGCGTGCCGTCGGCCTTCTGGTAGGGCGAGGCGTCCTTGGAGACGTACGCCGTGCGTGCGCCCTCCTGGTAGCCGATCACGTCGGCGGTGTGGTTGGTGATGATGTCGAAGAAGACCTTGATGCCCCGGTCGTGGGCGTCCTCGACGAGAGCCGTGAGGTCGGCGTTGGTGCCCAGGTGCGGGTCGACCTGGGTGAAGTCGGTGATCCAGTAGCCGTGGTAGCCGGCGGACGGGCCGTCCTCGAGCTGGACCGGCTTGTTGGTGAAGATCGGGGTCAGCCAGATCGCGTCGGTGCCGAGACCCTCGATGTAGTCGAGCTTCGAGCGCAGGCCCTTCAGGTCGCCGCCGTTGTAGTAGCCCTTGCCGGTCGGGTCGAAGCCGGTGACGTTCTTGTCCCCGCTCAGCCCGCCCTCGTCGTTGGTCGGGTCGCCGTTGGCGAACCGGTCGCCCATCACGAAGTAGAAGTCCTGGTCGGTCAGGCCCGGCCGCGGCGCGTGCCGGGCGTAGTCGCCGCCAGGTGACGCAGCGGCGACCGCGGTCGGTGCGGCGAGCCCGACCGCGAGGATGGCGACGAGCGGTGCGGCATGGCGCAGATGCATCTGGTCTCCCGAGAACGTGATGTGGATCACACTGCGAGCAACGTAGGTCGCTGCGCGCCGGACGGCAAGGGGTGGTCGGCGCGGCGGCATGGATACCTGGTGATCAGGGCGTCCTGGATCTTCCTGGGTCGCACCACCCCTCACGACCCACGGCGTAGCCTCAGGTCGCGTGGGTGAGCGTGCCCGGGCTGCCACGGTCCAGTGAGCGCGCGATCACCATCCGCTGGATCTGGTTGGTGCCCTCGAAGATCTGCATCACCTTCGCCTCGCGCATGAAGCGTTCGACCGGGAAGTCCCGGGTGTAGCCGTAGCCGCCGAGGACCTGGACGGCGTCGGTGGTCACCTTCATGGCATTGTCGGTCGCGACCAGCTTGGCCACCGACGCCTCGCGGCTGTAGGACAGTCCGCGGTCCTTGAGCCGGGCCGCGTGCAGCAGCGTCGCCCGCGCCGACTGGATCGAGGCCTCCATGTCGGCGAGCACGAAGCCCAAGCCCTGGTGGTCGATGATCCGCTCGCCGAAGGTCTCCCGCTCGCGGGCGTAGGCGACCGCGTGGTCGAGCGCTCCCTGGGCGAGACCCGTCGCGACCGCGGCGATCCCGAGTCGGCCAGCATCCAGCCCGGCCAGCGCGATCTTGAGGCCCTGGCCCTCCTCGCCGAGCCGCCGCTCGACCGGGACCCGGACACCTTCGAACCGCATCGTCGCGGTCGCCGAACCGGTCAGCCCCATCTTGTGCTCGGGCGGGTCGGCGCTGAGACCGGCGGTGTCGGCCGGGACCAGGAAGCAGGAGATGTCGTTGCGCCCGTCGCCGGTGCGGGCCATCACCTTGTAGACGTCCGCGTGCCCGCCGTGGGTGGTCCACGCCTTCGCTCCGTCGATCACGTAGTCGTCGCCGTCGCGACGGGCCCGGGTGGTCATCGCCGCCGGGTCGGAGCCGGCGTGCGGCTCGGAGAGGCAGTAGGCGCCGAGCAGCTCGCCGCCGAGCAGGTCAGGCAGCCAGCGCCGTTGCTGCTCCTCGGTGCCGACGGTGGCCAGGCCGAAGCAGCTCAGCGCGTGCACGCTGGTGCCGACCCCGACACTGGCCCAGACCGAGCCGATCTCCTCGAGCACCTGCAGGTAGACCTCGTACGGCTGGCCGCCCCCGCCGTACTCCTCGGGATAGGGGAGGCCCAGCAGACCGGCTCGTCCCAGCGTGCGGAACACCTCGCGCGGGAAGGTCTCGGTGCGCTCGGCGTCGGCGACGAGCGGACCGAGCTCGCGGGTCGCGATGTCGCGGACCAGGGCGATCAGGTCGACGGCCTCGTCGGTGGGCAGCAGGCGTGCAGCAGGCATGCCCCCAGCATCCCCCACGGCTCCAGCGGGCCCACGGACCTCAGTCGACGAGACCTAGTCGACCAGGAAGGCCTGCAACCCCGCCAACGCCTCGTCGAGCCGCTCGCGCAGCGTCGGCCCGGGCGAGCGCAGCCACAGGGTGTACGCCGAGAGCGCCAGCGCCAGGCTGACCTGGCTGATCACCTCGGGCAGCGCGTCGGTGGGCGCCAGACCGCGCCGGGTGGCGACGAAGTCGGCCACGACGGCACGCCACTCGGCGTACCGGATCACCGAGTGGGCCTGCAGCGCCGGGGTCTCGAGGATCAGCCGCATCCGCTCGCGGTGCGACGGGACGCCGTCCTCGTTGTGGATGTTGAAGGCGACCACGCCGCGGTGCAGCGCCTCGCGGAGTGGCAGGTCCGCGGGCATCTGGGCGAGCAGCACCCGGAAGCTGTCGAGGGTCTTGCCGAACTGTCCCCAGGGGATGTCGTTCTTGGACTCGAAGTAGCGGAAGAGGGTGCGCCGGCCGACGCCGACCTCGGTCGCGATCGCGTCCATGGTGGTGCCCTCGAAGCCGCGTTCGGCGAAGAGCCGGAACGCGGCCGCCTCGATCTCGGCGTGGCTGGTGGTCGCCGGGCGGCCCTGGAGCGAGCGGCGCGGGGTCGAAGGTTCCATCGGCCGCGCAATCTACCAATCGGGCGCTGACCCTTGATTTCTGGCGCTCAGTGCCATTAATGTGCTGGGCATCACACCGACCGAGGAGGACGCATGAGCAACGACCCCACCACAACCGGCACCACCGACCAGAGTGACGAGATCACTGCCGAGGACCTGGTCGAGGAGGTCTCGATCGACGGCATGTGCGGCGTGTACTGATGTCGGACCTGCTGCTCGACCCCGTCCCGGACCTGATGTTGGACGAGGCGTGGTGCCTCTCCCCGTCGGTGGCGTTGCGACCCGAGCCGTTCGGGGCACTCGCCTACCACTTCGGCAACCGGAAGCTGAGCTTCCTGAAGCGGCCCGAGCTGGTCCGCGTCGTGGAGGGCCTCGCGTCCCAGCCCGACGTCCGGTCCGCGCTGGTCGCGGCCGGGGTGCCGGTCGAGCAGCACCCGGCGTACGCCACCGCCCTGCGCGGGCTGGCCGCCACGGACATGATCCGCCCCCGCGAAGGAGCACAAGCATGACGATCTCCCTGGAGCGACCCCCCGAGTCCCAGCGACCGCAGGGGGGAAGCCTGGTCGAGCAGTTCGAGCTCGGCCTGGACGCCCCGATCTGCCTGACCTGGGAGCTGACCTACGCCTGCAACCTGGAGTGCGCGCACTGCCTCTCCTCGTCGGGGCGCCGTGACCCCCGCGAGCTGACCACCGAGCAGGCCGAGGCAGTGATCGACGAGCTGCAGCGGATGCAGGTCTTCTACGTCAACATCGGCGGCGGCGAGCCGACGATCCGACCCGACTTCTGGCACCTGCTGGAGTACGCCGTCAACCACCAGGTCGGCGTGAAGTTCTCCACCAACGGGGTCCGTCTCGACCCCGAGCGGGCGGCGTTCCTCGCGTCCCCGGCATGTGGTGGGTACGTCGACGTGCAGATCTCCCTGGACGGCGCGACCGCCGAGGTCAACGACTACGTGCGCGGCCCGGGCTCCTACGACATGGCGCTCACCGCCCTGGCGAACCTCCAGGACGCCGGCTTCGCCGACGCCAAGATCTCCGTGGTCTGCACCCGGCAGAACATCGGTCAGCTCGACGAGTTCAAGGCACTCGCGGACCGGTTCGGCGCCACCCTGCGGCTGACCCGGCTGCGGCCGAGTGGTCGCGGCGCGGACGTGTGGGACGAGCTGCACCCGCTGCCGGAGCAGCAGCGCGAGCTCTACGACTGGCTGATGGCGCACGGTGAGGACGTGCTGACCGGGGACTCGTTCTTCCACCTCGCCGCCTTCGGCGAGAGCCTTCCGGGGCTGAACCTGTGTGGCGCGGGTCGGGTGGTGTGCCTGATCGACCCGATCGGTGACGTCTACGCGTGCCCGTTCGCGATCCACGACAACTTCCTGGCCGGGAACCTCCTCGCTGAGGGCGGGTTCAAGGAGGTCTGGCAGAACTCCGAGCTCTTCACCGACCTGCGCTCCCCGCAGACCGGTGGCGCGTGCGCGAAGTGCACGTTCTACGACTCGTGTCGCGGTGGCTGCATGGCCGCGAAGTTCTTCACCGGGCTGCCGCTGGACGGGCCCGACCCCGAGTGCGTGCAGGGCTACGGCGAGACCGCGCTGACGGCGATGAACGCTGCCGGCAGCAGGGTGATCCCGGCCGCGAGCCAGGACCACTCCAAGGCCAACCCGACCCGCAACCAGCCGGTGATGCTCACCCTGCTCACCCGTCCCCCGGTGAGCGCGTGCGCGGAGAACCCGCTCGCGGGCTTCGACCCCTCGACGACGGATGGCGGTTGCTGCTCGTGAAGGTCGAGAACCCGTGGAAGCAGAACCCGTGGTTCGAGTCGGTCGCGGTCGCCCAGCAGCGGGCTCGCAAGCGGCTGCCGGCCCCGGTGTACGGCGCGCTGGTGGCCGGCTCGGAGCGCGGCCAGTCGGTCTCGGACAACGAGTCCGCGTTCGCCGAGCTCGGCCTGGCGCCCCACGTCGCGGGCAACCACGCCGACCGGTCGATGGCCACGACGCTGATGGGCCAGGAGCTCTCGCTGCCGGTGGTGATCAGCCCGACCGGCGTCCAGGCCGTGCACCCCGACGGTGAGGTCGCGGTGGCCCGTGCCGCTGCCGCCCGCGGCACGGTGATGGGCCTGTCGAACTTCGCCTCCAAGTCGGTCGAGGACGTCACCGCGACCGGGGCGACGACGTTCTTCCAGATGTACTGGACCGGCGATCGCGACGTCGTCCTCCAGCGGATGCAGCGCGCCCACGCAGCCGGCGCGAAGGGGCTGATCGCCACCCTGGACTGGTCGTTCTCGATGGGACGCGACTGGGGGAGCCCGGAGATTCCCGAGAAGGTCGACCTCAAGACCATGGTCCGGATGGCACCGAAGGTCATCACCAGGCCGCGGTGGCTCTACGAGTTCGGCAGGAGCGGGCAGATCCCCGACCTCACCGCCCCCAACCTGGCCCCGGCGGGTGAGACGACCGGCCCGACGTTCTTCGCCGCCTACTACGAGTGGATGACCACGCCGCCGCCGTCCTGGGAGGACGTCGCCTGGATGCGCGAGCAGTGGGCCCAGATCAGCGGGATGCCGTTCATGCTCAAGGGCGTGTGCCGCGTCGACGACGCGCTGCGCGCGGTCGACGCCGGCGTGACCGCGCTGTCTGTCTCCAACCACGGCGGCAACAACCTCGACGGCACCCCTGCCGCGATCCGGATGGTCAAGCCGATCTCGGACGCGGTCGACGGTCAGGTCGAGGTGGTCATGGACGGCGGCGTACGTCGCGGCTCTGACGTCGTCAAGGCGCTGGCCCTCGGCGCGAGCGCGGTGATGATCGGCCGCGCCTACCTGTGGGGCCTCGCCGCCAACGGCCAGGCCGGGGTGGAGAACGTCCTCGACCTGCTCCGCAGCGGCATCGACTCCGCGCTGCTCGGCCTCGGGGTCGCCTCCATCGACGAGCTCACCCCCGAGCACCTGCTGGTGCCCGACGGGTTCCACCGCGCGCTGGGTGTGCCGGCCGAGTCATGAGCACGCTGCTCGCGGACGCCACCTCACCGGAGGTCGTCGGCACCCACCTGGTGCTGGTGCCCGTCGGGTCGATCGAGCAGCACGGACCACACCTGCCCCTGGACACCGACACCGCGATCGCGGTGGCGGTGGCCACGGCTGCCGCGGACCAGCTGCCCGGCACCTGGGTCGCGCCCCCGATCGCCTACGCCGCGAGCGGTGAGCACCAGTCCTTCGCCGGCACCAGCTCGATCGGCACCGACACCCTGCGGCTGGTGCTCGTCGAGCTGGTCCGCTCGCTGCGTACCTGGACCGAGCGGGTCGTCTTCGTCAACGCGCACGGCGGCAACCTGCAGGCGCTCCAGCCGGCCGTGGGCCAGCTCCGCGCCGAGGGCCACGACGTCGCCTGGGTCGCCTGCGCCACCGAGTCGGTGGACCTGCACGCGGGGCGCACCGAGACCTCGCTGATGCTGCACGTGCGTCCTGCGTCGGTCCGGCTGGACCGGGCCGTCGCCGGCGACACCCGCGCGCTCGCCGAGATCCTGCCCGACCTGATCGGCGGCGGGGTCGGTGCGGTCTCCGCCAACGGGGTGCTCGGCGACCCGGCAGGCGCCAGCGCCGCCGAGGGGGCCGCGGTGCTGGCGGCGATGGTGGACGACGTCCTCACGGCCGTCGCGTCGTCCGCGGAGCCGGCCCGGTGACCCGGGTCGCCCTGGTCACCGGCGCCGCCCGCGGCATCGGCGCAGCGACGGTGCGGCGGCTCGCGAGCGACGGGTACGCCGTGCTCGCGCTGGACTGGTGCGCCGGCCCGGACGCGGCGCCGTACCCGATGCCCGACCGTGCCGACCTCGATGCGCTCACCGACGCCGGGGACGTGCTGCCGGTGGTCGCCGACGTGCGCGACCGGGACGCCCTCGGTGCGGCAGTCGCCGCCGCGGTCGAGCGGTGGGGCCGCCTCGACGTGGCGGTGGCAGGAGCCGCGGTGGTGGCCGGAGGCCGGCCGCTGTGGGAGACCCCGCTCGACGAGCTGGACCTGCTCTGGGAGGTCGACGCCCGTGGCGTGTGGCTGACCGCGGCGGTCACGGTGCCGGCGATGCTGACCGGGCCGGACCCGTCCGGCTGCCGGTTCGTGGCGATCGCCTCCGCTGCGGGCAGCCGTGGGCTCTTCCACCTCGCTGCCTACAACGCGGCCAAGCACGCCGTGGTCGGTCTGGTGAAGGGCCTCGCGGCGGACCTGGCCGGCACCGGCGTCACCGCGGTCGCGGTCAGCCCCGGCTCGACGCGCACCGAGATGCTGTCGCGGACCGCCGAGCTCTACGACGACGCGGACGTCGACGACCTGGTCTCCCACCAGCTGCTGCGCCGGGTGATCGAGCCCGAGGAGATCGCCGCGACGATCTCCTTCTGCTGCTCACCGGCCGGTGCGGTGCTCAACGGGACCGTGGTCCACGCCGACGGCGGCTTCGAGGGATGACCACCACCGCGGTCGCGGGACTGCCCGACGGCTTCCGGGTCCGGGTCGGCGGGGACGTCCGGATCCACGATGGCGGCCGCACCCTCGTCGGCGGCTCCCCGCTGCGGGTGCTGCGGCTGCGCGAGCCGGCCCCGGCGATGGTCGAGGGCACGGTCGTCGAGGTGCGCGACCGGACCACCCGCCTGGTCGCCGAGCGGCTGCTCGCGGCCAACCTCGCCGTACCCGTCCTCGACGACATCGCGCCGACCGCCGCCCTGACCGTCGTCATCCCGATCCGGGACCGAGCCGACCTCCTCGAGCGCCTGCTGGTCGCCCTCGGTCGGTCGCTGTCGGTGGTGGTCGTCGACGACGCCTCACGGGACCCGGCGGCGGTCGCCCGGGTGGTTGAGGAGCACGGCGCCCGCCTGGTCGTGCTGCCCGACAACCGGGGCCCGGCAGGAGCCCGCAACGCCGGGCTCGCCGAGGTCGGGACTCCGCTGGTCGCCTTCGTCGACTCCGACGTCGTGGTCGACGCCCCGACCCTCCTCGGGCTCGCCGGGCACTTCGCGGACCCGCGAGTGGCCGCCGTCGCGCCGCGGGTGCGCGGCGCGGCGCGCAACGCCGACCCACGCCGCTTCGAGCGCTGGGACGTCGAAGGGCTGTCGCTCGACCTCGGCGACCGGCCGGCGCTGGTGCGGCCGTGGTCGAAGGTCGGCTGGCTGCCCAGCGCCTGCCTGCTGGTGCGTACGTCGGACCTGGCGGACGGCTTCGAGGCCGGGCGGCGGGTCGGTGAGGACGTCGACCTGGTCTGGCGGCTGATCGCCGGCGGCCGCCTGGTGCGCTACGACCCCGACTTCGAGGCCACCCACGACAGTCGGGGCACCTGGTCGACCTGGTTGGGGCGCAAGGCCTACTACGGCTCCGGGGGCGCCTGGCTGGCGCGTCGGCACGGGGACTGGATGGCACCGGCGGTGCTGTCGCCCGTCCCGGCTCTCGGCGCCTGCGCCCTGCTCGCCCAGCGCCGCTGGTCGGCGCCGGCGGCGCTGCTCTCGGTGCTGGTGGTCCGGCTCCGGCTGGGCAGGACCCTCCCCGAGACCGCGGACCGGGGACGGCTCGCCAGCGACCTGACCACCGAGGTGTCGGTGTCCACGCTGCGCCAGACCTCGCACCTGCTGCTGCGGCACTGGTGGCCGGGGGCTGTCCTCGCCGGCCTGGTCTCACGGAGGGCCCGACGAGCCCTGGTGGCGGCCGCGCTCTGGGACCTCGCCGACCACCGCGACATACCACTCCCGAAGATGGCGGACGCGTTCCTGGCCCGGCGCCTCGACGACCTCGCCTACGGTGCCGGACTGTGGTGGGGCGCCCTGCGGGACCGGTCGGCGCGGGTGCTGGTGCCGCGCGTGACCGGGGTCCGGCCGCCCCGCCGGTCCACGAGTCGACCCCCGTCCGGCGCGTCGGCGAACGACTGAGAGAGTGTCGATCATGAGCAACCTGCCTGACTCCCTCGTTGGCAAGACCATCGCCGTCCTGGGTGGCACCGGCCCCCAGGGGCGTGGCCTGGCCCGGCGGTTCGCCGCGGCCGGCCTGCCGGTCGTGATCGGCAGCCGCAGCGCCGAGCGCGCAGGCGAGGCCGCGTCGGTGCTGGCCGAGGCCGTCGGCGGCGCCGTGACCGGCGCCGACAACGCGGCCGCCGCCGCCGCGGGGGACATCGTCGTGGTGGCGGTCCCGTGGGACGGGCACGGAGAGCTGCTCACCTCGCTGGCCACCGAGCTGGCCGGCAAGGTCGTCGTCGACTGCGTGAACCCGCTCGGCTTCGACAAGCAGGGCGCCTACGCGCTGCCCGTCGAGGAGGGCTCCGCCGCCCAGCAGGCGCAGGCGTTGCTGCCCGAGAGCACCGTGGTCGGCGCCTTCCACAACGTCAGTGCGGTCAAGCTCGAGGACCCGGAGGTCACCTCCGTCGACACCGACGTACTGGTGCTCGGCGAGGTGCGCGAGGCCACCGACCTGGTCCAGGACCTGGCCTCGACGATCCCCGGGGTGCGAGGCGTCTTCGGCGGCCGGCTCCGCAACGCCCACCAGGTCGAGGCGCTCACCGCCAACCTGATCAGCGTGAACCGCCGCTACAAGGCGCACGCCGGCATCCGTATCACCGACATCTGACGGGCTTATTTCCCTCGAAACGTGCTCGAGGCAGGTTTTTCTGCGGTTCATGGTGTTTGACGTCACCTTGTTTTTGGTCGTGATCGGTCCGCAAGTTCCGTAGGATTTGGCGGTGCCCGTCGGCTGACCACTCCCCGGCTGCGCACCACTTCGCTAGATCCCCTTTGACAGACCTCTCTGACGCGGTCGTCGTGTGCCTACGGGCACGCAGCGGCCGCGTCTCTCGTGTGCGCACCTGCGCTGGAAGCCGGAACAGACATGACCATCACGCTCGCGACCGCGATCGGCCTCGCCGGCACGATCCTCGCGTTCGCCTACACCGTCCCGCAGCTGAGCAAGCTGATCCGACTCCGATCGGCGGCCGGCGTCAGCATCGCCGCGCTGGCGAACTCGACGATCAGTGGCGTCGCCTGGACGACGTACGGCGTCCTGGAGCACGACGTCTGGGTGGCCGTGCCGGCCTTCATGGCGATGCCGGCGACGGCAGGCGCGATGGTGGTCGCGTGGTTCCACGGAGGCTCCCGCGAGCGGCTCTGGATGCCCCTGGTCTGGCTGGCCACGCTCGCGACCGCGGCCGCCGCGATCCCCCTGGTCGGGTCGGCGCCGATCACCGTCATCCTCGGCGCCTCCATCGCGCTGATGATCACGCCGGCCGCAGCGACCGCCTGGCGCAGCGCGGACGTCTCGGCGCTGGCCGCCTCGGCCTGGATGATGCTGATCGTCGACGCGCTGCTCGCCGGGGCGTACGGCGTGCTGGCCGACGTCGCCGCCAACCTCATCTACGCCGCCGTCGCGACCATCGGCTCCCTGGTGATCCTGGCCCGGGTCGGGATGCCGAAGCACGTCGAGGAGCGGATCTACCAGGAGCCTGCGGGGTCCTACGAGCTGGTCTCGTGAGCGTTGCATCGGCCAGCCGATGAAGCTCCCGCTGGACCCCGGCGCCTCCCAGGGGAGGCCTGCCGGCTTGCTCCGATCTGACAGGCTGCGTCCATGAACCAGACCACCCGCCCGCTGTGGCGCCGGATCGCCCTGGAGGCCATCGGCTGGCTGCTGGTGGCGGCCGGGATCGCGGCCCTGATCCTGCCGGGCCCGGGGCTGCTGATGCTGTTCGCGGGGCTGGTGATCCTGTCCCAGAGCTACGAGTGGGCCGAGAAGCGGCTCGACCCGATCGAGCGCGCGGCGATGCGCGCGGCCGCCGAGGGGGTCGCCACCTGGCCCCGGATCATCATGTCCGCCCTCGGTGCTCTGACGATCATCGCGTTCGGGGTGGTCTGGGGCATCAGCCCGGAGGTCCCGGGCTGGTGGCCCCTCCGGGACTCCTGGTGGCTCCCCGGAGGCTGGGCGACGGCCTCGACCCTGATCCTGTCCGGGTTCATCGCGCTCGGGCTGCTGATCTACAGCGTCCGCCGGTTCCGGATCAAGGGCGAGCAGCCGCCGGACTAGAACCTGTTCCACCCCGCCTGCTTGGATGGTCCGGTGACCTTCAGCGCGAGCGAGATCGAGTCGGCGTACGCCGCCGTCCACACGGCCGTCCAGGGCTACGCCAGCAGCGGCAGCTGGGACACGTTCGCCGAGCACTTCA
This sequence comes from uncultured Actinomycetota bacterium, assembly GCA_963706475.1. Classification (GTDB taxonomy): domain Bacteria; phylum Actinomycetota; class Actinomycetes; order Propionibacteriales; family Nocardioidaceae; genus Nocardioides. The sequence goes on along the minus strand of CAVPLV010000002.1, from coordinate 1,577,464 downwards.
CCGAGGACGCGGTCTACGTCGAGCACGCCTTCGGCGAGTTCCGCGGCCGCGAGCAGATCCGGGACTGGTCGGTGCGGACCATGACGTCCTTCCCCGGCAGCGTGATGACCGGCTTCCCGCTGGCCTGGTCGGTGGTGGACGCCCCGACGGCACGGCTGATCTGCGAGGTGCGCAACCTGATGCCCGACCCCGGCGACGGCTCGGTGCACGAGGAGTCCAACCTGACCATCATGACGTACGCCGGCGACGGGCTGTTCTCCCGGGAGGAGGACGTCTACAACCCGATGCGGTTCCTCAAGATGTCGGTCCGCTGGGCGCGGATCGCCGCCGAACACGGGAATCTCGACGCGTCGGGGGAGGCTTACCTCGAACAGTTCGGTCGCTGACCGGACCCGACCCGTCGAGGAGGACCCGTGAGCGACCCATGGCTGCTCGCCGTGCTTCTGGCCGGAGTGATCGCGCTGACGCCGATCGCCGACCCGTTGCGGATCCCGCAGCCGGTGCTGCTGACGCTCTTCGGGCTCGCGGTGGGCCTGATGCCCTTCGCCTCACCGCTCGAGATCAACCCCGACCTGGTGCTGCCGATCGTGCTGCCGCCGTTGCTCTTCGCCGCCACCCAGCGCACCACGTCGTCGGAGTTCCGCGCCCACGCCGGTGCGGTGCTCGCGCTCGCCGTGGGCCTGACGGTGTGCACGGCGGCCGCGGTCGCCTTCGTCGCCCACTCGGTCGGGCTGGGCTGGGGCCCGGCCTGGATCCTCGGCGCGATCGTCTCCCCGCCCGACCCGGTCGCGGCGACCGCGGTGGCCCGCAAGCTGAACCTGCCGGACCGGCTGGTGACCATCCTCGAGGGCGAGGGGATGTTCAACGACGCGACCGCGCTGGTGATGTACTCGGTGGCCCTCGCGGCGGTCGTGACCGGCGAGTTCTCGTACCGCGGCACGGCGCTCGAGTTCGGGGTCACGGTGGTGGTCGGCGTGCTGGTCGGCTTCGTGGTCGGCCTGGCCGTCAAGTGGCTGCTGCGGCTGATCAAGGACGCCTACACCGAGACCACCATCACCGTCGTGGTGCCGTTCGTCGCCTACCTCGGCGCCGAGCACGTCCACGGCTCCGGCGTCCTCGCCGTGCTGGTGCTCGGCCTCTACCTGCGCAACGTCGGGCACGAGTCCACCACGTCGTTCGGCTGGCTGCTCGGCCGCTCGGTCTGGGCGTACGCCGACTTCCTGATCACCAGCGTCGCCTTCGCCGTCCTCGGCTTCGAGCTCGCCGCGATCCTCGAGCACGTGCCGCGGACCGTCGACATGGCGATCGTCTCGATCAGCGTGCTGGTCACCGTCGTGGTGTTCCGCATCGTCTGGATCTTCCCGGTCACGGGTCTGGTCCGGCTGCGGGCGCGGCAGCAGCAGTCCCCGATCCCGGTCGGGTGGCGGGAGACCGCCGTGGTGTCGTGGTCGGGCATGCGCGGCGTGGTCACGGTGGCCACGGCCCTGGCGCTGCCGCTCACGATCGACACCGGCGCGCGGTTCCCCGACCGGCAGCTGCTCGTGGTCGCGGCCCTGGTGTGCGTGCTGGTCACCCTCGTCGTCCAGGGACTGACCCTGGGGCCGTTGACGTCCCGGCTCGGGGTGGCCAGCACCGCCGACGAGGCGGCCGAGGTCGCCGAGCTGCGCGGCCGCGCCGCTGGGGCCGCCCTCGACTACCTGCGCGACAGCCCCGACACCTCACGGGTCACCGTGGAGGTCCGGGACGCCGCGACCCTGCAGTACGAGGGCTACCTCCGAGCCCAGCGGGCGATGTTCGACGCCCGGCGGATGGACGTCGACCAGGCCGATCCGGCCGACGAGCTCGGCGTCCTGCTGCGCCGTGCGACCGACATCGAACGCACTCTCGTGCTGGACGAACGGCGCCGGGGAGAGGTCAGCGCAGCGTCGGCCGATGAGGTCCTGCGAGACATCGAGAGCCGGGTGCTGCGCGACCTGGAGTGAGGCCTCAGTTGACGGGGGAGGCGCCGAGCGTGACCGTCGCGGTTCGGGGGGCACCCGAGGCGTCGGTCCAGCCGAGCGACACCTGGTCGCCGGGCTGGTAGGTCGCCAGGGCCGAGTGCAGCACGTCGTACGACGTGATCGGGGTGTCGCCGACGGCCGTCAGCGTGTCCCCGGCGACGATGCCGGCGTCCGCCGCGGCGCCGCCGTCCTCGACCTGGCTGACCGCGAGGTCGGGTCCGGTGCCGGCGTCCGAGCCGCTCACGCCGATGCCGAGGTAGGCGGCCGCGCCGATCTCGACCTCGTCGGTCTCGTCGCCGGACTCGATCTGCTCGGCGACCGTGAGGGCGTCGGCGATCGGGACGGCATAGCTCTCCGCTGCGCCACCGCTGGAGGCCGCGGTGGTGATCCCGACGACCTCGCCGTCGGCGTCGAGGAGCGCGCCGCCGGAGTAGCCGCCCACGACGTAGGCGTCGGTCTGGATCAGGCCGGTGAGGTCCTCGCCCACGACCGGCCCGCTGTCGGCAGTGGTGATGGACTGCTCGAGCGAGACCACCGAGCCGCTCGAGGCGGACAGGTAGCCCTGGCCCTCGGCGTTGCCCACCGCGGTCACCGGGTCGGACACGGCCGGGTCGCCCTGGTCGTCGAGGTCGACAGTGGCCAGGTCCGCAGCGCCGTCGAGCTGGAGCAGCGCGATGTCGGCCTTCTGGTCATGGCCGATCACCGTGGCGTCGTACGTCGTGCCGTCGGTCGCGACCGTCACCTTGACGCTCGTGGAGCCCTCGACGACGTGGTAGTTGGTGAGCACCAGGCCGGACTTGTCGAGCACCAGGCCGGTGCCGGCGGCCTCGCCGCTGGTCAGCGTGGTGTCGATCAGGACGACGCCCTGGGACTGGGCGTCCGTGGCGTTGGTCTCGTCGACGGTGCCACCGGTGCCACCGGTGCCGGCGCCGGGGTCGATTCCCTGGCCGCCCTGCTGGCCCTGGTCGCCCTGGCCGAACTGGCTGTAGGGGTCGGTCTGGGGTGCCTGCTGAGCCGGCGGGGTGAGCGTCGTGCTGCTCGTCGTCGGGGCGTCCTGCGCGGAGACGTGGGCGCGGGTGACCGCCCAGGTGATCGGCACCGCCACCGAGGCGGTGAGCACGCCGCCGGCGACGACGCCGGCGATGACGCCGCGCCACTGCCAGCCGTGGCGGTGGGCGGGCGCGGGCACGGGCGGTGCGGGTGCGGGTGCGTAGCTGTACGGGTTGTACGGGCTGTACGGGGGCGGCGGGTTGTCCGGGGTCATGGTGCCACTTCATCGGACCCACCTGAGGTCACCGGGTGAGGTGGCTGTGCCCTTCCTGTGGATTCCCCCGGGGCGAGCTCCTCAGAACCCGATCGGGAGGCCTGCGTAGTTCTCGGCGAGGCCGGTCGCCCCGGCCTCGCTCGAGGTGACCCACCGCAGCTGGGAGAGCTGCAGCTGCTGGTCGAACGGGTCGCCGCTGGTGTGCAGCATGGTGGTCATCCACCACGAGAAGTGCGTGCACCGCCACACCCGTCGCAACGCCGTGTCGGAGTAGGCGTCGGCGAGCTGGGGGTCGTCCTTGCGGAGCAGCGCCACCAGCGCGGGGGCCAGCAGCGCGACGTCGGCGACCGCGAGGTTGAGCCCCTTGGCGCCGGTCGGCGGCACGATGTGGGCGGCGTCGCCGGCGAGGAAGAGCCGACCGTGGCGCATCGGCTGCTGGACGAAGGAGCGCATCGGCAGCACGCTCTTGTCGGTGACCGGCCCGGGCGTCAGCTGCCAGCCGTCCTGGCCGTGACCGAGACGGGTCGCGAGCGCGTCCCAGATCCGGTCGTCGGACCAGTCCGCGACGTCGGTGTCGTTGGGGACCTGGAGGTAGAGCCGACTCACGCTGGCCGAGCGCATCGAGTGCATGGCGAAGCCGTCGGGGTGCCAGGCGTAGATCAGCTCGTCGGTCGACGGGGCGACGTCGGCGAGGATTCCCAGCCAGGAGTAGGGATAGGTCTTCTCCCACGTGTGCCGCAGCGCGGCCGGGACGGTGGTCCGCGACGGTCCGAAGGAGCCGTCGCAGCCGACCACCACGTCTGCCTCGAGTCGCCGGGCGACCCCGTCGGCGTCGGTGAAGGTGACCGACGGCAGGTCGGTGTCGAGGTCGTGGATCGCGGTGTCGCTGATCCCGTAGTGGACCTCCTGCCCGGCGGCGGTCCGGGCCGTGACCAGGTCCTTCTGCACCTCGGTCTGGCCGTAGACGAAGACCGAGCGGCCGGTCAGGTCCACGAAGTCGAGGTGGTGGCGTTGCTCGGGCCACTGCAGGTAGATCCCGCGGTGCGGGTCCGCCTCGCGGTCCAGTCGCTCGGCAAGGCCGGCCGAGCGCAGCAGGTCGACCGTGGACTGCTCCAGGATGCCGGCGCGGATCCGGCCCGCGACGTACTCCTCGGTGCGGGTCTCGACGACGACCGACTCGACGCCGTCGGCGGCGAGGAGGTGGGACAGCAGCATTCCGGCCGGGCCGGCGCCGACGATGGCGACCTGGGTACGCATGCCCCGAAGTCTCCGGTCGGCGACTGGACCCGACCATCGACTGCTTCCGCTGGGCGGAAGTGCGCTCAGCTGGCTGTCGCGGCGGTGAGCGCCCGCCCGATCCCCCGGGACGCGACCTGGAGCGCGCCGACCAGCTTGGCGCGGTCCTTCTTCAGCGACGGGACCACCATGCCGAGCGCGGCGACCACGTCGGGCCCGCGCCGGATCGGCACCGCGACCGAGCAGCCGCCGAGGCTCATCTCCTCGACGGTGACCGCGAAGTCCTCACGCCGCACCCGGGCCAGCTGGCGGCGCAGCAGGCCCGGCTGGGTGATGGTGTAGGGCGTGATCCGCGGCAGGTCGGCGAGCACCGCGAGCTGGACCTCGGGCGGGGCGTGAGCGAGCAGCACCTTGCCGACTCCGGTGGCGTGCATCGGCAGCCGGGAGCCGACGGTGCTGACGATCGGCACCGACGCGTGCCCCGACAGCCGGTCGAGGTAGAGCACCTCGGTGCCGTCCCGGACCGCGAGGTGGACGGTGGCCAGGGTGGCGCCGTACAGGTCGTGGAGGTAGGGCGACGCGAGCTGACGCAGCCCGGTCTGCACCGGGGCGAGCAGGCCGAGGTCCCACAGCCGGCGGCCCACCACGTAGTCGCCGGTGGACGTGCGGGCCAGTGCGCCCCACGCAACCAGCTCTCCGACCAGCCGATGGGTGGTCGGCATCGGGAGCTCCGCCCGCTCGGACAGCTCTGTCAGGGTGAGCCGCCGGTGCCGCTCGTCGAAGGCGCCGAGCAGCGCGAGTGCGCGCGACGTGACGCTCGCGCCAGGGGTGGAGAGGTTGCCAGCCATGGGTGCAGTATTCCACTGAACGGAAGATCGCGGTCGTCAGCGGACCGGTCCGGTCCCTACCGTCGGGGCCGTGACTGCCACGACAGCTCCCAGCCTCGCCTCCCAGGCCGACGTCAGCGCCGAGATGGCGGACATCTCCGCGGCGTACGCCGCCTCGGGGGTGACCGAGACCCGGCCACGGCTGGACTACGCGCCCTACCGCTCCAGCGTGCTGCGGCACCCCACCAAGGACCTGCACCACGCCGACCCCGAGGGGATCGAGCTGTGGGCGCCGGTCTTCGGCCACCAGGACGTCGACCCGCTCGAGGCCGACCTGACCATCCAGAGCCGCGGCGAGCCGGTCGGGGAGCGGATGGTCGTCACCGGGAGGGTCCTCGACGGCGAGGGCCGGCCGGTGCGCCACCAGCTGGTCGAGATCTGGCAGGCCAACGCGGGCGGTCGCTACATCCACAAGCGCGACCAGCACCCGGCCGCGATCGACCCGCACTTCACCGGCGTGGGTCGCTGCCTGACCGACGCGGACGGCACCTACCGCTTCACCACGATCAAGCCCGGGCCCTACCCGTGGAGGAACCACCGCAACGCCTGGCGCCCCGCCCACATCCACTTCTCGCTCTTCGGGACCGAGTTCACCCAGCGGATGATCACCCAGATGTACTTCCCCGGGGACCCGCTCTTCGCGCTCGACCCGATCTACCAGGCGATCACCGACCCGGCGGCGCGCGACCGGCTGGTCGCGACGTACGACCACGACGTCACCCAGCACGAGTGGTCGACCGGCTACCACTGGGACATCGTGCTGACCGGCAGCCACCGGACCCTCACCGAGGCCGACACCGACACCATCGAAGGAGGAGACGACCGATGACGCTCGTCCCGACCCCCGGACAGACCGTCGGCCCGTTCTTCGGCTACGCGCTGCCGTACGACGGCGACAACGAGCTGGTCCCGCCGACCCGGCCCAACGCGATCCGGCTGCACGGACAGGTGCTCGACGGTGCCGGTGACCCGGTGCCGGACGCCCTGGTCGAGCTCTGGCAGGCCGGCCCGGACGGCGCCGTACCCCGGGCCGCGGGCTCGCTGCACCGCGACGGCTACACCTTCACCGGCTGGGGCCGGGCCGAGACCGACCGCACCGGGCACTTCCAGTTCTCGACCGTGGTGCCGGGGGCGACGGTGCGCGGCGGTGCGCCGTACTTCGCGATCACGGTCTTCGCCCGTGGTCTGCTGGACCGGCTGCAGACCCGGGCCTACCTGCCCGGCAACGACGTCGCGCTCGCCCAGGACCGGCTGCTCGCGTCGGTGCCGGCGGCCCGACGCGGCACCCTGGTCGCCCGCTCCGACGACCGCGGCTTCGTCTTCGACGTGCGGCTCCAGGGTGAGGGCGAGACCGTCTTCCTCGACCACACGCGACACTGAGCGCATGGGTGACCTCTACTGGCCCGGCGCCGACCGCGCCGGCGACCACTTCACCGCCGAGTCCTTCATCGACGCGATGCTGACCGTCGAGGGGGCCTGGCTCGATGCGCTCGTCGAGGCCGGTGTCGCCCCCGAGGGCGCCGGCGACGACCTGCTCGACCTGGTCACCGCCCGGCACGTCGAGTGGCTCGAGACCGAGTCCGAGATCGGCGGCAACCCCGTGATCGGCCTGGTCGGGCTGCTCCGAGACGGACTGGCCGGGCGCAACGACGACGCCGCGCGGTGGCTGCACCGCGGCCTCACCAGCCAGGACGTCCTCGACACCGCCCTGGTGCTGATGGCGCGGGACGCGGTCGAGTCCCTGTCCGCCGACCTGACCAGCATCGTCGCCCGCCTCGCCGAGCTCGCCGGCAACCACCGGGACACCCCGATGGTCGCGCGCACCCTCACCCAGCACGCCGTGCCCACCACCTTCGGGCTGCGGGTCGCCTCCTGGCTCACCGCCGTCCTCGACGCGTACGACGACGTGGTGCGGCTGGTCTTCCCGGTGCAGCTCGGCGGGGCGGCCGGCACCCGGGCCGCGGCCCGCGAGCTCGGCGCCGACCCGGCCGTCCTGGCCGAATCGGTGGCCCGTGACCTCGACCTCGCGGACCTGCCCCCCTGGCACACCACCCGGGCCACCATCACCCGGCTCGGCGACGCGCTGGTCGGCTGCACCGACGCCTGCGGCCGGATCGCCAACGACGTCCTCACGATGTCCCGTCCCGAGGTCGGCGAGCTCGCCGAGGGCAGCGGCGGTGGGTCGTCGACGATGCCCAACAAGGCCAACCCGACGATGTCGGTGCTGGTCCGCCGCGCGGCGCTGAGCACCCCGCAGCTCGCAGCGACGCTGCACCTCGCCGCGGCCGAGCAGGTCGACGACCGGTCTGACGGCGGCTGGCACTCGGAGTGGGCCACGCTGCGCGACGTCGTACGCCGCACCCTCGTCGCGGTCGCCCAGACCGACGAGCTGCTCGACGACCTGCAGGTGCACACCGACCGGATGGCGGCCACCCTCGCGGCCGCCGGGGACGACGTGCTCGCCGAGCAGCGCAGCATGGCCGACCTGACCGGCCGCGAGCCGGCCTCGTCGTACCTCGGCGATGCTGGGGTCCTCGTCGACGCCGTCCTCGCCCGCGCCACCCACGTCAAGGAGCACGCATGATCCCGAGCATCACCGCGGTCCGGATGTCCGGTGCCCGCAACCGCGCCGAGCTGCCACTGCTGGTCCTCGGTCCCTCGCTGGGCACGTCGGCGACCACGCTCTGGTCGGCGGCTGCGGACGGGCTCAGCGACGTCTTCGACCTGCTCGCCTGGGACCTCCCCGGGCACGGCCACAACAGCTCGGTGCCCGAGGAGCCGTTCACGATGGCCGAGCTGGCCACCGGGGTGCTGAGGGTCGTCGACGACATCCTCGCCGAGCGCGACGAGAACGCCGGGTCCTTCTTCTATGCCGGCGACTCGGTCGGGGGAGCCGTCGGGCTGCAGCTGATGCTGGATGCACCCGACCGGGTCCGGTCCGGAGTACTGCTGTGCACCGGCGCCCAGATCGGCAGCCCCGACATGTGGGCCGGGCGGATCGGCCAGGTCAGCGTCTCCGGCACGCCGGTCATGGTCAGCGGCTCGGCCGAGCGCTGGTTCGGCCCCGGCTTCCTCGAACGCGAGCCCGACCGGGCCTCGGCGCTGCTGCACGCACTGTCCGCGGCCAAGGACGAGGGCTACGTGCAGGTGTGCGCGGCGCTCGCCGACTTCGACGTCCGGGGCCGGCTCGACGAGATCCGCACGCCCGTCGTCGCCGTCGCCGGCAGCGATGACGTCGCGACCCCGCCCGACAAGCTCCGTGAGATCGCGGACGGTGTCTGGCACGGGCAGTACGTCGAGCTGCCCGGTGTCGCCCACCTCGCGCCCGCCGAGGCTCCCGGCGCGGTCGTCGGGCTGCTCCGCCAGCACCTGTTGGGCGAACGGCCACCGGAGACGTCGGCCGGGCTCGCCGTACGCCGTGCGGTGCTCGGGGACGCCCACGTCGACCGGGCCACCGCGAGCACGACCGACTTCACCCGCGACTTCCAGGACTTCATCACCGACTACGCGTGGGGCGGGATCTGGACCCGACCGGGACTGGACCGCCGCAGCCGCTCGATGGTGACCCTGACCGCCCTGGTCGCCGGGGGTCACCACGAGGAGCTGGTGCTGCACGTGCGCGCCGCGCTGCGCAACGGGCTCTCCGTCGATGAGATCAAGGAAGTGCTGTTGCAGACCGCCATCTACTGCGGGGTGCCGCACGCCAACACGGCGTTCCGGATCGCCCAGCAGGTGCTTGCCGAGGAAGGACTCGCATGACGAACTCCGCCTATCTCTACGCCGCCGCCCGGACCCCGTTCGGACGGTTCGGGGGTGCGCTCGCCGAGGTGCGACCCGACGACCTCGCTGCTGCCGCGATCACCGGGGTGCTCGCGAAGACGCCGGGGCTGGACCCGGCCGCGATCGGCGACGTCGTGTGGGGCTGCGCCAACCAGGCCGGTGAGGACAACCGCAACGTGGGCCGGATGGCGGTGCTGCTCGCCGGGCTCCCGGTGAGCGTGCCGGCCACGACGGTCAACCGGCTCTGCGGCTCCTCGCTGGACGCCGCGATCATGGGCTCGCGCACCATCGAGTCGGGCGACGCCGACGTGGTGCTGACCGGGGGAGTCGAGTCGATGACCCGGGCGCCGTGGGTGCTGCCCAAGCCGTCGCGGGCCTTCCCGGCCGGCAACGTCACCGCGGTCTCGACGACGCTGGGCTGGCGGCTGGTCAACGACCGGATGCCGGCGGAGTGGACGATCTCGCTGGGGGAGTCCAACGAGCAGCTGGCCGACAGGTTCTCGATCTCGCGGGAGCGGCAGGACGAGTTCGCGGCCCGCTCGCACAACCTCGCCGACGCGGCCTGGAGTGCCGGCTTCTACGACCAGCTGGTGGTGCCGGTCGGTGGGGTGGAGATGGCACGCGACGAGGGCATCCGCCCCGGCTCGAGCGCCGCGAAGCTGGCCGGCCTGAAGCCGTCGTTCCGCTCCGTCGAGGCCGGCGGCACGATCACACCGGGCAACGCCTCGCCGTTGAACGACGGTGCGTCCGCCGTGCTGCTCGGCTCGGAGGCCGCGGCGTCGGTGATCGGGACCGCGCCCATCGCGCGGATCGCGGGTCGCGGGGTCTCGGCGCTGGAGCCGCAGCTCTTCGGGTTCGCCCCCGTCGAGGCGGCCAACCGGGCGTTGGCACGAGCCGGGATCACCTGGGCCGAGGTCAGTGCGGTCGAGCTCAACGAGGCCTTCGCGGTGCAGTCGATCGCGTGCGTGGACGCCTGGGCGAGCGACGGCCTGAAAGACCCCGAGATCGTCAACGCCAAGGGCGGCGCGATCGCGATCGGTCACCCGCTCGGCGCGTCCGGCGGCCGGATCCTCGGCACCCTCGCCGCGCGGCTGCAGGAGTCGGGGGAGCGGTACGGCGTCGCCGGTATCTGCATCGGCGTCGGGCAGGCGCTGGCCGTGGTGCTCGAGAACGTGTCATGACGTTCTCGCTGTGCGACACCGCCGCCGAGGCGGTCGCCGGGATCGAGGACGGCTCGACGGTGCTGATCGGTGGCTTCGGGATGGCCGGGATGCCCGTCGTCCTGATCGACGCGCTGATCGAGCAGGGCGCCTCCGACCTGACGGTGGTGTCCAACAACGCCGGCAACGGCGACACCGGGCTGGCTGCGCTGCTGGCCAAGGGGCGGGTCCGCACCGTGGTGTGCTCCTTCCCCCGGCAGGCGGACTCCTACGTCTTCGACGGGCTCTACCGCGACGGCAGGGTCGGGCTCGAGGTGGTGCCGCAGGGCAACCTGGCCGAGCGGATGCGGGCCGCCGGGGCCGGGATCGGTGCCTTCTTCTGCCCGACCGGTGTCGGCACCCCGCTCGCCGAGGGCAAGGAGACCCGGGAGATCGACGGCCGGACCTACGTCCTGGAGTACCCCATCAAGGGTGACGTCGCGCTGATCGGCGCCCACCTCTCGGACCGGATGGGCAACCTCGTCTACCGCAAGACGGCCCGCAACTTCGGGCCGGTGATGGCGACCGCCGCGACCACGACGATCGCCCAGGTCTCGGCGGTCGTCGAGACCGGAGAGCTGGACCCGGAGCACGTCGTGACACCGAGCATCTACGTGGATCGGGTGGTGGTCGCATGAGCCCCGGCAGTGCACTCAGCAAGGACGAGATGGCGGCCCTGGTGGCCCGCGACATCCCTGCAGGGTCGTTCGTGAACCTCGGGATCGGCCAGCCGACCCTGGTGGCCGACCACCTGCCGGCCGGGTCCGGGGTGGTCCTGCACACCGAGAACGGGATGCTCAACATGGGCCCCGCGGCGAGCGGCGACCAGATCGACCCGGACCTGACCAACGCCGGCAAGAGTCCGGTGACCGAGCTGCCGGGGGCGTCGTACTTCCACCACGCCGACTCCTTCTCGATGATGCGCGGTGGCCACCTCGACGTGTGCGTGCTGGGCGCGTTCCAGGTCTCGGCCGGCGGAGACCTGGCGAACTGGCACACCGGCGCCCCGGACGCGATCCCCGCGGTCGGTGGGGCGATGGACCTCGCCATCGGCGCCAAGAGCGTCTTCGTGATGATGACCCTCTTCGCCAAGGACGGCTCGCCCAAGCTGGTGCCGGACTGCACCTACCCGTTGACCGGGGTCGGCTGCGTGTCGCGGGTCTACACCGACGTCGCGACCTTCGAGGTCGGACCGGGCGGTGCCGTCGTCCTCGACACGTTCGGGATCTCGTACGACGACCTCGCCGCGCGGCTCGACGTACCGCTGACACGCGGCTAGGCCGTTGGTCGGGCTGGTCCGCAAGGCTGGCGGGTCACGGGGCTGGCGGGTGCGCTGGTTCATCAAGGTATGCAGGCCAACCCGCACTCCCCAGGCGGAGCTCGCCGGGGGAAGTGTCGGTCCGGCTGCATACCTTGATGAACCAGCAGCAGGCGCCCCCCGCCCCGGCTGCATCCCTTGATGAACCAGCAGCAGGCCCCCCGCCCCGGCTAGATCGACGCCCGATGGGTACCGCACGGATGTGTCGTCTCCCCTCGCCCTCCTCGCCGGTCCGGTCCCGGCCGATCCCGACCTGACCGGTCTCACCGACCTCGCCGCCGAGGCGGAGTCCGTCCGCGGCGACGTCGACCAGGCGCTCGCCCTCGGAGCCCGTTGGGCGAGCCGGCTGCCCCGGCCGGGCACGGGCGAGACGCGCCTCCTCTGGTCGGCGCTGGCCACCCTCGGTTCCGTCGACCTGACCGTCGCGCGTGCCGTCGAGCCGCACCTCGACGCGCACGCGATCCTGGCCGAGGCCGGGGCGGAGGCACCGGCCGGCAGCACCTGGGGCGTGTGGGCCGCGGAGGGTCCGGGGGCGCGGCTCCAGGCGGACCGCGACCGCACCCTCACCGGCACCAAACCGTGGTGCTCGCTCGCGGGCACGGTCAGCCACGCGCTGGTGACCGCCTGGGTCGACGACCGGCAGCGCCAGCTCTTCGCGGTCGCCCTCGACCAGCCCGGCGTGACGGCGGGTGACGCGCCGTGGGTGGCTCGCGGGCTGCGTGCGGTCCGCAGCACGCCCGTCGACTTCGACCACGCTGCGGCGCACCCGGTCGGCGGACCGGGGTGGTACCTCCACCGCGACGGCTTCGCCTGGGGTGGGATCGGCGTGGCCGCGATCTGGTACGGCGCCACGGTCGCCCTCGCCCGCCGGCTCTGGCAGCAGGCGGCGCAGCGGGAGCCCGACCAGGTCGGCCTGATGCATCTCGGCATCGTGGACGCCGCGCTCACCGCCGCCACGGCCACCCTGCTCGCGGCCGCGGAGCGCATCGATGCCGGCGCGGCTCACGGCGACGACGGAGCGCTTCTGGCGCTGCGCACCCGTCAGGTCGTCGCCGAGGCGGCCGAGACCGTGCTCCGGACCGTCGACCACGCGCTCGGCCCCGCACCGCTCACCACCGAGGAGGAGCACGCCGCCCGCGTCTCCGACCTGCGGCTCTACGTGCGCCAGCACCACGCGGAGCGCGACGCCGCCGCGCTGGGGCGCCTGGTCAGCGGGTCCTCGCCGTGGTGACGCTGCCCTCCTTCACCCACGACGCCGCCGGCACCCCGGCCGCGACCTGGTCGGCCGACCCGCGCTGGTCGGACCGGCCGATGCTCAGCCTCGAGGGCGTACGACGGCTCGTCGTCGTCGCCGCTCACCCGGACGACGAGTCGCTCGGAGCTGGTGGGTTGCTGGCCACCGCGCACGAGCACGGGCTCGAGATCGACCTGGTGCTGCTGACCGCCGGCGAGCTGAGCCATCCGGCCTCCCCGACGTACACACCGCAACGACTGGCCCGACGGCGGCTCGGCGAGGCGCGAAACGCGCTCGGCGCCGTCGCCCCCGGAGCCGCGCTGACCCTGCTGGCCCTCGGGGACGGCAGCGTCGCCGACGCCGAGGCGATCGTCGCGGCCCGTCTCGTCGACCTGGTCGGTGACGGCGACGGCACCCTGGTGGCCGCGCCCTGGCGCCACGACGGCCACCCCGACCACGAGGCGGCCGGCCGCGCGGCCGCGGCCGCGGCGCGGCGTACCGACGCATCCCTGGTCGAGTACCCGGTCTGGTGGTGGCACTGGGGCACCCCCCGCGACGCCCCCTGGCCGACCATGCAGCGACTGGACCTCAGCGAGGGCGCCCGCGCCGGCAAGCGCGAGGCGATCGCGGCCCACTCCTCGCAGGTGCGGCCGCTGTCGGACCTGGCCGGCGACGAGGTGCTCCTGGGGCCGGACCTGCTGGCTCACTTCGAGCACCCGGTCGAGCTGTTCGTCCTCGAGGAGCCCGTGGACACCGCCCTCGACGACCTGCACCGCACCAGCGCCGACCCGTGGGGGGTGGACGACCGGTGGTACGAGGAGCGCAAGCGCGACCTCACGCTCGCGATGCTGCCGTCCCGCACCTTCGCCCGCGGCCTGGAGGTCGGCTGCTCGACCGGCGCCCTGACCGCCCGGCTCGCCGAGCGCTGCGCCGACCTGCTCGCGGTCGACCGCAGCCCAGCCGCGGTCGCGGCCGCGACCCGCCGGCTGGCCGACCGGCCCGGGGTCCGGGTGGAGACCCGGGAGCTGCCCCGGGAGTGGCCGGCCGGCGAGCTCGACCTGGTGGTGGTCTCCGAGGTGGGCTACTTCCTCAGTCCGCGCCAGCTGCGCGACCTGGTGGACTGCGTCGGCGCCGGCCTCGCCCCCGACGGTGTCCTGGTGCTCTGCCACTGGCGGCACCCCGTCGACGGTTGGGTGCTCGACGCCCGGCGGGTGCACGCCGCCTTCGCGGACGCCGTACGCCGTCCCGTGCAGGCGACCTACCGTGACCGCGACGTCGAGATCGTGGTCCTCGGCGCCGACGGGATGCTCCCCGAGGCGCACGAGTGACCCGCGTCGAGGTGGTCCACGTCGTCGTACCCGCCCATGACGAGGCGGCCCTCCTCGGCGCCTGCCTGGCCTCGATCCGGGCCGCTGCCGACCGGCTGCTGGCCGAGGTGACGGACGTCGAGGTGCGCACGACGGTGGTCCTGGACCGGTGCACCGACGGGACCGCCGAGGTCGTGGCCGCCTTCGGGGTGGACGTGGTCGAGGTCGACGCCGGCAGCGTCGGCGTGGCACGGGCGGCCGGTGTCGCTCGGGTCGAGGCACTGTCGTGCGGCCGTCCACCTGACTCCGTGCTGGTCGCCGGCACCGACGCCGACTGCGTGGTCCCGGACAGCTGGCTGGTCGAGCTCCACCAGCTCGTCGTCGCCGGCTTCGAGCTGGTCGTGGGCGCCGTGCATCCCGACCCCGCCGATCTCTCCCACGGCGTGCTCGCCCAGTGGCGGGCCCGCCACCGGCATCCCGAGGCGCACGTCCACGGCGCCAACCTCGCCTTCACCCTCGCGGCCTGCACCCGCGCCGGCGGTACTCGGCCGGTCGGCCTGCACGAGGACGTGCTGCTCGTCGAGGCGATGCTGTCCATCGGCTGCCGCTGGACCACGGGCACGTCCGTGCAGACCTCGGGACGGACGGCGGGCCGGGTGACCGGCGGCTTCGCGACGTACCTCGCGGGGCTCGTCGCCCAGGCGGAGTGAGCCTCGCCGCACCGGGGTGGGGCGGGTTTGCGGCCTCCGAGGGTCGGGTAGGGGCCATCTCGTGCCAGACCACTCGCGATCGCCCGGCCCCGCCGTCTATCTCCCCGTCCACCTGGACTCCGAGGGTCAGCCTGCGGACGTCCGGATGATCAAGCTGCCCGACGGCCAGGTGGCACTGCTCGCCTACACCGCCCTCGACCGACTGGTCGACGGGTGCGGCGACCAGCAGCCGTGGCTGCTGTTCGAGACCGCCAAGCTCGACGAGCTCCGGGCGGTCAAGCCGTTCGACCTGAAGTACCTCGACGTCGACCTCCCCGAGCACCTGCGGCTCACGACCGCCGACGGACCCGCGTCATGACCCTGCGCCTCGACTCCACCTCGGCCGCGAAGATCGCGGGGATGCACGACGACGCGGCGACCACGATCGACGGCTCGGCCGGATCGATGCCGGGCAACGTCGACGGTGGCCTCGGCACGCCGTACCTCTCCGACATCCTGGCGGCCGTCGCCACCACGGCGGGTGAGCTCGCCGCGGTCAACCAGGCCGTGGCCGGCCAGGTTCGCGACGTCGTCGACGACATGGGGCTCACCGAGAGCGCGGTCGCGGGGCAGTTCGAGGCCATGAACGAGGACCTCGAGTGATCGAGACCAAGATCGAGGGTGACCCCGCTGCCGTCCGCTCCGCCGGCACCTGGCTCAGGTCGACGCTGAAGACCAACGTCGACAAGGCCGCCGATCTGGAGGCCGACGCCCGGGTCGCCGCGCACTCGAGCTGGGAGGGTCTCGCCGCCGACGGCTACCGGGCCTTCGTCGGCAAGGTCGTCTCCGCGACCGACGAGCACGTCGGCCGGGTGGACCGGGCCGCGACGGCCTGCACCGACTACGCCACCCACCTCGACGGCGTGCAGCAGCACATGGGCCGGTTGCGCGGCCGGGCGGTCGCCGGAGGACTCACCGTGCACGGCACCGTGATCGAGGAGCCTCCGTCGGTCCCCGCCTCCGTGGTGGTCCCCGACTCCCCCGAGGCGCTCGCCCGCGAGAAGGCGATCGACAAGGTCACGCTCTACAACACCCTGTCGGAGGAGGCCACGACGGTCTGGTCCACGCACACGGACTGGATCGGGGCCCACCTGCCCATGGACGTGTCGAACGCCCAGGAGACGACCGCGGTCGACGGCATCGTGGATGCGGTGTCCGGACAGTTCCCCAACTTCGCCGGCGGCGTGGGCGCGGGGCTCACCTCGCTGGCCCTGCTGAAGCAGGCCGACAGCCTCAGCGACCAGGCACGTGAGTTCCGGCGCCGGAGCCGGGTCGCCGGAGACCCCCGGGTGCGGGGTCAGGCGGACACGCCGTTCGGCAGGGCGAAGGTCGATGACCTGATCGCCGGATCGCGCCGGCTGGGCAGGCTCGGGAGGATCCTCGGCGGACCCGCCGGGATCGCCATCGACATCGGCTTCGGGATCAAGGACGGCGTCGAGACCGGCGACTGGACCCGTGCTGCCCTCACGACGGGTGCCTCGATCGCCGCCGGGGCGGTCGTCGTCGCCCTCGCGCCGGTGGCGGCGCCCGCCATCGCCGTCGTGCTGGTCGCCGGTGCCGCGGCAGCGGTGGCCTCGTGGGGCGTCGGCGAGATCTACGATCACTGGGACGACATCACCGACTTCGCCGGCGACCGGGTCGACGACGTCAAGGACTTCGCCGGTGACGTCGCGGACAAGGCGGGTGACGCGTGGGACGCCGTGACCCCGTGGTGACCCCTGCGGCCGGGCCGCTCCGCCTGATCCCCCGGTGGTACGCCGCCTGCGCGCTGACCTTCTTCGGACTGTTCACGTGCGTCGGCGTGGTCGCCGCCGCGGTCGAGGACGGTGTGGTCGCCCTCGCGTGGGGTTTCCTCGCGGCTGCCGGCGTGCTGTTCGTCGTTAGTCTCGTCATCGCGTTGCTCTGGCCACGCAGGCGCTGGGCACTGACACCCGGTCCGGGCGGCTCGGTGGTGATCGACTCGCCCGTCGCGCTCGCGTGGTCCCTGCTGGGCTCCTACCTCCTCGTTCTCTGCTCAGCGGGGGTGTGGATCTACCTCGCGGTGACCGACTTCAGTCGGATCAGCGAGGCCGGACCGGTCGTGGTCGTCATCCTGGGGGCGATCGCCTCGCTGCCGGAGCTGTTCCGGCTGCTCACCGGGCGGCTGCACCGGTGGCGGTTGACGCTGACCCGCGAGGGGTTCACCTACCAGGGCTACCGGCGCGCGGTCAGCGAGCCGTGGCGGGCGGTGCACGGGGTGTCGACGGTCCGCGGCAAGAACGCGAGCGTGGTGGTCGACCTGAAGGCGTCGCGGCCCGACCTCGTCATCCCCGCGACGGTCTTCCTGATCGATCCCGGTCAGCTCGCGGAGGAGATCTCGACCCGCCTGCGTTCCTGACTGCGGAGGCTCTCGGGGCTGACTCGGGGTCGGCTCAGGGGACTTCCCCGATGTGCCGCAGGGTGGCCCGGCCGCAGGCTGGAGCCATGATCCGAGCAGACGCACTCACCAAACGATTCGCCTCCGGCAAGGGCGAGACCCAGACAGCCGTCGACGGCATCGACTTCGTCGTCGAGCCCGGCCGGGTGACCGGCTTCCTCGGCCCCAACGGCGCCGGCAAGTCCACGACCATGCGGATGATCCTCGGCCTCGACGCGCCCACCTCGGGCAGCGTGACGGTCAACGGACACCGCTACGCGGCGTCACCCGCGCCGCTGCGCGAGATCGGCGCCCTCCTCGACGCGCACGCCATCCACCCCGGGAGGTCCGCCCGCGACCACCTGCGGTGGATGGCGGCGTCCAACGGCATCCCCGGCACCCGCGTCGGCGAGGTGCTCGAGCTGGTGGGCCTGGACTCGGTGGCCGGCCAGCGGGCCGGGCGCTTCTCGCTCGGCATGGGGCAGCGTCTCGGGATCGCCGCGGCGATGCTGGGCGACCCGCCCGTCGTCGTCCTCGACGAACCGGTCAACGGCCTCGACCCCGAGGGCATCCGCTGGGTCCGCACCTTCGCCCGGCAGCTGGCCGACGAGGGACGCACCGTCTTCATCTCCAGCCACCTGATGTCGGAGATGGCGCTGATGGCCGACCACCTGCTGGTGATCGGCCGTGGCACGATCCTGGCGGACTGCTCGATGACCGACTTCATGACCGACCACGCGGCGTCGTACGTCCGGGTCAAGGCGCCCGCCCTCACCCAGGTCGCCTCGCTGCTCGGCGGTCGTGGGCTGGAGGTCACCCGCGTCGACACCGAGCTGCGGGTCGGCGGTCTGGACGCGGCCGCGATCGGTGAGCTCGCCTTCGCGCACGGTCTCCCTCTGCACGAGCTGACCCTGGTGCGCTCCTCGCTGGAGGACGCCTTCATGGCCCTGACCGCGGACAGCGTGGAGTTCCACGCGTCCACCACCGCTGGATCCGCCACTACTGCTGAAGGAGCACTCCGATGACCGCGACCCTGATGGAGGCCGGCGCCGTCGTCGAGCAGTCCGACGTACGTCGTCCCGGGCTGGTGCCCGTGCTGCGCTCGGAGTGGGTCAAGCTGACCACGGTGCGCTCGACGTGGTGGACCCTGATCGCGATGTTCGTGCTCGGTGCTGGGCTGACCACGCTGATCTGCTGGGGCAACGCCGAGTGGCTCGCCTCCGCGGAGGCCGACGAGTCGCCCGGCTCGTTCATCACCTGGGGGATGCTGATCGCCCAGATCGCCGCCGTCGTGCTGGGGGCGCTGGTCGTCACCACCGAGTACGGCACGGGGATGATCCGGTCGACCTTCGCCGCCGTACCCGCTCGAGGCCGAGTGCTGGCCGCCAAGTCCCTGGTGCTCGTGGCCGTGCTCTTCGTGGTCGGCACCGTCACCGCGCTGGTCGGCTACGTCGGCGGCAACTTCTTCCTGGACCGTCAGGGCATCGGGATGTCGCTGTCCGGCGACGTGCTCAGGTCGATGTACGGCTCCGGGCTCTACCTCGCGGGGATCGGCCTCTTCACCGTGGCCGTCGGCTTCCTGCTGCGACACACCGCCGGCACCATCTCGGTGGTCCTCGCGCTGATGCTGATCCTGGGCAACATGGTCAACCTGGTGCCCGGTGCCGTCGGCGAGTGGCTGGTCAAGCTGATGCCCGGCAACGCCGGCGCCGGCATCGCCACCCCGGTCTCCTTCAACCCCGACGTCCTCGACCCCTGGACCGGGTTCGCGGTCTTCGTGGCCGAGATCGCGGTGCTCCTGGGGCTGGCGTGGGTGATGGTGCGGCGCCGGGACGCCTGAAACTCCCGCGGGCACCCGCGGCTGTCGTCGGCACACCGTAGGGTGCGGCCGTGGCGCTCCACCTCCATCGCGCATCGCGCACCGACCAGCTCGCCGACGCCCTCGGCGAGCTGTTGGCGTCGCCGCTGGAGGACCCGTTCGCGGAGGAGGTCGTGGTGGTGCCGGCGAAGGGTGTGGAGCGCTGGCTGACCCAGCGGCTCTCGCAC
Source organism: uncultured Actinomycetota bacterium (assembly GCA_963706475.1). Lineage (GTDB taxonomy): Bacteria > Actinomycetota > Actinomycetes > Propionibacteriales > Nocardioidaceae > Nocardioides. Next base: position 1,558,049 of record CAVPLV010000002.1, on the reverse strand, counting down.
CGGCTCGGCACCGGGCCGCGCGGTGGCGACGGGGTGTGTGCCGGGGTGCGGTTCGTCAACCCGCACTCGCTGGTCTCGCTGCTGCTCGACCGCGACCGCGACGACCCGTGGGACCCCGAGCGTCTGGTCTGGCCGTTGCTCGCGACCATCGACGACAGCCTCGGCGAGCCGTGGTGCGCGACCCTCGCCGCCCACCTCGGTCACGGTCTCGACGGCCCCGACGGTGAGCTGCGGCGCAACCGCCGCTACTCGGTCGCGATCCGGTTGTCGGCGCTCTTCGCGTCGTACGCCGTGCAGCGCCCGGGGCTGGTGACGGCCTGGCGTGCCGGCGACGACGGTGACCTCGCCCCCGACCTGCGCTGGCAGGCCGAGCTCTGGCGGCGGCTCCTGCCCCGGGTGGCCGCCCCGCCGCCCGACGTCCGGCACCTCGACACCGTGCAGCGGCTGCGCGACGGCGACGACGGTCTGGCGCTCCCCGACCGGCTGTCCTTCTTCGGCCACACCCGGATCCCGGTCACCGAGGTCGAGCTGCTGCAGGCGCTCGGCACCCACCGCGAGGTCCACCTCTTTCTGCCCCAGCCCTCGCCCGCGCTGTGGGACGACCTGGCCGGGCTCGGCGGTGTGGTCGAGCGCGCCGTCGACACCTCGGCCGACCGGGTCGGCCACCCGCTGCTCGCCTCCCTCGGCCGCGACGCCCGCGAGCTGCGCCGCACCCTCGACGGCGTCCCTAGCACCATGGTGACGGACGCCGCCGGAGCGACCACGGCGACCGACGGCACCTTGCTCAACTGGCTCCAGCACGACCTGCGCTCCAACCACGCGCCGACCTACGACGAGCGCGCGGGCCGCCACCTCGACGCCGCCGACCGCAGCCTCCAGGTCCATGCCTGCCACGGTCCGGCACGGCAGGTCGACGTGCTCCGCGAGGTGCTGGTCGGGATGCTCCAGGACGACCCGACCCTGGAGCCGCGCGACATCCTGGTGATGTGCCCCGATATCGAGACCTTCTCGCCGCTGATCTCGGCGGGGTTCGGTCTGGCGACCAACGCCGGCCATCCCGCCCACGAGCTCCGGGTCAAGCTCGCCGATCGCGCCCTCACCAGCACCAACCCGCTGCTCGCCGTCGCCGGTTCGCTCCTCGAGCTCTCGGGGGGCCGGGTGACCGCCGCCGACGTGCTCGACCTGGCCGCCACGGAGCCCTGCCGGCGACGGTTCGGTCTCACCGACGACGACCTCGACCGGGTCAGCCGTTGGGTCGCCCGGGCGGGGGTGCGGTGGGGCCTGGACGCGGAGTCCCGGGGCGCCTTCGCGATGGAGCGCTTCGAGCACAACACCTGGCGGGCCGGTCTCGACCGGATCCTGCTCGGGGTGGCGATGAGCGGCGACGACCACCGTCACCTCGGCCGTGGGCTGCCACTCGACGACGTCGGCAGCAACGAGATCGACCTGGCCGGCCGGCTGGCCGAGCTGGTCGCCCGGCTCGACGAGTGCCTCACCGGTCTGGTGGCGGCCCGCACGGTCGCCGACTGGACCGGCCGGCTGCGTGCCGGTGTCCGGGCGCTGACCGACGTGGCAGCCGACGACGCCTGGCAGCTCCCGCAGTTCGAGCGTGAGCTGGCCCGCGCGGCGTCGTCGTCCCACGAGAGTGAGCTCGAGCTGAGGCTCTCCGACGTACGAGCGCTGTTGCAGTCCCGCCTGGCCGGCCGGCCCACCCGTGCCAACTTCCGCACCGGCACCCTCACGGTCTGCACCATGGTGCCGATGCGATCGGTCCCCCACCGGGTCGTCTGCCTGGTCGGCCTCGACGACGGACTCTTCCCGCGCGCCGGTGCGGTCGACGGTGACAACGTCCTGGGCCGTCGTCCGCTCACCGGCGAGCGAGACCCCCGCAGCGAGGACCGGCAGCTGCTGCTCGACGCGATGCTGGCCGCGTCCGAGCACCTCGTCATCACCTACACGGGGGCCAGCGAGCAGTCCGGGGCGAGGCGGCCGCCCGCCGTACCCCTCGGTGAGATCCTCGACGCCGCCGACCGCACCACGGCCGCCCAGGTACGCGACCAGGTGCTCGTCTCGCACCCGCTCCAGCCCTACGACGCACGTAACTTCGAGCGCGAGCGTCCCTTCAGCTTCGACACCGCCGCGCTCGGCGGCGCGCGCTCGGCCTGGGACGTCCGGCACGAGCCTCCGCCCCTGCTGGCCCACGCGCTGCCGTTCCGGCCCCGGGTCGACGTGACCCTCCAGGACCTCAGGGCGTTCCTGGTCCACCCGGTGCGGGCGTTCCTGCGCGACCGGCTCGACGTCTCGGCCCCGTTCGAGCCCGACGACCTGGCCGACGCGATCCCGGTGACGCTCGACAACCTGGCCCAGTGGCAGATCGGCGACCACCTGCTCCGTGAGCTGCTCGCCGACCAGGACCCGGTCGCGGTGATGACCGCTGAGCAGCTCCGGGGGACGCTGCCACCCGGGGGGCTCGGCACCGCGGCCCTCGAGGCGGTGGTGCGGGAGTGTCAGAAGCTCTGGTCCCGCACGGCCGACCTGCGCAGCGGCGAGCGCCGCGCGGTCGACGTGGACGTCGACCTCGGTGGCGGACGGCGCCTGACCGGCACGGTGCCGAGCGTCTACGGCAACCGGGTCGTCTCGCTGGGCTACTCCCGGCTCAAGCCTCGGCAGCGGCTCCAGACCTGGGTCGACCTGCTGGCCCTGAGTGCGTCCTACCCCGACGAGCACTGGACGGCGCACGCGGTCGGTCGCGAGCGTGCCGGCCCCAAGCGTGCGCTCTCCGGACCTCTCGACCATCGCGCCGTCGACTGGCTGCGTGACCTGGTCGAGCTGCGCGACCAGGGCCTGTGCGAGCCGCTCCCGGTCCCGATCGCCACCGGCGCTGCCTGGGCGCAGGCGCACCTCGATGAGCTGAGCGGTGACGACGGCTCACCTGCCGAGGCCGCCCGCCGCGAGTGGGAGACCGACCCGTTCAACCAGTTCGGCATCATCGCCGAGGACGGCGACGCCTACCACGTCCGGGTCCACGGGCCCGGCGCTCCGGTCACCGACCTGCTCGACGCCGGCCTGGGCGCGCTCGCCTGGCGGATCTGGGAGCCGTTGCTGACCGGCGGAGAGAAGGTGGCGCCGTTGTGAACCCGTCCCTGAGCGCCTTCGACATCCGCGATCCGCTGCCGACCGGCACCGTCCTCCTCGAGGCGAGTGCCGGCACCGGCAAGACCTGGACCATCGGCGCGCTCGTGACCCGGTACGTCGCCGAGGGGGTCGCCAGGCTGGAGCAGATGCTCGTCGTCACCTTCGGCCGGGCGGCCAGCCAGGAGCTCCGTGAGCGGGTCCGGGCCCAGCTGGTCGAGGCCGAGCGGGTGCTCGGCGACGACCCCGTCGTGGGTGTCGACCCGGCACCCGACTCGGAGCTGGTGACCCTGCTGCGCGGGTGGAGCGCCGAGCAGCGCCGGCTCGGCCACCGTCGGGTCACCGAGGCGCTGGCGGGCTTCGACGCAGCGACGATCGCCACCACCCACCAGTTCTGCTCGATGGTCCTCGACTCCCTCGGTGTCGCCGGCGACACGGACTCGCGAGCCCGCCTCGTCGAGAACCTCGACGACCTGGTCAAGGAGACCGTCGACGACCTCTACCTCCGTGCGTTCGCCTTCGCCCCCGATGGTCCGGTCTTCGACCATGCCGAGGCGCTGGCGATCGCACGGGCTGCGGTCGGCGACCCGCAGGCCCGCCTCGAGCCCGTCGACGAGGACCGGGCCACCCCGGTCGGTCGGCGGGTGAGCTTCGCCCGGGCGGTCCGCACCGAGCTGGACCGGCGCAAGCGTCGACTCGGGATCCTGTCCTACGACGACCTGTTGAGCCAGCTCGCCGCGGCACTGGCAGTGCCGGACGGTGCCGCCGCCCAGCGGATGCGGCAGCGGTGGAGCATCGTCCTGGTCGACGAGTTCCAGGACACCGACCCGGTGCAGTGGCAGGTCCTCGACCGGGCGTTCAGCGGGCACGCCACGATGGTGTTGATCGGTGACCCCAAGCAGGCGATCTACGCGTTCCGCGGCGGCGACGTGACGACCTACCTCGACGCCGCCGACACGGCCCGCACCCGGCAGACGCTCTCGGTCAACTGGCGCAGCGACCAGCCGCTGCTCGACTCCTTCCAGCGGCTGCTCGCCGGTGCCGCGCTCGGCGACGACCGGATCGTCGTCCGTGACGTCGCGGCCCACCACGTCGAGAGCCGACTCGTCGGAGCACCCGCGCCGGCGCCGTTCCGGGTGCGCGTCGTACGCCGCGCCGAGCTCGGCCGCTCCGGCAGCTCGCTGCTCGCGATCGGCCAGGTGCGTCCGCACATCGCCCGCGACCTCGCGCTCGACGTCCGCCGGCTGCTGGCCTCCGGCGCGACCTTCGAGGGAGAGCCGGTCCGGCCTCGGGACGTCGCGGTGATCAGCTACCGCCATGCCGATCTCGCTGCGGTCCGGGAGGCGTTGCTGGAGGTCGGTGTGCCCGCGGTGATCGCCGGCGGCGGCAGCGTGTTCGCGACGCCCGCAGCGGTCGAGTGGCTCACCCTGCTGGAGGCCCTGGAGCAGCCGCACCGCAGTGCACGGGTGCGCTCAGCCGCGCTCACCTGCTTCTTCGGCCGCACCGCGGAGGAGCTGGACCTGCGGGGCGACGACCTGACCGACGAGGTCGCCGACACGCTGCGGACCTGGGTCGAGCTGTTCAGCACCCGGGGCGTCGCCGCGGTGCTGGAGGCCGCCAACGTCGCCGGACTCCCCGGACGGGTGCTGGCCGAGGTCGGGGGTGACCGTCGGCTGACCGACCTCCGGCACATCGGCGAGGCCCTCCACGAGGTCACGCTGACCGAGCGGCACGGCCTGGTCTCGCTGCTGACCTGGCTGCGCGAGCAGGTCTCGGAGGGTCGCGCGGGTCGTGGCGTCGAGCGCACTCGTCGGCTGGACTCCGACGCGGCCGCGGTGCAGCTGGTGACGATCCACGCCAGCAAGGGCCTCGAGTACCCCGTGGTCTACCTTCCCGCCATCGCCGACCGGCACGTCCCCAAGCCGATCCGGCCACGCTTCCACGACGAGGCGGGCGACCGGTGCCTCAACATCGGGGGCGGGGGAGCCCACTGGTCCGACCACGCCCGGCGCTGGGCGGACGAGGAGGCCGGCGAGTGGTTGCGGCTGCTCTACGTCGCGATCACCCGTGCCAAGTCGCAGGTGGTGTGCTGGTGGGCGCCCACCAAGAATGCCGTCGCCTCGCCACTGCACCGGATGCTGATGCGCGAGGTCGGTGCCTCCGAGGTCCCGGACGCACCGGGCGTTCCGGATGACGATGCCGTCGTCACCCTGTTCGCCGAGTGGCGCGACCGCGGCGGGCCCGCCCCCGAGCTCGCCGTGCTCGCCGACCCGGGCGCCGACCCACCGCGGCCGGCGCCTCCGGCGCTCGCGGCCCGCTCGTTCACCCGCCAGGTCGACACCGAGTGGCGACGCGCGTCGTACTCCTCCCTCAGCAAGGTGGAGGCGCCTGCCACCCCGACCGGGGCCGTCGTGAGCGAGCCCGAGCTGGTCGGCAAGGACGACGAGGAGGTCGAACCGGTCGTCGAGGCGGGAGCGACCTCGACGGCCGGCGACGTGGCGTCACCCATGGCGGGGCTGCCCATGGGCGCGACGTTCGGCTCCCTGGTGCACGCCGTCCTGGAGCACACCGACCCCGACTCTGCCGACCTGCGGGCCGAGCTCCTCGGACACATCGACGAACAGCTCGGCTGGTGGCCGGTGATGCTGGACCGCGAGGAGCTCGCCGACGCTCTGGTCGCCGTCTGCGACTCGCCGCTCGGACCGCTCGTCGGCACGACGCTGCGCCAGGTGCCGCTGAGCGACCGGCTCCGCGAGATGGACTTCGAGCTCCCTCTGGGCGACGGACTGCTCGGCGACCTGGCACCGCTGCTCGAACGCCACCTGCCCTCCGGGGACCCGGTGCGGGCCTACGCCGCTGCTCTGGCCGGCCCGCTCGGTGAGCAGACCTTGCGCGGCTACCTCACCGGCTCGGTCGACGTGGTGCTGCGGGTGCACTCCGAGACCGGTCCGCGCTACCTCGTGGTCGACTACAAGACCAACTGGCTCGGCTCCACGGACCAGCCCCTCACCGCCGCACCACTACCGCCCGGAGGCGCTGGCCGGCGCGATGGGTCACTCCGACTACCCGCTCCAGGCACTCCTGTACGCAGCAGTGCTGCATCGGTTCCTCCGCTGGCGGCAACCCGGCTACGACCCTGCACAGCATCTCGGTGGGGTGCTCTACCTCTACCTGCGCGGCATGTGTGGCCCCGCGACTCCGTTGGTCGACGGGTCGCCGTGCGGCGTGTTCGCGTGGCAACCTCCGGTGGCGCTGGTCGAGGAGCTCTCCGACCTGCTGGACGGAGGGGCGAGATGACCGAGCTCTTCGAGCCGGTGGACGAGCACGACTGGCGGCTGGCCAGTCGCGCGCGCGGTCTGCTGGCCGCGTTCAACGAAGCCGGGGTGGTGAACTCCTCGGACGTCCACGTCGCCACCCGTCTGGGTGTCCTGGGCGGGGAGGCCGACGAGCGGATGCTGCTCGCCGTCGCGCTCGCCGTGCGCGCCGTGCGGCGTGGTTCGGTCTGTCTCGACCTCACCGCGCTTCCCGAGGTCGCTCCCGGGCTGGCGTGGCCGGTGGACTGGGCGGCGGTGATCGAGGCGTCGCCGCTGGTCGCGGCCGGCGTGGTGCGGTGGGACCTCGGCCTGCTCTACCTCGACCGCTACCACCGGCTCGAGACCGATGTCTTCGTCGACCTCGAGGCCCGCCTCGGGCAGGCCCCGCCAACGGTCGACGAGACCCGCCTGGACGCGGCCCTCGTCAAGGTGCGCGGCGGCCACTTCAGCCCTGAGCAGGAGGCCGCGGTCGTCGCGGCCGTCCGTCGGCGCACCACCATCCTGACCGGTGGTCCGGGCACCGGGAAGACCACCACCGTGGCCCGGCTGCTCGCGCTGCTCGCCGATCAGGGTGCGGGTCGTGACAGACCGCTCGCGATCGCCCTGGCGGCGCCCACCGGCAAGGCTGCGACCCGCCTCCAGGAGGCTGTGGTGGCCGAGCTCGCCGACGTCGCGCGGACCTGGCCGGAGGCACCCGGCCTGGTCGGCAGCCTCGACGGCCTCACCCTGCACCGGCTGCTGGGCTGGCGGCCCGACAACGCGACCCGCTTCCGCCACGACCGTGGCAATCGGCTCAAGTACGACGTGGTCGTCGTCGACGAGTCCTCGATGGTCGAGCTGACCATGATGGGACGACTGCTGGAGGCGATGCGGCCCGACTGCCGGCTCGTCCTGGTGGGTGACCCGCGCCAGCTCACCTCGGTCGGCGCGGGCGCGGTGCTCAGCGACCTGGTGGCCGGCTACGACGGCAGAGCGGACTCGCCGGTCGCCGCCCTGACCGAGAACTTCCGCTCCGAGGAGGACATCAAGTCCCTCGCCGCCGCGCTCCGCGAGGGCGACCCCGACGAGGTGCTCCGGGTGCTGCGCGCCCCGTCCGAGCAGGTGTCCTTCGTCGAGGCCTCCGACGACTCCGCGATCGAGGAGGCGCTGCGCCCCGACTCGGTGGCCGCTGCCCGAGCGATCTGGTCGGCGGCGGCCGACGAGGACCCGGCGAGGGCGCTGGCCGAGCTCGAGCGCTACCGGCTGCTGTGCGCCCATCGCGAGGGTCCCTTCGGGGTCCGGCGCTGGAACCACCTGGTCGAGCGCTGGCTCGCCGAGGATCCCGAGATCGACGTGCTCGGGGAGTGGTACGTCGGCCGACCGCTGCTGGTGACCAGCAACGACTACGCGCTCGACGTCTACAACGGCGAGACCGGGGTGGTGGTCCGGCAGGGGACTCGCCGCCGCGCCTTCGTGGCCGGGTCCGAGCAGCTCAAGGAGTTCGCGCCCGGGCGCCTCGACGCCGTCGAGACCATGCACGCGATGACCATCCACAAGAGCCAGGGCAGCCAGGCCGACCGGGTGAGCGTGCTGCTGCCGGAGGAGGACTCGCGGCTGCTCACCCGCGAGCTCTTCTACACCGCCGTCACCCGCGCCCGCCGTCACGTGCGGGTGGTCGGCTCCGAGGCCGCGGTGCGCGCTGCTGTCGGCACCCACGCCCAGCGCGCGACCGGGTTACGACTGCGGCTGACCAACGGTTGAGCGTCGAAACAGCTGTGCAACGTGGTGCCACTAGGGTCGAGTCAGATTGGAGTCACTGATGCCCTACCTGCTGCGCGTGGAGTTGCCCGACGTCCCCGGATCCCTGGGCCGGCTCGCTGCTGCGATCGGTGAGGCGGGCGGCGACATCGAGGCGATCGAGATCGTCGAGAAGCGTCACGACAGCGGCACGGCCGTGGACGACGTACTCCTCGAGATGGCGCCGCACGCGATGCCGGACTCGATCGTGTCGGCCTGCAACAAGCTAGACGGGGTCCAGGTGGTCTGGGTGAGCAGGTACGCCGGCGGCGGCAACCTCTTCCTCGACCTGGAGGCCGTCGAGGAGCTGACGGCCGACCCCGAGCGCGCCCTGGACCGGCTCGTCGACCTGCTCCCGGTGACCTTCCGCGCCGACTGGGGCGCCCGGGTCAACCGCACCGACGGCATCGTGCACGCCACGGGTGCGGCCCCGACCGCGCTCGAGTGGACCCAGGTCGACGGAGCCTCGTCGCTGGACTCCGGCGACGAGAACAACGTCCGCTGCGGCGCTCGCCTCAGCAAGCACGACATCGTCATCATCGGCCGCCGGGGAGGCCCCGACTTCCTCGCCTCCGAGATCGCCCGCCTGGGCCACCTGGTCGGGCTGGCGATGTCGATCTCGCGGGCGGCGAAGCAACCCCCGCACTGAGGAGACAACGCGCCGGCACGGCGGTCATCGCACCAGGGCGTGGCTAGCCCCGGGACGGGAACCCGGGCCGGACGACCCGGGTGTAGGGGCCGACCTGGAGGGGCATCACACCGGACTGCATGAAGTGGTCGGACGCCGCCTTCGACTTCGACTGGTAGACGTGGTTGGTGAAGGAGTAGGAGCCGGCCGGGGCGCCGAGACTCATCAGGTAGTCCCGCCGGAACGGCATCGCCCGGACCGGGAAGTCGAAGCCGCTGGTGGTGGGGTACTGCCCGTTCGTCCGCCGGGTGGTGGCGAACGCGTCGTAGTAGCCGGCTCGCACCAGCAACCGGTGAACGCCGTTGTGGGGGACCGTGTTGTTGGTGGAGTTGAAGTCGCCGCCGAGGTAGACGGCACGTCCGGTGGCCGCCATCTTCTTCGCGTGAGCGATCACGAAACGTGTCTGCTGCTGACGCATCCGGAAGATGCGGGTCGACCCGCGTCTGTCGTCACCGGACTTGAAGTGCACGGACAGGGCGTAGAACTGCTGTCCGGTCCGGCGGTCCTTGAGCACCGCCCAGGGGATCCACCGCACCAGCTCGAGCCTGCTCTCGGGCATCTGGAGGTAGCCGCGGGAGAGCAGCTTGTACTTCAGGGAGTCGTAGACGATCCGCGAGCCCTGGCTGCCGACGATCTTGTCCTTGCGGTTGCGGTAGGGCTCCGCGGAGGTCAGGTTGAAGCGGGTGGGCAGCCGCCGGAGCAGGTCCTGGAACTGCCACTTCCTGCCGGCGATCCCCATCGCCGGTGACCCCGACGCCTCCTGGAGCATCACCACGCCGGCGCCGCTCCTGACGATGGTGCTGGCAATCCGCTTGCGCCGCACCTTCCAGTCCGGCGCCGGGTTCTGCCTGCTCTTGACCCCCCAGATCCGCACGTTGAAGGTCGCCAGCGCCACCTTGCTGGTGGCGGCCGGCGGCGGGATCGGGGTCGGCATGATCCATTTCACCGGGCTCGACCCCTTGTTGCCGTTGCTGCGGTGGACGCGGACCCGGACGAAGGTGAAGTCTCCCGAGGCGCGGGTGACCGCGATGGTGTGCGGCACCTCGAGCGACCGGGTGTCGGGGCCGGTGCTGTAGCGCTTGACCTCGACGTCCATGCCGCGGGTGGTGGAGGTCTCCACGACGTACGTGGTGATGTCGCGTCCGCCCGCGGCCTCCCACGTGACCAGGATCTTGCCCTTCGCGGTGTTCGACAGCCTCACGCCGAGGTTGTCACTGGCCGTGGCCGACGTCGTGAGGGCGGGCACGAGCAGCGTGGCGACGACCGCGATGGTCACCGCAGCAGTGACTGACAGGCGGTAGCGCACGGTGGCTAGATGCGTTCGAGCAGGAAAACCGGGATCTCGCGGTCGGTCTTCTCCTGGTACTCGGCGTACGGCGCATACTGCGCGACCGCCCGCTCCCACCACTCGGCGCGCTCCGCACCCTCGGCGACCCGCGCGCGGTAGGTGTGCGGCTCGGGGCCGTCCTGGAGGTCGACCTCCGGATGCTCGACGAAGTTGTAGTACCAGGTCGGGTGCTCGGGGGTGCCGCCCTTCGAGGCGACCGCGGCGTACACGCCGTCCTTCTCGACCCGCATCACCGGGTTCTTGCGGAGCTTGCCGGACTTGGCTCCCTTGGAGGTGATCACCACGATCGGCCACTCCTCGTGACCCATCAGGATGTTGGCCTCCTTGCCGCCGGACGCCTCGTACTGCTCGACCTGGTCGCGGACCCACTTCTCGGGGCTGGGCTGGTACTCGCCATCAAGAGTCATGACTCCAGAAGACCACGCGGACGGCCCGTATTCCAGTGCCGTGCTTCCTCGGCGATAGCGTCTGCGGCATGAGTGCGATTGACGGCGTGTCCCAGACCTTCGACCCCGACGCCTGGGATGTGGTGCCCGGCTTCGAGGAGCTGACCGACCTGACCTACCACCGCGCCAAGGCCCACGGGACGGTCCGAGTGGCCTTCGACCGGCCGGACGTCCTCAACGCCTTCCGGCCGCACACCGTCGACGAGCTGCTCACGGTCCTCGAGCATGCGCGTACGTCGAGCGACGTCGGCTGCGTGCTGCTGACCGGCAACGGTCCGAGCGACAAGAACGGCAAGTGGGCGTTCTGCACCGGCGGTGACCAGCGGATCCGTGGTCGCGCCGGCTACCAGTACGAGGAGGCGCACACGGCCGACTCCGGTGAGACGCCCAAGCCGATCGACAAGGCCAAGCTCGGGCGACTGCACATCCTCGAGGTGCAGCGGCTGATCCGGTTCATGCCGAAGGTCGTCATCTGCGTGGTGCCGGGCTGGACCGCCGGCGGCGGTCACAGCCTGCACGTCGTGTGCGACCTGACCCTGGCCAGCCTCGAGGAGGCCCGGTTCAAGCAGACCGACGCCGACGTCGGGTCGTTCGACGGCGGGTTCGGGTCTGCGTACCTCGCCCGCCAGGTCGGCCAGAAGATCGCCCGCGAGATCTTCTTCCTCGGCCAGGAGTACTCCGCCGAGGAGGGTGTCCGGATGGGCACCGTCAACCGGGCCGTCCCGCACGCCGAGCTCGAGGCGACGGCGCTGGAGTGGGGCCGGCTGGTCAACGGCAAGTCGCCGACCGCGCAGCGGATGCTGAAGTACTCCTTCAACGCGATCGACGACGGCCTGATCGGCCAGCAGATCTTCGCGGGCGAGACCACCCGGCTGGCCTACATGACCGACGAGGCCGCCGAGGGGCGCGACCAGTTCCTCGAGAAGCGCGACCCGGACTGGTCGCCGTTCCCCTGGTACTACTGAATCACTGTGTTTCCGCAGGTCAGAGACCCTATGACCCTCGGTGCGTGTGATGTGCGTGACGAAGGCGTGGTCATCGGAGAGAGGGGCTGTGGTGTCGAGTCTCGCGCATCGCGTGGTCATCTAGGTCCCGGTCACAGCGCGGCAGAGGAGGTCGACGAATGCGTCATCTGAGAGGAACGCATCGAGCGGTGCGTCGTTGTACGAGGTCCTGACACCGTCCACGGTCACGCGGCCGGTGAACGTCGGCGCGGCGTCTGGGGGTTCCACGAGAGTTCCGACGGCGCGGAAGATCGGGTCGCGCCCGACGCTCCGTATGTCCAGGATGGTGCCGGTGGTGATGACGGTGATCGTGGAGTCGTCTCCGGGGACCTCGAACGGTTCGCGGAAGCGAGCGTTGGTCCGGATGATGGCCGTCGCGGGTCCCGTGGCCGAGGTGCTGACGTAGTCGAGGTTGTGGGTGCGGAACAGGCGGTCGTAGTTGAGGTAGTCGGTGTTGTAGTAGCGCGTGGTCCATCGGTCCTCTCTGCTGGCGCCGTAGACGGGCGGGCCGCACGGCCAATCCGCGGGTGCCCAGTCGGCGACGAGGTGTCGCTCCCCCGTGCAGACCGGGCCGGTTCGCCTGGCCTTGCAGATGAACGGCGCGAATGACGAGTCCATGGTGGTGGGGACCAGCAAGGTCTGGTCCACCTGATCAGGAGACTTGGCCTGGACAGGGGCCGCCAAGGCAGCGGCCAGGATGAGCGTGGCGAAGGCGACGGCACGTTGCGGAATGGTCATCGTAGGTTCCTTTCCGGGCCGCGTGCGGACCCGTTCACCCCTGTCACAGCCCCGAGCAGCGGATCCGGTTGACGCCGAGTCACCCTGGGCCGGTAACCGGTTGCACCGAAACTGAAAATCCTTCCCGCCTGTCAACCTGCGGACATGGTCAAGACTGTGAACGGGTAGACGCCGACGACAGGTGGGTCGCGTGAGGGCAGAGGCGAGTGCCGAGTTCGACTGGTGGTTCCGAGCCAGCTACGCCTCCATCGCGCGTACGGTCTTCCTGGTGACCAGGGACCACGGCCACGCCGAGGAGATCACCCAGGACGCCTTCGTGAAGCTGCTGAAGCACTGGTCGAGTGTGCGCAGCTACGAGCGGCCGGATGCGTGGGTCCGCCGTGTCGCGATCAGGATGGCGGTCAAGCAGACCAAGCGGGAACGGGTGGGCCGCGAGCGGGAGCGACTCGTCGAGGTGCGCGATCGTCCCGTGTGGTGGCCGGACCCGGATGTCGCCCGCAGTGTCGGTCAGCTGAGCCCCATGCAGCGTGCCGTGGTCGTGCTCTTCTACTGGGAGGACCAGTCGGTGTTCGACATCGCGCACGCGCTGGACGTGTCGGAGTCCACCGTGAAGCAGCATCTGTTCCGTGCACGGGCCCGGCTGGCCGATCTGCTCGGCGAGGAGGTGACTGGCGATGTCCGTTGACGACCGGCTGCGCCACGGCCTCGGCGCGAACGCGACGGCATTCGAGCCGGAGGTGGAGACGAGCCTGGACGCGGTACGTCGTCGCGGTCGACGAGCAGCACGTGCACGGCTGGCGCGGGCGGGCGGCCTGGTCGTGGCCGCCGCCGCAACCGCGGTCCTCGTGGCCGTCGTCGTGCGGCCCGGGGTGCCCGACGATCGTTCGCCTGCGCCACCGGTGATCGCGCCATCACCGACGGCCGAGCTCTTCAACCGCTACGAAGCCGACGTGACGCGTCCGCGAAGCCTGGCGGGACGCTGGGGCCTCGAGTTGACTGGCAACGGGTCGGCCACCGTCACCCCGCCGGACGGCTACGCCGGGGTGGTCTCCGGAACGATCTTCACGGCCGATCGTGCGCGGCTGCGCATCAACCTGTTCGCCCAGGATGTGTGCGCCGACCTGGGCAACGGCGAGTACGCCTGGTCCCGAGAGGGTGATCGGCTCGTGCTCGCGGTCAGCAACGACTCGTGCGCGGCCCGCACCCGGTTCTTCTCCGACAACGAGTGGGTGGAGGTTTCCCAGCCATGAGTGTGATCTGAGTGGACCGTCCTGCGACCGGGAGGAATCCGATGCCTGACCCGCGCCTCACCGCGCTCGTGCTGCTGCTCGTCGCGCCGCTGGTCGCGTGCAGCGACGACAGCACCTCGACCACCGCCACGAGCGGCGGAAGCTCCTCGACCCCCGCCGAGCTCCGCCGCCGACGACCCTGCCCCCGCGGACCCCGGGGAGGTGATCCCTGACGGAAGCTACGCCAAGACGGCCACCCTGGCCGAGGCGAGTGGCCTGGGCATCAGGGACAAGGGTTTCCTCCGCACGCTTGGCGAGGACGGGAAGACCAGCTACGTGTTCAAGTTCCAGGGCGACCAGTGGACGCAGTTCGTCGTCGAGGACGGTCCGGAGCCTGGCGACCTCGGCACGCTGGAGTACGACGAGAGCGGTGATCTCGTGCTGACCAGCGCGAGCGACGAATGCCCCGGATGCGTCACCACCTACGACTGGGCCGTGGTCGGGGACGTGCTCACCCTGAGCATGGCGGGACACGAGTCCACCGGTGTCCCGGAGGCGATGCAGATCGCCCGGTTCGTGACAGAGGGCACCTTCGACAGGCAGTCATGACACGCCCAGCGTCGGTAATGGCTGCGATCTCGGTGGCGCTCCTCTTGACCGGGTGCACCGGCGACGGCGTCGAACGGGCTGCGCCTACGCCGAGCGACACGGGAGGAGCCGAGTCGCCGTTGCGCTGGCACGACTGCTCGGCGGAGATCGAGGCCGGCTTCCTCTCACGGCATCGCTGCGGCACCCTCGTTGTCCCGCAGGACCGCAGCGACAGCAGCGTCCAGTCGCTCGACCTGGCTGTCATGCAGGTCTGGCCGGTCGGCGTCGAGCCTCGAGAGGGCCTGATGACGGGGTTCGCCACCAATCTCGGCGACCCCCGCGTCTTCGGCGGCAATATGGCCGCCGGTGCCACCAGGTTGGGGAGCGTCGTGACTGAGCTCGCTTTCCGCGGCACGAGCCCCTCGTCTCCATCTCTCGCGTGCCCGGAAGTGGAAGCCCTCGCAGTCCGCGCGGCGGGCCTTCCCGACGACGACCACGGATTGAGGCGTGACTTCCTCCAGGCGGTGTCCGACTGCGGCGCACGCCTTCGTAAAGCGGACGTTGAACCCACTCACTTCGACAGCGCCGCCGCCGCCGCCGACCTCGAGGACCTCCGCGTGGCCATGGGTGTCGACTCGTGGTCTGGTGCCGGGTCCTACGGCAACCAGTCGCGAGTCCTGTTCCGCTACCTGGACGACTTCCCGGGCCGACTCGACGCCGCGTGGCTCGACTCGCCGTGGTTCCCGCGCACCGACGACCTCACCGGCGGCGCCGCTGGCACGCGCTCCGCACTGACCGAGCTGTTCGCGGCCTGCTCGGCCGATGATCGGTGTGCCGCCCACCACGCGCGTCTGCAGGAAGCCTGGGAGCAGGCGCTCGCCCGTACCGATGTGCGGCCGTTGACCGGCCGCGGCGAGAGCGGTGACGGGCCGGTCGACGTCGTCGTCGACGACGCGAAGCTGCTTCGCTTCGTCCGCTACTCCCTCGGCGGTGAAGGTCCGAGCAACCTCTCCCGGCTCCCGCGGGTCATCACCGCCGCCGCTGCTGGCCGGCTCGACCCGCACCTCGCAGACCTGGTCGCGAACGATCCGCCGTTCTGCGCCGGCTACCGACCCCAGTGCCTCAACATGGAACTGTTCGCGCACGGCGTCTATCTGACCTCCTTGTGCAAGGAGCAGCTGCCCGGGCTCGACAAGGCCGCGCTGCGCAGCACCGTGGGCGACGACGCCGCCTACGAGCAGGTCTTCCTGCGGTCGCCGTACCTCGAGGCGTGCGAGGTCTGGGACACCCCCGGCGCGCCGGCCCCTGCTGCGAACGCGTACGGCGCCGCGCTGCTGCTGCTGCCCGGGCAGTTCGACTCCTTCTCCCGCCCCGAGTGGTCCCGAGCCGAGGCAGGTTCGGGGAACCGCGTGTGGACGTTCACCGCGCCGAACAACACCCACAACACCTTGGGCTACGACGAATGCGCGCTTTCGGTCCGCAACGCCTGGATCAAGACCCCACGCGCCGCCCCCGACCCAGCCCTGTGTGCCACACCCCCCACACTGACCTTCCGCTGACGGTTCGCGCTCATCGCCGAGAAGCTCAGCCGTGACCTGATCGGACGGGGAGCCTTCCGACGCTTCAGGACGAGATCCTCCCGATGGCTGGCGCTGTCGGACCGGTGGTTCGGCTACTCCGAGGAGGGACACTGTGGTCGGGGGCGGGCGCCTGAACGTACCCGGCATGGTCCGACGACCCGCGCCTATGCGTGTCATTTGCGTGTGAGCAGGACCGTCGAGCATCACCTGGAGCCAATGACGCCCAACACGTTTGTGCAGGTCAGGCACACGAGGAGAGAACAGCCTCGCTTGTCAGCGCAGGCTGGGGCTGTTCGGCGACAGCGCGGTCAGGCGACGCCCGAGCTGGGTGAACAAGCGCTCCTCTGGTGTGGCGCGGGATCGGGTGACGATCTGCACGGGCACGTCGAGCGACGTGTCGAGCGGCCGGATGGCGACAGCGTCGGCCGGCCCGGCCGCTCGCGGCCACGGACCACACCCACCGGCCCCCGCGATCGCGTCGACGAGCTGGGGGACGCTGCTCAGGTGCCGCTGGGCGAACTCGAACTCGGGATGCCCTCCGTACTCGCGCATCGACCAGAAGTCGCACCAGGCCCGGCCCATCGACGGCGGTGGGCGGATGGTGACGTGCTCCGCGAGCCAGCCCAGCGGCACCGACGGGGACTCTGCCATCGGAGACTCGAGCGTGAGCACCACATCCACCGGCATGGTGCCGACGGTCTCGGAGTGCACGCCGCACTCCCCGAACGGCCCCACGGAAAGCAGCACGTCGCAGGAGCCGGACTCCAGCGACGACAGCGCATCCACGAAGCTCAGCTGCACCACGGTGAGCGCGACGTCGGGGCGGACCTCGTGGAAGGTTCGCAGCAGCGGCCAGGTGAGGTCGCCGAGGCCCATGGCCAGGAGCCCGACCACAAGCCTCGACCGGGGAGGCCGGGTGCGACCGGCGGTGATCTCGATCTCGGCGATCGCGGCCAGCGCGTCCCGGGCGACTGGCACGAGGGCGCGTCCGTCGGCCGACAGTCGGGTCCCACGCTTGTCCCGCTCGAAGAGGCGGACCCCGAGATCATGCTCCAGCTGCCGGATCTGCGCCGACAGCGCCGGCTGGCTCAGGAACAGCCGTGCGGCGGCACGCCGGAAGTTGAGCTCCTCGGCGACAGCCAGGAAGGCATGGAGATGGGTGATCTGCACGGTTCCTCCGTTCGCCGCCTTGTCCCAATCGTAGGACCGAGGCTGCTCGCTGATCAGACCTTGCGATCAGCGGATGTCTTCCCGTCAGACTCGGTGCTCGCGAGGATCGAGCGACAGCTCTCTCCGGAGGTGGAACCCATGCAGCCACGTGTTGACTCCCGCTCCGAGGTCCTCCGAGGGGTGGTCGTGACGGCTGGGGCCGTCCTGGCGTTGACGGTCGCGCTGGCCCTCGCCGTGGTTGGTGCGGTGGCCTTCCCCGGGGGGACGGACTCCGCCGCGCAGGCCGCGGGACGCAGGCCCAAGCCCACGCCCACGCCCACGCCGACACTGAGCCCGACGCGCACCCCGCCAGTCACGCCCACGCCCACATCCACGCCGACGGCCACTCCCACGCCGACGGCCACTCCCACTCCGACGACCACTCCCACTCCGACGCCCAGCCAGCCGCCGCCCGGCTGTGACCACGCGGTCACCCGGAACGGGACGACGTACTGCTCCGCCTACGTCGGCCAGCTGCTGGCGAACGTCTTCCCGGCCGGCGCTGCCGTCGTGGTCCCGGGGGTGCCCGTGTACGCCGTCAGCGGTCGGACCATCACGGTCAACGGTGGCTTCTGGTGTCCACCGGGGATGTACTGCGGCGCTACGCTGCAGTTCCTGGACGTCACCTTCCCCTCCGGCGCCGCGGTGCCCGCCTACGGCGACGTGATCGACCTGTACGGCCGAGCGATCACCAGTGGACTCGCCCCGGACGGATTCACGGTCATCGGTCATTGCCTGCCCGACGTGGACTGCTGATCGACGAGCAGAGAAGTGGCAGTCCGCAGAGGCTGGGCCTGGTCGGGCGCCGCGCGCTGTCCTCGCCACACCCAAAGCATCTGTAACCGCGGGGTCCGCGAGGACATCGCAACACCAGTGAGGAGAGGGAACATGGAGGCAATCGGTGGACACGGAGGGCGTCGCCTCTCACGTCACGCCGCCGTCTTGGGGTGTGGCGCGTTGCTGGTCGCATCGATATTCACGCCGACATCCATGGCGTCTACCGCTGGCGCTGTCGGTGCCGCGGATCCGGGACACCGGCCGGCAAAGACGCTGGTGGTGGACGACGACGGCCAGGACGGGGACCAGGACAAGAAGAACGGGGACCTGTGCGGGAATGCGCGCTTCACGTCGATCCAGGCGGCCGTCACCAAGGCAAGGTCCGGTGACGTGGTGCGGGTCTGCCCCGGCGTCTACACCGAGTTCGTCCTGATCAACAAGCCGTTGACGCTGCTCGGCCAGGTCGATGCGGTGGCGAGTGTCGACTGCTTCGACACCACACCGTCGCAGGCCCGTGACCTGGACCCGACCAGGTACGTCATCCTCGAGCGCCCACAGAACCAGGCGGGCAACCTGGTCACCGTGGCCGCTGGTGGTGTCAGCGTGGCCGGACTCGTCCTGCAAGGGGCAACCACACCCGCAGGTGCGCCCAACCCCGTCGACGCGGCCCTTGACCTGAAGTCCGACAGCGCCGGGGCGCGGGTCCATGACAACCTTTTTCGGCTGAACTCGCTGGGCATCGACCTTGGGAGCGACGGCAGCGCCGCCACGCGGGTGGACCACAACTGCCTACGCGGGGATCTTCCGAGTGACTCGCCAAGCCGGGCCACGTGGGGAATGGCCAGCCAGCGGCAGGACTTCGTCCGCGGACTGGTCGACCACAACGAGACCTTCCGGCACACGGACTTCGCGTATGGGGTCGGGGACCTTGCGTCGACCCGGGATGCGGTGTTCGCCGACAACGTCTCCCGCCAGGACGGCACCGGGTTCTTCGTGACTGGCAGCTCGAACATCTCGATCACGGGAAACAGCATCGTCGATGGGGCAACAGCGGGCGTGAGGTTCCAGGCCTCCCTGGGGACATCGCAAAACGCGCTCGTGGCGGGCAACGTCATCAGCGGCTTCGGCGGCGGCGCCCACACCGTCGGTCTGGGCATTGCCGTCGCCGGAGATGTGACGGGGACGATCCCCTCCGTCAACGGTGTGGAGGTCGCGGACAACGTGTTGACCGACAACGCCGTCGGCGTGTCGGTCATCCTCATCAACCCCCAGATCCAGGTGCACGACAACACCGCCAACCACAACCGCCAGTACGGGATCCGCGCGCGGAACGGGGCAGCCACTGCGCCAGTGTTCACCGCAACCTTCACCGACAACACCATGCTCGGGAACGGCCAACCACCGTTTGGCGGTATCCCCAACATCAGCGACGCCGACGCCTTCGACGCCAACTTCTCGAACAACGAGTGGGTGGGCACTGTGTGTGAGCACGACATCCCGGTGGGCAAGATCTGCGGAGTCAGCGGGGGCGGGTAGCACCGAGGGCTTCCGTCGGTCCTCCCTGTCGGCGTCCCCCACCGCGGCACCCCACTGAGGGGCGGATGACCTGTCATCCGGTCGCCATTCCGCTGCGATGGGCGAGTACGACCGCTTGGACCCGGTCCCGGACTCCGAGCTTGGCGAGGATCCGGGCGACGTGCGTCTTGACCGTGGTCTCGGCGAGGAAGAGCTCGTCGGCGATCTCCGCGTTGGACAGTCCCTTGGCCATCGACCGGAGCACGTCGAGCTCGCGCTGGGTGAGCTGATCGAGACCCGGCGCGGGGATCGATGGATGCGCTACGTAGCTGTCGACGAGGCGGGCGATGACGCTGGGGCCGAGCGTGGTCTCGCCCGCGGCGCAGCTGCGGACCGAAGCGGTCAGGAACGCAGGGTCTGTGGTCTTGAGCAGGAATCCCGCCGCGCCGGCGCGCAGGGCCTCCAGGACGTAGTCGTCCAGATCGAACATCGTCAGCACGAGACACCGGACGCTCGGCGCGCGTGCCCGCAGCTGGGCGATCGCCGTGATCCCGTCGCCGCCGGGCATCTCGACATCCATCAAGGCGACGTCGGGCTGAAGGTCCAACGCCAGGCTGACCGCGGTCGGCCCGTCGGGTGCTTGGGCGACCACCTCGATGGCTGGGTCGCTCGTCAGCACCGTGACCAGCCCTGCGCGCAGGAGCTCGTTGTCATCGACCACCAGTACGCGGATGGTCACGACGGCACCGCCTCTGAATGCGTCGGAAGCACAGCCTGCACGGCGAAGCCCGAGCCGAGGTCGGAGCCGGGTCCGGACGCGAGCGTGCCGCGGGCAAGGGCCACGCGCTCGGCGAGCCCGACCAGCCCGTAGCCGCGGGTTGCGGCGGCACCTGCTCCGGCGCCGTCGTCGACGACCCGCACGACGACCTGGTCGGCGGTGGACGAGACCGTCACCGTCACCGCAGCACCTGGCGCGTGTCGCACGGCGTTGGTCAGCGCCTCCTGCACGACGCGGTGAACGACGGGCGCGCAGGCGGCCGGCAGCTCACCGACGAGGGTCAGATCGACCGTGGTTCCTGCGGCCCGGATCCTCGCAACCACCTGGTACAGGTCATCGAGGCCACGCGGTCGAGTCGACTCGTCGAGGCCGAGTCGGTCCAGCTCAGCCAGCGTGGATCGCGCGGTCGCCGCGATCACGGCCACAGCGCGTCGTACGCCCGCGGGGTCCTGCGGCCACGACACCTGTCCCGCGGCGGCCTGAATCGCTATCACGCCGACCGCGTGGGACATCACGTCGTGCAGCTCGCGGGCGAACCCTGCCCGTTCCGCGCTGACCGCCGCTCGTGCGGCATCGGCCAACTCGGCCTCGCGTGCGACGGCCCGGGCGCGGGAGCCGCTCTCCCGACGTCCCGCCATCCGGACCACGAGACCCCCGCTGGCGGCGACAGACATGAGCACTACCGCGATCAACAGGTTGTCCGGATCGTCGGCGTACCTGGTCCATGCCACCGACGCCATCAGAAGCACCCCGCCGGCGAGGTCCATCGACCTCGCGCGCGCTCGTGCGGCCACCGCCCACACCAGGCAGCCGACCGTGCCGAAGGTCCAGAAGCCACCCGTCACCGGGTAGTCGACCAGCCACCCAACGGAGAAGAGGACCGCGCAAAGCGCAGACGCCGCCCCGAGGGCAACGGTTCGGCCGGCGGCGCAGGCCGCGGCCATGGCTGACAGCACCGCCGACCAAGGCAACCAGTCGCGCGGACCCTCGGTCAGCAGGTACGCGGTCGTCTCCACCGCGGCCAGCAGCGCGAGTCCGCAGCCGAGGACGAGGTCACGCCGAGGGATCGCAGTCGGTTCGGCGGAGATGCCCGGCGGAGCGCCCAGATCGGGGTTTGGAGCACGAAGCAGGCCGAGCTGGCGGCGCAGCTCGCTGGTGGCGAGCTGGGTGCGCACGTGGATGCGCCGCAAGCCCGGCCGCGGATCATCCTCGTCAAGGCTCGCCAGATCATCCGCGATGCCCGAGATGGCCTCGCGAAGGACGGCGGCGATGTCCTCGCCGAGGCGTTGCCGCTCCTCACGGATCGCGGCCCGCGCGACCGCGTCCGGCTCGGTCGATGCGAGCAGGTCGGCGCGGGCCCGCAGCGCCCGGGCCCGCAGCCACGCCAGCCCGGCGGCCCGGACGACGTACCCGGCCAGGGTGAACAGGAAGGTTCCGAACACCCAATCGAGAACCCCTTCCGAGCTGAGCACCACCAGCACGCCGGAGACCGCAGCCGCGCCAGCGACGAGCATCAGGTCCGAGACGTCGGGTCGCCGCATCTCCACAGGGTAGGAGGGCGTTGCTGTCCCCGCGTCCTCCTCACGGAGGACACCGGATCCTCCGTGTGGTGAGCAGACCAGGTGTGTGGCGGCGGACGCGCGCGCCGGGGCGCCGCTCCTAGCGTCAGGAACACGTGGCGTCCGACCGGCCGCCCGGACGAGGAGAACGAATCATGAACGTGCAACTCCACCACAAGCTTGCCCTGCTGGGGGCCGCCTGCACCTCGGCGATGGCACTCAGCGACGCCGTCACCCACGGCGTCACCGGCAACTACTCCGTGCTCGCCGACACCTCTGGCAACGCCCCCGTCCAGGCGCTCGGCGATCTCGTCCACGGACTGACCTACCTTGCGTTGTCCTTGGTCCTCGTCCGAGAGGCTGGACGGTTCGCGGCCGTGAACCGGGTGGCGAGAGCCTGTCGCTGGGTGGTGCTCGTGAGTCTGGTGACGCTGGCACCGGGATTCACCCTCGTGGCGCCCGTTCTGGCCATCACCGGTATCGATGCGGGCGCGCCTCATGCGATCTGGGGCGGCATTGCTGGAATCGCGTTCATCGGCATGATCCTCGGCTCGCTGGTGCTCGGGCTAGCGCTGTTGCCCAGCCGAGCCCTCGGGGTCGGAGCCCGAGTGCTGGCGCTCATGCTCCCCGTCGCCGGGCTGACGGCACTCGTCGCCGGGCTCGCGTCCGGCTGGGCGCACCCCGGGTACCTCGAGACGACCCTGTACTTCGGCCTCGCCACGCTGGGCCTGGGCACGGCCGCCGACGCCGTGTCTGCTCTCAGGCACACGACCCTCCAGACCCGCGGCCACTCATCTGCGGATGGTGTGCGCGACGACTGCCACAAAGTGGGCGAACGGCTGTCTTGACGAGCCGGCTAGCCGTGAGCTGTGGCGTTTGTGGACCGTGTTGCCTGCGACTCCTACACCCGCACCTGGTCGGCACCACTCGATGGTGTCCCCGACGGGCCGAGGTTCGAGGTGAGCGGCGAGGCGGGAACCGGGATGTCGGCGTAGGTGACGATCCCGGGGCGTGCGGCGACGACGCCGGGGATCGCGTGGACCACGGGCATGCCGGTGATGGTCATGCCGATGCCGTGCATGTCTTCGGCCGTCAGGGTCTCGAGCGGTTGGTCGGGCATGATGCCGAGGGTCAGGGTTATCTGGGGCGAGCCGTCGACCTCGATTCGATAACCGTGCTCGGCCGGCATCGGAGGCTGCAGCTGGCCGCTCATGACCCAGCGTTGGTGGAGCTCGAGAACCTCAACCCCGTCGATGATGCCGACATATCGGAGGTCGATGCCTGCCACCGTTCCGGCCGCGATGGGCCGGCCGGGCAGGTCGAGGTCGTTGACTGCCGCGGCAAAGGCGACGTGGCACCGGACGTCGTCGAGCTCGACGCCCATGATGTCGGCGAGCACCTCGACTCCGTCCTGGAAAGCGGACACGGCTGCCCGGACGGCGTCGGCGTGGCCGGGGTCGCCCATGGGGCGTCCCCAGCCGAGCTCGTCCTGGTTGCTGTCGGACGCGAAGAGGCTGACATCGACAGACTCGACCGCGCGCACGTGGCGAACCTCGTCACACACGCCGGTCGCTACTGCTCCGAGGAGCTGCGCGAAGCCGGGGTTCATGCCACTGCCGAAGATGCTCACGCCCCCCTGCTCGGCTGCCGCCTGAACTCTGGCCCGCGTGTCTTCGCCCCGGCTGCGCCCGGTGAGGAACTCCGACGTGGTGACGACGTTGACGCCCGATTCCAGGATGCGGCTGACTTCATCGGCATCGAAGTGCAGCGGGCTGTAGATGACACAGTCGGGACGGAGAGCGAGCAGCGCGTCGACGTCGTTCGTCGCCACGATGCCGGTCTGCACGTCGAGGCGGCACAATGCGCCGACGTCCTTGCCGATCTTGCTCGCGCTCCAGGCGTAGCAGCCGACGAGCTCCAGGTCGGGTCGGGCCAGCACGGCTCGGACGGTCTTGCGGGCGACGTTCCCGGTCGTCCACTGGACGACGCGCAAGGGGCGGTTCACAGCAGGTCCGTGATCGTCTTGAGGCCGGCGTCGTACAAGACGCCGGGCAGCATGCCGCCGTCGATCTCGATCGTGGTGCCGTTGATGTAGTCGACGTCGCCTGAGGAGAGGAAGACGCAGGCGCGCCCGACCTCGGCCGGCGTTCCGGCTCTGCCGAGGGGTACTCGCTCGAAGTACTCGGCGCCGGCGGGGTCGTCGGCGGGGAGTACGAAGTTCTGGAAGTTTGCGGTCATGGTCGGGCCGAGCGCGAGGCAGTTGACCCGGGCGTGGGCACCCCACTCCTCGGCCAGGGACCTGGTCAGGTGGTTGAGACCCGACTTCGCGGCACCGTAGGAGACCAACGAAGGCGAACCCGCGGGGTGACCCGCGCCGCTGGAGATGTTGATGATCGACCCGAGGCCGTCCTGGGTGGCCATCTGGCGGTAGACCCGGATCGCGAACCACAGCGGGCTGATCAGGTTCATCTGCACAGCGAACGCGTGGAAGAGCGCCGAGCGCTCGAACTCGTCAACGCTCCGCGGCGAGCCCTGGATCTTCTGCACCAAGTCCGGAACCGCCTCGGCGGCCGGCGAGGGCACCGTGCCGCCTGCGTTGTTCACCAGGATGTCGATCCGACCGAACTCCTCGACGACCCGGGTCACGAACGCATCGATCGCACGGTAGTCGCCCTGGTCGCACACCCACTGCCGCGACCGCTGGCCGTCATCGTCCAGCGCTTCTGCGCCCGGGAGGCCTGGCAGCTCGCCTCGGGAACAACCGACGACGGTCGCTCCTGCCTTGAGCAGCTCCGCGGCGATGCCGGTGCCGACGCCCCGGCTCGTGCCGGTGACGACAGCGACCTTGCCGACCAGCGCACGACGTTCACGACGTTCAGTCCCGGTGTCCATGGACCTGAAACCTAAAGTGCTTTATGTTTCCGCACAAGGCTCACATCGAAGGCGGTTTCCATGACCAAGCGCGTGATCCAGTTCTCGACCGGCAACGTCGGCCGCAAAGCCCTGGAGATGATCATCGGCCGGCCCGACCTCGAGCTCGTCGGCGTCCACGCCAGCAATCCTGAGAAGGTCGGTCGGGACGCTGCGGAGCTGTGCGGGCTCGACATCGCGACCGGTGTTGTCGCGACCGACGACGTCGCTGCCTTGGTGGCCCTGGGCGCGGACTGCGTGGTCTACACGAACCAGGCGGAGACTCGCCCGGAGGAGGCCCTGGCCGAGGTGTGCGGGTTCCTGGCGGCCGGGACCAACGTCGTCGGCTCCTCGTTCGTGTGGCTGGTGAACCCGAGGACCGCAGACGCCTGGCTCCGGGACCCCATCGAGGCGGCTTGCGCCGCCGGAGGCGCGTCGATGTACGTCAACGGGATCGACCCCGGCTACTCCGGCGACACCCTCGCCCTCGCGGCGTTGAGCCTGGTCGGACGCGCTGACAGCGTCCGCGTCCAGGAGATCTTCGACTACGCCGACTACGACGACTACGACTTCACCGGAGTGACCTTCGGTTTCGGGTCCTTGCCTGCCGACGAGCCCCCGATGATGTTCCTGCCCGGGGTCCTGGCCTCGATCTGGGGAGGGTCCGTCCACCTGATCGCAGACGCGCTCCACGTCGAGCTCGAGGAGGTCCGGGAGCACTACGAGCCGTGGGTGACACCGACCCCGATCGACTGCGTCATGACCCACGTCGATCCCGGCGAGATCGCCGCAGTCAGGTTCGGTGTCGAAGGCATCGTCGCAGGGCGGTCGGTCATCATCATCGAGCACGTCAACAGGTTGACGCCGGCAGCTGCGCCCGATTGGGCCTATCCGCCCGTGGGGCATCTCGGCGTCCATCGTGTGGTCGTCGAAGGCTCACCAGGAGTCGAGGTCAACAGTCACGTCGGCCTCGGCGGGGTCTCGGAGACCGAGGCGGGCGTCGTCGCCACTGCCGCCCGAGTCGTCAACGCCATCGACGCGGTCTGCGCCGCCCCACCCGGCCTGCTCGGGGTCATCGACCTTCCCGCCTCCTACGCGGGACGTGTGCTGGGGTGAGCCACCTGCCGTCCATCCGGCCCACCCGACCCGCCGGCCGCGGACAAGCCCGCGCCCAGGCGACCCGGCAACGCGTCCTCGACGAGACCGTCGCGTGCATCCTGGAGGAGGGCTACCCGGCAGCGAGCGCCAAGCACATCGCCGAGAGGGCAGGGGTGACCTGGGGAGTCATCCAGTACCACTTCGGCGACCGCGGCGGGATCTTCGCAGCCGTGATCGAAGCCGGTCTCGCGGAGTTCGTGGCCGCGATGGAGTCGGCCTCGGTGCCGGACGGCCCGGTACGCGCCCGGCTCGAAGCGATCGTCCGGGCCGGGGAACGAGCCTTCACCAGTCGGCTGTCCCTCGCGAGCTTCGCGATCCTGGTGGCCAACACGAGCAGTCCTGACGAGACACTGGGCGCCCAGGCCGAGCCATTTGCGCGAGAGGTCCACCGCCTGGCGGCCAAGGCCGCCCCGCGCCACGACCGTACGGTCAGCAGCGTGCTGCTCACCGGGCTGAGAGGGATGGCGCTGCTCCAGCTGGTCGCGCCGATCGACGTCGACTCCGGACGCGAACAGGCAGCCCTGGTCGACGTGCTGCTCGCCTACCTGGAGTCCGATGGACGCTAGGACCGTGTCACCTGTGACTCCACCACCAGGAAAGCCCAGCGAAAGAGGTCTGCGCGATGAAGGTAGCTGTCGTCAACCAAGGCGTGTTGACCCTTGATGAGGTCGCCGAACCGACCCCGGGACCCGGGCAGCTCGTCCTGCGAGTGGTTGCTTGCGGAATCTGCGGCTCCGACCTCAAGACGGCCGGCTACATGCCTGCCGGTGCCGTGATGGGCCACGAGTTCGTGGGCCACGTGGTCGCCGCTGGGCCAGACGTGGCTGCCGCCTGGCCCCTCGGTACCGCGGCGGTCGGCATGCCCGTCATGGGCTGCGGGGCCTGCCGGGACTGCGACGCTGACGATCCTGCCCGCTGCAGTCAGGTCGTCGCGCTCGGTGTGGGTGGTGGGCCGGGTGCCTTTGCGGAGCTGGTCCTGGTCAACGCGGCCGAGACCTTTGCCTTCCCGACCGACCTGCCGATCGAGCTCGGTGCGCTGGTCGAGCCGTTGGCGGTCGGACTGCACGCCGTGAACGCCGCGCAGCTCGGGGCCGGAGATCGGGTCCTGGTCGTAGGCGGAGGGCCGGTCGGCATGGCCGTCGCGTTGTGGGCGAGCGACCGAGGCGCTCGCGAGGTCGTCATCTCCGACCCGTCTGCTGACCGCCGGGCGCTGGCGACCGAGTTCGGGGCCACAACCGCAGTCGACCCCACCTCGGAGGAGGTCGGTACCGACTTCGACGTGGTCATCGAGTGCGTCGGAATGGTCGGGATGGTCGACCTCTGCATCGCAGCGCTTCGGCCACGCGGTCGCGCAGTCATCGCCGGAGTCTGCATGGAAGCCGACCCGTTCTGGCCGGTCGTGGCCGTGACCAAGGACGTCACCGTGGCCTTCGCGTCGTACTACACGCGTGGAGAGTTCAAGGAGGCCGCTGATCGACTCGCGTCGGGGACGCTCGACCCTGGTCCGTACGTCTCCAGGTCGATCTCGCTGACCGAGCTGCCCGACGTGTTCGGCGACCTGGTCGGCGCCACGGCCGAACGAAAGGTGCTGGTCCGTCCCTGAAGACGTCGACCTGGCCATTGTCGACGCTGTGCCTGGACAACTGTCCAGACATCTGTCAAGTTGCACGGATGACGACGGGCTCCTCCACCACTGCCGTGACCTACTGCCGGATCTGCGAGCCGTTGTGTGGGCTCATCGCCACCGTCGACGACGGACGGCTGGTGTCCCTGCGGCCCGATCCGGAGAACCCGTTGTCGCAGGGGAACGCCTGCCCCAAGGGGATCGCGTTCACCGAGGTGCAGAACGACCCCGACCGGGTGCTCCACCCGTTGCGGCGTACGCCGGACGGGGAGTTCGAGCAGGTCTCCTGGGAGGTCGCACTCACCGACATCGCCACCCGGCTGAAGAGGGTCTGGGACGAGGACGGCGGAACGGCGGTCGGGCACTACCTCGGCAATCCCAGCGCGTTCTCCTACTCGGCGGCGCTGTGGAGCGGTCTCTTCCTGAAGCGTCTCGGCTCGGTGCACCAGTACACGACCGGTTCGCAGGACATCAACAGCCGGTTCGTGGCCAGCAAGCTGCTGTACGGCGCCGCCACCCAGGTGCCGTTTCCCGACCTGCCCCGCACCGACTTCCTGCTGATGCTCGGGGCCAATCCGCTCGTCTCGCACGGCAGTGCCGTCCGCGCTCCGCGGATCAAGCACGAGCTGTCCGCGATCACGGCACGCGGCGGCCGAGTGGTGGTGATCGACCCCCGTCGCACCGAGACCGCTCGCGCTCACGAGCACGTCCGGGTGCGCCCCGACTCCGATGCGTGGCTGCTGCTCTCGCTGCTTCACGTCGTGTTCGCGGAAGGTCTCGACGATCGGGTCGCTATCGAGAGGCAGTCGACCGGGGTGGACCTGATGCGCCGCACGGCCGCGGCGTACCCACCCGAGGAGACGTCGGCGCGCACGGGTGTCGACGCCGAGGCGGTGCGACAGCTGGCCCGCGACTTCGCCACCGCGCCGAGCGCGACGGCGTACGGCCGCACGGGTGCCTGCCTGGGCAGGCACGGCACCCTCGTGTCGTTCCTGATCGACGTGCTCAGCCTGGTGACCGGCAATCTCGACAAGCCCGGCGGCACCATCTTCTCCCAGGCCGTCATCCCGCTCGAGGACATCGGCGAGCGGTCCGGGGCGATGACCTACGGGGCGACCCGCTCCCGGGTGGGCGACTTCCCGGACATCATGGGGATCTTCCCGTCGGGGATCATGGCGGAGGAGATCACTCGGCCCGGCCCGGGTCGGCTCCGTGCACTGATCGTCACCGCGGGCAACCCGGTGCTGACCGTGCCGGACAGCGACCGGCTGGTGGCGGCGCTCCAGGAGCTCGACCTCCTGGTCTCCCTCGACCTCTACGTCAACGAGACCAACAGGCACGCCGACTACGTGCTGCCCGCCGTGACCTTCCTCGAGCGCGAGGACTTCCCGTTCGCGTTCACCGCCGCGTCGCCCCGACCGTTCTTCCAAGCGACCGAGGCGGTCCTGAAGCCGTACGGCGAGGCCCGGCCGGAGTGGGAGGTGTTCGAGGAGCTGATGCACCGGATGGGCTTGGCGATGACCTCGGGTGGTCCGCTGTCCCGGCTGAACCGTCCGCTGCTCGCCCTCGAACAACGAGGGCTGCGCCTGACCCCGCGCCGGTTGATGGTCGGCTTGCTGCGCACCGGTCCCTTCGGCGACAGGTTCGGCCTGCGTCGGGGAGGCCTGAACGGCAAGACCGCGATCAAGCACCCGCACGGCGTGGTGCTTGCCGAGCACGCGACAACCGGGATCCTCAGCGCCGTGGTGCGGTTGCCCGACCACAAGGTCCGGCTCGACCCGGAGGAGATCGTGGACGAGCTCGCTCGCCTGGGCGAGCGGCACCGCGCGGACGGTGGTGATGGTCTGGACCCTGCCTACCCGATGCTGCTGATCGGCCTGCGCGAGATCCGGTCGCAGAACTCCTGGATGCACAACAGCCCGACCCTGATGAAGGGGCCCCGCCGGCAGTCGGCCCGCGTGCACCCGGACGACGCCGCCGCTGCCGGTGTGGCCGCCGGCGGCGCCGTACGGATCGTGTCCCGACACGGAGCGATCGAGGTCGCCGTCACGATCACCGACGAGGTCGGTCCCGGCACCGTGGCAGTGCCGCACGGCTGGGGGCACCGCGGCGGGTGGCAGCTGGCGAACGCGAGCGAGGGCACGAACGTCAACCGGCTGACGTCGAGCGACACCGCGGACCTGGAGCTGCTGGCTGGGATGACCCTGCTGAACGGGGTCGCGGTCCGGCTCGAGGCGTGCTCCTAGTGCCGTCCACCTCGCGCGCGCTGCGGCTCCTCGCCGTGGTCGGCGGCGGGTTCGTCGCCTACCAGGCCTGGGGGTACGTCGGCTGGCTGCTCACCGACCTCCCGCTCCAGCGCGACGGCGCCGGCGTCCCGAACGACGTCAAGAGCTCCGTGATCCGTGGCGAGGTGATGATCGGATTCGGGGCGTTGGCCTGGCTGGTGTTCCTCGTCTGGAGCACCTGGAAGCGGGGCTGGCCGACCTGGCCGCTGATCCTCAGTGTCAGCTGGGCGCTGGTCTACTGGCAGGAGTCGCTGGTCAACCTGTCGGAGCGACGGTTCACCTACAACGCGTACTTCCTCACCCGGGGCGACTGGATCCCGAACCTGCCGTTCTCGGGCGTCGACGAGCCGCTGCTCGACCAGCCGCTGCTGATGGAGGCGCTGGTCTTCTGCTGGATGATCCCGGCTGTCGGTCTGGCGGTCGCGTGGCTGCTGGGCAGGGTCAGTCGGCTCACGAGCTCGACCCCCGTCCTGATCGCGGTGGGCCTGCTGGCTGCGGCGGTCTTCGAGACCGCCTTCGAGTTCGCCGGCATCAGCCAGCAGCTGCTTGCCTGGAACCGGGTGCCCGAGCAGCTCTCGCTGCGCGGCGGGACGGTTCACCAGTGGCCGATGACCGAGTTCCCGCTCGGCTTCGTGTGGGCGCTGCCCGGGGTGATGTGGCACTTCCGTGACCACTTCCGGGTCTTGGGCTGGCTCGACCCGACCGTGGCTCCGCGCACCGCGGAGGCGGTGCTGATCCGGGTCCTGGCGCTGACGGCGATCATCAACGTCGCGTTCCTCGCCTACAACCTGATCCTGGCCCTGGTCCCGGCAACGGCTACCGCCGACTTCCCGGCCTGGCTCGGAGGGTGAGCCCCAGACCTAGGTGAGGGGGTCGTCATTTCGTCGTGACCCGTTGGCGGGGAAGGACGCACTTGCATCGCTGCTGCTGGTCACATGACTGGCGGGTTCTGATTCGTCGGGCTCCGCCGCCTTCGCCGCGTCGCGTGCCTCGCCCAGATCGGCAAGGACGGAGTCGATCACGATGAGGCTGCCTCCAAGCACGACCGCAGCGATCGGGGCAGGCACCTTCGTTCTGCGCAATGCGGTCGTTGCTGCCAGCATCACGCCTGACCACGACGACACCGACGTCGCGAACGGCACGGTGGCACGCTTCCACGGCTCGTCCACATCGGGGATGATCGTGAAGACTTGAAGCCCCGGCCTGTTCAGGAACCAGCCGGCCGTGAACGCAGTGAGCAGGATGGGCGAGCGTGTCGACCGGTCCGACGCCAAGCAGGCGAGGGCAACGCCAACTCCTCGGACCACAGCTCCAGGTCGCACCTTCATGGGTCCACCTCCGCCTCGATCGTCTCGTGTCGAGGCGTTGCGTGGCAATGCCCATCCCGCGACAGCTGCCTTCGCCTCAGAGTGTCTCCGGCGATGAACGCGTCAGCGGCGTGCCCTTGGCACGTCTGAAGTCCGTCAAGAATGCGCTCGGTAGCGTCAAGGAAGCGTCAAGGCATGCGGATGGCGACCTGATTCAGGTCTATCACTTCTCTTGTGTCCGATCTCGTGTACGTGCTCCTGACCCTCGCGGTCTTCGGGTTGCTCGCCGTGCTGGTGGGCGCCCTGGATCGGCGGCTGTCGAAGTGAGCAGCCTCGCTCCCGCCCTCGGCCAGATCGCGGTGCTCGTCATCGCCCTGGCCATCGCCGTCCCGTTCCTGGGCCGCTACCTGGCCGACGTCTACACCTCCGAGAAGCACCTCGCGGTCGAGCGGGCTTCGTACCGCTTCCTGCGGGTCGACCCCGACGCCGACCAGCACTGGAAGACCTACGCCATGTCGGCGCTCGGGTTCTCCCTGGTCAGCATCCTGCTGCTCTACTCCCTCGGCCGGCTGCAGGACCACCTGCCCCTGAGCCTGGGATTCGCGGCACTGCCGAGCGACGGTGCGTGGAACACCTCGGTCAGCTTCGTGACCAACACCAACTGGCAGTGGTACTCAGGCGAGGTCACCATCGGCCACCTGATGCAGATGTCCGGCCTGACGGTCCAGAACTTCGTGTCCGCCGCAGTCGGCATGGCCGTCGCCGCAGCGTTCGCCCGGGGCCTGGCGCGCAGCCTCGCCGACGGCCGGGTCGGCAACTTCTGGTCCGACCTGGTGCGTGGCGTCCTCCGTGTCCTGCTGCCCATCTCGGTCTCTTCGGCGATCGTGCTCGTCGCCTTCGGTGCGGTCCAGAACCTCATGGGCAACCGCACGGTCGAGACGCTCAGTGGCGGCAGCCAGGTCATCACCGGTGGTCCGGTCGCCAGCCAGGAGGCGATCAAGCAGCTGGGCACCAACGGCGGCGGGTTCTACAACGTCAACTCTGCCCACCCCTTCGAGAACCCCACGCCGTTCACCGACATCTTCCAGATCTTCCTGATGCTGCTCATCCCCTTCGCGATCGCGTGGGCGTTCGGCCTGATCGTGAGGGACCGCCGCCAGGGCCTCGCGATCATCTCCGTGATGGCCCTGCTCTGGGCCACCTCGGTGGCGCTGCTGACCTGGGCGGAGATGGCCGGGCGTGGCCTGGCCCCGGCCGCTGCCGGAGGCGCGCTCGAGGGCAAGGAGGTCCGTTTCGGCGAGGCCGCATCGTCCCTCTTCGCCGCTTCCACGACCGGCACGTCGACCGGTGCCGTCAACTCCATGCACGACTCGTTGACGGCGCCAGGTGGCGGCGTCGCGATGTTCAACATGATGCTCGGTGAGATCGCTCCTGGCGGTGTGGGCTCCGGCCTCTACGGCATGTTGATGCTCGCCATCGTCACCGTGTTCCTGAGCGGCCTGATGGTCGGGCGCACGCCGGAGTACCTCGGCAAGAAGATCGGTCAGCGCGAGATCGTGCTCGTCGCTCTCTACGTGCTCGCCACCCCGGTGCTCGTGCTGGCCGGCATCGCCGTCGCGATCACCGCGAGTGACGGCCTGGCAGGTCTGCAGGAGAGCGGACCACACGGCCTCTCCGAGGCGCTGTACGCCGTGACGTCGGCCGCCAACAACAACGGCTCGGCCTTCGGGGGTCTCACCTCGGGCACGCCGTTCTGGAACACGCTGCTCGGCCTGCTGATGCTGCTCGGACGCTTCCTGCCGATGGTCTTCGTGCTTGCCCTGGCCGGCCGGTTCGCGTCCCAGAGGCGACTGCCGGCCGGTGCCGGAACGCTGCCGACCCACAGCCCACTCTTCGTCACCCTCCTCTCGGGCGTTGCCCTGGTCGTGGTCGGTCTGACCTACGTGCCCGTGCTCGCCCTCGGCCCGATCGTGGAGTCCCTCTCGTGAACGCAATCAACACCGCCGGGCCGGAGACATCGACCCCGGCGCAGCATCAGGTGCAACCCGGATCCAGCGTCCTGAACGGCGCGCAGCTCGTCGAGGCGCTCCCGGGGGCGCTCCGCAAGCTCGACCCGCGCGAGCTGCTGCACACGCCGGTCATGCTCATCGTCGAGGTCGGCGCGGCCGCGACCACGATCCTCTCCATCGTCGACCCCAGCACGATGGGCTGGCTCGTCACCACCTGGCTGTGGTTGACGGTCTTGTTCGGCACCCTGGCCGAGTCCGTGGCCGAGGGCCGCGGGAAGGCGCAGGCCGCGAGCCTGCGTGCCCTGCAGCAGGAGACGACGGCGCGCCGGCTCCGCGTGAGCGCCGACCAGGTGAGGTCCACCAGCGGCCTGGACACGCTGGCCGTCGAGGAGGTGCCCAGCACCTCGCTCCGTACCGGGGACCTCGTCGTCATCGAGGCCGGCGAGCGGATCCCCGGTGACGGTGACGTCATCGAAGGCGTGGCATCGGTCGACGAGTCCGCGGTGACCGGCGAGTCTGCCCCGGTGATCCGGGAGTCGGGCGGTGACCGCTCCGCGGTCACGGGCGGCACCACGGTCCTGTCCGACCGCATCATCGTCCGGATCACCTCGGATCCCGGGCAGTCCTTCGTCGATCGGATGATCGCGCTCGTCGAGGGCTCCGAGCGGCAGCGCACACCCAACGAGATCGCCCTCAACGTCCTGCTCACCGCGCTGACGGCCATCTTCGTCGTCGTCGTGGCGTCGCTCTACTACGTGGCCGACTACAGCGACGCCCACCAGTCGGTGCTCGTGCTGACCGCACTGCTGGTCTGCCTGATCCCGACCACGATCGGTGCGCTGCTCTCCGCGATCGGCATTGCCGGCATGGACCGCCTCGTTCGCCGCAACGTGCTCGCGATGTCCGGCAGAGCGGTCGAGGCGGCTGGTGACATCGACGTGCTGCTGCTCGACAAGACCGGCACCATCACCTACGGCAACCGGCAGGCCTCGGAGCTGCTCCCGGTCGACGGCGTCGCTCCCGACGACCTGGCCCGGGCCGCACTGCTGGCGTCCTTGGCCGACGAGACGCCCGAGGGTCGCAGCATCGTGGTCCTGGTCCGTGACCAGTACGACTCGATCGACGCCTCCGAGGGTTCCGCCGGCGCCCTGGTCGAGTTCTCGGCGACCACCCGGATGAGCGGCCTCGACCTGCCCGACCGGGTCATCCGCAAGGGTGCTTCCTCTGCGGTCGCGTCGTGGGTCACGCAGACCGGCGTCCCCGCCGAGCAGGCGGCGGCGCCGCAGCTGATGGATCTCGTCGAGCGGGTGAGCTCGAGCGGCGGTACGCCGCTTGTCGTCGCCGAGCAGCTCGGGACAGGACCGGCCCGACTCCTCGGAGTCATCCACCTCAAGGACGTCGTCAAGGAGGGCATCCGCGAGCGTTTCGAGGAGATGCGCGCGATGGGCATCCGCACGGTGATGATCACCGGCGACAACGCGATCACCGCGCGCGCGATCGCCGCGGAGGCCGGCGTCGACGACTTCCTGGCCGAGGCCACCCCGGAGGACAAGCTCGCCCTGATCCGCCAGGAGCAGGAGGGCGGCCGGATGGTCGCGATGTGCGGGGACGGGACCAACGACGCCCCCGCGCTCGCCCAGGCCGATGTGGGCGTCGCGATGAACACCGGGACGACAGCGGCCAAGGAGGCCGGCAACATGGTCGACCTCGACTCCGACCCGACGAAGCTGATCGACATCGTCGAGATCGGCAAGCAGCTGTTGATCACCCGGGGTGCCCTCACGACCTTCTCGGTCGCCAACGACGTCGCGAAGTACTTCGCGATCCTGCCGGCGATGTTCGTGGTCGCCTTCCCGGACCTCGAGGTCCTCAACGTCATGCGGCTGTCGAGCCCCGAGTCGGCGATCGTGTCCGCGGTCGTCTTCAACGCGCTCGTCATCCTGCTGCTGATCCCCCTCGCCCTGCGGGGTGTCCGCTACCGACCTTCGTCGGCAACCGCCCTGCTACGTCGCAACCTGCTGGTCTACGGCGTCGGCGGTCTCGTCGCCCCGTTCCTCGGCATCAAGCTGCTCGACCTCGGGATCTCGCTGATCCCCGGTCTCTAGGAGAAGAAGATGAAGGACGTCTACACCCTGTTCCGGCACAGCCTCGCCGGGCTTCGCGTGCTCGTCGCGCTGACCCTGGTGCTCGGCGTCGCCTATCCGCTGGCGGTCACCGGCATCGCCCAGGTCGCGTTCCCCTGGAAGGCCGACGGGTCGCTGGTCACCGCCACCGGGGGGCACGCCTCCGGCGCCGGGGACGCGGTGGGCTCCCAGCTGATCGGCCAGGTCGTCGACGACGAGGACCTCTTCCAGAACCGGCCCTCGGCAGCCGGAGCCGGCTACGACATGCTCAGCACCTACGGATCCAACCTCGGCCCGAACAACCCCGACCTCGTCGCCTCCATCAAGGAGCTGAAGGCATCGATCGCCGAGCGTGAGGGTGTCGACCCCAGCGACGTGCCGCCCGATGCCGTCACCGCGTCGGCGTCGGGCATCGATCCCGACATCTCGGTGCCGTACGCCGCGATCCAGGTCCCGCGGGTCGCCGAGGCCACGGGTCTCAGCGAGGCACGGGTGCGGCTGCTGGTCGACGACCACACCGACGGCCGCGACCTCGGTGTGCTCGGTGAACCGCGGGTCAACGTGCTGGAGCTCAACATCGCGGTCCGCCAGGCCGCCGACGGCACCTGAGTACGCCGGCTCACGACGCACGGCCCACGGCCGGTCAGGCTGTGATCATGAGACCGACCGCCATGCTCGGGACCGTCGCCGCGCTGCTGCTGCTCGCGGGGTGCGCCGATCCCAGCCGCCAGGCCGACGCCGAGGAACTGCGTGACCGGCTTGCCGGGCTGCCCGGTGTCGCGAGGGCAACCCTGGACTACACCAAGCCCGTCACCCTGGACTCGGGGAAGCTGGGGGTGCAGGTCGCGATGGCGAAGAACGCCACCGACGAGCAGGTCACCACGGTGGTCACGACGACGTACGACGCCTTCGCCGGCACCCACCACGGCGAGGAGGGCGACCTGGACGTCACGGTCGGCGGCGACCTCATCCACCTGCGCAGCTTCGAGCCGGACGCCGAGGTCGAGGCGGTCGACGAGGCCACCACGCACGCCCTTGCCGTCCTGCCGAGTGGGTCGGTGCGAGCGGACATCAACACCCAGGACGTCTCGAGGGCGCCGCACGTCTTCACGGCGTTCTCCGTGTCCGTCGAGAAGCCCGGCCGCGCGAGCGTGCTGGCGACGCTCGCCGACCTGGAGGAGGAGCACGCGGACATCCCGGACGCGAGCTGGAGGGTGCAGAGCGGCGGTGAGTCCGGTTGGCTGATCAGCACTGAGCGGGGATTCCCCGATGCGGCGGAGCTCGGCCTCTTCGACGACCTCAGCGAAGGTCTCCCCGACGGCGCGGCGGTGCTGCTGTTCGGCGACTTCGCGACTGCACAGCTGCCCGCCCACACGTCGCCTCGGGAGGCCTCGACCATGGTCGGTCGGCACCTGGCGTTGCTCGGCGGAGTCGAGACCGCCTTCTACCAGGTGGAGAGGGGACCGAGCCTGCTTGCGTCGATCACCGACGGTGAGTGCTTCTTCGACACCGGCGCGGTCGGGGCGCGGCTGGAGCGGGACCACGAGGCCGGGTGCTCGACGGTGACGCATCCCGAGCCATGACCCTCAGACCACGAGGCTGTTTACTTCAGGCATGGCGAAACCAGGAGAGGATTGGTTCGTCCAGGCCTTCAGCAAGGCGTGGAAGGACCAGTCCGAGGAGATCGGGCGCTTCAACCTGGCCATCTTCGGCAAGACCGGGGTCGGCAAGAGCACCCTGATCAACGCGATCTTCGGCAGCGCGATCGCCGAGACCGGCATCGGTGAGCCGGTCACCCGCAACGAGCACCTCTACCTCCACCAGTCCGGCACCCTGGGCGTCCTGGACACCCGCGGGCTCGAGGTCGGCCGCGACAACGCGGTCCTGATCGCGGAGCTCAAGGACTAC
Organism: uncultured Actinomycetota bacterium; assembly: GCA_963706475.1. Lineage (GTDB taxonomy): Bacteria > Actinomycetota > Actinomycetes > Propionibacteriales > Nocardioidaceae > Nocardioides. Next base: position 1,521,044 of record CAVPLV010000002.1, on the reverse strand, counting down.
CTGAAGGGGATGCGTCGCAAGCCGCTCGCGGACCAGCTGCACGTCGCCTGGTACTGCGTACGTGCCGGTGACCGGCGTTTCGAGCAGACCGAGGCCGACTTCGTCCGGGCCCTGCACGACCTGGGTCTCCCGGTGATCCTGGTGCTCACCCAGGTGCTGCGGTCGGGCGAGCGGGTGCACCCGGACGCGGAGGCGCTGGCGGCCAGCATCGCGGCGATGGACCTGCCCATCGAGGGTGGCCTGATCCACTACACGATGGCGCTCGCGGACGAGTTCACCGGGCAGGCGGCGTACGGCCTCCAGGAGATCCTCGATGCCACCTTTCGCAGCGCGCCGGACGGCGTCGAGCACGCCATCATCGCCGCCCAACGCATCGACTTCGCCCGCAAGCGGGAGCGCGCCGAGCGGGCCATCAAGACCGCGACCGGGGCCGCCACCACCGCCGGAGCCTCCCCGATCCCGTTCTCGGACGCGGCCCTCCTGGTCCCGATTCAGATCACGATGATGGCCTCGATCGCGGTGACGTACGGCGTCCCGGTGGAGCGGTCGACGGCCGCGTCGATCGCCGCCACGGCGGCCGCGACCACGGCCGGACGGTCGCTGGTCACCAACATGATCAAGTTCGTCCCCGGCGCCGGGACCGCGGTGGCCGCACCGATCAGTGCCACCGTCGCCGGCACCTTCACCTACGCGATGGGCCACGCCTGGCTGCGGGTCTGCGACCGCCTCGCTCGCGGCGAGCTCCGCGCGGTCGGGGGCGCACCCGACGGCGAGGCGGTGCGCAAGGTCTTCCTCGAGGAGTTCAAGTCACAGGCCAGGCGGCGCAAGCCGTGACCACCCGCTGGGAGCGGATCGCGCGCCGCACCGTCGGGGAGGAGTACGCCGCGGCGTACGCCGCCCGGTTCCGGGCGATGGCCGACCGCGGGGAGGACGTCCACGGCGAGGCGGCGCTGGTGACCGCGCTCCGGCCGGCCCCGGCACGGATCCTCGACGCCGGCTGCGGCACCGGGCGGATCGCCGTGCGGCTCGCGTCGTCGGGGTACGACGTCGTGGGGGTCGACGTGGACGTCTCGATGCTCGACCAGGCCCGGGCCGAGGCGCCGGCCCTCGACTGGCGACTCGGCGACCTGGCCACCCTGGACCTGGGCGAGACCTTCGACCTGGTGCTGCTCGCCGGCAACATCATCCCGCTGCTCGAGCCCGACACCCTGACCCCGGTCGCGCAGCGGCTGGCCGCTCACGTGGCCCCCGGTGGGGTCGTCGTCTGCGGCTTCGGGCTCGACGCTGCCCACCTGCCGGGCGACTGCCCCGTCACGCCGCTGACCGACGTCGACACTGCCATGGCGACGGCCGGCCTGGTGCCGGTCGAGCGGTTCAGCACCTGGTCCGGCGAGGCCTATGCCGACGGCGGTGGGTACCTCGTCACCGTGCATGGATGAGACGATCTCTCCATGGTGCGTATCGGACTGGTGATGGCGGGCTTCGGTGCCGCGGCGATGCTGACGGCCTGCGGAGGCAGTGACGACGGCGGTGGTGAGTCGTCGGCCGACGACTTCGCCGACCAGTCCGGCGCCAAGATCGTTGCTGCTGCGAGGGCGGAGATGGCCGATCTCGAGTCCCTGAAGTTCGCCGGCAAGATCAGCACGAGCGGTCAGGAGATCACCCTCGACATCCAGACCAACACCGACGGCGACTGCACGGGCTCCATCGGCCTCGGTGGCGGGACCGCCGAGCTGCTCGGCGTGGGAGGCGAGACCTGGTTCAAGCCCGACGTGGCGTTCTGGCAGGCGAACGCCGGCGACCAGGCCGACAAGATCATCGCAGGCGTCGGCGACAAGTGGGTCCTCGTCGGCGACGACCAAGGCTTCAGCCAGTTCTGCGACGCCGACGAGTTCCTCGGCGAGCTGATCGACGACGACGGCGACGACGACGAGTCGACCTACACCAAGGGTGACGTGACGCAGGTCGACGGCGCCGACGCCATCCCGATCGAGACCACGGACGAGGACAAGTCGACCTCGACCGCCTACGTCCTGGTCGATTCCCCCAACTACCTGGTCAAGGTCGAGAAGACCTCCGGCGACGACACCGGCGCCGTCACCTTCTCCGAGTTCGACGAGAAGGTCGACGTCGAGGCGCCTGCCGAGAGCGACGTCATCGACCCGGCCACCCTCGGCTGATCTGGATCACGCCGACCAGGCGGCCCAGAGGTCGGCGTACACGCCGCCGGCGGCGACCAGGTCGTCGTGGGTGCCTGACTCGACCACCCGTCCGGCGTCCATCACGACCACCAGGTCGGCGTCGCGGGCCTGGGTGAGCCGGTGCGCGATCACGACGGAGGTACGGCGCTGCGTGGCCGCCAGCGCGGCCCGCTCGAGCTCGAGGGCGCCCGAGGACCCTGCCTCCGCGGTCGCCTCGTCGAGCACCACCACCAGGGGGTCCGCGAGGAGCACTCGCGCCAGTGCCAGCTGCTGGGCGAGCGCGGGGCTGAGCGCGACCGCGCCGTCGCCGACGACCGTGTCCAGCCCGTCCGGCAACGCCTGCACGGCACCCCGGGCGCCGACCGCGACCAGGGCGGTCTCCAGCTCGGCGTCGCCGGCGTCGGGTGCAGCCAGGGTCAGGTTGTCCCGCACGGTCCCCGAGAAGACGTGCACCTCCTGGCTGACCAGGGCCACCGCCGGCCGGTCGCCGGCGAGCACGTGGTCCATCGGCACTCCGCCCAGCCGGATCTCGCCGCGGGTCGCCGGCAGCCGCCCGGCGATCGCGGCGCCGAGCGTCGACTTGCCGGCGCCGGACGCACCGACGACCGCGACCCGCTGACCCGGGTGGACGGTCAGGTCGACGTCGTCGACGGCAACCCGCCCGGCGACGTACTCGTGGTGCAGGGCGATCACTGCGAGCCCGGTGTCGGCGGGGGTGCGCTGGTCGTCCGGTGCCGGTGGCGGTCGCAGCAGCGCCAGCCCGGCGAGCCGGGTGAGGGACGCGCCCGCCGACTGGACCTCGTCGAAGAGGCCGAGGACGGTGCCGATCGGGTTGAAGAGGCGGTGGAAGAACAGGGCCGCGGCCGTCACCGCGCCGACCGTGGTCTCGTCGCTGCGGACCAGGACGAAGCCGGTGCCGATGATCAGCAGCAGCCCGATCAGCTCGGAGCGGTTGCCGCGCCCGATGAAGCGGGTGAGCAGCCGGAAGACGTCGATCGAGATCTGGGCCGAGCGCCACGAGGCCGCGTCGACCCGCTCCTGGTGCTGCTCGGCGATGCCGTACGCCCGCAGGGTGCGGCTGGCGTGCACGCCGGTGAGGAACGCCTCGGCGCGCTCGCCGTTGGCGACCCGTTCGCGGCGGTAGTAGGGGCCGGAGCGGGGGAGGTACCACCGCAGACCGAGCACGTAGAACGGGATCGCGCCCAGGCCCGCGAGCCCGAGCCGCCAGTCGAGGGCGAAGAGCCCACCCGCGGTGAAGACGATCGCGATGACGGAGTTGATCATCGCCGGCAGCACCTCGGTGAAGGAGCTGGCGATCAGTCGTACGTCGTCGCCGACCCGGGAGATCAGGTCGCCCTGGCCGGCGGCTTCGACCTCGGCGGTCTCGAGGTGCAGGGCACTGTCGAGGACCTGCTCACGGAGGTCGGCGAGCGCCGGCTCCGCGACCCGGGCCAAGGTCGCGACCGCCAGGGTGCTCGCGAACGCGCCGACGACGGCGGCACCGAGGATCCAGGCCGCGGCGCGGTAGATCTCGCTGGTCGACCCATCGGTGGTGACCGCGTCGACGACCTGACCGAGCATCCAGGGCGCCACCAGTCCGGCCAGGCCCTCGACGGCGAAGGCGACGGTGCAGGCGACCAGCAGCCAGCGTCGCCGGGCCACCAGGCCGATGGCGAGGCCAGTCGCCTCGCGGGCGCTCGAGATCGGCAGCAGGGTCATCGCAGCACCGCCGAGCGGTAGCCCTCGTCGGCGGTCAGGTGGTGGTGCGTCCCGGTCGCGACGACCACCCCCTCGCGCAGGTGGACGACGAGGTCCGCCTCGTCGAGGAGTGCCGGGCTGCTGGTGAGCACCAACGTCGTACGACGCGAGCCGGCCGGGTGCCGCGCCTCGCGCAGGCCGCTGGCGATCCGCTGCTCGGTGACCGCGTCGACGGCGGTGGTCGGGTCGTGCAGGACCAGGACGGCTGCGTCCGCGGCGAGCGCGCGGGCCAGGCCGACCCGTTGGCGCTGGCCGCCGGAGAGGGTCGTGCCGTCGACGGCGACCGGTTCGTCGAGGCCGTGCTCGGCGGTGGTGGTGATGTCGGTGCTGGCGGACGCCTGCATCGCCGCGCCGATCCGCCCCGCGTCGAGGCGGTCGAACGGGTCGACGTTGCTGCGCAGGGTGCCATCGAACAGGTCGACGTGGTGCTCGGTCACCAGCAGCCGGGCGCGGACGTCGGCGATGCGCAGGTCGGTGAGGACGCGGTCGCCGAGGCGGACCTGTCCCGCGTCCGGTCGGGCCTCGCCGTGCAGCAGGAGCATCAGCGCTGCTGCGTCGGCCGGGTGCTCGGCGACGACGGCCACCAGCTGCCCGGAAAGGGCCGTGATGGTGACGCCCTGGAGGGTGCCGAAACGGACGTCGTCGAGCTGGATCCCGTCGTCTGCGGTCAGCTCCTCGTCGCCTACCAGCACGAGCGGCGGCGTCGCGAGGAAGGTGACGATCCGGCCCGCGGACGCCTTCGACTCCGCGACCTGGGCCACCAGGTAGGTCATCATGCCCATCGGCTCGGCCACGAACTGGGCCAACCCCACGACGGCGACCAGCTCGCCGATGGTCAGGTCGCCGTCGAGCGCGCGCAGGCCCGCGACGAGTGCCACGGCGGCGAGGAAGGCTCCGCTGAGGCCCTGGGTGACGCCGTACAGCAGGCCCTCCCAGCGGGCGGCGGCGACGCTGGTCAGGGCGGCCTGCTGGCTCTGGGTGCGGTAGCGCGCCATGGCGACGTCCTCCGCACCGATTCCCTTCAGCGGGCGCAGGCCCCGGATCAGGTCCGTCGCCAGGCCGGTGGCCCGGCCGATGCTCTCCTGACGCAGCTCGCTGCGCTGCGCGAGGATTGGTGCGAGGAGCTGGGTCGTGGCCAGCACGACGGGTACGCCGACCAGCACCAGCACCGCGAGGATCGGGTCGATGGTCGCCAGCACGACGGCGCTGACCACCAGGCCGATGACGGCGGCTGTGGTGAACACCAGCTGCTCGATCACCTCGCCGACCTGGTCGGCGTCGGAGGTGGCCAGGGAGAGCACGTCGCCCGGCAGCCGGTCGGTCCGCGCCCCGCGGGCGTCGAGCACGTGCGCGGAGACCTCGGTGCGCAGCCGGTGGCTCTCGACCTGCACCGCGCGGACGGCGATCCGCGCGCCGAACCGGTAGCCCAGGCTCAGCACCGTGAAGTGCAGGCACAGGATCGCGTCCCACAGCACCAGCTGACCCGTGTCACCCGGTGCGACCGCCCGGTCGATCAGGATGCCGATCAGCACCGTGACCAGCGTCTCGCACACCTGCCACAGCGTGATGAGCGCGGTCGACCCGACGAGCGCGCGCCGCTGCCGGCCCAGGGACCTCCGGATCAGCGCGGACGCGGTCGCTGGAGGCACCGGGTCAGGGTAGTGGGACCCGAGGCCCCGGTCCCGCCCGAGTGATGAGTTCTCCCGGCGGTGCCCGTCATACCTGTGACAGGACACGGTGAGACGGAAGGACGACGTGATGAGTGTGGGAGTCCGAACGGAGGGTCTGGGCGTGAGCGAGGTCGACGAGCCGGCGTTCTCGGGGCTGACGGAGCGGCACCGGCGGGAGCTGCACGTGCACTGCTACCGGATGCTCGGGTCGTTCGAGGGACGGTCGACGTTCCGGGCGATGCCGCCGACGCCGGGCCTGTACGTCGGCCGCGACGCGGTCGTGAGCGACTGGGTCGGGGACGGGTTCGAGAGCCTGGGGGACCTGCGGACCGTCGACACCCGGATGAACCGGCAGCCCGCCATCGCCTGCTACCTGTGGCAGGAGGGTGAGGGCGCGTACCTCCCGCTGACGATCGACGTGCTGCGCATCAGTGGCGGGACGATCACCGAGATGGTCACCTTCCACGCCGACCAGTTCGCGCGTCTCGGGTTGCCGGAGCGACTGCCAGCCGAAGGCACGGAGTAGTCAGGTGCGGACGACAGCGGTCACCGGCCTGGCCGCCACGGTCGTCGCGATGGTGGTCACCACCCTCGCCGCCGCGTTGGCACGGGTCGTCGGCGTGGACGTCGAGGTGCCCGATGGTGGCGAGACGATCCCGCTCTCCGGCGTCGCCGTGGTGACCGGCTTCTTCTCGCTCGTCGGTGTCGTGCTGGCCCTGGCACTGCGCCGATGGAGCGCTCGCCCGGGCGAGCGACTCGTGTGGACGACCTGCTTGCTGACGGCGGCGTCCCTGGTGCCGCCGTTCCTCGCCGGTGCGGACGCCGCGACCACCGGCACCCTCATCGGGCTGCACCTCCTCGCCGCACTGGTGATGATCCCGGCCCTGGCACGGAGCCTCCGCGCAGGTTGATGCGGTTCGGGCGTATCAGCGTCGCCGCGAACCGCTCCTGATGGGGCATGGATCGTCGCACGCTCGCAGCCCCGCTGGCTCTCGCCGCGGCGCTGATCGTCACCGGACCGATCGGTCCGCTCGGGACGGGAGCCGCCGTCGGGGTGCCGGGAGCACCCGCGGGTGTGTTCGACCCGAGCTCCGCGACCTGGTTGTCCTATCGCAACCAGTCCTCCGCCCAGTTCCACGACACCTACCTGGACCGTCGCGCGACGTACCTCCCCGTCGATCTCGACATCGACACCGAGGACGACTACGAGGTCGGGTCGGTGTGGCAGCTCAACCGGGAGGAGCGCAGCTGGCTGGTCAAGCGCAACCTCACCTCGGCGGGCTACAAGGCCTACTGGGAGGACGCCCGCGACGACGGGTACCGGCCGACCGAGATCGAGACCTACCGCGACGGCGGCCGCAAGTGGGCCGGCCTGTGGGTGGAGAACGTCGAGGGCTACGCCTGGGCGTCACACCGCGGCCAGACGGCCGCCCAGTTCGACGCCACCGTCGTCGAACACCGGGCGGAGGGCCTGATGCCGGTGGACTTCGACGAGTACCTCGTCGACGGCAAGCGTCGGTACGCGAGCGTCTGGGTCCAGAGCACCGTGCGCAGCTGGAGCCTGGTCCGGGACCGCACGCCGAGCCAGTGGGCCGACCTCTTCACCTCCCTGAGCAAGCGCTACCGGGTGCTGGCGTTCGAGTCGCTCGAGCTGGACAACGACCAGCAGCGGCACGGCGGGATCTGGGTCAGCAACGACAACAAGCGGGGGTGGGCCGCCCGGCGGGACATGTCGTCGAAGGGCTTCTCGAACTGGTGGTACCGCTACCGCGACCTCGGCTACCGGCTGACCGGCTACAACCGCTACGAGACCGATGACGGCACCCGCTACTCCGGGGTGTGGCGGCAGAACAGCGAGCGGCAGAACTGGCCCCTGAAGTCCGACGTCGACACGATGGTCGCCAACCGGCTGGCCGCGGACGACGTACCCGGCGTGGCCGTGGCGGTCTACCACAAGGGCATCCCCGTGTACCTCCGCGGCTTCGGCGACGCCAACGTCGACGACGGCCTCTGGATGGATTCCTCCCACATCAGCTCGACCGCATCGGTGAGCAAGGCCGTTGCCGGTGTGCTGACCATGCGGATGGTCGAGCAGGACCTCCTCGACCTCGACGACCGGACCGACACCTGGGTGCCGGCGATGCCGAGCCAGCACACCCACACCGTGGGCCAGCTGCTGTCCAACCGCGGCTGCGTCCGCCACTACAACACGGGTGCGTCTGACGTCGACGAGGACGACTACGCCACAGCGCGTGCGGCGGCCGAGGAGTTCTGGGACGACTCCCTGCTGTGCAACCCGACCACCGAGGACGAATACCACTACAGCACCCACGGCTACACGCTGCTCGGCGCCGCCCTCGAAGCCGCAGGCGGCGACGACGTGAAGGGCCTGGTCCGCAGCCAGCTCACCAACCCGTTCGGCCTGGGCACGCTGCGCCCGCAGACCACCTCAGGCCACCGGATGTCGCTCTATGACGACGGCGACGAGGAGGACCAGCCGAACAACGACTGGAAGGTGCTCGGCGGCGGCATCGACTCCTCCACCGACGATCTGGCCAGGTTCGGCGCGAAGCTCGCGAGCGGACAGATGTTGAGCACCACGTCGTTCGCGACGATGTGGGCGCCGCCGACTCCGGTCAGCAACTACGCCTTCGGGTGGAACACCGGCACCGTGGACGGTGTCCAGGTCGTGTCCAAGGACGGCAAGCAGGTCGGCGTCCGCTCCTACCTCAGGATCTACCCCACGAGGGACATCTCGGTCGCCGTGATCATGAACGACGGCAGTGGAGGCGCCATCGCCCTCGGCAAGAAGATCGGAGACTTCGTGCTCGACAACACGACTCCCTGATGCTGACCCGGAGATCGTCCCAGCGGCTTCGAGATCAGCCGATCTCGTCGTTTTGCGATCTCCTCGAACGCGCGTCGCGCCTCGTCTAGATCACGACGCGGGCCCTGGCGGCCTTGATCGCGCCTTCCTCAAGAGCGGCGGCCAGGCATGGTAATCGAACGTGTATTCGAGTAGACTAGGCCCATGTCCACCGTCGATCTCGATGACCTCGGCCCGGCCGCCACCCTGGCGCTGGCCGGGTCGACGGTGCGGATGCGTCGCCAACTGGAAGTCACCGATCTCGAGGTCGCCGGCCACTGGGCTGACCTGCATGCCTCGGACCCGAAGAAGGCTCCGGGAGGGGGACCCTCCTGGGTGGGTGACGACCAGCTGGTCGAGATCGGCGGCGACGGCACCCCGCTGGTGAGGGAGCTCTGTGTGCCCGAGCTCGGCATCGCCCGCGAGTGTCACACCTACGCCGCCCACGCCCTGGTCGCCGACGCCCTCGACCTACGGCACCGGCTCCCGTTGACCTGGGCGATCACCCAGACGCTGGTGTGTGAGGTGTGGGTGGCCCGCAAGGTCGCCGCCCTGACCCGGGGACTCGACCACACCAAGGTCGCTCTGGTGGACCGTGCGGTCGCAGCGGTGATCGGCACCGAGGCACCGGGCCGGGTCCTGACGATCACGGCAGCGAAGATCATCGAGGCCGACCCCGCCGCGCACGCCGCCAAGCTGGAAGCCGAACGGCGCCGCAAGAGCGTGACCCTGTCCGAGGCTGACGAGCACGGACTGCGGTTCGTGATCGCCCGCGTCGAGGCCGGGGACGCGTTCTGGGTCTACGCGATGATCGACCGGGTCGCCGACATCCTCGCCACCCGTCGCGACCTCACTCCCGGCCTCCCGACCGATGCCTCACGCGACGAGCTGCGGGCGGTCGCGTTCGGGTGGCTGGCCCGCCCCGAAGACCTGTTGGCGCTGCTCATGAACCCCACCGGCCAGACCGAACCAGGCGAGAGCACCGAACCCGCCGGTACGTCGAAGCTGCGTCCGACCGCGACCCTGTACGTGCACCTGAACCAGGCCGCCGTCGACGGCACCGCCACCGGGGTCGCCCGGGTCGAAGGACTCGGCCCGTTCCTCCTCGACCAGGTCCGGGAGCTCCTCGGCCACACCCGGGTGATCGTGAAGCCCGTCATCGACCTCCACGACCAGACCAGCGTGAACGCCTACGAGCACCCCGAGACCATCAAGGAACGGGTCCACCTCCGCACCGCCGGCGACACCTTCCCCCACGCTGCTGGTCTCTCCCGACACCTCGACCTCGACCACCCCGACCCATACCAGCCCGACGGCCCACCCGGGCAGACCGGCGACCACAACGCCGCCCTCCTCAACAGGAGGGGACACCGCGCCAAGACCCACCTGAGCTACCGACACAGGCAGCTCGATCTCACCACCTACGTGTGGAGCACCCCGCACGGCCTGCACCGACTGGTGGACTCACACGGCACCCACGTCATCGATGACGCCCTGGCTGCCGCGCTGAGCAGCGACAGCGTCCTCGAACGTGAGCTCGCCCTGTTCCTGCACCGCGACGCCATCGCTACGGCGCGACGACCGCCCCGGCATGAGCGGGCACCCTGAGCGTCGTGCCGCTCAGGTCGACCCCGGAGACCGTCTCGAAGAGCAGCTCGCACGGGTCGTCGAGCTCGATCACGGCCTCGGTGTCCCCGAAGTTGACCACGATGTGCACGTCGCCGCGCCACAGCTCGAACAGCCGGGCGTCCTCGTCGACGAGGCAGACGTTCTGCAGGAACGCCGGGTCGGTGATCTCCGAGCGCGCCCGGCGCAGCGCGGCCAGCTGCCGGTAGATCTCCAGCATCCGGGCGTGCCGACCGGAGCCGGTCTCGCTCCAGTCCAGCTGGGAGCGCTCGAACGTCGACGGGTCCTGCGGGTCGGGGACCACGTCCGGGTCCCAGCCCATCCGCTCGAACTCCGCGATCCGGCCCTCGGCGATGGCCTTCCCGAGCTCCGGCTCCGGGTGCGAGGTGAAGAACTGGAACGGCGTCGACGCGGCCCACTCCTCACCCATGAACAGCATCGGGGTGAAGGGCCCGCACATCGAGAGCAGCGCCGCGCAGGCCAGCTGGTCGTCGTCGAGGGCGTCGGTGATCCGGTCGCCGACCGCTCGGTTGCCGATCTGGTCGTGGGTCTGGCTGGCGACCACCAGCCGCCAGGTCGGCATCCGCTCCAGGTCGATCTTGTGCCCGTGGTCGCGGCCGCGGAACGACGAGAAGGTGCCGTCGTGGAAGAAGCCGCGCTCGCACACCTTGGCCAGCGCCGACAGCGGCTCGAAGTCCGCGTAGTAGCCGTCGGTCTCACCGGTCAGTGCGACGTGCACGGCGTGGTGGAAGTCGTCGCTCCACTGCGCGTCCAGCCCGTAGCCGCCAGCCTCGCGGGGAGTGACCAGCTTCGGGTCGTTCAGGTCGGACTCCGCGATCAGCGTCAGCGGCCGGCCCTGGTGTGCGGACAGTGCCGCCACCTCGATCGCCATCTGCTCGAGCAGGTGCACCTCGGAGTCGTCGGAGAGCGCGTGCACGGCGTCCAGCCGCAACCCGTCGACGTGGTAGTCCGAGAGCCACATCTGCACGTTGTCGAGGATGTAGCGACGCACCACCTCCGACCCGTCGTCGTCGAGGTTGACCAGGTCGCCCCAGGTGTTGGAGCCGGACTTCAGGTAGGGACCGAAGAGCGGCAGGTAGTTGCCGGAGGGGCCGAGGTGGTTGTAGACCACGTCCTGGATCACGCCGAGGCCGGCCGCGTGGCAGCCGTCCACGAAGCGCTGGTATCCCTCGGGGCCGCCGTACCCCTCGTGGACCGCGTGCCACAGGACCCCGTCGTAGCCCCAGTTGTGGGTGCCGTTGAACGCGTTGACCGGCATCATCTCGACGAAGTCGACCCCGATGCCGCGCAGGTGGTCGAGCTTGCCCAGCGCTGCGTCGAAGGTGCCCTCGGGGGTGAAGGTCCCGATGTGCAGCTCGTAGATCACCGCGCCGGCCAGCTGACGACCGGTCCAACCCGCGTCGGTCCAGGTGAAGTCGGTGGAGTCGTGGGTGCGCGAGAGCCCGTGGACGCCGTGCGGCTGGCGCCGCGACAGCGGATCGGGACGCGGTGTCTCGTCGTCGTCGATCAGGTAGCCGTAGTCGATCTCCTCGCCGACCGGGTCCGGCACGTCTCCGATCGGGGTCCACCAGTCGTCGTCATCGCGGACCATCTCGATGGTCTCGCCGGCCGCCACCAGCCGGATCCGCGACGGGCGCGGCGCCCAGACGTCGAAGGGGCCGTAGCTCATGAGTCCTCCCGGACGAGTAGTGCCACCGGATGAGTGTCGAGCAGGTCCGCGAGCCGGGTCGAGGCGGGTCGGTCGGTGAGGGCGTCGCGCCACGACCCCGGCGGCAGGTCCAGCCCGGTCTCGCCCCAGCCGCCGCGGGTCGCCAGGCCGACCGGCAGCCGGGTCGCGACCGTGATCGCCCCGCCGCGATCGAAGGCGAGCACGTGGTCAGCGGCAGGTCCGGCGACCGCCACCGCGTCGTACGTCGTGAACAGGTCGTCCCGGTCCCGCCGCAGCGTCAGCGCGTGGTGGGTGACCAGGGCCTTGGTGGCCGCATCGTCGTCGGCACCGCCCGCGAGCACCGCCGCGCGGTGGTCGAAGTCGACCGGGCGCCGGTTGTCGGGGTCGACCAGGCTCTGCTCCCACAGCTCGCTGCCCTGGTAGACGTCGGGGACCCCAGGCATCGTGATCGCGACCAGCTTGGCGGTCAGTGCGTTCGAGCGACCGGGTGCGACGACCTGGTCCAGCAGGCCCGCGAGCACCCGGCGTACGCCGTCGTGGTCGAACGCCGCGTCCACCGCAGCGTGCACGGCCGACTCGTAGGCCTCGTCCGGCGCGGTCCAGGTGGTCCGGTCGCCAGCCTCCCGCATCGCCTTCTCGGCATAGCCGTGCAGTCGGGACCGCAGGTCCGGGTCCTCGACCGCGGGCCAGGCGCCGAGGATCGCCTGCCACAGCAGCGACCCGAAGCCCGGGTCGGGCAACGGCGCCAGGGCCAGCAGCTGGTCGAGGGCAGCGGACCAGGTCGACGGCAGCTCGGCGAGCGCGGTGATCCGGGCCCGCACGTCCTCGCCGCGCTTGGTGTCGTGGGTCGAGAGCGTGGTCATCGCCTGCGGCCAGTCGGCCTGACGGGTCGTCATCGCTGCGTGGAAGTCGTCGGTCGTGACCGAGAAGACGCTCGGGTCGCCCCCGACCTCGTTGAGCGACGTCAGCCGCGAGTAGCGGTAGAACGCGCAGTCCTCGACGCCCTTGGCCATCACCATCCCGCTGGTCTGCTGGAAGCGCCGGGCCGGCGGCGACCAGGAGTCCGACAGCACCGGCAGCAGGACGTCGTACGTCGCCGCCAGGTCGGGCCGGTGGACACGGGCCAGCTCGAACGCCTCGTCGAGGTGGTGCCGGCCGCCGGGCAGGTAGGAGCGGTAGACCGGGAAGCAGGCGAGCAGCTCGGCGATCGCGTCCTCGACGTCGGTGAATCTCGATACGCCACCTCGTTCCTCGGCGGCTACTCGATCACCGAGGCGGGCGACCACTTCGCGGGTGATCCGGCGCACCTCGGAGTGCAGGATCCCGTCGGCGACCTCGCGCTTGGTGCCGTGGATCATCGCGGCCCAGTCGACCGGACCGCCGCGCAGCCGGGTCTCGAGCTCGTCGAGCGGTGCTTGCCCGGCGGGGTCGGTCAGGACGCGGTCGATGAGGCCGAGGGCGTCGTAGCCCGTGGTGCCCTGGGTGGCCCAGTCGGTCGGGAGCGTCTCGCCGGGCTCGAGGATCTTCTCGACCAGCACGTAGGCGCCGCCGGTGAGCGCGGCCAGGTCGTCGAGGTAGCGGCGTGGGTCACGCAGCCCGTCCGGGTGGTCGACCCGGAGCCCGTCGACGAGACCCTCGTCGAACCAGCGCCGGATCTCGATGTGGGTCTCGGCGAACACCTCGGGGTCCTCGACGCGGACGGCAGCCAGGCTGTTGACCGCGAAGAAGCGCCGGTAGTTGAGGCCGGCGTCGGCCTCGCGCCAGTTGACCAGTCGGTAGTGCTGCTCATCGTGCGTCGTGGTGCCGGGAGCGAGCGGGAGGCGCAGGTCGTGGTACCGGAGCTCACCCTCACGGACCTGGATCGACGACTCGTCACCGTCACCCACGACCGGGATCAGCAGCCGACCGTCGCCGGCCGCCCACTCGATGTCGAAGGAGCCGGCGTGCTCGGACTCGCGGCCGAGCCGCAGCACGTCCCACCACCAGGCGTTCTCGGCCGGGGTGGCGACGCCGACGTGGTTGGGCACGACGTCGACGAGCACCCCCAGACCGAGCCGGCGCGCCTCGGCCGACAGCGCGGCCAACCCCTCTGCCCCGCCACGCGAGGGATCGACGTGGTCGAAGGCGACCACGTCGTAGCCGTGCGTGCTGCCCGGCTCCGCGGCGAGCAGTGGGGACAGGTAGACCCAGTCCACGCCCAGCGCGTGCAGGTAGGGCAACCGACGCGCGGCCTCGAACAGGTCGAACTCCGCCGTGATCTGGAGGCGGTACGTCGAGGTCGGGATCCGCACCGCGATCAGACCGGCCGGGCCTGGGCGACGGAGGCCGCGACCGACAGATCGGGCTCGACCTCGGGCTCGCGGTGCTCCCGCAGCACCACCATGCTGCGGTGCGGGACCGTGAACGTCTCGCCTGCGGCGAACGTGCCGTCCGCGTCGGCCGAGCCGCCCGTGTCGATCACGACGTCCCACGCATCGGCGTACTCGTCCGGCGGCAGTGTCACCGTGGCGGGACCGTCAGCGTTGAAGTAGAGCAGGAAGTGGTCGTCGGTGATCTTCTGGCCGCGCCCGTCGAGGCCGGCGATGCCGTGGCCGTTGAGGTACATCCCCAGGGCCTTGCTGCCGTCCGACCAATCCCCGTCCGCCATCGGGTGCCCGTCGAGGTGCAGCCAGACGATGTCGTTGAGGCGGTCGCCGTCGCCGCCGTCGGCCACCCGCACCGAGGCCCCCCGGAAGAACCGCTTGCGGCGGAACGTCGGGTGCTGACGGCGCAGCCGTGCCACGGCCGCGGTGAACTCGATCAGCGGTCCGTCCGCGTCGTCCCAGTGCACCCAGGAGATCTCGCTGTCCTGCGCGTACGTGTTGTTGTTGCCCTGCTGGGTGCGACCCAGCTCATCCCCGTGGAGCAGCATCGGGACTCCCTGGCTCAGCAGCAACGTCGCGAGGAAGTTGCGCTGCGCTCGGGCGCGGGCGCCGAGAATCTCGGCATCGTCGGTCGGGCCCTCGACACCGTGGTTCCAGGACCGGTTGTGCGACTCGCCGTCGTTGTTGCCCTCGCCGTTGGCGTCGTTGTGCTTGTCGTCGTACGAGACCAGGTCGCGCATGGTGAAGCCGTCGTGGGCGGTGACGAAGTTGATGCTGGCCACCGGCCGCCGCCCCGAGTGCTCGTAGAGGTCGGCCGACCCTGCCAGGCGGGAGGCGAACTCGCCGAGCGACGGCTCGCCGCGCCAGAAGTCGCGGACGGTGTCGCGGTACTTGCCGTTCCACTCGGTCCACTGCGGTGGGAAGCCGCCGACCTGGTAGCCGCCGGGGCCGATGTCCCAGGGCTCCGCGATCAGCTTGACCTGGCTGACCACCGGGTCCTGCTGGACGAGCTCGAAGAAGGTCGACAGGCGGTCGACGTCGTAGAACTCGCGGGCCAGCGTGGAGGCGAGGTCGAAGCGGAACCCGTCGACGTGCATCTCGGTCACCCAGTAGCGCAGGGAGTCCATGAGCAGCTGCAGCGAGTGCGGGTGCCGGACGTTGAGGGAGTTCCCGGTGCCGGTGTAGTCCATGTAGAACTGCTGGTCGTCCTCGACCAGGCGGTAGTACGCCTCGTTGTCGAGCCCGCGGAAGCTCAGGGTCGGGCCCAGGTGGTTGCCCTCGGCGGTGTGGTTGTAGACCACGTCGAGGATCACCTCGATGCCCGCCTGGTGCATGGCCTTGACCATCGCCTTGAACTCCTGGACCTGCTGGCCCTCGCCGCTGGCCGCGTACGACGCCTCGGGCGCGAAGAACCCGATCGTGTTGTAGCCCCAGTAGTTGCGCAGGCCCTTGTCGAGCAGCGTGCTGTCCTGGACGAACTGGTGCACCGGCATCAGCTCGATCGCGGTGATGCCGAGCTTGGCGAGGTGGGCCGTGATCGAGGGGTGCGCGAGGCCGGCGTACGTCCCCCGCAGCTCTTCGGGCAGGTCAGGGTGCAGCTGGGTCAGGCCCTTGACGTGGGCCTCGTAGATGACCGACTCGTTGTAGGGGATGTCGAGGCGGCGGTCGCCCTCCCAGTCGAAGAACGGCGTGATCACCACGCTCTTCATCATGTGGGGGCCCGAGTCCTCGTCGTTGCGGGACTTGGGGTCGCCGAAGTCGTAGCCGAAGAGTGACTGGTCCCAGTCGATGTCACCGCTGGTGGCCTTCGCGTACGGGTCCAGGAGCAGCTTGTTGGGATTGCAGCGCTGGCCCTTCTCGAGGTCCCAGGGGCCGTGGACGCGGTAGCCGTACTGCTGTCCGGGCTGGACCAGCGGGAGGTAGCCGTGCCAGACGTAGGCGTCGACCTCGGTCAGCTCGATTCGGGTCTCGCGCCCGTCGGCGTCGAAGAGACAGAGCTCGACGCGGTCGGCGACCTCGCTGAAGACCGCGAAGTTGGTGCCGGTGCCGTCGAACGTGGCGCCGAGCGGGTAGGCGCGTCCGGGCCAGACCTCCACAGCACCCTCCACGGCGTCATCGGTTGGATCGATCAAAGCACACTCCTCCTCGGGTCCTGCTACTGCGGCATTCGTACCCGGCGAACGGGCGGGTCAACCGCTGCGGGAATGGTGACGTGTCCCACCTGGTTGCGGTCGTTCGTGACCGACCGAGAGATCTCCCGCTCCAGTGTGGGCCTGCGCAGCGAGCGAGGACCGATCCTGCTCGCCGTGATGCTCGGGACCGGGCTCGTCGCCATCGATTCCACCATCCTGGCGACCGCGGTGCCGGCGATCGTCGACGACCTGGGCGGGTTCACCCAGTTCCCATGGCTGTTCTCGGTCTACCTGCTCACCCAGGCGGTGTCGGTCCCGATCTACGCCAAGCTCGCGGACCAGTACGGCCGCAAGCCGGTGATGCTGGTCGGCGTCGGAGTCTTCGTGCTCGGCTCGCTGCTGTGCGGGCTCGCCTGGGGGATGACCTCGCTGATCGCCTTCCGCGCGCTGCAGGGTCTCGGCGCCGGGGCGGTCCAGCCGATGGGGATGACCATCATCGGCGACATCTACTCCGTCGCGGAGCGAGCCAAGGTGCAGGGCTACCTGGCCAGCGTCTGGGCGGCCTCGGCCGTCATCGGTCCGACGCTCGGCGGGGTGTTCTCCGACTACCTGTCCTGGCGGTGGATCTTCTTCGTCAACCTCCCCCTCGGCCTGGCCGCCGGCGTGATGCTGTGGCGCCGCTTCGAGGAGCGCGTGGAGCACCAGCGGCACCGGATCGACTACGCGGGCTCCGCGCTGCTCGCCGGCGGCGGGTTGGTGCTGCTGCTGGCGCTGCTCGAGGGCGGCGTGCGCTGGGACTGGGCGTCCACCACCAGCGTGTCCCTCTTCGTGCTCGCCGCGGTGCTCCTGGTCGGGTTCGCCGCCGTGGAGCGCCGGGCCGCGGAGCCGGTGCTGCCGTCCTGGGTGTTCCGCAGCCGCCCCGTCTGCGCCGCCATGCTTGCCTCGCTCGTCGTCGGCGTGCTGATCATCGGGCTGTCGTCGTACGTCCCGCTGTTCGCGCAGAGCGTCCTGGGTCACGGTGCCGTGGCGTCCGGGCTCGCGCTGGCGGCGATGACGCTGGGCTGGCCGCTGGCAGCGTCGAACTCCGGTCGCCTCTACCTGAGCGTCGGCTTCCGCGCCACGATGCTGATCGGCGGCGCCGTCGCGTTCGTGGGCACCGTCCTGCTGCTCACCGTCGACGCAGACAGCTCGATCTGGCACCTGGCCGGGCCATGCTTCGTGATGGGCCTCGGCTTCGGCCTGGTCGGCAGTCCCTCGATCGTGGCCGCCCAGTCGTCGGTGACCTGGCAGCGCCGCGGTGTCGCCACCGGTACGGCGATGTTTGCCCGCTCGGTGGGCAGCGCGGTCGGTGTCGCGGTGTTCGGGGCGATCGCGAACGGCGTGGTCGCCTCGCGGCTCGGTCGCGGCGTGCCCGTCCTCGACGACCTCACGCCCGAGGTGCTGGAGCCGGCCATCCACGCGGTCTTCGTCGCCTCGGCGGTGGTCGCGGTCGTGCTGCTCGGCGTCGGCCTGGTGATGCCGCGCGAGGTCAACGAGCCGGGCGCACCGCGAGGATCGAGCTGAGCACGCCGGGGAACGCCGTCTCGACCTCGTCGAGCCGCAGCTGCTGGTGGGTCTGGCCGCCGATCACGGTGCGGTCGGTGACGCCGGCCTCGCGCAGGATCTTGAAGTGGTGGCTGGCCGTCGACTTGCTGACGCCGTCGTAGAGCTGCGCGCACGGCGCGGGCGCGCCCGCGGCGTACATCCGGCGGACCATCTCGAGTCGCACCGGGTCGGATAGTGCGGCGAGCACCTCCTGGAGCGTTCCGACCTCGGACATGTGCTCCTCCTCACCTTGGGTTTGATAATCATCGAACCGGGTCTAAGGTGAACGTGTTCGATCTACATCGAACTTACCACGCAGGAGGACGAGATGAGCAGCACGATCGTCACCGACCACACCACCGGTCAGCGCTGGGCCTACCCCCTGCTGATCGCCCTGCTCGCGGCATCCATGGGCGTCTCTGGCGCTCCCGCTCCGCTCTACGGCCTCTACGAGCAGCGCTGGGACCTGGCGCCGATCACCACGACGCTGGTGTTCGCGGCGTACGCCGGCGCGGCACTGCTCGCGGTGCTGATGGCCGGCCAGGCGTCCGACAAGTTCGGCCGCAAGCCGCTGCTGCTCGGCGCCGCGGTCGGGATGATCGCCGGACTGGTCGTCTTCATCGCCGCCGACGGCGTGGCCTGGCTCTTCGTGGCCCGGATCCTGCACGGCGCCTCGGTCGGCACCGCGGTCGTGGTCGGCAGCGCCGCCCTGCTCGACCTGCGCCCCCAGCGGGGCGCCCGCACCGGTCAGCTGACCGGGATCATGATCAACGCCGGCATCGCGGTCACCATCCTCGCCGTCTCCCTGCTCGCCCAGTTCGCTCCGCACCCCTACGTCGCGCCGTACGCGGTCGTGGCCGTCGTCATCCTGGCGATGCTGATCGGGCTGGTGGCGATGATCGAGCCGCACGCCGGCCGGACCGGCGCGTCGTCGGGACCGCTGCGGCTGACCCGCCCGCACGTGCCCGCGTCGATCGCCGTCGACTTCCGGTTCGCGGTGCTCGGCGTGATGGCGGCCTGGTCCGTGCTCGGCGTCTACCTCTCGCTCTTCCCGACCTTCGCCGGGCAGTCGACCGGTGTGCACAGCCTGGTGTTCGGCGGATCCGTCGTCGCCGCGATGGCCGGCTCGGCCGCGCTCAGCCAGGCGCTCGGCAGCCGGCTGGCCGCCAAGCGGGCCGCGGTCATCGGTGACTTCGGGACCGCTGCCGCCCTCGGCGTCAGCGTCCTCGCCCTCGACAGCGGGCACGCGGGCCTCGTCGGCGCGGCCGCCATCTTCATGGGTCTCTCCTTCGGGCTGGCGTTCGGCGGCTCGTTGCGCCACCTCGGCAGCGTCGTACCCGCCGACCAGCGTGGCCAGGTGATGTCGGCGTACTACGTGCTCGGCTACAGCGCGATGATCGTGCCGACGATCCTCGCCGGCTGGGCAGCGACGGTCTGGGGCCTGGCCGCGATCTTCCCGTGGTTCTCCCTCGCGGTCGCGCTGGCCTGCGTCACCGCCGGCACCCTCGGCCTGACGGCCCGCGAGCGCAGCCTTCCCTTGGTTGCGGGCCGCGCCTCCTGAGGGCTTGGATCGGCGGATGACCGCCAGCCAGCCCGGCCCGCACGCCGACGAGCCGCACCAGGCCGGCTTCAACAACCGGTTGAACTGGCTGCGGGCCGCCGTACTCGGGGCCAACGACGGCATCGTGTCCACAGCCGGCATCGTGATCGGTGCGGTCGGTGCCACCAGCGACAGCTCGGCGATCCTGATCGCCGGGGTGGCCGGGCTGGCCGCCGGCGCGATGAGCATGGGCGCGGGCGAGTACGTCTCGGTCAGCACCCAACGTGACTCCGAGCTGGCCCTGCTCGAGCGGGAGCGCCAGGAGCTGCGCGACGAGCCCGAGGAAGAGCTCGCCGAGCTGGCGGGCCTCTACGTCGCCAAGGGTCTGGACGAGGAGATCGCCCTGGAGGTGGCGCGCGAGCTCACCGCCAAGGACGCGCTCGGGGCGCACGCCGAGGCTGAGCTGGGCATCGACCCCGATGACATCTCCAACCCGTGGAACGCCGCCTTCGCCTCGATGCTGTCCTTCACCATCGGCGCCCTGCTGCCGCTGCTGACCATCACCCTCGTCGGAGCCTCCGCGCGGCTCCCGGTCACGGTCGTGGCCGTCGTCCTCGCGCTCGCGCTCACCGGCTGGGTCAGCGCCCGGTTCGGCTACAGCAGCCCGGCGCGCGCCGTGGCCCGCAACGTGGCCGGAGGTCTGTTCGCGATGGCCGTCACCTACGCCATCGGGTCGTTCCTCGGCACCCGGATCGGATGAGGCTGTTCGCGGCCCTGGTGCCGCCCGACGACGCGGTCGAGCATCTCGACGCGTTCCTGGAGCCGCGCCGTGGGGCCGCGGCGTTCCGGTGGGTGGGGGTGGAGCAGGTCCACGTCACCCTGGCGTTCTACGGCGACGTCGCGGAGCGTCGGCTGGACGACCTGACCGAGCGCCTGGGGCGCGCCGCTGCTCGCCGTACCCGGTTCGAGACTGGGATCGCCGGCGGAGGTGCGTTCCCGTCTCCGGTCCGCGCGCGGGTGCTCTGGGCGGGTCTCGCTCTCGACGAGCCGGGCCGGACAGAGCTGGGCCGGCTGGCCACCGGTTGCCGGGCCGCCGCCAGTCGTGCCGGGATCGCGGTCGACGGCCAGCGCTTCCGTCCGCACGTCACCCTGGCCCGGATCGGCCACCCGAGCGAGGTGTCGAGCTGGGTGCGGTTGCTGGACGGGTACGCAGGCCCGCGGTGGCGAGCCGACCGGGTCGCCCTGCTCGCGTCGTACCTCGGTGAGGGCCGACGTGGGCGGCCCCGCTACGAGGTGGTCGACGAGGTCGAGCTGTCGCCCTGACCCGGGCCCGGGGTCGCCCCGAGCCGGCGCAGGGCGGCGATGAGCGCGGCGTCGGGACCTTCGCCGCCGTGCTGGAGCTCCTCGACCAGCGCCGGCGGCAGCGCCTCGAGGCCCCGGACCTCCTCGTGGAGGCGCTCCATCGTGGCGTCCAGGGTGTACGCCGTCTCGGCCGCCGACCGAAGGCCCTCCAGCAGCTCGCCGGGCACGTCGCGGCGGTACTTGTAGTAGATCTTGTGCTCGAGGCTGGCCCAGAAGTCCATGGCGATGGTGCGGAACTGCACCTCCACCAGCACCGGCACCGGGCCGCCGGACAGGAAGACCGGCACCTCCACGAGGGCGTGCAGGCTGCGGTAGCCGTTGGGCTTGGGCGACTTGATGTAGTCGCGGACCTCGACCACCGAGATGTCCCCCTGGGCAACGAGCAGCTCGAAGACCCGGTAGACGTCGGACTCGAAGCTGCACACCACCCGGACGCCGGCGATGTCGGTGACCAGCACCCGGATCTGGTCGAAGGACGGCTGGTCGTCGAGCACCAGGCCCTTGCGCTGGATCTTCTCGACCAGGCTCTCGGGCGACTTCAGCCGCGAGGAGACGCTCTCGATCGGGTTGTAGTCGTGCAGGTGGGTGAACTCATCGCGCAGGATGTTCAGCTTGGTCGTGACCTCGTCCATCCCGAAGCGGTGCTCGAGCATGAAACGTCGGAAGTCCTCGCTCGGCGGGGTCGCTGGCGTGGCGCTCACACAGTCAGCCTACGGAGCCGGCATGGAGAGGTAGGTTCGCAGCGTGATCATCGCTGTGGCCCGAGAATCCCGTGAGGGCGAGTCGCGCGTGGCGGTCGTGCCCGAGCTGGTCGGCAAGCTGACCTCGCTGGGCTACGACGTCATCGTCGAGCCGGGGGCGGGCCGCCGAGCCCTGATCGCCGACGAGGAGTACGACGCCGTGGGCGCCCAGATCGACGCACGGGCGCTCGACCAGGCCGACGTCGTCGTGTCGGTGCAGCCGCTCACGACGGACGTCGTACGACGGCTCCGACCCGGGGCCGCGACCATCTCGTTCCTCCCGACCGGCCAGGAGCCCGCGGTCGTCGCGGCACTGCGCGACGGCGGGGTGACGTCGTTCGCGATGGAGCTGGTGCCTCGGATCTCGCGGGCGCAGACCATGGACGCGCTCTCGTCGCAGGCGCTGGTCTCCGGCTACCGCTGCGCCGTGGTCGCCGCCGGGATGCTGCGTCGCTTCTTCCCACTGAACATGACCGCCGCCGGCACCGTCCCGCCTGCCGAGGTGGTGGTGCTCGGCGCCGGCGTCGCCGGCCTGCAGGCGATCGCCACCGCTCGTCGGCTCGGGGCCGTCGTCAAGGCGTACGACGTCCGCTCGGCCGCCGCCGAGGAGATCCGCTCGGTCGGCGCGCAGGCGATCGACCTCGACCTGGACACCCTCGAGGGCGCCGGCGGCTACGCCCGCGAGATGACCGAGGAACGTGCCGCGCTGCAGATGGAGCGGCTGGCGCCGTACGTCGCGAGCGCGGACGCGCTGATCACGACCGCCGCGGTGCCGGGCCGGCAGGCGCCGCTGCTGGTGACCGCAGCAATGGTCGAGCAGATGAAGCCGGGCTCCGTGGTCGTCGACCTCGCCGCGGACAGCGGCGGCAACGTCGAGGGTGCGGTCGCCGGCGAGGTGGTGCGGATCGGCAACGCCCAGGTCTGGGGCGGGCGCAACGTGCCGTCGCAGATGCCCGGACCGGCCTCGCGGCTCTATGCCCAGAACATCGTCAACATGGTCATCCTGATGACCGCCGCAGCCGATGACGGTGGCGGCTTCGCGCCCGACTTCGAGGACGAGATCGTGATCGGCTCCTGCGTCACCCACGACGGCGCTATCCGCCACGAACCCACCCGCGCCGCCCTGGAAGGAGCGAGCTGATGGACGAGGCCGTCGTCTGGCTGACCATCTTCATCCTCAGTGTCTTCGTCGGCATCGAGGTGATCGCCAAGGTCTCCTCGACCCTGCACACGCCGCTGATGTCCGGCGCCAACGCCATCCACGGGATCATCCTGCTCGGTGCGGTGCTGGTGACCGGCAGCACCGAGAGCACCGTGGCGCTGGTCGTCGGCCTGGTCGCGATCGTGCTCGCCGCGGTCAACATGGTCGGCGGCTTCGTGGTCACCGACCGGATGCTGCAGATGTTCGTCCGCAAGCGGAAGCCGGCCGCCGCAGACGAGCGGGGCCGCGCGTGATGCCGACCTGGGTCCAGCTCGTCTACCTGGCGTGCGCGGTCTGCTTCATCCTCGCTCTCAAGGGGCTCTCCGGCCCCCGGACCGCCCGCACCGGCAACCTGATCGGCGCCGCGGCCGCGGGAGTCGCGGTCGCCGTACCGTTCTTCTACCTCGAGCTCGACCACGTGGTGCTGATCCTCGTCGCGATCGCGATCGGCAGCGTCGTCGGCGTGATCGGCGCCCAACGGGTGCAGATGACCCAGATGCCGCAGATGGTGGCCCTCTTCAACGGGGTCGGCGGTGGCGCAGCCGCCCTGGTCGCGCTGATGGAGCTGCAGGAGATCGTGCCGGTCGCGGACGCCGTCAACTGGTTCACCCTCGCTGCGACCGCCTTCACCATCGTGGTCGGCGCCATCTCCTTCGCCGGCTCGATCGTCACCTTCGCCAAGCTCCAGGAGCTGATGACGTCACGGCCGGTCGTCTTCCCAGGTCTGCCCGTCGCCTTCGGGGTGGCCGGGATCGCCGCGATCGTGCTCGGCGTGCTGACCGTCCAGGACCCGGCGGTGTGGATCGGCATCGTGCTGGCCCTCATCGGGCTGGTGCTGGGGCTGCTGCTGGTGCTGCCGGTCGGCGGCGCCGACGTCCCCATCGTGATCTCGCTGCTCAACGCCTTCACCGGCCTGACCGTGGCTGCGAGCGGCTACGTGCTGTCCAACGTGGTGCTGCTGGTCGCCGGCACCCTCGTCGGCGCGTCCGGCACCTACCTGACCATGCTGATGGCCAAGGCGATGGGCCGCTCGGTCGCCAACATCCTCTTCGGGGCGCTCAAGGGCGGCTCCACGCTCGGCGCCGGCGAGGCGTCGGACCGGCCGGTGCGCAGCGCCGGCCCGGAGGACGTCGCCATCCTGCTGGGGTACGCCGACCGGGTCATCGTGGTCCCCGGCTACGGCCTCGCCGTCGCCCAGGCGCAGCACACGCTGCGCGAGCTGGTCGACGTGCTGATCGAGCGCGGCACGAAGGTCGACTACGCCATCCACCCGGTCGCCGGTCGGATGCCCGGCCACATGAACGTGCTGCTCGCCGAGGCCCAGGTCCCCTACGAGCAGCTCGTCGAGATGGACGACATCAACAGCGAGTTCAAGCAGACCGACGTGGTGCTCGTCGTCGGCGCCAACGACGTCGTCAACCCGGCCGCCAAGACCAGCCCCGGCGCCCCGATCTACGGGATGCCGATCCTGAACGCCGACGAGGCCAGGCAGGTGGTCTTCATGAAGCGCTCGATGCGACCCGGCTTCGCCGGCATCGAGAACGAGCTGCTCTTCGAGCCCGGCACCACGCTGTTGTTCGGTGACGCCAAGGACTCCCTCGGCAAGCTGCTGAACGCGGTCAAGTCGCTCTGAGTGGGGCCGGCGACCCCTCAGCCGGCGACGCCGTACAGCCGGTCGCCCGCGTCACCGAGACCGGGGACGATGTAGCCCTTCTCGTTGAGCCGCTCGTCCATCGCCGCGGTGACGACGGTGACCGGGACGTCGAGGCCCGCGAGGTCCTGCTCGAGGCGGGCGCAGCCCTCGGGGGCGGCGAGCAGGCAGATCGCGGTGATGTGGTCAGCTCCGCGGCTGGTCAGGAAGCGGATCGCGGCCGCCAGGGTGCCGCCGGTGGCCAGCATCGGGTCGAGGACGTAGCACTGGCGCCCGGAGAGGTCGTCGGGGAGCCGCTCGGCGTACGTCGAGGCCTCCAGCGTCTCCTCGTTGCGGATCATCCCGAGGAAGCCGACCTCGGCCGTCGGGAGGAGCCGCATCATCCCGTCGAGCATCCCGAGCCCGGCGCGCAGGATCGGCACGACGAGCGGCCGTGGCCTGGCCAGCTCGATGCCGGTCATCGGCGCCACCGGCGTGACGATGTCGATCGGGGAGACCCGGACGTCGCGGGTGGCCTCGTAGGCCAGCAGCGTGACCAGCTCGTCGGCCAGGCTGCGGAACGTCGGGGAGTCGGTGCGTTCGTCGCGCAGGACGGTGAGCTTGTGGGCGACGAGCGGGTGGTCCACGACGTGGGTGCGCATGGCCGAGACCCTAGTGCCAGCACCACCGTGCGCGCAGGTGGGCAAAGGGGGTTGGCCGCACGGGGCGGGTCTGTCACTCTGGAGCGACCGATGGTGACCGAGGAGCGGAGGGACGACATGGCCGAGCAGATCGACGAGGTCGACTTCGCACTGGCGGCCTACCGCGAGGAGGGCCGCTGGCAGGTCCACGAGCTGGCCCAGGATCACCTCGGCGACATCGAGACCCTCTCCCACGCGCTGCGCCGCTTCCCCGGCGACGGGGGCGCGGTCGGGCTGGTGGCCATCGACGAGGACTTCTTCGTGCTGATCCGGGTCGCCGGCGCCAGCACCCGGGTGCTGCTCTCCGACATCACCGCGGCCGACGAGTGGGAGCTGGCCGGCTCCGCCGTGGACTTCCTCGGGCTGCCGATGCCGGAGGACGAGGACGACCAGGTCCCCGCCGGTGACCTCGACCTGCTCGGTGACCTCGGCATGCACGCCATGGACATGGGGGTGCTGCTCGACGACGTCGACCTCTACCCCGACGAGATGCTCTCCGACATCGCGCGCCGGCTCGGCTTCGGCGAGCTCTTCGACGACGCGATCGGACTCACCTCCGCGTGAAGGACCGGTGGGACGGCCCGATGCGGGCTGCCCTCGACGAGGCGCACGTGGCGTTGGCTGCCGGCGACGTGCCGATCGGGGCGGTGGTGCTGGACGCCGGGGGTACGACGATCGGCCGCGGTCGCAACGTCCGCGAGGTCGAGGCCGACCCGACCGGTCACGCCGAGGTGGTCGCCCTGCGGGAGGCCGCACGCCGGCGCGGCGAGTGGCGGCTCGAGGGCTGCACCCTGGTCGTGACCCTCGAGCCGTGCACGATGTGCGCCGGGGCGACCGTGCTGAGCCGGGTCGACAGACTGGTCTTCGGGGCCTTCGACCCGAAGGCCGGCGCGGTGGGCAGCCTGTGGGACGTGGTCCGCGACCGCCGGCTCAACCATCGGCCCGAGGTGGTCTCCGAGGTGCTGGCCGCGGAGTGCTCGGCACTGCTCGAGGGGTTCTTCCGCGCCCAGCGCTGATGGGCAGCGGCGCCTGAGTCGTTTCCGCACGGACGACCGTGGGCAAGGACCGAGCATGACCTTCGACGACCGACGGCGCGAGCTGGCCGACCGCCTGGCGGCGCTGCCCGAGGGCGGGTTCCTGGTGCTGGGCGAGTCGGCGGCGGAGCCCGGCGTACGCCGTGGCCTGATGCGTCGCAGGGCCCGCCCGGCGCCGACGCGCTTCGTACAGTTCCTGCGCCACCCCGGCTGGGTGTACGGCGAGTGCACCGGTGCGAGGTCGTTCGGGGGCGCGTGGGAGATCGGAGAGGTCGACCATCAGCGCATCCGCGCGCTCGGCTGGCTCGCGCCCGGCGACCCCGACCCGTCGGGGACCCAGCCGTCGACTCCGCACTACTGGTGTTGCCTCGAACCATCCCGGGTGGTCGAGATCGCAGCCATGGCCGTCGACGCACTCCGGGTCCTCGGTGCCGACCCGGCCACGTTGGAGTGGCGCAGCAGCGACTCCTAGGAGAGTGCTCATCGGGTCGCCCTACCCCGTCCCGCTCGACCTCAGTCGCCGTGCGGCAGGGTCACCTCGCCGCGGATGTCGCCCAGCCCCCGCGCGACCAGCAGTCGGCCGCGGGTGAGCGGGCGCCAGGCGCCGTCGGCCCAGGTGCGGGCGGCTCGGGGGTCGCAGCTGACCTCGACGGTCCGTGTCTCGCTGGCCGACAGCGAGACGGTGGCGAAGCCGACCAGGCGGATCGGCTGGTCGGCTTCGGACGGCTGCAGGTAGACCTGCACGACCTCGCGCGACGGACGGCCGGACACGTTGGTGACAGGGACGGTGACGACCGAGCCGGCGAGCGTCACGTCGCCGTACTCCCACTCGCCGTAGCCCAGCCCCCACCCGAACCAGTACGCCGGCGCGGGCGCGCGTCGAGCGGCGTACCCCCGGTAGCCGACGAAGACCCCCTCCTCGTAGGCCAGCCGACCGTCGGTCGGGACGACGTCCCACGCGGGGGATGCGCCGTCGGCGGCGGGGAACGACGTGACCAGTCGGCCGGCCGGCTCGATGTCGCCGAGCAGTGCGGCGGCGACCGCGTGCCCACCCTCCTGGCCCGGCAGTCCGGCCCACAGGATCGCGTCGACCTCCTCGGCCCAGGGCATCAGGACCGGGGTGGCGGCGTTGACGACGACGACCGTACGCCGCGCCGCGGCGGCGACCGCCGACACGAGCTCGTCCTGGCGACCGGGCAGGGCGAGGGTCGACTTGTCGAAGGCCTCGGTCTCCTGCTCCTCGGTCAGGCCGACGACGACGACCGCGACGTCAGCGGACGCAGCCGCAGCGACGGCCGCCGCGATCGCCTCGTCGTCGCCCGGGGGAGTGGGTTCGGCGACGAGCCCGAGCCCTGCCCAGCCGCCGAGGGTCAGGTCCGCGGTCAGCTCGGTCGGTCCGTCGAGGAGCACGTCGCTCTGCCAGCCGGGCGGTCGCAGGAAGTCGGCACCGATGTCGTCGGACTCGGAATCGAGGACCACGTCGTACGACGCCCCGCCCACCGTCACCGTCGCGGTCCCGACACCGAGCACGCCGATGCGCATCGCGCCGCCGGGCACCCTCGCCGACAGCACCACGCGGGTGACCGGCTCGGCCAGCTCCTGGTCGGGCATGAAGCCGACGGTCCTGCCCTCCGCCGAGACGGCGTCCGAGAGCAGCGTCCCGGAGGCGCCGTACATCCGGACCCGCATGTCGAGGGCGCCCGCCGCGCGAGGCCGAGCACGGACGGCGACCCCGTCGACGACGGTCACCCCGTCGGTGGCCTCGGTCAGTCCGGTGGCGATGCTCACCTGGTGGGGTGCGCGCACCGATGCCGAACCGCCGCCCATGCAGGTGGTCTCGAGCGCGAGCCGGCCGATCAGGGCGACCGAGGTGCCACGGGCCAGGGGCAGCGCATCGTCGTTGGCCAGCACCGTCATGCCCTCAGCGGCGAGGCGGGTCAGCTGCTCACGGCGGACGTCGCCTCCCGGCTCGGGGAGGTCGGTGCGCCACTCGCGCGGAGCATCGAGCGCGCCGACCCGGGTCGCGAGCCGGAGCAGTCGGCGCAGGTGGTCGTCCACCACGGACTCCTCGACGTCGCCGGCCTCCACGGCAGCGACGAGCTCAGGACCCCACGGCCCGGTGGGTCCCGGCATCACCAGGTCGAGCCCACCGTTCGCGGCCGCCGCCGCCGTCCTGGTCGCGAACCAGTCCGACATCAGCAGCCCGCGCCACCCCCACTCATCCTTCAGGATCTCGTTGTTGACCGGTCCCTGCTCGGTCGCGGCGATGCCGTTGACGTCGTTGTAGGCAGCCATCACCGACCACGGGTCGGCGTCGGCGACCGCGATCTCGAAGGGCAGCAGGTAGAGCTCGCGCAGTGTCCGCTCGTCCACGACGCTGTCGACGCCGTGCCGCTCGGTCTCGGCCTCGTTGGCCACCAGGTGCTTGACGCAGGCGCCGATGCCCTGCGACTGCAGCCCGGATACGTACCCCGCGGCCAGGTGCCCGGACAGCAGCGGGTCCTCGGAGTAGGCCTCGAAGAGCCGCCCGCCCAGTGGGCTGCGGTGCAGGTTGACCGTCGGACCGAGCACCACATGGATGCGCTGGCGCTCGGCCTCCTCGGCGAGCAGCCGCCCGACCTCCTCAGCGGTCTCCTGGCGCCATGACGACGCGAGCAGGGTGGCGTTGGGGAAGAGGCACGTCAGCGGCCCCCCGGTGAAGTCGAGCCCACGGACGCCGGTGGGTCCGTCCGAGAAGGCCATCGGCAGCAGCCCGATCTCCTCCTCGGCCCGGAGGGTGAACATGGAGGCGCCGGTCAGCAGGCGGACCTTGCGCGCGAGGGTGAGTCGGGCCAGGCGCTGGTCCAGATCGGTGTCGATGGGGGCGTCGTCCATGGCGACCACCCTGCCACTGGCTCCGTCGGCCCGTCGTCACTGACCGGACAGGGTCGAGGCCCGCGCGACCAGCTCGGGGGTGAACAGCACCTGGCTGTGCGTGTGCTCGGGATTGCTCGCCTCGTCCAGGACCAGCTCGGCCGCGGTCCGACCGAGCTCCTGGCGAGGTTGGCGCACCGAGGTGAGGGGTACGGCGGCGGCCGCGGCGAACTCGATGTCGTCGTACCCCACGATCGCCAGCTCCTCGGGGACCCGGAGCCCTGAGCCGATCGCCTGTTGGAGCAGGCCGAGCGCGAGCAGGTCGTTGGCGCAGAACGCGGCGGTGGGGCGTCGGGGCGCCGGGATACCGGCGAGCCTCTGCCCGGCCTCGCGGCCCTCCGCGACGATCAGGTCCGAGGTGACCAGCTCGACGAGGTCCTCGGGTGGTAGGCCGGCGGCGCTCCATGCCGACCGGGCACCCTGGAGGCGGTCCCGGACCTGGCCGAGGTGGAGCGGTCCGCCGATGTACGCCACCCGGGTGTGGCCCCGATCGAGCAGGTGCTCGACAGCCAGCCGGCCACCGAGCACGTCGTCGACGGCGACCGAGCAGAACCGGTTGTCGGGGCGGTGCCGGTCGACGACGACGACAGGGGTGCCCCGTCCGGCCACCTGCTCGAGCGTGGGGGAGTCCGGGTCGACGGGGGTGACCAGGATGCCCTGGACCCGCTGCTGCTCGAGCAGGTTGAGGTGGGAGAGCTCACGGTCGCCGAGGTTGCGGCTGTTGCAGAGCACCAGGGAGAGGCCGGCGGCCTCGGCTGCAGCGTCGATGCCCTGGGCGACGTCGGTGAAGAACGGGTTGCGGGCGTCGAGCATCACGTAGGCAAGGGTGCGGCTGGTACCGGCCCGCAGCTGGCGGGCCGACTCGTTGCGCACGAAGCCGAGCTCGGCCACCGCCTTCAACACCTTGGCGCGGGTGTCCGGACTGACCCGGTCGGGGCGGTTCAGCACGTTCGAGACGGTGCCGAGCGAGACGCCTGCGGCCGCGGCGACATCCTTGACCGAGGCGCTGCGCGCACCCGGGCCGCGACCGGTCATCTGAGCTCCTCCCGGGCCGGGTCCTTGAAACGATCTAGCACAGCGTAGGCGTCGCCTGGCGGATCCGGCAGGGTCGCCGTGACCAAATTGTTTCCTACGAGTTTCGGCGAACCGGTTGACGGCTGTGACTGGGCTCACTTACGTTGTTCGAGTTCGACGTTGAAACCTTTCAATTCAGAGGAGTTCCCGATGCCAGGACCGGCACCCGAGCACGCGGCCCTCGTGCTGCGTGACGTGGCCAAGTCCTTCGGTTCGGTGGTCGCCCTGCGGACCGGCAGCCTGTCGGTGCAGCCCGGCTCCATCCACGCGCTCGTGGGTGAGAACGGTGCCGGCAAGTCCACCTTGGTCAAGATCGTCGCCGGCGTGCACCGGCGCGACGCCGGAGTCTTCGAGCTCCACGGCGAGAGCGTGGACTTCGGCTCGACCGCCGAGTCCAAGTCCGCGGGTGTCGCCGTGATCTACCAGGAGCCGACCCTGTTCCCTGACCTCTCGGTCACGGAGAACATCTTCATGGGCCGCCAGCCGCTCACCGCCTCCCACCGGATCGACCGGCCCAGGATGTACGCCGAGGCCGAGGGGCTCTTCAGCCGGCTCGGCGTCGTCCTCGACCCGCGTCGCCCGGCGCGCGGTCTCTCGATCGCCGACCAGCAGATCATCGAGATCGCCAAGGCGATCTCCCTGGACGCGAGCGTGCTGATCATGGACGAGCCGACGGCCGCGCTCAGCGGTGTCGAGGTGGACCGGCTCTTCGCCGTCGCCCGTAGCCTGCGCGACGAAGGTCGGGCCCTGGTCTTCATCTCGCACCGCTTCGACGAGGTCTTCGACCTGTGCGACACAGTGACCGTGATGCGCGACGGCGACTACGTCTCCACCGACGCCATCGTCGACACCTCGGTCGACCAGATCGTCTCCCGCATGGTTGGTCGTGACGTCGAGGAGCTCTTCCCCAAGACGCCCGCGGAGATCGGCGAGGCGGTCCTCGAGGTCCAGGGCCTCAACTCCCTCGGCACCTTCCACGACGTCTCCTTCACGGTGCGCTCGGGCGAGATCGTCGCGCTGGCCGGTCTCGTGGGCGCGGGTCGCAGCGAGATCGCCCGCGCGGTCTTCGGCGTCGACTCCTACGACTCCGGCCGCGTGACCGTGTCCGGCCGCAGCGTCGCCAAGCACCGCCCGCGGTCCGCGATCAAGGCCGGCATGGCGTTCGTCCCCGAGGACCGTCGCAAGCAGGGCCTGGTCGTCGACGGCTCGGTCGCACGCAACGTGGCCGGCGTGATCCGGCGCGGACTCACCCACGGTGGGCTGCTGACCGCTCGTGACGAGAACCGGGCGGCCAGCCCCTGGGCGGCCAAGCTCGAGGTCAAGACGAGTGCCCTCGACATGACCGCCGCCACCATGAGCGGCGGCAACCAGCAGAAGGTCGTGCTGGCCAAGTGGCTCGCCACCAAGCCGGCCCTGCTGATCATCGACGAGCCCACCCGGGGCATCGACGTCGGCACCAAGGCCGAGGTCCACCGGCTGCTGTCCGACCTGGCCGGGGAGGGCCTCGCCATCTTGATGATCTCCTCCGAGCTCCCCGAGGTCCTCGGCATGGCCGACCGGGTGCTCGTCGTCTGCGAGGGCCGGATCACCGCCGAGCTCTCCCGCGACGAGGCCACTCCCGAGACGGTCATGCACGCCGCGACCGCAAACGTCTCGCACGCCGACCCCGACGACCTGGCGGAGGTCCCCGCATGAGCGACACCCTGCTCCTCGAGCCGAGCGCCATCTCGCCGACCCGCCGCATCGTCGGTGGCGTGCTCCGCTCCCGCGAGATCGCGGTGGGCGCCGTCCTGCTGCTGATCATCGTGGGCACGACCATCAAGAACCCGTCGTTCCTCTTCAGCAGCGACGGCTGGCGTGACCTCCTGCTGACGCCGTCGATGCTGCTGCTCCTCGCGGTCGGCCAGACGGTCGTCATCATCACCCGCAACGTCGATCTGTCCGTCGGATCGACACTGGGCCTGACGGCGTACTTCACCGGACGCCTGTTCATCGACTACCCGGGCATCCCGATCGTCGCGGTCTTCCTGCTCGGCATGCTGATGGGCGCCGTCCTCGGCCTCGTCAACGGGCTGCTGGTGGCCTTCGGCAAGGTGCCCGCGCTGGTGATCACCCTCGGCACGCTCTACATCTACCGCGGGATCTTCCTCACCTGGGCCGGCAGTGACCGGATCAACGCCTCCGACTTGCCTCGCGGGTTCCTCGACCTCGGCACCAAGACGATCCTGACGATCCCGGTGCTGACCATGATCGGGTTCGTCGTGATGGGCCTGGTCGGCTACTACCTCTACACCGCCCGCGGGGGCCGGGAGCTCTACGCGATCGGGTCCGACCCGGACGCGGCCGGGCTCTACGGCCTCCAGGTCAAGCGCCGCGTGCTGCTGGCCTTCGTGCTCTGCGGTGCCCTTGCCGGACTTGCCGGAGTCGTCTACGTGGCCCGCTACGGCACCGTCAGCTCCGGGGCCGGCTCCGGCCTCGAGCTCCAGGCGGTCGGCGCGGCCGTGATCGGCGGCGTGGCCATCTTCGGTGGCAGTGGCACCGTCTGGGGCGCCGCCATCGGCGCCTTCCTGCTGGTGACCATCAACCGGGCCCTGCCGGTCGTCGGCATCTCCGACTTCTGGCAGCGCGCCGTCGTCGGCGCTCTCATCCTCGCCGCCGTCGTCCTCGACCGGGTGCTCGCGCTCCGGCAGGAACGAAGGCTCGTGGCCGCCCGCGACGAGACGAAGGAAGCCTCATGAGCACCTCCACCGTGAGCCGGGCCGAGGGCCGCGAGCAGCGCAGCTACCCGGCGTACTCACATCCGCTCTGGCGCCGGGCGCTGCTGACCCGCGAGTTCGCGGTGATCGCGCTCCTCGTCGCGGTGATCTTCTACTCCAACGCCAACGTGCCTGCCTTCGACGGCCCGCTGACGATGTACTACCTCTTCCTCGACATCGCGCCGATCATGCTGATCGCGCTGCCGATGACGATGGTGATCATCACCGGCGAGATCGACCTGTCGGTGGCCAGCGTGGTCGGTCTGAGCAGCGTGCTGGTCGGCCTCCTGCACCACGACGCGGGCTTGTCGATCCCGGTCGCAGGGGCGATCGCAATCGTCGTCGGTGCGGTCTGCGGCGCCTTCAACGGGTTCCTGGTGGCGTACGTCGGGCTGCCGTCGCTGGCCGTCACGATCGGCACCCTGGCGCTCTACCGTGGCATCGCGGTCGGGCTGCTCGGCACCACGGCGGTCACCGACTTCCCCGAGAAGTGGACCGACCTCGCCAAGCAGCGGATCGTCGAGGACCAGTCCTACCCGATGATCCTGCTCCCCTTCATCGTCCTGGCGATCGCCTTCGCCCTCCTGCTGCACTTCTCCCCCTTCGGGCGCGGGGTCTTCGAGATCGGGCTGAACGACGAGGCTGCGCACTTCACCGGCGTCAACGTCGAGCGCACCAAGTTCTGGCTGTTCGTGATGGCCGGTGCCGTCTCGGCCCTGGCCGGCATCTACTACACGCTGCGCTTCGGCAGCGCCCGTGGTGACAACGCCACCGGCCTGGAGCTCCAGGTGATCGCCGCCGTGCTCCTCGGGGGGGTCTCGATCTTCGGTGGTCGCGGTGCTCTGCACGGGGTGATCGCCGGCGTGATCCTGATCGGCGTCATCTCCAGCGCCATGCGCCTGGAGAACTACACGGTCAACGTCATCAACATCGTCATCGGGGCGCTGCTGGTGCTCTCGGTGATGTCGACCAGCGTCATCAGCGCGGTGTCGGACCTCTGGTCCAGGCGGCGCCGACGGTCAGCTGGTCCCCCCAGCTCGGACGAAGCCACATCCAGCACCACCACATCAGGCAGCACCACAGAGAGCACCAACGAAAGGTGAGCACCATGAAGTTCCGGAACCGGCGGGTATCCGCCCTGGCTGCGGTGGCCCTGACCGCCAGTCTGGCCCTGACCGCCTGTGGCGGCAGCGACAGTGAGGGGTCTGACAGCAGCGGGGGTGGCGGCGGCGACGACATCTCGGTCACCTTCCTGCCCAAGGCGCTCGGCAACCCCTACTTCGACATCAGCGACGCTGCGGGCAAGGAGGCTGTCGAGTCCTTCGGCGGCACCTACGAGGAAGTCGGCCCCGACGCGATCGGTCCCGACGCCCAGGTGCCGTTCATCAACACCGCGGCCCAGCAGGGTGTCGACGCCCTGGTGGTCTCCGCCAACGACCCGACGGCGATCTGCGACGCGCTCGACGAGGCCAGCGACGCGGGCACCAAGATCGTCACGTTCGACTCCGACACCGACCCGGAGTGCCGCGACGCCTTCGTGCAGGCAGCGACCTCCGAGGGCATCGCGAAGGCCCAGGTCGACCTGATCTCCGAGCAGATCGGTGACTCCGGTGAGATCGCGATCCTGTCGGCCGCGGCCAACGCGACCAACCAGAACGAGTGGATCAAGACGATGGAGGCCGACCTCAAGGCCAACCACCCCAACATCAAGCTCGTCGACACCGTCTACGGCGACGACGACGACCAGACGTCGTTCGACAAGACCGCTGCGCTGCTCCAGGCACACCCCGACCTGAAGGGCATCGTCTCGCCGACCACCGTCGGCATCGCGGCTGCGGCACGCTACCTCTCCACCTCCGACTACAAGGGCAAGGTCGCGCTGACCGGTCTCGGCACCCCGAACCAGATGCGCGACTACGTCAAGGACGGCACCGTCACCGCGTTCGCCCTCTGGAACCCGGCCGACCTCGGGACCCTGGCGGCGTTCGCTGCCCAGGCGCTCGTTGCTGGTGACATCACCGGCAAGGAGGGCGACACCTTCGACGCCGGCGACCTCGGCGAGTTCACCGTGGGCGCCGACGGCGTGGTCCTGCTCGGCGAGCCGTACACGTTCGACAAGTCGAACATCGACGACTTCGACTTCTGACGAGGTCCGTCCACCCGCTGCCGGCCGGCACCGCTCCGTCCCCTTTCCGGGGCCGGCCGGCAGCACCCCCTCGCTCCGCCCCCACTTCCCGGGAAGGCCGGCCGATGAAACGCGTCTGCTTCCAGCTCCAGGTCAGGCCCGACCGGATCGAGGAGTACCGCTCCCGACACGCCGCCGTCTGGCCGGACATGCTCCAGGCCCTGCACGAGACGGGATGGCACAACTACTCGCTCTTCCTGCGCCAGGACGGCCTGCTCATCGGGTACGTCGAGACCCCGGACCTGGCCCAGGCGCAGGCCGGGATGGCGCTCCGCGAGGTCAACGCCCGCTGGCAGGCAGAGATGAGTGAGTTCTTCGAGGAGCTCGAGGGCCGTGCCCCCGACGAGGGCTTCCTCGTCCTGGAGGAGGTCTTCCACCTCGAGGACCAGCTCCCCCGCACCAGTCCCACCCCCACAGACACCGACGTACGAGAAGTGATGTGACATGAAGGCGTTCAACGAGATCGCTCCCCTCCTCGAGGGCCAGGCGATCGAAGTCCCGTCCTGGGCCTACGGCAACTCCGGCACCCGGTTCAAGGTCTTCGGTAGTCCCGGCACGCCCCGCACCGTCGAGGAGAAGATCGCCGACGCGGCCGCCGTGCACCGGTTCACCGGCCTGTCGCCGAGCGTGTCCCTGCACATCCCCTGGGACCTGGTCGACGACTTCGGGGCCCTGCGCCGCTACGCCGAGGACCTCGGCATCGCGCTCGGCACCATCAACTCCAACACCTTCCAGGACGACGACTACAAGCTCGGCGCCCTGACGCACACCGACCCGAAGGTGCGTCAGAAGGCGATCGACCACCACCTCGCCTGCGTCGACGTGATGGACGCGACCGGCTCCCGGGACCTCAAGATCTGGCTGGCCGAGGGCACCAACTACCCCGGGCAGGGCGACCTGCGCGGTCGGCAGGACCGCCTGGCCGAGAGCCTGGCCACGATCTACGAGCGGATCGGTGAGGAGCAGCGACTGGTCCTGGAGTACAAGTTCTTCGAGCCGGCGTTCTACCACACCGACGTACCGGACTGGGGCACGTCGTACGCCCACGTGAGCGCCCTCGGCGAGCGCGCGCTGGTCTGCCTCGACACGGGCCACCACGCGCCGGGCACGAACATCGAGTTCATCGTCGCGCAGCTGCTCCGGCTCGGGAAGCTCGGCTCCTTCGACTTCAACAGCCGCTTCTACGCCGACGACGACCTGATCGTCGGCTCGGCCGACCCGTTCCAGCTGTTCCGGATCCTCTACGAGGTGATCAGGGGCGGCGGCTACGGGCCCGAGAGCGAGGTCGCGTTCATGCTCGACCAGTGTCACAACATCGAGAAGAAGATCCCCGGCCAGATCCGGTCGGTGCTCAACGTCCAGGAGATGACGGCGCGCGCGCTGCTCGTGGACACCGAGGCGCTCACCGCGGCGCAGGAGTCGGGCGACGTGCTGCTCGCGAACGAGGTGTTCATGGACGCGTTCTACTCCGACGTGCGCGCGGACCTCGCCGGCTGGCGCGAGGAGCGCGGCCTGCCCGGCAACCCGATGCGGGCCTTCCTCGACAGCGGCTACCAGGAACAGATCGAAGCGGACCGCGTCGGCGGCACCCAGGCAGGATGGAACTGAAACCATGAGCACCACGAACAGCGCGGCAGCCGAGCTGATCGCTCGGTCCAACCGGCTCGGCGCCGACCCGAAGAACACCAACTACGCGGGCGGCAACACCTCGGCCAAGGGCACGGAGACCGACCCGGTCACCGGCCAGGACGTGGAGCTCCTCTGGGTCAAGGGCTCCGGGGGCGACCTCGGCACCCTGAAGGAGTCCGGCCTCGCCGTGCTCCGCCTGGACCGGATGCGGGCCCTCGTCGACGTCTACCCCGGTCTCGACCGCGAGGACGAGATGGTCGCGGCCTTCGACTACTGCCTGCACGGCAAGGGTGGTGCTGCGCCGTCGATCGACACCGCGATGCACGGCCTCGTGGACGCCGCGCACGTCGACCACCTGCACCCCGACTCCGGCATCGCGATCGCGACCTCCGCCGACGGCGAGGCGCTGACCGCCACCATCTTCGGTGACCAGGTCGTGTGGGTGCCGTGGCGTCGTCCCGGCTTCCAGCTGGGTCTCGACATCGCCGCGATCAAGGAGCAGAACCCGCAGGCGATCGGCTGCATCCTCGGCGGCCACGGCATCACCGCGTGGGGCGACACCAGTGCCGAGGCCGAGGCCAACTCGCTGTGGATCATCGACACCGCCGCGACGTACATCTCCGAGCACAGCTCGGCCGAGCCGTTCGGCCCCGCGCTGGAGGGGTACGCCGCGCTGCCGGAGGCCGAGCGTCGTGCCAAGGCCGCCGCTCTGGGCGCCACCATCCGCGGCATCGCCTCACAGGACCGACCGATGGTCGGTCACTTCACCGACTCCGAGGCGGTCCTGGACTTCCTCGCCTCCGCGGAGCACCCCCGCCTGGCTGAGCTCGGCACCTCGTGCCCGGACCACTTCCTGCGGACCAAGGTCAAGCCGATGGTCCTCGACCTGCCCGCGGCGGCGAGCGTCGAGGAGTCGGTCGCCCGCCTCCAGGAGCTCGCGGTGTCCTACCGCGAGGACTACCAGGGCTACTACGACCGCAACGCGACCCCCGAGTCGCCGGCGATCCGCGGCGCGGACCCCCTGATCGTGCTGGTGCCCGGAGTCGGGATGTTCAGCTTCGGCAAGGACAAGCAGACCGCCCGCGTCGCCGGAGAGTTCTACGTCAACGCGATCAACGTGATGCGTGGCGCCGAGGGCCTCTCGACGTACGCCCCGATCGACGAGGCCGAGAAGTTCCGCATCGAGTACTGGGCTCTCGAGGAGGCCAAGCTCCAGCGGATGCCGGCCCCCAAGCCGCTCGCCACCCGGATCGCCCTGGTCACCGGTGCCGCGGGTGGCATCGGCAAGGCCACCGCGAAGCGGCTCGCCGCCGAGGGTGCCTGTGTCGTGGTCGCCGACCTGTCGCTGGAGAAGGCGCAGGCGGCCGCGGCCGAGATCGGTGGCCCCGACGTCGCTGTCGGCGTGGCGGCCGACGTCTCCGACGAGGCGGCTGTGCAGGCGATGATCGACGCCACCGTGCTGGCCTTCGGCGGGCTCGACCTGGTCGTCAACAACGCCGGCCTGTCGCTGTCCAAGTCGCTGCTCGACACCACCGCCGCGGACTGGGACCTCCAGCACAACGTGATGGCGAAGGGCTCGTTCCTGGTCTCGAAGGCCGCTGCCCGCGTGCTGATCGACCAGGGCCTGGGCGGCGACATCATCTACATCTCCTCGAAGAACTCGATCTTCGCCGGGCCCAACAACATCGCCTACTCCGCCACCAAGGCCGACCAGGCACACCAGGTCCGGCTGCTCGCGGCCGAGCTCGGTGAGCACGGCGTCAAGGTCAACGGCATCAACCCCGACGGCGTCGTCGCCGGCTCGGGCATCTTCGCCGGCGGGTGGGGTGCCAACCGCGCTGCTGTCTACGGCGTCGAGGAGGCGGACCTGGGCAAGTTCTACGCCCAGCGCACCATCCTCAAGCGCGAGGTGCTGCCGGAGAACATCGCCAACGCCGTCTTCGTGCTGTGCGGCCCCGACCTGTCCCACACCACGGGTCTGCACGTGCCGGTGGACGCAGGCGTGGCCGCGGCCTTCCTGCGATGACGGTGACGGTTCGGGTCGCGGCGGTCGACCTCGGGGCTACCAGCGGGCGGGTCATGGCCTGCCGGGTCGGCCCGCGCTCGCTGCACCTCGAGGAGATGCACCGCTTCCCGAACGGCGGCGTGCGGGTCGGTGGCGGCCTGTTCTGGGACGTGCTGGGCATCCAGCGCGAGATGGTCGACGGCATCCGCGAGGTGGCTCGCACCGGCCCCCTCGACGGGATCGGCATCGACTCCTGGGCGGTCGACTACGGGCTGCTCGACCGCGACGGACAGCTGCTCGGCAACCCGCACAGCCACCGCGACTCCCGCACCGACGGTGTCCCGGCCCGGGTGCTGACCCAGGTCGGTGCCGACGAGCTGTACGCCGTCACCGGGCTCCAGCAGCTGCCGTTCAACACCGTCTACCAGCTGGTCGCGTCCCTCGGCACCGCCGAGCTCGAGGCCGCCGAGACGATGCTGCTGCTGCCGGACCTGCTCGCCTACTGGCTGACCGGTGAGGTCGGTGCCGAGCGCACCAACGCCTCGACCACCCAGCTGTACGACGTCCGCAGCGGGGAGTGGGCCCTCGACCTCGCGAAGCGGCTCGGGCTGCCCTGGTCGATCCTGCCGCCGCTGCGCGACCCGGGCTCGGTCATCGGCCCGGTGCTGGCGGAGGTCGGCGAGCACATCGGCGTGCCCGACGTACCCGTCGTCGCGGTCGGCTCCCACGACACCGCCTCCGCCGTGGTCGGTGTCCCGGCGCTGGCCGAGAAGGGCGAGGACAACTTCGCCTACATCTCGTCGGGCACCTGGTCGCTGGTCGGCCTGGAGCTGGAGGCGCCGGTGCTCACCGAGGCCGCCCGTCGCGCCGACTTCACCAACGAGGGCGGCGTCGACGGCACGATCCGCTTCCTCAAGAACGTCATGGGCCTGTGGGTGCTCTCGGAGTCGCTGCGCTCGTGGTCGGACCAGCGGCTCACCGACGTCACGCTCCCGTCGTTGCTGACGGGAGCCGCCGAGGCGCCGGCGCTGCGCACCGTGATCGACATCAACGATCCACGTCTGCTGGCGCCGGGAGCCGCCGGCGCGGACAGCATGCCGGCGCGGGTCCAGCGGTTGGCCGAGGAGGCCGGCGAGCCGGTCCCGCGGACCCCGGTCGCGATCACCCGCTGCATCCTGGACAGCCTGGTGCTGGCCTACCGCCACAACATCCGACTCGCCGCGGAGCTCGCGGGCCGGTCGGTCGACGTGGTGCACATCGTGGGCGGCGGTTCGCAGAACGCACTGCTCTGCCAGCTCACCTCCGACGCCCTCGAGGTCCCGGTGCTCGCCGGACCCGCCGAGGCCGCCGCCCTCGGCAACGGCCTGGTCCAGGCCCGTGCCCTCGGCGCCGACCTCCCCGACCTGGCCGCGATGCGAGCCCTGATCCGCCGCACCCACGAGGTGCGCCGCTTCGAGCCACGCGTCGGCTCCGCCGGATCTGACGACTGGAGCGGCGCCGAGTCGCGCCTCACCCCCCGACGTGATGGAGTAACCAGATGAAGCGCCAGATGCCGAAGCGGCACGACCTCGCCCCGCTGATGAAGTTCAAGAAGCCGACCCTGTCGCCGAAGGAGCGCCGGCTCGCCGGGGCGCTGACGATCGACGACCTGCGGACGATCGCCAAGCGGCGTACGCCGAAGGCCGCGTTCGACTACACCGACGGCGCAGCCGACGGTGAGGTCTCCCTGGCTCGGGCGCGCGAGGCGTTCGGCGACGTCGAGTTCAACCCCGCGATCCTGCGCGACGTCTCGTCCGTCGACACCTCCCGCGAGGTGCTCGGCAAGCGGGTCGCGCTGCCGTTCGGCATCGCGCCCACCGGCTTCACCCGGATGATGCAGGCCGAGGGCGAGATCGCCGGGGCCACCGCCGCGGCCGCGGCGGGCATCCCCTTCTCGCTCTCGACGATGGGGACCACCTCGATCGAGAGCGTCGCCGCAGGCCGCCCCGGACGGCCGCAACTGGTTCCAGCTCTACATGTGGAAGGACCGGGATCGTTCGATGGCGCTGGTGGACCGCGCCGCCGCGGCCGGCTACGACACGCTCCTGGTCACCGTCGACGTCCCGGTCGCCGGCGCCCGGCTGCGCGACGTACGCAACGGCATGACGATCCCGCCGACCCTGACCCCCCGCACGGTTGTCAACGCGATCCCGCGGCCCGCCTGGTGGATCAACTTCCTGACCACCGAGCCGCTGGCCTTCGCCTCGCTCGACGCGTGGTCGGGCACGGTCGCCGACCTGCTGGACACCATGTTCGACCCGACCGTGACCTACGACGACCTGACCTGGATCAAGTCGCAGTGGCCGGGCAAGGTCGTGGTGAAGGGGGTGCAGAGCGTCGACGACGCCCGTCGCCTGGCTGACGCCGGCATCGACGCGGTGCTGCTGTCCAACCACGGCGGCCGCCAGCTCGACCGGGCACCGATCCCGTTCCACCTGCTCCCCGAGGTGGTCAAGGCGGTCGGCAACGACGTCGAGGTCCACCTGGACACCGGGATCATGTCCGGACAGGACATCGTCGCCGCGATCGCCCACGGCGCGCACTTCACCCTGGTGGGTCGGGCCTACCTCTACGGGCTGATGGCCGGTGGACGCGAGGGCGTCGACCGCACCATCGAGATCCTGCAGGGACAGATCGAGCGCACCATGCGGCTGTTGGGGGTCACCACCCTCGACGAGCTCGAGCCTGAGCACGTCATCCAGCTCCAGCGCTTCGCCCCACGCCGCTGAGGAGAGTGTGCTCGAGATGGTCGAGGAGGTGCCGTGGTGCGCGAACCCGGACGACCTCGACCTGCTGAGGGCTCTCGCTGACGGGCTGACGGTGGACGCCGTCGCCCGGCGGCGCGGCGTCGACCTCGGTCCAGGTCGCGTACCTGGTGAGCAGGCCGATCACGACATCTCCAGCCTCACAGCCGGGTCGGACCGCTCAGGTGTGCTCATGGTCCACCCTGCCCGACCTCCCGACGGATTTCGTCCCGGCCCGGCCGCTCCGGTACTCTCTGCGGCGGTGGCGTGTCCGAGCGGCCTAAGGAGAACGCCTCGAAAGCGTTTGTTGGTGCAAGCCAACCGAGGGTTCAAATCCCTCCGCCACCGCCAGCCAGTCCGGACAGCCCTTGACCTGCAACATGCGGGATCGGGGGCTGTCCGGCGTTGGGGGACACATCCGGACCAGATGGTTGTCGTGGGCCTGGTGTGGAATGTCCCCATGTTCTGCTTCGAGTTCGAGGGCAAGCGCCCCACCGTGCACCCGACCGCGTTCGTCGCTCCGACCGCGACCCTGATCGGCGACGTGACCATCGAGGAGGGCGCCAGCGTCTGGTACGGCGCGGTGCTCCGCGGCGACGTCTGCGCCATCGTGGTGCGTGCCGGCGCCAACGTGCAGGACAACTCGGTGCTGCACGCCGCTCCCGGCGAGACCCTCGTCATCGGGGCGGGCTCGACGATCGGGCACGGCTGCATCGTGCACTGCGCCGAGATCGGCGAGCAGGTGCTGGTCGGGAACGGCTCGACGCTCCTGGACCACGTGACCGTCGGCCCGCGGACGCTCGTCGCAGCCGGCTCGGTGGTGACTCCGGGCACCCAGCTGCCGGGCGGCATGGTGGTCACCGGGATCCCCGCGAAGCCGACCAAGCCGATCGAGGGCACCTCCTCGGAGTTCTGGGTCGAGCAGAACCCGCCGTACTACCAGGAGCTCGCCCAACGCCACCGGGTCGGCGCCCCAGCGGTCGAGCCGGCCCAGGGCTGACGGCCCTGCGACGTGCGGCACGTGCATCATCCGCGCGAGGTGGATGCCCCCTGACGCAGGTCGTGTCCAGGGTTCGCAGACCTGTTTCCCCGGGTCCCGTGGTGCCCTAGCCTGAGCGTTGTCCGCAGCGGAGCATCCGCCCGGTCTGATCTTGAGGGAGACAGCGATGAGCGAAGTCGGCGCTACCGGATCAGTTGCACCGCCCCCGTCGGGAGCCTCGCAGGACAGCTCGACGGCGGGGCGTTCGATCCTGGTCGTCGCCCTCCTCGTGGTCGCGGCGCTGCTGACCACCCCCGCCATCACGGCGTACTGGGGCCAGCGCACCCTCAACGACACCGGTCGATACATCGACACCGTCGGCCCGCTCGTGAAGCAACCCGAGGTCCAGCAGGCGATCTCGACCAAGGTCACCGACGCGATCCAGCAGCAGGTCGACGTCGAGGCGGTTCTCAACCAGGCCTTCGCGGGCGTCATCGACGACCGTCCCCGGCTCCAGCTCCTGGTCGGTCCCATCTCGGGGGCGATCGACGGACTGATCGAGAACCAGGTGAACAACTTCATCGCGTCCGATGCCTTCGAGGACCTGTGGGTCGCGGCCAACACGCGGAGCCAGCAGGCGCTGGTCCGGGTGCTGAACGGGGAGGAGACCGGTGCAGTCACCCTTCAGAACGACCAGATCGTCCTGGACGTCTCCCAGGTCATCGACGAGGTCAAGGCCCGACTCGTGGACCGCGGGCTCACCTTCCTCGACCGGGTGCCCACGGTCGCGGAGGACCGCGAGATCGTGCTGCTCGACGCGCCGGCGCTCAAGCAGGCCCAGACCGTCTACGCCTTGGGCAACCCGGTGGCCAAGTGGCTGATCTGGGTGGTGCTCGGTCTCTTCGTGGCGGCCGTCGTGGCGTCGCGCCGGCGCTCCCGCACCACGGTCTGGGTCGGTGTGATCATGGGTGCCAACGCCTTGCTGATCTCCCTGGTGCTCTCGGTCGGGCAGCAGTTCTTCGTCAACCAGCTGGCCGGCACCGTGTTCGGCCCGGCGAGCCGGGTCTTCTACCAGGTGCTGCTGAGCTATCTCGAGCGCGCCGGCCACTCGCTCCTGGTGCTCGGGCTGATCCTGATCCTGGTCGGCTGGTTCACCGGCCGCAACGGCCCCGGCACCGCGGCACGTACGACGTCCACGCGTCTCCTCGAATCGGCCGGCGCCCCGCTCGCCGGAACCTCGGTGGCCGGCGCGGGTCGGTGGATCCAGGGCAACGCGTCCTGGCTGCGGATCGTGGTCGCGCTGCTCGGTGTGGTCGTCCTGGTCTGGGGCAACAACATCGAGGAGGCCCGCGTGCTGTGGAGCTTCGTCCTGGTCGTCGTGCTGCTGGCCGTGATCCAGGTGCTGGTCGGGGTCGGCAAGGCCGCCTCGAGGGTGGGGCCGGTGCCGCCGAGCAACGACACCCAGGAGCTCCCGCTGGGAGCCGCCGGGTCCTGAGCGCACAGCACTCGGCAAGGATGGGCCCATGACGTGGTTCTCCTCGCCCATCGCTGCTGCCGCTGCGCTCACCTCCGCCGGCTACCTCGCCGACCCGGCGACCGCGACGACGACCTACCTCGCCGGCGCGCTCGAGAAGCCGTTGCTGGTCGAGGGTCCGGCGGGGGTCGGCAAGACCGAGCTCGCCAAGGCGGTCGCCCGCGCGACCGGGGCCGAGCTGATCCGGCTCCAGTGCTACGAGGGCCTCGACGAGGCGCGCGCGCTCTACGAGTGGAACTACAAGAAGCAGCTGCTGCGGATCCAGGCCAGCCAGGGTGACGCCCAGGAGTGGTCGGCGGTCCACGACGACATCTTCACCGACGAGTTCCTGCTGACCCGACCGTTGCTGACCGCGATCCGCCGCGACGAGCCCACGGTGCTGCTCATCGACGAGGTCGACAAGACCGATGTCGAGGTCGAGGGGTTGCTGCTCGAGGTGCTCTCGGACTTCCAGGTCACGATCCCCGAGCTGGGCACCGTCACCGCCGTACGTCGCCCCTTCGTGGTGCTGACCTCCAACGCCAGCCGTGAGCTGTCCGAGGCCGTGAAGAGACGCTGCCTCTACCTCCACCTCGACTACCCCGACGCCCAGCGGGAGCTCGAGATCGTGAGCTCCCAGGTGCCCGACCTGGAGGACGAGGTCGCCGGACAGCTGGTCGCCACGATCGGGCGGCTGCGCGACCTCGACCTCAAGAAGGCGCCCTCGATCGCGGAGTCTGTCGACTGGGCGCGGACCCTGGTGGCGCTGGAGATCGACGACCTCGACAACGCCGCCATCTCGGACACGCTCGGCGTGGTCCTCAAGCACGCCTCGGACCAGACGCGGGCTGTCAAAGAGCTCCGGCTGAGGTCGTGAGGTGACGCCGTGAGCGGCCTCGTCGACCGGCACATCGCGTTCCTGGAGGCGCTGCGGGGAGCCGGGCTCGCG
The DNA here is from genome assembly GCA_963706475.1 of uncultured Actinomycetota bacterium. Lineage (GTDB taxonomy): Bacteria > Actinomycetota > Actinomycetes > Propionibacteriales > Nocardioidaceae > Nocardioides. The sequence continues at coordinate 1,476,160 of CAVPLV010000002.1, read as the reverse complement.
GTCTCGCTGGCCGAGGACCTCGACGCCGTCGCCGCGCTCCGGGCCCTGGACTGGGACGACCGGCAGACCGTGCACGACGGCTACGCCGCCACCCTGGTCAAGAAGCAGTCCCAGCGCCCGACCTTCGACGCGCTCTTCGAGGTCTACTTCCCGCGGATGGTGGGGGACGGCGCCGCGGGTCTGCGCGATGCTGAGGAGCCTGGCGCCTCGACCGGGGTCCGAGACAACGCCGAGGCGCTGGCCGGCTTCCGCGAGAGCCTGCTCGAGGCGCTCGCGGAAGACGACCAGCGGGCCCTGCTGGAGCTGGCCGCGGAGATGGTCGGCCGGTTCGGCGCGATGCCGGGACGCGGTCCGGGGCTGTCGTCGTGGTCGGCGTACACCGCACTGCAACGGGTCGCACCCTCCGAGCTGATCGACCGGATCGTCGCCGGACTGCTGGCCCAGGGCCGACTGGACGGTGAGGCCCGCCGCGAGGCAGGTCGCCGGGTCGGTGCCTACACGGCGCTCGTCGAGGCGGACGCCCGGCGCCGGATCGCTGAGGAGAAGGGCCCCGATCACGTCGCGAGCGTCGCCATCAAGCCGAGCATCGACCGGCTCGACTTCATGTCGGCCCGCAAGTCCGACGTCGAGGAGATGCGGCGCGAGATCTACCCGCTCGCTCGTCGCCTCGCCACCCGGATGACCCAGGAGCACCACGCGCGCAGACGCGGACCGTTGGACTTCCGTCGTACGGTCCGCGCGTCGATGTCCACCGGCGGCGTCCCGCTCGTCACCCACCACAAGCCGAAGCGGCCGCACCGCACCGAGCTCGTGGTGCTCTGCGACGTCAGCGGCTCGGTCGCCAACTTCGCCCAGTTCACGCTTCTCCTCGTCTTCGCGCTGAGCGAGCAGTTCGAGAAGGTGCGGGCCTTCACCTTCATCGACCACGTCCACGAGGTGACCGATCACTTCCGGCCGGGCGCGGACCTCGCCGACGTGATGACCGACCTGGCCGCCAGCACCTCGCACGCCGCGCTCTGGGGACGCACCAACTACGGCCGGGCGCTGCTGAAGTTCGAGGAGAACCACGCGGACGCGCTCGGCCCGAAGTCGTCGCTGCTGATCCTCGGTGACGCCCGCTCCAACTACAGCGACCTGCACCTCGACGTGCTGAAGCGGCTGGCCGGGTCGGCGCGACACGCCTGGTGGTTGAACCCGGAACACCGACGGCACTGGGACACCGGTGACTCGGTGGCGTCGCGCTACGCGGACGTGGTCCCCATGGTCGAGTGCCGCAACCTCGCCCAGCTGAGCGAGTTCGTGCACGACCTGCTGTGAGGCCGCGGGCCTCAGCTGGCGAGGAACCCGGCCTCACGCAGCCGAGCGAGCTCGGCCCGCAGCTCGGGGTGGGGGGCGTTGTCGACGGCCCGTCCGCCGTGGACGTAGCGCTGGTGACCGTCGCTGCCCCCCGCGTCGAAGACCACCGTGAGCCGCTGCTCGGAGCTGGCGTTGACCAGCGATCCGAGGAGGGCGACCGGGTCCGAGCGGTCCTCCAGCGCGAGCATCCGGGTGCCCGGCGGCACCCGCGGCACCAGCGCGGACGGGGCGCCGGCGGTGACCACCTGGTCGACCACGAACCCGCCTCGCCGCCCCTGGGTCGCCACGTCGAGCGCGACCACCCCGCCTTGGGCGTACCCGACGATCAGCACCCGTGCATCGGCATCGCCACTGGCGCGGACCGCGTCGTCGATGGCCCGGATCGCCTGCTCGGCGTACGGCGCGTGGTCGCCGCCCACCAGTCGCAGCCTGCGGGTGGGGCCACCGTGCAGGCCGGGGAGGTAGGCGATGAACCGGGACGGCGACACCCGGTGCACGGTCACCGCGCGGGTGGTGGCGTGCAGGGTGGTGATCAGTCCCTCGAGCCCGGTCGGCTGCTCGGGGCTGTTGAGATCCAGCAGGGGGTTCTCGGGCTCCTCAGGTGCTCCGCCCGCGGTGTCGCGCAGCGCGGACCCGATGTCGATGGGGAACGGGTCGGCGCCGATCGCGCGGAGTCCGCCGCGGGTGGCCGCCGGGTCGCGGTCGGCCAGCACCCGTGCGGTCAGCACCGAACGCAGCAGCAGCCCCTCCACGAGGCCGCCGCCGGTGACGTGCTCCATCAGGTCGGGGTTGTTCTCGGCCAGCTCGCCGAGGTAGGCCGTCACGTCGTCCCGGTCCAGGGCATCGGTCTCGATCAGGCCCGCCGAGACCACCGCGCCGCCGAGCGCGACCTCGGGTGCGAGGTAGCCGATCGCGCGCCCGGCGATCGATCCCATCGTGCGGTAGGCAGCGTCCTGGAGATCGTCGATCCAGCGATAGGTCCGCACCGTGGCGCGGACCACCAGCGCGTCCGCGTCGAGCTCGACGGAGCGGGCGAGCAGCCCGTTGCGTCCGGTCGTCGCCGCACTGACGTCGGTGTCGACCCGGGAGTAGGTCGTGGGTGCGAGCTGCTCGGACTCGGTGAGACCCGGGTCGGCGAGGATTCGTTCGCCCAGACCGGCGCGGTCGCGCATGTCGGTGCTGGAGCGTTCGAAGAGCTCGGCGAGACGCAGCAGGTCGTCGTAGCCCTCGGTGGTCGCGGTCATGCTGCGGCCTCGGCGAGGACGGGAGCCAGCTCGCCGGCCAGCGCAGCCGGCAGCACCCGGGTCAGCTCCACCCGGTCACCGCCGGCGCCCGATCGGGGTCGGATCGCTCGCCAGCCGTCCGGGAGCAGCACCCAGGAGACGATGCCGACCGAGGTGGTCTCCTCGCCGGAGACGTCGGCGGCGAGAGCCCGCAACCTGCCGCGGCACTCCGTGGACAGGGCTGCGAGCAGCCCGATCACCTCGAGGTCGGAGATCGGCCTGCCAGCCGCGGTCCGGGTCTGGCCGGTGTGCTCGGCGACCAGGATCGGCAGCAGGTCGGAGCGGCCGGTGCGGGTCGCTTCACTGGCGGCGTCGGCGAGGGCGAAGGGCAGGTCGACCTGAGCGGGTACGGCGGACGCGGTGGCCGACGGTCCGGGCGGCACGGCGGCCACCCGCGCCAGCTCGTCGGCCCAGCGCGACGCCGGGAACCAGGCCAGCTCGAAGACCAGCCCGTCGGCCGTGGCGAGGCTGGCGACCGCGTCGCCGTGCTGGCGGTGCCACGCCTTGACCCGCACGTCGTCGACGACCAGGTCGAGGTCGAGCGCGACGCTGGGGGTGGCGAGCAGGCCCACCGCGCCGACCAGGCCCTCGTCCATCTCGGTGTCGACGAGGAGCCCGCGTCGGGCCAGTGACGACCTCGGCTCACGGAGGGCGGCGAGAGTGGCGGCGTAGCTCGCCGCATCGACCGCTTCCGGGGTGCGACCGAGTCGCTGGTCGAGATCGCTGGCCGGCACCGGCTCCTCGAGGTCGAAGGGCAGCGGAGCATTGCCGGCGTGCTCGGCGACCAGGCACAGCTCGGGCAGGGTGAGGGTCAGTCGGCGAGGTGTTGCCTCGAGGATGCCGGTCGGGGCAGCCGGGGGTGCGCCGAGGTCGATGGCAGGCATTCAGCGTCCCGGCAGGTCGGACGCCAGCCAGTCCTTGTGCCCGGTGGGCGGTCGGGCGTCATCGGAGGGGTCTGGCGCGTTCGAGCGGCGCCGGCGGCGCTCGGCATCGGCGATCGCCTCCTTGAGGCGATCCACCTCGCGCAGGTGGGCGCTGAGGGTGTCGGCCGCCGTGTCGTGGCGGGATGCGACGTCGCGCAGGTAGGTGGCGCGCTCCCGGATCCGCTCGTCGAGCGACGCTGCCGCCCGTCCGCTCCAGCGGACCGTCTCGGTCCGGGCGACCAGCTGGTCGGCCATCGCCCGGAGGTCGGCGCTCTGCTCGCGGAGCTGCGCGCTTCTGGTGCGCATCACCTCGGTGTCGCCGTACATGAGCCACCTCTCCCAGGATCGTGTGTCTGAGCGCCTTCCCCGGTTGCGAGACCACCAAACGCGAGCCGGTCGCGGGCGTGCCGGTCAACGGCGTCACCGGGATCGCGGTGGGGGAAACCTCAGCGGACCAGGGCTGTGGACAGCCGGTCCAGCGCCTCGGTGATGTCGGCGCCCGGGCCGGCGAAGCTGAGCCGGATGAAGCGGCTGCCGGCGGCGGTGTCGAAGTCGATCCCCGGTGCCACGCCGACGCCGGTGCGGGCGAGCAGGTCGCGGGCGAAGACCATCGTGTCGTCGGTCAGGTGCGCGACGTCGGCGTAGACGTAGAAGGCGCCGTCGGCCGGCGCCAGCTCGGTGATGCCGAGGCGGGGGAGACCGTCGAGCAGGATCCGCCGGTTGTCGGCGTAGCGTGCGACGTGCCCGTCCAGCTCGGTGTACGACTCCTCGGCGAAGGCCGCGACGCAGGCGTGCTGGGCGAGCACCGGTGGGCAGATCGTGAAGTTGCCGGTGAGCACGTTGACCGCGCGCCGCAACCGGTCGGGGACCAGCATCCAGCCGATCCGCCAGCCGGTCATGGAGAAGTACTTCGAGAAGCTGGAGAACACCACCGCCTCGCGACTGGTCTCCCAGGCGCTCCGCGCCAGGTGGTCGCCTCCGTCCAGCAGGGCCGCGTACTCGATGCCGTGGTAGATCTCGTCGCTGATCAGCTGGATCCGGTGCTCCTCGCAGTACGACGCCAGCGCCGCGAGCTCGCCGGGCAGCAGCATGGTCCCGGTCGGGTTGGCCGGGCTCGCGACCACCAGGCCCTTGATGTCGCCGAGCTCCGCGAGCTGCTCCACGGTGGGCTGGAACCTGGTCTCGGGACCGGTCGGGATCTCGACGACCTCGCAGCCCAGCGCAGTCAGCACGTTGCGGTAGCAGGGGTAGCCCGGACGGGCCATCGCAACCCGGTCGCCGACCTCGAAGGCGGCCAGGAACGCGAGCAGGAACCCGCCGCTGCTCCCCGTCGTCACCACGACCTCCTCCGGGTCCACCTCGATGCCGTGCACGCGCCGGTGGTGCCCCGCGATCGCCTCACGCAGCTCGAGGATCCCGGCTGCCGGGGTGTAGCCCAGCGGGTCCCCCGAGTCGAGCAGCCGCTTGGCCTCCTCGCGGACCGGCCGTGGAGCGCCCGTGCTCGGCTGACCGGCCAACAGGCTGAGCAGGTCACCGTGCGTCTGCTGCCGGGTGGCCGCTGCCGCCAGCAGGTCCATCACGTGGAACGGGGGCACGTTGGCCCTCGACGCAACCTGGAAGCGGCCTGTCATGGGGCGAGCGTACGGGCTGCATGTCGTCCCGCCCGCCGCCCGAAGAACGATCCCTCGCCGAGCTGGGTGCCGGAGCAGTAGCCCTTGCCGTCCTGGGCGAGGTTGGAGGCGCACGCGCCGGCGGCGTACAGCCCGGACACCACGGACCCGTCGGCGCGCTGGACCTCGCCGTCGACGGTCACCCGCAGTCCGCCGAGGGTGAAGCCGGCATAGATCGCCTTGCCCAGCCGCAGGTCGAAGACCGCCCACGGCCCGGTGCCCTGCGGGGCGAGCCACTCCGCGCCCTTGTGGAAGTCCAGGTCCTCACCGGCCGCGGCGAGCTCGTTGTAGCGCTCGAGCGTGGTGGCGACCGAACCCGCCGGCAGCGACAGTGCCGTCTCGAGCTCCGCGATGGTCTCGTAGCCGTCGATCAGCGGCACCAGCGGGAACTTCGGGTAGACGACGTGCTCGCTGTCCACGACGAGGTAGGCCGTGGCGTCGGGCTGCTCCATCACGAACTGCGAGGTCCGCGAGTGGTAGCCGTCCTCGGCGACGAAGCGCTCGCCGAGACTGTTGACCAGGAAGCCGGTGATCAGCGCCGACGGCGGGTAGATCGGGGCGGTGATGAACGGCTCGGCCATGTGCTTGAGGTCACCGCCGACCGAGGCGCCGAGCCGGATGCCGAGACCGTCGTCGTACGTCGAGCCGAGCGTGAACGGCTTCTCGGCGAGCGAGGGCGTGTACGCCGCCACCATGTCGGGGTTCATCACGAAGCCGCCCGCGGCGAGCACCACGGCCGGCGCCGCCGCGTAGCCCGTCTCGTCGAAGGACCGCCAGGCCACTCCGACCACGGTCCCCGGGTCCTCGGTGACCAGGTTGGTCACGCCGGTCTCGTAGCGGACCTCGACGCCCGCCTCCTCGACCCGCGCGCGCAACAGGTCCATCACCATCTTCGTGCCTTCGGTGTCGCCCGCCACCGGCACCTTGTGCCCACGTGGTGCCGGCACCGCCTGGTCCAGGTACGGCCACACCTTCTCGTTGCCCGTGAACATCAGACCCTCGGTGCCGGGCTGGATCACCGCCTTCTCCGGGTAGTACGAGCGCTCGAACGCGAAGCCGAGCGCCTCCAGCCACCCGAAGTGCTCCACCGACCCGTCGCAGTAGGCCCGGATCTTGTCGTGCTCGGGCTCCTTGGAGACGGCGACGAGGTACTTGTACATCTCCTCGGCCGAGTCCGCCCAGCCGGTCGCCTCCTGCACCGCAGTGCCGCCGCCGAGGTAGAAGTGCCCACCCGACATCGACGACGTACCGCCGTGCACCGCGGCCTTCTCGAGCAGCAGCACCCGGGCGCCGGCCCGGGCCGCCTCGAGCGCCGCGCAGCCGCCGGCGATGCCGAAGCCGACCACGATCACGTCGTACGACGGCGGGTCCGTGCCGAGGACGTCGGCAGGAATGACGCCGGGAAGTGCAGTGCCCTTGCTCATGGCGCAAATCTAGAACAAGTTCCAGTTTCGTGCGACGTTGTCCGGCGCAGGGGGCCCGTCCCAGCACCGATAGACTGCGTGTCCGACGCCGTTGAGCCTGAGGTGACATGACTTTCGACGCCCATCAGCTGGACACGTTCCTGCTGGTCGGATCGGGCGTCACCCTCCTCGCGATCCTCGCGGTGCGGCTCTCGTCGAGGGCAGGGCTGCCGAGCCTGTTGATCTACCTCCTGATGGGGGTGCTGCTGGGTGAGCAGGGCCTCGGCATCCAGTTCGAGGACGCCGAGCTGGCGCACGCCCTCGGTTTCGGGGCACTCGTGGTGATCCTGGCCGAGGGTGGCCTGACGACCAGCTGGCGCGAGATCCGGCCCTCGATGCGGCTCGGTGTCGGACTGGCGACGATCGGGGTCTCCATCTCCGTCGGCATCGTGGCCGTGTCGGCGCACTACGTCCTCGGGCTGCCGTGGCAGATCGCCGTCCTGCTGGGTGCGGTCACCTCAGCGACCGACGCAGCGGCCGTGTTCTCGGTGCTGCGGATGGTGCCCCTGCCCAAGCGCCTGACCGGCGCCCTCGAGGCGGAGTCCGGTCTCAACGACGCGCCGGTCGTGGTCCTCGTGGTCCTGGTGTCCTCGGGTGCCGCCGCCGAGGACGGCGTCCTGGCCATGGTGGGGCTGATCGTCTTCGAGCTGGTCGCCGGCACTGCCATCGGGCTGGCGGTCGGGTTCGGTGGGGCGTGGATCATGAGGCGGGCGGCGCTGCCGTCCTCCGGCCTCTACCCGATCGCCGTGCTCTGCCTGACGGTCCTCGCATACGGCGCCGGAGCGGCCGTGCACGCCTCCGGTTTCGCCGCCGTCTACATCGCCGCGCTGGTCCTCGGCAACAGCGAGCTCCCGCACCGGGCGGCGACCAGGTCCTTCTCCGAGGGGATCGCGTGGATCGCCCAGATCGGGCTGTTCGTAATGCTCGGGCTGCTGCTCTCCCCGGACCGGCTGACCTGGGAGATCCTCGGGATGGCGGTCGTGTCGGGGTTGGTCCTGACCCTCGTCGCCCGACCGATCTCGGTGCTGGCGAGCGCCATCGTGCAGCCGATGCCGCTGCGCGACCTGGCCTTCATCTCGTGGGCCGGCCTGCGCGGTGCGGTCCCGATCGTCTTCACCACCATCCCGTTGGCCGACGGGATCGAGGGGGCGGAGGAGCTCTTCGACATCGTCTTCGTGATGGTGGTGGTCTACACCCTGATGACCGGCCCCACCCTGCCGTTCGTCGCCCGCGTGCTGAAGGTGGCACGTCGCTCCGAGCCTCGCGGGCTGGAGGTCGAGGCGGCGCCGCTCGAACGGATCGCGGCCGACCTGCTGCAGGTCACCATCAGTCCCTCGTCGCAGATGCACGGGGTCGAGGTGGGCGAGCTGCGGCTGCCACGGGGCGCCTCGGTGTCGATGGTGATCCGCGGCGACCAGACCCTGGTGCCGGAACGACGCACCGTCCTGCGCCACGGCGACGACCTGCTGATCGTGACGCCGCGCAAGCTTCGCGTGCAGACCGAGGAACGGCTGCGTCAGGTCAGTGCCCACGGGCGACTGGCGCACTGGCTGGGCACGTGACTCTCAGCTGACCGGCGGGCTGCAGATCTCGGTGTCGGCGCGAGCGATGACCGCGCCGCGGCCCTTGCCGAGCCGGGTGAACTCGTCACCGACGAGCACCGTGATCCCGGCGCCCGGGCCGTCGCGCTCGACGACCCGGGCGGCCGAGCCGAAGCGGCTCCGGAGCAGCACGACAGCCGGGCTGGCGGGGTCGGCCGACCAGATGGCGACCGTCCGGACCTTCGAGCGGGGTGCGTTGCCGCTGTTGCCCTTGGCGAAGCCGGCGTCGGTCAGCAGCTGCATGGTCAGGCCGGCCAGTCCCTCGCGGGTGCCTGCGTTGTAGACGCTGACCGTCACCTGCTCGGGGAAGACCTTCTCGCCCTTCTGGACCTCGGTGGTGACGCAGACCGGGCTGTCGACCTTGGCGGGCAGCGGGTCGGTCGCCGCCGACCAGCCCCACAGACCGGCGCCGAGCAGCAGCACACCGAGCACGCTCAGCGTGATCGCCGTCCGCACCCGCTGGGACATCAGCCGACGACCGGGTGGACGCGAGCGTGCAGGATGTGGCGCTGCTGGAGGGCCGCCCGCAGAGCGCGGTGCAGACCGTCCTCGAGGTAGTACTCCCCACGCCACTCGATGACGTGGGCGAAGAGGTCGCCGTAGAAGGTCGAGTCCTCGTCGAGCAGGGCGGCGAGCTGCAGGGTGTCCTTGGTGGTGACCAGCTGGTCGAGCCGCACCTGGCGCGGGGGTACGGCGGCCCACGCCCGGGACGTCAACCCGTGGTCGGGGTAGGGCCTCCCGTCACCGACGCGCTTGAAGATCACGCCGCGACTATAAACGAGGAACCGGCCCCGACCGCGGGTCGAGCGGCAGTCAGGCCGACCAGCGCACCGAGTCGTCGACGAAGTCGGCCAGTGCGTGGACGCCGCGGAGGTCCTCGCGGTCCTCCATCAGCGATGCCAGTGCCTGAGCGTGTCGGCTCCTCAGCTGGGCGCGCTGCTCGCGGACCCGGTCGAGGTCGCGGTCCGGCGTGGTGGGGTTCTCCATCATGGCCTCCTTGACTTGTGTGAGTGGTGGTGTCCCTGGGGCGGAACAGCTCGTGGGAACAGCCTGAGCGACCAAGGTCGCCGGGAGGTTGACGGCAGGTTTCCAACGGATCAACCGATCGCGTGACCTGGCCCACGTCGCTGGCATACCTTCAGGCCCGTGGACGACATCGAGCAGATCAGCCAGCTGAAGTACCGCTACCTGCGGACCCTCGACACCAAGCAGTGGGAGGAGTTCGAGGCCTGCTTCCTCCCGGAGGCGACCGGCGACTACAACGGCCTGGTCTTCGCGGACCGGGCGGCGCTGGTCGACTACATGCGCGAGAACCTCGGCGAGGGCATGCTCACGATGCACCAGGTCCACCACCCGGAGATCACCGTGGACGGCGACACGGCCACGGCTCGGTGGTACCTCCAGGACAAGGTGATCGTGCCGGCCTTCGGATTCATGCTGGAGGGGGCGGCGTTCTACAGCGACCGCTACACGCGTACGCCGGAGGGCTGGCGGGTGTCGCACACCGGCTACCGCCGCACCTTCGAGGTGAGCTACAACCTGGCCGACCTGCCCGGACTCACGGTCAAGGGGCCGGGCGAGCACACCCACCGCTGAGGGCTTCGTCGGTCCCGGGCGCTCACACCTCAGGCTCGGCCCACGCCATCTGGACCACCTCGACACCTCGGTCGCGGGTGATCAGCCGGCCCCGGCCCGGAGGCGCCGGCTGCGGCTTCTGGTTGCCGAACAGCGGCCCCTCGTCGGGGCTGCCGGAGAGCAGCAGGCCGGGCATCGCGAGGTCGCGCAGCGACTGGATGACCGGTTCGTAGAGCGACCGCGACGCTCCGCCGGAGCGGCGGGCGACGAGCAGGTGCAGCCCGACGTCGCGGGCCTGGGCCAGCAGCGGCTGCAGCGCCGCGATCGGCGAGCTCTGCTGGGTGGCGACCAGGTCGTAGTCGTCGACGAGCACGAAGACCTCGGCGCCGGTCCACCAGCTGCGGTTGCGCAGCTGGTCAGGGGTCACGTCCGGCCCGGGGATCCGGCCCTCGAGGTAGGCCGCGAGATCGCGGATGGCGGGCTGGGCCTGGGTCGCCGAGGTGAGGTAGTTGACCAGGTAGTCCTCGGGCACCTCGCCGAGCAGGGAGCGTCGGTAGTCGACGACGACCAGCTGGGCCTCCTTGGCGGTGCGGGTGCGCATCACCTCGCGGGCGTAGGCGCGCAGCAGCCCGCTCTTGCCGGACTGGCCGTCGCCGAAGACCAGCAGGTGCGGCTCGGCGTCCACGTCGAGGGCGACCGGACCGAGATCGCTCTCGTTGACCCCGAGCAGCAACCGCCGGTCGCCGTCCGCCGGCGCGGCCAGCTCGCGGACCTCGGCGAGCTCGATGCGGCCGGGGAGCAGTCGGAGCTTGGGGCCAGGGCTGCCGGTCCAGGCAGCGGTGACCCGCTCGATCAGGTCTCCGACGCCGTCTCCGAGCGTCTCGGCACGGTCGTCGCCGTCGATGCGGGGCAGGGCGCCGAGGAAGTGCAGCTTGCTCTGCACCAGTCCACGGCCCGGTCGGCCGGTGGGCACCAGGGTCGCGATCTTGCGGTCGATCTCGGAGTCCATCGCGTCACCGAGTCGCAGCTCCAGCCGGGTGCCGAAAACGTCGCGCATCGCGGCCCGGAAGTCGGCCCAGCGCGCCGCCGCCACCACCAGGTGCAGCCCGAAGGTCAGTCCGCGAGTGGCCAGCTGCTGGAGCTCGGCCTCCAGGTCGTCGAAGTCTGCACGCAGCGTGCTCCACCCGTCGACGACCAGGAAGACGTCGCCGTAGCCGTCGTCGAACCGACCTGCTGCCCGTCGGGTGCGGTAGGTCTCGATCGAGTCGATGCCGTTGGCCCGGAAGTAGGCCTCCCGGCGGTCGACGACACCGCGCACCTCAGCCACGATGCGGCGTACGACGTCAGGCTCGGCGCGGGTGCCCACGCCCGCGACGTGCGGCAGACCGGCGTACGGCGCGAAGGTGCCACCCCCGAAGTCGAGGACGAAGAACTGCGACTCCTGCGGGGTGGTCGTGAGCGCCATGCTGGCCACCACGGTGCGCAGCAGGGTGCTCTTGCCGGTGCGGGGGCCGCCCACGATCGCGACGTGGCCGCCGGCGCCGCTCAGGTCGACGGTGAGGGTGTCGCGGCGCTGCTCGCGGGGCCGGTCCACGGTGCCGAGAGGTACGACGAGCCCGCCGAGCCGGCGCCAGTGCTCCGACACCAGGCCGCGCTCGGGGTCGACGGTGAGGTCGCCCAACAGCTGGTCGAGGGTGTCGGGCCGGTCCAGCGGCGGCAGCCAGACCTGGTGGGCGGCCGGTCCCTGGCCCTCCATGTGCTGGACCGCGATGTCGAGCAGCGAGTCCTGGTCGTCGTTGGCCGGGACGGGCGTCTCGACGACCGGCTCCGGCTCGATCACCTCGAGGGTCTGCACCTCCGAGATCGTGAACGGCAGGATGCCGCGGACGTGCCCGCCCTCGTCACGTCGTACCGGAGCCCGTCCGCTCGGCGGCCCCGAGACGTAGGCGGCCTTGAAACGCAGCATCGTGGACGGGTCGGGCTTGAGGTAGCCCAGACCGGGGTCGGCGGGCAGCTCGTAGGCGTCGGGCACGCCGAGCACCGAGCGGGACTCCGAGGCGCTGAAGGTGCGCAGGCCGACCCGGTAGGACAGGTGCGACTCCAGGCCGCGCAGCCGACCCTCCTCGAGGCGCTGCGAGGCGAGCAGCAGGTGCAGGCCCAGGGAGCGGCCGAGACGGCCGATCGCGACGAACAGGTCGATGAACTCCGGCTTCGCGGAGAGCATCTCGGAGAACTCGTCGACCACGATGAACAGCGACGGCATCGGCTCGAGGTCGTCGCCGGACGCGCGGGCCTTCTCGTAGTCGCGCACCGAGGCGAAGTTCCCGGCCTCGCGCAGCAGCTCCTGGCGGCGGACCATCTCACCGGAGAGGGCGTCCTGCATCCGGTCGACGAGGGTGAGCTCCTGGGCGAGGTTGGTGATCACCGCGGACACGTGCGGCAGGTCGGTCATGCCCGCGAAGGTCGCGCCACCCTTGAAGTCGACGAGCACCATGTTGAGCTGTTCGGGGGAGTGGGTCATCGCCAGGCCGAGCACCAGGGTGCGCAGGAACTCGGACTTGCCGGACCCGGTCGCGCCGATCACCAGGCCGTGCGGGCCCATGCCCTGCTGGGCGGACTCCTTGAGGTCGAGGTGCACGAGCGAGGCGCCCTCGCCGAGACCGATCGGCACCCGGAGACGGTCCCGGGCCGGACGTGGCCGCCAGGCCCGGGTGGGGTCGAAGGCACGGACGTCGCCGAGCGCGAGCAGGTCCATGAAGTCGGTCGGTCCGACGATGTCGCCGGTGGCCGGTTCCACACTGCCGGTGGAGGCGGTCCGCAGGGGGGTCAGCCGGCGCGCCAGTGCCTCCGCGGTCGCAGCGCTGCACTGGTCGGCGCGGGCCCGGATCGGCTCCTCGCGCAGCCGAAGCGCCCGGACCGGGAGACGGCCGTCGGTGGGGTCCGTCTCTCCGTCGGGGTCGAACTGGATCCGGAGCCGGGTCGAGTCCTCGAGCTCGTCCCACCGCGACGGCAGGTCGAGCAGGGTGACTCCGTGCAGGCCGTCCGGAGGTACGACGTGGTTGCCGGGCGGCAGCAGCCCGCCGTCGATCACCAGGAGCAGGTGGGGGGCGGCGGGGCGCTCGTCCGCACCGAAGCGAGGTCGCTCGCTCAGGTCGTCCGGGAGCAGCGCCTCGAGGTCGGAGAGCGAGGTGGAGACCATCCGCATCGGTCCGACGGCATCTGACTCCCGGGTGCTCTGGGCGTGCGGCAGCCACTTGACCCAGTCCCAGTGCGTCAGGTTGCGCTCCGAGCAGAGCACCGCGACGACGAGGTGGTCGGGGGAGTGGAAGGTCGCCGCCGAGCAGATCAGCGATCGGGCCAGGGCGCGGGACGGCACCTCTGGACCGCACACCTCGATCCGGTCGAAGGCGCGTAGGTCGATGGAGGCGGGCAGGTCCGGCTGGAGCCGGTGGACCACGAGGAGTCGGTGCAGCGCCGAGGCCGCGGCCGGGTCGACCTGGTCGATCGGTGTGCTCTCCGGCGGCACGAGCTCGAGGGACAGCGGCTGTGCGCACAGCCCGTAGCGCACCTGGAGGAAGCCCGGGTCGCTGCTGCCGTGCTCCCAGACGCGGGAGCGTTCCTCGGCCAGGGCCGGGAGCGACGTGGGGTCGGGGTGGTGCCAGGTGAGTGCCCGGCGCTGCTGGGCGGCCGCGTCGCGCGCCACCTTCCGGACGGTGCCGAGGTAGCGGAGGTACTCCGTGCGCGAGCCGGTCACCTGCTGCGCTCGCTGCTTCCGCTGGCGGTCGATCTGCACGATGATGAAGCCGACGGTGGCGAAGAGGAACATGCCCGCGGCGACCAGCGCCCGGCCGCCGTTGGTCTTGCTCATGGTCGCGACCAGGACGATGGAGCCGAGGCTGCCCAGCATCGGGATGGCGTTCATCAGGACGCCGCTGGCGCCCTCGTTCGGCTCGATCTGGGGCGGCGGCTGGAGCACGATCTGTCCAGTCGGCAGCTCGGGCTCGTCGAGGCGACCCCCGCGCAGCGTCGTACTCAACTCGTGTCCTCTTCCGTCGTGGTGTCTCCCGTATCGTGCCCCTCGCGGTGCGCTGCACGGTGCACTGCGGGGGACATACCCCGCTCACGCCGGTTTGACGCATCGTTTCACAGCCGATTCCGCAGGGGAGAGTGTCGACGTGCCCACCCAGAAGTCGACCGCCCGGCAGCTGACCGCCCAGCAGCTGGCGGCAGAGAGCCTTGCGGTGAGCGTGCACGGTGCTGCCGGGGTGCTCGACCTGGTCGTCCCCACCGGCGCAGCCGCGCTCGACGTCGCCCGTGAGTACGCCGGGCAGGTGGGGCTCGCGGCCGTCCCCGCGCTGCACACCGCGACGGGGGTCCTCCTCCCGCCTGACCTGACCCTGACCAGCGCCGGGGTCGAGCCGGGTGACCTGCTGGTCGCCGGCGACGCGGTGGCGCCTGCGGCCGGCCGCAGCTCGCACGGGGCGAGCGCCGACCGCGAGGACCGGCGGGACCGTCCGGGCGCCGGCTGGTGGGCGGCGCTGGCCGCCGGGTGCGCCCTGGTGGCCGGCTGGGCCGCTCAGTTCAGCACCGACGAGGGCGCCCTCGCGATCGCCGGCCTGCTGCTCCTCGGAGCCCTGGTCGGCGTGCTGCCGGTCGGCGCACTGGCCGCGCGACGGGTCGTCGTGGCACCGGCGTTCACCGCAGGGGCTGCTCTCGCGCTTGCCTGGGACCCCAACCCCGAGCGGCTCCCGATGGTCGTCGGGGTGGCCGGGCTGGCCGCCGCCCTCGCGGCAGCGGCAGCCAGGTCCCTGTCGCGCATCGCTGACGAGGCGCTCCAGGTGTGGATCGTCGCGGGCATGCTGGTCTTCGTCGTCACGTGCCTGTGCGCGATGGTCGGCGCACCGCCCCGGCTGGACTGGGCCCTGATCCTGCTCGGTTCGGTGCTGGCGGCCCGGTTCGTGCCGGCGCTGACGGTGGACGTGCCCGATCAGTATCTCCTCGATCTCGAACGGCTCGCGGTCACCGCCTGGTCGGCGCGTGAGCAGGTGGGTGGCAAGCGCGGTCGCTCCGTCGTACGCCGTTCGGCGGTCTCCGCCGTCGCGGTCCGGGGGACCCGGATGATCGTGTCCTCGAGCGCCGCGGTGATGGTCCTCGCGCTGACCTCGGCACCGCTCCTGCTCGTGACCGCGACGCTCCCGGTGGACCGGATCGGGGCTCGCTGCCTCGTGGGGTTCGCGGGGGCCGCCCTGCTGCTGGCGGCT
Source organism: uncultured Actinomycetota bacterium (assembly GCA_963706475.1). Taxonomy (GTDB): domain Bacteria; phylum Actinomycetota; class Actinomycetes; order Propionibacteriales; family Nocardioidaceae; genus Nocardioides. The sequence goes on along the minus strand of CAVPLV010000002.1, from coordinate 1,461,028 downwards.
CGCAGCTATCGCAACCCGATCGCGCGGGCCCTGCTCCGGATGGCCGGGCTGGGGTGCTGGGTCGCGCTGAGTGCCGTGCTGCTGCAGCTGAGCGTCGCCGACCTGCCGCGGGCGGTGGCGATCACCACCGTCGTGCTCGCGGGCGGACTGGTGGTGGTGGCCGTTGCGCTCGGTCGCGGGTGGCGCTCGGCCTGGTGGTCTCGCCGTGCCGAGGTGGCCGAAGGCCTGTCGGGAGCGCTGGCGGTGGCGTCGCTGGTGGTGGCCGCGGGCTGGTTCCGCGCCATCTGGGAGCTGGCCAGCCTGTGGGAACTCGGCAACTGAGGTTTAGCGGTCGGGGGCACGGGTATCCGTGGTCTGTCTGGCTCGCGAAGATGACGACCGGATCGCCACGTACCACACACGATCATTCTCGGGCGGCACCCGCCGCCTTCGGGGGAAGGAGTTGGCAACATGTCGCAAGGCGCTAACGAAATGGGCCAGGGCGAGGGCACACTCACCCGCGCAGCCGGTCTCGTGTCCGAGGCCAAGGTGGACTTCGACCGGCTGAGCACCGCGCTCGACGGCCAGATCCAGGGCGTGCAGGGCAAGTGGGCCGGTGCCGGAGGCCAGGCGTTCTTCAGCCTGCAGCAGGCCTGGACCCAGAAGCAGGCCGTGATCACCCGGGCCCTCAACGACTTCGAGGCCTCGCTGACGTCGACGGAGAAGCTCAACATGAGCACCGACGACGCGCAGTCCGCCAACTACAACTCGTACGCCAGCAAGCTCGGCTGACCAGGAAAGAGAGAACTGTGATGAGTGTCGATGGACTTCGCGTCAACCACGCCGCCCTCGACGGCGCAGCCGACGACCTCGGCCGCGCGGTCAAGCAGATCGATGACCGACTGAACCGCCTCGAGTCGGAGCTCGCGCCCCTGCGCAGCGACTGGACCGGTCAGGCCCAGCAGGCCTACATCGTCGCCAAGGCGAAGTGGGACGGAGCCATGCAGGAGATGCGCAACCTCCTCCAGGAGACCAGCGTCGGCGTCACCCAGTCGAACGCTGACTACCGCTCCGCGGACCAGCGCGGCGCCGCCTCCTTCGGCGGCTGACAGAGCCCGAACATCCAGGAGGGGCCGGCCATCTGCGCCGGCCCTTCCCGCGTCTCCAGGGAGGGACCATGACCCAGGCACCCGTCGGCATGTCCGGCTTGGTGCGGGTGACCGTCGCGTCGGGCACGCGCCGGGTCGATCTCGTGCTCCCCGGAGCCGTTCCGGTCGCCGAGCTGGTCCCTGAGCTCGCCCGCAGCGTCGGGCTGCTCGACCCGGCCACGGTCTACGGCGGCTACCGCCTGGTCACCTCCGAGGGCCGCGAGCTCGCGGCCGACGCCGGCCTGGTCATCCAGGGAGTCGACGACGGCGGCCTGCTGACGGTCGCGGCGGGTGTCGACGACGAGCCACCGCGCGTCTACGACGACGTGGTCGAGGCGATGACCGACGTCGTCGAGCACGACCTGATGCCCTGGGAGCCCGCAGCGGGCCGTCGTACGGCTCTCGCGTCCGCGGGTCTGCTGATGACGCTCGGCGCGGTGGCGCTGCTGATCCAGCGAGGCTCGTTGCTCGCCGGGGTGGCCGCTGCGATCGTCGCCGCGGCCCTGGTGACGGGGGCGATCGTGCTCTCCCGCGCCCAGCACGAGCCGCAGGCCGCGGTCGCGGTGGCGTGGATGGGAGCGGTGTACGCCGGGGTCGCCGGGCTGATGCTGGTCACCGACGAACCCTTCTTCGGCCCCCCGGTCGCGGCCGCCGGCGCCGCCGCCATGGCCGCCGGCCTGCTGTGCCTGGTCGGCATCGGCGAAGGGCGCACCCTGGTGATCCCACCGGTCGTGGTGGGCGCGATCTTCCTGCTCACCGGCCTGGTGCTGCAGGTCGTCGACGTCGATCCTGCCGTCGTGCTGACCGTCGCGCTGGTGATCGTGGTGATCGCCGGCAGTGTGCTGCCATGGATGGCGCTGGGCGCCACGGGCACCTCCGTCGACCAGCTCTACAGCGTCGCCGACATCACCGCCGAGCCCCGGCCCGTCGACCCGGCCCGGATCAGTGCAGACGCCCGGGTCGCCCACGAGATCCTGATCTCGGTGTCCGCGACGGTCGGGCTGCTGCTGGTCCTGATCGCGCCGCTCGCCGTCTCGCTCGGCCTGGCCGGGACCTTCCTCGGCATCGCCTGCAGCCTGGCCGTGATGCTGCGGACGCGGCAGTACCGCACCAGCGCCGAGGTGCTCGTCGGTCTGGTCTCCGGGGTGCTCGGGCTGGTCACGGTCGCCGTCTCGGTGCTGTGGTTGTACCCCGACTGGCGCCCGACGACCGCTGTCGTGCTCGCCGCGGCGGGAGCGCTCCTGCTCGCCGCGACCTTGATCCCGACCACGCCGTCGGTGCGCCGCGGCCGGCTGGGTGACGTGGCGGAGAGCATCGCCCTGCTGTCGCTGCTGCCGCTGCTCGTCGTCGCGGTCGGTCTCTTCGACAAGATCCGCGGATAGGCGCCACTGCCCGATGGCTACCAAGAAGGACCTCGTCGAGGCTTACTCGTTCAGCCGGCGCCGGCTGGTCACGGCCTTCGTCTCCGGGGCACCCGGGGGTCGCGAGGTCGAGCCCGCCCGCCCCGGTCGCACGATCGTCGGCGGGGTCGCGCTCGCCGTCCTCCTCGTCGCGGGTGCCGCGATCGCCGGGATCTTCTCGCCGACCACGCCGTCGGACTGGAAGAAGCCCGGGATGATCCTCTCCAACGACACGGGTGCTCTCTACGTGATCACCGAGGAGAGCGACGACCCTGAGCTGCTGCCGGTGCTGAACCCCACCAGCGCCAAGCTGATCCTCGGGCCCGATGCGACCCCCACCCCGATCCCCCAGGACGTCATCGGCAAGCAGACGCTCGGCGAGGAGGTCGGCATCTTCAGCGCGCCGACCGCCCTGCCGGAGCCCGAACTGCTGATCGACACCGGGTGGACCTCCTGCACCGCGGACCGCCAGGGCATCCGGACCCGGATCGCGACGGAGCCGGACGTGACGCCGGCTCCCGGCCAGGCGATCACCGTCCAGAACGACGGCGATTTCTTCGTCATCGCCCAGTCGGCGCCGACCGGCAACGGCGTGCCCAGTGCCTACGCCTACCGGGTGCCCGAACAACGGGGTCCCGGCGTCGATCAGACCGACGACCTGCTCAACGCTCTCAACGTGCAGACCACCGGTGAGGCGGTCCAGGTGAGCAGGGAGTGGCTGAGCCTCTTCCCGACCGGCGCCCCGCTCGACTTCGACAGCTTCACCTTCACCGGCTTCGGCAAGCCGTCCGAGATCGTCGACGGCGCCGACATCGGCGATCTGCTGGTCGCCGACGGCGGGGACAGCTACCTGGTGACCGACGGTGGACCGGTCGTGCTCGGGGACTTCGAGGCCACCGTCTACGCCAACGTCATCACTCCCGACCGCACGGTGCCGCGCACCACGTCCATCGTCAAGTCGCCCGGGGTCGGTTATGGCGAGCGTGACAAGGTCCTGGTCGACCTCCAGTGGCCCGACGACCTGCCCGCCGACCAGCTGACCGGTGACCCGTGCGCCCAGCTCAGCGCGGTGCACGACGAGGCGCCGACGGTGCAGCTGGTGTCGCCCGGGCCGGAATCCAGCGGCGCAGACGTCAGGCGGGGCGTCAAGGATGCTCTCGTCGACGTCGGTCACGGCGCCTACGTGCTGTCGGGCAGCTGGCGGGACACCGACCAGGGATCGCCTGTGGTCATCGACTCGAAGGGGCGGGTCAACCCGCTGATCGGTGACGCCGCCACCCGCCTCGGCTATGCCGATGTCCCGGTGGCCGTGGTGCCCGACTCGTGGACCAAGCTGTTCGGCTGCGGGGTCAATCTCTCCCTCGACGCCGCGCTCTCGCCGCCGGATCCCGACTCGAGCGAGTCCGGGTGCGCCTGAGGGCTGCGGTCGCCGCCACGATCGCGCTGAGTGCGCTCAGCGCCGGCACCGTGGTGGGGACCAGCGCGCCGTCGTACGCCGTCGACAACTCGTGCGAGGGTGTCCGACCCGACACACCACGCTCCGAGACCGCCCGCGCCAGCGTGCCGCTCGACCTGCTCGACATCGAGCGCGCCCAGCAGGTCGTGGACCGGTACGCCGCGCCGCTCGACGATCCGGTCGGGGTCGCGGTCCTCGACTCCGGGGTGGCCCCGGCGGCCTCGAGGATCCCGGTGATCGAGGAGGTCACCGGCACCAAGGGCGATCAGAGCGAGGTCTACTTCCAGGGCACGGTGGTGGCCGGACTGATCGCCGGGGCGAAGCGGGCCGACGGCTCGCTGGTCGGCATCGCTCCGGACGCGAAGGTGATCGACGTCCGCGTCTACGACGACCCCGCCGCAGGCGAGGACGCCACGACCCGTTCGGCCACCGAGCTCGCCGGTGGGCTGGACTGGGTGGCCCGCAACGCTGCGAAGTACAACATCAGGGTCGCGACCGTCGCCTTCGGGGTCCCGTCATCGAAGGCGCTGCGACTGGCGACCGCACGGGTCATCCGCGAAGGCGTGGTGCTGGTGGCTGCGACGGGAGACCGGCCCGAGGAGGGCGGGTTGTTCGACACCGACTTCGACGACCCGCCGGCGAAGGACGAGGACGGCGCCGACGTGATCTTCCCTGCCGGCTACCCGAGCGTGGTGGGGGTGAACTCCACCGCGGGCGGCCTACCCGGCACCGACCTGACCAGCCTGGTGGTGAAGAACTCCCGCACCGACGTCGCGGCCCCCACCGCCAACGGGGTCTCCTACGGTCTCAACGGCTCCAGCTGCGTGGTCGACACGATCTCGACCGGGTGGGCGGCCGCCGAGGTCAGCGGCGTGGTGGCCCTGCTGTGGCAGATGTACCCCGACGACACCTCCCAGCAGATCGTCGCGCGTCTGCTCGGCACTGCGAGCGGCACTCCCGACAACCCGACCCCGCTGATCGGGGTGGGTGTCGTGCAGCCCTACGAGGCGCTCACCCGACCGCTCGATCCCGATCCTTCGGGCCGGGTGGAGCGCGCCGTCGTGGTGCCGGAGAAGTCCGAGGCGACCGCCCCGGAGCCCGCCCCGGACCTGCTCGCGACCACCCGCGACAACGCGATCTGGTGGGGACTGATCGGTGGTGGGCTGCTCGTGGTCGCACTGCTGCTGCGGCCGATGCTGGCGCGGCGACGAGACTGAGCTGACGGCCGTGCCGACTGCTGGTCGGTCTCTGTCCTTCGGGTGAAGGTGAGCCGGCCGGACCGGGCCTCGACGCCGGGCAGTAGCCGGACGGCGTGGCCGCGCCTACTCTCGGACGATGGTCCGGAAGGTCTGGCTCGGGGTCGCGGCAGGTCTGTTCCTGTGCGCCGGTCTGCTGCTGGGGACCGGCTCCACCGCGACGTACGCCGGGGACAGCCGCGCCTGCGGGGGTCCGATCGTGCGGGCGGAGACCACCCCTGCCCCGGCGGTCGACCGGGGCTCGCAGGAGCTGGCGCGGGAGTGCCAGCGGAACGACGACCGCCAGCTCGTCCTGGCGGGTGTCACCGCGCTGCTCGGTCTCGCAGCGGGCGCGGCGGCGACGTCCCGGACGATCGAACGCCGGCCCCGACCTCTGCAGGTCGGACCCGGCGCTCTCGCTGATCAGCGTGGCGGAGGATAGGGGATTCGAACCCCTGAGGGCTTTCACACCCAACCCGCTTTCCAAGCGAGCGCCATAGGCCACTAGGCGAATCCTCCGCGGAGGAGCGTACCGGTCGATCCCGGGCGGAGCGAAATCCGCCCGACCGCTCGCGTTCGACCGAGGGTGGGGCCGTCTTGGTGCGGTCCGGGGGACTCACCTAGACTCTGGGACAACCCCCCGTGTGGCGGCATCTTGCCCAACTCCCCCAGGGCCGGAAGGCAGCAAGGGTAAGCGAGCTCTGTCGGGTGCGCGGGGGGCCTTTTCATGCCCGTACCGGCCCCGCTACCGGGTGTCGGTGCCGGTGGTTAGGGTTCAGGAGTGGAGTCACCCCTCGCGCTGTACCGCCGCTACCGGCCGGAGACCTTCCAGGAGGTCATCGGGCAGGAACACGTGACGGAGCCGTTGCGTGCGGCGCTGGCGAACAACCGGGTCAACCACGCCTATCTCTTCTCCGGTCCGCGCGGCTGCGGCAAGACCACCTCGGCCCGGATCCTGGCGCGTGCGCTCAACTGCGAGCAGGCCCCGATCGCCGACCCGTGCGGGGAGTGCGACAGCTGTCGCGACCTGGCCCGCGGTGGCCCGGGTTCGATCGACGTCATCGAGATCGACGCCGCGTCGCACGGAGGCGTCGACGACGCCCGCGACCTGCGCGAGAAGGCGTTCTTCGCGCCGGTCCGGAGCCAGTACAAGGTCTACATCATCGACGAGGCCCACATGGTCACGACGCAGGGCTTCAACGCCCTGCTCAAGCTGGTCGAGGAGCCGCCGCCGCACCTGCGGTTCATCTTCGCCACGACCGAGCCCGACAAGGTGCTGCCGACCATCCGCTCGCGCACCCACCACTACCCCTTCCGGCTGATCCCGCCGCGGCTGTTGTCGTCCTACCTCTCCGAGCTGTGCGCCCAGGAGCAGGTCACCATCGACGCCGCTGCCCTGCCGCTGGTCGTCCGGGCCGGTGCCGGCTCCGCCCGCGACACCCTGTCGGTGCTCGACCAGCTGCTCGGCGGCGCCGGTCCCGACGGGGTCACCTACGAGCTCGCCACCGGCCTGCTCGGCTACACCCCCGACACGCTGCTCGACGACGTCGTCGACGCCTTCGCGGCCGGTGACGGTGCGGCAGTGTTCGGAGTCGTCGACAAGGTCGTGGAGACCGGTCAGGACCCGCGGCGCTTCACCGAGGACCTCCTTCGCCGGCTCCGTGACCTGGTGATCGTCGCCGCGGTGCCCGACGCCCCGGCGACCGGCCTGATCGACGTCTCGGAGGACCAGGCCCAGCGGCTGGTCTCCCAGGCCGCGAGGTTCGGCTCGGCCGAGCTCAGCAGGGCCGCCGACATCGTGGCGACCGGCCTCACCGAGATGAGGGGAGCGACGGCGCCCCGGCTGCTGCTCGAGCTGCTCTGCGCCCGGGTGCTGCTGCCGGGCGCCGACCACGCCACCGACGGTGTCCTGGCCCGCCTGGACCGGATGGAGAAGCGGCTCACGATCAGTGGCACCCCGACCCAGGTGGTGGCCCCCGAGCGCCCTCCGGTCCAGGACCGCCCGACGACGCCCTCGAGTCGGCCCGAGCCCCTCGAGCCGGTCGTGACGCGGCCCGACCCGGCCCCGACGCCGGTGCCAGCGCCGGTCCCCGAACCGGTGCCCGCACCAGTCCCCGAGGCCGTCGCGGCCCAGGCGCCGGAGCCGACGCCCCCCGCCTCCACGCCGAGCCCGGAGCCGGCTGCGGGCGGGTTGACACTGGTCGACGTACGACGCCTGTGGCCCGACATCGTCGACGCGACCAAGCTGCGTCGCCGCGTCGCCTGGATGCACCTGACCCAGAACTGCCAGGTGGTGGCCGTCGACGCCACGACCCTGACCCTCGGCTTCGCCAACGTCGGCGCCCGTGACTCCTTCGTCAACGGCGGCTGTGACGACGTGCTGCGGCAGGCGGCGATCGACGTGGTCGGGGCCGAGTGGCGGATCGAGACGATCGTCGATCCCAGCGCGAGCCCGGACGCGCCCGTGGTGACCCGGCCCGCCGTGGCCGCGACCCCGGCACCGACACCCGCGCCCGAGAGCCCGGCGGCCGAGGCTGCCCCCGCCTGGGCGACTCCCGAACCCGCGCCGCGCACCAGCGACCCGGAGTCGATCGCGGCCGCCCGCGGGGCGATCCAGCAGACCCGGCCCGGTGACCAGGCGCCCTCCGACCGGGGTCCCGACTGGGCAGCCGCCGACGCCGACGCGCACCCCGACGACCTCGATGCCGACCACCAGGGGCTCAGCACCGCTGAGCTGCTCAAGCGCGAGCTGGGCGCGGAGATGATCGAGGAGATCCGTCACCAGTGAGACCGATCCATCCGCAGATCCGAAAGGCGATCAGACGATGACCCAGAACCCCTTCGAGGCGCTCGGCGGTGGTGGCTTCGACATGAACGCCCTCCTCCAGCAGGCGCAGCAGATGCAGGAACAGCTCCAGAGCGCCCAGGAGCAGCTCGCCGAGACCATCGTCTCCGGCACCGTCGCCGGCGGCGCCGTGACCGTCCAGGTCAGCGGGGTCGGCGAGCTGGTCTCGGTCGAGATCAAGGCCGGTGGCTTCGATGGCAGCGAGCCCGACGACCTCGCCGACCTCGGCGACATGATCGTGGCGGCCTACCGCGACGCCAAGGCCCAGGCCGACGCCATCGCGGGCGACGCCCTCGGACCGCTCGCCGGCGGTCTCGGCGGCGGCGAGCAGCCGGGCCTGCCCGGCCAGCTCGGCTTCTAGGCACCCGGTGTACGAAGGCGTCGTCCAGGACCTGATCGACGAGCTCGGCCGGTTGCCGGGCGTCGGGCCGAAGGGCGCCCAACGGATCGCGTTCCACCTGCTGCAGGCCGACCCGGCCGACGTACGCCGGCTCGCTGACGTCCTGATCGAGGTCAAGGCCAAGGTGAAGTTCTGCAGCATCTGCTTCAACGTGTCCGAGGACGACCAGTGCCGGATCTGCCGGGACCCACGTCGGGACCCGTCGGTGCTGTGTGTCGTGGAGGAGTACAAGGACGTGGTTGCGATCGAGCGGACCCGCGAGTTCCGGGGTCGCTACCACGTGCTCGGCGGCGCGATCTCGCCGATCGACGGGATCGGCCCGGAGCAGCTGCGGATCCGCGAGCTGATGGTCCGGCTCTCCGACGGCAGCATCACCGAGACCATCCTCGCGACCGATCCCAACCTCGAGGGCGAGGCGACTGCGACGTACCTCACCCGGATGCTGCGGCCCTTGGGCTTGCGCGTGACGCGTTTGGCGAGTGGACTGCCCGTAGGTGGCGACCTGGAGTATGCCGACGAGGTGACGCTGGGCCGTGCGTTCGCAGGAAGGCGATCCGCAGATGACTGAGACCCCGTTCCGGGCCGACCCCGAGCCCCTCGACGCCGAGACCGAGGAGTTCGCCGGCCAGATCGCCGATCAGGTGGGCAGCTTCCTGATCGCCCTGCGTGCCATCGCCAGTGAGGGCGACGCCGGCCGAGCCATCTCGCTGCTGCTGCTCGAGATCAGCCAGGTGCTGCTGGCCGGTGCCCGGCTGGGTGCCCAGCGCGACTTCCAGCCCAGCGGCGAGTACCAACCCGACGTCGGCCCCGAGCCCGACCTCGACGAGATGCGGCTGCGGCTCGCGGCGATGCTCGGCGGCATCGACACCTACAGCTTCGTCTTCGACCCCTACGTCCCCGACCCGGTCGAGAGCAACCTCTCCGACGACCTCACCAGCATCGCCTCCGACCTCGAGAACGGTCTGCGCCACTACCGCCTCGGCAACGTCGGCGAGGCGCTGTGGTGGTGGCAGTTCTCCTACGTCTCGTCGTGGGGCAACCTCGCGGGGGCAACTCTCAACGCGCTGCTCTCGGTCGTGGCCCACGACCGGCTCGACGCCGAGTTCGTCGGCGAGGAGGAGCAGTTGGCGGCCGCCGATGAGATGCTGGATTCCCCGGACCTGTCACCTCTGTAAACTCGACCACTGCGAGTGACGTCGAGATCAAGGGAAAACCGTGGGCATTGTCGTGCAGAAGTACGGCGGATCGTCGCTTGCTGATGCCACAGGCATCAAGCGAGTGGCGCAGCGCATCGTCAACACCCGGCGGGCGGGCAACGACGTGGTCGTCGTGGTCTCCGCCATGGGGGACACCACCGACGAGCTGCGCGACCTCGCCGAGCAGGTGACCCCGCTGCCCCCGCCGCGTGAGCTCGACATGCTGCTCACCGCGGGCGAGCGGATGTCGATGGCGCTGGTCGCGATGGCCATCGCCCAGCTCGGGCACAAGGCGCAGTCCTTCACCGGGTCGCAGGCCGGTGTGATCACCGACTCCGCGCACGGCAAGGCCAAGATCATCGACATCACGCCGGGCCGGATCGAGGCCGCCATCCAGGACGGCGCGATCGCGATCGTGGCCGGCTTCCAGGGCGTGTCCCAGGACACCAAGGACATCACCACGCTGGGCCGAGGAGCCTCCGACACGACGGCGGTGGCACTTGCTGCCGCGCTCGGCGCGGAGGTCTGCGAGATCTACAGCGACGTCGACGGCGTCTTCACCGCCGACCCGCGGATCGTGCCCGCTGCCCGCAAGCTGGACCGGGTCTCCACCGAGGTGATGCTCGAGATGGCCGCCTCGGGGGCCAAGATCCTGCACCTGCGGTGCGTCGAGTACGCCCGCCGCTACGACATGCCGATCCACGTGCGCTCCTCCTTCTCCCAGAAGGAGGGGACCTGGATCATCCCCGACAGCAAGGCAGGAGAGGCCCAGATGGAACAGGCGATCATCGCCGGAGTCGCCCACGACCGCAGCGAGGCCAAGATCACCGTGGTCGGCGTCCCCGACAAGCTGGGCATGGCGGCCCGGATCTTCGAGGCGCTCGCGTCGACCGGGGTCAACATCGACATGGTCGTGCAGAACGTGTCGGCAGCGGCGACCGGGCTCACCGACATCTCCTTCACCCTGCCGCGGGCCGACGGCCAGACCGCGATGTCGGCGCTGGCCCGGATCCAGGACGAGGTCGGCTACGACAGGCTGCTCTACAGCGACCAGATCGGCAAGGTGTCGCTGATCGGCGCCGGGATGCGCTCGCACCCCGGCATCACCGCCCGGTTCTTCGCGGCCCTCGCCTCGGCCGGCGTCAACATCGAGATGATCTCGACCTCCGAGATCCGGATCTCGGTGATCGTCGGCGAGTCCCAGGTCGACGACGCGGTGCGGGCCACCCACACGGCCTTCGACCTGGACGTCGACGAGGTCGAGGCCGTGGTCTACGGCGGGACCGGCCGATGACGCGCCCGGTGCGGCTCGGCGTGGTCGGCGCGACCGGCCAGGTCGGCGTCGCCGTACGCCAGATCCTCGAGCAGCGCGGGTTCCCCATCGAGGAGATCCGGTTCTTCGCCTCCGCGCGGTCGGCGGGCACGGTGCTGCCGTTCGCGGGCGAGAGCGTGGTCGTCGAGGACGCCGCGACCGCGGACCCGACCGGTCTCGACATCGCCATCTTCTCCGCCGGTGCGACGACCTCGCGGGCGCTGGCCCCGGCGTTCGCGGCAGCCGGGGTGACCGTGATCGACAACTCCTCGGCCTTCCGGATGGACCCCGACGTCCCGCTGGTGGTCGCCGAGGTCAACCCCGAGGCCATCGACGAGGCTCGCAAGGGCATCATCGCCAACCCGAACTGCACCACGATGGCCGCGATGCCGGTCCTCAAGCCGTTGCACGACGCCGCAGGGCTGGTGCGGTTGATCGCCTCGACCTACCAGGCGGTCTCCGGCTCCGGCGTCGCCGGTGTCGAGGAGCTCGCGGGCCAGGTCGCCGCGGCCGGTGACAAGGCGCGTGAGCTGGCCTACGACGGCGAGGCCGTGACCTTCCCGGTGCCCGACAAGTACGCCCGCACCATCGCCTACAACGTGCTGCCGCTGGCCGGCTCGATCGTCGACGACGGACTCGGCGAGACCGACGAGGAGCAGAAGCTCCGCAACGAGTCGCGCAAGATCCTCGGGCTCCCCGACCTGCGGGTCTCCGGGATCTGTGTGCGGGTCCCGGTCTTCACCGGTCACTCGCTGGCGATCAACGCCGAATTCGAGCGGCCGATGACGCCGGCACGGGCGGCCGAGCTGCTCGCCGACGCCCCCGGCGTCGAGCTCAGCGACATCCCGAACCCGCTCCAGGCCGCCGGCAAGGACCCGTCGTACGTCGGACGCCTGCGGCAGGACCCGGGCGTCGACGACGACCGCGGGCTGGCGCTCTTCATCTCCAACGACAACCTGCGCAAGGGAGCGGCCCTCAACACCGTCCAGATCGCCGAGCTGCTCGCGGCGCGCTGACGCCACGTGCGTGTGGGGCTGCCGTGGTGACAGGACGACGGTGGCTGGTGGCACTTGCCCTCCTGGCGACCGGAGCCTGCTCGGGTGATCCTGACGCTGCCCCGCCTCCGACGCCCTCTGCCACCGTGGCCACCGCCCCCGGGGCGCGTCTCGAGCCCCGGTGCCCACCCGCACCGAGAGGCGTGGTCGGTGTCGCCTCGGCGGAGGCTGCGAACGCGCTGCTCGCCGACCAGGACCTGCCGGCGTGGGACGCGGCCGACATCGGCGCCAGCACCCTGCTGGTCGACGGACGGATCGTCTGGGTGTTCGGGGACACCCTGCGCTCCGGAAGGACGCCTGGGATCGTCGCCAACTCCCTGCTCGTGTCCGGTGGACACTGCGCGTCCCAGCTGCTGCCCGCTGAGGACGGGCCCGTCATCCCCGATGCCGCGCCGCGGACCGTGCACTGGCCGATGTCAGCGCTGTCGTGGCCCGAGGGGGACGGTGACCGGCTGGTGGTGTTGTGCTCGCGGATCCGGCGCGGACTCTCCGGCGACTCGCTCGACTTCACGTTCCTGGGGACCTCCGCGGCTTTGTTCGACGTCCCCGAGGGCGGCGTGCCGCAGCTGCGCCGCGTGGTCCGGATCACCGAGGACGATCCCGACCCGCACCAGGTGAACTGGGGTGCCGCCAGCTTCCACGACGGGCGCTGGATCTACGTCTACGGGACCCGTTTGACCGGTGAGCAGCACGTGTTCGGTCGCGAGCTGTACGTGGCTCGGGTGCCGCTCCCGTCCCCCATGGTCCGCTCCACGTGGAGGTTCTGGGACGGGGATCGCTGGCAGCCGGAGCCGTCTCGCGCGGTCGCCGTGCTCGGTGCGGAGGGTGGGGTGTCGCAGACCCTGTCGGTGGACGACCTGGGTGACGGTCAGTACCTGGCGGTCTCGAAGCGGGACGGCGACCTCGGCGACTTCATCTACCTGTGGCGGGCACCGTCCCCCACCGGTCCGTGGACGCCGCACGAGGGCGTCCCTGCTCCCAACGACCTCGAGGCCGGGTTGCTGAAGTACGCCCCGCTGGCGCATCCCCAGATCCCGCTCGGCACCGGGAAGCTCCTCGTGGCGGTCTCGCGCAACACCACCGACTTCCAACGGCTCGTCGAGGATCCGGAGCTCGGTGTGGTCGAGTTCGAGGAGGTCGCCCTGCCCTGATCGCGCTGCCCTGATCGACCTGCCCTGATCGCCCTGATCCCCTCGAGGAGGGACTCGGCTGTCCGGTGAGGGCGGACACCAAAAAATCCCCTGCCGCGGCAGGGGATTCGCTGGTCGGGCTGACAGGATTTGAACCTGCGGCCTCCTCGTCCCGAACGAGGCGCGCTACCAAGCTGCGCCACAGCCCGATTGCGGTCCGGCGCGTCGGCCGGCTCACAAGCAGGGGAAACCTTACCCGAGCGCCGACGTGGCTCCGAATCCGGCCCCGCGCATGGACAGCGAGCCTCGATCAGGCCGTCGCGACCAGGGTGAGCAGGGTCGCTTCCGGCCGACAGGCGACCCGGACCCGGACGTAGGGATTGGTGCCCAGACCGGCCGAGACGTGCAGCCAGGACGACCCCGGGTCACCGGGCCTGGAAGCCGCGGGATGCCGGTGCAGGCCCTTGGCTCGGTCCGGCTCGAGGTCGCAGTTGGTGGTCAGGGCGCCGACGTACGGCACGCACACCTGGCCGCCGTGGGTGTGTCCGGCGAGGATCGCGTCGTAGCCGTCTGCGGCGAAGCGGTCCAGCACCCGGAGGTACGGCGCGTGCGCGACCCCGAGCCGCAGGTCGGCGTCCGGGTCGGCGGGGCCGGAGACGTCCTCGAGCCGGTCGAAGCGCAGGTGCGGGTCGTCCACCCCCGCGAACGCGATCCGGCGTCCGGCCACGTCGAGCGTCCCGCGGGCGTTGGTGAGGTCCAGCCAGCCCGAGCTGGTCAGCGCCGCGCTCAGGTCGCGCCAGGGCAGCTCAGGGGCACCGGTGTGCCGGGTGCCGTCGTCGGGCAACAGGTAGCGCAACGGGTTGCGCATGGTCGGGGCGTAGTAGTCGTTGGAGCCGAGGACGAACACCCCGGGGACCTCCCGCAGCGCGCCCAGCGAGTCGAGCACGGTCGGCACCGCGTCCGGGTGCGCGAGGTTGTCACCGGTGTCGACGACGAGGTCGGGCCTGAGGTCGACGAGGCCGCGCAGCCACTCCTGCTTGCGGGCCTGTCCCGGGGTCATGTGGAGGTCGGAGAGGTGCAGGACCCGGAGGTCGGCGCTGCCGGGTGCCAGCACCTGCGCGGTGACCCGCCGCAGCGTGTAGTCCCGGGCTTCGCACAGCCCGTAGGCGAGCAGCCCGGCGCCAGCGAGGGTGCCTCCGCCGACCAGGCCCAGCAGGGAGCGGCGCACGGCGGTCGAGGGGCTCACCCCGCAAGGCTGCCACAATGGCGCCATGAGCGAGCTCAAGGACCGACTGCGTGCCGACCTGACCACCTCGATCAAGAGTCGTGACGAGGTCCGATCCTCGACGCTGCGGATGGTCCTCACCTCCATCACCAACGCCGAGGTGGCCGGCAAGCAGGCCCGCGAGCTCACCGACGACGACATCATCGGCGTGCTCTCCAGCGAGGCGAAGAAGCGGCGTGAGGCCTCGGTGGCGTTCGCCGACGGCGGACGCGCCGAGATGGCCGCCAAGGAGACCGCGGAGGCCGCCGTGATCGCCGACTACCTGCCGGCTCAGCTCACCGACCTGGAGATCGCCGACCTGGTCACCTCCGCCGTCGCCCAGCTCGGCGTTGCCGGTGACGGGATGAAGGCGATGGGCAAGGTGATGGGCGTCGTGCAGCCCCAGGTCAAGGGTCGAGCCGACGGCGGCGCCGTCGCCGCCGAGGTGCGTCGGCAGCTCGCCGGGTCCTGACCCGGGCCCGGTCCGCGGGCCGGATCAGCGGCCGCGGCCGCCTCCGTCGTTCCCACCGCGGCCACCGTTGCCGTTGCCGTTGCCGTTCCCACCGCCGTGGCCACCGCCGTTCCCACCGCCGTTGCCACCGCGGCCGCCGTCGCTCTTGGGCGGGGGCGGCGGGGGGACACCGGTGGAGGTGTAGACGGTGATGACCGACCCCTGCGGGGCACTGGAGCCACCGCTCGGCGAGGTGTAGGCGACCGTGCCGGCCGGGTTGGCGGACGCGGCGGTGCCACCGAGGACGGGGGTGAAGCCGGCGTTGCTGAGCTCGCTCATCGCCTGGTCGGCACTCATGCCGGAGACCGATGGCACCGAGGTGTAGGAGCCCTGGACGCCGTTGACGACCTCGTCGGGCGGCTGCACGAAGTCCTCGTACTTGAGCTTGTCGTCGACGACGTGCATGGCGCCGGCCCACATCGGGCCGGCGAAGCCGGACCCGGAGGCGCTGTAGATGTAGTTGCCGCCGATCGTCTGGCCGGCCAGCCCGAGCCAGTTGCCGTTGCGATCGGCGCCGGCGATCATCGCCGCCGTCGCGACCTGCGGGGTGTAGCCGGCGAACCACACCGACATGCCCTCCTGGGTGGTGCCGGTCTTCGCAGCCGACGGCACCGACAGGTTGGTGCCACCGTTCTCGTAGCCGAACCCGCCGGGCTCCTGGACGCCGCGCAGCACGTCGCTGACGCCGTCGGCGGTCCCCTGCGGCATCACCTGGGAGCAGCGGGCGTTGTACTTCTTGAGCAGGTTGCCGGAGGAGTCCTCGATCGCGGTCACCGGCCGGGAGTCGCAGTGCAGGCCACGGGCCGCGAAGGTCGCGTAGGCCTCGGCCATCTCGAGGGGGCTCACGCTGGCGACCCCGAGGGTGAAGGTCGGGATCCGCTCGGCGCCGCGACCCTGGGAGTCGCCGGTCGGGTTGGTCAGCTCCACACCCAGCGACCGAGCCAGGTCGAACGGCTTGCACACACCGGTGGCCCGCTCGAGCATGGCGTAGAAGGTGTTCACCGACTCCTGGGTGCCGCGGTAGAGGTCCATCCGGCCGTCGCTGGTGGAGGTCGCCACCGTCCAGTCACCGGCGAAGGAAGGCTCGCCCTCGCAGTTGGCGAACTCGCTCTGCGGGATCGTCATCTCCTTCGGCGCGTTGAAGGTCGTCGTCAGGGGGATCTTCTTGTTGATCGCCGAGGCGAGGACGAAGGCCTTGAACGTCGAGCCGGCCTGGAAGCCGTTGGAGTCGCCGTACTCCTTCGGCACCACGTAGTTCAGGTAGGTGTAGCCAGCGTTCTTGTTGCTGCCCATCGGTCGCGACTGCGCGAGCGCGAGCACGTTGCCGGTGCCGGGCTCGGACATCGCGAGCGCGCCGATCGCGAGGTCCTTCTTGTAGACGTTGGCGCGCACCGAGGCGTCGGCCGCGGCCTGGTCACGCAGGTTGACGGTGGTGCGGATGGTGAGGCCGCCGGTCCGGAGCAGCTTGCGGCGCTCCGCCGTGGTCTTGCCGAGCGCGGGGTCCTTCATCAGATAGCTCAGGACGTAGTCGCAGAAGAACGGCGCCCGTGAGTAGAGGCAGCCGTTCTTCGCGGGGACAACCTCGAGACCGAGGTCCCGCTTCTTCGTCTGGGCGGCCTTCTCGCGGCTGATCACGTTGAGCTCGGCCATCCGGTCCAGCACCACGTTGCGGCGCTCGAGGGCGCGGTCGGCGGAGTTCGTGGGGTCGTAGCCGGTGGGGTTCTTGACCAGGCCGGCCAACATCGCCGACTCGCGGAGGTTGAGGTCCTTGGCGTTCTTGTCGAAGTAGTGGCGAGCCGCCGACTGGACGCCGTACGTGCCGTCACCGAAGTAGGCGATGTTGAGGTAGCGCTCGAGGATCCAGTCCTTGGTGTGCTTCTGCTCGACGGCGATGGCGTACCGCAGCTCGGTGAGCTTGCGCGCGTAGGTGTCGTCGACGGCAGCGGCACGCTCGGCCTTGGTCCTCGCCTGGCTCAGCAGGGTCAGCTTGACCATCTGCTGGGTGATCGAGGAGCCACCCTGGACCGAGTCGCCCCCGCTGGCCTGGTTGGTGACCAGTGCCCTCATGGTGCCCTTGAGGTCGAGCGCGCCGTGCTCGTAGAAGCGGTAGTCCTCGATCGCGACGATGGCCTTCACCATCGTGCGCGAGATCTGGTCGAGCGAGACGTTGACCCGGTTCTCGTCGTAGAGGGAGGCGATCACGTTGCCCGACTCGTCGACGAGACGGGTCTTCTGGGGCAGCGCCTGGGTCTCGAGCTCGGCCGGCAGGTTGTCCATCGTCTTGGCGACGTTGCTCGCGCCGATGCCGAGGACACCCGCGAACGGGATGGCCAGACCGGCCACCACGACGCCCAGGACCGCCGCGACGCTCACCATCACGAGCAGATGGGAGAGGACGCGGGAGACGGAGAGGCGTTCGTCGGGCGGCACAGACATGGGTCCCAGAGTACGGGAGCCTCGGGAATAACAGACATTCATAGCACAGACGGACTAGTCCGAATGGACTACACCCCATGGTCGGATGGGGGGTGGTCAGGGGAGGGGATAGCCCTTACCTTGTTACCTTGAGGGGGAGTAATCCCGGGTGGGCGTCATGGGGACGCTGCCTATCTCGGAAGTGATGTGGGGACATCCTTATGTGGGTAGATGATTGGGCGACCGCGGCCGCATGCCGTCAGTCGCAGCCAGACCAGCTTTTCGTCCGTGGTGCCGAGCAGAACAAGGCCAAGCAGGTGTGCGGCGGTTGCCCGGTGCGCACCGAGTGCCTGGCCGAGGCGCTGGACAACCAGATCGAGTGGGGAGTCTGGGGCGGGATGACCGAGCGGGAGCGCCGAGCGCTGCTGCGACGTCGCCCCAACGCCTCGTGGCGTTCGGTCCTCGAGACCGCACGCGACCAGGCTCCGACCGGCGCCGAGTCCATCTCGGTCTGATCTCGTCGGGCGTCCCGGTCACGGGGCGCCCGCGAGGAGCTCGCCGATGCGTCGCAGACCTGCCAGGTCGTGCACGTCACCGGCGAGCGCCGGCACCACCGCGGTCGGCACCTGAGGGTGCGCCGCGGCGAACCTGCTGCGCAGCCGCGCCTCCCGGTCGACGATGCGCGACTGGTCGGCGTGCAGCTGCAGCAGGCCTGCGGTCAGTGAGTCGCCGCCGTCGCTGCGCAGTCGCGCGGCCGCGGTCATCGCCTCGTCGGCCGACAGCGTGCCCTGAGGTGCGGGTGCGGCCCGGTTCACGATCAGGCCGGCGAGCGGCATCTCGTCCTCGCCGAGCCGCTCGACGAAGTACGCCGCCTCGCGCAGTGCGTCGGGCTCGGGTGCAGCCACCACGAGGAACGCGGTGCCGTCGGCCTGGAGCAGTGCGAAGGTCCGCTGCGCGCGCTGCCGGAAGCCGCCGAAGAGGGTGTCGATGGCAGCCACGAAGGTCTGCACGTCGCGCAGCACCTGGGCGCCGAGGATCTTGGTCAGCGCACCGGTGATCAGCCCGAAGCCCGCGGTCATCATCCGGGCCGGGCCCTTCGCCGGGGTCAGCAGCATCCGGATGAACCGGCCATCGAGGAAGCTCGAGAGCCGCTCGGGAGCGTCGAGGAAGTCCAGGGCAGAACGCGACGGCGGGGTGTCGACGACGATCAGGTCGTAGGTGCCGTCGCGTTGGGCGTCGGCGTGGATCTGGCCCAGCTTCTCCATCGCCATGTACTCCTGGGTGCCCGCGAACGAGCTCGACAGCGCGACGTAGAACGGGTTCTCCAGGATCTGCTTGGCCTTCTCGGGCGTGGCCTGGCCCTCGACCACCTCGTCGAAGGTGCGTTTCATGTCGAGCATCATGGCGGCCAGGCTGCCGCCCTTGCGGCCACCCCGGACGTTGGAACGCAGCCCGGTGACCGGGCGGGGGGTGTTGTCCAGGGTCTCGATCCCCATCGACTGGGCGAGTCGTCGGGCCGGGTCGATGGTGAGGACGACGACCTTGCGGCCGCGCTCGGCGGCTCGCAGTGCCAGGGCTGCGGACGTGGTCGTCTTGCCGACCCCGCCGGAACCGCAGCAGACGATGATGCCGGTGCCGGGGTCGTCGAGCAGCGCGTCGACGTCCATCGCCGGGGCCGGGCCGGGGCTGGTGGCCAGCGGACCCACCCGGGTCCGGGACCGTTTCGGCGTGCCGCTCATGTCAGATCCTTCATGTCAGACCCTGCGCCTTCAGTCGAGCGGCGAGGTCGTAGAGCCCGCCGAGGTCGACGCCGCCGGGCAGTCGCGGCAGCTCGCAGACGGGCAGCCCGAGGCCGTCGACCACGGCACGCTGCGCGTCCTCGAGGGCTCGTCGCTCGGCGTGCTCACCGGCCTCGGCGATGAGCCCGGCCACCAGGTCGTCGCCCACCTCGACACCGGACTCCTTGAGCTCGGAGAGGATCCGGTCGCTGTCGAGCCGGCCCTCGCGGGCGGCGACCAGGTCGGACTCGGCGATGTCACGCGAGCGCACCTGGTTGACGATCACGGCACCGACGGGCAGGTCGGCACCCTGGAGCTCCGCGATCCCGTCGGCGGTCTCCTGCACCGGCATCTCCTCGAGCACCGTGACCAGGTGCACCCGGGTGGCCGAGGACTTGAACAGGGTCGTGACGTTGTCGGCCTGGTTCTTGATGGGGCCGACCTTGGCCAGCCCGGCCAGCTCCTTGTTGACGCCGAGGAACTGCGAGATCCGCCCGGTCGGCGGGGCATCGAGCACGACCGCGTCGTACTCCCTGGCCGACTTGTTGCGCTGGTTGCGGCGGACGGCCTCGAAGACCTTGCCGGTGAGGAGCACGTCGCGCACGCCCGGCGCGATCGTGGTGGCGAACTCGGTCACCCCGAAGCGGTCCAGGGCGCGGCCGGCCCGACCGAGCTTGTAGTACATGGCGAGGTAGTCGAGGAGCGCGGACTCCGGGTCGATGTGCAACGCGTAGACGGTGCCCGGGGGTCGACCGCCGTCGGGCAGGCCGGTCGCGATCCGGCGTTCCTCGTAGGGGAGCGGGTCGACGTCGAACATCCGGGCGATGCCCTGGCGGCCCTCCACCTCGCAGAGCAGGACCTCCTGGCCTCGCGACGCGAGCCCCAGGGCCAGGGCGGCGGCGACGGTGGACTTGCCGGTGCCGCCCTTGCCGGTGACGATGTGCAGCCGCACTCCGGAGCGGTCGCGCGGAGCGCTGGGGCCAGCCATGCACCGAGCCTAGGCCGTGGCTGGGCGGCCCCTGGGGGACACCCTAGGATCGGCGAGACACCAGTCACAGGAGTCGCAGCCCGAGGAGGAGATGAGCGTGGACAAGGTCGTGTCGTCAGCAAGGGAGGCGGTGGCGGACATCCCCGACGGCGCAACGCTGTCGGTGGGTGGTTTCGGGTTGTGCGGGATCCCGTCGGTGCTGATCCAGGCTCTCCTCGACGTGGGCACCACGGACCTGGAGGCGGTGTCGAACAACTGCGGGGTCGACGACTGGGGCCTGGGGCTGCTGCTGGCTCAGAAGCGGATCCGGCGGATGGTGTCGTCGTACGTCGGGGAGAACAAGGAGTTCGCGCGGCAGTACCTCTCCGGTGAGCTGGAGGTGGAGCTGACGCCGCAGGGCACCCTGGCGGAGCGGATGCGGGCCGGCGGCAGTGGTATCGCGGCGTTCTTCACCGCCACCGGGGTCGGCACCCAGGTCGCCGAGGGCGGGTTGCCGTGGCGCTACGACGACGCCGGCACGGTGGTGGTGGCGTCGCCGGCGAAGCAGACCCAGGTCTTCTCGACGAACGAGGGCGAGAAGGAGTTCGTGCTGGAGGAGGCGATCGTGGCGGACTTCGGGCTGGTGCGGGCCTGGAAGGGCGACCGGCACGGCAATCTGGTCTACCGGGACTCGGCGCGCAACTTCAACCCGTTGGCGGCGATGTGTGGCCGGGTCACGATCGCGGAGGTCGAGGAGCTGGTGGAACCCGGTGAGCTGGACCCGAACAACGTGCACACGCCCGGAGTCTTCGTGCAGCGCGTCGTAGCGCTGAGCCCGGAGCAGGCGGCCGACAAGCGGATCGAGAAGAGGACGGTGCGATGAGCTGGTCGCGTGAGGAGATGGCGGCGCGGGCTGCGTCGGAGCTGGCGGACGGGTCGTACGTGAACCTGGGGATCGGGTTGCCGACGCTGGTGCCGAACTACGTGCCGGACGGGGTGGAGCTGGTGCTGCAGTCGGAGAACGGCGTACTCGGCACGGGCGCATATCCGGTGGCGGGTGAGGAGGACGCAGACCTGATCAATGCCGGCAAGGAGACCGTGACGCTGCGACCGGGTGCGTCGATCTTCGACTCCGCCACCAGCTTCGGGATGATCCGGGGCGGCAAGATCGACGCGGCGATCCTGGGCGCGATGCAGGTCTCGGCCGCGGGTGACATCGCGAACTGGATGATCCCGGGCAAGATGGTCAAGGGCATGGGCGGCGCGATGGACCTGGTCCACGGTGCGAAGCGGGTGATCGTGCTGATGGAGCACGTGGCCCGCGACGGCTCCTACAAGATCGTGAACGACTGCTCGCTGCCCTACACCGGCAGGGGTGTGGTCGAGCGGATCATCACCGACCTCGCGGTCATCGACGTCACCCCGGACGGGTTGCGCCTGGTCGAGCTCGCCCCCGGTGTCACCGAGGACGAGGTCCGCGACAAGACCGAGCCCGATCTCGTGGTCGAGCTGGGCTGAGGCGTCCGTGCCGACCCCCGCGAGCCCCCTGCGCAGGCTCGGCTTCCTGACGATCGGGCTCTTCGACGGCGCCGACCCGGGCCCCGGTCACGAGTCGACCCTGGCTGTCATCGAGCTCGGTGAGGAGCTCGGCTTCGACAGCGCGTGGCTGCGCCACCGTCACCTGCAGTACGGCATCTCCTCCCCGGTGGCGGTGCTCGCCGCAGCCACCCAGCGCACCAGCCGGATCGAGCTCGGCACGGCGGTCACCCCGGTCGGCTGGGAGAACCCGCTGCGCCTCGCAGAGGACCTCGCGACGGTCGACGTCCTGTCCGGCGGCCGGTTGAACCCGGGCCTCAGCGTGGGGCCGCCGATGCGCTACGACGAGGTGAAGGACGCGCTCTACCCCGACACCGGAGAGGTCGAGGACTTCTCCTACGCCCGGCTCGAGCGGTTCCTGTCGTTGGTCCGCGGGGAGCCGGCGACCGGCTTCCGCGGCACCGCCGGCATCGAGGTCTTCTCCGACCGGGTCGAGCCGCACTCCCCGGGACTCGCCTCCCGGATCTGGTACGGCGGCGCGAGCACCCGCTCCGCGCAGTGGGCCGGCGAACACGGACTGAACTTCCTGACCAGCAGCGTGGTCAAGGCGGAGGACGGCGGACCCACGGACTTCGCCGAGATCCAGCTCGGTCACGTGCACACCTTCCGCGGCCACCACCCGGCCGGCGCAGCAGCCCGGGTCTCCCAGGGGCTCGTGGTCATCCCCACCGACTCCGCCACCGCCGCGCAGCGCGCGAAGTACACCGCGTACGTCGAGTCCAGGCTGCCTCGCACCGCCGAGCCACAGGGTCCGGCCCGGATGATGTTCTCCCCCGACCTGATCGGGACCTCGGCCGAGCTCGCCGAGCAGCTCTACGCCCACGTCGCCTTCCGCGAGATCGACGAGGTCGCGTTCGCACTGCCCTTCTCGTTCGCGCACGAGGACTACGTGCAGATCCTCACCGACCTGGCGACGCACCTCGGTCCGGCACTGGGCTGGCGACCGGGGCCGTCCGCGACGCCGTGACGACGCCGAGCACGGCGATGGCGGTCGCGAGCACGAAGACGGCGAGGAACGGGTCGAGGTGAGCCCGGGTGGCCACCCCGAAGACGATCCCGGACAGGGACAGCGAGAGCGCGCCACCGAGGGAGTCGGCGATCGACAGCGCCGAGGAGTTGAAGCCGCGGTCGATGTCGGTGGAGGCGGCGAGCATCGCGACACCGGTCCGCGGGTAGCCGAAACCCATGCCGGCGCCGGCGACGACGTACGCACCCGTCGCCAGCACGGGGTGGCCGTCGAGGAGCACGACGACCACGAGCGCGGCGGTGCCGACGAGGACGAGGGTCGTGCCCCAGCGCATCGCGGTGACGTCCGAGACCCGGTCGCCCAGGCGTGACTGCACCTGGCTGGAGGCGGCCCAGACCAGACCGACGGCGGTCAGCGCGAGCCCCGACGTGCCGGGCGTGAGGTCCCAGCGCTCCTGGAGCACGAAGACGATGTAGGCCTCGGCGCAGAAGAAGGACGCGCTCAGCAGGCCGCGGGTGCCGATCACCGCCGGGAGCCCGCGGCGCGCGACCAGGGCGCCGGCGGGCAGCATCCGGCGCAGCGAGAGGACGACGACCGCGAGCGCGACGACCGCGAGCAGGCCGACGGCGCCGCTCCGGGAGCCGAGCAGCTCGAGGGCGAGCACGGCGACCGCACCGACGACCGCCCAGGCCAGCCGGGCGCCCGAGGGCTGGGCGTCACCGCGTTGCGGGCTCAGACCCCGCAGCGCCGGCACGATGAGCAGGGTCGAGGCGGCGACCAGGACGACCACACCGAGGAAGACCCACCGCCAGCCGAGGGCGTGCGCCACGAACGCGGCCAGCGCCGGCCCGAAGAGGGACGGCAGCACCCACGCGGCGGCGAAGCTGGCGAACACCGCCGGTTGGAGGACCGCCGGGAACACGATGCCGACCACGACGTAGAGGCAGACGGTCATCGCGCCGCCGCCGAGTCCCTGGAGCACCCGCCCGGCGACGAGGACCTCCATCGACGGCGCCGTGCCGCAGACGACCAGCCCGATCGCGAAGAGCACCAGGGCCACGACCAGGGGCGCGACCGGCCCACTGCGGTCTGCCCTCGCTCCGGCGGCCACCATGCCGACCACGCCGCTGGCGAGGGGTGCGGCGAAGGAGAGGGCGTAGAGCCCCACGCCGTCGAGCTCGCGAGCCACGGTCGGCATCACCGTCGTGACCGCGGTCGCCTCGAACGCCGCGAAGGCGACCAGCGCGAACATCCCGATCGTGGTGGCGGCGTACGTCGGGGAGAGCAGACGCGGCCGGGAGGCTCCCGTCGGCTCGATCCTGGTCACTGCGTGACGGTAGGTGGTCGACCGGGGTCGCGGTCAATCGGGTTCGGCATGATGGGTGTGGTGAACGCGCCGATCGCCACCTGGAAAGACCTCTGCATCGATGCCGTGGACCCGCTGGTCCTCGGCCCCTTCTGGGCGGAGGTCCTCGACCTCCGGCTGGAGCAGCGAGACGACGGCATGGTGCTGCTGACCGGCCCGACGTCGCAGTCGACGATCTGGATGAACCAGGTGCCCGAGCCGGTGCGGGTCAAGCAGCGGGTGCACCTCGACGTCCACGTCGCCGACGTGCAGGACGTGCTCGACCTCGGGGCGACCCCGCTGGACCTGGACTCGTTCCGCTGGCAGGTCGTGCGCGACCCCGAGGGTGGGGAGTTCTGCGTCTTCGCGCGAGACGAGGTGCCCAGTCGGCGGCTCTACGAGGTCGTCGTCGACTGCGCCGACCCAGCTCCCCTCGCCCGGTGGTGGGCCGAGGTGATCGGCGGCCGCTGGGATCACGACGAGGAGCACGGCTGGGCCGGGATCGAGGACGTCCCGGGGGCGCCGTTCGACTATCTCGTCTTCGTCCCGGTCGCGGAGCGGAAGTCGGTCAAGAACCGGATCCACTGGGACATCGACGTCCTGGACCTCGAGCTGCTGACGGACCACGGGGCGACCGTACGGCGCGCCCGGCACGGCGACATCCGGTGGACGGTGATGCAGGACCCCCAGGGCAACGAGTTCTGCGCCTTCGTCGATTGAGCGGCCGCCGGCCTGGGGGGTGGACCACGCGATACTTCGCACCTGGCGCCGTACGTCGGGCTGTGGTGAGTAGGGTGCCGGACATGACGAAGTGGGAATACCTGACGGCGCCGATCCTGACCCATGCTGCGAAGCAGATCCTCGACAACTTCGGGGCGGACGGCTGGGAGCTGGTGCAGGTCGCGCCCGGCATGAATCCGGAGAACCTCGTGGGCTACTTCAAGCGGCCCGTGGCATGAGCGCCCCCGATCCGGAGGCTCGCCTCGCCGAGCTCGGCCTCGTCGTGCCCGAGGTGGCCAAGCCGGTGGCGGCGTACGTCCCGGCCGTGGTGTCCGGCGACCACGTCTTCACCTCCGGTCAGCTGCCGATGCGCGGGGGCGAGCTGATGGTGACCGGCAAGGTCGGCGGCGAGGTCAGCCCCGAGGAGGCGACCGAGTGCGCGCAGCAGTGCATCCTCAACGCCATCGCGGCGGTGAAGTCCGTCGTCGGCGACCTCACCCGGGTCGTGCAGGTGGTCAAGGTGGTCGCCTTCGTGGCGTCGACCCCCGACTTCACCGGCCAGCCGCAGGTCGCCAACGGCGCGTCCGAGCTGCTCGGCAAGGTGTTCGGTGACGCCGGCGTGCATGCGCGGTCGGCGGTCGGCGTACCCGTGCTGCCGCTCGACTCCCCGGTCGAGGTGGAGCTGGTCGTCCGGATCCGGTCGTGAGGATCCCGCTGCCACCGGTGCCGTTGCCCGACGACCTGGTCGCCGCCGCGCGGGAGTACGCCGACGGCGCCCGCGAGCCTGCCGAGCCCCGCAACGCCGCGACCGTGATCCTGATGCGGCCGTCGGCGGACGGACCCGAGGTCTACTACATGCGTCGCCAGGCCTCGATGGACTTCGCCGGCGGGATGGCGGTCTTCCCGGGAGGCGGGGTCGATCCGCGCGACTTCGACACCACGGTCGCCTGGGCTGGTCCCGCTCCGGACGCCTGGGCGGCCCGACTGGGCTGCGACGAGGAGACGGCCCGGGCGCTGGTCTGTGCGGCGGTCCGGGAGACCTACGAGGAGTCCGGCGTGCTGCTGGCCGGCACCTCGGGGTCGAACATCGTCGCGGACACCACGGGTGACGACTGGGAGGCCGACCGGGTCGCGCTGGAGTCACGGGAGCTCTCGCTCACCGACTTCCTCAACCAGCGGGGCCTGGTGCTGCGCACCGACCTGCTCGGCGTCTGGGATGCCTGGCTGACCCCGATCTTCGAGCCCCGGCGCTACCGCACCTGGTTCTTCGTCGCGCTGCTCCCCACCGGACAGGTCACCCGGGACGTGTCGACCGAGTCGTCGTCGGTGTCCTGGCTGCCGGCCCGTCACGCGGCCGCGCAGGCCGACGCCGGAGAGCTGGCGCTGATGCCTCCGACCTACCTCACCTCGATGGAGGTCGGCGAGCACTCGACCCCGGAGGAGGTGCTGGCGGTCGCGGCGTCGCGCAGCGTCGAGATGTTCACGCCGTCGGTCGAGCCGCTCGGAGAGGGCTGGACGCTGTCGATGCCCGATCGGCTGCGACCGCTGGTCGCGGCCCGGCGTCGATGACGGACTGGTCGGGCGGGTCGTTCGGGGCCCGGGGCCGGTGCTTGCTGGCCCCCAACCCGGGGATGATGACGCTCGACGGCACCAACACCTGGGTGCTCCGGGAGCCTGGCGCCTCGGCGTCGGTCGTCGTCGACCCCGGCCCGATCGAGGACGGCCACCTCGAGCGGCTGACCGCCGAGACCGGCGACGTCGCCCTGGTGCTGCTGACCCACCACCACTACGACCACGCCGAGGTGGCGGCCGAGTTCGCGGCCCGCAAGGGCTGCGCCGTACGCGCCCTCGATCCTGCGCTGTGCGTGGACGCTGCGCCGCTCGTGGACGGGGAGGACCTGGTCGTCGACGGGCTGTCGGTGCGGGTGCTCACGACGCCCGGTCACACCGCGGACTCGATCTCGCTGGTGCTCCCCGGCGACGGCGCGCTGCTGACCGGCGACATGGTGCTGGGGCGGGGTACGACGGTCGTGGCGCACCCCGACGGTCAGCTCGGTCCCTACTTCGACTCGATCTCGCGGATGCGCTCGCTCGTGCTCTCCGGCGAGGTGACGACGCTGTGGCCGGCGCACGGTCCGGTGCTGCCTGACGCGCTCGGGGTGCTGGACCACTACGTCGCGCACCGGCGCGAGCGGCTGGCGCAGGTCGAGGCCGCCGTACGCGAGCTGGGTCTGGTGCTCACCGGCGAGTCCGCCGAGGACCCCGACCTGCCGCGCCAGGTGGTCGAGGTGGTCTACGCCGACGTCGACGAGTCGCTGTGGGTCCCCGCCGAGCTGTCGGTGCGCGCGCAGCTGGCCTACCTGGCTGCGCGGTAGCGGCGTACGACGAGGAGCGCGCCGCCGACGAGGGCGAGGACGCCCGCGCCGAGGGCCCACCACCACACATCGCTCGAGCCGTCGTCGGCCCAGCTCGGGTCAGGCAGGTCGCCGTCCACCGGCAAAGCGGCGGCAACGGCGAGGGACGGCAGCTGACCGTCCTCGAGCGCCACGACCGGGCCCTGGTAGGTGACGCGGCTCGTGGGGTCCAGCCAGCTGGACACGATCGCGGGCTCGTCGTCCGACGCGCCGTCGACGAGGGTCGCAAGCGCGTGCCCGTCAGCGGTCCAGCCCAGCGGGACCAGCATGCTGACCAGGGCGGGCGGCCCGGCGACATCGGTCTCGGTGTGCTGCACCAGTCGCATGTCGCCGCGTCCGGTGCTGCGCATGTCGAGCACCGTGTCGCCCTCGACCAGCGCCTGCACCGACCAGGCGCCGCGCGGGCGGGTCGGACGCTCCGCCACGGTCTCGCCGTTGCGCCAGATCGCCATCCGGTCCGGGTCCAGCATGGCCACGCGTCCGTCGTCGCCGACGGCGTACTGCCGGACCGAGTCGGGATCCGGGTTGCTCGGCAACGGGGTGCTGATGTCGGCGCCGGGCGCGACGAGGCCGGCCGCCTCCTCGTCGCCGAAGGTGCGCCCCGGGCCGCTCCAGCGCGTCGAGACCTGGCCGGACCAGACCAGCCAGGAGCCGTCGGGGGACCAGGTCATCCGACCCACCAGGATGCCCTGACCGCCCGCCAGCGGGACGGTGCGCTCGGTGCCGGACGCCAGGTCGACGATCCTGATGCCGGTCGGCGTGGGGCGGCCGGCAGCCGGTGTCGGGCCGGCGTAGGAGTAAGCCAGTGAACGGCCGTCGGGCGAGAGCGCCAGCGGTTGCGCGGCCGCGTTGTTGTCGAACCCGGTGAAGTCGGGGTCGAGGGTGATCACGTGGTAGCGCCCGTCGTCGGCCGTGACGGCCACCACCCGTCCGTCGCCCTGGTCGTCGGTCGCGACGTACGCCGCGGAGACCGTGCCGATCGCGAGGTCGTCCTGCGGGGTGACGACCTCGTCGCCGGGCAGGCCCCAGAGCCTGGCCGGGAGGGCGCCGCCGGTCGAGCCGGCAATGGGTGCGTTGGACGTGCTGGTCAGCGCCGTGAGCGTCCCGCCGAGCACCGCGACGACCGCCGCGGTCGCGGCGATGCCCGCGACGAGCCGCCGGCGACGCGACGAGCGGCCGCGCTTCCAGGTGCCGGCGTCGATCACGACGACGGGAGCTCGGTCGGCGATCCGCTGGAGCTCGTCGTTGAGCCCGTTCATGCGGGATCTCCCACCAGGTCGGCCAGCTCGGGGGCCAGGGTCCGCAGCCGGGCCAGCGCCTGCCGGCCGATCGATTTCACGGTGCCGGACCCGATGCCCAGGATCGCGGCCGTCTGCACCTCGGTGAGGTCCTCGAAGTAGCGCAGCACCAGCACGGTCCGCTGCCGGGTGGTGAGCCGGGCCAGGGCCTGCTCGAGGCTCAGCCGCAGGTCCTGGTCGGACCGGGCAGCGGGCGCCTCGTAGTCCCCGAGCGCCTGCTCGCGGATGTTCTTGCGGCTGCGCCACCACGAGATGTTCTGGGTGTAGAGGATCCGGCGCACGTAGGCCTCCGGGTCACCCTGGATGCGGTGCCAGCTGCGGGCCGCCTTGAAGAGTGCTGTCTGCACGAGGTCCTCCGCGAGGTGGGCGTCTCCGGTGAGGAGGTAGGCCGTCCGCGACAGGGCCGGCGTACGCGCCACGACGAACGCGTCGAACTCGTCTTCACTGCTCACTCGGATCGGAACCCCCCTTCACCCAGTACGACGCACGCGGGAGGTGCTCCGGGGGTCACTCGGTGCCGAGCTTCTCAGGGGTTGCGTCCGGAATCCCCGGTGCACCGGGGATTCCTGCCCGTCAGCGGGCCCGACGCCCCAAGCGCTCCACGTCCATGATCACGACCGAGCGCGGCTCGAGGCGCAGCCAGCCACGCGACGCGAAGTCGGCGAGCGCCTTGTTGACGGTCTCGCGGGAGGCGCCGACCAGCTGGGCGAGCTCCTCCTGGGTGAGGTCGTGGTGGACGTGGATCCCGTCGTCGGCGGTGCGGCCGAAGCGGTCGGCGAGGTCGAGCAGCGCCTTGGCGACCCGGCCGGGCACGTCGGAGAAGACCAGGTCGGCGACCACGTCGTTGGCCTTGCGGAGCCGCCCGGCCAGCTGGGTCAGCAGGCCGCGGGCCACCATCGGGCGGCCGTCGAGCCAGCGCAGCAGGTCCTCGTGGGACAACGAGGCGAAGGTCGCGTCGGTCACCGCGGTCACCGTCGCCGAGCGCGGGCCCGGGTCGAAGAGCGAGAGCTCCCCGAACATCTGGCCCGGGCCGAGGATCGCGAGCAGGTTCTCGCGACCGTCGGCGGAGGTGCGGCCGAGCTTCACCTTGCCGTCCAGCACGATGTAGAGCTTGTCGCCCGAATCCCCCTCGTGGAAGAGCACGTCGCCTCGACGCAGCTTCGAGTCGGCCATCGACGCACGCAGTGCGGTGGCTGCCTCGTCGTCGAGCGCACTGAACAGCGGAGCCTGACGGAGTACGTCGTTGTCCACGGATCCTCCTCGGTGATGTGACCCGCAGCGCACGGGTTCCCGCATTGATCCTAGCCAGTGGCAAACGTCACAGTCTGCACCGGTCCCTCGCAAGTCGTCTGCGCGTAGGAGCCCGCGCGAAGACGGCGTCGTCGGCACTGCGCCGTACGCTGTGCCCGTGCCTGACGTCGAGACCCGCACCGGACTGGTCCGTCGTGCCCGCAAGATCGACCGGGCGTTGGCCCTGACCTACCCCGACGCCCGCTGCGAACTCGACTTCGCCAACCCCTTCGAGCTGCTCGTCGTCACCGTGCTGTCCGCGCAGACCACCGACAAGCGGGTCAACAAGGTCCGCCCGACCCTCTTCGCCGCCTACCCGGACGCGCGGGCGATGGCCGCCGCCGACCGGGCCGTGCTCGAGGGGATCGTCGGGCCGCTCGGTTTCTTCCGGGCCAAGACCGAGTCGTTGCTCAAGCTCAGCGCCGCGTTGGTCGAGGACCACGGCGGCGAGGTGCCGCCCCGGCTGGTCGACCTCGTCAAGCTCCCCGGCGTGGGCCGCAAGACCGCCAACGTCGTGCTCGGCAACGCGTTCGGGATCCCCGGGATCACCGTCGACACCCACTTCGGGCGCCTCGCCCGTCGCTTCCGCTGGACCGAGGAGACCGACCCCGTCAAGGCCGAGCACGCGGTCGGGGCGCTCTTCGAGAAGCGCGACTGGACGCTGCTCAGCCACCACCTGATCTGGCACGGCCGCCGGGTCTGCCACTCCCAGAAGCCCGCGTGCGGTGCCTGCTCCGTCGCGCGCTGGTGCCCGTCGTACGGCGAGGGCCCGACCGACCCGGACGAGGCAGCCAAGCTGGTCCGGACCGAGGGCCGCGCATGAGGCGACTCCTGCCGGCCGCGTTGATCGCGGCCGCGCTGCTGCTGGGCGGGTGCGGGTCCGACGCGGCGGCTCCCGGCGAGGCCAAGGTCGACGTGGACACCCCGGCACTGCGCGCGATCAAGCAGGACGCCGGCATCGAGGACTGCCGGCCCGGCACGGCCGACGGCGGACTTCCGGAGCTGACGCTGCCCTGCCTCGGCGGTGGTCCCGACGTCGACCTGGCCACCCTCCAGGGCCCCATGATCATCAACCTGTGGCAGTCGTTCTGCGGCCCGTGTCGCAAGGAGATGCCGGCCCTGCAGGAGTTCCACGAGCAGTACGCCGACCAGGTGCCCGTGCTCGGCATCGACTCGGCCGACGTCCAGCCCCAGGCGGCGCTGGAGTTCGCGCAGAAGGTCGGTGTCACCTACCCGCTGCTCGCCGACCCTGGGGCCGACCTGAGCGGGCTGGCCCCGTTCCCCCTCATCCGGGGCTATCCCTACCTCGCGATCATCGACGCCGACGGAGAGCTGGCCTATCAGCAGTTCGGGGGCGTCGACAACTACCCCGAGCTGGTCGACCTGGTCAACACCCATCTCGGGACCGACCTGTGAGCCCGCGTGTGGAGCTGCCCGAGTGGCTCGAGCCCGTCCGCAACGCCACCCGTGACATCCGGGCCGCCGACCTGACCCGCTTCACCCCCCCGGTCGGCGGCGACGCGCGGCGCGGCGCTGTCCTCATGCTGTTCGGTGAGGGCGAGCGTGGGGGTGAGCTGCTGCTCACCGAGCGCGCCCACGACATGCGCTCCCACCCGGGCCAGGTCTCCTTCCCCGGCGGTTCGCTGGACCCGGGGGAGGACGTCGTCGAGGCGGCGCTGCGCGAGGCCGAGGAGGAGGTCGGCGTGGATCCGGCGTCGGTCTCGGTCTTCGGTCGGCTGCCCGAGCTCTGGCTGCCACCGAGCAACTTCGCGGTCACCCCGGTGCTGGGCTGGTGGCGAGAGCCGGGCGCGGTCTCGGTGGTCAGCCGGGCCGAGGTCCACGCCATCCACCACGTCGTCATCGACGACCTCCTCGACCCCGGCAACCGGATCACCGTCGAGCTGCCCGGGCGCGGCTACCGCAGCCCCGGCTTCCTCATCGGACCCGAGCGTGACGTGATCCTCTGGGGCTTCACCGGCGGCATCATCGCCCGGCTCTTCGACTTCCTCGGCTGGTCACGACCCTGGGACGAGTCCCGGGTGCGCGACCTCCCGGCCTACATGTTCGCCGGGGCCGAGCGGCGCGCCGTCGACCGGGACGACCTGCTCGACATCTCCGACGACGAGCGCCGGGAGAGACCACAGTGAACTTCCTCGACTGGCTCCTCGTGGTGCTGGTCCTCGCCTACGCGCTGTCCGGCTACTGGCAGGGCTTCATCACCGGCGCCTTCGCCACCACCGGGCTGCTGCTCGGCGGGTTGCTCGGCGTCTGGCTGGCGCCCATGGCCCTCGGCGACGCCAACCCGTCGCTCCTGGTCTCGCTCGGAGCCCTGTTCATCGTCATCCTGGCGGCCTCGCTGGGCCAGGCGGTGTTCCAGTACGGCGGGTCCCGGATCCGGGACCGGATCACCTGGCAGCCGATCCGGGCGCTCGACGCGGTCGGTGGGGCGCTGCTCAGCGCCTTCGCCGTCCTCCTCGTCGCCTGGGCCCTCGGCGTCGCCATCTCCGGCTCCCGGTTGGGGGGCGTCACCCCGCTGGTGCGCGACTCGTCGGTGCTCGCCAAGGTCAACGAGGCGATGCCGGAGCAGGCGGGAGGCGCGCTCAAGGCGTTCAACGACGTCGTCGGCACCAGCTTCTTCCCGCGCTACCTCGAACCCTTCGCGCCCGAGCGCATCGTCGAGGTCGGCCCTGGCCCGAAGCGACTGCTGGCCGATCCCGACGTCGAGCGGGCCGGGAGCAGCGTGCTCAAGGTCCGGGGAGGCAACTCCTGCGGACGCGGTGTCGAGGGCTCCGGCTTCCTCTACGCCGACGACCGGCTGATGACCAACGCCCACGTGGTCGCCGGGGTCCAGGACCCCGAGGTGATCGTCGGCGACAGCTCGGTCCCGGCCGACGTCGTCTACTACAACCCCGACATCGACGTCGCGGTGCTCGCCTTCGACGACGAGGGTGCGCCCGCGCTCGAGCTCGACCGGACCGCCGGGGCGCGGGACGGAGTGGCCATCCTGGGTTATCCGCAGGACGGGCCCTACGACGTGCAACCCGGCCGGATCCGCTCCCAGCAGCGACTGCGCTCGCCCAACATCTACGGCAACGGCACGGTGATCCGTGACGTCTTCTCGCTGCGCGGGCTGATCCGTCCCGGCAACTCCGGCGGCCCGATCGTGTCGTCGGCCGGTCGGGTCGTCGGCATGGTGTTCGCCGCGTCGGTCACCGACCCGGACACCGGCTACGCGTTGACCGCCAGCCAGATCGCGGCCAGTGCGGCAGCGGGGGTCACCAGCACCGGCGCGGTGTCGACCGGAGACTGTGCGGCTTAGACCTTGCTCGAGTGACCCTTGAGCGCTTGGGGTATCTCCTTGCCCTGGTTGATCGCCTTCTCGGGCGCGCGCACCTGCTTGACCTTGGTGATGCCGATCTTGACCAGGATCGCGGCGATCAGCATGTAGACGACGAACACGATCAGGAACGACCACTGCAGGCCGAGGCCGGCCCAGTGGATGAAGTAGGCGATCGACACCGACAACATGACGATGGCGAGCACCACCAGGAAGCCGGCACCGGCGAAGAGCCCGACGCCGGTGCCACCCGCCTTGACGCTGACCTTCAGCTCGGACTTGGCGAGCTGGATCTCCTTCTGGATCAGCGTGGAGATGTCACGGCTGGCGTCGGTGACCAGGCGCCCGATGGTGGGATCGGTGTCCTTGACCGGTTCCGGTGGCATGCGTCGTCCTCTGCTGGTGATCGGTGCTGCTGGTGCGGATGACCCTACCCAAGGAGGAGCCCGTCTGGGGGCTCAGGTGTCAGGTCCGTCCTGGTAGACGTCCGGTACCCCGTCCGCGTCGCGATCCACGGTCTCCAGCTCATGGATGCGTCGGTAGGTCCGGTTGCGCCCTCGCAGCACCACCGTCGCGAGGGCGGCGGCGACCAGCGAGCCGACCAGCACTCCGACCTTCACGTGGTCGTCGGCCAGGCTGTTGGGCCCGAACGCCAGGTCGCCGATCAGCAGCGAGACCGTGAAACCGACCCCGGCGAGCATCGACAGCCCGATCACGTCCACCCACGTCAGGTCGGAGTCGAGGTCGGCCTTGGTGAACGTCGCGAGCAGCCAGGTCGAGCCCGCGATGCCGACGGTCTTGCCGACGACCAGGCCGATGACGATGCCGAGCGCGACCGGGTCGCTCAGTGCGTCGCTGAGGCCGGCGAGCCCGCCGACGGCGACCCCGGCAGCGAAGAAGGCGAAGAGCGGCACGGCGATGCCGGCCGAGACCGGCCGGACCAGGTGCTCGAGCCGCTCGGCCATGCCGGGTCCGTCGTCGCCGTCGCGGGTCCGCACCGGGACGGTGAAGGCGAGGAGCACGCCGGCCACCGTGGCGTGCACCCCGGACTCGTGGACCAGGACCCACGCGGCCAGGGCCAGCGGGATGAGCAGCCACCAGTGCTGGACCCGGCGCTGGACGACGAAGGCGAAGATCGCGATCGGCACCAGGGCGAGGACGAGGTAGAGCAGGTCCAGGTCCTCGGTGTAGAAGATCGCGATGATGGTGATCGCGAGCAGGTCGTCGACCACGGCCAGGGTCAGCAGGAAGGTCCGCAGCCCGGTCGGCAGGTGGGTGCTGATCACCGCGAGGATGGCGACCGCGAAGGCGATGTCGGTGGCCGTCGGGATCGCCCAGCCGGTGACCTGGCCGTTCGGCCCGAGGTTCACGGCGACGTAGACGATCGCCGGCACCACCATCCCGCCGACCGCCGCCGCGACCGGCAGGGCCGCGCGGCGCGGGTCGCGGAGGTCGCCGGCGATGAACTCGCGCTTGACCTCGAGCCCGGCGACGAAGAAGAAGATCGCCAGCAGCCCGTCGGCGGCCCAGGTGCCGAGGGTCAGGTCCAGGTGCCACGCCTCCGGGCCGACGCGGTAGTCGCGCAGGTCGAAGTACGTCGCGGCCCAGGGACTGTTCGCCCAGACGATCGCCAGCGCGGCGGCCGCGATCAGCAGCAGCCCACCAGTGGTCTCCGCGCGCAGGATCTCCGCGGTCCGTGACGACTCCAGGAAGGACCCGCGGCTGAAGAGCCGCTGGTCCGACCGTGGCTGACCGGACGACGGCTGGCTGGACGGTTCCTGGCTGGACGGCGGCTGGCTCACGCGGGCTCCTCGAGGCTCGACGAAACGTGCCGACCAGACTTCCCGGCGCACCGGTATCCCACCCTACAAGCGAGCTACTCCTCGGTCTTCGGGTCGTCCTGCCTCGAGGAGATCAGGTCCATCACCGAGGAGTCGGCGAGGGTGGTGACGTCGCCGACCTCGCGGTGCTCGGCCACGTCACGCAGCAGCCGGCGCATGATCTTGCCGGATCTGGTCTTGGGCAGCTCCGGGACGATCATGATCTGGCGCGGCTTGGCGATCGCGCCGATCTCCTTGCGGACGTGGTTGCGCAGCTCCTCGACGATGTCCTCGCCGCCGTCGCCGGCCTCGTCGCGCAGGATCACGAACGCGCAGACGGCCTGCCCGGTGTCCTCGTCCTTCGCGCCGACGACCGCCGCCTCGGCGACCTTCGGGTGCGAGACCAGGGCCGACTCGATCTCGGTGGTCGAGAGCCGGTGCCCGGAGATGTTCATGACGTCGTCGACGCGGCCCAGCACCCACAGGTCGCCGTCGGTGTCCTTCTTGGCGCCGTCGCCGGCGAAGTAGAAACCCTGTTCGGCGTACCGCGACCAGTAGGTGTCCTTGAACCGCTGGTCGTCGCCCCAGATGGTGCGCAGCATCGCCGGCCACGGCTCGGTGAGCACCAGGTAGCCGCCCGACCCGTTGGGCACCGGGGTGCCCTCCTCGGTGACCACCTCGGCGGCGATGCCGGGGATCGGGATCATCGCCGAGCCGGGCTTGCCGTGGGTGACACCGGGCAGCGGGCTGATCATGATCATCCCGGTCTCGGTCTGCCACCAGGTGTCCACGACCGGGGTGCGGTCCCCGCCGATCACGTGGCGGTACCAGACGTAGGCCTCCGGGTTGATCGGCTCACCGACCGAGCCGAGGATCCGCAGGCTGGACATGTCGAAGCCGTCCGGGATCTCGCGGCCCTGCTTCATGAAGGAGCGGATCGCGGTCGGCGCGGTGTAGAAGATGGTGACGCCGTACTCCTCGATGATCTTCCACCAGCGACCGCGCTCGGGGGAGTCGGGCGTGCCCTCGTACATCACCTGCGTCGCGCCGTTGGCGAGCGGGCCGTAGACCATGTAGGAGTGCCCGGTCACCCAGCCGATGTCGGCCGAGCACCAGTAGACGTCGGTCTCCGGCTTGAGGTCGAAGACCGCCCAGTGCGTGTACGACGTGCCGACCAGGTAGCCGCCCGTGGTGTGCAGGATGCCCTTGGGCTTGCCGGTCGTGCCCGAGGTGTACATGACGTAGAGCGGGTGCTCGGAGTCGAACGCCTCCGGGGTGTGCTCGGTCGAGGCGGACCCCACGGCGTCGTGCCACCACACGTCCACGTCGTCGTCCCAGTCGATGTCCTGGCCGGTCCGTCGGACGACCAGCACCTTCTCGACCACCGACGTCTTCGTGCGCGCCTCGTCGACCGCCGGCTTGAGCGCGGAGGGGGCGCCACGGCGGTAGCCGCCGTCGGAGGTGATCACGACCTTCGCCTGACAGTCGTCGAGGCGGGAGGCGAGCGCATCGGCGGAGAAGCCACCGAAGACGACCGTGTGGGGGGCGCCGATGCGGGCGCACGCCAGCATGGCGACCACGGCCTCGGGGATCATCGGGAGGTAGATCGCGACCCGGTCACCGGTCTGGACGCCGAGCTCGAGCAGCGCGTTGGCCGCCTGCGACACCTCGTCCTTCAGCTGGGCGTAGGTGATGTCCCGCTTGTCGTCGAGCGGCTCGCCGACCCAGTGCAGCGCGATCTTGTCGCCGTTGCCGGCCTCGACGTGGCGGTCGACGCAGTTGTATGACGCGTTGAGCCGGCCGCCGACGAACCACTTGGCGAAGGGCGGGTTGTCCCAGTCCAGGACCCGGTCGAAGGGCTCGGCCCAGTCGATCCGCTCGGACTGCTCGGCCCAGAACGCCTCCCGGTCGGAGGCAGCCCGCTCGTAGGCCTCCTCCTGGAGGTTGGCGTGCTCGGCGATCTCCGCCGGCGGCTCGAACCGGCGGTCCTCCTTGAGGAGGTTGGACAGCGTTCCACCATCAGTGGTCTCTTCGGTCACGATCGCTCCTGCTCATCACGGTAAGGCTGTGGCTCTCGCCACAGTAGGACGCGCCGCCAGCATGGGCGACCGGGGGTTGCCTCCAGGTTGCGCCCCGCTGGCGGCACGTCCTGCAACGGGTACTAGTGCTGGACCGCCTTCTCCGACCCGGCGCCGGTGAGGGCCCGGACCTCGAGCTCGGTGTAGCGCTCGACGGCATCCGGCTCCTTCGACGTCACCGAGCCCAGCCAGCCCAGGAAGAAGGCCAGCGGGATCGACACGATGCCGGGGTTCTCCAGTGGGAACCACGAGATGTCGATGCTGGTCGGCAGCAGTGAGAGGTTCTTGCCGCTGGCCGGGTCGACGCCCTTGCCGGACATGATGGGCGAGAAGATCACCAGGCCGACCGACGAGATCAGCCCGCCGTAGATGCTCCAGAGGGCGCCGCGGGTGTTGAAGCGCTTCCAGAACATGTTGTAGACGATCGAGGGCAGGTTGGCCGAGGCCGCGACGGCGAACGCGAGGGCGACCAGGAAGGCGACGTTGAGCCGCTGCGCAGGGATGGCCAGCAGGATCGCGATCAGGCCGATGATCAGCGCGGCCCAGCGGGCCACCTTGAGCTCCTGGCCCTCGCTGGCCTGACCGCGGCGCAGCACGCCGTTGTACAGGTCGTGCGCGACGCTGACCGACGAGGTCAGGGTCAGGCCGGCCACGACGGCGAGGATGGTGGCGAACGCGACTGCGGAGATCACTGCCAGCAGTACGGCTCCTCCGGTCGATCCCTCTCCGCCGCCGACGGTCTGGGCGAGGAGTGGGGAGGCCAGGTTGCCGCCCGAGGCGACGACCTTCTCCATGTCGCCCTTGTTGAGCAGGGCCGCGGCGCCGAAGCCGAGCACCAGCGTGAAGAGGTAGAAGACACCGATCAGACCGATCGCCCACAGCACCGACTTCCGCGCGTCGCGCGAGGTCGGCACCGTGTAGAAGCGGATCAGGATGTGCGGCAGGCCCGCCGTGCCGAGCACGAGCGCGATGCCCAGCGACAGGAAGTCGATCTTGCTGGTCTCGGTCGCGCCGTACTTCAGCCCGGGCTCGAGGAACGCCTGACCCTTGCCGCTGTTGGACGCGGCGGTGCCGAGCAGCTCGGACAGGTTGAAGCCGAACTCGGCGAGCACCAGCACGACGATCAGTGCCGAGCCGGCCATCAGCAGCACGGCCTTCACGATCTGCACCCAGGTGGTGCCCTTCATGCCACCGACGGTGACGTAGAAGATCATGAGGGCGCCGACCCCGAAGATGGTGATGTTCTTGGCGGTGTCGCTGCTGACGTCGAGCAGCAGCGCGACGAGCGCGCCGGCGCCGACCATCTGGGCGAGCAGGTAGAAGATCGAGACGACGACGGTCGAGGTGGCCGCCGCCGTACGCACCGAGCGCTGGCGCATCCGGAACGCCAGCTGGTCGGCCATCGTGTAGCGGCCTGCGTTGCGCAGCATCTCGGCGACGAGCAGCAGCGCCACCAGCCAGGCGACGAGGAAGCCGATCGAGTAGAGGAACCCGTCGTACCCGCTCAACGCGATGGCGCCGGAGATGCCGAGGAAGGACGCGGCGGACATGTAGTCGCCGCCGATCGCGAGCCCGTTCTGGACACCGGAGAAGCCGCGCCCGCCGGCGTAGAAGTCGGCGGCACCGGACGTCTGCCGGCTGGCCCAGAAGGTGATACCGATGGTGATCGCGACGACGGTGAGGAAGAGCGTCGTGGTGAGGAGCTGGTCGCCATCCATGTCAGCGCCTCCCGTCGAGCTCGGCGGTGTACTGCGCGTCGAGCTTGCGAGCGAGCGGGTCGAGCCTGTTGGTGGAGAAGCGGCTGTAGATCCAGGCGAGCACGAACGTCGTCACGAACTGCAGCAGACCGAACACCAGGGCGACGTTGATGTTGCCCCAGAGCTGGTGGTTCATGAAGCCGGTTGCCCAGTTGCACATCAGGACGTACAGCAGGTACCAGCTCAGGAAGGCGACGGTCGCGGGAAACACGAAGCTGCGGTACAGGCGTCGGAGCTCGTGGAAGTCCGGCTCCTGGTGCAGCGTGTCGTAGATCGGGTCGTGGCGAGCCGCGCGTTCGTGCGGCGTCGGGGGGGATTCGGACACGGGGGCGTTCCTTCCGCTGGCCGGATGTGATCGTCGTCACCGTAGGGCGGTCGTCGTCCCAGGTCAGCGGTTGCGAGCCGACTCCGCGACGAGCGGGCGCGGGCCGTCGGTGAGCGGTTC
Source organism: uncultured Actinomycetota bacterium (assembly GCA_963706475.1). Lineage (GTDB taxonomy): Bacteria > Actinomycetota > Actinomycetes > Propionibacteriales > Nocardioidaceae > Nocardioides. The sequence continues at coordinate 1,421,870 of CAVPLV010000002.1, read as the reverse complement.
GTCTGGTACGACGAACGGTCAGCGGGCCGGTACCTCCCCGTGAGGTCGTGAGGCCCGTGAGGTCGTGAGGAGAAGTTGACGGCAGCGGTACCGCGTGCCGACGCGGGCGTTACGTCCGCGGCCGACGCTGGGAGCACCCCACACCCCCATGGAGCTTCCGATGACCCTCACCAGCACCCCGCCCGACGCGGCTGCCGGACCCGACACCGCGACCCACCGGACCGGTCGATGGATCGACGACTGGCGTCCCGAGGAGCCCGAGTTCTGGGAGAACGGCGGTCGGCAGGTCGCCCGTCGCAACCTGGTCTGGTCGATCTTCGCCGAGCACCTCGGCTTCTCGGTCTGGCTGATCTGGAGCGTCAGCTCGGCGTTCCTGGTGGCGATGGGCTTCGAGTTCAGCGCCCAGCAGCTCTTCCTGCTGATCGCGCTTCCCAACCTGGTCGGCTCGTTGTTGCGGCTGCCGTACACCTTCGCGGTCCCGAGGTTCGGCGGTCGGAACTGGACGATGGCCAGCGCCGCACTGCTGCTGATCCCCACGCTCGGTTTCGCGTACGCCGTCCAGCGCCCGGACACGCCGTACTGGGCCTTCTGCCTCATCGCCGCCACGGCCGGCCTCGGTGGCGGCAACTTCGCCAGCTCGATGGCCAACATCAACTTCTTCTACCCAGCCGCCAGGAAGGGCGCCGCCCTGGGTCTCAACGCCGCGGGCGGCAACCTCGGCGTCGCGTTGATCCAGCTCTTCCTCCCGGTGATCGTCGGCGGCGCGGGCATCTTCGGCCTGGTCAAGGCCGCCGAGGGCGGCATCAACCTCCAGCGGGCCGCCTGGGTCTACGCCGGGCTGGCCGTCGTGGCCACGCTCGCGGCGTACTTCTTCATGGACAACCTCTCCACCGCGAGGTCGAAGCCGCGCGAGCAGCTCCAGGTGGTCCGCAAGAAGCAGACCTGGATCATGGCCTTCCTCTACATCGGCACCTTCGGCTCCTTCATCGGCTACTCCGCGGCGATGCCGCTGCTGATCAAGCTGAACTTCTGGGTCCCGGAGCCGAGCCCGCTCGGGACCGGCATCTACTTCGCCTACTTCGCCTTCCTCGGGGCCCTCGTGGGCTCCCTCACCCGCCCCCTCGGCGGCTGGCTCGCCGACAAGTACGGCGGCGCGAAGGTCACCCTGGGGGCCTTCGCCGGTCTGGTCGTCTTCACCCTGTGCGTGCTCTGGACGCTGACCCAGCTCACCCCGAACCCCGGCGCCGACCCGGGCATCGCCAGCGAGAACCAGTCCTGGTTCCCCTGGTTCCTCGCCTTCTTCCTCTGCGTCTTCGCCTCCACCGGCATCGGCAACGGCTCGACGTACAAGATGATCCCGGCCATCTGGCGCACCGAGGCGGAGCGCAGCACCGAGGCGGGTACGCCGGAGCGCGACCGTGCCCTCCTGGCCTCGACCAAGCAGGCGTCCGCCGCCATCGGCGTCATCGGCGCGGTCGGTGCGCTCGGCGGCTTCCTGATCCCGATCGCCTTCAGCTCGCCGTGGGTCGAGGACCCCATGGCCGCCACCCGGGGTGCGTTCATGGTCTTCACCGCGTTCTACGTGGTGTGCGCCGGCGTGACCTGGGTGGTCTACCTCCGCAGGCCGCGGACGGCCAGCGCGACCAGCCTCGCGGGCGCGGGCATCTGAATGACGACCACCCACTGCCCCTACTGCTCCCTCCAGTGCGGCATGAAGCTGGAGCGGAAGGGGCGCGCGCTGGAGGTCCAGTCCTGGCCGGAGTTCCCCGTCAACGAGGGGGCGCTGTGCGGCAAGGGCTGGACCGCCACCGGGCTGCGCGGCCACCGCGAGCGGCTCACCACGCCGCTGGTGCGCGACCGGGCCACCGGCGAGCTCCGGGCGGCCGGCTGGGACGAGGCCCTCGACCTCGTCGCCGGACGGCTCCGGACGCTCCGGGAGGCCCACGGCCCGGACACGGTGGCCGTGTTCGGCGGCGGGGGGCTGACCAACGAGAAGGCCTACCAGCTCGGCAAGCTCGCCCGGGTCGCGCTCGGCACCAGCCAGATCGACTACAACGGCCGCTGGTGCATGTCGTCGGCGGCCTCGGCCGCCAACCAGGCGTTCGGGATCGACCGGGGTCTGCCCTTCCCGCTCGCCGACGTGGAGCACACCGACGTACTGGTGCTGGTCGGCTCCAACCTCGCGGAGACGATGCCGCCGGCGGCCCGCCACCTCGACCGGCTCCGCGACAACGGCGGCCACGTCGTCGTCATCGACCCCCGGCTCACGTCGACCGCGGGACGGGCCGACACTTTCCTCCAGCCGGTGCCCGGCACCGACCTCGCGGTCGCGCTGGGGCTGCTGCACCTGCTCGACGCGGCCGGCGCGGTCGACGAGGACTACATCGCCGCACGGACCACCGGCTTCGACGACGTACGCCGCGCTGCCGCGGGCTGGTGGCCCGAGCGTGTGGAGCGGACCACGGGGGTCGAGGCCAGTGTGCTGCGCGACCTGGCCGCTCGGCTCGGCGCGGCCGAGCGGGTCATCGTGCTCACCGCCCGGGGCGCCGAGCAGCACCGCCAGGGCACCGACACCGTGCTCGCCTGGATCGACGTCGCGCTCGCGCTCGGGATGCCGGGCAAGGAGCACGCCGGCTACGGCTGCCTCACCGGTCAGGGCAACGGCCAGGGCGGTCGCGAGCACGGCCAGAAGGCCGATCAGCTCCCCGGCTACCGGATGATCGACGACCCCGCCGCCCGCGAGCACGTCGCTGGGGTGTGGGGCGTGCCGGCCGCGTCGCTGCCGGGTGCCGGGCGGTCGGCGTACGAGCTGCTCGACGCGCTGGGCACCGACGGCGGCTCCCGGGCGCTGCTGGTCTTCGGGTCCAACATCGTCGTCTCCGCGCCGAACGCCACCCAGGTCACCTCGCGGCTGGCCGACCTCGACCTGCTCGTCGTCGCTGACATCGTGCTGAGCGAGACCGCCGCGCTCGCCGACGTCGTCCTCCCGGTGACCCAGTGGGCCGAGGAGACCGGCACCATGACCAACCTCGAGGGCCGGGTGATCCTGCGCGAGCGAGCGGTCGCCCCGCCCGAGGGGGTGCGCTCCGACCTCGACGTGATGGCCGGGCTGGCCACCCGCCTGGACTCCCCGATCGCGTTCTCGACCGATCCCGAGGAGATCTTCGCCGAGCTCGGCGCGGCCTCCAGCGGCGGCCGCGCCGACTACGCCGGCATCAGCTACGACCGGATCCGCGACGAGCACGGCGTCTTCTGGCCATGCCCCACCCCTGACCACCCCGGCACCCCACGGATGTTCGCCGACTCCTTCGCGACACCGGACGGCAGGGCGCGCTTCGTCGCGGTCGAGCACCGCGGGCCGGCCGAGCAGCCGGACGCGGCGTACCCCCTGCATCTGACCACCGGCCGGGTCCTCGGGCAGTACCAGTCCGGTGCCCAGACCCGCCGGGTCCGCGACCTGCCCGACGCCGGGCCGTTCATCGAGATCCACCCGATGCTCGCCGACCGGATCGGTGCCTACGACGGCGACCCCGTGATCGTCACCACCCGCCGCGGCGAGCTGAAGGCGCCGGCGCGGGTCACCGACCACGATCCGGCCGGACACGGTCTTCGTGCCGTTCCACTGGGTCGGCGCCAACCGGCTCACCAACGACGCCCTCGACCCGACCAGCCGGATGCCCGAGTTCAAGGCCTGTGCCTGCGCGGTGCGCGCATGAGCGAGCGCATCGTCGTCGTCGGCAACGGGATGGCCGCCACCCGGCTGGTCGAGGAGCTGGTCGCGACCGGCAGCGACCACGACATCACCGTGCTCGGCGAGGAGCCGCATCCGTCGTACAACCGGATCCTGCTGTCGGCCGTCCTCGAGGGCACCCACCGTGCCGACGGGATCACCCTCCGGGCTCCTGAGTGGTACGCCGAGCGGGGAGTCGACCTGCGCCTCGGCAAGCGGGTGCTGCAGATCGACCCCGAGCGTCGCGACGCGATGCTCGTCGACGGGACCTGCCTCGACTACGACCGGCTGGTGCTCGCGACCGGCAGCATCCCCTCGCTGCCCCCGATCCGCGGCCTGGTCCGGATGGACGGCCGGCTGGACGGTCGGGTGCACGCCTTCCGCAGCCTCGACGACTGTGAGCGGCTGCTCGGCGCGATCGACAGCGGCACCCGCGCGGTCGTGGTCGGCGGCGGGCTGCTGGGTCTGCAGGTCGCCCGGGCCCTGAGCATCCGCGGCCTGGCCACCGAGGTGGTCGAGGGCGGCGAGCACCTGCTGCGCAGCCAGGTCGACCCGCAGGCCGGTGCGATCCTGGCCAGGGACCTGAGCCGGCTGGGCACCACGACCTACACCGGGGCGCGTGCGGTCCGGCTGACCGAGGGCGGTCTGGTCCTGGACAACGGCTACCTCCTCGAGACCGACCTGGTGGTGCTCACCGCCGGTGGGCGGCCGTCCACGGCGCTGGCCCGGGCCGCGGGCCTCGAGGTCCGCCGCGGCATCGTCGTCGACGACCAGCTGCGCACCAGCGACGACCGGATCCACGCGATCGGCGACTGCGCGCAGCACGCCGGCCGGGTCACCGGCTTCGTCCCGCCGGCCTGGGAGCAGGCCACCCTGCTGGCTCGGCACCTCACCGGTGAGGACGTCGCCTACACCGGCAGCCGCTCGGTCGCTCGACTTCGCGCGACCGACCTCGACGTGGCCGTGCTCGGCGACCCCGAGGACGCCGACGGCGAGGTCGTCCAGGTCTCCAACCCGATCACCCGCTCACACCGCAAGCTGGTGGTCCGCGACGGGGTGATCGTCGCCGCGACCCTGGTCGGCGACCTCTCCCGGATCGGCCTGATCACCCAGCACTACGACCGAGGCACCGTCCTGGGGCCGGCCGAGCCCGGCGACCTGCTGATGGGCGTCTCCGCAGCCGCCGACAACCGGCCGGCGGCGCTGCCCGACGACGCCGAGGTCTGCGCGTGTGCGGGCGTCAGCGCCGGCCGGATCCGCGCCTGCGGCTCCCTCGAGGAGGTCCGCGAGTCGACGCGGGCCACCACGGGGTGCGGCGGCTGCGCCCCCGCCGTACGAAGTCTTCTCGCCACCCGTCCCACTCTGGAAGGAACCCCCCGATGAGCCCGCACCTGAGGAAGACCCTGGTCGTGGTCGGCCACGGCATGGTCGGTCACCGCTTCGTCCAGGCCGCGGTCGAGCGTGGGCTCACCGAGACCCACGACCTCGTCGTGATCGGCGAGGAGCCGCGACCGGCCTACGACCGCGTCGCGCTCACCTCCTTCTTCGAGGTCGGTGCGGAGGAGCTGTCCTTCCTCCCGGCAGGGCAGTACGACGACCCGCGGGTGCGGCTGGTGCTCGGCACCTCCGTCGAGGGCTTCGACCCCGAGACGCGCAGCGTGCTGCTCTCCGACGGCGAGGTGGTCGGGTACGACGAGCTGGTGCTCGCCACGGGCGCCGCGCCGTTCGTCCCGCCGGTGCCCGGCCACGACCTGGACGGCTGCTTCGTCTACCGCACCATCGAGGACCTGGAGGCGATCCGGGAGGCGGCGAGCACCGCCACCGTCGGAGCGGTGATCGGCGGCGGGCTGCTGGGTCTGGAGGCGGCCAACGCCCTCTCCCAGCTCGGCCTCGAGACGCACGTCGTCGAGATGGCGCCCCGCCTGATGGCGGTGCAGGTCGACGCGGCCGGCGGTGCCACCCTGACCCGGCACATCGAGAAGCTCGGTCTGCACGTGCACACCGGCGCGGCGACCGAACGGGTGCTCGGCGAGACCCGGGTCACCGGCCTGGCCCTCGAGGACGCCGACCCGATCCCCGCCGAGGTGGTGGTCTTCTCGGCCGGGATCCGGCCGCGGGACTCCCTGGCCCGGACCGCCGGCCTGGACCTCGCCGAGCGCGGCGGGGTGCTCGTCGACGAGCGCTGCCGCACCTCCGACCCGCACGTCTGGGCGATCGGCGAGTGCGCCGCGCCCGGTGGGCGGATGTACGGCCTGGTCGCCCCTGGCTACGCCATGGCCGAGGTCGTGGTCGACGCGCTGCTCGGCGGAGCGGGCTCGTTCCTCGGCGCCGACATGTCGACCAAGCTCAAGCTGATGGGGGTCGACGTCGCCAGCTTCGGTGACGCCCACGCGGGCACCGAGGGTGCACTCGAGCTGGTCTACGCCGACGCCGTCACCGGGGTCTACAAGAAGCTGGTCATCAGCGAGGACGGCAGGCAGCTGCTCGGCGGCATCCTGGTCGGGGACGCGTCGGCGTACGGCGTGCTCCGCCCGATGGTCGCCTCCGGCATCGATCTCCCCGAGAACCCTGAGGCGCTGATCCTGCCGCTCAGCCGCGGCGGCGCCGAGGTCGGGCTGCCCGATGAGGCCGTGGTCTGCTCGTGCAACAACGTGACCAAGGCCGACATCCTGGACCGGGTCTCACGCGAGGAGGAGCCCTGCGCGGACGCCGCCTGCGTCACCAGGTGCTCCAAGGCCGGCAGCACCTGCGGCTCCTGCAAGCCGGTGGTCAAGAAGATCGTCGAGGAGCACTTCGCCGCCGTCGGCAAGGTCGTCGACAAGAGTCTCTGCGAGCACTTCCCGCTGACCCGCCAGGAGCTCTTCGACGTGGTCGCGGTCCACGGCTACACCCGCTTCGACGAGATCGTCGCGAGCCACGGCACCGGCCGCGGCTGCGACATCTGCAAGCCGGCGATCGCCTCGATCCTGGCCTCCCAGCTCAACGGGCACGTGCTGGAGGGACCGAACCGCACCCTTCAGGACACCAACGACGCCTACCTGGCCAACATCCAGCGCAACGGCACCTACTCCGTCGTGCCCCGCATCCCCGGCGGCGAAGTCACGCCCGCCAAGCTGATCGTGATCGGTGAGGTGGCCCAGGAGTTCGACCTCTACACCAAGATCACCGGTGGTCAGCGGATCGACCTCCTCGGCGCCCGCCTCGAGCAGCTGCCCGTGATCTGGAAGCGCCTGGTCGACGCCGGCTTCGAGTCGGGTCACGCCTACGGCAAGTCGCTGCGGACGGTGAAGTCGTGCGTCGGCTCGACCTGGTGCCGGTACGGCGTGCAGGACTCGGTCCAGCTCGCGATCGACCTCGAGCTGCGCTACCGCGGGCTCCGCTCGCCGCACAAGCTCAAGGGCGGGGTGAGCGGCTGCGCCCGGGAGTGCGCGGAGGCGCGCGGCAAGGACTTCGGGGTGATCGCGACCGAGAAGGGCTGGAACCTCTACGTCGGCGGCAACGGCGGCGCCAACCCGGCCCACGCCCGGCTGCTGGCCGGTGACCTGGACACCGAGACGCTGGTCAGCTACCTCGACCGGTTCCTCATGTACTACGTGCGCACCGCCGACCGGCTGCAGCGCACCGCCCCCTGGATCGACTCCCTCGAGGGCGGGCTGGACCGGGTCCGCGAGATCGTCGTGGACGACGTGCTCGGCCTCGGCTCGGAGCTGGAGGCCGCGATGTCGGCGCACGTCGACGGCTACTTCGACGAGTGGAAGGCCACCATCGAGGACCCCGACAAGCTGGCCCGCTTCGTCTCGTTCGTCAACGCCCCCGACGTGCCCGACCCCCACATCACCTTCCGCACGGAGCGAGACCAGATCGTGCCCGGCGAGGCGGCCGGTCCCGTGTCGCTGGGAGCGACGATCCCGGTAGGAGCCCCGTGATGACCACCTCCACCGAGACGACGTACGTCGCTGTCTGCCACCTCGACGCCATCGAGGTCGAGGGCGGGGTGGCGGCCCTGGTGCACGGTGCCGCGGTCGCCATCTTCCGGACACACGACGGCAACGTCTACGCGATCTCGAACTACGATCCTTGCTCTCAGGCATCGGTGTTGTCCCGCGGGATCGTGGGTACCCGACGCTCAGGTGTGGAGGAGGTCCCGTTCGTGGCATCGCCGATGCACAAGCAGGCCTTCGACCTGCGCACCGGACAGTGCCTCGACGACGCGGCGATCCGGATCCCGACGTACGACGTCCGGGTCGCCGACGGCACGGTGTTCGTCGGCAGTCCCCGTCAGGAGAGCCCGTGACCGACACCCTCCCGCTCAGCGGCTTCCGGATCGGCGTGACGGCCGCCCGCAAGGTCGACGAGCAGGTCGGACTCCTGGAGCGCCGCGGTGCCGACGTCGAGTGGGCGCCGGCCCTGTCGCTGGACCCCAACAAGGTCGACGACGCCGAGCTCCGGGCCGCGACCGACGAGGTGCTCTCCAAGCCCGTCGACCTGTTCCTGGCCACCACCGGCATCGGGATGCGCGGCTGGTTCGAGGCCGCGGAGCGTTGGGGGATGCTCGACGAGCTGCTCGCGGCGCTGTCGGCGTCCGAGATCCTCGCCCGCGGCCCCAAGAGCGTCGGCGCGCTGCGCCGGGTGGGTCTGCGCGAGCTGTGGTCACCGGAGTCCGAGTGCTTCGAGGACGTCCTCGAGCACCTGCGCGGACGGCCCCTGGAGGGGATGCGGATCGTGGTGCAGGAGCACGGTCAGTCGCTGTCGATGGTCGCGCACGCGTTGCGGCGCCAGGGCGCCGACGTCACCACCGTGGCGGTCTACCGGGTGGTGTCGGCCGACGACCCGGAGCCGATGTTCCGGATGATCGACCTGGTCGCGGACCGCGCGCTGGACGCGGTCACCTTCACCTCCGCGCCGGCGGTGGCGGCCCTGATGGATGCCGCCGGACCCGCCGGTCGGCGCGACGACGTGGTGTCGGCCTTCCAGGAGGACGTGGTCGCCTCCTGCGTCGGGCCAGTCACGGCCGCGGCCTTCGAGATGTGGGGGGTGCCGACCATCTACCCCGAGCGGTCCCGGCTCGCCGCGATGGTCAAGCAGCTCGAGATCGAGCTGCCGTCGCGCCGCTCCGGGCTCAGCATCGACCTGGCCACCGGCGGTCAGCTGCTGCTGCACGGCGAGGACGTGCTCCTGGACGGCGCCGAGATCAAGCTGAGCCCGGCCCCGGCCGCGGTCCTGCAGGCGCTGATCGCCAACCCCGGCAACGTGGTGTCGCGCCGTGCCCTGCTCGCGATGCTGCCCTCCGGCACGGCCGGCTCCGAGCACGCCGTCGAGATGGCGGTCGCCCGCCTGCGCGCAGCGCTCGGCACCCGCACCGTGCAGACCGTGGTCAAGCGCGGCTACCGGCTCGCGGTGGCGCCATGACCCGGCTCGTCACGGTCGCGCACGGCACCCGGCAGGTGGCCGGCAACGCGATCGCGCGCACCCTGACCGCCGCCGCGGGCGAGCGGCTCGGCATGCCGGCCGTGGCGTCGTACGTCGAGCTGTGCGAGCCGTCCTTCGCCGACGTGATGACGAGCTCGTCCGAGCCGGCCGTCGTCGTACCTCTGCTGCTCTCGACCGGCTTCCACCTGCGCCAGGACCTGCCGCGGATGTCGGGTGCGGCGACCGGCCCCGTCATGGTGGGTCGCTCGCTCGGTCCCCATCACCTCCTGGCCCAGGCGCAGGTCGCCCGGCTGGTCGAGGCCGGCGCCTGGCCGGGCTCGGCCCGGCTGGTCCTCGTGGCGGCCGGCTCGTCGGACCCGCTGGCGACCCGGGACCTCGTCCGTGCGGCCGAGCTGCTGGGCCGGGAGTGGGGAGCCCCGGTCGAGGTGGCGACGTTGAGCGGACTCGGCCGCCGACCGGCCGAGGTGGTGCGTCCGGGGGACGCGGTGTCGCCGTACCTCCTGGCACCGGGATTCTTCGCCGACCGCGCCCGCCGGGAGTCCCTCGCTGCCGGCGCGACGGTCGTGGCCGACGTGATCGGGCCCCACGACGCCGTCGTCGAGCTGGTCGTGCACCGGACGCACGCGCTGGCCGCGGCGCGGCTCTCGGCCTGACCCGGAGGCTCAGCCCCGGTCCAGCTCCAGGGTCTCGGGCGTGTGGAGGCGGACCATGAACCGGCCGGTGTGCGGCGGGATCCGGTGCGCGGTGGTCAGGCTGACCAGCACCATGGTGCCGACGGCGAGCGGCACGCTCCAGGCCGCGGGCTGCTCGAGCAGCACGGCGCCCCAGCCGCTCGTCGACCCGGAGGCCAGCGCCCACGCCACCGCGACGCCCGAGCCGAGCCCGCCCACCAGCAGCCCCGCGATCGCGCCGGCGTCGGTGAGCCGGCGCCACCAGATCCCGAGCAGCAGCAGCGGGCAGAACGTCGACGCAGCGACCGCGAACGCCAGCCCGACCGCCCTCGCGACACCGAGGTTGGGGGCGGCCAGCGCCATCACGACGGGTACGACGACCGCCACCACCGCGCCGAGCCGGAAGGCCGTCACCCCGCTCAGCCGCCGGCCCGCCCAGGTCCGGCCGGTGACGTCCTGGCTGAGCACACCCGCGACCGCGATCGCCAGCCCCGACGACGTCGACAGGAACGCCGCGAACGCGCCGGCGGTCACCAGCCCGGTCAGCAGCTCGCCGGCGAGGCCGGGCACCATCAGCCGCGGCAGCTCGAGCACCAGCGCGTCCGCGCGTCCGCTCGCGGCCAGCTCGGGGGCGTAGACGCGGCCGAGCGCGCCGTACACCGGTGGCAGCAGGTAGAAGATGCCGAGCAGGACCAGCACCACCAGGGTCGTACGACGGGCGGCCCGGCCATCGGGGTTGGTGTAGAAGCGGACCACCACGTGCGGCAGCCCCATCGTGCCGAGGAACGTCGCGATGATCAGCGAGTAGGTCACGTAGAGCCCCTGACCGCCCCCGCTGGCGAGCGGCATCGACCAGCCGCCGGTGTCGAACCCGTGGCTGCCGGGGGCGCCGTCATCCGCCCACACCACCAGCAGCACGGCGGCCGGGATGAGGAGTGCGGTCAGCTTGAGCCAGTACTGGAAGGCCTGCACGAAGGTGATGCTGCGCATCCCGCCGGAGGTGACGTTGGCGAGCACGACCACGCCGACGATGACCGGGCCGAGCCAGGTGGGGGCGCCGAGCGCGGAGCGCAGGGTCAACCCGGCGCCCTGGAACTGCGGCAGCAGGTAGAGCCAGCCGATCGCGACCACCAGCAGCGAGCAGACCGCGCGGACCCCGCGCGAGTCGAGCCGGGCCTCGGCGAAGTCCGGCAACGTGTAGGCGCCGGAGCGACGCAGCGGCGCGGCGACCAGGACCAGCAGCACGAGGTAGCCGGCGGTCCAGCCGACGGGATACCAGAGCATGTCGGCGCCGAAGGTCAGCACCAGCCCGGCGACACCGAGGAACGACGCGGCGGAGAGGTACTCCCCGCCGATCGCGGACGCGTTCAGCCGGGGGTTCACCGAGCGCGAGGCCACGAAGAAGTCGCTGGTGGTGCGCGAGAACTTCAGCCCCCACGTGCCGATCAGCAGGGTCGCGACGGTGACCAGGGTGACCGCGACGATGCCGGGTGCGGCATCGAGGTTCACTGCTCGCCCATGAGGTCGGCGAAGTCGCGCTCAATGCGCTCGGCACGGCGTACGTACATCCAGCCGAGCAGCACCATCAACGGGTAGGCGAGCGCGCCCAGCAGCACCAGCGACAGAGGCATCCCGAACAGGTGCACGCGGGCGAGTCCCGGCGCCAGGTGGAAGACCAGCGGCAGCACCCCGATCGTCAGTGCCAGCGCGGCCAGGATCCGCAGCGCCAGCCGGAGCTGGGCGCCGAGCAGCGAGCCCATGTAGATGCTGCCGAGGCGGGTCTCGGCGTCGATGTCGCGGGTCCGCGCTCGGGGAGTGTGCCGGGGCGGCCCGGTCACCCGGACCCGCTCGGGTGGGTCGTCTCCTGGCTGGGTCACGAGTCGCGTCCCCGGTCGGCGCGCCCGAGGAGCAGCTCGCGCAGCTCCCGGGTGTGCCGGCGGCTGACCGACAGCTCGGTGCCGCCCACCAGCACGGTGCACCGCCCGGAGTCCATCCGGATCTCGGCGACGTGCGTGAGCGAGACCAGCAACGAGCGGTGGATCCGCACGAAACCGGCCGGCCCCCACTCGTCCTCGAGGGTGGAGAGCGGCATGCGGACCAGGTGTGACCCGGTGTCGGTGTGCAGGCGGGCGTAGTCGCCCTGGGCCTCGACGTAGGTGATGTCGGAGCGGCTGACGAAGCGGGTCACACCGCCGCGCTCGACGGGGATCTGGGTGTCGCCACCGTCGACGCGTTCGCCGCCGTCGACCACGCGGCGGACCGCCTCGGCCAACCGGTCGGCGCGGACCGGCTTGAGGACGTAGTCGACCGCCCGCAGCTCGAAGGCCTCGACCGCGTGTGCCTCGTGGGCGGTGACGAAGACGATCGGCGGCGGGGACTTGAAGCGGGACAGCACCTGGGCCAGGTCGAGGCCGGTGAGCCCGGGCATCTGGATGTCGAGGAAGACGCAGTCGACGTCGATCTCGTGCAGGACCCGCAACCCCTCGGCGGCCGAGTCACAGGTGAGCACCTCGCCGATGCGAGGGTCGCGCTGGAGCAGGTAGGACAGCTCGTCGAGGGACGGCCGCTCGTCGTCGATGACCAGGACCTGGAGCACCACTAGACCTGGACCCCCGGGGCGAACTTGGGCACCCGGACGGTCACCTTGGTGCCGGCCCCGGGCGCGGTCTCGACGACCAGGCCGTACTCGTCGCCGTAGGCGTTGCGCAGCCGGGCGTCGACGTTGCCCAGGCCGACGGAGTCGAGGGCGGTGTCGCCCGCCAGGGCGCGCCGGACCTTGTCGGGGTCCTCACCGACACCGTTGTCCTCCACCTCGATCACGCACTCCTGTCCCCGGTCGCGGGCGCCGATCCGGATGTGGCCGCCAGCCTCCGCGGACTCGAGACCGTGGCGCACGGCGTTCTCGACGAGGGGCTGGATGCAGAGGAAGGGTACGGCGACCGGAAGCACCTCGGGGGCGATGCTCAACGTCACCCGGAGCCGGTCCCCGAACCTGGCCTGCTCGAGCAGCAGGTAGCGCTCCACGCTGCGCAGCTCCTCGGCGAGGGTGGTGTACTCCCCGTGCCGGCGGAACGAGTAGCGGGTGAAGTCGGCGAACTCCAGCAGCAGCTCGCGGGCCCGGTCGGGGTCGGTGCGCACGAAGCTGGCGATCGCGCCGAGCGAGTTGTAGATGAAGTGTGGGCTGATCTGGGCGCGCAGCGCGCGCACCTCGGCCTCCATCATCCGGTGTCGCGACGCGTCGAGCTCGGCGAGCTCGAGCTGCGCGCCGACCCACTGCGCGACCTCGTCGGCGGCCCGGGCCAGCCCGGCGGTGGGATGGCTTGCGAAGACCTGGAGGGTGCCGACGACCCGCTCGTCGACGATCAGCGGGCTCGCGATCGCGGTCCGGATCTCGCAGTTGGGGATGTCGCAGGCCAGGTCACCCTGGTCGAAGACACGGGTGCTGCCACGATCGACGGTCGCGGCGGCGAGGTCGCGGCACTGCTCCTCGTGGTGCTGGCCGCGACCGTGCCAGGCCAGCGCCGTCGTGGTGTCGGTGAGGGCGAGCGCGGGGCTGCCGAGCAGTGCGTGCAGGTGCCGGATGCTGCGCTCCGCGCTCGAGCGGGTCAGCCCCTCACGCAGCGCCGGCGAGGCCAGCGACGCGCTGTGCAGGGTGCGGAAGGTGGCCCGGTCGGCCTCGGTCCCCAGGTGGCGGCGGCGCCACGGACGGGTCATGGAGCAGGCTCAGCGGAAGTCGATGAGGAGGACGTCGGCGTCGGTGCCGTCCGAGACCGCCGGCGAGGTCGCCGGCTCCTCGTCGTCGACGCTGCGGGACGTCGGGGTCCGGTCGAGAGCGGCGGCCCGGAAGCAGGTGGCGGCGTACGGCAGCTGCATCCCGTCCATGCCACGGCCGTAGTCGTCGTAGAACGCCAGCACCTCGGCCAGCTTCGCGGCCCGCGCCTCCTCGTCGAGGACGGCGATGTTGGAGCGCGACAGTGCGAGGTCCTGGATCGAGCGCCGGTCGACGACCTGGCGGAACCGGAAGGTCGCCTCCTCGACCGCCCCGAAGAGCGGGGAGTGCGTCATGCCGGTCTCGAGGTCGGGCTGCTGGTCCTGGCTGCCGATGATCGCCCCGAGCCGCCGGACCCACGGGATCCGCTCGTCACGCCGGTTCCACACCAGGGCGAGGGTGCCGCGCGGCTTGAGCACCCGAGCGATCTCGGGGAGCGCCCGGTCGTGGTCGAACCAGTGGAAGGCCTGGGCGACCACCACCACGTCGAACGTGCCGTCGGCGGCGGGGATCTCCTCGGCGCTCGCCACCGACGTCCGGACCTCCGGGAGTCGCTCTGCGAGGACGGCCAGCATCTGCTCGTCGGGGTCGGTGGCGTGCACGTCGTGACCGAGGGCGACCAGCTCCGCGGTCAGCTTGCCGGTGCCGGCACCGAGCTCGAGGACGGTGGCCGGCTGCTCGCCGGCGAGCCAGGCGGCGGCCTGGCGGGGGTACGACGGACGGCCCCGGTCGTAGGCGGCGGCGACGTCGCCGAAGGAGCGGGCGTACGGGCTGGGCTGGTCTGTCATCGGGGCCACGCTACCCGCTGGATAGCCTTCGGTCCGTGAGCATCGACCCCCCCTCCCCGGCAACCTTGTCCGGCTGGGCGTCGCTGGAGGGCGTGCCCTCGGCGTACGCCGCCACCCGCGACGGGATCGACGTGCTGCTGCGGGACCGGGGACTGCGCCGTACCTCCCCGGAGACGACTGCCGAGAGCCTGTTGCGCGGCGCCCACGCCAGTGCTGTCCTCGAGGGCTCCGGCGCGACGCTGAGACAGGTGCGCGAGGGGGAGGGGGACGAGATCTCCGACGACGCGGTTCGGGTGTCCAGCGAGCTGCTGGGCCTGGCGCCGCTGCTGTCCCGCACGCCGCTGCAGGCCTTGGCCCGGATCCACGCGGTCGCGGCCGCGGGGTTGCCAGCCGACCGGCGCGGGCGGCCTCGTGACGGCGGGGCGGCAGGCCGGCTGCGGCGGGTCGGTGACCTGCTCACCGCCCCGACGACGGCTCCGGCGCTGGTGGTGGCGGCCGTCGTGCATGCCGAGCTCGCGACCGCGCTGCCCTTCGAGTCGCGCAACGGTCTGGTCGCCCGGGCCACCGAGCGGTTGGTCCTGGTGGCCCGTGGCGTCGACGAGAAGTCCCTGGTGGTGCCGGAGGCGGGACACCTCGCGCTGCGCGCAGCGTACGAGTCGAACCTGCGCGGCTACCGCGACGGCGGCCCCGCCGGGGTGCAGGCGTGGCTGCTGTACGCCGCCGAGGCCTATGCGGCAGGCGCGGAGGCGAGCCCGCTGCGGCGGGATGCGGACTGAGACTTGGTGGTCGTGGTCGATCGAGAACCCGGGACATGCGAGCGGCACCCGGCTTGAAATGTGGTCCGGGTGCCGTCGCAGACACGTGAGACGTTGGCTACCAAGCGTGCACTATCTAACTGCAGCCCCGGGTGTGTCCCGGTGAGCATGCGCCCTCAAGAAGGGAGATCGCCGCGTGGGTACCCGAATCACGTGAAGTCTTGAGTTGTGTCTCATGTGTACGCCTCTTCGGCGGGGTGTTCAAGGGTTGACAAGGTCCACGGTGCATGGGTGTGCGTGTCGCGAAGCTCAGGCGCCGAGGCGCCGTCTGCGGGTGCTGGCCCACCACATCCCGCCGGCGGCGACGACACCGCCGACCGCCAGCGCGGCCAGGGTCGGCCTCGCCGGCGGGAACGGCACTCGGGCCCGCAGTGCGACCGGCTTGACGAAGACCAGCACCGGCCAGTCGTGCGCGGCCGCAGCCTTGCGCAGCTCCTTGTCGGGGTTGACGGCGAACGCGTGACCCACGGCCTCCAGCATCGGCACGTCGGTCACCGAGTCGCTGTAGGCGTAGCTCGCCGCCAGGTCGTAGCCGAGCTCGGCGGCCAGGTCCCGCACCGCGCGCGCCTTCTCCTCGGCGTAGGCGTAGTACTCGATGCGGCCGGTGTAGCGACCGTCCACGACCTCCAACTGGGTGGCGACCACCCGGTCGGCGCCAAGCATCTCGGCGATCGGCCCGACCACCTCGGTGCCGGACGCGGAGACCACCACGACGTCGCGGCCGGCCAGCTTGTGCTCCTCGATCAGGGACACCGCCTCGTCGTAGACGATGGGGTCGACGATGTGGTGCAGGGTCTCGGCGACGATCTCGCGCACCGTCGCGACGTCCCAGCCGGCGCAGAGCTGCGACATGAACTGCCGCATCTTCTCCATCTGGTCGTGGTCGGCGCCGCCGACGAGGTAGACGAACTGCGCGTACGCCGAGCGCAGCACGGCGCGTCGGGTGATCAGACCGCCCGCCTGGAAGGGCTTGCTGAAGGCCAACGTGCTCGACTTGGCGATGATCGTCTTGTCGAGATCGAAGAAGGCCGCGGTGGGGCGGGGCGCCATGTGTCCATCGTAGGGTGCGGTCCGCGCCGGTTGCCCTCCACAGGAGGCCGATCGGCCGACCCGATCCACAGCGTTGCGGCGGCGCCGGGAGCGGTACGTCGATCGGGGTGACCATCGATCCATGACCACACCGCTCTTCATCACCCGCGACCAGTCCCTGCTCGACGAGCTGCTCCGGCTGGCGGCAGCCGCCGGGGTGACGCCCGATCTCGCGGGTGATGCCGGAGCCGCCCTGCGGGGCTGGTCGTCGGCCCCGCTGGTCCTGGTGGGGGTGGACATGGCCGAGGAACTGGCCCGGATCGCGCCGGTGCGGCGGTCCCGGGTGCACGTGGTCGCGTGGGGCTCGGTGCCGGACGAGCTGTTCCGCCTCGCGCTGGGCGTGGGTGCCGAGAGCGTTGCCCAGCTGCCGCGCTCGGAGGCGTGGCTGACCGAGACGTTGACCGACGTCGGCGACAGTGGGCGGACCTCCGGGCTGGTCGTCGGGGTGACGGGAGCGAGCGGTGGCGCCGGCGCCACGACCTTCGCCTGCGCGCTCGGGCAGGTGGCGGCGCGGCGTGGGCGCGCGCTCGTCGTGGACGCCGACCCGCTCGGACCCGGGGTGGACCGGGTGCTCGGCCTGGAGACGCGGGACGGGGTCCGCTGGGACGGGCTCTGCCAGACCACCGGCCGGCTCAGCGCCCGGGCGCTGCGGGAGGCGCTGCCGCGGCGCGACGGGCTCGGGGTGCTCTCCTGGCGCGCCGGGCAAACGGGCAGCCTGCAGGCGTTCGCGGTGCGGGAGGTGCTCTCCGCGGCCCAGCGCGGTCACGACCTGGTGGTCGTGGACCTGCCCCGGTCGACCGACGCGGTGGTCGAGGAGGTCACTGCGCGGTGCGACCGACTGGTCGTCGTGGTGGTGCCGAGCGTCGTCGGGGTGGCCTCGGCGGTCCGGGTCTGCAGCCGGCATCCCGACCCGACGTCGTTGCGCCTGGTGGTGCGCGGCAGCGGGGTCGACCCCCAGCTCATCGGTCGGGCGACCGGGGTCGCGGTGCTGTCCCGGATGGTCGACCAGCGGGGGCTGTCGGAGGCGATCGACCTGGGGATCGGACCGGTGCGGTCGCGCCGCGGATCGCTCGGGCGGGCCGCCGCGGAGGTGCTCGACCAGCTCTCCCTGATCCCCTCGGTGGCCGCGTGACGGCCGCCGGTCCGGTGCCGGCCGCCGACGATCTCGAGGTGGTGCGCGACCGACTCGCACGCAGCCCTGGCGCACTCACGCCGCACCGGGTCGCCGAGGCGCTGCGCGAGACCGGACGTCCGGTCGGCGACGCCGCGGTGCTCGCGGTCTACGAGACCCTACGGCGCGACGTGGTGGGTGCGGGACCGCTCGAGCCGCTGCTGCGGACCCCGGGCGTCACCGACGTCCTGGTCAACGGACCGGACCGGGTCTACCTCGACCGCGGTGCCGGGCTCGAGCTGACGTCGGTCCAGTTCCCTGGGGAGGCCGCCGTCCGCCGGTTGGCCCAGCGCCTCGCCGCCCTGGGTGGGCGGCGGCTCGACGACGCCACGCCCTACTGCGACCTGCGGCTCCCCGACGGCAGCCGCTTCCACGCCGTGCTGGCGCCGCTGGCTCGGCCGGGCACGCTGATCTCGCTGCGAGTCCCCCGCAGCCGGGTCTTCACCGTCGAGGAACTGGTCGGCTCGGGCACCCTCACCGGGGACGTCGCCCGGCTGCTGGAGGCGATCATCGAGTCGCGCCTGGCGTTCCTCGTCAGCGGCGGCACCGGCTCGGGCAAGACCACCCTGCTGGCCGCGCTGCTGTCCCGGGTGGACCCGGCGGAGCGGGTGGTGCTGGTCGAGGACGCCAGCGAGCTGCGTCCCGACCATCCGCACGTCGTCGCGCTGGAGGGCCGGCCCGCCAACATCGAGGGCGCCGGTGCCGTCGAGCTGCGGACCCTGGTTCGCCAGGCCTTGCGGATGCGGCCCGACCGGCTGGTGGTCGGCGAGGTGCGCGGCGCGGAGGTGGTGGACCTGATGGCGGCGCTCAACACCGGCCACGAGGGCGGTTGCGGCACCTTGCACGCCAACTCGGCCGTCGACGTCCCGGCCCGGATCGAGGCGCTGGCCCTGGCGGCCGGCCTGGGTCGGGCCGCTGCCCACAGCCAGCTCGCGTCGGCCGTGGATGTCGTCGTCCACCTCGCCCGCGGACCCGACGGGCGGCGCCGGGTCCGGCAGGTCGCGGTCCCCGAGCGCCGGGCCGACGGCCTGGTCGAGATGGCGTCGGCGCTCGACGTCGACGGCCGAGGGCAGGCAGTCCCGGGTCCCGGAGCAGGGAGGTTGGCCGCCCGGCTGGGCATCGGGTCGGGCATCGGGTCGGGCAGATGATCGCGGTCGCCGTCGTCACGGAGGCCCTCGCCGTGCTGCTGTGGGTGGCACCCAGGCCACGGCTCCGTCCTGCTCCGGCCGGGCCGGGTCCTGGAGGACACCGGGTCCGGGTCCTGGCACTGCTGGTGGCGGCGGGGCTGACGGCCGCACTGGTGCCGCGCTTCGGTCTGCTCGCGGTCGTCCTCGGCGGCGCCGCACTCGGGGTAGCCGCCCTGTGGAGACGCCATCAGCGGCGGCGCACGGCGGCACAGGTCGCGGACCTGGTCCTCGAGACCTGTGAGGTATTGGCGGGGGAGCTGGCGGCCGGTCGACCGCCGAGCGACGCGCTCGACCGGGCCGCGACGTCCTGGCCGGCACTCGGTCCGGTCGCCGAGGCGTTCCGGATCGGCTCCGACGTGCCCGCAGCGCTGCGCGACCTCGGTGACCACCTCGACGGTGCTCGCGACCTCCGGGTGGTCGCCGCCGCGTGGCAGGTCAGCCACCGCACCGGCGAGGGCCTGGCGGTCGCGGTCGACCGGGTCGCCGACGCGCTGCGTGATGCTGCTGCCACCCGGCGCCTGGTCGCGGGCGAGCTGGCCTCGGCGCGGGCCACCGCCCGGCTGGTGGGGTGCCTGCCGGTGCTGGCCCTGCTGATGGGCTCGGGAGCGGGCGGTGACCCGTGGGGGTTCCTGCTCGGCGAGCCACTCGGGCTGGCCTGCCTCGCGGGCGGGCTGACCTTCGGGCTGGCGGGACTGGCCTGGATCGAGGCGATCGCGCGCGACGTCGAGGAGTCGGGGTGATCCACCCGGTCCTGCTCTGGGTCAGCGTCGGGTGCGCCGCGGTCGCGGCCGCCCTGCTGGTCCGGACGCGCCCGCGGATGCCCGCGGTCGCTGCGATCGCGGAGGTGGTTGCGCCGGCTCCCGGCCTCGGCTGGCTGCACCGGCACCGGCTGCTGTGGAGCGCGCTCGCCGGTCTCGGCGGCCTGGTGTTCGTGGGCGGTCCGCCGGGAGCGGTCGCCGCGGTCGTGGCGACCGGCCTGACCTGGGTGGTGATCGGGCGGGCCGAGCCGGCCGACGTGCGACGCCGGCGGGACGCCGTCCGACGTGACCTGCCGCATGTCGTCGAGCTGCTCGCGGCCACGGTCCGTTCGGGGGCAGCGCCGGCCGAGGGCATCGCGATGGTGTGCGCGGCGCTGCCCGGACCGGCCGCCGACCGGCTCGACGGGGTCGCGGCCCGGCTCTCGCTCGGCGTCGACCCGGAGGAGGTCTGGTCGTCGCTGGCCGCCGACCCGCAGCTCGGTCGCCTCGGGCGCACCCTGGCGCGCTCACATGCCTCGGGCGCGCCCGTGGTGGCTGCCGTCGAGCGGCTGGCCGACGAGCTGGCCCGCAGCGCCCGCGCCGACACCGAGGAGCGGGCCCGGGCTGTCGGGGTCCGGGCCGCCGTACCCCTGGGCCTGTGCCTGCTGCCCGCCTTCCTGCTGATCGGCATCGTGCCGCTCGTCGTGTCGCTGCTGGCCACCCTCGAGCTCTAGTGGCCCTGCGGGGAGGTGAGCCAGTTCGGGTCGACCGTGACGGGGACGAGCTGGCGGCGCTCGAGCCACTCGATGCGGAAGACGCGGGACACGCCCTCGTCGAGGTAGGCGACCAGGAACCGGTTGCCGTTCGCGGTCATCGGCCACTCGACGACGTAGCCGATGTAGGGCTTGAGCGAGCCGGCCCGACGGATCAGGACCACCCGCTGCTCGTCCGGTCGGTAGGAGTTCCACCGGTCTCGTTTCGGTGGCGACGACATGACGATAGAATAGAACAGGTGTTCGAAGCCTGTTTGGCCCGGTGACCGTCCACCGTGCGGGGCTCCCGCAGGTCGCTGCACAGCCTGCTGTCCCCGGGCTGCGGGACCCGTCCCGATCGCGGAGGGTCGGTCCCGACGGTCGCACCGGGCGGCCGGGAACCGGAGATCTCCATGTCACGTCCATCCTTCGCACCGCCGTCGCGTCGACTCGGTCGCGGACAGCCCGACGACGAGCCCGACGACGAGCGTGGCATCACCACCGCCGAGTACGCCGTCGGTACCGCCGCCGGGGCGGGGCTGGCCGGCCTGCTCTTCAAGCTGCTCACCGGCGGTTTCGGCGACCAGCTGCTGCGGACCCTGTTCGACCACGTCCTTGGGCTGCTGGGCATCGGATGATCCGGCGCGACGAGCGGGGCGCCGCGACCGCCGAGCTGGCGATGGCGCTGCCCCTGCTGATCGCGGTGACCATCGGCCTGGTCTGGCTGCTGTCGGTGGGCCTGGCCCAGATCCGGGCGGTCGACGCGGCCCGCGAGACCGCCCGGGCCGTCGCCCGCGGGGACAGCCAGGCCGAGGCGGTCCGGCGTGGTCAGGAGGTCGCGCCGGCCGGCGGCCGGGTCAGCGTGCACGACGACGGTGCCGAGGTGCGGGTCGTCGTCGAGGCACGGGTGTCAGGGCCTGGTGGCCTGCTCGGCGCGTTGCCGGGGGTCACCGTCTCGGCGGTCGCGGTGGCCGCGAGCGAGGAGGTGAGCCGGTGAGGATGAGTCGCAGCCGCGACGAGCGTGGCTCGGCGACGCTGTTCGTGGTGTCCTGTGTCGGCGTGCTCCTCCTGCTGGGGACCGCGCTCGGCGTGGTCGCAGCGATGGTGCACGCGCACCGGGCCGCCCAGTCGGCCTCCGACCTCGCCGCACTGGCCGCCGCAACCGCCCTCGGTGAGGCCGCGGACCCTTGCGGCCTCGCGGCCCGGATCGCCACGGCGAACGGCGCCACCCTGACGTCCTGCACCGTGAGCGGCCGTGAGGTGAGGGTCGAGGTGGAGGTCGCCGGTCCGCGCTGGTTGGGGCAGGCGGCCGACCTGGCGGCCCGCTCTCGAGCCGGGCCGGCGTGACCTTCAGTCGTTCGACTCGCGCCGCTCGGCCTCGTGCTGGTCGAGCTTGTCGGAGAGCTCGCCGAGCCGGCGGCTCTCCCGGCGCTGGCGCAAGGTTCTCCTGGTGCCGAACTTGGAGATGGTGAAGCCCCAGAGGATCGCCACGCCGCTGCCGACCCCGATGAGGAAGAGGGTCAGCGCGCTGACGTCGGTGCCGAGCAGCTCGACGGTGCCTGAGGCACTGGTGAGGGCAGCGACGATCGCGAGCGCGCCGGCGACGATCAGGAGGAGCCCGACGACCAACATGAGGTGAGGCTACCCCGCGGCGGAGCCGCTCAGCAGCACGTCGAGGAGCGCGACCGCACCGGCCTTGTCGAGCGGGTTGTTCTGGTTGCCGCACTTCGGCGACTGGATGCAGGACGGGCAGCCGGTGTCGCACCCGCAGGAGCGGATCGTGTCGCGGGTGGCGCTCAACCAGGCGCGGGCGGCCCGGAAGCCGCGCTCGGCGAAACCGGCCCCGCCCGGGTGCCCGTCGTAGACGAAGACGGTCAGCTCGCCGGTGTCGGCGTGCACGGCGGTCGAGACGCCGCCGATGTCCCAGCGGTCGCAGGTGGCGAAGAGCGGCAGCAGCCCGATCGAGCAGTGCTCCGCGGCGTGGGCTGCGCCGGGCAGGTCGGCAGCGGAGATCCCACCCCCGGCGAGGGCCGCGGCCGGCACCGTCCACCAGACCGCGACGGTGCGCAGCGAGCGGGGTGGCAGATCGAGGGGGATCTCGCCGAGGACGTCGCCCCCGGGCTGGCGACGTTTGAGGAAGGACACCACCTGGTGGGTCACGTCGACCTCGCCGAGGGTGAGCACGCAGTCATCCCACCGGGTCCGCTCCCGCTCGCCGACGACCCGGATGTCGGTGATCTCGCGGGCCGACGTCGAGTAGTCGAGCTCGGCTCGCGAGATGATCGCCACGTGCTCCTCGAGGTCGAGGGACTCGACCAGCCAGGTCTCACCGCGGTGCACGTAGACCGCACCTTCGTGGGCGGAGCCGTGGGCACCGGAGGCGTCGACCGTCCCGATCACCCGGCCGGTCCCAGCCTCGATGAGCTGGACCGGCGCACCTCCGGTGGAGCGCAGGTCGGCGAGGTCGCTGGCCCGGCGCCGGTCGGTCCAGAACCAGCCGCGCGGTCGGCGTCGCAGCAGTCCGCCCTCGGTGAGGTCGTCGACGACGGACCGTGCGGTCGGTCCGAAGAGCGGCAGGTCGGCCTCGGTCAGCGGCACCTCGTGCGCCGCGGCACACAGGTGTGGCCCGAGGACGTGCGGGTTGGACGGGTCGAAGACGGTGGCCTCGACGGGTCGTCCGAGCAAGGCGTCGGGATGGGTGACGAGGTAGGTGTCGAGGGGGTCGTCGCGGGCGACCAGCACCGCCAGTGCGTCCTGACCCCCGCGCCCGGCCCGGCCGACCTGCTGCCACAGGGCTGCCCTGGTGCCGGGGAAGCCTGCCATCAGCACCGCGTCGAGACCACTGATGTCAATGCCGAGCTCGAGCGCGTTGGTCGCGGCCAGACCGGTCAGCGCCCCGCTGCGCAGCGCCTCCTCGATCGCCCGGCGTTCCTCGGGGAGGTAGCCACCGCGGTACGACGCCACCTTGGCCGGCAGCGACGCGTCCACCTCCGCCAGCAGCCCGGCCGCGGTCAGCGCAACCTGCTCGGCGCCACGCCGCGACCGGATGAAGGCCAGCGTCCGGACGTCCTCGAGGACCAGGTCGGCGAGCAGGTCGGCGGTCTCCGACGACGCCGCTCGCCGGACCGGGGCGCCGTTCTCCCCGGTCAGCGAGGTGAACGGTGGCTCCCAGAGCGCCAGGGAGACCTGGCCCCTGGGGGACGCATCGTCGGTGACCGCGAGGAAGTCCAGTCCGGTGAGGCGGTGGGCGGCCAGCTCCGGCTCGGCGACCGTGGCCGATGCGAGCACGAAGGTCGGCGCGGCGCCGTACGTCGCGCAGATCCGACGGAGCCGACGCAGCACGTGGGCGACGTGGGCGCCGAAGACCCCGCGGTAGTGGTGGCACTCGTCGACCACGACGTAGCGCAACGAGCCCAGGAACGGCGCCCACCACGAGTGGGAGGGCAGCAACGAGTGGTGGAGCATGTCGGGGTTGGTGAGGACGTACTCCCCGTGGTCTCGCGCCCAGTCGCGCTGCTCACGGCTGCTGTCGCCGTCGTGGGTGGTCACCCGGACGTCCAGGCCCAGCGCGGTGATGCCGGCGAGCTGGTCCTGCGCCAGCGCCTTGGTGGGTGCGAGGTAGAGCACGCTCGCGCCGCGCTGCCCTCGTGGCCCGCGGCCCTCCTCGATCGCGGTCAGCGCCGGTGCCTGGTAGCCCAGGCTCTTGCCGGACGCGGTCCCCGTCGCGAGCACGACGTGCTGCCCGGCCCGGGCCGCGTCGGCGGCCGTGACCTGGTGGGTCCACGGCCGGTGCACTCCGCGGCGCTCGTAGGCGGTGACGACGTCCGCCCCGACCCACGCCGGCCACTCGCCGTGCCGGGCCGGCCGGGCCGGCAGCACCTCGAGGTGGCGCAGCCGGTCCTCTCGACCCGGCACCGCGGCCAACCGGTCGACCAGGCCGGCGCTGCGCACCGGGTTGTCGAGGGCTGGGGACACGTTTGTCATAGCACCACCATTCTCGCCGAGACCGCCGACAGCCCGGGCGCTCGACCCCCGGGTCAGGGAGGTCCGCCTCGAATCGAGGCGTGAGCCGTGCCCGGCGTACCCTGATCCGTGCTGGCTCAGCAGCGCGTTGTCCACGACTCTGGTGGACTTCGTGCGCGGACGGCGAGAGGCGTGGTTTCATTATCCAGGCCGGACGTCGGGATCACGCCGTGACGTTGCCGGCCAACCGTACTAAGTGGCTGCAGGAGACATAGGTGGACCTGACTCTGACGACGCGCGACGCTGGCGGCAAGACCATCGTTGCCGTCGGGGGCGAGATTGACGTCTACACGGCCCCCAAGCTGCGCGACAAGATCACCGAGATCGTGGCGGGCGGTGTCTACGACATCGTCATCGACATGGAGGAGGTCGAGTTCCTCGACTCCACCGGGCTCGGTGTCCTGGTCGGCGGCCTCAAGAAGGTCCGGGCCCACGACGGGTCGCTCCAGCTGGTGTGCAACCAGGACCGACTGCTCAAGATCTTCCGGATCACCGGCCTGGCGAAGGTGTTCGTGATCCACGAGTCCGCCGACGCGGCGCTCGCCAGCAGCTGACCCACCACCCCTCCAGACCCACCGACCTGCGTCGGTGGGTCCTTCGGTGCACCCTCGGCACGTGGTCGGGTGACGGCGTCGTGTGGTCCGGGTCACATCCGGGTGCTCAGGGGTGCCTACCCATGCGTAGACTCCGCGACGTCCGGGAGACCTGAGTCACATCCGGCCCGCATCCGTTGACCACAACCCTGCACCACCCCCAGGAGGAAACACATGACGGGAATTGCTCCCGCTGTCGTGGAGGTCTCTGGCGGCAACCTCGTGCTCGTCGTCGTCGTCGCCCTGATCGCGCTCGGCGCGCTGGCGATGGCGGCGATGTTCCGTCAAGAGGTCCTTGCTGCCGGTGAAGGCACCGACAACATGAAGAACATCGCGCAGGCGGTCCAGGAGGGCGCGAACGCCTACCTGACCCGCCAGTTCCGGACCCTCGGGATCTTCGCGGCGATCGCGTTCTTCGCACTGCTCGTCCTGCCCGCCGACGACATGACCGTCCGCATCTTCCGGTCGGTGTTCTTCCTGATCGGTGCCGGGTTCTCCGCTGCAGTGGGCTACCTCGGCATGAACCTCGCCGTCCGGGCCAACCTCCGGGTGGCCGCGGCGGCCAACGCCGAGGGGCGCGAGCCCGCCATGCGGATCGGTCTGCGGACCGGTGCGATGGTCGGCATGCTCACCGTCGGTCTCGGCCTGCTCGGCGCCAGCCTGGTCGTGCTCTTCTTCCAGGACAAGGCACCCGACGTGCTCGAGGGCTTCGGCTTCGGCGCCGCGCTGCTCGCCATGTTCATGCGGGTCGGCGGCGGCATCTTCACCAAGGCTGCCGACGTCGGCGCCGACCTGGTCGGCAAGGTCGAGAACAACATCCCCGAGGACGACCCGCGCAACGCCGCGACCATCGCCGACAACGTCGGCGACAACGTGGGTGACTGCGCCGGCATGGCTGCCGACCTCTTCGAGTCCTACGCCGTCACCCTGGTCGCGGCCCTGATCCTCGGGTCGCAGGCGTTCGGCGACAAGGGCCTGGTCTTTCCGCTGCTGATCCCGGCCATCGGCGCGCTGACCGCCGTCGCAGGTGTCTACCTGACCCGCCCGAAGGCCGGCGTCAACGGACTGAGCACCATCAACCGGTCGTTCTACCTGTCCTCCGGCATCGCCGCCGTCGCCAGCGTGGTCCTGTCCTACGTCTACCTGCCGAGCAGCTTCGGCGAGTTCACCAACATCGCGGGCGAGCTCGCCACTGCGGACGGCGACCCGCGTTTCATCGCGGCGTCCGCGGTCGTGATCGGGATCGTGATGTCGGCTGGCATCCTGGCCCTGACCGGCTACTACACGGGCACCGAGTACCGCCCCGTCAAGGACGTCGGCAAGACCTCGCTCACCGGCGCGGCCACCGTGATCCTGTCCGGCCTCTCGGTCGGGTTCGAGTCCGCGGTCTACACGACGCTCGTCATCGGGGCCGCGGTGTTCGGCGCCTACCTGCTCGGTGGGGCCGCGCTGACGGTCTCGCTGTTCGCCGTGGCGCTGGCCGGTTGCGGCCTGCTCACGACGGTAGGCGTGATCGTGGCCATGGACACGTTCGGTCCGGTCTCCGACAATGCGCAGGGCATCGCGGAGATGTCCGGCGACGTCAGCGACGAGGGTGCGCAGATCCTCACCGAGCTCGACGCTGTCGGCAACACGACCAAGGCGATCACCAAGGGCATCGCGATCGCGACGGCGGTCCTCGCGGCCACCGCCCTGTTCGGCTCGTACGCCACGTCGGTCTTCGAGTCGCTCGACAAGGCCAACGTCGCTCCGGACGAGGCCTACCTGCTGGACTTCTCGGTCTTCAACCCGGCCGTGATCGTCGGCGTGCTCCTCGGTGCAGCCGTGGTGTTCCTCTTCTCCGGTCTGGCGATCAACGCCGTGGCCCGGGCAGCCGGCGCGGTGGTCTACGAGGTGCGTCGCCAGTTCCGCGAGATCCCCGGGATCATGGAGGGCACCGGTCGTCCGGAGTACGGCAAGGTCGTCGACATCGTCACCAAGGACTCCCTGCGCGAGCTGATCACGCCGGGCATCCTCGCCGTGCTCGCCCCGATCGCGGTGGGCTTCGGCCTCGGCGCGACCGCGCTGGCCGGCTTCCTCGCCGGTGCCATCGGCACCGGCACCCTGATGGCGGTCTTCCTGGCGAACTCGGGCGGCGCCTGGGACAACGCCAAGAAGCTGGTCGAGGACGGCAACCACGGGGGCAAGGGCTCACCGGCCCACGAGGCCACCATCATCGGTGACACCGTCGGTGACCCGTTCAAGGACACCGCCGGCCCGGCCATCAACCCGCTGATCAAGGTGATGAACCTGGTCTCCCTGCTGATCGCCAGCGCGGTGGTCTCCACCAGCGTCGGTGACGACCAGAACGACCTGCTCCGCATCCTGATCGCTGTGGCAGCGGTCACGGTCATCGCGGTGGCCGTCTACATCTCCAAGCAGCGCGAGGTGAGCATCGGCGACGACTCGGGCACCCCCGCGCCGCAGGTCGAGTCACCCCGGCAGTAGCCAGCACCACCACCGGGACGCCGATCCGCACTGCGGGTCGGCGTCCTCGTGCGTCCGGGCCCTAGGCTCGGACCCGTGAGTGATGCGCCCAGCACCGACCTGCCCCTCCGCCTCCGGCACGCGCTGGAGGCCGCGGACTTCACCTACGACACCGTGGCCGACCTCCTCGGACCGCTGGCGCACCAGGCGCTGGCGCGCAACGAGACGACACCCGGCCTGCGTCGTACGGCGGGAGGCGGGCCGCTCGAGACGCTGGTCCGGCTCTTCCTCCTGCAGGCGCCCGTCGAGCTCGCCGCCGCCGAGGCCGCGCTGCCCGGCCTGGTCGACCGGATGGCCGCCGAGGGCGTCGTCGAGCAGAGCATCGGCGAGGTCGCGGCGCGGCTCGACGTACGCCCCTACGGCACCGACGACGGGCATCTGTGGGTGGTCAGCGACCTGACCCCGGGACTCGACGGCGGACCCAACCGGGTGGGTCCCGACCACGTGCTGGGGATCAGCTCGGCCTCCACGTCGCTGGCCCAGCTGACCGTGCGGGAGCCGGTCGGCAGCGCGCTCGACCTCGGGACCGGCTGCGGCGTCCAGGCGCTCCACCTGGCCGCGCACAGCGAGCGCGTCGTCGCCACCGACGTCAACACGCGCGCGCTGCGGTTGGCCCGTTTCAACGCCGCCCTCAACGGGGTGGCCGGGATCGTCGACGTACGCGAGGGCTCGTTCTTCGAGCCGGTGGCGGGGGAGCGCTTCGACCTGATCGCGACCAACCCGCCGTTCGTCATCTCCCCGGGGACTGGGGAGCGGCTGGTCTACCGCGACTCCGGGCTGCCCGGGGACAACGTCGTCGAGCACATCGTGCGCACCGCGCCCCGACACCTCAACGAGGGTGGCTGGTGCCAGGTGCTCGCCAACTGGGTGATCCCGCAGGACCGCTCCTGGCAGGACCGGATGACCGGCTGGTTCCCCGGCGGGTGTGACGCGTTCGTCGTGCAGCGCGAGGTGCTCGACCCGGCGGCGTACGTCGAGCTGTGGCTCAAGGACGCGGGCCAGCACGGCGCCGCCGACTACGCGAGCCGCTACGACACGTGGCTGTCCTGGTTCGAGGAGCAGGGAGTCGGCGGGGTCGGCTTCGGCTGGATCAACCTGCGTCGCTCGGGCGCCGACGACCCGGTGCGCGAGCTGCTCGAGTGGCCGTACGACGTCGAGCAGCCGATCGCGCCGGCGATCGGCGACTGGGCGGCCGGCATCGACGCCCGGGTCGACCTCGGGTCGCGGCTCGTCGCGCGCGTCGACGTACGACAGGAGACGGTGGGTGCGGTGGGCGCAGCGGACCCGGAGGTCGTGGTCCTGCGCCAGCAGCGGGGCCTGAGGCGGGCGCGGCAGGCCGACACCGTCGAGGCCGCGCTCGTGGGTGCCTGCGACGGTGAGCTCACGGTCGGGCAGATCCTCGACGCGATTGCCCAGCTGCTCGACCTGGCGCCGGAGCAGACCCGCGAGACCTACCTGCCCGCCGTGCGCGAGCTGGTGGCCGAGGGCTTCCTGACGGCCTGATCCGGGTGACCGCGGGGTGCCGCGTACGGTCGTGCCACGGGGTGCGTGGCACTGTCGAGGCGTGGCGCCGGGAGTGACAACGCGGCGCCACGCGCTACCGTGATCGGCCGTGAGCCCCTTCCAGACGGGGTCCGGCACCGCAGCACAGGCAGAGAGAAGACACTTCGTGGCACACAAGTTGGTGATCGTCGAGTCCCCGGCGAAGGCCCGCACCATTGGCGGCTACCTCGGTTCGGGGTACGTCGTCGAGTCCTCGATCGGCCACATCCGCGACCTCCCGAACAACGCGGCGGACACACCGGCCAAGATCAAGGACAAGCCGTGGGGCCGGCTCGCGGTCGACGTCGACAACGGCTTCGAGCCCTACTACGTCGTGCCTCGTGACAAGAAGGCGCACATCTCCAAGCTCAAGTCGCTGCTCAAGGACGCCGACGAGCTCTACCTCGCCACCGATGAGGACCGCGAGGGCGAGGCCATCGCCTGGCACCTCCTCGACGAGCTGAAGCCGAAGGGCATCCCGGTCAAGCGGATGGTCTTCCACGAGATCACCAAGCCCGCGATCCTGGCCGCCGCGGACAACCCGCGCGAGCTCGACATGGACCTCGTCGAGGCCCAGGAGGCGCGCCGGATCCTGGACCGCCTCTACGGCTACGAGGTCTCCCCGGTGCTGTGGAAGAAGGTCATGTCCGGCCTGTCCGCCGGCCGCGTGCAGTCCGTGGCCACCAGGTTGGTGGTCGACCGGGAGCGCGAGCGGATCCGCTTCCACGTCGCGTCCTACTGGGACCTGGAGGGCACCTTCGACGCCGGCTCCAAGCACGACCAGCGGATGTTCCCCGCCAAGCTGCACTCGGTCGACGAGGTCCGGGTCGCCCGCGGCTCCGACTTCAGCCAGGACGGCGTGCTCAAGGACGGCGCCAAGGTCGTGCACCTCGACCGGGCCCGCGCCGAGTCGCTCGCGGCGGCGCTGCAGGACTCGACCTTCGACGTCCGCTCGGTCGAGTCCAAGCCCTACCGGCGCTCGCCGTACGCCCCCTTCCGCACCACCACGCTGCAGCAGGAGGCCAGCCGCAAGCTCGGGATGAGCGCCTCGGTGACGATGTCGGTCGCCCAGCGCCTCTACGAGAACGGCTTCATCACCTACATGCGCACCGACTCCACCACCCTCTCCGGAGGTGCGGTGGAGGCGGCGCGCTCCCAGGTGCGGGAGCTGTACGGCGCCGAGTACCTCCCGGACTCGCCGCGCGTCTACACGTCGAAGGTCAAGAACGCCCAGGAGGCGCACGAGGCGATCCGGCCCGCCGGCGACTCGTTCCGGACCCCGGCCCAGACCGGGTTGAGCGGCGAGCAGTTCCGCCTCTACGAGCTGATCTGGATGCGCACCGTCGCCTCGCAGATGAAGGACGCCGCCGGCCAGTCGGTCTCGATCCGGATCGGTGCTCCGGCCGCCTCCGGGGAGGACGTCGTCTTCTCCGCCAGTGGCCGGGTGATCACCTTCCACGGGTTCCTCAAGGCCTATGTCGAGGGCACCGACGAGGGTGCCCAGAAGGACGACGCCGAGACCCGGCTGCCCAACCTCGAGCAGGGCGACGCGGTCTCGGCCGCCAGCATCAGCGCGTCCGGCCACGAGACCAAGCCGCCCGCGCGCTACACCGAGGCGACCCTGATCAAGGAGCTCGAGGACCGCGAGATCGGCCGCCCGTCGACGTACGCCTCGATCATCGGGACGATCCTGAACCGGGGCTACGTCTACAAGAAGGGCACCGCGCTGGTGCCGGCCTGGCTGGCGTTCTCGGTGACCCGGCTGCTGGAGGAGCACTTCCCGCGGCAGATCTCCTACGAGTTCACCGCCGGCATGGAGGACGTCCTCGACGAGATCGCCGGTGGTCGCAAGGACCGCAACACCGAGCTCGGTGAGTTCTACTACGGCTCGGACTCGGTGGTCGGCCTGAAGCCGCTGGTCGACGAGCTCGGCGACATCGACGCCCGCGAGCTGGCGACCTTCCCCATCGGGGGTCCGGACAGCGGGATCAACCTGCGGGTCGGGCGCTACGGCCCCTACCTCGAGGGTCCTGACGACGAGGGCAACCCGATCGGCAAGCGGGCCAACGTACCCGACGACCTGCCGCCCGACGAGCTGACCCTGGAGAAGGCCGCGGAGCTGTTCGCCAACCCGGCGGGCGAGGAGATCGAGCTCGGTGTGCACCCCGAGACCGGGCTGCAGGTGGTCGCCAAGAGCGGGCGCTACGGGCCCTACGTCACCGAGCTGCTGCCCGACGATGCCAAGAAGGGCACCAAGCCCCGTACCGGATCGCTCTTCAAGTCGATGACGCTCGACACGATCACCCTCGACGACGCCCTCAAGCTGCTCTCGCTGCCGCGCGTGGTCGGGGCCGGCGAGGACGGCGAGGAGATCACCGCCCAGAACGGCCGCTACGGGCCCTACCTCAAGCGCGGCACCGACTCGCGCTCGTTGACCACCGAGGACCAGCTGCTCACGATCACCCTCGAGGAGGCGCTGCGGATCTACGCCCAGCCCAAGCAGCGGGGCCGGGCCGCGGCCGCGCCGCCGCTCAAGGAGCTCGGCAACGACCCGGTCTCCGGGCAGCCGGTGGTGGTCAAGGCCGGTCGCTTCGGGGAGTACGTCACCGACGGCGAGCACAACGCCACCCTGCGCAAGGACGACTCGGTCGAGGAGCTGACCCTCGAGCGTGCCGCCGAGCTGCTCGCCGACCGGCGCGCGAAGGGCCCGGCGAAGAAGACGGCCAAGAAGGGCGCGAAGAAGGCGCCCGCCAAGAAGTCCGCCGCCAAGAAGACGGCCAAGAAGGCGCCCGCGAAGAAGGCGGCTGCCAAGAAGGCGTAGACCACCTCGTCTCGGGCTCGGTCGGTGCCGCCACCTAGGCTGTGGCCATGAGCAGCGGGGTGTACGCCGAGCGCGGCGTCTTCGTCTGCTTCGAGGGCGGTGAGGGCTCCGGCAAGTCCACCCAGTCCGGACTGCTGCGCGAGTGGCTGCAGGCCCAGGGGTACGCCGTGCTGCTCACCTTCGAGCCCGGCGACACCATCGTGGGCCGAGAGCTGCGCCGGATCGTGCTCAGCCCCGAGACCGGCGAGCTGTCGCACCGCACCGAGGCGCTGCTCTACGCCGCCGACAAGGCCGAGCACGTCGACACGGTCGTGCAGCCGGCGCTCGATCGTGGCGACGTCGTCATCACCGACCGCTACGTCGACTCCACGCTGGCCTACCAGGGTGCCGGCAGGTCGCTCGTGGTCGCCGAGGTCGAGCAGGTCGCCCGCTGGGCGACCCACGACCTGCGCCCGCACCTGACCGTGGTCCTCGACCTCGACCCCCGTGAGGGGCTGGGCCGCTTCGCCGGCCGTGACCGGATCGAGGGCGAGTCGGTGGAGTTCCACGAACGGGTCCGCACCGCGTTCGTCGAGATGGCCGCGGCCGACCCGGACCACTACCTCGTGCTCGACGCCCGAGCCGGGGTCGACGAGATCGCGGCCCAGGTCCGCGAGCGGGTCGCCACGCTGCTCGACCGGGCCATGCGCCGTGAGGTGGCCACGTGACGGTCTGGGACGACCTGGTCGGTCAGCGCCAGGTGGTCGAGGCACTGGCTCGGGCCGCCGGCGGCCACGGGATGAGCCAGGCGTTCCTGTTCACCGGTCCGCCGGGCTCGGGACGCTCCAACGCCGCGGTCGCGTTCGCGGCAGCGCTTCAGTGCGACGGCTCGCAGCCCGGTGCGCCGGGCTGCGGCGAGTGCCACGAGTGCCGCACCGTGCTGGCCGGCAGCCACGCCGACGTCGCGATGATCCGGACCCAGAAGCTCTCCATCGGGGTCGGCGAGGTCCGCGACCTGGTCCGTCGCTCTGCCCTCGCCCCGGTCGGGCGCCGGTGGCAGATCCTCATCGTCGAGGACGCCGACCGGTTGACCGACCAGGCCTGCAACGCGCTGCTCAAGGCGATCGAGGAACCGACCGTCCGGACCGTGTGGATGCTCTGCGCGCCGACCGTCGAGGACGTGCTGCCCACGATCCGGTCGCGCTGCCGACTGGTCACCCTCACCACCCCGACGACCGACGACGTCGCGGCCTTCCTCACCCGCCGCGACGGGGTCGGGTCCGCGCTCGCGTCGTACGCCGCCCGTGCCAGCCAGGGCCACATCGGCCGGGCCCGAGCCCTGGCCCGCGACGAGGCGACCCGCGACCGGCGCCGCGACGTGGTGGCGCTCCCGATCCGGCTGACCTCGCTCGGCGCCTGCATGAACGCAGCCTCCACCCTCAGTGAGGTCGCCAAGCAGGAGGCCGAGGCGATCACCACCGACCTCGACGCCCGCGAGAAGGCCGACCTCGACGCGTCGTACGGCGTGGTCGAGCGCGGCCGTCGTCCCCGGGAGTACGCCCCCGCCCTCCGCGAGCTCGAGAAGGACCAGAAGACCCGCGCCAAGCGGCGCCACCTCGACGTCGTCGACCGCGGGCTGATGGACCTGGTGTCGGTCTACCGCGACGCGATCGCGGTGTCGGTCGGAGCCTCCGGCGCCCTGGTCAACGAGGAGCTCCGCGCCGACGTGGAGCTGCTGGCCCGGGTCTCGACCCCGGAGGCCCACCTGCGCCGGATCTCGGCGGTCTTCGAGGCCCGCGAGCAGATGCTGGAGTTCAACGTGCCGCCGATGCTCGCGCTCGAGTCGATGATGCTCGCCCTGGTCGCGCCCGAGGTGCGCGCCGGGTGAAACAGGTCGCCGCCGTCATCCTGATCGTCGCGCTGGTGCTGGCTGCCGCCGGAACGGCCGTCCTGGTGCTGGTCGGCGACGACGGACGTGCCGACTCGAGCAGCGACCTGCTCGACGCGCCCACCACCAGCCCCGACCCGGGTGCCACGGATCCGCCGAGCGCCGACCTGGCTGCCTACTACTCCCAGACGCTGTCGTGGGACGTCTGTCGCGAGAAGTTCCTCTGCGCCACCCTGACCGTGCCGCTCGACTACGCCGATGCCGCAGGCCCGACGATCGACGTCGCGCTGCTCAAGCAGCCCGCTGCGGTCCCGGCCGACCGGATCGGCTCCCTCGTCGTCAACCCCGGCGGGCCGGGGGTGCCCGGCACCGACTACGCCGCCCACGCCTCGTCGGCCTTCGGCCAACCCCTCCTCGACCAGTACGACGTGGTCGGCTTCGACCCGCGTGGCACCGGCGCCAGCACGGCGGTCGACTGCCTGAGCGACGATGAGCTCGACGATTTCGTTGCCGGCGACCCGGACCCGGACACGCCGGCCGAGGTCGTCGGCCACGAGCAGCGACTCGCCGCCCTCGCCGACGGCTGCGCCGAGCACTCCGGCGCGCTCGCAGCCCACGTGAGCACCGTCGAGGCGGCCCGCGACGTCGACGTGCTCCGTGCGGCGCTCGGGGAGTCGTCGCTGGACTGGTTCGGTGCGTCCTACGGCACGATGCTCGGCGCGACCTACGCCGACCTCTTCCCCGACAAGGTCGGGAGGATGGTCCTCGACGGGGCGGTCGATCCGTCCCTCACCACCCGCGAGCTCGACCTCCAGCAGGCGGCCGGCTTCGAGACGGCGCTGCGGGCGTACGTCGGCGCGTGCGTCGACGACGAGGACGACTGCTTCCTCGGCGACTCGGTCGACGCTGGGATCGCTCGGATCAGCAGCTTCCTCGACAGCGTCGACGCGAAGCCGCTGCCCACCGACTCGGAGCGCGAGCTCGCCATCGGCAACGCCTTCTACGGGGTCGCGTTCGCGCTCTACAGCCAGTCGTTCTGGACGTATCTCGACCAGGCACTGGCGAACGCCTTCGACGGTGACGGCACCCTGTTGCTGGTCCTGTCGGACGCCTACGCCTCACGCGGGCCGAGTGGCTACACCGACAACAGCACCGAGGCGTTCTACGCGATCAACTGCCTCGACGACCCGTGGTCGATCCCGGCCGCCGAGGTGCCTGCCCAGGTGCCTGCCTTCGAGGAGGCGTCCCCGACCTTCGGCCGCACCTTCGCCTGGAGCCTGACCGACTGCAGCGGCTTCCCGCAGCGAGCCTCGGAGGGCAACCGCGAGCTGCACGCCACGGGCGCCCCGCCGATCGTCGTGGTCGGCACCACCCGAGACCCGGCGACGCCGATGGTCTGGGCCGAAGCTCTCGCCGACCAGCTCGAGTCCGGGGTCCTGATCCGCCGCGACGGCGACGGGCACACCGGCTACAACGACGGCAACGAGTGCGTCGACTCCGCGGTCGAGGACTACCTCCTCGCCGGCACCGTCCCCGAGGACGGCCTCGCGTGCTGACCTGCCCCTTGCTCGGTTCCGACACGGTCAGGGCGCGCGCTGGATCCTGATCGCGCCCGTGGCGGTGGACGGGTCGACGACCTTGCCGCCCTGGGTGATGACCACGGCACCGGCCGCGACCAACCGGCGCGCGGCTCGTCGGGTCGGCTCCATGAGCTCGCGCCAGCCGTCACCGTCCTCGCCGTGGAGCGCGCGGGCGGCGTCGGAGGGGCAGATCGTCGTGCCCGACCCGCGCCGTGCCAGCAGGTCGAGGATCGTCGCCTCCAAGGCCCGGTCGTCGGCCGTGACGCCGCGCCGACGACATGCGGTCGAGCAGTAGCGGACCTGGTCCCAGTCCCGCTCCCACTTCTTGCGCCACTCGATGCGCCGACCGCACGAGGCGCACGACTTCTCCGCGACGACCATGGCTCCATGGTGCCTCGCGGTGTCGAACGCTACTTCTTGGGCAGCGCCGCCCTGACCAGACCGGCGATCCCGGACGTCATCACGTCGACCCAGCTGAAGGCGTCGTCCCAGAGCACCACCTTGCCGTCGCGCACCTCGAAGGTGCCGCGCACCCAGAAGTCGCTCGACCAGGCGCCATAGCTGAGCACATCGGTGCGGTCGGTGAGCACCACGTCGCCGTCCGCGGCGAGGTGGTGCATGGTGACGTCGAAGCTGATCCCGCGGGTCACCATGTCGCGCAGGTTCTTCGCGACCTGGGGCCCGCGGAAGGTCGGCAGGTAGGTGTTCTTCCAGACGACGTCGACGTCGAGCAGTTCGATCGCCTCCTCGACCTCGTCCGCGGCGAGGTGGGCGAGCAGGTTGCGGACAACGGTCTCTGGTGAGGTCATGCCTCGAGCGTAGGCCGCCGCCCTCAGATCGGCTCGGCGATGGCCTGGATCCGCGCGGTCGCGAGCTCGATCATCAGCTGGGCTGCGGGGGAGAGGGTCGCGCCGGCCCGGCTGACCACGGCGAACATGTCGTAGGTCCGTGGTCGCAGCGACACCCAGCCGGCCCTGGGGGCCAGTCGTGGCAGCAGCTGCACGGCCGCGCCCTTGGGGATCACCGAGTCGGCGTACCCCAGCCCGACCAGCTCGACCGCGGTCTCGACGTCCTCGACCTCGATCCGGGTCTGCGGATTGCGACCGGTCTCGTGCAGCAGCTGTCGCAGCACCCGGCGCGTCGAGTCGTCGGCGCGCCAGGTCGTCTCGGGCATCACCAACGATGCCAGGGAGAGCCGGTGCGGCGTCACGGGTGAGGTGAGGTGAGCAGGGTCGGCGCTGATGTAGACGAGCTCGTCGCGGGCCACGGGGGTGACGCTGAGGCCCTCGCTCGCGACCGACGGTACGGCGATCATCGCCGCCTCGATGCGACCGCGGCGCAGGTCCTCCTGCACGTCCATCGAGTTCTGGCCGATCAGCTCCACCCGCACGCCGGGGTAGCGGCTCAGCACGTCGGCGACCAGCCCGGCGCCGGCGTACAACCGTGCGGTGCCGAACATCCCGAAGCGGATGGTGCCGGTCTCGAAGCTCTTGACCTGCTGCACCGACTGCCGCGCGTCCTCGACGGCGGCGAGCACCCGCTCGGCGTGCGGGCGCAGGGTGTCAGCGACCGTGGTGGGCACGACGCCGCGCCCGACGCGTCGGAAGAGCTGGACACCGAGGGACTTCTCCAACGCCCGGATCTGCTCGGACACCGACGGCTGGGCATAGCCGAGCTCCTCGGCGGCAGCCGTGAGCGAGCCCTGCTCGTAGGTGGCGAGGAAACAGGTGAGCTGATGCAGGGAGAGCATAGGCAAAGCCTAGGGCTTCTCAAGGAAAGAAAGGCTACCCCTATAACTGATGTGCGGGAATGATTGACCTTGAAACCATTCGCCGTCTCCGAGGGAGGTCACCTCATGTTCGACCACCACTGCACCGCCTGCGCCAAGCGCCAGCTGATCTTCCCCAGCCAGGTCACCGCCATGGACAACACCGACCACGGCATCGAGGTCACCTTCACCTGCTGGTGCGGCGCAGAGCAGACGATGCTCACGGGCAACGCTGCCAGCCGCTCGACCGAAGTCTCGCTCGCGGCCTGAGCGCCGTTTTCGTACGTCGCGGCGGCACTCGTATACTTCTCCGGGTTGCCCGGGGTCTCCAGCAGTGCCCGGGCGGCGCGCCGCCTTAGCTCAGTCGGTAGAGCATCTCACTCGTAATGAGAAGGTCGTCAGTTCGATTCTGACAGGCGGCTCCGGGGCAAATAGGGTCTGACCAGCGGAAGCGCGGTCAGGCCCTCTTCCTTTGCCCTCTTCGCCGCCCGAATTGTGTCCGCCCCGGCGGCGCCCCCCGCGGGGGGATCTTGGTGTTGTGGACCGGGCTTCACGACGCCGCTTCCGTGACCACCTGTGGCATAATTGTGGCATGAGTCGCACACGCCTGAGCACGACCGTGGACGCAGGCCTCCTCGAGAGCGCCCGCAGGGCGTCCGGGAAGCCAGACTCGGCGCTGGTGGACGAAGCCCTCGCTGCGTTGCTGGACCGCCATCGCTCGGCCGAGGTGGACGCCAGCTACGCCGCCTACGATGCGCACCCGCTCGATGAACCCGACGAGTGGGGAGACTTGGCCTCGTTCCGACGGGCGGTTGCAGCCTCATGACGGACCTCCCCGGACGCGGGGAAGTGTGGTGGTGTGAGATGCCGGAGATCGGCCGCAGACCCGTCGTCATCTTGTCTCGCGACGCCGTCATCCCGCGCCATCGCCGCGCACTCATCGCCCCGTGCACGACCACCATCCGAAACCTCCCAAGCGAAGTTCTCCTCGAGCCTGGAGACGACCCGGTGCCGCTTCGCTCGGCGGTCAATCTGGACTCGATCGAAAGCGTCTCGATTGCGATCCTCGTCGAACGCCTTGGACGCGTGGCCGATGCCCGCATGCGCGAGATCTGCGCAGCCCTTGCAATCGCGGTCGCCTGTTCAGGCTGAGCTTGGATCTCTCGCCGTCAGCGGATCTGCTCTCGGGAAGCCGTCCCGAGGGTCAGGTGGGCAGCTCAACCCTGGAACCCCGGCGAGGATCGCGACTCGGCCATCGAGGCGCGGTTGACCAGCAGCGACATGTCGTGCGCCGGCTCGGTGGCCCCCAGCCGTCGACGTCGAAGCAGGGATGGGTCGAGTCCCGGTGGCGTGGTGTACGACGTCTGGTGATTCGTCGTGTCGGGGTAGGCGCGGATCGCGCCGATGGTCTCGGTCGTGGCCGTCAGCAGGGTCCTTCCTTGCGGTCACGGGCCGAACGGCACTGACTACGCACCTGCCCGGCGCGCAGGATGGCTGCATGGATTCCTTTCCCCTGCCCCGGCCCGCCGACGTACTGCTCGACGACGGGCGGATCGCGGTGATCCGGCCGATGGTGGCCGCCGACCGGGACGGACTGATGGCCTTGCACGATGCCGCCGGTGACGAGAGCCTGCGCCTGCGCTTCTTCGCTGTCAACCGCGAGGGCTCCCACAAGTACGTCGACCACTTGGTCGCCGGGTCAGGCGACACCGTGGCGACTCTCGTGGCCACCATCGGGGAGAGCATCGTGGGGCTGGCAACGGCGGAGCGGGTGTCGACCGGTGTCGCCGAAGCGGCTTTCCTGGTGTCCGATCAGGAGCATCGGCATGGCTTCGGCGGTCTCCTCCTCGAGCACCTCGCGGCCGCGTGCCGCGACGTCGGGATCCAACGTTTCGTGGCCGACGTGCTCCCCGACAACACGTCGATGATCAGGGTCTTCCGGGATGCGGGGTTCACGCTGTCGAGCCGCAGCGAGCAGGGTGTCGTCCTCGTGGAGATGAGCACCGAGGCTTCGGCTGCGGCCGTCGAGGTCGCCGACCGCCGCGAGTCTGCGTCGGAGGCGAGGTCGCTGGCTCCGCTGTTCCACCCGCGCACGGTGGCGGTCGTCGGTGTCCGCCGCGATAAAGCCGGACTGGGTCATGGCGTGCTCGCATCAATCCTCGAGGGCGGCTTCGCTGGTGACGTGTACGTCGTGCACCCCGGGCTCGCCTCGATTGACGGCGTGAGAGCCGTGCCCCATCTGACGGACGTGCCCGGACACGTCGACATCGCGGTCGTCGCCGTACCCGCGCTGCGGGTGCTCGAAGCCGTGCAGGACGCAGCACGCGCTGGCGTTTCTACGGTCGTGGTGATCTCCTCGGGGCTCGGAGAGCTGGGTCCCGAGGGAGCGGAGATGCAGCGCCAGCTCTTGCGCACCGCCCGGGAGCACAACATCCGGCTCATCGGCCCGAACTGCCTGGGCGTGATGGTCAACGACCCCGACATCTGCCTCAATGCCACGTTCTCCCGCAGTGTGCCGCCCTCGGGAGGCCTGGCCATCGCGTCGCAGTCCGGGGGTGTGGGTATCGCGCTCCTCGACGTGGCGCGAAAGCTCGGTGTCGGTGTCAGCTCGTTCATCTCGCTCGGCAACAAGGCCGACGTGTCCGGCAACGATCTGCTGGCCGCCTGGCTGGACGACCCTGTCGTCACAGGTGCCGCGCTCTACCTGGAGTCCTTCGGCAACGCACCGAAGTTCGCCCGGCTCGCCCGCCGATTCGCCGAGCGCAAGCCGCTGTTGGCCGTCGTCGGCGGCCGGTCGGCGAGCGGCCAGAGGGGCCGTGCGTCCCACACTGCCGCGGCCGCGACACCTGGCGTCGGCATCGACGCACTCTTCAACCAGGCCGGTGTGATCGCCTGCGCCAGCGCCGAGGAGATGGGCCGGACCGCACTGCTCCTCGCCGAGCAGCCGCTCCCGGCCGGCCGGCGGATCGCCATCGTCAGCAACACCGGCGGCCTCGGTGTCCTGGCGGCCGACGCGGCAGATGTCCACGGCCTCGAGGTCCCCGAGCTCTCAAGCGACCTCCGTGCCGAGCTCACCGGCGGGGTGTCCGGCACGACCGGCATGAGCAACCCGATCGACCTCGGCGCCGGAGCCTCCGCCGACAACCTCAACGGCGTGGTCGGGCCACTCCTCGCCTCGCCGGAGGTGGACGCCTTGCTCGTCGTCCTGGTGCCAACGAGCGTTGCGCCGGCCAAGCCGCTCGTGGACGCCCTGGCCGCTGCGCGGCTGCGGTCCCCCGACAAGCCGGTGGTCCTCGTTGGCCTTGGTGGTCTTGGCGAGGGAGCCGCGGGCGTCACCACGTTCCACGCTGTCGATGACGCCGTCCAGGCGCTGGGGCATGCCGAGAGGTACGCCGAGTGGCGGGCCACGCCGCGAACCACCCCGGAGCCGCACGACCCGGGCCGGGCGGACGCGGCGCGTACGGCTGCTCGCGCCCTCGTGAATGACATCGGAGCCGGGAGCGGATGGGTGGACGCGGAGGACCTACCCGTTCTGCTGCGCCCCTACGGCCTCGAGGCCGTGGGCGGGGTCGCGCGCGACCCGATCGACGCCGCTCGCCTGTCGTCGGAGGTGGGCTTCCCGGTCGTCGTGAAGGTCGCCGACCGCGACATCGTCCACAAGACCGACCGTGGCCTGGTGCGCGTCGGCCTCGAGTCGGCTGACAAGGTGGCTGCGGCCACCCGCGCGTTCGCCGACGAGCTCGGGCGCGACGACGTCCCGGTTCTGGTCCAACCGGTCGTCAGGGGAGTCGAGGTTGCCCTCGGCGTCGTGCGGGAACCGGGCTTCGGACCACTCGTCATGGTCGCGGCAGGTGGTGTCGCGACCGGGATCCTCGACGACCGCACGTTCCTGCTGCCGCCGTTCACGACGACGGAGGCTGCTCGCGCGATCCGCTCGCTACGGATCTGGCCGCTCCTCGACGGCTACCGCGGTGCGACACCCATCGACACCGCCGGGCTCGAGGAGATCGTGGTCGCCCTCGGCGAGCTCGCCCTCGACGTGCCCGAGATCGCTGAGCTCGACCTCAACCCGGTCATGTGCACGCCTGCCGGCACGGCGCTGGTCGACGTCAAGGTTCGCCTGGCTGCCGGCACGGGCAACCGCGACGGGCTGCCGCGCCAGCTGCGGGTGCGGGCCTGATCGACCCGCCGCCCCTCAACTGAGGGACGAGGTCGGGAGACGGGTGCGGGATTCGGCGTGTCCAAGGACCGGGGTCAGTCCCCATCGTGCATGTCGGGCACGCATCAGGTCGCCCCGACCTCATCTCTGACTCCCGCAGCGATCAGGTCTCTGCCTCGCGGATGAGCATCCGGCCAGTCGCAGCTCGGGACTTGATGAGGGCCGTCTGAGGTCAGCCGACGTGCCAGTAGCGGTTGACGAGTTCGTTGCGCGCGTCGTCGTTCTTGGCCACCTTCTTCATCTGTGCGGCGGCGTCGGCCTCACGAAGCCGGTCGAGCACCGCATCGATGAGCTCGCGGGGGAAGACGCCGTCGGCCTCGAACGAGTCCCGTTCGCTCGCGAGCGCATCGGCCGACTCGGCGCACGAGGACGGCAGCTGCTCGAAGTCGTTGTGGTCCTCGGTGTTGAGCCGCGCGGCCTGCTCCAGGCTGTGGGAGTCGCTCAGGCCTCGCCTGGCCGCGACGGCCATGCCGGCCAGGAGCAGGTGGACGTCGGCCGAGCCGTCGCCGAGCCGGAGCTCGATCGTCTGGGGGTGGATGGTCGGCTCGGGGATCGACTCGGAGCTGCCGGGGTTGGCGTGGGCGACCATGCCGGGCAGCACGTGACCAACCCAGGCCAAGGGCACTCGCACCAGTCCGGTGCGGTCGGTCTCGCCCCAACAGATGCCTTCCGGC
Organism: uncultured Actinomycetota bacterium; assembly: GCA_963706475.1. GTDB lineage: Bacteria > Actinomycetota > Actinomycetes > Propionibacteriales > Nocardioidaceae > Nocardioides. The sequence continues at coordinate 1,380,118 of CAVPLV010000002.1, read as the reverse complement.
GACTCCTCACCGTCGGTGAAGCGCAGGTACGACGTCGGCACGGTGTTGCCGAAGGCCGTCAGTGCCTTGGCCGCTGACAGGTATCCGGCGATCAGGCGCCGTGCGGTGTCGTTGATCCCGTCCTCGCCCACGATCGCGCTGATGCCGTTGCGTACGAGCCTGGTGTGGACGTGCAGCCCGCTGCCCGCCCCGTCGCTGCTGACCGAGGGGGCGAAGGTCACTTCGAGGCCCTGCGCGTAGGCGACCTCGCGCACGACCCACTTGGCCAGGACGAGGGCGTCCGCGGCCTGCTCCACCGGCACCGGCCAGAACTCGATCTCGTGCTGCACCAGCTGCCGCTCGTCCTCGCGGATGTTCCCGACCTCGCCATGGGCGTACTTCAGCTTGATGCCCATGGCGGAGAGGTGGTCCAAGACCTGCTCGCGCACCTGCTGGCCCTTCGAGAAGGGCGCCGACTCCTGGTAGCCGCGCTCCTCCTCGACCGGGAAGGTCTGCTCGACCTCGCCGACGAGGTAGTACTCCAGCTCGCCGAACGCCTCGAGGACCATCCCCGTCTCCTCGGTGAGCACCTCGGCGGCCCGCCGGAGGATCTGTTCGTGCGCGTGGGGCAAGGGTTTGCCGTCCTTGTCGTAGAAGGAGCAGAGCACGTCGAGAGAGGTGCGCTCCCCGAACGGGTTCAGGAAGGCCGTGCGATGACGCGGCACGATGTAGACATCGCTGGCCTGGGTCTCGGTGCCCTCGAAGATGCTGGACCCGTCCACCCGCTCACCCCTGGTCAGCACCTCGACGAGGTGCTCGCGGGAGTTGATGACGAACGCGATCGTCTTGAGACGACCGTCTCCCCCGACGTAGCGCAGGTTCACCTGGCGCAGCTCCAGCTGCTCCGCAGCCTGGACGAGGTCGCTGCACGTGAAGTCGGCCGCCGGCTTCCCGAGCAGGCGCACCAGCGGATGGGGTTCGAAGACATCGGTGGGCATGCCCCGGTTCTACCAGCATCAACATCCCGGGGGCCGCGCCCGTGTGATGTGAACGGGCAGACGCCGACCCGGTGCAGTCCGCACCGGGTCGGCGTCCCCCCGTCGGATACGACCGGATCAGGCGGTGGTGCTGCTGTTCGCCGTCTCGCAGTCGGTCAGACGCTCGTTGGCCTTGGCCAGTCGCATCTGCTGAGCCTTCTTGGCCTCGGCGACCTTCTCCTTCTTCACCTTGGCGGCGTGCAGCGCCGCCACGGCCTTGGCACGCTCGGAGCGGTTGTCGGCGTGCTTGACGTCCGCGCGGGCGTCGGCCACGTGCTTCTTCTGCTTGGCGAAGACGGCCGTCACACGGGCCAGGGCATCCTCGGCCTTCTGGACCTGCTGCTCCTGCTTCGCGCACGGCTCGTGGTCGGGCTTGTCAGCGTGAGCCGCGAGCGGCGCTGCTCCCACGGTGAGAGCGACGCTCGAGAGGAGGGCGACGGTCGTCGTCCGGATGCGGTGCATGAGTAACTCCTCTGATCTGGGGCCTCAGCGGCCATGGACGGTCATTGAGAGACATGTCGCCAGACTGGTGTGGCGTTACAGCACCGCGACATACAGACGGAATGTCTGTCCTGATCGAGGGCGGACGCACTCTTCGATGACCAGCCCTCCGGCGAGGTCGTTCTACGTTCGGAATGCGCGAAGCCTCGAGGCCCGCTCGCCTGCGTAAGGGCGGTCGTCTCGAGGCTTCGTCGCCACGTCTCGCCGCCCGGCCCAACAAGGCCGGGCGGCCGCTATTCAGGCGTTGATGGCGGCCGGGCTGTCGCCGCGGTCACCGGAGTCGTGCGTGACCTCGATCTTGCGCGGCTTGGCCTTCTCCGCAACCGGGACGACCAGGCGCAGGACACCGTCGGAGTAGCCCGCCTCGATGCGGTCCAGGTCGAGGTTGTCGCCCAGCACCAGCTGGCGGCTGAACACGCCACGCGGGCGCTCTGAGGCCAGGGCCTCCCAGTCACCGTTGCGCGCCACCCGCTCGGCGCGGATGGTGAGGACGTTGCGTTCGACGTCGAGGTCGATGGTGTCGCGGGCGACTCCGGGGAGGTCGAACTCGATGACGAATCTCTCGCCCTCGCGCCACGCGTCCATCGCCATCACGGCGGGGCGGTTGGTGGTGCCGAGGACCTGCTGGGCCAGACGGTCGAGGTCACGGAACGGGTCCGTGTTACGGATCAACATGACATCTCCTCCTGGTTCACTGGCCAAGGACTCGAGGTCCTTGGACCTGTACTGGTGGTTACAGGTTTTATATAGTCAAAGCAAGAGTCGGAGTCAAGAGGAAAGTCGCAAGAAAAGTCGACGGTGTGTTCGCCATCTCCGTGGCCGCTGGGGGAACCAGGGTCGTCTACAAGCCGGGCGGTCCGCTTTGCCCGGTCAGGTCGTGACTGTCGTGGTCACGGGCCGGCGGGCGCGCTCGTAGGTCACATCAACCCATGGGCTCCACTGGAACCACTTGGGCAGGTCGCGAACCAGACGCGGTGGGCCGTCGACGGTGATCCGGCCGTCCCGCACGGAGTTCTCCCAACGGGAGTAACCCTGGAAGACGTCGGCCAGGTGTGCGGTGGTTGTGGTCACCAGCAGGTCCACGTCGTAGCCGGGATGTTGGATGCAGACGGAGGCCTCGCCTCGCTCCAGCACCATCCAGATCATCTCCTGCTCGGCACCGACGTAGCGGAACTCCACCACCGTGCGAACCGGCGGCAGCCGATCCGTCGCGATCCGGCGGTGCATCCACCAGGTGAGGGTGACCGGGTCCACGTCGTGGGGCCTGAGCTCGTCGAAGAGCCACTCGATGGCCCACCGCCCCAGGCTGTCGATCACCTGTTCCAGATCCTTGCCGGCCGCGGTCAGGTGGTACTCGCTGCCCTTCCCGGTCGGCGACGGCCAGGTCTCCACCACGCCCCGTCGTTCCAGGTGCCGAAGACGCTGCACCAGCAGGGAGCGTGAGATCCCGGGCATTCCGCGGGCGATGTCGTTGAACCGGGTGTTCCCGAGGATGAGCTCGCGCAGGATCAGCGGCGTCCACCGGTCCGCGACGACCTCGCTCGCCAGCGCCACTGGGCAGTAACGGCCATAGTCGGGCATGAGGCAATCGTCGCGCCTCGATCGTCGGCTGGGTAGTCCTGAATCTGTACCGAGGAGGTCACGACCGTGGACTAGGACACGTACGACGCTGAAACGATCGTGGGGTCCATGACCACCACCATCGAGAACCCCGAGACCACGACCACCGACACGCTCGGGTCCGACGACCTCGTCACCCGGGCCCGCTCCCTGTCCCCGATCCTTGCCGAGCACGCCGGTCGGCACGACACCGAAGGCAGCTTCGTCACCGAAGCCCTCGAAGCTCTCCGCGAGTCGGGCCTGCTCCGAGCCGCGGTTCCGGTCGAGCTCGGCGGAGACGGGGCGAGCATCTCCGACCTGGCCGCGATCCAGCGCGAACTGGCCCGGCACTGCGGCTCCACCGCCCTGGCCACCTCGATGCACCAGCACGTGGTCGCCTTCACCGCGTGGCGGTACCGCCGCGGTCTTCCCGGCGCCGAGGCGACCCTGCGGCGGGTCGCCCAGGAGGGCATCGTGCTGGTCTCCACCGGCGGCGGTGACTTCACCCACCCGCGCGGCGAGGCGGTCAAGGTGGAGGGCGGCTACCGGGTCAGCGGGACCAAGCGGTTCGCCAGCCAGTCGACGTACGGAAGCGTCATGTCGACGATGTTCAGCCACGCCGACCCAGACCAGGGCCGACGGATCCTCAACATGGCGGTGCCGATCGCGGCTGAGGGCATCACCGTCGCGGACAACTGGAACACCCTCGGCATGCGGGGAACGGCGAGCAACGACCTCCATCTCGTTGACGTGTTCGTGCCCGAGGACAAGGTCCTCGCCAACCGCCCGTACGGCGTCGTCGACCCGCCGCTGCAAGTGATCGCCAGCATCGCGTTCCCGATCATCTCGGCGGTCTACCTCGGGGTCGCCGAGTCGGCGTACCGGGCCGCGCTGAGCGCGGCCGGGCCACGGGCCGAGGACCCGCTGGTACAAAGGCAGATCGGCCTGATGGCGAACCAGCTCCGGGTCGCCGGCTGGGCGCTCGACGGCGCACTGGCAGCTGTCGGTGATGACCCGGCGCCGTCGCTGGAGACCTTCGCGTCCGTGATGGCCGCCAAGCAGGAGATCGCCCGGGTCGGCATCGAGGTCTGTGACCGGGCGATGGACGTCGCCGGTGGCGGGGCGTTCTTCAAGGGCTCGGTGATCGAGCGCGCATACCGGGACATCCGCGCGGTGAAGTTCCACCCGCTCACCTCGGAGGACACCCTGGTCCAGGCGGGCCAACTCGCGCTGGGGCTGCCCGCGGACGAGTTCTGAGGCTGCCCAGTCGGAACGGCGCAGGTCATCAGGCTGGAACCAGGCGGACCGGCACCGACTTCCAACCGCGGAGCGTGTTGTTGTGGTGGCGAACCGGCGTGCCAGCGAGCTCGATCCGCCTGATCCGCCGCGCCATCGCGGTCAGGACGGCCTCTGCCTCGAGCCGGGCGATGTGCTGCCCGACGCACTGGTGGATGCCCATGCCGAACCCGACGTGCCCGGACGGGTCCCGTGACAGGTCGAAAAGGTCCGGATCGGTCCAACGCCGCGGATCGCGGTTCGCGGAAGCGAGGACCAGCAGCACCTTGTGGCCGTCGGGGATCACCACACCATCGACGTCCACGTCTCGGGTCGCGGTGCGGAAGAACGTCTGCACGGGAGACTCCAGCCTGATCGCCTCGTCGAACGCGACTCGGGCGAGACCGGGGTTCTGCCGCAGGCGCTCCCACTGGTCGGGCTGCTCGACGAACGCGTGGATCACGGCGCTGAGTCCGTGGACGGTGGTGTCGACCCCGGCGGTGAGGACGGAGCGCACGATCAGTGGTGCCATCGTGTGGGTGATGTCCCCGCGGTCGGCCGCGGCCCAGATGTCGGCCCCGAATCCAACCTCCGTGAGGGCCTCACGCGAGCACTGCGCACCGATCCAGGCGGACGTCTCGGCGATGTGGTGCTGCCCGCCTTGGACGAGGGCGTTCGGCGGGCCGAAGGAGTTGAAGGTGTGATCGCCGTAGGGGAGCAGGTTCTCCCGCCCTTCCCGGGGCAGTCCGACGGCATCGGGGAACACGCGAAGTGGGAAGACATCGGCGATGTCGTGTGCGCCGTCGATCTCCTCACGTTCGAGGATCTCGTCGACCAAGGTCTCGGCGTCCGCGAACCACCGGTCGCGCAGGTGGCGAAGGCGGCGCGGGTTGAGGATCTCTTCCAATGCGTGACGGGGTGCGTCGTGATGGGGAGGGTCGGCCTCCAGGAGCAGGCTCGGTGGACGCCACGGCTTCTCCTTGCGGAAGTTCGACAGCCCCACGCCCGCGGCGGACTGGAAGGTCTGCCAGTCCGTCAGCCCAGCGTGCACGTCGGCGTAGCGACCCATGACGAACAGGTCGTACTGCGGTAGGTACACCACCCGTCCGGCCTCACGGAGACGCTCGTGGAACGGCAGCGGATCATCGAGGACCTCGGGTCCGAAGGGATCGTCGTTCAGGGTCGGTGCCAGCTCGGTGCTGATGGTCGACATGGGGGCTCCAGCTCTCATGGGTGTCAGAGGTCGAGGACGAGGCGGTCGCTGCACGCGCGCGAGACGCACACGAACATGGTCTGTCCCTGGCGGCGCTCGTCCTCGTTCAGCAGTGAGTCGCGGTGGTCGGGCTCGCCGGCCAGGACTCCGGTCTCGCAGGTGCCGCAGATTCCCTGGCGGCACGAGGTCAGGACGGGCACCCCGGCGGAGCCGAGTGCGTCGACCACGGTGCTCTCGGGGTCGACGGTGATGATCGCGCCCGTAGAGGCGAGCTCTACCTCGAACGCGGTGCTGCGTACGGGGGCGACTTGGTCCTGCGCGACGAAGCGCTCGATGCGCAGGGCGCCTGCCGGTAGGGCGGCACAGATATCGGTGATCGCGGTCAGAAGAGGAGACGGCCCGCAGCAGTACACGCCCGCACCGGCCGGGAGTGAATTCACCGCGGCGCGCAGATCGGGAAGTCCATCGACATCCTGCGGCACCACCAGCACGCGCGCGCCGTACTGCTCCAGCTCGTCCAGGTAGGCCATGGAGGACCTGGACCGGCCGCCGTACACCAGCTGCCAGGAGGCACCCATCGCCTCCGCCGCGCGAACCATCGCCAGGATCGGAGTGATGCCGATGCCGCCGGCCACGAAGAGGTAGTGAGTCGCTGGCGCGAGGCGGAAGTTGTTGCGCGGGCCGCCGATGCCGACCAGGTCGCCGATCGCGAGCCGGTCGTGGACGTACGACGATCCGCCACGCCCGTCGGGCTCGCGGAGGATCGCGATGCGGTAGGTGTCGGCGTCGCGGCGGTCGCCGCACAGGGAGTACTGACGGACCTTGTCGCCGGGGAGCATCAGGTCGATGTGGGATCCCGGTGTCCAGTCGAGGAGTCGACGGCCGTGGGGGTCAGCGATCGTCAGCTCGCAGACGCCAACGGCGATGGTGCGCTTCTCGATGATGCGGACCGTGGTGCGGCTGGCATCCATCGCGGAGGCCGCAGGGGGCAGGGGGCAGGATGTCGTGGCCACGATCGTTGAGTCTGTGACGGTCGCCACGCGCACACCATCGCTCTTCCACTCAGCGGGAGACTTTCGGTGTCGTCGGTCACGCCATGGCGCGCTGGATGCCTTGCGCTGCCGCACGCAACGCGGGCACGGTGCGCGCAGCCGTCTCGTCGTTGGGGACGACGACGCCCAGTGAGGCGATGACGGTCTCGTGCAGGTCGCGGATCGGAACGGCAACGCCGGCGGCGGCGCCCCGGATGTGGCCCGGGGCATGCGCGTAGCCGGTCTTGCGGATCTCGGACAACGCGACTCGTAGGCGCTCCGGGCTGGTGATCGTGGCGGGTGTGAACCGGCGCAGTGGGGCGTCGAGGACGGCGGCTTGGGTCTCCGGCGCTGCGTGGGCGAGTAGCACCAGCCCGGACGACGATGCGTGCAGGGGTAGCCGGCCGGCTACCTCCGTGACGTTGATGACTGCCTCGCGTGCGGAGAGCCTCTCGACGAACAGCACGTCATGCCCGTCGAGCACGCCGAGCTGGACGTGGTGACGGATGACCGTGTGGAGGTCCTCCATGAAGGGGAGCGCGGCTTCGCGAAGTCCGCGCATGGGTGCCGCTCGGGAGGCAAGCTCCCAGAGCCGGACCCCGACCTGGATGCGCCTGCCGTCGTCGGAGCGTGCGAGGAGTCCTTGTCTGGTGAGCTCCGCGACCATGCGCGACGTCGTCGAGAGCGGCAGGCCCGAGCGCCGGGACAGGTCGGTGACGGTGAGCGATGTCGCACGTGTGTCGAAAGCCTCGAGGAGTCGCACCGCGCGAGCAAGGACTCCTTGCGTTGGCTCAGGGCTCGGCATCTCTCACCATGCTGCCGGCCTCGAGCATGGTCCTACGCAGCCACGCGTGGGCGGGGTCCGGCCGATGGCTGGGGTGCCACCAGAAGGCCTCGACGAGCGGGACGACGTCCCACGGACAGGCGAGCAGGCGGACGCCGGCGGCGTCCGCAAGACGTGTCGCCAGCTGCCGTTGAAGGAGTGCAACGCGTGGTGTGCCCGCCACCAGGAACGGCACAGGAAGGAAACTCTCGACAACGACCTGGACGTCTGGCTCGACGCCGATCATGTTCAGCTGTCGGGCCGCGGGGGTGAACGCGGTGGGCTCGTGGTGGGTCATCACCCATGGCAGGTTCGCGAGATCGGCAAGGGTCACGCTGTCACCGACCGTCTCGTTGTCCCGTGACACGACCAGGACCCAGTCGTCGGAGTAGAGGTCGTCGGAGGGAACCTCGGAGAGGAACCCGTGGGGGAGGACCATGCCATCCACCGAACGCAACGACTCAGGTGCGTGGTCGACGTCGAAGTGGGACTGGGCCTTCAACCTCAGTCGAACTCCCGGCGCCCGTCGTGCCGCGACGGTGGCCAGTCGGTCGCCGATGATGGTGGCCGCGTAGTCAGAGACGATGACGGTGAACTCTCGAGTGTCGGTCGCCGGATCGAAGGTGGGTGAGGCGCCAAAGACCCGGTGCACGCCCGCGAGGGCCGCAGCGGCCGGTTCGCGCAGCTGTTCGGCCAGGGGCGTGAGCTGGTATCGGTTCCCGTCTCGGGCGAGCAGCTCGTCGTCGAAGTGCCTGCGGAGCCGGCGCAGAGCGGAGGAGACCGCAGGCTGGCTGAGCCCGAGTCGACCGGCGGCCCTGGTGACGTTCTGCTCCTCCAGGAGGGCGTCCAGGGTGACCAGTAGGTTCAGGTCGAGGTTGCGCAGCGAGGTTGCACCCACCTTCGCACCCTAGAGGGCCGGAGGACCGGCCGCGTGGTTGCACGCCGATCTGCGCTCATGCCGCCGATCGCCGCCCGAGGTAGCTCGACAGGCCGACAGCGATGGCGAGCGCTGCGCCGTTGAAGACCGGGGTCACCCAGGCCTCGGCGCCAGCGAGGGTCAGGCCGCTGACGCTGACAGCAACGAGCGCAACGCCGACGACGGTACCGATGACATTGAACCTGCCCGGGTGAATGGCGGTGGCGCCGAGGAAGACCGCGGCCAACGCCGGAAACAGCATCGTTGTCCCGTTGTCAGCGGTCGCGCCGCCCGTTCGAGCCGCGAGGACGACCCCGGCGATGGACGCCAACCCTCCGGCGAGGACGAAGGCCAGGAGGCCGTAGCGCTTGACAGGCATGCCGACGAGCCGGGCAGCGACCGGGTTGTCTCCGATCGCGTACAGGGAGCGACCGTACGGAGTCTGTGTCAGCAGGTAGTAGACCGCCGCGACTGCGATCACCACGACGTAGACCACACGAGGCACGCCGAGCCAGGTCATCGAGCCGAAGTTGATGAGGTCGGGCGAGATGTTCGAGCTGATCGCCTGTCCCTCGGTGTACCACTGGATCGCCCCGCCCAGGAGCGTCGCGGTGGCCAGGGTCGTCACGAACGAGTTCATCCCGAGCCGGGTGACCGCGATGCCGTTGGCCATCCCGACGAGCAGGCCCACGACCAAGGCGGCCACCACGCACACCGCCAGGGGCGAGTCGTGCTTCGACATCAACCCAGCCGCAGTCACCGACGATGCCGCTGCGATGGCTCCGAGGGAGAAGTCGAAGTGTCCACCGATCAGGGGGACCATCGCCGCGAGCGCGAGCAGTAGGGTCACGGACTGGTTGGCCACCAGGATCTGCAGGTTCGCACTGGAGGGAAAGACGTCCTTGGTCGACGGCAGCACGCAGAAGAACAGCGTGACAGCCAGCAGCAGGCCGACGAGCGCGTAGCGCTCCGCGAGGCCGAGTGCAGCGCGGCCGCGACGCCGACCTTCGGGCTTCGCCGAGGCTTGGGCCGTCGGGGATGCAGTGTCGGTGGTCGATGTGGTCATGAGGTTGCCTCCACGGCGTGGCGAGCGGATTGAACGAGCTGGGTCAGGCGCTCCGGTGTGAGGTCGTCGCCGGTGAGTGTGGCGATCGGAGCACCGTCGGCGAGCACGACGACCCGGTCGCAGACCGCGACAAGCTCCTCGTGGTCCGAAGATGCGATGAGCACGGCGCATCCATGGGATGCGGACTCCCGCACCGCGCCGTAGATCTCCTCACGGGCGATGACGTCGACGCCTTGGGTCGGCTCGTCGAGCAGGAGCATCCGTGGGGCACGTCGTAGCCAGCGCGCCAGGACGACCTTCTGCTGGTTGCCACCGGACAGGGAGAGGATCGGCGCCTCGGTTCCGGCGGTCTTGACGTTGAAGCGTTGGTTCAGCTCACGCGTCTCGGCTCGCTCCCGCCCGGTGCGCATCCACCCGGACCAGAACCGTCGGATCACGGTGGCCGAAGCGTTCTCCCGCACCGACATGGACGCGAAGACGGCGTCGCGCAACCGGTTCTCGGGCACGTGAGCCACTCCGCTGCGCATCGCGGCCCTGATGCCCCCAGGCCCGAGTTCCCGGTTGCCGACCACGACGCGGCCGGAGTCCGGACGGCGAGCGCCGAACACCACATCGAGCAACGTCGAGCGGCCCGAGCCCAACAGTCCGGCCACGCCGACGATCTCGCCGGCACCGACGCTCAGGCTCAAGTCGCGCAGGGGTCCGACCGTCACACTGTCGACCTCGAGCATCGCGGCTCCGACAGCCGCCGTCGGTGCCCGACGCTGTCGTGGTGCGCTCGGAAGTCGTCCCGGGCCGGCGATCAGAGCGACGACGTCGTCCTCAGGCGCGCTCCCGGGCAGGGTTCCAGCGACCTTGCCGTCGCGGTAGACGGTGATCTCGTCGGCGACCGAGCGGACTTCTTGGAGTCGGTGGCTGACGAAAGCGATTGTCTGTCCGTTCGCGGCTCGCTCGCGCAGAGCCGTCAGCAGGGCCTCCGACTCGTGACGGGGCAGGCTTGCCGTCGGCTCGTCCAGGAGCAGCACGAACTCGCTTCCCGTCTGATCGCGCAGGGCCCGAGCGATCGCGACCAGCGTCTTCTGCGCGGGTCGCAGGCTGCCGACCAGGTCGCGTGGACGAGCGTGGATTCCGTACTGCTCGAGCAGGTCGGCGACCTGACGCCGAAGCGCGCGCCACTCGATGTGGCCGCCGACCCCGGTGGGGAAGCCGCTGTCGAACGCAAAATTCTCCTCGATGGAGATGTGGTCGAAGAGGCCGAGGTCCTGATGCACCACTCGCAGGCCGGCATGGTGCGCGGCGCCGGGAGTGATGTCTGCAGCGGCGATCTGGTGACCGTGGATGCTCACCTGGCCCGCGTCCGCGCGGTACACGCCAGCCAAGCACTTCAACATGCTCGACTTGCCGGAACCGTTGCCGCCGAGGAGCGAATGCACGGTCCCCGGACGCAGGAGCAGGCTGGCGTCGTCCAGCGCCTGGGTGCCACCGAAGCGCTTGTAGACCCCCCGGGCCTCGAGGGCGTAGGCCCCCGAGACCCGGGCGGTTGCCGTGGGGTCGGCTGACGTCACGAGGCGTTCCACAGCTTCTGGTACGCCGACGCGTAGTCGACCACCGGGTTGTAGGCGAACGGCTGACCCTCGTCAGGCATGTTGTTGTCCGCATCGACGACCTGCAGGCCGATCCCGGCAGGCACGACCTTGTCGCCGTTGAGCACCCGGATGAGAGCGTCCACTCCGGCCCAACCGCTCCAGTCGGCGCTGAATCCGACCGTCGCGTCCTCGCCGCCGCTGCTACGGATGAAGTCGAGGTTGCCGACCTCACCGAAGTTGCCGACGACGTTCAGGTCGTTCGAGCGGCCAGAGGACTGGATGGCCTGAGCGAGGCCCGCGAAGAACCAGCCGTCGAGCGGGACGTTGATCGCGTTGGCGCCCGGCGTCTTCAGCAAGGCCGTCGACACCTTCTGCGGCAGCTGGCCACTGGCGACGTCCTGGTTGCCCAGCTCGAGCGTGTCCTCGACCTTGCAGCCGTCACAGGTCGCGAGCTCAGCCTCGAAGCCGTCCTGGATCCAGCCGCCCCAGATGGCGTCGGTGAACTTGAGGCTGAGGACGCTGGCCTTGCCGTCGGTCTTGCCGATGATCCAGGCGGCCTGCAGCGCGCCCATCTTCTCCCACCACTGCTGGGCGGTCATGTCGGGCAGCATCTGGGTCGTGGCCGAGTAGAGCTTCTCGCTGCCGCTGATGTCGCAGTCGTTGCCGCCGGCGCCGATGGTCGGGATGTCGGCGTTCTTCGCCTCCTGGAGGGCGGACTGGAAGCTGGCGCAGTCCTGCCCGATGACGATGATGCCGTCGACCTTGGCGCTGATGCCCTGCCGGATGCACTCGGACCAGCCCTGCGGGTTCAGCTTGCCGTCGCATGAGGTCGCCTCCATGCCGACGGCCTCGGCCGCCGCGACAGCGCCCGCGGCCGGCGTGGCACAGGTCGGTACGGACTCACCGCACGACACGACCCAGATCTTCGCCCCGGAGGGCGCCTTGGACGGCTCGGTCGGCGGAGTGCCGAGGATGCCGGCGTACGCGGCGTCGATGCCGACGCCTCCTGCGCCTGCGTCCTGCGTCGTGCCGGCGGCGGCGGTACTGCCGGAGGGGGAGTCAGCCTCGGAATCGTCGGAAGCGCCGCAGCCCGAGAGGGCGCCGAGTGCGAGCAGGGCAGCGGCTGCGAAAGCCACCGCACGGGAATGTCTGGGCATCGAGATGCTCCTCGGAAGTGATCGGGGGTGGGTCAGAGCGACCTCACGCCGAGCATCATGAAGTGACTGCGGTCACGCGGTCCAACGCATGATTCATATGCATTCCATAGACCCGGTGAATACGCAGGCAGCGAATCCAGACATTCACGCAACGAATGGTTCTCATAGACAACCTGCCCTTCCGTGATGCTAGTTGGCCGATCACAGTGGTAGCCGTCACAGCTTTCAACTGCTCCTGGAGGTCCCCGTCATGTCCGCTGTCCGTTCCGTTCTCGTGGTCGGCTCCGGTGCCGCCGGCGCGGCGGCCGCGATCCTGCTCGCCGAGCAGGGGATCTCCGTCGACGTTGTCGAGGCGAAGCCCGACGTGGCAGCCCTCGGCTCCGGCATCACGATCCAGGGCAACGCCCTGCGAGTGCTGCGCCAGCTCGGCGTCTGGGATCGGGTCCGCGACCGCGGCTACCCCTTCGACACGCTCGGCATCCGCGCCCCCGACCCGGCCGGCACCCTCGTCTTCGAGCTCGAGGACCACAAGACCGGTGGACCCGACCTGCCCGCAACCCTCGGCATGTACCGCCCCGAGCTCGCCAAGATCCTGGTCGACCGCGCCACCGAGGTCGGAGCGAAGGTCCGCTTCGCCACCACCTGCACCGACCTCGCCCAGGACGGCGACGGTGTGCAGGTGACCTTCTCCGACGGATCGACCGGACGTTACGACGTCGTCATCGGCGCGGACGGAATCCGATCCTGGACCCGCCGCGCCATCGGTATCGACGTCGAACCCCAGGGCAACGGCATGGGCATCTGGCGCGTCTTCGCACCGCGCCCCGCCTCCGTCACCCGCACCGACCTCATCTACGGCGGCCCCTGCTACATCGCCGGCTACTGCCCGACCGGTGAGGACTCGCTGTACGCCTACCTCGTCGAGGACGTCCAGGACCGCTCCGGAGCTGTCGGCCGAGGAGTCGCTCGAGGTGATGCGCGCACTCTCCGAGGCCTACCACGGCCCCTGGGACGAGATCCGAGAGCACCTCACTGAGCCCGAACGAGTCAACTACGCCCGCTTCGAGAGCCACGTCGTACCAGCGCCGTGGAACCGGGGACGCGTCGTCATCATCGGTGACGCCGCCCACAGCTGCCCCCCGACCGTCGCCCAGGGAGCCGCGCAAGCACTCGAGGACGCGACCGTCCTCGCCGAGCTGCTGCTCACCCACGACGACCTCGACGACGTGTGGCCAGCCTTCACCGAGCGTCGCTACGAACGTGCCAAGACCGTCGTCGAGAGCTCGCGCCAGCTCAGCCAGTGGCTGCTCGACGGCGTCCAGGGTGACGTGCCCGGCCTGATGGCCCGTGTCTCCCACCTCGTCGCCGACCCTGCCTGACCACCCCACGACCTGAAGGACTTCCGATGAGCGAGATCGCTCAACGTGCCCGCCAGCGAGCGCCTGATCACCCACCTGCGCCACGTCGACCTGGCCGTGCCCGACTACGACCAGCAGCTCGAGTTCTACACCGACATGTGGGGCCTCAAGCCGGAGACGACCGACGACGGACTCGCGTTCCTGGCCGCCGAGGGCTCACCGGAGCAGTACGCGGTCCGCCTCCGCAAGGACGACGAGAAGCGACTCGACCTGATCTCCTTCGGCGCCGCCAACACCGCCGACGTCGACGCGATGGCCGAACGACTCGGCACCGCCGGCGTCCAGCTCGTGACCGAGCCCGACAAGCTCCAGACGCCCGGCGGCGGCTACGGCTTCCGCTTCTTCGACAACGACGGCCGCACGGTCGAGGTCTCCTCCGACGTCGCCGTTCGCCAGCACCGCAAGGTCGAAGAGGGAGAGTCGATCCCCGTCAAGCTCTCCCACGTCGTCATCAACTCGCCCAACCCCGAGGCGACCGTCGCGTTCTACCAGCGCCATCTCGCCTTCGCGCTCTCCGACACCCTGATGCACCCCGCACATGGGCGAGATGATGTGGTTCCTGCGGACCAACGCCATCCATCACAGCCTCGCGATCGCGCGCGGCCCCCACGTCGCGCTGCACCATGCCTCGTTCGAGATGCGCGGCATCGACGAGTACATGCGCGGCACCGGTCGCCTGCTGCGCGGCGGCGTCGAGAAGGTCTGGGGACCCGGACGCCACCTGGCCGGCAACAACACCTTCAGCTACTTCCTCGACCCCCACGGCAACACCGTCGAGTACACGACCGAGCTCGAACAGCTCGACGAGGACAGCTGGCACCCGCACCTCTACGACTTCACCGACCCGATGGTCTCCGACCAGTGGGGCACCGCGAACCCGATGAACGAGTTCGTCGCCAAGCAGTCGTTCAACGACCCCGACCGCGGCTGCTTCGTCGCGCCGCCGGTCTGAGCCGGCCGACGATGAAGCTGGCAACCTTCACCATCGCCACCGGCGAGTCCGGCGTCGGAGTCGTCGACGACAACTCCATCTACCCCTTCCCCGAGGGATGGACGATGCGTGACGTCATCGACGGCGGCCTCGACAACGCCGCATCCTTGGCCGCCGAAGCGCGCACCGGCACGGCCTACGCCCTCACTGACGTTCAGCTCCTCGCCCCGCTACGGCCGGCGTCCGTCCGCGACTTCGTTGCGTTCGAGGAGCACGTGCAGGGTGTACGTCAAGCGATCGAAGGGACCTCGGGAGTGCCGGACGCTTGGTACGACGCCCCCACGTTCTACTTCACCAACCCGCACGCGATCATCGGTCCTGACGACGAGGTCGGGTTCCCGTCTGCCAGCCAAGCCCGTGACCTCGAGCTCGAGGTCGCCGTGGTCGTCGGCAAGGCAGGCACGGCGCTCACTGCGACCGAGGCCACCGATCACGTCTTCGGCTACACGATCATGAACGACTGGTCGGCCCGCGACGTCCAGGGCCGCGAGATGCAGGTCGGCCTCGGACCGGCCAAGGGCAAGGACTTCGCGACCAGTCTCGGGCCGTGGATCGTCACCGCCGACGAGCTCGCGCCGTACCGCGACGCCGACGGGTTCCTCGACCTCTGGTGCACCGTCAGGGTGAACGACAACGAGATCGGCCGCGACCTGCTCTCCAACATGGGGTGGACCTTCGAGGCGATGATCGCCTACGCATCTCGCGACAGCATCGTCGAACCCGGCGACGTACTCGGATCAGGGACGGTCGGCAACGGCGGTTGCCTGGCCGAGCTGTGGGGGCGCCGCGGCCAGCAGGACCCGCCCCCACTCCAACCCGGCGACGTGGTCACGCTGACCGTCGACGGGCTGGGCTCGCTGACCAACACGGTCGGAGTCGCCCCCGCAGCGCCCGACCTTCCGCCGGTACGGCGACGTGACCCCGACGAAGCCAGGACGGCCAGGCGCCGATGACGAACCTGACCGGACACACCGTGGTCGTGACCGGAGCCGCCTCAGGCATCGGAGCTGCGGTGACGACAGCGATCGAACACGCCGGTGGCACGGTGGTCGGCCTCGACCGCACGGCAACGACCGACGTACGGGCCTTCGACGTACGCGAACCAGGCGCCTGGGCAGACCTCGCAACCCGGCTCGCGGAAGCGGCCAGCGACACCAGAGCACCTCTCCAGGGACTGGTGAACTGCGCGGGCACCACCTGGCGCGCACGACTCGGTGACGTCGACCCCGAGCACTTCACGCAGACGCACGCAGTCAACGTCCTCGGACCCCTGCTCGGCATCCAGGCGCTCACACCCCTGATGCCGGCCGGAGGATCGGTGGTCAACATCGGCTCGCTGGCCGCGCTCCAGGGCCACTACCCAGTCGCGTACACCACCAGCAAGTGGTCACTACGCGGGCTCACCACTGTCGCTGCTCTCGAGCTCGCTCCCCGGGGCATCCGGGTCAACGTCGTGCACCCCGGATTCATCGACACCCCGATGACCGGCTCCGCGCCGGCCGAGTTCCGGGACGCATCCCTGGCCGAGACACCTCTCGGCCGGGCTGGACGACCGGAGGAGGTCGCGGCCGTTGTCGCGTTCCTGCTCGGCGACGGTGCCTCCTTCGTCACCGGGGCCGAGATCCCGGTCGACGGCGGCGCCAGCTCCCACGGCGGCGCCAAGAGGGTCTCCGACGCACTCCGCCCCCAGTACGAGTCACCCAACCTCGCCCCAGCTCACTGACCCCGACTCCACCCGAGAACAAAGAAGGACCAACGATGTTCGAGTACTTCCCCGGCAACTACGTGTGGAACCTGGGCGTGGTCGCCACGCTCAACGCCGGCGGCACGATCGACGAGGTCGACCGCGCCTGCCGTCCCCTCAAGGAGCTGGCCGCCGGCGGCTCCGACGTCGGCACCGCCGAGTTCATGGCTGCGTGGCGCAACGTCGCCGACCAGCTCGAAGGACAGGCGGCCGATGCCGAGAAGGCCGGGCACCTGCGCACCGCCGGTCAGAAGTACTTCCGGGCGTCGGTCTACGTCTCTCAGGCCGAGCGGATGCAGAGCGCCAAGGATCTCGGCCGCAACGCGGAGTACGAGCGCAGCGTCGAGCTGCTGGTCAAGTCGTTCGAGCTCATCGAACCGGCCACGACCAAGGTCGCCGTTCCCTTCGGCGACACGACCTTGCCCGCCTACTTCCACGACGCCTCCACCGACGGCCTGCCCGTCCCGGTCATGATCGTGTGGAACGGCCTCGACTCGACCAAGGAGATGATGGTCGGCTGCGGCATCCACCACGAGCTCGCCGCGCGTGGCATCTCGACTCTGATGGTCGACTGCCCGGGAAGCGGTGAAGCGCTACGCCTCCAGGGACTCACCGCACAGATCGACACCGAGGTCTGGGCGGCCGCCTGCGTCGACTGGCTCGAAGCGCGCGACGACGTCCGGAACGACCGGATCGGACTCGTCGGCTGGTCGCTCGGCGGCTACTACGCCCCCCGTGCAGCCGCCTTCGAGAAGCGCCTCGCGCTGTGCGTCGCCTGGGGCGCCAACCACAACTGGGGTGCGGTCCAGAAGCGACGGCTCAACCGTGAGGGCGAGAACCCCGTCCCGCACTACTGGGACCACGTCCTGTGGGTCTGGGGCCAGTCCGACATCGAGACCTTCATCGACTTCGCCGAGGACGTCCACCTCGACGGCATCGTCGAGCAGATCACCGTCCCGTTCCTCGTCGCACACGGCGAGAAGGACCGACAGATCCCCCTCGAGTACGCCCACCGCTCCTACGACCAGGCCGTGAACAGCCCGAAGCGCACGCTGCGGATCTTCACCCCGGAGGAAGGCGCGACCGAGCACATCGGACTCGACCACTTTCCGCACGTCATCGGCTACATCGCCGACTGGGTGAGCGACACCTTCGCGGAGCTCGACGCATGAGCCCGGACGAGATCGACCGCACCGACCCGGCCGGTGCCGTCGCCGCGACCGCGAAGCGAGTCTCGAACTGGGGCCGATGGGGGCCTGACGACGTCCGCGGCACCATGAACTTCCTCGACGACTCGAAGCGACGTGAGGCGGCCGCGCTGGTCGTCGACGGCACGTCGTTCTCGCTCTCCCAGCCGTTCGACATGGACGGACCGCAGCGGGGCTGGCGGCGGCGTACGAACCCGGTCCACACGATGCTCGACACAGGTACGGATGCCGTCCTGGGTGACCAAGGTCTTCCGCACGGCATCGGCGGCGCCGACGACGTGGTCGCCATGCCCCTGCAGTGCTCCACCCAGTGGGACGGTCTCGGCCACATCTTCGACCACGGCGTTGCCTGGAACGGACGGCCGGCCAATGAGGTGGTGACGAGCGCCGGTGACCTCGTCACCGGGATCGAGACCGTCGCCGATGTCATCGCGGGTCGCGCCGTCCTCCTCGATGTCGGTCGCGCGCTGGGGACGGACGGTGAGCTTCCTGACGGCTTCGCCATCACCCAGGCGCACCTCGAGGAGACCATCGAGCGGCAAGGAGCGTCATCGAGCGTCGGTCGAGGCGACATCGTCCTCGTGCGCACCGGCCAGTTCGCCCGCACCCTTCGCGAGGGGTGGGGGGAGTACGCCGGAGGCCCGGCGCCCGGGCTGTCCTTCACGACTGCCGACTGGCTTCACCAGAGTGAGATCGCCGGGATCGCGACGGACACCTGGGGCTTCGAGGTCCGACCGAACGAGTTCGACAACTCCTTCCAGCCTCTGCACCAGGTCGCCATCCCGCACATCGGCCTCTTCATCGGGGAGATGTGGAACTTCGAGGCGCTCGCCAGCGCGTGCGCTGCCGACGGTCGCTACGACTGCCAGCTGGTGGCGGCGCCTCTGCCGATCACGGGTGCAGTCGGATCGCCGGTGAACCCCATCGCCGTCCGATGAGGCACCGGCTCCGAGTGCATCGGCGTGCCGAGACGCTGCTCTCGCGGACCAGGAGCTGAGGCTCGAGCACTTCAGCGCGGTCGGCGGCGCGCGATCTGGCAGCTCGGCGCCTGCCGTCCACCCGTCGCGGAGGCGGCCAGAGCCTGTCGTTCACGATGAGAGCTCCTGTTGAGCCTGCCCGCCGGCGCTGGTTGAGTGAGCCGGATCGCGGCGGGCGAGGATCCGGAGCCCGAGCCCGGCGGCGGCGATGCCGCAGATGATGCCCGTGACGCCGGCCGCCTGGCTCGGATCGTCCGGGTGGGTGAATGACAGGATCGCGGCCTGCGTGACTGGAAGGACGATGAGCGCTCCGGCAAGGTTGGAGAGCTGTAGGGCAGCGACCATGGGGGCTGGGTGGTGGCGGTTTCGGATGGCCCCGTTCACGGCCAGCCCGATCTCGGTGAATGTGATGGTGGCGATCGCGATGCCCGCTACCTCGGTGTAGTTCTTCGTCCAGCTCTCGGTCCCGACGACCATCGGGATGCAGGTGACGGCGTAGGCGAGTGAGAGCACGATGACGGCTACCCCGATGGTCCTCCTGTTCCGGGTCTCGTCCCGCAGATAGGTGCGCAGGGCTATGGATCTGATCACGGAGAGCGCGATCGCGTAGAGGCCCGTGATCGCCAGGAGCAGCGACTCGTACGGAACAGCGAGGACCAGCTTCCAGCCACCGGTCAGCACACTGACCGGGAGGGACAGCTTCGTGAACAGCACCAAGCGCGCACGACCATCGGTGACGAGCCGCCGGATCCAGGGCCAGACCCAAGCCATCTCAATCACCCCGCTCTGATGCCACCCGGTTTCGTGGTCGGCTACCGAGCGTAGAGGCAACGACCGGTCGCCCGAGACGCCAACGGATCGGCCCCGCTCGATCGGAACGGACTACGCTCCAACGACCCTTCGAGGAGCGAGCACGAGTGCGGTCTTTGTCACCGGACCCGGCACCAACGACTGGGGTTGAGGCATGACCTGCCTCATCATCCCCAACCGGTGGACTTCTGAGGTCCAGGGTCGGCGGCGGGCGCTGCGACGAGGTGGCGCACCGGCCGCTCGTGGTCGAAGGGTCGCCTTGGCCGGTGCTAGTCGTGTTGGGTTCCGCGCGGCCAGGGTTGGCCGCCGAGCGCCTCGATGTCGGAGTTGAAGCGCCGGAGCAGGGTGACGAACTGGTCGACGTCGGCTTCGGGCCAGCGGGAGAGGATTCGGATGAGCCCCGTGGTGTTGACCCGGCGATCGGCCTCCAGTTGCTGGATGCCGGTCTGGGTGACGCGGAACTTTCGGGCGATTCCGCCCTCGGGATCCGCAACCCGTTCGAGGTATCCGGACTTCGTCAGTGCGGCGGTCTGGCGATTCAGAGTCGAGACATCGAGGCTGAGTGCCTCGCTCAGCTCGCTGATCGACATCAGCCCCTGTACGCGGATCCGAGAGAGGAGCGTGTAGCCGCTGCGCTCCAGTAGCCGGTCGTCGCCCGTGTGCGGTCGCCGCAGGGGGATGAGGTGCCGTCCCAGCAGCATCGTCTCCAGCTCCAGCTCCTCGGCCAGGCTCTCGACCCGATTCACCGGTGACGTCATCACTACTCCTTCGAGGTTCGAGCGCAGCCTAGGCGCTCACCAGGATCCGGCGGCGGTGGACGACCATCAATTGTGTATCATACACATCATGTGTAGGATGCACATCATGGACTCTTCGACCGCGACCATCGGTTCACCGTCGACGGCCCGCTCCACGTCAGGGACTCCGGTCCGCGCCAACGCGGTCGTCGCCGTCCTGGCCTTTGCTGGCATCGTCGCTGCACTGATGCAGACCCTGGTGCTCCCGCTCATCGGCCAGCTTCCAGAACTCCTCGACACCACGGCGTCCAACGCGTCGTGGGTGATCACGGCCACGCTGCTCGCTGCGGCGGTTGCCACCCCCGTGAGCGGACGGCTCGGTGACCTGTACGGCAAGCGTCGGGTGATGTTGTTCTGCGCTGCGTTGCTGATCGTCGGCTCCCTCGTGTGCGCGCTCTGCTCCTCCCTCGTGCTGGTGGTCCTCGGTCGCGCCATCCAGGGTGCGGCGATGGGGCTCGTGCCTCTGGGTATCAGCGCGATGCGTGACCTGCTACCGCCCGAGAAGCTGGGCAGCTCCATTGCGCTGATGAGCGCCTCCATGGGGATCGGCGGCGCGCTCGGCCTCCCGGCCGCGGCTGCGGTCGCCGAGCACGCCAGCTGGCACGTCCTGTTCTGGGCGGCCACCGCGATGGCCGCGATGATCTGGGTGCTGATCTACCAGTTCATCCCCGCGACCCCGGTCACGGCCTCCGGGCGTTTCGACCCCATCGGGGCGGTCGGCCTCGGGGCCGGGCTCGTCGCCCTGCTCCTTGGTGTGTCCAAGGGCGCCGACTGGGGTTGGGGGAGTGCCTCGACCATCGGATGTCTCCTCGGCGCTGTCGTGATCCTGCTCGCCTGGGGATGGCACCAGCTCCGCAGCAAGGACCCGCTGGTCGACCTGCGGGTCACCGCACGCCCGGTCGTGCTGCTCACCAACGTGGCATCCCTGGTGATCGGGTTCGCCATGTACGCCTCCATGCTCATCATCCCGCAGCTCCTGCAGCTCCCCACCGAGACCGGCTACGGCCTGGGGCAGGACATGCTCCACATGGGCCTGTGGATGTTGCCCGGCGGGGTCACGATGATGCTCGTCGCGTCGCTCGGCGCCAAGATCTCCGCAGCCAGAGGCCCCAAGATCACACTCATCCTGGGCGCCATGACCATCGCCGCCGGCTACCTGGCCGCCGTGCTCCTGATGGGCTCGACCTGGGGGCTCCTGGTCGCGATCTGTGTCATCAACGCCGGCGTCGGCTTCGCCTACGGCGCGATGCCCGCTCTCATCATGGGCTCGGTACCGGTCTCGGAGACAGCGTCGGCCAACAGCTTCAACTCCCTGATGCGGTCGCTGGGCACCTCGATCTCCGCTGCCGTCATCGGCGTGGTCCTCGCGCAGATGACCACGGACTTCGGCGGGACTGCTCTGCCCAGCCAGGGCGGGTTCCAGACCGGCCTCCTGCTAGGTGCCGGCGTTGCGCTCCTCGCCGCCGCCATCGCCGCCTTCATCCCGACCCGCGCGAGCCTCGCGGCTGAGGAGAACATCGACCACGCGGGCCGAGAAACGGACTCCGCCGAGGTCGCGAACCGCTGACGGACCCACGACCCGCCGAAGTGCAGAGTCGTGGGGTCGCCGCGCCCTGAAGCCGTCCCGTGAGCTCGATCCAGCGGATCCTCCGGGGGTCGCCCGGAAAGGCTCACTGAGGGGTGTCGAGGTAGCCCACCATCCGGTTGAGCAGGTCGGCCGCCCGGCGCAGGTCGGCGGACGCGGCCCGCGGCTCCTCATCGAGTACGTCGAGCCCGGCGCTGCGCCAGCCCGGCCGGTAGGCGTCGGCGAGGGCCGCCGCCACCCGGCTGGCGTGGCGGACCGCGCGGGGATCCACGGACCAGATCGTCTCGAAGCGGCGCTGGGTGCTGGGGACCCCGTCCTGGCCGGGTCGTTCGACCGCGGCGAGGCACGCCGGGAAGTCGGGGGCGTCGCAGACGACGATCCACTCGCGGTTCAGCGGCGCCTCGGGCGGCAGTGCGATCTCGATCGGCGACCCAGGGCGGGAGGGTTGCGGGGAGGCGAGGTCGGCGAAGACGACCGCAGAGCGGGCGGTCCTGGCCAGCTCCGCCCAGCGGGTGCGTGCCGCGCGGAGGAAGACGGCGCTCTGGAAGCCGCCGAACAGCAGCGGCTCGGCGGCACGTGCACAGCACTCGTCCTCGATGGCGTGGCTGAGCGCCAGCAGGGTGGTCTTCGACAGCAGCTGGGGAGTCAGCTCGGGGCGCTGGCGGTGGAGCTCGGCATAGACGGAGTGCGACTGGAGCACCCCGGCCGTGGCCCGGCGTACCGCCGCCTCGAGGGTGAGGCCGGAGTCCCGGTGGCGCAGCACCTCGAGCACGGAGGCGACGTCCGGCTCGACGTAGCGACGGTGACCTCCCGGGAGCCGGACCGGCCGGGGGAAGCCGTAGCGGGACTCCCAGCTGCGCAGCGTCGCGGGCGGCAGGCCGGTACGCTCGGCCAGGTCGCCGATCGTCAGCAGGTTGTCCGGTCGCACCGAGGCCATGAGGGCATACTTCCTCATGTTGCCTAGAGTTTTCTCGAACTCCCGCCTAGATTATCTGCAGGAGTCACCGAGGTTGGAGGACCCGTGAGTCGACCCACCCCCGACGATGCCCTGCGCGTGCTGCTCGACGAGGGGCGCGTGCGCGCAACGGCGATCGGCCCCGAGCAGGTTCGTCTCTGGGACGCCCTGGCAACAGCTGCCGAGGGTGGCAAGCGCTTCCGGCCGGCGCTGGTGACCGCAGCCCACGACGCACTCGGCGGGACCTGCGTCGCCGAAGCGGCGGCGGTCGGTGCCGCGGTCGAGCTGCTCCACACCGCCCTGGTCATCCACGACGACGTCATCGACGGCGACGACGTACGTCGTGGTCGGCCCAACGTGAGCGGCACCTTCCGGGCGCTGGCCGTCGACGCGGGAGCGGCGCCCGACGACGCTGTCGTCCTCGGCCGCACCGCCGGCATCCTGGCCGGTGACCTCGCGTTGGCGGCCGCCGTGCGTGCGGTCGCCACCTGCGGCGCTCCGATCGGGACCACGCACCGGCTCCTCGACCTCTTCGACACCGCCCTGCAGACGACAGCGGCCGGCGAGCTCGCCGACGTGCGGCTGTCCATCGACCGCGACACCGCGTCACTGACCGAGAGCCTGTCGATGGAGGAGCAGAAGACGGGGGCCTACTCCTTCTCCCTTCCTCTCCAGGCCGGAGCACTGCTCGCCGGCGCTGACGACCCGACCGTGACCAGGCTCGGAGAGGTCGGCCGGTTGCTGGGGGTCGCCTTCCAGCTGCTCGACGACATCCTCGGCGTGTTCGGCGATCCCACCCAGACCGGCAAGAGCGCAACCAGCGACCTGCGCACCCGCAAGCAGACCCCGCTCCTCGCCCACGCCCGCTCGATGCCGGAGTGGGAGCAGATCCGACGCTACGTCGGCCGCGACCTCACCGACGACGAGCTGGACGAGGCCCGCCGGCTGCTCACGTCGTCGGGGTCGCGACGCTTCGTCGAGGAGCTCGTCGAGGAGCACCGGGCCTCTGCCCTGGCGGCCATCGCGGAGCTGGGCCTGCCCACCGATCTGCTCGACATCGTGATGAGACCGCTCCAGACGTACGCCGACAGCACGGTGGTCGCAGCATGAGCTTCTTCCTGATCTCCCGACGCGGGCCGCAGAACCTCTACGACGCCGTCTCCGAGGAGAGCTCCGCCGCGGTCATCCGGAGCTATTCGAGCTCGTTCGGCCTGGCGTCCCGGCTGCTCGCCGAGCCGGTGCGGACCCGGGTGCGCAACGTCTACGCCCTGGTCCGGGTCGCCGACGAGATCGTCGACAACCCCGATCCCGCCCTCGGCCCCGAGCCGCGGGCGCGGATGCTGGGCTGGCTCCACGACGACGTGCGGCACGCCCTGCAGACCGGCTACAGCGGCAACCTCGTCGTCCACGCCTTCGCGCGGACCGCGATCGACTGCGGCATCGACGCGGAGATCATCGACCCGTTCTTCGCCTCGATGCGGATGGACCTGGACACCACCGAGTCACACCAGCGAGAGCTTCGACCGCTACGTCTACGGATCCGCCGAAGTGGTGGGCCTGATGTGTCTGCGGGTCTTCGTCGCCGACGACCGGTCGACGGTCGATGCCCGATCAGGCGCCGCCGCACGGGACTACGACCGACTCGCGCCGGGCGCGCGCAGCCTGGGCGCTGCCTTCCAGAAGCTGAACTTCCTCCGCGACCTCGCCGAGGACCACGACACCCTGGGACGCTGCTACTTCCCGGGGCTCGACGTCGCGCGGTTCTGCGACGCCGACCGCGACCGCATCCTCGACGACATCGCGGCCGACCTCGCATGCGGCGGCGGCGGTCATGCCCGAGCTGCCCGCGAGCAGTCGTCGCGCCGTCCGGGTCGCGCACGCGACGTTCGCCGAGCTCGCCACCCGACTCCGGGAGACGCCGGCGGCGGAGATCCGTCGTACCCGCGTCCGGGTGCCCAACCCGGTCAAGCTCCGCCTCGTCGTCGGCGCGCTGCGCGAGGGCCGTTCGTGAGGTCGCTGCTGTCCGACCGGTCGACCAGCCGATCGAAGCCGGTCGAGCACGGGTCGCGACGGGTCGTGGTCATCGGTGGTGGGATCGCCGGTCTGGCGACGGCCGCGCTGCTCGCGTCGCGCGGGCACAGCGTCGACCTCGTCGAGCAGAACGACGAGCTCGGCGGCCGGGTCGGAAGCGTCGAGCGCGACGGGTTCCGCTTCGACACCGGTGCCTCGTGGTACCTCATGCCCGAGGTGTTCGACCACTTCTTCCAGCTGCTCGGCACCACGGCCGCCGCGGAGCTCGAGCTGACGGTGCTCGACCCCAGCTACCGAGTGTTCTTCGAGGACCACCCCGATCCCGTGGACCTGCGGCCCGACGTCGCGTACAACCGGGCGCTCTTCGAGTCGATCGAGCCAGGAGCGGGGGCCGGTTCGACGCCTACCTGCAGTCCGCGGACGAGACGTACGACATCGCGCTGCGCCGCTTCCTCTACAGCAACTTCGAGTCCCCGGCGTCGGTCCTGCACAGCGACGTGGCCCGCGCCGTACCCGCGCTGAGCCGGTTGCTGACCCGCTCGCTGCGCAGCCACGTGGCGGAGCGCTTCACCGACAACCGGCTCCGGCAGGTGCTCGGCTATCCCGCCGTCTTCCTCGGCTCGTCGCCGCAGCGGGCGCCCAGCCTCTACCACCTGATGAGCCGTCTCGACCTCGGTGACCGGGTGCTCTACCCCCAAGGTGGGTTCACCCGGCTGATCGAGGTGATCGCCGCACTGGCGGAGCGGCACGGCGCCCGGCTGCACACCGGTGCGACGGTCACGGGGATCCTCACCGAGGGTGGCTCGCGCGGTGGCCGGCGCCAAGGTGCGCGGCGTGGAGTGCGCTGCGCGGACCTTCCCGGCCGACGTCGTCGTCGGTGCCGCGGACCTCCACCACCTGGAGACCGAGCTGCTGCCGCCGGCGCTCCAGTCGCACCCGCAGCGGGCGTGGCGGCGCCGTACGCCGGGTCCGGGTGCCGTGCTTGCGATGCTCGGCGTGGACGGGCGACTGCCCGAGCTCGCCCACCACTCCCTGTTCTTCACCTCGGACTGGGACCGCAACTTCGACGACATCTTCGGCCCCGACGCCCGGGTGCCGAGCCCGGCCTCGATCTACGTCTGCAAGCCCTCCGCCAGCGACCCGACCGTGGCACCCCCCGGGAGCGAGAACCTCTTCGTCCTGGTGCCGGTGCCGGCCGACGTGGGGATCGGGCACGGTGGCGACGACGGGCAGGGGTCGGTCGCGGTGGAGCGGGCAGCGGACGCGGCGATCGACCAGGTGAGCCAGTGGGCCGGGGTCCCCGACCTGCGCGACCGGATCCGGGTGCGGCACACGGTCGGTCCCGAGGACTTCGCGCTGCGCTACAACTCGTGGCGCGGCGGAGCGCTGGGCCTCGAGCACACCCTGCGCCAGAGCGCGTTCCTGCGTCCGGGCAACGTCTCGTCGAAGGTCGACGGGCTGCTGTACGCCGGAGCGAGTACCGTACCCGGCGTGGGACTGCCGATGTGCCTGATCAGCGCCGAGCTGGTCCTGAAGCGGCTGACCGGGGACCGGTCGTCGCTGCCGGTGCCCGGATGAGCCTCCAGCACTGGTCGTACGTCGCCATGCTGGCCTTCTGCCTGATCGGGACGCTGCCGCTGATCCCAGCCTTCCGGCTCCAGGTGCTGCACCAGCCGAAGCGGCTGCTGCTCGCCATCCTCGCCGGTGGCATGCCGTTCCTGGTCTGGGACCTGTGGGCGACGCACACAGGTCATTGGTGGTTCGACTCCGCACAGACCCTTCCTCCTCGGGTGGCCGGGCTCCCGCTCGAGGAGATCGCCTTCTTCGTCGTGATCCCGCTCGTCTCCGTGCTGACCTACGAGACGGTGCGGATGATCCGCAGCCGGGACCGGGCCGCCCGGCCACGACGGCGTGACGGGGTCCGATGACGCTACACCGTGATCGCTGTGCTCGGCGGTCCTGGCGGCCTTGGGCCTGGACCGCTGGGTCGCCCGCACCCGACTCACCACGACGGCGACCTGGTGGACGGCGTACGGCATCATCATCTTCTTCCAGCTGCTCACCAACGGCTGGCTCACCGGGCGCCGGATCGTGCGCTACGACCCCGATGCGATCATCGGCAATGACCGCGTGACCGCCCTCGGTGAGGGGCGCATCCTCTACGCACCCGTCGAGGACCTGTTGTTCGGCTTCGCCCTGGTCCTCACCACGTGCGTCGCGTGGGTCTGGCTGGGCCGTCGCAGCGGCGAGGACCAGGCGGCGTGAGCGTCTCGACCCGGCTGCAGGCGATGCAACCCACCGACCTGGGCGTCCCCGGCCCCACCTCCCTGGACATGGCGCGCTCCTTCCGGTCGATCCGCGCCGACCCGCTGTCGTTCCTCGTCGAGGTCTCCGAGCAGTACGGCGACCTGGTCGCCTTCCCGGTCCCGGGGGCACCGGCGCTGCTCCTGCAACGACCCGGCCGACGCCCGGCACGTGCTGCAGACCTCCGCGCGTCGCTGGGGCAAGCAGACCGTGCAGTACGGCGCGCTGGCGCGGGTGACCGGACCGGGCCTGCTGGCCTCCTCCGAGCCCGACTGGATCGAGCACCGTCGCATCGCCGCGCCGGCCTTCCACCACCAGCGACTCGCGGCGGTGAGCGACGACGTGGGTGCCGCCGCCGACACCGCGATCGCCGCCCGACTGGGCGGAGGGGCGCTGGCCGACGGGGCCGTGGTCGACGTCGCCGCGCTCACGCACGGCATCGGCCTCGACGCCGTGGGGCGCGCCCTCTTCTCCGCCGACCTGTCCGGGCGGGCGCAGCGCCTGCTGGACGCGACCAGCGAGGCGGCGCACGCTGGTGGTCAAGCTGGGCCGCTCGATCCTGCCCACCGCCGAGTGGGCACCGACGCCCACCAACCTGCGGCTGCGACTCACGCGGCGTCGGCTGGACACGATCTCCCACGAGCTGATCGCGGAGCGACGTGCGGGCGGTCTCCACGGCGCGGCGGGCACGCACGGGGACGACCTGCTCGGCCTCTTCCTCGACAGCAGCCTGACCGATGACGAGATCCGCCACGAGCTGGTGACCATGGTGATCGCGGGCCACGAGACCGTGGCCGGCGCGCTGGCCTGGACGCTGATGCTGCTGGCCGAGGACCAGCCGGCGCAGGACCGGCTCCGCGCCGAGCTGGCCGACCAGGACCGGCCGGTGTCCATGCTCGGCCACCGCGACGAGCTGCCGTGGACACGGGCGGTCGTCGACGAGGCGCTCCGACTGTTCCCGCCGGCGTGGGTGGTGTCCCGGCGCTCGCACCAGGCAGACGTCATCGGCGGTCGGGAGGTCCCCGCCGGCACGCTGGTCATCATCAGCCCGTGGCTGCTGCACCGTCGCACCGACGCCTGGCCGGACCCCCTGACCTTCCGCCCCGAGCGCTTCCTCGGCACGGGGGCGGAACGTCTCCGGCGGCTACCTGCCCTTCGGACAGGGGCCGCGCCTGTGCATCGGTCGCGAGTTCGCGCTGGGCGAGATGGTGGTCGTGCTCAGTCGCCTGCTGGCCAGGTATCGGGTCAGCCTGCCTCCGGGCTGGTCCCGACCCGCGGCACAGGCGCAGGTCGCGGTGCACCCGAGAGGCGGCATGCCGCTCGTCGTCACCCGCGTCGCCGGCACCTCCGATGACTGACCTGCTCCTGCTGATCGTGCTGCTGGCCGCCGCGGGCGGTGCGGCATGGCTGCTCGGCGACCTGCGGACGGTCCCGCGGGGAGGCGGGCAACGGGACCGGGCGGCCTCGGTGTCGGTCGTCATCCCGGCGCGGGACGAGGAGGCGACACTCCCGACACTGCTCGCGTCGTTGGGGCAGCTCGAGGTCGGCGTCGCCGACATCGTGGTGGTCGACGACGGCTCCCGCGACGCGACCTCCTCGGTCGCGCAAGCGGGGGGAGCCATCGTGCTCGCCGCCACCTCGCCACCGGCCGGCTGGACGGGCAAGGCGTGGGCCTGCCACCTCGGCGCCCGCGAGGGCAGTGGAGACCTGCTGCTGTTCCTCGATGCCGACACCGAGCTGGCGCCGGACGCGCTGAGCGGGTTGCTCGAGCTGCAGGCTCGGCACGGGGGGCTGGTGTCGGTGCAGCCGTTCCACGGGGTGCGGCGGCCCTACGAGCAACTGTTCGTCGTACTTCAACGTGATGGCGGTGCTGGCCAGTGGTTCCTTCGCCCGACGTCCCGCACGGCGGCCCATGGCGTTCGGACCCTGCCTGCTGACGTCACGATCGGACTACGAGCGCGCCGGGGGGCATGCCGCCGTGCGTGGCGAGGTCCTCGACGACGTCCGGCTGGCGGCTGCCTACCACCGGACCGGTCTGCCGGTGCGGTGCGCCGTGGGCGGGCGCTCGATCCGGATGCGGAGCTATCCCGGCGGGATCCGGCAGCTGGTCGACGGCTGGACCAAGAACATCGCCTCCGGTGCCGCGGCCACCTCGCCGGTACCGGGTGTCGGCGGCGTGCTCTGGGTGTGTGCCCACCACGCGGTCGCCGTCGGCGTCGTCCTCGGCGTCCTCGCCGCCGTGACCGGATGGGGCGAATCCCTGGCCAACGGTCCGCTCGCCCTGTGGGCGGTCGCCTGGGTCGGGTTCGCCTGGCAGCTCCGGTCGGTCCTGCGCAGGATCGGCTCGTTCCGATGGTGGACCTGGGCGCTGTTCCCCGTGCCCCTGCTCGCGTTCGACCTGATCTTCGCGCAGTCCGCGGCCCTCACGGTGGTACGCCGATCCGTGTCGTGGCGCGGTCGCGCCGTCGACCTCCGCGGGCGCGACTCCGCCGAGGGAGGAGTCTGATGCTCCGCCTCGTGATGCCGCAGGCGCTGACCGTGGTCGTGGACGTGATCGCCTGGGGCTTCTTCCACGCTGCCACGGGCTATGCCGCCCATCGTCTGGGCGACGACCGGCTCGGACGGGAGGGCTGGCTGCTGCGGACCCGTCGCTTCGAGACCGCCGCGAGGTATCGACGCTGGCTGCGGATCAACCGCTGGAAGGACAAGGTGCCCGAGGCCGGCGGCCTCTTCCGGGGCGGGGTGAGCAAGAGCGAGCTGCCGTCGTACGACGACGCCGGGCTGCAGCTCTTCGTCCGGGAGACCCGCCGGGCCGAGCTCGGCCACTGGTGGGCGCTGTGCTGCGGGCCGCTCTTCGTGCTGTGGAACCCGCCGCTGGCTGCGGCGCTGCTGATTGGGTACGGAGTGGTGGTGAACCTGCCCTTCATCGTGATCCAGCGCTACAACCGGATCCGGACCCGAGCGATCATCGAACGTCGCTCCCGGACCCCGTGACGGCGCCCCCGTGGCCGCCACCTTCCCGACAGAGTCCCCTCGCCCAGCTGCTCATCGCGTGGGCACCGCTCAGCGTCGTCCTGCTCGCCTACGCGGCCGCGGGTTGGGTCAACGCACCGCTGGGCAAGGGCGACGGAGTCGCGACCAACCGTCTCGGGTTCTCTCTCCACGTCTCCGGTCCGGCCCAGGTCGACCGCACCGTCTTCGGCGCGGTCCCGACGGTCTGGTTGCAGGAGCAGCTGGTCGACGGGACCCTGCACGCCTACGACGCGGCCGCTGCCGTGGTCTACAGCACCCACTTCATCTCGTTCCCGGTGGCCACCGCGATCGTGTGGTTCCGTCTGCGTGACCGGTTCACCTCCTGGATCGCCGCGATCGTCACCTTCACCACGCTCGGGGTGACCGGCTACGTCGTCTACCCGGCGACGCCGCCCTGGCTCGCCTCGGACGACGGGGCGATCGGCCCCGTGGTCCGCATCTCCACCGTCGGGTGGGACTACCTCCACCTGGGTGCCGTCGGTCGGCTGATCGACGTCGGCCAGGGAGGAAGCAACCCGGTGGCGGCGATGCCGTCGCTGCACGCGGGGAGCGCTCTGCTGGTGGTGCTGTTCCTCTGGCCGGTGGCCGGCACCTGGTGGCGTGCCGCGCTGGTCACCTACGTGTTGGCGATGGCGCTCACGCTGTCCTACACCGGTGAGCACTACGTCGTGGACGTGCTTGCCGGGTGGCTCATTGCCGGGGTCGCCTACGCCATCGGGGTCGCGGTCCGTCGCCGTGCTCGACCGGCTGACGTGGCGCCGCCGTACGTGCTTCAATCTCGATCGTGACCACGCCGACGGCGCCGCCCGCCCCTACTGCGCTGCGCCGTACCGACACCGCGGTGAGTCGGTACGGCGACGCCGGCTCGGCGTGGCTTGCTGCGATGTGGCGGGCCGACCCGCTGGCCGACGCCGTGGTCGACGACCCTGCCGGCCGCGGGGCCGCGCGCAGCGTACGCACCCTGATGACCGAGGGTCTCGCCGCCGTCAGCGGCGACCCGGAGCCGTCGGTGGCCGCCCTGCTGGAGCAGCTGACCGCGGAACCCTCGTGGCTCGACCGAGACCGGCTGGACCGCGCCAGCGACGTGCTCGTCCGCTACGGCGCGCAGTGGGGACTCGTCCTCGGCGCCGCCTCCTTGCTGGCCGGCGCCGACAACTGGATCGCCGCCAAGCCCCTGCTGCTGACCGGTCGGTACGGCGACCAGCCCGCCGTCCGCTCGATCGAGGTCGGCGAGTGGCTGTCCCGCGTGGTCGCACCGGGAGGGATGGCGATCGATGCTCCGGGCTTCCAGCACACCGTCCGGGTGCGGATGATCCACGCGCACGTACGTCGCCACATCCGCGACCACGCGGAGTGGGACGAGCCGGCCTGGGGAGTGCCGATACCCCAGCCCTACATGCTGTTCACGCTCGCCGAGTTCGGCCACATCTCGCTCGCCGCGATGGCCGAGCTCGGGGTCCGGCTGCGCGACTCGGAGCTGGCCGACATCTATCACCTGTGGCGCTACGTCGGGCACGTGATCGGCGTCGACCCGGCGCTGAACCCGGTCGACGAGGCAGATCACGTGCGGATCGAGGACCTCTACCACCTGACCTCGCCCGGACCGGACGACTACAGCCGGGCCTTCTGCCGCGCCCTCACCGAGGACTACCTGGCGCCGCAGCTCGCCACCATGCTGCCGGGGCCGGCGCGGTTCCGCGAGGACGTCGCCCGCCGGACGATGTACGGCATGTCGCGGGTCTTCCTCGGTGACGAGGCCGCAGACGCTCTCGGCGTGCCGGACGGCGCGGCCAAGCACGTCGTCCGCGCCGCCCGGCCGGTCCTCCTCGCGCTGGACCAGGCCCGGCTGCGGGTGCTCGGGCGCGAGCGGGTGACCGCGCGCGCCTATGCGACCCGCGCCAGCGAGCTCGCCCGGCTCAAGGCCGAGAACCACATGACGCACGACCTCGTCGACTCCGTGCCCGGCGCGGTCGGTGCGAACGACTGAAGCGGTCAGGTGCGGGCCGGTCCCGACTCGGGAACGCCCCGGCGGAACAGCAGCAGTCCACTGGTGACGGGCGACGTCAGTCGCTGGGCCCGCGCACGGCTGCTTGCAGCGCGTCGAAGTCGCGCTGGTTCTGGTCCGCGTAGACCTCAGCGAACTCGGTCATCGCCCGGTCGGCGTTGTCCCCCTGCCCGAGGTAGGCGGCGATGGCGATGCGATCTCCCGACCGGGCGTGCGCCCGGGCCAGGATCACCCCGCAGAGGTGGCCGTAGAACTGCATCACGGACGGGCTCATCGACTCCGGCTCCCACGAGCCCTTCCAGTCACGCAGCTGACGCACGTAGAAGTCCCGCTCGTTGCCGTCGAAACCCGTGGTCCGGTCCCAGCCGAGGAAGATGTCGCTGCTGGCCTGGACCAGACGTTGGCCCTCGACGACGCGCTGCCCCTGGTGCTGGTACTGGCTGTCGCCGGCGAACGGGGCCAGGACGGACGTCTGGGCCTCCTTGGCCTGGAGCAGCAGGGAGTCCTGGGCGTCACGACCGGACAACAGGATGATCCAGGCCCGGGTTCCGACGCTCCCGACGCCCACCACCTTGCGAGCCGCGTGGGTGTACCGATACGTCTCGAGCAACCTGCGGTGGTCGTCGGTGAGGGTGCGGCCGTAGTCGTCCAGCATCCCGGCGATGAAATCGTCGAAGCGCGCGGCGCGATCCTCGGGCACGAGGTCCTCGACCGGTACGACGAGCGGCGGGTCGTGGATGATGCGCCGTTCGCCGTCCACCAGGTGCGTGAGCCGGGCCAGGGCCTGGCTGGTGTCCTTCGACATCGCCTTCCGCACCACCTTCTCGGCCTGGGCGACGCCCTTCTTGTCCAGTACGGCCTTGAGCTTGGGGAGGTCGCTCGAGACGTTGGTTCGGGCGTACCACACCTCGAGGTTCGACCTGCCGGCGAGATCATGCATGGCCTGACGGTAGGACGCTGCCGTCGCGCGGACGATCCGTCGACGCTCGCCCGCGGAGAAGTGGTTGTGCCGCCCCGCGATGGCGAGGCTGGCCACCAACCTCCTGACGTCCCACTCCCACGGCCCGGGGAGGGTCTCGTCGAAGTCGTTGAGGTCGAACACCAAGGACCGCTCCGGCGACCCGTACAGTCCGAAGTTGGAGACATGGGCGTCGCCACAGGCCTGCACCACCAGGCCGGAGGTCGCCGTGTGGGAGAGATCCTGGGCCATGATCGCGGCCGAACCGCGGTAGAAGGCGAAGGGTGAGGTGAGCATCCGCTCGTACCGCAGCGGCACCAGGTCGGTCACCCGGCTCGCTCCCTGGGCCTCGAGCAGCGCCACCGGGTCCGGCCGGTCGGCCGCAGGCTCCCAGCTGGCCAGCTGGTGCCGCGGGGCGACGAGCCGGGCAGCCTTGCCGCGCTCCACGCGCTGCCACGGCTCGAGAAGTTGTTGCCGGGCGCCCTCGGGCGCCTTCCGCGTCGTGCTCATGGTCGTCCCCGCTCGATCTGGATGGAATCCCATGGTGGTCGTCGAGGGCGCACCCAGGGATCCCCTGTGACGGGCGTCACCCGGGTGAAATCGCCAGCCTCACGACCACCAGGCCAGGTGGACGCCTCCAGGGACCCTCCCCGTCACTCACCCGGGCGAGCAGGCCCGGCCGGGTGCGCGCTCGTGGCGTCGAGCAGCGGGGCAGTCGTGAAGGAGGTGACGTTCAGACCCAGGTCGAAGAGCTGGCGGAGCAGGCCCTGGAGGGCAGCCTGGTCGGCGACCGGTCCGGTCAGCTCGGACCTGCCTGCGTGGGTGCTCAGCTTGAGCGCGTCGAACGCTGCGTCGAACCGTCGGTCGAGCTCGCCCTCGATGATGACGGTGCAGGTCAGCGGCATCTCCCGATCATGACGTGACTGTCTCGTCAACGGATCCCTCGCCGTGCCGTTCACCCGGGTGAGGTCCCGCGGCGTCGCCGGTCCCGGACTCCAGGACCCGCAGGCGCTCCAGGGCTGCCGCGCGTGAGGAGACCCCGAGCTTGCGGTAGCTGGTCTTGAGGTGGGACTTGACGGTGTTGTAGGAGATGAACAGCTGCTCGGCGATCTGGCGCTGCTCGATCCCGGAGGACGCCAGTCGCAGAACGGCGAGCTCACGCTCGGACAGCCGCTCGCCGTACGATGCGGTCACCCGGGTCGGGGCCGTGGTCAACGTCGCCACCCGAGTCGAGCGGATGCGCAGACCTCCCGGGTCCGGCAGCCGGTCGAGGATCTCGTCCGCGGCGGCGACGCTGGCCAGCGCCGCCTGCACCTCGCCCAGCGCCCGCTGGCTCTGAGCCCGCAACAGGTGGGCCAGCGCCCGCCAGGTCCCTGGTGGCGACTCCTGGAGGATGGCGCACGCGGTCGTGAAAGACGCATCGGCCGCACGGTGCTCTCCGGTCATGCCGTGGTGAGCTCCGACCGCGAGGTGCAGCACCGCCGCCACGACGGTGCGGCCGGCCCCGATCGATGCCATCACGTCCAGCAGCGGTCGCAGCATCGGCGCGGCGCGGGAGGAGCCGTCCCCGGCCTCGGCCTCGGCCAGACCGAGGCTGCCGACGGCCACGGCCAGGAGGAGCGGGCTGGTGTCCGGGATCATGCTCACGGCGCGTCGCAGGGTCTGCACCGCATCGGCCGGTCGGTCCTGGAGGAGCTGGGCCTGGCCGACACCCGCCAGCGCCACTCCCTCCCACGCCGGGCTCGGGGCGGCCCCGACGGCCCGTCGTGCCGACTCGTGGGCCCGGCTGACGTGGCTGACGGCGACCAGACCATCGAAGAAGTCCACCCGGAAGCCGAGCGACAGGCCGGCGGCGTCGACCTGTTCCAGTGGCCCGGTCCGCGCCACGTCGAGGAAGCTCACGGCGTCGTCGTAGCGGTTCTCGAGACTGGCCGACACCGCCCGGACGAACGCCAGCCCGGGATCCTGACGAGCCTCGGGCCAGCTCATGTCCACCAGCCACTGCCGGACGATCGCGGTCCGGCCGGTCGAGACCAGCCACTGGAGCTGCCCAGCGATCAGCCCCGACGCCAGGGCGACGTCCCGGGACGCGATGGCGTGCTCGGTGGCTGTCTCCAGGTCGCCGTTCGTGGCGAGCCAGCGCGCGGCACGCGAGTGCAGCGACGCCAGCAGCTCCGGCCTGGTCCGGGACAGCTCGAAGCGCAATGCCTCCGCGAACAGCTGGTGCTGGTGGTACCACCCGCCCTCGCTGTCGATCGAGAGGAAGAGATTGGCCCGTTCGAGCGCCGCGAGCCGGTCCCCGGACCCCGACGACGCGGTCACCGCGTCACACAGGGGACCGTTCATCCGTCGCAGCACCGACACCTTCAGCAGGAAGTCGCGGGTGTCCGGCTCGAGCAGGTCCAGCACGTCGGCGGTCAAGTAGTCGACGACAGTGCGGCTCTCCCCGGTGAAGGAGCTGATGAAGGCATCCCGCCCGTGCTCCGGGATCAGCAGCGCCGCGAGCCGCAGCGGCGCGGGCCACCCGCCGGTGCGTTGGTCGAGCAGGTCCAGGTCGACCCCGCTCAGACCGGTCACACCGATGCCTTCGAAGAACGGCGCCAGCTCGCTGCGCCCGAACCTCAGCGAGTCGGCACGCACCTCGACGAGCTCTCCCGAGGCGCGCAGCCGGGCGATCCCGAGGGCGGGATCGGACCGGGTGGCGATCACGACCTGCACCTGGGCCGGGCGGTAGGCCAGGAACGACCGGACCTGTTCGTCGACGTGGCCGGTCTGCGCCAGGTGGTAGTCGTCGAGGACCAGCACCAGCTCCTCCTGCTCGGCGGCCAGCTCGTCGAACAGGACCGGGAGCATCGCTTCGACGATCCGGGTCGGATTCGCGCGCAGCGCGGCGAGGGACCGGGAGCCGAACCCGGTCCTCGAGCGACCCACGGCGGCAATGACGTGCGTCCACAGCCGCAGGGCCTCCGCGTCACCCGCGTCGAGGCTGACCCACGCGAACCTCGTGTCCGGTGACGCAGAATCGACCCACTGCGTGAGCAACGTCGTCTTGCCGAAGCCGGCCGGCGCTGAGAGGAGCGTCAGGGCGTGCCCCTTGCCGCTGTCGAGCAGCTCCAGGAGGTGCGGTCGGCTGACGACGCCCAGCGGCCGACGTGGGGGGACGAGCTTGGCCGCGATGACACCGACCTCAGGTCCCGCCTCCG
Organism: uncultured Actinomycetota bacterium; assembly: GCA_963706475.1. GTDB lineage: Bacteria > Actinomycetota > Actinomycetes > Propionibacteriales > Nocardioidaceae > Nocardioides. The sequence goes on along the minus strand of CAVPLV010000002.1, from coordinate 1,343,916 downwards.
CCACCACGTCCCCGGCTCCTCCGCCTTCGTGAAGTCCCACTGTGGTTCGTCCGACCGGGCCGCGCTTCCCCCGATGCGGGTGAGACCAGATCACCCGGGTGACGCCGTCCCGAGGGTGATCACAAGCATCCGGGCCTGCACGAGGCTCACGGTGACATCGCTGCGGTTGCCCACGACGCCGTTGCCTCGCCCGACCGGACCTGACAGATGGAGCACCTCCGATGACCCTCCTCACCTCCTCCTTCGGCAACGGGGACGTCCTCCTCTGGATGCTCGAGTTCTTCCTCTTCGTCATCTGGTTCTGGCTGCTGCTGACCGTCTTCAGTGACCTGTTCCGCGACCACGAGCTCTCCGGCGGGCTGAAGGCGCTCTGGGTCTTCGCCCTGGTGCTGCTCCCGTATCTCGGGATCTTCGTCTACCTGATCGCCCGCGGTAAGGGCATGGCCGGCCGCGCGGCTGCGCAGCAGCAGCACCTGCAGGAGCAGTTCGACAACCGGATCCGCTCCGCGGCCGGGTCTGGCACGAGCACGGCGTCGGCCCCTGACCAGATCGCCCAGGCCAAGGCCCTGCTGGACTCCGGAGCGATCGATCAGGGCGAGTACGACGCGTTGAAGGCCCGCGCTCTCGCCACCTGATCCCGGCACGGTGCCGTCCCCACTAGGGTCGAGGCATGGATGCACGCACCCTTGGAACGTCCGGCCTTCAGGTCTCCCCGCTCGGGCTCGGCTGCATGGGCATGAGTCAGTCGTTCGGCCCGCGCCCGCCACGGGACGAGATGATCGCCTTCCTGCGGGAGGCGGTCGAGCGGGGCGTCACCCTGTTCGACACCGCCGAGGTCTACGGCCCCTTCCACAACGAGGAGCTGGTCGGAGAGGCGCTGGAACCGGTGCGCGAGCAGGTGCTGATCGCCACCAAGTTCGGCTTCTCCTTCGACGCGGACGGCCACCAGACCGGCGTCAGCAGCAGGCCCGATCACATCCGCGCCGCTGTCGAGGGCTCCCTGCGCCGCCTGCGCACCGAGACCATCGACCTGCTCTACCAGCACCGCGTGGATCCGAACGTGCCCATCGAGGACGTCGCCGGCACCGTCAAGGAGCTCATCGAGGCCGGCAAGGTCCGCTACTTCGGCCTGTCCGAGGCCGGCGCCGGCACCATCCGGCGCGCGCACGACGTACAGCCGGTCACGGCGCTGCAGAGCGAGTACTCCCTCTTCTGGCGTGAGCCCGAGGACGAGATCCTGGCCGTCCTCGAGGAGCTCGGCATCGGTTTCGTGCCCTTCAGCCCGCTCGGGCGCGGGTTCCTCACCGGCCAGGTCACCGCTGACACCCGGTTCGGTGAGGGAGACATCCGTGCCTCCCTGCCCCGCTTCGAGCAGGAAGCGCTGGAGGCCAACCTGCGCCTCGTCGACCTGGTCGGCAAGGTCGCGGAGCGCAAGAACGCCACCCTCGGCCAGGTGGCACTGGCCTGGCTGCTGGCGCAGCAGCCGTGGATCGTCCCCATCCCCGGGACCAGGCGCCTCGAGCGCCTCGACGAGAACCTGGCGTCAGCGGACCTGGAGCTCACCGCCGAGGACCTGGCCGAGCTCGACACCGCGTCGGCCAGCGTGCAGGTCCAGGGCGATCGCTATCCCGAGGCCATGCAGCGGATGATCGACCGCTGACGGGTGCTTGACTCCGCCGGGGGCTAGCGGCAGCGTGTGCGCATGGAGCGGGTGCCCCACGAGAACGTGGCTACGGTGCTGGTCGATCCCGTCGTGCTGCACGAGCTCGAGGTGCACCTGATGACGCTGGACCTGCGGCTGTGGCCGATCGCCACGGCGCCGATCTGCGCCGACGGCCCGCGCCGCGCCTTCCAGGTCCGCAACCGGCTACTGATGGCGCGCCGCGGGGAGTGGGACGTCGCGGCCACCTGGACGCCGGCGTGGATCTCCTTCGGCGACAGCTGGTACGACGGCGACGAGCCGCTCCCGTGGGTCGCGCACCGGACGCTCTACAGCACGCTCGGTCAGTACGACGGGCGGGTGCACTACCGGCCCGGGCTGGGCGGGGTCCCGCGGCTCGACGTACCCCGCGAGCGCAGCGCCTGAGAGGTCCGGTGGGGGCCCGGGCGAGAGGTCAGTCCTTGATCTCGCAGATGACGGCGCCGTTGCTGACGGTGACGCCGACCTCGGCCTGGAGGCCGGTGACGGTGCCGGCCTTGTGGGCCTTGAGGGGCTGCTCCATCTTCATCGCCTCGATGACCACGATCGGGTCGCCCTCGGCGACCTCCTGGCCCTCCTCGACGACGACCTTCACGACGGTGCCCTGCATCGGGCTGGTGACGGCATCGCCACTGACCTGGGCGCCGGACTTCTTGCCACCGGCCCGCTTCGGCTTCTTCGCGCCGCCCGCAGGCCCGGCGGACAGCCCGCCCAGCCCGGCGGGGATGACGACCTCGAGCCGCTTGCCACCGACCTCGACGACCACGGTCTGTCGCTCCTCGGGCTCGTCGGCCTCGGCGCTGACGCCGGCGTACGGCGTGATCTGGTTGTCGAAGTCGGTCTCGATCCAGGTCGTGTAGACGGTGAACTCGCCCTCGCCGCTGGGGGTGGACGGGCCGACGTACGCCGGGTCCTCCACGACCGTGCGGTGGAAGGGGATCACCGTGGGCATCCCGTCGACCACGAACTCCGCGAGCGCGCGGCGGGAGCGTTCGAGGGCCTGGGTGCGGTCGGACCCGGTGACGACCAGCTTGGCGATCAGCGAGTCGAACGCCCCGGGGATGGTCTCGCCGTTCTCGTAGCCGCCGTCGACGCGGACTCCGGGACCCTGGGGCGGGCTCCACGCGGTGAGGGTGCCGGGGGCGGGCATGAAGTTCGCACCACCGTCCTCGGCGTTGATGCGGAACTCGATGGCGTGGCCGCGGATCTCGGGGTCGTCGTAGCCGAGCTCCTCACCGGCGGCGATGCGGAACATCTCGCGGACCAGGTCGATGCCGGTGACTTCCTCGGAGACGCAGTGCTCGACCTGGAGGCGGGTGTTGACCTCGAGGAAGGAGATGGTGCCGTCCTGGGCGACGAGGAACTCGCAGGTGCCGGCGCCGACGTACTCGGCCTCGCGCAGGATGGCCTTGGACGACTCGTAGAGGCGCTCGACCTGCTCGTCGGTGAGGAACGGGGCGGGGGCTTCCTCGACCAGCTTCTGGTGGCGCCGCTGCAGGGAGCAGTCGCGGGTCGAGATGACCACCACGTTGCCGTGGGAGTCGGCCAGGCACTGGGTCTCGACGTGGCGGGGCCGGTCGAGGAACTTCTCCACCAGGCACTCGCCGCGACCGAACGCCGAGACGGCCTCGCGGACCGCGGACTCGTAGGCGTCGGGGATCTCCTCCAGGGTGCGGGCCACCTTGAGTCCGCGGCCACCGCCGCCGAAGACGGCCTTGATCGCGACCGGCAGCCCGTTGGCCTCCGCGAACGCGATCACCTCGTCGGCATCCTTGACCGGGTCCTGGGTGCCGGGTGCGAGTGGGGCGTTGGCCTTCTGGGCGATGTGCTTGGCCTTGGCCTTGTCGCCCAGGGCCTCGATCGCGGCCGGCGGCGGGCCGATCCACACCAGGCCCGCGTCGAGGACGGCCTGGGCGAAGTCGGCGTTCTCGGCGAGGAACCCGTAGCCGGGGTGCACCGAGTCCGCGCCGGTCTCGGTGGCGATCGCGATGATCTTGGCGATGTCGAGGTAGGAGTCGCCCGGCGTCGCCCCCTGCAGGGAGTGCGCCTGGTCGGCGAGACGCACGAACAGCGCGTCCCGGTCCGGCTCGGCGTAGACCGCGACGCTCTCGATCCCGGCGTCCTTGCACGCGCGGATCACCCGGACCGCGATCTCACCACGGTTCGCGACGAGGACCTTCTGGAGAGGCTTCACGTTCGTACGTCCTGTTCTGGTTGCGTGGGTCAGCGGGGGAGGGCGCTCGCGCGCCACCCGCCCTGACCGTGGGGGTGGTTCGCCCGCAGGGCGCGGTGGGGGTGCTGCCAGGCTGCCCGGGGGACCCGTGGTGCTGGGCTGGCGCCGCCGAGGGCACTGAGCACCGCGACGACCGCGGCGATCTCCTCAGGGGTCGCGTCGGCGTTGACGATCCGTAGCAGCGGCTGCTGGTCGGTCATCAGAGCGGGATGTTCCCGTGCTTCTTGGCGGGCAGGGTCTCCCGCTTGGACTTCAGCAGCCGCAGCGCGCGGACGATCTCGACCCGGGTCTCGTGGGGGGAGATGACGGCGTCGACGTAGCCGCGCTCGGCAGCGATGTAGGGATTCGCGAGGGTGGTCTCGTAGTCGTCGACCAGCTCGGCCCGCCGGGCCTCCACGTCCCCGCCCTCGTCGGCGATCTTCTTGAGGGTCTTGCGGTGCACGATGTTGGCGGCACCCTGGGCGCCCATCACGGCGATCTGGGCGGTGGGCCAGGCGAGGTTCATGTCGGCGCCGAGGTGCTTGGACCCCATCACGTCGTACGCGCCGCCATAGGCCTTGCGGGTGATGGTGGTGATCAGCGGGACGGTGGCCTCGGCGTAGGCGTAGATCAGCTTCGCGCCGCGGCGGATGATGCCGTTCCACTCCTGGTCGGTGCCCGGCAGGAAGCCGGGGACGTCGACGAAGGTGAGCACCGGGATGTTGAACGCGTCGCAGGTGCGCACGAAGCGGGCGGCCTTCTCGGACGCGTCGATGTCGAGGGTGCCGGCGAACTGCATCGGCTGGTTGGCCACGATCCCCACCGGGCGCCCCTCGACCCGGCCGTAGCCGATCAGGATGTTGGGGGCGAAGAGCTCCATCACCTCGAGGAACTCGCCGTCGTCCACGACCGCAGCGATGACGTCGTGCATGTCGTAGGGCTGGTTCGGGGAGTCCGGGATCAGCACGTCCAGGGACCGGTCCAGGTCGGAGATCTCCAGGTCCGCGGGATCGTCGTAGATCACCGGCTCGTCGAGGTTGTTCTGCGGCAGGTAGGACAGCAGCGCCTTCACGTAGTCGATCGCGTCGGCCTCGTCGGAGCCCATGTAGTGGGCGTTGCCGGACTTGGTGTTGTGGGTGCGGGCGCCGCCGAGGTCCTCCATCGTCACGTCCTCGCCGGTGACGGTCTTGATCACGTCGGGGCCGGTGATGAACATGTTGGAGGTGCCGTCGACCATGATCGTGAAGTCGGTGACCGCGGGGGAGTAGACGTGCCCGCCGGCGCACGAGCCCATGATCATCGAGATCTGCGGGATCACGCCCGAGGCGTGCACGTTGCGGCGGAAGATCTCGCCGTACAGGCCGAGGGAGACCACGCCCTCCTGGATCCGGGCGCCGGCGCCCTCGTTGATCCCGATGATCGGGCAGCCCGTCTTGATGGCGAGGTCCATCACCTTGGTGATCTTCTCGCCGTAGACCTCACCCAGGGAGCCCCCGAACACGGTGAAGTCCTGGGAGAAGACGCACACCTGGCGGCCCTCGATGGTGCCGTAGCCGGTGATCACGCCGTCGCCGTACGGCCGGTTCTGCTCGAGGCCGAACGCGGTCGAGCGGTGCCGGGCGAGCTCGTCGATCTCCACGAAGGAGCCCTCGTCGAAGAGCTGCTCGATCCGCTCCCGGGCGGTCTGGCGGCCCTTGGCGTGCTGCTTCTCGACCGCCTTGGCCGACCCCGCGTGCACCGCCTCGTCCAGGCGCAGCTCCAGATCGGCCAGCTTGCCCGCCGTCGTGTGCAGATCGGGGGCGTCGGGAGCCGGTTCGGGCCGTGCGGTCATGGAGTTCCTCCTGCTGAGACTGAGTGTCACTGTATGACACTGAATCCCAAAGGGCCATACTGAGCACATGGCCGAGACGTCCGAGGTGATCCGCGAGGCGGCGTTCGAGCTGTTCGCGGACGGCGGGTACGACGCCACCAGCGTCGACGACATCGTGGCCGCGGCCGGGGTCAGCCGCAGCACCTTCTTCCGCACCTTCGGGTCGAAGGAGGCGGTCATCTTCCCCGATCACGACCGGTTGCTGGCCTCGGTCGAGGCGCGGCTGCGGGCCTCGACGGAGTCCTCGGCCATCGCGGCCGTCTCCGACGCGGTCCGGCTGGTGCTCTTCCACTACGTCGCGGAGGGCGAGCGGGCGCACGAGCGCTACCGGCTGACCTCGACCGTCCCCGCCCTGCGCGAGCGTGAGCTGATCAGCGGGGCGCGCTACCAACGACTCTTCCGCCAGTTCATCGCGGGCTGGGATCCCGCCTCGTCCGACGGTCAGCTCCGCGCCGAGCTGATGGCGGCGGCCGTGGTCGCGGCCCACAACCGGGTGCTCCGGCGCTGGTTGCGCAACGAGTGCCAGGACCCCCAGGTCGAGATCGACTCGGTGCTGCAGACCGTCCAGCAGATGTTCGCCGCCACCCCGGTCGATGTCGACCCGGTGGTCATCCTCGTCCCTGGGTCGGTCTCCATGGCCGAGCTGACGGCCCGGATCTCGTCGTGGACCAGCGGTGACGCCCTGGCGCCTGACGACTGACCTCAGGCGACGAAGTCGTCCCAGCCCGTCGAGAGGTAGGTCAGGAACGCCGGGCCGACCGACTCGGCGATCAGGTGCTCGCGGGTGACCGGCTGGTCCAGGCTGCGGAACCCCGGGTCGGTGACGGCCCGGCGGGCGAAGTCGTGGTGCAGGATCGCGCCGGTGCCGATCGACACGAAGTCCGCGCCCCGGTCGAGGCACTCCCGGGCACCGGTCGCGTCGAGGATCTTGCCGGCCACGCCGAGGCGGGTGGCGCCGCGGGGGAGGTCGGTGAAGAAGTCGATCAGCCGCCGGCCCTGGTGCTCCTCCTCGTACGGCGTCTTGAACGCGTCCCACAGCGACATGTCGAGGTAGTCCAGGAGACCGGAGGCGAGCACCTCGCCCGCGACGGTCCGCGCCTCCGCGAGCAGGATGCCGTTGCGCTCGGGCGTCAGTCGGAGACCGACCTGGAAGTCGGGACCGGTGCGGTCACGGATGCCGGTGAGGATCTCCAGGAGCATCCGGGACCGGTTGTCGAGCGAGCCGCCGTACCGGTCGGTGCGCTGGTTGTGCCGGCCGTCGAGGAACTGGCCGATCAGGTAGCCGTGGGCGCCGTGGACCTCGACGCCGTCGAAGCCGGCGCGCTCCGCCCGGACGGCTGCCCCGACGAAGTCCTCGACGGCCACCTCGACCTCGCCGGTCGTCAGGGCCCGGGTGTTGCGGCTCGGGTCGGCCCACGGTGCGACGTTCGCCTGACCGGTGAGGCTCGGGTCGGCCCGTCGGCCGCCGTGCTGGAGCTGGATCGACGAGACGCTGCCCGCGGCGTGGAGTCCCTGGGCCAGGCGGGTCAGGCCCGGCAGGAACCGGTCGTCCCACACCGCGAGCTGTCCCGGGAAGGCCTGGCCGCCCTGCGAGACGTGCGCGGCGCAGGTCATCGTCAGGCCGAAGCCGCCCTCGGCACGGCGGACCAGCCACCGGTACTCGTCGTCGTGCAGGCTGCCGTCGTCGTTGCTCTGCCAGTTGGTCAGCGGCGCCAGGGCGAGGCGGTTGGCCCACGTAGGGCCGTGGGTGAAGGTCAGGGAGTCGGAGAGCTCGGCCATGGGGACATTGTGCTGGGCAGCCCCAGGAGGCGGCCGCGGTCGGGTCGGTCCGTTACCCACCTGCTCCCGGGGCGATGTCGACGGCCCGCCCGAAGCGTGTGACGATCCGGCTATGGACAGGACCGTGGGCGCCGAGCTGGGGATCACCGCGTACGGCGAGTGCCAGGTCGAGCTCCAGATCGCGGTCGCCCGCACGCCGGGCCTCGAGGTCACCGAGGAGCTCTCGATCGTCCACGAGAACGGCGACCTCCTCCCGGTCGAGGTGGCGACCGATCACGGTGGCCGCTTCCACCTCCTCGACCTGCCGTCGGGCTTCACCCGGGTGAACTATCAGGCGCGGGTGCGTGGGACGGCCGAGGTCCCCGAGGTCTCGCCGCCCGACCTGTCCCTCTACCGACGACCCAGCCGCTACATCGAGTCCGACACCTTCGGCGGTTTCGCGGCTTCCGAGTTCGGTTCGGTGAGCGGCGCCGAGCTGCTGGGAGCGGTCTCCTCGTGGGTCGGGACCCGTCTGGTCTACGTGCCCGGTAGCAGCGGTCCGGCCGACGGCGCCACCGAGACACTCGTCGGTGGCGCGGGGGTGTGTCGCGACTACGCCCACCTCGTGATCGCGCTGCTGCGGGCCCTCCGGGTGCCCGCGCGCCTGGTCGCCGTCTATGCGCCGGGCTGCGACCCGATGGACTTCCACGCCGTCGTCGAGGCCTTCGTCTGCGGCGGTTGGTACGTCGTGGACGCGACCGCGCTCGCCCCTCGGACCTCGTTGGTCCGGATCGCCACCGGCCGCGACGCAGCCGACACGGCGTTCATGACCACGGTCACGGGTGGGTCCTCACTGGACTGGTCCTACGTCACGGCTGTCGCCGACGACGGACTGCCCAGTGACGACCTCGACCAGTTGGTCGCCCTGCCCTGAGCCCGGTCCGCGTCACGCGGGTGCCTCGATGCCCCAGAGCGCCGCGACCCGGTGGCCGACCCGTCCGGTTGGCTCGCGGGTCTCCTTGTGGGGTGCTAGTACCACCGGACAATGGCGACTCCGACCAGGTCGGGTTGAGGCTGAGAGCCACACCAGCAACCGACCCAGGAGCCCGACATGACCCCCTCGACCCGCCTCGCTGCCGCCACCTTGGTGGCCGTCTCCCTGCCCATGCTCGCCACCGGCACCGCCCACGCGTCCGGCGGTGACGACGCCAAGGTCCGCCGCGGCTCCTGTTCGGCGAGCGCCGACTGGAAGATCAAGGCCAAGGCCGACGACGGCCGGATCGAGGTCGAGGGCGAGGTCGACAGCAACCGGTCGGGGCAGCGGTGGCACTGGGTGCTCAGGCACAACGGCAGCGTCTCGGCTCGCGGGACGGCGACCACGGCGGGGCGGAGCGGCTCGTTCAGTGTCGAGCGCCGGACCGTGAACGCCAAGGGCGCCGACAAGCTCACCTTCCGGGCGGTCAACAACCGCACCGACGAGGTGTGTGTCGCACGGGTGACCTTCTGAGAAGAGAGCCCTCCGCGGTCCTACAGTGTCCATGATGACCAGACCAGGCGGACGGTGGCTGCGGAGCCCGGTGGTCCAGTTCCTGGCCGTCGGGCTCGTGGCGCTGGTGGCGATCGTGGTCGCCACCTCGGTGCTCGGCCGCCGGGCCGCGCAGGACGAGGCACTGACCGACGCCCGCTCGACGACCGAGCTGCTGGCCCGGTCGGTCGCCGAGCCGGCGCTGCCGCGAGGTCTCGTGACGGGCGACGTGGGCGCGATCGACCGGTTCGACCGGGTGGCCACCGACCGGTTGGTGGTCGGCGACCCGCGGCGGGTCAAGATCTGGTCCGGTGACGGCACCATCGTCTACTCCGACGACGTCCGGCTGATCGGTGAGCGGTTCGCCCTGGACGACGAGGAGCTCGACATCCTGCGCGACGGCGGGTCGGACGCCGAGCTGTCGGACCTCTCGGAGCCCGAGAACCGCTACGAGCGCGGCGGCGACGAGCTGGTCGAGGTCTACACCAGGATCGTGTCTCCGGAGGGGCGGCCGCTCCTCTTCGAGGCCTACTACTCCGCCGACCGGATCGCGGAGCGTCGGGCCGAGGTGGTGGCCCCGTTCCGGCGGATCACGCTGGGCGCACTCGCGGTCCTCGTGGTCGTCGCCACCGCGCTGCTGTGGGTGCTCACCCGGCGTGCGTCCACCGCCGCGGCCGAGCGCGAGCGGCTGCTGCGGAGCGCCGCGACGGCCTCGGACGCAGAGCGACGCCGGATCGCGCGCGACCTGCACGACGGCGTCGTCCAGGACCTCGCAGGATCCGCGTTCGCGATCTCGGCCCTCGCCCGTGACGCCGACGAACCTGCCCGGTCGCAGCTGACCGAGACCAGCGCCTCGCTGCGGGGCAACCTGCGCGCCCTGCGGTCGCTGCTCGTGGAGATCCACCCCCCGGATCTCACTGCCGCGAGCCTGCCCTCGGCCCTCGAGGACCTCACCGCCCCCGCAGCCGCTCTCGGCGTCGCGACGACGGTGACCGTGAGCCGACTGGAGGGCGCCTCCGACGACTCGGTCGCACTGGTCTGGCGGGCGGCCCAGGAGCTGGTGCGCAACACCTTGCGCCACGCGGGTGCTCGTACGCTGGAGGTCGACGTGGAGGGTGCCGTGGCCGACGACCGGATCGTGCTGACGGTGACCGACGACGGGGCGGGCTACGACCCCCACGAGGTCGCCGACCGGGCGCACTACGGGCTGAGAGGTCTCGAGAGCCTCGTCGACGACGCCGGCGGCACGCTGGAGGTCCGCTCCGGTCCCACGGGTGGGACCACGACCCGCGTGCGGGTGCCGCGGTGACGATCCGGGTCGTGCTGGTCGACGACCACGCGGTGCTGCGCAGCGGGCTCGAGCAGCTGTTGTCGGGAGAGCCTGACATCGAGGTCGTGGGCACTGCGGCCGACGGCCGAACGGCGATCGAGGTGGTCCGCCGAACCTCGCCGGACGTGGTGCTGATGGACCTGCAGATGCCAGGCATGGACGGCGTGACCGCCACTCGGCACCTGGTCGCCGACGGCGCGACCCAGGTGCTGGTGCTCACGTCGTACTCCGATGCCGAGCGCATCGTGGCGGCGCTGGACGCCGGTGCCGTCGGCTACCTGCTCAAGGACGCCGAGCCCGAGGACATCTTCGAGGGACTGCGCGCGGTCAGCCGAGGTGAGTCCCCGATCCACCCGCGGGCGGCGCGCCAGCTGCTCGGTGCCCGGGCGAACGCGCCGGCCGAGGTCGACCTGACGCCTCGCGAGGTCGAGGTCCTCTCCCTGGTGCGGTCCGGGCTGTCCAACAAGCAGGTCGCCCGCCGGCTCGGGATCACCGAGCGCACCGTCAAGGCCCACCTGACCTCGGTGTTCGCCACCATCGGCGTCGTCGACCGCACCCAGGCCGCTCTCTGGGCCGAGCGCCGCGGGATCTGAGCCGTAGAGTCTATTCCTCCTGAGAAATATTCCTCCTGATGATTGACACGGTCTGAAGGCACGGTCTGTAATCGACGTCACACACGCCGCAGCCCATCGACCCTGGAGAGCCATGACCTCCCAGCACGACCAGACCGCCCTCGCGTCGCTGTACCTCGAGAAGGCCCGCATCGCAGAGACCTTCCAGTCGTACGGACTCGGCTGCGACACGCTCGACCGAGACGCCCTGCTCGCCGTCTTCGCCGACGACGCGAGTGCGTCGTACGACGGCGAGACCTGGATGGACGGCAGCACGGTCATCGTCGACTGGCTGCTGGGCGCCCTCGGCGGTCTCTCCTACAGCCAGCACATGGTCACCGCGGTCAAGGTGACGGTCGACGGCGAGAGTGCCCAGGCCATCGCCTACCTCAACGCGCACCAGTGCGCCGCGGCGGATCCGGCGACCCTGCTGTCCATGAACGGCCGGTACGACTGTGACCTGCGACTGCGCGACGGCGACTGGCGGATCGTCCGCCTGGCCTTGACGGTCGGATGGGTCGAGTCCAGGAATCCCAGCCTCTCCGTCGCGCCGTGACCGGACTGGTCGGCCGGGAGGTGCACCTGGTGCGCCGTCCGGTGGGCCGTCCCTCCCCAGACGACGTGGCGGTGGTGGAGGTCGACGTCCCCGCGCCCGCGCCCGGCCAGGTGGTGGTCCGCAACGACGTGATGTCGGTGGAGCCCTACATGCGCGGCCGGATGGACGAGAAGTCCTCCTACATCGCGCCCTACGACCTGGGTCGACCCATGACGGGGCATGCCGTCGGCACGGTCGTGGCCTCGGCGGTGCCGGGACTTCCTGAGGGGAGCGTCGTGCTCCACGAGCTGGGGTGGCGGGAGTACGCCGTCCTGGACGGGGCCGATGTCGAGGTCGTGAACGCCGCCGGGATCGACCCGTCCGCCTGGTTGGGCGTGCTGGGGATCCCGGGCATGACTGCCTGGGTGGGCCTCACCCGCGTCGCGGCTCTCCAGCCCGGCCACACCGTCTTCATCTCCTCCGCGGCCGGTGCCGTCGGAGCGGCCGCCGGACAGATCGCCCGTGCCCTCGGCGCCACCGTGATCGGGAGCGCCGGCTCGCCGGAGAAGGTGCGGCTGTGCACGGCGGAGCTGGGCTACGCCACCGCCTTCGACTACCACGACGGTCCGGCGAGGGACCTGCTGGCGGCTGCGCTGGCGGAGGCGGGTGCTGACGGCCTCGACGTCTACTTCGACAACGTCGGTGGCGAGCAGCTCGAGGCGGCGATCCGGGTCTGCAAGGAGCGCGCTCGAATCGCCCTGTGCGGGGCGATCTCGGTCTACAACGCGACCGAGCCGACGCCCGGGCCGCGCAACCTCCTGCTGCTGATCTGGAGGCGGATCCGTATGGAGGGCTTCCTGGTGGGTGACCACGCCGACGCGACGCAGGAGTTCCGGGAACAGATGGTCCGCTGGCTGGCCGACGGCGTTGTCCGCGGCGCCGAGACCGAGGTCGGTGTCGGCATCGGTGAGGCCTTCAGCGGCTTCCTCGCGATGCTCGACGGAGCCACCTACGGCAAGGCCGTCGTCCGACTCTGAGCCGTCTGGCGGGGTCCTCCGGCTTCCTGCCGGGTAAATAATTGCTCCGTAGGTATTGCCAAATTCCTCAGTAGGAAATACGGTCTGACGTGACGGGCGCCACAGTCCGTCCAGCGGGGGAGAGCGAGGGACGATGTCGGATCCGACGCAGGGTCACCAAGCGGTGAGTGCCGCGCCGTTGCTCGTGATCGAGAACCTGTCGAAGACGTTCCCGGGGCAGCGCGCGCTCGATCAGGTCGACCTGCAGCTGCGCGCAGGTGAGGTGCATGCCCTGCTCGGACAGAACGGGTCCGGCAAGTCGACGTTGATCAAGGTCCTCACCGGCTTCCACGAGCCCGACCCGGGGGTCAGGGTCACGGTCGACGGTCAGGAGGCCGCCTTCACCCGGACGGGTCCGGCTCCGGTCGACGGGTCAGTGCTGAACGTGCGCGCCGTGCACCAGCACCTCGGTCTCGTCCCGCGCCTGAGCGTGGTCGACAACGTCGCACTGGTCACCGGCTACTGCCACGGTCGCAGCGGCCGGATCGACTGGCCCGCCCAGGAGCGGCTGACCCGCGACCTGTTGGCGCGAGTGGGGCTGGAAGGCCTCGACGTGCACACTCCGGTCGAGATCATCACCCCCCTCGAACGAACCCAGGTTGCCATCGCCCGGGCGCTGCACGGCTGGGGCGACGACTCCCGGGGTCTGCTCATCCTCGACGAGCCCACCGCGGCCCTGCCCGCCGAGCAGGCGGAGGACCTCTTCGTCCTGGTGCGCCGGCTCCGTGAGGCAGGAGTCGCCATCGTCTACGTCTCACACCGTCTCGACGACCTGGTCTCCATCGCCGATCACGTCACGGTGCTCCGCGACGGGAGGTCGGTGGCCACGACCTCGATGCGGGGCCTCGGTCACGACGACCTGGTCGGACTGATGCTCGGCAAGGAGGCGGCACAAGAGGCGCGGGCGGTCGTCAAGGCACACGCCGACACCACCGAGCCGGCTGGCACCGACGTGCCGACGGGCGGCCTCCGGGTCCGTGACCTCGCGGGCGTCGAGCTGAGGGGCCTCGACCTGACGGTCGCTCCCGGCGAGATCGTCGGGGTCACCGGGATCGTCGGCGCCGGTCAGGACGAGCTGCCCTACCTGCTGGTCGGCGCCACCCGCGCGACCGGCGGCACGGTCGAGATCGACGGCACGACCTACGAGGCGGCCACCCTCGACCCTCGCCGCGCCGCGCGGCTCGGCGTGGCCCTGGTGCCGGCCGACCGGGCGAACGAGGCGATCCTTCCGCAGACCGACATCACGTACAACATCACGCTTCCCCGGCTCCGTGCGTTCCGTCGTGGTGGTTGGCTGCGCACCTCGCGCGAGCGCGAGGAGGCCATCGGCTGGATCGAGCGGCTCTCGATCCAGCCGCAGAATCCCGGCAAGCTGGTCACCGAGCTCAGCGGCGGCAACGCCCAGAAGGTCGTGCTGGCCCGCTGGCTCGCGGTCGCCCGCACCGCGCTGCTCCTGGCCGAGCCCACCGCCGGAGTCGACATCGGCGCCAAGGGGCTGATCTACGCGCAGCTGCGAGCAGCAGCCGCGGACGGCCTGCCCATCGTCGTGTGCTCCACGGACGCGATGGATCTCGAGCAGCTGTGCACCCGGGTCCTGGTGCTGGCAGACGGCCGACTCAAGGTCGAGCTCACCGGGACCGACATCCAGGAAGACACCATCAACCGCGCCGTTCTGTCGGCCACGGAGGCACTCGCATGACCACCTCAACGATCGACCGTGGGGCCGAGTGGAAGCGGCGGCTCAGCTTCTCCAACATCAGCGTGATCTACATCCTGATCGCGCTGGTCGTCTTCTTCGGAGTCTGGAAGACCGACCTCTTCCTCACCTACGACACCTTCACGGGCATGCTCAACCAGAACGCGATCCAGGCACTGATGGCCCTGTCGCTGATCATGGCACTCTCCTGCGGGGTCTTCGACCTCTCCATCGGCTACGTCATGAGCCTGAGCTCGATGCTCACCGCGTGGCTGGTCAGTCCGCAGTACGGCAACCTCACGCCGGTCTCCGCGATCGTCATCGCCATCCTCGTCTCGCTCCTGGCCGGGGCCGTCAACGGGGTGATCGTGGTGGTGTTCAAGATCGACTCGTTCATCGGGACGCTGGCCACCGGGTCGATCTTCTACGCCTGTGCGGTCTACATCACCGACAACGTGCCGATCTCGGTCGGTACCTCGACGATCCGAAGTCTCGGCTCCTGGAGCGTCGCTCAGCTGAGCCTTCCCGTCTTCGTCGTCGCGGTCGTGATGCTCGTGCTCTGGTACGTCATGGGCCACACGCCGACCGGTCGTGCCATCTACGCGACCGGTCTGGGCGTGGAGGCGGCGAGACTCGCGGGCATCCGTACCAAGCGGATCCAGTTCCTGTCCCTCGTCGTCTCCGCCGGAATCGCCGGAACGGCGGGCGTGCTGGCCACCGCCAAGTTCAGCCAGGGTTCGGCAGCCGTCGGCAACCCCTACCTGATCCAGGCCTTCGCAGCCGTCTTCCTCGGGGCGACGCTGTTCCGGGGCAGCCTGTTCAACTCGGTCGGCACCGTCATCGCTGTCGTGATGCTCGGCACGATCACGGTTGGCCTGGCTCTTGCGGGGGTCGTCCAGCAATGGGTGCCCTACGCCTTCCAGGGCGTCATCCTCGTCGCGGCGCTCGGTCTCGGCGGGTTGCGCCGTCGACCCAAGGCGCCGGCTCCAGCAGCCGACCCCGCGGGCTCCACGCCGGCGGGCGGGCCGCGGGCGCCGGATACCGACAGCGCCGCCACCGCGTCCGGCTCGGCGGTCCACAGCAACACCTCGGTCAACTGACCGGATCCCCATTGCTTCCGCCCAGTCGGGCCGGTCGCTCACCAAGGAGGAACAATGAAGATGTCTCACAGGCCCGGCGCGCTCGCCGTGGCGCTCGCCGGCTTCGTACTCGTGCTGAGCGCCTGCTCGGCTGGGGACCCTGCCGACACCGCCAGCGGCGACTCGTCGAGCACCGGTGCGGCCACCAGCGGTGACACCCTGCCCAACACGAGCGGCGAACCCACGCTGAAGGCGATCGAGGACAACACCGGGGTCGAGGGCGCCAAGAAGCTCCTGGCCATGTGGACCTCGCCCCCCACCTCCATCGGCATCACCGAGCCGGTCAAGGGGAAGATCCCGACCGGCAAGAAGATCGCGTTCATGAACTGTGGCGTCGAGGTCTGCATCGCTCTCGGGAAGGCCGTGGAGGAGGCCGCCGGGATCCTGGGCTGGACCGTCGAGGACGTCAACGTCGGTGCCACGCCCGACGAGATCAGCGGCGCGTGGAACCGGGTGGCCCAGGGCAACTACGACGGGGTGATCGCCTCCGGACTCCCGAGCGCCCTGTTCGCGGACGCGCTGGACAAGCTGAAGGCGAAGGGCGTTCCCGTGGCCGAGTGCTGTGTCAGCGACGAGACCAACCCCGCCATCGTCGCCGTCGTCGGCGACTCGACCGTCCCGCCCACCGGCAACCAGTACGCCGCCTGGATCTCGGCGGACTCCGACGGCGACGCCAACGTGCTCTGGGTCGGCTCGGCCGACTTCCCGGTCATCGCCAAGCTCAAGGCGGGCTACGACGACGGCATGGCCAGCTGGTGCCCGGACTGCAAGACGGACTCGATAGAGATCCCCGCTGCCGAGATCGGGACCACCATGCCGACCAAGATCGCGGCGTACGTCCGCTCGCACCCTGACATCAACTACGTCGCTCTCGGGTACGACGGCTTCGCGACCGGCCTGCCGCAGGCTCTGCAGGACGCCGGCGTCGCCGACAAGGTGAAGTTCATCGGTGACGATGCGCTTCCGATGAACAAGCAGATGGTCGTCGACGGTCAGCAGGGCGCCAGCATCGCCTTCCCGATCTACGAGGAGATGTACGCCGCCGTCGACGCACTGGCCCGCACCTACGTCGATGAGTCGGTCGAGCCGTCGCTGGCCATGTTGCCTCTCTACATCTACACCGCGGAGAACATGGTCGATCCGACCAAGTTCGAGCCGCTCGTCCCTGACTACCAGGACCAGTTCAAGGCACTGTGGGGCAAGTGAGCCTCCTGCACCGCAGCTGACCCATCGATCAGGGTCCGGCCGGTCGTCGACCGGTCGGACCCTGATCCCACCGAGGGGATCCCATGGCAAGCACTGAGCTCGACGGGTTGAGCGTCGATGACTTCCGCACCCGCTGTCGCGCCTGGCTCGAGTCGACCGGACTCCCGCTGCGCGCCGGCCGGCCCGTGGCAGACAGCCAGGACACCGTTGCCGTCTTCCACGACCTTCCCCACGACGAGGAGCTCGCGTTGCTGGAGCGGCTCCGCGCCTGGCAGCAGACCAAGTACGAAGCCGGCTTCGGTGCCATCGGATGGCAGGCGCCGTACGGGCCGGGTCTGACGCCCGCCCACGAGGACGCGTTCACGGCAGAGGAGCTCCGCTACCTCACGGCCGGGACCCACGAGCTGATGTCGGTCACGCTGAACCTGATCGCCCCGACCCTGCGTGAGTTGGCCTCCGGGGAGCTCCGTGACGAGATCGTGGGCTCGCTCCTGCGGGGTGAGGAGCTGGCGTGCCAGCTGTTCTCCGAGCCCGGTGCCGGGTCCGACCTCGCGAACGTGTCCACCCGTGCCGTGCGCGACGGTGACGACTGGGTGGTGACGGGGCAGAAGGTCTGGTCCTCGGGTGCCCAGTTCGCCGGCTGGGGCGAGCTGATCGCCCGGACCGATCCCGACGTGCCCAAGCACCAGGGCCTGACCGCCTTCATGGTCCGCCTGGATGCGCCCGGGGTGGACGTGCGCCCACTGCGCCAGATGAGCGGTGGCGCCAGCTTCAACGAGGTCTTCCTCGATGCCGTTCGCATCCCGGACCGCTATCGCATCGGAGAGGTCGGGCGAGGCTGGGAGGTCGCCCTCACCACCCTTGGCTTCGAGCGTGGTGACAGTGCGCACCAGGGCCTCGTCGGCGGGGACTGGCGGCGTGCGTTCCAGGTCGCTCGCCGCACGGGTGCCGACCAGGATCCTCTCGTGCGCCAGCGGATGGCGGAGACCTTCATCGCGTGGCGGCTCGGCGAGGTCGCCGCGGCGCGCGACGAGCGTGACCTCGCCGACGGGCATGCTCCCGGCGCCGTCGGTTCGATCCGCAAGCTCCAGTGGGTCCACCGGATGCAGGCGGTCTCGGACCTCACCCGCGAGGCGCTCGGCGCCGGCATCGCGGTGGACACCGGCGACCCAGACACCTTCGCGTGGACCCAGCAGCTGCTCGGTGTCCCGGGATACCGAATCGCCGGCGGCTCCGACCAGATCCAGAAGAACATCATCGGGGAGCGCCTGCTCGGCCTCCCCGCCGAACCCCGGAGCGACCGGGACAAACCCTGGCGAGAGGTGCGCAGATGAACGCGGATGCAGGAGTGCTCGACGGCAAGGTTGCGCTGGTCACCGGCGGGAGTCGAGGACTCGGCCGGGAGATGGTGCTCGCCTATGCCGCCGCTGGTGCTGACGTGGTGATCGCCAGCCGCAAGGTCGAGAGCTGCCAGGAGCTGGCAGCCGAGGTGTCTGCACGGACGGGCCGCCGGGCGCTGGCCGTCGCGGCGCACGTCGGCGACTGGGACTCGGTCGAGAGCCTGGTCGACCGCTCCTACGAGGAGTTCGGCCGCGTCGACGTGCTGGTGAACAACGCCGGCATCTCACCGACGTACCCCAGTCTCGACCAGGTCAGCTCGGACCTGTGGGACAAGGTCTTCGCGGTCAACGTGAAGGGTCCCTTCCGGCTCACGGCTCTCATCGCCCCCCGGATGGCGGAGTCCGGTGGCGGCTCGATCATCAACGTGAGCAGCATCGCCGCGGTCCGCCCGGTCCCGGCGTTCCTGCCGTACGCCGCAGCTAAGGCAGCCCTGAACACCCTGACCCAGGGATTCGCCTCGGCCTACGGCCCCACGGTGCGGATCAACTGCATCATGGCCGGGCCGTTCCTCACCGACATCAGCGCCGGCTGGGACATGGACGCCTTCGCGCGCGAGGCCGAGCACATCCCCCTGGGCAGGGCCGGTCGCCCTGAGGAGGTCGTCGGGACGGCGCTGTACCTGGCCTCCGACGCGTCGAGCTTCACGACCGGGGTGATCTTGCCGGTCGACGGGGGGCGTTCCTCCGCTGCCTGGTAGCGGATCAAGCGACTCCCGATGAAAAGATCATGAGGAATAGTTGATCGGATTCATAATGAGGAATAGAGTGTGACGTGAACCACCCACTAGAGGAGGACCTGATGGATCAGCTGGAACTGAGGTCGCCGTCCAGGCGCCGCGGGCTGCTCTCGGGGATCCGGATCGCCGACTTCTGCTGGATGGGTGTCGGTTCGGTGGCGACCCGGATGCTGGCCGACTTCGGCGCCGAGGTCATCAAGATCGAGGACCGGTCCCGTCTCGACATGCCGCGTCGGCTCCCTATCTACAAGGACGACCTCCGCTCGTACGGCGAGGAGGACTCCGACCCGGACCCCAACAAGGGCGGCCTCTTCAACAACTACTGTCGCAACAAGCTCGGCGTCACCATCAACATGCGGACCCCGGAGGGCCGGGACCTGTGCGAGCGGCTGATCGCCAGCAGCTCGGTCGTCACCGAGAACTTCGCCCCCGGCGTCATGGAGCGGTGGGGCCTCACCTACGACCGGGTCGCCGAGATCCGGCCCGACGTGATCATCGCCCGCATGAGTGGCTACGGCCACGACGGCCCGCACAGTGCCTACAGAGCTACGGTCCAGTCATCCAGGCCGTGTGCGGGCTCTCCTTCATCAGCGGCCTGCCCGGCCGAGAGCCGTCGGGATGGGGGCTGTCCTACATGGACAACCAGGCCGCCTACTACAACTCGGCGGCTTTGCTGATGGCGATCTACCATCGGCTGCATCACCGGTGAGGGCGCGGAGATCGACGTCTCGGCGGTCGAGGTCGGCATCAACCTGCTCGGGCCCGATCCTGCTCGACATCTCTGGTCAACAACCGACCCACCCGTCGCCCGGACTTCCCGCGCGGTAACCGGCTCGAGCATCCCGGGGGCGGCGCCGCACGGTGTCTACCCGGCCTCGGGGTCACGACCGGTGGGTGGCGATCGCGGTCTTCGACGACCACGACTGGCGGGACCTCGTCGAGGTCATCGGGAGCCCTGACTGGGCCACCGACCCGCGGCTCGCCACCGCAGCCGGTCGAGTGGCCCGGCAGGACGACCTCGATGCTCACCTCGGGCAGTGGACCAAGAACTTCGACCAGCACGAGCTGATGCACCGCCTCCAGGCCGCGGGCGTGCCCGCGGGTGCGGTGCAGAACTCCCATGACCTCACCGAGATCGACCAGCAGATCGCCCATCGCGGCACGTTCTTCGAGCTCGATCACCCGGTGATCGGGCCGGCCAAGTTCGAGGGCAACCCCATGACCTTCTCCCGCACGGAGACCCGACAACTGGCGCTCGGCGCCGCTCCTGGGTGAGGACAACGACTACGTCTTTGGTGACCTGCTCGGCCTCGTCGGCCGACGAGCGTGCGCGACCTGAGTGAACGAGGAGTGATCTGATGTCGGCAGCCCACCTCCGTCCGGGACGCTCCCCTTCGCGGGACTCCGGGTGGTCGAGCTCGCCGACACCCCGGCGGGCGAGCACGCTCGGCAAGCTCGTCGCCGACCTCGGGGCAGACGTGGTCAAGGTCGAGCCGCCCGAGGGTGCCAGCAGCCGTCGTCGGGCCCCTTCCGCAACGATGCGGACGGCCGCCCGACGACGACAGCCTCGCCTTCTGGTCCTACAACTCCAGCAAGCGCAGTGTCGTGCTGGGCGACGAGCCCGGCGGACCGGTGGTGCGCGACCGGCTCATCGCCAGCGCGGACGTGCTGCTGATCACCACCTGCGCCGCGCGAGCTCGCGGCTGCCGGCCTCGACCTTCGACGCGCTCAGCGCGAGCACGACCGTCTCGATCATCGTCTCCATCACGGCCTTCGGCCTGACCGGGCCGTGGGCGGACTACCGACGTCAGCGATCTCGTCGGTCTGGCCGCCGGCGGGCCGCTTGACAGCTGCGGGTACGACGACCACACGATCCCGCCGATCCGGCCGGGCGGCGACCAGGCGCTACCAGACCGCCGCGAGCTTCGGTCACTGCGGTCTGATGCTCGCCCTGATCGAACGCCAGCAGACCGGTCGCGGTCAGGTCGTCGACGTGTCCATGCACGACTGCGCTCGCCGTGAGCGGGCGAGCTGGCCAACCCCTACTGGTTCTACCCGCAAGGTCGCTCGTCCAGCGGCAGACCTGCCGGCACGCCCAGCCCGTCCCCACCCAGCCCGCGCTCTTCCAGTGCGCCGACGACGGCTGGGTGTACTTCGCGTTCATCCTCGCCGACCAGCAAGCCCTGGCAGGCGCTGGTCGAGTGGATGGACGAGACCGACCTCGCCGACGACCTGGTCGATCCGGCGTACTCCGACCTCGCGTACCGACAGGCGCACTTCGCCCACGTCCAGGAGATGGTCGAGGTCTTCTTCCTGCTGCAGACGCGCCGACGACGTCTACCCCGAGGGCCAGCGTCGTGGCCTGCCGATCGGGGTGCTCAACGCGCCCGAGGACCTGCCGCACGACGAGCACCTGGTCGGCGCGGGAGTTCTTCGTCCCGGTCGCATGACGATGCCCCGGCGGTCCGCACCTCTGCCCCGGTGCCCCTACCGGTTCACGCGCTTCGGCCGTGCCCGGCCATGGCGCGCGCGCCGCGGCTCGGCGAGCACACCGCTCGACGTCCTGGCGGGAGGCGGCGTGACTGACGCTGGCGTCCGGGCGCGTGCGCGATCGTCGGGATCGGCACCACCGACTTCTCCCGAGACTCCGGCCGCAGCGACCTGACCCTGGCCGCCCAGGCGGTCGCTCGCCGCGCTGGCCGACGCCGGTCTGACGCCCGCGGACGTCGACGGCATCGTCCGCTGCGACATGGACCTCGTCCGGCACAACGCGCTGGCCGAGTCCCTCGGCGTCCCGAGCTCGAGCTACTGGGGCGATCCGGTCCCGGCGGCGTTGCGCCGTGCGCGATGGTCGGCCAGGCGGTCGCTGCGATCCTGTCCGGTCAGGCCACCACGGTGCGTGGTCTTCCGCTCCCTGAACGGGCGCTCGCGGCCTGCGCTACGGGCAGGCGCCGTCACCGGCGGGCGCACGGGCGCGGCGGCGAGGCATCCTACGACGAGTTCTTCCTCCCGTACGGCCTGCTGACGCCGGGCCAGATCTTCGCGCTGCTGGCCCAGCGGCACATGACCGATACGGCACGACGCAGGAGGCACTCGGCTCGATCGCGGTGGCCTGCCGGGAGCGCGCCAACGCCAACCCGGCCGCGCAGATCTACGATCGACCGCTCACGCATGGAGGACTACTTCTCCGCGCGGATGATCTCGACGCCCGCTGCGGCTGTTCGACTACTGCCTGGAGACCGACGGCGCCTGCGCGGTCGTGGTCACCTCCGCCGAGCGCGGCGCGCGACTGCCGCACCCGCCGGCGCATGATCCCCGCCGTGGCGCAGGCCGCCTGGCCCGACGCCGCAGCCGGGAATGATGTTCCCGGTGCTGATCCGGCCGACATGCTCGCCACCCCGGCGGTCGACGCGGACCGACGTCTCTTCGGCCGGGCCGGCCTCGGGCCCGGCCGACGTCGACGTGGCCCAGCTCTACGACTGCTTCACGATCACCGTGCTGCTCCAGCTCGAGGACTACGGCTTCTGCGGACCGCGGGCGAGGGCGGTGCGTTCGCCGCGGGCGGCGGCCTCGACGTCGACGGCACGCTGCCGATCAACACCAGTGGCGGGCACCTGTCCGAGGGCTACATCCACGGCATGAACCACGTCGTCGAGGGCGGTCCGCCAGATCCGCGGGACCTCGACCGCCCAGGTGCGCCGGAGCCGAGGTCTGCCTGGTCACGTCTGCGCCCCCGCCGGCGGCAGTGCGCTGATCGCTGGCGGCGGCGATGACCGCCGACCACGACCGACCCGGCTGCTCGCCGGTCCTCGACGACCCCGATACCGGCGGCTTCTTCGGGCGGCTGCCGCCGAGGTGGCGCTGCGTCGTCTACTGCGCCGACTGCGGCAGCCGTGCTGCACCTGCCGCGTGCCTACTGCCGCGCTGCGGCAGCTGGTCAGCGACCACCGGGCCGGTCCCGCCGCGGGCGCCGGGTGTCTCGTGGACCGTCGTCGAGCACCAGGTCCATCCGGCGCTACCCGGTGCCGTACACCGTCGCTCTGGTCGAGCTCGAGCGACGGTCCGGGGCCCGGATGGTCGGCCACCTGCCCGGGTCGCCCGGCGACCCCGCCGGTCCGGGGCAACTCGATGGGGCCTGCTTCGAGCAGGTGGCCGGCACCGTGCTGCCGCAGTGGCGACCCGTCGAGGGGGAAGTGGGCATGACGTACGCGCCGCCTGATCGACCCGTCACTGTTCACCGAGGCACGGGACCGGCCGCGCCTGGTCGGCAGCGCGTGCGACGACTGCGGCACGACCGCCTTCCCGGCGCAGCGCAGCTGTGCCCGCTGCAGCGGAGACTCCGTCCGTCCCATGGTGCGCTCGCCGACACGGGGGTCTCTCTGGGCCTATACCGTCCAGCACTTCGAGCCGAAGCGACCGTTCCGCCGACGGCGGCTTCATCCCGTTCGGTCTCGCGTACGTCGACCTCGGACGGGCGCGGTGATCGTCGAGTCCCGGCTCACGGTCGCCGACGTCGAGACGCTGAGGCTCGGCCTGCCCGTGCACCTGGTGACCGAACCGCTCTCGTCACCGACCCGGACGGCACGGTCGTGCACGGCTTCGCCTTCGCTCCCGACGACTCGACGGAGGCAGATTCATGAGTGGACGTCGCGATCGTCGGGATCGGCATGCACCGCTTCGGCCGACACCGCGGGGTCAGTCGGTCGCGAGCACGGGTGCGCACGCGGCCCGTCGCTGCCCTGGCGGACGCCGGTCTCACCTGGGCCGACATGCAGTTCGCCTTCGGCGGCAGCGACGCCGCCGGGCGACGCCGACACGCTGGTCTCCGACCTGGGCCTGACCGGCATCCCGTTCATCAACGTGCGCAACGGCTGCGCCACCGGCGGCAGCGCGCTGATCGCGGCCGCAACGGCGATCCGGTCCGGCGCAGCACGACCTCGGCCTCGTGGTCGGCTTCGACAAGCACCCGCGCGGCGCGTTCGACGCCGACCCCGCGAGACTCGGGCTCGGCCGGCTGGTACGGCGAGACCGGGCTGATGGTGACCACCCAGTTCTTCGCGCATGAAGATCCAGCGCTACATGCACGAGCACGGCATCATCGCCGCGACCCTGGCCAAGGTCGCGGCGAAGGCCTTCCGCAACGGCGCGCGCAACCCGAACGCCTGGCGGCGCAAGCCGCTGACGCGAGCAGGAGATCGCCGGCGTCGCCGATGGTCAACGACCCGCTGACCCAGTACATGTTCTGCTCGCCCGGCGAGGGCGCGCGTGGCCCTCGTCCTCTGCCGCGCCGACGCAGGCCCGGCGCTACACCGATCGCGCCGGTGTACCTGCGACGCCGTGCGAGCTGCGCACGCGCCGCTTCGGCTCGTTCGAGGTGTTCAGCCCGTGGCTCGTCGCCCGAGCGCGCCGACGGGCCCGACCGTCGAGGCGGCGCGGCGCCGCGTTCGAGGCCGCCGGCATCGGCCCCGGACGACGTCGACGTCGCCCAGATCCAGGACACCGAGTCGGGCGCCGAGATCATGCACATGGCCGAGAACGGCCTCTGCGAGCACGGCGAGCAGGAGGCAGCTGATCCGCCGCCGGCGCCACCGAGATCGGCGGCCCGCTGCCGATCAACACCGACGGCGGCTGCCTCGCCAACGGCGAGCCGATCGGCGCCTCCGGCCTGCGCCAGGTCTACGAGATCGTCCTGCAGCTGCGCGGCGACGCCGGCGACGCGCCAGGTGCCGGGCGACCCGCAGGTCGGCTTCACCCACGTCTACGGCGCGCCCGGCATCAGCGCCTGCACCGTGCTCACCGCTGACGAAGAGACGAACGACCATCATGAGCTGGGGATTCGAGACCGACCCGGAGTACCAGCGCGGAGCTGGACTGGGTCGAGCGAGTTCGTCGCGCGACGAGATCGAGCCGGTCGACCAGGTCGTCGAGCACGCCTGGAACGTCCGCGACCCGGTGCGCAACGCGCTGATCCGCCCGCTGCAGGAGAAGGTCCGGGAGCGCAAGCTCTGGGCCGTGCCACCTCGGCCCGGAGCTCGGCGGCCCCGGCTACGGGCAGCTCAAGCTGGCGCTGCTCAACGAGAAGCTCGGCCGCACCCACTCGGGCCCGGTCGTGTTCGGCTGCCAGGCGCCCGACTCGGGCAACGCCGAGATCCTGGCGCACTACGGCACCGACGACCTGAAGAAGCGCTACCTGGAGCCGCTGCTCGACGGACGAGATCGTCTCCTGCTTACTCGATGACCGAGCCGCACGGCGGCTCCGACCCGACCGGCTTCCGCACGCGCGCCGTCCTCGACGGTGACGAGTGGGTCATCAACGGTGAGAAGTGGTTCTCCTCGCACGCCCGCTTCGCCGACGTTCCTCATCGTGCATGGTGGTCACCGACCCGGACGCCGCCGCCGCACCAGCGGATGTCGATGTTCGTCGTGCCGACCGACACCCCCGGCGTCGAGATCGTCCGCAACGTCGGGGTCTGGGGCCACGACGAGCAGGAGGGCACCCACCCCTACCTGCGCTACACCGACGTCCGCGTCCCGGCCGACCACCTGCTCGGCGAGCGCGGCGAGGGCTTCGCGGTCGCCCAGACCCGGCTCGGCGGGGGCCGCATCCACCACGCGATGCGCACCGTCGGGCTGGTCCGCACGCGCTTCGACATGATGCTGCGAGCGGGCGGTCTCGCGGACCACGAAGGGCGGCGGCTCGGCCGACACGCCAGCTGGTCCAGGAGATGATCGCCGACTCCTGGATCCAGCTCGAGCAGTTCCGGCTGCTGGTCCTGCAGACCGCCTGGCGGATCGACCAGTACGACGACTACCGCAAGGTCCGTGCCGACATCGCCGCGGTGAAGGCGGCGATGCCCAAGGTGCTGCTCGACGTCGCCGGACGCGCCATCCAGATCCACGGCTCGCTCGGGCATCTCCAAGGAGATGCCGTTCGGCAAGTGGGTGCTGGAGTGCTTCCACATGGGTCTCGCCGACGGCGCGACCGAGGTGCACAAGCTCCAGATCGCGAAGCGGTTGATGCGCGGCGTGCAGCCCACCTCCACCCTCTTCCCGACCACGCACCTCCCGACGGTTCGGGCGGCCGCCCACGAGAAGTACGCCGAGCTGCTGCTGGCCGACGATCCGGTGGAGCGGGCGAATGAGCGAGCACCCGGTCGGCGTCCGGGAGGAGCTGGCTCCGGTCCGGGCCGGGGAGGACCTCGACTGGACGGCTCTCGAGAAGCACCTTCGCGCCCACCTGCCGGAGGACCTGGCCGCGATCGCGGCCACCGAGGGCTTCGAGGTGCGGCAGTTCCCCAACGGCTCGGCGAACCTCACCTACCAGGTGGTCCTCGGGGAGACAGCCCACTCGTCGTGCGCCGTCCGCCGTTCGGTCAGATCGCCGCGGGTGCGCACGACATGGGCCGGGAGTACCGCGTGCTGTCGCGGCTTCACGCCCGCTACCCGCGAGCCCCCCGAGGACTGCTCTTCTGCGACGACGACGGGGTCATCGGGGCGCCCTTCCTGGTCTCGGAGTACCGCTCCGGTGTCGTCGTCTGGGATGCGGTCCCCGACGTGCTCCGGACCGTGCCCGAGCCGGGCCGGGCCATCGGGTTCGCCGTCGTCGACGCCCTCGCCGACCTGCACCTGGTCGATCCCGACTCGGTGGGCCTGGGTGACCTCGGCCGCCCGGCCGGCTACCTCGAGCGACAGGTCGCCGGCTGGACCAGGCGTTGGGAGGCTGTCGCCTCGCATCCCGACGGACCGGTGTGGAGGGTGGGTCGTCGGCTCGCCGAGACGCTGCCCGTCTCGGGCCTGCCGGGATTCGTGCACAACGACTTCAAGATCGACAACTGCCAGTTCGCACCCGGTGACCCGACGACCGTCGTGTCGGTCTTCGACTGGGACATGACCACCTTGGGAGATCCGATGGCCGATCTGGGAACGCTGCTCAACTACTGGCCGGGCGAGCCCGGCCAGGCCAACGCCGTACCCGGCCTGGCCGCACTTGGCCTGCCCGGAAGGGATGAGGTGGTGCAGCGCTACCTCGACCGCCGCGGGATCGACCTCGACCCTGCCGTCGTGGGCTGGTACGAAGCCTTCGGCTGCTGGAAGACCGCAGTCATCCTGCAACAGCTGTACGCCCGCTTCGAGCGCGGCGAGTCCACCGACCCACGGATGGGGGAGCGTGCTGCGCAGGTCGACCCACTCGCCGAGCGCGCGCTCGACCTGCTCCGACCCGTTCCATGAGCACCAGCGAGGAAAGAGGCACCGTGATGGATCTCAAAGCCGGCCAGCGTCTGCACAGCACCGTCTGTGACACCAGTGTGGTCGTCGTCAAGCCAGCCGCGGGGGTGGAGCTCACCTGCGGTGGCGCCCCGATGGCGTCCGAGCGGAAGCCGCCGACCGGCGAGCCCGAGTCCGGCCAGGACGAGGGCAGCCTGCTCGGCAAGCGCTACGAGGACGGCGACACCGGACTGGAGGTCCTGTGCGTCAAGCCCGGTGCGGGCAGCGTCGGGGTCGACGGTCGCCTGCTGACGCTCAAGGCCGCCAAGGCCCTGCCCTCCAGCGACTGATCCCGATCTGAGACAGGAGGTCCTTTCGTGATCCTCAGCGACACCGACGACCTGCAAGCACTGCGCGAGGTGACTCGGGACTTCCTCTCCGACGTCGTGCCGCACGGTCCCGTCGACCTCAGCGTGCGGGTCGACCGCAAGCTCTGGGAGCGGGCGTGTCAGGAGCTCGGCATGGCCGCCGTCGACGTCCCGGAGGAGCGCGACGGGCTCGGGCTCGGGCCGGCCGGGATCGCGGTCCTGCTCGAGGAGGCCGGGAGGTCGCTGGCGCCGCTGCCGCTGCTGGGCTCGGTCGTGCGGGCCCAGGGGCTCCTACTCTCTGCGGCCGCCCTCTCCGGCGATGAGTCCCTTCTCGATGACGTGCTCCCTGACCTGGTCGGTGGTCGTCGGGTCGCGGCCGTGGCGGAGACCGACGGCGCCCAGCCGACCATTGCGTCCCGGCACGGCCACGGATGGGTGCTGCACGGTTCCAAGCAGGTCGTGCTCGACGGGGTCAGCGCCGACCTCCTGCTGATCGTGGCCGGGACGGACGGGGGCGACTCGCTCTTCCTGGTCGATGCCACCGAGGTGGACATCCGTGCCGCCGAGTCGCTCGACCTCAACCGCGACTTCGCCAGGCTCACGCTCGCTGGTTCGCACGGCCGCCTGGTGGGTCCGGTCGGTGCCTGGCCGGAGCTGGCCGCTGCTGTCGCGCCGGCATTCACCCTCGCTGTCGCAGCCGAGGCCCTGGGGTCGGCCGAGGCGTCCCTCGACGCGGCGGTGAGCTATGCACGGACCCGCGTCCAGTTCGGCCGTCCCATCGGGAGCTTCCAGGCGCTCAAGCACGCCCTCGCCGAGGTCGCGGTCCTGGTCGACGACGCACGAAGTGCGCTGGAGCACGCGATGTGGGCGGCCACCAGCGCGCCGGACCAGCTGTCGCTGGCGGCCTCCATCGCCGCGGCGACCGCCACGTCTGCCCACCTCCGGGTGACCACGGAGAACATCCAGGTGCATGGCGGCATCGGCTTCACCTGGGAGCACACCGCGCACCTGCACTTCCGGCGCGCCCGCAGCAACGCGGCCCTGTTCGGCGACGTGCGCCACCACCAGTCCGACGTCCTCCGAGCCCTTGGCGTCTGAGTCCGTGCGGGCCTTCCAGGTCGTCGCCCCGCAGCAGCCACTGCTGCGTGCGGTCGTCCGGCCGACCGCCGGTCCCTCGGACGTCCTGGTGCGGGTCGCGGCCGCCGGGCTGTGCCACTCCGACCTGCATCTCGTGCACGCCCGCGCACTTCCCTACCGCCTGCCGATGACGCTCGGCCACGAGATCGCCGGCGAGGTCGTCGAGGTCGGGTCCGACGTCGCTGACCGACACGTGGGGGAGTCGGTGCTTGTCTATCTGTGCTGGGGGTGCGGGAGGTGTCGCGCCTGCCTGGCCGGTGCGGAGAACTACTGCCTGTCGCACCACAACGCGTCCGTGCCCGGACCGGGCATGGGCCACGACGGTGGCATGGCGGAGTACGTCGTCGTGCCCGCCCGTCACCTGGTGCCCCTGGGCGACCTCGACCCGGTCGCTGCGGCACCTCTCGCCGATGCGGCACTCACGCCGTACCACGCGATCGCGGGGGCGCGGGACCGGCTGGGCCCCGGGTCGACCGTCGTGGTGATCGGCGTCGGCGGGCTCGGCAACCTCGCTGTCCAGATCCTCGTGGCCACGACCGGAGCCCGGGTGGTCGCGGTCGACACCGATCCGGGCCGGTTGGCCATGGCCTCCGAATGTGGCGCCCACGAGAGCCTGCAGAGCGGGCCGTCAACCGCCGCCGAGCTGGCGGGGACGACCGGCGGGCTCGGCGCCGACGTGGTGCTCGACTTCGTCGGCGCCGAAGCCACCCTGGCCATGGCCGGGAGCTGCGTCACCACGGCCGGTCTGATCAGCGTCGTGGGGCTGGCGGCCGGTCGGCTTCCCGTGCTCGCCGGGCCCCCGCCGTTCGGGCTGCCGTGGGGTGTCTCCGTGGTGCGGCCGTACGGTGGGTCGCGCGCGGACCTGCTCGACGTCGTCGCCCTGGCGCAGTCCGGCGCAGTCAAGGCTGCCGTCGAGACCTACCCGTTGGACGATGCGGCGATCGCCTTGGAGCGCCTCGAGGGCGGGCAGGTCCGCGGCCGCGCGGTGCTGGTGCCCTGACCCGGCTCAGCGCGCAGTCCAGCCCCCGTCGATCACGAGGCTCTGTCCCGTCAGGTACGACGAGGCGTCCGAGGCCAGGAACAGCAGCGCGCCGTCGAGCTCGCTCGGCTGACCCGGACGGCGCAGCATGGTGTTGCGGTCGACCCAGCGGCTGCTGCGCTCGTCGGCGAACAGGGCATCATTCATCTCGGTCCGGAACCATCCCGGCACCAACGCGTTCACACGGACACCCTGCGGGCCCCACTGACCCGCCAGTTCCCGGGTGAGCGCCACGATCGCGCCCTTGGACGCGGCGTAGCCGGCTCCCCCGACCGGCGCAGCCGAGACGAGAGCCAGGATGGAGGCGACATTGACGACCGTGCCCGACCCGGCGGCGCACATCGCCGCACCGGCGTACTTGCTGAGCAGGAACGGCCCCCGCAGATTGATGGCGAGGACCCGCTCGAGGTCGTCCTCGGTCTCGTCCTCGATCCGGGTCGGTCCCGACGTGCCAGCATTGTTCACCAGTACGTCGATCCGCCCCGTCTCCTCGAGAGCCCGACTCACGAGCGCGGCACAGTCGGCTGCGTCGGACACGTCGCAACGCACCGGATGGATCGAGGGTCTCGCTGCGGTGAGCTCCTCGAGCCGCTCGACGCGACGCGCCGCGGCGAAGACCGTGGCTCCGGCGTCGGCGAGTACCTCGGCGAAGCGGCGGCCGAGACCGGAGGACGCCCCGGTCACGACTGCGGTTCGGTCCGCGAGGTCGAAGATACTGGCCACCTGGGGAACCTCAGGGGATCATCAGGACGCGACCGAAGGCCATCCCGGTCTCGACGTAGCGGTGTGCCTCGACCGCGTCGGAGAGTGCGAAGGAACGGTCCAGGACAGCCTTCAGCTCCCCGGTGCCGACCCGGGCGATCAGGCCCGCGATCAGGTCGTAGGTGCGTTGCGGTTGACGGGACTGCTCCATCGCGAAGAACACCGCCGTGAGTGCGCCGTTCTTCTCCATGAGCGGCCACACCCGGGGTGGCTCCACGTCGCGCCCGGCGTTGCCGATCCAGCTGATCCGGCCGCGGTAGGCGAGAGCCGCGATGCTGCCTTCGAGCGTCCGGCCGCCGATCGGGTCGACGACCAGGTCTGCGCCCTTGCCCTCGGTGAGGCGTAGCACCTCCTGTGCGACGTCGACCTGCGTGTAGTCGATACCGTGGTCGACGCCGTAGGAAGCGAGACGCTCGAGCCGTCCGTCGGCGACCGAGGTAGACAGGACAGTGGCTCCCGCAGCCTTGGCCAGCTGGATCGCGGCCAGGCCGACCCCGCCGCTCCCAGCCTGCACCAGCACCGTCTCCCCGGGCTGGAGGTGTCCGAACTCGAAGAGGCAGTCGCTGGCGGTGCCGAACTCCACCGGCAGGGCTGCTGCGTCCTCGAACGACACAGTGTCCGGGAGTGCCCACACCTTGCGCGCGCTGACGCTGGCGAGCTCGGCGTGAGACCCCTTCATCATCATCGCGACGACACGTTGGCCGGGGGTGAACGAGGTGACGCCGTCGCCGATCTCGCGGACGATGCCGCTTGCCTGGTAGCCCACGACGTGGGGCTGGTCCAGTCCGCGGCCCTCACGTCGGTTGATGAGGTCCCCGCCCTGGATGCCGATCGCGCGGACCTCCATCAGGACTCCACCCGGGCGGAGTGCTGGCGCCTCGATGTCGGCGTAGCGCAACACCTCAGGGGGACCGATCTCGTCGAAGATTGCTGCCTTCATGATCGGGACGGTACCGCAGATTTCCATAATTCACCATGAGGAATTACGAGGAGGCTAGGCTTTCGACGTGACCGGGCAGAAGGACGACTGGGCATCGTTGGCGCCGTTCCTGCGTGCTCAACGACAGATGGCACACCTCTCGCTCCGTGCCCTGGCCCAGATGACGGGCGTCTCCGACAGCTATCTGAGCCAGGTCGAGCGTGGCCTCCACCAGCCCTCGCCCGAGGTGCTCAAATCGATGGCCACCGCCCTCGGGATCTCGGCCACGACGCTGTACGAGCGGATGGGGTGGATCGATGCGGCCGAGGATCCCGACAGCGCCGAGCTCCGCGAGGGCGTCGAGGCGGCTATCGAGCGGGACGCGAGACTGACCGAGTCGAAGAAGGCTGCGCTGCTCACGATGTACCGCACGCTCGTCGACGGCAGCTGAGCAGGTCTGCCGTGCCGTACCTGACGCGAGACGACGGAGCCCGGATCTGGTTCGAGGCCACCGGCCCGCAGGGAGCTGCTGCGGTCGTCCTGGTGATGGGGCTCGGCTACCCGGCGGCGATGTGGTGGCGGCAGGTCCCGGTCCTGGCCGAGCGGCACCGGGTCATCGTGCTCGACAACCGCGGGGCCGGACACACCGGAGACGTCACGGGCGCGCCGTACCTCATCGAGACGATGGCCGCCGACGTGGTCGCAGTCCTCGAGGCGGCTGGCGAGACCCGCGCTCACCTGGTCGGGATCTCGATGGGCGGCATGATCGCCCAGGAGGTGGCGTTGAGTCGGCCGGACCTCGTCACGTCGGTCGTGCTGATGGCGACCCACCCCGGTGTGCGGCACGCCACCTTCGCGCCGGCGGCCACGGCCCTGCTGCAGTCGCGCTCCGGCTGGACGGCACGGGAGGCGGCCGAAGCCTCGATCCCGTTCAACTACTCCACCACGACCCCCCGGGCGGCGATGGAGGAGGACTGGGCCGTGCGCCTCCCGCTCGCGAGCACGGCCGCCGGCTACCTCGCCCAGCTGGCGGGCGGAGCGAACTGGTCGTCGCTGGACCGGCTGGCCGGGCTCGAGCCGCCGACCCTCGTGGTGCACGGTGCGGACGACGGGTTGGTCCCGGTCGAGAACGGCCGCCTGGTGGCCGGGAGCATCGACGGTTCCGAGCTGGTCGTCGTGTCCGACGCCAATCACATCTTGACCACGGACCAGACCGCTGTCGTCAACGACCTGCTCCTCGGCTGGATGGACCGTCACCCACCTCGCGAACGTTAATTCCTACGGATATTTAAAAAAATTCCTCAGAAGGATTGACGCGCGCCGGTGTGGTCGGATTCTATTGCGGTGTGGCCGTCCTCACATCTCCGCGCACGACCCCGGAGAACCGGACCCAGGACCCACGCATCGGATCGAGCGAAGGGCGTCGAGCATGAAGTTGCAGGGCAAGGTGGCGGTGGTCACCGGAGGAACGCGGGGAATCGGCCGCGGCATCACCGAGGCATTCCTGGCGGAGGGGGCGTCGGTCCTCATGGGCGGTCGCTCGGAGGACAAGGGCAAGCAGGCCCTCGACGAGCTCGACGCCGGCTCCCGGGCTGCGTTCCGCAGCTGTGACGTCCGCTCCCGCGAGGCGCTCGACGCACTCGTGGAGGACGCGGTCGAGCTGTTCGGGCGGATCGACATCCTGGTCAACAACGCGGGGGGCAGCGATGGCTTCGCCCAGATCCACGAGCTCTCCGACGAGGCCTGGGCCAAGGCCATGGACCTCAACGTCAACTCGGCGTTCTGGGCGACCCGTGCCGCACTGGGCCACATGCTCCCCCAGGGCTCCGGCCGGATCATCAACATGTCGTCGGTCGAGAGCAAGCTCGGCAACAAGTCGACGGTGAGCCACTACATCGCCAGCAAGCACGCCCTGAACGGGCTCACCAAGGCGACCGCGTTCGAGTACGGCACCAACGGGATCACCTGCAACGCGCTGTGCCCCGGAGCGATCGAGACCGACCTGATGATGGAGGTCGGTCCCGGTTTCGCCGCCGAGAACGGAATGACCTACGACGAGTACAAGGCGATGTACGCGCAGGAGTCGGCGATCAAGCGACTCAACACCGTCGAGGAGGTCGCGGCGGTCGCCGTCCTGCTGGCCAGTGACGTCGGCGGCGGCATCACCGGGGCTCTGCTCAACATCGACGGCGGCACCGCGCCGTACTGACGGCGACAGCTGTTCCATCCCCCGTGTCATGAACCCGTAGTGGAAGGACCCAGATGACAGTCACGGACGATCTTGCGACCTACGGCCTGAGCGCCGGAGCGCTCGACCTGCTCAGCTCCGGCGTGGTGGGCCACGTCATCGACGGCGAGGTCGGGCTGTCGAGCTCGGGTGAGTCGTTCCCGGTCTACGACCCGTCCAGCGGGCGCGAGATCGCCCAGGCAGCGGACGGGGGCACGCCGGAGGTCGATCGCGCCGTCGCGGCAGCCCGACAGTCGTTCGACGACGGCCGCTGGCGCCGGCTGGCACCGGTCGAGCGCGAACGCACCCTGCGCCGGCTGGCCGACCTGATCGACCAGAACCGGGCGACGCTCGGCGACCTGGACGTCCTGGACGCCGGCATCCTGCACGGCTACGCGGGCTTCATCGTCGACTTCGCGGTGGGCGGGGTGAACTACTACGCGGGTGGCCGACCAAGCTCCGGGGCTCGGTCCCCGACGTCGCCGACGGGCTCAACGTGGAGGTGCGCCGTGACCCCATCGGGGTCGTCGCGATCATCGTGCCGTGGAACGGCCCGACGGCGGTCATCGCCTTCGTTGCGCTGCGCTCGCCGCCGGCAACTCCGTGGTCCTCAAGCCGGCGCCGCAGACTCCGCTCTCCGCCCACCTGCTCGGACGCCTCTGCTTGGAGGCGGGTATCCCCGACGGTGTCGTCAACGTCCTCCAGGGCACCGGTGCGGCCGGAGCCGGCCTGGTGACCCATCCCGACGTGGACAAGATCTCGTTCACCGGCTCGGTGCGCACGGGCAAGGCCATCGCGGCGAGTGCCGCCGCCCAACTCAAGAAGGTGAGCCTCGAGCTCGGCGGCAAGAGCCCCTTCATCGTGTTCGAGGACGCCGACATCGAGGCTGCGGCACAGGGCGCGATGAGCGCCGTGTGGAGCAATTCCGGCCAGGTCTGCACCGCGGGCACCCGCACCCTGGTGCACCGCAGCGTCTACGACTCGTTCGTCGAGGCCGTGGTGAGCGCGTCGAAGGACCTGAGAGTCGGATCCGCGTTCGACGAGCAGACCCAGATGGGTCCGCTCATCTCCGCCGACCAGCTCGCCATCGTGGAGCGCTACGTCGGCATCGGGGTCGAGGAGGGCGCCTCGCTCGTCCTGGGCGGCTCGCGAGGCCCCGGGCAGGGCTACCTGCACGAGCCGACGATCTTCACCGAGGTGCGCAGCGACATGCGCATCGCCCAGGAGGAGATCTTCGGGCCGGTGATGTCGCTGTTCCCCTTCGACGACGAGGCCGAGGCCTACGCCCTCGCCAACGACGTCGAGTTCGGTCTCGCAGCCGGGGTCTGGACCAAGGATCTCGATCGCGCCCACCGCGCGTCGCGCGCCATCCACACCGGCACGGTCTGGGTCAACAGCTTCCAGCTGGCCGACGCCGGTGTGCCGTACGGCGGCGTGAAGCAGTCCGGCTACGGCCGGGTGCTCGGCGAGGAGGGTCTCAACGACTTCCTGGTCACCAAGTCCGTCTGGACGAAGTTCGCCACGGCCCTGTGACGGCCGGACATCAGGAGAGAAAGATGGACGAGGCAAAACTGCAGCGGCTTGTCGACCGACTCGACATCCACGACACGATCACGACCTACGCCGCGGCGATCGACGCGGGCGACTTCGCGACCGTCCGGGCGGTCTTCGCCGACGACGCCACCGCACGCTACGACGTCGACTCCGGGTTGCTCCAGGGAGGCGACGCGATCGTGGAGTGGCTCAAGGGTGCGACCGCGGACCTGGACTGGCAGCACCACATGGTGTCGATCTACGGAGTCGAGATCGATGGCGACGAGGCGACCGCGCTGATCTACCTCCTGTCGCACCAGACCGTCATCGGAGTCCCCCACGAGACCCGGATGATGACCAGCAAGTACCGCAACGTCCTGCGCCGCATCGACGGGCGATGGCGAATCTCCGTCCTCGATCTCGAGGTCGGCTGGTACGAGCAACGCACCTACATCAACGAAGCGAAGACAGTGAAGGAGCATTCGGCATGACCACCACTCATGACGGGACGGCAGACGGCGCCGCGGAGGAGACCGGTCGGGGCTGCCCGGTCGTCGACTTCGACTTCACCGAGTCGCGTCCTGCCCTCTCCTACTTCACCGAGCTGGACAAGCTGCGTGAGGAGGCTCCGATCGCCTGGAACACCTACGGCGGCGGGTTCTGGATGCTCAACCGCAACGCCCTCGTCCAGGAGGCCTTCCAGACTCCCGAGGTGTTCAGCAGCTCGGCGACGGTGCCCACGATCCCCGAACCGGACTACCACTGGATCCCGACGATGGAGAACGCGCCCAACCACCGTCTCTATCGCGCGGTGCTCAACCCGCAGTTCTCGCCCAAGGTCGTCGCCTCGCTCGAGGACTCGATCCGCAAGGACTGCGTCGAGCTGATCGACTCGCTGATGGCCACCGGCTCGGTGGACCTGGTGAAGGACTTCGCGATGGTCTTCCCGACCAAGGTCTTCCTCCAGATCGTGGACCTGCCGGCCGAGCACACCGACGACTTCGTCGGCTGGGTCGAGGACGTCTTCGGCGGACTCGGCAACCCCGCCGGCGAAGAGGCGATGAACGCGGCGTTCGAGTCGATCCGGCTCTACTTCACCGCACTCATGGAGGACCGTCGGGCCAACCCGCGCCCGCCGGAGGGCGACTTCTTCGGCCGGCTGCTCAACTCCAACATCGGAGACCGGCCGATCCGGGACGACGAGTTCCTCAACATGGCGCTGGTGCTGCTGCTCGGCGGGCTGGACACGGTCAAGAGCCAGCTCGGCTACATCTTCTACCACTTGGCGACCCACGACGACGATCGTCAGCGCATCATCGACGAGCCGGAGATCGCACCGGCCGCGGTCGAGGAGCTGCTGCGGGCGTTCGCGATCGTGATGGACGGCCGCAAGCTGGCCCAGGACGTCGACTTCCACGGTTGCCCGATGAAGAAGGGCGACATGGTGATGCTCACGCTTGCGGCCGCGTCGCGCGACACCACCGAGTTCGAGCACGCCGACAAGGTGGACTTCGACCGCAAGGCCGTCACCCACTTCTCCTTCGGCAGCGGACCGCACCGGTGCCTCGGCTCGCACCTGGCCCGTCTGGAGCTCAAGGTGGTGCTCGAGGAGTGGCACAAGCGCATTCCCCACTACCGGATCGACCCCACGGCAGACCGTGACCAGATCGTCGAGGCCGGACCACAGCTGGGCCTGAGCAGCCTCCCGCTCGTGTGGGAGGTCTGAGATGACCGTCGAGGAGACCTCCTTCCGAGTGTTCATCGACCGGGACAAGTGTGTCGGTCACGGGCGGTGCTACAGCCTCGCTCCCGCGGTCTACGACGCGGATGACGAAGGCTTCGCCGAGCTCGCCGACGGCGCGGTGCCGGACACCGCGGAGCTGCGTGGTCAGGCGCGTTCGGGTGCCGAGAACTGTCCCGAGGCCGCGATCAGCCTGATCCCGCTCTAGGTCGCACCGGCCCCCTGGGCCGGCCACCGCGGTCCATCGAATTGCTCATGAGGAACATGGGTGAGTCGGTGTCAAGGGTCGCCGATGAAGGAAAGGACACGACGTCGATGGAGTTGTCGATGCTGCTGGAGATGGCAGCCGAGGGATGCCCGGAGCGGATCGCTCTCGGGACGCTTGCCGACGGGCTGACCTACGAGCAGCTGATGACCCGCGCCCGCTCACTCGGGGCCGACCTGGCAACGCGCGACATCGGGCACGTGGCGATGGTCGACACCAACTCCGAGGCGGTGCCGCTGCTGGTCTACGCGGCGTCCTTCGCCCGCCGGCCCTTCGTGCCGTTGAACTACCGGCTCGCAGATGCTCAGCTGCGGGCCGCTGTCGAACGCATCGCCCCGGCCGTGGTCGTCGCGCCACCCGAGCAGGCAGCGAGGTTCGCCGGCGTCGCCGGGATCACCGTGCTGTCACCCGATGCCCTCGGGACCGAGCCGAAGTCAGTCGCCCCCGACATCGTCGATGATGACGAGGAGTCGATCGCGATCCTGCTGTTCACGAGCGGCACCAGCGGCGAGCCCAAGGGTGCCGTGCTGCGGCCGAGCCACCTGGTGTCGTACGTCCTGTCGACGGTGGAGTTCCTCGGCGCCGAGGAGGGCGAGGCGATCCTGGTCAGCGTCCCGCCCTACCACATCGCCGGGATCTCGACCGTGCTCACCTCTGTCTATGCCGGTCGACGGATGGTCCAGCTGCCGGCCTTCAGCCCGGAGGCGTGGGTCGAGCTGGCACGCTCCGAAGCCGTCACCCACGCGATGGTGGTCCCCACCATGCTCGGCCGGATCCTTGACGTGGTCGAGGCGGACGGTCAGGGCCTGCCGTCGCTGCGGCACCTCTCCTACGGCGGCGGCCGGATGCCGGGGACGGTCGTCGAGCGTGCGCTGCGGCTGCTGCCCGAGGTCGACCTCGTCAACGCCTACGGGCTCACCGAGACGAGCTCGACGATCGCCGTCCTCGGCCCGGAGGAGCACCGCGAGGCGGCCGCCAGTGACGATCCGCTGGTCCGCCGCAGGCTCGGCTCGGTCGGGCGTCCGCTGCCGTCGATCGAGATCGAGATCCGGGACGGCGACGGCCTGGTCGTCGGTCCGGACGAGCAGGGCGAGATCTTCGTCCGCGGTGAGCAGGTGTCAGGGGAGTACCTCTCGCACCGGGCCATCGACGACGAGGGTTGGTTCCCCACCCGCGACCGCGGAGTGCTCGACGCGGACGGGTTCCTGTACGTCGACGGCCGGGCCGATGACGTCATCGTCCGAGGGGCGGAGAACCTGTCCCCAGGCGAGATCGAGGACGTCCTCGTCCGGCATCCTGCGGTCGCCGACGTGGCCGTGGTCGGGGTGCCCGACACCGAGTGGGGGGAACGGGTGGTGGCCGCCGTCGTCCTCCACCCCGGCGCAGCCGCCACCGAGGGCGAGCTCCAGGACTGGGTCCGCGCCCGGCTGCGTTCCTCCAAGACCCCCTCACAGGTCTACTTCACCGCCGAGCTGCCTCACAACGAGACCGGGAAGCTCCTGCGCCGGGTGCTCCGCGAGGAGCTGACTGTCACATGAGGGCCGTGGGGTGACGATGAGCAGACCCGCTGAACCCCTCCTGCCGCGCCGTCCCGGGCGGCCTGGCCTGCCCGTGGTCTACGACACCCCGACCGACGGTCTGCGTGGTGCCGTGCACGACCCGCATCAGCTGCGCGCACCGAAGCTCTCGGAGGAGATCGCTGCCGATCTGGTCCGAGACATCGTGGCCGGCGGACTCAGGATCGGGGATCACCTGGACCCCGAGGCCGTCATGGTGGATCACTACGGTGTGGGTCGGGAGTCCCTGCGGGAGGCGCTTCGCCTGCTGGAGTCCCAGGGCCTGATCACGATCAAGCGGGGACCGGGCGGCGGTCCCGTCGTCGCCGGGGTCGACCCGCGCTACCTCGCTCGCACCACCTCGCTGTTCTTCCACCTGGGCGGCGCGACCTACGACGAGGTGCTGGAGACCTGGCAGGTCCTGGAGCCTGCCCTCGTCGCCCAGGTCGCTCGGGCGCCCGGTCGGGCGGAGGCCAGGCGGGTGCTCTCGCCGTACCTCTGGCTGCCGGAGAACGGCGGCGATCGCGACGATCAGGGGACCGACGCCGGCTTCCACACCACCTTGGCGCAGCTCAGCGGCAGCCGGGTGATGGTGCTCCTGCTGCGGGCGCTGAGCCACATGGTGGTCGACCACGTCGCTCAGGCACGCTGCCTCCTGGGTGAGCGCGACGAGGAGGAGCGCCAGCACGCAGCCATCGCGCGGCTGGTCCTCGATGGTCGTCCGGTCAAGGCGCAGCGGCTGATGGCCGACCACATCGGCGAGGTGCGCGCCAGCTGCAGCCGCCGGTGGCCGGACCGGCTGCTCGACCCGGTGGAGTGGCGATGAGCCTCAACGTGGCGACCATCCTGCGCGAGGCCGTGGCCGCGCAGCCCGACAAGACCTGTCTGGTCCTCGGGTCCCGGACCGTGAGCTATCGCGACGTCGACACCGAGTCCGCCAGGCTTGCGGCCGGTCTCCTCGACCTTGGTCTCGAGCGGGGTGACGCGGTGGCGGTGCAGCTCTCCAACTCCGCGGACTTCGTCTTCGTCTACTTCGGCATCATGCGTGCCGGGCTGGTGATGGTGCCGATGAACCCGCTCCTGCGAGAACAGGAGGTCAGGCACCTGCTGACCGACTCGGGGGCGAGGGTCTTGCTGACGAGCAGCAACCATCCCCTCGAGATGGTGAGCGCGGCGGGAAGCATCCCGGTGTACGTGAGCGGGCCCGAGCCTCCCGACGGCTGCCACGAGCTGAGCGACCTCTACGCCGCCGACCCGTTCCGCGACGTGGTGGCGACCGGCTCGGAGGACACCGCTGTCCTGCTCTACACCAGCGGGACCACCGGACGTCCCAAGGGTGCGGAGCTGACCCACCTCCAGCTCGTCTTCAACTCGATCAACTCCGGCGCACTCTTCGGCTTCGGTCCGGACGACGTCTCCCTCGCCGTCGTGCCGTTCTTCCACGTCTACGGACTCAGCCTGATCGGCGTCGCCGTCCGGTACGTCAGCACCATCACGGTCATGGAGCGCTTCGACGCCTGGGGGGCCGTCGAGGTCATGGAGCGGGACCGGGTCACCATCATGTTCGGCGTGCCCACGATGTACCACGCGATGCTCGAGCAGGACACGAGCGGACGGGACCTCTCCGCGTTCCGGCTGGCCGTCTCGGGTGGGGCGGCGATCCCCGGACACATCCTGACCGCGGTCGAGGAGCGCTACGGAGTGCTGTTGCTCGAGGGCTACGGGCTGTCGGAGTCGTGCGCGACGGCGACCTTCAACCGGACCCGGGACGACCGTCGGTTCCTCTCGATCGGCAAGCCCATCTGGGGGGTCGAGGTCATCGTGGTCGACGACCAAGGTCAGCGACTGCCCTGCGGGGCCGACCACGTGGGTGAGCTGGTGGTGCGCGGACACAACGTGATGAAGGGCTACCGCAACGACCCGGACGCCACCGCCGCTACCCTGCGGGACGGCTGGCTGCACACCGGCGACCTCGGTTACGAGGACGAGGACGGCTTCCTGTTCCTGGTCGACCGCAAGAAGGATCTCGTGATCCGGGGCGGGTACAACGTGTATCCCCGCGAGGTCGAGGAGGTCCTCTACGCTCACCCCGACATCAGCGAGGCCGCCGTGATCGGCAGGCCGGACGCCCGGCTCGGCGAGGAGGTCGTCGCGGTGGTCGTGCTCCGTGCCGGCCGTCAGATGGAGGAGGAAGACGTGATCGCCTACTGCAAGGAACGACTCGCGGCCTACAAGTATCCGCGGGAGGTCCGCTTCGCTGCCGACCTGCCGAAGGGGTCGACCGGCAAGATCCTGAAGAGGGAGTTGCGATGAGTGCCCTGCGGTCAGTGACGCTCGACCGACAGGGTCAGGACCTGAGCCAGGCCGCGGTGAGCGACGGGACGGTCGCGCTCGACTGGCGACAGCTCGACGCGGCCCTGGACGCGTCGGTCGCCGTGCTCCGGGAGCTGACCTCCGGCACCTCGGGCCGCGTGGCAGTGATGGCGCACAACTCCGTGGACACGGTCGTGGCCCATGCTGCGGTGATCCTGGCCGGGCTTTCCCCGGTCCCCATCAGCTTCCACCTCACCACCGGCGAGGTCGCCTACCTGCTCGAGGTCTCCGGAGCCACGGTGCTGCTCGCCGGTCCGGAGACGGCAGAGGTGGCCGCTCGTGCGGCGGAGCAGGTCGGGGGTGTGCGCGTGCTCGCCTGGGACG
Source organism: uncultured Actinomycetota bacterium (assembly GCA_963706475.1). Lineage (GTDB taxonomy): Bacteria > Actinomycetota > Actinomycetes > Propionibacteriales > Nocardioidaceae > Nocardioides. The sequence continues at coordinate 1,302,673 of CAVPLV010000002.1, read as the reverse complement.
GCTCGGCTCCTGCAGGCTCCTCGTGGGAGCAGGCGGTCGCTGCTGTCACCACAGCCGAGGACACCGCCGGACTGCGACCCAGCGCGCCGCTGCTGTTCACGTCGGGGACCACCGGACGACCCAAGCCCGTCGAGCAGCCGCCCACCATGTTCCCGCCGGCAAGCTCGGTCGCCGAGCTCCTCGAGCTCTTCGCGGAGAATCCGCTGGCGGCGCACCGACCGCACCTCGTCGTCGGACCGCTCTACCACACCGGTCCGTTGACGGCGGTCCGGCTGCTGCTGGCCGGCACCCCCGTCGTGGTCATGCGACGCTTCGACGCGGAGGCCGTGCTGTCCGCGATCGAGGAGCACCGGATCGCTGCCACGGTGATGGTGCCGACCCACTTCTCCCGGCTGCTGGCGTTGCCGGCCGAGGTGCGTTCGGCGTATGACGTGAGCTCGCTTCGCGAGGTCGTGCACACCGGGTCGGCCTGCCCGGTCGACGTCAAGCGGCAGATGATCGAGTGGTGGGGACCGGTGCTGGTTGAGGCGTACGGCGGCACCGAGGTGGGCACGACCACGAGCATCGACAGTGTGGACTGGCTCGCGCATCCCGGGTCGGTCGGTCGAGCGGTCCCACCGTTCGAGGTGCTGGTGCTCGACGACGACGGACGCGAGCTCCCGAGCGGACAGGCCGGGCAGCTGTGCTTCCGCGACACCACCGGCCGCGGCCTGGTCTACGCGATCGACGGCCTCGCTCCCGAAGCGGACTATCCCCCGGGGGTCTTCACGCTGGGTGAGGTGGGCAAGGTCGATGCCGACGGCTTCGTCTACATCACCGATCGCACCGCCGACCTGGTCGTGTCCGGAGGGGTCAACATCTACCCGGCGGAGGCTGAGCGGGTCCTGCTCACGCACCCGGACGTGCAGGACGTCGCGGTGTTCGGGGTGCCGGTCGCCGAGATGGGCGAGGAGCTCCGCGGGCTGGTGGTCGTCGTGGACGGGGCATCCGTCACCGGTGCCGACCTGATGGCACTGTGTCGCTCGGAGCTGGCCGGCTTCAAGTGCCCGCGGACACTGGACGTGGTCGAATCGCTACCCCGGACTGCCATGGGCAAGCTGGACAAGCGGGTCCTGCGCGAGCGCTACGGCGCGGGGGTCTCGGTGAGTGGTCCGGGTCAGTAGTCGTGACGTCCAGGCACCACTAGGCGCCGACGAAGAACGGACGCCAGGCGAGGGACGGCTCGAACCGCGGGAGCGACTGTCCCGGCAGGGCGAGACGGTTGGCGACGACGTAGAGGGCGAGGGGATTGTGCCCCAGGCCGTTGTGGCTCGAGTGCACCCGCACGTTCTCCGCCAGGTCGGACTCCGCCTCGGTGCAGGACCACCACGGGACGATGCCGTCGGTCCGGGAGTAGATCGAGGTCGTCGGAACAGTCAACGGCTGCGACGCCGGCCCTCCTGGAGCCAGGTCCTTCGCAGCGTCGTGGAACGGCGTGTACAGGTCGTAGACCCACGCTGCGCGGCTCTTGCGATGATCCAGGAGTCGGTAGGGGCTGGCGAGCGTCACGACGCGGCGGACCAGGTCGGGGCGCCGGGCGGCGACGTGCCGGGCGAAGATGCCGCCGAGGGACCAGCCCACGAGCTGGACAGGGGCTCCGTGCTCGTCGGCGAGACGCTGCACCAGGTCGTCGATGCCGTCGAGGATCTTGCGGGAGGGGCCGACGTTGTGGCCGAGACCCCAGGCCACCGGCCGGTGGCCCAGCTGCCCCAGGAATCTCCGCAGGGTGCGCGTGGACCTGTCCGAACCGGTGAAACCCGGGAGCACGACGACGGGACCGCCGTTGCCCCGCGGCGCCAGGTGGAGCAGGCCGACGCTCCCCGCGCACGCGGCGTACTCCGCCATCGCCCGCGGGAGCTCCATCGCCTGCAGGAGGAGGCTCGGCCTCGAATCGGGATCAGGCTCCGACGCGTGCATACGTGCTCCTTGCTGGGGTTGGCCGCGAGACGGCGTCAGGGGTGCGGTGAGTCAGGTGCGGGTCGTTCGAGGCTTCGCCGCGGCAGGTCGGGTCCGCTTCGCGGTCGTCTTCGCGGTCGTCTTCGCGGCCGGGTTAGCGGCCGGGGTGGTCGGGGCGGCCTCAGGCTGCCGGCGGGCGCCGGCCAGGTCGAAGGCGAAGTCCCGCTGGGCGGCGAGGAGCCGCTCGGCGAAGGCGAAGTGGGCGGTGACAACCTCGAGCGCGGTCGGCAGGCCCTGGGGTCGCGGGCCGGACGGCAGTCTGCTGACGCTGGTGGCGGCGGCGTCGGCGAAGGTCTTCGTCAGCTCGCTGAGCGGCTTCACGGCCGACAGGAGTTGGTCGGCGGCCTTCTCGGTCATGTCGGTGTAGGTGATCATGGGGGTTCTCCTTCAGTGGTTCGAATTCCGGGTGCCTGAAGTAAACCAAGCGGTGCTTGGTAAGTCAAGCACCGCCGTCCGGGAGTGGGTTGCCGCTCGACTCTCCCACATTCCTACCTATGAATTGAAGATTTTTGATGAATTCCTCTGGATAAATAGTAGCCGTTGAGGCACAGTGTTACACGTCACAGACACTGGAGTCGATCACGAGGAGGAACCCGTGGGTGCACCGCTCTGGCTTCGGGTGTTCAACGCCGTCGAGGGTGTGGTGGGTTCCCAGGCCGAGGGGCTCGTCCATGGTGAGAAGTTCACTGCGACCGTCGTCCTGGTCCAGAGGGTCAGGTCGGGCGTCGGTGGGGCGGTCGAGCGTCGCACCCGCCGGGCATGGCACCTGGTGAACCTGCCTGCCGGGTCCGACGTACGTCGCCTCCGAGGGCAGATCGGCGACCTCGACCACGAGGTCCGGCAGCTGCGCAGCACGGTGGAGCGCGAAGCCCGCCTGCGGGCACGGAGGGAGCGCGATGGCGATTGAGTCGACGCGGAGACTCTGCGGAGCTGATCGACCGGATCCGGGTCGACATCAAACGCAACGCGGTCCGCGCCCGCAACGGGATCAAGGTCCTCCGGGGTTCGGACCGTCCGCAGACGGGCCTGACGCCCAAGGACACGGTCTGGGAGCAGGACCGTTCGGTGATGTGGCGCTACCGCAGCGACCAGGTCACCCAGGGGCCTCCGCTCCTGATCGTCTTCAGCCTGGTGTCGAAGAGCTACATTCTCGACCTTGTCCCCGGCAACAGCTTCGTGGAGCACCTGCGCGACGACGGGTTCGACGTGTTCATGCTCGACTGGGGCATCCCCAGCGAGCGTGACTCGCGCAACGGACTCGAGGACTACGCCGAGCGCTACCTGCCGGCGGCCCTCGACCGGGTCTGCGAGCTGACCGGCAGCCCGGACGTGGCGCTGATCGGCTACTGCCTCGGCGGCACGCTCGCCCTGATGGCCGCAGCCGCCGACCCGGGCCTGCCGCTGGCCAGCCTGACCACCATGGCGACGCCGGTGGACTTCTCCAACGCCGGGGTGCTCACCGAGGCGCTCAGGACGGGCGACCTCCAGGTGGCCGAGTCGCTCGACGAGTTCGGCAACGTGCCGGCCAACGTCCTGCGCCAGTACTTCTGGCTGATGAAGCCCACGGCAGAGCTGGCCCAGTACGCCAACCTGATCGACCGGCTCTGGGACGAGGACGTGGTGAACTCCTACCAGCTCCTGACCGGGTGGGCCACCGACCACATCCCCTTCCCCGGGCGGGCTGCCACCCAGATGGTCGAGCTGCTGATGCGGGACAACGCCCTGGTCAACGACACCCTGCGGTTGCGAGGTCGCCCGATCTCGCTCCGAGACGTCGACGTGCCGTACCTCAGCGTGATGGCGAGCCGTGACCACGTCGTACCGCCGACGGCGTCCAGGCCGGCGATCGACCTCGTCGGCTCGGAGGACAAGCAGGAGCTCGTCCTCGACGGCGGCCACATCGGACTTGTCGTCGGTCGCAAGGCCCACCAGGTGTCCATCCCGCAGATCGCCGACTTCCTGCGCGAGCGCAGCCGACCCTTGGGGGAGACCCGATGAGCACGATCATGGTCCTGGAGCCCGCGCACGCGGCCGCTCTCCGCGACTTCTTCGACGGTCTCTCCGACGAGGACGTCACCTCGGTCAAGGAGGACGTCCGCGACCCGCAGGGTGTGGACCTCGCCGTCGCCGACTCCCGCGCGACGCGGTGGGTCGCGATCGTTGACGGAGAGGTAGCAGCGTACGCGTCCCTGCATCCCGGCATGGGACTCTCGGCACACGTGGGCGAGGTCCGGCTGGTAGTCGGCAGCCGGCACCGTCGCCGGGGGCTCGGACGAGCCATGGCGCGGACCGTCCTGCTGGCGGCGCTGCGCGGTGGCATGTCGAAGGTGATGGTCGAGGTGCCCGCCGCCGAGGAGTCGACCGCCGAGGTCTTCCGCCGACTCGGCTTCGAGGGCGAGGCACTCCTGCGCGACCACGTACGTGACGACTCGGGGCGACTCAGCGACCTGCTGGTGCTCGCCCACTTCGCCGACGAGAACTCCTCGGTCCTCGTCGGTCTCGGAGCAGACCATGTCAGTTGACCAGCACCGGACGGCGACGAGCAATCGCGGTCCAGGAGCGCAGAGCCCAGGAGGAACGACCATGCCGACCATCACCTACATCGACCCTGAAGGTGAACGCCACGACGTGGAGGCACACTCCGGAGCCACCGTCATGGACACCGCGGTCAAGAACGGCGTGCCGGGGATCGTGGCCGAGTGTGGCGGCTTCCTGTCCTGCGCGAGCTGCCACGTCCATGTCGACGATGCGTGGATCGAGAGGGTCGGCCGCGCGGAGGACAACGACGACGAGCTCGAGGCGGAGATCCTCGACGGAGCGATGGCCGAGCGCCAGCCCGGCAGCCGGCTGTCCTGCCAGATCGTGGTCGACGAGGCACTCGACGGTCTGCTGGTCCGGGTCTCGGCGGAGCAGTTCTGATGCGCGGCATCGTGATCGTGGGCGCTGCCCAGGCCGGTCTCCAGATCGCCGTCTCCCTGCGGGAGCTGGGCTACGCCGGACCGGTCCGACTCGTGGGCGCCGAGCAGCACCCGCCGTACGCACGCCCGCCACTCTCGAAGGCCTACCTGTCGGGGAAGGCGACCGCTCGAGTCGTTGGGGCTGCGCAACCCGGCCTTCTACATCGACCACGACATCGACCTCATCTGCGGTGATCGGGTCACCGACGTCGAGCTCGGCGACGGCATCGTCAAGCTCGCGAGCGGGCGGGAGCTGTCCTTCGACAAGCTGGCCCTGACCACCGGTGCCCGCGTGGCGAAGCTGCCGGTCGCGGGCGCCGAGCTCGACGGGGTGCTCTACCTGCGTGACCTCGAGGACGCCGACCGGCTCGCGGCGCGCCTCCCGGACGCGACCGACGTCGTCGTCATCGGAGGCGGGTTCATCGGCCTCGAGGCCGCCGCCGTGTGCCGCGGCAAGGGCAAGGAGGTGACGGTCGTCGAGATGGGTTCCCGGCTGGTGATGCGTGCCGTCGCACCGGTCGTCTCGGAGTTCTACCGCGCTGCCCACGAACGTCGCGGCACCACGATCAAGCTGGGTCAGACCGTCACCGCGATCGAGGGGGAGGACGGTGCGGTCACCGGTGTCCGACTCGACGACGGCACCCTGCTGCCGGCCGACCTGGTCCTCGTCGGCATCGGCGTGCATGCGCGCGGAGAGCTGGCGGAGCACATGGGCCTCGAGATCGAGAACGGCGCGGTCGTGGTCGATCGCTTCGCCCAGACCAGCGACCCCCGCGTCGTCGCGGCGGGGGACGTCACCCTGCTGCCCCACCCCCTCGCCGACGACGTGATGGTCCGGCTGGAGTCGGTGCAGAACGCCGTGGACCAGGCGAAGATCGCGGCCGCCACGCTGATGGGGGAGAAGCGCGCGTACACCTCGGTGCCGTGGTTCTGGACCGACCAGGACACCATCAAGCTCCAGATCGCCGGGCTGTCCACCGGGTACGACGACGTGGTGCTGCGCGGTGTCCCCGACGACGAGAAGTTCTCGGTCCTCTACTACCGGCACGGCCGGTTGATCGCGATCGACAGCGTCAATCGCACACCCGAGTACCTCGCGGTACGCCAGGAACTGGCCCGGGGCCTGACCGTTCCTCCGACCAGGCGGCCAACGTCGAGGTGCCGCTGAAGTCCCTGCTCGTCGAGGCATGACGGGGCGGCGCCGACGGTCGGGCAGGATCCAGGTCAGAGCCACTCGATCGATGTCTCCATGTGGCCGGGCGCCTGGGTCCGGTAGTAGTCCACGACCGCTGCGATGTGGTCGTGCATCAGGTCACGTGCCTTGCGGCTACGGCCTTCGATGATGGCTTCGGCGATGTCGTGGTGGTGGTCATCGAGACGCGGGATCTCCAGGGGGTTGACGTCCTCGATGACGTGGACGACCACGATGTGCGTGACGGCCTGCACCAGGAGGGTGGTCACCCTGTTCCCCGCCAGCGAACCCAGAACCGAGTGGAAGTTGTTGAGCTCCTCGAAGTGCTGCTGGTCGTCCTGCGGCTCGTGGTCGTCGAGGAACGGTGCCAACGCAGCCCGCTTGCGACGGCGGTCGGGCAGCCGGGCGACCTTCGCCGCGATCAGCGGCTCGAAGTCGAGCCAGGTGTCGAAGACCTCGCTGTAGGTGGCGCCGCTGAGGTTGAAGTACCTGCTGGCCGTGGCTGCCAGGTAGCTGGCGTTCACCGGCGCGACGTGCGGCCCACCACCGGGTCCGCGCCGGATCGAGATCAGACCTTGCACCTCGAGCAGTCGCAGCCCCTCCCGGAGGGACTCGCGACTCACGCCGTACTCGCCGAGCATCTCGGTCTCCGCCGGAAGCCGGTCGCCCACGCTGAGCTGGGCGGCGACGATGTCCCGTACGATCGAGGCGGCGACCGGGCGACGGGCTGACGATGTCGCGTTCGGTGGTCTGGCTGCACTCCTGGGGTGGTGGGCTGGCTATCGTAGACCGGACCGGAAATAAAGTATGAGGAATATCGATACCACTGTCGAGAGACTCGGCGCGCGCGCGACAGCACCTCGATCCGGCCAGCACAGCGAACAGGTCCTGGGCCGGTGGTAGCGATGAGGACCCTCGTGCGCGACGTCGAGGTCGAGGATGACCGTGTCGACGTCCAGATCCAGGACGGGGTGATCACCCGGGTCGGCCCCGGACCGGATCGAGGGTGGGTGCCCGACGAGGTAGTCGACGGCGCCGGCGGGGCTCTCATCCCAGGTCTCCACGACCATCACCTGCACCTGCTGGCACTGGCGGCCGAACGTGCCTCGGTGCGGTGCGGCCCACCCGAGGTGCAGAGTCTCGACGATCTGGCTGCCGCACTCGGAGCGGCAGCGACGCGGACGGGGCAGAACGGCTGGATCCGGGGGACCGGCTACCACGAGTCCGTTGCCGGCGACCTGGACCGCCACCTGCTCGACGTGCTCACCGGTGACCGGCCGACGCGGATCCAGCACCGCAGCGGTGCGCTGTGGATGCTCAACTCGCGAGCCCTGGACCTGGTGGCCCACCGACTGCCTGACACCGCAGATGTCGAGCGTGATCGAGACGGGACAGCGACGGGACGGCTGTGGCGACTCGACCGGCTGCTTCACGGTGCCACGCCCGGTGCGGCTCCGTCCCTGGCGGGGGTCGACGAGGAGCTCGCGTCCCTCGGCATCACCGGGGTCACCGACGCGACCCCGGACCTCGACGACGGGGCCACCCAGCTGCTCGAGGAGGCCTCCCTCGACGGGACGCTCCGGTCCCGTGTGCTCCTGCTCGGGGCGTCGCGGCCGCTGCGTCCGCCTCGCTTCGCGCCTGGTCCCGTCAAGCTGTTGCTCCACGACCATGACCTGCCGTCCTTCGACGAGCTGGTGGATCGGATCCTGGCGGCGCGGGCGCAGCTCCGACCGGTGGCCGTGCACGTGGTCACCCTGACCTCCCTGGTGCTCACGCTCGCTGCCCTCGAGGTCGCCGGCACGGTGCCCGGGGACCGGCTCGAGCACGCCGCCGTCGTCCCCCCGGAGCTGGCTCCGCAGCTGGCGCGTCGGGGACTGACGGTGGTCACCCAACCCGGCTTCCTCCGGACCCGGGGCGACACCTACGTCGCCGAGGTCGACCCGGAGGACCTCCCGTACCTCTACCCGTACGCCGGGCTGGTGGCCGCTGGTGTCACTGTTGCCGCCTCGTCCGATGCGCCGTACGGCGACCTCGACCCGTGGCAGGTGATCGCCGATGCGGCTGCTCGAACCACTGCGTCCGGCCAGGTGCTCGGGGCTGGAGAGCGGGTGGCCGCCGGGATCGCCCTGGCGTCGTACCTCTCGTCGCCGACGGCCCCGGGCGGCCCGCCCCGCAGGGTCCGCGCGGGCGAGCCGGCCGACCTGGTCCTGCTCGACGAACCCTTGGCGGTCGCCCTGCGAGCACCCCGGCGAGAGCTGGTCCGTCGTACCTTCCACGGTGCCGACCAGGCCCTCGACCACCGTCACCAGGACCCGCAACCGTAGGGCTCGTCGGACAGCAGGAGCACGTCGGCCCCGGACTAAGCCAGGTCGCCGGTCCGCGAGCACGGGTGACAATGACCCATGGCCACGTTCACCACCATCCTCGTCCAGATCGGCAACAACGTCGGGATCGAGGTCCCAGAGGACGTCGTGCTGGCCTTCGACGCCGGCAAGCGGGTGCCGGTCACCGTCACCCTCAACGGCTACTCCTATCCGTCGACGATCGCGGTGATGGGCGGGCAGTACCTCATCCCCGTGGCCAAGGCGATCCGGGAGGCGGCCGGGGTCGCGGGCGGCGAGGAGCACGAGGTCACGCTCGAGCACGACACGTCGTCGCGGAGTCCCGACGTACCCGCTGACCTGGCGGCCGCCCTCGAGACGGCCGGCGTGCGGGCTGCGTTCGACGCACTCGCACCGAGCCGGTCCAAGGCACACGTCGTGTCGGTCAGCGACGCCAAGACGGAGGACACCCGGGCGCGAAGGGTGCAGAAGGTCGTCGACTCCCTCAGCTCGTGAGCAGTGCGTGCGCCTCGACCAGCGACGGGCCGTACCAGGTGAGCAGCCGCCCGCTGACCAGCCTGCGTCGGCGTGCGGGTGAACGCCTCGGGTCCGTCGTCGGCGGTGAAGACGTAGGGCTCGTCGGGCAGCAGGACGAGGTCGGCGCCGGACGTCGTCGATCTCGGCCAGCGTCGACCTTCGGGTAGCGGTCGGCGTGGTCGGCGTACACGTTCTCCCAGCCGAGCCGGCGGGCCAGGTCGCCGGTGAAGGTGCGCGCTGCCGACCACCATCCACGGGTCGCGCCAGATCGGGATCGCCACCCGTCTGCGACACGGCCGGGAGCGGGCCGCACCACAGGTCCCGCGCCTCGGCGAGCCAGTCCGGACGCGGCCAGCCGAGCACGTCGTCGAAGAGCTCGTCGTACGTCGCGACCGCCTGCGGGCACGGTCTCGATCTCGCGTGACCCAGACCCGGACGCCCGCGTCGCGCAGCCGGCGTACGTCGAGCTCGCGGTTCTCCTCCTTGTTGGCGATCACCACGTCGGGCGCGAGCGCGCGGATCGCCGTCAGGTCGGGGTTCTTGGTGCCGCGCACCCGCGTCGACCGTCGAGGTCGGCGGGGTGGGTGCACCAGTCGGTCGCGCCGACCACCGCCTCCGGCCGTACCGAGGCCAGGGCCTCGGTGATCGACGGGACCAGCGAGACGACGGCGGCTCGGCGCTCAGACGTTGCGGCGGTACTGGCCGCCGACCTCGAAGAACGCCTCGGTGACCTGGCCGAGCGAGCAGACGCGGGCGGCGTCCATGAGGACGGCGAAGACGTTGTCGCCGGTGATCGCCGCCTCCTTGAGCCGGGCGATCGCGTCCGCGGCCTCGTGCGGCGTGGTCGTCCTGGAAGGCGTGGACCCGGTCGAGCTGGGACTCCTTCTCCGTCTCGGTGGCGCGGGCCAGCTCGACGTGGTCGGGGGTGCCGTCGTCGACGTCGGGCTTGCGGAAGGTGTTGACGCCGATGATCGGCAGCGAGCCGTCGTGCTTGCGGTGCTCGTAGAGCATCGACTCGTCCTGGATCCGGCCGCGCTGGTAGCCGGTCTCCATCGCGCCGAGCACGCCGCCGCGCTCGTTGATCGCGTCGAACTCCGCGAGCACCGCCGCCTCGACGAGGTCGGTGAGCTCGTCGATGATGAAGGAGCCCTGGAGCGGGTTCTCGTTCATCGCCAGGCCCCACTCGCGGTTGATGATCAGCTGGATCGCCAGCGCGCGGCGTACGGACTCCTCGCCCGGCGTGGTGACGGCCTCGTCGTAGGCGTTGGTGTGCAGCGAGTTGGCGTTGTCGTAGATCGCGATCAGCGCCTGCAGCGTGGTGCGGATGTCGTTGAAGTCCATCTCCTGCGCGTGCAGGGACCGGCCGGAGGTCTGCACGTGGTACTTCAGCTTCTGCGAGCGCTCGCTGGCGCCGTACTTCTCCTTCATCGCGACCGCCCAGATCCGGCGGGCGACCCGGCCGATCACGGAGTACTCCGGGTCCATGCCGTTGGAGAAGAAGAACGACAGGTTGGGCGCGAAGTCGTCGATGTCCATGCCGCGCGCGAGGTAGGCCTCGACGTAGGTGAAGCCGTTGGCGAGGGTGAACGCGAGCTGGCTGATCGGGTTCGCCCCGGCCTCGGCGATGTGGTAGCCGGAGATGCGAGACCGAGTAGAAGTTGCGGACCTCCTTCTCGATGAACCACTCCTGGATGTCGGCCATGCAGCCGCAGCGAGAACTCGGTGGAGAACAGGCAGGTGTTCTGGCCCTGGTCCTCCTTGAGGATGTCGGCCTGCACGGTGCCGCGGACCGTTGCGAGCGCGGTCGGCGGCGTCGATGCCGCGCTCGCGGGCCTGGTCGATGACGGTGTTGAGGAAGAACGCCAGCACGGTCGGCGCCGGGCCGTTGATCGTCATCGACACCGACGTCGTCGGGGCGAGCAGGTCGAAGCCGTCGTAGAGCTCCTTCATGTCGTCGAGGGTCGCGACGCTGACGCCGGAGGTGCCGACCTTGCCGTAGATGTCGGGGCGCTCGTCGGGGTCGCGGCCGTAGAGGGTGACCGAGTCGAACGCCGTCGAGAGCCGCGTCGCCGTCGCCGTCGGCGGAGAGCAGCTTGAAGCGTCGGTTGGTGCGCGCCGGGTCGCCCTCGCCGGCGAACATCCGCGCCGGGTCCTCGCCCTCGCGCTTGAACGGGAAGACCCCAGCGGTGAAGGGGAACGAACCGGGGAGGTTCTCGCGGCGCCAGAAGCGGACCAGCTCGCCGTGGTCGGCGTACGTGGCAGCGAGACGCGCGGGATCTGGTTGCCGCGACAGCGACTCGCGGGTCAGCTGGGTGACCAGCTCCCGGTCACGGACCTTGGTCACCAGCTCGTCACCGGCGTACGACGCCACGACGGCGGGCCAGGCCGCGAGCTGGTCGGCGACCTCGACGGGCAGCGCCTTGCGGGCCTTCTCGAGCAGGCGGGGGACGTCGCCGTGGTCGCCGCCATCCTCGACGGGGGCGAGATCGTCGACGACCGCCTCGAGCCGCTGCACCCGGCGGGCCGCGTCGACGAGCTCCGTCGGTCCGCGCGTGGTAGCCGCGCACCGTCTCGGTGATCTCGGCGAGGTAGCGCACCCGGTCGGTCGGGACGACCTGGCGGATGCCGGAGGAGTGCCGCACGTCGACCTCGGGCAGCGCGCCCTCGGTCGAAGGTCAGGCCGCCGTCGGCGAGGAGGCCGCGCAGGTGCTGGTAGAGCGCGGTGACGCCGTCGTCGTTGAAGGTGGCCGCGGTGGTGCCGAAGACCGGCATGTCGTCGGGCTGCTTGCCGAACGCCTCGCGGTTGCGGACCAGCTGGCGGCCGACGTCGCGCAGCGCGTCCTTGGCGCCGCGGCGCTCGAACTTGTTGATCGCCACCACGTCGGCGAAGTCGAGCATGTCGATCTTCTCCAGCTGCGAGGCGGCGCCGAACTCGGGCGTCATCACGTACATCGAGGTGTCGACGAACGGCACGATCGCCGCGTCGCCCTGGCCGATGCCGGGGGTCTCGACGACGACCAGGTCGAAGCCGGCCGCCTTGAGCACGTCGATGACGTCGCCGAGGTGCTCGGGCAGCTCGTGGGCGCCGCGGGTCGCGAGGCTGCGGAAGAAGATGCGGTCGCCGTCGAGGGAGTTCATCCGGATCCGGTCGCCGAGCAGGGCGCCGCCGCCGCGGCGCCGGGTCGGGTCGACGGCGATGACCGCGACCCGCAGCTTGTCCTGCTGGTCGACCCGGAATCGGCGGACCAGCTCGTCGGTCAGCGACGACTTGCCGGACCCGCCGGTGCCGGTGATGCCGAGCACCGGGGTGTGGTGCGAGGCGGACGCGGCGCGGACCTGCTCCAGCAGGCTGGCGGGCAGCTGGCCCTGCTCGGCGCCGGTGATCGCCCGCGCGATCGCGGACCGGTCGCCGCTGAGCACCTGCTCGGCGGTGACCTGCGCCCGTCCCACAGGTCGAAGTCGCAGTCGCGGACCACGGAGTTGATCATCCCGACCAGGCCCATGCGCTGGCCGTCCTCGGGGGAGAAGATGGTGACGCCCGAGGAGCGCAGCCGCTCGATCTCGTCGTGGACGATGACACCGCCGCCGCCGCCGACGACCTTGACGTGCCCGGCGCCCTGGGCACGCAGCGACTCGACGAGGTACTCGAAGTACTCGATGTGGCCGCCCTGGTAGGACGACACCGCGACGCCCTGGACGTCCTCCTCGAGCGCGGCGTCGACGACCTCCTGCACCGAGCGGTTGTGGCCCAGGTGGATCACCTCGCCGCCCTGGCTCTGGAAGATCCGCCGCATGATGTTGATCGAGGCGTCGTGGCCGTCGAACAGGCTCGAGGCCGTCACGAGTCGCACGGGGTGGGCGGGCTGGTGCAGAGCTGTCATGAGCGAGACCTCGAAACTAGTCGGACGTCCTAGCACCTTGAATACTAGGACGTCCAACTAAATTGCGGAAGTCGGCTGTCACGGTGCCGTGACCGCCCAGGTCCCGCGGGACCAGAAGAACGCCGGCGACGCGGTGTTGGACTGGGTGTAGACGTAGGCACCGAACGGGGTCGTCGTGCCGCCGCTGAAGCCGACCCCGACCGCGGGGTAGAAGCGGTCGCGCTTGTTCTGCCCGTCGCTCTCGTAGACGCAGAGGTAACCACGAGCGGCCGTCGGGTTCAGGGCGTTGCCGGGGCAGTGTGCCGACGGTGCGTCACCGGCGCGGATGACTTCCGGCTCCGGCGCCGACGAGAGCCGGTAGCCGAACGAGATGCCCTCGCCCGCGATCTGGAAGCTGGTGCCGTTGGTCGCGCCCATGTTGGCGTAGTGACCACGGATGGTGGCGCCCCGCGGCAGCACCCCGCCGGGGACCAGGTCGGTGGCGTCGACCCCGTCGACCAGGTCGGCGTCGGGTGCCTTGGCGATGATGGTGTTGGGCAGCCGGCCGGCGCTGTTGGTCGCGACGAGCTTCCCGGCCCGCTGCGCCGGGCTGGCCGTCGCGGCCACCGCGTGCCGGCCGTCGACCTTGTCGGAGTTGTTGGCGAACAGCACGCGCTGCACGCTGCTGGCCATGGCGGGAGTCGCGGCGGTCACGCTCGCCACGACCATCGCCACCACGATGGTGGTCAGGTGTTTCCGAACGATCTCGAGCATGGCTCCTCCTGTGCGGGTCGGTTGCTGACGAGGAGGAACGGGTGGGGCCGTCTGATACCGGCTGGCAATAGCCCGTTCGGACCAGCAGGCTCCGCTCGATGTCGTCATGGGCGCGCTGAGGGGAGAGGAGGACCGTGGAAGGCATGGCGGGGCACGGGTCCTGTCCCGGGGCCTATCAGACATGTTCCTCACGACGGAAGAAGCAACGCCATGACTCCACCCCGCACCAGGAAGGGCCCTGCCGCCAAGAAGGCCGCTGCGAAGCGGTCGGCCGAGCCACCCGTCGACACCCAGCCGTCCGGAGAGCTCCCCGAGGAGGTGGTGGAGGTCCGCACCGGCCTGATCAGCGGCTCGACCTTCACCGACGTCCCGGTCCAGTACGTCGAGAGCGGAGGCTTCGCGATCTTCGAGGGCGACATCATCCTCGGCCGGGCCGCCGACCTCGAGGCCGGCCTCGCCGCCAGCAGCGAGCGGAGCAAGGACGCCACGGTCGGCCTGCACACCGGCATCAAGCCCGGCACCCGGGTCGACGACGTGAGCGTGCCGACCGGGGCGGAGCCCCAGAGCGCCGTCATCATCCCGGGCGCGACCCGGCGGTGGCCCGCAGGACGGGTGCCGTTCGAGGTGGCCGCCAACCTGACGCCAGCGGCGCGTGCCAACCTGACGGCTGCGGTGGCGCACTGGCACGACCGGACCAGGATGTCCTTCCGCGCCCGCCAGTCATCCGACCCTTCCTGGCTGACCTGCATGGACAGCACCGGTTGTTCGTCGTGGGTGGGCCGGCAGGGCGGCGGTCAGGACGTGAACCTGGCAGCCGGGTGCGGGACGGGAGCCACGGTCCACGAGCTCGGCCACGCAGTCGGTCTCTGGCACGAGCAGAGCCGCGAGGACCGCGACCAGTTCGTCCAGGTGCACTGGGCCAACATCGAGCCGGCCCAGAAGCACAACTTCGACCAGCACATCACCGACGGAGACGACGTCGGGGGCTACGACTACGGCTCGATCATGCACTACGGAGCGACCGCCTTCGGCATGACCGGCCCCGACGGCCGCAAGCTGGTCACGCTGACGCCCACCCGGCCGCTGCCACCCGGCGTGATCATCGGCCAGCGGGCCGGGCTCAGCATCGGCGACCGGGCGGCCGTGGCAACGATGTACCCGAGCATCTACCCCAACAGCTGGAACTCCTGGGTGGGCCGGTTCACCGGCGCTCCGGGAGCTGAGCTGCTCTACTACTCCCCGGCCCAGCAGATGTGGTACCTCGGCACCACGGCCGCAGGGGCACTGACGTTCACGCCGGTCGGGGACACTGCCGGCTTCGGCAACCTGGACGACGGCCGCCCCTTCTGGACCGGCGACTTCACCGGGAACGGGTCGACCGACATCCTGTTCTACTACCCGGGCGACGACAACTGGTGGCTCGGGCAGCTGGTCAACGGCCAGCTGGCCTGGTCGCTGGCGGGCAACACCGTGGGCTTCGGTCACAACATCTTCGACGGTCGTCCGTTCTGGACCGGTGACTTCACGGGGAACGGGTCGACCGACATCCTGTTCTACTACCCGGGCGACGACAACTGGTGGCTCGGCGAGCTCACGAACGGCCAGCTGAACTGGAGTCACGCCGGCAACACGGCGGGCTTCGGTCACAACATCTTCGACGGTCGTCCGTTCTGGACCGGTGACTTCACGGGGAACGGGTCGACCGACATCCTGTTCTACTACCCGGGCGACGACAACTGGTGGCTCGGGCAGCTGGTCAACGGTCAGCTGGTCTGGTCGCTGGCGGGCAACACCGTGGGCTTCGGTCACAACATCTTCGACGGTCGTCCGTTCTGGACCGGTGACTTCACGGGGAACGGGGCGACCGACATCCTGTTCTACTACCCGGGTGATGACAACTGGTGGCTCGGCGAGATCGCGAACGGGCAGCTGACGTGGAGCAGCGTCGGCAACACCGCCGGCTTCGGACACGGGATCAACGACGGTCGTCCGTTCTGGACCGGTGACTTCACGGGGAACGGGTCGACCGACATCCTGTTCTACTACCCGGGTGATGACAACTGGTGGCTCGGCGAGATCGTGAACGGGCAGCTGACCTGGTCCCATGCCGGGAACACCGCCGGCTTCGGACACGGGATCAACGACGGTCGTCCGTTCTGGATCGGTGACTTCACCGGCAACGGCCAGGCCGAGGTCGTCTTCCACTTCCGGGGGGACCTGAACTGGTGGCGCGGCGAGGTCTCAGGAGGCTCCCTGGGGTGGAGCCTCGCCGGGAACTGGTGAGGGACGATGACTGGATGACGTCGTACCGCGGACAGCAGGGCACCCGGGAGGTCCGGGTGCTCTGCTCGCTGACGTCGGAGGCGACCTCGCTGGCCGGCGTCGGAGGCACGCCCCACCTCCGCCTGGTGATCAGCGACGTGAGCCTGGCCGACGCCCCGGCCGTTCCGGTGACCGAGCTGGACCTCGTCCTCGACGCCGTCCAGCTCGAGGGTGGGGTGTTCGAGCTGACTGCGCCGCTTGCTCCGGGCCGGCACTTCGCCGTCTCCGCGCACGTCGACCGGTCCGGCGACGGCGTCGTGGCCGTCGGCGACCTGATCAGCACGACGCGCGTTCCGGTGACGTCCGACGCCGACTCGGTCATCGTCGACATCCCGCTCACCGAGGTCCGCTGACCGCGGCCGCGGGGCTCAGGAGGACGAGGGGGACTGGTCGGCCAACCACTCCAGCATCGCCGGGATCATCTCCTTGTGGGCGCGCCGGCCCACGATGAGACCGGCGTGGCCGGCATCCAGCTCGAGCCGCTCCAGGTCGGCGCCGGGCAGCTCCAGCGGGTCGCTGGAGGCTGACGGGACCAGCTTGTCCCGCGCGCCGGTGACCGACAGCACCGGCACCGAGATGTGGCTCAGGTCGACCACTCGTCGGCCGAGCGGCACCTGGCCGCGGACCAGGGCGTCGTCCTGGATGAAGAGGTCGACCATCTGGCGGAAGGCGGCGCCGGGGAAGGGGATGTGCCCGCTGGACCAGCGCATCAGGGCCTGGTGCGCCTCGAGCCGCTCGGGGTGGCCGAGGCTGTTCCAGAGACTGAGGTACGTCGTGACCTCGCCCGCCGGCTCGACCAGGTGGAAGGACTCCTTGATCCGGTTGGCCGGGACGTTGCCGGTCCAGTCGATGAGGTCGCCGACACTCACCTGCCCCTCCCGGAGCATGCTCGTGAGTGGTCCGAGCTCGCCCATGTCGACGGGGGTCGCGAGCAGCAGGATGCTGCGCACCGGCATCGCCTCGTGACCGGCGACGCTGAGGAGGGTCATCACGGCGCCCAGGCAGTAGCCGAAGAGGTTGACGTGGTCGGCTCCTGACTCGTCGAGGACGGCCCGCACTGCCCGGGGGAGGTATTCGTCGCAGTAGGTCTCCAGCCCGTTCTGGGAGTCGACGGCGTCCGGGACGCCCCAGTCGAGCAGGTAGACGTCGTGACCGGCGTCGACGAAGCGGCGGACCAGGCTGTTGCCCTCCTGGAGGTCGAACACCTTCGCGGTGGTCACCAGGCTCATCACGAGCAGGATCGGCGTCGGCTGGAGGTCCTCGGGCTCGACGGTGGGGAGGTAGCGGTAGAGGCGGGCCTTGTCGCGCTGCCACACCTCGAGGCGTGGTGACGGGGTCTCGGTCGGCAGGTGCCGACCGGTGGCGTGACGCAGGCCGTTGCGGGCCCGGACGCCCAGGTCACGCATCACGGTAGGGCTCCTCGAGGGTGCCGTCGCGCTGCTGGTCCTCGATGCTCTTGCGCAGCTCACGCAACTCGCGCTCCAGCGAGGCGATCTGGACAAGCATCCGGTTGACGTCGCTGCCGGCCGGGAGGTTGAGCAGGTGCAGGACCCGGCGGGACGGGGCCTCGGTGGTGCGTACGACGGCACCGCGCAGGGACTGCAGCAGCCCGATCCCGGCGGTCACGTCCTGCCGGTCGACGGCGGCCCGCAGGATCGGCGTGGCCCGCGACTGGGCGCCGACCACAGCGCGCTGCCACAGCGGGGGCTGGCTCATGAGACTCCTTCTGGCGACGCGGCGTCCACCCGACCGGTCTGGTCGAGGATCAGGCTGCGGAGCAGCGCCGGGGCGTCGTACATGGGGACGTGCCCGGCGCCGGGGAGACTCGCCTGCTCGGCGTCCGGAAGCCGACGCAGCAGCGGCCGACCATGGCGGGCGTACGGGATCACCCGGTCCCGTCGCCCCCACACGACGCGGATCGGACGGTCGGGCGTGCTCAGCTCGGCGATCTGGCCGTCACGCCGTCCCGCCCTGAGCAGGGGACGGAGCACGGTGCACCCCTGGGCGTCGGCGAGCACACCGACCGCGTCGTCGTACGACATCCGGTCGCCGCGCTCCATCAGCTGGCGGAAGAGCGCCCGGCGACCGGCCGGGGTGCGCAGGAGCGGCGTGAGCACCGTGCGGGTGAGCGGCAGCGCGCTGGTGCGTCCGGAGATGCTCAGGTTGAGCTGCATCCGGACCAGGTCGAGCGGGTTGCGCCAGGCCCCGGCGGGCGACACCGCGGTGACCGATGCGGCGCGACCGCGGCGGGCGAGCTCGAGGGCCAGCCAGCCGCCGAGGGAGTTGCCGACGACGTGGGGCGTGTCGAAGCCGGCGTCGTCGAGGGCGTGCTCCACCAGGTCGACGAGCGCCTCCACGCTCACCGCCGGCGGCGCTGGCGGACCGCCCCGGTGGCCGGGCAGAGTCAGCGCCAGCACGTCGTGGCGAGCCTCGAGCCCGTCCAGGAGCGGGGACCAGGCACGCCAGGACATCCCGAGCCCGTGCAGGAGCAGCAGCGGGCTGCCGCTGCCGCCGCGGTGGAGGCCCGGGTCGGCGGGCACGTCAGCGAGAGCGTCAGAGGGCACTGAGTCCTCCGTCGACGACCAGGCTGGTGCCGGTGACGTACGTCGAGGCCGGGGAGGCCAGGAAGATCAGCGCCGAGTCGAGCTCGGCCTGCTCGCCGAAGCGGCCCAGCATGCTCTCTGCTCGCACCAGCTCCTGGAGCGCGTCCTGTCCGTCGGTCATCTCACTGGCGAAGTACCCAGGACAGAGGGCGTTCACACGGATCCCCTTGCGGCCAGACCACTCCTGAGCCAGGTCGCGAGTCAGCCCGAGGACGCCTGCCTTGCTGGCGGCGTACGCCGCCTGGGGGAACCGGGGTGCGACATGACCCAGGACGCTGGCCACGTTGACGATCGACGACCCGGACGGCATCAGCGGTGCGCAGGCATGTGCCATCCAGAAGGTGCCGATCAGGTTGACGTCGATGACCTGCCGGAACGACTCCGGGGTCTCCTTCGACGCGGGTACGACGGTGCCGATGCCGGCGTTGTTCACGAGCACGTCGACGCGGCCGAACTCCTGCTCGGCAGCGGCTGCCACGGCCGCGCAGTCGTCGGTCGAGCTGACGTCGGCGGACACCGTCACGACCGTCGTGCCGGCGTCGCGCAGCGTGGCGGCCAGGTCGTCGAGGCGGTCCAGGCGACGGGCGGCGAGCACCAGGTGGGCGCCCGCACCGGCAAGTGCCTCCGCGAACCCGGCTCCCAGCCCCGAGCTGGCTCCGGTCAGGACGACGACCCGGTCGTCGAGACGGAACGCTGACAGTGGATCCACCTGGACCTGCCTCCTCGGAGCGTTGACCGAATGGTCATCGTGCTAGACCATCGACCGTGGTCAGCGCCGTGTCAATGAGGCCGGGGCGGTCGAGACCCAGGAGAACAGATGTCGGACCAGATCGACGCACCTCGAGCGAGCCGCCGGGCGCACTGGGTCAACCACCTCGACCGGCACGCGCACTCGCGTCCCGACCGTGCCGCATTCCGGTTCCAGGGGGAGACCACCACCTGGCGCGAGCTGCGTGACCGGGTCGACCGGGTCGCGGCGGCGCTGGTCGGGCGTGGCGTCGGCCGCGGTGACCGGGTCGCGCTGCTGATGGGCAACCGGCCCGAGTTCATGGAGATCGTGCTGGCCGCGAACAAGGTCGGTGCGATCGGCGTACCGGTGAACTTCCGGCTCTCCGGTGGCGAGGTGGCCTACATCCTCGACGACTCCGGCGCGAAGCTGTTGTTCGTCGACGACACCGCCAAGACGGCCGCCGAGGACGCCGTGCAACGCGCTTCCGGGCAGATCGAGCTGGTCACGGTCGACGGCGGTTCGGGCGCGCACACGACGTACGAGACGCTGATGGGGGAGGGGTCCGCCGTCGACCCGGTCGACGTCCCCGAGGACGCTCCGGCCCTCATCATGTACACCTCGGGCACGACCGGGCGCCCCAAGGGGGCGGTGCTCTCCCACCAGAACCTGCTCTCGGAGTCGGTCGTCCTGATCCGGGCCTACGAGCTCTGCAGCGACGACGAGGTCAACCTGGTCGCGTCGCCGATGTTCCACATCGGTGCCATCGGGTCGATCGCCCCGCTGCTGCTGATCGGCGGCACGATGGTGGTGCTCCCGTCGGCGGCCTTCAACGCCGCTCAGGTGCTCGACCTGCTCGAGGGGGAACGGGTCACGAGTGCCTTCCTCGTGCCGACGCAGTGGCAGGCCCTGTGCGACGAGTCAGACATCGACAAGCGCGACCTCACGCACCTGCGCACCACGTCGTGGGGTGCCGCCCCGGCCACCGACAAGCTGCTGCGCCGGATGGGCGAGGCCTTCCCCGCCGCCCTCAACGTCGCAGTGTTCGGCCAGACCGAGATGTCGCCGATCACCTGCGTGCTGGAGGGCAAGGACGCGCTGCGCAAGCTCGGCTCGGTCGGCAAGCCGGTCTCCACCGTCGCCGTCCGGGTCGTCGACGACCAGATGAACGACGTCGCGCAGGGCGATGTGGGCGAGATCGTCTACCAGGGCACCGGTCTGATGGAGGGCTACTGGCAGAACCCCGAGGCGACCGCCGAGGCGTTCGACGGCGGCTGGTTCCACTCCGGCGACCTGGTGCGGATGGACGAGGAGGGCTTCCTCTACGTCGTCGACCGGGCCAAGGACATGATCATCTCCGGCGGCGAGAACATCTACTGCGCCGAGGTCGAGAACGTCCTCGCCGACCACCCGGACATCGTCGAGGTGACCGTCATCGGCCGCGAGCACCCGAAGTGGGGCGAGACCCCGATCGCGGTGGTGGTGACCAGAGGTCCCGAGGTGGACCTGGACATCGAGTCGCTGCGCACCTGGGCTGCCGACCACCTCGCGCGCTACAAGCTGCCCACCGGTCTCCAGATCGTCGAGGCGCTGCCCCGCAACGCCGCCGGCAAGGTGACGAAGGCCGCCCTGCGAGAAGACCTGCAAGAAGACGGGGACGACGACCTGGGCTGATGCCCTGAGCTCCGCCCTCGCCCACCCCTACGATGGCGCCATGCCCGATCCGCAGCGTGCGCGCTCGGCGCCGGACCGCGCCCCGAGCATGGCCGACGTCGCCGCGGCGGCCGGTGTCTCGCACCAGACCGTGTCGCGGGTGATGAACGGGTCGTCCTTGGTGAAGGAGCACACCCGCGCCAAGGTGCTCGCCGCCGTCGACGAGCTGGGCTACCGGCGCAACAACGCTGCCCGGATGTTGGCCACCAACCGGTCCGGTCGGATCGGGATGATCTCGGCGCACCTCGCACTGCACGGCCCCAGCATGATCGCGGTGGCCGTGCAGGACGCCGGCCACGACGCGGGCTACGACGTCTCGCTGGTCGGACTCTCCGACTTCTCCGACGACTCGCTCCGCAACGCCGTCGACCGGCTGCTCGACGAGGCGGTGGAGGCGCTGATCATCGCGGTCGCCCACCGCCCCGCGCTCGCCCTGGCCCGGTCGCTGGGGCTGTCGATCCCGATCATCGTGGTCCAGGGGGTGATGGCGGGGGACTCGCTGGCGGCCGGGATCGACCAGGAGCTGGGCGCCGAGCTGGCCACGGCGCACCTGATCGACCTCGGGCACCGCCATGTCGCCCACCTGACCGGTCCGCTCGACTGGGTCGAGGCGGGCCAGCGACGGGCCGGCTGGCTGCGCGCCCACCAGCAGCGCCACCTGCTCCCGGGCCCGGAGCTCGCCGGCGACTGGTCGGCGCGGAGTGGGTACGACGCCGGTCTGCGGGTCGCCGAGGATCCGGACGTGACGGCGGTCTTCGCCGCGAACGACACGATGGCGCTGGGGCTGCTGAAGGCCCTGCACGAACGCGGCCGCCGGGTCCCGGAGGACGTCAGCGTCGTGGGCTTCGACGACGTCCCCGAGGCGGCGTACTTCTGGCCCGGGCTGACCACCGTCAACCAGGAGTTCTCCCTCCTCGGACGCAGCGCCGTGGACCTGACGCTGCGGGCGCTGGACGGCGAGGAGAGCCCAGCTGCGGCGCTGATCGGGCCGGCCCTGGTGGTGCGCGCGTCGACCTCGGCTGGGCCCCGATGAGCGGCGGTCCCGACCGGGTCGGATGTTAACGTTCACATCATGGCGACGACCAATCTCGTGCTCGGCTCCGCGCCGGGCCCCGAGCTCCATCTGCTGACTCTCGGAGCCACCGTCCACCGGCTCGAGGTCACCGACGCGGACGGCGTACGACGCAACGTGGTGCTCGGTCACCCGGAGCCCGCGGACTACCTGGAGTCGCCCTACTACCTGGGTGCGATCGTCGGCCGCTACGCCAACCGGATCGCCGGCGGACGCTTCCCGCTCGACGGGTCCGAGATCGTCGTCGAGACCCATGACAGGGGGCACAGCCTGCACGGCGGACCGGACGGCTTCGACCGGCGCGAGTGGTCCGTGGTCGAGCAGTCCGGCACCCACGCGGTGCTGGAGCTGGTCAGCCCGGACGGCGACCAGGGCTTCCCCGGGAACCTGGTGGCGCGGGTGCGCTACGAGGTCGTCGAGAGCACGGTGCGGGTCTCGCTGACGGCCAGCACCGACGCGCCCACGGTCTGCAACCTGACCAGTCACGTCTACTTCAACCTCGACGGAGACGGCTCCGGCACCGTCGACGACCAGCTGCTGAGCGTGTTCGCCGCGCAGTACACGCCTGTCGACGCGACCAGCATCCCGCTCGGCAACCATGCGCCGGTCGACGGCACCCCGTTCGACTTCCGCAGCCGGGCGCGGATCGGAGGCGCCGTACGACATGCCCACCCGCAGCTCGTCCAGGCGCAGGGGATCGACCACAACTACGTCGTCGACGGGGTCGGGATGCGGCCGCACGCCGTGCTCGAGTCCCTCCGCACCGGCCTCCGTCTCGACCTGCTCTCCGACCAGCCGGGGCTGCAGGTCTACACCGGCAACTTCCTCGACGGGGCCAGGTGCTCGACCGATGGCGGGCTCTACCGGCAGGGCGACGGCGTCGCCCTGGAGCCGCAGCTCTTCCCGGACTCGCCGAACCACCCGGAGTGGCCCTCGGCCCGGCTCGAGCCAGGAGAGACCTACCGCGCCGAGCTCGCCTGGGTGCTCACCGCGCAGGTCTGAGCGAGCGGCTGCACGGCTTGGATCGTTCACATCGGGCGGGCGTCAAAGTGAGCGTTCACATTTCTTGGCACCAATCTGGCGGTTTTGCTTGACGTAGCCGAATGTTAGCGCTCACACTCATCCCCAGTGACACCGGTCACAGGGGCGGACAGCCCGATGATCTGCCCGATGATCTGGAGGAAGACAGTGGTGAAGAAGACTCTGATCGCAGCGAGTGCGATCTCCCTGAGCGCGCTGATGCTGACCGCGTGTGGCAGCTCGGACTCAGGTGGCGGCGATGCCGCCTCCGACGGCGGCGGCGGCGACGACGCGATCACGATGGGCTTCGCGCAGGTGGGTGCCGAGAGTGGCTGGCGCACCGCCAACACGAAGTCCATCCAGGACGCCGCCAAGGACGCGGAGGTCGACCTGAAGTTCACCGACGCCCAGGGCAAGCAGGAGAACCAGATCCAGGCGATCCGGACCTACATCCAGCAGAAGGTGGACGTCATCGCCTTCAGCCCGGTCGTCGAGACCGGTTGGGACTCGGTGCTCCAGGAGGCCAAGGCAGCCGGCATCCCGGTGATCCTGACCGACCGGGCCGTCGACTCCGAGGACACCTCGCTCTACAAGTCGTTCCTCGGCTCCGACTTCGTCGTCGAGGGCGAGAAGGCCGGCCAGTGGCTGGTCGACAACGCGGCCGACTCCGACGTCAACGGCGACGGCAAGATCAACGTCGTGCAGCTCGAGGGCACCACCGGTGCGGCTCCGGCCATCGACCGGGCCGAGGGCTTCGCCGACACGATCACCGCGGACCCGACGATCAAGGTCTCGGCCTCGCAGACCGGCGACTTCACCCGTGACGGCGGCAAGCAGGTCATGGAGTCGTTCCTGCAGTCCGACGACAGCATCGACGTGGTCTACGCCCACAACGACGACATGGGCCTGGGTGCCATCGAGGCGATCGAGGCGGCCGGACTCAAGCCGGGCAAGGACATCAAGATCATCACCGTCGACGCCGTCCACGACGGCATGGTGGCGCTGTCCGAGGGCAAGATCAACTTCATCGTCGAGTGCAGCCCGCTGCTCGGCCCTCAGCTGATGGACATCGCAGCGAAGGTCGTCGCCGGCGAGGAGGTGGAGCCGCGGATCCTCACCGAGGAGACGACGTTCACCCAGGAGCAGGCCATCGAGGCCCTTCCGGACCGGCAGTACTGATCACCGGGTCGATCTGAACGATCGACCGACCACGTCGTTCGGGCGACGCGCCGCCGGTGCCGTCGTCGGGCCCGTCCGGTCACCACCGGGCGGGCCCGGCGTACGCGCGCCGGAGGCACCGCAGCAGGCAGGAGAGGAAAGATGACGCAGATGGACCTGCAGCCGACCGCGATCAGCGGCACCGCACCGGCCGACCGGGCGCCGGTGATCGAGATGCGCGACATCTCCATCACCTTCGGCAGCGTCCAGGCCCTGAGCGAGGTCTCGCTCCGGCTCTACCCCGGTGAGGTGCACGCCCTGATGGGCGAGAACGGCGCCGGCAAGTCGACGCTGATCAAGGCGCTCACCGGCGTCTACACCATCGACTCGGGGACCGTCCTGGTCGGTGGTGAGGAGCACGAGTTCTCCTCCCCGGCGGCCTCCCAGGCGGCCGGCATCAGCACGGTCTACCAAGAGGTCAACCTGCTCCCCAACCTCACCGTCGCCGAGAACATGCTGCTGGGCCGCGAGCCCCGGCGCTTCGGCGGCATCAACGTCCGGGCCATGAACCGCCGTGCCCAGGCGACGCTCGAGAGACTGGGCATCGACATCGACCCCACCTCCGACCTCGGCGACCACCCGATCGCGATCCAGCAGCTCGTCGCCATCGCCCGCGCCGTCGACGTCGAGGCGCGGGTGCTGATCCTCGACGAGCCCACCTCCAGCCTGGACGCCGACGAGGTGGCCAAGCTGTTCGAGGTGATGCGCCGGCTGCGTGACCAGGGTGTCGCGATCGTGTTCGTCTCGCACTTCCTCGACCAGATCTACGAGATCTCCGACCGGATGACCGTGCTGCGCAACGGCAGGCTGGTCGAGGAGCGGATGGTCGCCGAGACCAGCCAGCTCGAGCTGGTCAAGCTGATGATCGGCCGCGAGCTGGAGGTGCTCGAGCGCCTCGACCGCGAGGTCAGCGCCACCACCGCCGACGAGACCGGCGAGCCCGTGCTCAAGGCGCTCGGGGTGGGTCGCAAGGGCTCGCTCGAGGCGACCGACCTCGACGTCTACGAAGGCGAGGTGATCGGCCTCGCCGGGCTGCTCGGCTCCGGGCGCACCGAGCTGGCCCGACTGCTCTTCGGCGCCGACACCGCCGACACCGGCGAGGTCGCCGTCCGCTCGGAGCGGCGCAAGCTGCGCAGCCCGCGGCACGCCATCGACCGCAAGATCGCCTTCTCCAGCGAGGACCGCAAGGCCGAGGGCGTGGTCGGAGACCTCACCGTCGCCGACAACATGCTGCTCGCGCTGCAGGCCTCCCGCGGTTGGCTCCGGCCGATCCCGCAGGCCACCCGCACCAAGCTCGTCGAGCGCTACATCGAGGCGCTCGACATCCGGCCCACCGACCCGACCGCGCTGATGCGCAACCTGTCGGGCGGCAACCAGCAGAAGGTGCTGCTGGCGCGCTGGCTGATCACCGACCCCGACATCCTGATCCTCGACGAGCCCACCCGTGGCATCGACATCGGCGCCAAGGCGCAGATCCAGGCGAAGGTCGCCGAGCTCGCCGCCCAGGGCATGGCGGTCATCTTCATCTCCGCCGAGCTCGAGGAGGTGCTGCGTCTCAGCGACCGCCTCGTGGTGATGCGCGACCGCCGCAAGATCGACGAACGCCCCAACCACGACGTCAGCGTCAGCGACGTCCTCGAGATCATCGCGGGCGAGGCCCGTGAGGAGGGTCCCCGTGCCTGAGACACGAGCGGACTCCAGCGGGTCCTCCGCCACCAGCTCGTGTGGCCGGTCCTGGCCCTGCTCGCCCTCCTGCTCATCAACGTCATCGCCAAACCGGGCTTCTTCGACATCCGGATGCAGGACGGTCACCTCTACGGCAACCTCATCGACATCGTCCGCAACAGCGCGCCGGTGCTGCTCGTGGCCCTCGGCATGACCCTGGTCATCGCCACCCGCGGCATCGACCTGTCGGTCGGTGCGATCGCCGCCATCTCGGCCGCCGTCGCCTGCACCCGGATCGTCGGCGCGGCCGACGAGGGAGCGCTGACCACAGCCGTGATGGCGTGCACCTACGCCCTCGCGGTCTGCATCGTGCTCGGAGCCTGGAACGGCTTCCTGGTCTCGGTGCTCGGCATCCAGCCGATCATCGCCACCCTGGTGCTGATGGTCGCCGGCCGCGGCATCTCGATGGCGATCACCGACGGTCAGATCACCACGGTCAACAACGGCTGGTTCAGCGACCTGGCCTCCGGTTACGTGCTGACGCTGCCGGTCGCCTTCCTCATCGCGCTGGCGGTCTTCACCCTCACCGCGCTGCTGACCCGGCGCACGGCGCTCGGCATGCTGATCGAGGCCGTGGGCATCAACCCCGAGGCCAGCCGGCTCGCCGGGGTCCGCTCCCGCACCATCATCTGGACCGTCTACGCCTTCTCCGGCTTCTGCGCCGGCTTCGCCGGCCTGGTGATCGCTGCCAACACCAACTCGGTCAACGCCAACAGCCTGGGTCTGTGGATCGAGCTCGACGCCATCCTCGCCGTCGTCATCGGGGGCACCTCGTTGGCAGGCGGTCGGTTCTCCCTCACCGGCACCCTCATCGGGGCGCTCTTCATCGCCACCCTGGCCCGCACCGTCAACAACATCGGCATCCCGTCGGAGCTCAACTACCTGTTCAAGGCCGTCGTCGTGATCGCCGTGTGCCTCCTCCAGTCGCCGAAGGCCCGCGCCGCGTTCCGCGTACGCCGCAGTGGCCCAGCCCCCGTCCTCGCGAAGGCAGGTACCCGATGAGCACCGCCACCGTCCCGGTCGACTCCCTGTGGGACCGCGTCCGCACCTACAGCCCACCGTCGCGCTACCTGCCGGTGCTCGCGACCCTCGCTCTGCTCATCGGCATGTTCGCCATCGGCGGGATCCGCTACGAGGGTTTCTCCGACCCACAGGTGCTGCTCAGCCTGCTGATCGACAACGCGTTCCTCATCGTGCTCGCGGTCGGCATGACGTTCGTGATCCTCACCGGCGGCATCGACCTCTCGGTCGGCTCGGTGGTGGCGCTGTCCACGATGATCGCCGCCAAGACGCTGCAGATGGGTTGGCCGCCGTACCTCTCCATGGCGGCGGTGCTCGCGACCGGCACCCTGCTCGGGCTGTTGATGGGCCTGCTCATCCACTACTTCGACATCCAACCGTTCATCGCGACCCTGGCCGGGCTGTTCCTGGCTCGTGGCCTGACCTACCTGATCAGCGTCGAGTCGATCTCGATCAACGACGGGACCTTCACCCAGCTGGCCTTCAAGACGGTCACGGTCGGTGACTACTACCTGCGCTGGACCGCGATCATCGCGCTGGCCACGGTCGCGATCGCGGCCTACGTGCTGGCCCGGACCCGCTTCGGACGCACCGTCTACGCGATCGGCGGCAACGAGAGCTCCGCGATGCTGATGGGCCTGCGGGTGGCGTTCACCAAGGTCGGCGTCTACGTGATCAGCGGCTTCTGCGCCTCGCTCGGCGGCCTGCTCTTCTCGCTCTACATCCTCTCCGGCAACAGCCTGCACGCCATCGGCACCGAGCTCGACGCGATCGCTGCGGTCGTCATCGGTGGCACCCTGCTCACCGGTGGTCGCGGGTACGTCGTCGGCTCGCTGCTCGGGGTGCTGGTGCTGGGCATGATCAAGACCCTGATCGCCTTCGACGGCACCCTGAGCTCCTACTGGATCCGGATCATCACCGGAGGCCTGCTGCTGGCGTTCGTCGTGGTCCAGCGGTTCGCAACCCGGCGGCAGCCGTGACCGAGGCCGCCCCCCGGAGCCAGGTCGAGCGGACTCCGGTGATGGCCGACGTCGCCCGACTCGCCGGGGTCTCGCACCAGACCGTGTCGCGGGTGATCAACGGTCAGACCAACCTGCGCCCGGCGACCCGGGAGCGGGTGGAGCAGGCCATCCGTCAGCTCGGCTACCGGCCCAACACGGCGGCGCGCGCATTGGTGACCCGGCGCTCCGCGACGATCGGCGTGATCGGCTCCAAGAGCGGCTACTGGGGTCCCAGCACCGTGCACCGCACCATCCAGGCCGCCGGTCGGGAGGCCGGCTACTTCGTCAGCTCGGCCAACCTGCAGAGCCTCACCCGCGCCGAGCTGCTCGACGCGATCAACCACCTGCGCGACCACAGCGTCGAGGGGATCGTGCTCATCTCCGCGACCGACGAGGCGCTCGAGGTGGCCCGCGCCCAGGAGGACCTCGGCCTCCCGGTCATCGTGGTCGAGGGCGACGCGACCAAGGCCCGCTGGACCGTCGGCGTCGACCAGGTCGCCGGCGCCGAGCTCGCCACCCAGCACCTCATCGACCTCGGCCACACCGAGGTCCTGCACCTGGCCGGGCCGCCGTCCTGGACCGAGGGACGGGGCCGGCTCCGGGGCTTCCAGAACGCCATGCACCACGCCGGCCTGCACTCCGCGCAGCACGTCGTCGGTGACTGGTCGGCTCGCAGCGGCTTCGAGGCGGGCCGGGAGATCGCCGGACGTCGCGAGGTCTCGGCCGTGTTCTGCGCCAACGACCAGATGGCCCTCGGCGTGCTGCGGGCGCTCTCCGAGGCCGGCCGCGCCGTCCCCACCGACGTCAGCGTCGTCGGCTTCGACGACATCCCCGAGGCGCCGTACCTGATCCCGCCGCTCACCACGGTGCGCCAGGACTTCCGCGCTGTCGGCCGGCGCGCGATCGAGATCCTCCAGGCCGCCATCGCGGGAAGCACGCCACCGTCGGAGCGGCTGATCAGCCCCGAGCTGGTCGTCCGCGCCACCACCGCCGCCCGACCCAGGAAGCAGGAGTCATGAACGAGTCCGACCAGTACGTCGTCGGCGTCGACTACGGCACCCTCTCGGGCCGCGCCGTCGTCGTCCGCGTCTCCGATGGCGCCGAGCTCGGCACGGGTGTCCACGACTACCCCCACGCCGTGGTCGACACCCGGCTGCCCGGGTCCGGGCGGCGGCTACCGCCGGATTGGGCGCTGCAGGTGCCCGAGGACTACCGCGAGGTGCTACGCACTGCGGTCCCGGCCGCAGTCGCCGCTGCTGGCATCGACCCGGCCGCCGTCATCGGCATCGCCACCGACTTCACCGCCTGCACGATGGTCCCGACCCTCGCCGACGGCACCCCGCTCTGCGAGCTCGAGGACGATGACATCAACTGGGCCGACCGGCCGCACGCCTACGTCAAGCTCTGGAAGCACCACGCCGCCCAGGCCCAGGCCGACCGCATCACCGCTCTCGCCGCCGAGCGCGGTGAGGCCTGGCTGCCCCGCTACGGCGGGCTGATCTCGTCGGAATGGGCGTTCGCCAAGGGGCTGCAGCTCTTCGAGGAGGACCGCGAGGTCTACGACCGGACCGAGCGCTGGGTCGAGGCGTCCGACTGGATCGTCTGGCAGCTCTGTGGCAGCTACGTCCGCAACGCGTGCGCAGCCGGCTACAAGGGCCAGTACCAGTCCTCGGGCGGCCAGGACGGCGACCACCCGTCGGTCGACTACCTCGAGGCGCTCGCGCCGGGCTTCGGATCGTTCGTGGCCGACAAGCTCGACCACCCGATCGGTCAGCTCGGCCAGCGGGCCGGCGCCCTGACCGCCGAGGCCGCCGCCTGGACCGGGCTGCCGGAGGGCATCGCGGTCGCCGTCGGCAACGTCGACGCCCACGTCACCGCGCCCGCCGCCCAGGCGGTCGAACCCGGTCAGATGGTCGCCATCATGGGCACCTCCACGTGTCACGTGATGAGTGCCGACGTGCTGCGCGAGGTGCCCGGCATGTGCGGTGTCGTCGACGGCGGGATCGTCGCCGGCAGCTGGGGCTACGAGGCCGGGCAGAGCGGGGTCGGCGACATCTTCGGCTGGTTCACGGCCACGTCCGTCCCGGCGTCGTACACCGCCGCCGCAGCGGACTCCGGGGAGTCGCTCCACGAGCACCTGACCCGGCTGGCGAGCGCCCAGGAGATCGGTGAGCACGGTCTCGTCGCCCTGGACTGGCACAGCGGCAACCGGTCGGTCCTCGTCGACCACGAGCTGTCCGGCCTGGTGCTCGGGCAGACCCTGGCGACGAAGCCCGAGGACGTCTACCGGGCGTTGCTCGAGGCCACCGCCTTCGGCACGCGGGTCATCGTCGAGACGTTCCGCGACAGCGGGGTGCCGGTCCAGGAGTTCATCGTGGCCGGCGGGCTGGCCAAGAACGCGCTGCTGATGCAGATCTACGCCGACGTCACCCGGCTGCCGCTGTCGATCATCGACTCCGAGCAGGGCCCGGCGCTCGGCTCGGCGATCCACGCCGCGGTCGCGGCGGGCGCCTACCCCGACGTGCCGACGGCGGCGAAGTCGATGGGCAAGATCCGCCGTGCGGCCTACCTGCCCGACGAGACACGGGCCCAGCAGTACGACGAGCTGTTCGGTGAGTACCTCGCCCTGCACGACCACTTCGGCCGGGGCGACGCCACCATGCGTCGACTCAAGGCGATCCGGCGACGGGCCGTCGCCCGACGGGAGGAGCAGGGATGAGCGTCGTCGCCGAGGTCCAGGAGACGGTCGCCGCGCTGCGCCGGGAGGTGTGCGCCCTGCACGAGCAGCTGACCCGCTACCAGCTCGTCGTCTGGACCGCCGGCAACGTGTCGGCCCGGGTGCCCGGCCAGGACCTGTTGGTGATCAAGCCCAGCGGGGTCTCGTACGACGACCTCACGCCGGACAACATGGTGGTCTGCGACCTGCAGGGCCGGGTCGTCGAGGGCGAGCACGCCCCGTCGTCGGACACCGAGGCGCAGGCCTACGTCTACCGCGAGATGCCGCACGTCGGCGGGGTGGTGCACACCCACTCGACGTACGCCACGGCGTGGGCGGCGCGCGGCGAGGCGGTGCCGTGCGTGCTCACCATGGGCGCGGACGAGTTCGGCGGGGAGATCCCGGTCGGTCCGTTCGCGATCATCGGCGACGACTCGATCGGACGCGGGATCGTCGAGACCCTGCGCGAGAGCCGCTCGCCCGCCGTCCTCATGCAGAACCACGGCGTCTTCAGCATCGGGCCCACCGCGAAGGCGGCCGTCAAGGCCGCCGTGATGTGCGAGGACGTCGCACGCACCGTCCACATCTCGCGCCAGCTGGGGACCCCGCTGGCGATCGACCAGCACCACATCGACTCCCTGTACGACCGCTACCAGAACGTCTACGGCCAGCAGAAGGATCCTCAGTGAGCACTCCCACGACCACCGCCCCGCCCGCCGAGGTCTGGTTCCTGACCGGCAGCCAGGGCCTCTACGGACCCGAGACCCTCGACCAGGTGGCGACGCAGTCGCAGGGGATCGTCGACCGCCTCGCGGCCATCACCGGCCTCCCGGTGCGGGTGGTCTGGAAGCCGGTGCTGCTCGACGCCTCGACGATCCACCGGCAGATGCTGGACGCGAACTCCGCCCCTGAGTGCGTCGGCGTGATCGCGTGGATGCACACCTTCTCCCCGGCGAAGATGTGGATCGCCGGGCTCGACGCGCTGCGCAAACCGCTGCTGCACCTGCACACCCAGGCCGGGATGTCGCTGCCGTGGTCGACCATCGACATGGACTTCATGAACCTCAACCAGGCCGCGCACGGCGACCGGGAGTTCGGCTTCATCCAGTCCCGTCTCGGGGTCGCCCGCAAGACCGTCGCCGGTCACGTGGAGTCGCCGATCGTGGCCCGCCGCATCGAGCAGTGGGTGCGGGCGGCGCTGGGTCGCGCCGAGCTGGGCCGCCTCAAGCTGGCCCGCTTCGGTGACAACATGCGCGACGTCGCGGTCACCGAGGGCGACAAGGTCGAGGCCCAGCTGCGGTTCGGCGTCTCGGTCAACACCTACGGCGTCAACGACCTCGTCGCCGTGGTCGACCAGGTGAGCGACGCCGAGGTCGACAGGCTCGTCGATGAGTACGCCGACGCCTACCGGATCGCTCCCGAGCTCCTTCCGGGCGGCGAGCGGCACGACTCGCTGCGTGTCGGTGCCCGCATCGAGGCAGGGCTGCGGACCTTCCTGGATGCCGGTGGTTTCGGTGCGTTCACAACGAACTTCGAGGATCTCGGCGGACTCCGGCAGCTGCCCGGGCTCGCCGTACAGCGGTTGATGGCGGACGGCTACGGCTTCGGTGGCGAGGGCGACTGGAAGACGTCGGTGCTGCTGCGTGGCATGAAGACGATGGCCGGCGGGCTGCCGGGTGGCACGTCGTTCATGGAGGACTACACCTACCACCTGGTGCCGGGGGAGGAGAAGATCCTCGGCGCCCACATGCTCGAGGTCTGCCCCTCGATCACCACCGCACAGCCGTCCCTGGAGGTCCACCCGCTCGGCATCGGCGGTCGCGAGGACCCGGTGCGGCTGCGCTTCAGCGCCGACCCGGGCGCCGGCCTGGTCGCCGGCCTCTCCGACCTCGGCGACCGCTTCCGGCTGACCGTCAACGAGATCGACGTGGTGGAGCCCGACGAGGCGCTGCCGCAGCTGCCTGTCGCCTGCGCGGTCTGGGAGCCCCGGCCGTCGCTGTCGACCTCTGCGGAGTCGTGGCTGATGGCCGGTGCCCCGCACCACACCGTGCTGACCAAGGCGATCGGGGTCGAGGTCCTGGAGGACTTCGCCGACATGACCGGCGTCGAGATCGTGTCCATCGACGCGGACACCTCCCCGCGCAGCTTCCAGCGCGAGCTCCGCTGGAACGCCGCCTACTACCGCCTCGCCGAGCGGCTCTGATCGGTCGATCCCTGTCGTCCGTCGCCCGGACCTCGACCGTCCGGGCGGCGGTCCCATGTCACCTGGCCTAGGTCCGTCTGGTGAAGGCGACCTTGCCGCCGGGGAGGTCGCTCATCATGTAGGTCGGGTCGTGTGCTCTCGCGTGGTGGTGGGGACACAGCAGGCGCCCGTCCTGGAGACGAGGTGCCGCCGCCCTGGTGCCAGGGGGTCTTGTGGTGGGCGTGGCACATGCCCGGTGGCCAGTCGCAGCCCTGGGCGGTGCAACCCCCGTCGCGGATCCCCATCGCGACCCGGATCGGGGTGGGGTGGAACCGGTGCTGGCGGGCCACGTCGAGGACCTCGGAGTCACCACCGAGGACGATCGGGATGATCCCCGCCTGACACGCCAGTCTCCTGGCCGCACCAGCGGAGAGGAGTCCGCCGGTGTCCAGGGAGGCAGCCTTCAGCCCACCCATCAGCGTCGCCAACGGGATGGTGACCACGACGGTGGCGGCGACACCACCGGCCTTGGGGAGCTTGGTCGTGGGGTAGGCCTCGAGGTACTCGGTGAACGCGCGTCCCATCCGTTCCGGGGTGGGGCGTCGTTCGCCGGCGTGGCCGTCGACCGCGGCCCGGTGCCTGGGTGCCGCGAGGGCGTGGAGGGCCTTCTCCAACATGGCGCCGTGCAGGGCGGAGAGGGTGAATCTGCCGTGGACCTTGCCGTGCCCGTCCTTGGACAGGGTCAGCCGGGCGGCGGCTGCGGCGTCGCGTTCCTCCTTCGCGAGCTTCCTCTCCAGCACCGCGTCCGCCACATCGGGGGCCAACGTGGCGAGGATGCCCTTGCCGAGGATCCGCAGCTCCCGGGGTGCCAGGTGCTCCGCCTGCGCCACCAACAACCCACGGCCTTCGCGGTGAGGGCGGGGTCGAGGTCGTCGGGCAGGTCCTCCACGGCCCGGACGATCACCTGCGCCTGCTCCACGTTCACGTCCCCGGCACCGAGCCCGCCACGGACCGGGGCGAACAGATCGGTCTCGATCGCTTGGGCGAGGTGCATCAACCGGGCTGTCACGGGTCGGTCCTGACGGGTGACGTGTGCCCACCAGCTCGCCGTCGACGACGCCGCCACCTCCTCACCCACCTGCACCGTGTCGGCGTGAACGCGATCCGAAGC
The DNA here is from genome assembly GCA_963706475.1 of uncultured Actinomycetota bacterium. Taxonomy (GTDB): domain Bacteria; phylum Actinomycetota; class Actinomycetes; order Propionibacteriales; family Nocardioidaceae; genus Nocardioides. The sequence continues at coordinate 1,268,547 of CAVPLV010000002.1, read as the reverse complement.
GTGAGCTCCGTGAGCCGGGCCTCGACCCGGGTGATCGAGCGTCAACGTGTCACCGGCCTCCTCGGCGCCCATCGACCACAACGCTGTCTCCGACACGTCATCCAGCACCGCAGACACGCCCGCGACCGCCCGGGACACCGGGTGCGAGGGAGTCGACTGGTCTGCTGCCATGACGCCATTCAAGCCGTGACCACCGACAACCAGACCCCGAAACCGGGGTTCTCCACCGCCCCGGAGGTCACGGTTCGATAACATCGATCCGAACAAGTGTTCGTGCCGGGTTTGGCCGCCCGCCGAGACGCGCGTCAGACCGCCCAGCTGGGCACGATGAACACCCCGTCCGCCTCGACGGTGGTCCCGTCGGCGTCGGCGAGGTGCGCGACGACGTACACCTTGCGGCCCTCCTCGCGCTCGATCCGGCTCTCGAGACGGAGCGGGCCGAGCGGGGTGCCGCGCCGGTAGTGCATGGTGAGGGTGCCGGTCAGCGTGATCCGGGTGTGGCCGGCACTCGCGGTCTCACCCATCAGGTGATCCAGGAGCAGCGCGGCGACCCCGCCGTGGACCAGCCCCGGTGGACCCTCGTACGCCGCGCCGAGCACCGTGTCGGCGTGGACCAGACCGTCGTCGTCGCGGACGAGTGTGAGCGGCGGCGCCAGGGCGTTGCGAAGGCCGACGACCGCGTTGCCCCAGTTCCAGCTGCGCGCCTCGGAGTTGAACTGGACCCCTGCCGGGCCGGGCAGCTGACGGGCCCGTAGCCGCTCGACCAGGGCCGTGACCTCGGCCTGGGTGCTCCTGATCGTCTCGTCGTCCACGGTGGTGCGGATCGTCGCGTCGACCAGATCGCGGACCGAGTCGGCCAACCCGGCGTACACCGCCTCGAGCCGGTCCACCTCGGCCGTCGGGATCTCCTGGTGGACGAAGTCTCCGATGCTCATGGGATCAGGGTCCCGGATCTCGGCGGAAAGGGTGACGGGCGTCTCACGACCGGCTACCTTCTGTACAAGAACACGTTCTACTTTCACTTCTTTGCACCGGGAGCCAGCCATGCAGACACGCGCCGCCATCCTCTGGGAGCCGCACACCGACTGGAGCGTCGAGGACATCGAGCTCGATCCACCCAAGCGTGGCGAGATCCTCGTCAAGCTGGTCGCCTCGGGCCTCTGCCACTCCGACGAGCACATGGTCACCGGTGACATGGTCCTCGACCCCGAGCTGGCCGAGGCCTTCGGGCTGCACCAGTTCCCGGTCATCGGCGGCCACGAGGGTGCCGGTGTCGTCGAGGAGATCGGCCCGGACACGGTGGGCTTCGAGGTCGGCGACCACGTCGTCTTCAGCTTCATCCCGTCCTGCGGCAAGTGTCCGTCCTGCTCGACCGGCAAGCAGCACCTGTGCGACCTCGGCGCGTTCCTGCTGAGCGGCATGCAGCTGAGCGACTTCAGCTACCGTCACCACGGCAAGGACGGCAAGGACCTCGGCATCATGGTCGGCCTGGGCACCTTCTCGCCCTACACCGTCGTCTCGGTGGACAGCGCGATCAAGATCGAGAAGCACATCCCGCTCGAGAAGGCCGCGCTCGTCGGTTGCGGCGTCACGACCGGCTGGGGCTCGGCGACGTACGCCGCCGACGTGCAGTCCGGCGAGACGGTGGCCGTGGTCGGTCTGGGCGGCATCGGGATGAGTGCCGTCCAGGGCGCGGCGATGGCCGGCGCCCGGTTCGTCGTCGCGATCGACCCCGTCGAGTGGAAGCGCGAGAAGGCGCTCACCCTCGGCGCCACCCACGTCGCAGCCTCGATGGAGGACGCTCAGCCGCTGATCTCCGAGATCACGTACGGCGCCATGGCCGACAAGTCGATCCTGTGCCTCGGCCTGGCCGAGGGCACCCACATCGCACCGCTGATGTCGCTGATCAAGAAGGCCGGCCGCGCGGTCGTCACCTCGGTGTCGAACATGATGGCCGACGACGTGAAGCTCAACCTCTTCGACATGTCGATGCAGCGCAAGGAGCTGGTCGGCTGCATCTTCGGCAACGCCAACCCGCGCTACGACATCCCGCGTCTGCTGAACCTCTACATGGACGGCAAGCTGAAGCTCGACGAGATGGTCACCAACGTCTACACCCTCGATGAGATCAACCAGGGCTACCAGGACATGCGCGACGGCAAGAACATCCGCGGCGTCATCCACTACTGACGAACTCCGCAACGGGCCTTTCCTCGGTCAGATCTATCGTATATGTTCGATGGATCCCCGAGGAGAGGCCCGTCCCATGACGTCACGCCGTACGCCGACCAGGACCCGACGCACCCGAGCAGCCGCGCTGGCTGCATCTGGCGTGCTGATGGTCGCGATGCTCTCGATGCTGGCTGGCACCTCCTCCGCCGGTGCGGCCGCAGCCAAGGCTGCTGTGAAGCCCAAGCCGGCGACGGGCAAGGTCGTCTTCGCCTGCAACCTGGCGCCCTTCGACAGCGACTTCGACTACACCGCCACGGTCAAGATCACCGGCAAGCGGGCCACCAAGACGGCGAAGGCGGTCTCGCTGGTCTCCAGCATGACCAAGATGCCGGGCATCGCGCCGGTCCCGGTCGACGCCGCGATGACGACGAAGCTCAAGCTCAAGGTCGGCACCACGGCGGTCACCCTCAACGGCAAGTCGAAGGTGGTGCTGCCGCCCAGCACCGCCGTGCCGATGCCGGCCACGAAAGGCTCGGTGAAGACCGCGAAGAACAAGCTGGCGGTCTCGGTGACGTCGTTCAGCTTCAACTTCGCGGACCTCGGTGTCTCCGGCACCTGCACGCCCTCGAGCGGTCGCAAGCTCACCACGATGACCGTGGGTCGGCCCGCCTGATCAGGGCGTGATCAGCGGGCGTACGCCGCCAGCCACTCCGCGCCCGCGGGGGGCAGCGTGCCGTGCGCCTCGGCCGCGCGGCACCACCGCTTGACCGCCCGCAGGAACGTCATCGGGTTGTAGACGTCCTCCTCGCACGACCACAGGTGGTCGCCGGCGTAGGTCAGGATGGTGATGTTGCTGGCACCGTGGCGCTGGCCGTCACCGGGGTCGCGCAGCTGGTTGAAGACCTCGCAGACGATCCGGCCGCGGTCCTCGTCGACGACGTACCACTCGATCGGGAAGTGCGGCATCTCGTGGCCGGGGAAGCTGTCCACCATCGTGCTCGTGATCCAGGTCTGGATCGCCTCGCGGCCCGTGAAGGTGCCGTAGGCGTGCTCGACGTACGTCGCGTCCTCGGTGAACAGCGCCGCGAAGAGGCCCCAGTCCCGCGTGGAGCAGGCCTTCTCGACCTCGTCGCGGTAGTGCTGGAAGGCGGACTCGAGCTCGTCGCGTGACCAGGTGCCCATGCGCTACTGCAGCCCGCTGCGCACGGACGTGATCCGCTGGGTGTTGAAGCCGAGCCAGTGCATCCGACCGACGTACCTCGCGTGCTCGACCTTGAGGCACCGGTCGACGACCAGCGTGACCCCGCCGTCCTCGGCGATCCGGTTGCCCTCCTCGTTGATGACCCCGAACTGGCACCAGAGCGTCCCGGCGCCGATCGCGACGGTGTCGCGGGCGATCTCGGGGAGCGCGTCCGGCGCACGGAAGACGTTGACCATGTCGACGGGCACCGGGACGTCGCGAAGCGTCGGGAACGACGTCTCGCCGAGGATCTCGGTCTCGCGTGGGTTGACCGGGATCACCTGGTAGCCGTGGCGCTTGAGGTAGTAGCCGACGAAGTAGCTCGCCCGGAGCTCGTTGCCGGACAGGCCGACGACGGCGATGGTCTTCGCGCTGTGCAGCACCCGCTGGATGGTCGAGGGGTCCTGGTAGCGAGCGAGGTCGGTCATGCCGCGACCACCGTCCGGACCCGGTCCAGGGCGGTCTCGAGGTCCCAGATCAGGTCGTCGACCGACTCGGTGCCGACCGACAACCGCACGGTGCCGGGCCCGACGCCGGCTGCCCGGAGCTCCTCGTCGCTGAGCTGACGATGTGTCGTGCTGGCCGGATGGATCACCAGGCTCTTGGCGTCGCCGATGTTGGCCAGGTGCGACCAGAGCGTGAGCCCCGTGATCAGCCCGGTGCCACCGGCTCGTCCGCCGACGCAGTCGAAGGAGAAGACGGCACCGGCGCCGAGCGGCAGGTACTTCTCCACGAGCGGGCGGTAGCTGCTGCTCGGCAGGCCCGGATAGGTCACGTTCGACGCCAGGTCGTGAGACTCGAGGAAGGTTGCGACGGCGAGCGCGTTGGTGACGTGCCGCTCCATCCGCAGCGAGAGCGTCTCGAGACCCTGGAGGAAGAGGAAGGCGTTGAAGGGAGAGAGCGCCGCACCGAGGTCGCGCAGCGTCTCGGCCCGCAGCTTCATCAGGTAGCCGTAGGTGCCGAACGTCTCGTGGAACTTCAGTCCGTGGTAGGCCGACGACGGCTCTGCGATCACCGGGAAGCGGCCGTTGGACCAGTCGAAGGTCCCGGCCTCGACGACGACGCCACCGATGCTCGTGCCGTGGCCACCGATGAACTTGGTCGCTGAGTGGATGACGATGTCGGCGCCCCACTCGATCGGCCGGCAGAGGTACGGCGTCGCGAAGGTGCTGTCCACGATGAGCGGCAGGTCGTGCTCGTGCGCGATCGCCGCGACCGCCTCGATGTCGAGCACGTTGCCCGCCGGGTTGCCGATCGTCTCGGCGAAGAACGCCTTCGTCGTCGGCCGGACGGCGGCGCGCCAGGCGTCGAGGTCGTCGGGGTCGACCCAGGTCAGCTCGACGTTCATCTTGCGCAGCAGGTGCTTGAGCTGGTTGACGGTGCCGCCGTACAGCGCCTGGGAGGAGACCAGGTGGTCCCCTGGTTCCAGCAGCGTGAAGAGCGCGGCCGCCTGTGCACCGATGCCGCTGGCGAAGGCGACCGCACCAGCCCCGCCCTCCAGGTTGGCCACCCGCTCCTCGAAGACCGCGACGGTCGGGTTCATGATCCGCGAGTAGGTGTTGCCGTACTCCTGGAGGTTGAAGTACGCCGCCGCCGACTCCGGGTCCTCGAAGACATAGCTGGTGGTCTGGAAGATCGGCACCGCTCGGGCGCCGGTGTTCGGGTCGGGTCGCTGCCCGGCGTGGAGCTGACGGGTCTCGAAGCCGAAGTCGTGGTCGTCCTCGACGCTGCGGTCACTCACGGGCTCACTCACGGTCGCTCCTGAAGGAAGGCTCGGATCAACGGCGTCTGCCGGGCTTCCTCCAGCAGGAAGCAGTCATGACCGTACGGCGCGTCGATGACGTGGAGCTCGACCGGCTTGTCCAGTGCGCGCAGCGCGTCCTCGATCTCCCGCGCGCCGGACGGCGGGTAGAGCCAGTCGGAGCTGAACGCGATCAGCAGGGTGCGCGCCGAGACGCCGGACAGGGCCCGCTCGAGCGACCCCTCGCCGTACTGGCGAGCGAGGTCGAAGTAGGTCAGCGCACGCGAGGTGTAGAGGTAGGTGTTGGCGTCGAAGCGCCGCACGAACGAGTCGGCCTGGTGCCGCAGGTAGCTCTCGACCTCGAACTCCGGCTCGGTGATCGTGTAGCGCAGGTCGTCGGCGAACTGCAGCCGGCGGTGGAACTTCTCGTCGAGCGCCGGAGCCGACAGGTAGGTGATGTGGCCGACCATCCGGGCAACGCCCATGCCGGCGTCGGGCTGGCGGCCGGTGCCGTAGTAGCTGCCGCCCTGCCAGTCCGGGTCGGTCCGGATCGCCTCGCGCGCGATCGAGTTCCAGGCGACGCCCTGCGGCTGGAGGGCGTGGGTGCTGGCGATGACGACGATCGCGTCGACCTGGTCGGGGTAGCCGACGGCCCATTCGAGGGCCTGCATCCCGCCGAGGGACCCGCCGGCGACGGCGGCGAGCCGCTCGATCCCGAGCGCGTCGAGGAAGGCGCGCTCCACCCGCACCATGTCGGCGACGGTGATCACCGGGAAGTCCGCGCCGTACGCAGCCCCGGTCGCCGGGTCGATCGACGAGGGTCCCGTGGTCCCGCTGCAGCCGCCGAGAAGATTCGTCGAGATGACGAAGTGATGGTCGGTGTCGAAGGCCTTGCCCGGGCCGATCATCCCGTCCCACCAGCCCAGGCCGGTGGGCGCCGATCCGTCGCGGTCCTCGGCGGCGAAGCCGTCGCGGGTGCTCGCGGCCACCTCGGTCGCGGTGCTTCCGGCCGCGTGCGCGTCGCCGCTGAGCGCGTGGCAGACCAGGATCACGTTGTCGCGCCCCGGCGCCAGGTCGCCGTACGTCTCGTAGGCGACGCGCACCTGCTGGAGGCTCCGGCCGCAGTCGAGCCGGACCGGGTCCGGGAGGTCGAGGTAGCGGGTCTCGGTCACCCCGACCGAGCCGGCGCGCGTCCCGACCGTTGACATGCCGGCGATGCTAGCCCGGAACCTGTCTACATTGTCCACAAGTCCGCTAGACAAAATCGACCTCAGAGAGGCGGGTGGCGACATGACCACCACCGAGAGCCCCGTCGCCGACAACGGCGTCAACGTCCAGGCACTGCTCGACGCCCGGGAGGTGTTGAAGGGTGCTCCTGAGGCCGCTCAGTTCGCCTGGCGCGCGACGTCGCAGTGGCAGAACGGCGTGCACACCCAGGTCAAGGTGCAGCCGTTCTTCGGTCTCGGCGAGGAGCAGAACCACCAGGCCGAGCACGTCTTCGACGCCGACCACCCGGCGGTGTTCGCCGCGGAGGACAACGGCATCACGCCGATCGAGTATCTCCTCGTCGGCCTCTCGAGCTGCCTGAGCGCCGGTGTCGCCTCCGTGGCGCAGAACCGCGGCATCCAGCTGCGCTCGGTGGAAGCGACCGTGGAGGGCAATCACGACATCCGCGGGATCCTCGGCGCCGACAGCGACGTACGCAACGGCTTCAACGACATCACCGTGCGGTTCAAGATCGACGCGGACGCGACGAGGGAGGAGATCGAGGCACTGGTCGCGCAGTCCCAGAAGCGCTCGGCGGTCTTCGACGCTCTCACCAACCCGACCGAGGTGACCGTCGAGGTTGTCTGACCTCCCTACTGGCGAGCGGCCCACCACGGTCGTCATCGGCGCCGGGCACGCGGGGCTCGCGGCCAGCCACTTCCTCGCAGCGAGCTCGATCGACCACGTGGTGCTCGAGCGCGGAGAGGTCGCGAACTCCTGGCGGCGCGAGCGGTGGGACTCCCTGCGGCTGCTCACCCCGAACTGGCTGAGCCGGCTGCCCGGCTCCCCCTATGTCGGCACCGACCCCGACGGCTACATGAGCGCCACCGAGGTCGCCGACCTCATCGATCGGTACGCGGCCGGGTCCGGGGCCCCGGTCCGCTCCGGGGTCACGGTGACGTCGCTCCGCCGTGTCGACGACGGCTACGACGTCAGCACTGACCACGGGACCGTCCGCGCCCGGTCGGTCGTCCTCGCCACAGGTGCCTGCAACCGACCATCGGTGCCGGCGTTCGCAGCCGGCGTGCCCGCGGCGGTCCACCAGGTGACTGCCTTCGACTACCGCAATCCCGACGCGCTCCCGCCCGGCGGAGTGCTGGTGGTGGGTGCGTCGGCGACCGGTGTCCAGGTCGCCGCCGAGATCCAGCGGTCGGGCCGACCGGTGACGCTGTCGGTGGGCGAGCACACGCGGCTGCCCCGGGCGCATCGTGGCCGTGACGTGCTCTGGTGGATGCTGGCGTCGGGCCTCTGGGACGAGCGGTACGACGAGCTCGACGACCTCGACCGCGCCCGGCGGCTCCCGTCGCCTCAGCTGGTCGGGACCCCGGAGCGCGCCACCCTGGACCTCAACGCGCTCAGCGACCTCGGGGTCGACCTGGTCGGGCGCTGGTCGTCGGTCCGCGACGGAGTCGCGCTCTTCTCCGGCGGCCTCCGCAACGTCTTCGCGCTCGCCGACCTCAAGCAGCAGCGGCTGCTCGACGGCTTCGACGGGTGGGCAGTCGCGAGCGGCGCCCACGTGGACGAGGTCGACGGGCGTCCGGAGCCGACGCGGGCGCCGGCGGTCAGTCGTCTCCAGCTCGACCTCCGCAGTCGCGAGGTCGCCACCGTCGTGTGGGCGACCGGCTACCGTCCCGACTACTCCTGGCTCGACGTGCCGGTCGTCGACGAGAAGGGCCGGCTCCGCCACGACGGCGGTGTCGTCGACAGCCCGGGCCTCTACGCGCTGGGCCTCCCGGTGCTGCGCCGCCGCAAGTCGACCTTCATCCACGGGATCGAGGACGACGCGCGTGAGGTCGTCGACCACCTCACGCGGTCGCTGGGTCAGTCGGCCTCTCGCTCGAGCACGAAGTAGTAGTGCCGGCCCTCGTGCCGCACACCCTTGCCGTTCATCACGCCGAGCAGGGTGTCGGCGTCGACGCGCTTGAAGTGGTCGACGACCGGCTGGCCGTCGTACACCATCGAGGCGGTGACCTCGCCACGGAACTCGATGTCCCACAGGGACGCCAGGCCATGTCCGAGCTCGGCGTTGGAGAAGAGCTGGCCGTCGGCACTGCGGCAGATCAGCGGGTGCGCCTTGCGGGTCGACTCGAAGCGCTTGCCGTGCCACGCCGAGGTCGCGAGCATCTCGTGCACCGGATGACCGGGACCGAAGTCGGAGCCTGCCCACGAGCCGAGCACGTCGTCGGCCCGCACCGGGGGACAGTCGGCCCACAGCTTCTCGAGGTCGGCGTACGCCGCCGGTCCCGCGCGCAGTCCCGTCAGCCGTTGCCTCAGCTGGTCGTCGGTCGTCGGGGCCGAGCTCACGTCAGTCATCCCGTGAGTGTCGCGGAGTCAGGCCGGTCGCGCCAGCGGCGGAGATCCGGCCCGTCGAGTGCACCGACCGCATCACGTAGTCCTTCGCCGGACCGGTCGCCTGCCACTCGACGCTCCAGCGGGTGACCGGGCCGTCCGGGACCTCGATCAGCCCGCGGTAGTGGTCGGGCTGGCACGGGTGGTCGACCCACCGGGCGACCGCCCACGGGTGGAAGGGCCGGCCGTCCTCGAAGCTGACGAACCAGCCGCCGTCGACGCGGTCGACGTACAACGTCCGTTGCACCGGGACCGCATGACCTGCCCACGTCATGGTGCCCTCCTCGCGCCACCGGACCCGGCCGTCGCCGGCCGGCTCGAGGGTCGTCGTCCCCTTCACCGAGCGCTGCTCGCCGGTGAGGCGGTCGTCGACGACGCGCTCCAGCGTCCACGTCCCCAGGAGGTCGGTGGGCTCGATCACGGGGCTGAGGTCCAGTGCGCCGTCAGCGCAGCGCCATCGAGCCGGAGAGCACCGGCTCCGCGGCGAGGGCCTGGTGCTTGGCGACCAGGCGGTCCAGCCCACCGGCGACCTCCTCGGGCCAGTCGGCCGAGCGACGGGTCTCCATGTCGATGTGCACGAAGATCTCCTCCATCACGTAGCTCACCCGTTGGTGGGTGTCGTCGAGGAGGAAGACCTGCGCGTGCGCGGCCCGCGCGGACCGACCGATCAGGCGCACCCGCACCGAGATCCGGTCGCCGGTGCGCAGCTCGGACAGGTAGGTCAGGTGGTGCTCGGCGGTGAAGACGGCGTGCCCGACGGACGGCCAGTTCTGCAGGATCCCGACGCCGACGAGCGACTCGTCGAGGCCCTCGCTGGCGATGCCGAGGTAGTGCCGGATGTTCAAGTGACCGTTGATGTCCTCGAACGCCGTCGGCACCGACTGGGCGGCGAACGACGGGAGATCCACCAGCTGGTCATAGGTCGGCTGCGCGCTGCTCACCCTCGGACGGTACTTGCTGGAGCGCCGGCGCCGTCAGTCGGCCCCTTCGTACGGCGTCGGCCGAGCAGCTGCATCGCCGCGACGCCGAGGAGGACCGGGACCAGGTCGGGTCGATCTGGTAGCCGTTCACAGCTCGACCCGGACGCCGTGCTGGGCGATGAGAGGTACGGCGTCCGCACCGGTCTCGGCGAGCGCCTCGAGGAACCGGGCACCGGGTGTGACGAACAGCAGGTCGTGGTTGGTGCGGTGCAGGTGACTCAGGCCGACCGGCCAGAACGTGCCCCAGTGCACCGGCACCACCGTGGTGGCCCCGACCCGACCGACCGCCACGGCGCCGTCGGCGGGGTTCATGTGACCGTCCTCCAGGGAGGGTCCCCAGCCGCCGATCGGGACCAGCGCGAGATCGACCCGCCCGACGTCGGCCATGTCGTCGCGCAGCTCGCTGTCGCCGGGGAACCAGAAGGACCGCGGCCCACCGTCGACGCGGAACCCGATGGCCGGACCGACGGCCCGGCTCAGGGGCGAGCGCCGTCCGTCGTGGGTGGCCGGCAGCACGGTGACGCGGACGCCGCCCAGCTCGACGACGTCTCCGGGCGCGACCGGGTGCACCCGGTGCCGGCCGAGTCCCGACAGGAGGCTCTCGCCGCCGCGCGGCACCACGAGCTGTGCATCGGGCCCGAACCGCCGCAACGACGGCAGGTGCAGGTGGTCGTGGTGCAGGTGTGAGAGGAGCACGACGTCGGCGTCGAAGGCCGCCGCGGTCGGGGTCGCGGCGTAGCGGCGCAGGTGGAAGAGCCGGTTGACCAGCAGCGGGTCGATGGCGACCCGGCTGGCACCGAGCTCGACGGTCGTCGACGCGTGTCCCCACCAGGTGAACGCGAGGTCGCTCATGGCAAGCCATTCTCGCTGGCGACCGGGTCGCTGCGCAGACCGGCCCCGGCCAGCTGCGCGACCAGGGCGACGAACGAGGTCACGCCCGGGAGCCGACCCGCGCCTGGGCCCACTGCACGAGGGGGGCCAGGTGGCCCGCAGCGACCAGTCCGTCGGGGGTGAGGGCGTACTCGACGTGCGGCGGCACGACCGGGAGCGCCGTACGACGAACCAGACCATCGGCCTCGAGGGTCTGCAGGGTCTGGATCAGCATCTTCTCGCTGACTCCCTCGATCTGTCGCTTCAGGTCGCTCCAGCGCAGGGTCTGCTCGTCGAGGACGAGCAGGATCAGGACCCCCCACTTGCTGGTGACGTGCTCGACCAGGGTCCGGGTGTCCGGGCAGGCGGTGTCGAGCTGGAGTCCGCGGATCGTGGTCATCATCCGGTCGAGTCTACCCACCCGGAGGTGGGTACCCCACTTCGAAGTGGGTACTCCCGACCGGGAAGGTGTGACCGGTTCGGTGACGTTGGCATCGGTGACGGGCCTCGTCGAGCGCCCCCGAACCCCAGGAGAACCCACATGTCGTACGTCGTCACCGGAGCCACCGGACAGCTCGGCCGCCTGGTCGTCGAGTCGTTGCTCGAGCGCGGCATCGCGCCCGCCGAGATCGTCGCCACGGGTCGTTCCGTGGAGAAGCTGTCCGACCTGGCCGAGCGCGGGGTGCGCGTCGAGCGGCTGGACTTCGAGACGATCGGCGGGTCCGAGGTCATCGCCGCGGGTGACGTGGTGCTGCTGGTATCAGGCAACGAGGTCGGTCGCCGGGTCCCGCAACACGTCGCCGTGCTGCAGGCGGCCGTGGCCGCCGGAGCCCGCCGGATCGTCTACACCAGCGCGCCGAGCGCCGACGACACCACGCTCGTCCTGGCCCCCGAGCACGCCGCCACCGAGGAAGCCATCCGGGCGAGCGGCCTGCCCTTCACCATGCTGCGCAACGGTTGGTACCACGAGAACTTCCAGCAGGCCTTCGCCCAGGCCGCCGAGACCGGCGCGATCGTCGACAGTGTCGGGGACGGCCGCATCGCGAGCGCCTCCCGTGCCGATCTCGCCGAGGCAGCTGCCGTCGTCCTCAGCACGGACGGCCACGACGGCCGGACCTACGAGCTGTCCGGCGACCTGGCGTGGGGGTACGACGAGCTCGCCTCGACGTTCGCGGCCGCACTGGGCCGCCCCGTCGTCCGCCAGCAGGTCTCGCCCGAGGAGCACCGGGCGCTCCTGGTGGCCGCCGGTCTGGACGAGGGGACGGCCGGATTCGTCGTCGCGCTCGACCAGAACACCGCCGAGGGAGTCCTCTCGGTGACCACCGGAGAGCTGTCGAAGCTGATCGAGCGGCCCACCGCACCGCTCGCTGACACGGTAAGGACCTGGGCAACTGCTTGATCGCAGTCTCGGCGGGTCGCTGTACCTCGACCCCGAACTACAACACATTGGTAGAGGTCACGGACCTGTCCGCGACCCCGGCAGGGTCACAAGGGCCCACCGGAGGTCCCCAGGAGGTGCGCATGCACTCCATGTCCCAACGACTTGCGGCCGAGGCGTTCGGCACGTTCTGGCTCGTCTTCGGCGGTTGTGGCACCGCGATCTTCGCCGGGGGTGACGTCGGCTGGCTCGGCGTCTCCTTCGCCTTCGGCCTCACCGTGCTGACCATGGCGTACGCCGTCGGTCACGTCTCCGGCGGTCACTTCAACCCGGCGGTGACCGTCGGCCTGGCGATGTCGAAACGGTTCGACTGGAAGGAGGTTCCGGGCTATCTCGTCGTCCAGGTGGTGGCGGGCGTCGCGGCGGCGCTGGCACTGTTCGTCGTCGCGAACGGCGTCGACGGCTTCGAGTCCAAGAACAACTTCGCGGCCAACGGCTACGGCGAGTTCTCGCCCGCTGGCTACTCGCTGTGGTCGGTGCTGATCGCGGAGGTGCTGCTGACGGCGTTCTTCGTCTACATCATCCTGGGCGTCACCGACACGCGTGCCCCCAAGGGCTTCGCGCCGCTGGCGATCGGTTTCTCGCTCACCCTGATCCACCTGATCTCGATCCCGATCAGCAACACCTCGGTGAACCCGGCCCGGTCGATCGGCCCGGCTATCTTCGCCGGGACCGATGCGATCGCCCAGGTGTGGGCGTTCATCCTGGCGCCGATCGTGGGTGCCGTGATCGCCGGTGCGACCTATGGCCTGTTGTTCGGCAAGGACGCCGATGCGGTGCCGCTGGAGACCTCCACCGAGGGCTGAGCCTGCGGGATCCCGGACCATCCTTCGGGAACACCGCCACGTCGCCGGTCGCGATGACGCTCGGCTCCCGTCGTCAGGGGGGCGCCGTCATCCGGCCGGCGACCAGCGCGTCGACCCCGCGCCCGCCACGACCGTGCCGTCCACCTCGTCGTCGCGGGTGATGGTGGCCCGCAGGCCCGCCTGCTCCATCAGTACGGCGGTCCCCGGTGACTGCTCGCGGCTGGTCTCGATCAGCAGCCGACCGCCGGGCCGCAGCCACCCCAGCGCGCCCACAGCGACCCGCCGCTGCACGTCGAGCCCGTCGGCGCCCCCGTCGAGGGCGACCCGGTGCTCGTGGTCGCGGGCCTCGGGCGGCATCAGCGCGATCGACCCGGTCGGCACGTAGGGAGCGTTCGCCACGACGACCGCCACCCGGCCGCGGAGGTCGAGCGGCAGCGCGTCGTACAGGTCGCCCGCGAAGACCCGCTCCGGCGGCAGGTTGCGTCGCGCGCAGTCGACCGCCGCCGGGTCGACGTCGGCGGCGTACACCTCCAGACCAGGGACCAGCCGGGCCAGGGCGGCCCCGATGGCGCCGGTGCCGCAGCCCAGGTCGACCACGACGTCTCCGGCTACGAGACCCCGGGCCGCCTCCCGGACCAGGGCCTCGGTACGCCGGCGCGGCACGAAGACGCCGGGTGCGACCGCGATCCGCAGCCCGCAGAAGTCGGCCCAGCCCAGCACCTGCTCGAGCGGCTCCCCAGCCACCCGCGCCGCCGTCAGCCGGGCCAGGTCGCCGCTGTCGGTCGCTGCCTGCGTGAGCAGTGCGGCCTCCTCCTCGGCGAAGACGCAGCCGGCGGCGCGGAGCCGGTCGACCAGGGTCTGCTCGGGATCGCGCGGGGGCATGGACGATGATGCTGCCATGCCCGGCGTGACCACCCAGATCACCATCATCGTGATCGGGTACGCCGTCCTGGTGACCCTGCTCGCGACGCTCGTTGCGCTGCGGCGTGCCGAGCGCCCGAGCTGGCTCGACTCGATGGTGTGGATGCTCGAGGTGCTGCTGGTGATCCGCGGGCTCGCCGGCCTCGGCGCCGTGCTCGGCGACGACCCGCCGGACTCGATGTCGACGCACGTCGGCTACCTGATCGCGTCGATCTGCGTGCTGCCCATCGCGATGAAGTCGATGGAGGGCGACCGGGGCGTGTGGTCCTCGGCCGTCGTCGCGGTGGCGGCGCTCGCGGTGACCGTGATCGGCGTACGACTGCAGATGACCGCGTGATGGCCGAGCGTCGCTCGGGACCCCACCAGGTGCTGCTGGCCTGCTACGCGCTCTTCGCGGTGGCGGCGGGTGCGCGGGCCGGGGTCCAGCTCGCCACCGAGGCGAGCGAGGCGCCGCTCGCCTACGTGCTCTCGGCGCTCGCTGCGCTCACCTACGTCCTGGGCTGGGTGGCGATCCGGCGCGCGTCGGACGGACGGACCGGCTTCGCGAGCGTGATGCTGTGGATCGAGCTCGGTGGCGTGCTCACCGTCGGCACGCTGAGCCTGGTCGAGCCAGACTGGTTCCCCGACGCGTCGGTGTGGTCGGGCTACGGGATCGGCTACGGCTTCGTCCCTGCCGTGCTCCCGGTCGCGGGTCTGCTGTGGCTGCGACGGCAGAAGCGGGCCCGGCACGATTTCGTGTCCGGTCAGGCGTGATGTCAGGGTCGTCGGGGCATGGTCCGAACGACCCCGTCCCGCGGCCGGCCACTCCCGCCCCGCAGACCCCACATCTCGAAGGATCAGGTGCTCCCATGAAGCGTGCTCTCGCAACCATCGCCTCCGCCGTGTTCGTCGTCTCCCTCGCCACCGGCTGTGGCGGCAGTGACGGCGGCAGCGACCGCCCGTCGGTCGACGACATCGCCGGCGGTATCCAGGACAACATGGGCGCCGAGCTCGGCGGCGACGTGTCCGACGAGTTGGCGAACTGCATCGCCAAGGCCTTCCACGAGTCCGACCTCTCCGACGGTGCCCTGCAGGCGATCGTCGACGGTGACAAGGACTACAAGGCCAGCGACGAGGACCAGGACGCGTTGAAGGACGTCTCCACCGGCTCGGTCACCGACTGTGCCAAGGACGCGACGACGGAGACTCCGGCTCCCTGATCATTCACTGCCGCTGCAACGTGTTCTAGATTGTCGGCGTGCCTGATGTCTTCGCGCCTGCCGTGCTCGGTCCGGTCCGGCTGCGCAACCGCACCGTCAAGGCGGCGACCTTCGAGGGGAGCACGCCGGACGGACTGGTCTCGGATCGGCTGATCGACTACCACCTCGCGGTGGCGCGCGGCGGGGTCGGGTTGACCACGGTCGCCTACCTCGCCGTCGCACCGGAGGGCCGCACCCATCGGGACGTGGTCGTCGTCGGGCCGCGCTCGCTGCCGGGGCTGAGGCAGCTGGTCGATGCGGTCCACGTGACGGGAGCTGCGATCGCGGGCCAGGTCGGTCACGCCGGACCGGTCGCGAACGGCCGGTCCAACGGCGTACGCGCCCTCAGCGCCAGCCGGATGCCGAGCCCGCTCTCGATGCAGATGGTCGGCTCCGCCACGGAGGCCGACCTGACCCGGATCACCCGGGCGTACGTCGACGCCGCACGCACCCTGGTGCGCGCCGGCTTCGACGTGCTCGAGCTGCACATGGCGCACAGCTACCTGATCTCGTCGTTCCTCGCGCCGGGCCTCAACCGGCGCAAGGACCGGTGGGGCGGGCCGCTCAGCCATCGCGCCCGGTTCGGTCGACAGGTCGCCCGGGCGGTGCGGGACGAGGTCGGTGACGAGGTCGCGGTGACCGCGAAGGTCTCGCTGTCCGACGGCTTCAAGGGCGGCGTGACCACCGACGAGGGGCTCGAGTACGCCCAGCTGCTGGAGTCCGACGGCACCCTCGACGCCTTGCAGCTCAGTGGCGGCAGCTCCCTGATGAACCCGATGTACCTCTTCCGCGGCGACGCACCCGTCCCGGAGTTCGCGGCGACCATGCCGGCCGTCGTACGCCTCGGGATGCGCACGCCACTTGGCCGCAACTTCCTGAAGGCCTACCCGTTCGAGGAGGCCTACTTCCGGGACAAGGCCCTGCGCTTCCGCGCCGGCCTGTCGATGCCGTTGATGCTCCTGGGTGGGATCAACCAGCGCGCCACGATGGACCAGGCGATGGCCGACGGGTTCGAGTTCGTCGCCATGGGCCGGGCCCTGCTCCGGGAGCCGGACCTGGTCGACCGGCTGCAGTCCGGGCGGGCCCTCTCCGGCGTCTGCATCCACTGCAACCGTTGCATGCCGACGATCTACTCGGGCACCCGCTGTCCGGTGGTGGCGCCGGGACCGCCGACGCTGTAACGCGGTGTTAGACCCTCTGGTGCCCCCGTTCTAACGGGCTCGTAGTGGGTCTAACACCGCGTTACAGCGCTCTCGGCGCCCGCCGCCACTCTTCCCAAAAAATAGAACGTGTTCTAGATTGACCCGCATGGGAGATCTGCTGAGAGTCGTCGTCTGGTCCACCGGGACCATCGGTCGCCACGCCATCGCGGGGGTGGATGCGCACCCGCGGATGGAGCTGGTGGGGGTGTGGGTCTCCAACCCGGACAAGGACGGCAAGGACGCCGGGATCCTGGCCGACCTCGGCCGCGAGCTGGGTGTCAGGGCCACCACCGACGCCGCCGCGCTGATCGCGCTGGAGCCGGACGCGATCCTGCACACCGCGATGGCCGACGACCGGGTCTTCGAGTGCATCGAGGACCTCTTCGGCTTCGTCGAGGCCGGCATCAACGTGGTCTCCAGCGGGCCGGTGCTGCTCCAGTGGCCCGAGAAGATCCTCCCCGACGAGATGCTCGAGCGGCTCGCCGTGGCGGGTCGCGCGACGGGCGCGAGCCTGCACGTCAACGGCATCGATCCCGGCTACGCCAACGACCTGCTGCCGCTGGCCCTGACCAGCCTGAGCCAGCGCATCGACGAGGTCCGGGTGATGGAGATCGCCGACTACTCGACGTACTACCAGCCGGTCGTGATGGGCGACATGTTCGGCTTCGGCCGGCCGATGGACTTCCGCCCGCTGCTCTGGGAGCCCGGCATCCTGACGATGGCGTGGGGGAGCGTGGTCCGCCAGATCGCGGCCGGCCTCGACATCGTCCTCGACGAGCCGCTCACCGAGGAGGTGGAGCGCCGCGAGGCCGAGGTCGACACGCCCAGCGTCTCCGGCGACATCGCCGCGGGCACCATGGGCGCGGTCCGCTTCCAGCTGATCGGCAAGGTCGACGGCATCGCGCGGGTGGTCCTCGAGCACGTCACCCGCACTGCCGAGGACCAGGCACCGGACTGGCCGAAGCCTGCCGAGGGCGGCGGCGGCTACCGCGTCATCGTCACCGGCGAGCCGATGATGCAGCTCGACCTCACCCACCACGGCGAGCACGGCGACCACAACGTCTCCGGGATGATCACCACCGCACAGCGCCTCGTCAACGCACTGCCCGCCGTCGTCGAGGCGAAGGGCGGGCTCGTCACCGCGCTCGACCTTCCGCTCGTCACCGGTCGCGGCCTGGTCAGCACGACGTGAGTATCCTCGACCGCTTCGGCATCGAAGGACAGGTCGCGATCGTCACCGGCGCGGGCCGCGGCCTCGGCGCCGGCACCGCGGTCGCGCTGGCCGAGGCTGGCGCCGACGTGCTCATCTCCGCTCGCACCGAGCGTCAGCTGGACCGGGTCGCCGAGCGGATCCGGGCGACCGGACGCCGCGCGCTCGTCGTCCCCGCGGACCTCAGCGACCTCGACGCGGTCGCCGGGCTCGCGCAGGCGGCGTACGACGAGTTCGGCCGCCTCGACACGGTGGTCAACAACGTGGGCGGCACCTTCCCGACCGAGTTCCTCAAGACCAGCAACGACTTCCTCAACGAGGCCTTCAGCTTCAACGTCACCACCGCCCACGCGCTGACCCGTGCGGCCGTCCCGCTGATGCTCGAGTCGCCCGACGGGCAGCGGAGCATCGTCACCATCAGCTCGATGATGGGGCGTACGGCGGACCGTGGCTTCATCGCCTACGGCACCGCCAAGGCGGCGCTCGCGCACTGGACGAAGATGGCCGCCCAGGACCTCGCGCCGCACATCCGGGTCAACGGCATCTACGTCGGCTCGATCATGACCAGTGCTCTCGAGTACGTCGCTGGCCAGCCCGAGCTGATGCACCAGCTCGAGTCGAAGACGCCGCTCAAGCGCGTCGGCGAGCCCGAGGACATCGCCGCCGGGGTCCTCTACCTGGCGTCGAGGGCGGGGCAGTACGTCACCGGCAAGCTGCTCGAGATCGATGGCGGCATCCAGCAGCCCACCCTCGACCTCGGCTTCCCCGACGTCGCACCGTAGGGTCCGAACGTGACCTCTTCCTCCACCCCGACCGCGCTCGCCGTCTCGCCGGACTCGGGCGAGCACTGGAGCAAGGAAGGCGCCTGGTGGGTCGCCGAGGGGATCCACCGGATCCCGCTACCACTGCCGATGGACGGGCTCAAGGCGATCAACGTCTACGTCATCGAGACCGACGACGGACTCACCCTCGTCGACGGCGGCTGGTCGATCGAGGTGGCCCGCACCCTGCTCGACCGCTGCCTGCGCGACATCGGCTACGGCTTCGGCGACATCAAGCGCTTCCTGGTCACCCACGTGCACCGCGACCACTTCACCCTGGCGACCGTCCTGGGTCACGAGTACGGCGCCGACGTCGCGCTCGGCATCGACGAGAAGCCGGCCCTCGACCTGCTCAACGGCATCGCCGAGCTGCGCGAGAACCCGTTCTCCCGGGTGCTGGTCACGGCCGGTGCTGTCGACCTCGCCGAGCTGTGGAACCAGGATGACGAGGACCAGGACCTGCCCGACCCGGCCCAGTGGAGGTATCCCGACACCTGGCTCGACGGTGACCAGCAGATCGCCGTCGGCGCGCGGACCCTGGACGCCGTCCACACGCCCGGGCACACGCCCGGGCACTTCGTCTTCGCCGACCAGGCCGCCGGGCTGCTCTTCGCCGGCGACCACGTGCTGCCGACGATCACCCCGTCGATCGGCTTCACGGTGCCACCGACCCCGCAACCGCTGGGTGACTTCATGGCCTCGCTGACCAAGGTCCGCGGGCTGCCTGATCTGACCGTCCTGCCCGCGCACGGCCCGATCGCCCCGTCCTCGCACACCCGCGTCGACGAGCTGGTCGCCTTCCACGAGCACCGGCTCGAGCAGAGCCTCGCCGGACTGGCCGACGGACCCGGCACCGGCTTCGACGTCGCGCAGCAGCTCGGCTGGACCCGCCACGAGCGCGCCTACTCCGAGCTCGACGTCTTCAGCCAGGGGATGGCTGCGATGGAGACCAAGGCCCACCTCGAGCTGCTCGTCGCCCGCGGCCAGGCAACCCGCGACGACACCGCCGAAGGGGTGGTGTTCACAGCACTCGGCGCGGGCCGAGATTGAGCATCCGGCGGCTGAGAATGACCCGCTGCGGCTCGCTGGCGCCCTCCCAGATCCGTTCGCCGTGAGCCAGATCGGGCGGTGCAGGTCTTCGGCGGTCGAAGCGGAAGCGCTCCTCTCGCAAGCACACCCCGAGGTCCTCCTAACTATAGTAATTCGATATGCTTACTCTCAATCAGTCGGAACGACAGGGAGAGCAGCCATGACGTCAGTGGGACCACAGGTGGACGAGTCCGCGGAGGCGCTGGCGCGCCGGACCGAGCTGACCGCGCGGCACTGGCGCTCGGTCAACGGGCTGCTGGACCGGCGCTCGGACCTCGAGGGTGTCTGCCCGATGGCCGACCTGATCTACGAGGCCGTGCGGTGGGCGGCCTGACTCGGGCTCAGGTCCGGCGCCGGGTCTGGGTGAGTGGTGGTTGCAGCTGCTCGGCGGGCCCGCGCCGGTAGAGCAGTGCTGGACGGCCGCCGTCGCGGGTGGTGGTCGTGCCGGTCGGCTCGAGGAAGCCGACGGTCTTGGTCGCCTTGCGGTGGAAGTTGCGGGCGTCGAGCTTGGTGCCCCACACGATCTCGTAGACCCGACGCAGCTCGGCGACGGTGAACTCCGGCGAGCAGAACGCCGTGCCCAGCGCGGAGTACTCGAGCTTGGCCCGAGCGCGCTCGATGCCGTCGGCGAGGATCGTCGCGTGGTCGAACGCCAGTCCGGTGGCGGCTCCGTCGAGGTCTGCGACCGGCACCCAGTGTGCGGACTCGGCGTCGGTGCCCGCCTGCGGGGTGGGCAGATCGGGGGCCAGTCCGAGGTAGGCCACGCTCACCACCCGCATCCGCGGGTCCCGGCGCGGGGCGCCGTAGGTGCGGAGCTGCTCGACGTGGACCACAGCCCCGGTGAGTCCGGTCTCCTCGGCCAGCTCGCGAGCGGCCGCTGCGTGCAGGTCCTCCGTGGGCTTCACGAATCCACCGGGGAGCGCCCGGCGTCCGCGGAAGGGCGCCTCGCCCCGCCGTACGACCAGGACGCACAGGCGGTCGTCGCGGATCGTCAGGACCACGAGATCGACGGTCACCGCGACGGCGGGATAGGTGGACGGGTCGTAGGGCATGACGGGAGTCTAGCCGATTCTCGTCATATTGACGAGAAGATCCCGGAAGGCTTATCGTCAATATGACATTAACTGACACTCATCGAGGTGGTCCTCATGGCAGACATCGCTCGCTATCCGTTCGTCCGGCACCTGCGCGGGGCGACGACCACGCACGTCCTGCACGTGCGCAACGGTCGGACCGTCCACTCGGGTGTGGGCGTCGCCTTCTGGTTCCGTCCGCTGAGTGCCGTGCTGTCGGAGGTCCCGGTCGACGACCGGGAGCTGCCGCTGCTGTTCCACGCGCGGACCGCCGACTTCCAGGACGTCACCGTGCAGGCGACCGTGACCTTCCGGCTCACCGAACCGGTGACCGCGGCCGGCCGGATCGACTTCTCCATCGACCCTGGCACCGGACGCTGGCGGGGTACGCCGCTCGACCAGGTGGCCGGACTGCTGACCGAGTCGGCCCAGCAGCACGCGCTCGACCTGATCGCCGGCCTCGGGCTGAGCGACACCCTGACCGGTGGGGTGGCGCCGGTGCGCGACGCCATCGCGGCCGGGCTGGACCAGGACGGGCGCCTCGTGGCCACCGGCATCGCCGTGATCGGTGTGCGGGTGGTCGCGATCCGGCCCGAGCCCGACGTCGAGAAGGCGCTGCAGACCCCGACCCGGGAGCAGGTGCAGCAGGACGCCGACAAGGCGACCTTCGAGCGCCGGGCCGTCGCTGTCGAACGGGAGCGGGCCATCGGTGAGAACGAGCTGCAGACCCAGATCGAGCTCGCCCGTCGCGAGGAGCAGCTGGTCGTCGCAGCGCGGCGCCAACGCCCGCCGCACGGCTGAGGAGGCCGCCGCCGCCGGGGTGATCGCCACCGACGCCGAGGCGCGCCGCGCCGAACGGCTGGCCGCGGCCAACGCCGAGGCGACCCGGGTCAACGGTCTCGCCGAGGGGGAGGCCGAGGCGGCGCGGCTCGCGGTATACCGTGACCTGCCGGAGTCGGTGCTGCTCGGCCTGGCGATGAAGGAGCTGGCCGCGAACCTGCCGCACATCGACAGCCTGGTCCTCACCCCCGACCTGCTGGCCCCGCTGCTGGCGCGGCTGGGTGCTGCCGCGAAGGAGGAGGGATGACCGCTCTGGCCCCGCGCGTCGTGGTGGTGCACCGGCGTACCGAGCTCGAGGAGCTCATCGCCCGGCACGGGACCCGCGGCCAGGTCGCGTTCTTCCTCTCCAGCCGAGGCCGGGACCTCGACGAGCTCGAGGAGCGTCGCCGGGCCGACGAGGCGGCGATCGAGACGGTGACGCGCGCGATCCCCCAGGACTGGCGCCGAGGGAGCGTGGAGCGAGCCGACCTCGACCGCTTCCTCTTCGCCCCCGACGACCTGGTCGTCGTGGTCGGGCAGGACGGGCTGGTGGCCAACGCGGCGAAGTACCTCGACGGTCAGACCGTGATCGGCATCAACCCCGAGCCGGACCGCAATCCAGGCGTCCTGGTCGCCTCCGCGCCCGCGTCGACCGGCGACCTGCTGCGCGGCAAGGGGACCGTCGAGCAGCGCACCATGGTCGAGGCCCGGACCGACGACGGGCAGAGCCTGATCGCCCTCAACGAGATCTTCCTCGGCCACCCCAGCCACCAGACGGCGCGCTACCGACTGACCGCCCCCGGTTCGGGCGCCGAGCGGCAGGCATCGTCCGGATTGATCGTCGCGACCGGCACCGGCGCGACCGGCTGGTGCCGGTCCACCTGGCTGGAGCGGCAGAGCCCGCTCGTCCTCCCCGAACCCACCGATCGCCGACTCCTCTGGTTCGTCCGGGAGGCCTGGCCCTCCCCCTCGACCGGCGTCGAAAGCACTGAGGGCGAGCTGGTCGGGTCCGACCTCGCCATCGAGGTCGAGACCGACGGGCTGGTCGCCTTCGGCGACGGCATGGAGAGCGACCGGCTCACCCTCACCTGGGGTCAGACCGTCCGCATCGGCGCTGCCGAGCGCCGGCTCACGCTCCTGGTCTGAACCCTCGGCGGGAGACGGCGGGTGAGTACCGCTACCCATGACAGGAGCCGATGGGCGGGGGAGGGTAGCCACATGACCACTCGCCCCCCGCTGCCGAGGGCCTACGTCCTGGCCGGCTTCCTCACCGGCGTCGTCGTCGCCTTCGTCGGTGGCGCCGTGTTCGCTGTCGCCCTCTTCATCTACTCCGGCGGCCCGCTCGCCGACGAGTGGGCCTGCTCCAAGGGGGAGGCCCCGATCGTCCACCCGGACGGCGGTGCCCAGTGCCTGACGTACGGCGACCCCATGCCGGTCGGCTGGACGGCCGACCCGGCGGGCAACCAGCCGTTGGGAGCGGACCAGTGAGCGTCCGGGAGGGGCACCCACGGCTGGCCGCCTTCGTGATCGGCCTCGCCGCCGGCCTCCTCGTCGTCCTCCTGGTCAACTCGGGGCTCTACCTGGTCGCCCGCGTCGCGATCAACGACGGGAAGTGCCCGCGTGGCGAGTTCCCCGCGACCAGTATCGAGCTCGGCGGCGCCTGCTTCGAGGACGGCGCGGACCTGCCCGCCGGCTACACCGCCGACCCGGGCGGCAACTCCGGTCTGGGCTGATCGCAGTCGACACTTGCTGTTCATCCCGCCCCGGTAGAGGTTGGTCACATGGCGACCGATGACCAGCCCACGCCGAGGTTCCCCCGCCGGCGTCGTACCGGCGACGGCCTGCTCGTGCTGCCGGCCGATCCCGTCGAGGCGGGCAACCTCGACATCGGGGCCGAGCACGAGCGCCGCAGCATCATCGACAGCGCCATCTACGTGGGTGGTGAGCGGGTGGGTTCGCCGGCGACGCTCGCGGAGACCTATGCCGAGCTGTCCGAGCACGATGGCGCCGTCGCGTGGATCGGGCTCTACCGTCCCGACGGTCGTGAGCTCTCGTCGCTGGCTCGTGCGTTCGGGCTGCACGACCTGGCCGTCGAGGACGCGGTGCTCGCCCACCAGCGGCCCAAGCTGGAGCGGTACGGCGACACGCTGTTCGTGGTGCTGCGGGCCGCCCGCTACGTCGACGCCTCCGAGGAGGTGGAGTTCGGCGAGGTGCACCTCTTCGTCGGGCAGGACTTCGTGGTCACGGTGCGGCACAGCGAAGCGCCTGACCTGGCCGTCGTACGCCGCCGCCTGGAGCAGGACCGGCCGCTGCTCGAGCTGGGTGCGGAGTCGATCCTCTACGCCATCCTGGACAGCGTCGTCGACGGCTACGCACCGGTGGTGCGGGGCCTGGAGAACGACATCGACGAGATCGAGACGCAGATCTTCATCGGCGACCGGCGCGTGTCGCGTCGCATCTACGAGCTGACCCGCGAGGTCATCGAGTTCCAGCGGGCGACCCGTCCGCTGGTCGGGATGCTCCAAGGACTCACTGCCGGGTTCGCGAAGTACCGCACCGACGAGGAGCTGCAGCGCTACCTGCGTGACGTCGAGGACCACGTCACTCAGGTGATCGAGCAGGTCGACGGCTTCCGGCAGCTGCTCAGCGAGCTGCTGACCGTCAACGCGACGCTGGTCGCCCAGCAGCAGAACGAGGAGATGAAGAATCTCGCGCTCGCCAGCAACGCCCAGAACGACGAGGTCAAGCGGATCTCAGTCCTGGGCCGCGATCCTCTTCGCGCCGACCCTGATCGCCGCCCTCTACGGGATGAACTTCGAGCACATGCCGGAGCTCGGCTGGCAGCACGGCTATGCGTTCGCGCTCACCCTCATGTTCGGCAGCTGTGGCGTGCTCTACCTGCTCTTCCGGCGCCGCGACTGGCTCTGAGCATCGCGCGTCTCGTGGTCTCCGACTTGTCGTCGTGCCGAGCGGTGCTGGTCACCCACTGTTCGCCAGGAGCCCGCAGCGTGGAGGCCATGAGTGACCTCTCGGCACCGACGCCCTCAGTCCCACCGCCCACGACTGCCCACGCACTCGGTCGGCGCGCCTTGCTGCGCGGCGGTGCCGTGATAGCCGGGACGGCCGCCACGTCCGGCGTACTGGCCCAGACCGCCTCCGCCCGTGGCGGTTCGGCTCCCGCCCTGATCCGGTCCGGGAGGCCCACGCTGACCTCGGGTGTCCAGAGCGGGGACGTCCACGCCGGGCGCGCCGTGCTCTGGTCGCGTGCCGATCGGCCCAGCCGGCTGGTCGCCGAGCTCTCCACCGACCCCGGCTTCCGTCGATCCCGCACCGTGCGCGGACCCGTCGTGACGCCTCAGACCGACCTCACTGGACAGTTCTCGGTCCGCGGGCTCCCCGACGGCGCCGACGTGTACTACCGGGTCCGCGCGGTCGACCTGCGCGACCCGCGTCGCTCCAGCGCCCCGGTGCTGGGTCACCTGCGGACCCCGGCCAGGTCCGGGTCGGACGTGCGCTTCCTCTGGTCCGGCGACATCGCCGGCCAGGGCTGGGGCGTCAACCCCGACCTGGGCGGGTTCCGGATCGCGGATGCGATGCGTCGCCGCGACGCCGACTTCTTCCTGTGCAGCGGTGACAACGTGTACGCCGACGGCCCGTTGACCGAGACCGTGCTGCTGCCGGACGGGAGCACCTGGCGCAACCTGGTCACCGAGGAGAAGTCGAAGGTCGCCGAGACCCTCGCCGACTATCGCGGTCAGTACCGCTACAACCTGATGGCCGACAACTGGCGCGCGTTCCTCGCCGAGACCTCCCAGGTCACCCAGTGGGACGACCACGAGGTGCTGAACAACTGGTACCCCGGCGAGATCATCGACGACCCCCGCTACACCGAGCACAGTGTCGACGTACTCGCCCGCCGCGCACGGCGCGCGTTCCACGACTACGTCCCCGTCGCGCCCATCTCGCCCGACCCCGAGGGCCGTGTCTACCGGGTCATCCACCACTCACCCCTGCTCGACCTCTTCGTGCTCGACATGAGGACCCACAAGGACCCCAACACCACCGACCGGGAGACGGTCGCCGACGGCGGCCTGCTCGGGAGACGACAGACGCGGTGGCTGATCGACGAGCTTGCTCGTTCCCGTGCCACCTGGAAGGTGATCGCGAACGACCTCCCGCTGGGACTCGTCGTCCCCGACGCGACGCTGCAGGAAGGCGCTGCCCAGGGCGACGGCGGTGCGCCGCTCGGCCGTGAGCTCGACATCTCGCAGGTGCTCACCGCCTTGCAGCGACTCGGGATCCGCAACCACGTGTGGCTCACCGCCGACGTGCACTACACCGCAGCTCACCACTACTCGCCCGAACGTGCCTCCTACCAGGACTTCGACCCGTTCTGGGAGTTCGTCTCCGGTCCCCTCAACGCGGGCGCGTTCGGGCCCAACGCACTCGACGGCACCTTCGGACCGCAGGCGATGTACGTCGCCGCGCCCCCTCGCGCGAACACCTCCCCGGCCGAGGGGTCCCAGTTCTTCGGGGAGGTCGGCATCGACGCGGTCACTCGCCAGCTCACCGTGACCCTGCGCGACGTCGAGGGCCAGGCCCTCTTCACCCAGACCCTCGACCCGCGGCGGCGCTGATGCGCACCCGGTCTGCCGCAGGAGAAGGAGCGGTCATGGCCGAGTACCTCATCTACAACCAGTAGTGGGTCGGTGACCACACCGAGGACTGGGAGGATGACGCGACCGCTGCTTCCCCCGACCTAGACGACGGGGAGGTCCCGGACTGCGGGATCGTCCGAGGGCAGCCACGTCCGGACCTGACCGGGTCCGCGGGTGCGGAGCCAGCCGCGTCGCTGGGAGGTCTCCAGCGCGGCTCGCACGTACGCGGTGGTCGACTCCGTCTGCCTGTCGTCGCGCCACGCTACCCACCAGGGGTAGACCGGCTGGAGCTCAGCGGGCCGGTGGACGGGGATGCCGGCCGCGGCGTACCGGTCCGCGTAGCTCTGGAACTCCAGGAGGAATGCTGGGTCCTGCGCACGTTGCACGGCGGCGTGACAGTTCCCGAAGGTGCCCGGGTTGCCGAGCCAGCGCAGCGCTACCCGGGTCTGCCGCTCGAAGGACGTGAGGTAGTCGCCGTGCACGTTGAACAGGCCCGAGCCGGCGGCGTCGGCGAACACCTCGACCGTCCGTTCGTGCAGGGACACCGACTCGCGCGCCGCCTCACCGGGTCGGCCCACGAGCAGCATCGGCTCCAGCCTGAGCAGCCGTCGCTGCCACCCGGTGGGTCGCTCCGCCAACATCCGCGGGGTGACCCGCAGGATCGCGACGTCGAGCTGCTCACCCAGGAGCGCGTCGAGCTGCCGGGCACTGTCCATGGAGCACTCGACCAGCCGCACGTCAGGCGCCTCGCTGGTGAACGCGTCAGCGACCTGTCGGCTGGTGTCGAGCTCGAAGATGTGCGCGATGCGTACGGCGTTCACCTCCGTGGGTCGTCCCATGCGCTCGGCGATGGCGAGCAGCTGACGGGCGTCCAGGAGGAAGCGCTCGCCACGAACGGTCAAGGCGACGTGGCGACTGTCCCGCACCATCAGCGGACCGCCGACCTCGATCTCGAGCTTGCGGACCTGCTTGGAGAGCGCGGGCTGGCTGATGAAGAGCTTGGCCGCGGCCCGGCCGAAGTGCAGCTCGTCAGCGACCGTGACGAAGTACCGCACCAACCTAAGGTCCAGGTCCATCCAGCGCCGCCTCCTGGGACCACGGTAGTCGGACCGGATGGTTCTCCACCACTGCGGTTATCGATCCCGACCAGATAGGTCTTGGACGCCGGTGCCGGTCCTGGTGTTGCCTCGACAGGACAGCGGCACACTCGGGGACGCATCCTGCACCTGACCAGAGAGTCGAGAAGCCCATGCCGGTACAGCCCCTCAGGAACAACCGGGTGCGACCTCGCATCCTCGCGACGCTGGCCGTCCTGGCGTCCCTCCTGCTCACCCTGCTGGTCTCGGCCGGCGCGGATGCCAGCAGCGAGCGCCACCAGGGCCGTCACCCGAAGCCGACGATCGTCCTGGTCCACGGGGCGTGGGCGGACAGCTCGAGCTGGAGCGACGTCGTACGACGCCTGCAGCGGGAGGGCTACACCGTGGACGTGCCGCCGAACCCGCTGCGGTCGCTGCCCGGTGATGCGGCGTACCTCTCGAGCTTCCTGAAGACGATCGACGGCCCCGTCGTCCTCGTCGGCCACTCGTACGGCGGCGCCGTGATCAGCAACGCCGCCCTGGGCAACGCCGACGTCGAGGCTCTCGTGTTCGTCAACGCCTTCATCCCGGACGAGGGCGAGTCCGTGGTGCAGCTGGCCGGTGCCCAGCCCGGGTCGGCGCTGGCCGTCGCGGACCCGACCACCGTCTTCAGGCTGGTGGCCTATCCGGGCGGTCCAGCGGGCGACCTCGACGCCTACATCCTGCCGGAGGTGTTCCGGACCGCCTTCGCAAACGACCTCTCGTCCCGGGAGGCGGCCGTGCTCGCCGCAACCCAGCGTCCCGCTGCCCTGAGCGCCCTGGCGACTCCCTCAGGTGAGCCGGCCTGGCGGTCGATCCCCTCTTGGGCGCTGGTCGGCACCCTCGACCGGGTCCTGCCGCCGGCGGAGCAGCAGATCATGGCCGATCGGGCCGGCTCGCACGTCACCCGGGTCAAGGCGTCACACCTGTCGATGGTCTCGCGGCCGGGAGCCGTCACCGACGTCATCCTCGGGGCCGTACGTGCCGCACGCTGACCCTGCCAACCAGGACTCGAAGGAGATCTCCATGAACCAGACCGGCACACCCGTCGTCTTCATCCACGGCCTGTGGCTGCACGCCACGAGCTGGGGACCGTGGCTCGACCTGTTCCGTGAGGCGGGCTACGACCCGGTGGCGCCGGGGTGGCCGAGCGAGCCCGCCACCGTGGCCGAGGCGCGAGCCCGACCCGAGCTGGTGGCGGACACCACCATCGACCAAGCGACCGCGCACTACGCCGGGCTGATCGCGTCCCTCAGCGCACCACCGGTCCTCATCGGGCACTCGTTCGGTGGTCTGATCGCCGAGAAGCTGCTCGGTCAGGGCGTCGGTGCCGCCGGCGTGGCGATCGACCCGGCCCAGATCAAGGGCGTCCTGCCATTGCCGCTCTCCCAGCTGCGAGCCGGCTTCCCCGCGCTCGGCAATCCCGGGAACCTGCACAAGGCGGTGTCGCTCACGAAGGAACAGTTCCGCTACGGCTTCGGCAATGCCCTGCCGCAGGAGGAGTCCGACGCGCTGTACGAGCAATGGACCATCCCCTCACCTGCCCGACCCCTCTTCCAGGCGGCGGCGGCCAACTTCGCGCTCCACTCGCAGGCCAAGGTGGACACCGCGAACGAGGACCGGGGACCGCTCCTGCTGATCTCCGGGACCGCGGACCACACCGTGCCGGACGTGGTGACCCGCTCGACCTTCAAGCAGTATCGCGACTCTGCGGCTGTCACCGAGCTGCGCCAGTTCGAAGGCCGCGGACACTCCCTGACCGTGGACAGCGGGTGGAAGGACGTCGCCGACGCCGTCCTGGAGTGGTTGAGCGGGCAGGGCCTGTGAGGGTCGGGGCGACATCATGGACCTAGGCCTGACCGACGCCGTCGCGGTCGTGACCGGCGCGAGCAAGGGCATCGGCCTCGCCGTGACCACGGCTCTGGTGGCAGAAGGGGTGTACGTCGTCGCGGGCTCCCGCGAGAGCAGTGCGCAGCTCGAGGAGCTCGTCGACGAGGGGCGGGTGCTGAGCGTGCTCGTGGACCTCGCGACCCCCAGCGGCCCGGCCGACCTGGTGGAGGCCGCCCTGGACCGGGGACGGCTGGACATCCTCGTCAACAACGTCGGCCAGGTGTCGCCCCGGCTCAACGGCTTCCTGATGGTGACCGACGACCAGTGGTTGCACTCGCTCAACCTGAACCTGATGGCGGCGGTCCGGACCACCCGGGCGGCGCTGCCGGCGATGCTCGCCGCCGGGCGAGGGTCGATCGTGACGACGAGCTCGGTGAACGCGTTCCTCCCAGATCCTGGGGTCATCGACTACGGCGCGGCCAAGGCAGCGCTCACCAACTTCTGCAAGGCGCTCTCGAAGGAGGTCGGATCCCGCGGCGTCCGGGTCAACACGGTCAGCCCCGGCCCGGTCGCCACAGATCTCTGGCTCGGTGACTCCGGGGTCGCCGCAGCCGTGGGTCGGGCGAGTGGGCGGGACCCGGAGTCCGTCGCCCGCGACGCCGCCGGTCAGTCGGTCACCGGGCGCTTCACCCGTCCCGAGGAGGTCGCTGCGCTGGTGGTGTTCCTCGCCAGCGACCGGACGGCGGGCAACATCACCGGCACCGACGTCGTCGTGGACGGCGGCCTGACCACCCAGACGTGAGCAGGCGCCTCACGACAGTCCGAGGATGGTCCCGTCGTCGGCGAGGTCGATCCGCGACGCGGACGGCTCCCGGGGGAGTCCGGGCATCGTCATCATGTCGCCGCAGACCACCACGACGAAGCCGGCTCCCGCCGACAGCCGGACCTCGCGGACGTGCAGCTCGTGCCCCGTGGGCGCGCCCACCAGGGTCGGATCCGTCGAGAAGGAGTACTGCGTCTTCGCCACGCACACCGGCAGCGCGGCGTACCCGTCCCGCTCGATGCGCTCCAACCGCCGCCGAGCCTTGGCGTCCCACGTCACCAGCCCGGCGCCGTACAACCGGGTCGCGATGGCCTCGACCTTCGACGTCAGGGACTGCTCGTCGTCGTAGGTGAAGGAGAACGTGTACGGCGACGGCTCGTCGATCGTCTGCAGCACGCTCGTGGCGAGGTCCTGCGCTCCCGCTCCGCCCTCGGCGAAGTGCGTCGCCGGGACCGCGCTGACGCCCGCTGCGTCGGCGAGCTCGATGACCTTCGCCACCTCCGCATCGGTGTCGGTCGGGAAGCGGTTGACGGCGACGACACACGCGATGCCGTAGACCTCACGGATGTTGTCGAGGTGCCGGCGCAGGTTCAACATCCCCACCTCGACGGCGCGGAGATCCTCCGTGCCCAGATCGGCGAGGGCGACGCCGCCGTGGTACTTCAGGGCCCTGACCGTCGCCACGACGACAGCGACGTCCGGGCGCAGGCCGGACTTGCGGCACTTGATGTCGACGAACTTCTCGGCGCCCAGATCCGCGCCGAACCCCGCCTCGGTGACCACGACGTCCGCGAGCCGCAGGGCCGCACGGGTGGCCATCACCGAGCTGCAGCCGTGCGCGATGTTGGCGAACGGACCGCCGTGCACGAACGCCGGCGCTCCCTCGAGCGTCTGGACCAGGTTGGGGGCGAGCGCGTCCCGGAGCATGGCCGCCATCGCTCCGGCCGCGCCCAGCTCGCGCGCGGTCACGGGCTTCGCTGCCCGGGAGTAGCCGACGACGATGTCGCCGATCCGGCGCTTGAGATCGGCCCATGACTCGGTGAGGCAGAAGATCGCCATCAGCTCGGAGGCGACCACGATGTCGAACCCGTCCTCCCGGGGGAAGCCGTTCGCGTGACCGCCGAGGCCGACCACCACCTGGCGCAGCGCGCGGTCGTTCATGTCGACGACCCGCTTCCAGGTCACGCTCCGGACGTCGATGTCGAGCTCGTTGCCGTGGTGGACGTGGTTGTCGAGCAGCGCCGCCAGCAGGTTGTTGGCCGCAGCGATCGCGGCGAAGTCGCCGGTGAAGTGCAGGTTGATGTCGGTCATCGGCACCACCTGGCTGTAGCCGCCACCGGCGGCACCGCCCTTCATGCCGAAGACGGGTCCCATCGACGGCTCGCGCAGGCAGGCGACCGCGCGATGGCCCAAGCCGTGCAGGGCGTCGGTGAGGCCCACCGTGGTGGTCGTCTTGCCCTCCCCGGGAGGGGTCGGGGACATGGCGGTCACCAGCACGAGTCGGCCCGTCGGCCGGTCGGCCAGCGACGCCAGGTAGGTCGGGTCCACCTTCGCCTTGAAGTGCCCGTAGGGCACCAGGTGCTGCTCGGGGATCCCCAGGATCCCCGCGACCTGGCTGATCGGAAGCAGTGTGGCGGCGTTCGCGATCTCGATGTCCGACAGCACGGTCAGCTGCCGCGGCGCTTCTGGATCACCAGCCGCTCGGGATCGGCCGAGACGACCTCCATCACCCGAGGGACCCCCTGGACCGCGCCATCGGTGAGCGTGATCGTGTCGCCGTCGACCTCCCACCTGCCGTCGGCTTCCTCGGGCACGTCGGCGGCGCCGAGGCCGGTCTCGGCGAAGGTGCCGTCCGGGCGGAGCTCGAACGCCATCCGACCCCGTGCCGGCGGCAGGTCGGTGCCGCCGGGACGGAACACCATCTGGTCCGCGGTGTCCTCCTCGTGGGCATGCACCCAGCGACCACTCACCTGGTCGGTCCTCACCGGGGGTCTACACCCCGACGAACGACTTGCGAGGACCCGCCAGGCAGGCGCTCATCCGCGAGACCTGCCCGGCCGTGAACATGAACATCGCGGCGTCGTCGACGTAGTCCATGTAGTTCATGAACATGTTGCCGTTGGGTCCGTTGCCGCACGTGACGACCGGGAAGACCGGCTTGCCGATGTTCGGACCCTCGCAGTTCGGCGTGTCCGGGACCTTGTCCCCGCCGCTGCAGTCGAGGGTGTCGCCCCAGATGTGGCGCAGGTTGAGCCAGTGTCCGATCTCGTGGGTCAGCGTGCGGCCCAGGTCGAACGGCGCAGCCGCGGTGCCCTCGGTCCCGAACGCAGAGTTCAGGATCACCACGCCATCGGTCGCCTTGGGGCCGCCGGGGAACTGCGCGTAGCCGAGCAGCCCGCCGCCGAGCGTGCACACCCAGATGTTGAGGTAGGCGTCCGACGGCCAGGCGGTCGAGCCGCCCCGGCCAGCGCGCTTGACGGCGTCGCCGGTGCCGAAGGAGGCCCGGTCCGTCTTGACCCGCACGATGCCGTCGGTCTTCACGCCCTCCGGGTCCTTCGTGGCCAGCCGGAACTTGATCTTCGGGTCGGTGACGAGTCCCTTCCAGGCGTCGGGCACCAGCGAGGTATCGGGATTGGTGGCACGGAAGTCCTGGTTGAGCGCGGTGATCTGGCTCTGGATCTGTGCCTTGCTGATGTTCTCGGCCGGCTTCCTGTAGACCACGTGCACCACGGTGGGGATGGTGACCAGCTTGCGAGCGACCCGGTTGGCCTCACCCGAGGCGACGGCGCGAGCGGTGAATTCCTCGGCCCGTTGCTGGTTGGTGCGGAACGACGGTTGCTCCTCCAGCAACCGCTCGAACTCCTCCATCGCGGCACACTGACGACGTCTCGGGGCCATCGGGCCTCCCCTCCGATGAGTGGCGGACCGCAAGTGCCCCGAAGGGCCCGGCCCTCCGCTCGACGATGCTCGGCACCGGGCTGCCTGTCAAGGGTGGGTCAGGCGAGGCCGTCGAAGGGACGGACCTCGACGGTTCCCCGGCAGGCGTGCGAGCCCTCGGCGGCGAGCCGCAGCGCCACGTCGAGGTCGGGGGCGTCGATCACCCAGAAGCCGGCGATGACCTCCTTGGTCTCCAGGTACGGGCCGTCGGTCAGCACCGGGGTATCACCCCGGCCGTCCACCACGGTGGCCGTCGACGCGGCCTGGAGCCCGCCGGCGAAGACCCAGTAGCCCTCGGCGCGGAGCCTGTCGTTGAAGGCGCCGGTCGCGGCGAACGACTCCTCCATCTCGTCTCGGGAGTCGTAGTTGCCGTACTCGTTCATCTCGGCGGGGCCGTGCACGGTCAGCAGGTAGTGGGTCATCGCGGTCTCCTCGTTCCGGGCGGTCACGGTGACCGCTCTTGTCCCCTCCACGAACAGCACGCAGCCGATACGACACCCGGCGCGAGGGCCTGGTCAGCAGGGGGCGTTGGTGTCCAGGGCGAAGCAGTAGCTGCGCACGACGGCGCCCCTGGCGTCGTACGACGTGACCGTCACCCGGGCGTAGCGCAGACCGAGGGACACCCGTGGGGGCTTCGCGGAGCCCGACTGCGCGGTGCGCAGCTCGCTGATCGTGACGTTGGTGAACTCCCAGACCTGTTGCCGGACGGTGGTGCCGGGCCGGAAGAGGCTGACGGACACCTTCTGCAGGTGGACGCCGGTGGTCACCGCGCGCAGCAGCAGCGGGTCGACCGAGGTCGCGTCGACCACCACGGCCGGGTCGGCGGCGGTGAACTTGCCGGATCCGCCGCCGCCACCGCCGGCTGTGGTGGCATTCGCGCCACCGACGCTGAAGGAGCGTAGGGGCAGTGTCGACGCGACCTCGCCCGGGAGCGAGGCGAAGGCGATCCTGCCGGCCAGGGCGGTGCTGGCGGCCTTCGGTGCGACCGGTGCGGCCGCCTCGGACTCCGACCAGGTCGCCCAGGCGGCGAGCAGGGCGACCAGCAGCAGCGGGACCAGGAACAACGCGGGACGCCGGGGGACGGCAGAGGTGGACATGAGAGCTCCTTCAGGACGCGGACCAGCGGACGCCTTGAAGTCTCCGCCTCCCGTCTGCGGCTGTCACGGCGTCCGCCCCGGTCGGCGAAGGCCGCTGCGAGGAAGGGCCGGTGCGCCGTGCCGACGCCCCTCTCCTCGCCGTGACCGACATCGAGCAGAGAGGAGACTTCATCCACCGTCGGTTTCGGCCAGGACCTCGCGCCAGGAGTGGCGCGGGGCGAAACCCAGGAGGTCGCGGGCCTTGTCGATGGCGTAGAACGTCTCGTCGCGACCGAGCTCCCGGCGTACGTCCACCCCGTCGTAGAAGCGGTCCCGGATCTCCTGCGTCGTTGCGCCCACGGACAGGTCGGCGTTGGCGACGTTGAAGACCTCGTAGCCCAGGCCATCCACCTCCAGGCAGCGTTGCACCATCTGGCCGAGGTCCCGGGTGTCGATGTAGGCGAAGATGTTGCGGCGCCGCAGCGCCGGGTCCTCGACGAACGCCGGGAACCGCTCGGCGTACTCGTGCGGCTCGATGACGTTGTTGATCCGCAAGCCGTAGACGTCCACCCCCGTGCGGGCCTGGAACGAGCGGGCGGTCACCTCGCCGGCGACCTTGGACATCGCGTACGCGTCCTCGGGGACCGTCGGGTGGTCCTCGTCGACCGGCAGGTAGAGCGGGCGTCGCTCGCCCTGGGCGAAGCAGATCCCGTACGTCGTCTCCGACGACGCGAACACGATCTTGCGGATCCCCAACCGGGTCGCGGCCTCGAGGACGTTGAAGGTGCTGAGCACGTTCGTCGCGTACGTCGCCGTGTCCGACGCGAGCAGGATCGCCGGCACGGCCGCGAAGTGCACGACCGCGTCGTAGGTGGGCTGCTCGGGCAGGTCCAGCTCGGCGGAGGTCGCCAGCCCGGCGAGCGCCGAGTAGGTCTGCCCCGCGTCGGTCAGGTCGACCCGCAGGTCGGAGACCGACGGGTGTCGCAGCGGAACGAGGTCGGCGTTGGTCACGTGGTGGCCCTGAGCGGCGAGGAAGGGCGCGACGTGCTTGCCTGCCTTGCCGCTGCCACCGGTGAAGAAGATGCGCATGGTCGTCCGTACCCACGCAGGACCGGGTCCAGACGTGACCCGAAGGGCGCTGACTACCGCCCGTTCGGGTCAGGGTGGATGGTCCGGGTGGGCCATGTCCGGGTCGTGGGGTCAGGAGGACCGTCGTAGGAACACCCAGTCCCGACGAGGAGGCCCGCCATGTCCGTCACGACCAGATCTGCCTCCGAGGTGACCGCGGGAGAGCAGTTCGGCTCGTCGCGTGCGGCCCAGGCAGCCCAGGCGGAGCCGGCCGTGGCGTCACCCGCGGGCCGCACCGCCAGTCATCGGGTGATGCTGACGATGCCCGCCGAGCCCGGCTTCGACGAGCTGATCACCGCTTACCAGGAGGCTCCGGACCAGTACGCCCAGATCCACCAGAGCTTCCAGGGTCATCGCGGCAAGCTCCAGGAGCTCTACGTCGCCAAGCAGATCCACGCCGGTGCCGGAGTGCTGCGTCCGAACAGCTGGTTCGGTCGACTGGTCCAGAAGCGCTCCCTGTGCGTCCGGTACGACGGGACCGCGACCGCCTGCGTCCAGCCCGAGTTCGAGACGGCGATCTGGCGGGCCCGACGCATGGAGCGCAAGTCGTTGCTGCTCCTCGGTGGCCGTTCCCGACGGGTGTTGCTCGAGATGATCTACTCGATCATCGTCTACATGCTCAGCGTGCTCGACGCCACCGAGCCCCCGGACGGTACAGAGCTCGACGCCGACGCGCGCAAGGTGCGCAACGAGCGCGTCGACTCCGCGATCGAGTCGGCCCGGGCCGAGCTCACCCGTCTCGACCGCTTCGTCGACGAGGCTGCCAAGCGGGCGTCGCTGCGCGACTACCTGCTGGGCATCCCGATCGGCATGATCGCGTGCGGGCTGCTCATCTACTACGCCGACGGGTGGACCCACGCGCTGGCCGGCAAGGGTCTGGAGGACCTCGCCGACCGGGCTCGGGTGTGCTTCGCCTGCGGGGCCGTGGGCGGTGTGGTCAGCGTGATGGCCCGGATCACCAGGCGCGAGAACCTCAACATCGACAGCGCCCAGGGCCACGGCGTCACCGCGCTGGCCGGTGCGATCCGCCCGCTGACCGGAGCGGTCTTCGGCCTGGCGCTCTTCGTGTTCGTCACCGGCGGCCTGGTGCCGATCGACGTGCCCTCCGAGCAGTGGAAGGCCAACCTGTTCCTGGCGTCGGTGGCCTTCCTCGCCGGGTTCAGCGAGCGGTGGGCCCAGGACACGATCGTCCACAGCGCGCCCTCGGTCAGCCTGAAGCGTGCGCCGGCAGACACCGGACCGACGTCGAGGTCGGTCGCCCCCGACGACACGACCGAGGAGGGGGGCGACCTCGTGGACCGCGACTCCGACTCCGGGGCGACCACGCCAGCGCCACAGCGGCCGCCCCCATCGTGAGCCCCCACCATGTCACCGCGAGCACGTTGTCGGACGCCAGTGCCTACGCCGCGCCAGGTCGATCGCGTCCGCGGCTCTCGGATGACCGCTCGGCACCCGGCTGGGCATACTGCTGGACATGACCCACATCGATCTCGAACCGGCCGGTCACGCGCTGCTCACCGCGGTCGCCGGCGTCGATGACTCACAGCTGGAGCTCGCCACCCCGTGCCGGGGACGCACCGTGGGGGAGCTCGTCCAGCACCTCGTCGGGTTGACCGTCGCCTTTCGCGCCGCCGCCACCAAGGACCTCGGGCCGCTCACTGACAGCAGTCCGGACGCAGACGGGTGGCCGGCGGTGGAGGACGGCTGGCGCTCCGCCCTCGAGGCGCAGGTGCCTGCCCTGGTGCACGCCTGGCAGGCGGACGCCGCGTGGGAGGGGATGACGCAGGCCGGAGGAGTCGAGCTCCCGGGCGAGATCGGCGGGCTGGTCGCCCTGGACGAGCTGGTCCTCCACGGCTGGGATCTCGCGCGGGCCACCGGGCAGACCTACCAGCTGGACGAGCAGACTGCGGTCGCGTGCCTGGAGTTCGTCAGTGGCTTCGATGCCGCCGGCACCCCCGGGCTCTTCGGCCCGGCTGTGGCGGTCGCCGACGACGCACCCCTTGTCGACCGGCTGGTGGCCAGGTCCGGCCGTGACCCGGGCTGGGTGCCGACCTGACCGGTGCCGTCACTGGCCAGCGTCACGGCTCCGGTCCTGCTGATGGCCGGACAGGGCGAGGCAGGGCACCTCTGGCACGTGGCGGCCACCTGGAGCACTATGGGGTCATGCCTCTGGTGACGGACGTGCGGATCAGGCAGCCACGCAAGGACGACGTGGTCAGCGACCGGATCCTGGTCGCCGGCATCGGCGCCGGGTTCGAGGGCAGCATCGGCGTCCGGGTGCTCGGTCCGGGCGGCAAGGTGCTGGCCACCGACTCCGCGCAGTCCAGCGGCGGCGGGATCGGAGTCGGCGAGTTCAACGTCCGGGTCCGGATCCCCGACCCGCCACGACCGGGGACCCGGCTGACCATCCAGGTGTTCGGTGACAACCCCGGCCTCCCCGACGAGGGGCCGAGCCCGGGGTTCAACACCCGCGAGGTCGAGGTGATCTGCTTCCCCGGCTCCCTGGGCCACCTGATCTACCGCGTCGAGTCGGGCGACACCCTCACCGCGATCGTGCGCAAGCTCAAGCCCCTCACCAAGGTCACGGTCGGCCAGGTCGTCAGGGCCAACCCACGGATCCAGGACCCTGACGAGATCAACGTCGGTTGGCGGCTGCGCGTCCCCGTTCAGGGCTGAGGTGCCCTCCCTCACCCTCGCCGAGGCTCGCGCCCGCGCGGCGCAGCTCTCCAGCGTCGAGTACGACGTAGCGCTCGACCTGACCGACCCGGACGAGGGGACGTTCGGGTCCCGCACCACGGTGCGGTTCCGCTCGTCGTCGACGCTCACGTTCCTCGAGCTCACCGCGGCGACCGGGCTGACGGTCGAGGTCGACGGCGCACCGGTCGAGACGTCGTACGACGGAGCCCGGATCCACCTCGACGGCCTCCGCGCCGACCCGGGCGGTCCCCTCCAGGAGGTCGTGGTCGACGCCCGGCTGCCCTACTCCACCGCCGGGGAGGGCATGCACCTGGCCGTGGACCCTGCCGACGGCGAGACCTACGTCGGCGCCTACCTCGGCATGGACATCGCCCAGCAGGTCTTCGCCTGCTTCGACCAGGTCGACCTGAAGGCGCCGATCACCGTCAGCGTGCGGGCCGACCCGGGCTGGACGGTGCTGGCCAACGGGCGCACGCTCGTCGACGGCGCGGCCAGCGGAGACGGCCGATGGTCCTTCGCCACCACCCCGCCGATCCCGCCGGCGCTCGTCGTGGTCGCTGCCGGGCCCTGGACGTCGCGGCGGTGGGAGCATGCCGGGCTGGCCTTCGGGTGGCACGCGCGCGCCTCCCTCGGTGCCGAGCTCGAGCGTGACATCGACGAGCTGCGGACCGTCACCGACGACTGCTTCGACCACTACGCCGAGATCTTCGACGAGCCGTACGCGTTCGACTCCTACGACCAGGTCTTCGTGCCCGGCCTCAACTGGGGCGCCCAGGAGATGCCCGGGTGCGTCACCTACCGCGACGAGCTGCTGCCCCGCGGCCAGGTGCCCGCGGACGTCCGGGTGTTCCGCGCGTCCGTGATCGCCCACGAGATGTCGCACATGTGGTTCGGCGACCTGATGACGATGACCTGGTGGGAGGACACCTGGCTCCAGGAGTCCTTCGCCGACTACATGGGCTACCGCGTGGCCGCCGACGCGGCCGGGTTCGTCGGGGCGCAGGTCGCACACGAGATCAGTCAGAAGCCGTCGGCGTACGACGCCGACCAACGACGCTCCACGCACCCGGTCGCCCCCGAGCCCGAGGACGTCCCCGACGTGGACAGCGCGGCCACGATCTTCGACGCCATCTCCTACGCCAAGGGCAACTCGGTGCTCCGCCAGCTGGCGACCTGGCTCGGCGACGAGACGTTCCTGCGCGGTGTCAACGCGCACCTGACCCGGCACCGGTTCGGCAACGCGACCCTGGCCGACTTCGTGGACGCACTCGCCGGGGAGACCGACCGCGACGTCCGGTCCTGGGTCGAGGTGTGGTTGCGGCGCAGCGGGTTCGACACCCTGCGGGTCGAGCGCACCGGTGACCTCCCGGTGCTGCACCGTGACGGGATCCGGCCGCACCGGGTGCGGGTCACGGCGTACGACGACGCCCTGGTCGAGACCGCCAGCGTGCTCGTCGACGTGGCCGACGACCCGGTGCCGCTGCCGGCGTTCGCGGGGCAGCTCGTCGTACCCAACGCGCACGGCGAGACCTTCGCCCGGATCGTGCTCGACGACCGGTCGCGTGCCGCTGTCGTCGCAGGTCTGGGCCGCCTCGACGACGACCTGGTCCGGGCAGTGCTCTGGACGATGCTCCTCGACGAGGTCCAGTCCCGGTCGCTCACCGCCAGCGGGTTCGTCGACCTGGTCGAGCGGCACCTGCCGCACGAGCCCAACGCCACGATGGTGACGGCTGTCGTCGGCCACACCCTCCACCGCGTCGTCCCGCTCCGGGTGCCCGCAGGGATGGCGGGCGAGGCGCTGGGGCGACTGGCTGCGGCCTGTGCCACCGGTCTGCGGGAGGCCGCGACGCCCGACCTCTCGCTGGCTTTCGCGCAAGGTGTCGCAGCCGGCTCGCAGGACACCGATGCCCTCGCCGGCTGGCTCGCGGCGGACGAGGTCGACGGGCTGCCGCTCAGCCCGGCGCTGCGGTGGCGGGTGGTCCGACGGCTTGCCGAGCTCGGTGCCGTCGACGCAGCGACGATCGAGGCCGAACGGCTGCGGGAGCCGGGCACCGATGCTCGAGGTCGGCGCCCTGGCCGCCCTCGCCGCACGGCCGTCCGGAGACGCGAAGGAAGCAGCGTGGGTTGCCGCCGCTTCCTCGACGGTCGACAACCGGGCCTTCGGAGCACTCCTGGGTGGTCTCTGGTCGGCGGAGCAGCCCGACCTGCTGGCGCCGTACGTCGAGCGCTACCTGCGGGAGGCGCCTGCCTGGGCGGCCCGTGGCCAGGGGTTCGCCCAGGTCGTGGGGCAGGTGCGTCCCGCGCTGGCCCTCACCGCGGCGCAGGTCGCACTGCTCGACGAGGCCCTCGCCGACGACCTGCCGACCGTGCTGCGCCGCAAGTGGGAGGACTGGCGCGACGACCTCGGCTGACCTCGCACGTCAGTCGTGCGGCCTCATGTGCAGCCACGGACGGGACAGCCCGAAAGCACGTCCGGACACCACCTTCGGCTGGATCTCGACCACGTTGTACCTCAGCTCTGGCACCCAGGGACGCAGCGCGACGTTCTCGGCGCGATGCGCCTCGTCCTCGGGAAGCAGTCGTGCAGGTCCGCGTACGACGACGCTGCGTGCCGACTCCTCGCCGTACCTGTCGATCTCGAATGCCACCTCGGCCCCCATGACGACCGCCAGGAGCTTGGTGCCCTCGGCGGTGCGGAACAGCAGGGTGTCGCCATCGACCGCGTAGTTGATCGGCGTGATGTGGACCTCGTCGACGATCCGGTAGGCGAGTCGACCGAACTCCTCCTCGCGCAGCATCTCCCAGCACTCGACCGGCGTCAGCTCGGTGACGACCTCGTCATCCATGAGACATCCCCTCCGGGGTGCACGGTCGGCAATCCCCTCGAGGTCGACAGTAGGCCGTTGGCCCGGGACGGCTG
Source organism: uncultured Actinomycetota bacterium (assembly GCA_963706475.1). Taxonomy (GTDB): domain Bacteria; phylum Actinomycetota; class Actinomycetes; order Propionibacteriales; family Nocardioidaceae; genus Nocardioides. The sequence continues at coordinate 1,228,128 of CAVPLV010000002.1, read as the reverse complement.
AGATCCGTTGGTCCCGCACCGGCAGGGCCTTCGACACCTGTCGTCGGGCTCCTCAGGAGGGCGCGAGACCCAGCGGGTGGCTCGTCCCACACGCCGCCGGATGAGTGAGAGTCCCGTCCCCGGGGTACGAGACCACTACGCGTGGGAGCGGACCAGGACACCGGCGGCGAAAGCCTGACACATCGGAAGGCGGCATCATGAACGACTGGCGACACCTGACCCACTCCCAGTCCCTCGACGCGGCAGCACTCTCTGCGCAGCGCGCCAGGGACGTGATGCGAGGAGTCTGCGCCGACGCGCTCGTCTCACCACCGCTGACCGAGACGGCGTTGCTGCTGGTGAGCGAGATCGTCACCAACGCCGTCGTCCACGGAAGCGGGCGCCCGGTGCTCGACATCGACGTCGCGCCCGAGGTCCTTCGGGTCACCGTGACCGACGAGTCCGCCGCGACCCCCCGGATGGAGCAGCAGTCCCTCATGTCCGAGGGCGGCCGCGGACTCATGCTCGTGGACGCGCTCGCGACCCGCTGGGGCACCAACCGCCACCTGCCCACCGGCAAGACCGTGTGGTTCGAGCTCGACCACGACTGACGGCCAACCGATATGCCGGTCACCCGGAACCAGCACCGCCCCCGGCACGAGGTGCCGGGGGCGGTGCTGGTGGGGAGGGCTCAGATGCCGCCCTTGCCCCCGCGGACGCGGCCGATGATGAAGATCGCCAGTGCGACGACGGCGAGGATGATGAGAATGGTCCACAGCATGATGTGACTCCGTCCGGTTGATGATGAGGCGGCGCCGGGTCGGATCTCGACCAGCGGCCTCAGGAGTGCAGCCTCGAAGTCGTGTCGAGTTGCAGGGGGTCATTGCCCGCTCCGGGGGTCGTTGAAACGTCGAGGCGCAAGAACGCCGCCTCCGGAGGAGCGTCAGAGGACGGTGTGCGCCCCGAGGAACGCCGTCACCGCGGTGGTGGCAGCGAAGCCGGCGACGGCGGCCGCGGCGACCATCAGCAGTCCGACGGCCCGGCGTGAGCGGGACGCGTCCTGGGGGAGAGTCGCTGCCTTGGCCCGGGACAGCTGGTGGCCCACGTAGGTCAGGACGCGGCGGGCCCAGGGGTACTCGAGCGCAAGGAGCGCGAGTCCGGCCGCCATCACCAGCAGGCCGGGCCCGGGCAGGACGAGCATCGCGACTCCCGCCAGGATGACCAGGGGACCGGCCACGGTGACGACGACCTTGACCACGATCGCGCGCACGGCGCCGCGGGTCGACCACGCGTCGAGGCCGCTCAGCAGCGTGTGGACGCGGGGCGAGAGGGTGGCTTCAGACATGGAGCGACTCCGGGATCGGCGAGCAGGCGAGGGTCCATCGTCGCCGATCACTCTGAGACGTTCCTGAGCCGACGACCGTCAGGGCAGCTGGATCTCCAGCTCGGGGGCCGAGGAGGCGGTGCTCCGCCACACCTCGACGGCACGGCCGGTGGTTCGTCGACCCCTCCGGAGAGGCTGGGGCTCGCCGACCGACCGGTCACCGACTGAGTCGCATCGGCGTGTGCGGGATGCCGTCCTCGAGGAACTCCGGGCCGTCCACGCCGAACCCGAACGTGGCGTACCAGCCAGCCAGTGGCGTCTGCGCGTCCAGCACCACGTCGCGGTCGGGCGACCCCTCGAGCGCCTTCCGGACCAGGCCGTCGGCGAGCCCGCGGCCGCGGGCGACCGGTGCCAGCGCCACGCGGCCGATCCGCCAGCAGTCGCCGTCGTCGAGGACCCGCGCACACCCGATGAGCACGGCGCCGTCGTGCAGCAGCACGTGCCGGGTGCCCGGTTCGACGTCCCGCCCGTCGAGGTCGGGGTAGGGACAGTCCTGCTCGACCACGAAGACGTCCTGGCGCAGCCGCCACACGTCGTACGCGGTGCGGGCGTCGAGGCTGGCGAAGGGCGCGGCGCTGAACTCCACCGGACGAGGCTGTCACAGATCCGGGGTGGACCGATCGACGGATCGGGTGGGGGACTAGTGTCGTCCTCACAAGACAGGGGAGCACGCCACGCGTGCTGAGAGTGCGGATCCGCCGCAGACCCTAGAACCTGCTCCGGTTAGTACCGGCGAAGGGAGTCGGAGATGAAGTCGTTGCGTGCCTGCCTGCCCGTCCTGGTGATCGGCCTCGCGGCCAGTGCCTGCTCTGCGGTCGGGGAGTCCTCGACGCAGGACGAGCCGGACTCGGACCGGGTCGTCCTGGTCACTCACGAGTCGTTCAACCTGCCGAAGAGGCTCGTCAAGCAGTTCGAGACGGAGTCCGGCTACGACCTGGTGGTCCGCCAGTCCGGGGACGCCGGAACGTTGACCAACAAGCTGGTGCTCACCCAGGACGACCCGCTCGGTGACGTCGCGTTCGGGGTCGACAACACCTTCGCGTCGCGGGCGCTCGACGAGGGCGTCTTCGCGTCGTACGACGCCACCCTGCCCGCCGGGGCCGAGGACCTGGTGATCGCCGGCGACGACGACCATCGGCTGGCCCCCATCGACGAGGGCAACGTCTGCATCAACGTCGACGACACCTGGTTCGCCGACCAGGACCTCACTCCGCCGGCGACCCTCGACGACCTGACCAAGCCGGAGTACAAGGACCTCCTCGTCCTCTCCGGTGCCGCCACCAGCTCGCCCGGGATGGCTTTCCTGCTCACCACGGTCGCGGCGTACGGCGACGACTGGCCCGACTACTGGACCAGGCTCATGGACAACGGCGCCTTGCTCACCGACGGCTGGTCCGACGCCTACCAGGTCGACTTCACCCAGGGCGGCGGCAGCGGCGACCGGCCGATCGTGCTGTCCTACGACTCCTCGCCCGCCTTCACCGTCAGCGACGGCGCGTCGTCCACGAGTGCCCTGCTCGACACCTGCTTCCGCCAGGTGGAGTACGCCGGCGTGCTGGACGGGGCCGCGAACCCCGACGGCGCCGAGGAGCTGATCGACTTCCTGCTCACGCCCAAGGTGCAGGCCGCCCTGCCGGACAGCATGTACGTCTTCCCGGTGGACGAGGACGTCCAGCTGCCCGCGGAGTGGGCGCGGTTCGCGCTCCAGCCCACGGACCCGTACGACGTCGACCCTGCGGAGATCAGCGAGAACCGTGACGACTGGTTGCGCGAGTGGAGCGACGTCACCTCACGATGAGGCGGCTGCTGGCGCTCATCGGGCTCGCCGCGGTGCCGCTCGCGGTGCTCGGGGTGTTCTTCGTGCTGCCGGTGAGCGGCATGATCGCGGAGGGCTTCTGGATCGACGGCCGGTTCGACCCCGGTGCGGTCGCCGAGGTGCTGGCCCGCCCGCGCGTGCACCGGGTCGTGTGGTTCACGGTCTGGTCCGCGCTGGCGGGTACGGCGGGTGCCGTGCTCCTCGGGCTGCCGACCGCGCACCTGCTCTACCGCCGGGAGTTCCCCGGCCGGCGGGTGCTGCGGGCGCTGCTGGTGGTGCCGTTCGTGCTGCCCACCGTGGTGGTCGGCGTCGCCTTCCGGCAGCTGATCGGTGAGGCGGGACCGCTCGGCTTCCTCGGTTTCGACGGATCGGCGGGTGCGATCGTGGCCGGCCTGGTGTTCTTCAACGTGGCGGTGGTGATCCGCGCCGTCGGGGCCTCCTGGGAGTCGCTGGACCCGCGTCCCGCGCAGGCAGCGGCGACCCTCGGCGCCAGCCCCGCCCACGTGTTCCGCACCGTGACGCTCCCGGCGCTGCGCCCCGCGATCGTTTCGGCGGCCAGCGTGGTCTTCCTCTTCTGCGCGACGGCGTTCGGGGTGGTGCTCACCCTCGGCGGGCTGCGCTACTCCTCGGTCGAGACCGAGATCTACCTGCTCACCACCAACCTGCTCGACCTCCAGGCCGCGGCGGCGCTGTCCATCCTTCAGCTGTTGGCCGTCACGGCGCTGCTCCTCATCACCGGCCGGTTGCGCGTCGTCCCCGATGCCGGCCTCGCCCGCACCACCGCCCGACCGCCACGAGCCTCGCTGCGGGACTGGCCGGCGCTCACCACCACCGGCCTGGTCCTGCTGCTCGTCGGTGCGCCGCTCGCGGCGCTGGTGGTGGGTTCGCTGCGGGTCCGCGACAGCTGGAGCCTCGGCAACTACCGTGCGCTGAGTGGAGAGGGGTCGCGTGAGGCGCTGCTGGTGCCGGTCACCGACGCGCTGGTCACCTCGTTGCGGACCGCGTTCGACGCGACCTGGCTCGCGCTCACCCTCGGCCTGCTGGTCGCGGTCGCGGTCACCCGGCGCTCGCGGACGCGCACGGAGCGACGGCTCCGCGGCACCCTGGACGGGCTCTTCATGCTGCCGCTCGGGGTGTCCGCGGTGACCCTGGGCTTCGGCTTCCTGATCACCCTCGACCAGCCGCCGCTCGACCTGCGCGACTCGCTGTGGCTGGTGCCGATCGCGCAGGCACTGGTGGCGCTCCCGCTCGTCGTCCGCACCCTGGTCCCGGTGCTCGCCGGCATCGACGACCGGCAGCGGCAGGCCGCCGCCTCGCTCGGTGCGGGGCCGCTGCGCACCTTCCTCACCGTCGACCTGCCGACCATGTGGAAGCCGTTGCTGGCCGCTGCGGGCTTCGCGTTCGCGGTGTCGCTGGGGGAGTTCGGCGCCACCTCGTTCCTCGCCCGCGACGACCATCCGACGATGCCGATCGTGATCTTCCGGCTGATCGGGCACCCCGGTGCGATGAACTACGGCATGGCCCTTGCCGCCTCTGTCGTCCTCGCCGCCAGCACCGCGGCCGTGATGCTCGCCGTGGAGCGGCTGCGGGTGCCTTCGATGGGAAGTCTCTGATGCTGGGCCTCAGTGACGTCTGCATCGCGTACGACGGCGCGCCCGCGGTCGTCGACGCCTCGCTGGAGCTCCCCGACGGCGGGGTGCTCGCCGTGCTGGGACCATCCGGGTCCGGCAAGTCGACGCTGCTGCGCGCCATCGCCGGGCTGGAGCCGGTCGGGTCCGGCCGGATCTCCTGGGATGGCGCCGACCTGGCCGGCGTACCCACCCACAAGCGCGGGTTCGCGCTGATGTTCCAGGACGGCCAGCTCTTCAACCACCTCACGGTCGCGCGCAACGTCGGCTACGCGCTGCGGCTGCGGCGTACGCCCCGGTCCGCGGAGCGGGTCCGTGAGCTGCTGGCGCTGGTCGGTCTCGAGGGGTACGACGACCGGCTGCCCGCGACTCTGTCCGGCGGCGAGCGGCAGCGCGTGGCCCTGGCGCGCTCGCTCGCCGTCGCGCCACGGCTGCTGCTGCTCGACGAGCCGCTCTCGGCGCTCGACGCCGGGCTGCGCGAACGGCTCGCCGCCGACCTGCGCGACATCCTGCGGGCGGCCGGCACGACGGCGCTGATGGTGACCCACGACCACGACGAGGCGTTCGCGGTCGCCGACCGGCTGGCGGTGATGCGGGCCGGCCGGATCGTGCAGCAGGGCGACATCGCCGAGGTGTGGCGGTCACCTGTCGACGCGGAGACGGCGCTCTTCCTGGGCTACGCCCGGGTGCTCGAGGGTGCTGGCGCGGTCCGGCTGCTCGCGGCCGCGGAGGTCGCACCGGCCCCCGCGGTCGCCGTACGTCGCTCCGCACTGGCCCTGGCCGAGAGCGGGCCGCTGCAGGGCGTGGTGGTGTCCGGGCAGGCGACGCCCGACCAGATCCGGCTGGTGGTCGACGTCGACGGGGTGGGGGAGACCGACGCGGTCGCCCGGCTCGGGACACACCCGGCGCCGGGGGACCGGGTGACGCTGACGGTCGACGCAGGCAGGCTCGCGCCGATCCCCGACACGCACTGACTCGTCGACTTCTCTACACTGGCGATCGTGTATCGCCGCGCTTGGACCCTCTTGGTGGTCAATGCCGTCGTCATGGGTGGTCTGGCGATCCTGGTAGCGGTGGTCTACGACAAGCAGCTGATCGACCCGGAGGGCAGCTTCCTGGGGCCCTCGTGGCTCCGGCTCCCGCTGCTGCTGCTGGGCGCGCTGCTGCTCGACATGCTGCCGCGGACGCTGTGGTACTCCAAGCTCAACCCACGACTGATGCCGGCCATCGTCCGCGAGCGTTGGCGCTCCCACTGGAACCGGGAGCGGCTCACCCTGGTCGCGCTCGGGATCATCTGCTTCTACATCGTCTACGTCAGCTACCGGAACCTGAAGTCGTTCCTGCCGTTCGTCCGCAAGGACACGATGTACGACCGCGAGCTGCACATGCTCGACAAGGCGATGCTCTTCGGCCACGACCCGGCGGCCGTGCTGCACTCCGCGCTCGGCGAGACGATCCTGGCCTGGCCGCTGTCCTACATCTACCTGTGGTTCCTGCCGCTGGTGCCGCTCGCCGTCACGGCCTGGCTGGTGTGGTCGCGCAACCTGTCCTACGGCTACTGGTTCGTCACCTCGCAGTGCGTGGCGTGGACGCTCGGCACCGCGTCGTACTACGCACTGCCGACCCTCGGCCCGGGCCTGGAGTACCCCTGGCGCTACGACTCGCTCGCCGACACCCCGACGACCCAGCTGATGAACTCACTCGTCAACGGTCGACAAACCGTGCTCTGGGGCGGACTCGGCGACGCCGTGCAGTCCGTGGCCGGCTTCGCCAGCCTGCACACCGCGATCACCCTGCTGGTGGCGCTGATGGTCCAGTACACCGTGAACTCGAAGGCCCTCAAGTGGGTCTTCTGGGTCAACTTCTCCGTCACGGTCGTCGCCACCCTCTACTTCGGCTGGCACTACATCGCCGACGACATCGCCGGCGTGATGATCGCCTTCATCTCCTTCTACGTCGGCGGCATCGCCAGCGGGCAGAAGTTCGACCGGCACGGGCTCGCCTCGCACCCGACGACCACCACCTCGGCGATCCCGGTCGATCGCTGACCCTCCGCTCTGCGGGCGGAGGGTCGCCGGGCCTTTGAGGGGATGGCCATGGACGTTCTGGCGGTCTGGGAGCGCTCCCACCAGCCATGTCGTCCGTAGCTGCCCCGGCAGCGCCGAAGTTACAACCATGTAGTTCGTCAAGCCGACACGCCGGTGACAGAAGAAAAACTTGGGGAAAGTGTTTCTTTTGGGACAGGAGTTCATTAGCGTGCTGCGAGTGCCAGGGGTGAAAGCCCGGACGCGGCATCGCGACCCAGCTGGTGGGGCGTGGACCAAACAGCTGAGGAGAGACCACACGTGCGAGCGCTCGGGATGGCCGCGACCGTGGTCCTGACACTGGTGACCGGATCGATCGGCATCAACGTCGCGGTCGCCGACGAGACCCCGACCCGCCAGGAGGTCCGGGACGCGCGGGTCGCCGTACGCGCCACTGCCGACACCGTCGCCTCGGTCCAGGCGAGCCTGACGGTCGCCAACCAGCGGCTCCAGGAGTCCGGCATCGCTGCTGCGCAGGCCGCCGAGGCCTTCAACGGCGCCCGCTGGAAGGCCGCCCAGGCCCGCAAGGCCGCCGACGCCGCACGGGAGCGGGCCGGGATCGCCGCCGCCGACCTCGAGCGGCAGCGCGACACCTACCGCGACGCGCTCCTCACCTCCTACGAGATCTCGCCCCAGCTCAGCGCGCTGTCCGCGATGGTCCACTCCGACGGCATCGACACGGTCCTCCAGCAGACCGCGACGCTCGAGAACGCCGAGGACGCCCTCGACGACAAGTACGACGAGTTCCAGGCCGCGTCGACCCTGGCCGGCGTGGCCACCGACCAGGCCGAGAAGGCCGAGGCCGAGGCGGCGAAGGCGAAGGCCGCGGCCCGCACGGCCCGCGACGAGGCCAAGGCCGCTGCCGACGGGGCAGCTGCGCAGGCCCAGGCCATCGCGAGCGAGAAGGACACCCTGATCCGCAAGCTGGCCGACCTCCAGCAGGTCAGCGTCCGGCTCGCCCAGCGTCGTCAGTCCGACCTCGAGGCGCGGGCGGCCGAGGCTGCGGCAGCCGCGGCCCAGCAGCAGGCCGACGAGCAGGCGGCAGCCGAGGCCGCAGCAGCGGCGGCAGCCGAGGTGGAGGCCCAGGAGGAGGCCCAGGAGCAGGCGGACGAGCCGGCGACCGAGCCGAGCGCCGAGCCGTCGACCGAACCCACCCCTGACCCCGAGCCGACCCCCGAACCCACCACCGAGCCGACCCCGGACCCCCCGAGCGAGCCGGCCCCGCCGGCCCCCGCGCCCGTCGCCCCCGCCCCGGCGTCGGGAGCAAGCGCCGCGATCGCGTTCGCCCGCGCCCAGATCGGCGAGCCCTACGTCTGGGGCGCAGCCGGGCCGGGCTCCTGGGACTGCTCGGGCCTGACCATGGGCGCCTGGGCCGCCGGCGGGAAGTACCTGCCGCACTACTCGGTGGCGCAGTACGAGCAGTCCACGCCGATCTCGTCGAGCCAGCTGCGTCCCGGCGACCTGGTCTTCTGGGGCTCCTCGAGCAACTCCGGCTCGATCTACCACGTCGCGCTCTACGTCGGGAACGGCATGATCATCCAGGCCCCGCGGACCGGGGTGCCGGTGCAGGAGGTCTCGATGTACTACTGGATCACGCCGAACTTCTACGCCCGCCCCTGATCACGACGCGCCAGGTCGCCGGACCTGGTGGTCCGAGGAGACCTCTCACCTCACCGGGTCTCGACACGCCGGTCGCGACCTCGCAGGCTCGGTCGCGCGGCTCGCTCGACCACCATCAGCGGGTCCGCTGGCGCGTCCCCGCTAGTGCCCCTCGGTCTTGGCCCGCTCGAAGGACGCGTGGACCTCGGCCTCGGCCTCGGTGCGGCCGACCCACTCGGCACCCTCGACGGACTTGCCGGGCTCGAGGTCCTTGTAGACCTCGAAGAAGTGCTGGATCTCGAGCCGGTCGAACTTGGAGACGTGGCTGATGTCGCGCAGGTGCTCGAGGCGGGGGTCGCTCGCCGGGACGCACAGCACCTTGTCGTCGCCACCGGCCTCGTCGGTCATCCGGAACATGCCGATCGCGCGGCAGCGGATCAGGCACCCGGGGAAGGTCGGCTGCTGCAGGATCACCAGTGCGTCGAGCGGGTCGCCGTCCTGGCCGAGGGTCTCCTCGATGAAGCCGTAGTCGGCCGGGTAGGCGGTCGAGGTGAAGAGGGTGCGGTCCAGACGGAGCCGGCCTGACTCGTGGTCCACCTCGTACTTGTTGCGCTCACCCTTGGGGATCTCCACCAGTACGTCGAACTCGAGCACGTCAGCCTCCGGCAATCGTCAAACGGGTGGCCCGCGCTGGGCCAGGTCTTGGGGGCCCGCGAGGCGGACCTGGACCAGTCTCGCGCACAATGGCGGCAAACGTGCAGTCGAAAGGGGTGGACCGGTGGGCCGACGTGACGCACGCCACGGCCGCCGCTGGTCGTCCTGGTTGCCGATCGTGCTGGTGCTCACCGTGCTCGCTGCGGCTGCCGCCTCCTACCGGCTCGACCTGGGCGAGCGCTGGTTCGGCATCGAGCAGCCCTCCGCCGATCCGAGCGCGGACCCGGCCGAGGTGCCCGCGCCGCCGGGTCTGACGCTGCCCGCCGTGACCGTCCCGGCGTTGGTGGCAGTGCCGGCGACAGGCGCCCTGGACCCGGTGAAGGTACGGCGTGCCGTGGCCCGGATGCTCGACGACCCCGACCTGGGTCGCAGCGTGCGCGCGACGGTGGCCGGCCTCGACGGCGTCACCGTCTACAACGACGGCTCGGGCACCTCGATCCCCGCCTCGACCACCAAGCTGCTCACCTCGGTCGCCGCGTTGGAGTCGCTCGGGGCCGAGCACACCTTCGCCACCACCGTGGTCGCCGAGGGGACGCGGCGGATCGTGCTGGTCGGCGGCGGCGACCCCTTCCTCGCGAGCAGCCGCAGCAGCGATCCGGCCGCCTACCCCCAGCGCGCCGACATCACGACGCTGGCCGCGCGGACCGCGAAGGCGCTGAAGGCGGACGGTCGGGCGCGGGTCCGGCTCGGTTACGACACCTCGCTGTTCACCGGCCCCGAGGTCAACCCGCACTGGCCGGCGACGTACCTGCCGGAGGAGGTGGTCGCACCGATCACCTCGCTGTGGGTCGACGAGGGCCGCCCCGCGAACGGGTACGGCCGGGTCGACGACCCTGCAGCCGTGGCGACCGCCACGTTCGCGAAGGCCCTCCGCGAGCGGGGGATCCGAGTCGTGGGGACGCCGACCGAGGTCACCGCGGCCCCGGACGCGACCGAGCTGGCCCGCGTCACCAGCACCCCGCTCGACCAGATCGTGCGACGGGTCCTCGACGTCAGCGACAACGAGGCCGCCGAGGTGCTCAGTCACCAGGTCGGGCTCGCCGAGACCGGCCGCGGGACCTTCGCGGACGGTGCCCGCAGCGTGCTCCGGATCCTCGCCGACCTCGGCATCCCCACCGACACCGCCCGGGTGTACGACGGCAGCGGGCTGTCCCGCGACAACCGGCTCGACACCGCCACCCTGACCGCGCTGCTGGAGGTCGCGTCGAGTGCTGAGCACCCTGAGCTGAGGCCGATCGTCACCGGTCTCCCGGTCGCCGGCTTCACCGGGTCGCTGGCCGACCGGTTCCCCGACGACGACGACGCCGGGCGCGGCGTCGTACGCGCCAAGACCGGGACGCTCACCGGGGTCAGTGGGCTGGCCGGGATCGCCACCTCGCGCGACGGGCACCCCGTGGTGTTCGCGCTGATCGCCGACCGGGTCGCCCTCGCCGACACCCTCGACGCCCGCGACCAGCTCGACCGGGTGGCAGCGGCGTTGGCTGCCTGCCGCTGCGGTCGCTGAACCCGCCGCAGGTAACGTCGTCCCATGACGAGCAGCGACGCGGGCATGATCGACTGGGACCTTGCGGTGTCGATCGGGTCCCGGCTTGCCGGCAACGGCCCCGAGGCATCGCGCGACGAGGCCGCTGCCGTGGTCGCCGAGCTGCACGGCGGCGCGAACCGCTCGACCGGTCTGGTGCGCGACTTCACGGGCCTGGAGGCGACCGAGGACACCGCGCCGGTCCTGGTCGTCGACCGGGCCGGCTGGGTGCAGGCCAACGCCGACGGCTTCGCGACCGTCCTGGCCCCGATCGTCACCAAGCTGGCCGGGTCGAAGGGTGCGCCGACCGGTCTCGGAGCTGCCATCGGGTCCCGGATCACCGGGGTCGAGGTCGGGGGCCTCCTCGGCTTCCTGGGCGGCAAGGTGCTGGGTCAGTTCGACCCGTTCTACGCCCCGTCCGGCCGGCTGCTGCTGGTGGCGCCCAACGTCGTGCACGTCGAGCGTCAGCTCGAGGTCGACGTCCACGACTTCCGGCTCTGGGTCTGCCTGCACGAGGAGACCCACCGCGTGCAGTTCACCGCGGTCCCGTGGCTCGGCGGGCACCTGCTCGGGGAGATGCAGGCGATCGCGGACACCATCGATGCGACCGGGCTGCTCGAGGACGGCCTCGGACGCATCAGTCAGGCCTTCCGCGGCGGCCACGACGGAGGTGGCGGCAGCCTGATCGACCTGATCGGCAGTCCCGAGCAGAAGGAGATCGTGGACCGGGTGACCGGTGTGATGTCCCTCCTCGAGGGTCACGCCGACGTGGTCATGGACGGAGTCGGGCCGAGCGTGATCCCGAGCGTCGCGCTGATCCGCAAGCGGTTCAACCAGCGCCGCAAGGGGGTCGGGGTGCTCGACAAGCTGTTGCGCCGCCTGCTCGGGCTGGACGCCAAGATGGCGCAGTACCGTGACGGTGCCGCCTTCGTCCGGGCGGTGGTCGACAAGGCCGGGATGGCCGAGTTCAACGCCGTCTGGGAGCGCCCGGAGAACCTCCCGTCCAAGGCCGAGATCGCCGACCCGACAGCCTGGGTCACCCGCGTCCTGTGAGCCTGCACCCCGCGGTCGCCGCGATCCGCCTGGGGGTACGACGGGCGCTGGTCGACCTCCCGGAGGGTGCGGTCGTCGTGGTGGCCTGCTCGGGGGGTGCGGACTCCTTGGCCCTGCTCGCGGCCACCGTCTTCGAGGCCCGTTCGCGTTCGTGGCACGTGGTGGGCGCGACCGTCGACCACGGCCTGCAGGACGGCTCCGAGGGCCACGCCGACCGGGTGGTGGCCCAGATGGCCGGTCTGGGTGTCGACGAGACGATCGTGGCGCGGGTTCGGGTCGAGAGCACGGGTGTCGGGCCGGAGGCGGCCGCCCGGCAGGCTCGCTACGCCGTCCTCGAGGAGATCGGCGAGCGCTTCTCGGCGACGGTGCTCCTCGGGCACACCCGTGACGACCAGGCCGAGACGGTCCTGCTGGGCCTGACCCGGGGCTCGGGCGGCCGGTCCATCGCGGGAATGCGCCGGTCCTTCGCCCGCTTCGTCCGGCCGCTGCTCGACGTCTCACGCTTCGACACGGTCACCGCCTGCCAGGTGGAGGGCATCGTCTTCTGGGACGACCCGCACAACAGCGACCCGGGCTACACCCGGGTCCGGGTCCGCACCCGGGTGCTGCCGGTGCTGGAGGACCAGCTGGGCCCCGGCATCGCCGCGACCCTGGCCCGGACCGCCGACCAGCTGCGCGCCGACATGGACCTCCTCGACGAGCTCGCCGGGGCGGCGTACGACGCACTGCGCGCGGGTGATCCCGATCCCGGCCTGCCGGTGGCCGGGCTGGTCGACGAGCCGGCGCCGATCCGGCGCCGGGTGCTCCGGCTCGCCGCCCTCACCGCGGGCTCGCCGGCCTCCGAGCTCTTCCACAGCCACGTGCTGGCCGTCGACGCGCTGCTCACCGACTGGCGCGGTCAGCGCTGGGTGGACCTCCCGGGACCGGTCCGCTGCCGGCGCGAGGACGGCCGGCTGCTCCTCGAGCTCGTCCGTCCCGACCGACCCGGCCCTGCCGATTCGCCGACGATCTCCTAGGCTCTGTGCCATGGACGCTTCGCACGTGGAGAACGACCTGGTCAACGTCCTCTTCACCGAGGAGCAGATCCAGACCCGGCTCGGTGAGCTGGCCGTCCAGATCGAGGCCGACTACCAGGGCAAGGACCTGCTGATCGTCGGGATCCTGCGCGGCGCGGTGATGGTGATGGCCGACCTGGCCCGCAGCTTCACCCGACACCTCGAGATGGACTGGATGGCGGTGTCGTCCTACGGTTCGGGCACCAAGTCCAGCGGCGTCGTCCGGATCCTCAAGGACCTCGACACCGACATCTCGGGTCGCCACGTCGTGATCGTCGACGAGATCATCGACACCGGCCTCACGCTGTCGTGGCTCACCTCCAACCTGACCTCGCGGACCCCCGCCAGCGTCGAGATCTGCACCCTCCTGCGCAAGCCTGAGGCGCTCGCGATGCCCGTGGACGTCAAGTACGTCGGCTGGGACATCCCGAACGAGTTCGTGGTCGGCTACGGCCTCGACTACCGCGAGCGCTACCGCAACCTGCGCGACATCGGGACGCTCGCCCCGCACGTCTACTCGTGACCGGGATATGTCGTCCCCGTCCATTGCTGAGAGAATGTTGATTGTCGGCGATGTGTACCGTCGACAATTCAGATGATCGCCCGACCGGCTTCGCGGCCGACGGGCGGCGCCGTCGTGTCGAGAGAAGCCTGTGAAGCGCATATTCAAGGGTCCATGGCTGTGGATCGTGATCGCCGTCGTCGGCGTGCTCATCGCCCTGCAGTACCTCGCCCCCAACGGCGGGTACGACGAGGTCAAGTCCTCGCAGATGATGAGCTACATCGACAAGGGCCAGGTCAAGGAGATCACCTTCGTCGACGGTGACCAGCAGATCAAGGCCACCCTCAACGACGGGGTGCGCGACGGCGGCAGCAAGGTCACGTCCTTCTGGTTGGCCGGCACCCAGGACCAGATCGAGAACGCGGTCCAGGCGCAGGTCACCGAGGGCAACACCAAGGAGTACAACACCGAGGTGCCCAAGCCGAGCCTGCTCGGCTCGATCCTGGCGACGCTGCTGCCCTTCGCGCTGATCATCCTGCTCTTCCTCTTCCTGATGAACCAGGTGCAGGGCGGCGGTGGCCGTGGCGTGATGCAGTTCGGCAAGTCCAAGGCCAAGCTGATCTCCAAGGACATGCCGAAGACGACCTTCACCGACGTGGCCGGCTGCGAGGAGGCCATCGAGGAGCTCGGCGAGATCAAGGAGTTCCTCCAGGAGCCCGCCAAGTTCCAGGCCGTCGGCGCCAAGATCCCCAAGGGCGTGCTGCTCTACGGCCCTCCGGGCACCGGCAAGACCCTGCTGGCCCGTGCCGTGGCCGGCGAGGCCGAGGTCCCGTTCTACTCGATCTCCGGCTCCGACTTCGTCGAGATGTTCGTCGGCGTCGGCGCCTCCCGGGTGCGCGACCTGTTCGAGCAGGCCAAGGAGAACGCTCCCGCGATCGTCTTCATCGACGAGATCGACGCCGTCGGGCGGCACCGTGGTGCCGGCATGGGCGGCGGCCACGACGAGCGGGAGCAGACCCTCAACCAGCTGCTCGTCGAGATGGACGGCTTCGACGTACGCGGCGGCGTGATCCTGATCGCGGCGACCAACCGTCCCGACGTCCTCGACCCGGCGCTGCTGCGCCCGGGTCGCTTCGACCGGCAGATCGCCGTCGACGCCCCCGACCTGTCCGGGCGGCACAAGATCCTGCAGGTCCACTCGCGGGGCAAGCCGATGGCCGACGACATCGACCTGCTGTCCGTCGCGCGGCGCACCCCCGGCTTCACCGGTGCCGACCTGGCCAATGTGCTCAACGAGGCCGCGCTGCTGACCGCACGCGGCAACGAGAAGCTGATCACCAACAGCAGCCTCGACGAGGCGATCGACCGCGTGATCGCCGGACCGCAGCGCCGCACCCGGCTGATGAGCGAGAAGGAGAAGCTCATCACGGCCTACCACGAGGGTGGTCACGCCCTCGTCGCCGCGGCCCTGCCCGGCACCGACCCGGTGCACAAGATCACGATCCTGCCGCGCGGCCGGGCGCTGGGCTACACGATGGTGCTGCCCGACGAGGACAAGTACTCCCAGACCAGGTCGCAGATGCTCGACACGCTGGCCTACATGCTGGGCGGCCGGGCTGCCGAGGAGATGGTCTTCCACGACCCGACCACGGGCGCCGGCAACGACATCGAGAAGGCGACCGCGCTGGCCCGCGCCATGGTCACCCAGTACGGCATGACCGACTCGCTCGGCGCGATCAAGCTCGGCGACTCCGGCTCCGAGCCGTTCATGGGCCGCGACATGGGTCACCAGCGCAACTACTCCGAGGACGTGGCCGCCAAGATCGACGAGGAGACCAAGAAGTTCCTCGCGGTGGCGCACCAGGAGGCGTTCGAGATCCTCGAGGAGAACCGCGACGTCCTCGACTCGCTCGTCCTCGAGCTCTTCGACAAGGAGACCCTCGACAAGGCCCAGGTGGCCCGCGTCTTCGAGCCGCTGCGCAAGCGTCCCGAGCGACCTGCCTGGACCGGGTCGCCGGAGCGCAACCCCTCGGCGATCCCGCCCGTGGAGATCCCGCAGTGGATCCGGGACCGGACGGCCGCCAACGCGGCCACTGCTGCGGCTGCCGAGGCCTCGCAGAACGGCGCCGGCGTCATCCTGACACCTCCGGGCTCAGGTGGGGACGTCCACGGCGGCTCGGTGGCCGGCGGCCCGCCGTCCTCAGGCCCTGACCTGCCCAACAGCTAGCGATGACCGACTCGATCCGGCCCGACGGCCGCGCGCCACGCGAGATACCGGAGTTCGACCACGACCGGGCTGCAGCCGCCGTGCGTGAGCTGCTGATCGCGATCGGGGAGGACCCGGACCGCGAGGGGCTGCTCGAGACCCCGGCCCGGGTCGCGCGGGCCTATGCCGAGCTCACCGCCGGGATCAGGATGACGCCGGAGGACGTGCTGACCACGACCTTCGACCTCGGACACGACGAGATGGTGCTGGTCCGCGACATCGAGCTCTGGTCGATGTGCGAGCACCACCTGGTGCCGTTCACCGGGGTGGCCCACGTCGGCTACATCCCGGCCCGCTCCGGCAAGATCACCGGCCTGTCCAAGCTGGCCCGCCTGGTCGACGTCTACGCCAAGCGGCCGCAGGTCCAGGAGCGGCTCACGACGCAGGTCGCGGACGCCCTGATGGACCTGCTGGAGGCGCGCGGGGTGATCGTGGTGATCGAGGCCGAGCACCTGTGCATGACGATGCGGGGCGTGAAGAAGGCCGGCGCCCGCACCATCACCTCAGCGGTGCGCGGGACCATGCGGTCCAATGCCACCACCCGCGCCGAGGCGATGGCGCTGATCCACAGCGGTCGATGACCGCGAACGCCGGCTGGCGCCGAGCGCTGGGCTCGGTCCGGGGGAAGCTCCGTCGCCAGCCGGGTCCCGGGGTCGGGGAGCTCCTGCACACCCTCGACCGGGAGCTCGCCGCCTGGGAGGCCCCCCGAGTCGCCGTGGTGGAGAAGCCCGGCGAGTCCCTGCTCGCCGACCACCTGGCCGCGGCGACACCGGCTGCCCGGCTCGTGAGGTTCGTGCCCGGCTCCTCGCTGACGACCCAGCTGGTCGCCGCCGGCCCGTTCGACGTGGCGGTGGACGGATCAGCTGCCCCGGTCGGCGTCACGCGCCGGTTCGCCGCGCTCCTCTTCGCCCTGGAGCCCGGCGGGGTCCTGGTCATGCGCGACGTGGCCTCGTCCCCTGGCCCGTCCGCTCTGCGGGAGCGGGTCGACCAGGTCGCCGACCTGCGGGCCGCCGGCAAGGGCGCCCAGCCCGAGTCCGAGCTGGGCGTGAAGACGCGGGCGAATCTCGCTGCGCGGGACCTGGCGTCGCTCGCGTTCGCCCTGGACCGCCTCGAGATCACCGACTCCCACTTCGTCGCGACCACCCGGGTCCGGGCACTGACCAAGATCCGGGAGGAGCAGGCCGACACGCTGCTCGAGCTGGACCCGAGCCGGGGAGCGGTGCTCGGCACCGTCGCCGCGGGTAGGTCGTCGGCCGCCGGCGCAGCCCGCTCCAACTCCGGGAGCCGGCTGGCGTCGCTCCCGTCGTCGTACGACGCGCCGGTGCTGACCCTGCGCGAGCACCACGACGTGATCTGCCTGCCGGGTCAGGTCGTCCTCCAGGACAACGCGGTGCTGTCCGCGACCTACCGGCACATCGCGCGCAGGCGGCTCAAGAACAAGTTCCTCGCCGAGTGGAGCCCCGCCCATGTCGTGCCCCCCGCCCTGGACCGGGAGCCCGTCCAGCTCGCCGGACGGTGGTTCCACCTCGACAACGAGCACCGTGGGCACTTCGGGCACGTGATGACCGAGCAGATCTCGATGCTGTGGGCGTGGGAGCAGGCGAAGGCCGCGGACCCGGACCTCAAGGCACTGGTGATGCGCAACCGGCGGCGCTCCCTGGCCACCTGGGAGTACGAGCTGCTGGCCGCGGGCGGGGTGGCGCCCGAGGACGTCGTCGAGGTGGACGGACCGGTGCGGGTGCCGACCCTGGTGACGGGGACCCCGATGTACTCGATGCCGCAGTACGTCCACCCGCGGATCCGGGAGACCTGGTCGCGGATCGGGTCGCACCTGGTCGCGGCCGCGCCGGACCCGCCGGCAGGGGGCTACCCGGACCGGATCTTCTGCTCACGCCGGGTCAGCAAGCGCGCCTGCCGCAACACTCCGGAGGTCGAGAGCTTCTTCGCCGAGCGTGGCTTCGAGGTGATCTATCCCGAGGACTACCCGTTGGGCCACCAGGTCCGGCTCTTCCGCGAGGCATCGGTCGTCGCCGGCTTCTCGGGCAGCGGGATGTTCCAGCTGGAGTTCGTGGACACCCCGACGGAGGTGATCCTGGTGACCTCGGAGTCCTACACCGCGCAGAACGAGCACATGATCGCCGCGGTGCTCGGGCACCGGGTGACCGTCGCGGTCTGCGACGCGGACGTCCCGCTGCCCGAGCACGGCTGGACCCGGCTGGCCTTCGAGTCGACGTTCACCTTCGACCTCGCCCGTGAGGGCGCTTGGCTCAGCGGCGTCATCGACGGCCTCTGACGGACCAGCCTCGAACGGGCTCGGGTCGGCCGCTATCTTGCTCGCATGCAGTACTACCGCTTCCTGGGCCAGGTCCACGCCCTGCTCGAGCCCGACAACTACCTCGAGATCGGGGTGCGCAACGGCCACAGTCTCGCCCTGGCGGACTGCCGAGCCGTGGGCATCGACCCGGCCTACTCCATCCATGCGGAGCTGTCCGGCGACGTCCACCTCTACCGGACCACGAGCGACGAGTACTTCGCGCGCGAGGACCCGCTCGCGGTCACCGGCGGCGAGCCGTTCGACCTGTCCTTCATCGACGGGCTGCACCTGTTCGAGTTCGCCTTCCGCGACTTCTTCAACACCGAGCAGCACTCGCGCGCGAGCGGTCTGGTGATCTTCGACGACATCCTGCCGCGCCGGGTCGTCGAGGCGGCGCGGGTGCGCCAGAGCCTGGGCTGGACCGGCGACGTCTACCCGCTCATCGAGGTGCTCGCGAAGTACCGCCCCGAGCTGACGACGATCCTGGTGGACACCAAGCCGACCGGGCTGATGTTCGTGCTGGGGCTCGACCCCGACGACCGCACCCTCCGGGACGAGTACGACGCGATCGTCCGCGACTTCCGCAGCGCCGACCCCCAGCCGGTCCCGCGCCAGCTCCTGGACCGGGCCGGCGTCCAGACGCCGCAGCGGGTGCTGGACGCCGGCTTCTGGAGCATCCTGCGCGAGCAGCGGGCCAACCCCGACCTGCCCGACTTCCACCGTCGCCTGGGGGATCAGCTGGCGGCGGACTTCGGCCCGGCCTACGCCCCGACCGTCAGCGCCTGATCGCTCGCTTCACCTTGCCGGCGGTACGCCGGGCACGCCGGGCCGCCCCGTGGGCCAGCTGGCGGGCGCCGGTCGGGCCGGCCTGCGACGGCATCGTCCCCGGTGTCGCCGTGGCGCCGGCCGGCTTCGTCGACTTCGGTGGAGCAGGCCGGACCTCCATGCCGCCCACTTCGTCGATGACCAGGCGGGAGCGGGTGTCGGCGTAGTCGGCGGGGGTGAACTTCGTCAACAGTCGCGAGGAGCCCTTGAGCCCGCTGACCCAGGACGACAGCACGACCCGTCCGTCCTCGTGGCCCTCGAGCCACGCGATCACCGGCAGCCCGCCGAGCCGGAGCGACCCGGTCAGGACGAGCCCGGCCGGCAGATCGACGTTGGCGACGGTGGACGTCAGCAGGCTGCCGCGTGCGCTCTCCACCACCTCGGAGGCCTCGGGCTGCAGGCGGGTCACGAGCTGGTGACGGAGACCGCCGACATCGATCCCGAGTCGGCCCTGCTCGGCGAACGACACGACGGGTCGTCCCGGGTGGCTGCCACCGAGGGCGCTCGCCGGTCGGGTGCGTAGCAGCAGGGGGGTTGCGTCCGCAGCCGTCCCCACGTGGACGGTCGGCCACCACTCGCCCTCCGGCAGCGGGCGACCACCGGCGACCGTCTGGGGGTCGACCCGGAACGTCACGCCGAGGTCGGCGCCGCTGGGCGTCGTCTCGACGTCCGTCACCGGCCACTCCACCCCCGTGGCGGGCGAGAACAGGCCGACCGAGCAGGTGGTCGGCGTACTGGTGCCGGAGTCGGTGACCACCGCAGCCACGGTGAGCGTGCCCGACGTCCAGGTGACCTCCTCGGCGCGGGCGTGGGCGGTGCTCTGGACCTCCTCCGGCATGCCGGTGCGGGTGCCCTTGCCCACGACGAAGCACAGGGCCTCGGTCACGGACGCCGTCGTCCCGGCCGACTCAGCGGGGGACGCCTCGGCGGTCAGGTCAGCGAGGGCCTGGTCGCGCTCGAGGGTGGTGCGGCGGTGTATCCGTCCGGGGGCCGTGGTGGCGTCGGCGCGCACACCCTTCTTCCCGGTGAGACCGGTGCAGACGTCGGCCCCGGTCTCGTCGGCCCGGTCGCACAGGAGCAGCAGCCCGTCCGGAGTCACCGTCCGGTTCGCCGGCCAGGATGAGCACGTACTCACCGGCAGCCTCCGCGAGCAGCGTGTCGAGGGCCTCCTCGGCCGAACCGGTGGTGCTCACCCGGCGGATGTTGGTCCGGTGACCGACGAGGTCCTCCAGCCGCTCGGTGGCAGGCGCCCTGGCGCCGTCGTCACCCACCAGGATCTCGAAGTCCGACGGCGCGAGCGTCTGGTGGTCGAGGCTGGACAAGGTGGCTCGCCTGACGGCCGTGAACGAGGGCAGGACGACAGTGAGGCGGAGGACCATGCCGCCATTCTGCACGACCCGACATCGTCGCCGTACGCCCGCTGATCCGCTGACTAGGATGGCGATGAGCATCGTCGAGTCACTGAGATCGGAGAACCCCCATGCCCCCCGTCGACAGGCGTTCTGCTGCAGACGGCCACATCCTGATCGGGGGCACCGGACGAGCCGGAACGACGCTGCTGGTGCAGTACTTCACCGGCTTGGGCTTCGACACCGGCTTCACTGCTGCCCAGGCAGAGGCGCAGATCGATCCGATCTCGAAGGCCGGGCTCGAGCACCCGCTGCTCAAGACCTTCGAGGCGGGCCGCCGGCTGGCCTACGTGGCGAAGTCGCCGAGCTACGGCGCCAACCTGTTCAGCTTCCTCGACAGCGGCGAGCTCAAGGTCAAGCACTGCATCATCCCGGTGCGGGAGCTCAACGCCGCGGCCGAGAGCCGGCGCCACGTCTCCCGGCAGGCCCTCGCCGCGGGCAAGTCCGACGAGGCCCAGCCGGGTGGCCTCGCCGGCACCACCAAGCGTGCCGCCGCCCAGGAGCCCAAGCTCGCGATGCGGTTCCACCGGCTGATCTACACGATGCTGCACTTCGACGTGCCGATCCACTTCCTGAAGTTCCCGGAGTTCGCGCGCGCCGAGCAGGACCTCTACGTCGCCCTGCAACCGATCATGACCGAGCACGGGGTCACCCGCCAGGAGTCGGACGAGGCACTCGCCAAGGTGCTGCGGCCCGAGCTCATCAACGACTTCACGACCCCCTGACGCCCTTGCTCCCGCAGGTGATGGGGGTCGTCAACGTGACACCGGACTCCTTCTCGGACGGCGGTCGCTACCACGAGTCCGACGCCGCGATCGCGCACGGCCTGGCCCTGCTCGGCGACGGCGCCGACCTGCTCGACATCGGCGGCGAGTCCACCCGCCCGGGAGCCACCCGCCCGCTGGTCGAGGAGGAGCTCGGCCGGGTGATCCCCGTGATCAGCGCGCTGGCCGCCGAGGGTGCGGTGGTGTCGGTCGACACGATGCGCGCCGAGGTGGCCGAGGCTGCCGTGGCGGCTGGGGCCGCCATCGTCAACGACGTCTCCGGCGGACTCGCCGACCCGCGGATGCACGCCGCGGTCGCCGACCTCGGGGCGACGTACGTCGCGATGCACTGGCGCGCCCACAGCGACCGCATGCAGGGCCTCGCGGAGTACGACGGTCCGGGGGGCGTCGTCGCCGCAGTCCGTGACGAGCTCTCGGAGCGGGTCGACGCGATGCTCGTGGCCGGCATCGACGACGCCCGGATCGTGCTCGACCCGGGGCTCGGGTTCGCCAAGCGTGCCGAGCACAACTGGGACCTGCTCCGCAGCCTCGACTCGCTGGCGAGCCTCGGCCACCCGCTGCTGGTGGGGTCGAGCCGCAAGTCGTTCCTCGGTAGACTCCTCGCGGATCCGGACGGCACCCCCCGACCGGTCGGGGAGCGGGAGCACGCCAACACCGCCCTCACGATCGAGCTCGCCCGCCAGGGCGTGTGGGGCCTGCGGGTGCACGACGTACGCGCCGCCCGGGACGCCCTCCTGGTCCTTGACCGGCTCCACCAGGACAGAGACGAGGAGGGGTGAGGATGACCGACGAGCCCTTCGATATGCCCGCTCGTCCCTCACGGGCTACTCAGGACGAGCCCTTCGATATGCCCGCTCGTCCCTCACGGGCTACTCAGGACGAGCTCGCCGTCACCGGCATCGAGTGCTTCGCCCACCACGGGGTCTTCGACTTCGAGAGGCGAGAGGG
The DNA here is from genome assembly GCA_963706475.1 of uncultured Actinomycetota bacterium. Taxonomy (GTDB): domain Bacteria; phylum Actinomycetota; class Actinomycetes; order Propionibacteriales; family Nocardioidaceae; genus Nocardioides. The sequence continues at coordinate 1,206,245 of CAVPLV010000002.1, read as the reverse complement.
TCAGGTCTTCGTGATCGACCTGGTGCTCGGAGTCGACACCTCGGCCGCCGCCAGGTCCGACGACTTGCACGACACGGTCGACTACGGAAGTCTCGTGGCCTCGGTGAAAGCCGCCGTGGAGAAGGATCCGGTCGACCTGATCGAGACTCTGGCCCAGCGGATTGCGGGCGTCTGCCTCTTGGACGACCGTGTTGAATGGGCCCGGGTCTCGGTTCACAAGCCGGACGCACCCATCGACGCGACGTTTGCGGACGTCGTGCTGACGATCACCCGGAAACGCGAGGGCCAACCGTGACTGAGACCCCGAACCCCCACATCATCAACGCCGACACGCTGACCGGCGAGATGCGGCCGATCCGGCGGGCCGTGCTGGCGCTCGGCTCCAACCTCGGCGAGCGGATGGCCAGCCTGCAGGGCGCGGTCAACGCGATCGCGGACACTCCGGACGTCTGGGTCACCGGCGTGTCGCCGGTCTACGAGACCGACCCCGTCGACTGCCCGCCCGGTGCCAAGACCTTCCTCAACGCGGTGCTGCTGATCGACACGACCCTGGCGGCCACCCGGCTGATGGACCGTGCCCTCGCCGTCGAGGATGCCTTCGATCGCGAGCGCAGCGAGACGCCCAACGCACCGCGTACCCTCGACGTCGACCTGGTCGTCGTCGGCGACCGCCGCAGCGACGAGGACTTCCTGCGGCTGCCGCACCCGCGAGCCCACCAGCGGGCGTTCGTGCTGCGTCCGTGGCTCGACGCCGACCCGTCGGCGGAGTTCCCCGACCTCGGGCCGGTCGCCGACCTGCTCGAGCAGGTCGATGAGAGCGGCCTCAAGCTGCGCGACGACCTGGTCCTCGAGATCCAGTGATCACCACGTGAGTGCCGACCCGTCCGGCGAGCAGTCGCCAGCGGGTCGACTCCGGCCGACGTCGGCGGGCACCATCACCGCCTGGGCGGTCGTGGGGCTGGTCGGTGGCTGGCTGCTCCACCCCGTCTACGAACGACTCCGCGGCACCGCGCCGATGGTGACCTGGGCGCAGCCCCTCGCCCTGCTCCTGGTGGCCGCGATCCTGGGGGCGACCGCGTGGATCACCTGGCGCACCGTGCACGTCCAGCAGCGACGTCTGGAGCCGCACCAGGCAGTCAACCGGTTGGTGCTGGCCCGCTCCTGCGCGCTGGTCGGGGCGCTGGTCGCCGGCGGCTACGTGGGGTACGCCGTGAGCTGGATCGGCAACGACGCCGAGCTCGCCACCCAGCGGGTGTGGCGCTCGGTCGCCGCGGCCGCTGCCGGCGTGGCGATCGTCATCACCGCGATCCTGCTCGAGCGCGCGTGTCGGGTCCGATCGGACCGGGAGGACGCCTAACCTGCTGGTATGGCTTCCCCCCAGGCTCGACCCGCCGGCCGTCGCCGGCAGCGCAGCACCCGACTGACGGTCGCCGTCGCGATCCTCGTCCTGGCCGCCCTCGCCGTGCTCGGTGCCGTCCTCAGCGGCTCGTGGCTGCTCGTCTCGCTCGCCGCGGCCCTCGCGGTGGTGCTCGGAGCCGCCGCTACCCGGATCACCCACAGCGAGCTGGCGGCCACCCGCCGCGATGCCGCTCGTGACCGGGCCGAGCAGGCGCAGGCCTACCGCGAGCACTCCGCAGCCCAGGCCGCCGACAACGCAGCCTTCGTCGCCAGCATGCAGGAGCGTGCGGTCCACCAGGCCGAGACCGTCTCCGGCCTCGAGCAGGCCCTCACGACGGCCCAGGAGCGGTCGGCCCAGGCCACCCGCAAGCTCAACGCCGAGGCCCGTCGCGCCGACAGCGCCGAGCGCGCCGGCCGGGAGCGCGACGAGCAGCACGTCGCCGAGCTCTCCGAGGCCCAGGAGCGGGCGGCGGAGGCGATCGTGCGGGTCGCCGAGCTCGAGCAGGAGCTCGACGCGGTTCGGGCCGAGCTCGACGTGGTGACCGCTGCCTGGCGGGCCGCCGAGGCCGGCGCCCGTCGTCGCGCCTGATCCTCGCGACCGACGCCGGCCAGGGGCCGGATCCGGCGTACGGCAGAATGACCCCACGTGATGCCCACCGACAACCGGTTCGAGAGCGACCCCGACGACGCGTTGACGCAGCCCCACGGTCTCCCTGCGGGCTGGACGGTGGGCACCCCCGATCCGTCGGATCGCTCGGACGTGGCCCGGCTCACCGAGCTGCTGCGCGAGCACGAGCGCGACGGCCGCGGCTGGGCGGGCGCGTCGGCCGACGACGTCCTGGTGGAGGTCTCCGAGCACGGTCTGCAGAGACGCGAGAACGTCGTGGTCCGCGACCCGGACGGCGAGATCCAGGCCTGGGGCAGTGTCCACGACCGCTCGGCGGGGCGGATGCTCTTCGTCCACGTGGTACGCCGCGACCTGCCCGACGACCTGCCGGGTGACCTGGCGGACCGCTGCTCCGACCTGCTGTTCGCCTGGGCCGACGCCCAGGCCCGCTCGGTGGGTACGGCGCGCGGCCTCGCCACCCAGCAGATCGACACCGGTTCCTTCGCCGACGACGCCCGCCAGGCCGGCTGGCTGGCCGGAGCCGGCTTCGCGAAGGTCCGGACCTGGTGGCAGATGAGTCGTCCGGTGAGCACCGACGAGATCGACCTGGTCACCACGCCCGACCACTGGGAGAGCCGCGGCGTGGTCTTCCGGCTGGTTCGTCGGACCGGCTCCGGGATGCCTGACGAAGGCGACCTGCGAGAGATCCACGAGGTCCTCGAGAGCGCGTTCGTCGACCACTTCAACTCCAGCGAGGAGACCTTCGAGGAGTTCCTCCACCGGCTCCGCGAGGACCCGGGACACCGCTGGGACCACTGGTGGCTGGCCGAGCTGGTCGACGGGGATGAGCCGCAACCGGTCGGGGCACTGATCGGGACCGTCTCGGAGGGGGGCGCGGGGCCGGACGGCTCCTACGTGTCCTACCTCGGCGTGCTCGAGGCCGCTCGTGGCCGCGGGGTCGCCACGGGACTGTTGCGCACGATCATCGCCGACGCCGCCGCCCGCGGTCGCGACCGCGTCGGACTCGAGGTGGACGCCGACTCCCCCACCGGAGCCGCCGGTCTCTACACGTCGATGGACTGGGTCGACGAAGTACGTCACCGAGTCCTGGCACCGCGACGTCGCGGTCACCGGAGTCAGTCCGACGAGCTGAGCCGGCGTCGCACCCTGGTGAGGAAGCCGGAGTCGAGCTTCCGCTCGATGAGGTCCAGCCGAGTGCGCTGACGATCCAGGCGTTCCTGCTGGCGGTCCAGGCGCGCCTTCTGCCGGTCGAGGCGTTGGCGCTGGGACCGCAGCTGCTGTCGTTGGCCGGCCACCCGCTTCGCCAGGCGCTCGGCCCGGCGCTCGGCCGCCCTGAGTCGCTGCCGTGCCCGGACGAGGCCGTTCTCAGCCGCGGTCACCCGTCGCTCCAGCTCCCGCGCGGACTCCTTCTCCGGGGTCCACTGGTCGCGCGGCGGCGGGAAGGGGTACGGCGCCCGGTAGGCCTGCCGGTGCTTGCGGGAGTCGAAGGTGGTGGCGTCCCGGAGCCAGCGCAGCCGCGCGGCGTACTCCTCGGGGTGCGACGGGCTCAGGGGGGCCAGCGGAGGTGCGAAGGTGGCCGTCGAGACACGCTCGTCGTACTCCGGATTCTCCAGGCCGGGCTGGTGGACGTGCTCGAGGCCGTTGCGCTCGAGGAAGGTCAGGAAGGTCTCGAAGCGGGCCTGGTAGACCTCGTTGAACGGCTCCGGGTCATAGCTCGCCCACAGCTCGCGAGCCGACGGGTCCTGCTCGAGCGCGGTTGCGCTGACGTGGGGCAGCTGGTGGTGGGTGGCGAGCTCGGCGGTGCGGGAGTCGTGGGCGAGGAGGGTGGCGGGCGTCCCGGCGAGCAGGGCGGCGACGCTGCCGTGCAGACGGGTGCCGACCGCGAAGTCGAACTCCGCGAGCAGCTGCAACCACGTCCAGGTCTCGAGGGGGAACCGCACCCGGTCCTCTCGGTAGAGCCGGTGGTCGGGACGCAGCGGCAGCTCCGGATCGGTCTCGCGGGCGGGTCCCTCACCCCAGAGGATCGCTCGCAGGTCGTCGCGGTCCTGGCCGATGAAGACGCTGGCCGGGTGCTCGTCGGCGAGTCGGGCGACGAAGCGACCCAGGTGCGGGACCCCGTCGGTCACGCTGAGCGCGACCCGGGCGTCCGCGGCCAGGTCCCCGGCCGCCGGAGCCAGGCGGAAGTCCGGCCCGTGGAGGAAGACGGACGGGCAGCCGATCACGTCGATCGTGTCGGCGGGGAAGCCGAGGTCGCGCAGGTACGCAGCGGTGAACTCGCCACGCACACCGATGCTGGCGGAGCGCTCGAGCACCGCGGCGACGAACTCGCGTACGACGTCGTCGAGCGGCGAGCCGGACATCGCCGGCACGCCCAGGGCCGCCTGTGCGCCGACACCGGTCACCACCACCGGGACCGTGAGTCCGGCCACGAGGCTGGTCAGGCAACGGAGCCGGGGCTCGAACCCGGGGCGGAACGCGTTGGCCAGCGGGATCACGAACGCGTCGAACTGCTCGTTGACCCGGGCGATCGCGGTCGCGGTGGCCGGACGCGTCTCGGACAGGGTGGCGTTGGAGACGACCTCGGTCCCCGGTGTCATCAGCATCTTGTGCACCGAGTGGGCGAAGAGGTAGTTGCCGGTGTTGCTGTTGAAGACGTCCTGCGCCAGCGTGGCCTCGCCTGAGACGGGGGTGAACGGGTCCTTGCCGGACCGGATCAGGATCCTGCGTCGCGTGTCACTTCCCATGGTCGCGAAACCATACTCGCTGCAGGTGTCACCCGAGTGTCCCGGCTAGGGTGAGCCGGGTCGGAGCGGGTGTGCGATCGGGAGCGAGCATCGAGATGACTGACGTCGGGGAAGCGGACCGCAGCGGCCCGCTGGCCGACCCGACCTTCCTGGCTCTGGCGGGGCGGCGGATCGCAGCCGGCCGGTCCAGGGTCGCCGTCCTCGGCGACCCGGACGGTGACTGGGTCAAGGCGCTGCGGCAGCAGCACCCGGCGGCTGTGCTTGTCGCGGCCGACCCGGAGTGGTCGGCCTCGCAGCGGCACGTGCACCTCGCCGCTCACGGACCGTTCGACGTCGTCCTCGACGCCTCCGCGTCACGGGCCGGTCGGCAGGAACGGTTCCGCGGCACCTTCTTCCACCTGCAGCACGGGGGTGTCTACCTGGTCCGGCGCGGCGGCCACGAGGTGCGCCGCCACCCCCGTGGACTGGGTCGCCTGCTCACTGCCGTGCTGGCGACGCGGGAGGAGGCCCTCGAACCCGACGCCGTGCTGCCGCTCTCCCACCAGCACCTGCTCGCACTCTCCGCTGCCATCAAGCGGATCTGGGTCGTCGACGGCCACCTGGTCCTGCGCGCCCGGCCGAACCGTGCGCTGGCGAAGCTCGACGAGGCCGAGACCAACGCCTACCTCGGCCTGCGCCAGGCTCTCTCGGACGACATCGAAGGAGCGCTCGAGGGTCGGGTGGTCGTGCAGCTCCCGGCCGAGCCGTTCGAGTCGCGCTGCCGGCTGCGGATCAACACCGGCGACCCGGGGGCGGTCGTCCCGTCCCACTACGACCCGGTCCCGCTGGCCCTGCGCGACTACCAGGACGTGGTGGTGGCGCCTTACCAGGTGGTCAGCAGTGACCGGGTGCTCCTCGCCGACACCTACCGGCACAACCGGGCCGCGGTCCTGACCAACGCCCACGTCGACGAGCTCGAGCACCGGTTCGCCCGGGTGCGCCACGACCCTGCCGACGTCCGGACCCTGCCCGGTACCTACTTCCATCTCGACAACGAGGTCCGCGGCCACTTCGGCCACCTGATGACCGAGCAGCTGTCGAGGGTCTGGGCGTGGCCGCGGGTCCGTGAGCTCGTCCCGGACGCCAAGGTCCTCCTCTGTGTGAACAAGCGGGTGGAGATCCAGCCCTGGGAGTACGACGTGCTCGGCGCGGCCGGCATCGACCACGACGACTTCGTCCTGGTGGACGGTCCGGTGCGGGTGGAGCGACTCTTCTCGAGCACCCCGATGCTCTGCAACCCTGAGTACGTCCACCCCCGGATCACCGGGATCTGGCGCCAGGTGGGCGACACGCTCGCCGCGGCCGCCAGCCCGGGTGCGCGACCGGGCCGGATCTTCTGCTCCCGTCGGCTGCTCAAGCGGGCGTGCGTGAACACGCCGGAGGTGGAGGAGATCTTCGCCAGGCACGGCTTCGAGATCGTGTTCCCCGAGGACCTGTCGCTCCCGGACCAGGTCGAGCTCTTCCGTCGCGCGGACGTGGTGGCCGGTTTCGCCGGGAGCGGGATGTTCCAGCTCGGGCTGGTCACCGAGCCCAAGCGCGTCGTGATGGTCACGTCCGAGGCCTACTCCGCGCAGAACGAGTACCTCTTCGCGGCGCTCCTCGGCCACGAGATCGACTCGGTCACCTGTCGGGTGGCGGGTCAGCGGCGTTTCCAGGCGCCCTTTGTGTTCGACCACGAGCGCGAGGGACCCTGGCTGGAGAGCATCCTGGCCTCGTTGGGCCCGGCCGGCCGACCCGATGTCATTGGTTAGCATCTACGTCTTGCCACCCCCTGACAGGAGCGACCCACGTGCGTCCACGCGAACGCGCCGGACTCGTGCTGCGCCGCCTCGGCAAGGCGACACCGAGCCGGGTCCGCGGCCCGCTCGGACGGGTCAGCCGCCGTTTCCGCTCCGGTTGGCAGGGACCTCTGGTGACGGTCGTCGTCGCGGTCAGTGACGACGAGACCACCCGGATCGGCCCGTGCCTGGACACCCTGCGCGGCCAGACCCACCGCAACCTGGAGATCCTCGTGGTCCCCTACGGAGCGGCCGGCCAGGTGCGCGACCTGGCCCTGAAGCACGCCGGCCAGGACTGGCGGATCCGCGTCGTCGCCAGGACGGCGACCGATGCGGCTGCCGCGCGCACCCTGGGTGCGGCCCAGTCCCGGGGCAGCTACCTGATGTTCGCAGCGGGCGGCGACGACCTGCCCGAGAGCGGCGTGGAACGGCTCGTCGAGGCCCTCGAGCTGTCCGGCTCGCCATTGGCGGTGGGCCGGATGCAGGCACCGCACTCCCTGCTCCCCAGGATCGTGGCGCCGTACGACGCCGCCCACCGCACGCCGCTGGCGAGGACCACCCTGGTCGAGTGTCCCGTCGCGGTCACCGACCTCGGCCTCGGCAACCGGCTGTTCCGGCGTAGCTTCTGGACCAGCGCCGGGCTGCGCTTCTCGAGCAGCAACGTGCACGGCACCGATGTCGCGCTGGCGTCCTACTCGAGGGCCGAGACCTTCGACCTGCTCCAGGCCCCGACCTACGTCCCGACCGGTCGCGCCGACGGGGTCAGCGTCGGCGCGATGACCGACGTCTTCTCCCGGCTCGACGACTGGCTCCTCGACCAGCGCGACACGTGGCGTGCGGTGCAGCAGACCGACCTGCCCGCCGCCACGGACTGGTGGCTGTGGGGCGTCCTGGACGCCGCCATCCACCCGTTCCTCGACGACGTCGAGCGGGCCACCCCCGAGCAGTGGGCCCGGCTGCGCGACCACGTCGAGCTGCTCCTGGGCTCTCGTGGGGAGGGGAGCCTGTCCACGTTGCGGGCCGAGTCCCGGGTCAAGCTGTGGCTGCTGCGCCACGACCAGCGCGCCGAGCTCGAGGAGTACGTCGCCGCCCGGCTGTTCGAGGGCAACGACCGGCCCACCGACGTGGTCGACGGTCGGGTGCTGGGCCGGCTCCCGTTCTTCGGCGACGACGTGGTCGGCGTTCCTCTGGACAGCTATGAGATGCACGAGAGCGAGACCCCGCTCCAGGTGCTGCTGCACGGGGTGCGCTGGACCGGTCCGGCCAGCCTCGAGCTCGACCTCTACACCCGGATCCAGCACGTCAGCCTCCTCGAGCAGCCCGACGTCGAGGTCGCCCTGGTGCGGACCGGGACCGACGAGCGGGTGCTGCTCCCGGTGCGCCAGCACACCGACTCCCGCGCCAACCTGGTCGAGGAGAGCCGCCACCAGGACTACGCACCGGGCGCACTCACCGCCGAGGTCGATGCGGGCACCCTTGCTGCCTCCCTCGGCAGCGCCGACCTGGCCACGTGGCGGCTCGACGTCCGGCTGAGCTCCCGCGGGCTCACGCGTCAGGGTGGTGTGAGCTGGCTCGACGACCGCGGCTCTGCCGGCCTGATCGACACCGGCCACCTCGCGCCCCGGCTGGTGTCCGGGTTCCGAGTAGGCGTCGAGGGCACCGAGCCTGCCACCTTCGGCCTCTCCGCACGCCGTGACGCCGGCGTCCGGCTGCGCGAGGTGCAGGTCACCGGGCGCCGGGTCAGCGGGACGATCGTGACCGGGGGGGCTTCGCTGGACGCCGTACGCGTCACCATGATCGGCGGGCTCAAGGCGCGGGCGCCGCTGCGTCCCGTCGGCGCCGACCTCGTCTTCTCGATCGAGGTGCCGCGTCCGTGGACCGGTCCCGACAACGTGTGCTGGGACTTCGTGGCTCTCGACCGCGACGGTCGTGAGGTCCAGGTCGGCTGGCCCGTGGAGGCACGTCAGTGGCTGGCCGTCGGCGAGGGTGCCGTCGCGCCCAGCCGGTCGCCCACCGGCGACGTGGAGATCGCCGAGGCCCGCAGCACCCTGGTCCTGGAGTCCGTCGAGCTGCGCGACGGACTGGTGCAGGTGTCCGGGCGCTGGCTCGGGACCGCCCCGGAGCGCGCTGAGCTGGACCTGCGTGGCGAACGGGCCACGATCCGCGGCGCCCTCGACCTCGGATCCGACGGCACTGTCCGCGCGAGCTTCGCGACCACCTGGGACGAGTGGGGCCTCGGTGCGGCGCCGCTACCCGTGGACCGCTACTGGTTCGACGTCCGTGGCGAGCCCCACGACGGGCCGCCCGGTCGCGTCCTGCTGCGCGCCTCCGTGATCGACGGTCTCCTCGACTTCACCGTCACCGACGACTTCCGGTTCCGCCCGATCCGGCTGGGCCGCGAGGCGGGGATCCACCTGTTGCCGCCGGTGAGCGACGACGACCGCGGTCCCTACGCCCAGCGGCGTCTCCAGGAGTGGTTCCGCTCCGGCGACGTCCCGCTCGAGCCGCAGTCGGTCTACCTCCAGTCGTACGCCGGCGCGTCGGCCACCGACAGCCAGCTCGCGATCCACCATGAGCTGCGCCGCCGCCACCCCGAGCTGGTCCTGCACTGGGGCGTGGCCGATCGGTCCTCGACGGTGCCCGAGGGTGGCGTCCGGGTGCTGATGCGGTCCCGGGAGTGGTACCGGGTGATGGCCTCGGCGACGTACCTCTGCCTCAACATCGACGTCGACCGCTGGTTCGCCGCCCGCCCGGGGCAGCAGGTCCTGCAGACCTTCCACGGCTACCCCGCCAAGTCGATGGGGATCCGGATGTGGCGGGCGAAGCACTACACGCCGCGCCGGATCGACCTCGAGCTGGCGCGCACCTCGGGCGACTGGAGCCTGATCCTCACCCCGGCTCCCGAGATGGACGTGCTACTACCGCACCGAGTACCGCTACGACGGACCGATCCACAGCGCCGGCTACCCGCGCGACGACGTGCTGGTCTCGGCCGACGCGGAGCGGGTCCGGCAGGAGACCCGGGCCCGGCTCGGCATCCGGCCCGGCCAGCACGCCGTCCTCTACGCTCCCACCTGGCGCGACGACCTGGCCACCAACTGGCGCTCGGCGGAGATGGTGCACCACCTCGACCTGGAGTCGGCCAGCCGCGAGCTCGGCCCGGACTACGTCATCCTGATGCGAGGGCACCGGTTCCACGCTCGCAGCCTCCAGAGCAGCGGGCAGACCTCGCGGCTGCTCGACGTGACCGACTACCCCGAGATCAACGACCTGATCCTGGCCGCGGACGCCGCGGTGCTCGACTACTCCTCGCTGCGCTTCGACTTCGCGCTGACCGGCCGGCCGATGATCTTCCTGGTGCCCGACCTCGCGGCCTACACCGGCGGCGTCCGCGGCTTCCTCTTCGACTTCCGCGACACCGCCCCGGGGCCGCTGGTCGACACCGCTGACGAGGCGGTCCGGCTGCTCCGCGACCTGCCCGGGCTGCAGCGTGACCACGCCGCCGCGCAGGCGCGCTTCCACCAGAAGTACAACTACCTGCAGGACGGCCACGCGGCTGAGCGGGTGGTCAAGTCGTTCTTCGGCTGACGCTCACGACGAGGGGTAGGTCGCCTCGTCCGCGCCCTGGAGCGCGATGCTCAGCGGGTCGACCCGACGCAGGTCGATCAGGTGGCCGGTCCCCGAGGACAGCAGGGTGTCCAGCGAGGACCGGGCGACCGCCGTCGACTCCAGCAGCGAGCCCGGCGGCTCCTCGCCGAACGCCTTGGTCCGCATCGGGGTCCCGGTGCGCTCGGGGTTGATGCAGTTGACCCGGATCTTGTCCGCGGCCCACTCGTCGGCCAGCGCCTGGGTGAGGTTGACGGTCGCCGCCTTGGCCGAGGAGTAGAGGCTGTAGCCGCTGCGGCCGCGGGTGTAGGAGCTCGACGTGAACAGCAGCAGGCTGCCCCTGGTCTCGCGCAGCAGCGGGTAGAACTCCTGGGCGATCAGGATCGGCGCGATGTAGTTGATGTCGGTGGCGGTGTAGATCGTCTCGTCGGAGGCGTCGATCAGCGAGCCGCGGGGCAGCACCCCGGCGGTGTTGACGACGAAGTCGACCGAGCCGTGCTGCTCCACGACGCTGCGGGCCGCGGCGGCGACGTCGTCGCGGCGCTGCACGTGGGTCTGGGTCGTGGACCGGCTGAAGGAGGCGACGTTGGCGCCGTACGACGCCGCCGAGCTCGGCGATGTCGGCGCCGATGCCGTAGCTGCCGCCGAAGACCACCATCGTCTTGCCGGCCAGCGCGGCGCGGTACTCCTGCCTCGCTGCGTGCCGGGGGCAGGTCGCTGCCGGTCAGCTGGAAGAGCTTGTCGGCCAGGTAGAGGTCGATCGGCTCGGTGACCTTCATGTTGCGCTCGTCGCCGGGGACGACCCAGATCGGCACGTCGGGGCGGTAGCGCAGCACCACCGTGCAGTCGTCGGTCGCCTCGAAGTTGGGGTCCTCGCCCGCCCGGGCGTAGGCGGACCTGATGACCGACGCCTTGAAGGCCTGCGGCGTCTGGCCGCGGCGCAGGTTGCCGCGCGGCGGGATGTTGCTGATCGTGTTGTCCGTCGTCGACCTCGATGATCGTGTCGGCCGACGGGATGGCCACGTCGACGGCGTCGTAGGTGTCGAGCGCGGCGAAGCAGTCGCCGATGATCCGGCCGCTGACCAGAGGGCGTACCGCGTCGTGCAGCAGCACCTTGCACTCGTCGTCGCCGAGGCTCTCGAGTGCCCGCCGGGTGGTGTCGTTGCGGGTGCCGGCGCCCTCGAGGATCTGGGTGACCTTGCCGTAGCCGCCGTTCTTGACCATCGCGCGGACGGCGTCCAGGTGGCCCGGGCGTCATCATCACGACGATCTCGTCGACGTCCTCGTGGCGGTCCAGGATGCCGAGCGTGTGCTCCATGATCGGGTGCCCGGCGATCTTGATCAGCTGCTTGGGGACATCGAGCCCGACCCGGACGCCGACCCCTCCGGCCAGCAAGACTGCGACGTTCTTCATCGGTCCCGACACCTCGTGTCCACCCTCGCGATTTCGACCCCGCAGTTTCGCACACCCGGCGGCCGTGAGCACCGACTGGGCTAGCCTGTCGCCCGTGCAGACGAGCAGCCCGGCGGAAGCAGCACCTGACCCCGGTGAGACTCGCCTGAGCGCTGACCTCCGTGCCGAGGCCCAGCCCTTCGTCCACGTGCCCCTGGTCGCGGACCTGGTCGAGCGCACCGTGCGCGGCCTCCCTGCCGATGACCACGCATCGGTCTCGATCGAGGAAGCCGGCGCGGTCGTCGTCAGCGTGCTGGACGGCCTGGTCGAGATCGCGGGCAGTGCGGCAGACCCCGGACGGCCCCACGGCCCTGAGCCGCACCGACGAGCTGGACCGGCTGCGTGCGGAGACCCGTCGGCGTCGCGAGTCCCCGGACAACATCGAGTCGCTGTCCGTGCGGCAGCTGCTCCGGCACGTCGCCCGCCGGATCGGCGGCCGCCGGTGAGCCGGCTCCCCGACGGCGTGGTGGTCCTGCACATCGGGCCGTACAAGACCGGCACCACCACCGTCCAGGCCGCCTTCCACCAGAACAGGTCCGCCCTCGAGGCGCAGGGCGTCCACTACGGCGGCCCCAAGGCGCACTCGGCGGCGGCGTCCATGGCTGCGTCGACCGGCAAGGCCCTGCCGACCGCCGATCCCTCCGTCGGCCAGGCTCGGTGGCGTGAGCTCGTCGACGAGGTCACCGGGTCGACGGCGCGCGCGACGGTGGTCAGCAGCGAGTACTACTCCGACTCCTCGCCCACGCGGATCCGGGAGATCGTGTCGGCGCTCGGTGGTGAACGGGTCCACGTGGTCGTCACCGTGCGGCCGGTCGTCCGGATCTTCGCGTCCCAGTGGCAGCAGTACATGCAGAACCGACCCGGCCTCATGTACGACGACCGCCTCGACTACGAGGGCTGGCTCGACGAGATCCTGCACCGTCCGGAGGCAGTTGCGATCACGCCCACGTTCTGGAGACGGCACCGGCACGACGCCGTGGTCCGGACCTGGGCCGAGGCCGTCGGCGCGGACCGGATGACGGTCATCGTGGTCGACGAGCGCGACAAGCGGATGCTGGTCAGGTCGTTCGAGGAGATGCTGGGCCTGACGGAGGGCACCCTCGAGCCACGTGAGCTGACGGCGAACCGGTCCCTGACCCTGCCCGAGGTGCAGATGCTGCGGGCCTTCAACAGTGAGTGGCTGGAGCGCGGGTGGTCGTTCTCGGACTACACCCGGTTCGTCCGCTTCGGTGCCGTGCGCCACCTCCAGGAACGCAGCCCCGTCCCCGGACGAGCCTCGCCTGCTCACCCCGGCGTGGGCCGTCGAGCGTGGCGCCGAGATCGGGGCCGAGATCGCCGGCGAGATCGCAGCGACCGGGGTGGAGGTCGTCGGCGACCTCCGGTTGCTCGGCGACCCGTCGGTGGCGGTCGGGGTCGGCAACAACCCGACGACGGTGGAGGTGCCGGCGGACGCGGTGGCCCGCTTCACCGCAGGTCTGCTCCGGGTGGTCGCGGAGATCCCGGGGACGGCGCCCCCCGAAGGGCGCAACGTGGGTGAGCTCGAAGCCATGGTCCGCCGCGCGACCCGCGACCCCGCCCGGGTCGAGGCCTCGATCCGGGCGGCGTCCCAGGAGCTGGCCTCCACCATGCTGGTCGACGAGCTCTCGGCCTCGCAGCTGGCGCGGGTGGTCGCGGGGAGGCTGCGCCGACGACTCCGAAGGGTCCGCGATGGCCGTAAACGCCCGCGCTCGTCCTAGGATCCTGTAGCCCTGACCTCGACCGGAAGCCGGCCCATGTCTGACGTCCCCGACGACGCGCCCGTACGGCGCCAGGTCGTGCTCGTGACCGGTGCGGGACGCAGTGGCACGAGCACCGTGGCCGGCACGCTGCACCTCCTCGGCTTCCACGTCCCCGAGCCGGTCCTCAAGGGCAACGAGTCCAACCCGCGCGGCTTCTTCGAGTCCTGGTGGCCGGTCCGCTTCCACCAGCGGGTGATGACACGGGCCAACGTCGAGCTGACCGACGGTCGCCCCGAGGCCTACGCGCTGATGCAGGCCGCGGTCACGGCGCGGACCCGCGCGCAGCTGGATGCGTGGCTGGCCGACCAGATGGACGGCGTCGACCTGGTCGTGGTCAAGGACCCCCGGGCGATCTGGCTCCCGGCGCTGTGGGTGGACGCGGCTCGTCGGCTGGACGTCGAGCTCGGCCTGGTCTCGATGCTGCGACACCCTGCTGAGGTGCTCGGCAGCCGCAGCACCTACTACGCCGGCAACCGCCCGCAGATGGACTCCTGGCAGTTCGCGGTCTTCAACCTCTGTGGCTGGGTGAACGGCAGCCTGATCGTCGAGCGCGAGACGCGGGACCAGGCCCGGTCCTTCGTCCGCTACGACGACCTGGTGGGTGACTGGCGCGCTGCGATGCGCAGCGTCCAGGCCGACCTCGGGCTGAGGTTCGCCGACGACCTGTCCTCCGGCGAGCACCACCCGGTCGACGACTTCATCGATCCGGGCCTGCGCCGGCACGCCGCGACCTGGGCGGAGCCAGATCTGCCCCAGGAGCTCGTCGACATCGCCGAGGCGACGTACGCCGCCCTGTCCCGGCTCGCCGACACCGGTGGCCACGACGCCGCGGTCGAGCAGGAGCTCGACGACCTGGGCGCCCGCTACGCCCGTCTGTGCCGGGTCTCCGACGCGATCGCGCACTACTCCGTGTCGGCCGCCCACCGGGCCGGGCGCGAGGTCGGTGCCCGAGAGGCCCGCGACGAGCAGGACAAGCCCGAGCCCGTGGAGAAGGCCACGGCTTCTGCTCCGCAGACCCGTGGCACGACGGCCTCCCTGCGTGCCCTCGTCGCCCGCATCCCGGGAGCGCGCCGCGCCCGCGACTACCTCCGGTCGCGGTAACCGTCGCGGAACCTGTGCAGATGAGTGACTGACCGGACTCGAGCCCGTCCCTCGCGCCGAGGGTCGTGGCTGCGTCAGAAGCTGGGGGGTCGAGCGCGTCCCGACCTGGTCACCGTCGTGATCGACACCGACGGTGCCGCCACCCTGTCCGCATCGGTCGCCTCGGTGCTCGCACAGACGCACACCGACGTCGAGGTCCTGGTGGTCGGGGTGGGGGCTGGGCCTGATCGGGCCGGCGTCGAGCCCGACGACCGGGTCCGCTGGGTGGACGCTCCTGGCGCCGACCGGTCGGCGGCCCGCGACGAAGCGGCCCGCCAGTCCGGCGGCGCCTATCTCTGCTTCCTGCACTCCGCCGAGGCGCTGCGCCCCGACACGCTGGCCCGCCTGGTCGCCGCGCTCGACGCCAGCGGCGCCGACCTGGCGATCGAGACCGCTGATGAGGCCGCTGACGACGGCGCGGACGCGGTGCGGCTCGCGGTGCGGCTCGCGGGCGAGCCGGCTGTCTCTTCCGTGCGGACGCCTGGCGCGACCGCCAGCTGCGCTTCGGTGCCGCGGCCGGCGGGCCGGGTGCCGACCCGGCCCTCGTGGCACTGGTCGGCGGTGCCCGCCCCGACCTGGTCGCCGTGCCCCGGGCCGGCTGGGTGTCGCTGGCGGAGCCGGGTCCGATCGGGACCCAGCCCGAGCGGATGCCCGACCTCGCCGACTGGATCGCCCGCACCCGGCACGGGCTCGCGCTGGTGACCACGACGGCCCGGCCGGCGGTCACCGACGCATGGCTGACCGGGGCCGTCGACGACGGCCTGATGACCTTCGTCCAGGACGTGGAGCGGGCCACCGACCTGGACTGGGCCGACCTCAGGGCCATCGGTGAGGAGCTGCGGGACGCGATGCCGTCCGAGCGGTGGGAGCGGCTCCCGGCGGAGTCGCGGGTGCGGTGGTGGCTGCTCGCCGAGGACCGCCGTACCGACCTCGAGACCTACGTCGCCAGCACCTGGTACGAGTCGGGCAACGTGCCGACCGTCGTCGTCGACGGCACGCCGTACCTCCGGCCTCGGCACCTCGCTGAGCGGGGGATCGAGGTGCCGGCCGGGTGCCTGCGGCTCGGCGCCGAGGAGACCGGCGTCCAGGCCGTCCTCACCGGGGTCCGCTGGACCGGGGCGACGGAGTTCGAGCTGACCTTGGACGTCTGGCTCGCGAAGCTCGGGTTCGGCGACGAGGCGCCCGTCGTGGCGCTCCGGCTCGTCGACGGGTCCGGCGAGGTCCGGGTCCCGGTCCCGGTCGAGCTGTGCTCCGACGTCCGCGTGAACCGGACCAGCGCGTTGAAGTACCACGACAACCGGCTCGGCTCGGTCCGCGCGGAGGTCGACGTGGTCGGCCTGGTCGCCGCCGTGCCGGCACGGCCGGTGGACCTCACGGTCGAGCTCGACGTCGCCTGGTCGGGGGTACGTCGGACCGGTGGGCTCACCCGACGGGCCCGCGACGGCGCCCTCGGCGCCCTGGGCACGCCGCTGCTGGCTCCCCGGCAGCTCGACGGCGCCAGGGTCGAGCTGCGCGAGGCCGGGCCGGACGTGCTCGGCGTGCGGCTGGCGCCGGCAGCGGCGCACGTGCTCACTGCTGTCGACGTCGTCGGCGACGAGGCTCGGCTCCACGTGTCCTCGCCGGGCCGGGTCCGTGGCGAGCGGCTCCTGGTCCTGCAGGAGGACGGGGCGGTCGCGGCCGACGTACCCCTCGTCGAGGGTGACGCCGTCCTGACCCTGCTCGGCACCCCTGCCGCGGACTCCGAGGACGGCAGGCGCCGGGTGATGGTGCACGGCGCCGACGGCAAGCGTCGTCCCGTGGCCTGGGCCCTCCCGGACGACCTCGTCGGCACCGCTGCCGGCGTCGCCTCCCTGCAGGCCAACCGGGCCGGCTGGGTCGCGCTCGTCGACGCCCGGCACCGGGCCCGCGTGGTCGGCGTGGACTTCGGCCCGGACACGGTCGCGATCAGCATCGTCTGGGACGGTGCCCCAGCCGAGGACTTCTCGCTCGTCGTGCGTCGTCAGGACACCGTCCTCGACCCGGTCTCGGTGTCGTCCGCTGACGGGGTCGTCGTGTCGACGTTCTCCCTGCTGCGCGACCCGTGGGGGGTGGCGGTCACCGCAGTCCCTTCCGGGCAGTACGCCGTGGGGCTGGTCGTCGACGGCGTCACCGGGTCGCTCCGGCCGGGGACCGAGCTCCTCGACGCGGCGCGGCCGGACACCCTGGTCGGAAGCTTCCGCGCGGGTGTCCGGATCGAGAAGGGCAGGGTGTCGCTGCGGCTCGCGCCCGGTCTCGCCGATGACGAGATCGGCGCCTTCGCCCAGGAGCAGGCGCGCCGCTCCTACGCGTCGTACGACGGTCCTGTGGACGCCTCGAGCGTCTACCTCCAGTGCTACGAGGGCGGCGGCGCGACCGACAGCCAGCTCGCGATCTTCGAGGAGCTCCGGAGGTCGCACCCCGACCTCACGGCCCACTGGGCGGTCGCGGACCGGTCCGCCAGGGTGCCCGACGGTGCCGTCCCGATCCTCATCAACAGCCGGGAGTGGTACGCCGCGCTCGCCTCGGCCGGCCACTTCGTGGTCAACGTGGACCTGCCGCGGTGGTTCCGCAAGCGTCCGGGGCAGCGCTTCCTCCAGACCTTCCACGGCTACCCGGCGAAGGCGATGGGGATGTCGCTGTGGCGGACCAAGAAGTACACGCCGCTGCGGATCGCCTCCGAGCTCGGCCGGACCGCCCGTGACTGGGACGCCATCCTCACCCCGGCCCCCGAGATGGACGCGCACTACCGCCGCGAGTACCTCTACGACGGACCGATCCTCAACCAGGGCTACCCCCGCGACGACGTGCTCGTCTCGCCCGAGGCGGACCGGATCCGCGACGAGGTCCGCCGGCGGCTGGGAGTGCGCGACGGTCAGACCGCGGTGCTGCACGCCCCCACGTGGCGCGACGACGCCGCCAGCTCCTACAGCTCCGCGCGCGGGGTGGAGCACCTCGACCCCGCGGCCGTGGCTCGCGAGCTGGGCCCGGACTTCGTGGTGCTCGTGCGCGGTCACCGCTTCCACCAGCCAAGCGCGACGACGGCCGCCGGGGTGATCGACGTGACGACGTACCCCGAGATCAACGACCTGATCCTCGCCTCCGACGTGGCCGTGCTCGACTACTCCTCGCTGCGCTTCGACTTCGCGCTCACCGGCAGGCCGATGCTGTTCCTGGTGCCCGACCTCGACCGCTACTCCTCCGGGGTCCGGGGCTTCCTGTTCGACTTCCGCGAGTCGGCGCCCGGGCCGCTGCTGCACGACGCCGCGGGCGTGATCGCGTCGCTGCGCCACCTCGACGACGTGGTCCGCGAGCACGCACCGGACTACGCCCGGTTCCAGGAGCGCTTCAACGCCTTCCAGGACGGACACGCGGCCCGCCGCGTCGTGGAGGGGTTCTTCGAGTGAGCGCACCAGAGCCCGGTCGCCGAGCGCCCGGGGCCGGCAAGCTGCGCGCGGACATCCAGGGCCTGCGCGCCCTTGCCGTGACCCTGGTGCTCGTCTACCACCTGTTTCCGCGGTCGTTCACCGGCGGCTTCGTCGGGGTCGACGTCTTCTTCGCGATCTCCGGCTTCCTGATCACCTCGCACCTCCTGGCGCACCCGCCGTCGACCGGGTCGGACCTGCTCACGTTCTGGGGCCGCCGGATCCGCCGGCTGCTGCCGGCCTCCTTCCTGGTGCTGGGCACCACGCTGGTCGGGTCCTGGCTGGTCGCTCCCGAGACACAGTGGGCCAACACCGCCAAGCAGGCGTCCGCGGCCGCGCTCTACGTCCTCAACTGGGTGCTGGCCCGCGACTCGGTCGACTACCTGGCGGCCGAGAACGCCGCATCGCCGGTCCAGCACTTCTGGTCGCTGTCGGTCGAGGAGCAGTTCTACCTCGGGTGGCCGGTCCTGCTCCTGGTGATCGGGCTGCTCGTGGTCGCGCTCCGTGGTCGGGTCCGGCCCGGCATCCTGTACGCCGTCGGGCTCGGTGCCGTCGTCGGCGCCTCGCTGGTCTGGTCGGTGCTCGCCACCGCCTCCCAGCCGGCCAGCGCCTACTTCGTCACCACGACCCGGATCTGGGAGCTCGGGCGGCGGGCGGGCTGGTCGCCGTCTGGGTGAGCTTCCGCGGACGCTGACCGCACCGGGGCGCCGCTACGCCGGCGGGCTGGCGTGGCTGGGCCTCGCCATGGTCGCGTGGAGCGCCGTCACGTTCGACGGCGGGACTCCCTTCCCGAGCTGGCGTGCCCTGTTCCCGATCGTGGGCACGCTGCTGGTGATCGCGCGCCGAGGCCGGCGCCGTCCGCGGGTCACCGGTCCCGCTCCTCGCGCTCCGGCCGGTGCAGTGGCTCGGCGACGTGTCCTACTCGGTCTACCTCTGGCACTGGCCGCTGATCGTGCTCGCCCCGTTCGCGATCGGCCACTCGGTCGGTCTGCCCGGCAAGGCCGTCATCGTGGTGGTCACCCTGGTGCTGGCCGCGCTGACCAAGCGGTACGTCGAGGACCCGTTCCGCAGCCGGGCGTGGAACCGACGCCTGGGCCGGACCTATCTGCTGGGTGCCGTCGGCATGGTGCTCGTCATCGGGCTCGCGCAGCTCCAGATCGGTGTGGTGGACCGACGCGAGGACGCGGCGCGGGACCGGCTCGCCTCGATCGAGGCCGGGAACGACCCGTGCCTCGGAGCCGGCGCGCTGGACGCGGACCGTGACTGCCCGCCCTGGACCGGCGACCCCGTCCCGACGCCCGCGCTGGCCGCCCAGGACAAGTCAGAGGCGTACGCGGTCGTCTCGGGTGGCACGGACTGCTGGGCCTACCTGCCCCGTTTCCCCACGGTCGCGTGCGACTTCGGTGACCCCGACGGCACCGTCGACGTGGCCCTGGTCGGGAACTCCCACGCGGGTCAGTGGCTGCCGGCCCTGCAGCAGGTGGCGAAGAAGCGAGGCTGGCACATCACCACGCACCTCGCCTCCCGGTGCGCGATGTCCGACCTGCGCCAGCAGTTCGACACCGCGGCGATGAGCACCGCCTGCCGGGACTGGGTCCGTCGCACCACCGACACGGTCATCGACGAGCA
Organism: uncultured Actinomycetota bacterium; assembly: GCA_963706475.1. Classification (GTDB taxonomy): domain Bacteria; phylum Actinomycetota; class Actinomycetes; order Propionibacteriales; family Nocardioidaceae; genus Nocardioides. The sequence continues at coordinate 1,186,612 of CAVPLV010000002.1, read as the reverse complement.
GCCCGACCTGGTGGTGCTGACCAACCGGGTCTCGGCGCCGGCAGAGGGCTCGGACCGCGCGTCCAGCGCCGACGCCTACCGACAGGGCTACCAGCGGGTGCTGCGGCGCTGGTCGGAGGCCGGCCTCCCGGTCCTCGCCGTCCACGACACCCCGTCGCCGGTCAACGGCGGGGACGGCGCCGTACCGGACTGCGTGGCGGTCAATCCGGACGACCTGGACAGCTGCGCGGGTGACCCCGCGCAGTGGATCACGCCTGACCCCGTGATGGATGCGGTCGACCGGCTCGACCGGCCCCGGGTGTCGGCGACCGACCTCAACGACCACATCTGCACCGCCGAGGAGTGCGCCGCCGTCGTCGGTGGCGTCATCGTCTACTTCGACGCATCGCACCTGACCGCGACCTACGCGCAGACCATGTCCCCCTACCTCGCGGCAGCCATGGACGACGCGCTCAGGCGTTGAAGAACGCCTCGACGACCCGCTCGGTGGCGTGGCCGTCGTGCCGGTCGTTGTAACGGCTGTTGAAGTCGGCGATGGCCGGCGCCCACTCGGTCGTGAGCCGGTCGAGGTCGCGCAGGTGCTCGACCACCTGATCGGTGGTGCTCAGCAGCGGGCCGGGCGTGGTGTCGCGGTAGTCGAAGAGCGGCGGGCGTCCGCGGAAGTAGTCGTCCAGGTCCGGGACGAAGAACACCACGGGCCGCCCGGTCAGCGCCCAGTCGAAGCGCAGGCTCGAGTAGTCGAGGATCGCCGCGTCGGCCGCCAGGGTCAGGTCGTTGATCTCCGGGTAGTCGGTGACGTCCACGACCGCGTCGCTGCGCTCGACGCGCGCGTCCTCGCGCTGGTTGTTGTTGTGGCCGCGGAGCAGGATCACGTAGTCGGGCCCGAGGGACTCGGTCAGCCGGTCCAGATCCAGCTCGCGGAACAGCTCGGCGGCGTACACCCTGGTGGTCAGCGAGTCCCGGTAGGTGGGGGCGTAGAGGACCACCCGCTTGCGGTGGGGGACGCCGAGTCGGTCGAGCACCTCGCGGCGTACGACGTCGCGGTCGGCGTTGACGAGGGCGTCGCAGCGCGGGTAGCCCTCCGCGAGGATCGTGCCCTGGTAGTCGTACTCATCGCGGTAGAACTCGGCGCAGAACTCGCTCGGGACCAGGATGGTGTCCCACTCCCGGTTGCGGCGGGCGGTCTCGGTGCGGATCCGACCCTCGCTGTAGCGCTTCCCGCGCCAGAACGTCGCACCCATCGACTTGAACGGATAGCCGTGGAAGGTCTGCAGGTAGCGCTGGTGGGGGCGCTTGACGAAGTAGCTGGGGAAGTCGATGTTGTTGCACAGCCAGGTCACCGAGCGCAGCACGTCGAACCAGTCCTGGCTGCCGATCTGCACGGGCACGGCGCCGGCCGGAAGCACCGTGCTCCGGTCGCGGACCGCCCAGTAGCGGACCAGCTCCGGGCGGGTGCGAGCGAGATGGGCGTCGATCGCCACCTGGCTGTCGGTCGCGGTCTCACCCAGGTAGCACTGGAACAGCACCGAGTCGGGGCTCACCCAGGCCGCCGGCCCCGTCGCGGCGCGGTAGTCGCGCTGCAGCCGGCGGGCACCGACGACGGACCGCTCGGTGACGGTGAGGGGAGCGCCGAGGCTCACCTGGACCTCGTGGAGACGGGCGGCGCACTCGCAGGGAGACGCGGTGGTCGTCGTCGAGATGGGTCAACGGCAGGCTCGGCAGCAACCCGTCGCCGCCGGTGGCGGTCACCTGGTGGCCGTCCCTGGTCTCGACGGTCAGCGAGTAGCTCCCGCTGGGGACGGGCGTGGGTGCCCCGCCGAGGGGAGAGGCGGTCCGGGCGTACCGGAGCGTCACCCGGCCATCGACCTCCTCGACGGCCAGCAGTGGTAGGTCGGTCCGCTCGGTTGCCAGCCGGGCCGCCCCGAGCTCAGCGGTGGAGATTCCCTCGGGGCGGACCTCGAGGGTGAGCACCTCCGGGTCCAGCCGAAGGTCCTCGATGACCAGGCCGCGGCCGTCGGGCCGGAGCGCGAGCTGCCCACCGCTGGTGCGGGTCCACTGCAGCAGTCCGGGGCCGATGGGGACCCTGCCGCTCCCAGTCGGCAGCGCACCGGACCGGCGTCTCGCTGCCGTCGGGGAGGACGGCGAAGATGCTCCAGTCGGGTCCGGTGGGCCGAAGGGTGAGGGTGAAGCTGCCGTCGGCCGACACGTCGCTGGTGACCGTGCGCACGCCGTGACGTCGGGTGGCCGGTTGCCGGGCGAGGACGCGCACCCCGTCCAGGGTCTGGTCGGGGGCTGCCCGCAGCCGGCCGGTGACCGCGTCGCCGGTCGCCGGACCGGCGGTGTCGATCGTGAAGCGGGGCGCGCTCACCTGGAGCGAGAAGCCGTGCTCGGGATCCCGGGTCGGGGCCACCAGGAGCAGGACGCCGTCGGGAGCATCGACCGGAAGAGCCTTCGCGAGGTGCGCCGACGATCCAGGGACCAGGCTCGCGCATTCCCCCTTCACGGACCACTCCTTCCTGCTCCAGCCGGACCTGGAGCACCCACGTCGTCGGTCCGGGCCGAGGCGGTGAGCAGCTCGTCGAGGTCGACGTCGACGGCGAACGCGGTCTCGTCGTAGCCCGCGTAGGGCTGCCGCACCCAGAGGTTGATCTCCGGCTCGCAGGCCCGGGTGATCGGCAGGGGCAGGATCTGTCCGCTCTGCTCGTCGTGCAGCCAGGCCTCGACGGTGTGGTGCCTGGGTGCTCGCGTCCAGGCCGCGGATCAGTGCGTAGCCGGTCAGCTGGAGCTCGGGCGTCGGTCCAGGTCGCCGCCCGCAGCCCGACCATCGGGCCCGGTCTCGGACGGGGCCAGCTCGAGTAGCTCTGCGGCAGGTCGTGCAGGAAGTCGATGTCGGGATCCAGGACCGCGATGATCCGGCCGTCCTCCACGCGGGTACGCGGGCAGCCGCTCTCCGGTGCGGAATAGTGCTTCTCGGCCTCGAGCAGATCCGGCCACCGTCCCTCGGCGCACAACCACCCGCGCACCTTCTGGAAGTGCTGGACCGAGTCGAGCGCGTTGTCGCTGGCCCGGCCGAAGAAGGTCTGGTACGTCGCGCTCAGGATGTTGCGGTAGAGATCGGTCCCGGCAGTGGCGGAGTCCACGAAGGCGGGGAAGTCGACGTCGATGGTGCGGGCGATCCAGGCGTCGTACACCACCGTGGACGCCTCGGCCAGCAACAGCTCGTTGGCCTCCTCCTTGACCGAGATCCGGTCGAGAAGGTTCTGCACCGACGCCTTCTGCTGCCCCGTCGACGTGTTGTCCTCGCGGCTGGCGCCAGTTGTAGGTGATGCGGGCCAGGACGTCGAAGCGGTCGGCGCGCACGTAGGCGGCCAGCATCGGGACGTGGTCCTCGTAGGCGATGTGGCCGCGGAACTCCGGTACCCGCTCGCGCCAGAACGCCGAGCGGAAGACCCGGTTGCAGGCGATGATGTCGAGCAGTGCCGTCGGGAACTCGTCGATGGTGACGCCGAACCGGTCGTAGCGGTGGGCCGCGGGCCACGAGACGCCCGTGGCGCTGCTTGTGGCGGAAGCGTCGGACCGCTCCGACCGAGAAGTCCGACCCGGTGCGCTGACAGGCCCTGCACCATGAAGGCGTAGGCGCCACGGGGGATGGTGTCGTCGGAGTCGCAGAAGGTCAGGAACTCACCGCGAGCCTCGGCCACGGCGTAGTTGCGGGCGATGCCCTGTCCGGAGTTGACCTGGGTCAGCACCCGGACCCGGTGGTCGCGCGCGGCGTACTCGTGCAGGATCGCGAGGCTGCCGTCGGTGGAGCCGTCGTCGACCGCGATCACCTCGAGCTCGTGCAGGGTCTGGCTGCAGCACGCTGTCGAGGCACTCGCGGAGGTAGCGCTCGACGTTGTAGACCGGGATGATCACGGTCAGGACCGGGATCGGCGGAGCGGCCGGACCCTGGACCCGCGACCGCACCCGCCGCCACGCCGCCGCTGCGGTGCGCTCACCTGGTATGTGCATCCGGGGTACTCCTCCGAGGTCGCTCGGGCACGAGAGTGCCCGGAGCCTCGCCGATCCTAGTCTCCGCGGAGCGTGTCTCCGCCCTCGGAGCCGGGGGTGGTCGCCGTGCGGAGTGCCGATGAGTCAGGCTGTCCCCATGGCTGCGCACCCCGTCACCGTTGCCGTCCTGGGCAGCTGCATCAGTCGGGACGTCTTCAACACCCGCTTCAACCCGGACTACAAGTCGATGTGGGTGTGCGGCCTGATGCAGAACCAGAGCTCGCTGATCTCGATGATGTCGGAGCCCTACGAGATCCCTGAGGAGCTGCTCGGGGAGGACATGACGCCCTACGCCCGGCAGCAGGTCCGCAACGACGTCTCGCGCGAGTTCCTCCAGCGCGTGGTCGAGCAGGCACCCGACTACCTGGTCGTCGACTTCTTCGGCGACGTGCACTTCGGCGTGCTCGAGGTCGAGGACGGCCGCTTCATCACCGACAACCGCTGGATGCTCCACAAGACCGGGTGGTACCGCGAGCGCAAGGAGGCGGGTGGGCTCGCCCGGCTGAACCTCCAGAGCGATCCCGGGCGCTACCTCGAGCTCTGGCAGCAGGCGCTGGCGCGCTTGGTCGACTTCGTGGCCGAGCACCTGCCCGGGACCACGGTGGTCGTGCACCGGGGTCGCAACACCTCGCGCTGGATCGACGAGGACGGCACGACCCGGTCGATGCGTCGCCGGCGTCCGCTGCACAAGATCGACGTCGAGGAGTTCAACCGCACCTGGCGACTGCTCGACGACCTGGCTTGCCGGGTTGACGGATGGCTGTCGGTCGACCTCTCGGAGGTCGAGTACCCGTCCTTCGTCGGCCACCCGTGGGGCGTGTTCTACGTCCACTACACGCTGGACTACTACGACGAGCTCCTGGCGGCTCTCAACGGTCTGCACCTCCAGCGGGCCCTCGAACCGGGCAGCACCGAGCAGGCGATGGTGGCCCAGATGACCCTGGCCCGCCAGCGGGCCCACCGCCGGCTTGCCGCGGAGGCGGCCGAGACGGCCAGGCTGCGGGCCGAGGTGGCCGAGCAGCGCCGTCGGCTCGCGAAGCACGCGCAGCCGGTGGCGACCGCGCCGCCGGCGCTGCCGAAGCGGATCCTGCGCCGGGTCCGGTCCGGACTGACCCGCCGGTCCTGACCGGTCGCGCTAGCTGCGCGTGACCCGGGCTCGGAGCCGGCTGCCCAGCTCGCGCACCAGCTCGCGGCCGCCGGCGTCGGCGAGCACCGTGGCGGGCGAAGGTGGCTCCCGGACCACGGCCTGCTCAGCAGCACGCGCCTTGCGCTCCGCGATCCGCTGGGTCCGCGCCTCCCGCTGCTCGACCGCGGCCAGGATGCCGGAGATCGCGCGGGCGGCCACCTCGATCGAGATCTCGTGGGGGGGCGGCGTGATGTCGTCGGGCGGGAGCTCCGGGACCAGCAGGTTGCTCGGGTCGCCGACGACCCGGACCCCGCTCTCCTGGATCTGGCCGACCCGCTGAGCACTCAGCTCCACGACGCGTGCGCGCGCCGACTCGGGGATCTGCGGGATGGCCACGTCGTCCGCCCGGGGCGGGCTGCTCTTGATCGACCCCACCATGCCGCGCTGGACGAGCTGGCGATACAGCTCGTCGGGCAGCTCGGTCGGGGCGAGCTGCTGGTTGAGCCGGCGCACCAGCTCGACCTCGTTGAAGCTCAGCGACCGGTTGTCGCGCGTGGGCTCGCTGACGAGCATCCCGCTCGGGAGGTCGAGCAGTCGCTCGAACGTGCGGGGCGTCACGGTGTGGTCCCGCTCGTCGCCGACGACGAGCGTGAACCGGTCAGGTCCCACGACGTCCACCCAGCGTCCGATCAGGCCACCGAGGTCGGTGAGCCAGGGATTGTTCGCCTCGAACCAGCCGGTCTCGTCGTCGAGGACCTTGGTGATCCAGCGCCTGAACGGGATCGCTCGCGACGCCTTGACCCGCTCCTGCCACTGCGAGGGCAGCTGCCGATCCAGCCGGCGGGCGACCAGGACGACGTGCACCCGGTCACCGCCGAGACCCTCGACGATGGTGCGTACCGCCGCCCGGTCGGCCCGGGCGAAGTCCTCGTTGCTGATGCAGACCCGGTCCTGGGCCGCCGCTGCCACCTCGTTCGTCAGCGCGTGCCACGCCTTGATCCGCGGAGGCCGGCGGCCGACCGGGGAGCCGATGCCGAGCGCAGCCCAGCCGGCCTCGGCCGATCGCAGGCCGGAGCCGGGGTAGAGCACCCCGAGCTCTCGCAGCTGCGCCCGCTCACGGACCAGAGCGGCCTGCAGGGCCGTCGAGCCGCTCTTCGGATGGCCGATGTGCACCAAACGGGTGCCGGGTGGCAGCGGGTCCAGCTCGTCGGGTCGCACGGGGACACCCTATCCAGGCACTCGACGGTCGATGGACGCTGGGAGTTGCCTACGTCACGTCCCTCTCGGCTATCCGTGCTGCACCACCTGGCGTACCTTTGTCCCTGAGTCACGCATCGCCCGGTGACCCGCCTGAGCACACCGTCTGGTACCCACACCGGCCCTCCGAGGAGGGTGGTCGGAGGGACTGAAACGTTAGGTTCTTTCATGACGCAGCCCTGTCGGGTGGGCGTCGTCGGCGCAGGTCGCGTCGGCGCCGTCCTCGCCGCTGCCCTGGAGTCGGCCGGCCACCACGTGGTCGGCGCGGCCGGAGAGTCCGACGCCTCGCGCGCCCGGATCGCCGACCTGCTGCCCGGCATCCGTCCCGAGAAGCCGACCACCGTCGCTCGGGCCAGTGACCTGCTGCTGCTCACCGTGCCCGACGACATGCTGCACAACGTCGTCTCGACGCTGTCCGACGCCGGCGCGATCCGCCCGGGGCAGTACGTCGTGCACACCTCCGGGCGCCACGGGCTCGACGTGCTCCAGCCGGCTGCCGACCTCGGGGCCCACGTCGTCGCGATGCACCCCGCGATGACCTTCACCGGCACCGCCCTCGACCTGGAGCGGCTGCGCGGGTGCGTCTTCGGCCTGACCGCCGGTGCCGAGGACCGCGAGTTCACCGAGCGTCTGGTCGCCGACCTCCGTGGCCGCCCGATGTGGGTGCCCGAGGAGATGCGCACCCTCTACCACGCCGGCCTCGCGCACGGAGCCAACCACCTCGTCACCCTGGTCACCCAGGCCATGGAGCTGCTCACCGCCGCCGGGGCCGACGACCCGGCCGGCACCCTGCGGCCGCTGCTCTCGGCCGCCCTCGACAACGCCCTCGAGCAGGGTGATTCCGCGCTGACGGGCCCGATCGTCCGCGGCGACGTGAACACGGTCCGGGCCCACCTCGTGGACATCACCGCCAACGCGCCGCACACGCTGCCGTCGTACGTCGCCATGGCCCGCGACACCCTCGACCGGGTGGTGACCGACGGGCGGGTGCTCCCGATCCGGGCGGCCGCGATCCGCCGGGTGCTGGACGAGGCGGTCCCGGCGCAGACCACCACTCCCGCCGCGGGTCCGGGCACCTGGAGCACCCGCCGGCCATGAGCCCGACGCCTCACCTGGCGGCGACCCGGCTCGAGCTCGCCGCCCTGCTCGCCGACGCCCGGACCCGGGGTCGGACCGTCGGACTGGTGCCGACCATGGGGGCGCTGCACGAGGGCCATGCCAGCCTGGTCCGCACCGCGCGGGACCGGATCGGCGATGGTCCGCTGGTGGTGTCGGTCTTCGTCAACCCGCTGCAGTTCGGGGCCGGTGAGGACCTCGACCGCTACCCCCGCACGCTCGAGGACGACCTGGCGATCTGCGCCCGCGAGGGTGCCGACGTCGTCTTCGCCCCCAGCGTCGAGGAGGTCTACCCCGGCGGCGAGCCCCAGGTCACCGTCGAGCCCGGGCCGCTCGCCACGATCCTCGAGGGCCGCACCCGACCCGGGCACTTCCGAGGCGTGCTGACCGTGGTCGCCAAGCTGTTCGGGGTGGTGCGTCCCGACGTCGCGGTCTTCGGCCAGAAGGACTACCAGCAGCTCGCGTTGATCCGGCGGATGGTGCTCGACCTCAACCTCGGTGTCGAGGTCGTCGGCGCCGAGACGGTCCGGGAGAGCGACGGGCTGGCGCTGTCCAGCCGCAACCGTTATCTCGACCCCGACCAGCGGGAGGCGGCGGTGGCCCTGAGCCGAGCGTTGCGCGCCGCCCGCGACAACGCGGAGTACGGCGTCGCGGTCGCCCTCGACGAGGCACGCGCCGAGCTGCGGGCCGGCCACGGCATCGACCTCGACTACCTGGTGATCACCGACCCCGGGCTCGGCGAGCTGCCGGCCCGCGTACCTCCCGGGACCGAGGCACGGGCCCTGGTCGCGGCCCGACTCGGGACCACCCGGCTGCTGGACAACCTGCCGATCGTCCTCGGCCGACCTGAAGGAGCGTCCTGATGCTGCGCACCATGATGAAGAGCAAGATCCACCGGGCCACGGTGACCCAGGCCGACCTGCACTACGTCGGATCGGTCACCATCGACGCCGACCTGCTCGACGCCGCGGACCTGCTGCCGGGCGAGCTCGTGCACATCGTCGACATCACGAACGGGGCTCGGCTGGAGACGTACACGATCGCGGGGGAGCGTGGGTCCGGGGTGATCGGCATCAACGGCGCGGCGGCCCACCTCGTGCACCCCGGTGACCTGGTGATCCTGATCGGTTACGGCCAGATGGAGACCGCCGAGGCGGAGTCGTTCGAACCACGGGTGGTCTTCGTCGACGCCGACAACGCCATCACCGGTCTCGGTCACGACGCCGCCGAGGCACCGGCTGGTCGCGGTCTGGTGCGTGGCGACCAGCTCGCCGGGCGCTAGCCTCCAGTGATGTCCGCGAGAGAGATCGACGGCCCCCTGCGCCGGGTGCCCGGCCGGCTGGTGGCGCCCGCGCCCGGCTGGACCACGACCGCCGACGTCGTCGTCATCGGCTCCGGGATCGCCGGGCTGACCGCGGCGCTGCGGCTGCGCGGCCAGGTCGGCAAGGTCCTGGTGGTCACCAAGGACGTGCTCGCCGCCGGGTCGACGCAGTGGGCACAGGGCGGGATCGCCGCCGCGCTCGGCCCCGGCGACACCCCGGCCGAGCACGAGGTCGACACCCTCGTCGCCGGAGCCGGCGCGTGCGACCTCGACGCGGTACGCGTCCTGGTCACCGAGGGCCCGGAGGCGGTGCGGGAGCTGATCGCACTCGGCACCAACTTCGACCACGACCCCGACGGGGAGCTGTCGCTCACCCGTGAGGGCGGCCACCACCGGGACCGGATCGCGCACGCCGGCGGCGACGCGACCGGGGCTGAGATCCAGCGAGCCCTGATCGCGGCGATCCAGCGGGCCCCCGAGATCGAGGTCGTCGAGCACGCGCTCGCCGTCGACCTGCTGCTCGCCGAGGACGGCGGCGTCGCCGGCGTCACCCTGCACGTGATGGGGGAGGGCCAGCGCGACGGGGTCGGCGCGGTCCGCTGCCGGGCGGTGGTGCTGGCCAGCGGCGGACTCGGCCAGGTCTTCTCCCAGACCACCAACCCCGCCGTCTCGACCGGTGACGGGATGGCCGTCGCCCTGCGCGCCGGCGCGGTGCTGCGCGACCTCGAGTTCGTGCAGTTCCACCCGACCGTGATGTATCTCGGCCCCGACTCCGTCGGCCAGCAGCCACTGATCTCCGAGGCGGTGCGCGGCGAGGGTGCCGTCCTCGTCGACTTCGAGGGCAACCGCTTCATGCAGGGTGTCCACGAGCTCGCCGACCTGGCACCGCGCGACGTGGTCGCCAAGGCGATCACCCGCCGGATGAACGAGACCGGGCAGCCGCACATGTGGCTCGATGCCCGGCACCTGGGCGCAGACGCGGGCGAAGCCCGCCGCCCCGGTGATCGAGCAGGCGGTGAGGAAGGAGCCGCCGTAGCGAGATTCTGGGAACGCCGGTTCCCGACCATCCTGGCGACCTGTCGCTCGCACGGCGTCGACCCGGTCACCGACCTGATCCCGGTCGCGCCCGCCTGCCACTACGCCTCCGGCGGCGTGCGCACCGACCTGTGGGGGCGCACCAGCGTGCCCGGCCTCTACGCCACCGGGGAGGTGGCCTGCTCCGGGGTGCACGGCGCCAACCGGCTGGCCTCCAACTCGCTGTTGGAGGGTCTCGTCTTCTCCCGCCGGATCGCGACCGTGCTGCCGGGCGAGCTGCGCCCGCTCGCCGAGCCGGCGCCGGACACCCGCACCGACGGCCTCGTCGCCGGGTCGGTGCGGCGGGAGCTGCAGGAGGTGATGACCTCGCGGGCCGGCGTGCTGCGCAGCGCGTCCGGGCTCGCCGACGGGATCGGACTCCTGGACAAGCTCGCCGGCGCGTCCAGCGACGTGATCGACCAGGAGTCGTGGGAGACCACCAACCTGGTCACCCTCAGCCTCGCTCTGGCCGACGCAGCCGCGCTGCGCGAGGAGACCCGGGGTTCCCACTGGCGCGAGGACTGCCCCGAGCGCGACGACGCCGGCTTCGCGGGTCACTTCGACACGGTGATGTCCGACGGGGTCAGCACCCTGGTCTTCGTGCCGGCGGCGGCGACGGACGGAGGCCCGACGTGACGATGGTCCGCACGGCGTACGACGACCTGCCCGCTGCCCTCGTCGCCGAGCTCGCGGCTGCGGGCCTGGACCCGCAGGCGGTTCACGCGATGGTGGTCGCCGCCTTCGAGGAGGACCTGCCGCACGGGGGCGTCGACGTCACCAGCGCCGCCGTACCGCCCCGCGGTGCGGCGACCGGAGACCTCGCTTCCCGTGAGACCGGCGTGGTCTCCGGGCTCGCGCTCGCCGAGCTCGCCTTCGTCTACGCGCTCGGCGACCAGGTCGAGATCGTCAGCCGGGTGGCCGACGGCAGCACCGTGGCCCCAGGGGACGTGGTGATGCAGGTCCGCGGCCCCGTGGCCGGACTGCTCACCGCCGAGCGGACCGCGTTGAACTTCGCCTCGCACCTGTCCGGCGTGGCCACCGCGACCGCGGCCTGGGTCGACGCCCTGGCCGGCACCCGGGCGCGGGTGCTCGACACCCGCAAGACGCTCCCGACCTACCGCGCGCTGCAGAAGTACGCCGTGCGCTGCGGCGGCGGCGTCAACCACCGTTTCAGCCTCTCGGACCGGGCCATGGTCAAGGACAACCACGTGGTCGCAGCGGGCGGGGTGGTCCCCGCCTACGAGGCCGTCCGGGCCGCCTGGCCGGACCTGCGGGTCGAGGTCGAGGTGACCGACCTCGACCAGCTGCGCGAGCTGCTCGAGGTGGGCTGCACCGAGATCCTGCTCGACAACATGGACGTGGCGACGATGGCCGAGGCCGTCGCGATCACCGCGGACCGGGCCACCCTCGAGGCGTCCGGCGGGCTCACCCTGGAGCGGGCCCGGGAGGTCGCCGCGACAGGCGTCGACTTCATCTCCGTCGGTGCCCTCACCCACTCGGTGAAGGTCTTCGACCTGGGCCTGGACCTGCAGGAGGCCTGATGGCGCTGCTCGCGGCCGACATCGGCAACAGCCACACCATGCTCGGGCTGCTGGTGGCCGGTGAGGTCACCGCGCAGTGGCGGGTCGCCACCGACGAGCGGCACACCTCCGACGAGTGGGCGGTGCTGCTGCGCGGGCTGCTCGGGGAGGCCATCTCCGAGGTGGACGCGATCGCCGTGTGCGCCACGGTTCCCGCCGTCCTGCACGAGTGGCGCGACATGGTGGTGCGGCACTTCGCTACCGTGCCGGCGGTGATCGTCGAGCCCGGCGTGCGCACCGGTGTCCCGGTGCTGGTGGACAACCCGCGCGAGGTCGGGACCGACCGGATCGTCAATGCGCTCGCGGCGGTCCATGAATTCGGTGGACCAGCGATCGTGGTCGATTTCGGTGGCACCGCGACGACATTCGACGTGGTGAGTGCCAAAGGTCAGTACGTCGGCGGCGCAATCGCTCCAGGAATCGAGATCTCTCTCGAGGCGCTGGGTCGACGCGGCGCCCAGCTGCGCAAAGTCGAATTGCTGCGCCCGCGATCGGTGATTGCCAAGAACACCGTCGAGGCGTTGCAGTCCGGAATGGTCTTCGGGGTGGCCAGCCAGGTCGAGGGGATCGTCGACCGGATGATCGAGGAGCTCGGGGTCGACGTGGCGGACGTGCGCGTCATCGCGACCGGCTACCTCGCGCCGCTGGTGGTGGACGAGTGCCACTGCTTCACCGATCACGAGCCCTGGCTGACCCTGCGCGGGCTGGAGCTCGTCTTCGAGCGCAACACTTGAGCTAACTCATATCGGACGCCGCTAATTGCGGCACATAGATTCTTTGAATTCGCCTTTCTGGAATTGCTGCCGGTTTGTGCCATGATGACGATGATCGACATTCAGACACAATTCACGGCAAGTGAGGTCCCGCATGGCACAGAAGATTCAGATCGTCCTCGAGGACGATCTCGACGGGAGCAAGGCCACCGAGACGGTGACCTTCGGTCTCGACGGCACGTCGTACGAGATCGACCTCAATGACAGCAATGCGGCCGCCCTGCGTGACGCCCTCGGCGGCTACATCGGTCACGCCCGCAAGGTGACTGCCGGGCCCCGGCGCGGCCGCAAGGCCGCGACCACGCCGGACGGCGCGAGCGCGCGCGAGATCCGCGAGTGGGCCCGCGCCAACGGACACGAGGTCCCCGACCGTGGCCGGGTCTCGGCCGACGTCCGGGCCGCCTACGACAAGGCGCACTGACAAGGGCGCACTGACAGACGCTGCACCTGCTCGTCCCTGGCCCGTCGGACCACCCGGCGGGCCAGCCGCTCTCATCGGCCTCGTCGCCGGGTTGTTCGCTCTCAGCGGAGAGGTCCGGGTGGGCTGGCGGGAACGCGTAGGCTGTTGCCGGGGTTACTTCTCTCGTACCCTCCCCGCCGCACCAGGCGGGTGGGCCCCACAAGCTTCAGGAGCGATGCGCATGTTCGAGCGGTTCACAGACCGAGCCCGACGAGTTGTCGTGCTGGCCCAGGAAGAGGCCCGCATGCTCTCCCACAACTACATCGGCACCGAGCACATCCTGCTCGGTCTCATCCACGAGGGCGAGGGAGTCGCCGCCAAGGCGCTCGAGAGCCTCGACATCTCGCTGGAGGCCGTCCGCGCCCAGGTCGAGGAGATCATCGGCCAGGGCCAGCAGGCGCCGAGCGGCCACATCCCCTTCACCCCGCGGGCCAAGAAGGTCCTCGAGCTGTCCCTGCGCGAGGCGCTGCAGCTCGGCCACTCCTACATCGGCACCGAGCACATCCTGCTGGGGCTGATCCGCGAGGGCGAGGGGGTCGCCGCCCAGGTGCTGCAGAAGCTCGGCGCCGACCTCAACCGGGTCCGCCAGCAGGTCATCCAGCTGCTCTCGGGATTCCAGGGCAAGGAGTCCACGGCCGCGGGTGCGGCCGCTGCCTCGGGCTCGGACACCCCGTCGTCGTCGCTGGTGCTCGACCAGTTCGGTCGCAACCTCACCCAGGACGCCCGTGAGGGCAAGCTGGACCCGGTCATCGGCCGGGAGCAGGAGATCGAGCGGGTCATGCAGATCCTGTCCCGCCGGACCAAGAACAACCCGGTCCTGATCGGCGAGCCCGGGGTCGGCAAGACCACCGTCGTCGAGGGCCTGGCCCAGGACATCGTCAAGGGCAACGTCCCCGAGACGCTCAAGGACAAGCAGATCTACACCCTCGACCTGGGTGCGCTGGTCGCCGGCTCTCGCTACCGCGGTGACTTCGAGGAGCGTCTGAAGAAGGTGCTCAAGGAGATCCGCACCCGCGGCGACATCGTGCTCTTCATCGACGAGATCCACACCCTCGTGGGCGCCGGTGCGGCCGAGGGCGCGATCGACGCCGCCAGCATCCTCAAGCCGATGCTGGCCCGCGGCGAGCTCCAGACCATCGGTGCCACCACCCTCGACGAGTACCGCAAGTACCTCGAGAAGGACGCCGCGCTGGAGCGTCGCTTCCAGCCGATCCAGGTCGCCGAGCCGTCCATCGCGCACACCATCGAGATGCTCAAGGGGCTGCGCGACCGCTACGAGGCGCACCACCGGGTCACCATCACCGACGAGGCGCTGGTCTCGGCGGCCACGTTGGCCGACCGCTACATCTCCGACCGGTTCCTGCCGGACAAGGCGATCGACCTCATCGACGAGGCGGGCTCGCGGCTGCGGATCCGCCGGATGACGGCGCCTGCCGACCTGCGTGAGTACGACGACAAGATCGGCGAGGTCCGTCAGCGCAAGGAGGCCGCGATCGACGGCCAGGACTTCGAGGCCGCCGCTCGCCTGCGCGACGAGGAGAAGCAGCTCATCCTCAAGAAGGCCGACCGCGAGAAGCAGTGGCGCGCCGGCGACATGGACGAGGTCGCCGAGGTCGACGAGGAGCTGATCGCCGAGGTGCTCGCCGTGGCGACCGGCATCCCGATCGTCAAGCTCTCCGAGGAGGAGTCCACGCGGCTGCTCAACATGGAGGACGAGCTGCACAAGAGGGTCATCGGCCAGGACGAGGCCGTCAAGGCGATCTCGCGGGCGATCCGGCGCACCCGTGCCGGCATGAAGGACCCCAAGCGTCCCGGTGGGTCGTTCATCTTCGCCGGCCCCTCCGGTGTCGGCAAGACCTGGCTGTCCAAGACGCTCGCCGAGTTCCTCTTCGGCGACGAGGACTCGCTGATCCAGCTCGACATGAGCGAGTTCGGCGAGAAGCACACCGTCTCGCGGCTCTTCGGCTCGCCTCCGGGCTACGTCGGCTACGAGGAGGGCGGCCAGCTCACCGAGAAGGTGCGCCGCAAGCCGTTCTCCGTGGTGCTCTTCGACGAGATCGAGAAGGCGCACCCCGACATCTTCAACAGCCTGTTGCAGATCCTCGAGGAAGGTCGCCTGACCGACTCGCAGGGCCGGGTGGTCGACTTCAAGAACACCGTCATCATCATGACCACCAACCTCGGCACCCGCGACATCTCCAAGGGCCTCAACCTCGGCTTCCAGCAGGGCAACGACGCCGGGTCCTACGACCGGATGAAGAGCAAGGTGTCCGAGGAGCTCAAGCAGCACTTCAAGCCCGAGTTCCTCAACCGCGTCGACGAGATCATCGTCTTCCCGCCGCTCACCCAGGAGCAGATCGTCTCGATGGTCGACAACATGATCGCGGGTGTGGAGCTCCGGCTGCGCGACCGCGACATGAAGCTCGAGCTGACCCACGCGGCCAAGGGCCTGCTGGCGACGCGCGGCTTCGACCCGGTGCTGGGTGCGCGGCCGTTGCGCCGCACCATCCAGCGCGAGATCGAGGACGTCCTCTCAGAGAAGATGCTCTTCGGCGAGGTCGGTCCCGGCCAGATCGTGCTGGTCGACGTCGAGGGCGAGGGTCCGACGGCGAAGTTCACCTTCGACGGCCAGAAGATCGGCGAGCTCCCCGACCTGCCGCCGTTCGAGACCGCCGAGGTGATCTCGGGCGACGTCCCACCGATCGAGGGTCCCGACGACACCGACGGCCCGGTGGACGTGCCCCGCTCCGACGCCTGATCCGACGCCGAGTCGGCGCCGCCTCACCCGCAACCGCGGTGAGGCGGCGCCGACTCGGCCATGTCAGGGCAGTGCGTAGGCGTCCGGCCCGGCGGGGACGACCAGGCCGTCGGTGACCAGCGAGGCCAGGCAGCGCTCCCGTTGCTCCTGCTGCTGCCAGGCCGCGTCCAGACGGGTCAGCGGGACCGGAACCTCACTGTCGCGGAGCACGGCGAGCAGCCGGCCGCGGCACTGACGGTCGGTGCCGTCCCAGGCCTGGGCCTTGCGCGGCGCTCCGTCGTACGCCGGGGCGCCGGCGAGCTGCCACGCGCACCGGTCCTGGACCGGGCACACCCCGCAGCGAGGTTGGGCGGCGGTGCAGACCAGGGCGCCGAGCTCCATGACCGCGACCGACCAGGTGGCGGCGGTGGGCGCGTCGTCGGGCAGCACCGAGAGGGCGGCGTCGCGCTCGGACCGGGTCACCGAGGTCGCGGGGAGCTCCACGCCGGCCAGGGTGCGAGCGAGGACCCGCCGCACGTTGGTGTCCAGCACGACGTGGCGGCGGCCGTAGGCGAAGGACGCGATCGCGGCAGCCGTGTAGTCGCCGATGCCGGGCAGCGCCAGCAGGTCGTCGTACGACGCTGGCACCTCGCCGTCGTGCTCGGTGACGATGGCCGTCGCCGCGGCGTGCAGGCGCAGCGCACGACGCGGGTAGCCCAGCCGTCCCCACGCCCGGACCGCCTCGCCGGCGGGCACCGCGGCCAGGGCGGCCGGCGTCGGCCACCGCTCCAGCCACTGCTCGTGCACGGGCAGCACCCGCGCCACCGGGGTCTGCTGGAGCATGAACTCCGAGACCATCACCGACCAGGCCGAGGCGCTGACCGAACGCCACGGCAGCTCGCGGGCGTGCTCGTCGTACCACCGCAGGATCGGGGCGTGGAGGTCGCTCGTGGTCGTCATGTCGCTGTCATTCTCGCCGGTGTGGCAGCGCGATCCGCGCGGGGGCCTTGGCTAGCGTGGCGTCATGCCCGCGATGACACGAGGCCCGTTGCCGGCGCGCGTCTACTGGGTCCGCCGACTGGTGCTGCTCGGCACCGCGGTGCTGCTGGTGATCGGCATCGCCCGCGTGCTCGACGACGGCAGCGACGCGTCCTCCGGCGCCGAGGGAAGCGCGCAGCTGGCGGCCGAGGGCAGCGAGTCCGCTGGTCTGCCCACGCCCACCTCGACCACCCCGTCGACGGAGCCGACGCGGGCGGCCTCCGCGAAGCCGAGCCAGAAGGCCAGCAAGAAGCCGCAGCCCAGCGCGACCCCGCAGCTCCCGGCGCCTGTCGGGGACCTGTGCCGACGACGACATCGCGGTCACCCCCGAGGTCGGCACCGCGGTCGCCGGGCGCGACGTCACGATCGCGCTGCGACTGCGCACCCTCGCCTCGACCGCGTGCGTCTGGTCGCTCTCGTCGGACACCATCGCCATGGCCATCACCTCGGGCACGGACGACGTCTGGTCCAGTCGGGAGTGCCCACGCGAGATCGCGGTCCAGGACGTCGTGGTCCGCAAGGACACCACCACCACCGTCAGACTGACCTGGCCCGAGGCCCGCCGCTCCGACGAGACCTGCTCGAACCGCACCGAGTGGGCGATGCCCGGGTGGTACCACGTCACCGTCGCCGCACTCTCGGGCGAGCCGTCCGACGTGCAGTTCGAGCTCGGCACCCCGACGGCAGCGACCATCACCAAGACCCGGACCCCGAAGCCGAGTCCTTCGGCCGACCCGAAGGCCAGTGGGCAGCCGAAGGCATCGGCATCTGCCTCGGGAGCGGTCGAGCCGGACTGAGGCGAGGCAGCGTGAGTTACGGCTGCGTGGGGGGCCTAGTCGGTGTGACCTGTCGGGTCACCGGGTCTCGATACGCTCGCCGCGACTTCGTTCCTCAGTCGCGACGCGCTACTCGACGACCGACACCCGAACCGCTGGCGCGGATCGGCTACACGTAGCGCTCGAGGATCGTCGACTCGGCGAGGCGGGAGAGGCCCTCGCGCACGCTGCGGGCGCGAAGCTCACCCACGCCCTCGACGGCCTGGAGGTCGTCGACACCGGCCGACAGCAGCTTCTGGAGGGTGCCGAAGTGCTCGACCAGGCGGTCCACGACCGTGGCCGGGAGCCGGGGCACCTTGGTCAGCAGCCGGTAGCCACGCGGAGCGACCGCGCCGTCGAGGTGTTCGCCGTTGCCGAGTCCGAGCGCCCGGGCTGCGGCGGCGGGGTCGACGAGCTCGGTCGAGGAGAGCGACTCGAGACGGTTGAGCACCGCCTCGGGGCTCTTGGTCCGGCGTCCAGACGGTAGGTAGTCGCGGATCACCAGCTCGCGCTCGGCGTCCACCCCGGTGATCAGCTCCTCGAGCTGCAGGGACAGCAGTCGGCCGTCGGTGCCGAGCTCGAGCACGTAGTCCTCGATCTCGCTGGCGATGCGGGTCACCATCTCGAGCCGCTGGGCGACGACGGCGACGTCGCGGACGGTGACCAGGTCCTCGATCTCCAGGGCGGACAGGGTGGCGGAGACCTCGTCGAGGCGGAGCTTGTAGCGCTCCAGGGTGGCCAGGGCCTGGTTGGCGCGGGACAGGATCTGGTTGGAGCCCTCGAGCACGTGCCGGGTCTCGCCGACGTATGCGGCGATGATCTGCATCGACTGGGAGACCGAGATGACCGGGAAACCGGTCTGGCGAGCCACCCGGTCCGCGGTCCGGTGCCGGGTGCCGGTCTCCTCCGACGGGATGGTGTGGTCGGGCATCAGGTGCACGGCGGCGCGCAGGATCCGGCCGACGTCGGTGTCGATGATGATCGCGCCGTCCATCTTGGCCAGCTCGCGCAGCCCGGTCGCCGTGAACGGCACGTCGAGCGTGAACCCGCCGGTGGCGATGGAGTCCACCACCTTGTCGTGGCCCAGAACGATCAGAGCACCCGTGCGACCGCGGAGGATCCGCTCGAGCCCGTCACGGAAGGGCGTCCCTGGGGCGATGGTCGCGAGCGTCGCGCGCAGGCGCAGCGTCTCGTCCGAGCGATCCGTGGCCACCACGCGAATTCCTCCCTGAGCGGCAACTGCGGCAACTGTCGGGCCGCAGGTCGTGAGTCTAGTGCGGACAGATCGACATCCGGGCGCACTTCGAGGGCGCGGACGTGCGGGATCCGGGCCTAGAGACCTTCGAGCTGGCGGGGCGCCTGGTGGGCGGCCCTGACCAGGTGCAGCAGGCGGAGCGCGGAGGCGACGTCGGGAACGTCGAGCACCCGCATCCCGTCGACGGTCCAGGACTCCGGGGAGCGGGCCGCCGGACGGCCGGCCTCGACGGGTACGACGGCGAGCTGGAACCCGAGCCGGGCGGCCTCCGCCAGCCGCTGCGGCAGGTCGCGGACCCGGCGCAGCTCGCCGGCCAGGCCGATCTCGCCCATGGCGACGACTCCCCGGGGAGCCGGCACTCCACTGGTGGCCGAGGCGAGGGCGACCGCCACCGCGAGGTCGCTCGCCGGCTCGACGACGCGCGCTCCACCGACCGTCGAGGCGAAGACGTCCATGGTGTGCAGCCGGATCTTGCAGTGCTGGTTGAGGACCGCCATCACCATCGCGACCCTCGAGGAGTCGAGACCCGAGGTGGTGCGGCGGGGTCGCTCGGCGGAGCTGTGGGTCACGAGTGCCTGGACCTCGGCGAGCATCGGCCGTCGGCCCTCCATGGTCACCGCGACGCAGGTGCCGGGGACCATGGTGTGGTGGGCCTCCACGAAGAGCCCGGTCGGGTCGGTGACGGCCCGGATGCCCTCGGCGGACAGGTCGAAGCAGCCCACCTCGTCGACCGGGCCGAAGCGGTTCTTCATCGCCCGGACCATGCGGAACCGCGAGTTGCGGTCGCCCTCGAAGTTGAGCACCACGTCGACGAGGTGCTCGAGCACCCGAGGTCCGGCGATCGAGCCGTCCTTGGTCACGTGGCCGACGAGCACGGTGGTGATGTTGCGGGTCTTGGCGACCCGGATCAGCGCCGCCGCGACCTCCTTGACCTGGGTGACGCCACCAGGGACCCCGTCGATGCCGGGGGCGCCGATGGTCTGGATCGAGTCGACGACCAGCAGCGCCGGGCGGACCTGCTCGATGTGGGTGAGGATGGCGCCCAGGTCGGTCTCGGCGGCGAGGTAGAGCTCGTCGTGCACCCCGCCGGTGCGGTCCGCCCGGAGTCGCACCTGGGAGGCCGACTCCTCGCCCGTGACGTAGAGGGTGCGGCGCTGCGAGCGCGCCGTCTGCGCAGCGACCTCGAGCAGCAGGGTGCTCTTGCCGACCCCGGGCTCACCGGCCAGCAGGATCGCGGCACCGGGGACCAGTCCGCCGCCGAGCACCCGGTCGAGCTCAGGCACGCCGCTGAGCCGGAACGCCGACTCCTCGACCGACACCTGGCCGATCGGCACGGCGGGGCTGCTCACCGGCGTGGCGGCGGTGCGCCCGGTGCGGACGACGGCGGCCTCGGCGACCGAGCCCCAGGTCTGGCACTCGCCGCAGCGGCCGACCCACTTGGCGGCCTCCCAGCCGCACTCGGAGCAGCGGAAGGCGGGTCGTGCTGGCTTCGGCATGCACAGAACGCTAGGCGTCGCCACCGACAGCCGAGCGCAGGGATCGCGGAAACCCTCGGGAAACGCCGCTCGATGTGGTTCGATTGGAACGATCAAGGAGAATCCCGCATCGTCGAGGAGGTGGGGTGTCCAGACACTCACGCAGCACGACAGGACGGCCCGTCGGCCGGCTCACGTCGCTGTCCACCAGCCCGCTGACCCCGCCCACCCTCGCGGACGTCGCCGAGCTCGCCGGGGTCTCGCGGCAGACGGTCTCGAACGCCGTCAACAACCCCGACCTGCTGCGCGCCGACACCCTCGCCCGGGTGCAGGACGCGATCGACACGCTCGGCTACTCGCCCAACCGGGCCGCCCGCAACCTGCGCACCCGTGCCTCGCACCTGATCGGGATGCGGATCGGGCCGGCGCAGGAGGGCACCGCCAACGCCACCATGGACCGGTTCGTGCATTCGCTGGTCGAGACGTCGCGCGAGGCCGGCTACCACGTGCTGCTCTTCGCGGGCGACACCGAGGACCCGCTCACCGGGTACGACGACCTGCTCCGCTCGACCGCCGTCGACGCCTTCGTGGTCACCGACACCTATCTCGGCAACCCCCAGACCGCCTGGCTGGAGTCCCGGCGGGCGCCGTTCGTGGCCTTCGGGCGTCCGTGGGAGAACCCTGACTCCCGGCACCCCTGGGTCGACGTCGACGGGGCGGCCGGCGCGGAGCTGGCCGCGACCCACCTGCTCGAGCGCGGACACCAGCGGATCGCGTGGATCGGCTGGCGCAAGGACTCCCGGATCGGAGAGGACCGTCGCTCGGGCTGGAGCCGGGCCCTGCACGCGCGGGGCCTGCCGACCACGGGTCTCGCGTCACGGGTCGAGGACACCGTCGCGAGCGGTCGCGAGGCGAGCGCCGTACTCCTCGACGAGGCGCAGCCGTCCGCCTTCGTCTGCGCCTCCGACACCCTGGCGATGGGCGTCCTGCACACCCTGCGCGACCGTGGCCTCGAGCCCGGGCGCGACATCGCGGTGGTCGGCTTCGACGACTCCCAGGTCGCGCAGGTCGTGCCTCCCGGCCTCACCTCGGTCCGGCTCCCTCTCGAGGACGTCGCGGTCGAGGTCGTCGCCGCCCTCGCGGGCCTGCTCGGTCACCCGCCCGCCGTCGGTCCGGGCGTGCTGCTCACCCCGACCCTGGCGCTGCGCGGGTCCAGCTAGCCGTCGCGACCGGCGTGTCGAGACTAGAAGCGCTTCCACCAGAGGTTGACCGCGTAGTCGACCTCGGTGCCCTCGTGCTCGGCGAGGACGGCGTCGGCGACCGGCCCGGGGAACTCGATGCGCACCACGCTCTCGAGGTCGGCCCGCGACGTGAACGCCCACCGCATGTCGACGGGAGTCCGGGTCCAGCCCTGGGTCGCCCAGAAGCGCTCGACGACAGCGGGGTCGACGTCGGGGTACCCGCGACGGAACCAGCCGCCGAAGGTCGAGCGGGTCGGGTCGTTGTCGATCACGACGGCGGTGCCGCCACGGCGTACGACTCGGGCCAGCTCGACCAGCCCGGGCTCGCAGCCGGGTCCGAGGAAGTAGGCCCAGCGGGCGTGTGCGACGTCGACCGACGCGTCCGGAACCGGGAGCTCCTGCGCGGTGCCCTGGTGGACACGGACCGCCGCGAGTCGTCGGGTACGCCGACGCGCCAGGGCGACCAGATCGGCATGCGGCTCCACACCGGTCACGGTGGCCGCCGTACGCGCGAACCACGGCAGGTGGAAGCCGGTGCCGCAGCCGACGTCGAGCACGTCGCGGCCGGTCCAGCCGTCCGCGCCGAGGACGTCGAGCATCGCGGCCTCGATCCGACCGTCGGGGTCGACCGCACGGTTCTCGGCCTCGTAGGTCGCGGTGTGGTGCCAGATGTTGGGGCTCGGCCGAGCCCCCGGTGAGACGGTCACCTCAGCGGCTCATCTCGACGCGCCCGTCGCGACCTCGTCCCTGGTCGGGCTCGCTCGATCTGGCTCGCGACGGTGCGCGCTGCGCGCGCACCGGTCATCTCGACGCGCCCGTCGCGACCTCGTCCCTCGGTCGCGGGGCTCGCTCGATCTGGCGTCGCGACGGTGCGCGCTGCGCGCGCACCTGCTCGCTCACAGCCGGACGAGCCCGCGCGGCGTCTGCACCTGCGCGGCGAGGATGCCGGGGGTGCCGTTGGGGGCGACCCACTCGACCTTCACGTCCTCGAGCGGTGCCTCGACGGTCTCTCCGAGCCACTCGCTGACCCGCTGCGGGTCACCCGCGATCTCCAAGCAGGCCAACGAGAACGCCGGGTCGGCGTCGGCGCTGGGGTGCATCTCCGACGGGCTGTCCCACTCCACGAAGAACGGCAGCTGCGGGTCCGCGATCAGGCCGTTGACGCCGATCTGCTTCCAGGACAGAGCAGTGCCGTCGGGGCGGTGCCGACTGCCCTTGACGGCCTCGCGGCCCAGGCGGGTCTCCACGACGGTGATGTCGTCGACCGCGACGACCCAGCCGAGCCAGCCGCCCCCGAGCAGCGGAGCGAGCCCGGACGGCCTGCCCGAAGGGGGCCTTGTCCGATGCCGGGTGGTCGAGCACCTCGACCACCTCGAGGTAGGTGTTGCCGGCGAGCGGCATGATCATGTTGCGGGTGCCGAATCGAGGGTGCACGCCACCGTCGATGAAGTCCTTGCCGAGCAGTCCCCCGATGCGCTGGGCGGTGCTGGCAAGTCCATCCGGTCCGGCTGCGAAAGAGAGATGGTCCAGGCGCATGAGGAGATTCTGTGCTTGTGCCGGATCCCACATGACAGCGGGGTCTGTGTATCTTGACGTCGAGACTTACCCGGAGCGGGCCGGGCCCGGCGTCAGTGCGGATCTGCCGGATGCAGCGCGAGGGCCGAGCGCGAGCGCAGGTGCGCCTCGCAGTGCCGGGCCAGCTCGTCGTACGCCGGCTTGCCCATCAGCTCGGTCAGCTCGGCCTCGTTGGTGACGAAGACGGGCTCGACGGCGACGTGCGCCTCGGTGTTGCCGGAGCAGTACCAGTCGAGGTCGTGCCCGCCCGGACCCCAGCCGCGACGGTCGTACTCACTGATCGTCACCTCGGAGTAGACGGTGCCGTCCTGGCGCTCGACGCTGCGGAAGGTACGCCGGATCGGCAGCTGCCAGCACACGTCGGGCTTGGTCTCGAGCGGGTTCTTCCCGAGCACGAACGCGAGCGCGTGCAGGGCGCACCCGGAGCCACCCTCGCCGGTCGACGGCGCGAAGTCCGGGCGGTTGTGGAAGACGCACGCCTGCTGCCCGTCGACCTCGATGGTGAGGGTCTTGCGCTCACCGTCGGCGTCGGTCTCGATCCAGTCCTTCTTGCGTACGGCGCGCCCGGCGGGCTTGTGCTGCCAGAGGTCGTCGTCGAGCTGCGCGACGTACGTCGCCACCCGCTTCTCGTCGGCCTTGTCGGCGAAGTGCGCGCCGAGCGTGCAGCAGCCGACGTCGGGGGCCGAGTCGTAGATGCCGGGACAGCCCTGGCCGAAGATGCAGGTGTAGCTCGACGTCAGCCAGGTCAGGTCGCACCGCATCATCTCGGTGTCGTCGGCCGGGTTGACGAACTCGACGAACGCACGGGGAAAGACCAGGTCGACTTCGGGCACCGGGCCAGCCTACGTGCGGGGGACTAGTACGTTGGATGCATGCGCCTGGGGGTCCTCGACATCGGTTCCAACACGGGTCACCTGCTCGTGGTCGACGCCCACCGTGGCGCGGCGCCGCTGCCGGCCTACTCGCACAAGGAGCCGCTGCGCCTCGCCGAGCACCTCGACGGGTCGGGTGCGGTGTCCCAGCGCGGCATCGACGCGCTCGCCGACTTCACCACCGCGGCCCGCAAGGTGGCCGAGGACAAGGGCTGCGAGGACATGCTCGCCTTCGCCACGTCGGCGGTCCGCGACGCGGTCAACTCCGACGACGTGCTGGCCGAGGTCGCGGAGCGCACCGGCCTGTCGATCGCCGTGCTGTCGGGTGAGGACGAGGCCCGGTTGACCTTCCTCGCCGTACGCCGCTGGTTCGGCTGGTCCGCGGGCCGGCTGTCGGTCTTCGACATCGGCGGTGGCTCGTTGGAGATCGCCGGCGGCGCCGACGAGGAGCCCGACGTGGCCTGGTCCCTGCCGCTGGGTGCGGCCCGGCTGGCCCGGCAGTACTTCACCCGGGAGACGCCGGACGAGGAGACGCTGCGACTGCTGCGCAAGCAGATCCGCGCCGAGATCGCCCGCGACGCCGGGCGGCTGCTGCGGGCCGGGGCGCCGGACCTCGCCGCGGCGACCTCCAAGACGTTCCGTTCGCTGGGCCGGATCTGCGGCGCCGCGCCGTCGGGCGAGGGCCCGCTCGTCCCGCGTACGCTGCGGCACGACGACCTGGTCGACTGGATCCCCAAGCTGACCGCGATGAAGGCGTCCGCGCTCGCCGACCTGCCCGGCGTCTCGCCGAGCCGGACCCACCAGATCGTCCCCGGCGCCCTCGTGGCCGAGGCGGTCATGGACATCTTCGACCTGCGCGAGCTCGAGGTGTGCCCGTGGGCGCTGCGCGAGGGCGTCATCCTCGAGCGCCTCGACCAGATCACCGCTCTGGACCGACGATGAGTGCGCCTCGGATCGGCCTGTCGACGGTCTCGGTCTATCCCGAGTCCTCCGCGCACGCGTTCGCGTACGCCGCCGCCCTCGGCTACGACACGATCGAGGTGATGGTCGGGATCGATGCCCTGAGCCAGCAGACCTCGGCGATCAAGCAGCTGTCCGAGCACCACGCGATGCCGGTCAGTGCCGTGCACGCGCCCTGCCTGCTCTTCACCCAGCGGGTCTGGGGGACCGAGCCCTGGGGCAAGCTCGAGCGGTCCGCCGAGATGGCGCACGCCGTGGGCGCTGAGGTGGTCGTCGTCCATCCACCGTTCCGGTGGCAGAAGAACTACGCCCGTGAGTTCGTCGACGGGATCGCGGCGCTCGAGTCGTCGACGGGGCTCGCCTTCGCTGTCGAGAACATGTATCCGTGGCGAGCCTCCAGCCGCGGGATGGAGATGTACCTGCCGGGCTGGGACCCGTCCGCCGAGCCCTACGCCAACACCACGATCGACCTGTCCCACGCCGCCATCGCGCAGTCCGACGTGGTGGCGATGGCCGAACGGCTCGGCGACCGGCTGCGCCACATCCACCTCACCGACGGCACCGGCTCGGCCAAGGACGAGCACCTGGTGCCCGGCCGCGGCGTGATGAACGCCGATGGCTTCCTCCAGCACCTCGCCCGCACCGGCTTCGACGGCGAGATCATCCTCGAGATCAACACCCGCAAGTGCGCCGACCGGGCCGAGCGTGAGGCCGACCTTCGCGAGTCCCTGGAGTTCGCCCGCGAGCACTCGCGGGTGACCACGCCATGACCCCGGCGCCGTGACCCCTGCGGCTGCCTCTGCGGCTGCCTCTGGGTCTGGGACTGCCTCGGGCTCGATCAGACCCGACCTCGACAGACAATTCATCGTATGGTGAAGAACGCGGTGGAGATCTGTGGTCTGCGCGTCGTTCGCGGCGGGCAGCCGGTGCTGGACCGGCTCGACCTCACGATCGGCGGTGGTGTGACCGGGCTCCTCGGCCCGTCGGGCTGCGGCAAGTCGACGCTGATGCGCTGCCTGGTGGGGGTGCAGCAGGTCGCCGGCGGGACGGTCGGCATCTTCGGCGAGCGGGCCGGCAGCCGGGCGCTGCGCGACCGGGTCGGCTACGTCACCCAGGCGGCGAGTGTGTACGACGACCTCACCATCACCGAGAACCTCCGGTTCTTCGCGCGGGTGCTCGGCGTCGGCCAGCGCGAGGTCGACCGGGTGGTCACCGCGGTCGACCTCACCGAGCGTCGGGGTCAGGTCGTCGGGAGCCTCAGCGGGGGTCAGCGCAGCCGCGTGAGCCTGGCGGTCGCGCTGCTGGGGGAGCCCGACCTGCTGGTCCTCGACGAGCCGACGGTCGGACTGGACCCGGTCCTGCGTGAGGACCTGTGGGGGCTGTTCCACGACCTCGCCGACGACGGGACGGCCGTGTTCGTCTCCAGCCATGTGATGGACGAGGCCGAGCGCTGTCACCGGCTGTTGCTGATGCGGGACGGCCGGATCATCGCCGACGGCTCGCCGGACGAGATCAGGAGGAAGGCCGGCGCGGACACCGTCGAGGCCGCGTTCCTCGCCATCGTGCGGAAGGACGCGGCATGACCCCGCGCATCACCGCCGCCGTCGCAGGACGGGTGCTCACCCAGCTCCGCCGCGACCACCGCACCCTCGCACTGCTCCTCGTGCTGCCGTGCCTGCTGATCACCCTGCTGTGGTGGATGTTTCGCCACACACCCGTCTTCGACGAGGTCGGGCCGGCTCTGCTGGCGATGTTCCCGTTCATCGTGATGTTCCTGGTGACCAGCGTGACCACGCTCCGCGAGCGGAGCAGCGGGACCCTCGAGCGACTCCTGGCGATGCCGATGGGCAAGCTCGACTTCCTGGTCGGCTACGCACTCGCCTTCGGCGCGGTCGCCGTGATCCAGGCGGCGCTGGCCGTCGGCCTGAGCGTCGGCCTCCTCGACCTCGAGGTCCAGGGACCGGTGTGGCTGCTGCTGGTGGTCGCCGTGGTCGACGCGGTGCTCGGCACCGCGCTGGGCCTCCTCGTCAGTGCCTTCGCCCGGACCGAGTTCCAGGCGGTGCAGTTCATGCCGGCCCTGGTGATCCCGCAGATCCTGCTGTGCGGACTGTTCCTGCCCCGGGACCAGCTCCCGCAGGCGCTCGAGTGGATCAGCAACCTGCTCCCGCTCTCCTACGCGGTCGACG
The DNA here is from genome assembly GCA_963706475.1 of uncultured Actinomycetota bacterium. GTDB lineage: Bacteria > Actinomycetota > Actinomycetes > Propionibacteriales > Nocardioidaceae > Nocardioides. The sequence continues at coordinate 1,159,701 of CAVPLV010000002.1, read as the reverse complement.
CGATGCAGACACTCACCGCGACCGCCGCCACCGCCGACGTCTGGCGCGACCTCGCGGTGGTCGCGGCGTACGCCGTCGCGGGACTCGCCCTCGGAGCGGCCACGCTGCGTCGCCGTACCGCCTGAGAGACTGCCGGGAGCAGCCCGACGACCGACCAGGGAGACCCATGTCCACCACTGCCATCCTCGGCGCCGGCGTGATGGGCGAGACCATCCTGTCCGCCCTGATCCGCTCGGGCCGACCGGTCGACGAGCTCCTCGTCGGCGAGAAGCGCGCCGAGCGGGCGCGCGAGCTCGAGGAGGAGTACGCCGTTGCGGTGCTCTCCAACGCCGAGGCGGTCCGCCGCGCCGACACCGTGGTGCTCGTCGTGAAGCCGCAGGACGTCGGCGACCTGCTCGTCGAGATAGCACCGGAGCTGCGCGAGGGTCAGCTGCTGGTCTCGCTCGCGGCCGGCATCACCACCGGCTTCATCGAGGAGCGGGTGCCTGCTGGGGTCGCCGTCGCCCGGGTGATGCCGAACACGCCGGCGCTCGTCGGCCAGGGCATGGCGGCCGTGTCGCTGGGCTCCGGGTGCGGCGACGACCAGCTCGCCGAGGTCGAGGCCCTGATGTCGACCACCGGGAGGGTGGTGCGGGTGCCGGAGTCCCAGCAGGACGCGGTCACCGCGATCTCCGGCTCCGGTCCGGCCTACGTCTTCCTCGTGGTCGAGGCGATGATCGACGCCGGGGTCCGGCTCGGGCTGCCGCGCCCGACCGCCACCGAGCTCGCCGTCCAGACCGTCCTGGGGTCGGCCACCATGCTCCGCGAGACCGGCACCCACCCGACCCTCCTCCGCGAGCAGGTCACCTCCCCGGGCGGCACCACCGCGGCCGCGCTCGGCGAGCTCGAGGCCCACGGCCTGCGGGCGGCTTTCCTGGCTGCGCTCGCTGCGGCCCGGGACCGGTCCCGCGAGCTCGCCGGCGGCTGAGCGCCCTGGTCGTCAGCAGCCGGACGAGTGCGACGTTGACGACCGCCACCAGCGCCATCATCACGGTGAAGGTGATCGTGACCGGCGGCAGCATCGGCCCGTCGCCCCTGGATTCATTCTTGAACATGTTCACTTACTGGTGTCACCGGAGTCCGATCGCTGCCTCGGCCGCGTCCAGCACCGGAGCGGTCACCTCGCGGCAGCGCTCGGCACCGGCGGCCAGGATCCGGTCGACATGGCCGGGGTCGGCTGCCAGCTCGGCGTACGCCGCCTGGATCGGCTCCAGCTCGGCGACGACTGCGTCGGTGACGACCCGCTTCAGGGCGCCGTACGTCGTCACGCCGCTCGTCGACCCGCCACAGGCGGCCAGGATGTCGAGCAGGTTGGTCACGCCCGGCTTCGAGGGGTCGGCTCGCACCGCGTCCGGCCCGGCGTCGCTGTCGGTCACCGCGCGAGCCACCTTGCGGCGTACGACGTCAGGCGGGTCGAGCAGGTGGATCGTCCCGGCGTCGTCGACCCGGGACTTGCCCATCTTGGTGGTCGGGTCGGCCAGGTCCATCACCCGCGCACCGGTCAGCGGGGTGGTGATCTCGGGGATCGTGAACACCGGTCCGTAGGCGTGGTTGAAGCGACTGGCCAGGTCGCGGGTGAGCTCGACGTGCTGGCGCTGGTCGTCGCCGACGGGCACCTGCTGCGGCCGGTAGAGCAGGATGTCGGCCGCCATCAGGACCGGATACGTGAAGAGCGAGACCCGGGTGGCGGGTTCGCCGCGGCCCTTCTCCTTGAACTGGATCATCCGGTTCAGCTCGCCGGTGTGGGCGGTGCACTCGAGCAGGTAGGCGAGCTGGCTGTGCGCGGGGACCCGACTCTGGACGAAGAGGGTGCTGCGGTCCAGCCCGACCGCTATGAGCAGCGTGGCGAGCTCACGGATGATCGATCGGAGCCGGACCGGGTCCTGGGGTGTCGTGAGCGCATGCAGGTCGCACACGCCGTAGAAGCAGTCGGCGTCGGTCTGTCGGGCCGCCATCGGGCGCAGTGCACCGAGCAGGTTGCCGAGGGTGAGGTGGCCGGTGGGCTTGAGCAGGGAGAGCGTGCGGTTCATGGGTTCCTCCGAGGTTGGAGCCCACGTGCGGCAGCGGGGAACGCAGAATCGACCGCCCGTGGGCGGCCGATGGGTGGGGGGGTGAGATGCGTGGGCCGCCGGTCAGGCGGGCCACCACTGGTGAGAGAACGTGCACCGTGTCATCACCGTCACACCGTACTAGTAACGTCGCTCGCATGCCTGACTGCCAGGGACCGGCGACCGTTGTCTTCGACGCCAGCCTCACCGAGTACGACTTCGGCCCGTCCCACCCGATGTCACCGCTCCGGGTCGACCTCACCATGCGCCTGGCCCGGGAGCTCGGCGTGCTGGACTCCGGGCTGCGCACGGTGCCGGCCCCGGTCGCCAGCGACGAGCTGGTCGGCACCATCCACGGCGCCGCCTACATCGAGGCGGTCACCCGCGCCGGTGATCACCCCGGCGTGGTCGACGAGGTCCACGGCCTGGGTTCCGACGACAACCCGACCTTCGCCGGGATGCACCAGGCCTCCGCCCACATCGTCGGCGCGACCGTCGAGGCCTGCCGACAGGTGCTGTCCGGCGAGTCCCTGCACTCGGCCAACATCACCGGCGGGCTGCACCACGCGATGCGTGACCGAGCAAGCGGCTTCTGCGTCTACAACGACATCGCCGTCGGTATCCAGTCGCTCCTCGACCACGGTGTCGAACGGGTCGCGTACGTCGACGTCGACGTCCACCACGGGGACGGCGTCGAGCGGATCTTCTGGGACGACCCTCGGGTCCTGACGATCTCCCTGCACGAGACCGGTCAGATGCTCTTCCCGGGCACCGGCTTCCCGAGCGACCACGGCGGCCCCAACGCCCAAGGGACCGCGGTCAACGTGGCGTTGCCCCCCGGCACCGGCGACGGGGGATGGTTGCGCGCCTTCCACGCCGTCGTCCCGCCCCTGCTGCGCGAGTTCCGTCCCGAGATCCTGGTGACCCAGCACGGCTGCGACTCCCACATCGAGGACCCGCTCGCGCACCTGATGCTCACCGTCGACGGCCAGCGCGCCGCCTACCTGGCGCTCCACGACCTCGCTCACGAGGTCTCCGACGGTCGCTGGGTGGTCACCGGCGGCGGTGGCTACGCCCTGGTCGACGTGGTGCCCCGGGCCTGGACGCACCTGCTCGCCATCGTCGGGGGAGCGCCGATCGACCCGGCCACCGAGACCCCGCTGGCCTGGCGCGAGCACGTGCGTACGTCGCTCGACCGGGTCGCGCCGCACCTGATGACCGACGGCCGCAAACCGGCCTACCGCGACTGGTCCGAGGGCTACGACCCGGACACCTGGCTGGACCGCGCCATCCACGCCACCCGCACCGAGATCTTCCCGCTGCACGGCCTGGATCCGGCGCATTGACTCAATTGGCGGGGTCGAATGCAAGCGGACACGCCGATTCGCACAAGTTCTTCACAGTCAACCCCTTCCCCACGAGTCACATCAGGCTCTATTCTCACTGAGCGCGACGCGTGCACCACCGGCGGGGAAGCCGGCGGCGCGTCAGACAGAGAGAACAGGTGCACGATGGCTACCAACTCCGGAGATGCCTCCGAGTCGAAGTTCCTCACGGTCGCCGAGGTTGCCGGCATGATGCGGGTCTCGAAGATGACCGTCTATCGCCTCGTCCACAACGGCGATCTCCCCGCGGTCCGGGTCGGCCGGTCCTTCCGGGTGCTCGAGTCGGACGTCGACGAGTACATCCGCAAGAGCTTCTACTCCGCCGGCTGAGCGACCACGGGGGACGCCCGATTCTTCCGCCTCGCTGGTGCCGGATAGGCTGATCCGGTCCTCCGGGCAGATCCCGGGACGACGCATCCGGTTGTTGAAAGGTTTCCCGTGGGTTCTGTCATCAAGAAGCGGCGCAAGCGTATGGCCAAGAAGAAGCACCGCAAGCTGCTCAAGAAGACGCGCGTGCAGCGTCGCAAGCTCGGCAAGTAAGCACCTCCTCGCGCATGGGGAGCGCCGGCAAGGTCGTCCTGGTCACCGGGGTCTCTCGCGACCTCGGGCGCAGGTTCGCGCGCGCCGCTGCCGCCGACCCCGAGGTGGCTCGGGTCATCGGGGTCGACGCGGTGCCGCCGCGCGGCGACATCGGCGAAGTCTCCTTCGTCCGCGCTGACATCCGCAATCCGATCATCGCCAAGGTGATCGCCAAGGAGGACGTCGACACCGTCGTCCACATGAGCGTCATCTCCACCCCCGGCAGCGCCGGCGGGCGGAACACGATGAAGGAGCTCAACGTCATCGGGACGATGCAGCTCCTCGCGGCCTGTCAGAAGGCCCCCGGGCTGCGGGCCCTGGTGGTGAAGTCGACCACCACGGTCTACGGCGCGAGCAGCCGCGACCCGGCGATGTTCACCGAGGGCATGGAGCCGCGACGGGCCCCGCGCTCGGGCTACGCCAAGGACGCTGCCGAGATCGAGGGCTACGTCCGTGGTTTCGCGCGCCGACGTCCCGACGTCCGGGTGACGATGCTGCGGGCCGCGAACGTCCTCGGACCCCGGGTCACCAGCCCGCTCACCTCGTACTTCCGGCTCCCGGTGATCCCCACCGTGCTCGGCCACGACCCGCGGCTGCAGTTCCTGCACGAACGCGACCTCCTCGACGTGCTGCGGCACGCCACCCACACCGACGTCGCGGGCACCTTCAACATCGCCGGTGACGGTCTGCTGATGCTGTCCCAGGCCGTACGCCGGCTCCAGCGCCCGACCGTCCCGATGCTCCCGGTGGCCGTCGGTGCCGTCGGGTCCGCCCTGCGCTCGGCGCGGCTGGCCGACTTCTCGCCCGAGCAGCTGGGTCTGCTGACCTATGGTCGCGGCGTGGACACCACCCGGATGCGCACCATGCTCGGCTTCGAGCCCGCCTACACCACCGCGCAGACGTTCGCGGACTTCGGTGCCTCGCTGGTGCCCACCGGTGGACGCACCGAACGCGTGCTCACCCGGATGGCACGGAGCCTGCCCGAACCCGGTCCCGCACCCGTGGGGGGAGTCGACCGTGGCTGACGCCGAGATCATCCCGATCGGGACCCGCGGCCGACCCGGTCGTGGCACCGGCACCCAGCCGTCCTCCGCAGCCCGGGGGCTCGCGCCCAAGGCCAAGGCGGCCCCGGTCAAGGCGATGCCCGCGAAGGCCAAGTCCGCAATGGCCAGGCCACCGACGGCGAAGCCGAAGCCGGCGAAGGCGAAGGCGAAGGCGAAGGCAGCCACCCGAGGTCGCCCCGGTCGCCAAGAAGGCGCCGCCCCCCAAGGCTGCTCCCGAGGCGACCCGTGCGGCGACGACGACCTCCGACCGCGGACCTCTGGGCGGGATCCCGGCAGGGGACTGGCTCGCCGCGGTCAACCACGGTGCCCGCGAGGTCTTCGGGGAGCAGTGGGAGCCGCAGCTGGCCCGCTTCCTCGCGTTCCTGCGTCGCCGGGTCACCGGTGACTACGTCGTCGACGAGTACGGCTTCGACCAGGAGGTCACCGAGCGGTTCTTCATGGCCGCCCTGCGGCCGATCGCGGAGAAGTGGTTCCGCATCGAGGTCCGCGGCACCGACAACATCCCGACCGATGGCGGGGCACTGGTCGTCTCCAACCACTCCGGCACGGTGCCGGTCGACGGCCTGATGACGATGGTGTCGATCTACGACCACACCGGCCGGTTCCTGCGCCCTCTCGGTGCCGACCTGGTCTTCAAGATGCCGCTGTTCAGCGCGATGGCCCGGCGCAGCGGTGCCACCCTGGCCTGCAGCGAGGACGCCGAGCGGATGCTCGCCGGTGGCGAGCTCGTCGGCGTGTGGCCCGAGGGCTTCAAGGGCATCGGCAAGTCCTACTCCGACCGCTACAAGCTGCAGCGCTTCGGTCGCGGCGGCTTCGTCTCCTCCGCGCTCCGCGCAGGCGTCCCGATCATCCCGCTCTCGGTCGTCGGTGCGGAGGAGATCTATCCGCTCGTCGGCAACATCCCGTCGCTGGCCCGGCTGCTCGGACTGCCCTACATCCCGATCACCCCGTTCTTCCCACTGCTCGGTCCGTTGGGGCTGGTGCCGCTGCCGTCGAAGTGGCTGCTGGAGTTCGGTGAGCCGATCCGAACCGACGAGTTCGAGGCCGGTGCCGCGGACGACCCGATGCTGGTCTTCAACGTCACCGACCAGGTCCGCGAGACCATCCAGCAGACGCTCTACACGCTGCTCATGGATCGGCAGTCGGTCTTCCGCTGACGCCCGGTGGCCGTCAAGGCGTCGCTGACCCGCCGGTCAGCGGATCCACCACTTCGTCCAGCAGCCCGCCGACGATGTCGCCGACGTCGTCGACCAGGCCGTCGACGACCGGCACCGACGGTGTGGCCGTGGGAAGGGCACTGGAGCTGGCGCCTCCGGTGAGTCCCTCGATGACGCCGCCGGTGAGCTCCTGGAGCGGGTTGCGGTCGGTGGTGGGGTCGCTCGAGGGTGCGGCGCTCGGGGGACTGCTGCTCGCCCCGGGGGACGGGCTGGCCACGCTGCCCGGACTGAGCGTCTCGCCGTCGACGTCGGGCAGCCGGGGAGTGGCCGGGGCGTCCGGCACGGTGCCGTTGCTCCGGGGCTGAGTCGAAGCCGGGGGCGCCACCGGCGGGAGTGCCGGGAGCAGGACGGACTCGTCGGTCAGCACCGACGGCACCGACTCGACCGGGCTGCCACCGCAGTCCGGGCACAGCTCGGAGGCGGCGGCATCGATCTTGCTCAGGGTCACGGCAGCCCGCACCAGCTCCGGGCGGGCGTCGGCAGGCACCTCCGGCGCCAGCTCCTCGAGCTGGGCGATGCTGCTGGAGGCGAAGTCGTGCCAGGTCGCGATCGACGACTGACGGCCGGTGCTCTGGTAGTCGGCGACCAGGAGCTCGGCGCCGGCGCTGGCCTGGTCGGTGAAGGTGGAAAGCGTGTCGGCGACCATGGCCTGGCTGTCCGGGTCGTCGCTGCGACTCAGGGCATCGGCCTCGTCGAGCCGGCCGCTGGCGTTGCCCAGCAGGGTGCGGCCCTCGCGGTTGTCCCCGACCGACAGGCCCGCGTGGGCGGACTCGATGGCCCGCTTGACGGGATAGAGCGGGTCACCCGGCAGCGACGACTGGGCGGCCACCGCGACCGTGGTCGCCGCTCCGGCGATGACCAGGCCCCCGGCGAGCGCGACGAGCCGGCGTTCGCGAGGAGTACGGCGAGGAGGTAGCCGCAGCTTGTCGAGGTCGGTCGGGACCAGGGCGGTGTCGGCCTCGACGAGCAGCCGCGCGCGCAGGTCGGCCACGAACTCCGGGCGCGCAGTCACCGTCGGCGTCGAGCGCAGCGCTCCGACGAGCTCGAGCAGCTCGGCGTCCCGAGCGGACGGCGTCGTGGGGTCCGAGGAGCCCCCGATGAGGGCGTCGAACTCCTCTGCGCGGCGTCGTGCTCGGAACGACGGTGTCATCTGCATGGTCCTGTCCAGCGTGGCGGGCGCCCCCCCAGAACTGCCCTCACCCTTCTCAACGACGAGTCGGCCTGCGAAGTTACGGTCGCATCCGGACGCCGGTCGATGAGCTCGCGGCAGCGCATCAGTCCCGGAACCCTTCGGGCATCAGCTTGGCCAAGTTGCGGATGCCGCGCAGCTGGAGCTGCTTGACGGCGCCGTCGCTGCGATCGAGCACGGCAGCGGTCTGCGCGATGCTCATGCCCTGGAGGAAGCGCATCACCAGGCAGTCGCGCTGCTCGGCCGGCAGCTCGGTCAGCGCCCGCAGCAGGACCTCGTTGGTCAGCCCGGCCAGCACCGCGTCCTCGGGTCCCTCGGTCGCGGAGTCGTGCCGGCCCATGTCCTCGGTGGTGCGCTCGAGGCGGGTCCGGCCGGCCTTGAAGTGGTCGGTGGTGAGGTTGCGGGCGATGGTCATCAGCCAGGCGCCGAAGTCCTTGCCCTGCCAGCGGAAGCCGTTCATGCTCCGCAGCGCTCGGAAGAAGGTCTCCGAGGTGAGGTCCTCGGCCAGGGTGGTGGAGCGGGTCCGGTGGAAGAGGAAGCGGTAGACCGAGGGCTGGTAGTGGTCGAAGAGCAGCCCGAACGCCTCGGAGTCACCTCGGCGGGCCAGCTCGACCAGGGCGATCAGTCGGGACCGCTCGGCCTCGTCGTCCTCCGAGGACGTGGCCTGGTCGGCGTCGTCGTACTCGCCCGAGCCTCCCGACCTGCCAGGACCGCCAGGACCGCCAGGACCGCGGCCACTGGTCGTGGCCTCCATGGCCAGCAGGTGACGACGAGGGTCCTGCGCGGGTGGCTCGCTCAGGAGCGCGACGGCGACCAGTCGACGCAGGGCGTCAAGGCCCGGTACGACGTCGCTCAACTCTCTCACCGACCTGCTGATGACACCCTCCCGAGTCTGCTCAGGCCTGGAGCCTGCCCCTGGTAAACAGGAGTTACACCTGTCCGAACCTGCTCAGTCCCGTCGGCCTCGCAGCGCGAGTCCGGCGGCGATCGTGCCGGTGGCAGCGCCCGCCACCCCGCCGGCCAGCAGACCGGCGCGGAGCGCCTTGCGGCCGGTGCGGTAGTCACGGATCCGCCAGCCCTGCTCACGGGCGTGCGCGCGCAGCTTGGCGTCCGGGTTGATCGCGCAGGGGTCCCCGACCAGGGACAGCATCGGCAGGTCGTTGTGCGAGTCGGAGTAGGCCGAGCACCGCCGCAGGTCGAGCCCTTCGCGGTTGGCCAGGGCCTTGACCGCCTCGCCCTTGGCCGGGCCGTGCAGCATCTCGCCGACGAGCTGGCCGGTGTAGACCCCGTCGACGTGCTCCGCGACCGTGCCGAGGGCACCGGTGAGCCCGAGCCGACGAGCGATGATCTGGGCGATCTCGATGGGCGCCGCGGTGACCAGCCACACCCGCTGCCCCTCGTCGAGGTGCATCTGGGCCAGGGCTCGGGTGCCGGGCCAGATCCGGTGCGACATCGCCTCGTCGAAGATCTCCTCCGCCAGCTCCTGCAGCTCGGTCACGGCGTGGCCGGCGATGAAGCCCAGCGCCGAGGCGCGGGCGTCGGCCACGTGCTCGGGGTCCTCGATCCCCACCAACCGGAAGTACGCCTGCTTCCAGGCGGCGCCCAGGATCTCCCGGGTGGTGAAGAACTTGCGCCGGTGCAGGCCCTTGGCGAAGTAGAAGATGCTCGCCCCCTGCATGACGGTGTTGTCGACGTCGAAGAAGGCGGCCGCCGTTGCGTCGAGCTGGGGCGCCAGCGCGGACTCCACCTCGGCGCTCGCGGCCGAGGCCTCGCCGGCGAGGGTGGACCGCGATTGCAGGTTGCGCGGTCGAGGGCGCTTGGCGGGTGGCGTCACCCCCGCAGGGTAGTCCGTCGGTCCTCGTGCACGGGTGTGGAAGTATCCCCCCATGTCAGCGATTCGCGACGTCTCGGAGCTGGTGGCCCTGGCCGCCGCGGAGCGGCCGGACCGGCTGGCCGTGGTCGAGTCGGGCGGACGCCGCCTCACCTGGGCCGCCCTCGAGGACGAGGTCGCCAGGATCGCCACCGGGCTGGGTGCCGCGGGCGTCGTCGGGGGGCACCGGGTGCTGATCGCGGTCGGCAACCGGATCGAGTTCGTCACGACGTACCTCGGTGTGCTGCGGGCCCAGGCCGTCGCGGTGCCGGTCAACCCGCTGGCCACCGTCGGTGAGCTGGCCCGGATGATCGCCGACTCCGGGTCCCGAATGGTCGTCACGGACGTCTCGACGGTGGTGTCGGTCCGGGAGGCGGTCGCCGTCCTGGACCGGGCCGTCGCCGGCGAGGACGGGCCGGGCCCCACCGTCGACCCCGAGCTCCTGACCCGGCTGGTGCGGCCACGAGTGGTGGCCATCGGGGCGACGCTGCTGCCCGGGGAGCGGTCCTACGACCACCTCCGCGCCGGCTCGCCTCGACCCGTGCCGCCGATCCAGGACCCGGAGAAGCTCGCCGCGCTGCTCTACACGAGCGGCACGTCGGGGCTGCCGCGGGCGGCGATGCTGACGCACCGAGCGCTGATCGCCAACCTCGAGCAGGTCGCCGAGGTCGAGCCGCCGATGATGCACGGTGACGACGTGGTGCTCGGCGTGCTCCCGCTCTTCCACGTCTACGGCCTCAACGCGGTCCTCGGCGGGGTGCTCCGGCATCGCGCCAAGCTGGTCCTGGTGGAGCGCTTCGACCCGTTGGAGACCCTGACCCTGATCGACGACCAGGCGTGCAGCGTGCTCCCCGTCGCACCTCCGGTCTTCGCCCACTGGGAGGCGGCCGAGCACCTGGAGGAGCACCTCGGCCCGGTCCGGCTGATCCTGTCCGGGTCCGCGCCGCTGTCCCCCGAGGTGGTCACCCGGTTCACCGCGCGCACCGGGCTGGCGGTCCAGCAGGGCTACGGGCTCACCGAGGCGTCCCCGGTGGTCACCAGCACCCTGTGCAGCAAGGTCAACCAGGTCGGCTCGGTGGGGGCGGCCCTGCCCGGCATCGAGATCCGGCTCGTCGACGAGACCGGCCGGGCTCCCGAGGGCGTCGATCCCGGCGAGATCCAGATCCGCGGCGCCAACCTCTTCAGCGGCTACTGGCCTGACGGAGCAGGCGGTCCCGACGACGACGGCTGGTGGTCCACGGGCGACGTCGGGTTCCTCGACGGGACCGGTGACCTGTTCCTGGTCGACCGGCTCAAGGAGCTGGTCATCGTGTCCGGCTTCAACGTCTACCCGGTCGAGGTCGAGGAGGTCGTCGAGGAGGTCGAGGGGGTCCTCGAGGCCGCGGTGATCGGGGTCGCCGACCCCGTCAGCGGCGAGGCCGTCGTCGCCTACGTGCGCGCCCCCGGCCTCGACCCGGCCACGATCGGTGAGGCGGTGCGCGCTCACTGTGCCGACCGGTTGGCCCGGTTCAAGCAGCCGAGCCGGATCGAGGTGGTCGACGCGCTCCCCAAGACCGTCACCGGCAAGGTCCAGAAGGGCCGGCTGCGCGGCATGGAGCGGCGCCGGTCCCTGGGGCTCCTGGAATGACCGCCCGGGTCACCTTCTACTCCCGTTCCGGCTGCCACCTGTGCGACGAGGCCCTCGTGGTGGTGGCGCGGGTCTGCGAGGAGCTGGGGGAGTCCTTCGACGAGGTCGACATCGACGCCGACCCGGCTTTGCAGGCGAGGTTCACCCACGAGGTCCCGGTGACGTTCGTCGACGGCCGTCAGCACGACTTCTGGCGGGTCGACGAGGCCCGGCTTCGGGCCGCTCTCGGGCGTCCGACCTGACGCTGCGGGCCCCGCCCGGAGTGGCTCATCTCACATGTGGTAGCCAGCGGCCGGTCCGAGGACCGCGTCGGTTTGTTCTCACGTTCACAAACTCCTACAGTGATCTGGCCGTCGGGGCCCACCGGGCGTCCACACACTCATCCTCCCGGCGGCCGATCCACAGCCTGGAGACGAGAGTAGTGACCGCACGGAATTCCGCCGAGAGCGCCCGGGACATTCCCGAGGCCACCGTCGCGCGACTCCCCATCTACCTGCGAGCCCTCGTCACGCTCAGCGAGGCCGGCACCGTCACCTGCTCCAGCGAGGATCTCGCGGTCGCCGCCGGTGTCAACAGCGCCAAGCTCCGCAAGGACCTCTCCTACCTGGGCAGCTACGGCACCCGCGGGGTCGGCTACGACGTCGACTACCTGCGCTACCAGATCGCCCGTGAGATCGGCGTGACCCAGGACTGGCCCGTGGTCATCGTCGGGATCGGCAACCTGGGCCAGGCGCTGGCCAACTACTCGGGCTTCCGCAGTCGCGGGTTCCGCGTGGTGGCCCTGCTCGACGCCGACCCGGCCCGCCACGACGAGGTGGTCGCCGGCATCGACGTGCGCCCCTTCGACCACCTCGAGGAGATCGTCCGCGACCACGGAGTCGCGATCGGGGTCATCGCCACGCCCGCGGTGGCCGCCCAGGGGATCGCGGACCGGATGGTCGCGGCCGGGATCACCAGCGTCCTGAACTTCGCGCCGACGGTGCTGACCGTCCCCCCGGAGGTCGACGTGCGCAAGGTCGACCTGTCCATCGAGCTGCAGATCCTCGCCTACCACGAGCAGCGCAAGACCCAGGCGGCCGCCGGATGAGCGTCCTGGTCGTGGGCATCTCCCACAAGTCCGCACCCGTTGCGATGCTCGAGCGGGTCGCTCTCGACACCGACGGTGTCCACAAGCTCATCGATGACGTGGCCGCCTGCGAGCACGTGACTGAAGCGACGGTCATCGCGACCTGCAACCGGCTGGAGATCTACGCCGAGGTCGACCGTTTCCACGGCAGCGTCGAGGACGTCTCGCGGCTGCTCGTCGACCGGGCCGGCGAGACCAGCGAGTCGATGCTGCCGCACCTCTACGTGCACTACGACGACGGCGCCGTCTCCCACCTCTTCCAGGTGGTCGCCGGGCTCGACTCGATGGCGATCGGCGAGGGCCAGATCCTCGGCCAGGCCCGTGACGCTCTCAGCGCCGGACAGGAGATCGGCACCGTGGGGCCCGGCCTCAACGTGCTCTTCCAGCAGGCGCTGCGGGTCGGCAAGCGGGCCCGGGCCGAGACCGACATCGACCGGGCCGCCCCCTCGCTCGTCACCGCGGCGCTCGACCGCAGCCACGCCGCCGTCGGCGACCTGACCGGCAAGCGCGTCGTCGTCCTGGGCGCCGGTGCGATGGCCGGGCTGGCCACCGCGACCGTGTCCCGCCGCGGCGCCGCCTCGGTGACCGTCGTCAACCGCACCGCCGGCAACGGCGCCCGCCTCGCCGAGGAGTACGCCGCCCGCTCCGCGCAGCTCGAGAGCCTGGAGGGCGAGCTGGCGCAGGCGGACGTGGTCGTCGCCTGCACCGGTGCCACCGGGGTCCTGGTGACCCGCGAGATGGTCGTGGCCGCAGCCGCCGACGGTCGGGAGGTCGCGATCCTCGACCTGGCGCTGCCCCACGACGTCGACCCGGCTGCTGCCGACGTGCCCGGCGTCACCTTGATCAGCCTCGCGGACCTGGCCGACGAGCTCCGCCAGTCCGACGCCGGCCAGGAGGTCGAGGCGGTCCGCCGGATCGTGACCCAGGAGGTCGCCGCCTTCCTCGCCGCCCGGCGCCAGGCCAGCGTGACCCCCACCGTGGTCGCGCTGCGCTCGATGGCGACCTCGGTCGTCGACGCCGAGATGGAGCGTCTCATCGGCCGGCTGCCCGACCTCGACCCTGCCGCCCGCGCCGAGGTGCTGCACACGGTGCGCCGGGTCGCCGACAAGCTGCTGCACCAGCCCACGGTCCGGGTCCGCGAGCTCGCCGACGAGACCGGCGCGGTGTCCTACGCGGCCGCCCTGGCCGAGCTCTTCGCGCTCGACCCCGAGGCCGTCGACGCCGTCACCCGCCCGGAGGGTCTCGCGTGATCGGCTCGTCGGACGTGCTGCGCATCGGGACCCGTGGCTCCACGCTGGCCCGGACCCAGTCCACGCACGTGGCCGAGCTGCTCGGTGGCCGACTGGGTCGCGCCGTCGAGCTGGTCGAGGTGACCACCGCCGGCGACCGCAGTCAGGCCGCGGGCACGCCCCTGACCAGCGCCCCCGAGACCGGAGTCTTCGTCACCGCGCTTCGCGAGGCGCTGCTCGCCGGCACGGTCGACGTCGCCGTGCACTCGCTCAAGGACCTGCCGACCTACCCGGCCGACGGCATCGCCCTCGCCGCGGTCCCGGTCCGCGAGGATCCGCGCGACGTCGTGGTCGCCCGCGACGGGCTCACCCTGGGCGGGCTGCCGGTCGGCAGCAGGGTCGGCACGGGCTCTCCGCGCCGCGCTGCGCAGCTGCACGCCCTCGGCCTCGGTTTGGACGTGGTCGGCGTTCGTGGGAACGTCGACACCAGGATCAGCAAGGTCCGGTCCGGCGAGTACGACGCTGTCGTCCTCGCTCGTGCCGGGCTGGCCCGCCTGGGTCGCCTCGACGAGGCGACCGAGGTGCTCGATCCGCTCCAGATGCTCCCGGCTCCAGGGCAGGGTGCGCTGGGGGTCGAGTGCAGGTCGGGGGACGACCTCGCGTCGTTGCTCGCCGCGGCACTCGATGATCGGCACGCCCGGGCGGCGGTCGAGGCAGAGCGCGCAGTGCTCGCCACGCTCGAGGGCGGCTGCTCGGCACCGATCGGGGTGCTCGCGGAGCTGGTCGAGGGCGAGGACGACGAAGAGATCTGGGTCAGGGCCATCGCCCTGTCCCTTGACGGGGCCCTCTCGGTGCGGATGTCCGCCACGGGAGACCCCGCCGACGCAGTGGGCGTCGGAACACGGTTGGCGAACGAGATGCTCGCTGACGGTGCCGCAGGACTAACGGTGACAGCAGACAAGAGGCAGAACGTATGACTCGAGGCAAGACCACCCCGACCCGCGGCTGGGTGTCGTTCGTGGGCAGCGGCCCCGGCGACCCCGGTCTGTTGACCGTGCGCGCGGCCGACCTGCTCCGGCAGGCCGACGTCGTGGTCACCGAGGTGCCCGACCACGAGGCCCTGGTCCGGTTGCTCCTGGGCCTTCCGACGCCGGTCGACGGTGTCGTCGACGGCGAGGACGACGCCCCCGCCGGCCCGGAGATCGTCGACGGCGGCTTCGGCGAGGACGGCCAGCCGCTGAGCCACGCGGCCCGCGCCAAGGTCGTCGTCAAGCACGCCAAGCGCGGTCTGCGCGTGGTGCGGCTGATGGCCGGCGACCCGTTCCTCTACGCCTCCGGGCCCGAGGAGGCCCAGGCCTGCGTCAAGGCGGGGCTGCCCTTCGAGATCGTCCCCGGCGTCTCCTCGGTCAGCGCGGTCCCGGCGTACGCCGGCATCCCGCTCACCACCAAGGACCACCGTGAGGTCGCCGTCGTCACCTGTGGCGAGAAGGTCGACTGGAGCCAGTACGCCACCAACCGCACCCTGGTGCTGCTGTCCGCTGTCGGCCAGATCGGTGAGATCAGCAAGGCGCTCGTCGCCGCCGGTCGCTCCCCGCAGACCCCGGTCGCGATGACCCGGGTCGGCACCACCACCGACCAGGTCACGGTGACCTCGACGCTCGACGAGATCGCTGCGGACGCCCGGACGGCGCGGATGGCGCCGCCGGCGATCACCGTGATCGGCCCGGTCGTCGACCTGCGCGAGACGCTCTCCTGGTTCGAGACCAAGCCCCTCTTCGGCTGGCGGGTGCTCGTGCCCCGCACCAAGGAGCAGGCCGGGTCGGTCTCGCTGCGGCTGCGGGGCTACGGTGCCGTGCCCGACGAGGTGCCCACGATCTCGGTCGAGCCGCCCCGCAACCCGCTCCAGATGGACAAGGCCGTGCGCGGCCTCGTCGAGGGACGCTACGAGTGGATCGCCTTCACCTCGGTCAACGCGGTCCGCGCGGTCCGCGAGAAGTTCGAGGAGTACGGCCTGGACGCCCGGGCGTTCTCCGGCCTCAAGATCGCGGCGGTCGGTGACAAGACCGCCCAGGCGATCGGCGACTGGGGCCTGCGTGCCGACCTGGTGCCCGACGGCCAGCAGTCCGCAGCCGGCCTCCTGGAGGTCTGGCCCGAGTACGACGACGTCCTGGACCCGATCAACCGGGTCTTCCTGCCGCGCGCCGACATCGCCACCGAGAACCTCGTGGCCGGCCTGATCGACCTGGGCTGGGAGTGTGACGACGTCACCGCCTACCGCACCGTCCGGGCCGCGCCGCCTCCGGCCCCGACCCGGGACGCGATCAAGACCGGCAAGTTCGACGCCGTCGTCTTCACCTCGTCCTCGACGGTGCGCAACCTGGTCGGCATCGCCGGCAAGCCGCACCCGTCGACGGTCATCGCGGTGATCGGTCCGGCCACGGCCAAGACCGCCGAGGAGCACGGCCTGCGGGTCGACGTCCTGGCGTCGCGGCCCGACACCGACGAGCTCGTCGACGCGCTCGCCGACTTCGGCGCGGCGCGCCGGGTGGCGATGATCGACGCCGGTCAGCCGGTCACCAAGCCGTCCGACCGGAAGCCCTCGGCCCGGCGCCGCACCCGCGAAGCCGGCGGCCAGTAGGAGGACAGCGCCCGCATGAGCGAGCAGAGCAAGCCCGACGCCGTCGGTCCGACCGTGCGACCTCGTCGGCTGCGCACCACGCCGGCGCTGCGCCGGATGGTGTCGGAGACCTCGCTGGAGGCTCGGCAGCTGGTGCTGCCGCTCTTCGTCCGGGAGGGCCTCGAGGAGCCGCGTGCGATCTCCTCGATGCCCGGGGTCGTGCAGCACTCCCGGTCGTCGCTGCTCGCGGCGGTCGCCGAGGCTGCTGAGCTCGGGCTCGGCGGCGTGATGCTCTTCGGCATCCCTGAGTCCAAGGACGCGACCGGGTCGGGCGCGATCGATCCCGCTGGCATCCTCAACCTGGCCATCACCGACGTGGTGGCCGAGGTCGGCGACGCCTTGACCGTGATGAGCGACCTCTGTCTCGACGAGTTCACCGACCACGGTCACTGCGGTGTGCTCACCCCGGACGGCCGGGTCGACAACGACCGCACCCTCGAGGTGTACGCCGAGATGGCGCGTGCGCAGGCCGATGCCGGCGTCGACATGGTCGCGCCCAGCGGGATGATGGACGGCCAGGTGGCAGTGATCCGCCAGGCCCTCGACGCCGCCGAGCACACCGACACCTCGATCCTGGCCTACTCCGCGAAGTACGCCTCGGCGTTCTTCGGACCCTTCCGCGAGGCCGTCGACTCCTCCCTCGTCGGTGACCGGCGGACCTACCAGCAGGATCCCGGCAACGCCCGCGAGGGGGTCCGGGAGGCGCTGCTCGACGTCCAGCAGGGCGCCGACCTGGTGATGGTGAAGCCGGCCCTGGCCTATCTCGACGTGCTGCGACAGGTCCGGGACGCCGTCGACGTCCCCGTCGCCGCCTACAACATCTCGGGTGAGTACGCCATGGTCGAGGCCGCCGCTGCCCGCGGCTGGATCGACCGCGAGGCCGCGATCCTCGAGACGCTCATCTCGATCCGCCGGGCCGGCGCCGACGTGGTGCTGACCTACTGGGCTGCCGAGGTGGCCCGACTGCTGCGCTGAGCGTCCTCAGCTGGTGTAGTCCTCGACGCACCGGTCGAACGGGTCGTCGGAGCGCAGCGGGTTGTCGACGTAGCCGTCGAGGGTGCACTGCAGCACCGCCTGGGCATGGGTCAGGATCTCGTCGACCGGCTCCACCGAGGTCGACGGCAGCGCCGGCACCGTGGCCTGCGGGGGCTTCGGCGAGCCGGGAGCCGACGAGCCGCCGTTGCCGCCACCCGGGGGCTTCGTGGGCGTCGTCGACGGAGTAGGTGCCGTGGACGGCTGGTCTGCCGGGGCGACCGGAGCACTCGGGTCCGGCGATGCAGATGGGGGCCGGGGGTCCGCGGAGGCCTGGCCACCCGGGCTGTCAGGGCCGCGAGGCCCGGGCTGTGCCGCGGGCGGGTCCGGCAGCACGACGGTCGCCGAGGTGATGCCGTTGGGGACCGAGCTGAACTCGCCGTCGAGGTAGGCGTCCATGATCGAGAGCACCAGGTCGACGTAGGACTGGCTGGAGTTGTAGCGGAGGAGTGCCGCCTGTCGGCCACCCCTCGTGGCGAGGTCGTCCTCCCCGGAGCAGAGGTGGACGGCGGTCGCCAGGGCGGCGTCGTCGATGTCCTGCGGGTTGCGGGTACCGTCGCCGTCGGCGTCCACCCCCACCACCGCCCAGGTCGACGGGATGAGCTGCATCGGCCCGACCGCCCGGTCGAAGGAGGTGTCGTCGTCGTACTCCCCGGCATCGGTGTCGACGATGCGGGTCGTACCCCTGCGGCCGTCCAGCGGGGGGCCGTAGATGCGGGGCCGGGCGAGACCCTCGCGGTCGAGCGAGCTGCCGTTGGTGCGGCCGTGGTCGGACTCCACCCTTCCGATCGCGGCCACGAGCTGCCAGGTCAGGTGGCAGGACGGGTCGGCGGTGTCGATGACGGTCCCGGCGCGCTGGTAGGCCGCCAGCGCGGCTGCGGGGATGCCCGTGGCCGAGGAGGTCCTGGACGTCGAGGTCCGGGCGCCACCCGGAGCGTGGTTGCCGGACACACTGGCCGGGACCCGAACCGCGGCGGCCGGGACCCGGCTCCCGTCGGGCAGGACGCCCTCGAGCCTGCGGTCGGCCACGGCTGAACCGTCACCCAGCCCGACGACGGCGATCGTCCACGCGAGGGAGAGCACGGTCAGCGGCACCAGCGCCCAACCCAGGTCTGCGCGCCCGAACGGAGCTCCTCCGGCCATCACGCGCCTCCTCTCCGCATCCGGGTGACCCGAGTCACCTGTGGACACGGTGCCCGCTGCCAGGTCGGCCGAAACGAGGCCCTCGAATATGGCGGGTTGGCTCCCTCGGGGAGAATGGGCCGGTGACCTCCGGAGCCAGTCCCAGCAACACCTCGGACGCACCCGCGTCAGCCGCCCTCTTCGAGCGGGCCCGCGCGGTGACGCCCGGGGGAGTCAACTCGCCGGTCCGGGCCTTCAACGCGGTCGGCGGCACGCCCCGGTTCATCCGCTCGGCGGCCGGAGCCTGGCTGACCGACGTCGACGGCAACGAGTACGTCGACCTGATCTGCTCCTGGGGCCCGATGCTGCTCGGGCACGCCCACCCCGAGGTCCAGGCCGCTGTCGCGGCGGCGGTGGCCCGCGGCACGTCGTACGGCACGCCGACCGAGCCCGAGGTGGAGCTGGCCGAGGAGATCGTGGCACGCACGCCCGTCGAGCGGGTTCGCTTCGTCTCCTCCGGCACCGAGGCGACGATGTCCGCGATCCGGCTGGCCCGCGGCTTCACCGGCCGAGACGTGGTCGTGAAGTTCGCCGGCTGCTACCACGGCCACGTCGACTCGCTGCTGGCCTCGGCCGGCTCCGGTCTCGCGACCTTCGCGGTGCCCGGCACCCCCGGTGTCCCGGAGTCGTCGACGGCGCTGACCCTGGTGCTGCCCTACAACGACCGCGCCGCGGTCGACAAGGTCTTCGCCGAGCACGGCGACCGGATCGCCTGCCTGATCACCGAGGCAGCCCCCGGCAACATGGGCGTGGTCCCGCCCGAGCCGGGCTTCAACGCCTTCCTGGCCGAGACCTGCACCCGACACGGTGCGCTCTTCGTCAGCGACGAGGTGATGACCGGCTTCCGTGCCTCCGCGCAGGGACAGTGGGGCCTCGACGGCGCCGTCGAGGGCTGGACCCCCGACCTGGTCACCTTCGGCAAGGTGATGGGCGGCGGCTTCCCGGCGGCCGCGTTCGGTGGTCGGGCCGACGTGATGTCGCGGCTCTCGCCCGAGGGTCCCGTCTACCAGGCCGGCACCCTGTCGGGGAACCCGGTCGCCACCACCGCCGGCCTCACGACCCTGCGGCTGGCCACCCCCGAGGTCTACACCCACATCGGGGCCGCGGCCGACACCATCAAGACCGCCGCGTCCGACGCGTTCAGCAAGGCCGGGGTCGCCCACGTGGTCCAGGCCACCGGCACCATGTTCTCGGTCTTCCTGGCCGACGGGGCGGTGCGCGACTTCGACGACGCGTCCCGCACCGACAGCACGGCGTACGCCGCCTTCTTCCACGCCATGCTGGACGCCGGCGTCTACCTGCCGCCCTCGGCGTACGAGGCGTGGTTCCTCTCCGCCGCCCACGACGACCGCGCCGTGCAGACCGTGCTCGATGCCCTTCCCGCCGCCGCCCGCGCCGCGGCGGCCGCCCAGAGCCACCAGCAGTAGGAGATCCGCCGAGATGAGCCAGACACCCGACACCATCGTCCACCTGATGCGCCACGGCGAGGTCTACAACCCGCGGGGCGTGCTCTACGGACGCATGGACGGCTACCACCTCTCGGAGCTCGGCGTGCAGATGGCCGAGAAGGTCGCCGACGCGATCAAGGACCGTGACATCACCCACCTGCGCGTCTCGCCGCTCGAGCGGGCGCAGGAGACCTCGCGGCCGCTGGCGCTGGCCCGCGGGCTGGAGATCGTCACCGACCACCGGGTGATCGAGTCGACCAACGTCTTCGAGGGCAAGACCTTCGCCTCCGGCAACAACGCCCTCAAGCGTCCCTCGTCCTGGATCCACCTGTGGAACCCGGTCAAGCCGTCGTGGGGCGAGCCCTACAAGCAGGTCACCGCCCGGATGATGGCGGCCGTCGAGGACGCCCGGGTGGCAGCCGTCGGGCACGAGGCCGTGATCGTGTCGCACCAGCTGCCGATCTGGATCACCCGGCTGCACGCCGAGAAGCGGTCCTACGTCCACAACCCGCGGAGCCGTCAGTGCACGCTCGCGTCGTTGACCTCCCTGCACTTCGTCGGTGACCGGCTCACCCAGGTCTCCTACTCGGAGCCGGCCGGCGACCTGATCCCCCACCGGGACAAGAAGGCGCCCTTCTCCGCCGGCGGCGCGGCCGAGGAGAAGCGTCCCTGAGATGTCGCGTTCCTACCTGGGGGCAGCCCTGGCCGGCCTCCTCCTGCTCACCGGCTGCTCCTCGCTCCAGGGCGCCGGGGAGAAGGGCTACGTCTCCGGGGACGGCACCGTCCAGATCGTCGACGCCGCCGACCGTGATGACCCGATCGCCCTGACCGGTGACGACCTCGACGGCAAGCCACTCGACCTGGCCGACCTGCGTGGCAAGCCGACCGTGGTGTCGGTGTGGGGTGCCTGGTGCACCGAGTGCAACACCGAGGCGGAGGACCTCGTCGAGGTCGACGCCGAGCTCGGCGACACCGCGAACGTCGTCGGGATCGACGTGCGCGACGCCTCGACCGCGCAGGCCAGGGCCTTCGTGCGCAGCTACGGGTCCAGTACCCGTCGTTCTACTCACCCGACGGCAAGGCGCTGCTGGCCTTCCAGGGCACCCTCTCGCCCAACTCGGTCCCCTCGATCGTGGTGCTCGACGCCGACGGCCGAGTGGCCGGCAGCATCCTGGGCGCGATCCCGTCCAAGCAGACCCTGCTCGACATCGTCGAGGACGTCTCCGGCCCGACTGACGGGTCTGCCGATGGCTGAGTGGTTCCAGGACACGGCGTTCACCGGCTCCCTGGTGCTCGCCATCCCGGTGGCCCTGGTCGCCGGGCTGGTGTCGTTCTTCTCGCCGTGCGTGATCCCGCTGCTGCCGGGCTACCTGTCCTACGCCACCGGTCTCTCGGCCGTTGACCTGGCGGACGGCACCGCCGGCACCCGCCGCGGGCGGATGTTCCTCGGCTCGGTGCTGTTCGTCCTCGGCTTCGCGACCGTGTTCGTGATCATCGGCAGTGTCTCGGGCGCCCTCGGCGCCTGGTTGATCACCTGGCAGCGGCAGCTGGCGATCGTCCTCGGCTCGGTGACGATCCTGCTGGGGCTCTCCTTCGGCGGCTGGATCCCGTTCCTCCAGCGGGACTGGCGGGTGCACGCCGTCCCCGCCGTCGGGCTCGCCGCCGCCCCCTTCCTCGGCTTCCTCTTCGGCGTCGGCTGGACCCCCTGCATCGGCCCGACGCTGGGGGCGATCACCACCCTCTCCCTCAACGAGGCGACCGCCGGTCGGGGCGCACTCCTGGCCGGGGTCTACGCCGCCGGTCTGGGGCTGCCCTTCATCGTCGCCGGACTCGCCTACGAGCGCGCGCTCGGCGCCTTCGCATTCGTACGACGCCACCAGCTCTGGGTGATGCGGGCCGGCGGCGCGATGCTGATCGCGGTCGGCATCCTGCTGGTCAGCGGCTGGTGGGGCGAGGCGGTCAGCTGGCTCCAGGTCCGACTGGTCAGCTCCTCCGGAGGTGTCGGTGTGAGCACCACCCTCAGCACCCGCCCGCCCGAGGACGACCGCCGAGCCGGGGAGCTCAACGTCCGTGAGCTGCTGCGCTGGACCTGGCGCCAGGTCACCTCGATGCGGACCGCGCTCGTCCTCCTGCTGCTGCTCGCCCTGGCCGCCGTACCCGGCTCGATCATCCCGCAGAGCGGCGTCGACGCCCTCAAGACCTCCAACTGGCAGGCCGACCACCCCAGTCTGACGCCGGTCTACGAGCGACTCGGGCTCTTCTCGGTCTACGACTCGCCGTGGTTCTCCGCGATCTACATCCTGCTGATGCTCTCGCTGGTCGGCTGCATCGTGCCGCGCACGTTCGTCTACCTGCGCGGCATCCGCAGCAAGCCGCCTGCCGCTCCCCGCAACCTGGCCAGGCTGCCCGACCACGCGTCGTACCAGACCTCGCAGTCCCCCGAGGAGGTCCTGGAGCAGGCCCGCCTCGCGCTGCGCAAGCGGCGCTACCGGATGAGCGTGGTGGACGATGCGGTGTCGGCCGAGCGCGGCTACCTGCGTGAGGTCGGCAACCTGATCTTCCACCTGTCGGTGCTGATCGTCCTGGTGGGCTTCGCCCTCGGCGCGATGTTCGGCTACAAGGGCGGCGTGATCCTGGTGGTCGGCAACGGCTTCTCCAACACCCTCACCCAGTACGACGACTTCGACCCGGGAAGCCTCTTCAGCGCCGACCAGATGGAGCCGTTCTTCCTCAAGGTCGACGACTTCGACATCGACTGGCTCACCGAAGGACCGCGCGCGGGGATGGCGCAGAACTTCGTGGCGCACACGACCTACCAGGAGTCCCTGGACTCCCCGGAGAAGAAGTACGACCTGAAGGTCAACCACCCGCTCTCGATCGGGGACACCGAGGTGTTCCTGATCGGTCACGGCTACGCGCCCGTGATCACCGTCAAGGACGCCAGCGGCGAGGAGGTCTACAGCGGACCGACGATCTTCCTGCCGGTCGACCAGACCTTCCAGTCCTTCGGCGTGGTCAAGGCGCCGGGTGCCGAGCCGACCCAGATCGGGCTCGAGGGCGAGTTCTACCCCACGGTCGGGTTCAACAACCAGACCGGCAGCTACTACTCGATGTTCGGCAACGCCGCGGACCCGTTGGTCTCGATGCTCGTCTACACCGGCGACCTGGGCATGAAGGGCGGCGGCTCGCAGTCGGTCTACAGCCTGGACAAGGCCGGCACCACGATGCTGACCAAGAAGGACGGCACGCCGTACCGCCTCGACCTGCGGCCCGGTGAGACGGTCAAGCTCCCCGACGGGATGGGCACGGTCACCTTCGACGGCCTCGACCGGTGGACCAAGATCCAGATCAGCCAGACCCCCGGCAAGTGGATCGCCCTGACCGGGGTGGTCCTGGCGCTGATCGGGCTGCTGGGCTCGCTGTTCATCCGGCCCCGACGGGTCTGGGTTCGCGTCCGTCGCGAGGGTGACGGCACACTGGTCGAGGTGGCCGCACTCGACCGCTCCGGTGGCGGCGACACGGCTGCCGTGGTCGATGAGCTCGTCACCACCCTGCGACCCCCGTCGCACCCCGATCGGAAGGACCAGCCGTGACCGACGCCGCGTGGGAGACCCTCAGCAACCAGGCCGTGGCGGCCTGTGGGCTGGTCTACTTCCTGGCCCTGATCGCGCACCTGGTCGAGTGGAGCGCCCTGCGCACCGTCCCGGTCGCGTCCGGCGCAGCGGCCAATTCATCGATCGACGTCCCCGGAGGCGTCGCGGTCAGCACCAGCCCGGAGGACGACGACGCGGTCCGTCGTACGGCGATGTTCGGCCGGCTCGGCTACCTCCTGACCTGCCTCGCGGTGGCCGTGCAGTTCGTCGGGCTGTTCGCCCGGGGGATGGCCGCCGATCCCAACCGGGTGCCCTGGGGCAACATGTACGAGTTCACGCTGACCGGCACGTTCGTGGTCGCGCTGCTCTACGTGCTGCTCTACCGCAAGTTCCGGTTGGCGTGGATGGCGCCCATCGTGGTCGCCTTCGTGCTGACCGTCCTGATGGTCGCGGTGATCTGGCTCTACTCGCCGGTGGCGCCGCTGACCGAGGCGCTCTCGTCGTACTGGCTGGTCATCCACGTCGTCTCCGCGATCATCGCGACCGGTGCCTTCACCCTCGCCGGTATCACCTCCGCGCTCTACCTCGTCAAGGCGCGGGGGAGCGACAAGGAGACCGGGTACGTCGCCCGGCTGCCCGCGCCCGAGGTGCTGGATCGGGTCGCCTACCGGCTGCACGCGTTCGGCTTCCCTGTGTGGACCTTCGCGGTGCTGATCACCGGCCCGATCTGGGCGCACCAGGCGTGGGCGTCGTACTGGAACTGGGACCCGAAGGAGGTCTGGGCCTTCATCACCTGGGTCGTCTACGCGGCCTACCTGCACGCTCGGACGACCGCCGGGTGGAAGGGCCGCAACGCGGCGATCCTGGCGCTCGTGGGGCTGGCGACGCTGTGGTTCAACTTCATCGGGATCAACTACTTCTCGACGACGAGCCAGCACTCCTACGCCGGTGGCTCGCACCAGATCGTCACCGTCGAGCAGTCGGTCGCGCCGCCTGTCGGGTGAGCGCTGCTACGCCTCGGGGTCCTCGGGGTGCTTGCGCTTGCGGTCGAGGTCGCGCAGGAAGTCGG
The DNA here is from genome assembly GCA_963706475.1 of uncultured Actinomycetota bacterium. Taxonomy (GTDB): domain Bacteria; phylum Actinomycetota; class Actinomycetes; order Propionibacteriales; family Nocardioidaceae; genus Nocardioides. Next base: position 1,135,327 of record CAVPLV010000002.1, on the reverse strand, counting down.
GGTCGTCGTCGGGACCCATCACCCGCGGCGGCGGCTGCCGCTTGATGGTCGGACGCTGGACCGGCGCGACGCCGCGCCGTTGGATCGCCCGGGCCACCAGGTAGACGACCACCGCGAGGAGGATCACGAAGAGCAAGAACTTCACACCACCAGAGTAGGTCCTCCGTGGTCACGACCTAGGCTTGCGTCCGTGAAGGAGTTCTGGATCTACACGCTGCTGCGCATCTCGCTCTTCCTCGGCTCGCTGGGGATCGTCGTCGGGGTGTGGTTCCTGATCGACGGCCAGGTGCCCGTGCTGTGGGCCGTGATCATCGCGTTCCTGATCAGCGGCCTCGGCTCCTACTTCCTGCTCAACGGCCCGCGCGCGAGGTTCGCCCAACGGGTGGAGCGCCGCGCCGACCGGATGTCGGCGCGGTACGAGGAGATGCGCGCGAAGGAAGACGCGGACGACGCCTGAGGGCTGCTGCGCTCGGTCCTTGCCGTCAGTCCCTGCCCTTGAGGCGGCGCTCGATGCGGCTCTCGGACTGCCCGAGGATCCGCGCCAGCAGCGTCACGCGGTACTTGTAGGCGACGACGGCGGCGATCACGAGCAGAATGATGACCAGCAACATGCTGCCAGCGTACGTCGGGCATGGGCGGGGCCGACCTGGGCGCAGTGGCTCAGCCGCAGACGACGAGTGCAGCGGCGACCAGCGCCGCCCACAGCAGCTCGGCCAGTCCGGTCGCCTGGAGCACCGGGATCAGGCCCGGACCGGTGGCACCACCCAGGACGGTGCGTACGGCAGGCGCGGCCAGCACCAGGAAGCCCAGGCCGATGAGCACGCACCACGACGTGACCACCGCGAGCGCGACCACGGCTGCGGCGGCGAGGACGACCAGGAGCAGGTAGAGCAGGCGGGTCCGGCGATCGCCCAGCACGACGGCCAGGGTGCGCTTGCCGGCCACGACGTCGGTGGGGATGTCGCGCAGGTTGTTGGCCACCAGGATCGCGCAGGCCAGCGAGCCGATCCCGACAGCGGCGTACAGCGCTGCCCACTCCCAGGTCTCGGTCTGCACGTACGTCGTGCCGACGACCGCGACCAGCCCGAAGAAGACGAACACCATCACCTCGCCCAGCCCGAGGTAGCCGTAGGGCTTCGAGCCGCCGGTGTAGAACCACGCCGCCAGCACGCACACCACGCCGACCGCGACCAGCCACCAGGCCGTCGTCGCGGCCAGCACCAGGCCCGCGACCGCAGCGACCCCGAAGGCCAGGAACGCCGCCCGCTTCACCGCACCCGCGCTGGCCGTGCCCGACCCGACCAGGCGCATCGGCCCGACCCGGTCGGCGTCGGTGCCGCGGATCCCGTCGGAGTAGTCGTTGGCGTAGTTGACCGCGACCTGGAGCGCCAGGCTCACCACGAGGGCGAGCAGCGCCTTCCACCAGACGGCGCTGTCGACGTACGCCGCGACCCCCGTGCCGGCCAGCACGGGCGCCACCGCGGCGGGGAGGGTGCGTGGCCGGGCGCCGGCCAGCCAGTCTGAAGGGGTTGCCACGACCGACGATTCAAGCAGTTCCCACGTCCTCTAGCCTCGGGCGGGTGGACAAAGTGCGGCTGGCGGCCTGGCTCGCGGCCGGCGACCCCGAGCCGTGGGCCGTGGAGACCTCCGGCTCGACAGGAGTCCCCAAGCGGGTGCTGCTCTCCCGGGGGGCGGTGCTGGCCTCGGTGCGTGCCAGCGCCCGTCGGCTCGGCGGGTCCGGCCAGTGGCTGCTCGCGCTGCCGGCTTCGTACGTCGCCGGCGTCCAGGTCGTCTGTCGGTCGCTCGTGGCCGGCCACGAGCCGGTGCTGCTCGACGACCACGACTCCTTCGCGTCGGCGGCGGCCGCCATGGACTCGGGAGACACCTTCGTGTCCCTCGTCCCGACCCAGCTGCACCGGTTGCTCGAGACCGACACGGAGTCGCTGCGCGGCTTCCACACGGTGCTGCTCGGCGGCGGTCCGATCGACCCGTCGCTGCGCCGGCGTGCCGAGAGCGCGGGCATCCGGGTGGTCGCGACCTACGGCTCCGCCGAGACCGCCGGAGGGTGCATCTACGACGGCTACGCCCTCGACGGGGTCGCGGTCGCACTCGGCCGCGACGGCCGGATCCGGATCGCCGGCCCCACCCTCTTCGACGGGTACGCCGGCGACCCGGCGCTCACCGCCGAGGTGCTCGTCGACGGCTGGTTCCACACCTCCGACGCGGGCCGGTTCGACGACGACGGGCGGCTGCAGGTGCTCGGCCGGGTCGACGACGTGATCGTCACCGGCGGGGTCAACGTGCCGGGGCCGGTCGTGGCTGCCCGGCTGCGGGAGCACCCGGACGTGCGGGAGGCCGAGGTGCTCGGCGTACCCGACGAGGAGTGGGGCAACCGGGTCGTCGCCTTCGTGGTGGGCGACCTCGGACTCGACGAGGCCCGCTCGTGGGTCGGCGCGACGCACCACCGGTCGTGGGCCCCCCGGCAGGTGGTCGCGCTCGACGCGGTCCCGCTGCTCGCCAACGGCAAGCCCGACCGGCTCCGGATGAGGGAGCTGGCGTGATCGTCTACAGCATCGCGATGCGCACCCGCTTCCGCGGGATCACGGTCCGCGAGGGCGTGCTGATCCCGGGACCGGCGGGGTGGGGCGAGTGGAGCCCGTTCCTGGAGTACGACGCTGCCGTGGCCGAACCCTGGCTGCGCTGCGCCGAGGAGGCTGCCGCCGGCGACTGGCCGGCCGCGGTCCGCGACGTGGTGCCCGTCAACGTCACCGTGCCCGCGGTCGGGCCCGAGCAGGCGCACGCGGTCGTGCGGCGCGGTGGCTGCCGCACCGCCAAGGTCAAGGTCGCCGAGCCCGGCCAGACCCTCGCCGACGACCAGGCCCGGCTCGAGGCCGTGCGCGACGCGCTCGGCCCGACCGGCCGGGTCCGGATCGACGCCAACGGCCTCTGGGACGTCGACACCGCGATCGCCGCGATCGGGGTGCTGGACCGCGCGGCCGGCGGCCTGGAGTACGCCGAGCAGCCGGTGACGGACGTCGAGGACCTCGCGGTCGTCCGTCGTGCCGTCCAGGTGCCCATCGCCGCCGACGAGTCGATCCGCCGGGCCGCGGACCCCTACCGGGTCCGGGACCTCGAGGCGGCCGACATCGCCGTGCTCAAGGTGCAGCCGCTCGGCGGCGTGCGGGCCTGCCTGCGGATCGCCGAGGACATCGGGCTGCCGGTGGTCGTCTCCTCGGCCCTCGAGACCAGCGTCGGGATCGCGGCCGGGGTCGCGCTGGCCGCTGCCCTGCCCGAGCTGCCCTACGCCTGCGGGCTGGCCACCGTGCAGCTGCTGGCCGCCGACGTCGTCACCGAGTCGCTGCTCCCGGTCGACGGCGCGCTCCCGGTGGTGGTCCCGGTCGTCGAGGAGTCCCTGGTCCGGGCCGACCCTGACCGGGTGGCGCACTGGGAGGCGCGGCTGGCCGACGTACGCGCCCTGAGGCAGGATCGGCGATCGTGACCTCGACCGACACCGCCCGCGCCGTCGTCAGAGCGCTGATCGAGTCCGGCGTCCGCGAGATCGTGATCGCCCCGGGATCGCGCAACGCGCCGCTCAGCTTCGCGTCGTACGACGCCGCCGCCGCCGGGCTGGTGCGGCTGCACACCCGGATCGACGAGCGCAGCGCGGGCTTCCTGGCGCTGGGACTGACCCGGAACGGCAACCGGGCGGCGGTGATGTGCACCTCGGGCACCGGCGTGGCCAACCTGCACCCGGCGCTGCTCGAGGCCGCCCACTCCGGGCTGCCGCTGGTGGCGGTCACCGCCGACCGGCCGGCGCGGCTGCGCGGCACCAACGCCAACCAGACCACCGACCAGGTGGACGTCTTCGGACGGTTGGTGGAGACCGTCGACGTGGCCGACCGGACGGCGGACCTGGCGGCGGCCCTGGGCCGGTTGCAGCCGGTGCACCTCAACGTGCAGCTCGACGAGCCGCTGCTGCCGGAGGCGCCGTGGACGCCGGACGTGACGCGGGGTGATCCGCCCCGCCGGTCCACCCCGATGATCCACGTCTCGCTCGACCAGAGCCTGCGCACCGTCGTCGTCGCCGGTGACGACGCCGGACCGCAGGCCCGCCAGCTCGCCGAGTCGGGCGGCTGGCCGCTGCTCGCCGAGCCCAGCAGCGGCTCGCGCACCGGGGAGAACGCGCTGCGCTGCTACCGCCTGCTGCTCGACACCGAGCTCGGCCGCAGCATCGAGCGGGTCGTCGTCTGCGGCCACCCGACGCTCTCCCGGCCGGTGACCCGGCTCCTGGGCCGCGACGATGTCACGGTCATCGACACCCCGACCGGAGGGGTGTGGACCGAGCGGCCGTTCCCGGTGGACGAGCGGCTGATCGTCGTACCCCACGCGGCGGAGCGGGCCGATCCCGCGTGGCTGGAGTCCTGGCGCACCGCGGACGCTGCCGTCGCCCGCCGGCTCGACGCGCTCCTCGCCGCGGAGCCGGACCTGACACCGCTCGAGGTCGCCGGCGTGGTGGCCCGGTCGCTGCCTCCCGGCGGGCTGCTCGTGGTCGGCGCCTCCAGCCCGATCCGCGACCTCGACCTGATGGTGCCGCGCTATGAGGTCGGCGCCCGGCGCAAGGTGGTCGCCAACCGCGGCCTGTCCGGCATCGACGGCACCGTCTCGACGGCGATCGGTGCCGCGCTCGCCCGGCCGGAGAGCACCCGCGCCATCGCGCTGATGGGGGACGTCACCTTCCTCCACGACGCCAACGGGCTGATCCTCGGCCCGACCGAGCCGGTGCCGGACCTGAGCATCGTGGTGGTCAACGACGACGGGGGTGCCATCTTCTCGATGCTCGAGCAGGGCGACCCGTCGTACGCCGACCGCTTCGACACCCTCTTCGGCACCCCGCACCACGTCGACCTGGCGTCGCTGTGCGCGGCGACCCGCACGCCCCACTGGCGGGTCGACTCGGCCGCCGAGCTCGAGCACGCGCTGGCCACCCCCAACGGCGGCCTCGAGGTGGTCGAGGTGGTGGTCCGGCGCGACAACCGTCGCGACCTGGACGCCCGGGTCAGGGCGCTCACCCCGTGGTGACCGTCACCTGCCCAGCCGCTGATCGGGGAGACTAGGCAGGTGGAGATCGCCCTGCTGCTGTGCGGACTGGCTGTCGGCGTGCTCGCCGTGACGGCCCTGGCCCAGCGGATCGACATCCCGGCGCCGTTCCTGCTGATCGTGGCGGGTGTCGCGGCGTCGTACCTCCCGCAGGTGCCGCAGATCTACCTGCACGAGGACGTGGTGCTCTTCGGGCTGCTCCCGCCACTGCTGTACGCCGCCGCGCAGCAGACCTCGCTGGTCGACTTCAACGCCAACCGGCGACCGATCCTGCTGCTGTCGATCGGGCTGGTCGTCTTCACGACCGCCGGGGTCGGGATCGTCACCCACGCGATGCTGCCCGGCATCTCGTGGGCGCTCGCGCTGGCGATCGGTGCCGTGGTCGCACCGCCCGACGCGGTCGCGGCGACCGCGATCGGGCGCCGGATCGGGCTCCCGCGCCGGATCGTGACGATCCTCGAGGGCGAGTCCCTGCTCAACGACGCGACCGCGCTGGTGGCGCTGCGGACCGCGCTCGCCGCGGCCGTCGGCAGCGGCGTCGACGCCTGGGGGATCGGCCTCGACTTCCTGGTCGCCGCCGGTGGCGGCGTGCTGGTCGGCGTCGCGTTCTTCCTCGTCGTCGCCCGGATCCGCAAGCGGATCACCGATCCCGTCATCGACAGCGCGATCTCGCTGGTGGTCCCCTTCGCGGCGTACGTCGTCGCCGAGGAGTTCCATGCCTCCGGGGTGCTGGCCGTGGTGATCGCCGGGCTGCTGCTCGGCCACAAGGCGCCGCTGCTGCAGACCGCCCAGTCCCGCATCGCGGAGCGGCTCAACTGGCGCACCATCGCCTTCGTCCTCGAGAACACCGTCTTCCTGCTGATCGGACTCCAGGCCTGGTGGATCATCCAGGGTGCCGAGGACAGCGAGCTCGGGTTCCGGCGGATCGCCGCCGTCTGCGGCGCCACCCTGCTCACGGTGATCGTGCTGCGGATGGTGTGGGTGTTCCCGACGCGCTACCTGCTGGTCCGCCCCGGGCCGGACCCGATCACCGGGCACGACTCGCCGTGGACCTACACCTTCATCCTGGGCTGGGCCGGGATGCGCGGGGTGGTCACCCTCGCGGCGGCGTTCGTGATCCCCGAGGACGCGGAGTACCGCGAGATCCTGCTGCTGATGGCGTTCACGGTCGTGGCCGGCACCCTCTTCGTCCAGGGCCTCACCCTGCCGATGGTGGCGCGCCGGCTGAAGGTGCCCTCACCCGACCCGGCCGAGGACGCCCTCGCCCGCGCGACCCTGCTCCAGCAGGCGTCCAAGGCGTCGCTGGAGGAGCTCGAGACCCTCGAGTACGACGACGCCCACGGCGTCATCGACCTGATCCGGCAGCGTCTCGACCAGCGCAACTTCGCCGCCTGGGAGCGGCTCGCGACCGTCAACGACAGGGAGGCGCCGAGCGACCTCTACGCCCGCGCCCGGTTGGCGATGATCGAGGCCGAGCGACGTCGGGTGCTCGAGATCCGCAGCACCGGCCGGGTGCCGGCCGAGGTGGTCGCCGACGTGCTGGCGATGCTCGACGTCGAGGAGTCGATGCTGGACAACGCGACCCAGGAGCGTGAGGACCTGCGCGCCTCGACCGTGCTGCGCCGCACCGGGGAGACGTGCGACGACCTCGAGGCCGCTCCCGCGGTGGTCGTCGGGACCGACCTGGTCTGCGAGCGCTGCATCGAGGACGGCACGTCCTGGGTGGCGTTGCGCCAGTGCCTGGCCTGCGGCTTCGTCGGCTGCTGCGACTCCTCGGCCCAGCGGCACGCCACCGCGCACTTCCACGAGGAGCAGCACCCCGTCATGCAGTCGGCCGAGCCCGGTGAGGACTGGCGCTGGTGCTTCGTGCACCACCTGACCGCCTGAGCGGCTACGACGACAACGCTTCCTCCAGGGTGCGCGCAGGGCGACCGGTCACCCGTCGTACGTCGTCGCTGACCTCGGCCACCGAGCCGTCCGCGATCGCGGTGTAGGTGCTGACCCAGGCGTCGAGCTGCCACTGCTCGGCGTCGTACGCCGCCCGTCGCGACGCGTAGGCCTCCTCCACCGTCTCGTCCACGAACCGCAGGTCACGACCGGTCGCGGCGGACGCCCGGGCCGCGACCTCGGTCATCGTGAGGGCCTCCGGCCCGGTCAGGACGTACGTGGCCCCGGCGTGGTCGGCGGGTGCGCGCAGCACCGTCGCCGCCACGTCCGCCACGTCGGCGCGGGCGACCGCAGCGACCCGTCCGTCGCCCGCCGGGCCACGGATCACGCCGTGCTCGTCGGCGAAGAAGGGCAGCAGGTCGGAGTAGAAGTTGTCGCGCAGGATCGTCGCGGTCATCCCGCTGGACGCGATCGCGGACTCGGCGTCGGCGTGGTCGCGGCCGAGCGTGAACGTCGCGTCGGCGGCCGCGCCGGCGAAGGAGGTGTAGACGAGGTGCCCCACGCCGGCCGACGCGGCGGCGCGGATGAAGGTGCGGTGCTGCTCGCGGCGGTCGGGAGCCTCGGCCGCGGAGACCATGAACAGCACGTCGACGCCGGTCAGGGCAGCCACGGCCGCAGCCTCGTCGGCGTAGTCGCACGCCCGCACCTCGCCGCCGAGGTCGGGTGCCCGGGAGAGGTCCCGGACGATGAGCCGCGGGGCCAGGTCGGTCAGTGCCCGGGCGACCCGTCCGCCGACGGCGCCAGTGGCGCCGGTGATCGCGATGATGGTCATGAGACTCCTCCGGTGAAGCGGATCGGGAACGACAGCGCACCGGTGTTGCCGGAGACCGGCAACCACTCACCGGGACCGTCGCAGACGGCGTCCGGCATCCGACGCGCCAGCACCGGCAGTGCGACCGCCATGTCGGTGCGGGCCACGAAGTGACCCAGGCAATGGTGCACCCCGGCGCCGAACCCGTGGTGCGGTGGACGTTGCTGGGTGATGTCGACGGACGGGTCCGGCATCGCGGCCGGGTCCGTGCCGGCGCTGTGCGAGAGCATCTGGACGATCCCGCCGCGGGGGATGTGCAGTCCCTGGTAGTCGACGTCCTCGAGCGCCTCGCGGGTCACCCAGGTGACGGTCGGGTTGACCCGCATCACCTCCTCGACGGCGTTGGCGCCGAGATCGGGACGCTCGCCCAGGAGCCGCCACTGGTCGGGGTGCTGCAGCAGCGTCTGCAGCGCGAGCCCGAGCTGGTTGCGGGTGGTCTCCATGCCGGCGAAGGCGAGGAAGACCAGCGCGACCCCGAGCTCGTGGCGGGTGAGCCGGTCGCCGTCGACGGTGGCCTGCACGAGGGTGGAGACGAGGTCGTCACGCGGCTCCGCCTCGCGGTCGGCGACCACCTCGTCGACGTACCCGTACAGCCCGTCGAGCGCCGCCTCGATCCGTGGCACCTGGTTGCCGACGTCGATGGAGAACGACGCACCCAGGTCGTCGGCCCAGTGCGCGACCTGGCGCCAGTGCTCCTCGGGCAGCCCGAGGAGCACGCAGATGATCCGGGCGGCATAGGGCTCCGCGAACGCAGCGATGAACTCCACCTCGCCACGCGGGCCGAAGTCGTCGATCAGCTCGTTCGCGAGCGACTCGAAGCGGGGCCGCAGCGCAGCGATCGTCTTGTTGCGGAACGCCGGCACCAGCAGCCGTCGGATCCGGGCGTGGTCGTCGCCCTCGAGGCTGAGCAGGGTCTCCTGCCACCAGTCGGAGAACATCCCGGAGTGGATGCCGTTCTGCGCGGGCCAGCGGGCGTTGCCCTGGCGGAACCGGCGGTCGCGCAGCAACGCGCTCACCTCGGCGTAGCGCAGCACCGCCCAGCCCCAGTTGGTCTCGACGTACCAGCTCTCGTCGCGGGCCGCGTGCACGGCCGGCGAGGTGACGTCGAAGCCCGGGTCGGACAGGTCGAAGCGGGTCATGCGGGGTCCTCGTGGGGTGCTCATGGGCGGACCATCCGGATCTCCCAGGCGTCGAGCCCGGCGTAGTGCTCGCGGGCGCCGTCGGCGGCGAACCCGTTGCGGCGGTAGAAGGCCTGGGCCCGGGCGTTCGCCTCGAGCACCCACAGCGAGCACGACTCGTCGGGTGCGGTCGCGTCCCAGAGCGCCTGCCCGACCCCCGACCCCCACCAGGCCTCGCGGACGTAGAGCGCGTAGAGCTCCATCACGGCGGGTGCGTCGTCGTCGCGGCCGGACCCGACGACAGAGAAGCCGACCAGCTCGCCGCCTGCCTCGACGAGGGAGCGCGGCGGCCCGTCGATGAGCTGCCGCGTCCAGGCGGCGATCCAGCGGGCGGTGTCGGCCAGCCGTTCGTCGAGCCGCGCGGGGTCGACGTACGGCCCGTAGGCCTCGCGCCAGCAGGCGATGTGCAACGCCGCGCCGGCCTCGGCGTCCGCGGGTACGGCGGTGCGCAGCTCGACGTCGGCGGGCAGGCTCACCCCAGCATCGTAGGGAGCCTGATTAATCTGGCCCCATGAGGATCACGAAGTTCGGTCATGCCAGCGTCCGCCTCGAGCACGAGGGCACGGCGGTCGTCCTCGATCCCGGGGTGTTCACCGACCCCGAGGCCGTGGACGGGGTCGCGGCCGTGCTGATCACCCACGAGCATCCCGACCACCTGCACATCGACAACCTGCGCGCCGCCGACGCCCCGATCTACACGATCGCCGCGGTCGCGGACGCGATCACCGCGGACGCTCCGGACCTGGCCGAGCGGATCACCGTGGTCGGGCCGGGGGAGTCCTTCGACGCGGGTCTGCCGGTGCGCGCGGTGGGCGAGCTGCACGCGATCATCCACCCGGAGCTCCCGAGGCTCTTCAACAGCGGGTACGTCGTCACCCTCGGCGACCAGCGCGTCTACCACCCCGGGGACTCGCTGACCGGCCCTGACGAGGCCGTCGACGTGCTCCTCGTGCCGACGTCGGCCCCGTGGCTGAAGGCGTCGGAGGCGATCGAGTTCGCCCGCGCGGTCAAGGCCCCGCGCAACCTGGCGATCCACGACCGGATCTACTCCGAGACCGGCCATGGGTTCCTGGAGATGCAGATGAACCTGTTCCTGCCGAAGGAGGGTCTGGAGTACCTCCGCCGCGCCGACGGGCAGGACCTCTAGCTCCAGGGGTGGGCCACTAGCCTGCGGTGATGGCGTCCCGCACCGGCACGAACTTGGCCTGGGCCTCGGCGAGCTCGGCCTCGGGGTCGGAGTCGGCGACGATGCCGCAGCCGGCGAAGAGCCGGACCGTGTCGCCGTCGATGCGGGCCGAGCGCAGCGCGATGCCCCACTCGCCGTCGCCGGTGGCGTCCATCCAGCCGACCGGACCGGCGTAGCGGTCCCGGTCCATGCCCTCGATCTCGGCGATCAGGTCCTCGGCGACCGAGGTCGGGGTGCCGCCGACCGCGGCCGACGGGTGCAGGGCCGCGGCGAGCTGGAGCGACGACACGGTCGCCGAGTCGTGGACGACGCCCGCGACGTCGGTGGCCAGGTGCATCACGTTGGGCAGGTGCAGCACGAACGGCGCCTCGGGCACGTTCATCGACGAGCAGTGCGGCTCGAGGGCGTCGGCGACCGAGCGGACGGCGTACTCGTGCTCCTCGAGGTCCTTCGACGAGCGCGCCAGCGTGGCGGCCAGCGCGAGGTCGCGCTCGTCGTCTCCGGTGCGTCGGATGGTGCCGGCCAGCACCCGCGAGGTGACCAGGCCACGCTCGCGACGCACCAGCATCTCGGGGGTGGCGCCGAACATGCCGTCGACGTGGAAGGTCCAGCACATCGGGTAGCTCTCGGTGAGCCGGCGCAGCGGCCAGCGCACGTCGATGGACTCGCTGGCCGTGGCCACCAGGTCGCGGGCCAGGACCACCTTCTCGAGGTCGCCGTGACTGATCCGGGCCACCGCGTCGGCCACGACGGTCATCCACTGCTCCCCGTTGAGGGCGCCGTCGGCGAAGCTGACGGCGGCGGGAGCGCTCGGCTCGGCGGCCGGACCCAGGTCGGGGGCGGCCAGGTCGGTGCCGACCGTGGTCAGCCAGCAGACGTCCCCGCGACGGCCGACGATCACCTCCGGCACCACCAGGATCGAGTCGCCGGGCTCGTCGGCGAAGGCGAAGGAACCGAACGAGACCAGGCCGGTGCCGGGCTCGTTGACGTCGTCGTGCACCTCGGTGCGCGCGGTCAGCTCGCTCCACCACTTGTCGGCGTCGGCGAACCGGGTGTCGGCCTGGGTGCGGATCTCGGTCGCGACTCCCCAGCCCACGAGTCCGTCCCCGCGGCGCAGCCAGGTCACGGGGCGGTCGTCGGGCACCAGGTCCATCAACGTGGTCACCTGGTCGGGCGCCAACCGGACGGTGCGGACGACGAGTGGATCCACCGCGGCCGACGTCGCGTCGGTGAGGGGGTTGCTCGGCACAGGTCGAGGGTACCTACGGACCCTCGTCACAGCCGCTTCGGGAGACGGGTAGCGTGCGGGTTCGTGAGCACCCCCACGTCTGACAGCCGTAGGCCGAGCTGGGTCGGCCTGGTCCTGGGCATCGTGATCCTCGGGCTGATCGCCGCCTTCGCGATCGCGCTCCCCAAGGCGGTCGGCGAGGAGTCTGCCGAGCCCGAGGGGTCGACGGCCGAGCTGAAGCTGCCCGACACCCTGCCCGGCGGCTACACCGCGGCCGACCTGCCCGAGGCCTTCACCGGCGAGTACGCCGCGCAGGCCGACCAGATCTCCAAGCAGCAGTCGGAGAACCGCGAGTTCGGCGACACGGTGCTGCCCCAGGTGCTCGGCACCGACGCGGTCACCCGCGCCTACGCGACCAAGGACCTGACCGCCGTCTTCGTTCAGGCCATCCGGGCTCCCGGCGGAGCGCTCGCACCCGACAGCCTCTCCGACCCCGAAAGCTCCGGCCAGACCCACGCCAGCCAGGAGCTGGTCGCGGTCGACGACGCCATCTGCGTCCTCCAGTGGGGTCAGGAGTCGCAGGGGGCGAGCGCCGACGTGCCGACGTACACCCAGTGCCAGCACAGCGAGGACGACCTGACCGTCCAGGTCGGTGGTGCCGGGCTCGCGCCCGCCGATGCGGCCAAGGTGGCCGGCGAGGTCCTGGCCGACCTTCAGGACCAGTAGACGACCACCCGGTCACCCACCCGCACCTGGTCGTAGAGGTGCGCGATCCCGTCGTGGTCGCGGATGTTGACGCAGCCGTGCGATCCCCATGCGTAGCCGACGGAGGCGAAGTCGGACGAGTAGTGCACGGCCTGCCCGCCGGAGAAGAACATCGCGTAGGGCATCGAGGAACCGTAGAGCCGTGAGACGTGGTCCTTGCTCTTGAGGTAGACGGAGAAGACGCCCTCACGGGTGGGCAGGTCCGGGCTGCCGAAGCGCGCGTCGAGAGTCTGCTGGACCTGTCCGTCGATCACGAAGCGCAGGGTGGAGCTGGTCTTGTCGATGCACAGCACGCGACCGGTGCGGCACCGCTGGTCCAGGGCTCCGGCGGTGTTGCCGCGGTTGTGCAGCTCGGCCTGGGTGGGCGTGCTCGTCATCGCGTACAGCCGGTCCAGGGTGCGCTGGTCGACGACACCGGTCACCGGGATCTCCCGCTTGGCCTGGAAGCCGCGGACGGCCGCGGTCGTCACGTCGCCGTACGTCCCGCTCACGTCGGTGTTGAACCACGAGATCTGCTTCAGGCGGGCCTGCAGGTCGCGTACGTCGTCGCCCTCGTCGCTCTGGCCGAGCAGCTCGGGGCCGGGCTTCAGCACCGGCTTCGGCGTCGGCTTCGGCGTCGGCGTCGGGGTCGGGGTCGGGGTCGGGGTCGGGGTGGGCCGTGGGGTCCGGGTCGGCTCGGGCACCGGCTCCTGGGTCGCGACGACCGCCGGGGTCCCGCCGCCCGCGGGAGCGGACGACGGTGTCGACGGTGTCGACGACGGCGTGGACGACGGGGTGGACGCAGGCTCCGCTGCGGGACCTCCCGCTCCTGGCCGGTCGATGGCATAGCCGGCGACGAAGGCGATCGAGCAGGCGAGCGCGGCGATGGCCGCGCCCAGCGCGAGACGACGTAACAACAACATGAGCTCCCCCTGGGGAAGTAAAGTGAGCCGTACACGAGAGTGACGCCTGGGGTAGCCGTTCGGTTGCATCTCGGCGGCGAGTTGTCGTCCGCGTGACCAACCCGTTACCGGTGCTGGCGGGGCGGCGGGCGGCCCGTATCCTCTGCGAGTGGTCCGCGCAGAGCTCGACAAGCAGCCGTCCGACGTCCGTCGCATGTTCGACGCGGTCGCCCGGCGCTACGACGTCACCAACGACGTGCTCTCGCTCGGCCAGGACCGCACCTGGCGCAAGGCCGTCATCGCCGCGGTCGACCCGCGGCCGGGGGAGCGGGTCCTCGACCTCGCCGCCGGCACCGGTACCTCGAGCCAGCCCTTCGCCGACCGGGGTGCGATCGTGGTCCCGTGCGACTTCTCGCTCGGCATGCTCCGGGTCGGCAAGCAGGCCCGCCCGCAGCTGCCGTTCACGGCCGGCGACGGCACCCAGCTGCCCTTCGCTGACGACACGTTCGACGCGGTGACGATCTCCTTCGGGCTGCGCAACATCGTCGACCCCGAGGCCGGACTGCGGGAGCTGCGCCGGGTCACCCGCCCGGGCGGCCGGCTGGTCGTGTGCGAGTTCAGCCACCCGACCTGGGCGCCCTTCCGCACGGTCTACCTCGAGTACCTGATGAAGGCGCTGCCCCCGATCGCGCGGGCCGTCTCCTCGGCCCCGGACGCGTACGTCTACCTCGCCGAGTCGATCCGCGCCTGGCCCGACCAGCAGGGTCTCGCCACGCTGATCGCCGCGGCCGGCTGGGACGCCCCCCAGTGGCGCGACCTCTCCGGCGGCATCGTCGCCCTGCACCGCGCGACCCGCTAGCCGGGCCGTCGCGGCTCCTGAATTAGCCCACGTCGTCGTTGCCTAAATCCGCAGGTCAACGGTGATTTCGGGACCTTCTGCCCCAATTCGCGTCGTAGGCCCACCCCCGCGTGCACCACCCGTTCGGGAGTGGTTAACTGTGTTCCGCGCCACTTAGTGATTCGATTCACAAAGTCACAACCGGGCTCAGCAGAGAGGCGAGTGATGGAGCTCTACACGCCGGTCGTCGTACTGGCCGCCCTGGCACTGGGCTTCGCCGGCTTCTCGATCATCATGAGCACCGCCGTCGGGCCGCGCCGCTACAACCGGGCCAAGCTCGATTCCTACGAGTGCGGCATCGAGCCGACGCCCCAGCCGGCCGGTGGCGGCCGCTTCCCGGTGAAGTACTTCATCACCGCGATGCTCTTCATCATCTTCGACATCGAGATCGTCTTCCTCTACCCGTGGGCGGTCTACTTCGACTCGCTCGGGCTCTTCGGGCTGATCGAGATGGTTCTCTTCATCGTCACCGTCTTCGTCGCGTACGCCTACGTCTGGCGTCGCGGCGGCTTCGAGTGGGACTGACAGGAGCCGGCATGGGTATCGAAGAGAAGCTCCCGAGCGGAGTCCTGCTGACCACGGTCGAAGGCGTCGCCGGCTACATGCGCAAGGCGTCGTTCTGGCCGGCCACCTTCGGACTGGCGTGCTGCGCCATCGAGATGATGACCAGCGGTGGTCCCAAGTACGACCTGGCCCGCTTCGGCATGGAGGTCTTCCGGGCCAGCCCCCGCCAGGCTGACCTGATGATCGTCGCCGGGCGGGTCAGCCAGAAGATGGCCCCGGTCCTGCGCCAGATCTACGACCAGATGCCCGAGCCCAAGTGGGTGCTCGCGATGGGTGTCTGTGCGAGCAGCGGCGGGATGTTCAACAACTACGCCGTTGTCCAGGGCGTCGACCACGTCGTCCCCGTGGACATGTACCTCCCCGGCTGCCCGCCGCGGCCCGAGATGCTCATCGACGCCATCCTCAAGCTGCACGACCAGGTCCAGAACACCAAGCTCGGTGCCAACCGGACCGCCCAGATCGCTGATCTCGAGCTCGAGGCCCTGCGGGCGCTGCCGACCTCGGACATGAAGGGCCAGCTGCGGTGAGCGACAAGACACCGGAGAAGTCCCCCGACCAGGCCGCGACCGACCAGTCCCCGGAGAACGTCCCGGCGCCGACCGGCGAGGTCCGCCAGGTCGGCGAGCGGCACGGCATGTTCGGCAGCCGCGGCTCCGGCGACACCAGCGGCTACGGCGGCCTGGTCCAGGCCGTCACCTACCCCGGCGAGACGCAGCGGCCCTTCGGTGGGTGGTACGACGAGGTGGCCGACGCGCTCGAGCAGGCCACCAGCAGCGCCGGGATCGAGGGCGCCACCTCGCGAGTGGTCATCGACCGCGGCGAGATCACCTTCCACGTCCGCCGCGAGGACCTCCCGGTCGTCGCGCAGGCGCTGCGTGACGACGAGCGACTCCGCTTCGAGCTCTGCTCCGGCGTCAGCGGCGTCAACTACCCCGACGACACCGGACGCGAGCTGCACGCGGTCTACCACCTGCTCTCGATGACCCACAACCGCCGGATCCGGGTCGAGGTCACCGCACCCGACGCCGACCCGCACATCCCGTCGCTCGTCGCGACCTACCCCACCATCGACTGGCACGAACGCGAGACCTACGACATGTTCGGGCTGATCTTCGACGGCCACCCGGCGCTGACCCGGATCCTGATGCCCGACGACTGGCCGGGTCACCCGCAGCGCAAGGACTACCCCCTCGGTGGCATCCCGGTCGAGTACAAGGGCGGGACGGTTCCGCCGCCCGACCAGCGGAGGACTTACTCATGACGTCTGATCAGGATCTCTACGCCGGCACCAGCGAGACCACCGAGGGCCGGGTCTTCACCGTCACCGGCCAGGACTGGGACTCCATCCTCGACGGGCTCGCCGACGAGCAGGCCCAGGAGCGGGTCGTGGTCAACATGGGCCCGCAGCACCCCTCCACGCACGGCGTGCTCCGGCTGATCCTCGAGATCGAGGGCGAGACGGTCACCGAGGCCCGGTGCGGCATCGGCTACCTGCACACCGGCATCGAGAAGAACATGGAGTTCCGCTCCTGGGTGCAGGGCGTCACCTTCTGCACCCGGATGGACTACCTCAGTCCGTTCTTCAACGAGGCCACCTACTCCCTCGGTGTGGAGCGGCTGCTCGACATCACCGACGACGTCCCCGAGAAGGCCCAGGTGATGCGGGTCCTGCTCATGGAGCTCAACCGGATCTCCTCGCACCTGGTCTGCATCGCCACCGGCGGCATGGAGATCGGCGCGCTCACCGTGATGACGATGGGCTTCCGTGAGCGCGAGCTGGTGCTCGACCTCTTCGAGCTGATCACCGGCCTGCGGATGAACCATGCGTTCATCCGACCCGGTGGCGTCGCCCAGGACCTGCCGCCGGGTGCGCTCGACGAGATCCGCGGCTTCATCACCCTGATGAAGAAGCGGCTCCCGGAGTACGCCGCCCTCTGCAACGCCAACCCGATCTTCAAGGCCCGGCTCGAGGGTGTGGGCCACCTCGACCTGGCCGGCTGCCTGGCGCTCGGCCTCACCGGACCGGTGCTGCGCTCGACCGGCTACCCGTGGGACCTGCGCAAGACCGAGCCCTACAGCGGCTACGAGGACTACGACTTCGAGGTCCAGACCTGGGACACCTCCGACTCCTACGGCCGGTTCCGGATCCGGCTGGCCGAGATGTGGGAGTCGCTGAAGATCATCGAGCAGGCCACCGATCGTCTCGCCAAGCTCGACGGCGCCCCGGTGATGGTCGCGGACAAGAAGATCGCCTGGCCCAGCCAGCTCGCCATCGGCAGCGACGGCATGGGCAACAGCCTCGACCACATCCGGCACATCATGGGTGAGTCGATGGAGGCGCTGATCCACCACTTCAAGCTGGTGACCGAGGGTTTCCGGGTCCCGGCCGGCCAGGTCTACGTCCCGATCGAGTCGCCCCGCGGCGAGATGGGCGCCCACGTCGTCTCCGACGGCGGCACCCGTCCCTTCCGCGTGCACTTCCGCGACCCGTCCTTCACCAACCTGCAGGCCACCAGCGTGATGAGCGAGGGCGGCATGATCGCCGACGTGATCGTGGCGATCGCCTCCATCGACCCGGTGATGGGGGGCGTGGACCGCTGATGAGTCCTGAGACGTACGCCGAGCTGCGCGAGATCGCCGCCCGCTACCCGCAGCCCCGCTCCGGGCTGCTGCCGATGCTCCACCTGGTGCAGTCCGTCGAGGGCCGGGTCACGCCGGAGGGCATCGAGGCGTGCGCCGAGATCCTCGACATCTCCGCCGCCGACGTCAGCGGCGTCGCGACGTTCTACACGATGTACAAGCGCAAGCCCGTCGGCGACTACCACGTCGGCGTCTGCACCAACACCCTGTGCGCGGTGATGGGCGGCGACCTGATCTTCGAGCGGCTCAAGGGCCACCTCGACGTCGGCAACGACGAGACCACTGCCGACGAGCCCGGCCTGAAGAGCGTCACCCTCGAGCACCTCGAGTGCAACGCGGCCTGTGACTACGCCCCGGTGATGATGGTCAACTGGGAGTTCATGGACAACATGACGCCCGAGTCGGCGACCCAGGTCGTCGACGACCTGCGCTCCGGCGCCGAGGTGCAGTCGACCCGAGGCCCCCGGATCGTCACCTGGCGCGAGGCCGAGCGCGTCCTGGCCGGCTTCCCCGACGGGCTCGCCGATGACGGTCCCGCCGCGGGACCGGCCTCCTTGGTCGGGCTCGGCCTGGCCCGCGCCAACGGCTGGACGGCCCCCGACTCGCAGCGCGCCGTCACCGCAGGCGACAGCGCGGCCGACGGCAGTGTGGAGTCGGCAGCAGCGACGGCAGACACCTCCCGCGCCGAGACCGAGACCGAGATCGCAGAGTCGCCCGCCGACACCGTGCACGAGGACAACCCGGCCAGCCGGCCCGGTGGCCAGCCCGACGAAGGGGAAGCGTCGTGACCGACATCCTGACCCCGGTCCTCACCGACAACTGGGACGCCGACCGGGCCTGGACCCTGGCCTCCTACGAGTCCCGCGGTGGCTACGCCGCCCTCGACACCGCCTTCGCCATGGCGCCCGACGACGTGATCGCCGCGGTCAAGGACTCCGGCCTGCGCGGTCGCGGCGGCGCCGGCTTCCCGACCGGCATGAAGTGGGGCTTCATCCCGCAGGACAACCCCAACCCGAAGTACCTCGTCGTCAACGCCGACGAGTCGGAGCCGGGCACCTGCAAGGACATCCCGCTGATGATGGCCAGCCCGCACACGCTGGTCGAGGGCGTCATCCTCAGCTCCTATGCGATCCGCGCCAACCAGGCGTTCATCTACATCCGCGGCGAGGTCCTCCACGTGATCCGCCGGGTGCAGAACGCCGTCGCCGAGGCCTACCGCGCCGGCCACCTCGGCGCCGACATCCACGGTTCCGGCTACGACCTCGACATCGTGGTCCACGCGGGCGCGGGTGCCTACATCTGCGGTGAGGAGACCGCACTCCTCGAAGGCCTCGAGGGCCGGCGCGGACAACCGCGGCTGCGCCCGCCGTTCCCCGCCGTCGCCGGCCTCTACGCCAGCCCGACCGTCATCAACAACGTCGAGTCGATCGCCTCGGTGCCCAGCATCATCGCCAACGGCGCCTCGTGGTTCGCCTCGATGGGCACCGAGAAGTCCAAGGGCTTCGGGATCTTCTCGCTCTCCGGCCACGTGACCCGCCCGGGTCAGTACGAGGCCCCGCTCGGCATCACCCTGCGCGAGCTCATCGACCTCGCCGGCGGGATGCGAGAGGGCCACAGTCTGAAGTTCTGGACGCCAGGCGGCTCCAGCACCCCGCTGCTGACGCCGGAGCACCTCGACGTACCCCTCGACTTCGAGGGGGTCGGCGCCGCCGGCTCCATGCTGGGCACCCGCGCGCTGCAGCTCTTCGACGAGACCACCTGCGTGGTCCGGGCGGTGCTGCGTTGGACCGAGTTCTACAAGCACGAGTCGTGCGGCAAGTGCACCCCGTGCCGCGAGGGCACCTGGTGGCTGGTGCAGACCCTGGCCGCCCTCGAGCGCGGTGAGGGCACCGAGTCCGATCTGGACCTGCTGCTCGACCAGTGCGACAACATCCTGGGCCGCTCGTTCTGTGCGCTGGGCGATGGTGCGACCAGCCCGATCTCCAGCTCCATCAAGTACTTCCGTGACGAGTACCTCGCACACCTCTCCCACGGCGGCTGCCCGTTCGACCCGGCTGCCTCCACCGTCTTCACGCCCGAGGGAGCGAACGCATGACCCAGGCACCCGAGAAGTCCGACACCGTCGTCGAGACGGTCAGCGTGACCATCGACGGCATCCAGGTCGACGTCCCCAAGGACACCCTGGTGATCCGGGCCGCCGAGCAGGTCGGGGTGCAGATCCCGCGCTTCTGCGACCACCCGCTGCTGGCTCCCGTCGGCGCGTGCCGGCAGTGCCTCGTCGACATCCCCGACGCCGGCAACGGCCGTGGCTTCCCCAAGCCCCAGGCCTCCTGCACGATCACGGTCGCCGAGGGCATGGTCGTCAACACGCACGCCACCAGCGAGGTCGCCGACAAGGCCCAGCAGGGGATCATGGAGTTCCTCCTGATCAACCACCCCCTCGACTGCCCGGTCTGCGACAAGGGCGGTGAGTGCCCGCTCCAGAACCAGGCGATGTCCAACGGCCGCGGCGAGACCCGGTTCGAGGGCGTCAAGCGCACCTACCCCAAGCCGATCAACATCTCCGCCCAGGTGCTGCTCGACCGCGAGCGGTGCGTGCTGTGCGCCCGCTGCACCCGCTTCTCCGAGCAGATCGCGGGCGACCCGTTCATCGCCCTGATCGAGCGCGGTGCCCTGCAGCAGGTCGGCATCTACGAGCGCGAGCCGTTCGAGTCCTACTTCTCCGGCAACACCATCCAGATCTGCCCGGTCGGTGCGCTCACCAGTGCCGACTACCGCTTCCGCTCGCGGCCGTTCGACCTGGTGTCCACGCCGAGCGTCGCCGAGCACGACGCCTGCGGGTCCGCGATCCGGGTCGACCACCGGCGCGGCAAGGTGATGCGCCGCCTCGCCGGCAACGACCCCGAGGTCAACGAGGAGTGGATCACCGACAAGGACCGCTTCGGCTTCCACTACGCCACCAGCCCGGACCGGCTGACCTACCCGCAGGTGCGGGACCGGGTCGAGGACGGGGGAGACGGCGAGCTTCGTCCGGCGTCGTGGCCCGAGGCGTTCGCGGTTGCGGCCCGTGGGCTCGCAGCTGCTGGGGCCGCCGGCGTCCTCACCGGCGGTCGGGTGACCGCCGAGGACGGCTACGCCTGGAGCAAGTTCGCCCGGGTCGCCCTGGGCACCAACGACATCGACTTCCGGGCCCGCCCGCTGTCGGCCGAGGAGGCCTCCTTCCTGGCCGCCGAGGTCGTGCTGCGCGGTCCCGGCGACGGCGGGGTCACGTACGCCGAGCTCGAGTCGGCGCGGACCGTCGTGCTGGCGGGTCTCGAGCCCGAGGACGAGGCCGGCACCATCTTCCTGCGGCTGCGCAAGGCCGCCCACTCGGCGCGCCCCGGTGGCGGCACCCGGGTCGTGTCGGTGGCGCCGTACGCCACCCGTGGGCTGCGCAAGATGAACGGTCACCTGGTGCGCACCGCCCCGGGCGGCGAAGCCGCGGCCCTCGACAGCCTGGTCGAGCACGGCGAGTTCGGCATCGACCAGAGCGCGGTGATCCTGGTCGGTGAGCGGCTCGCGACCGTGCCGGGTGCGCTGAGCGCGGCCGTCGGCCTGGCCCGCAGGACCGGCGCCCGGCTGGCCTGGGTCCCGCGACGTGCGGGTGACCGCGGCGCGGTCGAGACCGGCTGCCTGCCCAACCTGCTGCCCGGTGGCCGTCCGGTCTCCGACCCGGCCGCCCGCGTCGACGCCGCCACCGCGTGGGGCGTGGACTCGCTGCCCGACACGCCCGGCCGCGACGCCGACGCCATCGTGGCCGCGCTGGTCGCGGGCGAGCTCGGTGGTCTGGTCATCGGTGGGGTCGACCCCGACGACACCGCCGACCCGGCAGCCACCCGCGCGGCCATCGGTGCCGCGTCCTTCGTGGTCGCCCTCGAGCTGCGCGAGACCGACGTGACCCGGGTCGCCGACGTCGTCTTCCCCGTCGCGCCCGTCACCGACAAGGCCGGCACCTTCGTGACCTGGGAGGGTCGGCCCCGCAGCTTCGACGCCGTCTTCACCAGCCCCACCTCGCTGCCCGACCTGCGGATCCTGGCCGGCATCGCCGACGAGCTGGGCTCCTCGCTCGGCTTCATCACCACCGCCGACGTGCAGGCCGAGATGGCCGAGATCGGCCCCTGGGACGGTGAGCGGGCGGGGCTCGCGGCGGTCGAGGCCCGGTCCGCCGGCGCCCCGACCGGTGGCGGCTTCGTCCTCGCCGCCTGGAAGCAGCTGCTCGACCTCGGTGTCATGCAGGACGGCGACGACGCGCTGCGGGCCACCGCCCGCCGCCCGGTCGCGCGGCTCAGCCCGGCGGCGTACGACGCCCTCGGTGACAGTGTCACGATCACCGGGGACCGCGGCTCGGTCACCCTGCCTGCGGAGCCGGCCGATCTCGACGACGGTGTCGTGTGGGTGCCGGCCAACTCCTTCGGCAACGGTGTGCTCGCCGACCTCTCCTCGCCGGGCTACCCGGTCACGGTGCGGTCCGCGGAGAAGGGAGTCGAGGCATGAACGCCCTGCTCACGCCGTTGGCAGCCGATGACCTGTCCGCCTTCGGCCATGACGCCTGGTGGGTGGTCCTGCTCAAGGCAGTGCTGATCTTCCTGGTCCTGGTGCTGCTCACCCTCTTCAACATCTGGTGGGAGCGTCGGGTCGTGGCCCGGATGCAGCACCGGATCGGGCCCAACGTGCACGGACCCTTCGGGCTGCTCCAGTCGCTCGCGGACGGGGTCAAGCTGGCCCTGAAGGAAGACATCATCCCGAAGTCGGCCGACAAGCTGATCTTCGTGCTCGCGCCGATCATCGCCACCGTGCCCGCGTTCATCACCTTCAGCGTGATCCCCTTCGGTCCGGAGGTGACGATCCCGTTCACCGACACGGTGACGCCCCTGCAGCTCACCGACATGCCGGTGGCCGTGCTGTTCGTGATGGCGATCGCCTCGATCGGCATCTACGGCATCGTGCTCGGAGGCTGGTCGAGCGGGTCGACGTACTCGCTGCTCGGTGGGCTGCGCTCGAGCGCCCAGATGATCTCCTACGAGGTCGCGATGGGCCTCGCGCTCGTGGCGGTGTTCCTCTACGCCGGCTCGATGTCGACCTCGACGATCGTCGCCGCCCAGGACGATCTGTGGTTCGGGCTGATCCTGGCGCCGTCGTTCATCATCTACTGCATCGCGATGGTCGGCGAGACGAACCGGGCACCGTTCGACCTCCCCGAGGCCGAGGGCGAGCTGGTCGGTGGCTTCCACACCGAGTACTCCTCGTTGAAGTTCGCGCTCTTCTTCCTCGCCGAGTACATCAACATGGCGACCGTCTCCGCCCTCGCGACGACGCTCTTCCTCGGTGGCTGGCACGCGCCCTTCTGGATCGACCACATCTGGCCCGGGGCGAACGAGGGCTACGTCCCGCTCATCTGGTTCTTCGGCAAGGTGCTCTTCTTCGTCTTCATCTTCATCTGGCTGCGCGGCTCGCTGCCGCGGCTGCGCTACGACCAGTTCATGGCGTTCGGCTGGAAGCGGCTGATCCCGATCTCGCTGGTCTGGATCATCGCCGTGGCCACCATCCGGACGGTCTCGCTCGAGGGCGGGATCGAGCGCCGTTACCTGATGATCGGGATCGGCGTCCTCGCGGCTGTCTTCCTGGTGCTGCTCTTCCTCGGCGACCGCGTCCAGAAGGACCTCGCCGAGGACGAGGCCCCGGCCCTGGCCCCGGCACCCGCCAGCGGCTTCCCGGTGCCGCCGATGCCGGCCGGTGGTGCGGTCCGCGGAGCGGCTCGTCCACTCACCTTCGACACACGTACCTCGATGACTCAGCCTGAGCCTGCCACCCGCAGCGCCGGGCCCGGAGAAGACGGGCAGGAGATCTGATGGCGGACTCATCCGACTCCCCGAGCATGCGGGAGCAGTTCTGGGATCCGGTCGCGGGGTTCGGGGTCACCTTCCGGACCATGTTCAAGAAGGTGGTCACCGAGCAGTACCCCTTCGAGAAGCTGCCGACGGCCCCGCGCTTCCACGGTCGCCACCAGCTGAACCGTTGGCCCGACGGCCTGGAGAAGTGCATCGGCTGCGAGCTGTGCGCCTGGGCCTGCCCGGCCGACGCGATCTACGTCGAGGGTGCCTCCAACGACGAGAGCGCCGCCGGCGAGGGCCGCTTCAGCCCCGGCGAGCGCTACGGCCGGGTCTACCAGATCAACTACCTGCGCTGCATCCTGTGCGGGCTGTGCATCGAGGCATGCCCGACCCGGGCGCTCACGATGACCAACGAGTACGAGCTGGCCGACAACAACCGTGCCGACCTGATCTACGAGAAGTCGGACCTGCTGGCGCCGCTGCTGCCCGGCATGGAGCAGCCGCCCCACGCGATGCTCCTCGGTGACGACGACGGCGCCTACTACCGCGGCGAGTTCGCGGCCCCGGCGCCGGCCGCCCGGACGACCCAGGACGGTGACGCATGATCGCCTTCTGGATCCTGTCGCCGATCATGGTGGCCGCCGCTCTCGGCATCCTGTTCGTCCGCAAGGCGGTGCACGCCGCCATGTTGCTCGCCGTCGTGATGATCGGCCTGGCCGTGCTCTACCTCGTCCTCGAGGCGCCGTTCCTCTTCGCCGTGCAGATCATCGTCTACACCGGCGCGATCCTGATGCTCTTCCTCTTCGTGCTGATGCTGGTCGGTGTCGACGCCTCCGATTCCGTGGTCGAGACGATCCGGGGCCAGCGGCTGCTGGCCATGCTCGCTGGACTGCTGCTCGGCGTGGTCCTCGTCGTCGGGCTCGGCCAGGTCACGCTCGGCACCGCGGTCGGCCTGGAGGACGCCAATGCCGGCGGCAACATCGAGGGCATCGCCGACATCCTCTTCTCCCGCTACGTGTTCGCGTTCGAGACCACCAGCGCGCTGCTGATCACCGCCGCCGTCGGTGCGATGGTGCTCGCCCACCGAGAGCGGCTCACGCCCAAGCCCAGCCAGGCCGAGGCCGCTGCCAAGCGGGTCCAGGACTACGCCGAGAAGGGCGAGCACCTCGGCCCGCTGCCTGCGCCGGGGGTCTACGCCCGGCACAACGCGGTCGACACCCCGGCGCTGCTGCCGGACGGCACGGCGGCGGAGTCGTCGGTCTCGCGGGTGCTCGCGGCCCGGGGGACGGTGCGCTCGGCGCCCGACCTCGCCGACGACATCGACGATCTGAAGCGCTCGATCGACCGCGCCGGCACCGGCCGGCGCCCGGTGACCGAGGGTCAGCCCCCGGGAGACGGTGACGACGCATGAGCATCACGCCCTTCATCGTGCTGTCCGCGATCCTGTTCACCATCGGCTGCGTGGGGGTGCTCACCCGACGCAACGCGATCGTGGTGTTCATGTGCATCGAGCTGATGCTCAACGGGTCCAACCTGGCGCTGGTCACCTTCGCCCACCAGCACGGCAACCTCGACGGGCAGGTCGCCGCCTTCTTCGTGATGGTGGTCGCGGCCGCCGAGGTCGTCGTCGGGCTCGCGATCATCATGACCATCTTCCGGACCCGGCGCTCGGCCTCGGTCGACGACGCCAGCCTGCTGAAGTACTGAGGACGGGCAGATGTACGCATTCCACGAGGGCGCCTCCATCCCGGTGGTCGACCCGACGGCGGCAGACGGGGTCTTCTCCCTGATGTGGCTGGTGATCGCGCTGCCGCTGGCCGGCGCCGCGATCCTGCTCATCGGCGGGAAGTACACCGACAAGTGGGGCCACTACCTCGGCACGTTGCTCCCGATCGGGTCCTTCGTCATCAGCGTGACGATGTTCGTCACCCTCCTGGGCCGGGACGGCTCGGACCGCCAGATCAGCCAGCACCTCTACCAGTGGATCCAGGTCGGCCACCTCGACGTGGGCATGGACCTGCTCTACGACCAGCTGACAGCGCTCTTCCTGCTGCTCATCACGGGCGTGGGATCGCTGATCCACATCTACTCCATCGGCTACATGGAGCACGACCCACGCCGGCGCAGGTTCTTCGGCTACCTCAACCTGTTCGTCGCCGCGATGCTGGTCCTGGTCCTGTCGGAGAACTACCTCGGGCTCTTCCTCGGTTGGGAGGGTGTCGGCCTGGCGTCGTACCTGCTGATCGGCTTCTGGCAGCACAAGCCGTCCGCGGCGGCGGCCGCCAAGAAGGCCTTCGTGATCAACCGGGTCGGCGACATGGGTCTCTCCCTGGCGATCATGCTCTTCTTCGTCACCTTCGGGTCGACGAGCTTCACCGTGATCAGCGCTGAGGCGGGAGCGGCCTCGTCCACGACGATGACGGTCCTCGGCCTGCTGCTCCTGCTCGGTGCCTGCGGCAAGTCCGCCCAGTTCCCGCTCCAGGCCTGGCTGCTCGACGCGATGGAGGGCCCGACCCCGGTGTCGGCCCTGATCCACGCCGCGACCATGGTGACCGCTGGCGTCTACCTGATCGTCCGTTCCAACTTCGTCTTCGAGCTCGCACCCGACGCGCAGACCGTGGTCGTGATCGTCGCCGTGATCACGCTGCTGTACGGCGCGATCATCGGGTGCGCGAAGGACGACATCAAGAAGGTGCTCGCTGGATCCACGATGAGCCAGATCGGCTACATGATGCTCGGCGCCGGCCTCGGAGTCGCGGGCTACCCGCTGGCGATCTTCCTGCTCCTGGTGCACGGGTTCTTCAAGGCCGACATGTTCCTCGGGGCCGGGTCGGTGATGCACGGCATGAACGACGACGTGGAGATGCGGCACTACGGCCTGCTGCGCAAGTCGATGCCGGTGACGTTCGTGACCTTCGCCTTCGGCTACCTCGCGATCATCGGCGTCCCGCCGTTCGCCGGCTTCTTCTCGAAGGACAAGATCATCGAGGTCGCGATCGAGCAGAACCCCGTCGCCGGGGCGTTCGCGCTGCTCGGCGCCGGCATCACCGGCTTCTACATGACCCGGCTGATGCTGATGACGTTCTTCACCGACAAGCGTTGGCAGGACGAGGTCCATCCCCACGAGTCCCCGAAGGTGATGACCGTCCCGTTGGTCATCCTCGCCGCCCTGTCCCTGCTCGGCGGCCTGATGATCGCCAATGACTGGATCATCGACTTCCTCCAGCCGGTGGTGGGCGTCGCCGAGCACGAGACCCCTGCGATCCCGGTCGCGGTCATGACGGTGCTGATCCTGGCGGTGGCGCTCTCGGGCGTCGCCCTGGCCTGGTTCCTCGTCGGCAGGCGCGACGTACCGCGGGAGGCTCCGCAGGACGTCTCGTTCGCGACCCGCGCGGCCCGCGCGGAGCTCTACGGCAACGAGGTCAACGACACGCTGGTGGTCGACCCCGGCCGGCACCTGGTCAGGGGCCTGGGCGCCGTCGACACCCACGTCGTCGACGGCACCCTGACCGGGGGACCGGTCGCGGTCGGCGCCTTCGCGGGCGTCGCGCGGCGGTTGCAGAACGGCTTCGTCCGGTCCTATGCCCTCTCCGTCCTCGTGGGCGCGCTCCTCGTCCTCCTCGTCCTGCTGGCGGTGAACCTCGCATGAACGATCTCCCCTGGCTGACAGTGCTCTGGGTGGTGCCGCTCGCCGGTGCCCTCCTGGTGGCCTTCCTGCCGAAGTCCGCCGGCCCGGTGCTGGCCAAGCAGGTCGCTCTCGGCGTGTCGGTGCTGACCTTGGCGGTCGGGATCGCGATCGCCGCGCAGTACGACACCGGCGGCGGCTGGCAGCTCACCGAGACCCACACCTGGATCGAGGCCTTCGGCGCGCACTACGCGCTCGGCGTCGATGGGCTCGGCCTGCTGATGATCCTGCTCACCGTGGTGCTGGTGCCGATCGTCTTCGTGGCGTCCTGGCACGAGGCCGATGGCCGGAACCCGGCCGTCTTCTTCGCCTGGGCGCTGGCGCTCGAGGCCTTCGCGCTAGTGGTCTTCGCGGCCACCGACGTGTTCCTCTTCTACGTCGTGTTCGAGGCCACCCTGATCCCGGCCTACTTCCTGATCGGCGGGTTCGGCCGCGAGGGCCGCTCCTACGCGGCGCTGAAGTTCCTGATGTACCAGCTCGGCGGCGGTCTGGTGCTGCTCGCCGCGGTCATCGGGTTGTACGTCGTCTCCGCGCGGGCCGGCGACCCGTCGTACCTCATCAGCGACCTGCAGCAGCTCGACATCGGCACCACCGCCGAGCGCTGGCTCTTCGTCGGCTTCATGATCGCGTTCGCGGTCAAGGCGCCGCTGTTCCCGCTGCACACCTGGCTGGCCGACACCACCGAGAAGGCCACGCCCGGCACCAGCGTGCTGCTGGTCTGCGTGCTCGACAAGATCGGCACCTTCGGGATGCTGCGCTACTGCCTGGGCATCTTCCCGGGGGCCTCGCAGTGGGCGACGCCGGTGGTGATCACGCTCGCGCTGATCTCCATCGTCTACGGCGCGCTGCTCGCGATCGGCCAGGACGACATCCTGCGACTGATCGGGCTCACCTCGCTGAGCCACTTCGGCTTCATCACCCTCGGCATCTTCGCGATGACCAGCCAGGGCGGCTCCGGCGCGATCCTCTACATGGTCAACCACGGGGTCGCCACGGCCGCGCTGTTCCTGCTCGCGGGCTACCTGATCCGCCGCAAGGGCACCTCGCTGATCAGCGAGATCACCGGCGTCGAGAGCAAGGCGCCGGTGCTGGCCGGACTCTTCCTGATCGCCGGACTGGCCACGCTGGGGCTGCCGGGGCTGAGCCAGTTCGTCTCGGAGATCCTGGTGCTGATCGCGGCGTTCGACTACCACTGGTGGGTCGGGGCGATCGCGGTCACCGGCATCGTGCTGGCCGCGATCTACGTGCTCTGGCTCTACCAGCGCACGATGACCGGCCCGACCCCGCCGGACGGCCAGCAGGTCACCGACCTCGACAAGCGCGAGCTGGTCGCCGTCGTACCCCTGATGCTGGCGCTGGTCCTCTTCGGCTTCTACCCGATGCCGTTGCTCGACATCAGCAACCCGACCGTCGACACGCTGCTCCTGCACGTCGGGGTGAGCGACGAGGCACCCGTGGTGCCCGCCGCCGACCACGACTCGGCCGAGGAAGGTCACTGACATGGAGTTCGTGAAGCCTGCGATCGAGTACGCCGACCTGTGGCCGCTGCTGGTGATCTTCGGGGTGGCCTGCGCCGGGGTGCTCGTCGAGGCGTTCCTCCCGCGCGAGCGCCGGTTCCTGGTCCAGAGCGTGCTCGCCGGCCTCGGCCTCGTCGTCGCCCTCGGCGGCACCATCTACGTCGCCACCAACCTGGACCAGGTCGGCGACGGCGCGGCACGCGGCTCGGTCGACGTCGAGGGCACCATCGTCGTCGACGGCCCGACCGTCTTCTTCTGGGCCATCATCCTGCTCTTCGCGCTCGGTGGGCTGCTGCTCTTCGCCGAGCGCCGCCTCGAGGGTGGCGTGACCGCCTTCGCCGGTCAGGCCTCGACGGTGCCCGGCTCCGAGGCCGAGCGGCAGGCCTCGACCCGCGGCCTGGAGCACACCGAGGTCTACCCCCTGATGATGTTCGCGGTCTCCGGGATGATGTTGTTCCCGGCGGCCAACGACCTGCTCACGCTCTTCGTCGCGCTCGAAGTGCTCTCACTGCCGCTCTACCTGCTCTGCGGGCTGGCCCGCCGTCGCCGGCTGCTGAGCCAGGAAGCCGCGTTGAAGTACTTCCTGCTCGGCGCCTTCTCCTCCGGCTTCGTCGTCTACGGCATCGCCCTGATCTACGGCTTCGCCGGCTCGATGAACTTCACCGCCATCAACGAGGCGGTCCGCAACGACGTCGGCAACCAGACCCTGCTGCTGATCGGCATCGGGATGGTCTCGGTCGGCCTGCTCTTCAAGGTCGGTGCGGCGCCGTTCCACTCCTGGACCCCCGACGTCTACCAGGGCGCCCCGACCGCGGTCACCGCGTTCATGGCCGCCTGCACCAAGATCGCTGCCTTCGGAGCGATCCTGCGGCTCTTCTACGTCGCCTTCGGGTCCGAGCGCTGGACCTGGCAGCCGATGCTCTGGGTGATCGCAGTGCTGACGATGGTGGTCGGTGCGGTGCTGGCCGTCGTGCAGACCGACATGAAGCGGATGCTCGCCTACTCCTCCATCGCGCACACCGGCTTCCTGCTCACCGGGGTGCTCGGGGTCCAGCAGGCGAGCGAGCTCGCTGACGGCCAGGTCACCTCGATGCAGGCGGTGCTCTTCTACCTGACCACCTACGGCTTCGCGATGATCGGCGCGTTCGCGGTGGTGACCCTGGTGCGCGACTCCGGCGGCGAGGCCACCCAGTTCTCCCGCTGGGCGGGCATCGGGCGTCGTTCGCCCCTGGTGGCCGGCTTGTTCGCGTTCTTCCTGCTCTCGATGGCCGGCATCCCGCTGACCGCCGGCTTCATCGGCAAGTGGGCGGTCTTCACGGTGGCGCTCTCCGCCGGAGCGTGGCCGGTGGTGATCGCAGCCATCCTGTGCAGCATCATCGCGGTGTTCTTCTACGTCCGGGTGATCGTGCTGATGTTCTTCGTCGAGTCGGAGCCCGAGGGTGAGGTCGCGAGCGTGACCCGGCCCTCGGTGCTGACCTCGGCGACCATCGGGATCGGGGTCCTCGCGACCCTGGCCCTGGGGATCATTCCCGGCCCGGTGCTCACGCTCGCGGCCCATGCGGGACAATTCGTCAGGTGACCACTGTTTCAGCCGGCCTGGCGCTCCCCGTCACCGACGAGGCGCTCGCTTCCCGGCTCCGCGACCGGATGGCTACGGTCGAGGGTGCGCTCGCCGGCCACGTGGTGAGCCGCGCCGGTTTCGTCACCCAGACCGCGACCCACCTGCTGGAGGCCGGCGGCAAGCGCTTCCGGCCGTTGCTGGTGCTGCTGGCTGCCGAGGCCGGTGACCGACCCGACTCCGCGGACGTCGTCACCGCGGCCTGCGTGGTCGAGCTGACCCACCTGGCGTCGCTCTACCACGACGACGTCATGGACGAGGCGGAGCTGCGTCGTGGTGCGGCATCTGCCAACGCCCGGTGGGACAACCACGTGGCGATCCTCACCGGCGACTTCCTCTTCTCCAAGTCCTCCGAGCTCACCGCCGAGCTCGGCGCGGACGCCGTCCGCATCCAGGCCCGCACCTTCACCCGACTGGTCGAGGGCCAGATCCTCGAGACGGTGGCACCCGGGCCTGACGAGGACCCGCTCGAGCACTACCTCGAGGTGGTGGCCGGCAAGACCGGCGCCCTGATCGCCACGTCCGCGCAGTACGGCGCCCGGTTCGGGGGCGCCACTGCGGAGGTCGAGGAGGCGCTGCGGGCGTACGGCGAGATCGTGGGCGCGGCCTTCCAGCTCTCCGACGACATCCTCGACATCGCCTCCGAGTCCGACGAGTCCGGCAAGACGCCCGGCACCGACCTGCGCGAGGGCGTCCCGACACTCCCGGTGCTGATGGCGCGAGCCTCGCAGGACCCGGCGGACGCCCGCCTGCACGAGCTCCTCGACGGCGAGCTCGTCGACGACGGCCTGCACGCCGAGGCGCTCGGCCTGCTGCGTGAGCACCCGGCCCTCGACGAGGCCCGCGCCTACGTCGTGGCGCAGGCCGACCAGGCGAAGGAGCACCTCGCCGCTGTCTCCCCCGGCCCGGTGCGCGACGCACTCGAGGCCTTCGCCGACGTGGTCGCGACCCGCTCGTCGTAGGTCTCCCGACTAGTCATCGCCAGCCGTAGACCCGGTTGATCGTCGACCAGTAGGCCCTGGTCCAGGTGCGCTCCTCGGACACGTCGGCCTGCAGGACAGCGGGAAGCGTGGGTCGGCACTCGGCTCCGTCGCAGTTGCGGATCTGGGTCCACACCCGCTTCAGGGCGACCCGGACCTTGCGGTGGTCGGGGTCGCGGAAGACATTGTGGTCCTCGGTGGGATCGGTGACGAGGTCGTAGAGCTCGTCGGCTCCGTTGCGGTTGACGACGAAGGAGTAGCGGGCGGTGCGCACCCCGATGCTGGTGCGCTCGTCGTCGAATCCCCTGACGTGGGTCCGGCTGCCCGGGATGGCGGTCTCGGTGAGGATGGGGGTCCTCCAGCCTCGGTCACCCTGGAGCATGGTCGGCACCCGGCTCGCCCCGTCGGGCCTGCGGGGTGGCTCGGCGTCGGCGAGGTCGAGGATCGTGGCGGTGACGTCGACGCCGGAGATCGGGTCGTTGCGATCCTGACCGGACCGCATCCCGGGCCCGGTCACCAGGAACGGCACCCGCAGCGAGGGCTCGTACGGGGTGGCCTTGCCGGACCGCAACCGATGCTCGCCGAGGTAGTAGCCGTTGTCGGAGGTGAACATGAACACCGTGTTCGACCACTCACCCGAGCGCTTGAGTCGGGTGATCAGCCTGCCGACCTGCTCGTCGACGACGTGCACGGCCTCCGCGCGCTGGCGGGTGACGTCGCGTATCCAGCCGCGCTCGCGTCTCGACGGCTCGACCAGCGTGCGGTAGCGCTGCGGCTTGTCCGAGACGTCCGCCTCAGCGGGCCCGCCGCCGCGGGGCAGGCCGGCGCCGCGGGTGATCACGTCGTCGTAGCGGCCACGCACCCAGTCGGGTCGAGCCGGTGACACGAACTTCCAGGACTTGCCGCTGCTGTCCTTGGCCCGGATCGGCGGGTCGCCCCGCTCAGGACTGCCGGCGTGCGGAGCGACGTAGCTGACGTAGAGGAAGAACGGCTTGGACCCGCGAGCGAACTTCGTCGCGGTCTGCACCGACAGGTTGCCGATCACGTCGGTGGAGTACTGGCCGCGGTGGCTGTTGTCGATCCGGCCGTTGGCGTTGAACGGGATGTCGAAGTAGTGGTAGGTGCCGCCGTGCACCCCCGGGAGCGGTCCCGTGATCGAGCCCCGCCAGTCCGACCACCCTCGAGGCACGTAGCGGTACGACGGCTGGCCGGACACCCTGGACGTGTCCGGGCCGTAGCCGTTGATGTACTTGCCGATCAGACCGGTGCGGTAGCCCGCCGCGGTCAGTGACGTGGCGATCGTGCGGGAGTCGTCGAAGGCGGCGTACGCGTAGGGCGGGTCGTGCCAGTAGACCTTGTGGTTGTGGGCGTGCTGACCGGTCAGCAGGGTGGCCCGCGACGGGACGCACAACGGATAGCTGGCGAACGAGTTCTGGAAGGTGAGACCGGAGTCGCCCACCAGTCGGCGCACGTTCGGAGCGAACCTCAGGTCATCGACGCGCATGTCGTCGGCGATGACCATCACGATGTTGGGCTTGCCCAGGGGTGGCTCTGCGGTCGCCGCACTCGCGCGGGGCTCGTCGATCCCGTCGTGGAGCAGGACGGTGACGGCCGAGATGCTCAGCAGGGCCAGGCCCGCCACGCCGAGGGAGGAGAGCCGTCTCCGGCTGCCCCTGGACGCGCCGTCGTCACCGTGTCGAAGATCCATGCTCCACCGCCTGCCCGGGAGTCGTCCAGGCACGTCGCCCGGATCGTTTCGGCGATGTTACACAAAGTCGATCGAGTTACTACAGATTGTCCGGGTGGTGGTCGCGGCCCGGCAGGCCGGTCGCGCGGTGGTGGCTGACCGCCTCGGCGGTGAAGATCACCAGCGCCACCCAGACCAGCCCGAAGCCGGCCCAGCGACCGGGGGGCATGTCCTCGTGGAAGTAGAGGACACCGAGAGCGAACTGCACGGTCGGGGTGATGTACTGCAGCAGGCCCAGGCTGATCATCGAGACACGGGTCGCGGCCGCGCCGAAGCAGAGCAGCGGCACCGTGGTCACGACGCCGGCAGCCATGAACAGCGCCGCCTTGCCGGGGCTGCTGTCCGTGAACGCCGAGCGGCCGACGACCGTGAGCCAACCGAGGTAGGCAGCGGCGAACGGGGCGATCACCGCCGTCTCGAACGCCAGGCTCTCGACCGCGCCCACGCCGGCGACCTTCTTGCACAGCCCGTAGCTCCCGAAGGAGAAGGCGAGCGCCAGCGCAACGTACGGCAGGTGTCCGTAGTCCACGGTGAGGACGACGACCGCCGCTGCGGCGATGCCCATGGCGACCCACTGCAGAGGCCGGAGGCGCTCGCCCAGGAGCACCACCCCCATGAGGACGGTGACGAGCGGGTTGATGAAGTAGCCCAGCGACGTCTCCACCACCCGCTCGTTGTTGACGCCCCAGATGTAGACGACCCAGTTGACGCTGATCAGGACGGCTGCGACGGTGAGCAGCAGCCGCACCCGGTGGTCGCGCCACAGGTCTCTGACCGCCGAGCCCCGGCGCAGCACCAGCACCAGGACTCCCGTCGTGACGCAGGACCACAGCACCCGGTGGGCGAGGATCTCGACGGCGCCGGCCGGTTCGAGCAGCGGCCAGTAGAGCGGGAAGGCGCCCCAGATGGCGTACGCCGCGGTCCCGAACAACAGCCCACGGCGCACATCTGGCACCCGCCGAGCATCCGAGCCGGCCGGGGGGTTAGGCCCGCCGCGCTTCTGGGTAGTCAATGGAGGTACGTCCCAACGACGAAGGGTCCCCGCTCTCGGGCGGGGACCCTTCGTACGTCGGTGCGGCTCGGCGTCAGACGATGGTCCAGGTGTCGCCGCCGCTGATCAGCGCGGCGAGGCGGTCGCTGGGCGCTCCGGGTGCAGCGTCGCGGGCGGAGGCGATCTGGCCGCGGGCCTGGTCGTCGTACGCCGGGCGCTCGACCTGTCGGAAGATCCCGATCGGGGACTGGTTGAGGTAGCCCGAGTCGGTCAGCCGCGAGATCGCGAACGCGGTCGAGGGGTCGGCGTTGTAGGCGTCGTGGACCAGGATCGCGTCCAGACCGACGTCGGAGACCTCGACGATCTTGACGCCGCCGGTGACCGAGTCGCGGATCAGGCCCTTGGAGCCCTCGACACCGAACCGGATCGGCTCGCCGTGGACCAGCGGGATGATCGCGTCGGCCTTGGTGTCGTTGTTCTTGATGGCGTCGAAGGCGCCGTCGTTGAAGATCGGGCAGTTCTGGTAGATCTCGACGAACGACGTGCCGCGGTGGGCGGCGGCCGCGGACAGCACCGAGGTGAGGTGCTTGCGGTCGGAGTCGATGGTGCGGGCCACGAAGGACCCCTCGGCGCCGAGCGCGAGGGAGACCGGGTTGAACGGGTGGTCCAGCGATCCCATCGGGGTGGACTTGGTGATCTTGCCGGTCTCGGAGGTGGGGGAGTACTGGCCCTTGGTGAGACCGTAGATCCGGTTGTTGAACAGCAGGATCGTCATGTTCACGTTGCGGCGCAGCGCATGGATCAGGTGGTTGCCACCGATCGAGAGCGCGTCGCCGTCGCCGGTGACGACCCACACCGAGAGGTCCTCGCGGGCGGTGGCGATGCCGGTCGCGATCGACGGCGCGCGGCCGTGGATCGAGTGCATGCCGTAGGTGTCGAGATAGTAGGGGAACCGCGACGAGCACCCGATGCCGGAGACGAAGACGATGTTCTCGCGGCGCAGGCCCAGCTGCGGCAGGAACCCCTGGACGGCCTTGAGCACGGCGTAGTCACCGCAGCCGGGGCACCAGCGCACCTCCTGGTCGGAGGTGTACTCCTTGCCGGTCTGGGGCTCGTCGTTGGTCGGGATCAGCTCGATACCCGACCGCAGACCGGGGAACGGGAGCTTCTCGGTGGTGCTCATCTGGATGCCTCCGCATCGGTGGTCGAGCTTGTCGAGACCAGGTCGACGGTGACGCCCTCGGCCTCGGCGACCAGCGCGCCGATGGCGTCGGCGAGGGCGGCGGCCTTGAGGGGCAGCCCGTTGACGTGGTTGTAGCCGATGGCGTCCACGAGGTAGCGGCCGCGCAGCAGCAGGCTGAGCTGGCCGAGGTTCATCTCGGGCACCAGGATCTTGTCGTAGCGGCGCAGGATGTCGCCGAGGTCCCTGGGGAACGGGTTGAGGTGGCGCAGGTGGACCTGGGCGACGTTGAAGCCGGCCTTGCGGACCCGGCGCACGCCGGCACCGATCGGGCCGTACGTCGAGCCCCAGCCGATGACCAGCACCTTCGCCTCGCCCGGAGGGATCGTCGACCTCGAGCGGCGGCAGCGAGTCGGCGATCCGGTCGACCTTGGCCTGCCGGGTGCGGACCATGAAGTCGTGGTTGGCGGGGTCGTAGGAGATGTTGCCGTGACCCTCACCCTTCTCCAGGCCGCCGATGCGGTGCTCGAGCCCGGGAGTGCCGGGGATCGCCCACGGGACGCGCGAGGGTCTCCTCGTCGCGCAGGTAGGGCCAGTACTCCTCGCTCTGGCTGCCGTCCTTGGCAGTGACCGTCTTGTTGCGCTCGGTGGCGAACTTCGGGTCGATCGTCGGCGAGGTCGTCGACCTCGGGGATCCGCCACGGCTCGGAGCCGTTGGCGAGGTAGCCGTCGGAGAGCAGCATCACCGGGGTGCGGTAGGTGATCGCGATCCGGGCCGCCTCGAGGGCGGCGTCGAAGCAGTCCCCGGGTGACTGCGGCGCCACGATCGGGACCGGCGCCTCGCCGTTGCGCCCGAACATCGCCTGCAGCAGGTCGGCCTGCTCGGTCTTGGTGGGCAGCCCGGTCGAGGGGCCGCCGCGCTGGACGTCGATCGACCAGCAGCGGAAGCTCGGTCATGACCGCCAGACCGATCGCCTCGGACTTCAGCGCGATGCCCGGACCCGAGGTGGTCGTCACTCCCAGCGACCCGGCGAAGGAGGCGCCGATCGCGGCACCCACGCCGGCGATCTCGTCCTCGGCCTGCAGCGTGGTGACGCCGAACGCCTTGTGCTTGCTCAGCTCGTGGAGGATGTCCGAGGCCGGGGTGATCGGGTAGGAGCCCAGGAACACCGGCAGGCCGGACTGCACCCCGGCCGCGACCAGGCCGTAGGACAGCGCCAGGTTGCCGGTGATGTTGCGGTAGGTGCCCGGCGCTCATCGGGGCCGGCTTGATCTCGTACTGCACCACGAACGTCTCGGTGGTCTCGCCGAAGTTCCAGCCGGCCTTGAACGCGGTGATGTTGGCGTCGCGGATGTCGGCGACCTTCGCGAACCGCTTCTGCAGGAACGCCGTGGTCGACTCGGTCGGACGGCCGTACATCCACGACAGCAGGCCGAGCGCGAACATGTTCTTCGCGCGCGCCGCGTCCTTGCGCGAGAGGCCGAACTCCTTGACCGCCTCGACGGTCATCCCGGTCAGGTCGACAGGGTGCACGGCGAACTCGCCCAGCGGGTCGTCCACCTCGCCGAGGTTGTCGAGCGGGTTGGACGTCGTAGCCAGCCTTGGTCAGGTTGCGGGGCGTGAAGTCGTGGGTGTCCACGATGATCGCCGCGCCCTTGGGCAGGTCGCCCACGTTGGCCTTCAGCGCCGCCGGGTTCATCGCCACCAGCACGTCCGGTGCATCGCCCGCGGTGAGGATGTCGTGGTCGGCGAAATGGACCTGGAACGACGAGACTCCCGGCAGCGTGCCCTGGGGCGCCCGGATCTCGGCCGGGAAGTTCGGCAGCGTCACCAGGTCGTTGCCGAACACGGCCGACTCCTGGGTGAACCGGTCACCGGTCAGCTGCATGCCGTCGCCCGAGTCGCCCGCGAACCGGATGATCACCCGATCGAGCTGCTTGACCTGCTTGCGCTGCTGATCCGACACTGCTCGTGCCCACTCCCTCGTCTGCATCTGTGCGGCACGCCGACTGGGCGCCCGACCGTCACGATCGTACTAGCGCCACCCGTGAAACTGGAACACGTTTCAGTTTCGTCGCGAACCAGGCGCGGGCACGGCTGACCACGATAGTCCGGCGGCCGCTCGTCCCGGGGTCGTCTCTCGTGATGGATCTGTGAGTCAGAACACGCCAGTCCCAATTTGCTGTACGAATAACGATCTACTTCACTAAGTCCACTAGGCTGCGTGTCATTGACGAGATATGCCCCGTCCACGGCGGAGCGGAAATGAGAAGCCAGATGAAGACAACGATCAAGGTGACGGTGGCAGCGCTCGCCGGAGTGCTGGCCTTGACGGGGTGCGGCAGTGATTCTGGCGGCTCCGACAGCGGTGAGACGATCCACCTGAGTGCCTTCTCGGTGATGGAGGCGGCCAACGAGCCGGTCTTCAAGGACTTCGAGGCCACCGACGCCGGCGACGGGGTCACCGTTCGAGCCGTCGTACGGCGCGTCCGGCGACCAGAGCCGGGCCGTCGTGGCCGGCTCCGCCGCGGACGTCGTGCACTACTCGCTGGAGACCGACGTGACCCGACTGGTCGGCGAGGGCCTGGTCGCCGACGACTGGAAGGACAACCCGACCAAGGGCATCGCGACCTCCTCGGTCGTCGTCTTCGTGGTCCGCAAGGGCAACCCGGACAACATCCAGACCTGGGACGACCTCGTCAAGCCGGGCGTCGAGATCATCACGCCGAACCCCGGTTCGTCCGGCTCCGCGCGCTGGAACATCCTCGCCGGTTGGGCGCACGCGACCGGCGGCAAGGACGACGACGCCGCCGGCAAGGCCTACCTGACCAAGCTCCTCAACAACACCATCGCGCTTCCGGCGAGCGGCCGTGAGGCGACGACCGCCTTCACCGACGGCAGCGGCGACGTCCTGCTCTCCTACGAGAACGAGGCGATCCTGGCCAAGCAGAGCGGTGCGGACATCGACTACGTCCTGCCGCCCGACACGCTCCTCATCCAGAACCCGGCCGCCGTCACCACGGAAGCCGGCGCTGCTGCCAAGTCGTTCCTCGAGTTCATGACCGGCAAGGAGGCCCAGGCCGACTACGCCCAGTCCGGCTTCCGCCCGGTGATCGACGGTGTCGACATCGGCGACGTCGAGGGCGCCAACGACCCGTCCGACCCGTTCCCGGCGCCGGACACCCTCTACACCGTCGATGACAACTTCGGCGGCTGGTGCGAGGCGGCCGACAAGTACTTCGGTGACGGCCAGGAGGGCAACCCCCTCGGCATCGTCACCGAGCTCCAGCAGAACCTGGGCAAGGAGGGCGAGGAGTAATGTCCGGCGCCCTCACCGGGGCGACGATCGACGTGGGCAGGCCGGCCCCCTCCGAGGGGGGTCGGCCTCGCCGCCGTCGTCGTAGCACCCCTCGCAGCACCCTGACTCCTGCTGCCGGTATCGGACTGGGGATCACGATGTTGTGGTTCAGCCTCCTCGTGCTGGTGCCGCTGTCGGCGATCCTCGCCACCGCGGCGGCCGGCGGCTGGGAGAACTATCTCAACGTCCTCCAGGACCCCCAGACCTGGAACGCGCTCAAGCTGACGGTCAGCCAGTCGCTGATCGTCACCCTCGTCAACGTGGTCATGGGGACCGTGATCGCCTGGGTGCTGGTCCGCGACCGCTTCTGGGGCAAGACGATCCTCAACGTCGTCATCGACATCCCCTTCGCGCTGCCGACCGTGGTCGCCGGCCTGGTGCTGCTCGCCCTCTACGGGCCCGAGCAGCCCCATCGGCGTGCACTGGGCCTACACGGAGCGGGCGGTGACCCTGGCCCTGGCCTTCGTCACGCTGCCGTTCGTGGTCCGGACCGTCCAACCCGTGCTCGAGGAGATCGACTCCGACGTCGAGGAGGCGGCCGCCTCGCTCGGCGCCCGCCGGCTGACGATCTTCCGGCGGATCATCCTGCCGAGCCTGCTGCCGGCGATCACGGCGGGCGCGGCACTCAGCTTCGCCCGGGCGATCTCGGAGTACGGCTCGCTGGTGCTGCTCAGCGGCAACCGGCCCAACGAGACCGAGGTGGTGTCGGTGCGGGTGCTGACCTTCATCGAGAACGGCAGCTATGCGTCCGCTGCCGCTGTCGCCTCGGTGATGCTCGCCGTAGCGCTGTTCGTCATCGTGGTCCTCGACATCGTCCAGAGGCGGGTGAGCCGTCGTGGTTAAGGTCTCGGCCCCGGTCCGCTGGGCGCTGCGGCTCCTCGCGGTCAGCTACGTGTTCTTCCTCGTGGCCTGGCCGGTCGGGATGCTGTTCCGCCGCACCTTCGAGGGCGGGTTCGGCAACCTGCTCGATGCGCTGGGTGACGAGGACGTGATCGCAGCCCTGAAGCTCACTGCCCAGGTCGCCGGGACCGCGGTCGTCATCAACCTGGTGTTCGGCGTGACCGTGTCGATCCTGCTGGTGCGCTACGAGTTCCCCGGCAAGCGGTTCCTGTCCGCGATGATCGACGTACCGCTCTCGGTCTCGCCGGTCGTCGTGGGTCTTGCTCTCGTGCTGGTCTACAACGGCCGCGACGGCTGGTTCGGCCAGGGTCTCGAGGACGGTGGCCTCCAGGTCATCTTCGCCACGCCCGGACTGGTCATGGCGACCTGCTTCGTCGCGCTGCCCCTCGTCATCCGAGAGGTCGTCCCGACGCTCACCGAGGTCGGGGACGAGCAGGAGCAGGCCGCCCGGAGCCTCGGGGCCAACGCCCCGCAGACGTTCTGGCGGATCACCCTGCCCACCATCAAGTGGGCGCTCGTCTACGGCGTGGTGCTCAGCCTCGCCCGGTCAGTCGGTGAGTTCGGTGCGGTCAAGGTCGTGTCGGACAACGTCAGCGGCAAGACCCAGACCGCCACGCTGATGGTGGAGGAGAAGTACCAGAACTTCGCCCAGGGCTCGGCCTACGCGATCGCGTTCCTGCTGGTGATGGTGAGCATCGCCTGCCTGATCGTGGTCGCCGTGCTCCGCCCCCAGGACGAGAAGTGACGCAGGAAGAGGAAGACATGAGTATCGACATCACCGGAGTGACCAAGCGATTCGGTGACTTCGTCGCCCTCGACGACGTCAACGTCTCGATCCCGACCGGTCAGCTGACCGCACTCCTCGGACCCTCGGGCGGCGGCAAGTCGACCCTGCTGCGGGTCATCGCCGGGCTCGAGAGCGCTGACGTCGGCGCCGATCAAGCATCGAGGGCAACGACGTCACCAAGATGCCGCCGCAGAAGCGCAACGTCGGCTTCGTGTTCCAGCACTACGCCGTCTTCAAGCACATGACGGTGGCGAAGAACGTGGCGTTCGGCCTCGAGATCCGCAAGCGGCCGAAGGACGAGATCGCGGCACGGGTCGATGAGCTGCTCAAGCTCGTGCACCTCTCGCAGTTCTCGCACCGGCTGCCCTCGCAGCTCTCCGGTGGTCAGCGCCAGCGGATGGCGCTGGCCCGGGCCCTTGCGGTCGAGCCCACCGTGCTGCTCCTCGACGAGCCGTTCGGTGCGCTGGACGCGAAGGTTCGCAAGGAGCTGCGCGACTGGCTGCGCCGGCTGCACGACGAGGTGCACGTGACCACGGTCTTCGTGACGCACGACCAGGAGGAGGCCATGGAGGTCGCCGACGAGATCGTCGTCATCAACGAGGGTCGGGTCGAGCAGATCGGATCACCGGACCAGCTGTACGACGAGCCTGCCAACCAGTTCGTGATGGGCTTCCTGGGCGAGACGACCCGGCTGGACGGCGTCCTCATCCGGCCGCACGACATCGCCGTCTCGACCGCCCCCGAGGTCGCTGCCGCGGCCGAGGGCGTGGTGTCGCGGGTGCTCCGGGTCGGCTTCGAGGTCCGGCTCACCGTCCTCACCGACGACGGCGAGGAGGTCAGCGTGATCATGACGCGCACCCAGGCCCGCCAGCAGGGCCTCGAGCAGGACGTACGGGTGTGGATCAGCCCGGCGGTCGGTGCGACCACGGTCGCGCGGCGCCGGCGCCGGTGCCTGCGGCCAGCTGACGGCTCGACGTCCGCGCGCCGGCTCAGGCGCTGGGAGTGGTGGTCGAGCCGCTCGCCAGGTCAGCGGCGGTTGGTGAACTGCACCGCGAAGTCGTAGTCCTGCCCGCGGACCAGTGCCTGGACCGCCTGCAGGTCGTCGCGCTTCTTCGACGAGATCCGCAGCTCGTCGCCCTGGATCTGCGCCTTCACGCCCTTGGGGCCCTCGTCGCGGATCAGCTTTGAGATCTTCTTCGCGTCCTCCGACGAGATGCCCTCCTTGAGCGCGATCGTGATCTTGCTGACCTGGCCCGACTGGCGGGGCTCCGAGGGGTCGAGCACCTTGAGGCTGACGTCGCGCTTGACCAGCTTGGTCTTGAAGACGTCGAGCACGGCGCTGGCGCGGTCGTCCGCGGAGGCGGAGATCTCGATCGCCTCGTCGCCCTGCCACTCGATGGTGGCGCCGGTGCCCTTGAAGTCGAAGCGGGTCGCGATCTCACGAGCGGTCTGCCCGAGCGCGTTGTCGACCTCCTGACGGTCCAGCTTGCTCACGATGTCGAACGACGAGTCGGCCATGGGTATCTCCTCCGGTTGCTGCTGCACGCCAGGATGCTGGCGTTTTTCGTCTGCGGTGGTGCCTGCGCTATTCTTTCGCCTCGTTGCTGGTCGGCCAAACGCCGACCGGACGACACCCCAGGCAGGTTGCCCGAGCGGCCAATGGGAACGGACTGTAAATCCGTCGGTGTATACCTACGCAGGTTCGAATCCTGCACCTGCCACACGGGAGAAAAGGGCCCCTGACCAGCACGAACGCTGGCCGGGGGCCCTTCGTGCTTGTCCGGCTGGGAGCAGTGACCTGACCGGCCCTCCACTGGCGTCTCGCCGCTGGTCGAACGGGACGATGGTGGTGGCAAGTACGTCCCACGGTCGCCATGGTCGCCGCCTGGCGCTGACCTCGCAGCCCTCAGCCCAAGTGCGCTGGGGGCTCGTTGTAGGGCGTGACCACGTGGACTTGGGAGGGGACCGACGAGGGTTGGCCCGGTAGCGCGCCGTGGACCTGCATGATCAGCCGGCAGGCCTGACGCAGGTCGGTGCGCAGGTCGTGGTGCAGCACGGCGGTGAGGTGGCCCTGTCGCAGCAGGCCGGTGTTGTCGCCGTCGAGGTCGTGGGCGACGAATGCGTCGGGTGTGCGGCCCGCCCGGGTGAAGGCCTCGAGGATGGCGCGGTTGCCGCCGCCGATGGAGTAGACGCTGTCGAGGCTCGGCTCCCTGTTCAGGAGCTGGGTCACGCCGGCCAGCATCGAGGCGTCCAGGCCGTCGGTCTCGGACAGCTCGACGACGCGACGGTGCGGCGCCATCGTGCGCAGCGCGGCGCGGAACCCGATCTCACGCTCCTCCTCGCCCCGGAAGCTGCTGCTGCTCAAGGTGACCAGGATTGCTCCGGTGGACGGGTGCACCCGGGTCAGCAGGTAGGCGGCGGTTGCCCCGGCGGCGCGGTTGTCGATCCCGACATACCCGATCCGGCGACTCAGCGGCACGTCGGTGACCAGGGTGACGACCGGGACTCCCTGCGCGGCGAGCCGGTCCACGGCGCGCGCGATCTCGGGGTCGGCAGGGGCCTTGAGGAGCACCCCGTGGGAGCCCTGGCGGCCGATCTTGTCGAGGACCGCCGCGAGGTCGGTCGGCGTGCCCTCCTCGCGCAGGTGGAAGCGAGCGCGGATCACGGCCGGGCGCAGGTCGGGGAGCTCGGACTCGAGGGCGAGCCGCACCGCGGTGCTGAACCGGGCCGGGGCCTGCATGACCAGGTCGACCAGGAAGGTGCGCCCCACCAGCCGCACCTGCTCGTGCTGGCGCTCGAGGTCGGCGATCGCCCGGTGCACCTCGGCCACCGTGGTCGCCCGGACACCGGGGCGGTCGTTGAGCACCCGGTCGACCGTGGCCGGGCTCAGCCCGGACTGCTGCGCGATCTCCCGGATCCGGTACGGATGACCCACGGAACACCTTTCCTGAGGTGATTTTGATGGATTTGCGAGGCCCATCGGCTGTCAGACGAGACTAGCGTCAGGGTCACCGACGACCACGAAAGTGACCCGCCATGACCACCACCGCCGCTGCTGCCCCAGCCCGCTACCGCGAGTCCGACTGCCGGCTCGACGACTTCGCCGCCCTCGTCGAGCAGGCGACGGACCTCGCCGACTACCCGCACGCGCACGAGGTCCAGCAGGGCGTCCTCGTGTACGACGCCGCCGCGCTGCGTCAGGTCATCGACACGCCCGCAGGCCGCGAGCGGGTCCAGGCCGAGCTGGTGCGCGCGTTCACCGACGGCCCCGGGGTCGTGGCGTTCCGCGGCGCGTTCCCCG
This sequence comes from uncultured Actinomycetota bacterium, assembly GCA_963706475.1. Lineage (GTDB taxonomy): Bacteria > Actinomycetota > Actinomycetes > Propionibacteriales > Nocardioidaceae > Nocardioides. Next base: position 1,092,197 of record CAVPLV010000002.1, on the reverse strand, counting down.
ACGCCGACGTGGTGGACCGCGCGACCGAGGTCTTCGACCGGGTGATCGCCGCCGAGCGGGCCGCCGGGCACGGGGGCAACGACCACTTCGCCAAGGCCGGCGCCAACGACCGGATCTGGAACGCCCTGGAGAAGCTCGCCGTCCGTGACCCGGCGACCTTCGTGGACTACTACGGCAACGACATCCTCGCGCTGGTCTCCAGCGCCTGGCTCGGCCCGAGCTACCAGATGACCTCGCAGGTCAACGTGGTCCGCCCCGGCGGCAAGGCCCAGGACCCCCACCGCGACTACCACCTGGGCTTCTTGTCCAACGAGGTCGCAGCGTCGTACCCGGCCCACGTCCACCTGCTCTCCCCGGTGCTGACCCTGCAGGGCGCGGTGGCGCACTCCGACATGCCGGTCGAGAGCGGTCCGACCATGTACCTGCCCTACTCCCACCAGTACGCCCCGGGCTACCTCGCCTGGCGGCTGCCGGAGTTCCGCGACTTCTTCGCCGAGCGCTACGTCCAGCTGCCCCTGGCCAAGGGCGACGCGGCCTTCTTCAACCCCGCCCTCTTCCACGGCGCCGGGAACAACGTCTCGGTCGACGTCCAGCGGATGGCGAACCTGCTCCAGGTCTCCTCCGCCTTCGGCCGCGCGATGGAGACCGTCGACCGGACCAAGACCACGAAGGCGATCTACCCGGCGCTGCGCGCCCGTCGCCTCGCGGGAGTCGATGACGCCACCCTCGAGCAGGCCCTCACCTGCGCGGCGGACGGCTACCCGTTCCCCAGCAACCTCGACCTCGACGCCAACGTCGGCGGGCTCACCCCGCTCGCCCAGACCGACCTGGTCCGACAGGCGCTCGCGGAGGACTGGGAGCCCGAGCAGGTCGACGAGGCGCTGGACGCCTACGCCACCCGGCACCGCACCGACGAGATCTGAGGAGGCCGTCGTGCGCATCGGACTCATCGGTCTCGGCCGGATCGGCGCCTTCCACGCCCGGACGCTCAGCGGCCTCGACGCGGTCAGCGAGCTGGTCCTGACCGACCCGTTCCCGGGAGCGGCCGCGGCCGCCGCGGCGGCGTACGGCGGGACCGTCGTCGACAGCACCGACGACCTGTGGTCGACGGGCCTCGACGCCGTCGTCATCGCCTCCTCGACGCCCACCCACCTCGAGCTGCTGCGGACCGCCGTGGCCGCAGGGGTGCCGACGTTCTGCGAGAAGCCGGTCGCGCAGGACCCGCTCGCCGCCGCCGACCTGGTGGCCGAGGTCGAGAAGTCCGGCGTGCCGGTGCAGGTCGGTTTCCCGCGCCGGTTCGACCCCGCCTTCGTCGCGGCCAAGGCCGAGCTCGACTCCGGTCGGCTGGGCTGGCTCACCACCGTGCGCTCCACGACGATGGATCCCGCGCCACCGCCGGCGGCGTACGTCGCCGGCTCCGGCGGGATCTTCCGGGACTGCGCCATCCACGACCTCGACGCGGTCCGCTGGGTGACCGGACGCGAGGTCGTGGAGGTCTACAGCACCGGCAGCAACCGCGGCGAGCCCTTCATCGCCGAGGCCGGCGACGTCGACACCGCCTCCACGATCCTCACCTTCGACGACGGCACGCTGGGCGTGGTGTCCAACTCCCGCTACAACGGCGAGGGGTACGACGTGCGGCTCGAGCTGCACGGCTCGAGGGGTTCGGTCGCGGCCGGTCTCGACCACGGGCTGCCGATGCGGTCGGCCGATCCGGATCTCGGCTTCCCGTCCGGACCGTCTCACACGTTCTTCATGGACCGGTTCGCGACCGCGTTCCGGATCGAGCTGGCCACCTTCGTCGAGGTCGCGGCCGGCAACCAGCCCTCGCCGTGCACCGTCGCCGACGGGCTCGAGGCGAGCTGGATCGCCGAGGCGTGTGCGTTGTCGCTGCGCGAGCACCGGCCTGTCCGGCTCGACGAGCTGCCACGCTGAGCGACGTCGCGACACTCACCATCGAACCTCCAGGAGTCAGACTAGCCGTGGAATCACTACGCATCGGAGTGCTGGGCGCAGCACGCATCAGTGAGTGGCCGATCGTCGAGCAGGCACGGGTCACCGGGATGCGACTCGTGGCGGTGGCGGCGGCCGCACGCGACCGGGGCCGGGCCCAGAGCTTCGCCAGCGCGCACGGGTTCGAGCGGGTGCACGCGTCGTACGCCGACGTCACGGCCGACCCCAGTTCGGACGACCTGTTCCACGACACGATCCACCACCGGGTTCGTTGCGGTGCGGGAGTCTTGGACGTCCAGGGTCTCATCACCACCCTCCAGCTCGCCCGGGTGATCGGACGGGTTCGACAGCCTGACTGAGATCGGGAGCTAGCCGTGGCACGTATTGCCCTCACCGGAGCGACCGGATTCGTGGGCGGCACCGTCGCCGCCGTACTGACCTCGCAGGGACACGACCTGGTGTGCCTGGTGCGACGTCCTCTCGACGGCTTCCCGTGGCCGCACCAGGTCGTGGACTTCGACGACCCGGCGTCGCTCGAGGTGGGCGTCGACGGCTGCGACGCCGTGCTCCACCTCGCGATCTACAACGACTTCCACGGCATCTACGCCGACCGCCGTCGCGGTTGGCGCGGGTACGTCGACCTCACCCGCTCGGTGGTCGACGCCGCCAACACCACCGGGGCCCTGGTCGGGATGATCTCGACCGACTGGGTCTTCGACGGCACTGGTCACCTGGTCGACGAGGAGGAGCCACCGAACCCGGTCAACCTCTACGGCTTCCTCAAGGCCGCCTCCGAGCTGGTGGTGCTGGAGCGCAGCCGCGCCGGGTTCGTCGCCCGGGTCGGGGGTGTGCAGGGACTGCACCAGACCCAGGCCGCTGGGCCCCGCGACCAGGACGTCGGCTTCGGCTACTTCGTGCTCTCCATGGTCGACGCGCTGAGTGTCGGGCGACGCTTCGAGGTCTGGGAGGACCCGCACATCAACTCGGTGGCGACCCCGATCATCTCCACCGAGATCGGAGCGCTCCTCGGTCGGGCAGTGGAGCGTCGCCTGGACGGGGTGCTGCACCTTGCCGGAGGTACGGCGGTGACCCGCCGCGAGCTCGCCCTCGCAGCCTGCGACGTGTTCGGGGTCGATCCCGTCCTGCTCGACTTCGGGCCGCCGCCGGACAGCGCGCGGCTCCCCGCTCCGGTCCCGTTCGACACGAGCCTCTGCGGCGACGCCACCATGGTCCGCCTCGGGACCACGGCCCAGCCGATCGAGGCGCAGCTCCAGGCGCTCAAGCAGGAGCTGGACGGCGGGATTCCGGTGGCGCTCAGCTGAGCCGGACACCTTCGCTCGCTGGTTTCATGTGCGAGCGGTTTCGGGAGATGCCGTGCATGTGCCGAGCGGTCAGGCGCCGCCCTCGGTCAGGGTCGCGGACGGCAACCAGTCGGCCCGAAGGAGTTGGGCGAGGGCGGTGAGGCCGGTGGTGTCGCTGCCCACAGTGTCGGAGGCGGCGGCGATGCGCTCCACCATCACCTTGCCGACCTGCTCCTCGACGGTGCCCTCGGCGTACGCGACGTGCCACGGCGAGACCTGGTGGTCGCGGTGGGTGCGACCGGTCACCTGCCGACCGGCGATGCCCGAGAAGCGGGCCTGGTGGAAGACGCCGACCCGGGGTTCGGAGCTCGCTCGGCGGCCCTCGGTGAGGGTCTCGTCGGCGTGCAGGCTGATCGAGGCGACCGTGGTGAAGACGCAGACCTTCGCCTGCCCGGTCTGGAACCGGAGCCGCTCGGCCTCGGGGTCGAACCGGTCGCGGCCGTAGATGGTGGCGACGTCGATGCCGGAGTCGCGCAGCCGATCCGCGATGGGGTCGGCGGCGGTCGCGACGAACTCGACCGAGCACGCCACCTGTCGCTCCGCCTGGACCTGCTGGGCGATCCAGGCGACCGTCGAGTCGACGCGGATCAGGCCGGCCTTCTGTCGGAAGCGCAGCAGCGCGGCGCGGCCCTTCGCGATGTTGCGGCCGCGTCGGGCGATGTCCATCTCACGACAGAACTCTCCCCACTCGGCATCGTAGGCCGTACGCTCCGCCGGCGTGAGCGCTACCGGCATGCCGGAGATCTGTACCGGCCCCCACGGCGCGGCGCGGTGCAGCATCGCCGGGGGCCGCTCCTCGTCGAGCCAGCTGCGCACCAGCTTGAGGTCCGCGGCGCGCCGGGCCGGATCGGTGGTCCACGTCGCGCCGTAGCGTCCCTGCTCCACCCCCACGCCGTGGCGCTCGAGCGCGGTCGCGAACAAAGCCCCAGGTTGCGTTGCAGAGGTCCACTCCTGCATCGGCTCGCCGAGCACCTGCGCGTAGGCCGGAGCAAGGTAGGGCAGTTCGAGCGGCGTGTGTCCGGGCGTCGCGGTCGTCGCGATGACGAACGGCGCCTTGTCGTGCGGCCGCCCGTGACCCGAGATCCGCGCCCAGAGCTTCCATCGCTTCGTCGTCGTACGTCGCAGTGCGTGGGCCTCGTCGGCGATGATCACGTCCCACGTGTGGTCTGTGACCTTCTCCAGCCGGTCCCAGGTGATCACGACCCATTCGAGACCGCCGTCGCCCAGCGCCGTGATGGTGCGGCACCAGTGGCCGATGGTGATCGCGGCGGGCCGGTCGGCGACGACGAGCACTCGTCGCGCATCGCGGAGGTCGCCCACCGCCGTGGCTCCGAGGACCGCTGCGATCGTCTTGCCCACGCCGGGCTCGTCGGCGAGCAGGAACTGCCGTCCACCCGCAGCCGCGCGCGCCGCGATCGCGTCAGCCGCTTCGAACTGGATCCTTCGGGGCTCGAGCGCATCGGTCGGCTCGGGGCTGGGCGTCGGATGGTCGGGGTTGAGGGTGTTCTCGATGAACCGCCCGAGCGTGTACGGACCCGGAGCGTAGGGCGCGAGGTGCGCGGGCAGTGCGCGCCCGACGTACAGGTGGGTCTTGACAGCCGGGTGCCAGGTGGCGCCGTCGACCTGTGTCGCGTAGGGCACCTCGAGCACCCACAGCCGCTCACCCGGCCCGGCGGCCGGCAACGGCCGCGGTGGTTGCCGCGTCCTGCTCCGGCGCGGGGACCCGCTGCGTCGACGAGCACCGGATCGGCGAGGACTGGACACCCCCGGACGCTATCGGGGCCCCACCCGCAAATTGTGCCGGCTCGCCCGCCCGCCGCGCGGTCGATGGACGCCCTTACCCCCATGCTCCTCAGCGACGGTCCAGGGCGCGCAGGTAGCGCGTCGTCATCGTCTGCTGCACTCGCCGCGCCACGGGTCCGCCGAGGGATGCGAGGCGTGAGGCGGGCCGGGAGAAGGCGGTGATCTCGATAGTGATGGTCCCGTCCCTGTGCTGTTTCAGGACGAACCGTTCTTCTCCTGACTCGGGATGACCAGGCAGCGTGCCGTAGGCGAATCCGCGCTGTCCTGGTTCGTCGACCACGTAGGCGACTCGGCAGGGAATCCGGATGGCGGCAGGGCCGATACCGAGGTGCATGAGCACCACGGTGTCCTGTTGGAGCGGTGCCTCCGATGCTTCCACCCGGAGACCAGCCCGTTCATGAAGTCCCCACATGAACAGGTCCCTTGACGCGCCCTCGAAGTCTCGACGGCGCAGCGGCGCTGAGCGGTCCAACCAGTCGTACCCGGGCAGCCGTCCGGAGGCGGTTGCTCCGATCTCGTCGTACGTGAAGGGCGCCACGCGTAAAGCTGCGGCTCTCTGGGCCGGGAGTTCACGCACTGCCATGGGGACATCATCGACGACCACTCGCGCCCTCATCGGCTGCCATGATCCCGCCGCCCGGGTCGCCATCGCCAACAGGCTCCTCGACGACGGCGCCGACGCCACGGTCGAGTACCCGCTCCACGTCCTGGTCGGCCAGAACCAGCACGACTTCGACAGCGAGGCGGTCCTGCTCGAACGCCTGCTGGACGCGGGTGCCGACGTCAACGCCGTCATGCCGGGATTCGGCACGGCCTTGGAGACAGCGGCCGCGAAGCTCACGTTCAGCGATCGCGACCTCACGCCGTTCTACGACGTGTTCCTCGCCCGGTCCGACATCGATCTCGGCGGACCCGGCCTGGACGGCAGGGTCGTCCTGGTGAACCTCCGCAAGTGGTACGCCTTGCGAGGCGACTTGGTCGAGCGGGCCGAGGCCTTGATGACCGAACGTGGCCCCACTGCCTGACCCGGCGTCACCGACTCAACCCGGCTTGTCGTCATGGGGTGACTGCAGACCGGCTTCGCGCGCACGCACGATGGCCTGAGAGCGGTCGGCGACGGCCAGCTTTCGGAAGATGTTGCTGATGTAGTTGCGAACGGTCTTGGGTGTCAGGTTGAGGTCGCGAGCGATGGTCGCGTTGTTGAGGCCTCGCGACATCAGCGCGAGTACGGCGTGCTCGCTCTCGGTGAGCTGGGGAAACGGACGCGACGTCGGCGTCGGTTGCGCGAAGAACGCCATCATCCGTGAGGCGATGGTCCGGCTGAAGATGGCTTCTCCGCTCCCAACCACCTGGAGGGCGCGTGCGAAGTCGTCACTGTCCATGTCCTTGAGGACGTAGCCGCGTGCTCCGGCGCGCATCGCGGCGAACACGGACTCGTCGTCCTCGTACATTGTCACGACGAGGATGTTCGTCTCCGGACGTCTTGCGATGATCCAGCGGATCGCCTCGAGCCCGCTACCGCCTGGCATCTGCAGGTCCATCAGCACGAGGTCAGGGTCGTGCTGCTCGACGACCGCGCGTGCGGTGACACCGTCGGCTGCCTCGGCGACCACCTCCATGTCCGCGATCGTCGAGACGAGTGCGCGGACCCCTCTCCTGAACAGCTCATGGTCATCGACCACCACGATGCGCAAGGCGGAGGGCGTCATGCGCCTGCTGCTCTCATCGGGAGCTCGACAACGACGGTCGTCCAGTCACGTTGCCTCGCGACCTCCACCGTCCCGCCCAGCTCGTCTGCGCGTTCTCGCATAGCGGTGAGCCCCACCCCCGCCACCAGGGGTGAGGGGAGTCCGCGTCCGTCATCGGACACGGAGAGGCGCACCCGCTCATCGACGCTCTCCAGGACGACACGGGTCTTGGTGGCGCCAGCGTGCTTGACCACGTTCTGGAGGGCCTCGGTGGCGATGCGGTAGACCGCGACTTCGACTGCTGCCGGAAGCTCCGGAAGCGCAGGGTCGACGTCGATGGCGAGCGCGGGCGCCGTCGGAACCGTCCACTGATGGCGCAGCGCCCCCACCAGTCCCAGCTCGTCGAGCCGAGGCGGCCGCAGGTCGTAGACGAGGCGACGGATGTCAGCAGCAGTGGTCCGAACATCTCCCAGCAGGTCCACCACGATGTCCGAAGCCGCGCCGGGGCGGTCGGGCAGCAGTCGTTGGACGGCTTTGAGCTGCAGCTGCATCGCAGCGAGCGTCGGGCCCAGTCCGTCGTGCAGGTCCCGCCGGATCCGACGACGCTCCTCCTCTCGCGCCGTCACCAGCTCCGCACGTGATTCCTGCACCTCCATCGCGGCGCGTTGCGCGAACACCGTGACTGCCACCTGACCCGCCAGGTCCCGGAGGAGGACCAGGTCGGCAACCGAGAGCGACAGGCCCCGCCTGCGCTGCCCCACAGTCAAGGTCCCCAAGTGTTCGGCGCGGAAGACGATCGGCAGCGTGGTCGTCCCGGTGCCCGGGACCGGTTCGCCGTACGACTGTGGCGGTTCGCCGGAGAGCTCGATCGCCACGTAGGGCAGGTTCACGGACCGGGCGATGATGGCCGGCAGCGGCGAGGATCCGGACGAGGGATCGACACCGAGCTCACGCTGCAGCGAGACGATCGCTCCGTAGGCATCCTCGTGGTGCCCATGGATGACCTCCTCGACGTTGCTCCGCAGCCAACGACGCACGGGCTCGACGGTGGCCACGACCACGACCGTCGCCACCACGTACAGCCAGGTCCGACCGGCGTGACCATCGCGGACCCCGCCGACCGCGAGAACCAGGACATAGAGCGCTGCGCAGTACGACAACAGCAGGCCATACGTGAGGGCGGCCCCGGCGACCGAGGCGCGCTTGAGCGGCCACGCTCGTCGAGGCTGCTTGGCCTTCATGCTCGGGTCGTCACCACGCTGTCGCGCGAGGGTCGCAGCAGCAGGAAGATCACGGCGGCTGCCCCCACCACGCTCACGATCGCGAGGACGCGCAGCGTCGTGTCATCAGCGAAGACCCCGAACAGTGAGGCAAGCCCATCCAGGCCGCGGATCACGACGGTCAGGATCAACCCCCAACGCTCGCCCCGCCAGATGCCGAAGCTGCCGACCAGGCCGAGGACGCCGAAGATGACGCCGACCACCAAGGCGGCGAACGGTGGGTTGTCGCCGTTCGCCGCGGCCCCCTCCGAGCCCAGGTGGAGCGGTGCGATCGACACGACGACGCCGATCGCGCTGATGAGTGCATTGAGGATGGCCGCCGCCGCCTTCGAGCCGGACAACGAGCGCTGTGGGTGAGTGGACATCGGATCTCCTGACCTGTGATGCGAGGTCCGAGTGGGCCTCGACAGGTCGAGCATGTGGCGCTCAGTGTCCCGCGGTCAGGTGACCGGAGTCCACGAAACTTGGGAGGTTTCCCAAGAAGGACAGCCACCGTCGACCTCCACAGGTCAGCGGTCTCCAGACCGGTCGCCGTCAGACGGTGACCCCACCGAGTCGCAGCCAGGTGTCGACCACGGTGTCGGGGTTGAGCGACATCGACTCGATGCCCTGCTCGAGCAGCCACTCGGCGAGGTCGGGGTGGTCGGAGGGGCCCTGGCCGCAGATGCCGACGTACTTGCCCTGCTTCTTGCAGGCCGTGATGGCCAGCTCGAGCATGTGCAGCACCGCGGGGTCGCGCTCGTCGAAGCCGTCGGCGACCAGCGCCGAGTCGCGGTCGAGGCCGAGGGTCAGCTGGGTCATGTCGTTGGAGCCGATCGAGAAGCCGTCGAAGTGCTCGAGGAACTGCTCGGCGATCACCGCGTTGGACGGGATCTCGCACATCATCACGACCTTGAGGTCGTTCTTCGCCGCGCTCCAGGCCGTGCTTGCCGAGCAGCTCGATGACGCCGCTCGGCCTCCGTGAGGGTGCGCACGAACGGGATCATCACCCACACGTTGGTCAGCCCCATCTCGTCGCGCACGTAGCGCAGCGCCTCGCACTCCATCGCGAAGCAGTCGGCGAAGTCCGCCGAGAGGTACCGCGACGCACCGCGGTAGCCGATCATCGGGTTCTCCTCCTCCGGCTCGTAGCGCGGGCCGCCGACCAGGTTGGCGTACTCGTTGGACTTGAAGTCGCTCATCCGCACGATCACCGGGTACGGCGCGAACGCGGCGGCCAGCATCGAGACGCCCTCGGCGACGCGCTGCACGAAGAACTCGCGCGGGCCGGCGTACGCCGCGATCGTCTCCTCGATCTCGGCGCGCAGGTCGCTCGGCAGCGCCTCGGGGTCGGCGCTCGAGCTCGAGCAGCGCCTTGGGGTGGATGCCGATCTGGCGGTTGATGATGAACTCCAGGCGGGCCAGCCCGACGCCCGCGGTGCGGCAGCCGGGAGAAGGAGAAGGCCTGCTCGGGCGTGCCGACGTTCATCATGATCTTGACCGGGAGCTCGGGCATCGCGTCGAGCTCGGTGCGCTCGACGGAGAAGTCGAGCATGCCCTCGTAGACCAGGCCGGTGTCGCCCTCGGCGCACGAGACGGTGACCTCGCGACCGTCGGCGAGCTCACGTGGTCGCCGGAGCCGGTGCCGACCACGGCCGGGATGCCGAGCTCGCGGGCGATGATCGCGGCGTGGCAGGTGCGGCCGCCGCGGTTGGTGACGATCGCGGACGGCCCGCTTCATGATCGGCTCCCAGTCGGGGTCGGTCATGTCGGCGACGAGCACCTCGCCCTCGTTGAACTCGTGCATCTGGTCGATCGACTTCAGCACCCGGACGGCGCCGGCGCCGATCTTCTGGCCGATCGCCCGGCCCTCGACGAGCACGTCGGCGCCCGCGGTCGACGACTTCGGCATCTTGTAGCGCTCCAGCGCGCCGGTCGGCCGCGACTGGACGGTCTCGGGGCGCGCCTGCAGCACGTAGAGCTGCGCCGTCGACGCCGTCCTTGCCCCACTCGATGTCCATCGGCCGGCCGTAGTGCTCCTCGATGACCAGCGCGTGCCGGGCCAGCTCCTCGACCTCGTCGTCGGTCAGGCTGAAGCGCGCGCCGCTCGGCCGGGGTCGACGTCGACGAACTCCGTGGTCCGCCCCACGGTCGCGTCGTCGGTGTAGACCATCTTGGTGGCCTTGTCGCCGACGCCGCGCTTGAGCACCGCCGGCCGCCCGGCGCGCAGCGCCGGCTTGTAGACGTAGAACTCGTCGGGGTTGACCGCGCCCTGCACGACGCCCTCGCCCAGGCCGTACGCCGAGGTCACGAACACCGCGTCGGTGAAGCCGGACTCGGTGTCCATCGTGAACATGCACGCCCGGAGGCGCCGATGTCGGAGCGCACCATCCGCTGCACGCCGGCCGAGAGCCCGACGTCGCCGTGCGCGAAGCCGTGGTGGACGCGGTAGGCGATCGCCCGGTCGTTGTAGAGCGAGGCGAAGACCTCGCGGATCGCGTGCAGCACCGCGTCGATGCCGCGCACGTTGAGGAAGGTCTCCTGCTGACCGGCGAACGACGCGTCGGGCAGGTCCTCGGCGGTGGCCGAGGAGCGGACGGCGAACGACGGGTCCTCGCTGCCTGCGGAGTCGGCGACCAGCTCGTCGTACGCCGCTCGCGGATGTCGGCCTCGAGGTCGGCCGGGAACTCCTGCTCGACGACCGCGGCCCGGATCTCGCTGGCCGACCTCGGCCAGGCGGCGTACGTCGTCGGTGTCGAGCCCGTCGAGCAGCCCGGTGATCCGCTCGGCCAGGCCGGTGTCGCCGATGAAGCGGTGGTAGGCGTCGGAGGTCGTCGCGAAGCCGTCGGGCACCCGCACCCCGAGGTCGGCGAGGTGGGAGACCATCTCGCCGAGCGAGGCGTTCTTGCCGCCGACCTGCTCGAGGTCGCCGATGCCGAGCTCGGAGAACCAGCGGACGTTGACGTTCGACTCCACGGAGGTGTCGCTCATGAGTTGCCTCGTTTCTTCTTGTTCCGCTTGAGGGTCTGCACGATCAGCGTGGACATCTCCTCGACCGACTTCGCCGAGGAGTCGATCACCGGGATCCGGTGCGCGGCGTAGAGCTCGCCGGCCCGGCGCAGCTCCCAGCGGCACTGCTCGGGCGTGGCGTACGCGCGACCCGGGCCGTCGCTCGTTGCGCACCCGGCTGAGCCGCTCGACGGTGGTGGTCAGTGCCGAAGCAGCGGTCGGCGAGCTCGCGCACCGGGCGGGGCAGGTCGGAGCGCTCGAGGTCCTCGTCGACCAGCGGGTAGTTGGCGACGAACAGCCCGTGCTGCAGGGCGAGGTACATGCTGGTCGGCGTCTTGCCGCACCGCGACGGCGCGATCAGGATCACGTCGGCCTTCTCGAGCGCCCGCACGCTCTGGCCGTCGTCGTGCTCGATGGTGAACTCGACCGCCGCCATCCGGTTGTTGTAGCGCTTGATGTCGCCGACGCCGTGCAGCCGGGCGGCCTCGTGCAGCCCGGGCTGGCCGAGGATCTCCTCGACCCGGCTCATGTGCATCTCGAAGAAGTCGATGACCGGCGCGCGTCGTCTTGGCCAGCTCGTGGCGGACGTCGTCGTCGGCGGCCGTCGTGAAGACCAGCGGCGTGACCGGCCCGTCCATCGCCTCGTCGAGGATCGCGACCACCCGCGGGCCTCCTCGACGGTGGTGATGAAGGGGATCAGCGGTGCGCTCGAAGCGCAGGTCGGGGAACTGGATGAGCAGCGCGTTGCCCATCGTCTCGGCGCTGATGCCGGTGCTGTCGGACAGGAAGAAGACGGGCACCACGCCATCGTCCCCGAGCTCCGCCTCCTGCTCGAGCGCACCGTCAGCCATCAGTCGCATCCTCCTCATCGGACCTGCGTCACCCGTGAGCATGCATGGATTGGCCGCACAGCACCAGCCCTACTGCAGTGCCGCGAGCATGCCGGCGACCAGGAATCCGAGGACGGTGAACAGCCCGACCAGCCGGCCGCCGTGCCGGTAGGCCTCGGGCATCATCGAGTCGGAGAGCATCATCAGCACCGCGCCGGCGCCGAACGCGCTGGCGCTGATGCCGGCGCCGGGGAGCCGGTCGGCCGTCAGGAAGCCCGCGAGCGAGGCCACGCCGCAGGCGAGGGTCAGCCCGGTCCACATCACGAAGATCCGGCGGTCGGAGGTCCCGGCCTCCTGGAGACTGGTGGTGCCGGCCAGCCCCTGCGGGATGTTGGACACGAAGATCGCCGCGACGAAGGCCACGCTGATGTTGCCACCGACGGCGAGCCCTAGACCGAGGATGAACGCCTCCGGGATGCCGTCGAGCAGGGCGCCGAGGAACATCGCGGCCCCGGAGCCGCCCTCGCCCTTGCCCCTGCCGATCGCGGTGCGGTGCTCACCACCGCTGGTGTCGACCAGCCGGTCGCCGACGTAGTAGACCAGCGCCCCGACCAGGAAGCTGGCGCTGATCTGCCAGCCCTGCTCGAGGTTGACCTCGGGGATCAGCTCGTAGGCGACCGCCGAGAGCAGGGTGCCGCCACCGAAGCCCATCATCAGGCCGATGGCCCGCTCGGACCTCCCCAGCGGCTTCGCGAGCAGCTGGCCGAGGTAGAGCGACGCCGACGAGAAGAGCCCCCACCACAGCGCGGCCGTCACGCGTGACCCGACAGATCCATCTCGCCGGAGTAGACAGGCGAGTCCTTGCGCGACAAGAGCTCGCGGCGCTCCTCGGGGCTGAGCGCCACGATCTGGGCGCGGACGTCGGAGGGGAAGCCACTGACCTCGGGAGCGTCGGCCAGCGGCACGGTGGTGTGCACGATGCGGTCGTCGTACACGTGGACCATCGAGAACGCCTGGTGGCCGTCGACACCGGAGACGAAGCGCTCGGTGGGCGCCGGGTCGGAGGTGTAGCAGGTCGCAGAGGCGACCGAGACGGGGATGCCGGCGAAGACCGAGTGGGTCGAGTAGTGCAGGTGACCGCTCAGGATGCCGCGCACGTCGGAGCCCGCGAGCACGTCCGCCAGCCGTTGCTGGTCGAGCAGCTCGATCAGATCGGCCGCCGGCATCATCGGCACCGGGATCGGCGGGTGGTGCAGCGCCAAGAGGGTGCCGTGCGGCGCCGGGGTGGCGAGCACGTCGGCGAGCCAGAGCAGCTGGTCGTCGCTGATCTCGCCGTGGTGGTAGCCCGGCACGCTCGTGTCGATCGACACGATCCGCAGCCCGGCCACGTCGTGCACCCGGTCCTGGGTGGCGTCGCTGTCCTCGTCGAAGAGGCCCCGGGCGTAGGCCGCCCGCTCGTCGTGGTTGCCCATCACCCAGACCACCTCGGCACCCATCGCGGCGGCGGCCGGCTCGACGATCTCGCGAAGCCGGACGTACGCCGCCGGCTCGGCCTCGTCGGCCAGGTCCCCGGTGAACACCAGCGCCTGCGGTGCCGGGTCGATGCGGCGCAGCCGGGAGAGGGCGAGCTCGAGACCGGCCTCGGTGTCGATCACGCCGTACTGCCGGACGCCGTCCCCCAGCAGGTGCGGGTCGCTGAGGTGGGCGATGACGAAGCGGGGCGCGGGGTACTGACCGAACTGCACGCTCGAAGGCTAGCGGCGGAAGGCTCGGCAGGCATCGATCGAGCCCTCCGGGGTACGAGGAAGTGACGTCGGTCACGTCGGTCGGTTGCCAAGAGCGGGAGACCCTCCTAGTGTTTCCGTCATACGAAGGAACAAGTCCACGATATGGAATTTGGTCTGGAGGCTCGGGCGTGTCAGAACGTGTGCAGATAGGTGGGCTCGACGTCGCGGCGGTGCTGCACCGCTTCGTGTCGGAGGAGGCGCTGCCAGGCTCCGGTGTGGATCCGGAGGTGTTCTGGTCGGGCGCCGACGCCCTGATCCACGACCTCGCGCCCCGCAACCGGGAGCTGCTCGCGCGGCGCGACGAGCTCCAGACCCGGATCGACGACTTCCACCGGGCGACCCCGGGGCGGCCCGATCCCGCGACGTACGCAGGCTTCCTGCGCGAGATCGACTACCTGCGCGACGAGCCGGGCGAGGTCGCGGTGACCACCGACGGTGTCGACGACGAGGTGGCGCGGATCGCCGGCCCCCAGCTGGTGGTCCCGCTGCTCAACGCGCGGTTCGCCACCAACGCCGTCAACGCCCGGTGGGGCTCGCTCTACGACGCCTTCTACGGCTCCGACGTGATCTCTCAGGACGGTGACCTCGCCCCCGGCGACGGCTACAACAAGGTGCGCGGCGACGAGGTGATCGCTCGCGGTCGGGCGTTCCTGGACGAGCACTTCCCGCTCGCCTCCGGCTCGCACGCGGATGCCACGTCGTACGCCGTGGACGCCGGGGGTGTCGCCGTCACGGTCAAGGACGACGTGGTCCGGCTGGCCGACCCGGCCCAGCTGGTCGGACATCGGGGCACGGCCGACGCGCCCGAGGCGGTGCTGCTCGTCCACCACGGACTGCACGTCGAGATCCAGGTCGACCGCGACCACTCGATCGGCGCGACCGACCGCGCCGGTGTCAAGGACCTGCTGCTCGAGTCGGCGGTCTCCACGATCATGGACCTCGAGGACTCGGTCGCAGCCGTCGATGCCGAGGACAAGGTGCTCGGCTACCGCAACTGGATGCGGCTGATGGCCGGCACGCTGTCCGAGGAGGTCACCAAGGGCGACCAGACCTTCACCCGGTCGATGAACCCCGACCGGACCTACACCACCTTCTCCGGCGAGGAGGTCACCCGGCCGGGCCGCTCGCTGCTGTTCATCCGCCAGGTCGGCCACCTGATGACCAGCGACGCGGTGCTCGACCGCGAGGGCAACGAGGTGCCCGAAGGCATCCTCGACGCGATCATGACCGCCCTCGGCAGCCTCCGCGACCTGCGCGGTGAGTCCGCGCTGGCGAACTCCCGCACCGGCTCGATGTACGTCGTGAAGCCGAAGATGCACGGTCCCGACGAGGTGGCCTTCGCCGTCGAGCTGTTCGGCCGGGTCGAGGAGCTGCTCGGCCTGCCCCGGCTGACGATCAAGGTCGGGATCATGGACGAGGAGCGTCGCACCTCGCTCAATCTCAAGGCCTGCATCGCCGCGGCCAGCGAGCGGGTCGCCTTCATCAACACCGGGTTCCTGGACCGCACCGGCGACGAGATCCACACCTCGGTGCTGGCCGGGCCGATGATCCGCAAGAACGACATGAAGGGCGAGACCTGGATCCAGGCCTACGAGGACCTCAACGTCGACGTGGGCCTCGAGTGCGGCCTGCTCGGCCGCGCCCAGATCGGCAAGGGCATGTGGGCCGCGCCCGACAGCCTCGCCGCGATGTACGAGGCCAAGGTCGGCCACCCGGAGGCCGGCGCCAGCTGTGCCTGGGTGCCGTCGCCGACGGCGGCCACCGTGCACGCCCTGCACTACCACCAGGTGGACGTCCGGGCCCGCCAGGAGGAGCTCGCTGCGGGCGGGCGCCGACGCGACCGCGAGAGCCTGCTGCAGGTGCCGCTCGGGGATCCCGACACCTGGTCCGCCGAGGACCGCCAGCACGAGATCGACAACAACCTGCAGAGCCTCCTGGGCTACGTCGTGCGCTGGGTCGATGCCGGCGTCGGCTGCTCCAAGGTCCCCGACATCACCGGGGAGGCGCTCATGGAGGACCGCGCGACCTGTCGGATCTCCTCGCAGCACGTCGCCAACTGGCTGCACCACGGCGTGGTGACGCGCGAACAGGTCGAGGACACCCTGCGCCGGATGGCGGGGGTCGTCGACGAGCAGAACGCCGGCGACCCGACGTACACCCCGATGGCGCCCGAGTTCGACGGTGACGCCTTCGAGGCGGCGCGGGAGCTGGTCTTCGCCGGACTCGACCAACCCAGCGGCTACACCGAGCCGATCCTGCACCGCCGCCGCGCCCACGTGAAGGAGAGCTCCTGATGGATCTGGACATCGCCCGCACCATCGTGGCGGCCGCTCGTGCCCACGGGAGCTCCGCCGGCTTCAAGCCGCTGACCGTGGTGGTCCTGGACGCCGGCGGCCACGTGGTGGCCGCCGAGCGGGAGGACGGCTCGTCGATGAAGCGCTTCGAGATCGGCTTCGGCAAGGCCCACGGAGCGCTCTCGCTCGGGCTGGGATCGCGCGCGATCATGGCCCGCGCCGAGCAGCAACCCTTCTTCATCGCGGCGGTCACCTCCGCCGTCGGCGGCGCACTCGTGCCGGTCCCCGGTGGTGTGCTGGTGCGCGGCAGCGACGGCTCCCTGCTGGGAGCCGTCGGCGTCACCGGTGACACCTCCGACAACGACGAGGCCGCGGCGGTGGCAGGTATCGAGGGCGCCGGCCTCACCGCCGAGACCGGCTGACGTGGAGCCCGGGATGGCGAACGCAGCCGGCATCACGGCCGTGGGCGAGGTCGCTCGCGGGTTGCTGCCTGCGGCCGGCGTGATCACCGACGAGGCCCGGCTGCGCACCTACGAGTGCGACGGGCTGGCCCACTACCGCGTGGTGCCGGCGCTGGTCGTGATACCCGAGGACGCGGTCCAGCTCGCCGCCGTCGTCCGGGCCTGCGCCGACCACGGCGTGCCGTACGTCGCCCGCGGGTCCGGTACCGGCCTCTCCGGCGGCGCGCTGCCCCACGCGGAGGGTGTGCTCGTGGTGACGTCGCGGATGCGGGCGATCACCGCCGTCCGGCGCGCCGACCAGCGCGCCGTGGTCGAGCCGGGCGTCATCAACCTCGACGTCACCCGGGCCGCGACCCCGCACGGCTACTACTACGCCCCGGACCCCTCGAGCCAGCAGATCTGCTCGATCGGCGGCAACGTCGCGGAGAACTCCGGGGGTGCGCACTGCCTGAAGTACGGCTTCACCACCAACCACGTGACCGGCGCCGACTTCGTGTCCCCGCAGGGCGACCTGGTCCAGCTCGGCGGCGTCGCGCCGGACACTCCTGGCTACGACCTCCTCGGTGCGGTCGTCGGCTCCGAGGGCACCCTCGGCATCGTCACCTCGGTGACGGTCCGGCTGGTCCGGCTCCCGGAGGAGGTGCGCACCATCCTGGTCGGCTTCGAGTCCACCGACCAGGCCGGCGCCGCGGTCTCGGCCATCATCGCCGCCGGCATCGTGCCGGCAGCGATCGAGATGATGGACGCGCTCGCGATCGAGGCCGCCGAGGCGGCGGTGCACTGCAACTACCCGGACGGAGCCGGTGCGGTGCTCGTCATCGAGCTCGACGGTGCGGCGGTCGAGGTGGCCGCGGAGTACGACGAGGTCGAGCGGCTCTGCTCCGCCAACGGCGCGTTCGAGCAGCGGCTCGCCACCGATCCCGTCGACCGGGCGCTGATCTGGAAGGGCCGCAAGTCCGCGTTCGCCGCGGTCGGCCGGATCAGCCCCGACTACATCGTCCAGGACGGCGTCATCCCGCGCACCGCGCTGCCCGAGGTGCTCAAGGCGATCGCGGACCTGTCCGGGACCTCCGGCGTCCGGGTCGCCAACGTCTTCCACGCCGGTGACGGCAACCTGCACCCGCTGGTCCTGTTCGACGACTCCGTCGAGGGCGCCGGTGACGCGGCCGAGGAGGTCAGCGGGGCGATCCTCGACCTCTGCATCGAGCACGGCGGCTCCATCACCGGCGAGCACGGCGTAGGTATGGACAAGGCCAAGTACATGCCGCGGATGTACACCGACGACGACCTCGACACCATGCAGCTGGTGCGCTGCGCCTTCGACCCGGACGGGATCTCCAACCCGGGCAAGATCTTCCCGACGCCTCGTCTCTGCGGAGAGGTGCCCGGTCGGCACCAGGCACCCCACCCCGCCCAGGCGGCCGGGCTGGCGGAGGTGTTCTGAGATGTCCGAGGAGGCCTACCCGACTAGCACCGCGGAGGTCGCGGAGGTGCTGCGTGACGCGCACCAACGTGGACTGACCGTGGTCGCACGCGGCCGTGGCACCAAGTCGTCCTGGGGACGACCGCCGACCTCGGTCGACCTGGTCGTCGACCTCTCCGGGATGGACCGGGTGCTCGACCACCAGGCCGGCGACCTGATCGTGGACACCGAAGCCGGTGCGCTGCTCACCGAGGTGCAGGCGGTCGTCGCCAAGGAGCGGCAGCGCCTCGTCCTCGAGGAGACCCTCCCCGGCGCCAGTGTCGGCGGCACGCTGGCCACCAACACCTCCGGCCCGCAGCGGGTCCTGGTCGGCACCGCTCGTGACCTGCTCATCGGCATCACCGTGGTCCGCGCCGACGGCGTGGTCGCCAAGTCCGGCGGCCGGGTGGTGAAGAACGTTGCGGGCTACGACCTCGGCAAGCTGATGATCGGGTCCTACGGCACCCTCGCCGTGATCACCGAGGCGGTCTTCCGCCTGCACCCGCTGCCCGACGTGGAGCGCTGGGTGGTGGCACCGGTCGAGGACGGTGACCGGGCCCATGAGCTGACCCAGGCCGTCGTCCACTCGCAGGCGGTGCCGTGGGCGGTCGAGGTCGACCTTCCCGACTCCGGTGCGGGGACACTCGCGGTGCAGCTCGGCGGCAAGGCCGAGGGCGTCGCCGCCCGCGCGGAGACGGTACGACGACTCCTCGGCGACGCGGCCGCGGTCGTCGACGAGGCCCCGGCCGGCTGGTCGTCGTACCCGGACGGACCGGTGCTGCTCAAGCTCACCTGTGCCCTGTCCGGACTGCGCGACGTGCTCACCGCCGCCCGCGCCGCCGGGCTGCACGTCCGGGGCTCGGCAGGGGCTGGCGTCGTGCACGCCGCAGCCGCCGACGCAGCAGCGCTCGACGACCTGCGCGCGGTCTGCGCCCGCCACGGTGGCTCGGTCGTCGTGGTCGACGCACCCGCTGAGCTCAAGGACGACCTCGACGTGTGGGGCCCGGTCCCGGCGCTCGACCTGATGCGTCGCGTCAAGGACCAGTTCGACCCCGAGCGCCGCCTGGCGCCGGGCCGTTTCGTGGGAGGCATCTGATGACGGACCTCGGTGAGACCGGCGGCATCGTCGACTTCGGGACACCGGTCGAGGGCGGCGCCTTCGATGAGCACCGGCCGCCGGACGCCGCCCTGGTGGCCGACTGCGTGCACTGCGGCTTCTGCCTCCCGACCTGCCCGACCTACGTCCTGTGGGGCGAGGAGATGGACTCGCCGCGGGGCCGGATCTACCTGATGAAGGAGGGTCTCGAGGGGGCCCCGATGACCGACTCGATGGTGTCGCACTGGGACGCCTGCCTGGGCTGCATGGCCTGCGTGACGGCCTGCCCGTCCGGCGTCCAGTACGACACCCTCATCGAGCAGACCCGCGCCCAGGTCGAGCGGCACCACGACCGACCTGCAGGGGACCGGGCGTTGCGGGCGCTGATCTTCTCGATCTTCCCGCACCCGCGGCGGCTCCGGCTGCTGCGTGGACCGCTCCGGGTCCTGCAGCGCACCGGCCTCGACCGGGCGCTGCGCCGCACCGGCCTTCTCGAGCGGCTGGCACCTCAGCTCGCCGCCATGGAGCGGCTCGCCCCGCGGCTCGGCAGGCCGCAACCGCTCCCGGAGCGGATCACCGCCACCGGGGAGCGCCGGGCGGTGGTCGGGCTGCTGACCGGCTGCGTGCAGGGCGCGTTCTTCCCCGGCGTCAACGCCGCGACCGCCCGGGTGCTCCAGGCGGAGGGCTGCGACGTCGTCGTACCTCCCGCGCAGGGCTGCTGCGGCGCTCTCTCGGTGCACAACGGCCGCGAGGCCGAGGCGCAGGCCTACGCGCGCCGGCTCGTCGACGACTTCGAGGGCAGCGGTGTCGAGCGCATCGTCGTCAACGCCGCCGGTTGCGGCTCCACGATGAAGGAGTACGCCGACCTCCTGGCCGACGACCCGGCGTACGCCGACCGGGCCCGCGCCTTCGCCGACCGGGTCCGCGACGTCGCCGAGCTGCTCGACGAGCTCGGCCCGGTCGCACCACGACACCCGCTCGAGGTGACCGTGGCCTACCACGACGCCTGCCACCTGGCGCACGCCCAGGGCGTCCGCGCCGAGCCGCGGCGGCTGCTCGAGGCGATCCCCGGGCTCGAGCTCCGCGAGATCCCTGAGGGCGAGCTGTGCTGCGGCTCGGCCGGGATCTACAACATCCTCAACCCCGAGCCGGCTCGCGAGCTGGGCGACCGCAAGGCCGCCAACATCGTCGCCACCGGGGCACAGCTGCTCGTCACCGCCAACCCCGGCTGTCTGATGCAGGTCGCCGGTGCCCTCGAGCGCTCCGCCGACTCCGGGGTCGCATCCGGAAACGGCCACCCCATGGGGATGGCCCACACCATCGAGGTCCTGGACGCATCGATCACCGGGAGGGCCGCCGCGGCTCTCTTGCCCTGACCAGCCACCGAAACCACCCGGGAGAATCCGACATGTTCCAGCAAGACCTCGACCCGGTCGGCGGGTCGCTCGCCCTCAGCGCCTTCTGCGGCGCGATCCCCCTGATCACTCTCTTCGTGCTGCTCGGCGGGCTCAAGGTCCGTGCCTGGCTGGCGGGGCTGATCTCCCTGGCGGTCGCCCTGGTGGTCGCCGTGGTCCTCTTCGGCATGCCGGTCGGGCAGGCCCTGCTCGCCGGTACCGAAGGCGCCGCGTTCGGCTTCTTCCCGATCCTCTGGATCGTGATCAACGCGATCTGGGTCTACAACCTCACCGTGGCGACCGGGCACTTCGACGTGCTGCGGCGCTCCTTCGAGAAGGTGAGCCCCGACCAGCGGATCCAGGCGATCATCATCGCCTTCTGCTTCGGAGCCCTCCTCGAGGCCCTGGCCGGCTTCGGCACTCCGGTCGCGATCACCGTCGTGATGCTGATGGCGCTCGGCTTCGAGCCGCTCAAGGCCGCGGCCGTGGCCTTGATCGCCAACACCGCACCGGTGGCCTTCGGTGCTCTCGCGACGCCGATCGTCACGCTCTCCACGGTCGCGACCGGTGCCAGTGACGCTCCCGGGCTCGACGTCGACACCCTAGGTGCGATGGTCGGCCGGCAGACCCCGATCCTGGCCGTGGTGGTGCCGCTGATCCTGGTCTTCGTCGTCGACGGCAAGCGCGGCCTGCGCTACACCTGGCCGGCTGCCCTGGTCTGCGGCGTCGCCTTCGGACTGGCGCAGTTCGTCGCGTCCAACTACATCTCCGTCCAGCTCGCCGACATCATCGCCGCCCTGGTCGCCGCTGCCGCCGTGGTCGGGCTGCTGCGGGTGTGGAGCCCGGCCGAGGTGCTGTACGCCGAGGCGCCGACCACGTCCGGGTCCGACAGCCGCAGGCCGGTCAGTGCCGGCACGGGTGCGCGGTCCGGCGCGGGTGGCCCGGCCGGCGCCGGAGCAGACGTCCCGCAGGACAGCAGGGCCGATGTCATCCGTGCCTACGCGCCGTACCTCGTCATCATCGCGATCTTCTCGATCACCAACATCACGGCGGTCAAGGAGTTCTTCGCGGAGGAGCCATGGACCTTCACCTTCGCGTGGCCGGGGCTCGACGTCCTCAACACGGCCGGCGAGCAGGTCGCCACGACGACGTTCACCTTCAACTGGCTCCCTGCCGCCGGCACTCTGATGATCTTCGCCGGCCTCATCACGTCGGTGATCCTGAAGGTCTCCCCGGCCACGATGGTGCGCACCTACGTCGGCACCTACGTCGAGCTGAAGTCCGCGATCATCACGGTGATGGCCGTGCTCGGCCTGGCCTACGTGATGAACCTGTCGGGTCAGACCGGTTCGATGGGCGCCTGGCTCGCCGGAGCAGGCGCCGCGTTCGCACTCCTCTCGCCGATCCTCGGCTGGATCGGGGTCGCGGTCACCGGGTCGGACACGTCGGCCAACGCACTGTTCGGTGCGCTGCAGGTGCAGACCGCCGAGCAGGCGGGTCTCAGCCCGACCCTGATGGCGGCGGCCAACACCTCCGGCGGCGTGCTCGGCAAGATGGTCAGTCCGCAGAACCTCGCGATCGCCGCGGCCGCGGTCGGCATGGCCGGGCGGGAGGGGGACATCTTCCGCAAGGTCCTAGGGTGGAGCCTCGGGCTCCTGGTGCTGATGTGCATCCTCGTCGGCCTGCAGTCCACGCCAGTCCTCGACTGGATGGTGCCCTAGCGGAGGGGTGACATGACCGGGTCGGGGTCGGGCGACGCGGCACGGCCGGCCGGGCCGGTGCAGTCGGTCGCCCGCGCCCTGGACGTGCTGGAGGCGCTCGTCGAGGCCGACAAGCCGCTCGGGGTGGGGGAGGTCGCCGCACTCACCCGCCTGCCGCAGGGCACCGCGCACCGGTTGCTGCAGAGCCTGCAGCAGCGGGGTTACGTGCGCCGCGACGGGTCGCGCAAGTACACCCTCGGCACCGCCACTGTGCGGCTTGCCAACGGTGCCCAGCGCGCACTGGCGCGCAGCGCCCGGCCCTACCTCGCGGAGCTGGTCGAGCTGTCGGGGGAGACCGCCAACCTCGCCGTGCGCGAGGGCGACGACGTCGTCTACATCGCTCAGGTCTCCTCGCCGCACACGCTCCGCATGTTCGCCGAGGTGGGTCGGCACGTCCCACCGCACTCCACCGCGGTCGGCAAGGTCCTGCTCGCGGCGTTGCCCCGCGACCAGGCGCTCGGGATCGTCCGGCGCGCCGGGCTCGCGCCGCGTACGCCGACGACGATCACCGACCTGGCCGGATTCGCGGCCGAGCTCGACCTGGTCGCGACGCAGGGCTGGGCGGCTGACGAGGAGGAGCAGGAGAGCGGGGTGCGATGCGTCGCCGTACCGGTGGGTGGGCCCGGCGCCACCGTGGCCGCGATGTCGCTCTCAGGTCCCGCCGACCGGTTCGCCGGTGGCCGCACCGAGGGCCTGGTGGCGCAGATGCAGCGGATCGGGCAGGCGTTCGGGGCCGGAGCCTGAGCTCTCGCCGACCCGGACGTGTGTCCTCGGCGGTCGAGTAGCAGGCGGTGCGTCCTTTCGGTGGTCGAGTAGTGAGCGCTAGCGAGCGTATCGAGACCTGTTGGGTGGCGGTGGTCTCGATACGGGTGCTCGTTCCTCGCGCCCTACTCGACCAACGAGATCGGGCCGCTCGGTGGTCGAGGTAGCGAGCGGTGCGTCGCCTCGGTGGTCGAGTAGTGAGCGCTAGCGAGCGTATCGAGACCTGTCGGGTGGTGGTGGTCTCGATACGGGTGCTCGTTCCTCGCGCCCTACTCGACCAACGAGATCGGACCGCTCGGTGGTCGGGTAGCGGGCGGTGCGTCGCCTCGGTGGTCGAGTAGTGAGCGCCAGCGAGCGTATCGAGACCTGTCGGGTGGCGGTGGTCTCGATACGGGTGCTCGTTCCTCGCGCCCTACTCGACCAACGAGATCGGACCGCTCGGTGGTCGAGTAGTGAGCGCCAGCGAGCGTATCGAGACCTGTCGGGTGGTGGTGGTCTCGATACGGGTGCTCGTTCCTCGCGCCCTACTCGACCAACGAGATCGGGCCCCTCGGTGGTCGAGTAGTGAGCGCCAGCGAGCGTATCGAGACCCCGGGACATGCCGGTGACCCCGCCGGGGGCGGGGTGGGGCGGTCAGGGTTCTCGGAGGAGGTTGATCGTGTCGGTGAGGTCGACGGGGTAGTGGATGCCGTGGGGGCTGGTCCACAGGAAGGAGAGGGGTCCGGTGCGGTGGTAGGTCCACGCGGAGTGGGTCTTGAGCCGGTGGTGTCGTCTGCATAGGGGGGCGATGTTCCAGGAGGTGGTGGGTCCGCCGTCGGCGTGGGCGGTGATGTGGTCGAGGTCGCAGGTCCTGGATGGTCTGGTGCAGCGGGGGAAGACGCAGGTCCTGATGGTCTGGTGCAGCGGGGAAGACGCAGGCGGGTAGGTGGCCCACACCTGCTCCCTGATGGCGTCGGTCGGGGTGTAGGCGTCGGTGGCGAGCGCCTCGTTGAGGTCGATGACGGGTCGGATGATCACCTGGGTGTCGGTGTTGTTGCACCAGTGACGGACCTGGTCGGCGCTGATCGGGGTGCGGGTGTTCTCGCAGCGTCCGATCCTGCCGTTGTTCATGGCGTGGTCGCTGAGGTGGACGTAGATGACCACCTGGCGGGGCTTCACGGTCTTCCCCGCGGCCTGGGTGGGCTGGGTGGTGGCGGGGTGGGGGTTGAGGTTCAGGGTGAGGTGGTGGCGGGCGAGGTGTCCGGCGGCGATGGCGCGGCGTACGTCGAGGGGTTCTTTGCAGCCGAGGTCGGCGAGCTGTTCGGCGATCTGGCCGATCGCGGTCTTGAGGTCGAGGGCGTCGGCGAGGGTGAACTTGCGGATCTCGAGGTCGTTGATGCCGTCATGGGTCGAGGAGATGGCAGCGAGCAGCCCGGCCGCGGGGGCCGGGTTGTCGAGGTGTTGGGTGGTGGCTGCCATGGATCAATCCAAGCACTCGGCACCGACAGCCCGACGCCCCAGAACCCGCCTGTCCACAGGGTTCTGAGGGTGGCGGTCGGGTCTCGATACGCTCGCTGGCGCTCGCTACTCGACCAACGAACCTCCCGTTGGTCGAGTAGCCGCCGAGGAACGAGGCGGCGTATCGAGACCATCCGCGGGCCGTGGGTCTCGATACGCTCGCTGGCGCTCGCTACTCGACCAACGAGGGATGCGCTCGCTACTCGACCACCGAACCTCCCGTTGGTCGAGTAGCGCGAGGAACGAGGCGGCGTATCGAGACCATCCGCGGGCCGTGGGTCTCGACGCTCGCCACTCAGGTGAGGGTGGCCACGTGGTCGGGGACGTAGGTCACGGTGTCGCGGGGCGGGCGCTCGTAGCCCTGCGACTCGGGACGCTCGGGCAGGGTGATGTCGGGTGCCGGCACCGGGACGTGGGGGATGCTGTCGACCAGGTGGGCGATGGTGTTCAGCCGGGCGTGCTTCTTGATGTCGCTCTCGACGACGTACCACGGCGAGGTGGGTAGGTCGGTGTAGGCCATCATCTCGTCCTTGGCGCGGGAGTACTCCTCCCACCGGGTGATCGACTCGAGGTCCATCGGGGAGAGCTTCCACTGGCGCAGCGGGTCACCCATGCGGGACTTGAAGCGCTTCTGCTGCTCCTTGTCGCTGACCGAGAACCAGTACTTGCGCAGCAGGATGCCGTCGTCGATCAGCATCTGCTCGAAGATCGGAGCCTGCTGGAGGAAGCGGGCGTGCTGCTCCGGTGTGCAGAAGCCCATCACCTTCTCGACGCCGGCCCGGTTGTACCAGGAGCGGTCGAAGAGGACGATCTCGCCGGCCGAGGGCAGCTGCTCGACGTACTTCTGGAAGTACCACTGGGTGCGCTGGCGGTCGGTCGGTGACGGCAGTGCGACGACCCGGGCGATGCGGGGGCTGAGGTACTCCGCGATCCGCTTGATGGTGCCGCCCTTGCCGGCGGCGTCGCGACCCTCGAAGAGGACCACCACGCGGGCACCGGTGTCCTTCACCCATTCCTGGAGCTGCACCAGCTCGATCTGCAACCGGGCGAGCTCAGCCTCGTAGACGTCATTGGAGATCTTGGACTTGGCCATGTCCAGGACGTTACCGCCGCCGGGTTACGAAGGAGGTCAGCCGGACCTCGGGCGGGCAGGTTCGATCACGCCGCGCACCTCGCCGAGACTGATCCGGCCGCCACCGGTCCCGGGTGCGGTGTAGCGCAGCACCACCTCGTCGCCGTCCTCCAGGAACGTCCGGCCGCCGGCCAGCGCGACGGTCCCGCCCCAGCTCAGCTCCAGCAACGAGCCGCGCTGGTCGGGCTGTGCGCCGCTGATGGTGCCGGAGCCGTAGAGGTCGCCGGTGCGGACCGATGCGCCGTTGATGGTCAGGTGGGCCAGCATCTGCGCCGGCGACCAGTACATCGAGCGGTAGGGAGGCCGGCTGACCACGTCACCGCCGACCTCGACCTCGACGTCGATGTCGAGCCCGCGCGCGTGCTCGGGGTCCAGGTAGTCGAGCGGACGGGGGTCCTGACCCGGGAGCTCCACCCACGCGGCGTCGAGGGCGGCGAGCGGCGTGACCCAGTGCGAGATCGAGGTCGCGAAGGACTTGCCGAGGAACGGTCCGAGTGGGGCGTACTCCCATGCCTGGATGTCGCGCGCGGACCAGTCGTTGAGGCCGACCA
Organism: uncultured Actinomycetota bacterium; assembly: GCA_963706475.1. Lineage (GTDB taxonomy): Bacteria > Actinomycetota > Actinomycetes > Propionibacteriales > Nocardioidaceae > Nocardioides. The sequence continues at coordinate 1,066,098 of CAVPLV010000002.1, read as the reverse complement.
CCCCGAAGACGTGCGCCGCGAAGTCGGTCACCGGGACCGGGGAGCCGAGCGTCGACGGGGTTCCGACCACGAAGCCGAGCTCGGCCTCGACGTCGAGCCGGGTGCTGGCGCCGTACGTCGGGCCGTCGGCACCGCTTCGCTGGCCGCAGGGGCGGACCACTCGGCTACCGGATGGCACCACGGTCCCGGCCCGGCCGTGGTAGCCGACCGGCAGGTGCCGCCAGTTGGGCAGCAGTGGCTCGGCATCGGGGCGGAGGATCCGGCCGACGTTGGTCGCGTGGTGGAGGGAGGCGTAGAAGTCCACGTAGTCGGCGACCTCGATCGGCAGGTGCAGGGTGACGTCGCTCAGCGGGATCACGTCGGCGCCGGTCTCGAGCAGGCGCCGCGCTTCGGACCGGGTGGCGGCCCAGACGTCCGGACCGAGGCTCATGAACGCGTTGAGCGACGGGGCAGCGAGCTCGGGGCGCCCGGTCGCCGCGGCCAGGTCGAGCACGCCATCGCCGAAGCGGACACCGACCCGGCGCTCACCGTCGGCGGCCGAGAAGACGCCGTACGGCAGGTGGTCGAGCCCGAAGCCGTCAGTCACCGATCAGACCCAGGGCCAACAGGTCGGCGAGCGGCTCGTCGACGTCGCTGGAGCCGAAGGAGGTGAACCAGCGTCGAGCACCGGCGAGGTCGAGGGTGCGTGCGTCGGCCGCCAGGGCTTCCCCGTCGCGGACCTCGAGCACCTCGCGGACCTCGGCGGTCGTGGCGCCGTCGAAGGCCCGCCGGGTCGCGACCAGCAGGTTGAGGAAGCCGTGGTGCTCGAAGCCGTCGGCGCCGGTGTGCCGGACCGCGCGGTCCAGCCCGGCGGTGCACTTGAAGGGCGTCTCCCGGTCGAGGGCCAGGTCGACGAGCCGGGCGAGAGCTTCGGCCGACGGGAAGTCGCGCGCGTCGAGCCCGCCGGTGCGGAACTTCAGGCGCAGCTCGGCGGCGGCGAGCTCGTCGGCCGCGGCCAGCCAGCCGTACGACGGGTCGCCTGCGGGCAGCTCGACGTAGATCGGCACATGCTCGTCGAGCAAGCCGTCCGCGCGTGCGGCGTCGGCGGCGGCGATCACCCGGCGGGCGTTGCCGGCCAGGTCGTCGAGATCGCGCAGCGCGATCTCGAGTCCCTCGAGAGCGACGTGGAGCTTGCGGGACAGCTGGGCCGGTCCGGCGAGCTGGCCGGCGCCGCCGGAGACCACCACCGACAGCGAGATCGGCGTGCCCCGCAGCAGCGGGATGTCGGTGTCGTGGACGACGAAGTGGCCGACCAGGTCGCCGTACGGCTGGGAACGGCGGGCCAGGTGGGCGGCCGAGGCGTCGTGCAGCGGGGCGTCACCGGGAGGGAAGATCGCGGCGTCGTCAACGAGGGAGGTCCATGTGCGCTCGGTCACCACAGGACTAACGTAGCCAGACATGGCGTACTACCGCGCGGTCGGCGCGATCCCGCCGACGAGGCACACCCAGCACCGTGACTCCGAGGGCCGTCTCTTCTACGAGGAGCTGATGGGGGAGGAGGGGTTCTCCTCCGACTCCTCCCTGCTCTACCACCGCGGTGTGCCGTCGGCGATCTCGGCCTCCGAGGTCTGGGAGCTCCCCGACCAGTCCCGGACTCCCAACCACCCGCTCAAGCCGCGGCACCTCCGGCTGCACGATCTCGAGACCGGCACCGACGCGGTCGAGGGGCGTCGGCTGGTGCTCGGCAACAACGACGTCCGCATCTCCTACGTCGTGACCGGCACCGAGCCGTCGGCCTACTACCGCAACGCGATCGGGGACGAGTGCGTGTACGTCGAGTCCGGCGCGGGGGTCGTCGAGACCGTGTTCGGCGCGGTGGTCTACCGCGCCGGTGACTACGTGCTGCTGCCGCGGGCCACGACCCACCGCTGGGTGCCGGCAGAGGAGAGCCGGCTCTATGCGATCGAGGCGAGCGGCCACATCGCGCCACCGAGGCGCTACCTGTCGCGCTACGGGCAGCTGCTCGAGCATGCGCCGTACTGCGAGCGCGACCTGCACGGTCCGGCCACTCCGTTGCTGGTCGACGGTGCCGATGTGGACGTGCTGGTCAAGCACCGCACCAGCGCCGGGATCGTCGGGACCCGGATGACCTGTGCGACCCACCCCTTCGACGTGGTCGGCTGGGACGGCTGCCTCTACCCGTACACGTTCAACGTCGACGACTACATGCCGATCACCGGCAAGGTCCACCAGCCCCCGCCGGTGCACCAGGTCTTCGAGGGGCACAACTTCGTGATCTGCAACTTCCTGCCGCGCAAGGTCGACTACCACCCGCTGTCGATCCCGGTGCCCTACTACCACTCCAACGTCGACAGCGACGAGGTGATGTTCTACGTGGGCGGCGACTACGAGGCGCGCAAGGGCTCCGGGATCGACGTCGGCTCGATCTCGCTGCACCCGGGTGGCGTCGCGCACGGGCCTCAGCCCTCGGCGATCGAGGCGTCGATCGGTGCGGAGTTCTTCGAGGAGTCCGCGGTCATGGTCGACACCTTCGCCCCGCTCGACCTCGGCGAGGCGGGGATGGCGTCCGAGGACCCGGCGTACGCCTGGACCTGGGCCGGCACGGGTCCCGCGAACCCCTAGGGTCATCGGATGGCGCTGACGAACAAGCGGGTGGAGCGTTCGGGCTGGTTCACGACCCGGGTGTCCTGGGAGCTGGCTGACGGGCGGACGGCGCACTGGGCCTCCCGTCGGGCCCGCCGCCGAGGTCAGGTCGAGCTTCGAGACGCGGCAGGCGGGACGATCGGGGTCGTCGAGGCCGCGCCGGCGACCGCACGGCGCCTGGCGCAGGCCAACCTGCTGGCCGCGACCTCCTTCACCCTCGGTGGCAGCCTCTTCGCCTTGGGTGCGCTGATGGCTCAGCTCGACCTCGGGACCGTCCGGACGGTTGACGTGGTCTACCTCGTCGGCGGGGTGTTCTTCAGCCTGGGTGGCTACGTGTCGGTGCTGCAGGCGACCAACGCTCCCACCGAGATCGACGAGCAGGGCTCCCTGGGCGCCGCCCGCTGGCGCTGGTGGGGACCTCGCCCTGACAACCTCGGCTGGCTGAGTGCCGCTGTCCTGTTCGCCGGGACCCTCTTCTTCGCGGTCAGCCTGGTGGCGGCGTTCGCCAGCGACCTCACCGCCCGCCAGACCAACAGCTGGATCTGGCTGCCCGACGTCGTGGGCTGCATCTGCTTCCTGGTGTCCGGCCACCTGGCGCTGGTCGAGGTCGGCGACGGTCGCATCTGGGGGGTGGTCAACGACCTGGGCTGGTGGATCGTCGGCGTCAACCAGCTCGGGTCGATCCTGTTCTTCCTCGCCGGTCTCGCGGCGTTCACCCGACCGGCCACCTCGACGGCAGTCAACGCGGGGATCGTCAACTGGGGGACGTTCGCAGGAGCGGCGCTGTTTGCCGTCGGCGGGGTGCTTCAGGCACTCGATCGGCCGGCACCCCGAGCGGACTAGACCACCAAAACCCACCCATGCCGGGTGAGGCAGAGCAGCAGCCGACGGTGCTTCACTCGAGCCATGACTTCAAGCGCAGACGACCGGGCCACGGCACTGTTCGGCAACCGATTCCTCACCGATTCGGCACCGTCCACCCACTTTCCGCCGAGTGGCATGCTGCCAGTCGAAGCGATGCGACTGGTCGATGAGGACCTGGCGATGGAGGGCGACCCGCAGCGCAACCTGGCGACCTTCGTCACGACCTGGATGGAGCCGGAGGCGCAGCGGATCATCGCGGAGAACCTGCACCGCAACTTCATCGACCATGCGGAGTACCCGATCTCGGCGGAGATCGAGCAGCGCTGCGTACGGATGCTCGCCGACCTCTTCAACGCCCCCGGCGAGACGACCGGTTGCCGCACCCAGGGCTCGTCGGAGGCGATCATGCTCGGGGCGCTGTCGCTGAAGTGGAAGTGGAAGGAGCGCCGACAGGCGGCGGACCTGTCCTTCGACCAGCCCAACCTCGTCTTCGGTGGCGACGTCCACGTGGTGTGGGAGAAGTTCTGCCGGTACTTCGACGTCGAACCCCGAATCGTGCCGTTGGCCGAGGACAAGTACACGATCGGCCCCGACGACGTGGCGCCCCATCTCGACGAGAACACGATCGGGGTGGTGGGCGTCCTCGGCACCACCTTCACCGGTCACATGGACGACCTCGTCGGCATCAACGACCTCCTCGTCGGTCTGAAGAACGACGGTGGTCTCGACATCCCGATGCACGTCGACGGCGCCAGCGGTGGCTTCGTGTGGCCTTTCCTCTACCCGGACTCCCAGTGGGACTTCCGTCTCGAGCAGGTCCGCTCGATCAACGTGTCCGGTCACAAGTACGGCCTGGTCTACCCCGGGATCGGCTGGTTGGTGTTCCGCGAGACCAGCGACCTCGCCGAGGACCTGGTGTTCTACGAGAACTACCTCGGCAAGACCGACGCCACCTTCACCCTGAACTTCTCCACGGGCGCCTCCATGGTGCTGGCGCAGTACTACATGTTCGTCCGGCTCGGCCGCGAGGGCTACACCTACGTGATGAAGCAGATGCAGCAGAACGCCAAGGCTCTGGCGGACAACCTGCGGGCCAGCGGTCGCTTCGAGGTGATCGGCGAGCAGGAGGAGCAGCTGCCGCTGGTGGCCTTCCGACTCAAGGGCGACCACGCGTCGTACGACGAGTCCGACGTCGCCTGGCAGCTCTCGGCCGAGCGTGGGTGGATGGTGCCGGCCTACACGCTTCCTCCCGACGCTCAGGACGTGAAGATCCTGCGCGCGCTGGTCAAGGAGACGATGAGCCGTGAGCAGGTCGACCGGCTGACCCAGGACATCGAGGACGCCTGCCAGACCCTCGACCGCAAGGGTGCAGCGGCCCAGGTCGAGCGGGAGCAGATCAAGCAGGGGTCCGGCTACTGACCGAACATCTCAGGCCGCGACCGACTGGCCGCTCAGCGTCTTGTAGGTGTAGGCCGTCCCGATCAGCACGACCGGCACGGCGACGAGCAGCCCGATGCCGCAGAGCAACGCCCCGACGATCCATGCGGCCAGGCTGAGCAGGAACCAGACGATCACGTTGCCGGCGTTGTTCTTGGTGAACTCGAAGCTCGCCTTGATGGCGTCGACGGCACCGATCTCGGGACGGTCCATCAGGAAGTAGAGCGAGAACGACGTGAAGAACATGACCGCCAGGCCGGGAAGGATGCAGAGGATCAGCCCGATGAAGGTGGCGATGCCGGTCAGGACCGACACCACGATGACGTCCCCGAGCTTGGTCGGCGTCAGCAGTGTCGCGACGTCGAGCGGCTTGCCCTCGGTGATGTCGAGGGCGCCACGGACGATCCCGGCCCCGATGATCATCGAGACCACCCAGGCGACGAGGTTGAACAGCCACCGGAGCAGCAGGGAGTCGCTGACGACGTAGCTGAGCGCGCTGATCGCGATCTGGACCACGACCAGGACGATGATCGCGATCAGGATCGGGACCAGGTTCTGGGTGAATTTGTTCCACCCGTAGCTGAACGCGGTGCCGACGTTGTAGTCGCCGGTCGCGGCACCGGGTCCCGCTGCAGCCGGCGGTGGCGGAGCGCCGTACCCGCCCGGGGGTAGCGGGGGCGGCGGAGGCGGAGGCGGGGCGGGAGGTCCGTCGGCGGGAGGCGTGTGGCCGGGCTGCTCGGGAGGGGGCTCGTTCGTCGACATCGGTGCTCCTGGGTCGGTCCGTCAGGCCAAGTGCAACGTATCGGTTCCGGACCACTCGCGGACAGGTCCGCGCGGGCGATTGCGGCGCGCATCTTCCGGTAGTGGCCGGGTACCTACCGGGTGCTTGCCCGCCGAGACAGGATGAGGACATGGCCCGCAGACCCCCGCAGCAGGACATCGATGAGCAACGCTTGACGGTCGACCACCCGGCGCACGCCGCGGCGGGGCTCACCGCCGTCGGCATCACGATGAAGCACGCGATCGAGCAGATGGGGGTGCGCCGTACCGCCCAGACGCTGCTCAAGCTCAACCAGGCCGACGGCTTCGACTGCCAGGGCTGCGCGTGGCCGGACCCGGACCCGTCGCACCGGCACACCGCCGAGTTCTGCGAGAACGGCGCCAAGGCGGTCACCGAGGAGGCCACCAAGCGGATGCTCCACCGCGACTTCTTCGCCGCGCACCCGCTCACCGAACTGGCCGAGAAGACCGACTACTGGCTGGGGCAGCAGGGTCGGCTCACCGAGCCGATGATGGTCCGTCCCGGTGGCACGCACTACGAGCCGGTCTCGTGGGACGAGGCGTTCGCGACCATCGGCCGGCACCTCACGGGTCTCGAGTCGCCCGACCAGGCGATCTTCTACACCTCCGGCAAGACCTCCAACGAGGCGGCGTTCGCCTACCAGCTCTTCGTGCGCGCCTTCGGGACCAACAACCTGCCCGACTGCTCCAACATGTGCCACGAGTCCACCTCCGTCGGGCTGGCGGAGGTGATCGGGATCGGCAAGGGCTCGGTCAGCCTGGACGACATCCACGAGGCCCAGCTGATCGTGGTCGCCGGGCAGAACCCCGGCACCAACCACCCTCGGATGCTCAGCGCGCTCGAGATCGCCAAGCAGAACGGCGCGAAGATCATCTCGATCAACCCGCTGAAGGAGGCGGGCCTGATCCGCTTCAAGAACCCGCAGAAGGTGCGCGGCCTGGCCGGTTTCGGCACCGGTCTCGCGGACCTGCACCTGCCGGTGCGGATCAACGGGGACCTCGCGCTCTTCCAGGCCATCGGTGCCCTGCTGCTGGAGTGGGACGCGGTCGACCACGAGTTCGTCGAGCGGCACACCGTCGGGTTCGACGCGTGGGCAGCCCACCTGCGCGAGCTCGATTGGGATGTCGTACGACGATCGACCGGTCTCGAGCGGGCGCAGATCGAGGAGGCGGCGCGGCTGTTCCGCGACTCGAGCGCGACCGTCACCTGCTGGGCGATGGGCATCACCCAGCACCGCAACGCCGTCGCGACCGTCAAGGAGATCGCCAACCTCGCCTTCCTGCAGGGCAACATCGGCAAGCCCGGCGCCGGCCTGTGCCCGGTGCGCGGCCACTCCAACGTCCAGGGCGACCGCACCATGGGGATCTGGGAGCGACCTCCCGAGCACTTCCTGGACCGGCTGCGCGACGAGTTCGGCTTCGACCCGCCGCGCGAGCACGGACTCGACACGGTCGCCGCGATCAAGGCGCTGCGCGACGGCGACGCCCGCGTGTTCATCGGGATGGGGGGCAACTTCGTGTCCGCCGCACCCGACACCGAGGTCACCGAGGAGGCGTTCCGGCGCGCCGAGCTCACCGTGCACGTCTCCACCAAGCTCAACCGTTCCCACGTCGTGCACGGCACCGAGGCGCTGATCCTCCCGGCGCTCGGTCGCAGCGAGCAGGACCGCACCGGCGGCCGCGAGCAGCGGGTGACCGTCGAGGACTCCATGTCGGCCGTACACGCCTCCAAGGGCCCGCTCCAGCCGGCGTCGGTGCACCTCAAGTCCGAGGTCGACATCGTCTGCTCCATCGCGGAGGCCACCATCCCCGGCCGCCACGACCTGCCGTGGGCCGACTTCCGCAGCGACTACACCGAGATCCGGCGCCGGATCTCGCGGGTCGTGCCCGGCTGCGAGGCGTACGACGAGAAGGTCGACCGCCCCGGCGGCTTCGTGCTCCCGCACCCGCCCCGCGACAGCCGGACCTTCCCCACCACGCAGCAGAAGGCGATCTTCACGGTCAGCCCGACCGAGGTGCTGCACGTCCCGGAAGGGCGGCTGCTGCTCCAGACCCTCCGCTCCCACGACCAGTTCAACACCACGATCTACGGTCTCGACGACCGCTACCGGGGGATCACCAACGGCCGGCGGGTGGTGTTCGTGCACCCCGACGACATCACCGCGCTCGGTCTCACCGAGGGCGACCACGTCGACCTGGTCAGCGAGTGGGAGGACGGCTCCGAGCGTCTCGCACCAGTGTTCCGGGTGGTGGGCTACGACCAGCCTCGGGGCTGCGCCGCGGCGTACTACCCCGAGACCAACCCGCTGGTGCCGCTGGACTCCAAAGCCGAGGGCAGCAACTGTCCGGCGTCGAAGTCGGTGATCATCCGACTCGTCCCGATCGTCGGGGTCCCGACACCGCAGCCGAGCGACGCCGGTGCGGTCGCCGCGGCCGAGTTCGGCCCGGACGCCGATCGTGGCGACGAGGGCAAGCGCCGCGTCCAACCCCACCACCTCAGCTGAGCACCCGCCACACTAGGGGTATGAGCAACCAGGAGGAGCGACCGCACGAGGTCACGTGTGCGGCAGCCGCATCGGGTGGGGTCGAGGTGATGAGCCCGCGCGACGTACCTCTCGGCGGGCCGCGGGCGATGCGGGTGCGTCGTACCCTCCCGCAGCGCGAGCGCTCGTTGATCGGCGCCTGGTGCTTCGTCGACCACTACGGTCCTGACGAGGTGGCCGACTCCGGTGGCATGTCGGTGGCGCCCCATCCGCACACCGGGCTGCAGACGGTGAGCTGGCTGTTCACCGGTGAGGTGGAGCACCGCGACAGCATCGGCACGCACGCGATGGTGCGTCCCGGCGAGGTCAACCTGATGACGGCCGGCCGGGGGATCAGCCACTCCGAGGTCTCCCCGCCGACCACGCGCACCCTGCACGGCGCCCAGCTCTGGGTCGCGCTCCCGGACGCCGACCGGCACACCGAGCCGGCCTTCGCCCACCACGCCCCGGATCCCGTCATCGGCGACGGGTGGACCGCGCGGGTGTTCCTCGGGTCGCTGCTCGGCGAGACGGCGCCGGTCTCGACGTACACCCCGCTCCTGGGCGCCGAGGTCCTTCTCGAGCCGGGCACCACGCTGGTGCTCGACGTCGACGCCTCCTTCGAGCACGGGGTGCTCGTCGACGCCGGCCTGCTGGCTGTTGCCGGTGTCGAGGCCCGGCAGCACGACCTCGCCTACGTCCCGACGGGATCGTCGACGCTCGAGCTGGTAGCGGGGGAGCAGCCGGTCCGCCTGCTGCTGCTCGGCGGACCGCCGTTCGGCGAGGAGATCGTGATGTGGTGGAACATCGTGGCGCGCACCCACGAGGAGGTCGTCGCCTGGCGCGAGGACTGGCAGGCCCAGATCACCCGCGACGGCGCGGTGGTGGCGGACTCGCAGGACGTCACCGACGGCCGGTACGGCGTCGTGGTCGGTGACCACCTGCCGCCGATCCCGGCGCCCGGGCTGCCCAACGCCCGGCTGCGGGGGCGGCACTGATGGGCCCACTGACCGGCGACGACGGTATCGACCGCTGTCCCTGGGCGGGCGGGCCCGGGGTGATGCGCGACTACCACGACACCGAGTGGGGGGTGCGCGTCCACGGCGAGCGGTCCTACCTGGAGCGACTGACCCTCGAAGCCTTCCAGTCCGGCCTGTCCTGGTCGACGATCCTCAACAAGCGACCGGCCTTCCGTGAGGTGTTCGCGGGCTTCGACGCCGAGGTGGTCGCCGGCTTCGACGACGCCGACCTCGCGCGGCTGATGGACGATGCCCGGATCGTCCGCAACCGGCTCAAGATCCAGGCCACCATCACGAATGCCCGCGCGACCGTGGCGCTGCGCGAGGCCGCGGGGCTCGAGGCGTTCGTGCTGTCGTTCGCGCCCGACGTACCGCCCGCGTGGCGCGACACCGACGAGATGACGACCACGTCCCCGGAGTCGCTGGCACTGTCGAAGGCCCTCAAGAAGCGCGGCTTCGTCTTCGTCGGCCCGACCACGATGTACGCCCTGATGGAGGCGATCGGGGTCTTCGACCCGCACCTGGTGGGCTGCTTCCGCCGCGGCACCTCCTGAGGCGACCGGCCGCCCCGGGAAGATCAGCGCAGCGCCGCAGCCTCCGCAGCGAGCCGGGTCACCCGGTCCCAGTCGCCGGCGGCCAGCGCGTCGGCGGGGGTGAGCCAGGAGCCGCCGACGCAGCCGACGTTGGGCAGGGAGAGGTACGTCGGCGCGGTGGCCGCCGTGATCCCGCCGGTCGGGCAGAAGCGGGCCGCCGGCACGGGCGAGGCGACCGCCTTGAGGAACGCCGCGCCACCGGAGACCTCCGCCGGGAAGAACTTCATCTCCGAGACGCCGGCCTCGAGGACGGCGAGCATCTCCGACACGGTGGCGGTGCCGGGCAGGAACGGCAGCCCGGTGTCCAGCATCGCGGCCAGCAGCGACGGCGTCGCGCCAGGTGAGACCAGGAACTGGGCCCCGGCCTCGAGTGCCTGCTCGGCCTGGCCGGACGTCACGATCGTGCCGACGCCGATCAGGATCTCGGGGACCTCGTCGGCGATGGCCCGGATCGCGTCGAGCGCGACCGGGGTGCGCAGGGTGAGCTCGATGGCCGGCAGGCCGCCGGCCACCAGGGCACGGGCGACGGGCACGGCGTGCGCGAGGTCGTCGATGATGACGACCGGCATCACCGGCACCACGTCGAGGACGGAGAACTCAGGCGAGCTCGGCAACACGGACCTCCTGGTGGGGGGCGACGACGCCCGGGAAGACGCTGGCACCGGTGTCGGCGGTGCCGACGGTGGCGCGGAACGCCGCGAACAGCTCGCGACCGGTCCCGGCCCACTCGCTGCCCTGGAGGGCGCGACCGGTGCTGGGGCGGCGGCTGAAGACCTCGTGGTCGACCTGCAGGGTGAGCCGGCCACCGTCGGCGTCGACGGTGATCACGTCGCCTTCCTGGACCCGGGCGAGCGGCCCGCCGAGGGCAGCCTCCGGGGTCACGTGGATGGCCGCCGGCACCTTGCCGGACGCGCCGGACATCCGGCCGTCGGTGACGATCGCGACCTTCTGGCCGCGGTCCTGCAGGACGCCGAGGGCCGGAGTGAGCTTGTGCAGCTCGGGCATCCCGTTGGCGGCCGGTCCCTGGTAGCGGATCACCGCGATGAAGTCCCGGCCGTCCAGCTCGCCGTCACCGAAGGCGGCGAGGAAGTCGTGCTGGTCGTCGAAGACCACCGCGGGTGCGGAGACCAGGCGGTGCTCCGGCTTCACGGCCGAGGTCTTGATCACCGCCCGACCGAGCGGTCCGGTCAGCATCCGCAGCCCGCCGTCGACGGAGAACGGGTCGTTCGCGGGTCGCAGCACGGCCGTGTCGAGGGACGCCTTCGGACCTTCCTGCCAGGTCAGCTCGTCGCCACGCAGCACCGGCTCCTCGGTGTAGTGCCACAGCCCGGGGCCGGCGATCGTCTTGACGTCGTCGTGCAGCAGCCCGGCCTCGAGCAGCGTGTGCACCAGGTAGGCGATGCCGCCGGCGGCGTGGAAGTGGTTCACGTCGGCCTGGCCGTTGGGGTAGATCCGGCACAGCAGGGGGACCACGGCGGACAGGTCCGACAGGTCGTCCCACGTCAGGGTGATCCCGGCGGCCGCCGCGATCGCGACCAGGTGCAGGGTGTGGTTGGTCGAGCCACCGCTCGCGAGCAGCGCGACGCAGGCGTTGACGATGGCCTTCTCGTCGACGATCTCGCCGATCGGCAGCGGCTGGTCGCCCTGTCGGGTCAGCGAGGTGACGCGGCGTCCGGCCTCGCGGGTCAGCGCTTCACGCATGTGGGTGCCGGGGTTCACGAACGACGAGCCCGGCAGGTGCAGCCCGAGGACCTCCATCAGCAGCTGGTTGGAGTTGGCGGTGCCGTAGAAGGTGCAGGTGCCCACCGAGTGGTACGACGCCGCCTCGGCCTCGAGCAGCTCGTCGCGACCGACCTTGCCCTCGGCGTAGAGCTGGCGCACCCGGGCCTTCTCGCCGTTCGGGAGGCCCGAGGCCATCGGTCCCGCAGGCACGAAGACGGTCGGCAGGTGACCGAAGGACAGTGCGCCGATCAGCAGGCCCGGCACGATCTTGTCGCAGACGCCCATCATCAGGGCGCCATCGAACATGTCGTGGGAGAGGGCGATCGCCGCCGACATCGCGATCACGTCGCGGCTGTAGAGCGAGAGCTGCATGCCGTCGCGGCCCTGGGTGACCCCGTCGCACATGGCGGGCACGCCGCCGGCGAACTGGGCGATCCCGCCCGCGTCGATGATCGCCTTCTTCAGCAGCTCGGGGTAGTCGCGGTAGGGCTGGTGGGCCGAGAGCATGTCGTTGTACGACGACACGAGGGCGATGTTCGGTTTGGTCTTGCCGCGCAGCGCCTGCTTGTCGGCCGGGTCGGCGCTCGCGAACCCGTGGGCCAGGTTGGCGCAGGCCAGCCGACCGCGTGCGGGTCCCGCCTCGGCCGCTGCCGCGATCCGCTGGAGGTACTCGGCGCGGCCGGTGGCACTGCGCTCGACGATCCGCGCGGTCACCTCCGCGAGGGTCGTGTGCACTCGCTGCTGGGTCACTGGTCAAGCTCCTGCCAGGTTCGGCCGTCCCGCTCGAGAAGCGTCGCGGCGGCGGTGGGTCCGGGGGTGCCTGCTGGGTAGCGCTTGGGACGTTCGGGTGCTTGCGCCCAACGATTCAGGATCGGCTCGGTCCACGTCCAGGCAGCCTCGACTTCGTCTCGCCGCATGAACAACGTGGGATTGCCCTTGATGACATCCATCAGCAGCCGCTCGTAGGCATCGGGCAGCCGCTGCTCGAACGCGGTGGCATAGCTGAGGTCCAAGGAGACGGGGCGCAGGCGGATCCCACCCGGCCCCGGCTCCTTGGCGGTGAGGTGCAGTCGCATGCCCTCGTCGGGCTGGACCAGGATGTGGAGCCGGTTCGGCGTGGTGACGCCCTCGGCTCCCGGGAACATCGGGTGTGGCGGCTGCTTGAAGACCACCACGATCTCCGACGCCCGTCGGTCCATGCGCTTGCCGGTCCGCAGGTAGAACGGCACACCTGCCCAGCGCCAGTTCTGCACCTCGGTCTTGATGGCGACGAAGGTCTCGGTGTGCGAGCCCTGGTGCCCGAGGTCGTCGGCGTAGGAGCCGACTGCGGCCCCCTCGACGAGCCCCTCGACATACCGGCCACGGACGATGTCGCGGTCGACCTCGACCGGCGTCATCGGCTTCAGTGCCTGGAGGACCTTGAGCTTCTCGTCACGCACGGTCTCGCGGCCGACGTACGTCGGCGGCTCCATCGCTACGAGGCAGAGCAGCTGCAGCAGGTGGTTCTGCACCATGTCGCGCAGGGCGCCTGCCTGGTCGTAGTAGCCGCCGCGGTCCCCGACGCCGAGCGACTCGGCGACGGTGATCTGCACGTGGTCGACCCAGTGCGAGTTCCACAGGGGTTCGAGGAAGGTGTTGGCGAAGCGGGTGACGAGGAGGTTCTGGACGCTCTCCTTGCCGAGGTAGTGGTCGATCCTGAAGATCTGGGACTCGGCGAAGACCCGGCCGACGGCGTCGTTGACCTCGCGGGCGGAGGCGAGGTCGTGGCCGATCGGCTTCTCGAGCACGACGCGGGCCCGCTCGTCGACGACCCCGATCTCGTCGAGGCGCTGGCAGATCGAGCCGAACAGCTTGGGCGCGACGGCGAGGTAGAAGACGCGGACGGCCTCCTCGGTGCCGGGTCGGTCCTTCAGGAGGGCGTGGAACCGGTGCCAGTCGTCGGGGTTCTCGGCGTCCAGGTCGAGGTGGTGGAGCCGACCGAGGAAGCGTTCGACGACGGCGATGCGCTCACTCGCACCAGGGACGAACTCAGTGATGGCCGCGCGGACCTGCTCGCGCCAGCCGGCGTCGTCGAGGTCGCTGCGGGACACCCCGAGGATCCGGTAGCCGGCCGGCAGCTGGCCCTCGAGGTCACGGTGGAAGAGGGAGGGCAGCAGCTTGCGGAGGGCCAAGTCTCCCGTGCCGCCGAAGACGGTGAAGTCGCACGCATCGGGCATCACGTGCGGGCTCGGTTGGGGATCCATGACAACTACGGTAGAAACACCTTGCGTCTAATGCAAGCGCACATTAGGTTTTTTCAGGATCTAAGTGGCCGGGGTTTATGCTTCCCGGCGTGAGCGAGACCACGATGCGCACCTCAGCGGCCCCGACCCCGGGATCGGCGACCCGGCGCGTCGAGGTGCGCGAGAGCGCGGCGCCGGCGACCGCAGGCGACCTCCTGGACCTGGTCAGGTCCGGCCGGGCCAGCACCCGCTCCCAGCTGCGAGCCCTGACCGGGCTGTCCCGGACCGCCATCACCACCCGCGTCAACGCGCTGACCGCCGGCGGCATGTTGAAGCTCGGCGAGGAGCTCGCCTCGACCGGCGGCCGACCCCCGGGTGCCCTGGTGTTCAACAAGGACGCCGGGGTCGTGCTCGCGGTCGCCATCGGTCGCTCGCGCAGCCAGCTCGCCGTCCTCGACCTCGACGGCCAGGAGCTCAGCTCGGACTCTCGCGACCACGAGATCGGCGTCGTCCCCGACGAGCTGCTGCCCGAGATCGCCACCAGGCTCCACGGTCTGCTCGTGGACGTCACGATCCCGGTGCTCGGGATCGGGCTCAGCCTGCCCGGCACCCTCGACCCGGCCCGCGGGCTCAGCATCGGCTCGCCGGTGATGTCCGGCTGGGACGGCGTCGAGCTGGCGCCCTATCTCCGTGGCGTCACCTCGGCCCCGCTCTTCGTCGCCAACGACGCCGACATCCTGGCCCGCTCGGAGCTGCTCGGCGGTGCCGGCAGCCTCGACGACGTGCTGGTGGTCAAGGCCTCGACCGGCATCGGCCTGGGGATCATCGCCGACGGCCGGGTGCTCAGCGGCAGCCTCGGTGCTGCCGGGGAGCTCGGGCACACCAAGGTGGTTGCTGCCGCCGGCCTGCCCTGCCGGTGCGGCGCGACCGGGTGCCTCGAGACGCTGGCCTCCGGCTGGGCGCTGGTGGCCCGGGTCCGGGAGAGCGGACGCGAGGTCGAGCACGTCCGCGACCTCGCCGCCCTCGCGCTCCAGGGCGACGCCGTGGCCCGTGGCCTGCTCCGCGAGAGTGGACGTGAGCTCGGCGAGGTGCTCGCGGTCGCGATCAACCTGCTCAACCCCGCGGCCGTGGTGATCGGCGGCGACATGGCGGCGGCCTTCGAGTTCTACGTGGCCGGCGTGCGGGAGAGCGTCTACGCGCAGGCCGCCCCGCTCGCGACCCGCGACCTGCAGTTCGTGCCCGCCACCCACGGCGAGCGCGCCGGACTGGTCGGCTGCGCGGCACTGGCCCTCGACCACGTGCTCGCCCCGGTGGCCGTCGACGCTCGCCTGGCTGCGGAGTCGGCAGCCGCGTCGTAGCCTGACTCGGGTGACCCGTGTGCATGCGTTCACCGAGGACGCCCTGGCCGATCTCGACGCGGTGGGCCTGGTGGCCCGGATCCAGGACGGTGAGGTCACGATCCCGGAGGTCGTCGAGGCCGCCGTCGCGCGGACCGAGCGGCTCCAGCCGGATCTCAACGCGGTCGTCCACCGCGCGTACGACCGGGCCCGGGCCGAGGCCCGGGACCCGCGCGGCGGCTTCTTCGCCGGCGTCCCCACCTTCGTCAAGGACAACGTCGACGTGGCCGGGATGCCCACCCGGCAGGGCAACGACGCCTACCAGGCCCGGCCCGCTGCCACCGATGGCGACTTCGCCCGGATGCTCCTCGCGACCGGGCTGGTCCCGCTCGGCAAGACCCAGCTCTCCGAGTACGGCTTCAGCCCCTCGGCCGAGCACCCCCGGCTCGGGCCGGTCCGCTCCCCGTGGAGCACCGACCACACCGCAGGCGCATCCTCGGCCGGTACGGCGGCTCTGGTCGCGGCCGGCGCCGTACCCCTCGCCCACGGCAACGACGGCGGCGGGTCGATCCGGATCCCCGCCGCCGTCAACGGCCTGGTGGGGCTCAAGCCCACCCGCGACCGGCTCGCCCAGGACAAGCTCAACCGGCAGATGCCGCTCCGGATCGTCTCCGACGGCGTGCTGACCCGCTCGGTGCGGGACACGGCCGCGTTCCTGCGCGAGGCCGAGCAGGTCTACCGGGCGCTGACGCTCCCACCGATCGGAGACGTCACCCGACCCGGCCGCACCCGGCTGCGCGTTGCGGTCCACACCACGGGTGTCGGTCGCTCCGCCCACCCGGAGGTCGCCGAGCTGACCCTGAAGACCGCCCAGCTGCTCGAAGAGCTCGGGCACGAGGTCGAGGAGGTCGCACCGCCGGTGCCGGCGTCGACTCCGGACGACTTCCTGCTCTACTGGTCGATGCTGGCGATGGTGCTGGTCCGCACCGGACGTCGTCAGCACGGACCGGGCTGGGACCGCTCCCGGCTCGACGACCTGACTCTGGGCCTGGACCGGCACTGCCGCCAGCGGCTCCACCGGCTGCCCGCCGCGGTCAGCCGGCTGCGTCGCCTCCGGCACGTCTCCGCGCAGTTCCACGAGCGGTACGACGTGTCGCTGATGCCGACCCTCGCGCACGAGACGCCGCTCGTCGGGCACCTCGACCCGACCCAGGGCTTCGACACCGTCATGGACCGGATCCTGGACTGGGTGGCCTTCACGCCGTGGCACAACGCGACCGGCGACCCGGCCGTCTCGCTGCCGCTGGAGACCACCGCGAACGGACTTCCGCAGGGGATGATGCTGGCCGCCGGGAGCGGTCGCGAGGCCACCCTCCTGGAACTTGCCTACGAGCTCGAGGAGGCCCGACCCTGGCCCCGGATCCAGGCCTGTTGAGCCGATTTCTCGTTCCCGCACAGTCGTGTGTATCGTTCTCCGTCGTTGCCCCTTTAGCTCAGTCGGCAGAGCGTCTCCATGGTAAGGAGAAGGTCTACGGTTCGATTCCGTAAAGGGGCTCTGAGCGCGAGGTTGCAGGATCCGGCTAGTCTGGGGACTGCTTCCGTGCGCTCGTGGCGGGGTAGCTCAGGTGGTTAGAGCACACGGCTCATAATCGTGGTGTCGCGGGTTCGAGTCCCGCCCCCGCTACTCAGACCAGCGCGACACCGATTCGACGTTCAAAGCAAGGACATCCCGTGGCCAGCAAGAGCTCCGACGTTCGCCCCAAGATCACGCTCGCATGCGTGGACTGCAAGGAGCGCAACTACATCACCAAGAAGAACCGCCGTAACGACCCCGACCGGCTCGAGCTGGCGAAGTTCTGCCCGCGCTGCCGTGCGCACACCGCGCACCGCGAGACCCGTTGATCTGAGTCCTCTCGCTGACCCGCCCGACCGCGTCGGGCGGGTCAGCGTCTATTTTGGCTTCCATGCCAGTCGACCAGTCGCTCGTCGGTCGGGCCTTCGCGCCCACCCCGCCCTATTCGGTGTCCGAGGACAAGGTGCGCGACTTCGTCGCCGCCACCCAGGGGGAGTACGACGGGGGGCCGGCTCCAGCGACCTTCCCGATCGTGCTCGCCTTCGACGCGATGAACGCGTTCCTCGAGGCCGAGTCGATCGACCTCTATCGGATCGTCCACGGCGAGCAGAAGTTCGCCTACGAGCGACCGGTCGTGCCCGGCGACGTGCTCACCGCCACGTTGACCGTGGCCAGCCTTCGCCAGATCGCCGGCAACGACATCATCGGCACCCGCAGCGAGATCACCGACGCCTCGGGCGCGCTGGTCTGCTCGACGAGCGCCACCCTCGTGCACCGGGGGGCGGACGCATGAGCACCCTCGACAACCAGGTCTTCACGATCACCCGCGCCGACCTGGTCCGCTACGCGGCCGCGAGCGGTGACCACAACCCGATCCACCAGGACGAGGCGGTCGCGGCCAGCGTCGGGCTGCCCGGTGTGATCGCCCACGGCATGTACACCATGGCGCTCGCCGCCCGTGCGGTCGCGGTGTGGTTCCCGGGGGCCGAGGTGGTCAGCTTCGGCTGCAAGTTCACCAGCCCGGTCGTCGTACCTGCCGAGGGTGGCGTCGACGTGGAGGTGGCCGGCGAGGTCAAGGGCGTCGAGGACGGGCTCACCACGGTGACCCTCACGGTGACCTGCGAGGGTCAGAAGGTGCTCGGCATGCCGCGGGCCGTCGTCCGTGCCTGAGACGTCGCCCGAGACGCTCGCCGAGCACACCACGCTGCGTCTGGGCGGTCCGGCCACCCGCTGGGTGCGGACCACCACCGACGACGAGCTGGTGGCGGCCGTGAGCGCCGCCGACGCGGCCGGCGAGCCCGTGCTGGTGCTGGGTGGTGGCAGCAACCTGGTCGTCGCCGACGAGGGCTTCGCCGGCACCGTGGTGGAGGTCGCCACCCGCGGGGTGAGTGCGGACGTCGAGGACGACGACCCGACCTGCGGCGGGGTGGTGGTGACCGCTGCAGCGGGCGAGTCCTGGGACGGGCTCGTGGCACTGGCCGTCGCCCGCGAGTGGGTGGGTGTCGAGGCGCTCTCCGGCATCCCCGGCTCCGTCGGAGCCACGCCGATCCAGAACGTCGGCGCCTACGGCCAGGAGGTGGCCCAGACGATCGCCTCGGTCCGGGTCTGGGACCGCCGGCTGCGCGGCATCCGCACCTTCGCGGCTGCGGACTGCGACTTCGGCTACCGCACCTCGCGCTTCAAGGCCGATCCTTCCCGTCATGTCGTCCTCGCGGTCACCTTCCAGTTCCGGCAGGGCAGCCTGGGCGCACCGGTGACGTACGCCGAGCTGGCCCGCACCCTCGGTGTCGCGCCGGGGGAGCGGGCTGCGGCGGCCGACGTACGACGTGCGGTGCTCGGCCTGCGGGCCGGCAAGGGCATGGTGCTCGACGCAGCAGATCCCGACACCTGGAGCGCCGGGTCGTTCTTCACCAACCCGGTGATCGCGGCGGGCGCAGTGCCTGACGGTGCGCCGGCCTGGCCGCAGGGTCACGGGCTGGTCAAGACCAGCGCCGCCTGGCTGATCGAGCACGCCGGCTTCACCAAGGGCTACGCCGGCGACCGGGTCGCGGTCTCGAGCAAGCACACTCTTGCCCTGACCAACCGCGGCGGCGCGACCACGTCAGGGCTGCTCGCTCTCGCCCGCGAGGTGCGCGACGGGGTCGAGGCGGAGTTCGGGATCCGGCTCGTGAACGAGCCGGTGCTGGTCGGTTGCGAGCTGTAGCGGCTCAGCCGGCGGTCGACCCGGTCCCGGTGTCGTACTCGTAGGTCGTCGGGGTGTCGAGCATGACCAACCCGACGATGAGACCGATCACCAGGATGATCGCGATGACCAGCAGCACCGTCCCGATGATGCCCGTGATCTTGCCGGCGTTGGCCTGGTCGCGGCCGCCGTACCGTCGCGGGTCCTGGTCGATCTCGCGCACCGCCCTGGCGCCGATGTGCCACGCGAAGGGGGAGAGCACCAGGGTGATGCCGCCGCAGAACATCAGTCCGGCCAGTCCGACCACACCGAGCACCATCGCGGTGGTGGCGGACGGGTGCTGCGGCACCGGTGGGACGCCGTACCCGTAGGGCGCCTGCGGGTAGGGCGGCTGACCGTGTGCCTGCTGCTGGGGCTGCTGATATGGGTCCTGCCCGTACGGCGGCTGCGGTGACCCGTAGTACTGGTGGGTCGGTGGAAGCTGCGGGTCGGGGCTCGGCCGTCCCGCGGTGTCGTCGGGGTCGGGGGACGTCATGTGGACATCCTCGCAGGCGGTCGGCTCAGGAGTTGTAGGTGGAGTTCGTCTTGAATCCCTCGTTGTTCGCGATGATCACGAGGAACACCACCAGCGCGATCAGCAGCACCAGCAGGATCGTCCCGATGATGCCGAGGATGAACCCGGCGAGGGCGAGGCCCCGGCCACCGAGCGCTCCCTCGGAGCGTTCGATCCGCTTCATCGAGACCCGGCCGAGGACCAGCGCGACCGGCGAGCCGACCAGGCCGACGCCGTACGCGCAGCTCAGCAGCAGGGAGGCGACACCCACCACCAGCGACGCGATCGCCATGCCCGTGCACCGGTGGGGCCACGGGTGCGTAGGACGGGTAGTAGGGCTGCTGGGCGTGGACCGGAGGCTGGGGCTGGACGTACGGCGGCGGCGCCGGCGGCTGGCCGTAGGGGTCCTGGCCGTAGTACTGGTGCGTCGGGGGCAGCCCAGGCTCCGGATCCGGCCGCCCCGAGCTGCCCTCGGAGTCAGGGGACGTCATGCGGGCATCCTGTCAGGGTCCGTGGCCAGCCAGAGGTCGATGTCGCGGAGGATCGCGACCTTGACGTGCTCCGGAGCCCGGGACGCCTGCACCGACATCCTGGCCAGCCCGGCGAGCGCGGCGTCGTCGAGGTCGTGGGCGGCACGCATGGTGGCGTACTGCCCGGCGAGCCGGGACCCGAAGAGCAGCGGGTCGTCGGCCCCCAGCGCGATCGTGGCGCCGGCGGCCAGCAGGGTCGGCAGCGGCACCGAGGTCAGGTCGGAGTAGACCCCCAGCGCGACGTTGGAGACCGGGCACACCTCGAGCGCGATACCGGCCTGGACGATCCGGTCCAGGAGGGCGGGGTCCTCGGCCGCCCGGACCCCGTGGCCGAGGCGGGAGGGGTGCAGCTCGTCGAGGCAGACCCTGATGTGCTCGGGGCCGCGGAGCTCGCCGCCGTGCGGGGCCAGCAGCAGTCCGCCCCGCTCGGCGATCGCGAAGGCGCTCGCGAAGTCGGCGGTGGTGCCGCGACGCTCGTCGTTGGAGAGGCCGAAGCCGACGACGCCGCGATCGGCGTACTGCACCGCCAGCCGGGCCAGGGTGCGGGCGTCGAGAGGGTGCCGGGTGCGGTTGGCGGCGATCACCACCGCGATGCCGACGCCGGTCACTGCGGACGCGTCGCGGACCGCGTCCAGGACCAGGTCGGTGAACGCGGTGATGCCGCCGAACCGGGCGCCGTAGCCGCTCGGGTCGACCTGGATCTCCAGCCAGCGGCTGCCGTCCCGCTGGTCGTCCTCGGCCGCCTCGAGCACCAGACGCCGTACGTCGGCCTCGGTGCGCAGCACGGACCGAGCCACGTCGTAGAGCCGCTGGAAGCGGAACCAGCCCTTCTCGTCGGCCGCCGAGAGCACCGGCGGCCAGTCCACGACCAGCTGGTCGGGCAGCACGATCCCGTCCCGCTCAGCCAGCTCGAGCAGGGTCGTGTGGCGCATGGACCCGGTGAAGTGCAGGTGGAGGTGCGCCTTCGGCAGCTGGTCGAGGTCCCGGGTGACGAGACGCTCGCTGCGCTCGTCGCGCGACCACCGAGTGTTCAGGAGAACAGCTTCTGGAGGCGGGTGATCCCCTCGGTGATGTCGTCGTCACCGAGGGCGTAGGAGAGCCGCAGGTAGCCGGGGGAGCCGAACGCCTCGCCGGGGACGATCGCGACCTCGACCTGGTCGAGGATGTACTCCGACAGCTCGGCGGAGGTCTCGATCCGGCGACCGTCGTACTCCTTGCCGAGCAGGCCCTTGACCGAGGGATAGGCGTAGAACGCGCCGCCGGGCACGGGGCAGACGATGCCGTCGATCTCGTTGAGCATCGACACGATCGTCTTGCGGCGCCGGTCGAAGGCGACCTTCATCTCGTCGACCGCGGACAGGTCGCCCTCGAGCGCCGCGATCGCCGCGCGCTGCGAGACGTTGGCGACGTTGGACGTGGCGTGCGACTGCAGGTTGGTGGCAGCCTTGACCAGGTCGGTCGGACCGACCATCCAGCCGACCCGCCAGCCGGTCATCGCGTAGGTCTTGGCGACGCCGTTGACGATGACGCAGTTGTCGGCGAGGAACGGGCAGAGCACCGGCAGCGAGCCGGTCTCGATGTCGTCGTAGACGAGGTGCTCGTAGATCTCGTCGGTCAGCACCCACAGCTTGTTGTCCTCGACCCACTGGCCGATGGCGCGGATCTCGTCGGCGGTGTAGACCGCACCGGTCGGGTTGGACGGCGAGACGAAGAGCAGCACCTTGGTCCTGTCGGTGCGAGCTGCCTCGAGCTGTGCGACGGTGACCTTGTAGTCCTGGGTCTCGTCGGCCAGCACCTCGACCGTCACGCCGCCGGCGAGCGCGATCGACTCGGGATAGGTCGTCCAGTAGGGCGCCGGCACGATGACCTCGTCGCCGGGGTCGATCATCGCGGCGAAGGCGGCGTAGATGGCCTGCTTGCCACCATTGGTGACCAGGACCTGGGCCGGCTCGATCTCGAGCCCGGAGTCGCGCAGCGTCTTGGCGACGATCGCCTTCTTGAGCTCAGGCAGGCCGCCGGCCGGCGTGTAGCGGTGGTTCTTCGGGTCGCGGGCCGCGGCGACCGCCGCCTCGACGATGTAGTCGGGGGTCGGGAAGTCCGGCTCTCCGGCTCCGAAGCCGATGACCGGACGGCCTTCGGCCTTCATCGCCTTGGCCTTCGCATCGACCTTCAGCGTCGCGGACTCGGCGATGGCGCCGATGCGCTGGGAGACTCGGCGGGAGCGGGGCGTGGTGTCGGCAGAACTCATGGCACCATCGTAGGCGCGACACGGGGCCGACGGCTCGGAACCCGGGGCGGTTTGGACTCGGCCTCGGTGTTCCCCGTAGACTCCACGTTTGGTGGTTTCCCACAGGCTCAGTCCTGCCCTCGCGGCAGCGCAGGCCGCGGGAGGCGATCTCGCAGCCAACCTGCGAAGGGCACTAGCTCAACTGGCAGAGCATCGGTCTCCAAAACCGAAGGTTGGGGGTTCAAGTCCCTCGTGCCCTGCAACACACAACCGGACAAGACGAACGAGGAGAGGTGAGGGAGTGCCGGACAGCAAGGCACCCAAGCGCACCAGCATCCCCACCTTCTATCGCCAGGTGGTCGCCGAGCTCCGCAAGGTCGTCTACCCGACGCAGGACCAGCTGATCACCTACTTCATCGTGGTGATGGTCTTCGTCGTCGTGATGATGACGCTGATCTCGGCGCTCGACCTGGCCTTCGGCAAGCTCTCCTTCGCCGTCTTCGGTGGTACGGGCGACACGTGACCCTTCGCGGTCACCGGAGGCGGTCCGGGCGCACGGTCCAGCAGCACAATCAAGTAGCACTCGACGTGATGGAGTAGTAGGTGTCGGAGCAGGAGCACGACTCGGTGGAAGCCGAGGAGACGACGGTGACGGAGACCGCAGAGGTCGATGTCGTCGACGAGGCGACCCCCGAGGCCGGCGACGCGCCCGTGGACGACGCTGACGAGGCCGACGAGGCCGACGAGGCCGAGGAGGCCGATGGTCCGCTCGAGGCGTTCCGACGCGAGCTGTGGGCCAAGCCCGGCGACTGGTACGTCGTGCACACCTACTCCGGCATGGAGAACAGGGTCAAGTCCAACCTCGAGAACCGCATCATCTCGTTGAACATGGAGGACTACATCCACGAGATCGTGGTCCCCACCGAGGAGGTCGCGGAGATCAAGAACGGCCAGCGCAAGATGGTCAAGCGCACCGTCCTCCCCGGTTACGTCCTGGTCCGCATGGACCTCGTCGACGAGTCGTGGGGCGCCGTGCGCCACACCCCGTCGGTGACCGGCTTCGTCGGGCACAGCCACCAGCCGGTGCCGCTGTCGATGACCGAGGTCGAGAACATGCTCGCCCCCGCCGTCGTGGCTCGCGCGGAGGCGGAGGCGATCGCCGCCGGCACCGCCGCACCGTCCGGCTCCACCACCGCCAAGAAGCCGGTCGAGGTCGCTGACTTCGACGTGTCCGACTCGGTGATGGTCGTCGACGGTCCGTTCGCGACGCTGCACGCCACGATCACCGAGATCAACGCCGAGTCCCAGAGGGTCAAGGCCCTCGTCGAGATCTTCGGCCGGGAGACCCCGGTCGAGCTGAGCTTCAGCCAGATCCAGAAGGTCTGAGCCAGCAGAGCTGTAAGTAGTGGCAGGGGGCTCGACCCCCGTCATGACCACACGAGAGAGAGAAACCAGAAATGCCTCCCAAGAAGAAGATCGCTGCGCTCGTCAAGGTGCAGCTGCAGGCCGGAGCAGCGACTCCTGCTCCGCCGGTCGGTACCGCCCTCGGTCCGCACGGCGTGAACATCATGGAGTTCTGCAAGGCCTACAACGCGCAGACCGAGTCCATGCGCGGCAACGTCGTCCCCGTCGAGATCACCATCTACGAGGACCGCTCGTTCACCTTCATCACCAAGACCCCGCCGGCTGCTGAGCTGATCAAGAAGGCGGCCGGTCTGAAGAAGGGTTCCGGCGTCCCGCACAAGGAGAAGGTCGGCAAGCTGACCCAGGCCCAGGTGCGCGAGATCGCGACGACCAAGCTGCCGGACCTGAACGCCAACGACATCGACGCAGCCATGAAGATCGTCGAGGGCACCGCCCGTTCCATGGGCGTCACCACCGAGTGACACCTCCCGGTGGTCGAGCCTGACCACCAGTTCGAGCAACACACCTGTGGCAGGGCCGCGCTGGCCCACCTGAGACCACACCCTGGAAGAGAAGAGAACCAGACATGCAGCGCAGCAAGACCTACCGCGCGGCGGCGGACTCGTTCGACAAGGACGAGCTCTACGCCCCGCTGGCCGCGATCAAGATCGCGAAGACCTCCAGCAAGAAGAAGTTCGACGAGACCGTCGACGTGGTCATGCGCCTCGGCGTCGACCCCCGCAAGGCGGACCAGATGGTGCGCGGCACCGTCAACCTGCCCCACGGCACCGGCAAGACCGCTCGCGTCCTCGTGTTCGCGAACGCCGACAAGGCCGACGCCGCCCGTGAGGCCGGCGCCGACGTCGTCGGTGGCGACGAGCTCATCGAGAAGGTCAGCGGTGGCTGGCTCGACTTCGACGCCGTCGTCGCGACGCCGGACATGATGGGCAAGGTCGGCCGTCTCGGTCGCGTCCTGGGCCCCCGTGGCCTGATGCCGAACCCGAAGACCGGCACCGTGACGCCCGACGTCGCGAAGGCGGTCACCGACATCAAGGGCGGCAAGATCGAGTTCCGGGTCGACCGGCACGCGAACCTGCACTTCATCATCGGCAAGGCCTCGTTCTCCGAGACCCAGCTGGCGGAGAACTACGCCTCGGCGCTCGAGGAGGTGCTGCGGCTCAAGCCCGCCAGCTCCAAGGGGCGCTACATCAAGAAGGTCACCGTCTCCACGACGATGGGCCCGGGTGTCCAGGTGGACCCCAACCGCACCAAGAACGTCGCGTCCGAGGTCGAGTCCGACCAGTCCTGACGCACCCGTTCGTCGACGCCCCGGTGACCTCACGGTGACCGGGGCGTCGTCTACGTTGGTGGCCATGCGATGCGTGGTCCTCGACGACTGGCAGGACGCGGCCCGGAGGTACGCCGACTGGTCGGTCCTCCCCGACCTGGACCTGGTCCGGGTCGGCGAGCACCTCGACGACGACGAGGTCGTCGCCGCCCTGGCCGGCGCCGAGGTCGTGGTGGTCATGCGCGAGCGCACCCCGCTGACCCGGGAGCTGCTGGAGCGGCTCCCCGACCTCAGGCTGGTCGTGACCAGCGGCATGCGCAACGCCTCGATCGACCTGGCGGCCTGCGCGGACCGCGGCATCGTGGTCTGCGGCACCGCGAGCAGTGCGACCGCCCCGACCGAGCTCACCTGGGCGCTGATCCACGGCCTGACCCGGCAGCTGCTCCCCGAGGCGGAGGGGTTGCGCCGCGGCAGCGACCGCTGGCAGGTCTCGGTCGGTACCGACCTGGCCGGGTCCCGGCTCGGGCTGGTCGGTCTGGGCAAGATCGGCATCCGGGTGGCGCGAGTCGCCCAGGCCTTCGAGATGGACGTGGTCGCCTGGAGCCCGCACCTGACGGATGCGCGCGCGGCCGCCGCCGGTGCCCGGCTGGTCACGAAGCCCGAGCTTTTCGAGTCCTCCGACGTGGTGTCGCTGCACCTGGTGCTCGCCGAGGCGACCCGCGGGATCGTGGGCGCCGCTGAGCTCGACCTGATGCGTCGCTCGGCCTACCTCGTGAACACCTCGCGCGCCGGGCTGGTCGACACCCGGGCCCTGCTCGACGCCCTGGGCAGACAGGGGATCGCCGGAGTCGGGCTCGACGTGTTCGACGAGGAGCCGCTGCCGGGCGACCACCCGCTCCGGAGCCACCCCGACGTCCTGGCGACCCCGCACCTGGGCTACGTCACCCGGGACAACTACCGCACCTACTTCACCGAGGCGGTCGAGGACATCGCCGCCTGGCTGGTCGGGGAGCCGATCCGGGTCCTCGGCTGAGCCGATTTGGCCCGTGGCCCGGGTCGCCGTACTGTTCTCCTTGAAACCACAGACCGCCGGTTGTCAGGCTGCTGCATGCAGCACGACCGAAGGTTCCGCCGCAGGGTGGACGACCAGCGCAGGTGACAGAGCAGGATCCGCCAGTCGGACATCCCACGCCCTGAGCCTGTGCTCGGGGCGTTCGTCATGTCGGGGGTTCCTGTCCCGGTGGTCGACCACCGGAAGGAGACCCATGGCGCGGGCAGACAAGCAGGCAGCCGTCGCGGAGATCGTTGAGTCGTTCAACGGATCCGCCGGTGCTGTGCTGACCGAGTACCGCGGTCTCACCGTGAAGCAGCTGCAGGACCTGCGGCGCTCCCTCGGCGAGAACGCCAACTACGCCGTGGTCAAGAACACGCTCGCCAAGATCGCCGCCACCGAGGTGGGCATCGAAGGCTTCGACGACCTGCTGACCGGCCCGACCGCCATCGCCTTCATCAATGGCGACGTGGTCGAGGCGGCCAAGGGTCTGCGTGACTTTGCCAAGGCAAACCCCACCCTTGTCATCAAGGGTGGCGTCCTGGACGGCAAGCCCCTCGACGCTGCCGAGATCGCCAAGCTGGCCGACCTCGAGTCGCGTGAGGTGCTCCTGGGCAAGATGGCTGGTGCGATGCTCGCGTCGCTCAGCCAGGCCGTCTACCTGCTCAACGCCCCGATCGCCCAGGCCGCCCGTCTCGCGGGTGCGCTGCAGGCCAAGGCCGAGCAGGACCCCTCGATCCTCGCAGGTGGTGCTGGTACGCCAGTCGCCGCCGAGGAGGCCCCGGTTGCGGCTGACACCGCAGACGAGGCCCCCGCCGACGAGGCGTCCGCTGCAGAGGAGGCTCCCGCCGAGGAGACCCCCGCTGCCGAGGCCGCCTCCGACGAGGGCGACACCACCGAAGCCTGACCGGGCCGACGTACACCACCTGAAACCCGGCCGGGCCGCAACCGCGACCACGGCCACCGAATGGAAGGAAACGCCACCATGGCGAAGCTCACCACCGACGAGCTGCTCGACGCGTTCAAGGAAATGACCCTCATCGAGCTCAGCGAGTTCGTGAAGCAGTTCGAGGAGACCTTCGGCGTCACCGCTGCTGCTCCCGTCGCCGTTGCCGCTGCTCCCGCCGCCGGCGGTGCCGCTGGCGGCGAGGCCGCTGCCGAGCAGGACGAGTTCGACGTCATCCTCGAGGCTGCTGGCGAGAAGAAGATCAACGTCATCAAGGAGGTGCGCGCTCTCACCTCCCTCGGTCTCAAGGAGGCCAAGGACCTGGTGGAGGCCGCTCCGAAGGCGATCCTCGAGAAGGTCGACAAGGCTGCGGCCGAGAAGGCCAAGGACGCCCTCGAGGGCGCCGGTGCCAGCGTCACCGTCAAGTGACCTCTCACTGAACCGCCCACGAGGGGCGGCCACCCATCGGGTGGTCGCCCCTCGTGGCATTTCCGGGACTGCTCCTCAGGCTCCGACGCCCCCGGGCACGTGCGCGAAGGCCGCCCGGTCCAGCCGGTCGAAGCGGCCCTGCCCCAGGCGCAGCAGGACCCGGAACGGCAGCCCGGCGGCGTCCAGCAACGGCCGGACGACGTGGTCGGGCAGCCCCTGGACCGACCAGGGGAGCAGCCTGAGCAGGTCGCGCGGGCTCAGCCCGCCCCGGAGCCTGGTGCGCTCCAGGTGCGCCCACTCCTCGGCCCCGACGTAGCGCTGCAGGATCGCGATCGCGTCCGCCTCCTCGTGACCGAGATGGGCACCGAGGCTCTCCCGCGCCCGCTCGAGGGACCTGACCAGCCGGGTGCGGCACGCGGGGTCGTCCGCCCCAGCCAACCGGGTCAGGTCGTTGCGAACCGCGTCCAGCAGCGGGTCGATGGTGGCGTGCTCGGCCTCCATGGCGTCGAGGACCGCGTCCGCGGCCTCGTCGCCCGCTGCTGCGACCTTGGTCCGGAGCAGCGGCCACAGCACGTCGTCCTCCTTGTGGTGGTGGTCGTGCAGGAGCACCGCGAACAGGTCCCACCGCGCCAGCAGCCCGCGCCACGTGGATCGGTCGTCGGTGGGGGTGCGTCGGGCCGCCTCGACGAACCGTGCCAGGTCCCGCCGGAAGCCGTGGTGGAGCACGTACATCATGGAGAGGTCCGCAGGTCCCGGCGGCGCTGCGGCCTGCCCGGGGAGCAGCGCGCCGCTCATCGCCGGGTCCGGTCGAGCTGGGCTGGACCGAGCTCGGCGAGCACCGCGGGGAGGCCGGCCAGGTCGGCCGCGTCCAGCCGGCGGTAGGACGGGGTCAGCAGCGGCACGAACGGCCGGATCAGGCCGCCGAACCGGAGCCGGGTGGTGGTGCTGAGGACGCAGCTGCTCGGACCGTGGGCGACGACGGTGCGCACCCCGGTGACCGCGACGGTCGGGCTGCCTCCGGCGTAGGCGGCGCTCAGGTCGTCCGCTCGCTCGATCACCGTCGGGGTGGTGAACCGCAGGCCGGCGAACGTCAGCTCCTCGACGAGCTGCTGACCAGGTCTGGCCCGGCCGGGCGGCGTGGCGGTGAAGCTCCGGACGTGGGAGCGCCACAGGGGGTCGTTGCCCCAGTCGAGGACGAAGGCGGCGACCTCGGCCGCCGGGTGGTGGAGCGTGACGGACGCGTACAGCGTGGTCTCGCGGCTGGTGGGCCTCGTGTCGTTGGTCATGGGACCACGGTGGCGGCGACCTCTGGGCGATCTCTGGGCGATCCCTGGGCGGCGTCTGGGAGACCACTGGGAGTGCGCGGCCGGCGAGCGCGCTTGACCTGACCGCGATCGGCGTTCATGATCATCGCCAGGCGTCCCGGTTGTTTCGGGACCGGGTTTGTGGTGTGCCCTCGCCTGCGCTAGGCTGTCCCTTTGCGTCTGCCCTCAAATGCTGTTCAGCCTGCCCGGTGGCTGATTTTGTGGTGGGTTGATGGCGCCTCTCAGCGTAATCGTCGAAGGACACCTCTTGGCCGCGCGCACCACCTCTGCCTCTGCTGATTCGACTGGCACCCGCCGCATCTCGTTCGCAAAGATCTCCGAACCTCTC
Source organism: uncultured Actinomycetota bacterium (assembly GCA_963706475.1). GTDB lineage: Bacteria > Actinomycetota > Actinomycetes > Propionibacteriales > Nocardioidaceae > Nocardioides. Next base: position 1,037,102 of record CAVPLV010000002.1, on the reverse strand, counting down.
GAGGTTCCCCAGCTTCTCTCGCTCTCCAGACCGACAGCTTCGACTGGCTGGTCGGCAACGACGCGTGGAACGCCGAGGTCGAGCGTCGGATGGCCGACGGGGTCGACGTCTCCCGCAAGTCTGGTCTGCAGGAGATCTTCGAGGAGATCTCCCCGATCGAGGACTTCTCCGAGACCATGTCGCTCTCGTTCGAGAACCCGGTCTTCTACGACCCCAAGTACACCGTGGACGAGTGCAAGGAGAAGGACTTCACCTACTCCGCCCCGCTCTACGTCTCCGCGGAGTTCACCAACAACGACACCGGTGAGATCAAGGGCCAGACGGTCTTCATGGGCGACTTCCCGCTCATGAGCCGACAAGGGCACCTTCATCATCAACGGCACCGAGCGCGTCGTCGTCTCGCAGCTGGTCCGCTCGCCGGGTGTCTACTTCGAGCGCTCGGCCGACAAGACGTCCGACAAGGACATCTACACCGCCAAGCTGATCCCCTCGCGTGGCGCCTGGCTCGAGTTCGAGATCGACAAGCGCGACATGGTCGGCGTCCGCCTCGACCGCAAGCGCAAGCAGAACGTCACGGTGCTGCTCAAGGCGCTCGGCTGGACCAACGAGCAGATCCGCGAGGAGTTCGGCCAGTACGAGTCGATGATGCTGACCCTCGAGAAGGACCACACCGAGACGCAGAAGGACGCGCTGCTCGACATCTACCGCAAGCTTCGTCCGGGCGAGCCGCCCACCGAGGAGGCCGCGCAGACGCTGCTGAACAACTACTACTTCAACCCCAAGCGATACGACCTGGCCAAGGTCGGTCGCTACAAGATCAACAAGAAGCTCGGTCTGACCGAGGCCTTCGACCAGCAGACGCTGACCGTCGACGACGTGGTCGCCGCGATCCGCTACATCGTCGCGCTGCACGACGGCCAGAAGCAGCTCGAGGCGCCCCAGGGTGCCCTCGACATCGCGGCCGACGACATCGACCACTTCGGCAACCGCCGGATGCGCACCGTCGGCGAGCTCATCCAGAACCAGCTCCGCACGGGCCTGGCCCGGATGGAGCGGGTGGTCCGCGAGCGGATGACGACCCAGGACGTCGAGGCCATCACGCCGCAGTCCCTGATCAACATCCGTCCCGTGGTCGCGGCGCTGAAGGAGTTCTTCGGCACCTCGCAGCTCTCGCAGTTCATGGACCAGACCAACCCGATCGCGGGTCTGACGCACAAGCGTCGCCTCTCCGCGCTCGGCCCCGGTGGTCTGTCCCGTGACCGCGCCGGCATGGAGGTCCGCGACGTCCACCCGTCGCACTACGGCCGGATGTGCCCGATCGAGACCCCGGAAGGTCCCGAACATCGGCCTGATCGGCTCGCTCGCGTCGTACGGACGGATCAACCCGTTCGGGTTCGTCGAGACGCCCTACCGCAAGGTCGACCAAGGGGCAGGTCACCGACCAGATCGACTACCTGACCGCCGACGACGAGGACCGTTTCGTCATCGCCCAGGCCAACGCCGGTCTCGACGACAAGGGCCGCTTCGTCGAGGAGCGGGTGCTGGTCCGCCAGCGCGACGGTGAGGTCTCCGAGATCCTCGCCGACGAGGTCGACTACATGGACGTCTCGCCGCGCCAGATGGTGTCGGTCGCGACCGCCCTGATCCCGTTCCTCGAGCACGACGACGCCAACCGCGCGCTCATGGGTGCCAACATGCAGCGCCAGGCCGTGCCGCTCATCGTGAGCGACTCGCCCCTGGTCGGGACCGGCATCGAGTACCGCGCCGCGGTCGACGCCGGCGACGTCGTCGTCGCCACGGCGGCCGGGGTCGTCAAGGAGGTCTCCGCGGAGATCATCGAGTCGATGAACGACGACGGCACGTACACCTCGTACAAGCTCGCCAAGTTCAAGCGCTCCAACCAGGGCACCTGCATCAACCAGCGTCCGCTGGTGAGCGAGGGTGACCGGCTCGAGGTCGGCACGCCGATCGCCGACGGTCCGTGCACCGACAACGCCGAGATGGCGCTGGGCACCAACCTCCTCGTCGCGTTCATGCCGTGGCAGGGCCACAACTACGAGGACGCCATCATCCTGAGCCAGCGCCTGGTTCAGGAGGACATCCTCACCTCGATCCACATCGAGGAGCACGAGGTCGACGCCCGCGACACCAAGCTCGGCCCCGAGGAGATCACGCGGGACATCCCGAACGTCTCCGAGGAGATGCTCGCCGACCTCGACGAGCGCGGCATCATCCGGATCGGCGCCGAGGTGCAGACCGGTGACGTGCTGGTCGGCAAGGTCACGCCGAAGGGCGAGACCGAGCTGACCCCCGAGGAGCGGCTGCTGCGCGCGATCTTCGGTGAGAAGGCTCGCGAGGTCCGCGACACCTCGATGAAGGTGCCGCACGGTGAGTCCGGCACGGTCATCGGTGTCCGCGTCTTCGACCGTGAGGACGGCGACGAGCTGCCCCCCGGTGTCAACCAGCTGGTGCGGGTCTACGTCGCCCAGAAGCGCAAGATCTCGGTCGGCGACAAGCTCGCCGGACGCCACGGCAACAAGGGCGTCATCGCCAAGATCCTGCCGGTCGAGGACATGCCCTTCATGGCGGACGGCACCCCGGTCGACGTCGTGCTCAACCCGCTGGGTGTGCCGCGACGGATGAACATCGGCCAGATCCTCGAGCTCCACCTCGGCTGGCTCGCCAAGCAGGGCTGGGACATCAACCTGCACGACGACCCGGAGAGCGCGGACTGGAAGCAGCGCCTCATCAAGATCGGTGTCGACAAGGCCGAGCCCAACACCAAGGTCGCGACGCCCGTCTTCGACGGTGCCCGCGAGGACGAGATCATCGGTCTGCTCGGCTCCACGCCGTTCAACCGTGACGGTGTCCGGATGATCGACGACACCGGCAAGGCCGACCTGTTCGACGGCCGCTCCGGCGAGCCGTTCCCGGACCCGGTGGCCGTTGGCTACATGTACATCCTCAAGCTGCACCACCTGGTCGACGACAAGATCCACGCACGCAGCACCGGCCCCTACTCGATGATCACGCAGCAGCCCCTGGGTGGTAAGGCCCAGTTCGGTGGCCAGCGGTTCGGCGAGATGGAGGTCTGGGCCATGGAGGCGTACGGCGCCGCCTACGCCCTGCAGGAGCTGCTGACCATCAAGTCCGACGACGTCCCCGGACGCGTCAAGGTCTACGAGGCGATCGTCAAGGGCGAGAACATCCCCGACTCGGGCATCCCGGAGTCGTTCAAGGTGCTCGTCAAGGAGATGCAGTCGCTGTGCCTGAACGTCGAGGTGCTCAGCCAGGACGGGTCCCAGATCGAGCTTCGTGACGCGGAGGAAGACGTCTTCCGTGCCGCCGAGGAGCTCGGGATCGACCTGTCGCGTCGCGAGCCCAGCAGCGTCGAAGAAGTCTGAGCCACCCGTGGCGGTACGCCTCACGGCGTACCGCCCGGGATGTTCAGTCCACAGCCTTGAACCAGAATTTCTAACGAAGGACAACAGCCACCGTGCTTGACGTGAACTTCTTCGACCAGCTTCGGATCGGCCTGGCCACCGCGGACGACATCCGCACGTGGAGCCACGGCGAGGTCAAGAAGCCGGAGACGATCAACTACCGCACGCTCAAGCCCGAGCGTGACGGCCTCTTCTGCGAGAAGATCTTCGGTCCCACCCGGGACTGGGAGTGCTACTGCGGCAAGTACAAGCGAGTCCGCTTCAAGGGCATCATCTGCGAGCGCTGCGGCGTCGAGGTGACCCGCTCCAAGGTGCGTCGCGAGCGGATGGGCCACATCGAGCTCGCCGCCCCGGTCACCCACATCTGGTACTTCAAGGGTGTCCCCAGCCGGCTCGGCTACCTGCTCGACCTGGCGCCGAAGGACCTCGAGAAGGTCATCTACTTCGCCGCCTACATGATCACCTCCGTCGACGAGGACGCGCGGCACCGCGACCTGTCCTCGCTCGAGGGCAAGATCGGCCTGGAGCGCGACCGCCTCGAGAACCGGATGAACGTCGCTCTCGACGACCGGTCCAAGAAGGAGGAGACCGACCTCGCCGAGCTCGAGGCCGAGGGCGCCAAGGCCGACGCCAAGCGCAAGGTCCGTGACGGCGCGGAGCGCGAGAAGGTCCAGATCCGGCGTCGTGGCGAGGCCGAGATCGCCCGCCTCGACGAGGTGTGGAACACCTTCAAGTCCCTCAAGGTCCAGGACCTCATGGGCGACGAGATGCTCTACCGCGAGATGAAGAACTGGTTCGGCAAGTACTTCGAGGGCTACATGGGCGCCACGGCGATCAAGAAGCGCCTCGAGAGCTTCGACATCCCGGCCGAGGTGGAGTCGCTGCGCGACACCATCGCCAACGGCAAGGGCCAGCGCAAGGTGCGCGCGCTCAAGCGGCTCAAGGTCGTCGACGCGTTCCGCAAGACCGGCAACCAGCCCCAGGGCATGGTCCTCGACGCCGTCCCGGTCATCCCGCCGGACCTGCGCCCGATGGTGCAGCTCGACGGTGGTCGGTTCGCGACCTCGGACCTCAACGACCTCTACCGCCGGGTGATCAACCGCAACAACCGGCTCAAGCGGCTGCTCGACCTCGGCGCGCCCGAGATCATCGTCAACAACGAGAAGCGGATGCTCCAGGAGGCCGTCGACTCGCTCTTCGACAACGGCCGTCGTGGTCGTCCCGTCACCGGCCCGGGCAACCGGCCGCTGAAGTCGCTGTCCGACATGCTCAAGGGCAAGCAGGGTCGCTTCCGTCAGAACCTGCTCGGCAAGCGCGTGGACTACTCGGGCCGTTCGGTCATCGTGTCGGGTCCGCAGCTGAAGCTGCACCAGTGCGGTCTGCCCAAGCAGATGGCCCTCGAGCTCTTCAAGCCGTTCGTGATGAAGCGCCTCGTCGACCTCTCGCACGCGCAGAACATCAAGTCCGCCAAGCGGATGGTCGAGCGCGCCCGCCCGGTCGTGTGGGACGTCCTCGAAGAGGTCATCACCGAGCACCCGGTGCTGCTCAACCGGGCACCCACCCTGCACCGCCTCGGCATCCAGGCCTTCGAGCCCCAGCTGATCGAGGGCAAGGCCATCCAGATCCACCCGCTCGTCTGCTCGGCGTTCAACGCCGACTTCGACGGTGACCAGATGGCGGTGCACCTGCCGCTGTCGGCCGAGGCCCAGGCCGAGGCCCGGATCCTGATGCTGTCGACCAACAACATCCTGAAGCCGTCCGACGGTCGTCCGGTCACCATGCCGACCCAGGACATGATCATCGGGCTGTTCTTCCTCACCACCGACCGTGAGGGGGAGAAGGGCGCCGGCCGGGCGTTCTCGTCGGTCTCCGAGGCGATCATGGCCTTCGACCGCGGCGAGATCTCGCTGCAGAGCACCGTCAAGATCCGGTTCACCGACATCGTGCCGCCGCTCGAGCTCGGTGCCGACTGGGAGGAGGGCCAGGCGATCACCCTGGACACCACCCTGGGTCGCGCGCTGTTCAACGAGACCCTGCCGGCCGACTACCCCTTCGTGAACTACGAGGTGGGCAAGAAGGCCCTGGGCTCGATCGTCAACGACCTCGCCGAGCGCTACACCAAGGTCGAGGTCGCGGCCTCGCTCGACGCCCTGAAGGACACCGGCTTCCGCTGGGCCACCTTCTCGGGTGTCACCGTGTCGATCGACGACGTCACGACGCCTCAGAACAAGGCGCAGATCCTCGAGAAGTTCGAGGCCCGCGCCGCCAAGATCCAGGTGCAGTTCGAGCGCGGCCTCGTCACCGACGAGGAGCGTCGCCAGGAGCTCATCGAGATCTGGACCGAGGCCTCCAAGGAGGTCGGTGACGCGATGGAGGCGAACTTCGACCGTCGCAACCCGATCTACATGATGGTCGACTCCGGCGCCTCTGGAAACATGAACCAGATCCGTCAGGTCGCGGCCATGCGTGGTCTGGTGGCCAACCCCAAGGGCGAGATCATCCCGCGGCCGATCAAGTCGAACTTCCGCGAGGGCCTGACCGTCCTCGAGTACTTCATCGCCACCCACGGTGCCCGCAAGGGTCTGGCCGACACCGCGCTGCGTACCGCCGACTCGGGGTACCTGACCCGTCGTCTGGTGGACGTGTCGCAGGACGTCATCATCCGTGAGGACGACTGTGGCACCGAGCGCGGCCTGCCCAAGCGGATCGGTGAGCGTCGTGAGGACGGCTCCGTGGTCAAGGCGGAGAACGCCGAGACCGCGGCGTACGCCCGCTCGGCGGCCACCGAGGTCACCCACCCGGAGACCGGCGACGTCCTCGCCGGTGCCGGCGAGGACCTCGGCGACGTCAAGATCGGCGAGCTGGTCGCGGCCGGGATCGAGGAGGTCAAGGTCCGCTCCGTGCTGACCTGTGACGCCAAGACCGGGACGTGCGCCAAGTGCTACGGCCGCTCGCTGGCCACCGGCAAGCTCGTCGACATCGGCGAGGCCGTCGGCATCATCGCGGCCCAGTCGATCGGTGAGCCCGGCACGCAGCTGACGATGCGTACCTTCCACACCGGTGGTGTGGCGTCGGCCGACGACATCACGCAGGGTCTGCCTCGTGTGGTCGAGCTCTTCGAGGCTCGCTCGCCCAAGGGTCGTTCCCCGATCGCCGAGGCCGCTGGCCGGGTGGAGATCGAGGAGACCGACAAGTCCCGCAAGGTGCTCATCACGCCCGACGACGGCTCCGAGGTCCAGGAGTACCCCGTCTCGAAGCGCTCGCGTCTGCTCGTTGCCGACGGTGAGCACATCGAGGTCGGTCAGAAGCTGACCGTGGGTACCCCCGACCCGCAGGACGTGCTGCGCATCCTCGGTGTCCGCAAGGCGCAGGAGCACCTCGTGGACGAGGTCCAGGCTGTCTACCGCAGCCAGGGCGTGGCCATCCACGACAAGCACATCGAGATCATCGTGCGGCAGATGCTGCGCCGGATCACGGTGATCGAGTCCGGTGAGACCAACCTGCTCCCGTCCGACCTGGTCGACCGGGTCCGGTTCGAGGAGGAGAACCGTCGCGTGGTCTCCGAGGGCGGCAAGCCGGCCTCGGGTCGCCCGGTCCTCATGGGCATCACCAAGGCCTCGCTCGCGACCGAGTCGTGGCTCTCGGCGGCCTCCTTCCAGGAGACCACCCGGGTGCTCACCGACGCCGCGATCCACGGCCGCAGCGACTCGTTGCGCGGTCTGAAGGAGAACGTCATCATCGGCAAGCTGATCCCTGCGGGGACCGGCCTCGAGCGCTACCGCAACATCCGGGTGGAGCCCACCGAGGAGGCCCGCGCCGCGGCGTACTCCGTCACCGGTTACGACTCCTACGACTACGAGTTCGGCAACGGCAGCGGTCAGGCCGTCGCCCTGGACGACTTCGACTTCGGGTCCTACCAGAACTGAAGCCCTCGGGTCTCGAGAACCCCCGTCATCCCATCCGGATGGCGGGGGTTCTCGCCGTCTCGGCGGGGTGGGATTCGGCGGGTTTCGCGGGTGCTGAGAGAATCGCCGGGTGAACCTCCCCGCACAGACCGACGTGCTCGTGGTGGGTGCCGGCCCCGCGGGGTCCGCCGCCGCCGCGTGGGCGGCGCGCTCGGGCGCCGACGTGGTGCTGGCCGACGCGGCCGTCTTCCCGCGCGACAAGACCTGCGGCGACGGGCTCACCCCACGCGCGATCGGTGAGCTGCAGCGGCTCGGCCTCGAGGACTGGCTGCGCGCCCACACCGTCAGCCAGGGCCTGCGTGCGCACGGCTTCGGCCAGACCCTGCTGCTGCCCTGGCCGGGCGGCTCCCTGCCCGACTGGGGCTCCGCCGTGGCCCGCACCGAGCTCGACGACCACCTGCGGACCACCGCCATCAAGGCCGGCGCCGTGGCCGTCGACGACGCGCGCGCGATCGACGTACGACGCGAGGGCGACCGGGTCACCGCCGTCGTCTTCAAGACCGCGTCCGGCCCGGTCGAGGTCGGCTGTCGCCGCCTGGTCGTCGCCGACGGGGTGCGCTCGCCGCTCGGCAAGCTGCTCGGCCGCGAGTGGCACCGCGAGACCGTCTACGGCGTGGCCGGCCGTGCCTACGTCGCCTCCACTCAGTCCGACGACCCGTGGATCTCCTCGCACCTCGAGCTGCGCGGCCAGGATGACAAGATCCTCTCCGGCTACGGCTGGATCTTCCCGCTCGGCACCGGTGAGGTGAACATCGGCGTCGGCACCCTCGCCACCGCCAAGCGACCGGCGGACATCGCGATCAAGCCGCTGATGGGGTTCTACGCAGACCAGCGCCGCGAGGAGTTCGGGCTCAGCGGCGAGCTCCGGATGCCGACCTCCGCCCTGCTGCCGATGGGGGGCGCCGTGTCGCACGTCGCCGGCCGCAACTGGGCGCTCATCGGTGATGCCGCCGGCTGCGTGAACCCGCTCAACGGTGAGGGCATCGACTACGGGCTCGAGACCGGTCGGCTGCTCGCCGAGCTGCTCGTGGACCGCTCCGCCGACGACCCTGACCTCGGCACGGTGTGGCCCGCGCTGCTGCGCGACCACTACGGCGAGTCGTTCTCGATCGCGCGCCGGCTCGCCGGCCTGGTGACCGTGCCCCGGCTGCTCCCCGCCCTCGGACCGGCGGGGATGCGCTCGGACTGGCTGATGACCCTGGCCCTGCGCTGGATGGGCAACCTGGTCACCGACGCGGATCGTGACCGGGCCGCCCGGGTCTGGCGCTGGGCAGGTCGGCGCTCGGTCGCCTTGGACCACCGCCCGCCGTTCAGCTGATGGGCGCCCTGCCCCGGCGACAACGGGTCGCGGCGTACGCGGTGATCCTGCGCGACGACCAGGTCCTGCTCAGCAGGCTCTCGGCCAGCGTCACCCCCGACGAGCTCTGGACGCTGCCCGGCGGCGGCCTCGACCACGGCGAGGACCCGCACGACGCCGTGGTCCGTGAGGTCTACGAGGAGACCGGCCTCCACGCGACGGTCGGCGAGACTGCGCGCATCTACTCCGCACACCTGCCCGGAGTCGTGCGTGACGGCCGCAAGGTCGACGCGCACGCGCTGCGGATCGTGTACGACGGCTGGGTGCCGATCGACGCACCGGCACCCCACGTGGTGGAGGTGGGCGGCTCGACGATGGCCGCCGCCTGGCACCCGGTTGCGAACGTGCTCGACGGCACCCTGCCCGTCGGCGCGATGGTGCTCGAGGCGCTGGCTGACCACCGGGCCTTCGCCAAGCAGCGGGTGGCGGCCTACGCCCTGGTCGTCCGCGACGAGCAGGTGCTGCTGACCCGGATCTCCGCGCTCGGCTTCCACTGCGGCTCCTGGAACCTGCCGGGTGGGGGAGTGGGTCACGGCGAGGCGCCGCGGGACGCGCTGGTCCGCGAGGTGCGCGAGGAGTGTGGCGTCGAGTGTGAGGTCGGTGTCCTCCTCGACGTCGACGACGTGCACTTCAGCGGCACCGCCCCGTCCGGTCGCTACGAGGACTTCCACTCGATCCAGCTGGTCTTCGAGGCCACCGTGCCGCCCGGGGCCGAGCCTCACGTCGTCGAGGTCGGTGGGACCACCGAGGCGGTGGCGTGGGTGCCGCTCGCCGATGTCGCCTCGGGAGCGGTGCCGGCGCTCGACCTGGTCCGCACCGCACTGGAGGCGCGCCGCAGGCCCTGAGCACCTCACACGCCGAACCTGACAGAAACCTGTGAATGTGCGTTTGTGATCCGGCGAACACTGTCATTTGAATCGATTCGGCGGGTTCGGTGTTCGCGCTCCCATATCCTTGAATAACGGATCATCCCTGTGCGGGATCCCGGATCGCACCACGCCGACATCAGTGTCGGACCACCTCTCCTGCGCCACCGAGCGCCCAGCAGGAGAGGTCTTGCCCACGCTCACACGTACCGAAGGCCCCACGCATGTCACGTCGCACCATCGTCTCCCTCACCGCCCTCTTCGCCATCGTGGCCGGAGTCGCGCTGCCCGTCACCACCGCCCTCGCGGCGCCCGACACCACGGCTCCGTCGACCCCTGGGAGCCTCGCCGCGACCTACTACGGCGGCGTCGGCTCGGTCGTGACGTGGGGCAAGGTGTCTGCCTCCGACCTGGCCGGCTACCGGGTCTACCGGTCGAGCTCGAAGACGGTCACCGCCACCACGGCGAACCGGATCGCGACCACCACCAGCCTCAAGGCCACGGACGCGGCGATCGCCAACGGCGCCACCGGCTACTACGCCGTGAGCGCCGTCGACAAGACCGGCAACGAGTCCAAGGTCTCCAGCGTCAAGACCGTCGTCGCCAAGGACACCACCAAGCCCCACGCCCCGGCCAGCCTCAAGGCGACCGCGTCCGGTTCCGGGGTCGTGCTCGACTGGGCCGACAACGACGAGCCCGATCTCGCCGGCTACACCGTCTCGCGCTCGACCTCGTCGAGCGGCACCTACACCGTGCTGACGCCCTCGCGGCTGACCGGCTCGACCTTCACCGACACCCAGGCGCCCAGCGGCACCAAGTCCTACTACCGCGTGGTCGCCGCCGACCGCACCGGCAACCTCTCGTCGGCCACCTCGACGACCGCCACCCGCCCGGCCGGCGCCCCGGCCGCTCCGGCAGCGCCCGGTCCGGTCACTGCGACGCTCTCGGGCAGCTCGGTCGTGCTCACCTGGCCCGGCAGCACGGGTGCCACCAGCTATGTCGTGTCCCGCGCCGCCAGCGCCGACGGCGCCTACACGCGCCTCAACTCGGCCACCCTCACCGCGAAGACCTGGACCGACGCGACCGCCTCCGGCACCGCCTACTACGCCGTCGCGGCCGTCAACGCCATCGGCACCTCCGCCGCCGCGAAGGTCCAGATCGTGGTTCCTGCGGACACCACGGCCCCCAAGCCGCCGACCAGCCCGAAGGCCACCGTCCTCCCGACCGGCGGCATGTCGATCACCTGGAAGCCCAGCACCGAGGCCGACCTCGCTGGCTACCTCGTCTACCGCCGCAACTCCGACGAGGTGTACACCCAGTTCCTCCCGGCCACCGACGTGAAGGCCCTGGCCACCCCGTCGTTCACCGACCTCGGCTCGGTGGAGGGCACCACCCACTACTTCCGGATCCGTGCGGTCGACAACGCCGGCAACATCTCGAAGACCTACCTGGCGGTCACCGCCAACAGTCCGAACGTCGCGCCCGGCGCGCCGACCGGCCTGAGCGTCAAGCAGAGCCCCACCGCCGGTCTGAACCTGGCCTGGACGGCACCGAAGGACATCGACCTCGCGGGCTACCGCATCTCGCGCAGCACGGCGAGCGCGGGCACCTACGTGCTGCTGAAGACCATCTCCAAGGCCGAAGCCGGCGCAGCGCCCACGTTCGCCGACACCAGTGCCCCGAAGGGTGTCACCGTCTACTACCGCGTCACCGCGGTCGACCAGACCGGCAACGTCGGCAAGGTCTCCAGCACCGTCTCGGGCACCTCGCTCACCATCCCGGTGCCGATCCTCGTCGACTACACGGTGCTCACCGTCGGTGCCGACAAGCAGTTCCCGACGATCACCGCGGCCCTGGACACGATCCCGACCAACGCGATCAAGAACTACCGCATCGACATCGACCCGGGCACCTACACCGAGGCTTTCCGGATCAACGAGTCCAACGTGACCCTGCACGGTCTCGGCACCGACCCGTCGAAGGTGGTCATCCGCAACGACCGCGCCTCGGGCAGCCCGGACCCGGACGAGCCGGGCGCGACCCTCGGCACCGCCGGCAGCGCCGTCGTCTTCGTGACCGGTGCCAACGTGACGCTCGACAACCTCAGCGTCGTCAACGGCTTCGACGAGGCCGGCCACCCCGAGATCACCAGCGCCCAGGCGGTTGCGCTGCGGGTCGAGGGCGACCGGTTCGTCGCCGACACCGTGCGCCTGCTCGGCAACCAGGACACACTGCTGGCCGACACCCCGAAGCCCACCACGCGGATCCGCCAGTACTACGTCAACAGCTACATCGAGGGTGACGTCGACTACGTCTTCGGCGCGGCGACCGCGGTCTTCGACCGGGTCACCTTCCACTCGCTCGACCGCGGCAAGAGCGTCAACGGCTACGTCACCGCCGCGAGCACCGACACCGGCAGCAAGTACGGCTTCCTCATCACCGACAGCAAGATCACCTCGGACGCCGCGGCCGGCACCGTCAACCTCGGTCGCCCCTGGCACCCGAGCGCCGACCCGGACGCGCTCGCCTCCGTCATCGTCAAGAACACCTGGCTGCCGGCTGCGCTCGACAAGGACGCGCCGTGGGACGACATGGCGTCGACCAACAGCAGCGGCGTGAAGGTCAACTTCAGCTGGACCGGCGCCCGCTTCAGCGAGTACGGCAACATCGGCCCCGGCGCGAGCGTCAACACGAACCGTGCCCAGCTCAGCGACAAGGACGCCCTCAGCGCGACGCCGGAGAAGTACCTGGCCGGCAAGGACGGCTGGAGTCCGGTGCTCCCGGCCACCACCGTCGTCCCGGCGACCCCGACCGGCCTGGTCGCGGCGCCCGACAACAGCGTTGTGCACCTCACCTGGGACAACGACGAGTCCGCCGCCGTCACCGGCTGGACGGTCTACCGCGCCGACGCCTCAGGCGCCTTCGAGAAGATCGCCTCGGTCAACAGCCCGACGTACAGCGACACCACCGTCACCAACGGCGTCGAGTACCGCTACGTCGTCACCGCCGACACCCGCACGGGCACCTCCTCGACGCCGAGCGCCGAGGTCACCGTGCTGGTGGAGGCAGCTGCCCTGGTCGTCGACGTCACCGTCGACCCGGCCGCCGAGGCCAACGGCAGCACCGTCTTCACGACGCTCGCCGCCGCCCTCGCCGCCGCCCCCGCCGGCTCCGCGACCGACCCCACGGTCATCTCGCTCGCCGCGGGTCGCTACGCCGAGTACGACACCATCACCAAGCCCTACACGACGGTCGTCGGGGCCACCGGCACCGCGCGTGACGTGGTCATCACCGGCAACCGGGCGGCGGGTACGCCGACCGGCACCACGACCGACGGCGTCGCCGACACCTACGGCACGTCCGGGAGTGCGACCCTCCTCATCGCCGGCAACAACGTCCAGCTGCGCGACCTGACGGTGGAGAACAACTACGTCGAAGGCACCTACGCCAACGGCCAGGCCGTCGCCCTGCGCAGCACCGGTGACCGCCTCGTCTACGACAACGTGCGCCTCCTCGGCAACCAGGACACGCTCTACGCCAACAGCACGGGCACCACGATCCAGGCCCGGACCTACATCCACGACAGCTACATCGAGGGCGACGTCGACTTCATCTTCGGTCGCGGCACCGTCGTGATCGACGACAGCACCCTCCAGGTCCTCGACCACGGCACCTCGCCCAACGGCGCGGTCACCGCGGCCAGCACCGACACCGGCCAGAAGTTCGGCTTCCTGATCAACAACAGCCGCATCATCGGCACCGCCCCCGACGGCTCGCAGAACCTCGGTCGTCCGTGGCAGCCGGGCCAGAAGCAGGACGACGGCACCTCCATCGCCGACGTCAACGCGATCGCCCAGGTCGTCGTGCGCGACACCTGGCTCGGCCCGGTCATGGCCAGCACCGCGTGGGTCGACATGGTCAACAGCGGCACCACCACGAGCTGGAAGACCGGTCGGTTCTCCGAGTACGCCAACTCCGGCCCCGGAGCCTCGACCGGCGCGAACCGCGCCCAGCTGAGCGACACCCGGGCCGCCGAGTTCACGCCGGCGACCTACCTCGCCGGCACCGACGGCTGGAAGCCGGTCGCCGAGCCGCGCGCCGACGTCGCCCCCGGCGCGGTGAGCGGGCTCACCGCCAAAGCCGACGACAAGCAGGTCGGCCTCGGCTGGAAGGACGGCGCCGAGAGCGACGTCGTCACCTACCGCGTCTACCGCGCCAGCGGTGACGACGAGGTCGCAGCCGACGCCGCCCACCTGATCGGGGAGGTCGCCAAGTCGACGTACCTCGACAAGGCGGTCAGCAACGGGACGACGTACGCCTATCTCGTCGTCGCCCTGGACCGTGCCGGCAATGCCTCGCCGGTCTCAGCCACGGTCACCGCGACGCCGAAGGTCAAGCCCCTGGTGGCCGACCTGACGGTCGCCGCCGACGGATCCGGCGACTACACCTCGCTGCAGGCCGCCCTCGCCGCGGTCCCGGCGGGCACCGCCGCGGCCCCGACAGTGGTGCTGATCAAGCCCGGTACCTACCGCGAGGTCGTCTCCTCGGCCAAGGCCAACGTGATCATCGCGGGCACGTCCGAGGACGCCCGCGACACGGTCGTCACCTTCGACAACGCCAACGGCACCGCCAAGACCGCCGCCACCTGCCCCGTTGTCGTCGCCACCACGTGCGGCACGGCCGGAAGCGCGACCGTCACCCTCAGCGGCTCCGGCATCTCGGTGCGCAACCTCACCGTGGCGAACACCTTCGACAGTGCCGCGCACCCCGAGATCGGCAACAACAACACCCAGGCCGTCGCGCTGCGCGCCCTGGGGGACCGGCAGGTCTACCGCAACGTGCGGCTGCTGGGCACCCAGGACACCCTGATGTCCGACGCGAGCGGCAACATCACCGCCGACGGATCGGGCTACCCGCGCCAGTACTACGTCGAGAGCTTCATCGAGGGCAACGTCGACTTCATCTTCGGCAGGGCCACCGCGGTCTTCGACCGGACGACCCTCCATGCCACCACCAAGAACGGCGGCACCATCTTCGCGCCGTCCTCGGCGAGCAGGTCGCACGGCTACCTGGTCACCAACAGCCGGATCGTCGCCGACAACGACTCGGCGACGCTGGCCCTGGGCCGTCCGTGGCGCTCCTGGGGCGACGGCACCCAGCCCGACGTCTCGCGCGGCCAGACGGTGATCCGCAACACCTGGCTCAGCGGCGGCATCGCCACCGCCCAGCCGTGGGTCGACTTCTCGCCCAACGTCTGGACCGACGGCCGCTTCGCCGAGTACCAGAACACCGGTCCCGCCGCGACCGTCAACGCCAACCGCCCGCAGCTCAGCGACGCCGCGGCCCAGTCCGCGACGGTCACCGACTTCCTCGGCGGGACCGAGGGCTGGAACCCGACGCTGGACACGGCGAAGGACACCGCCCCGGCCGTACCGGCCGCGGTCACCGCGGCCGCCGGCGACGGCCAGGTGCTCCTGGACTGGGACGAGAACATCGAGTCCGACGTCGTCTCCTACAAGATCTATCGGGACGGCACCTACGTCGGCACGTCGCTGACCTCGTCGTACAAGGCTGCTGACCTGGCCAACGGCGTCGCGACGTCCTTCACCGTCGTCGCGGTCGATGCGGCGGGCCACGAGTCCGCGGTGTCGAAGACCGTCACCGCCACCCCGGCGCTGAAGGTCGACGCCACCGTGCGCGCCGACGGCGGCGGCCCCTACCCGACGCTGCAGTCGGCCGTCGACGCCGCCTCCGGCACCACGCCGTGGGTGATCCTGCTCGAGGCCGGCAGCTACACCGGAACGACCACCGTCGCCAAGTCGAACGTCACCATCACCGGTGGCGGCGCGAAGGCGACCGACACCGTGCTCACCAGCGCCACTGCCACGGCTCCGCTGGTGATCAGCGGATCGTCGGTCACGGTGCGCAACCTGAGCCTGGTCAACACCACGACGACCGGCAACGCGCCGGCCGTCTCGATGACCGGTGACAAGGTGCTCGTGGCGGGCTCGGTCATCTCGAGCTCGGCCGGTCGGGCGATCTTCGCCGACACGACGTCGTACACCATCGCAGCTCGACAGATGGTCACCGGCTCCTCGATCTCAGGCGGGAACGACATCGCCCTGGGTCGGGCGACCCTGGTCATCAACGACTCGACCGTCACGGTGCGCACCAACGGCACTGTGCTCACGCCGAGCACCGCGGAGAACACCAGGGGCTTCCTGCTGATCGACAGCACCGTCGAGACACCGGGCGCGTCGAACGTGCAGCTCGGCCGGCCCTATCGGGCGTGGGCCGACACGTTCAACCCGAGGTCGGTCGGCCAGGCCGTCGTCCGCGACACCGTGCTCGGCGCCGGCGTGAAGGCGACCCAGCCCTGGGGCGTCGGTCCGGCCAGCGAGCCGTGGACCCTCGGCCGCTTCGCGGAGTACGCCAACTCCGGTGACGGCTCCACGGCCAACGCCAACCGTCCGCTGCTGAGCCCGGCCGAGTCCGTCACCGCGACGGTCTCGTCCTGGCTGGGTGCCGCGACCTGGTACCCCGCGGTCGCCGACCCGGCCACCCCGGCCGACGTGACGGCGCCGACTGCCCCGACCGCGCTGACCGCGAGCGCGGGCGACGCCTCGGCGACCCTCGCGTGGACGGCGCCCACGGCGCCCGACCTCGCGGGCTACCGGGTCTACCGCTCCACGACGACCCCGGTCGCCACGACCAGGGCCAACCTGGTCGCCACCCTCGGCACCGAGTCGGGCTACACCGACAGCGGCCTGACGAACCGCACGACCTACCACTACGCGGTCGTCGCGACGGACGCCCTGGGCAACGTCGGCGCGGCTGCCACGACGTCGGTCCGCCCGGTCGACTCCGCTCCGCCGGCCGCCCCTGCGGGACTGGTGGCCACCGCCGCCGACAGCAAGGTGATCCTGTCCTGGACGGCGAGCACCGACGCCGACCTGGCGGGGTACAACGTCTACCGCGACGGGGTGAGGCTCAACGACGCGCTGCTGACCGGCACGTCGTACACCGAGAGCGGCCTGACCAACGACACCGCGTACGAGTACACGGTGACCGCGGTCGACGAGACAGCGCTCGAGTCGGCGAGGTCCGCCTCCGCCACGGCCACCCCGAAGGCCGGCGACGCGGTCGCCCCGGCCGTCCCCGGATCGGTGCGGACCGAGCTCGGCAAGGGTTCGGTCACCGTCTCGTGGGGCCTCGTCGAGGACACCGACGTGGCGCGGTACGACGTGCTGCGCTCGTCCGGTGGCACTGCCCCCACCGTGGTCGGCTCCACCGGTGCGGCGAAGGGCTCCTTCGTCGACACCGCGGTCACGATCGGCACCACCTACACCTACACCGTCGTCGCCACCGACACCTCGGCGAACGCCTCCGCGGCCTCCAGCGCCGTCACGGCGACGCCGATCAAGGTGGACTACGTGGTCGCGGCGGACGGCAGCGGCGACGCGACCAGCCTCGCTTCCCTGCTCGGTGCCACCGATCCGGCCACCGGCTCGATGCAGAACGGTGTCGACTTCACGCTGACCGGCGGGCGCACCATCCTGGTGAAGCCCGGCACCTACCCCGGTGTCGTGGTCAGCGGCAACCGGTACGGCGTGAGCATCGTCGGCGCCACCGGGGACCCGAAGGACGTCGTCTTCACGGCTCCCGGCAGTGCCGTCGCCACCTTCAGCCTGTCGGCCCCGTCCTGGACCTTCCGGGCGGTGACCTTCCAGAGCGTCGCACCGTCCGTCGGCGCCCAGGCCACCGCGGTGCAGGTCAAGAGCGGTGACAAGAACGTCTTCGACAACACCCGCCTGCTCGGTGACAAGCAGACCCTGCTGGTCTCGACGGCGAACGTGACGACGTACAGCCGTCTCTACATCACCAGCTCCTTCATCGAGGGTGGTGCCGACCTGATCCTGGGTCGCGCCGTCACCGTGGTGGACCGCAGCACCATCCACGTGCTCAACCGGGCTGGTGCCTCGCTCACCGACTCCTCGGTCGCCGGCAGCTACAAGTACGGCTTCCTGATCACCGACAGCTCGATCGTCACCGACGGTGCGCCCGGCTCGATCTACCTCGGTCGTCCGTACTCCACCACCGGTGTGGCCCAGGTGGTCGTGCGCAACACCGACCTCGGCTCGGCGATCAACACCACCCAGCCGTGGAAGGACTGGGACGCGGTGACCCTGTGGACCGCCGGACGCTTCTTCGAGTTCCAGAACACCGGTGCCGGTGCGGCGGTCGTCGACGCCGGCAAGCGCCCGCAGCTCAGCGACGCCGACGCCTCGGAGTACACCGCGCAGAAGTACCTCGCCGGTACCGACTCCTGGAACCCCACGGTGTCGCGATGACGAGGCTGACCCGACTGCTGGCCACGCTGCCCATCGCCCTGTTCATTCTCGGTGGCGGCGTCGCAGCGGCCTCCGCCGCGGACGCCCCGGGCGAGACGACCGGTGTGCTCCCGACCTGCGCCAATCTCGAGGTGAAGCCGAAGTACTTCGCCGACAAGGGCGAGGTGCGGGTGGTCGTCGACGGCGAGGTGCAGACCGACGGCGAGGGTGGCTGGCGCGAGTTCGAGGGCAGCTTCACCAACGTCTACGCGTTCGACCCGACCGTGGCCCATGACTACACCGTGGAGATCAACTCGTACGGCGCCTCGAGCGCCGGGCGTGACTTCGAGCCAGGCACCGGCACCGACGCCACGTTCACGGGCCCGACCACGCCGTGCGGACCGATCGAGGTGGTCGCGGCGGCATCCAACTGCGTCTCCCCGGACCGGGTCGACAAGCAGTCGATCAACCTGGAGTTCTCCCACGTCCGCGCCCATGTGACCTACCTGGTCGAGGTGGTCCACGAGGGAGAGGTGGTCACCCACTTCGAGTTCCGGACCCCGACCCCGTCGGCCAAGACCTTCAGCGGCCTCACCGCCGGCCTGGACTACCGCATCGACGTGACCGACGAGTCCGACCCGGCGCTGTCGGGCAGCGCCGACGTCAGCATCCCGGGCTGTGCCGAGCGGATCTCGCTCGACGTCACCGCGGCGTCCTGCGTCGACGGCAGCCGCACGTCCACCATCGACGCCGGGCTGGCCGGTCTGGTCGCTGGTCGCTCCTACACGGTGCGGCTCTCGCCCGGTGACCAGGTGCACACCGTCGCCGGGGACGAGCAGTCGGCCGACCTGACCTTCGACGACCTCGCGGCCGGCACCTACGTGGTCACCGCCGAGGACGACGCGGCACCACGGACGGTCTCGAGCGGGGACCTCGTCATCGAGGACTGCACGCCCAGCGAGGACCCGGAGCCCACCGATCCGACGGATCCCGCCGACCCGGACGTGTCCACCCTGCCGATCGTCGATCCGACCCCGGCGGCCGTCACCCCGACCACGCCCTCGACCCCTGCCGGAGATCCCACCCCGGCTGCCTCTGCTCCCGCAGCGGCCCCGACGGCCACCGTGCTGCCGGACACCGGGATGTCCGCGGGCCTCGGCGCCGCGGGTGTCCTGGGCCTCGGCCTGCTGCTTCTCGGAGCCGGGCTGACCGGTCGTGGGCTGGTGGTCCGTAGCCGTACCCATTGAGCCGCCGCTAGGTTGATCAGATGACCGAGACCGTCTTCACCTACGCCTCACCTGCCCTCAAGTTCGGCCCGGGAGCGACCGCCGAGATCGGACACGACCTCACGGCGTACGACGTGCGCCGGGTCCTACTGGTCACCGACGCCGGCGTCGCGGCGACCGGCCACCCGGCCCGGATCGCCGCCGAGATCGGTGCCCACGGCATGGAGGTGACGACGTACGACGGGGTGCACGTCGAGCCGACCGACGAGTCGATGGCCGAGGCGATCGCCTTCGCCCGCGACGCCGGGCCGTTCGACGCCATCGTGGCGGTCGGTGGGGGCTCCTCGATCGACACCGGCAAGGCGATCAACCTGCTGACCACCAACCCCGGTGAGCTGATGGACTACATCAACGCGCCGGTCGGCAAGGCGCTCGCGCCGACCAAGCCCCTGCTGCCGCTGGTGGCGGTGCCCACCACGACCGGGACGGGCGCCGAGAGCACCACGATCTGCGTGCTCGACGTGCTGTCGCTGAAGGTGAAGACGGGGATCAGCCACCCCAGGCTCCGCCCGACCCTGGCCGTGGTCGACCCGACCCTGACCGCCAGCCAGCCGCCGATGGTGACCGCTGCCTCCGGCATGGACATCCTCTGCCACGCGCTGGAGAGCTACACCGCGCGCTGGTACGCCGACTTCGATGCCAAGCGACCCGAGCAGCGGGTGCCCTACTGCGGGGCGAACCCGATCGCCGACATGTGGTCCGAGAAGGCGATGTCGCTGCTGGCCAGCGCCTTCCGGACCGTGGTGCGCGACGGCTCGGACGAGGTGGCCCGCGAGAAGATGGCGATGGCCGCGACCTTCGCCGGGCTCGGCTTCGGCAACGCCGGTGTGCACATCCCGCACGCCAACGCCTACCCGATCGCCGGCAGGGTCCGAGACTTCCGACCCGATGGCTACCCCGCGGACGAACCGATCGTGCCGCACGGGATGGCGGTGTCGCTGACCGCTCCCGAGGCGTTCCGCTTCACCTTCGAGGCCGCCCCGGAGCGGCACCTGCACGCGGCCCGGCTGCTCGACCCCTCCGTGACCGGTGACGGCCCCGACGTGCTGCCGGGCGTGCTGTCCGCCCTGATGCGCGACATCGGGATCCCCAACGGCCTGGCGGAGGTCGGCTACCTCGGCTCCGACGTCGACGACCTGGTGGCCGGCTCCCTCCAGCAGCAACGGCTCCTCGCGACCGCCCCGAAGAGCCCCACGGAGGAGGACCTCGCGTCGGTCTTTCGGGGGTCGATGGAACACTGGTGACGTGTCGGACACGTCGCTTGACCTGGTAGCCGCGCTACGTCGCCGGGACGTCTCGGACGTCGACGACTCGACGTTGACCCGGGCGCTCTACTCCACGGACGCCTCGCTCTACCGGGTGGTGCCGCAGGTCGTCGTCCGGCCGCGGCACCCTGACGAGCTGCACGCGATCCTCGAGGTGGTCGAGGAGAACCGGGTCCCGTTGACGATGCGCGGCGCCGGCACCTCGATCGCCGGCAACGCGGTCGGGACCGGGATCGTCGTCGACACCCTCAAGCACCTCAACAAGGTCGTCTCGATCGATCCCGAGGCACAGACCGCGGTCGTGCAACCCGGCGTCGTGCACGCGGACCTGCAGCGGGCCGCGACGCCGTACGGGCTGCGCTTCGGGCCGGACCCCTCGACCCACACCCGCTGCACCATCGGCGGGATGATCGGCAACAACGCCTGCGGCTCCCGGGCACTCGGCTACGGCCGCACCGTGGACAACGTGGTGGCGATGGACGTCGCCCACGGCCCGGGCGCCGTCGACGTCGAGTCCTCCCTGGCAGCGGTCGTGGACGCGCACCTGGCGCACGTCCGCACCAGCTTCGGACAGTTCGGCCGGCAGGTCAGCGGCTACTCGATGGAGCACCTGCTGCCCGAGAACGGTCGGAACCTGGACCGCTTCCTGGTCGGCTCCGAGGGCACCCTCGGTGTGGTGCTCGGCGCGACGGTCCGGCTGGTCACCGACGAGGCGGACCGGCGGCTCGTGGTGCTCGGCTACCCGTCCATGATCGACGCCGCGGACGCGGTCCCGGCCCTGATCGCCGCCACCGCCGGCCAGATGATCGCCTGTGAGGGCCTGGACGCCCGGATCGTCGACCTGGTGCGTGCCAAGGGCAAGGCCGTGCCCGAGCTGCCCCCCGGCGCCGGCTGGCTGTTCGTCGAGGTCGCCGGTGAGGGAGCCGGGGGACTGGTGCCGCGGGTGATCGCGGAGTCGAGCGCGCTGGGTCACCGGCTGGTCACCGACGCCGGCGAGGCGGCCGCCCTGTGGCGGATCCGCGAGGACGGCGCCGGCCTGGCCGCACTCAGCCTCGGCCGACCGGCCTACTCCGGGTGGGAGGACGCCGCCGTACCCCCCGAGCGTCTCGGCGCCTGGTTGCGCGACTTCGACGAGCTGCTGCGCGAGCACGACCTGGACGGGGTGCCCTACGGCCACTTCGGCGACGGCTGTGTGCACGTGCGCATCGACTTCCCCTTCCGCGAGCCCGACGGCGGTCAGGTCTTCCGCGACTTCCTGACCCAGTGCGCCCACAAGCTGCGCGAGCACGGGGGCTCGCTGTCCGGTGAGCACGGCGACGGGCGGGCCCGCTCGGAGCTGTTGTCGGTGATGTACGACGAGGAGTCGATGGCGCTCTTCGGGGCGGTCAAGGCGATCTGCGACCCGGAGAACCTGCTCAACCCCGGCAACATCGTGGACCCGGCTCCGTTCGACGCCGACCTGCGCGCCACCCGCCCGCGACAGCGCGTCAACGCGGCGCTCCGCTTCATCCACGACGACGGCTCGATGGGCAACGCGGTGCACCGCTGCACCGGGGTCGGCAAGTGCGTCGCTCCGGCCACCAACGGCGTGATGTGCCCGTCCTACCTCGCGACGCGCGACGAGAAGGACTCCACCCGGGGTCGATCCCGGGTGCTCCAGGAGGCCCTCGACGGCTCGCTCGTCGGTGGTCTCGGCGCACCGGCGGTCGCCGAGGCACTGGACCTGTGCCTGGCGTGCAAGGGCTGCGCCTCCGACTGCCCCACCGGGGTGGACATGGCCACCTACAAGGCCGAGGCGTTGCACCAGAAGTACGACGGCCCCGACGCGACCGAGCGCCGCCCGCGCAGCCACTACCTGCTCGGCCGGCTCCCGAAGTGGGCGGCGCTGGCGGCCCCGATGGCGCCGGTGGCCAACCGGATGCTGAAGCTCGGTCCGGTCGCCCGACTGGCGAAGGCCACTGCCGGCATCGACCAGCGTCGCTCGATCCCGACCTTCGCGCCGAAGACGCTGCGCCGGCAGACCGGCGCGCCCGCCCCCGACGCGCAGAGTGTCCCTGACGTGTGGATCTGGGCCGACTCCTTCACCGACCACTTCTTCCCCGACAACGCGCTCGCCGCCATCACCTACCTCGAGTCGGTCGGCGTCACCGCCCGGGTGATCCGCGACGACGCCTGCTGCGGCCTCACCTGGGTGACCACCGGGCAGCTCGACCAGGCCCGGTCGATCATGGAGCGCACGGTCGCCACGCTCGCGTCGTACGTCTCCTCCGGCGTGCCCGTCGTCGGCCTCGAGCCCTCCTGCCTGGCCACCCTGCGCAGTGACGCGGTCGAGCTGACCGACAGCCCCGACGCGATCACGGTGGCCGAGGGGGTGCTGACCTTCGCCGAGCTGGTCGAGCGCCTCGACGTGGCGGTGCCGTCGCTCGCCGGGGTCGAGATCGTCGCGCAGCCGCACTGCCACCACAGCTCGATCCTCGGCTGGTCCACGGACCGGCGGCTGCTGGAGCAGGCTGGAGCGGTGGTGACCCAGGTCGCCGGCTGCTGCGGGCTGGCCGGCAACTTCGGGATGGAGCAGGGTCACTACGAGGTCTCGGTGGCGGTCGCGGAGACGCACCTGCTGCCCGCCGTACGCGCGAACCCGGGTGCGGTGGTGCTCGCCGACGGGATGTCGTGCCGGGTCCAGCTCGACGACCTCGCCGGGACCCCGACGATGCACCTCGCCGAGCTGCTGGCTTCTAGGGTGGAGCGGTGAACCCGCGCCACCGCAGACTCGTCATCCCGATCGCCCTCGCGGCGTTGCTGCTGGTCGTGGTGATCGCGGCGGTGTCCGGACGATGACGGAGCCGCTGCTCCGCGCCCTGAACCGGATGCGCGGCTACCTGCTGGACCCCGACCTGCTCGTCAAGGCTGTGGCCTCCGGTCGGCAGAAGGGCGAGCAGCCCGCGTTCCGGCGCGTCGAGCTGAGGTACGTCGACCTCAAGGCCGGCCGGCACCTGCAGATCACGTCCTACGACCAGACCCAGGCGCACACCGCCAACCACGCAGTGGGCGACGCAGCGAGGGACGCCGTCGACGCGCTGCTCGACCAGCCCTACGGCAACTGGCACGTCGACACCACCACCCAGAGCCA
Source organism: uncultured Actinomycetota bacterium (assembly GCA_963706475.1). Classification (GTDB taxonomy): domain Bacteria; phylum Actinomycetota; class Actinomycetes; order Propionibacteriales; family Nocardioidaceae; genus Nocardioides. The sequence goes on along the minus strand of CAVPLV010000002.1, from coordinate 1,013,460 downwards.
CCAGGTCCGGGTCACCAAGAAGCTCGAGGCGGTCGTGCACACCGTCGACCGGGACGCGGAGGTCGAGGTCGCACGTGACCACGACCGGGACAAGGTCCGGCTGCTGTCCGAGGACGACCCGGTCTTCGCGGCGCTCGGGCTCACCGACGCGACCGGCAGGCTGAAGCCGAGCCGGCAGGCGAAGTACCGCCAGGTGGAGGAGTTCCTGCGGCTCCTCGACACCGCGCTCACGGAGGCCGTCGCCAAGGGCCACCTGCGCAAGCCGACCGCCGAGGACCCGCTGCGGATCGTCGACCTCGGCTGCGGCAACGCCTACCTGACCTTCGCCGCGCAGCGCTACCTCACCGACCGGCGCGGGCTACCGGTCGTGCTGACCGGGGTGGACGTCAAGGAGCAGTCCCGCGACCACAACTCCTCGGTCGCCGCCGAGCTCGGAGTGGCGGCCGAGTTCGTCGTCGGGACCATCGGCGGTGTGGTCCTCGACCCAGCCCCCGAGGTGGTGCTCGCCCTGCACGCCTGCGACACCGCCACCGACGAGGCTCTCGCGCAGGCCGTCAGCTGGGCCGCCCCGCTGGTGCTGGCCGCTCCCTGCTGCCACCACGACATCGCCGCACAGCTGCGTCGCGCACCGACCCCGTCGCCGTACGCCATGGTGACCCGGCACGGCATCCTCCGCGAGCGCCTGGCCGACACCCTGACCGATGCGCTGCGGGCCTCACTCCTGCGCCAGCAGGGCTACCGGGTCGACGTCGTGCAGTTCGTCGAGAGCCAGCACACCCCACGCAACACCATGCTGCGCGCGACCCGCACCGGTGGTCCGGTGAAAGGCGGCTCGGTGCGCAAGGAGTACGACGAGCTGGTCACCACCTGGGGGATCCGGCCGCGACTGGCCGAGCTGCTCGGAACCGTCTGATGCTGGACCGGGTGGTCGGTCTGCTGGCCGTGGTGCCCTTCACGCTCGGCCTCGCCGCTGCCCCGGCGGCACCCGCCGGTGACGTGGTCTTCCGCTTCCAGGACCCCGAGATCGTCGAGGCCAGCGGGTTGGTCGCGCAGGACGGGCTCTTCCTCACCACCAATGACTCGGGGGACACCGGGCGGGTGTTCGTGGTCGCCCCGCAGGAAGGGATCACCGTCGGCGTGACCCGGTGGGCCGACGAGCCCACCGATGTCGAGGCGCTCGCACCGGCCGGGTCCAGCCAGGTCTGGGTCGGCGACATCGGTGACAACGCCGCCACCCGCGACAACGTGCAGGTCGCGAAGATCCAGGTCGGTCGCGGCGAGCGGACCGTCGAGCCGACGACGTACGACCTGGTCTATCCGGGTGGGGCTCGCGACGCCGAGACGCTGCTGGTGAACCCCCGCAACGGACGGCTCCTCGTGGTCAGCAAGGCGATCTTCGGCGGCTCGTTCTACCTCGCGCCCAAGACGCTCTCGGCGACGGCACCCAACACGCTGCGCGGGGTCGGCAACGCGTTGCCGATCGCGACCGATGGTGCGTTCTTCACCGACGGGAAGCACGTGATCATCCGGAACTACACCACGGCCGCGGTCTACACCTATCCCAGGCTCGAGGAGATCGCGACGTTCCGGCTGCCCGCCCAGCAGCAGGGCGAGAGCATCGCGGTCGACGACCTGAACCACGTCTTCGTCACCAGCGAGGGCGCCCAGCAGGCGGTGCTCAGGGTCAAGCTGCCGGCATCGGTACGCCGGGCGGTCGCGCCGGTGTCCACGAGCCCCGCCCCGACCTCCGACGCCGCGTCGTCGGCGGGTGAGCCGGCCGCGGAGCCGTCGACCGACACCGGTGACCGGTGGCCGTGGTGGCTCGGCGGCATCGGCGGGGTCGCGATCGTGGTCGTGCTGGTGCGGGCGCTGCGTCCGCGCTGATCCAGCGTTTGCCGAGGGCGTGGGGTGGCTACCGGACGCCCATGGCCCGGTTGCGCACCACCTCGCCCGACCAGCCCGGCTGGACCCGGCGCCGGGCCGGCCGCGGCTTCGTCTACCTCGACCAGCACGGCGCGCGGCTCTCCGAGGACGACGCCCAGCGGGTGCGGGACCTGGTGATCCCACCGGCCTGGTCGGACGTCTGGGTGACGCCGTACCCGAACGGGCACCTGCAGGCCGTCGGCACCGACGACGCCGGTCGGCGGCAGTACCTCTACCACCCGGACTGGCGGCTGCGCCGCGACGCCGAGAAGTTCGACCGGATGCTGGAGTTCGGCAAGGCCCTGACCCGGGCGCGTGAGCTGGTGGTCACCGACCTCGGCCGCGAGGGGATGCCGCTGGAGCGCGCGTGCGCGGCCGCCGTACGACTGCTGGACCTCGGGTACTTCCGGATCGGCAACGACATCTATGCCGACGAGAACGGCAGCTTCGGGCTGACCACGCTGGAGCGGCGTCACGTGCGCCGTCACCAGGACGGGCTGGTGTTCGCGTTCGTCGGCAAGTCCGGTGTCGAGCACCGCATCGAGATCGACGACCGGGTGGTGATCGAGGCCATCGACGTGATGCGTCGCCGTCGCGGTGACGACCTGCGACTGCTGTCCTACAAGGAGGGGCGCTCGTGGCGGTCGGTGCTGCCCGCGCTGGTCAACGAGTACGTGCGGGAGTCGACCGGGATCGAGGCCACCGCCAAGGACTTCCGGACCTGGCACGCGACCGTGCTGGCTGCGGCGGCGCTGGCGGAGACCCCGGAGCCGGGGGAGACGACGGCCTCGCGCAAACGTGCGGTCTCGGGGGCGATGAAGGAGGTGTCGTCGTTCCTGGGAAACACGCCGACCCTGGCTCGCTCGTCGTACGTCGACCCACGCGTGATCGACGCCTACGAGGAGGGCCGCACCATCCGGGGCACCACGCGCCGTACCTATGACACCCCGGACGAGCGGCAGGCCGCACTGGAGCGAGCGACGCTGAAGCTGCTGCGCTCGAGGTGAACTTTTTCGGCTGGGTGTCGATCTCCGGGGGGCATCGTTCGACTGCAGGTGAGAGGGTCGATGGACGATCCGAGAAGGAGTGCAGAGCGATGAAGTACATGCTGATCATGCGGGCGACCGACGAGACCTTCGCGGCGTACGCGGACGTCGACTTCAACGAGATGCTGGAGACGATGGGCGCGTTCAACGAGGAGCTGATGGCCTCCGGTGTGCTGGTCGCGGCTGAGGGCCTCGACGACGCGGCGAACGGTGCCGTGGTCGACTACTCCTCGCAGCCGCCGGTGGTGACCGACGGGCCCTACGGTGAGACCAAGGAGCTGTTCGGCGGCTTCTGGCTCCTCGACGTCGCCTCCAAGGAGGAGGCGGTGGAGTGGGCCAAGCGAGCGCCGATGGCCGGACCGGGCTCGAAGCTCGAGATCCGGCGGGTTCCCAGCATCGACGAGTTCCCGCAGGACCACCCGACGGTCCAGAAGGAGCGGGCGTGGCGGGAGGCGAACGGGCAGCTGTGAGCTCAGGCTCCTCGGTGTCCGGCTCCGGTCGTCAGGCGGTGGAGGCCGTGTGGCGCATCGAGTCCGCCCACATCGTCGCGACCCTGGCCCGCTACACCGGGGACTTCGCGCTCGCCGAGGACGTCGCCCAAGAGGCGCTGGCCCAGGCGCTGGTGTCATGGCCGCGCGACGGGGTGCCGACCAACCCGGTCGGCTGGCTGCTGACTGCCGGGCGGCGACGCGCGATCGACGCCTTCCGGCGGCGCTCGGCGCTGGAGGAACGGTATGCCGCGATGGCTGCCGTCGCCGATGAGGGCGAGGACCTGGCCTGGGACCCGGACCAGATCGAGGACGACGTGCTCGCGCTGATGTTCATCGCCTGTCACCCGGCCCTGTCGCGGGAGGCGCAGGTCGCGCTCACGCTCCGGGTGGTCGCAGGGCTCTCGAGTGACGAGATCGCCCGGGCGTTCCTGGTGCCGACCGCCACCGTGCAGGCCCGGATCACGCGAGGCAAGAAGACCTTGGCTGCGGCCGGCGTGCCGTTCGAGGTCCCGCCGGCCGGTGAGCGCCGCGAGCGGCTCGGGTCGGTGCTCAGCGTCGTCTACGTGATCTTCACCGAGGGCTCGTCGGCCACCGCCGGCAGCACGCCGATCCGCACCGACCTGGCACACGAGGCGATCCGGCAGGCGCGGATGCTGGCCCGACTGGTCCCCGACGAGCCGGAGGTGCACGGTCTGCTGGCGCTGCTCGAGCTGACCGCCGCACGGTTCCCAGCGCGGCTCGACGGCGACGGCGAGCCGGTGCTGCTCGAGGACCAGGACCGACGGCGCTGGGACCGGTCTGCGATCCGTCGCGGTCGGGCGGCGCTGGTGGTCGCCGGCCGGGTCGGTCGTGGGCTCGGTGCGTACGGCGTCCAGGCGGCGATCGCGGAGTGCCACGCGGTCGCCCCGTCGGTGGCCGAGACCGACTGGGACCGGGTCGTGGTGCTGTACGAGGCCCTCGGCCGGCTGGCACCGTCGCCGATCGTCGCGCTGAACCACGTGGTCGCGGTCTCGATGGCCGACGGGCCGGCGGTGGCGCTGCCGCTCGTCGACGAGCTGGTCCTCGACGGTCGGCTCGCCGGGTCCCACCTGCTGCCGACCGTTCGCGGCGAGCTGCTCACCCGGCTCGGATGCACCGACGAGGCCCTGGTCGAGCTCGAGGACGCCGTACGCCGCTGCAGGAGTGAGCCCGAGCGTCGGGTGCTGGAGCGCAAGCTCGCCGCCCTGCGGTCCGAGGCCCGCTGACGGTGGTCGGGTAGCGGGCGGTGCGTCGCCTCGTTGGTCGAGTAGCGAGCGGTGCTTCGCCTCGGTGGTCGAGTAGTGAGCGCTAGCGAGCGTATCGAGACCTGTCGGGTGGTGGTGGTCTCGATACGGGTGCTCGTTCCTCGCGCCCTACTCGACCAACGAGATCGGGCCCCTCGGTGGTCGGGTAGCGGGCGGTGCGTCGCCTCGGTGGTCGAGTAGTGAGCGCCAGCGAGCGTATCGAGACCTGTCGGGTGGTGGTGGTCTCGATACGGGTGCTCGTTCCTCGCGCCCTACTCGACCAACGAGATCGGGCCCCTCGGTGGTCGAGTAGCGGGCGGTGCGTCGCCTCGGTGGTCGAGTAGTGAGCGCTAGCGAGCGTATCGAGACCTGTCGGGTGGTGGTGGTCTCGATACGGGTGCTCGTTCCTCGCGCCCTACTCGACCAACGAGATCGGGCCCCTCGGTGGTCGAGTAGCGAGCGGTGCGTCGCCTCGGTGGTCGAGTAGTGAGCGCTAGCGAGCGTATCGAGACCTGTCGGGTGGTGGTGGTCTCGATACGGGTGCTCGTTCCTCGCGCCCTACTCGACCAACGAGATCGGGCCCCTCGGTGGTCGAGTAGTGAGCGCCAGCGAGCGTATCGAGTGTCGGCGGGTCATACGGGTGCTCGTCTCGCGCCCTCTCGACCCGAGATCGGGCCCTCGGTGGTCGAGTAGTGAGCGGTGCGTCGCCTCGGTGGTCGAGTCGTGAGCGCTGCGAGCGTATCGAGACCTGTCGGGTGGTGGTGGTCTCGATACGGGGCTCGTTTCTCGCGCCCTACTCGACCAACGAGATCGGGCCCCTCGGGTCGAGTAGCGAGCGGTGCTTCCCCTCGGTGGTCGAGTAGTGAGCGTCTAGCGAGCGTAGTCGAGACCTGTCGAGTGGCGGTGGTGTCGTCTGGCGCTCGTGGCGCGCGATCTTCCACGAGATCGGTGCCTCCGCCGTCGACGTAGCGAGCGGTGCTGTCGACTCGATGGTCGCAGGTCGTGAGCGCTACGCGAGCGTATCGGAAGACCTGTCGGGTAGGTGGCCACACCTGCTCTCGGATCGTGAGGGACGAGCGCTCGTATCGAGACCATCCCGCGCCGTGGTCTCGACCAACGAATCGCGGCCCTCGCTACTCGACCAACGAGGGGTGCGGTCGCTACTCGACCAACGGGGGTGCGCTCGACCGACGGGACTCTCGGTTCGACCGGGGGAGCAGGTCAGAGGTGCTCGACGACGTGGTCGATGCAGGCGGTGAGGGCCTCGACGTCGGCGGGCTCGACGGCGGGGTACATCGCGATCCGGAGCTGGTTGCGGCCGAGCTTGCGGTAGGGCTCGGTGTCCACGATCCCGTTCGCGCGCAGGACGGCGGCGATGGCGGCCGCATCGATGGATTCCTCGAAGTCGATGGTGCCGATCACCAGCGAGCGGTCGGCGGGCTCGGCGACGTACGGGAAGGTGTAGGACGTCTTCTCGGCCCACCCGTAGAGCGCGTCGGACGAGGCGGTGGTGCGGGCGACCATCGCGTCCAGTCCGCCGGCGGCGTTCATCCAGTCCAGCTGCTCGGCCATCAGGAAGAGCGTGGCGACCGAGGGCGTGTTGTAGGTCTGGTTCTTCGCCGAGTTGTCGATCGCGGTCGGCAGGTCGAAGAAGGCCGGGATGTGCCGGTCGCTCGCGGCGATCTCGCTGGCGCGGCTCAAGGCAGCCGGCGACATGATCGCGATCCACAGACCGCCGTCCGAGGCGAAGCACTTCTGCGGCGCGAAGTAGTAGACGTCGCTCTGGGTCAGGTCGACCGGCAGGCCTCCGGCGCCGGAGGTGGCGTCGATGAGCACCAGGGCCTCGTCGGCCGTCGTACCGGCCGGGCGCACGACGGGCGCCATGACAGCCGTCGAGGTCTCGTTCTGCGCCCAGGCGTAGACGTCGATGCCGGTTTCGGCGACCGGGTCGGGCCGCGAGCCGGGGTCGGACGAGCGGATCGACGGATCGGCCAGCCACGGGGCCGCCTTGGCGGCAGCGGCGAACTTGGAGGAGAACTCCCCGAAGGTCAGGTGCTGGCTGCGCTCCCGGATCAGGCCGAAGGTCGCGACGTCCCAGAACGCGGTCGCCCCACCGTTGCCGAGCACGATCTCGTGGCCCTCGGGCAGCGTGAAGAGGTCAGCAAGCCCGGATCGCACCCGCCCGACGAGGTCGCGCACCGGCGCCTGACGGTGCGAGGTGCCCATCAGCGATGCGCCCGTCGCTGCGAGCGCGTCGAGGTGACCCGTCTGGATCTTCGACGGACCGGCCCCGAAGCGGCCATCGGCTGGCAGCAGCGCGGCGGGGATCTGAAGTGCGTCGCTCATCGGGGCAACCTTCCGGGACGGTGAAGCAGTAGTACCTGACGACGCTGTCAGCATTCAGCGCGGCCTATTCTGTCACCGGCCGCAACGAGCTTCTCGAGGAGTCCAGATGAGCACCAACCCCGGGTTCGCCCGCCAGAGCCAGTACCGCACCACGCTGCGGGTGTCCGGAGCCGTCATCTTGCTGATCGGCATCGTGACGTTCGGCTACGGCATCGTGTCGGTCTTCGGCAACGACTCCTACGACGGCCCGGGCGGCTTCCAGATCGTCTGCTTCATCGGTGGCCTCCTGGTGATCGGTCTCGGGATCGCCCTCCTCCAAGCGGGCTTCGTTGGTGCGGCCGCACGGTACGGCGCGGGCGAGACGATGCCGGTGGTCAAGGACTCGGCGTCGTACCTCTCCGACGGTCAGGGCATCCTCGGCGTCGGCCGGGCCGCCGGTGCGACCAGCCCGGCAGGCGCGGCGACGAAGACCGGCCCCTTCTGCACCAAGTGTGGGGTTCGCAACGACGTCGACGCCAGGTTCTGCGACTCCTGCGGCAACGGACTTGGCTGAGTCCGCCGCCTGGGAGATCCGCCGGGTCGGGTACGGCCACCCCGACGCGCTCGCCCTGATCGAGGAGGTCCAGGAGGAGTACGTCGTGCGCTACGGCGGCCGCGACGACACTCCGCTCGACCCGCTGATGTTCGAGCCGCCGGCCGGCAGCTTCTACGTCGGCTACCTCGAGGAGCGACCCCTGGTGACCGGGGCGTGGCGGCGTACGACGATCGAGGCCTTCGGCACCACCGCGACCGCCGAGGTCAAGAGGATGTACGTCGCGCCGCCGGGCCGGGCGCGCGGGCTGGCCCGCCGGATGCTGGCCCACCTCGAGGAGACGGCCGCCGCCGCTGGTGTCGAGGCGCTGGTGCTCGAGACCGGGCTGCGGCAGCCCGAGGCGATCGCGCTCTACGAGTCGAGCGGCTACCTGGCGGTGCCGGGTTTCGGCTACTACCGCGATGCTCCGCTGTCGCGGTGCTTCGGCAAGCTGCTGGTGACTCAGCCGACCACGACGTAGCGCTCGTCCTCGATCTCCTTGCCCCAGTAGACCTCCTCCGGCAGCCGGGTCACCTGCGGCGTACGCCCGACCTGCTCGAGCAGCGTCGACGTGTCGGCCGCAGTCAGACCGGCGCCGGTCGACCAGCTGCCCTCGACCAGGACCAGTCGACCTTCCGGCGCCAGCAGCTCGCACCAGCGCGCCAGGGCTGCAGCCGGCTCGGGCAGCGCCCAGAGCACGTGCCGGCAGAGCACCACGTCGTAGCCGCCGTCCTCGAGCGGCGGGTCGGCGGCGTCACCGACCAGGAAGCGGACCCCGGCGGTCGTGCCGGCCTTGGTGATCGCCCGGCTCACCATCGCGGGCGCGAAGTCGACCCCGTCGACCCGGTGCCCGGACTCGGCCAGCAGCAGCGAGAGCGTGCCGGTGCCGCAGCCCAGGTCGGCCACCCGCGCCGGTGCGGGGGGCAGCAGTGGAGTCAGCAAGGACTCCCAGGCCCGTCGTACGACGGGGTCCCGCAAGCCGTGGTCGGCCTCGTCGTCGAAGGTCGCGGCTGCGTCGTCCCACTTCTCCCGAGAGCTCATCGGTCGACCCTAGGCTGGGGCCCATGCTGCTGCCACCCAAGGTCGCCCACGGCGTCGCCGACGGGTCGGTGACCCTGGCCTTCCGACGCTGGAAGCGCCCGGACGTCAAGGTCGGCTCCCAGTTCCGGACCGTCTCGGGCGTGGTCCGGGTCGAGGCGGTGGCCGAGGTCGACCCGGCTGCGATCACCGACGCGGAGGCCCACGCGGCCGGCTGGCCGGACGCCGACCGGCTCCGTCGCCAGCTCGACAAGGTCGAGTCGGGGACGACGTACCGCGTGCTGCTGGCCTGGGCCGGGCCCGATCCCCGGGTCGCGCTCCGCGAGTCCGCCGACCTCACCGACGCGGACGTCACGGCGCTGGACGCGAGGCTCGAGCGGCTGGACCGGGCCAGCAGCCACGGCCCCTGGACGATGGCCACGCTCGACCTCATCCGACGCCGCCCGCACACCCGGGCGCCCGACCTCGCCGAGGAGGTCGGACGCGAACGCGACCCCTTCAAGATCGACGTCCGCAAGCTCAAGAACCTCGGTCTGACCCGCAGCTTCGAGGTCGGCTACGACCTGTCGCCCCGCGGGCTCTCCTACCTGGAGCGCACCACCCGGACGTAGCCTCGCTCAGCCTGGCCGGCGCGCGGGCGCGCACCAGCTGGTACGACGGGCGGCGCTGAGGCGGGCGGTCCGGTTGGATGGGTCCGTGAGCCGACCCGTGACAGAGCCCGTGATCGAGACCCCCTCCGCCGCCGGCGTCGAGGAGGCGCTGGCCCTCGCCCGACGGTGGCTGCCGGCCTTCGTGGCGGGCCGTCGCGCGGACGACGACGTCTACGCCGAGGGTGTGTCGACCTGGCACAACATCGGCGAGTGGGAGGCGGAGATCCAGCAGACGCCCTCGCGGACCCGGCGGGTGCAGGCCGGCGCCCACGTCCGCGTCGAGGAGGTGCGCCTCCGGGTCTTCGACGGTGGCTGGGTGGTCCAGGCCACGGCTGTCGGCACCAACGCCGCCGGCGAGCCGGTGCGGGTCCCGACCTGTCAGGTGGTCACCCTGCGCGAGGGCAGGATCGCGCGGTTCGAGGAGTACGCCGACTCGCGGGCGGCCGAGAAGCTCTTCGGTGGCGGGGACGGTCTCAGAGAGGCTTGACCCAGCGGGACCACCCGGACTGCCGCCGAGCGCGCGAACCGGGCCGCGGCGTGCCGGAACGACACCGTCACGCGGCCGCCTTGAGCGCCTTCTTGGCGCGCTTGTCCTGCAGCTTGCGCTGCTTGGCGACGAACCCGATCGACTGCTTCCGCACGAAGCCGGGGAAGAACCGGCCCAGCCGCCACGCGATCCGCGCGGTCCGCGGGGTGACCAGCATCGCCCGGTCGTCGGCGACCGCCTGGAGCACCTGCGCTGCGAACACGTCCGGGTCGAGCGGACGTCGCACGCCCTGGCCCTTGAGGTAGTAGTCGCGTCCGTGGAACTTGCCGAGGTGGCCCTTGTCGAGGATCGGGGTGTCCACCGCGGAGGGGCACACGACCGTGACGCCGACGCCCTTGGCCGCGGCCTCGGAGCGCAGCGCCAGCGACAGCCCGACCACGGCGTGCTTGGTCATCACGTACGACGTGATCAGCCCGGCCGCCATCAGCCCGCCCATCGAGGCGGTGTTGACGATCTGACCGGCCTGCTGCCGGACCATCAGGGGGTACGCCGCCGCGACCCCGTGCACGACCCCGCGGATGTTGACGTCGATGATCGCGTTCCACTGCTCGAGGGTGAGGTCCTCGGTCTCGCCGCCGAAGGTGATGCCGGCGTTGTTGAACATCAGGTCCAGCCGGCCCTCGTCCTGCACGGTCCGGTCGACCAGCGACTGGACCGCGGCCGCGTCGGTGACGTCGAGGCGGGCGGCGCGCGCCGTGCCCGGGCCGGAGACTGCGGCCACGGTGCGCGCCGCCGCCGCCTCGTCGAGGTCGGCACAGACCACGTGGGCACCCGCCGCGACCAGGGCACGGGTCAGACAGGCGCCGATGCCGGAGCCGCCGCCGGTGACGATCGCGGACGTGCCGGTGAAGTAGCCGTCAGTGCTCACTTCGCCCATGCGTCGCTCCAGCCCTCGACGTCGGTCGCGGGCCGCGAGGCGGGTCCGGTGTAGATCGCGGAGGGCCGGATCAACCGGCCGGTGCGCTTCTGCTCCAGGATGTGCGCCGACCAGCCGCCGGTGCGTGCGCAGGTGAACATCGAGGTGAACATGTGGGCCGGCACCTCGGCGAAGTCGAGCACGATGGCCGCCCAGAACTCCACGTTGGTCTCCAGCACCCGGTCCGGGCGCCGCTCGCGGAGCTCGGCCAGCGCGGCCCGCTCGAGTGCTTCGGCGACCTCGTAGCGCGGGGCGTCCAGCTCGCGCGCCGTACGACGCAGGACGCGGGCTCGCGGGTCCTCGGCACGGTAGACGCGGTGCCCGAAGCCCATCAGTCGCTCGCCGTTGTCGAGCAGCTCCTTGACGTACGTCGCGGCGTCGCCGTCGCGGCGCTCGACCTCCTCGATCATGCCCAGGACCCGCGAGGGAGCGCCGCCGTGGAGGGGTCCGCTCATGGCGCCGATCGCGCCGGAGAAGGCGGCGGCGACATCGGCACCGGTGCTGGTGATGACCCGGGCGGTGAAGGTCGAGGCGTTCATGCCGTGCTCGGCCGCCGAGCTCCAGTAGGCGTCGATCGCCTTGACGTGGGCCGGGTCGGCCTCGCCCTTCCAGCGGATCAGGAACTTCTCGGCCAGCGTCGCGCCCTCGTCGACGGCGCTCTGCGGCACGACCGCCTGGTGCAGTCCGCGCGCTGACTGCGCCGCGTAGGACAGCACCATGACGGCGACCCTGGCCAGGTCGGCGCGGGCCTGCTCGTCGCTGATGTCGTAGGTCTGGCGGAAGCCGAACGCCGGGGCCAGCATCGCGATCGCGGCCTGGACATCGACGCGGACGTCGCCGGTGTGCACCGGGATGTTGTAGGCCTCGGCCGGCGGCAGGCCGGGGGAGTAGGTGCCGTCGATGAGCAGTCCCCAGATGTGCTCGAAGGGGACCCGCCCGACGATCTCCTCGATGTCGACGCCGCGGTAGCGCAGCGCGGAGCCTTCCTTGTCGGGCTCTGCGATCTCGGTCTCGAAGGCGACGACGCCCTCGAGACCGTGGTGTACCTCAGTCATGGGACTCCTCGATGTGCGGGGCGGCTGCCCGAGGCATTGTGCACCGGGGTCGGAGCTAGGGTCGAGAGCATGTCCGAACTCGACCTCGCCGCCCTGCGTGAGGAGTACGCCCATGACGGTCTCGACGAGACCGACCTGGCCGCCGACCCTCTCGCCATGTTCGACCGGTGGATGGGCGAGGCGCACGAGGCGATCCGCCACGACGCCAACGCCATGGTGGTCAGCACCGTCAGTCCGGACGGGACGCCGTCCTCGCGGATGGTGCTGCTCAAGGGCGTCTCCGACGACGGCTTCGTCTTCTTCACCAACACCGGCTCCCGCAAGGGGGCCGAGCTCGCCGGGAACCCCCGGTGCGCCCTGCTCTTCCCGTGGCACCTCCTGGAGCGTCAGGTCCGGGTCGACGGGGTGGCGACACCGCTGCCGCGCGCTGACGTGGAGGCCTACTTCTCCAGCCGCCCGCACGGCTCCCAGCTCGGCGCGGCCGCCTCCCACCAGTCGCAGGTCGTCTCCGGGCGCGCCGAGCTGGAGACCGCGTACGCCGAGGTCTCCGCGCGCTACCCGGATCCCGAGCCGGTCCCCGTCCCCGAGGAGTGGGGTGGGTACGTCGTCCGCCCCGAGGTGGTGGAGTTCTGGCAGGGGCGTACGTCGCGGCTGCACGACCGGCTGGTCTACCGGCGCACGGCGTCGGGGTGGGTCACCGAACGGCTGGCGCCCTAGTCCCGAGGACCGTGGCCGCGACCAGGGCCGACGCTCCCGCGCCGACGAGGTACCACGGCAGCGAGGTCGGAATCCCCAGGTAGACGGTGATCCCGAGGATCCGGGACAGCCCCCAGGGCAGCAGGGCGAGCTGGTCGTTCCAGATGGTCAGCGCGTCCTCGAGGCCGATCGCGACGAGCAGCCCGCCCACTCCCACGAGGGTGGCTCCGACGACACCGAGACCGGCCGCCGATGCTCTTCGCAGGCCCACCAGACCGGCCAACGACCACACCAGGCACGCCAGCACCCAGCCGAGGAGGACGAACGACACGATGACGTACGCCGAGCGTCGGCCGGGCTCGGTCCAGAAGGCGAACCAGTAGCCGCCGGGCCCGCGCACCGCCAGCACCGCGAGCAGCAGGATCGCACGCAGCGTCGAGGCTCCCGCGACTGCGATCGCCACCCACCACGAGCGGGTCGCCGCGACGGCGCCCGCCAGCACCACCCAGCCGACCCCGACCAGCAGCAGGTGAGCCGGCGCGAGGAACCAGGTCAGCACGAGTCGGCTCCACAGCACGGCCAGCACCGGGATCGCGACGACCAGAGCGCGGTTGACGGGCCCGGGTCGACGCCACGGGGTCGCCGCGGTGCGCAGGAGCGTGCGGCCGGTGCGGGTCAGCGCCAGCACGAGGAGGAGCGCCAGCAGGCCGCCGCGCGCCAGCCACGCCATCGGCAGGTCGCGCTCCGCGCGCTCCTCGCCGAGCCGAGCGGCGGTGAGGTTGTACGCCGGGAGGTCGACGTCGCCGGCGTACCTCTCCTCGTGCTCCGCGGCGGCCAGGTCGAACCGGTCGTGGGCGACCGCCCATGCCTCCCGGGCAGCACTGTCGCCGGTGTCGAGCCACTGGGCGTGGCGGAGCACCATCGTGCGGTAGGCGGCGAGCATCTCGAAGAGGTTCACCTGGTAGTCCAGGGTGTCGACGAACTCCTGGCGCAGCGCGGCGTCCCGCCAGGTCGTGGCGTCGGTGCCCGCGATCAGCTCTCGCATCCGCTCGGCGGTCGCGACGGCCTCGTCACCCTCGAGGATCGCCTCGTCGAGCCGGTCCTCGGCGACGGAGTAGATGACGTCGAGGACCGCGCTGTCGCCGGTGAGGATGTCCCACTCGAAGATCCACATCATGGGCGGTGGCTCGAGCCCGATCGCGAACACCTGCTGGTCGGCGTACGGGCCGATGTAGAGCCCGTGCGTGACCGCGTCACGAGACAGTGCCATCGTGTCGGTGATCGCCTGCACCGTCGCCGGGTCGGTCGAGAACCACCGGCGCACCCAGTCGTCGGTGATCTCGGCCGGGTCGGCGTCCGGGTCGCGGGCCAGCCGAGCGCCGAGCACCGTGTTGAGCTCGTAGAGCTGCCAGAAGCCGCTGGTCAGCTCGAGGGTCATCGGCCCGGCCCGCCACGGTCCACCGTCCTGGGTCCAGGTCCACACGCCCTCGACATGGGGGTTCGCTGTCAGGAAGTGCTGGATCGCCTGCTGGTAGACGTTGCCGAGGTCGTTGGGCAGGGCGCCGTACGACTCGAACTCACGGCGGCTCTGCAGCTCGACGATCCGGCGCTGGTCGCCGGTCTCGAGGGTGTCGTTGAGCGGCAGGTGGGAGTAGAAGTCGCCGAGGGTGTACTTGGTCGAGACCACCAGGTGGGAGCTGTCGATGCCGTCGAGCACCTCGTCGTAGGAGGTCGGGTCGGTGTGCATGTCGCCGACCGCGCCGACCCCGACGCTCCAGGTGCGGAAGACCACCGTGCGGTCGGCCTTCTCGGACTCGTCGGTGAACGCAGTGAGCATCGCCCGCACCGCCGGGACGGTGGTGACAGCGAGGTCGGAGTAGTAGTCCCAGCCGTCAAGGTCGTAGACGCTGCCGGCCTCGCCGATCCGGATCAGCACGCCCTCGAGGTAGGGCATCTCGCGGTAGACCTCGTCGAGGCCGGCGGCGTACACGTCCCAGAGCTTCGGGTCCTCGGCGTCGAGGTCGTAGTGGTCCTGGAGGTAGTCCTCCAGCGGCGTCGTCAACGCGAGCATGTCGGTGCGCAGGTAGACCTTCAGCCCGAGGTCGTGGACGCGCTGCCAGATCGGCCCGAACGCCGTGCGCATCGCCTCGGCACGCGCGACGTGGTCGTCGTCCTCGTCGTAGACGTCGAGCCCGGCGAAGGTGACGTACTCGAGGAACCCCGGGATCGCGATCGCGTTGTAGCCCTCGGCGACCGCATGCTTCGCGTACGCGATCACGCTTCCCCGCGCCGTCGCCAGCGCAGCAGGGTCGACGTACGGAGGTCCGGGGAGGACCACGTCCTCGAAGGCCCGCGAGTTGTGGGAGTAGTCGTCGCCACTGCTCCACTCCTCCGGGTCGGGCACGACGCCGGCCGCGCCCAGGTCGACCATCCGGAAGGACAGCCGCGAGGTGACCCGGTCGCCGAGGTGCTCGGTGAGCGGGCGCCCCTCCCGAGCGGCCAGAGCCAGGTCGTAGACGCCGCGGACCGTGCCGGTCTCGCTGCGCGCGTCGATCCGCAGCGCGGCCGCGGAGCCGCTCAGGCGGTAGGAGTCGTCGTCAGGGTCGCCGGCGCCATGGCGTACGACGAGCGTGGCGCTGCCCCGGGTGCGGCCGGCGTCCCGCACGGCGTCGCGCAGCTCGGCGACCGCGGTCCGGGTGCGGAGATCGTCGGCAGCCTCGATCCGGGTGAGGGCCGGCGGGGGGACGTCCGCGCGGGGCGGGGCGGCGTCCAGGTGCTCGACCGGCACGTCCTTGTCCTCCGCCCGGATCCCCAGCTGCGCCGAGATCCCGGCTGCGACGGTGCCGCCGAGCAGCCCGAGCACGACGGCGACCACGACGACCTGGACGACCCGACGAACCCGCACGAGGGCGAACTCTAGAACAACCCACTTGTGAGTGAGTGCTCACTCACTCTAGGATTCCTCGAGTGCCTCCCCGAGCCCGCCCGATGGCGCCCGACGAACGTCGCGCCGACCTCACCGACGTCACCCTGCGGCTGCTGCGGGTGCACGGCCGGGACGTGACGACCCGCCAGATCGCCGAGGCCGCCGGGATCGCGGAGGGCACCGTCTTCCGTGCCTTCGCGTCGAAGGAGGAGCTGCTCGACGCGGCCATCTCACGGGCCTTCGAGCCCGGGGACCTGGTCACCCGGCTCGAGGAGATTGATCGCGACCTCCTGTTGCGTGATCGGCTGGTCACGCTGGTCGCGATCATGCAGCAGCGCTTCCGGGCCACGTTCGGCCTGATGCAGAAGATGGGCCTGGTCCGCCCGCCGACCCACCTGCACGACGCCGAGGGCGCCTCGGCCTGGCGCCGGCGCCTCGAGGGTCTGCTGGCCGACGTCGTCGGCGACGACGCCGACCAGCTCGCCGTGCCTCTCGACCACTTCATCCACGTGCTGCGCCTGCTGACCTTCGCGGGCAGCCACGAGCACATCGCCGACGGTCGTCTGCTCACCCCCGAGGAGATCGTCGACACCATCCTGCTCGGACTCCTGAGGAGAGACCCATGCTGATCCGACTCCTGCGCGAGCGACTGGCGCCGTACCGGCTCTGGCTGACGATCGTCGTCGTCTTCCAGTTCATCGGCGTCGTCGCGATGCTCTACCTCCCGTCGCTGAACGCCGACATCATCGACAACGGCGTCGTCACCGGCGACACGGGCTACATCCTGCGCACCGGCGCGATCATGCTCGGCGTCTCGCTGGTCCAGATCGTCTGCTCGGTGACCGCGGTGTGGTTCGGCGCACGGACGGCGATGGGCTTCGGGCGGGACGTGCGGGCGGCACTCTTCCACCGGGTGGGGAGCTTCTCGACCAAGGAGGTGCAGCACTTCGGGGCGCCGTCGCTGATCACCCGCAGCACCAACGACGTGCAGCAGGTGCAGATGCTGGTGCTGATGGCCTGCACCATCGCGGTGTCCTCGCCGATCATGATGGTGGGCGGCGTGATCATGGCGCTGCGCGAGGACATGGGCCTGGGCTGGATCCTCGCCGTCGTCGTCCCCACCCTCTTCGTCTGCGTCGGGTTCGTGGTCAGCAAGATGGTCCCGAGCTTCCGCAAGATGCAGACCCGCATCGACGAGATCAACCGGGTGCTGCGCGAGCAGATCACCGGCATCCGCGTGGTCCGCGCGTTCGTGCGCGAGCCCTACGAGACCAACCGCTTCGCAACGGCGAACACCGACCTCACCGACGTGTCCGTGCGAGCCGGCCGGTGGATGGCCACCATGTTCCCGCTGGTGATGCTGGTCGTGAACGTCTCCAGCGTCGCCGTCATCTGGTTCGGCGGGCACCGGGTCGACAGCGGTCAGATGCAGATCGGCGCGCTCACGGCGTTCCTGTCCTACCTGATGCAGATCCTGATGTCGGTGATGATGGCGACCTTCATGCTGATGATGATCCCGCGGGCCTCGGTCTGCGGCGACCGCATCGCCGAGGTGCTCGACACCCACACCTCCGTGGCTCCGTCCGAGGACCCGATCGCACCTGACCTGGCTCTGCGCGGCCACCTCGACATCGACCACGTGACCTTCGCCTACCCGGGCGCCGATGAGCCGGTGCTGAGCGACGTGTCCTTCTCGGCCCGTCCCGGTCAGGTGGTCGCGGTGATCGGCTCGACCGGCTCGGGCAAGTCCACCCTGGTCAACCTGGTGCCGCGGCTCTTCGATGCCACCTCGGGCGAGGTGCGCGTGGGTGGGCGCGACGTACGACGGGTCGACCCGGACCTGCTCTGGGACCAGATCGGGCTGGTGCCGCAGAAGGCCTACCTCTTCACCGGCACGGTTCGCAGCAACCTGCAGTACGGCAAGCCTGACGCCACCGAGGACGAGATGTGGACCGCGCTCGAGGTCGCACAGGGTCGGGACTTCGTCGTCGCGCTGCCAGACGGCCTGGACTCGGCCGTCGCGCAGGGCGGGACCAACTTCTCGGGTGGCCAGCGGCAACGGCTCGCGATCGCGCGGGCGCTGATCCGCAGACCGGGGATCTATCTCTTCGACGACTCCTTCTCGGCGCTCGACCTCGCCACCGACGCCCGGTTGCGAGCGGCCCTCAAGCCGACCACCGCCGACGCCACCGTGGTCATCGTGGCCCAACGGGTGTCCACGATCATCGACGCCGACCTGATCCTCGTGCTCGAGGACGGTCGGGTCGTCGGCCGCGGCACACACCGCGAGCTGCTCGAGACCTGCGCGACCTACCAGGAGATCGTCTCCTCCCAGATGACGGCCGAGGAGGCGGCATGACCACGACCAAGAAGCAGGAGTTCGAGGCCACCGAGCGGATCGAGGCCCCGCAGGGCGGGCCCGGCCGCGGCCCGATGGGTGGCGGCATGGTCGGCCAGAAGGCGATGACCTTCGGACCGTCGGCCAAGCGGCTGGTGACCCAGATGAGGCCCGACCGGGCGAAGGCGATCGCGGTCGTGGTGCTCGGTGTCGTCAGCGTCGCCCTGATGTCGGTCGGACCGCGCATCCTCGGCCACGGCACCGACCTGATCTTCTCCGGCCTGATCAGCCGGGGGATCCCGGCTGGCGTCACCCAGGACCAGGCGGTCGCCGACCTCCGGGCGCAGGGCGACAACCGTCAGGCAGACATGCTCGCTGCGATGGACCACGTGGTCCCCGGCCAGGGCGTCGACTTCACCGCCCTCGGGCACGTACTGATCATCGTGCTCGCGATCTACGTCGGCGCCTCGCTGCTGGCGTGGGTGCAGGGCTACATCCTCAACGGTGTCGTGCAGAACACGATCTTCCGGATGCGCTCCGACGTCGAGGAGAAGATCAACCGGCTGCCGCTGGGCTACTTCGACCGGTCCCCGCGCGGCGAGCTGCTGAGCCGCGTCACCAACGACATCGACAACGTCAGTCAGACCCTCCAGCAGACGATGAGCCAGCTGCTCACCTCGCTGATGACGGTGTTCGCCGTGCTCGGGATGATGTTCTGGATCTCGCCGCTGCTTGCCCTGGTCGCGCTGGTCGCCGTACCCATGTCACTGGTCGTGACCCGCGTGATCATGAAGCGCTCGCAGGGCCAGTTCGTGGCGCAGTGGCGGCGTACGGGCAAGCTCAACGCGCAGATCGAGGAGGCCTACTCCGGCCACGCCCTGGTCAAGGTCTTCGGCCGCCAGCGCGAGGTCGAGGAGCGCTTCGCCGCCGAGAACGACGAGCTCTACAAGGTCAGCTTCGGCGCCCAGTTCGTCAGCGGGCTGATCATGCCGTCGATCATGTTCATCGGGAACCTCAACTACGTCGTGATCGCGGTGATCGGTGGTCTCCGGGTCTCCAGTGGCTCGCTCTCCCTGGGTGACGTGCAGGCGTTCATCCAGTACAGCCGGCAGTTCACCCAGCCGCTGACCACGGTCGCGTCGATGGCCAACCTGCTTCAGTCGGGCGTTGCCTCCGCCGAGCGGGTCTTCGAGCTGCTCGACGCCGACGAGGAGCCGGCGGACCCGGCCCCGACCGCCGTACCAGCGCAGCGACGCGGGGAGGTGGCCTTCGAGCACGTGTCCTTCCGCTACGACGAGGACCGACCACTGATCACCGACCTCTCGCTGGTCGCGCGACCCGGACAGACCGTCGCCATCGTCGGCCCGACCGGCGCCGGCAAGACCACGCTGGTCAACCTGGTGATGCGGTTCTACGACCTCGACGCGGGCCGGATCACGATCGACGACGTCGACATCACCCGGATGCCCCGCTCGGCGTTGCGCGGGCAGATCGGCATGGTCCTGCAGGACACCTGGCTCTTCGAGGGCACCATCCGCGACAACATCGCGTACGGGCGCCCCGACGCCACGGAGGAGCAGGTCCTCGAGGCCGCACGGGCCACCTTCGTGGACCGGTTCGTGCACTCGCTGCCGGACGGCTACGACACGGTGATCGACGAGGAGGGATCCAACCTGTCCGCGGGGGAGCGTCAGCTCGTCACGATCGCGCGCGCGTTCCTCACCAACCCGGCGCTGCTGATCCTCGACGAGGCGACCAGCTCGGTCGACACACGCACCGAGCTGCTCCTCCAGCAGGCGATGGCCGCACTGCGCACCGACCGGACCAGCTTCGTCATCGCACACCGGCTCAGCACGATCCGCGACGCCGACCTGATCCTGGTCATGGAGGACGGCGCGATCGTCGAGCAGGGCAACCACGAGGGGCTGCTGCTGGCCGAAGGGGCCTACTCGCGGCTCTACAACTCGCAGTTCGCTGCTGCATCCGTCGAGGACGCCTGATAAATCGCTTGTCCGTCGTCGACGCGCGACCTAGCGTTGAGCTACACGGGAAAGGAGGTGGTCCGAGGAATGATTTCTTCAGGGACGCGTGAGGTGGCTGCCCGCTAGCAGCCCAGCACCACGCCGGGACGCAAGTGCCCCGGCCGGCTGCTGGTGAATATCCGCAGTCACCCGACCCGCAGGCGATCCGGTCATCACGTCCACCGGAGCGGTCTCCACGGAGGCCACGCCTGCGGGTCGTTCCGCGTACAGCGACCCACTCGCCGCTGCGCAGCGGCGGGTGCTTTGCGCTGTAACGCGGTGTTAGACCCACTATGAGCCCGCTAGAACGGGGGCACCAGAGGGTCTAACCCCGCGTTACATCAGCGGTCCTCAACCCAGCAGGCCCGCGACCCGACGGACCTGATCGACGTCCGCGTCCGGACCCCGACGTGTCGCTCGTCTCATAAGTTGCCGACGTCAACGAATCGGGAATATAGTTGCTCTCAGCAACCTTCTACCTGTCGTGAATCGAGCTTCCGTGTCCCAGGCACCTCCCGTCCCCGTCGCCCCGGTCGGAGAGACCGGCGTGATGACCCACCGCCAGATCCTCGAGGCCCTCAGCGGGCTGCTGCTCGCGATGTTCGTCGCGATGCTGTCGAGCACGGTGGTCACCAACGCGCTGCCGAAGATCGTGAGCGACCTGCACGGCAGCCAGACGGGCTACACGTGGGTCGTCGTCGCCACGCTGCTGGCGATGACCGCGTCCACCCCGATCTGGGGCAAGCTCTCGGACCTCTTCAGCAAGAAGATGCTCGTCCAGCTCGCCCTGGTGATCTACGCGGCCGGCTCCCTGATCGCTGCGTTCGCCCCCAACATGGGGATCCTGATCGGGGCCCGGGTCGTGCAGGGCCTGGGCGTCGGTGGCCTGACCGCGCTGGTCCAGGTCGTCATCGCCACGATGGTCTCCCCTCGTGAGCGCGGCCGCTACTCCGGCTACCTCGGTGCCGTCTTCGCGGTCGCCACCGTCAGCGGCCCCCTCATCGGTGGCGTCATCGTCGACTCGCCGCTGGGCTGGCGCGGCTGCTTCTTCGTCGGACTGCCGGTTGCCGTGCTCGCCTTCGTCCTGCTGCAGAAGACGCTGCACCTGCCGGTGATCAAGCGTGAGGTCAACATCGACTATGCGGGCGCCACCCTGATCGTCGCCGGCGTCTCGACCCTGCTCATCTGGGTGACCCTCGCGGGCAACCAGTTCGCCTGGTCCTCGCCCACGAGCTACGCGCTGGTCCTGGCCGGAGCCGCCATCGTGGCCCTCGCCATCTACGTCGAGGCCCGGGTGGCGGTCGAGCCGATCATCCCGATGCGCCTGTTCAAGGACCGCACCATCGCTCTCGCCACCGTCGCCTCGGCGATGATCGGCGTCTCGATGTTCGGCTCGACGGTCTACCTCAGCCAGTACTTCCAGATCGCCCGCGGGATGAGCCCGACCCACGCAGGTCTGATGTCGATCGCGATGGTCGGCGGGCTCCTCGTCTCGAGCATCGTCACCGGCCGGATCATCAGCAACACCGGTGTCTGGAAGCGCTTCCTGGTCGGTGGCATGGTCATGGTGGTCCTCGGCCTCAGCCTGCTCGGCACCATCGACGACACCACCAACCTCGCGGTCGTCGGCCTCTTCATGGCGATCCTCGGCGTCGGCCTCGGGGCCACCATGCAGAACCTCGTGCTGTCGGTGCAGAACAACGTGAACATGTCCGACATCGGCTCCGCCAGCGCGATGGTCGCGTTCTTCCGCTCCATGGGTGGCTCGATCGGTGTGTCCGCACTCGGCGCCGTCCTCTCGGCACAGGTTGCCGCCAAGGTCACGACCGGGCTGGCTGCCATCGGCGTCGCGACGTCTGGTCACCAGAGCCACTCGATCCCCGACCTGTCCACGCTGCCCGCTCCGGTGCGCGAGGTCTTCGAGCACGCCTTCGGCCAGACCTTCGGCGAGCTGTTCCTGATCGCGGTGCCCTTCGCGGTGATCGCCCTGGTCTGCGTCATGCTGATCAAGGAGGTGCCGCTGCGCACCACCAACGTCGAGGCCGACGCCGAGGCCTCGCCCCTGGTCGCCGCCGAGCTCCACCACGCCGTGGTGAATCGCTGACATGACGACCGTCAGCAGCACGTCCGTCCGGACCGACCTCCTCCAGGGCCTCGAGCAGGAGGTCGGCGTGATGGTCCGCCGGATCCGGCGGGTGATCGGGGAGCGCGCGCGGGGGGTCCACCCCGAGCTGCAGTCGTCGTCGTACCTGATGCTCTCCTGGCTGGGTCAGCACGGCGCCCAGCGCTCGTCGGCGATGGCCGAGGCGTTCGGGATCGACAAGGGCGCGATCAGCCGTCAGGTCCAGCACCTGCAGGACCTCGGCCTGGTGGACCGCACCCAGGACCCCGACGACGGCCGGGCGACGCTGGTCTCGGCGAGCCGGACCGCGCTGCGGCGGCTCAAGGTCGTCAACGACGACCGGCGGCTCTTCCTCGACGAGCGCCTGGGTGCCTGGTCGGACGAGGACCTGTCGGAGTTCGTCAGGCTGCTCGGCAGCTACAACCAGGCCCTCGACGGCTGAGGCTCGGCCCGGACTTCTCAGGGTGCTGGAGCCGCCTCAGACCAGCCAGACCGCAGTGTCCGCGGGGAGCACGTCGGCGACCGGGCCGCTCGCCATCAGCACCTCGCCCGCGGGCAGCTCGACCGGAGCGGTGCCGCAGTTGAGCACCACCGTCACCGGGCCGCGGGTGAAGGCGAGGACGTCGCCGGTGCGCTCCAGGATCTTGACCTCGTCGCCGGCGGTGGTGGCGAAGGTGCGTCGGGCCGCCAGGGCCGCCCGGTAGAACTCCAGCGTCGAGTCGGCGACGCCGGTCTGGGCATCGACGGTGACGTCGCCCCACGTCGCGGGCTGCGGCAGCCAGGGCTGACCGGCGCCTGGCCCGAAGCCGTACGGCGCGCTGGTGCCGCTCCACGGGATCGGCACCCGGCAGCCGTCGCGGCCGGGCTCGCCGGTGCGGAACCAGGACGGGTCCTGGCGGTGCTCGGCAGCGACGTCGACCTGCTCGAGGCCGAGCTCCTCGCCCTGGTAGAGGTACGACGACCCGGGCAGCGCCAGCATCGTCAGGGTGGCCGCACGGGCCCGGGCCAGGCCGAGGGCGCCGCCGCCGTACCGGCTGACGTGCCGCTCGACGTCGTGGTTGCTGAGCACCCAGGTGGGTGACGCGCCGACCGAGTCGGTGGCGTCGAGGGTCCCGGTGATGACGTCGGCGAACTCGTCGGCCGACCAGCCGGCCAGCAGCCAGGCGAAGTTGAAGGCCTGGCTCATCTCGTCGGGGCGGATGTAGAGGGCCATCGACTCCGGGGTCTGGGTCCATGCCTCGGCGACGAGCATCCGGTCGCCGTCGTACTCCGCGAGCACGTCGTGCCAGCGCCGGTAGACGTCGTGGACCTCGGGCTGGTCCCACATCGGCTCGTCGCGCATGGTGCGCTCGACCATCGGTACGTCGGCGGCGGGGGCGCCGCTGCTCGGCACCTCGCCCTCCTCGACCTGCTGGTCGCGCAGGCTCTCCTCCTTGAGGAGGCCGTGGGCGACATCGATGCGGAAGCCGTCGACGCCGCGGTCCAACCAGTAGCGCAGCACCTCGACGAACATGTCGCCGACCTCGGGGTTGCGCCAGTCGAGGTCGGGCTGGGTGGCGTCGAAGAGGTGGAGGTACCACTGGCCGTCGGGCAGCTGGGTCCACGCCGGGCCACCGAAGACCGAGCCCCAGTTGTTGGGCGGGCCGTCGGCGCTGTCGCGGAAGATGTAGCGTGCCCGCTCGGGACTGCCCGGCGCCGCGGCGAGGGCGGCCTGGAACCAGGCGTGCTCGTGGGAGGTGTGGTTGGGGACGAGGTCCACGATCACCTTGAGGCCGAGGTCGTGGGCCTGGGCGAGCATCGCGTCGGCGTCGGCGAGGCTGCCGAAGAGCGGGTCGACGTCGCGGTAGTCGGCCACGTCGTAGCCGTGGTCGTGCTGGGGCGAGGTGTAGAAGGGCGACAGCCAGATCGCGTCCACGCCGAGGTCGCGCAGGTGGGGCAGACGCGCGGTGATGCCGGCCAGGTCGCCGACGCCGTCACCGTTCGCGTCGGCGAAGCTGCGGGGGTAGATCTGGTAGGTGACCGCGTGCCGCCACCACTCGTTCCTTTGATCGTTCAAAACCATGCCGACCATCCTAGGGAGCGGATCCCACTCAGGAGAAGACGGCGGGGTCGACGGCCACCCAGAGGTGCTCGGCGCGGGCGACCACGCGGCCGTCGGAGTCGTAGAGGGTCGCCGCGGTGAAGGTCTTGCGTCCCTCGCGGCCACGCCCCAGCCCGACCACCACGTGCTCCTCGCCGACGACCGGGAGGGCATCGACGCGGGCGGTCATCCGGGCGAGCACCATCAGCCGTTCCTCGAGGTCGCCAGCCCAGCCGCCGACGCAGTCGAGCGCGGCCCAGGTCGCAGCCAGGCCGACCCGGGTCTCGGCGTCGAGGTCCTGCTCCGCGGCCAGACTGGTGTCCGGGACCCAGGTGGCCGCCATCCGGGTCGCGCCGTCCTGGTCGTCCACCCGGCCAGGGAAGATCCGCAAACCGTCGCCAGCAGCCCGGTCCACCCCGCACACGAAGCAGGTCGGGAACGGGTGCGAGGTGAGGCCGGCGTACGTCGTCTCGGCAGCGCGCGCGACTTCGACCGGGACCGGGTCGACGACGATCGGCTCGACGTCGGTCGGCTCCGCGGTCGCGATGACCGCCCCGCCCAGGGCGGCGGTGGTCACGCCATCCACCGTCGTGACCAGCATCGCGGCGTCCAGCGGCGGCGGCTGCCGCAGCGAGACCGTGACGCCGGGGGCGACCTCGCCCCCGGTCGGGTCGGCGGGCACCAGGGCGGCCAGTGCGCCGGCGGTCCAGCCGCCGTTGCCGGACGACGGTGGGCCGCAGAACCGGCTCGGGCACGAGCAGCTCGCTCATCGGGTCCTTCCGCTGGAGTGAGGAGTCACGCTGGCACGAGTCGGGGCTGGGGTCCAGTCCCTGCCCGCCGGCCGTCAGCGGATCTCCTCCCAGCGGGCGAGCGCCTCGAGGCGCTCGTCGGCATGGTCCACGATCGGCAGCGGATAGTCGACCCGGTCCCGGTCGTCGGCCGAAGGCTCGTGGGGGTCCGCGACGTCGGCCAGCTCAGGGACCCACTGCCTGACGTAGGCGGCCTGCGGGTCGAACTTGCGACCCTGGCTGGTGGGGTTGAAGACCCGGAAGTACGGCGCCGCGTCCGTGCCGCACCCGGCCGTCCACTGCCAGCCGTGCTGGTTGGACGCGAGGTCGCCGTCGACCAGCCAGGTCAGGAAGTGCCGCGCCCCGTGCTGCCACTCCAGGTGCAGGTCCTTGACCAGGAAGCTGGCGACGATCATCCGGACTCGGTTGTGCATCCAGCCGGTCGCCCGCAGCTGACGCATCCCGGCGTCGACGACCGGGTAGCCGGTGCGGCCCTCGCGCCACGCCGCGAGCTGGTCGCCGGGCTCGTCGTACCGCATCCGGGCGAAGGCGGGTTTCAGGTAGTCGCGGGCGGTCTCAGGGCGGGTGTGCAGGACGTCGGCGTAGAACTCGCGCCACGCGAGCTCCTTGCGGTAGGTCGCCGAGCCCGCGCTGCGGAGGGGTGCCAGGTCGGCGAGCAGCGTGCGGGGGTGGATCTCCCCCCACTTCAGGTGCACCGAGAGTCGCGAGGTGCCGTTGACGCCCGGCTTGTCGCGGTCCTTGTCGTAGTCGGCGATCCGCTCGAGGAAATGCTCCCAGCGCCGACGGGCCGCGAGCTCGCCGGCCTCGGGCAGGGTGAGCCCGGCGGGCGGCTTCTCGTCCGGGAGGTCCGTGGTGTCGTCGAGCTCGAGCCAGGTCGCGCCGACGGGCGGATCGACGGGGCCCCGCCAGCCGTGGTCGGCCCAGGCCTTCGAGAAGGGCGTGAACACCCGGTAGGGGTCGCCTGCTCCGGTGAACAGCCGGCCCGGAGCGACGGCGTACGGCGACCCGGTGCGGACCAGCTCGACGTCCTGCTCGGCCAGGGCGCGCTCGACGTCGGCGTCGCGCTGCTGACCGTAGGGGCCGTAGTCAGCAGCGATGTGGACCCGGTTCGCGCCGACCGCACGGGCGGCGAGCGGCACTCGCCGTACCGGATCTCCCCGGACCACCGAGAGCCGGGTGCCCAGCTCGCGCAGCTGGGCGTCGAGGGCACGCAACGAGGCCCCGAGGTAGACGCGACGGGACGGACCCGCCGGACCCCAGAGTGCCGGGTCGAGCACGAAGAGAGGGAGCACGTCCCCGTCGGCGCACGCCTCGAGGAGGGCCGGGTTGTCCCCGAGCCGGAGGTCTCGTCGCAGCCACATCACGGACGTCATCGGAGTCCAGCCTGCCAGCGGGTTGGGCAATGGGTGAGAATGGCCGCGTGAGCGACCTGATCGACACCACCGAGATGTACCTCCGGACCATCTATGAGCTCGTCGAGGAGGGAATCGTCCCGCTGCGCGCCCGGATCGCCGAGCGGCTGCACCAGAGCGGGCCGACCGTCTCTCAGACGGTGGCCCGGATGGAGCGAGACGGACTGCTGACCGTCGAGGGCGACCGGCATCTCGAGCTCACCGACGAAGGACTGCGGCTGGCGACCCGGGTGATGCGCAAGCACCGCCTCGCGGAACGGCTGCTCACCGATGTGATCGGGCTGGAGTGGGAGCTGGTGCACGAGGAGGCGTGCCGCTGGGAGCACGTGATGTCCGAGACCGTGGAGCGGCGGCTGCTCAAGCTGCTCGACCACCCCACCGAGTCGCCGTACGGCAACCCGATCCCGGGCCTGCACGAGCTCGGCGAGACCGACATCGGCGAGGACTTCATGGACGGCGTCGAGCCGCTGTCCAGTGCGGCCACCCCCGAGGAGGGGCGGGTGCTGGTGCGTCGGATCTCCGAGGAGATGCAGAAGGACGAGGTCCTGATGAGCGCGATGCGGCGGGTCGGCGCCACCCCCGACAAGACCGTCAACGTGATCGTCACCGATGCCGGCGTGCTGCTGGGCTCGGGCGGGGAGACCGCCGAGATCGTCCTCGAGGCGGCCGACCATATCTTCGTGCGGAAGCTCTGAGGTTCAGGTCGCCAGCGCGGCGAGGAACTCGCTGCACCCGACCTCGAGCTTGTACGTCGCCAGCTCGTCGCCGCGGGTGGTGCCCCGGTTGACGATGACGACCGGGACGCCGTGCCGTGCGGCACGCTTGACGAACCGCAGACCGGACATCACGGTCAGGCTCGATCCGGCGACCAGCAGCGCGCCGTCCTGCTCGACCAGGGCCTCGACGGCCGCGTAGCAGCGCTCGACACGCGGCGCCGGGACGTTCTCCCCGAAGAACACCACGTCGGGCTTCAGGATCCCCCCGCAGGAGTCGCAGCCCGGCACCACGAACGACGCGGTCTCGTCGAGCTCCACGTCTCCGTCGGGGCGCACCTCGACGCTCGAGTGCTGCTCGGTGAAGCCGGGGTTGAGGTCGGTCAGCCGCTGCTGCAGGTCGGCGCGAGGAGAGGTGGTGCGGCAGCCGAGGCAGATCACGTCGGCGATCCGGCCGTGCAGCGCGACCAGCCGCGCCGAGCCGGCCCGCTCGTGCAGACCGTCGACGTTCTGCGTGATCAGCAGGGTGGGGTCGAGGCGGGCCAGCGCGTGGTGCCCGGGGTTGGGGTCGGCGCTCCGCATCCGGCTCCAGCCGAGGTGGCTGCGCGCCCAGTAGCGCTGCCGGGCGACCGGCCCCGAGACGAACTCCTGGTAGGTCATCGGCATCCGGTTCGGCGACCCCGGCCCGCGGTAGTCGGGGATGCCCGAGTCGGTCGACAGTCCCGCGCCGGTCAGCACCACGAGCGGTCGGTCGGCCAGCAGCAGCGCCAGCGCGTCGTCGTACGCCGTGCCGGCGGCCGTGGTCGGCAGGCTCAACGGGCGTACCGGAGCTCGGCGCGGGCTCGGGCCTTGGCGGCCTCGACCTCGCGGTCCTTGGGCGGCGCGGTGGTCACCAGGTCGTCGAGCAGGTGCTGGGTCAGGTGCGCGATCTCGCGGACGGCCTGGTCGAAGACGGCCTGGTTGGCCTGCGACGGCTTCGTCGTGCCACTCACCTTGCGGACGTACTGCAGGGCGGCGGCGGTGACCTCGTCGCGGGTCGCCGGCGGCTCGAAGTTGTTGAGGGGGCGGATGTTGCGGCACATGCTCCGAGCCTACGTCGATCCACCGCTTGTCGGCTCTGACACGATGACTCGCATGCCCGACGCGCGCGAGTTCGACCTGGTCCTGTTCGGCGCCACCGGTTTCACCGGCGGGCTGACCGCCGACTACCTGGCCCGGCACGCGCCGGCCGGGCTGCGTTGGGCGCTGGTGGGCCGCAACCAGGCGAAGCTCGAGGCGGTACGCCGTCGGCTGACCGAGATCGATCCGGCCCACGGCGACCTCGAGCTGCTGGTCGCGGACGCCACTGACCCGGCGTCCCTGGCCGCGGTCGCGAGCCGGTCCCGGGTCGTGGTCACCACGGTCGGTCCCTACCTCGCCCACGGCGGCCCGTTGGTGGCGGCCTGCGCCGAGGCCGGCACCGACTACGTCGACCTGACGGGGGAGCCGGAGTTCGTGGACCGGATGTACCTCGAGCACCACGCGACCGCCCAGCAGACCGGGGCCCGGATCGTGCACGCCTGCGGCTTCGACTCGATCCCGCACGACCTCGGGGCGCTGTTCACCGTCCAGGAGCTGCAGCCGACCGGACCGGTGACGATGCGCGGCGTGGTCCGTGCGTCGGCGACCTTCTCGGGTGGCACCTTCCACTCCGCGATCGCCGCCGCGTCCCGCGGCCGCCAGGCCCAGTCGGTGCTCAAGGACCGGCGCCGGATCGAACCCCGTCCCGAGGGGCGCTCGGTCCGGGCCGTCGCCGGCAAGCCGCACCGCGACAAGCTGCTCGGCTACTGGCTGCTCCCGATGCCGACCCTGGACCCGCTGGTCGTGGCCCGGAGCGCGGCGGCGCTCGCGTCGTACGGCCCGGAGTTCCGCTACTCCCACTACGCCGGAACCAAGACGCTTCGGTACGCCGTCGGTGGGGTCGCGGCGATCGGGGCGCTGGTGGTGACCTCTCAGATCCCGCCGCTGCGGGACTTCGCGCTCGGCCGGGTCAAGCAGGGCGATGGTCCCGACCAGGCCCGGCGCGAGAAGTCGTGGTTCACCGTGGACTTCGTCGCCGAGAGCGAAGGTCGCACCGTCCGCACGCGGGTCTCCGGAGGTGACCCGGGCTACGACGAGACCGCGAAGATGCTGAGCGAGTCCGCGTTGTGCCTCGCCTTCGACGACAACCCGGTCACCGCCGGCCAGGTCACCACCGCACAGGCGATGGGAGACAACCTGCTGGCCCGACTGCGGGCCGCGGGGATGCGCTTCGAGACGGTCTCCTGACTTCAGCGCCGAGGAGGCGCGGCACGCCTGGGGTGGCAGCCACCCTTGCCGACAAGTTCCGCAGTCTGCAGAGCTACGCCTCGCCTGAGTCCAGGGTCCTGCGCCGTGGGGAGCAGGAATGAGGTCCTACCCGACGGTGTCGTCTTGCAACGTGGCCTTTCGACGCTCCAGACGCCAGTGGACCTCGCCGGTGCTCGGGTGACGCCACTCGCGCATCCGGTACTCGAAACCCGGTAGCAGCACGACCGGAATCGGATCCGGCGACGCCGGGGCGACCGCCCCGACCACGATCTTGGCGTCCACCGGGATGAACGGGGACTGCGCGGGGATGGGCGCGGTCACGATCTCGACAGGGTCTCCATAAGGGCGGGGCATGACCGCGATGGTACCAAGCCGTTCTCATAGAGGTGGCAGAGGTCACAATACGACGTCGATAGAGACCTGATAGAGTTCATGCCAGTGAACAACCTCGCACTATGAGGTAGCACGTGGGAGCCGCTGTTTTCGTCGGTCTGCCCACTCCTCCGAGAGAAAGCGCGCAGACACAGATGAAGAAGCAGATCGCCGGCACCATCGCCGCAATCGCCATCGCCGGAGGAGCTCTCGTAGCTCTCGGCGGCACCGCCGAGGCCGCTGTCTCATCGGCCCCCGACTGCACCCCGGTCGCGGCGGTCGCCACTGTTCCTGCCGTCCAGGAGGAGTCCCACAAGGAGTGGCAGTGGGCGGCTCTCGTCGCCAAGCCGACTCTCCACTGGGAGTACAAGTGGACGACCAGCGCGAAGAACCCGTCCACTGACCGCGCCCACATCTGGGTGAAGTCCTTCCCGGGTGGCAACATCTTCAAGCCGCAGATCACCCAGACCGTGGTCGACGTGGCCGCGAAGGCTGAGGTCCCCGGCACCGACGCCATCACCTGCGTCGCGGGTGAGCCGCAGCCCAAGGTGCTCCCGATCCCCGGCGACAACAACGACCAGATCTACGAGAACCCCTCCGAGCAGTACGTCCCCCACATCACGGGCCACGTCACGCAGGGCTGGTACAACGGCGTCGCCGAGATCACCTACGTCACCGACGCGGGCTACGAGTTCGTGGACGGCGCGACCACGAAGGTCGTCACCGTCAACGAGATCCGCCGCGACCTCCACTGGGTCGTCCCGTTCTCCGGTGACGCGAACCCGGCCACCTGCGCCGCTGCTGGCTCGTTCGACACCCCGGCTGACGGCGTTGCGTCTGCAGTGGCGCGACGACACGTTCTACTTCGACGGCGGCAAGGTCACCCTGCTGGTGGACCGCTCGGTCGCCGGCGTCGTGAACCTGTACGTGTTCAGCACGGACGGCGACACGGTGCTCGACGGGCTCGACCCGGCGAAGTGGCACATCAACGCGGACGGCCGCTCGGCTACCCGCACGGTCACGCTCGACCCGCGGCTCGCGGTGTCGTACGGCGTCCCGACCGTCACCGGCCTCGGTGCGGACGGGGTCGTCAACTTCGGTGCCTCGACCTGCGGCACCTGGAAGGTCGGCTCCAAGACCGCGCTGACCTCGGGCGCTGAATTCCACACCCACGGCGGTACTCCGGCCCGGGTCCGCGTGACCCGCTACCGCCTCGTGTTCACCCCGGACGCTGGCTCGACCCTGCCCGACCATCATCCCCGGTGACGGCTTCAAGGTCAGCAACACGCGGTGTTCCACGTGTACGTCGCGCCCTGATCCAATCGGCGCCTGGAACTGATCCAACGCATCAGCGTTCGTCCCGAGTCCGGTGGCTCGGGGCGTTCGCTGGATGTTGGTCACCCGGACCTTTCCTCACAAGGAGAATCGAATGAAGAAGCAGATCGCGAGCGTCGCTGGCGCAGTCGCCATCGCTGGTGGGGTCCTCCTGGGGTTCTCCGGCTCCGCCGAGGCTGCCGCCGCGGCCCCGTCCCCTGAGTGCGTCGGGACGCCCGCTCTCCCCGCTCCCCGGAGTCCAGCCACTTCGAGTACATGTACAAGACCTACAACTGGTCGACTGGCAGGTACGTATACGAGTACCAGCTCGTGGACAACGGCGGGTCGTACGTGGACGGCGCGGACAAGTTCTGGGAGTTCGTCCCCGGCGGCAAGAAGACCGTCATCGACCCGGCTGTCCCCGAAACGCCCGCGGTTCCGTCGGCTGTCGACCAGCTGCCGGGCACGCTCGACTATGGCACGCCGTTCGTCACCCACGGTGGCCTCGGTGAGTCCCACATCCGCGGCGGCGACTGGTCCGTTACGTCCAAGGCTGTCTCAAGCATCGCTGGCACCTTCGGGACGTACAGCACCCCGACCAGCCTGCTGAGCACCAAGTCGGCCAGTGACGTGATCACCCGCTGGCGGATCACCTTCACCCCGGACAACACCAACATCCTCGCGAAGATCAAGTGCGGCGACCTGCCGAACTTCGGCACTCGCCTCGGTGGCGGCTTCGTCCAGGGCAACGCCCAGATCCTGAACGACAAGGTTGTCGTGCACATCTACAAGATCGGCCTGGTCAAGGGCGACGCCTGAGTTCACCAGCAACAGAGGCCCCGTACCGATAGGTACGGGGCCTTGCTGCTTGCATCAGCCGATGAGCCAACGAGTGGCTACACATCGTCGCGTGGTTACGAGAGCTGAAACTCCACGCGGGGTCGTCCACTTCTCCTTCACGACCTCGTCAGTGGCCGGTCGGACCTGTTCGG
The DNA here is from genome assembly GCA_963706475.1 of uncultured Actinomycetota bacterium. Classification (GTDB taxonomy): domain Bacteria; phylum Actinomycetota; class Actinomycetes; order Propionibacteriales; family Nocardioidaceae; genus Nocardioides. Next base: position 981,492 of record CAVPLV010000002.1, on the reverse strand, counting down.
CTCATCGACATCGACGAGGTCATCGGCAGCACGGCCGCGAGGTACACACACCGAGGGCGCGGACCGGGCCGATGGAGGTGTCGGTGGTCGCGGGGTCGAGGTCTCGCCATGGACTGGGGGACCAGAGGGCGACCTTGCGGCGCTCGAGGTTGGGGCTGGTCGGTAACCCCAGTCCGGGCCGCCGCCGACGAGGTGTTCACCCCCAGCCCCGGATGGCATCCACACGGGTCTCGGTGAGGCCCCCGACGCCGCCGCTGGGTCGGAGATAGTGGGTGGCCCAGCGCCAGCCCCGGGACCGTGTTCCAGGTGAACACCCGCACGGTCTTGCCTGAAGGGACTGAGACGCTCCGTGCGCCGACATGCTGGAATCGTCTCAGCACCGGCCTCGACCCGACGGACGCGACCGACTCCAAGATCGCCGTGAGTGCGTTACTCGACGGAGTCGTCCCGCAACGTGCAGGTTCGCCGCTCCAGCCGTCAGTGGATTTCGCCGGTGTTCGGGTGCCGCCACTCGCGCATCCAGTACTCGGAGCCAGGCAGTACCACCAGCGGGATCGGATCTGGCGACGCGGAGCGACCGCCCCGACCACGAGCTTCGCGCCGACCGCAGGATGAATGGGGACTGTGCCGGGACGAGTAAGGACCGTCCCTCTGGCAAGGCTTTGGATGCGCCATGTAGGCAGCACATACTAGCGCAATCCTTATGAAGTTCTCATGCAACGTCGTTCACCGCACCATAGGGCTGCGATAGACTTCTCATCAGGAGTCGCCCAACGCGGCGACCTAGAAGTGTTTTGATCCGCAATGGCGGGCGAAGGGGATACGCAGTGAGTACCAGAAGTAGCCATCGGGCAGTTGTGCGCACGATCGGCACTGAGCTCGCGCTGGTTGGCGGCCAGACCAAGATGCACTCTCATTCCGGACCCGCCGTCGACTTGAACGACGACGACTCGACCCAATGCTGACCAATCTCAGGGAGAATCTGGGCTCCAACTCGGATTCCCAGATCCTCTTGCTGATCACGCTGGCTGTCGTTTTGTTGGTCACGTACAGGATGTACCAGGCGCACCGAACGCTCGGGACGCTGCGCTTCTTAGGCACGGCGACCAAGTTGATCGGGGCAGCATCGGCGGTTCTGTTGGCGATTCAACTCTTCAATTTGTCGCGCCCCTACGAGCCACCACCGAGCGATGTGCTCGCCTTTGTGTTCGGGAATACCCAGAACACTCCCAAGCCATCTCTCGGAGCGGACACCGCCAAGCAACTTGAAGAGACCCTCCTTCTTCACAAGGGCGAAGTTGCCGAGGACCTTGTCAACTCGCTGGTGTTCGTCTCCGCAACTGGGACCCCCGAGGTCATCCGGCCCGACCCCGACGTACTCAAACTCGTACCGATGAGTGTCAACAAGACCCGGGCCGAACGCGATGCTCGTAAGAATGCCAAGGCACTCGCGAGTTTTGCTAACAACCTCAAACCCGCCGGCAACGGCGCGAACTATCTCGATGGCATCTTTGCTGCGATGAACAACGTCGAACCGAGATCCACCATCACCGTCGTCGGTTCTGGCCTCTCCGACAGCGGCGAGGTCGATTTCGCCCACAGCGATCTGCTCCTCGACGAGGGCGCTCGCGAGAAGAAGATCCGCACCCTCGCCGATAAGTACGGACGAAGCTATCTCTCCGACTACTCATTGCTGTTTGTCGGATTGGGAGACACCCAGGTCCCGCAGGAGGCGCTCTCGCCGAAGCAGAAGGACATCTTGCGTGACTTCTACCAGGACCTCGTGCGAGCGCTGGGTGGTCGACCGATTGTGAACACTCGGACTCAGATCGGCGACTCGACCGAGACGAAGTTTGGCGTCAGCACAACCGACACTGGATGTGGCGACGTTGATCTCGTCTTTGGCGAGCAGGCTGTGGAATTCGTCAGTGATCAAGCTGCGTTCAAGGATCCTAGAAAGGCTCAGAAGGAACTGAGCCAGATCGTGAGGATCTACAACAAGGCACCCTCGAGCGTTAGTCGGATTAAGGTCGACGGCTATATCTACGATCCTGACGAGACGTATACCGGACCGCTGTCCAAGGATCGTGCAAACGCCGTCCGCAACTGGCTTATCGAGCAATCCGTCCCCAGCGCCAAGGTTGTATCGACTGGCAAGGGTGCCGGTCCCACAAGGATCGCAACAATCAGGGCCTGGACCGCATGGTCAAGGTCGAAATCAATCGTGCCGAGAACCCGGACTGCTGAGGATCATGAGAAACCAGTTGAACAAGCCGAAATTGCTGACTGACGAGGTCATTCGCAAGCGGTTGAAGAAGATCACCAAGAAGCTTGGGCGAGACGCAAAGCGGAAAGCTCGTCGCCAAGAACTCACAGGCGAATCATTCGATCTCTACCTCCCCGAAATGGCGGAGGGCTATGAGCACCTGCGCGTGGAGATCCGCACCGCCTTCGACGGGACGCATTCGGCTCGAAAGGGCGAGCGGGCACGACTTGTCGGCGAGATCGAGAACCTCCTGAACGTCTTGGGCAACGATGCCCATCGGGTGCAACAGGCTTTCGCCACGGCACAGGACCTAGGCAAGAAGGCTGGCCTCACCACCTCCGAGTTGCCGACCGATGCCAAGATCACGATCGAGCCGCTGAAGAAGCGCTTCGAAGTTCTCGAAGGAAGGGCTAATTCATGACGGACACGGATAGCGAGATCGAAGCACCGGCCTCGCCGGCGGCTACTGCCGCCATGCGCGAACAAGCGTCGCCAGCACGAGGCGCACGGACAAATCCAGCGAGGCAGCCCGAGTCCTCAGCAAAGAGGCAGCCCAAATCTCGAACAACAGTGCCAGCTAGTTTGCATTCGGGTCCCAAGACATCATCGATGCCCTTCTTTGCGCCGTTGATAATGCTGGCCGTCACGGTCGTCATTGCCATCGCCGACGTGACGTTCCTGAGCGATGTCATCGGCCAAGTCCTCAACCTCGAACAAACGGAGTCTTTCCTTCTGTCGATGGTGGTCGGGCTCGTTGGATTGACCTTCATGGCCCACCTTGGCTACCGAGAGGCTTCTGAGCACCGCGTCAGTGTTTCAGGCCGATGGGTCCATATCGTTATCTGGCTTGCCCTAGGCTTTGCGATTGCTGCGGCCCGCCTCTTCTCAGCAAAGATCTTGGACCTAGGCGCTGCGGACGGTGCGGACCTTGAACTGTGGAGTCTGCCCATAAGGCAGCAGGACGCAGTATTCGCGCCCATCATGCTTTTGATGTTCGTGATCGCTGGCATCGGGGCGCGAGAGGCGACCAAGGACCTCTTCCTCAACGAGAACTTTCATCGCCACCTGGGCACCCAGCGGCAAGAACGGGCCCAACTGAACAAGGAGAAGCGCGCAGCGGAGGAGCTGAAACGGAAGAACATCGCTGCGATCAGCGAAGAGCGCGACTCCAAGCAGCGAGAAATGCTTGACAAGAAGGACCGGGCGAAGCAAGCCAAGGCTGTGGAAGCCGCGCAACATGCAGCGCTCAAGAAGGAACACACCGAGGCCCTCCACCGCGAGGCGCTCAAGACCCACGAGAAGCGACAGGAACTTGAGCGCGAACGCTTGGATCGGGAGAAGGAGAGTCTTGGGGCGGTCGAGGAGGCAAAGCGGAGCGAGGCCGACCGGGCGCAGAAGAAGCGAAGCTACGACAACGCAAATCGGAGTTACTCACAACTACGAAACGCCTTCGACATCCAGATGAAGAAGGTCACGGAGTTGCTGGCGCTGGTCGAAAGCCTTGACTCTGAAATCGCGACGATCGATCCCGCGTCCGCGAACAGGATTCGGGTCATCAACAAGTCCGAGGAATCCATGCAGCACAAGGCTGCGTTCCTCATCCACGCGCGCTCGAAGGAGCCGGTTGCGCACCTGCGAACGATGATCGAGAACTTCAATGCATCCAGAACCCGCTGACCGAGTTCGATGTTCAAGCTGAATGCTCGCGTTGCACCCACCATGTACGTCCCGGCGGGGTGGAAAGGGCATGGGGAATCTTCGCGGACGAACGGCACGGGGGCGACGGTGTTCACCACGACCTCGGGCTGCCGCCTTGCCGATGACGCAAGAGCGAGCCGGGCAACAGCCCTGGTCATCGGGTACCGGTCTGAACCGACCAACGGTCTGATCCCAGGTGCTTCGAGCAGAAGTGGGGCCCACAACTACGGCACGTCAGCCAAGTCCTAACGCTCGGCCTCTGGCGCGCGTCCCGAAACTACGACGTGACCTCCACCGTAGGAGAGTCGACGGCCGCGCTTCTCCAACGTCCCGACTGGCTGGACGCAGTTCACCAGCCCGACCGGCGGCATCTTCAAGATCAGCAAGGGCTTCGACGTCTCCTGATCTGGCTCCAAGAGCACAGAGGGCCCGTACCTATCGGTACGGGGCCTTGCTGCTGCATCAGCAGATGAGCCGATGAGTGGCTCCACATCGCCGCGTGGGACGAGGTGCACGTCATTAGTTACTCATCGATGGAAGTCTTATGCGACTCTCATATTCATCGAATAGATCACTGATAGAGTTCACCTCAGTGACATCCTGGAAGTCCAGGTAGTCGTGGTGGACGGGTACAGCCCTCCCGACCTGGGGTGGGAGGGCGTACCCGGCCAACTCATCCCGGAACCCCGAAGGAAAGCTCATGCGAAGCACCATCGTCCGCACCGCCATCGCGTTGGTGGCCGCAAGTCTTGCCGTCGGTCTTGCCTCAGTCCCCGCCAACGCGGTAGCCGACCGCGACTGCGGCGACTTCTCCTCGCAGAAGGCAGCCCAGATCTTCTACCTCAACGCCGGCGGCCCCCGGGTGGACCCGCACCGCCTCGACGCCGAGGGCGACGGGGTCGCCTGCGAGTCCAATTCCGCGCCGTACTACTACGGCTCAAGCGTTCCCGGTGGCACTGGCGGCTCCGGTGGCTCCGGCAGTGCCGGTGGAGGTCAGCCGGCGTCGGGTTGGGCGCGCCTGGGCTATGTCGTGGACGGCGACACGATCCGGCTCGCCAACGGTAAGTACGTCCGGCTCATCGGCATCGACACCCCCGAGCGGGGACGCCCGTACTACCGGGCCGCGAAGCGCAACCTCGACCGGATGGTCCAGGGCAAGGTGCAGTTGGTGAACCCGGCCTCGACCGACGACCACGACCGCTATGGCCGGCTGCTTCGCTACGTCCGTGACGGCGGTCGAGACACCGGTCTCGCCCAGATCCGCAAGGGCTACGCCCACGCCCGCTACGACAGCCGCGACGGCTACGACTGGCACCCGAGCCAGTCCAAGTACCACCGCGTCGACGCGAACACCCGCAACCTGTGGACTGTCAGCTGATGGTCGGTCGCGAAGCATCGGGCGGTGCCCCAGGCAAGAGTCGAACTTGCGACCTTTCGCTTAGGAGGCGGCTGCTCTATCCACTGAGCTACTGGGGCGTCGATCAGGTCGGCGGACAGTCTGACATGCGCCCCGGTTTTGGCCGAAAAGGGCAGGTCAGAGGATAATTTGAGCCTGCTCGTACGCTTCGCCGTGCGTCCGCACTCGATCGCTTGAGGTTAATCCATGTCCGAAGTCGCACCTGAGGGTGCCCCCCCGGACACGAGCGCGCCCAAGAGACGCGGCAAGCCGCGCAAGCGCCACACGGTCGGCAAGGTGCTGCTCTCGACGACCCTGGTGCTCGCCCTGGTGACCGGATTGTCGATGGTATTCCTCTACCGGCACCTCAACGGCAACATCAACGTGCTCGACCCGACCGACCAGCTGTCGAACCGGCCCGCGGCCATCGAGGTCGAAGGTCCGAAGGATCCGCTCAACGTCCTGGTGATGGGCTCGGACTCCCGCGACGGTGCCGGCAACAACATCGATGGCCTGACCGGCGGCGGCGAGCGCTCCGACACCACGATCCTGCTGCACGTCTCGGCCGACCGCTCCCGTGCCTACGGCATCAGCATCCCGCGGGACTCGATGGTCGACCGTCCCGACTGCGAGGCCAAGAACGGCGACACCATCCCGGGCGCCGACTACGTGATGTGGAACGAGGCCTTCGCGCTCGGCGGGCCGGCCTGCACGATCCAGCAGTTCGAGCAGCTCACCAACGTCCGGTTGGATCACTTCGTCGTGGTCGACTTCGAGGGCTTCCGCGGCATGGTCGACGCCATCGGCGGGGTCGAGGTCTGCATCCCCGAGCCGATCGTCGACCCGGCCCACAACATCAACATCGAGGCCGGCACCCGCAAGATCAAGGGCTACGAGGCCCTCAACTACGTCCGGGAGCGGTACGTCGTCGGCAACGGCTCGGACATCGGCCGGATGAAGCGGCAACAGGCCTTCATCGGCTCGATGGCCCATCAGGTCGTCACCGCCGGCACCCTGGCCCGCCCCGACCGACTGGTGCGCTTCCTCAACTCGGCCACCACGTCGCTGACCGTCGACCCCGGCCTGAAGAACGTCCTGAAGCTCGCCGACCTCGGCTCGCAGTTCCAGGGCATCGGGCTGGACAACATCCAGTTCCTCACCATCCCGAGCATCGCCGACCCCAACGACCCCAACCGGCTCGTCTGGGAGCAGCCAGAGGCCGACCAGGTCTGGCGGCGGATCGCCAACGACCAGCCGCTGACGAGGCGACTGACCCAGGGTGCCATCAGTGCGGGCAACCTGCCCGGCAAGTCGCCCTCGGCCTCACCGAGCGACGCGCCCTCCGCGTCCGGGTCGGAGTCGCCGTCCAGCTCGCCCTCCGACGGGTCGAGCAGCCCGTCGCCTGAGGAGGACGAGGCGGACCAGCAGGCCCTCGAGGAAGCCGGGCTCTGCACATGAGCGAGCCAGAGACCGACTGGGAGCGGCGCAAGAGGCTCGCCGAGGTCTTCGGTGACGTGCTCCCCGAGAGCACCCGCGACGACCGCGACGAGGAGTCTGGCGCGCGGCGCGAGTCAGACTCGGACGCCTGGCTGCGCAGCCAGGTGCCGCCGCACCACGGCTCCTAGGGAGGAGCCGTCCGGCACAGGCGCCGTCAGGGAGTGGTGTCGGGGACCGTGCCGGTGGGCTTGCCCTGCTGTGTGGCGAGCAGGTCGCGGATCTCCTGGAGCAGCTGGATGTCGGCGGCCAGTCCGGGCTCCTCGGCCGGGAAGAACTTCTCCTTCGCCTTCGTGTAGGGCACCACGATGAAGAAGTAGACGACGGCCGAGATGACGAGGAAGCTGATGACCGCCGTCACCCAGGCGCCGAACGCCAGGCCGAAGGGGGTCCAGCCCCTGAAGTCGGGCTGGCCGCCGATCTTGCCGATCACTCCCATGATGAGGTCGACGGTCGCGTTCACGATGGCAGTGAACGCGAGCGCCATGATCAAGGCGACCGCGAGCTCGATCAGGTTGCCGCGGAGGATGAAGTTTCTGAATCCCGTCATGACGTCACGTTAGTCGGCGAAGGCCACGGTGACGAAGGTCCGCACGGAGGCGTCCGCGATGCGGGCGACGTCGCGAGGGACCGCCCCCACCACCACCAGACGTCCGGTGAGTCCCGCCGCCCCGGTGTCCGGCGCCTGGTCGGGGATCGCCAGGACGGGTACGTCGGCCGCGACCACCTCGGCGCCGCCGCCCTGCGGGTCCGCGGAGACCAGGTCGACGTGGTCGCCCACCCGGAGCAGGTCGACCATCGCTGCGTCGGGCAGCCGGACCGGCACCGCGGCACGGCCCGGGTAGCCGTCGGTGAGTGCCGGACCGACCAGACGGACGTCGGTCACCGGCTCGCCCCGTCGCAGCGGTGCGGCCAGGGTCCGCCCCGGTGGGTCCTGGGCGAGTCCGGAGGGGACCGAGCCGGGCTCGAAGCCGACCGCGGTCAGGTCCTCGGAGCGCAGCACCTCGCCGGCCGGCAGGTCACGGGCGGCGACGAGCACCCGCACCCGGTCCGGCGGCGGGGCCGCGACGGCCTGGAGCCCGGCTGCGACGGCGACCGCGGTCAGCAGCGCCGCGAGCAGCCGGCGGCGGATGAGCACGGCACGGCGTACGGATCCGAGGGCGCGAGCGACGCGGTCACGGGGAGGGGCAGGCATCCCTCGACGCTAGGAGATAGCGGGCGCGGACGGATCCGCTCTCCACAGGCACTCGGGTCGAGGTCAGGAGGACGAGCTGGCGGCGGCCGGCTTGGCGTCGGCCTTCGGAGTCGACTTGGTCTCGCTCTTGCTCGCACCGGACCCGGACGTGGAGTCGGACTTCGTCGCTGACGTGGTGTCGGACTTGGCCGCGGCAGGCTCGGCCGCAGAGGTGCCGGCGCGGCTGTCGGTGCGGTAGAAGCCGGAGCCCTTGAAGACCACGCCGACGGCGTTGAAGACCTTGCGGAGCCGACCCCGGCACTCGGGGCACACCGTCAGGGTGTCCTCGGAGAAGCTCTGGACCTGGTCGAAGGCGTGACCGCACTCGGTGCAGGCGTACTGATAGGTCGGCACGGTTCCTCCGATGCTGGCACTCGACCCGGACGAGTGCCAATGCTAGCTCACCGGTGCTCGCCGCGAAGACTCGTCACCCCCGTCGCGGACACCGCGGCCAGCACGGGCCGGTCGTGCGGCTCCGCCGGGACCTCGATGCCGACCTCGTCGGGGTAGAGAAGCACACAGGTGAAGGTCCCGACCGGGACCCGGAGCAGCGCCCGGTCGTAGTAGCCGCCTCCGCGACCGAGCCGCATCCCGTCGGCCGCGACCGCCAGGCCGGGCACCAGCACCACGTCGGCGGTCGCGATCGCATCGACACCGAGTCGCATCCCGTCCGGCTCGAGCAGCCCCATCCGGGCCGGGTGCAGGTGGGTCGGCCCCCGGTGCACCGCCCAGTCCAGGTCACGGTCGGGCAGCACCACCGGCAGCAGCACCCGCGTGCCGGCATCCGTCAGCGCTGCGAGCAGCGGGCCGGTGCCGGGCTCGGCCGCGGTCGAGACGTACGCGGCGACGGTGGCGGCCCGGCGTACCTCTGGTAGGGCGAGCAGGTGCCCGGCGATCGCCCGTGCGGACTCGCCGACCTCGACGAGGGACCGCCGTCCTCGCGCGGTCAGCAGCCGGTCCCGGACCGCCGTCTTCGCGGCCCGTCTGTCCACAGGTCGGCCGGACGAATCCCCGGGCGCTTGCATGGTGACCACAGGGGAAGCCTACGATCGGGAGCATGGGTAGTGCTGGCTTGAAGAGGGCGCGCGACAAGATGGCGGCCGCCGGAGTGGACGAGGTCGCGATCGAGACCTTCGCCCACTACTTCCGTCTCCTCGAGCACGGCGAGACGGGGATGATCCCGGAGTCGTCGATCGAACCCGTCGACATGGAGGCCCTGGCCTCGGTCGAGGTCTCCGACGAGGACGCCGCGGCGGCGATCCGCAAGACCGTCGTGATCAAGCTCAACGGCGGGCTCGGCACGTCGATGGGCATGGAGCGCGCCAAGTCGCTCCTGTGCGTGCGTCGCGGACTGTCGTTCCTCGACATCATCGCCCGGCAGGTGCTGCACCTGCGCGAGGAGTACGACGCCACCCTGCCGCTGATCTTCATGAACAGCTTCCACACCTCCGCCGACACGATGGCGGCACTCGCGCGCTACGACAAGCTCCCGGTCGAGGGGCTGCCGCTGGAGTTCCTGCAGAACAAGGAGCCCAAGCTGCTCGCCAAGAACCTCGCGCCGGCGAGCTGGCCCAAGGACCCCGACCTCGAGTGGTGTCCGCCCGGGCACGGCGACCTCTACACCGCACTTCGTGGCACCGGCCTGCTCGACCGGCTGCTCGCGGCCGGCTACGAGCGGGTCTTCGTCTCCAACTCCGACAACCTCGGGGCGGTTCCCGACGCCCGGGTGGCCGGCTGGTTCGCCGGCACCGGAGCACCGTTCGCTATCGAGGCGGTCCGCCGTACCCCCTCGGACCGCAAGGGCGGTCACTTCGCCCGGCGCAAGAGCGACGGCCGGATCGTGCTCCGTGAGACCGCCCAGACGCTGCGCGCCGACCAGGATGCGCTGGCCGACCTGGAGCGGCACCGCTTCTGCTCGACCAACAACCTGTGGTTCGACCTGGCCGCGATGAAGCATGCCCTCGACATCCGTGAGGGGATCCTCGGGCTCCCGCTGATCCGCAACGTCAAGACGCTCGACCCCGGCGACAAGTCCACCCCCGAGGTGATCCAGGTCGAGACCGCCATGGGCGCGGCTGTCGAGGTGTTCGAGGGCTCCCGACTGATCGAGGTCGGCCGCGAGCGGTTCGTGCCGGTGAAGACCACCAACGACCTGCTCGTGCTGCGCTCCGACGTCTACGACATCGGCGGCGACTTCGTGCTCGACCAGACCGCCGACGCGCTGCCGTACGTCGACCTCGACACCGACTTCTACCAGCTGGTCCGCGACTTCGACAAGCGCTTCCCCGACGGGGCGCCGTCGATGAAGCACGCGACCTCGCTGCGTGTCGACGGCGACTTCACCTTCGCCCGCGGGGTGCAGGTGGTCGGCGAGGTCAGCCTCGAGGCCGCCTCCGCACAGCGCGTCGCCGCCGACACCGTGCTCTCCTCCGATGGCTGAGGTCGTCACCTCGGTCGACGACCACCTGGCCCGGGTGCTCGCCGGCGTCGAGCCGCTCGAGGCGTTCCCCCAGCCGCTGATGGAGACCCTGGGTCTGGCGGCTGCCGAGGACGTCACGGCCCCGATCAACCTGCCCTCCTTCGACAACTCCGCGATGGACGGCTACGCCGTACGCCGTGAGGACGTCGTCACCGCGACCGGCGAGTCGCCCGTGCACCTGCCGGTGGTCGGCGAGATCGGGGCCGGCCAGGCCCAGCTGCTCGCGCTCTCGCCCGGCACCGCCGCCAAGATCATGACCGGGGCGCCGATGCCTGCCGGCGCCGACTCGGTGGTGCCTTACGAGTGGACCGACCGGGGCGTGGCGCAGGTCCGCATCGAGCGGTCGCCGAACCTGGGCCAGCACGTCCGGCTCACCGGCGACGACGTCGCCGTCGGCGACGTCCTGGTCTCGCACGGCACCGTGCTCGGGCCGCGGCACCTCGGGCTGCTGGCCGCCGTCGGCCGGTCGACCGTGCAGTCCCGCCCGCGTCCGCGGGTGGTCGTCATCTCGACCGGCTCCGAGCTTCGCGAGCCCGGCACCGAGCTCGGCCACGACTCCATCTACGACGGCAACTCCTTCCTGCTCGCCGCCGCCGCCCGACGCGCCGGGGCCATCGCCTACCGCGTCGGGATCGTCCCGGACGAACCGCGGGCCTTCCTCGACGCGCTCGACGACCAGCTGGTCCGCGCCGACATCGTGGTCACCAGCGGCGGGGTCTCGCAGGGCGACTTCGACGTGGTCAAGGAGGCGCTCAGCCCGCTCCGCACCGTGTGGTTCGGGCCGGTCGCGATGCAGCCAGGGAAGCCCCAGGGCTTCGGGCACGTCGGCGAGGACCGCACCCCGATCTTCACGCTGCCGGGCAACCCCGTCTCGTCGTACCTCTCCTTCGAGCAGTTCGTGCTGCCCGCGATCCGCAGGCTGATGGGCAAGCTGCCGTACGCCCGGCCGACCACGACCGCGCGACTCACCCACCCGATCAGCTCGCCCGCGGGGCGTCGGCAGTTCGTGCGGGCGGAGTACTCCCGCGACCACGCCGGCCCCGCGGTCACCCCGGTCGGCGGGCACGGCTCGCACCTGCTCGGCGACCTCGCCTCCTCCGACGCGCTGGTCGTGGTGCCCGAGGACGTCACCTCGCTGCCGGCCGGGGAGCAGGTCCAGGTGCAGCGGCTCGACGAGGAGTTCTGATGGCCGAGTCCACCGGTCGGCTGACCCACGTCGACGAGTCCGGCGCAGCGCGGATGGTCGACGTCACCGGCAAGGACGTGACCGCGCGGACGGCGACCGCGTCCGGCCGGGTCCTCGTCTCGCCCGAGGTGATCGCGTTGCTGCGCGGTGACGGCGTGCCCAAGGGCGATGCGCTCGCGGTCGCCCGGATCGCCGGGATCATGGGCGCCAAGCAGACGCCGGCACTGGTCCCGCTGTGCCACCCGCTGTCGATCTCGGGGGTGACCGTCGACCTCACGGTCACCGACTCCTCCGTCGACATCTCCGCGACCGTTCGCACCAGCGACCGCACCGGCGTCGAGATGGAGGCACTGACGGCCGTCTCGGTCGCGGGCCTGACCGTGGTCGACATGGTCAAGGCGGTCGACAAGGCGGCGGTGATCACCGACATCAGGGTCGAGACCAAGACCGGTGGCAAGTCCGGCGACTGGGTGCGGTCGTGACGATGCGGGCCGAGGTGGTGGTCGCCTCGAACCGGGCCGCTGCCGGGGTCTACGAGGACACGACCGGGCCACTGCTGGTCTCGTTCCTGGCCGAGCTGGGCTTCGCGGTCGGGTCGCCCGTCGTCGTACCCGACGGTGAGCCGGTGGGTGCCGCGATCGCGGCCGCCGCCGACGGCGGCGCGCGGGTGGTGCTCACCACCGGCGGCACCGGGCTGACCCCGACCGACCGGACCCCCGAGGTGACCCGGCCGCTGCTGGACTTCGAGGTGCCGGGCATCGCCGACGCGATCAGGGCGTACGGCGTCGCGCAGGACGTCCCGACTGCAGTGCTCTCCCGCGGGGTCGCCGGCGTGGTCGGCTCCTGCCTGGTGGTCAACCTGCCCGGCTCGCGCGGTGGGGTGAAGGACGCGGTGGCGGTGCTGCGGCCGATCCTGCTCCACGCGGTCGAGCAGGTCGTCGGGAGCGACCATTGAGCGGCTGGCCGGTCCGCCTCAGCGACGGCGACCTCCTGGTGCGTCCGATCGCCTTCTCCGACGCGCGCGCCTGGCGTGACGCCCGGCGCCGCAACGCCGCCTGGCTCCAGCCCTGGGACGCGACCGTGCCGCCCGGGTCGGACGCCCGGCCCGCGTCGTTCCGCGTGCTGGTGCGCCGGCTTCACGCGCAGGGCCGGGCCGGCTCGACGTACCCCTTCGCGATCGAGGTGGGCGGCCGGTTCGCCGGTCAGGTCACCGTCAACAACATCGTGCGTGGCTCGGCGCAGTTCGCCTCGGTCGGCTACTGGCTCGACCAGGAGTTCGCGGGTCGCGGCGTGATGCCGCGTGCGGTGGCGATGGTGATCGACCACTGCCTGACGACGGCGCGGCTGCACCGCATCGAGATCGCGATCCGCCCGGAGAACTCCAACTCGCTGCGGGTCGTGGAGAAGCTCGACCTCCGCGAGGTCGGCTACGCGCCGAAGTTCCTGCACATCGACGGCGACTGGCGCGACCACCGGATCTACGCGGTCACGGTCGAGGAGTGCCCGGGAGGGATGCTCGCGCGGCTGCGATCCCACGAGTCACACGAGTGACTTTGCGACACACCTATGGACATCCGTCGCGCAGTCGGCTATCGCTCATAACCTCTGACACGTGGACCTGAGCGCACTGATCTTCGTCGCCCTCGCTGTGGCGTGGGCCGTCTACCTCGTCCCGAAAGCGCTCAGGCACCACGACGACGTGGTCCGCAGCCGCTCCGTGGACCGCTTCTCGCACACGATGCGGGTGCTGGCGCGGCGCGAGCCGATCAGCCGACGCAGCGCCCGGCTCGTGGTGACGCCCGGACGCCCGGCCTCCGAGGCGACCGTCGTCACCAAGCCCAGGTCGAAGCCCGAGCAGGTGACCGCCACGGCACCGGCACCGGCGCCGGCTCTCAAGCCCTCCCAGGTGCGGGCCCGACGTGAGGCTGCCCGGCGAGCGACCAAGCGTCGTCGCAATGTGCTCGCCGGGATCCTGCTCGCCAACCTGGTCGTGGCCACGCTGGCTGCGACCAGCGTGATCAACTGGGCGTTCATCGCGATCCCGGCCGTGCTGCTCGTCGCCTGGCTGGTCGCCTGCCGGGTGATGGTCAAGGGAGAGCAGACACGGCTTGCTCCCGCGCGCCGCCCGGTCGCCGATGAGCAGGTGGCCGAGGTGCCTGCGACGGAGGGGCTCGAGGACACCGACGACGAGACCGGCGAGATCGACGAGATCGACGAGATCGACCCGTTCGACGACACCTCGGCCGGCATCGCCCCGGTCGACCCCGCGCTCTGGGACCCGGTGCCGGTCACGCTGCCGACGTACGTCTCGAAGCCCGCCGCCGCCCGCCGCTCGGTGCGCACCATCGCGCTGGACGACACCGGCGTGTGGACCTCCGGTCGCACCGCGGCCGACTCCCAGATCGCCCGCGAGTCGGACGCCGCCGACCGGGCCGCCCGCAAGGCGCGCAAGGACGGCGACGACCACCGGGCCGTCGGGTCGTAGCCGGCGCCCTACGCTGGGCCCATGGCCCTCGAGCTGGAGTACTCCCGCGCATACCCGGTGAGCGTCGGGCACGCCTTCGACACGGTGCTGCCGCTCCCACTGACCGAGCTCTTCTCGCAACGGTACGGCGCGATCGCGGCCATCCGCGCGGTGACCGACCAGCAGTGGGAGTGGGGCACCGTCGGCGGGCATCGCACGATCACGCTCACCGACGGCACCACGATGCGCGAGACGCTCACCGGCGTCGACCGGCCGTCGTCATTCGGCTACCGGATCTCTGACGTCGGCGGCCTGATGAAGACCCTCGTCGCCGAGGTCGAGGGTGAGTGGCGCTTCGAGCCCGCCGGGACCGGCGTCCGAATCACCTGGGCCTGGACGGTGCAGCCACGCGGACGCGTCGGCGTCGTCGCAGGCCCGGTGTTCGCCCGGATGTGGCGGGGCTACGCGCGCCAGGCGATGGACCGGCTCGAGGACGTCCTGGTCCCGTGATTCGCGGGTCCCGAACCGATTCGGTGGAGCCGCGGACCGGGTGCTAACGTTCCCTCCGCGCCTCCGGGCGCGGTTGGGGCTGTGGCGCAGTTGGTAGCGCGTCTCGTTCGCATCGAGAAGGTCAGGGGTTCGAATCCCCTCAGCTCCACCAAGCTCGCTGGTCCAAGGCCATGCACGGATCCTGAACAGGAGTCGAGCATGGCCTCTCAGCATTCGGCCAGCACAGCGTCGATCGACTGGCCGTCGAGCCCGCTATGACCCGCCGCCAAGTCGTGCCGAGGTCGCGATCACGAGGACCTGGTCCTCCGACTTGACCTCTCCGGCCGTCATGGCGTGGGCGTCATCGTCCTGGCCATCACCGACGCCACCAGCGACCAGACGCAGATGCCGAGCGCGACGTTGATGCACGCCGTGGCGATCTGGCTCTCCAGGTCGTCCCCGACCGCGAACGGTGCAGCGGCACCGCACACGATGCCCAAAGCCATGATCCACCCGAAGAACGCCCGTGGTCTCGGTGTCGCGACCGCGAGCCCGTGCGCCACCCCGGTCGCGACCAGGGCAAGGATGAACGCCGTCAGCGCGTAGTCGACCCGGAACGAGTCGGCCACGTCGAGCACCAGGGCTGGCCGAACCAGTGAGATGTCCAGGACGTACTGGCAGATCATCACGCCGGCGACCGCTACCAGGGCCGCGACACACGCAGTGGCCAGGCCCCCACCCCACAATCGGGCGGCGTCGATCTCGACGTGGGGCCTGTGCGGGTTCGTTCGAACGCTCGGGTCAGACATGACTACCTCCCAGCCGACGCCCAGCACGCCAGCAACGACACCCAGCATCGGGCAACGTCGTGCCCGACGCCTCACCTGAATCTGGCGAGTAGCGCGATCAGCAGCACCCACGCCGGCCCGACGATCAGGGACCGCGCCGGGGCAGCACTGTCAGGACCCGTTCGGTGTGGTCGCGGAACTCCTGCATGAAGGCGGTCAGGAACGTGCTCGTCGCCTCGTCGGTGACGTCACCGTCCTCGGTGAACTGGCCGGTCCGATAGGTGACGTGGGCCGCGGGATCGAACGGTTGTACTCCGGGGTGACGAAGAGGACCGCATCCGAGGCAGCGAGCAGCTGCTTGAGCGCACGTGGCTCCGGCGGGTAGTCGTCCTCGAGGTCCGGGCTGTACAGCGGCAGATCACCGATGGGCAGCTCGGTGAACTCCATGTCTGCGGGAGTCAGCCCGATCAGGGCCTTGCTCAGGAGCCGGTTGATCGAGGTCGATGACAGGCTGCCGACGAAGTACCCGACCTGGTAGGTGTGCATGGTGTCCTCCAGCCAGAAGTGCCAGGGCAGATCCGGGGCTCCCTGCCGTGACCGAGATTTTCGAAAGGTCTCGATGAGGTTCTCGAGAAGGTGGCGCAACCGCACGAGCACCATCACGAATGACTCGGCGGGTGGTACCAGATCCGCGATGGCGTTGCCTCTGTAGTCACTCCACGTGGGGAGCTGGAGGTGGATCCGTAGTTGTCCGGCTGTGTCCGTGATGTCGCGAACGTCGATGTCGCGTCGGATCAACGCACGGGGGAGCGGAAGGCGACCGTGGCACGGCCACCGTCATGGCCTGACCGAGCGTCCTCCAGGCATGCAGGCAGCCCGTAGAGACACAGCGCGGTGCGCCCAGGCCTCGAACGTCCCGATGGCAGGAGCGTCAGATGATCCAACACGCGACATGGCGCGAACGGGTCATGCCCCATGGCACAGGCGGGTCATGCCGCCCGGCTGGCAACGGGACCACACTGAGGAGTTCTGGAGCATTCGACTCGCGGGGGACGGGGGCGCATCGCGATGCCAGCCGCAGACCCCGGAGCACTGCTGGAGAGCCTGGCCGGGCAGCTGTGGGCCGTCGCCCAGGACGCCGTCGACGACCTCACGGCTCCGCTCGCCGGACTCCAGCCGCTGCCGGACGCCGGTGACCCGGCTCTGCAGGGCCGGCTCCTGGACCCGTTGGCACTGCCCACCGGCAACGCGCTGCTCACGCTGCTGGGCGAGATGGTCGATGACCAGCCCGCCGGCCCCGTGCACTGGCACGGCTGGGAGCGCCAGCCGGGCGCCGAGCGTGGCATCGCGCTGGTCCTGACCATGGGCCTCGACCGGGCCACGCTCGCGCTCAGTCCGGGGCCCGTGATCGACCTGGTGGTGACCCCGGGAGCGGTCCTGAGCCACAGCGCCAGCAGCGGCGCCTGGCTGGTCGGCGCCGACGTGACCGCCCCGACGGGGTGGCAGGCGAGCTGGCGACCGGGGGACCCGCCGGTGGCCGCATCGGGTACGGCGACGGTCAGGCTCACCCGCGCCGCACCCGTCCAGCTCGGTCCGCCCACCGGGCCGAGCGTCTCCTGGACGAGCCTCACCGCGTCCGTGACCGCGAGCCCCGGGTCGGCGACCGCCTTCGACCTCGGGTTCGTCGACTTCGCCTCGGCCATCCTCCCCGAGGCGCTGACGGGCCTCGTCGGTGAGCGTCCGACGACGCCGGCGGCCCTCAACCTCCTGGTCGACCGGGTGGGCGGGCTCCGATTCCCCGACGGCGGCGTCCGGATCCCGTTGCCCGGCGGCGTCGCGCTCGAGCTCGTCGCCGGTGACACCGGGGTCGTGGTCCGACCGTCGGTGTCGTTCACCGCGGCCCTGCCGGGGCTGCCGGTGACCCTCACGATCGACGACCTCGGTGCGCTGGTGCCGATCACCGTCGACGGCGGCCGGATCGGCATCGATCCGGGCGCGATCAGTGTGGCCCTGCCGGCGGGCATGGGCATCGACCTGGCGCTCCCGCCGGTGTCGGGCGGCGGCTTCCTGCGGGAGAAGGACGGGCAGTACGGCGGCCTCCTCGATGTCGACCTGGGTGCCTTCGCGGTCCAGGCGATCGGCCTCCTCACCCTGCCCGACGAGCACGACGACCTGTCCTTCCTGGTGCTGCTCTCAGGGAGCTTCCCGCCGCCGGGGATCCAGCTCGGCTTCGGGTTCGCGCTGGACGCCGTCGGTGGCCTGATCGGCATCAACCACCGCGTCGACGCGGAGCGGCTGCGCGGCCTGGTCGGCGAGGGCAACGTCGACCACGTGATGTTCCCCGAGCACGCCCTGGCCCGCGCCGATCAGATCCTGGACTCGCTCGCGAGCTCCTTCCCGGGCGCACCCGGCCATCACGTCATGGGTCCGATGCTCCAGCTCAGCTGGGGCGGGCGGATCGTCCGGGTCTCCGCCGCGGTGCTCCTCGAGCTGCCCGACCCGGTGCGGGTGATCCTGCTCGGCCGGGTGGTGGTCGCCATCCCCGACCCGGAGGTGCCGCTGATCCGGCTCCAGGCGTCGCTCTTCGGCCGGATCGAACCCGGCATCCCCCTCGTCGAGGTGCTGGTCTCGCTCACCGGGTCGCACGTCGCCGGCATCCCGATCTCGGGCGACTTCTACGCCCTGTTCCGCGGCGGCCGCGAGCCGACCTTCATCCTCAGCGCGGGTGGCTTCCACCCGGGCTACGTCCGGCCGAGCGGCGTACCCGCCCTGCGCCGTCTCTCCATGGACCTCGGCTCCGGCTTCCTCAGCATGCGGGGCGAGGCCTACCTCGCGCTCACCTCCAACTCCCTGCAGTTCGGGGCGCTGATCCACCTCGATGCCAAGATCGCGGGCTGCGGCGTGGAGGGGCACCTCGGGCTCGACGCGCTCTTCGTCTGGGAGCCGGTGCTCTTCTTCTCCGTCCAGGTCAGCGCCGGCGTCGCCGTGCTCGCCTTCGGCCGCCGCCTGGCCAGTGTCAGCCTCCGCTTCACGCTCGAGGGTCCGGGCGCCTGGCACGCCTTCGGCACCGGCAGCATCTCGGTGCTGTGGTGGGACGTCGACCTCGACTTCGACGTCCGGTGGGGTACGCCGCCGCCGATCACCCGGGCGCCTCCCGAGATCCTGGAGGCGCTCGCAGCGGCGGTCGCCCGCCCGGACTCCTGGGCACTTGCGCCGCCATCGAACGTCCGCTCCCCGATCCGGCTGGCGCCCTGGGCCGACCGTGAGGTCGTCGCAGGAGACCTCGCCCTGCCGGAGTCCGGGCTGCGGCTGTCGCAGGAGATCGTGCCGCTCGACGTCGAGATCAACCGGTTCCACCGCTTCGGTGTCCCGCGGCAGACCTGGCGGCTCGACAAGGTGCGCCTCAATCCCCGCAACCCGGTGCCTGCCGGGAGCGAGGTGACGGCCCGGTTCGTGCCGGGGGAGTTCTTCACGCTCTCCGACCAGGAACAGCTCGGTCGGCCGGCGTTCGAGGAGCGCCGTAGCGGCGCCGTGCTCAGCGACACCATCGTGCAGCCGACGACCAGCCGGGCCGTGGACGAGCGCTACGAGACGGCGTACGAGGTCGACGACGAGTGGTTCCCGCCGGTTCGACCGGTGATCCCGAGGTACGTCACCGCCACCAACCACTTCCTGCTCGAGGCCTTCGCCCGGCAGCTCACCGGTGCCGAGCGGGTCGGGCGCTGGCGCCTGGAACAGCTCAGCGTCAACGCGGTGCCCCTGGTCAGGTTGCAATGACCCGGCGGATCTTCGTCTCCGCCGCGCACACCGGGCTCGCCGCCGTCACCACCAAGGTGACGGCCGGCCGGGCGACGTTCGCTCCGCAGGTCGACTTCCGCCAGGAGCGGGCGGCCGAGGACGGCGGAGTCGCGGTCCACGGGCTCGGCGGACCGGAGTTCGCCGTGGTCGGTCCGGGTGACGTGGTCGGCTTCGACCAGGGCGCCGTGCTCCGGTGCACGCCGGGACCGGGCTCGGTGGATGCGGTCGCCAACTACCTGGCCACCGTCGACCTCACCGACGCCCGGCTGCCGTGGCTGGTCAACCTCCCGGGCATGGGCGACCGGCCCTGGCTGACCCTCGTGGTGCTCCGAGACGACGAGGGCGACCTGGCGCCGGGCAACCCGCTGCCGGTGGTGAGCGCGCCCGCCACGGTGCTGCCCGACCCGACCGACCTGGCCAGCTGGGCGCACGTGGAGGTGCGGATCGAGGACGGCGAGGACCTCGCGACCGTGATCGAGACGGAGTGCCGCACCGGGACCGACCGGGTGGTGGCCCGGCTCATCTGCCCGCGCCAGCTCGAGCCCGACCGGGGCTGGCTGGCCTGCGTGGTCCCGACGACCCTCGCTGGCAAGGCCGCGGGGGAGGGGCGACGGCCGGGAGCGGACGAGGGCGGGCAGCCGGCCTGGCGAGCCGGTGGCGGCGCCAGCCTGCCGGTCTACTACTCGTGGCGCTTCCGCACCGGCCCCGCGGGATCCTTCGAGGAGCTCGCCCGGCTGCTCCAGCCGATGGACGCCTCGGACATCCCGGGGCTGGGCTCGCGGCTGCTCGACGTACGACACCCCTGGCCGCAGGCCGACCTGCTCGCCGGTGCGCCGGAGGTGGTGACCCTCTCGATCCAGGGCGCACTGCGGGTCCCCGGCGAGGCGGTCGCCAACGAGGCCTGGTCCGATGCGGGAGCCCAAACCGCCTTCCGCGCCCGGCTGACCGGCTTCCTCAATGCCCCGGGGCGGTTGGCCGAGGACCGCGACGAGGGCGCACTGGCGCCGCCGCTCTACGGAAGCCACCACACCGGGCACCGGGCGGTGCCGGCCTCGGGCTGGGTGCAGGAGCTCAACCTGGAGGCGCGGCACCGGGTCGCTGCCTCCTTGGGCGCCCGCTACGTCCAGCTCGAGCAGGAGTTCCTCATGGAACGGGCCTGGGAGCAGGTCGGCGAGGTCCGCGAGGCCAACCGGAGGATGGCGGCCGCCGAGCTGGCCGCGGAGACTGCCGCCATCGCCCAGGCCAAGCACCTCGACGGCATGGAGCAGGTGCCACTGACGATGCTCGCCGACCCGATCCGGGACCAGGTCCGCCCCGAGGACGGCGCGTCCCTGGCCGCGGTGCTCGCCGGGTCGTCGGTGCCCGACGGGGCCGCGTCGATCGGCTTCCGCCGGCTGAGCCGCCGCAGCGGCGCGCTGGCCCGGCGGTCGCGGCGCGCGGCACAGGCAGCTGTCGACTCCGGGATGGACATGGGTGGCCCGCCCGTGGTCAGCCAGGGCCTTGAAGGCACACCGATCGTGCCGCTGCAGCCGGTCGCCTGGACGACGGCGGCGACCAGCGCAGACGGTCCGATGGTGGCGGTGGACACCTCCGCGACGTACGGCACGGGCACCATGGTCGGCCTGCTCGACGCCCAGGGCGCGCTCTTCGGGGGCCGTGCCGAGTTCACGTCCGCTGCGCCCGCCGAGGCACTCGCCGCAGCGAGCAGCGGGATGGACGGAGGGATGGCCACCGCGGCCGCCTCGACGGTCGCGCCGGTCGCTCTCCGTGCCTTCCGCCGGGAGGTCGTCGGGCAGGCCCTGGTCACGATGGCCGGAGTGCAGACGGGCAGCATGACGATGGACACCGTGGTCCGCGGGATCCGGTCCAGCCTCGATGCGATGCCGCAGCAGCTCGCGCTGATCTCCCGGCATGTCCTCACCGACCAGATGGCTGGGCGGGTCGCTGTCGAGACGAGGCCACTGCGCCAGATCATGGAGCATCCGCGCTTCGGATTCCCGGTCGCCGCGGAGCTGCTGACCCGCTGGCCCGAGTGGACCGTCCCCGGGATCACCGAGTTCCCCGAGAACACCTGCACGCTGCTCGAGATGAACGCCGAGTTCGTCGAGGCCTGCCTCGTCGGGCTCAACCAGGAGTTCAACCGGGAGCTGCTCTGGCGCGAGTACCCCACGGACCAGGCCGGTACGCCGTTCGCGCGGTTCTGGCCGGGCGGCGTGGCGCCGTTCGGCGAGATCGGGCTGTGGGGCGACGACGGTGCCCTCGGCAGCCACGACCAGACCGGCGGGGCTGCGCACCTGACCCTGCTGGTGCGGGCCGACGTGCTTCGCCGCTTCCCTGGCAGCCTGCTGCTCGCGGTCCGCGCCGACGGCTCCAAACGGGTGCCGGACGCCGCCGGGACCTGGCAGCAGCCGTCCTTCACCCTGCCCGTCGACGAGCGCACCTGCATCTTCGGCTTCCCGCTGACGGCCCGCCAGGTGATCGACGAGTCCTGGTTGTTCGTGCTGCGCGAGCCGATGCGTGGCACCCAGTTCGGCTTCGACCTCAGCACGGTCGCGAGCCCGCCGTTCGACACCTGGGCGGACCTGGTCTGGGACGACGTGCCGATGAAGCGGACCTTCGCGGACGGGCACGGCACCCCGCGCCGCAACCCCGGCAGCCTCACGCCCACGGACCCGCGCTGGGGTCCCGCAGCAGTGGACATCGCGCACATCGCCTTCCAGCGGCCCTTCCAGCTCGCGTTCTCCCCGAGGCGGCTACTGGGGAAGGACTTCACCGGATGACCGACGTCTTCGCGCTGCGCCAGGAGCTCGACGCCACGCGGCTCGAGCGGGACAGCACCCGTGCCTCGTTCGACGACCTGTCGGTGCGGGTCGAGCGCACCCTCAACTGGTTCAACAACGGTGCGCCGGGAGGCGGGACCCACGGGAACCCGCCGGATGCCATGGCTGCCCAGGCCCGGGCGGAGCGGGACGCGGTCCAGCTCCGCCTCGATGAGCAGACCGTGGCGGTCAAGGAGGTCCGGCATCGGCTGCGCACCCACCTGGACCACGAGCCCAAGCTCTTCGGGGCCCGCACCGACAGCCCGATCGCGCTGCTGCCGGTCCGGCTGGAGACCCGCTTCGACGGGCCGCTGCTGAGGGTCCGCGTCTATCCCGACGACCTGCACGTGGATGCGCTCGAGACGGCTCTGACCCCGACGGAGGTCGCGGCCGGTCGCGCCTACTGGAAGACCGCCGACGACCCGGCCTGGCACCGGCTGGTCGACCGGCTGAGCCCCACCCGGGCCGCTTGGGTGGCGCACGCCACCCGCGACGGCGCCCGGCCGAAGACCCGACGGCCCGGGCAGCGGCGGATGCCCCGGGCCAGCACGCTGCCGTCGCGCTGGCGCTTCCTCGGCATCGCCGACGGTCGGAAGGTCGTGGACCAGGTCGGTCGGCCGATCCCCACCCCGGTGCCGCTCGGGCTGCTGAAGTCCGACGAGGACGGCCCCGACGACCACGCCGAATGGCTGGTCGACTACGCCGCCGCCGTACGCATCGGCATGGCGGCGACCCTGAAGCTGCCTGCCGGGCTGGACGTGCTCGACCAGCTCTTCGTCGTCGGGGTCCAGGACTCCACACCTGCCACCGCGGCCGGCCGGCTCCAGGGGACGCTGCGGGCGCACGCGTTCACCAGCGGGCTGGCGTTCCTGGCCCCCGGGACCCCGACCAACAACACCCCCGAGACCCGGTCCGACTGGTCCTCGCGGACGGCGCCGCGACGCCCGCGCCCGCGGCCGCCTGAGCTGAAGGAGCACACCGACGCCCAGCGGTTGGCGACCGCGTTCGGCCTCCCTGCCGCCGACGTGCTGGCCTACTGCCCGGGTGCCGGTAGGAACACCATCATCCCGGCCCGGGCCATGGCCGCCTTCACCTGGGCGGCCTTCACCAAGCGGATGGTGATGGACGCGAGCCTGCGCATCGACCTCGGAGACGGCTTCGAGAACCTCGATCCGGACGTCTTCGTCCCGATCCGCCGGCACCTCGTGGGCAACGTGCGCAGCCGCGGTGTGCTCCCGACCTTCCGCGTCGGCCACCAGCCGTACGGCGTGCTCCCCGCGTCATCGATCGACGAGTGGGAGTCCAGCGACGACGTGCTCGGCGGTGAGGAGATCGTGCTGCCCTGGTTGCTGCGGTTGCGACACCACTGGCGCGCCGCCCTCGCGCCCGGCTGGATCCCGCGGGTGTCGGACGGGCGACCGGCCGACCGGACCTCCGTGGATGCTCTGATCCGGCTTCCGGTGGCTCAGGACCTGGTGATCCGCCGGATCATGTCCCACGTCGAGACGACCATGACGTTCGACCAGCAGAGCCTCCGCGCGCCGGGGCCGGTGATCTCCGCGGGCGGGGTCGACTTCGACAACGCGGTCCGCTGGAACACCCCGACCGAGGTCACCAGCAACGCGGCGTGGACGTCGGACACGACGCCACCCAACCCCGGGCTGGTCGGCGAGCGGCTCGCGCCGGACCCCGAGAGGGACCAGCGGGTGCTGGCCCGCAGCGCCCAGAAGTACGCCGACGCCGTGGCTCTCCTGGACCGGCGGATGCGCCCGCGCACCTACGCCGACCGTTGGCTCAAGCACGGGCTGCCGCGCGACGTGACGATCTTCGAGGACTTCCTGCCCAACCAGGACTGGCTGTTGCGGCTCCTCAACCTGGGCAACTGGAGCGACTACCCCCGCACTGGCGACCCGGACGACCTGATGCGGGCGCTCAACCTCCCCCGCGACATGGACGTGCTCGCCGCGGAGGCGGTGAAGAAGCACCCGCGTCGCTCCCTCATCGACTTCCTGCGCAGGGAGGCGATGAAGGAGCGAGACCGGTGCGACGACGTACGTGACTGGCTCACCGACCTCTCCGAGGTCCCCGCCGACGAGCTGCTGCCCCTGGCCTTCGAGGCGCTCGACGCGCACTCGCACCGCCTGGACGCGTGGCTCACCTCGCTGCCGTCGCGACGGCTCCAGCTGATGAGGTGGGACGAGGACCGCCACGACATCCGCCTCGGTGGCTACGGCTGGGTCGAGAACCTGCGACGTGCGCCGGCACCGGAGCGGGTGCCCGGCACCCGGTTGCTGCGCTCGTCGGGTGACGGCTACGTGCACGCGCCCTCGCTGCACCACGCGGCCACGGCTGCGGTGCTGCGCTCCGGCTTCCTCGGTCACGACGGCGACTCCACGCTCGCGGTCGACCTGTCGTCGCGACGGGTGCGGACGGCTCGCTGGCTGCTGGCCGGCGTACGACGTGGGCAGGACCTGGGGTCGCTGCTCGGCTACCGGTTCGAGCGGGCCCTCCACGAGGCGCACCTGGACGACCTGATCGCCGGTTTCCGACGCGACTTCCCAGTCGCCACCGTCCCGGCCGACTCCGGCCAGGAGGCGGACGCGACCTGGCGGCGCAGCCACGAGGCGATCGCGGCCAGCAACGTGGTGGACGGGATGGCACTGGCCAAGGACCTGGGGGCGATCGAGGCGGTCGCGGTCGGCCTCGACGCCGCCCGCGCCGAGCTGCTGCGAGCCGCCGGCCGGGACCTCGTCGACGCCCTCGACGCGGTCGGTGACACGGTGCTCGCCGAGAGCGTGCACCAGATCCTCGGCGGCTCGCCGTTGCGCGCCGGCATCGCCGCCGACACGCTGGGGCGCGGTGAGCAGGTGCCGGACCGGCTGGAGGTGGCGCGCACCCCTCAGCGTGGCCGGGCGGTCACGCACCGGCTGCTGAGCGTGGTGCCCGCCCGACCCGGTCTGGTGAACGGCTGGGGCCGGGATGCCTTCAGCGTGCTCGACCCTCGCCTCGAGGCCTGGGTGGCGCACCTCCTCGGACCCGCCGGCCAGTGGCCGCTGTCGGCCGTCGTCGGAGGCGACCGCACCGTCGACCTCACCGCCGCGCGGCTGGGGTTCAGCGCGATCGGGCTGCTGCTGGTCAGCAACGAGCGCCGGGTCCGCCTCGACGACCGGCTGCGTGCTCTCGCTCGGCGCGATGGCCACGTGGTCCTGGGTGAGGGTTGGGCGCAGCTCGACACCGCGTGCTCCGCGGTCCGCTCGGTGCTGGCCGGGACCCATGCGCTCCTGCCCGAGGAGATGGTGTGGGCGCCCCAGGCACGAGCCGATCTCGAGGAGCTGCGCACCCGGCTGTCGGCCTTCGTCGGGCGGCTCCAGGACCCCGCCGTACGTCGCAGCCTGGGCCTCGCCGCCCCGGACCGGCTGACCCGCCTCGCTGGTCTCGAGGTCGACAGCCGCGGCTGGTTCGCGCGGGTCACCGACGCGGTGCAGGACCTGGTCGGGGTGGCGCTGCCGGTGGCTCCGCTGCTGCGGGGCGCCGACCTGCCTCCCCGGCAGCCGAAGGTCCCCGGGTCGAGCGTCGCCGACTGGCTCCGGCAGCACGGCACCGTGCGTCCGGCGGTCCGCACCTGGCACGACGTGGTGGCCTTCGCGGATGCCCGCAACGGCGCGCAGTCCGACCTCGCCGCCATCCAGCACCCGCGGGGCGGCGCCTGGATCGCCGGCACCTTCCCCGTCCTGGAGCGCCCGAGGGCACGTGAGCACTGGGTGCGGCACGCGCCTCTCGGGGTCCCGACCGGGGTGTTCGCCGGCTTCGTCGCCGACCAGTGGGCCGACGTGCTGCCCGGTTCGGACTCCCTCGTGGAGACCAAGCAGGGACCCGGTGCGGTGCCGGTCGAGTCGGAGCTGACCGGCCTCAGCTTCCACTTCGACCGGCCGGACGCGAAGGCGCCGCAGGCCGTGCTGATCGCTGTACCCCCCAACCGGAAGCGCGGCTGGACGGCCGACACGCTCGCCCTGGTGCTGCGCGACACCCTCGAGCTGGCCAAGTTGCGGGCCGTCGACCTGGGCGACCTGCCGCTTCTCGATGACCTCCTGCCCGGCGCCCGGGTCGGTCCCTTCGACCCGGCGGGCTCGCTCGTGTTCGACCTCTGGAACACCCTGGTGGAGGACTGATGGTGCGACAGGTGCAGGACCCGTTCACCGGGCAGCCGAAGTACCGGCCGGACCACACCTTCCGGATGGAGCCGCTGCCGCGCAGCAACGAGGTCGCCTCGGGTCTCGCCGCGCGCATCCACGACGCCGCGTGGCTGCTGACCCGGCAGTGGCAGTTCGGCGAGTTCATCGGCCAGGACGCAGGGTCGCCGGTCGTGGTCAGCATCGGTGGCCGGAGCGAGCGGATCAGTGCGTGGCGGCCAGTGCCTGAAGACGTCGAGCCGCCGCCGTGGCGCCGCTACCGGGTGACGCAGGGTCCGCTCGACCCGAGGGTCGAGGGCGAGAGCCGCGCCCGGCCTGACGTACGCACTCGCATCGAGGGTGGGCTGCACCTGGCCAACCTGCTCCGGGAGAAGGGCCGCGACCAGGCCCTCCGGAGCATCACCGCTGCCTGCCCGATGGGTGAGCTGCCCGACGACCTGGGACTGCTCGGGCTCCTGGCGGCCGATGTCCCCGACGGTGCCGAGGTCGCGCGCCGGTTGCGCGCCGGCAACCTCGGACCAGCTGCCGCCAAGCCGGTGCTCACGACCTGGCTGGCCTGGTGGAAGGAGCGGGTCGGCGGACCGGCGCCGCCGGACGCGTTCAACGAGCACCGCTTCGAGCACCGCTTCGAGGTGTCGGTCGGCGACGTCGTGCTCCGCGCCGAGGAGCACACCGGTGACGGTCTGGACTGGCACAGCGTCGACCGGGTCGACGGCACCCCCGCGGCCCGGGCGCCTGCCTTCCGGATCCGGGCCGAGGGCCTCCCCACGCCGATCCGGTACGGCGGGCTGCCGGCCGACCGGTTCTGGGAGATGGAGGACGCCAAGGTCGACCTCGCCTCCGCCGACGTGACCACCCTCGACACCGGCCGACTGCTGCTGATCGGCTTCGCCGAGGTCTACGGCAACGACTGGTTCGTGGCGCCGCTCGAGGTGCCGGTGGGGTCGCTGAGCACGCTCGGCCGGGTGGTCGTCACCGACTCGTTCGGCGACCAGTGGCTGCTCGACAAGGCGGGGAGTGCCGACTCCGGCTGGAACATGTACGCGGTCACCGGGACCGATGACGGACTGCTGATCCTGCCCTCGATGCGCGGTCAGGTCGGCGAGCCACTCGAGACGGTGGCCCTCGCTCGCGACGAGCTGGCCAACACGGCCTGGGCGATCGAGCAGTCCTTCACCGACGCCCACAGTCGGTTGGTCGACCGTCGGGAGGCGTGGCTCCGCGACGAGCCGCAGCTGTCCAGGCCGGGCGAGACGCCGGCGTACGCCGTGCAGACCGTGGTGCCCGACTACTGGCTGCCGCTGATCCCGGTGCCGGTGCCCGGTGTCGCAGAGGCGATCCGCTTCCAGGTGGCCCGGCTGCTCCAACCGCTGCCCGACGGGACCCCGCGGGAGTCCAGTCCACACGGGCGGTTGCTCCACCTGACCCAGTGGGTCCACGAGGAGGAGGTCCCGCGCGACGGTGTCCGGCTGACTCGCCGCCCCGCGCTCGCCCGGTGGTACGACGGCAGCTGGCACACCTGGACCCGTCGGGAGAAGAACGCGGGCTCGGGGGAGAGCTCCAGCGGGCTGGCCTTCGACGTGGTCCGGCCGTCGGACCCGTGGCCATAACCGGACCGCCCGAGGATCAGCTCCGCAGCGACGCCAGGTGCGCCCGCCAGCCCCCACCTGCGCTGATGTCGGAGGCGTCGCCGACCTGGCCGGCGATCGCGGTGAAGCCGGCCACCTGGGACCCGTCCTCGAGGCGGACCACCCCGATCTCCAGAGGCGCCTCGGTGTCGACCGCGAGCCGGCGGACCAGCTCGTCGGGTGCCTCCCACAGCTCGACGTCGAGCCCTGCTGCGGGGCCGTCCCCGGCGTCCAGGAGCCCCGGTCGGGGGGGCGGGCCGACGAGGTGCACCATGCGGTAGCCGCCCGCCGTGCGGGTGCGTCGCTGCAGCCGGGCGCCCCCGTCGGTGAGCACCGGGTTGAGCGGCTGACCGGACAGGTGCGCGCCGCAGACGGCGACCAGCTGGTGGCCGGTGCGCATCGGCACGGGGATGTGGGGTGAGCCGGTGAGGTGTGCTGCGAGGTCGAGCAGCGGCTCGTCGGCGAAGGCGGGCGCGAGCAGCTGGACGCCGAACGGCAGCCCGTCGCGACGTGGGCTGCCCGGGATCGCGACCGCACAGAGGTCGAGCAGGTTCACCATGTTGGTGTAGGTCCCGAGCCGGGTGTTGACCGCCGACCGGATCGGCGGCGACCTCGGCGCAGGGTGGGGTGCAGCGGCGTCGTCGGCAGCAGCACGGCGTCGACGCCGGCCGTGGCCTGCTCGGTGGCACGGGCCAGCTCGGCGAGCCGGTGCTGGGCAGCGAACAACCGGTCGGCCGCGCAGGTCCCGGGCGCCCAGCACGATCCGCCGGACGGCCGGGTCGAGGTGTGGACCGTCCGGCTCGAGCAGATGACCGAACGCGGCCAGTCGCTCGGCGACGAACGGGGCGTCGTACAGCAGTGGCGCCGCCTCGAGCATCGGCGCGACGTCGACCGGCACGAGGCGGACCCGGTCGGCGAACCCGGCCAGCGTCCGCTCCCAGGCCAGCCGGCGTCTCGGCGTCGAGGTCGATGCTGCCGGCCGGCACGCCGATCACCCGCATCACGTGGGCGATGCCGGCCGGCAGCGGACTGGCGGCTCCGCGGGACCAGGGGTCCTCGGGATCGAAGCTGGCGACGACCTCGGAGCACGCTCCGGGCCATCGAGACGGTGCGGAGCGAAGATCGAGACGCAGTCCAGGGACGGGCACGCCGGGAGCACGCCGCGCGTGCTGACCAAGCCGCGGGTGGGCTTGAGCCCGACCAGGCCGTTGAACGCGGCCGGCACCCGGCCGCTGCCGGCCGTGTCGGTGCCCAGCGCGAACGGGACGACGCCCGAGGCCACCGCGACCGCGCTGCCCGAGCTGCTGCCGCCGCTGACGTGCTCGGCGGAGTCGACGCTGTGGCAGGCGCCGTACGGCGACCGGGTGCCGACCAGGCCGGTCGCGAACTGGTCCATGTTGGTCTTGCCGATCGGCACCGCGCCGGCCGCGACCAGCAGCTCGACCGCATGCGCGTCGCGGCGTGGCCGGGGTGGTGCAGGCGGGGCAGGCGGCGGTGGTCGGCGAGGCCCGGCACGTCGATGTTGTCCTTGACCGCGAACGGCAGCCCGAGCAGCGGCTGGTCCGACGTGGGCTCCGCAGGAGTCACCGGAGACCGATCCGACCAGGCTGATGAAGACCGGGTCGGTCCGGCCACGGGCTGCCTCCAGCGCATCGACGGCAGTCCGCGGTGGGCGCGGAGATGGGTGCGGTCATGGACCCTCGGGTCGTTCAGAGACGTGTGCGGAGATGATCCGCCAACCGTCGGCGCTGCGCCACCAGATCTGGCTCTGCCGGCCGAGGAGCGACGACGACGGGTAGCAGAACAGCGTCGTCACCACTGCCACCGAATCGGTCCACACGTCGACGCGGGTGTCGCTGAGCCGGCGGCCGCCCGGGACCCGTGGGGCGAGGCGACGCCAGCGGCGCACCTCCTCGGCACCCCACTGCTCGTCGGCGATGCCGAACCGCACCGTCCGCTCGTCGTCGGCGAACCACCCGTCCATCGCCACCACGTCGCCCGCCGAGACAGCGTCCTCGTAGGCCCGGAAGCAGGCGAGGACCTCGGCCTCGACGTCGGTCGTCGCGGTGCTCACCGTGCCGGGTTCGCGACGCTCGCCGGACCGGGGTCGGCAGGTATGTCGGGCAGGTCCGACCCGGTGGGCGGTGCCAGTCCCTCCTCGGCGTCGAGCAGCAGCTCGTCGGCCTCCTTCTCCCGCCGGGGCAGCTTCATGGTGGCGAAGAGCGAAGCAGACGGCGCGCCCGAACAGGTAGCCGAGCATGGCGCCGGAGTTGGCGTTGAGCTCGACCTTCTCGGCGCTGATGATGCCGAAGAAGGTCAGCACCGCCGCGCCGACCAGGTAACCGCCGGCCCAGATGAAGTTGCGGTCGACGATGAAGGCGACGATCGCGCCCGAGCACCATGCCGGCGAGCACGGCGCCGCTGCCGAGGATCATCAGACCGTGGTACATCACGCTGTTGCCCTCCAGTGCCGCATCTCCGACCTTGTGCGGCCGACGTCCCGGCGGCTCCGAGTGCGTTGTCGATCTGGCCCTGCGCCCACGACGCGATGTTGGGGATGATCGCGATCACGACGGCCACGTAGTGGGCCTGGGGCACGGCCCGGAACGCCTGGGCGCCGATGAGCAGCCCGATGTAGAGCAGGATCGGCACGATGGCCGGCGTCGGCAGCAGCGTGTTGATCACCCCGAACAGCCCGAGGAAGCACAGCATCGCGATCACGACACCGCTGACCAGCGAGTAGCTGGTGCGGCCGCCGGCGGCCTTCCAGCCGGGGTGACCGATGTAGACCGCGGGCGGGAACGGCGAGCCCAGCGCCGGAGCCGACGATGGCGCCGATGCCGTCGGCGAGCAGCACGCTGCGCAGGTTGTAGCTGTCGCCCGCGGCGGCCGCGCTCTCCACGTTGGTCATGCCCTCGGTGAAGTTGTAGATGCCCGAGCGGGATGGCGGTGGCCAGCAGCGGACCGATGTCCTTGAGCCCGCTGATCAGCAGGTCGAAGCTGGAGGGTGGGCAGGCCGATCGCGATGTCCTTGGCGGCCGAGGTCACGTCCGGCGACCGACATGAAGCCGCCGGCCCAGCCGATCGCCGTCCCGACGAGCAGGGCGACCAGGCCGACCGGGAGGCCGAACGGGCAGCCGCACGTTGGCGAAGAACCCGACCAGGATGATGACCAGGACCGGCAGCGCGATCCAGGCGGTGTCCCACATCTGCGCGGCCGGGCCGCATCGAGATGAACGTGATCGAGATGCCGGCCAGCGTGCCGAGCATGCGCGGCGCGAGGGGTGTACTTGCGGATGTAGGGCCCGACGAACGCACCGATCAGGACGATGATCCCGATGATGAAGGCCCACGCGAGACCGGTCTCCCAGGCCCGCATCGGCGTCCTTGGTCGGCGAGGTAGATCGGCAGCATGATCAGGAACGTCACGATGAACATGTGCGGCACGCTCGGGCCGTAGGGCATCGCCGTCACGCGTGTCGCGGTTCTCGCGGCGCGGCCAGGCGCCGGGCCAGATAGGTGTAGTAGACGTTGCCGATCAGCAGCTCGATGCCCAGCGCCGGCAGGATCGTGCCGTAGACGTTGTCCGGGCGAATGCCGAGCACGCCGATGCACAGCGAGCTGAGCACGAGCACGTTGACCAGCACGTTGAAGCCGAGGCCGAAGGCGGCGTTGGTGTCACCCGAGGTCCACCACGGCAGGGTGATCTGGTCTGGTGAGGCAGGGCGGGTGCGGGCGGTTCATGACGGACATGGCGGCTCCTACGGGCGTGAGGGGGTGCGCGGGAGGTCAGGCGGTGAGGGGAGCGGCGGTGCTGGCGAGCGCGGAGAGGTACGCCGAGGAGGGCGCGACCCAGCCGAAGATGCCGCCCTGGGCGCTGATCATGTCCAGGCCGACGCGCTGGAACTCGGGGAAGTAGGAGCCGACGCAGTCCGAGAGCACGAGGCACTCGTAACCGCGGTCGTTGGCCTCGCGCACCGTCGTGTGCACGCAGACCTCGGTGGTCACCCCGGTGACGATCAGCGATGGTGATGCCCGCTGCGCTAGCAGGTAGTCCTGCAGGCCGGTGGCGTAGAAGGAGCCCTTGCCCGGCTTGTCGACGACGAGCTCGCCGGGCAGCGGGGCGAGGTCGTCGATGATGTCGTGGCCGTACTCGCCGCGGATCAGGATCCGGCCCTTCGGGCCCGGGTCGCCGATCCGCATGCGACGGGCTTGCCGCGGTCGAGCTTGGCCGGTGGGCAGTCGGACAGGTCGGGCAGGTGCCCCTCTCGGGTGTGGATGACGGTCATGCCCGCGTTCGCGGGCGTCGGCCAGGACCGCCTGGAGGGGCGGGATGACGGCCTGGAGGATCGAGACGTCGTTGCCCAGGCGTCTCGCCGAAGCCGCCGGGTTCGACGAAGTCGCGCTGCATGTCGATCAGCACCAGGGCGGTGGTCGCCGGGTCGAAGGTGTACGGCGGTCGGAGTCGGCCTCGATGGTCGACGGTGGTCGGTCATCGCTCCTGCCGAGGGGTCAGGTGGCAGAGATGACGTCGTCGGTCTCGGCGACGGCCCCGAAGACACCGCCCTGCATGGTCACCATGTGCAGCGCGGCGAGGTGGTTGGCGGGATCGGTCGCGCCGGTGCAGTCGGACAGGATCAGGCACTCGTAGCCGCGGTCGTTGGCCTCGCGCATGGTGGTGTGCACGCAGACGTCGGTGGTGATGCCGGTCAGCAGGATGTGCGTGATCTGGTGCGTGCGCAGCACGCAGGTCGAGGTTGGTCGCGTAGAACGCGCCCTTGCCGGGCTTGTCGACGATGACTCCCCGGCGACGGGGGCGACCTCGGGCACGATCTCCCAGCCCGGCTCGCCGCGGACCAGGATGCGTCCGCCGGGCCCCGCTGAGCCGATCTCGGCTCCGATCTGGGCCGAGCGCCAACGCTTGTTGGCCGGCAGGTCGCCGAGGTCGGGGGCGTGACCCTCCCGGGTGTGGATCACGGTCATCCCGGTGGCCCGGGCGTGCTCGAGCAGGCGTGCCGGTCGCGGGCAGGCCGGCTCGGGTCAGCTCGATGTCGTAGCCCATCCGGTCGACGTAGCCACCCGGCCCGCAGAAGTCGACCTGCCAGTCGATGCAGATGACCGCCAGGTGGCGGGTGTCGACGGAGCCGTCGAAGGGCCAGGCGTACGGTCGCGCCGCGACCGGCCCGACCGACCAACCCGTCGCGCTGCTTGTCGCGGTGCCTGTACGTGACTCGATGCTTGTCTCGACCATGTCCACCTCACTCAGTCATTTCCGTAATGTCGATTGTCGACCGTTTGGATCACCGATGAGGTTGCGTGGATGTGACAGTCAGGTAACCGGAAGGGGGAACCGGGGGATCAGTGGAAGTACCGGCGCGACCCGTGACGCTCGAGCTCGGCGTCGATCTGGGCCTGGTCGCCGCTCAGCACTGCGTCGAAGAGCTGCTGGTGGCGGCGTACGCCCTCGGCCGGCGAGCTGGCCTCGGCCTCGCGGCGCAGGTTGGCCGCCATGTAGAGCTGGAGCTTGAGGATCAGCGGCTCGTAGGCGACCACCAGCTGGCGACTGTCCGCGAGCGCGACCAGGGCGAGGTGGAAGGCGCGGTGGGCGTTGCTGGCCGCGAGCCGGTCGCCACCGGCTGCGGCCGCGCGCAGGTCGGAGAGGGCGGCCTCGAGGGGAGCGGCGTCGAGCTGGTCGGGCTGCCGTTCTCGGACCAGGGTCAGGGCGAAGCGCTCCAGCGCGTCCCGCACGGCGAACAGCTCGTCGAAGTCCTGCTCGGAGTAGGTCGTGACCCGTACGCCCCGACGGGGCAGGTGCTCGACCAGCCCCTGCTCGGCCAGCAGTCGCAGCGCCTCACGCAGGGGGGCGCGGCTGATCTGGAAGCGCTGGGTCAGCTGCTCCTCGACCAGCCGCTCGCCGGGCTCGAGGGCGCCGGAGAGGATCTCCTCGCGCAGTCGGGTGGTCGCGAGCTCGACCAGGCTCTGCGGCTGCAGCGTCGCCATCGACGGACCGCCGGAGCGCTTCGACGGCTCGTTCCAGCGCTCGGTGGTCATGCGGGCAGTATGCCGGTCGACTGGTGGCGGCTCCGTGAGCCGCTAGGGCGGGGTGAACACGAAGGTGTCGCTGAGGACCGTCAGATTGACCGTCGAGCTGTCATTGAAGGTGCCCCAGACGACGCTGAGTGTCCACCTGCCCGAGGGCAGGGTGAAGTTCCGGGCGCCGTCGACGGTCCGGATCGGAGCTGCGTAGGCGGCCGGCACCGGCGCCGTCTGGCCCGGCCCCGGCGTCAGCGTGATGGTGGCTTCCGGAGCGGCCGGCGTCCCGGCCCCCGCCCCGGTCACGCGTACGGCCAGGACGCCGGTCACCTCCAGCAGCGCCAGGGCGCGGGTCCCCGACGCGGTCGGCGACAGGGTGATGGTGGCGGGATCGGGAGTGGGCCAGAAGGTCGACGGCACGGTGCCGTCGGGGCTCGCGTTGATCGTCCAGGGTCCGGGCCGCAGCCAGATGCTGGTGGCGCTCGCGAGCGGGAAGCCGGTGAGCGTGATCGGGCCGCCGGGTCCACCGGTGAGCCGGACGACCGCGCTGGTGGGCGGGCTGTGACCGGTCAGCGGGGCGGCTGTCACCGTCAGCCGGATCTCGGACTCGGTCACGTCGTACGACGCGGTCACCGGATCCCCGCCGGTGCCCGGGACGGTCAGGTTGGACGTGCAGTTGAGCGGGGCCTCGGTCGCCGGGGCGATGAGCGCGGACACCGTGCCGCGGCGGTCGGCGGGCAGGGTGAGGCTGACGTTCCAGCAGCCGAAGCGGACCTGGTTGAAGGTGGTGGTGAAGGTCCCCCCGGACCCGGCCAGCAGCTGACCGGCGGGAGCCGTGTTGCCGCCACCGGCGACGGGCGCGAGGTTGACCGTCGCGCCGGTCAGGTCGTCCGCGGGGTTGCTTGCGCGCACCGTCACGGTGACGTTGTGGGAGACGTGCCCCAGGGTGATGTCGAGGGGAGGCACCGCGGCCAGCGTGTGGTCGAAGACCAGACCCGAGGTGGTGCTGCTGCGGTAGCCGTACTTGGCGAAGGTCAGCGTGTAGGTCCCGTCGGGGACGGTACGGAACTCGAAGCCCCCGGCGCTCGTGGTGGCGGTGAGCGGTTTGCCGTCGGTGCCGAGGGCGGCCGCGGTCGGGCAGTTGTCCGGGTCAGCGGCCGGGTTGGCGCACCTCATGGTGACCGTGACGCCGTCCAGGCCGGCGCCGGTGTCGTCACCCTTGACCGTGCCGCGCGCGACGTTGGCCCCGCGCCCGATCGACATGTTGTAGGTCTGCTGCTGCTCGCCGACGACGATGTCGACCTGGACTGTCGAGGTGACCAGGCCGGTTCCGCTCGCCTGGAGCGTGTAGCGACCCGGGATGACGGACGTGAAGACGTAGCGGGAGTCGTTGCCGGTGCCGGTGAGCGTCGAGCCCACCGTCGTACCGCCCTGGAGGAGCTGCATGGTGGCGTTGCGGACCACCTTGCCGGAGGCGTCTCGGAGGTAGGCGGTGAACTGGACCGGGTCGACGTAGACCAGCGGGGTTGCCGTCGCTGTGCTGCCGGCGCTCACCTGGACCACGGTGCCGGCCAGCGCACCGGCCGGCTTCGCCTCGGTGTAGCCGGTGGCCTCGGTGGTCACCAGCCACGGACCGGCGGCCAGCCCCTCCTCGGTGGTGGTGCCGGTGACCTGGAAGGCGCCGTTGCCGTCGGTGATCGCGCTGAAGGTGGGGCCGCCGGTCGCGGTGCAGGTCGTCGTCGCGTCGACTGGCGCGGTGCACCGCTGGACATTGACGCGGGCGCCGGCGAGCTGGCGGGTCGGCTCGGTCGCGGGTGCCCGCCCGAGCACGCCGCTGACGGTGCCGCTGATCGCCCCGAGGCGAGTCAACGTCGCGGTGCAGGGCGTGTTCACGCCGGGAGCGATGACGATGCCACCTCCGGCCCCGCAGGTGATGCCGACACCAGCGCCGGTGACCCCGAACGCGAAGCCGGCGGCCTGGATGCGGACGGTGTAGGTGGTGCGCCCGGGTTCGAGGTTGGAGAAGGTGACCGCGCTGGTGTTGGTGGCCGCGGTGAGGGTCCGGACCGGTGTGTTGTTGTCGAGCAGGGTGAAGACCGCACCGTTGACAGGAGCGCTGGCCGAGTCGACCGCGCTGATGGTGAGGCCGCCGTCCTCCTCGAGGACCAAGGGGTTGCTGAACGTGCAGGAGCCGTTCACGGCGCACGTGATGGTGGTCGCGGTCTGCTTGTAGCCGCTCAGGGTGGCGGTGAGCTTGTAGGTGCCCGGCCGGATCTGGTTGCTGCCGGGATAGCGGGTGTCGTTCCAGGTGAGGGTGCCGACGGTCGGGTCGCCACTCGGCGCCGCCGAGACGCTGATCGTGTTCGTCCCTCCGGAGCCGGACTCGACCTGGAAGCCGACCTGACCCCAGGTGATCGCCTTGGCCGGAGCGGTCCTGATCGTGCCGCTGAAGGTGACCGGCTGCGGCTCCAGGCTGAAGTCGTTCAGCGTGAGGCTGCTGAGCTGACGGTTGGAGACCTGGTAGGGCACGTAGCCGGGTGCGGTGATGGTGACCGACTCGGCGGTGTTGGACAGGAGCTCCTGGACCTGCAGGGAGTCCTCGGGCCAGGAGGTGTCGCACGGGGGGAGCGCCGGCGGCTGGGCCCCGGACTGAATGGCGAAGCATCCCGTGGGGTCGGTCTTGAGGTTGACGGTCGTGTAGTAGGGCTGGGTGCCCCCGTAGCGGTAGACGGCAGTGATCGAGACCGCGGCACCGCCGATGCTGAGCTGCTCGCCGTCGATGTTGGCGCTGACCCGACCGACCAGTGACGAGATGGGGTTGGTCAGCGGCAGGTCGACCTCGAACTCCTGGTCGTAGCCGACCGACTGGGTGATCGAACCCTCGAGCTCGGCGTCCGCGGCATCGGTCGCCTTCAGCTCGTAGACGTCCGGTTTGAGCCCGGTGATCAGCGTGACACCGGTGTCCGGGTCGGTCGCCGGCCAGGGCGAGATCAGCGGTGCCGGATCCACCGACACCGTGGTGTTGCCCGACGGCACCAGGACACCGCTCGGACCAGGCTTGAGCACGTTGACCAGCAGCCGTCCGTAGCGGTGCAGCTGGACGCTGTAGGTCTGGGTGGCGCCGCGGGCCAGCACCAGGGTGGCAGGCTGGGCGTCGAGGTACTCCGGGTCGCTGGGCACCACCTGGACGGTGTAGGTGCCGTGCTCGGCGACCTCGATGCTGTAGGTGCCGACCCCCGTGACCGAGGCGCAGACGGGCTCCGGGTCGAGGCTGGTGTCGTCGTACGACGCGTCGGTCGGCGTGCACGTGTCGTCGGCGACGGCGGCAGCGCAGTCGGGCAGCTTGCTGGTGTCGCCCAGCGGCACCGCCCACACGCAGGTCTCGGTGCCCGGCGCGCCGATCGCTGCGGTGATCTCGCCCTGGATCTTCGGGGACGGGAACATCGGGATGGTGGGCGCCTGGACGACCCCACCGATCGGCACCTGCACCGTGGTGCGAGCGCTCTCGTAATGGGGCGCCGTCACCTGCACGACGTGCACCCCTGGCAGCAGGCCGGCCGCGGCAGTGACCTTCTCAGGGAGGAGGTACTGCTCCTGGGGTTGGAACTCGTCGCTGTAGGTCGTGGGGTCGTCGTCCGGGTCGCCCTTGCGGGGGTCCTCGACGGTGGCCTCCAGACAGTTGGCGACCCCGCGACACTTGACCTCCTCCTGGGTGGCGGCATCGATGACGGAGCCCCGGATCTGCGCGGTCGCCGGGACCACCTCGCCCCCCTGGCTCCTGATCTCCAGGTCGAGCGGGGTCTCGACGCCGGCCTGGATGCGGACCGTCACGTAGTTGGTGGTGAAGGCGTAGAGCTGGGTGGAGAGCACGTACACCCCCGGCGTGATGCCGTTGAACCGGTAGTTCACCGGGCCGGTGCCGCGCTGGCGTCCGGTGCTGCGCGCGGATGCCCGACCCGACCCGGACGAGGTCGCGTTGGTGGTGACCGTCTTGTAGGTGTTCTCGGAGTTGCTGAGCGTCATCCCGGCACCGGAGACCACCCGGCCGGCCTCGTTCTCGACGCGCCCGGTCAGGACGCCGGTCGACGGGACCAGGCCGGCGGTCAGCCGTGCCTTCGACTGCCCCTTGCCCAGCACCAGCTTGCTGGTCTGGGACTGGAACCCCTCGCCACCGATCCGCACCGTGTAGGTGCCGGGCACCGGCAGTCCGGGCACGGTGAAGGTGCCGCGCGGCTTCTCGGTGATGGAGGTTGCCGTCAGGTTGACGTCCTTGCCGTCCGACACCGAGACGGTCGCGCCACCGAGGCCGGTGTCCTTGCCCGAGAGGTTGTCGGCCCGGACCCGGCCGGCCAGGGTGGCGACGCCGTACCGCAGCCGGAGGTTGACGGTGGCCGCATCACCCGCGGGTAGCCGCACCAGCTGCGACTCCATGCTCAGGCCGTCCGAGCTGGCCTCCACGATGTAGCTGGCGGGCGTCGACAGTCCGGTCACCGACCAGGCGCCCTTGTTGCCCTTGGTGTTGCTGCTCGTCGTCAGCGTGTTGGTGCCGTCGGTGATCCGGATCTCCGCCCCTCCGACGCGA
Source organism: uncultured Actinomycetota bacterium (assembly GCA_963706475.1). GTDB lineage: Bacteria > Actinomycetota > Actinomycetes > Propionibacteriales > Nocardioidaceae > Nocardioides. The sequence goes on along the minus strand of CAVPLV010000002.1, from coordinate 942,948 downwards.
CCACCGTCGGGCCCGGTCACCACGCCCGACAGTCGGCCCTCGCCGGGGACGAGATCCACCTCGAGCGGCTCCTTGGCGTCGCTGGTGGAGGAGTCGACGACGAACCGCTGGGTCTGGTAGCCCGGTCGGGAGAAGCTGAGGAGGTAGTAGCCCGGTGTCTGCACCTCGGGGAAGGACCACGAGCCGTCCGTCGTGGTGCGGGCGCTCCGGTCCGGAGGGGTGCGGTCGACCGCCGTGAGCATCATCGTCGACGCAGGGACCATGCCCCCGGTCGAGAGCAGCGCGGCCGGCACCCCCACCGGGGTGGCCGTCACCGCCTCCTCGTCCACGAGAGAGGTGGGCTCCAGGGTGACCTGGACGTCGGCCGGGTCGGCGGCCGTGACGGTGCCGTTGAGCAGCACCTGCTCCTGGGTGTCCGCCGCGCCGGCGGCGTCGCTGCCCTGGTCGCCCGACGAGCCGTCCCCACCCCCGCTGTCACCGCCGGTGTCGTCCCCACCGCCGGAGCCACTGCCGTCACCTCCGCTGCCGGAGTCCGACCCGCCCGAGCCGTTGCCGTCGATGGTGGCCGACTGGGTGTCGCTGCTCCCGACCTTCGACGCGATCTGCGGGATGAAGACCAGGCCGGCCGCGATCCAGACCCCGAGGATCGCGAGGACGGCAGCCGCCTTCACCCAGCCCGGGCCGATCAACGCGCGCTGGGTGAGCGCTCCGTCGACGTGTCGGACGGACTCAGGTCCCCGCGCGCTGACGACGAAGGAGTGCCGGACCCGCTGGCCCGCCAGGCGGGGTCGGGTGACGGTCGCCCGACCCTTCACCCGGATCGTCTCGCCCGGCGGCAGGTCGATCTCGGGGCGGCGCAGCTCGACGCGGGTCGCGGTGGAGTGCTGGGTGTCCAGCCGGACCCGGGTGGGGGTCGGGCCGTCGTTGCTCAGCAGCACGGCGAAGCGCTTGCTGCGGGTGACGACCAGGTCGGCGGGGACGAGCTCCATCGCGATCTGCACCCGGGGATTGACCACCAGCAGCGTGTTGGTCATCCCCGGCGGTGCGGTCGCCCGATCGGTCCCGGGGTCGAGGGCCTGTGCGGTGACGGCCAGGGGGTACTGCGCCGGGAAGGTGCCGGCAGCCGGGGAGAGGAGCAGGCTGATCCGGGCGGTGCCGCCCGGGGGGAGCGCCGCGGTGCGCTGCGGACCCGGGACCCACCCGGAGTCGACGCCGAGGGCGACGACGGACAGCACCCGAGCCTCGTCGGCGGTGTTGGTGACGGTGACGTCGACGGTGACTCGGGAGCCAGCCGCGGCCCGCACCAGAGGCTCGACCTGCACCAGTGGTGCGGGCTCGCCGTCGGTGGTGAAGCGACGTGGCTCAGTCATCGCTGATCCTCGTCCTGATGTCCCGGTCCGTCAGCTGGTAGCTCGGGAGCAGCTGCACGGTCAGTGACCCGGCGGGCGTGCTGCCGCGGGTCGGCCGGGCCTGGATGATGTAGGTCTCGGGTGCATCGAGGTCCCCGAAGCTGTAGGCGCCGCCCTCGACCGTGGTGGTGCTCCGGTAGACCGTCCCCGGATAGCTGCTCGCACGGAACAGCTCGACGGTCCAGCCGGCGCCGACCCCGTTACCGCTGGCTCCCAACACATGTCCGGAGATGGAGGCGGCCGCCTGCAGAGCCTGGTTGTACTCCCTCTCCTCGCCGGCGACCAAGGTGATGATCTCCGAGATCGGGCTCACCCCGTTCCGGCTGACGGTCGCGGTGTAGGTCCCCGGTGGCAGACCCTCGAACCGGTAGCTGCCCGCCTTCTCAGTCGGCACCGTCGCGGTGGTGACGGTGTACGTCGAGCTGCCCGAGGTGAGCTGCACCGTCACCTCTCCGGCCCTGCGGGTCACGCTCGAGTCCTTCTCGAGGTATTGGGTGATGTCCCCGTAGACCACGGCTGTCGCGGACCGCATCTGGACCCGGATCCCGGTCGGGTCGATGGTGGCGCCCTGCGAGCCCGGGGTGATGTTGCCGGAGGCGTCGAGGGAGACCGAGACGGTCTGTGACTCCAGGTCGCTGCGGGTGAAGGTGATCGTGTAGGTGGCTGGCACCGCCAGCGAGCCGACCTCCCAGATCCCCGCGCTCCCCACCTCGCTCTGGGTCACCGTCTGGACGGTCTGCTTGCCGTCAGTGATCGTGACGGCGACCCCGGGTGCTGCCGTCTGGTCGGAGGACAGCTCGACCGTGCCCGTCAGCGATCCCGAGGAGGTGCTGAGGGTGATCGAGACCCCGGTCAGCTTCTGTCCCTCGGAGAGGGTCAGGGTGAGCGTCTGCGCGGCGTACCCGGGGCGTCGCGCCACCACGGTGTAGGAGCCTGGGGTGGGCAGGCCACGCAGCATGAACGCGCCGGTGGCGCCCTTCGTGACGCTCACCGTGCTGACCGTGGTCTGGCCGGAGGTGGCCGTGAGGCTGACGTTGCCCAGGGGGCCGGTCGCGGAGCCGACGGTGCCCGAGATGATGCCGTCGCCCTTGCGCAGGGTGATCGTGACGTCCTCGCGGGCCTCGCCGGCGCTGACGTCGATGCGTTGGGTCGAGGTGGCATAGCCGGTCTTGGTGACCACCAGGTCGTAGACGCTGGGCGACGGCACGTCGGTGAGCGTGAATGTCCCGTCGGAGCCGATCGGGACCGACTTCACGGTGGCGTCGTCGGCCGACCCGGGGGTGGTGGTGACGACCGTGTTCGGCTTCCGCAGGGTGAGGGTCGCCGCGGAGACGTCGTCGCCGACGACGGTGCCCGAGATCGACGCCGGCACCCCACCCAGCGTGACGTCGAGTCCGGCCTGGCTGGCGCCCGGCTTGAGCTTGACGACCTTCGCGTCGTCGACGTTGAGCGCCTGGGGATACCACAGCGGCACGAACCCGGCACCGCGGAAGGTCAGCTTGTAGTCGCCGGCGGGCAGGTCGCCGATCCGGTACGTCCCGTCGGCCCCGGTGGCCTTGGTCGCGATCGGGGACTCGGTGTCGGAGACGTCGTACACGTTGACCGTCACCCCCTCGACCGGAGCGCGTGAGGTCAGCAGTATCACCGTGCCGGCGACCGACGACGAGCCGGTGCCGTCCGCGGCGGCGTCCTGCGCAGCGGCGATCTCGAGCGCGAGGTTGCGGTCGGCGGTGGACTGACCCACGATCTTCGACATCGCCAGGGTGATCACCAGCGCGAAGACCGACAGTGCGGCGAGCAGCCCGAGCAGCGACAGCAGTCCACGGGAGACCACCGAGCGCTGCAGGAAGGTGGCGTTGCCCAACGGCGGTCCCGGACGAGCCGGAGCGGGGCCGACGTCCTTGGTGCGGCGAGCACCTGGTGGGCCGGCGGTCCCCGGAGGCGCCTCGTCGAGGTGGAGGTCGAGCACGCGCACGACGGGGGAGCCCGCGATCGGACGTCGGGCCGACGCCCGCATGTCGACGACGGCATGCTCACCCGGTCCGAGGCTGAGGGTGGCGGGCTCGAAGGTGAAGCGCACCTTGGACTCCGCGTCCGTGGCCGCGAGCTGCCCGTTCAGGGGGGTGTTGCCGGTGTTGTCGACCAGCACTCCGTAGCGGGCGGTCCGCCCGGCCGTCACGGTCACCGGGTCGACGCGCAGTCGGACCCCGCGCGCCTCGGGTACGGCGAGCACGACCTCCTCGACCTGGCTGGACTCCGGTGGGGTCAGCTCGCGGGTCTGCACCGCGAACCGGCGCTCCCCGGCGGGGATGCCCGGTGGCACCGTCACCCTCGCGACGAGGGAGCGGGTCTCGTCGGGGAACAGCGAGAACTCCGGCTCGGGGATCTCGACCCAGGTGGGGTCAGCGCCCAGCAGCCGGATCGCGTAGCCACCGATCACGGTGTCGGTGTTGCTGACCGTGATCGTGATCTCCGAGGCCATCCCGGGGGTGGCGTCGATCCGGCGTGGGGTCACCTCGACGTGCATGTCAGTCCACGTCCGTCGTCAGCCGTAGATCCTGCTCGGGGCTCAGGTCGTCGTCGTCGATCGTGACGATCCCGGTCTGGCGCCGCATGCCGTCAGCCGTGGCCGTGACGCTGTAGGTGCCAGGTGGAAGGTCCGGGATCAGGTAGCCGCCGCGGCGCAGCACCGGGCCGGGTCCGCTCGAGATCGCGGTCCATGACTCGCTGCCGTTGGTCGCGGTCACGGTCGCGCCGCTCAGGATGCCGGACGGCCCGAGCACTCGGCCGGAGATCCGGCCCAGCCGGCGTCCGAGCCGCATGTCGGCCTGGCGGGCGGGACCGCGCGCGGACAGCACCACCGGCAGCGTCTCGGGGGCGTAGCCGGCCATCGTGAAGGTCAGCGTGTAACGCCCGGGCGCGGGCAGTCCGCTGATCGCGAAGCTGCCGACGGCACCTTCGGTCAGGGTCGTCGTGGACGGAGGCGCGACCCCGGCGGCCCCGCCGACCGTGACGGTGGCACCGCCGAGGCCGTTGCCGTCGGGTCCGGTCAGCACGCCGCTGACGCTGCCGGTGCCCGAGGCGAGCGACCCGTTGAGCTCCCGGCGGCTCTGACCGGCCTCGAGGTCGACGATCGCCGTGCGCGAGCCGTGGCCGGATGCCGAGAAGCGCACGACGTACGTCCCCGGTGTCGGCAGGTCGCCCAGGGTGAAGGAACCGACCAGACCGACCGTGGGAGTGATCACCGAGACCTCGCGGCCGGCGACCGTGGTGGTCACGGTGACGCCGCCGAGCGGGCTCGACCCGTCGGTCACGGTGCCGCTGATCTGCCCGGCGCCGGCACTGAGCAGCACGTTGGGCAGCATCCGCTGCTCGCCGCCGCCGATCGCCTGCACCAGCCGGGTCGGTGCGTAGCCCGGGGCGGTGAAGGACAGCTGGTAGGTCGCGGGCGACGCGAGACCGGAGATCGCGTAGCCGCCGTCGGCGTCGGTCGTCGTGCGCGCCACGGGCTCGGCCTCGCCGGTGTTGCTGAGCAGGCGTACGACGACGTCGGTGCGCGCCGGCAGCAGCGAGTCACCGGGGTCGATGCTGCCGGAGATGCGCGCCGGCAGTCCGGTCATCACGGCGTCGTACCCCTCGAGGGCGCCCTGGACCCCGACCTTGACCGGCTTGGCCCCGGCTCGGGTCGCGGCCGCGGGGTACCACACCGGCTTGAACCCCACGGCTCTGAACCGCAGCAGGTAGCTGGTCGGGAACAGGCCGGCGAGCGTGTAGGTGCCGTCGGTCTGGGAGGCCCCGGAGCTGACCAGCTTCGGCCCCGATGGTCCGCGGCGGAACGCTTCGACGAGGATCCGGCCGACCGGCTCCTGGCTGCTCTTCGCGATCACGGTCCCCGAGATCGAGCCACCCACTCCTGGAGCCAGCAGTCCCGTCTTCGCAAGGGCCCCCGGTGGCGGACTGTTCGCCGCGTTGACCATGCCGGCGTTCTGGGCGTCGGTCTCCGCGTACGAGATCGCGGCGGTCTTGGTCATCGGGTCCCCCGCGAAGACCTTGCTCAACCCCAGCAGGAACACCAGGGCCCACAGGGCGACGATGCCCGCCAGGACCAGGGCCGTCAGCAGACCCCGACTGATCAGTGGTCGCTGCCGCAGGACCACCGGGCACTCACCGGTGAACTCCGGCTCGGTCTCGGCCTCGTCCATCGCGGGGATGCTGTGCACCCGCCGGCCGACGACCTCGACCTTGACGGTCCGGTCCAGCTCACCGCCGGTCACCATCCGAGGCCCGCGGACGCTGAGCATCACCGGCACGACGGTGGCCGGCTCGACCCGCACCGCGGCCGGGGAGAACGTCGTGGTCGTCACCCGGTCGCCACCGGGGACCGCGAGGGTCACGTCCATCGCGACGTTGCCGGTGTTCTCCACCGCGAGCACGAACCTCCCGGTGCGTCGAGCCCGCACCATCCGCGGGTCGCTGGAGATCCGGATGCCGGGTCGCGCGGAGACCGACAGGTCGACGTCGACGAACTGCGAGGGGGCGTCGGTGCCGTGGGACACGACCTCGACGGTGAGGGGGTGCAGGCCGGCCGGCTGGCTCGCGGGCACGGCGATGGACAGGGTGATCTGTCCGCTGGCGTCGGGGAAGAGCGGCAGCACCAGCGGTTCCGCGGTGACGCTGTCAGCCGGCAGGCCGATGAGCCGGGCGGTCACGCCGTCGATGAGGTCGCCGTTGTTGACGACATCGACCCGCAGCTCGACGCTGGTGCCCGGCTCCGCGGTCACCAGTCGGTGCGCGGTGGCGACCTTCATCGGGTGAGCACCTCGCTGGCAGCACTGGACATGGCGGGCAACCAGCGCCCGAACTGGGCGTCGTTCGGACGTCGGCCGAGCTTGGTCAGCTCCTGGGCCACGGCGGTGAGCAGGTCGGGCATCTGGATCCGCCCCGGCCCCGCGGCCGCGGCAAAGGCAGCGCCCAGGGCGGCGTTGCGGATCGACCCGCCGGTGAGGTCGAACTGCTCGGCGACGAAGGCGAGATCCAGGTCCTCGACCGGAGCCCGACCCAGGGCCCGCTCCCAGATCCGCTCCCGCTCAACAGCGCTCGGGACCGTGAAGTGCACGGTGAGGTGGATCCGGCGCAGGAACGCGGGGTCGATGTTGCCCTGGAAGTTCGACGTGAGCACGACGAAGCCGTCGTACGTCTCGAGGCGCTGGAGCAGGTAGGAGACCTCGAGGTTGGCGTAGCGGTCGCGCGCGTCGTTGACCTTGGACCTGCTGCCGAAGAGCGAGTCGGCCTCGTCGAAGAGCAGCAGGTAGTTGCCGGTGTGGGCGGCCGAGAAGATCTCCTCGAGGTGCTTCTCGGTCTCCCCGATGTACTTGCTGACCAGAGCCGACAGGTCGACCCGGAACAGCTCGACCCCGAGCTCGGCGGCGATCACCTCGGCGGTGGTGGTCTTGCCGGTCCCGGACGGTCCCGAGAAGAGCGCGACGACACCGGGAGAGGGGTAGAGGGGGAGCCCCCAGGCGTCGTGCACCCGGGAGCGCTGCTGGTAGCGGTCGACCAGCGAGCGGAGCTGGCGGGCCTGCAGCGGTGGCAGCACCAGGTCGTCCCACGTCGCGGTCGGGACGACGCGCTTGGCGTGACGCAGCAGGGTGCCGCTCGCGATCCGCCGCATCACCTCCTGCCCGGTGGCTCCGCGGTCCGGGAGCCGGCCGGCCAGCCGCAGCTGCTGCGCGGTCGGCCGCCGCGCCGGCGGGCCGTCGGGGAAGAGTCCGTGCCACTCCTCGTCGGTCACCGGCGCCGCGGGTGCGGCCAGCTCCACGAAGTCGCGGCTCGGGGCGGTCGCCAGGTCGAGCTGGTCGGCCGAGCACAGCGCGAACGCGAGGTGGTCGGCCCGGTCCACCCAGCGACGGGTCAGGGGGCTGACGCCATCAGGCAGGTCGAGCACCACACCGAGCCCGCCGACCGTGGCTTGGCGCACGAGCACCTGCCAACCGAGGTCGTCGGCCGGGGGCGTGGTCAGCAGGAAGGCGATGGGTGCGCAGGCGCGGACGGCGGTCTGCGCTCGTCGTACGGGATCGACGCCGTGGACGAGCACCAGGTCCTCTGTCCCGATCATCTCGGGGGGCAGGACCACCAGCTCGGTGCCCGCCGGCAGGTCGGGGTCGAGGGCGTAGTCGTCGAGCAGCGCCCAGGTGACCCGGCGGGGTACGACGATCCGTGCGGCGGCCAGGCTGGGACCCTCCTCGAGGGACAGCAGAGCCGCACGCACCAGGCGCCCGTCGTCGGCGAGAGTGGCAACGGCGTCACGGCCCAACAGCCTGGCCAGCAGGTCCAGGTCGACGCGGGTGGCCCGATCGTCGTGGGTGAGCCGGCCGACCAGCCGTTGCAGCCGACGATCCAGCTCGACCGCACCGCACAGCGCCAGGACGTGGGCGTCGAGCGCGGTCAGCTCGGCACTGGCGACGATAGCCGCGAACGGCCCGTCGTCATCGAGCTGCCCGGGGGTGGTCTCGGCGTGGGTCTCGATGACGGCGGTGTCGGTCGAGGATGCCAGCGACCTCTCCAGGAGGACGGTGGCCCACTGCTGCCAGTCGGCGTCGGTCATCGTGGGCTCAGACGGCGTTGTTCTGGATCCACGTGGCTCGACGCTTCAGCTCGTCGTAGTAGCCCGTGGTCGCGTCCTCGACACCCGCCTTCTTGGCGGCGCTCCGGATCGACTTCTTGGCGGCGTGCTTGCTGCCCTTCCCGAGACTCCACCTCGTGGACGCGAAGACCTTGAGGATGCGTTGCTGCCCCTCCTTGAATCCCTCCTCGAGGCGATCCCGGACGAACTCCCTGCGAGTGCCACCATCGGGGTGGGCGCCGGTCAACCAGGTCCTGGCACGCGCGTCGCCGCCGAGGCCGGTGGGCTTGTCCCACTTGGCCTTCAGCAGTGCGATCGCCAACTCATTGACCATCTTCGTGCCCCGCTTCTTGTCTGCGAACAGCGGTCCGGCTGCCTTCTTCGACGTGGTGCCGGTGTCCCAGGCGCTGCCGGTCGCGAAGCCGGCCTTGGCGGACTGTCGGTCGCCGTTGCCGGGATCGACGCTGTCGAGCAGGGTGATCCCGGCCTGCGGGTCGAAGAACCAGTTGCCCATGTTGCCGTTCATCAACCGGTCCTGGTTGCCGAAGAACGCGTCGATCGCGGTCATCTTGCCGAGCATTCGCACATGGTTGGCGTTCATCAGCAGGGTGCGATAGGCGGACTTGGTCTCGTCCTCGGGGGCGTTGGCCACCGGCTGGGCCAAGTCGCTGGCCTCGGTGCCCTCGGCGAAGCTCATGGCGATGACTGCCGTCGGCGAGTGCAGCAGCCTGGTCTCGGCGTCGTCCTTCGCAGCCTGGACCGGATCATCGGTCGGGTGGTATCCCTTGCCCTGCTTCAGCAGCGCGCCACGAGCCGCCCAGTTCGGGTCCACGGTGGTCACGTCGGTGCGGACGTCGATCAACCAGTTGAGCCTCTTGCGCTGGGCCATGTCGAGCTTGACCTGGTCGACGGACCTGATCTTGGAGAGGTGCTTGTGAAGGGACGCGGCCAGCTGGCCCAGACCGGTGGGCTGGTCCTCGGACTTGACCACCATCTCGTCGCCGTCGGAGTCCTTGACGAACCAGATCGGCCGGGCGACCTGGGTGCGCACGTCGATGCCGTCGTCGAGGGTGAACTTCGACGACTTGACGTTCCACCTCCGGCGGATGGTCGTACGCCGGGCGCCTGACCCCTGCTGCTGGGTGTGCGCGATCTCGTGGGCGAGCACCCGCTCACCGTCGGGGGTGGCGGGCCGGAACTCACCGGCGCCGAAGAAGATGTCGTTGCCGGTGGTGAAGGCACGCGCCGAGACGGAGCGGTTGAGACGCGCCGACTCCTCGCCGTGGTGCACCCGAACCGAGGCGAGGGAGGCGCCGAACCCGGTCTCGAGTCGCGAGCGGACGCCGGCTGGCAGTGCCGAGCCGCTCCCGCGGGCGCCCTCGATGCGGGCGCTGAGGTCGGGGGAGAGCTCGCCACCGGCGAAGCCGACCTCCGGTGTCTCGCCGCTCGGCTGGTGCGACCGGTGCACTGGGTCGTGGTCATGGTCGTGGCCGGGCACCGCGCTCTCGGTGCCGTCCTGACCCTGCAACCGGGCGATCACCTCGTCCGCCACCCGGTCCGCCTGGCGCTCGGCGAGATCGTCGGCGGCTCCCACCAGCAGGGGCGCCGCGGCGCGCCGAATCACCGGATCCCTGCGGGTCCCGGACATTTCAACAATTCGACGGCTCGATGGCGCGGCGAATTCCGCTGAGGTCACAGCAGCACGTTAACAGCGGGACCTAATGTGCGTCGCTGCTTTGTTGCTGTGAATTTCTCGACTGTGCCAATATCGGCGTGTGTTCATCAGCCAGGTCGACGCCTGCTTGGAGCAGCTGCTGCGCGCCCAGCTGCCCCTCTCCGAGGAGGTCGGCGACATCGCGTTCGACGCGCCGTCCGGCACCTGGTCGGCGCAGCTGTCCCGGATCACGGTCAGCGTCTTCCTGTACGACGTGCGTCGCAGCGCCCAGCCGCCCCGGCCCTCGCCGCCACGGACCGGCCCTGACGGCACCGTGCAGCGACAGCGGCCTCAGCCGATGATGCAGCTGAGCTACCTGGTCAGCGCCTGGGCCGGCAGCCCGCGCGACGAGCACCAGCTCCTCGGCGACGTGGTCAGCCTGCTGGCTGGGGTCGAGGTGGTGCCGGAGGAGTTCGTCCCGGACGGGCTGACGTCACCGGTGCGCCTCACGCTCGGCGACGACGACAATCTGCCGCGGGAGATCTGGACTGCGGCCGGAGGCACGCTGCGTCCGTCGATCTGTCTGCAGGTCGAGGTCGTCGCCGAGGTCTATGGCTGGGTGGACCAGGCGCCCGTCGTCGAGCGGATCGCCGCGATCGCCTCCCGGATGGATGAGAGTCGCCGTGGCTGAGGGGCGCGCTCCCGACCGTCGTGGCCGGTCCTTCCAGGCGCTCGCGATGGTCGGTCTGGTCGCGTCTCTCGGGACTGGCTGCGGGCTGTTCGGCGGGGACGCCGAGGCCGATGACATGTCCGTCTTCTCGGTCGAGCCCGGCCAGTGCTTCGAGGCTCCGACGGAGCCAGAAGCCCAGGTCAGCGAGGTGCAGCGGCTCGACTGCACGGATCCGCACGACCAGGAGGCGTACGCAGTCGTGCCCTACCAGGCCCTGGGTGACGCGGCCGAGGAGGAGGCGACCACGCCTGGGGACACCTTCCCGGGCGACGACGCGCTGACCCAGTTCGCGCAGGGCGCCTGCGCCGAGAAGTTCGGCAGCTACGTCGGCATCAGCTACCTGGACTCCAGCCTGTTCTTCACCTACCTGCTGCCCTCGCCGCGCAGCTGGCAGGACGAGGATCGCAGCGTGGTGTGCTTCGTCAGCAGCCCCGGAGAGCGTCTCACCGACTCGGTGAAGGGCTCGAAGAAATGAGGTCGATCGGATGCCGAACAACGTCGTGAGTGCGGCCGCGACCATGTGCAGCTTCGGGCTGGCGCCGTCCACGCTCAACGTGCTGCCGACATCGCGGGTCCAGGTCGAGGGCCGGCCGGCGGCGACCGTGACCGACATGGCGCCGATGGTCAACGTGACCCCCTTCGGCATGTGCCAGAGCCTTGCCAACCCCACCGTGGCGGCCGCCACGTCAGCCGCCCTCGGGGTGCTCACGCCGATGCCGTGCGTGCCCGCGACCGTCGGTCCGTGGGTGCCCGGAGCGGCCACCACGACGATCGGGGGGCGGCCGGCGCTGGTCGCGGGCTCGACCTGCATGTGCGCCTACGGCGGGGTCATCACCCTCACCTTCCCTGGTGCGGTGCGGACCACCTCGACCTGATTCGTCGACAGGTCATGTCCCTAAAAGAATGGCCCTTCTGGGCTAGACCGGTAAGCAACGGTCTAGACCAGAAGGCGGAAAACAATGCGCGGGTGTATACCCGACTGAATTCGTCGGGCGCCCATCAGTAATCCGTTTCTGAGCATACGTGCTATTCCCGTCTAGTCATTTGTGACTACCTTTTCCATTCCTCGTTGACGCGTGTGGGCTCACGGGGCCAGTGTTCAGAGGTCACTGAACCCTCCACCTCTGGGAGAGCGAGTTCCACCGATGCCCACCTACACCGCTCCAGGCGTTTATGTCGAAGAGGTCGTCTCGACCCAGAAGGTGCTCGCGTCCGCACCCACTGCTGTGACCGCCTTCGTGGGATTCACCGCGACGTCACCGACCGATGATCCGAACGACCCGGGCGGCCTCGCCCCCCGGCTCGTGACCAGCTGGACCCAGTTCGAGACCGTGTACGGCGGGTTCGCCCCGGGCTGCCTGCTGCCGCTCTCGGTCTACGGCTACTTCGCCAACGGCGGCAGCGTCGCCTACATCTGCCGGATCCCCAACACCGAGCCCGCCGGCGAACCGTCCCGCATCGCGTTGCCGGCCGCTGACCGCGCTCTCGGCCTGCCGGTGGCCGTCGAGAGCATCGAGCCGGACGCCAACCTCGTCCTCGAGGTCACCACCGACGACGCCGGCGCGGACCAGGACGACGGACCTTCGACGTTCACGCTCACCGTGCTCGAGGGCGGCGAGCCGGTCGAGAGCTTCCCCGGCCTCGACTTCTCCGGTGGCAAGACCAACGTGGCCACGGCAGTCAACAAGGCCTCGACGAAGATCAAGATCGACCTCAACCTCGCCGAGGACGCCGACCTCGCCTCCCAGCTCGAGCTGGTCCGACCGGGTGTCTACCCGCTCGAGAAGACCGCGCCCCTGCCGGTGCCGGTCACTGGTCGCAAGTTCGCCGGCTCCGAGTCCGCCCGCAACGGCATCAACGGGCTGGCCATCGCCGAGGACGTGACCATCGTGGTGGTGCCGGACCTGGTCACCGCCGCGACCCGCGAGGACGGCTCGCTCGACCTCGGTCTCTGGAAGGCGGTGCAGACCTCGCTGATCTCGCACTGCGAGCAGAACGGCAACCGGATGGCGGTGCTGGACGCGCCTCCGGGGATGAGCCCGCAGCAGATCAAGGAGTGGCGCAGCGACGTCGCGATGTACGACTCCGCCTACGCCGCCCTCTACTACCCGTGGATCAAGGTGGAGAACCCGATCGGTGTCAACGGCGACAGCGAGGTGCTGATCCCGCCGTCCGGTCACATCGCCGGCGTGTGGGCTCGCACCGACGAGTCGCGCGGGGTCTGGAAGGCCCCGGCCAACGACACCATGCGTGGCGTGCTCGACATCGAGCGCTCGGTCACCCAGAACGAGCAGTCGCTGCTGAACCCGATCGGGATCAACTGCATCCGGCCCTTCGGCACCCGCGGCATCCGGATCTGGGGTGCCCGCACGCTGGCCTCCGACACCGACTGGACCTACATCAACGTGCGGCGGCTGTTCAACATGGTCGAGTCGACCATCCTCACCGGCACCCAGTGGGCGGTCTTCGAGCCCAATGACGTGACGCTCTGGGAGGGCGTCAAGCGCACCCTCGACGCCTACCTCCGTGGGCTGTGGAGTGCGGGTGCGCTGTTCGGGCAGAGCCCGGACCAGGCGTTCTACGTCAAGTGCGACGCCGAGACCAACCCGCCGGAGAGCATCGACCAGGGCCTGATGATCGTCGAAGTGGGCATCGCCCCGGTCAAGCCCGCGGAGTTCGTGGTGTTCCGCATCGCACAGCACAAGCAGACCGCCAGCTGAGCGCTGACCGGCCTATCCCACCCTCTCGACAGGAGCACCAGCAATGCCGAACGATGCACTGATCTCCAACGACCCGATCGTCTCGCAGAACTTCTTCCTGGAGATCGACGGCTCCATCGTGAGCATCCTCTCCAGCGTGTCCGGCCTCGACATCGAGATGGAGGTCGTCTCGATGGAGCAGGCCGGGGCCAACGGCAAGGTCCAGGTCGTCAAGACCCTGGGCAAGGCCAACAAGGCTCCCGACCTGAGCATGACGCGGATGGCGCCTCCCGACATGACCAATGACAAGCTGTGGGGCTGGTTCAACGACATCCGTGACAAGGGGATGGTGCTTGCGAACCGGACGAACAGCCGCAAGAACGGCTCGATCGTGATGTACGACTCGACCAACGCCGAGATCGCACGGTTCAACTTCACCCACGGGTGGCCGAGCAAGATCTCCACCGACCAGCTGTCGGTCGAGTCGAACGACCCGGTCAAGGAGACCATCACCCTGACCGTCGAGAGCCTCGCGCGGGTCAAGTGACCGGGCTGCGCACGTCGTACGACTTCACCCTTCCGCGGGGCTACGTGGACGGGCAGGGCAGCCTGCACAAGACCGGCAGCATGCGGCTCGCCACCGCGCGCGACGAGCTCGAGCCGCTGCGGGACCCGACCATCAACGGTCCCGACGACCCTCGCCTGACCATCCTCGTGCTGGCCAGAGTCGTCGAGTCGCTGGGTGACCTCGACCTGGTGACCCCGCACGAGATCTCGGGGCTCTTCGCGGTGGATCTCGCGTTCCTCCAGGACTTCTACGGCGTCATCAACTTCGGCAACCAGGAGGAGTTCGACGCCCTGGTCAACGCCCAGGAGTCGAGCGCCCTGCTCGGCGTGCCCCGGGCCGAGCCGGCGAAGCCGGGGCCGGTCGCCGAGCAGGCCAGCGGACAGTCCGACGACGGGGGGCCTGCCGGGGACGAGCCCGAGCGGCGCAACCTCCGGGCGGCGGTCGAGGAGCTTCCGCGGCGGGCGCAGTAGGTGGCCGGCCATGATGCGCTACCCGACTGAGGCACTGTGGCAGGAGATCGCCTACCTCGCCTACCACCTGCACTGGGGTCTGGAGGACCTGCTTGACCTCGAGCACATGGACCGGGTGCGGATGGTGCGCGCCGTGGTGTCGCTGAACGACCGGGCGTGGCAGGCGGTGCGTGAGTTTGCCTGACACCAGCAGCGAGCCCCTCGGGGGCGACCTGCCGATCGCGACACGCTTCCTCTTCGAGCTCGACGGCGTCGAGCTCGGTGTCTTCCGCGAGGTGCGCGGTCTCGAGGTGACCGTCGGTCTCGAGCAGGTCCGCGAGGGCGGACAGAACGGTTTCGTCCACCAGCTCCCGGGACGGATGACCTGGCCGCACCTGGTCTTCCGCCGCGGGGTGACTCAGAGTGACGCTCTCTTCGACTGGCTCTCGAAGACGTCCGGTGAGGGCTTCGCCGGCAACGGATCCAAGCTCACCCGCTCGACGGGAGCGGTCACCGCGATCGGCTCGGCCGGCAACCGGTTGCGCTCGTGGGAGTTCATCGATGTCTTCCCGATCCGCTGGAGGGGCCCGGAGTTCTCCGTCGACAGCCCCGGCCCGCTCGAGGAGGAGCTGGAGATCGCTCACCACGGCTTCCGCGCCAGGACGCAGCCGGCATGAGCGCGGTCGGTGAGGGGAGCGAGGACCCGGACGCGGCGCTCCGGCTGGGACGCGACGTCGTACGCCGGCTTCGGCTGCCCGGACCGCCCATCGGCCGTCCGCTGCCGTCACGGATCGGCAGCCTGGCTTCGTCGGTCGCGCGGTTCGCGGCGGCGACGTCCCGCCCGGTCGACGTCCGGCGTGCGCTGGTGGGCCCCGACCCGAGCGGCCCGACGGTCCGTCCGCCCCGCTGGTGGGTGCCGACCGAGGAACCTGTCGCCGCACCTGCGTCCGGGTCAGACCCGGGTCCCGAGCCCAGCGCCCGGCCAGCGAGGCCGCCGCTGTGGCTGGCCCACTCGCAGGCCGTGCCGGTGCAGCGTCTCCCGGACCGGGCCCTGCCGCGCGCAGCCCGATCGGTCCCCGACGAGTCTTCGTGGACGCCGGGCAGCATCGTCGGCAACCTCGCCGCCCAGGTGGTGCCCGTACGCCGACTCGAGGAGGTGACCGCGGCCGGGCCGATGCTGACGGCCGCCGACAGAGCCCGGATGACGGCCCGCCGGTCCACGGCAGTTTCAGTGCCGCCCACCTCCCCTGCTCGGGCCGCCTCCTCGACGCCCGGACCGCTTCCGACCGCGAGCCCCGGACCCGGACCGCCCTCGCCCTCAATGCCGACCTCTACCTCGGCCCCTGCATTGATCCCTCCAGCGCCCCCTTCATCGGCTCAGCCACTCCCGGGAGCGCGTGCTGCATCCGCGACCCACTTCACGGCGGCGTTGCGCCGCTCCAGCCAGTCGCAGGCGACGGCATCGCCCCTGCCCGGGGGCTCCACCTGGGCGCCGCGCCGGATGGACGCGCCGCGTTCGGTCCGTCGCGAAGCGCTGCCTCCCGGCGGTTCGCTGGCCCTGCTGACCAGGCCTCCAGCACGACCGGCTGATGCCGGCCGCGGGCTCCCGGTGCTGCGACGCCGCAGCCAGGCGCCGACGGCACCCGTTGGTGCCTCGACCCCTGAGGTATCGGCCGGCACTCCTGCTGGACCTGCTGTCCTGGGGGCCGCCGGCGTGGTTGCCGGCGTGGCTGCCAGCGGACTCGATCTCGGCACCGGCCGAGCACTGGCCCGCTCCTGGCGTCCCGGCCACGACCTGACTCCGGCGACCGACCTCCGGTCCTCGCCGACCTCGCCTGACGTACGCCGGCGGCACTCCTGGTCGGCGAGCAGTGCGATGGTCCGCCGAGTCGCCGCGGCGCGAGACACACCACCCGCTCCCCAGCCTGCGATGCTGCGACCCGCGGCTCCGGCCTCCCGGCCGACCCCGCCCGCCCCCGTCACTCGACGCGAAATGCCTGTTCCGGGTGCCTCCGAACAGCCATCGCCCGTCGCTGGACGCGCGCTGGGCGGACCACGGGCGTCGGGGGAGAGCCCCAGCACCGCTGTTTCGCCCGCCCAGGCTCCCGGCACCCAGCCGACCTCGGCCAGCTCGGCCTCGGACACGGACAGGCGCAGCCCTGCGCCGGCGGGACCGGATCCGGTCGAGCGACGCGAGGTGGTCGCCTCGGGTGCCTCGGAACAGCCGCCTCCCGTCACTCGACGCGCGCCCGGAGTCGCAGGGGCGGCGGGGGAGAGCCCCAGCACCGCTGTTTCGCCCACCCACGCTCCCGGCTCCCTGCCGACCTCGGCCATCTCGGCCATCTCGGTCTCGGACACGGTCAGGCGCAGCCTCGCGCCTGCCGGGCCGGACCCGGTCGAGCGACGCGAAGTGGCTGTTCCGGGTGCCTCAGAACAGCCGTTCCCCGTCACTCGACGCGCCCCGGGCGCCAGCACGCCAGCACCCGACATGTCTGCGCCGGCTGGGGGCGCACGCCGCTCCCTGCCGCGCATCGTGGGTGCGAGCACCGAGCTGTCGCCGGCACTGGACCTGTCGGGCACCGAGCAGCGTCCGGCGATGCTGCGACGGCTGATGTGGCGCGCGGGAAGCATCGTCCCCGGCCGCGAGGGGGGAGCACTCAGGACTGCTGGTACGGCGCGGCCAGCAACCGGGCCGGCTGCCGTGAGTGCACCCTCGGCGGCGGCGGCGGCGGCGGCGCCCACCGTCCGCCACATCCCGACCGACACCCGTACCGGCACTGCGACTGGCACTGCGACCGGTACTGCGACCGGTACTGCGGCCTCGACCGCACCCGGCAGCGTCCCCCCCAGCACCGAGGTGACACGGGTGACCGATCCGTCCAGTGCCGGCCGGCATGCGGCAGCACGTCCCGTCCCGACGCCTGCGGCGTCGGTCACCCCGTCGACCGCACGTGACCGGAGGTCCGCGTCCGAGCATCCCCGGAAGCGCCGACGTCCCACCCGCGACGAACGTGTCGGACCCGGTGCTGGGTCCCGCGACGGTCCCGGGTGACCCGAGCCTGCGGCGGATCGTCGCCAGTGGCACGGACCTCTCGCCAGCGACCGACCTGTCCCGACCGGAGCAGCGCCCGGCGGTGCTGCGTCGGCTGAGGTGGCGGGCCGGGAGTCTGGTCGCAGCTCGCTCCGAGGTCACGGGTGCTGCTGGTGTGCGGGCCGAGGTCGCGACCCCCGCGATCAGCAAACCGGCTCCCAGCCTGACGTCGCCCGGCGCAGGCCAGCAGTCCGGCACCGGCATCACCACCGGCCGGACCCTGCCGCGCGCGGTCAGCTCGAGCAGCGACGTGGTGCCGGTGACGAACCCGTCCCGAGTCGAGCCGCAGCGACCTGATGTGCTCCGTCGACCGAGCTGGCAGGCCGCCAGCCTGGTCTCCCGTCGGCACCGTCCCACGTCCGGCCTGCCGCTGGCGGTCGGGGCGTCCGCGACGTTGTCGGCGTCGACCCATGCGTCCTCGAGCCGGACGGCTCCCCCGCGGGGTGCGGCTCGGCGCACACCTGCGCTGACAACCGGATCGCCGGTCCGCACAGCGTCGATCACGAGAGGACCTGGCGTCCTCGGTCGACTCTCAGCAGGGTCAGTCCCAGGCCCAGCAGCAGGCCCGGCAGCGGACACTGCTGTGCGGCGACGCGTGCGCGCCCCGCACGACATCCGGCCGGCCGCCGTGGCCCACGGCAGTCCGACGGCCCCGCCAACCACGACGGTGCGGCGCTGGGTGGAGGGTCACCGAGCTCCCCTGCGGCCGGCCGCCACGCTCGGCGGCGGCAGCAGCACAGTCGCTGCTGAGGCCGTCGCGACGCCGGGGCTCCTGGGCGGGCACCGCGGCAACCGCCACGGGGCCGACGCGGGACGCAGCCTGGCGACCGGCTTCGCGCCCGGCCAGGAGATCGTGCCGGCTCTGTCGTCCGGCTCGAGCGCTCCGGCCGGTCTGTCGGCCGGCCTGTCGGCCACCGGGCTGTCTCCCCGTGCTTGGGCGCCTGGACGTACGCACGCCAGACCGGGTCCCCCTGTGCCCGCTGCGGGCGCGAGTGCCGCCCCGTCGACAGCGCAGCCCGGCTGGCAGCGGATGACCGTTGCTCCGCCGCGGGTCAGCGTCGCACCTCAGGCGGCCACACCGGCGCCGCCCGTGCCCGCGAGCGCCGTGCCCGCGAGCGCTGCCCCCGCGAGCGGGGGCCAGGCGATCGGGGGCCAGGCGTTCGCCCCCGGCTCCCTGCTCGCCTCGAGCGCGCACCTGTTCAGCGACGCGGCCGCACCCGGGGCGACGTCGCCACTGCACCAGGAAGGAGCCAGTCCCATGGCACCACCAGAGATGAGCCAGGTCCCGGGCGGCGACCGGCTCCCCGCCGTACGCGAGGGGATCGCGCTCGAGCGGTTCACCGAACGCGACGGCCGGGGGAGCGGTGCGGCCTTCAGTGCGGTGCGGGCCGTGCCCGGGACCGCGATCGACGCTGACCTCGTCGACGCCGTGGTCGAGCGGATCGAGCAGCGGGTCATCGACGAGCTCGAGCGCCGCGGCCGGCGCCAGACCTGGTCGGGTGCCTGATGCCCGAGCTGGAGAAGGCGTTCCTCGAGATCGAGGGCGGGACCCGGGTGTCCTGCCTCTACAACCCCGAGTCGGTCACGGTGGGCCGGCAGAACAACTGGGTGTCCAACCCGATGCCCGGCAAGGGGGTCCCCACGCTGCGGTACGCCGGTGCCACCTCCGGGTGGATGCGCGTCGACCTCTTCTTCGACACCACCGCCGACGGGACCCCGGTGACCGCCCACACCGGGAAGATGCTGGGCTTGATGGAGGTCGACCCCAAGCTCCCCGGCTCGGACGAGGCCACCAACAACCTGCGTCCGCCGACCGTCACCTTCCACTGGGGTGACCTGCACTCCTTCAAGGCAGTCGTCGAGGGGATGAACCTGAGCTTCACCTACTTCTCCAGCGGCGGGGTGCCGCTGCGCGCGCAGATGGCGCTCGAGCTGCGCCAGTACGAGAAGTCGCACGCCTTCGGCCCGCAGAACCCCACGTCGGGCACCCCGCACCCGCACCGGGTGCACCGGGTCCAGCCGGGCGAGACCCTCGACCGGATCAGTGCGCGCTACTACGGCGACTCCACGCGGTGGCGCCTGCTGGCCGTCGCCAACAGCCTCGAGGACCCGCTCGCCGTCCGGCCCGGTGCCCTGCTCACGATCCCCCGGCTGGAGGGCTCGTGACGACCCACGCACCCTCGATCAAGGTCGCGGGCACCGACCTGTCCCAGTCCTGGCTCCAGGGCCTGACCTCCCTGCGGGTGCACCGCGCCCTGGGACTGGTCGGCCGGGCCACGCTGCGGTTCGTCGACGCGGGCTACGCGCTCTCCTCCTCGAGCGTCTTCAGGCTCGGGACGGAGGTGTCGATCGCGCAGTTCAACCCGGCAGTGGTGCTGCTCAAGGGCACCGTCACCGGGATCAGCCTGGACCAGTCCGGCGATCGGGCTCCCGAATTGGTCGTGACGGTGGACGACGGAGCCGCGAAGCTGAGCCGGGGCACCAAGACCCGCACCTTCCTGCGGACCACCTACACCCAGGTGGTCAGACAGATCGCCAGTGAGAACGGGCTCCAGGTCGGGGCCGACGCCGGAGGTCAGGTGCACGAGTACCTCCTTCAGACGGGCTCGGACCTGGCCTACCTCAGCCACATCGCGGCCCGCACCGGTGCGGTGTGGTGGGTGGAGGAGAGCACCCTGCGGCTGGCGAAGGCTGGTACGTCGACGGGCTCGGTGCGCCTGGAGCTGGGCGACGACCTGGTCGCGTTCTCGGTGCGCGCCTCCGCCCAGGTGCCGGAGAAGGTGAAGGTGACCGGGTGGAGCGACGAGCAGCAGCAGTCGCTCGTCGGGGAGAACACGCCGCGGCCGGGTCAGGAGTCGACCTTCGTCGCGGCCTATCCGGGGCGGTCGCAGTCCCGTCCGGCCAGCGGCGTGCTGACCGCCGTCAACGGCCGGGCACCCCTGAACGCCCAGGAGGCCACGAGCATGGCCGACGCGCTCGCGGCCGACTCGCGCTCCTCAGCGGTCGTCGCCCGCGGCACCTGCCCGGCCAATGCGGCCGTCAAGCCCTCCGTCACCGTCGAGGTCACGGGTGCCGGACCTGCCTCGGGCAGCTATCTGGTCACCGAGGTCGAGCACACCTACTCGGAGCAGGGTTTCGTCACACGCTTCACGGCTGGGCCCCACCGCCCGGCCGGCCTCGTCGACGTACTCGGAGCCCCGGCCGGGGACCCGGGGTTCGCCATGCACGGCGTGGTGCCGGCGATCGTCACCAACATCGCCGACCCCGACGGGGTGGGCCGGGCCAAGGTGAAGTACCCGACGATCAGCGACCAGCTCGAGTCGGCGTGGGCTCGGATCGTCACGCTGGGAGCGGGCGACAAGCGCGGCATGGTCTTCCAGCCCGAGGTCAACGACGAGGTGCTCGTCGCCTTCGAACAGGGCGACACCCGACGACCGGTCATCCTCGGCGGCCTGTTCAGCAAGCGCAAGGGCCTGCCGACCAAGGACAACGTCGCGAACAGCGAGGTGGCCTACCGCCGGATCACCTCCCGACTGGGCCACGTCATCGAGCTCGCCGACGGCAGGACGCCGGCGACCAAGCACATCCTGCTCAAGCTCGCCGACGGCAAGGGGCGGGTGCGGGTGGGCTCGGACCGCCTGGACATCGAGTCCGTGCGGCTGCCGCTCAAGATCTCGAACGGCCAGGCGAGCATCACGATGGACGAGCAGGGCAACATCACGATGGAGGGCACCAAGATCTCGATCAGGGCCAGCCAGGACCTCACCCTCGAGGGCTTGAACGTCGAGGCCAAGGCCAACGTCAAGCTTGCGGTCCAGGGCACCACCGTCCAGGTGAAGGCCAACGCGACCGGCTCCGTCGAGGCCGGAGGGCCGCTGGCCCTCAAGGGCGCGATCGTGGCGATCAACTGATGTCCGAGATGTCGACCGGGCGAGGCGACCCGGCACGCGCGGACACCTCCTTCGTCGGACGAGGCTTCCGGTGGCCGCTCGGGGTCGACCACACCGGGTCGATCCGGCTCGCCGAGGGGACCACCGATCTCGACCGGTCGATCCAGATCGTGCTGATGACCGCGCCCGGCGAGCGGCTGATGCGTCCCGAGTTCGGCTGTCGGATCTGGGACCTGCTCTTCGAGCCCGTGACCGGCAACCTGCTCGGCCTGGTCGCCGAGGCGGTGCGAGACGCGCTGGCCCAGTGGGAGCCACGGATCGAGGTGGAGGAGGTCCAGCCGGTCCCGGAGCCCGACGACCCCTCCCTGATCCGGGTCGCGATCCGCTACCGGGTGCGGGCCACCAACGACCGTCGCAACCTGGTCTACCCCTTCTACGTGATCCCCCACGACGGCGAACAGCGAGGTTGAGATGCCACTTCCACCACCCGCACTGGACGACCGCACGTTCCAGGACATCGTCGACGAGGCCAAGCGGCTGATCCCGCGCTACTGCCCCGAGTGGACCAACCACAACGTCTCGGACCCGGGCGTCGCCCTCATCGAGCTCTTCGCGTGGATGAGCGAGATGGTGCTCTACCGGGTCAACCAGGTGCCGGAGCGGCTCTACGTGCACTTCCTGAACCTGGTGGGGATCGAGCCGTTCCCGCCGTCGGTGGCCAGGGCCGACCTGACGTTCTGGCTGTCGGCGGTCCTCGACGCGCCGGTGGTGGTGCCCGCCAACACCCAGGTGATGACCGCTGCCGACGCCGCCGGTCAGACCGACGCGGTCGTGTTCAGCACCCTCCAGGACCTGGTCGTGGCGCCACCGGTGCTGGAGTCGGCCATGACGGTCACCGCGGCCGGCGGTGTCACCAGCGACGTGTGGGACGACCTGCGCTTCAACCCGGAAGGTGCCCGGTGCTTCGCCTCGGACGTGCTGACCCCCGGCGACGCCTTCGTCCTCGGCTTCCGCGACAGTCTCGCCGGGATGGTGCTGCGGCTCTCGGTCACCGCGGAGGCCGACGGGATCGGTGTCGACCCGCTCCAGCCACCCCTGATCTGGGAGGTCTGGAACGGCGAGGGCTGGATCCCCGCCGCCGTCTACGAGGACACCACCGGCGGACTCAACCGGCCCGGTGAGATCGTGGTGCTGGTCCCGGTCGAGCACCAGCCGCTGACCATCGGCAACCGCCCCGCCTACTGGTTGCGGGCCCGGTTGCTCGCGCCGGCGGCCGGCCAGCCGACGTACAAGGCGTCGCCGTGGGTGCGCGGCGTCGACGTCGCGGCGCTCGGCGGCACCGTCCGCGCCGAGCACGCCGAACCGGTCACCGGGGAGGTCCTGGGGCGCAGCGACGGGGCGCCCGGGCAGAGCTTCGCGGTCGCCCGGGCGCCGGTGCTGCCCCGACGGGACGGCGAGTGCGTCCAGGTGGTCGACGGCGACCGCTCGGTCGACTGGGTGGAGGTCGAGGACTTCTCCGGCTCGGGGCCGCAGGACCGGCACTTCGTGTGGGACAGCGGCTCCGGTGTGGTGCGCTTCGGCCCTCGGATCCGCTACCCGGACGGCTCGGTGCGCCAGCACGGTTCGATCCCGCGCGACGGAGCCCGGATCGGGCTGACCCGCTACCGCCACGGGGGCGGCTCGCGGGGCAACGTCGGCAGCTGGACGCTGAGCCTGCTGCGCTCGACGGTGCCGTTCGTCAACGGCGTCATCAACCTGGCGCCGGCCACGGGCGGCGTGGATGCGGAGACGGTGGCCGAGGCGAAGGTCCGGGGGCCGCTGACGTTGCGCACGGGTCAGCGCGCGGTGACGGCCCGCGACTTCGAGCGGCTCACCCTCGAGTCCTCCACCGAGGTCGCGAGGTCGCGCTGTCAGCCCGCGGGTCGCGGCAACGGGACCGTGCAGCTGCTCGTCGTGCCCCACGTCCGCGGCGACGTGAGCACCCACCGACTCGACGACTACGCCATCTCTGCGCCGCTGATGGCGGCCATCTCCGGTCACCTCGACGAGCACCGGGTGGTGGGCACCGCGATCGAGGTCGGTACGCCGTACTACCAGGGCGTGTCCGTGGCGGCACTCGTCTACGGGGCGCCGGGTCGCCCGGCCGGTCTCGTGCAGCAGCGTGCCAACGACGCGCTCTGCCGCTTCGTCAGCCCGCTCGTCGGCGGACCGGACGGGACCGGGTGGCCGTTCGACGCCGACCTCAACACCGCCGTGATCACCCAGCTGCTCGAGAGCGTCGAGGGGATCGAGCGCGTCGAGGAGGCGCTGCTCTTCGAGTACGACCTGCGCACCGGTCGTCGCCTCGGCTCGGCCAAGGACGTCATCCGGCTGGACCGGCAGTCACTGTTCCTCTCCGCCGTGCACCAGGTGGTGGTCCGGTGACGCTCGAGATCTCGTCGCACGCGAGGGTGCCCGGCGGCCAGCTGCGAGCACGACGCGACCCGGACTGGATGCTGCGCCAGCTGCCTGTGGCGATGGTCAGCGAGGACTTCTTCTCCCGGTTCGTCTCGATCTTCCAGGAGCTGGGGGAGCCGCTGCTCGAGGACGCCGACAACGTCGACCACGTCGCCGACGTGAGCGTCGCACCGGCGGAGGTGGTGCGCTGGCTGGGGTCGTGGATCGCCGTCGACGACATCGACCCGTCGCTGCCCGAGGACCTCCAGCGCAAGATCGTCGCGGGCGCAGCGACCACCCTGACCTGGCGCGGCACGGCGTACGGCCTGGTGCGCTATCTCGAGCTGGTGACCGGCGGCGACGTGTCGATCGAGGACGGCGGGGGAGTGTGGCGCTCGGGCGAGGCGCCCACCGACCCGGCCTGGGTGGTGATGCGGGTGGCCTCCACCGGACAGCTCGTCGAGGCGGACTTCGTCGAGATCGTGCGTGACGAGGTGCCGGCCCACGTCCGCGCCGAGCTGTACGTCGGGCCGCGTCGGGTGTGGAGCTCGCAGGAGGATGGTCATGAGTGAGGCGTTGGCCGGTCGGCACCGCGATCCCCACGACGAGGATGGCGGCGACGAGGACCCGGGAGCGGTCCCGGCCGTGCCGGAGTCCACCGCCATGGTGTCGCTACCACTGGCGCCGGTGCCCATGGCGTTGCCCGAGAGCGTCACCTGCCCGGAGTGCGGCATGGTGTCGGAGGCGACGCTGAGCCGCCGCGACTCCAGCGACTTCTGCAGCCGCTGCGACTTCCCGCTCTTCTGGACCCCGTCCCGGATCGTCGTCGACGGCAGGGGCGCGTCCGAGGCGGCCCTGCGGCGGTTGCCCGGGACGGCCGGGCGGGTGACCGTGGCGTCGTTGGCGTGCCCGCACTGTGCAGAGTCCAACAGCCTGGCGGCCACGACCTGCGTGCGCTGCGGCGGCCTGCTGCACCCCCCGCCGCCCGTGGCTCCCTCGGTGCCCCTGCCGCCGCCGCCCCCGCCTCCCGAGCCGATCGCGGTCCGTGAGCCGTTGTCGTGGTGGATCGTGGTGGTGGCCTGGCTGACCGTGCTGGTCTTCGTTGCGCTGGTGGCCTACCTGCTGGCGCGGTGAGGCAGGGCCCCCTGATCGGTGTCGCCGATCACGGGATCGGCGGATCGAGGTGTCGGGGGCGAGTACTCCGGGTAAGGCGACGTTTGGATAGTTAGTCAGTCGTCTTTATCTGCTTCGAAGGGTTCGTCATGGCCTCCACGTCCTCAGGCACTCCTCCGTCACCCCGCAAGGTCGCGCTCGCCTCCGCGGTCGGAGCCACCATCGAGTGGTACGACTTCTTCCTCTACGGCACTGCCGCCGGACTGGTCTTCGACAAGCTCTTCTTCAACGGGCTCAGCGGTCCGACGGCGCAGTTCGCGGCCTTCGGCACCTTCGCGGTCGGCTTCCTGGCGCGCCCGGTCGGCGGGCTGATCTTCGGCCACTTCGGGGACCGCGTCGGGCGCAAGAAGATGCTGCTGCTGACGCTGCTGATCATGGGAGTCGGTACGGCGGCGATCGGGTTGCTGCCGTCGTACGACCAGATCGGCGATCTGGGCACCGATCCTGCTCGTCGTGCTCCGCATCCTCCAGGGCATCGGCGTCGGCGGCGAGTACGGCGGCGCGGTGCTGCTCGCCGTGGAGTACGCACCCGCGAACCGGCGCGGTTTCTTCGGCAGCTTCGCCCACATCGGCGTCCCGGGCGGGCTGTTCCTTGCGGCCGGAGCGTTCACGATCGCCAGCCAGCTGCCGGACGAGGCGTTCCTGGCCTGGGGCTGGCGGGCCTGCTTCCTGATCAGCATCCTGCTGCTCGCGATCGGCGCCTACATCCGGCTGAGCGTGATGGAGACTCCTGCGTTCCAGCAGGTCCAGGAGCGCAAGGAGGTCGCGTCGGTTCCGGTCAAGGAGCTGCTGAAGGCGCAGCCGCGTGCGCTGCTGCTCGGGATGGGGACCCGCTTCATCGAGGGCTTCACCTTCAACCTGTTCTCGGTCTACTTCCTGGCCTACGTCGTCACGAACCTCGACCTGCCGAAGACGTGGGCTCTCGACGGGATCATCGTCGGCGCCCTCCTCGGGGTGATCCTGGTGCCGATCACCGGTGCCCTCTCCGACCGGGTCGGCCGCAAGCCGGTCTACCGGGTGGGCACCTGGCTGGCGCTGCTGTTCGCCTTCCCGGCCGCGTTCCTGCTCCAGTCCGAGAGCCGGTGGGCGATCTTCGCGACCTTCGTGGTCGGCCTCGGGGTTCTGTACGGCGTGATCTACGGGCCGCTGGCGTCCTTCTGGTCCGAGCTGTTCGACACCCGCTACCGCTACTCCGCGCTCAGCTCGCTCTACCAGATCTCCGGCATCGTGGCGTCCGGCTTCACGCCGCTGATCGCGGCCTGGCTGGTCTCCCGGGCTGACGGCAGCCTGTGGCTGGTCGCGACCTACAACGTGGCAGTCGCCGTGTGCAGCCTGGTCTGCGCCCGGCTGCTTCCCGAGACCCGCGGGCGCGACCTCGACGAGCCGTGGGTGCCGCGGGACTCGACCACGGAGCCGGGCCTGGTCCGGGTCTGAGACGTCGAGTGCCCGGGGGCCAGAACGTGAAGAACCCCGCCGGCGTCTCGGGTCGCCAGCGGGGTTCGTTGAAAACTGTAGCGGGCAACCGGTCGGCACGGTAGTCGAAAGGCCCCACGGCTTGGGGTCTTGAGGGAATCTGGAGATTAGCCGAGCCGCGAGCCGGACCACAGGAAGCGGTCCACCTCGATCCGGATCGCCACCCGGGTCGGGTTCGGCTTCGGGACCCGGTAGCGGCTCGCGTAGCGCTCCTCGGCGCGGCGTACCGACGTCTCGTCGGTCAGCAGCCGGGCCCTCCCCTCGATCGTCGACCACCGGGCGCCGTCGACCTGGCAGACCGCGATGAGCTCCGAGCGGCCCACGTTGCGGGCCTTCTGCGAGGACTCGTTGGTGATCACCCACGCGCACTGCTCGTCGAGGTCGAGCGCGGTGCCGACGGGGACGACGTGCGGTCGTCCGTCGGCCCGCAGCGTGGTGAGGGTGCACAGGTGGCGCTCGGTCCAGAAGTCCATCAGGGGCTGAGGGAACGCGTCCCACCCCGGCTGCCATGAGGTCACCCGACCGATGGTGCCACGCGGCGGGGGTGCACCCGGCATGGGTCAGGGGCAGGCGGATACGTTCAGGGCATGCGCCAGCTCCCCGTCTCGGACTCGATCGCCCGCGGCATCGACACCGCCCTCGACCGCTCCGTGGTGGGGGGCTACACCGTGATCGGCCCGTCGATCCGTCGCCGGCTGCGCACCTGGCCAGCCGATCCCACCGCCAGCTCGATGGCTGGCAAGGTCGCCGTCGTCACCGGAGCCACCTCCGGCCTGGGCGCCGCGACCGCCGAGCAGCTCGCGGCCCTGGGCGCCGAGGTGGTGATGGTGGTCCGGGACGTCGGCAAGGGGGCCCGGGTGCGTCGCGAGATCGGCGAGCGGCTGCCGTTGGCCAAGCTCGACGTCCGCCGCTGCGACGTGGGTGACCTGGACGACGTCCGCCGCTTCGTCGCCGACCTCGACCGTGACCACGTCGACGTCGTCGTGCACAACGCCGGCGCGATGCCGCCGAAGCGCACCGAGTCGCCGCAGGGCCACGAGCTGACCATGTCGCTGCACCTGCTGGGTCCGCTGCTGATGACCGAGCTGCTCAAGGAGCGGCTGCGCGGTGGCCGGGTGGTGCTGGTGACCTCCGGTGGCATGTACACCCAGCGGTTGCGCGACGACGACCCGGAGTTCCTGACCGGCGACTACTCGGGGACCGCCGCCTACGCGCGCAGCAAGCGCGCCCAGGTCGAGCTGCTCCCGATCCTGCAGCGGCGCTGGGCAGAGCAGGGCATCGAGGTCTACTCCACGCACCCCGGCTGGGCCGACACCCCCGGAGTCGTCGACTCGCTGCCGCTCTTCCACAAGCTCACCGGACCGTTGCTCCGCGACGCCGAGAGCGGGGCGGACACCACGGTGTGGCTGAGCGCGACCCAGCCCGCTCCTCCGGGAGGCGGGCTCTGGCACGACCGACGGGCCCGGCCGACCCAGATCCTGAAGAAGACCCGCACCGGCGACCGCGAGCGGGACCGGATGTGGGCGTGGGTCCAGGAGCAGGTTGGGCTGTAGGTCTGGCGGGGCTGGCCGGGCTGCTGGTTCATCAAGGTATGCAGGGAAACCAGCACTTCCCCAGCGGGGCTCACCGTGGGCAGTGCCGGATCGGCTGCATACCTTGATGAACCAGCACGCAGCCGGAGCACAGCCAACCCGACCCGACCACCTAGATCCAGCGCGAGAACCAGATCCGATCCACCCACTCGGAGTGGGTGAGGAGCTCGTTGGTCCAGATCGGCCAGAACCACGCGAAGTTGAGCAGCGCCAGGGTGACGAACGAGCCCGCCACGACCACCCCGGCCGTACGACGGGGGCCGGGCCGGATCAGTCTGCCGATGAGCAGCGTCAGCCCCAGCACGAGGAAGGGCAGCGCGATCACCATGTAGAAGGAGAAGATCGGCCGGTCGTCGTACTGCAGCCACGGCAGCCAGGTGCTCGCCACCCCGACCACGACGACCCCGAAGCGCCAGTCCCGGGCGCCGACCCACATCGCCACGGCGAACACGAGCGCGAGGATCCCGCCCCACCAGATGGTCGGGTTGCCCAGCAGCAGCACCTGGCGCAGGCAGTCGCTGCCGGCGGGTGCCGCGCACCCCTGGGTGCCGGGCTGGATGTCGGTCTCTGCGGCGACCCCGACCGGCCGGTTGAGCAGCAGCCAGCCCGATGGCTTGGAGGCGTAGGTGTGGCTGCTGCCGTTGAGGAAGTGGGTGTGGAACGTGAACGCGTCCTGGTGGTAGTACCAGAGCGAGCGCAGTGACTGGGTCACCTCGCCGAGGCCGCTGGCGTCGGGCTCGGTGGCGGTGGGCCAGTCCTTCCCGCCGTCGAAGTGGGTGTACTGCGTCGCGGAGAGGTGCTCCTCGTACTGGTCGGCGTGGACCAGCCAGCCCGTCCACGACGCGACGTAGACGACGAACGCCACCAGCACCAGGTGCACGAAGGCGGGGATCCCGTCCACGACCGCCGACTTCACGAGTGGCGAGCGGACCCCGAAGGAGCGGCGGGCGCCGGCCGACCAGAGCCAGACCAGGATGCCGAAGGCCGCCAGCGGGTAGAGGGACTCCCACTTGGTGCCGATCGCCAGGCCCCAGCAGACCCCGCCGAGCAGCAGCCACGGCCGGAACAGCAGGCCGCGGACCGGTCCCCACGCGCGCTCGTCGGTCACCGGGGCGGGCACCAGGCGCGCCATCCGGGCGCGGTACCAGTCGCGGTCGGCGACCATGCAGTGCACGCCGCACAGCAGGAAGAACGCCACGAAGATGTCCAGCAGCGCCACCCGCGACAGCACGAAGTGGAGGCCGTCGAGGCTGAGCAGCAGCCCGGCGACGCAGCCGAGCAGCGTGGACCCGGTCATCCGACGGGCCAGCCGGCACATCACCAGCACCATCAGCGAGCCGACGACCGCGGCGGAGATCCGCCAGCCGAACGGGTCCATCCCGAAGGCGTGCTCACCGAGCGCGATCAGCCACTTGCCGACCTCGGGGTGGACGACCATCTCGGGAGTGTCTTTCCACTGCCCGGTCGTCTGGCCGGCCAGGATGTGCTCGTTGGCCTTGTCGACGTAGTCGCGCGCGTAGCCGAAGTGCAGCAGCGACCAGGCGTCCTTGGCGTAGTAGGTCTCGTCGAACTCGAAGGTCCGAGGATCGCCGAGGTGCCACATCCGGAGGAAGAGCGCCAGCAGGGCGACCGCGATCGACGACACCCAGCCGACGAACGGATCCTCGCTCTGGAGCCGTCCACGGGCCCGCTCCCAGGCAGAGGGTACGGCGTGGCCGACGGCGTTGCTCGAGAGCGTGACCCGCTCGCGGTCGGGGGCGGCGGACGTCACGGTGCGCAATGGTACGGGGGGCGGTGCTGACATGATCGCGTCATGGCTGACCACGGCGTGCTCGTGCTCGCAGCGACTCCGATCGGCCGGGTGGCCGACGCCCCGCCGCGACTCTCGGACGAGCTGGCGACCGCCGACGTGGTCGCTGCCGAGGACACCCGCCGCCTGCGCCGGCTCACCACCGACCTCGGCGTGACGATCACCGGACGAGTGGTCTCCTACTTCGAGGGCAACGAGTCCGCACGCACGCCGGTGCTGCTCGAGGCGCTGCTGGCGGGTGAGCGGGTGCTGCTGGTGACCGACGCCGGGATGCCGAGCGTGTCGGATCCCGGCTACCGGCTGGTAGCGGCGGCGGTCGAGCACGACGTGCTCGTCACTGCGGTCCCCGGCCCGTCCGCCGTCCTCACCGCACTGGCCGTCTCCGGGCTCCCGGTCGACCGGTTCTGCTTCGAGGGCTTCCTGCCGCGCAAGGCGGGGGAGCGGTCCCGCCGGCTCGTGGGCCTGGCCGACGAGGAGCGGACCATGGTGTTCTTCGAGGCACCGCACCGCACCGAGACCGCGCTGGCCGCGATGGCGGCTGCCTTCGGCGACGACCGCCCGGCCGCGGTCTGCCGGGAGCTCACCAAGACCCACGAGGAGGTACGGCGAGGGCCGCTGGCCGACCTGGTCACCTGGGCCGGCGACGGGGTCCGCGGCGAGGTGACGATCGTGGTGTCGGGCGCGCCGCCGGCCGCCGAGATCGCCGCCGACCCGGACAGCCTGCGTACGGCGGTCGCCGACCTGGAGGCCGAGGGAGTCAGTCGCAAGGAGGCGATCGTCGAGGTCGCGCGCCGAGCCGGCGTGCCCAAGCGTGAGGTCTACAACCTCGTCCACGGAGGCCGGGCATGAGCGAACGTCCACCCGTGCCGGAGCCGCTGCCGCACCCGGTGATCGACAACCACTGCCACCTCGACGTCAGCCGCGACGACGACCCGTTGCCGGTCGACGAGGCGATCGCAGCTGCCGCGGCGGTCGGGGTGACCCGGATCGTGCAGATCGGCTGTGACCTGCCGGGGGCGCGCTGGGCGGTCGAGGCGGCCACGACGTACGACGCACTGGTCGCCGGCGTCGCCCTGCACCCCAACGAGGCGCCCCTGGTGCCCGACCTGGACGCTGCGATGGCCGAGATCGAGGCACTCGCGCAGGCGCACGACAAGGTCCGGGCGGTGGGGGAGACCGGGCTCGACCACTTCCGCACCGGTGAGGAGGGGCGTGCGGTCCAGGTCGAGTCCTTCCGGCGGCACATCGACCTGGCCAAGCGGCTCGACAAGACCCTGGTGATCCACGACCGCGACGCCCACGACGCGGTGCTCGACGTGCTGGACGAGGAGGGCGTTCCCGCGCGCTGGGTGATGCACTGCTTCTCCGGCGACGCCGACTTCGCGCGCCGCTGCCTGGATCGCGGCGCGTTCCTCTCCTTCGCCGGCACCGTCACCTTCAAGAACGCCCAGCCGCTGCGCGACGCGCTGGTGGTCACGCCGCTCGACCGGGTGCTGGTCGAGACCGATGCGCCCTACCTCACCCCGCACCCGCACCGGGGTCGCACCAACGCCTCCTACCTGGTGCCGCTGACGATGCGGTTGATGGCCGAGGTGCGCGGCGCCGACCTCGGTGAGCTGTGTGCGGCCGTCGAGGCCAACACCGAGGTCGCGTTCGGTGGGACCTGGTAGCCGGGGCTCAGTCGGGCAGCAGGTGGGTCCGCGCCTCGCCGAGCACCGCGTCGCGGTCCTCGCTCAGCATGAAGCCGGCGGCGATCGCCGTGTCCGTCGCGTGGGTGTACGCCGCGAGGTAGTCCGTCCGGGTCGGGTGCAGTGCTCGCAGCTGGTCGGGGGCCAGCGCCAGCGTCCGACCGAAGAGCGAGCAGATCACGGACGCCTCCGGACCAGCGAAGCCGGACAGCACCTCGGTCGGGGCCTCGACCACCGGGGTGCGGACACCCCCGGTCGCGTTGCCGACCGGGTCGAGGACGAGTCGACCGTCACGGGTGTCCAGCCGGGGGGCGATCGGAGCCGCGGGTCCGCCCCGTGCCCACGTCTCGAGGTGTCGCAGAGCCGCCCGCAGGACGTACACCTGCTGGCCCCGGTTGACCGGGTCCGGGCACCCGAGGAACGACTCGAGGTCGCCGATCTGGAAGTAGTCGGCGTGCGCAGTGCCGGCGATCTCCCACAGGCGCAGGTAGGCGGAGTCCGGCTGCCGGGCCGGCAGGTAGTCCATCCGGCCGAAGAGGTCGGTCTCGGTCTGCACCACGATCACGGGTGTGTCGAGGTCGTCACGGATGCGGGTGGCCGGACCACCGGTCCGGCCCGCCAGGTCGATGCCACGCCCGGCCTCGCCCAGCGGCATCGCCGAGCCGCCGCGGCTGTGCACCAGGATGCCGTCGAAGAGTGTTTCCAGGGGTTGCACGCCGTTGACGTAGGTGGTCAGGGCATACGCGGACTGCGACTCGCCCACCGCCAGCACGCAGGTCGCGGTCAGGTCGTCGGAGAGCCCACGCGCGACCTGGGTGAAGACGTCGTAGGCGAAGGCATCACCCGGGTGGTCGAGGTCGCCGTACCGCTCCGGGTCGGTGCCCTTCAGGGCGCCGCCCGCGCCACCGCCGGCCGGGACCGCCGCGTCTCCGCCCTCCACCCCGATGAGCTGTGCTGACACCCCGGCCCAGGCGTGTCCGGCGCGCACCAGCTCCTCGGACAGGTAGGTCCAGTCCGGCGCCGCGTCCGCGCCGCTGCTGACGTTGAGCCACTCCACGACCAGGGTGCCGCTCCACCCGGCCGGGTCCGCAGGTCGCCGCACCAGCACCCGGGTGGCGTACGGCGCCGACGCGTCCGGCTGGAGGACGAAGCGGCCGTCGCTCGGCAGCTCCGTGGCGGTGAAGGAGGCCGCCGCTCCGCGCGCGACATACTCGATCTCGGTCCAGCCGGCGCCGGCAGGGTCGAACGGTGGCTTCGCGCTCATCAGCGAGATCCCGTTTCCGCTGGTCAGCGGCCTGAAGTGGGCGCGAGCAGGTGCGGGCACGCGGCCACTTTACCGTCGAGACACTGCTCACGTCGGGTCCCACAGGGTGGTCGAGGGTTTGCCTTCCGCAGCGATCGCTGGTGGTCTGGGTGACTGATGGCTGGGATCGGGAACGATCTGACCAGTGCAGGTGGCTGCTCGTTGGCCCCGCAGCAGGACCCCTGGAAGTCGGACGCTACCGAGGTGGCGCCGCTTTCGGAAGCACTGACACCCGAGGCCCGGAGAGTTCGACGTACGGAGAATCGTGCCCAGCAATGAGCACCCCCAACAGCAGAGTGCGTTCGGCCGCAGGCTGAGCGCCATCACCAAGAGTCGCACCCTGATGGTGGGTCTGGCGGGCGTCGTCCTCCTGGCCGTCGCCGGCACCACGTGGGGCTACAGCACCCTCGGGCACGACGTGACCATCTCGGTCGACGGCGAGTCCCAGCTGGTGACCGCCCGTGGCGCCACTGTCGGTGAGGTCCTCGACGAGGAAGGCATCTCCGTCAGCGACCGCGACGTGGTGGCTCCGAGCCTCGACGAGACCGTGTCCGACGGCAGCCAGATCACGGTGCGCTACGCCCGTCCGGTCAAGCTGACCGTCGACGGCAAGTCCTCCACGCACTGGGTGACCGCGACCACCGTCGGCAGCGCGCTCGACCAGATCGGTGCCCGCTACGCCGGCGCCGACCTGTCGGCCAGCCGTGGTGGCGGCATCGACCGTGGCGGCATGTCGCTCGAGGTGGTCACCCCCAAGACCATCAAGGTGAGCCTGGCCGGCCGTGAGGTCGCCAAGCGCACCGTCACCGCGCTGACCGTCAAGGACGCGCTCACCGAGTTCGGCGTCAAGGTCGACAAGCGCGACCGCACCACGCCGAGCCTGGGCCACCGGCTGAAGGACGGCGACAAGGTCGTCTTCACCGACATCCGGGTCGTCAAGCGCAACGTCGACGACGAGGTCATCGACTTCGGCACCGTCGAGCGCGAGGACGACTCGATGCTCGAGGGCGAGACCTCCGTCGAGCGCGACGGTGAGACCGGTGCTCGCGACGTCACCTACCGGGTCGTCTACAAGAACGGCAAGATCGCCTACCGCAGCGTCCTCGACGCCACGATCACCGACCAGCCGGTCGACGAGATCGTCAGCGTCGGCACCAAGGAGCCTGAGCCGGAGCCGGAGGTGGCGACCACCAACTTCGCCGGTGGCAGCAGCGTCTGGGACAGGCTCGCGCAGTGCGAGGCCGGCGGCAACTGGGCGATCAACACGGGCAACGGCTACTACGGTGGCCTGCAGTTCAACCTCGGGACCTGGCAGGCCTACGGTGGCTCCGGCCTCCCGAGCAACGCCAGCCGCGAGACCCAGATCGCCATCGGCACCAAGGTGCGTGACGCCTCGGGTGGGTACGGCGCCTGGCCGGGTTGCGCTGCCTCGCTCGGCCTACCGCGCTGACCGCGTGTCGAGCACCCCGCAGCGCTGACTACGCTGGCGCACATGTCTGACACTTCCGCCGGTCCCAGGTTGCTGGGGCCGGCGGAGGTGCGTTCGCTCGCCGCCTCGCTCGACCTGCGCCCGACCAAGCAGCGCGGACAGAACTTCGTGATCGACGCCAACACCGTGCGGCGGATCGTCCGGGAGTCACGGATCAGTGCCGACGACGTCGTGCTGGAGGTCGGCCCCGGCCTCGGGTCGCTGACCCTCGCGCTCCTCGAGGTCGCCGGCCGGGTGGTCGCGATCGAGGTCGACGACAAGCTCGCGACCCTGCTGCCGGAGACGATCGCGACGTACGCCCCCGGTCAGGTGGGATCCTTCGAGGTCGTGCTCGCCGACGCGATGCGGATAACGGAGGTGCCCGGTCCGGCGCCGACGGCCCTGGTCGCGAACCTGCCCTACAACGTCTCGGTGCCCGTGCTGCTGCACCTGATGGCGCTGCTGCCCTCGCTCGAGCGCGGGCTGGTGATGGTGCAGGCCGAGGTCGCCGACCGGCTCGCCGCCGCCCCCGGGTCCAAGGTGTACGGCGTCCCGTCGGTCAAGGCTGCCTGGTACGCCGACGTGCGCCGGGCCGGCACCATCGGCCGCAACGTCTTCTGGCCGGCACCCAACGTCGACTCCGGCCTGGTCGGCTGGACCCGCCGCGACCCACCGGTCACGACCGCGACCCGCACCGAGGTGTTCGCCGTCGTCGACGCCGCCTTCGCCCACCGTCGCAAGGTGCTGCGCGGGGCGCTGCGCGAGCTGGCCGGCTCCGCCGAGCTGGCCGCGGCTGCCCTCGACCACGCCGGCGTGGACCAGCTGGCCCGCGGGGAGTCCCTCACCGTCGAGCAGTTCGCCCGGATCGCCGAAGGACTCGCCCTGGGTGGCGCCGCATGACGACCTTCCCCGCCGGCCGCGAGATCACCGTCCGGGCTCCGGCCAAGATCAACCTGCACCTGGGGGTCGGTGCGCCGCGCCCGGACGGCTACCACCCGCTCACCACCGTCTACCAGGCCGTCGGCCTCTACGACGACCTGACGGTGCGCGACTCCGAGGTCTGGGACCTCGGCGTCACGGTGGCCGAGTGGATGGACCGCGAGAGCGTGCCGCTGGCCGGTGACAACATCGTCGACCGCGCTGCTGCGCTGCTGGCCTCCCACCACGGGATCGACCTGCTCGGCGACCTCCACATCGAGAAGGCGATCCCGGTCGCGGGCGGGATGGCCGGCGGGTCGGCGGACGCCGCGGCCGCCCTGGTCGCGCTCGACCGCCTGTGGGGTGTGGACACCAGCGACGCGGACCTGCTGGCCCTCGCCGCACAGCTCGGGAGCGACGTACCCTTCGCCCTCCTCGGTGGCACCGCCCTCGGCACCGGTCGCGGCGAGCTGGTCGAGCCGGTCAGCGACGCCGGGACCTGGTGGTGGGTGCTGGTGCCGTCGCCGATCGGGCTGTCCACCCCGGAGATCTACCGGCACTTCGACCGGCTCTGCCCCGACGCCCCCGACGTACCTCCCATGCCCGAGGGCCTCCTGGCCGCGCTCTCCGTCGGCGACCCCCACGTGCTCGCCCGCGAGCTGCACAACGACCTGCAGGCCGCTGCGCTCGACCTGCGCCCGGACCTCGCCCGACTGATCGAGGCCGGTGAGTCCGCAGGAGCGCTGCGCGGGATCGTCACCGGCTCCGGTCCGACCTGCGTCTTCCTCTGCGAATCCGCTGACCATGCGCGCGCCACCGCGACCGCGCTCGATACCGACCACGACGTCGTCCTTGTCACCAATGGCGCTGTCCAAGGGGCTCACACGGTGACCTATGCCTAATCTCCTCAACCTCGAAAAAGTCTCCAAGTCGTACGGCGTCCGCCCGCTGCTCACCGACGTCTCGCTCGGCATCGGAGCCGGCGAGCGGATCGGGATCGTGGGGCGCAACGGCGACGGCAAGACCACCCTGCTGGAGGTGATGACCGGCATCGAGGCACCCGACACCGGTCGGGTCTCGCAGCAGCGCGGGCTGCTGATCGGCTACCTCCACCAGGGCGACGAGCTCGAGGACACCCACACCGTGCGTGAGGCGGTGCTCGCCGGGCTCGACGACCACGAGTGGGCGGCGGACTTCCGCACCCGCGAGATCGTCGAGGTGCTGCTGGCCGGGGTCGCGCTGGACCGACCGGTGACCGGGCTGTCCGGTGGGGAACGGCGGCGCTGCTCGCTGGCCGCGCTGCTGCTCGGCGACCACGACCTGATCGTGCTCGACGAGCCGACCAACCACCTCGACGTCGAGGCGGTCGCCTGGCTCGCGCAGCACCTGGTGAAGCGCCCGTCCGCGATGGTCGTCGTCACCCACGACCGCTGGTTCCTCGACGAGGTCTGCCAGTGGACGTGGGAGGTCCACGACGGTGTGGTCGACGCCTACGAGGGCGGGTACGCCGCGTTCGTGCTGGCCAAGGCCGAGCGCTCCCGCCAGGCGTCGGCCTCCGAGATGCGCCGGCAGAACCTCGCCCGCAAGGAGCTGGCCTGGCTGCGTCGCGGTCCGCCGGCGCGGACCTCGAAGCCGAAGTTCCGCATCGACGCCGCCAATGCCCTGATCGAGGACGTGCCGCCGCCGCGCGACCGTCTGGAGCTGCAGAAGTTCGCGACCCAGCGGCTCGGCAAGGACGTCCTCGACATCGAGCACGCCGATCTCGTCCGCGGCGAGCGCACCCTGCTCACCAACGCCACCTGGCGACTGGGTCCCGGCGACCGGGTCGGCATCGTGGGGGTCAACGGCGCCGGCAAGAGCTCGGTGCTCAACCTGATCTCGGGCGCCCTCGACCCGCGCGCCGGCAAGGTCAAGCTCGGCCGGACCGTCAAGCTGCGCCAGCTCACCCAGCAGCTCGACGACCTCGACCCTGACGGCCGGGTGCTGCCGATGGTCGAGTCCTACCGGCGGATCACCAAGACCACCGACGGCGGCGAGATCACCGCGACGTCGATGCTGGAGCGCTTCGGCTTCACCGGCGACAAGCTGACCGCCCGGATCGGCGACCTGTCCGGTGGCGAGCGGCGCCGCTTCCAGCTGCTGATGCTGCTGCTCGACGAGCCCAACCTGCTGCTCCTCGACGAGCCCACCAACGACCTCGACATCGAGACCCTCAACGTCCTCGAGGACTTCCTCGACGGCTGGCCCGGCACCCTGATCGTGGTCTCCCACGACCGCTACTTCCTGGAGCGGGTCACCGACTCGGTCTGGGCGCTGCTCGGCGACGGCCAGATCTCGATGCTGCCGCGCGGCGTCGACGAATATCTCGAGCGGCGCGCCGGCGGTCTCGCCTCCGGCCAGCTCGACGTCGGGACCGCCTCGGAACAGGCGGCCGGCGCCTCGACCAAGAAGGCCAAGGTCGGCGGCGCCGACGAACGGGCCGCCCGCAAGGCGGTCTCCCGGATCGAGAAGCGGCTCGCCCGGATCACGGTGCTGGAGCGGACCCTCAACGCCGAGGTGCTCGACCACGCCCAGGACTACGAGCGGCTCGCAGCGATCAGCGCCGAGCTCACCGCTCTCGCGGTCGAGAAGGACACCCTCGAGCACGAGTGGCTGGAGGCCTCCGAGCTGCTCTGAACGCGGCGTGGGATCAGGCGAAGGGCGAGAGCAGGGTCCGGAGCAGTCCGGCGAGCTGGGTCCGGTCCTTCGCATGCAGGTCGGCGAGGAAGGTCTGCTCGGCCTCGAGCAGGGCCTCGAACGCCCCGTCCACAGTGGTGCGCCCGTCGGGGGTCAGTCGCACCAGCACCCCGCGACGGTCCTTCGGGTCGGGCAGCCGCTCGACCAGTCCCCGCGCGGTGAGCCGGTCGACCCGGTTGGTCATCGTCCCGCTGGTCACCAGGGTCTCGCGCAGCAGCCTGCCCGGGGAGAGCTCGTACGGCGCGCCGGCGCGCCGCAGCGCCGCGAGCACGTCGAACTCCCACGACTCGATCTGGTGGGCGGTGAAGGCGTCGCGCCGGGCCAGGTCCAGGTGTCGGCCCAGCCGGCTGATCCGGCTGAACACCTCGACGGGCGCCAGGTCGAGGTCGGGACGCTCACGCGCCCAGGCATCGACCAGCTCGTCGACTTCATCGCGCATGAGGGGAGCGTAACGGATCCGTCGAGAATCTTGACATCAAGAGATATGGTGGTCGTCAGGAGGATGCCATGACGCACACCTGGGACCCTGACCGCTACCTGAGCTTCGCCGACGAGCGCGGCCGGCCGTTCGTCGACCTGCTGGCCCGGATAGGCGCCGCGCAGCCGCGGAGCGTCGTCGACCTGGGCTGCGGCCCCGGCAACCTGACCGCACTGCTGGCCGACCGCTGGCCGGACGCCTCGATCGCCGGCGTCGACTCGAGCCCGGAGATGATCGACGACGCGCGGGCGGCCGGCACCCGGATCGACTACCAGGTCGCGGACCTGCGGGGCTTCTCACCGGCCGAGCCGGTCGACGTGCTCGTCTCCAACGCCACCCTCCAGTGGCTGCCCGAGCACCTCGCCCTGCTGCCGCGCCTGGTCGGGGCGGTGGCACCGGGTGGCTGGTTCGCCTTCCAGGTCCCCGCCAACTTCGACGAGCCGAGCCACACCATCCGCACCGAGCTGGCCGCCCAGGCGCCGTACGCCGAGCACACCGCCGGCGCCGCCGTCCCGGCCAGCCACGAGCCCGCGGACTACCTCGACGTGCTCGCCGGGCTCGGCTGCGCCGTCGACGTGTGGGAGACGACGTACCTCCACGTCCTCACCGGCGACGACCCGGTCTTCACCTGGGTCTCCGGCACCGGCGCACGCCCGACCCTCCAAGCGCTGCCCGACGACCTGCGCCCGGGCTTCGAGGCGGAGTTCAAGCGTCGCCTCGCGGTCGCCTACCCGCCGCGGGAGTACGGCGTCGTGCTGCCCTTCCGCCGGATCTTCGCCGTCGCGCAGGTGCCCGGGTCGGCGTCCTCGGACTGTCCTGACCGCGCGGGACGTCATACCTAGCGGGGCATGGAACCCTCCGAAGGGATGACGTCCGGGCGCTCAGCCCCAGATCTCCCGTGCGAGCGGTGCGACGACGCTCGCCTGAGCACGACCGGCGCGCGCGGACGCGGCGCGGGCGGCCGGGTCGAGCACGTTCTTGCCGATCGCGGCCACCGACGCCGCGTCCGGCGACACCACGAGGTGCGGGGTCGAGCCGAGCTGCTGGCCCGCGGAGCGCATCGGCCCGATGGCCCGGTCGACCGGGGTGAACCCGAGGACCCGGTCGCAGGCTCCCAGCAGGTCGGCGTTGGCCCCCGAGCGCGCGCCGCCGTCGATGTAGAGCCGGCCCTGGATCGGGACCGGCGGATAGACACCGGGTACGGCGCAGCTGGCCGTCACCGCATCGACCAGGGAGACACCCTCGTCCGAGCCGTCGAAGACCCGCACTGCTCCGGTCTGCACGTCGACGGCGGTGACCCGGAGCCGTCCGACCGGGCCCCACTCCTGGCGAGGCAGCCGCTCCCGGATCGCGTCGTACCGCGCCTCCAGGGTGGGCAGCTTGCCGGCGGCCGCCCGGTCCGCCGACCAGCGGCCGACCAGTCGTCCGAAGGTCTCGATGTCGCCGCGGGCGCGCAGCAGGGACCAGACGAAGCCGGCCAGCACGCTCGGGCTGATCGAGGCGAGCGGCGCCGGCTTCGGAGGTGAGACCTGGTGGTCGAAGAGGTCCGACAGCGGCACCCCGGTGGTGACCTGGGCGCCGACGACCGACCCCGCCGACGTCCCCACCACGGCGTCCGCAACGGTCACGTCCACTCCGAGGTCCTGCAGACCGAGCAACAGCCCGGTCTCCCAGGCGATCCCGGTGACGCCGCCGCCGCCGAGCACGAGTCCACGTCGCGGGGTCTGCGTCTGTGTCATGTCGAGAACCTACGCGCCCGGGACCAGCGCGAGCGTCCCGAGCTCGCGGATCGCGGCGCAGGAGCGGGCCACCATCGCCGCGAACATCCGGTCGCCACGCTCGGTGTGGGTGCCGTAGGCGCAGCCGAACACCGAGACCAGCGGTCCCTGGAGCATCGCGAACCGGTAGTCCTCCCAGCAGTCCTCGAAGGTGTAGTCGCCGACGCCGTACGACGTGAGCGCCTGGTGGTAGGACGCCACCAGTGCGCGCTCGTGGGTCGACCGGTCCGTGGGCGTGAGGCTGGTGCCGAGGAAGTAGGCGAGGTCGCGGGCCGGCAGCGCCAGGCTCAGCGTCTGCCAGTCCAGCGCCACCACTCCCGGTGCCCCGTCCGGCGGGAACATCAGGTTGTCGAGGCGGTAGTCGCCGTGCACCAGTCCGAAGCGCTCGGCGCGGGCCAGCGCCCACTGCTCGATCACCTCGACCACGTCGCGCAGCGTGAGGGCGTCCTCAGGAGCGACCAGGTCGCCGAGGCCGTCGAGGAAGAGGTCGGTCGCCGGACCGTAGAGCTCGGCCATCACCGCAGCGTCCTCCGGCCCGTTGATCTGCAACCCCTCGACGTCGAGCAGCGTCGGGTCGCACCACCGCGGGCCGTGCAGCCCGGCCAGGTTGACCACCGCGTCCTCGGCCTGCGCGACCGAGCAGCCGGTGAGCTGGTCGCCCTGCTCGGCCGGGGCGAGGTCCTCCATCAGCAGTGTGAAGTCGCCGCCCTCGGCCGCCATCGCCGCGTGGTACGTCGCCGGCACCCGCACCGCCACGGTCGGCGCGAGCAAGGAGTAGAAGCGCACCTCGGAGCGGTAGACGTTGGCCAGCAGCTCGCGAACACCCGGGTCGGGTGCGGGCAGCTTGGCGAGCAGCACGGGAGGTACGCCGGTCCCGGTCATCGTCAGTCGGTAGCAGGTGCCGATCTGTCCGGTGCCGACCGGCTCGGAGGTCACCGACTCGACGGTGCCGCCGAGGGCCGCAGAGAGCCAGTCGGTGGTCAGGTCCTCGACAGTGGCGACGACGTCGGCGCTCATGCGACCCGCCCCGGCACGAGCCGACCCGGGTTGACCGGCAGCGCGTCGAGCCCGGGCGGCCGAACGTCCCGCCACGCGTCCAGCACCGGTGCGAGCTCGGCGGGTGTCGCGCCGTGCAGGATCACGCTGTCGGCACCGGCGTCGAGCTGGTCCTGGATGCGGGCCGCGCACGCGGCGGCCGTCCCGGTGGCCGACGCCGCGAGCCACTCCGCCGGCAGTACGTCGTCGCGCAGATGGGTCAGCTGCTCGACCGTCCCGATCGCGTCGAACGCCCCGGGGTAGCCGACCACCAGCTCGTCGGTGCGGAACCGCTCGAGCGCCGCGAGGTCCCAGCCGTTGGCGCGCACCAGCACCTCGCCGTACCCCTGGAGGTACGTCGCGAGCCGGCCCACCAGCTTGCGCAGCCGGGCCTCCTCGTCGATCGACTCCTCGACGGTGGCGAGCACGGCCCAGACCCGCACCGACGCCGGGTCGCGACCGGCCTCCTCGGCGGAGCGCCGGATCGTGGTGACCGACCGGGCCAGGGTCTCGTCGGAGAGGAAGGTGTGGAGCACGACGCCGTCGGCGACCCGGCCCGCGAGCTCGAGGGTGCGGCCGCCGATCGCCATCATCAGCACCGGGATGTCCTCGTCGAAGGAGCTGTCCTGGGAGAGGTAGGGGTAGCTGCCGGCCGGGCCGTCGTGGCTCGTCACCGCCTGCCCGTGCCAGAGCGAGCGGTAGATCCCGATCGCGTCCTCCATCTGGGCGCCGGTGACCCGCGGCACGCCCATGACGTCGAAGAGCAGGTCGAAGCCACGGCCCAGCCCGAAGGCGTAGCGACCACCGGTGAGCCGGTGCAGGGTGGTCGCGAGCGTCGCGGTGACCAGCGGGTGTCGGGTGTTGTGGTTGGTGGCAGCGGTGGCGATCCCGATCGTCTCGCTCACGGCCGCCGCGGCCCCGGCGAGCACGCCGGCGTCCTTGACGTTGAACCGCTCGGAGAGGAACACCGAGCCGATGCCGAGCCGCTCCGCCAGCCGGACCTCGGCGAGCAGGTCGCGCGGGCTGGCGGAGTGGCCGGCCAGGCCGTAGCAGCCGAGCTCGGGGAACTCCTGGGAGCCAGGGTAGAACGTGTTCTCTTTCACAGGAGCGGACGCTAGCAGGAAGAATTGACGCGCGTCAGGGGAGTCGGCCTCCCCGCGACCGCTGCTAGGTGCCGGTCGCCGTGCGCCACTGCGACGGGCTGCACCCGTAGCGATGGCGGAACCACCGCGACAGACCGCTCGGTGCGCCGAACCCCAGGATCTCCGAGACCTCGGTGATCGAGTGCCGTCCGGTGCGCAGGAACCGTTCGGCGAGGTCGGTGCGCACGGCGTCCAGGACGCTGGAGAAGGTCTCACCCTCGGCGGCCAGGTGCCGGTGAAGGGTCCGCCGGTCGACCCCGAGCTCGGCGGCCACCGTGTCCGCCGAGCAGCGGCCGACAGGCATCAGGACCTCGATCGCGGCCCGGGCCTGGCTCGCGACGGTCCCGTCGCGCGGGCCCAGGCCGCGCAGGAACTCCTCGGCGTACATCCTGCGCTGCGGATCGGCCTCGGGGAGGTCGCGGTCGAGGTCTGCGCTGTCCAGCACGACGGCGGCGTGCTCCTGCTCGAAGGAGAGGCGATCACCCAAGATCCGCTGGTGCACCTCGAGGTCGGCGGGAGCCGGGTGCGGGAGGTGGACGGCAGCCGCTCTCCACGACTCGCCGAGCAGCTCGCGGAGCAGCCCGTACGTCGCGCCGAGGGCAAGCTCGAGGGCCTGCCTCGCCTCGGTCTCACCGGTGTCGAGCGTGACCCTGATCGTCACCAGACCATCGCGTTCGGCGGTGGTGATCTGGAGCGCCTCGTTGAAGCTGCGCTCGTAGCGGCGCAGCAGGTCGAGGGCGCCGCGGACGGTCGCCTCCTCGCGCAGCACCATGCTGAGCGGCCCGATGCTCGAGAGCCGGCGCAGCTCGGCCAGCCGCACGCCGAAGTCGTCGTGTCCCGACCGGGCAGCGGAGGTCTCCAGCAGCCTGGCGACCGAGTCGACAGGGATCCAGGTGTCCTGACGGCTGAATCCGGCGATGTCCAGTCCGTGCTCCTGAAGCAGCGCGGCAGCATCCAGGTCGAGCTGCTGGCACAGCTCGACGTAGCGGGTCACGGCGGCATACCGGACATGGGGAACGTGTGGCACGGGTCTCACCTCTGTCCCGGAAAGGTAAGTCATCTGTCCCCGACGGTAAAGCACAACCCTCCGCGGCTGCCTACGTTTCTCGTAACGCACGTCACACCACCGCGACCGGACGAGGAGCAGCCATGACACACCAGCCGCTCGAGGTCGTCCCCCAGAGCAACAGAGAAGGAGACACGACCGTGGCCACTGCCATCCGGTTCTACGAGACGGGCGGACCCGACGTGCTGCGCACCGAAGAGGTCGAGGTCGGTGAGCCCGACCGAGGTCAGGTCCGCGTACGGCACGAGGCCGTCGGTCTGAACTTCGCCGACACCTACTTCCGCAGCGGCCTCTATCCGGCGGCCCTGCCGGCGGGCATGGGTGTCGAGGGGGCCGGGGTCGTCACCGCAGTCGGCGACGGCGTGACCGGCTTCGCCGAGGGCGACCGGATCGCCTACACCGGGAGCCCCCTGGGTGCCTACAGCACCGAGCGCGTGATGCCGGTCGACTCCTTGATCCACCTGCCCGCGGGGATCGCGTTCGATGTCGCCGCGGC
Organism: uncultured Actinomycetota bacterium; assembly: GCA_963706475.1. Lineage (GTDB taxonomy): Bacteria > Actinomycetota > Actinomycetes > Propionibacteriales > Nocardioidaceae > Nocardioides. The sequence goes on along the minus strand of CAVPLV010000002.1, from coordinate 899,244 downwards.
GACGACGATGCGCGGCCTGACCACGTCGTACCTGCTGCGCCGCATCGCCCCGAACCTCGCCGCCGGCGACACCGTGCTGCTGCATGCGGCGGCTGGCGGCGTCGGGCTGTTGTTCACCCAGTGGGCCCAGCACCTCGGCATCAACGTCATCGGCACCGTGTCCACCGAGGAGAAGGCCGAGGTCGCACGCAGGCACGGCTGCACCCACACGATCGTCTACACCCGCGAGAACGTCGCCGACCGGGTCCGGGAGATCACCGACGGGGCCGGCGTCCCGGTCGTCTACGACAGCATCGGCAAGACGACCTACCAGTCCTCGATCGACTCGCTGGCGCGTCGCGGACTGCTCGTCTGCTTCGGTACCGCGTCCGGCCCGGTGCCGGCGATCGAGGCGATGGAGCTGGCGGTGAAGGGTTCGCTCTTCGTCACCCGGCCCGCGCTGGCCGACTACATCGCCGACCCGGCCGAACGCGCGGAGCTCGCCGCCGAGCTGCACGGTCACCTCGAGTCCGGGCGGATCCGAGTCGAGATCAACCAGCGCTACGAGCTCGGCGACGCCGTCGCCGCGCACCGCGACCTCGAGAGCGGGAGGAGCGTCGGATGTTCGGTCTTGACGCCGTGAGCCTCGCACTCCTGCACCTGCGCGGCGCCCGCCGGACGCCCGCGACCCCCACCACCCACGAGTCCCCGGAAGGGAGCAGACGATGACCACCACCCTGAACCCCCTGGACCGCCCACCGGTCCGGTCCACCATGAAGGTCCACCCGCTGACGTCGGCGATCGGCGCCGAGGTGACCGGCATCGAACTCGGCGAGGTCTCGCGCTCGACCGAGCTCTTCACCGAGCTGCGCGGGCACCTGATCACCCACAAGGTGCTGTTCTTCCGCGACCAGGACATCAGCCGTGCCGAGCACGTCGCGCTGGCCGAGCTGTTCGGCCCGCTCGAGGATCACCCGGTCGCGGGCAGCGACCCCGACCACCCCGGCCTGGTCCGGATCTACAAGGACCTGGACAGCGCACCTGAGCACTACGAGAACGCCTTCCACTGCGACGCCACCTGGCGCCAGGCACCGCCGTTCGGCTCGGTGCTGCGCTGTGTCGACGGCCCCGAGGTCGGTGGCGACACGATCTGGGTGAACATGGCGCTCGCCTACGCGCGGCTCCCGGAGCGGGTCAAGGAGCGGATCGTCGACCTGCGCGCCAGCCACAGCATCCAGTCGACCTTCGGCGCCAACCTGCCGCTCGAGCAGCGGCTGGCCCTCAAGGAACGCTTTCCGGACGCCGAGCACCCCGTGGTCCGAACCCACCCCGAGACCGGCGAGAAGGTCCTGTTCGTCAACGCCTTCACGACGCACTTCGTCAACTACCACACCCCGGAGAACGTCCGCTTCGGCTACGACTACGCACCGGGCGCCAGCGAGCTGCTGGCCTACCTGATCCGTCAGGCCTCGGTGCCGGAGTTCCAGGTGCGCTGGCGCTGGACGCCCAACAGCTTCGCGATCTGGGACAACCGCAACACCCAGCACTACGCCGTCCAGGACTACTGGCCCGGCGTTCGCAGGATGGAACGTGCCGGGATCGTCGGCGAGCCGACCTTCTGAGCCTCCCGCGCTGCAGACCACCCAAACAGCCAGACATCCGACCCCTGCCCAAGGAGCACACCATGCACTTCCACGACGACGCCCTCTTCCCCGAGGTCCAGGACCCGCTGGTCATCACCGCCGCGCCGTACGGCCCTGAGTGGGAGCCGAACGACTTCCTCGAGGACCTCCCGCTGACCATGGACCAGCACGTGCAGCAGGCGGTGGACTGCTGGAACGCCGGCGCCACGGTGCTGCACATCCACGTCCGCGAGCTCGACGGCAAGGGCTCCAAGCGGCTCTCGATGTTCAACGAGCTGCTGGGGCGCCTGCGCGAGGCCGTGCCAGAGATGATCCTCCAGATCGGCGGCTCGATCTCGTTCTCCCCCGAAGGTGACGGGGCCGACGCGAAATGGCTCGAGGACGACGCCCGGCACATGCTCGCCGAGCTCGACCCGCGCCCCGACCAGGTCACCATCGCGATCAACACCAGCCAGATGAACATCGTCGAGCTGATGACCGCCGACGACGTCGCCGGGACCTCGTTCGAGCGCCCGGAGGTCTGGGACACCTACCAGGAGATGCACGTCCCGGCGAACCCGGCCTGGGTCAAGGAGCACCTCAAGCGACTGACCGCGAACGGTATCCAGCCGCACTTCCAGCTCTCGAGCATCCCGCAGCTGGAGACCGTCGAGCGGCTGATCCGGCGCGGCTACTACAACGGTCCGCTCAACCTGACCTGGGTCGCCATCGGCGGCGGCTTCGACGGACCGAACCCGTACAACATGATGAACTTCATCAACCGGGTGCCCGACGGCGCCTGCCTGACCCTGGAGACGCTGATGCGCAGCGTGCTCCCGGTCAACACGATGGCGACGGCCATGGGCCTGCACGCCCGCTGCGGCAACGAGGACACCCTCTGGGGACGCAAGGGCGAGAAGTACACCTCGGTGCAGCAGATCGAGCAGCTGGTCCGCATCGCCGGCGAGCTGGGCCGCGGCGTCGCCACCGGCAAGGACGCCCACGACCTCTACGGCATCGGCCAGACCTACGGCTCGGTCGACGAGACCCTGGCCAAGCTGGGCTACGCGCCGAACCGCGAGCCGGGTCAGCTCGGCTTCACCTTCCACGCCTGACCACACGCCCCAGCAGCCGCACGGACGGCAGTCGCACGGACGGCGACGCACACGTGTCGCCGTCCCGTGCCGCTGCGCCCTGCCTCGAACCGCCCGGTTCGGTGGCTACCGCACCCCTTTGGAACAAACTGGAGAGACCATGTCCACTCGTGTCATCGAGGGAGTCGCACCACAGCCCGGCGTCCCGGTCCCGGAGCCCGCCGGCCGATCACGGATCTTCCCGCTCGTCGTCTTCGCGGTGACCTTCGGGCTGCTGCTGTCTGACTACATGTCGCGGCAGGTGCTCGCGTCCGTCTTCCCGTACCTCAAGGTCGAGTGGGCACTCACCGACACCCAGCTCGGTGCCCTGACCAGCGTCGTCGCGCTCACGGTCGGCCTGCTCGCCGTGCCGCTGTCGCTGCTCGGCGACCGCTGGGGCCGGTCCAAGGCGATCGTCGCGATGGGCGCGTTGTGGAGCCTGGCGACGCTCGGCTCGGCCGTGGCCGCCGACTACGAGCAACTGATGCTCGCGCGCTTCTTCGTCGGTCTGGGGGAGGCCGCCTACGGCAGCGTCGGCCTGGCCGTGGTGCTGATGGTCTTCTCGCCCACCCGGCGCGCGTCGCTCTCCGGTGCCTTCATGGCTGGCGGCTCGTTCGGCTCCGTCATCGGCGTCTTCCTCGGCGGCATCCTGGCCGTCCAGCTCGGCTGGCGGATGGCATTCGTCGCGATGGCCATTCTCGGCTTCGTCCTGGTCGTGCTCTACCGCGCCCTCATCTCGGACGAGAAGCTGCACCGCCACGAGCACCCCGGCAACCGGGCCGCCGACGCCACGTTCAGCGGCACCCCGCTGGGGAGCAGCCGCGCACCGCTGCGCACGCTGGTCTCCACGCCGTCGGTCGTCTGCGCCTACGTCGGCAGCGGCCTCCAGCTCTTCGTCGTCGGCACCCTCTTCGCCTGGACGCCGAGCTGGCTGAACCGGGTGTACGGGCTGGAGCCCGACCGCGCCGGCGTCGCCGCGGCCGGCTTCATCCTGCTGATGGGTCTGGGCATGATCGTCTGCGGCATGATCACCGATCGCATCAGCGTGCTCGCGCCGAACCGCAAGTGGACCTCTGCCCTCGCCTACGTCGGGCTCTCGCTCGGGTTGCTGATCAGCGGGTTCAGCCTCGACCCCGGGAAGGGTCAGATCGTGCTCGTAGCCCTCGGCGCCTTCTTCTCCGCGGGAGTCACCGGCCCGACCGGTGCGATGGTGGCCAACCTGACGCCGGCCTCGATCCGCGCGACCGCGTTCGGCTCGCTGACTCTCGCCAACAACCTGCTCGGCCTCGCGGCCGGCCCGGTCGTCGCGGGGATCCTGGCCGACCGTCTCGGTCTCGCCTCCGCGCTGCAGATCGTGCCGCTGATGTCGATCGCGTCGATCGTCGCTCTGGTCATCGGGCTGCGCGCCTACCCGGCGAGCGTCGCCCGGGCACGCCGGCTGTCGACCGACTGACCGACCGGACCCCGACCACCGACAGGAGGCCCGGCCATGATCCCGGACCCGTCCAGCGTCCCCACCGTCATCCTGGTGCCGGGCCTGCGCGCCGAGGTGGAGGAGCACTGGCAGACCCACCTGGAGCGGACCTGCCCCGGCACGAGGACGGTCCGCTCCTTCGGCCGGGGCAAGCAGGACCTGCCGGGCCGGGTCGACGACCTCCAGGCGGCGGTCTGTGCGGCTCCCGGCCCGGTGCTGCTCGGCGCCCACAGCGCCGGCTGCCTGGTGACCCTGCACTGGGCTCGCCGGTACGGGGCCGGGCCGGTCGTCGGCGCACTCCTGGCGACCCCGCCCGACCTGGCCGAGGAGCTGCCGGCGGCGTACCCCTCGCTCGCCGAGCTCGGCGCCGCCGGGTGGCTGCCCGTTCCGACCGACCCCCTGCCGTTCCCCAGCATCGTCGCGGTCAGCGACGACGACCCGCTCGGTGACGCGGTCCGGGTCCGCGCGCTCGCCCGGGAGTGGGGCAGCGAGGTCGCCGAGGTCGGCGCGGTGGGTCACCTCAACCCCGCGTCGGGCTACGGGCCGTGGCCCGACGGCGCACGGCTGCTCGACCGGCTCCGGAGCCGGGCGAGCAGCCCGTACTGACGACACCGTGCCGCCGACTCCGCGCTGACGACTCCCGCCTCGGCCGCCTCGCGGCCCGTCCATCCCTGCTCCCACCGCGAAGGATCCGCCATGCTCAACCTCGCCTCGCTGCTCGAGGACACTTCCCGTCGCCACGCCCGCCGCGACGCGGTCGTGCTCGGCGACATCCGTGCCGCCGGCGCCCCGTGACCGGTGCCGAGCTGGTCGCCTGGGGCAAGGAGCCGATGGCGCCCGACAAGTACCCGCGCCTCGTCGAGGTCGTCGAGTCGCTGCCGATGACGTCCACCGGCAAGATCCTCAAGCGCGAACTGGCTACCTCGGCATGACGATCATGGAGAGCCGGGAGGGGCAGACCGACGGCGACCTGACCGCGGCCCCGACGTCCCGCGACCGGGCCGGGGTGGCCGGCTCGATGGCCGTGCTCGGACTGGGCCTGGCTGGAGCACTGGTCGCGCACCGGTTGGTGCCGGTCGTCGGCACACTCACCTGGGCGGTCGTCCTCGGCCTGGCCGCGACCAACCTCGGGCTGCTTCCGACATCGCTCTCCCGCTCGCTGGCGCGCGTCACCCGGCGCCTGCTGCGGGTCGGCATCGTGCTGCTGGGCTTCTCGGTCTCCTTCGCTGCGGTCGGGGCCCTGGGACTGCCGCTCCTGTGCGTGGTCGCCGTGTCTCTGGTCACGACGCTGCTGGTCACGACCGGCCTCGGCCGGTGGCTCGGGCTCAGCACGTCCCGTGCGCTGCTGCTCGGGACCGGAACCGCGATCTGCGGCGCCTCGGCGATCGCCGCGATGGAGGAGACCGCCGGGGCCGACGAGGAGGACGTCACCGTCGCGATCGCGATGGTGACCCTCTTCGGCAGCATCGCCCTGGTCGCACTGCCGATGCTCCAGGGCCCGCTCGGCCTCAGCGACCTGCAGTACGGCGTGTGGGCCGGTGCCAGCGTCCACGAGGTCGGTCAGGTCGTGGCGGCCGCCAGCCCGGCCGGCGCGGCGGTGCTCGCGACCGCCGTCGTGGTCAAGCTGACCCGGGTCCTGATGCTCGCCCCGGTCGTCGCAGCCGCGAGTGCGCTACGCCGGTTCCGCGGACCGGTGACCGACGGCGCGAGCAGACCGCCGCTCGTGCCTCTCTTCGTGCTCGGCTTCGTCGCCTGCGTGGCGGTGCGCAGCACCGGTGCGGTGCCGCTCGAGGCCCTCGCCTGGATCGCTCAGATCCAGGTCGCGACCCTGGGTGCCGCCCTGTTCGGGATGGGCGCGAGCGTCCGGATCGCCTCCCTCGCCAGGGGCAGCGGCGCGGTGCTGCTCACCTCGGCCGCGGGCTCGATCTTCATCGCGCTCACCACCCTCGGCGGGCTGCTCCTCGTCACTGGCTAGCGCCCGTCCCACCCTCACCATTCCTGGACGAGCCCGACGCTGCGACGAAGACCGGGTTCGTGAGCGCCACCATGGGCGCCATCGTGGCCGCGGTCGGGTCCGCGACCACGCCGGGCGGGCGGCGTACCTCTGCCCGGACGAAGGCCAGGTCCCCGGCCACCGTGGTCTCCACGCCGATCCGTCCGGAAGCATCCGCGACCGCGCCGGCGAGGATGCCCGCCGGTCCACGGACCTGGCCCAGGCAGCCCGGGACGCCGGTGGCCTCGAGCCGTACGACGACGTTGTCGGCCGCCGTCGCGTCGACCCCCTCGCCGCAGGTGGCGACCGTGTCACCCAGCGTCGCTGTGAACGTGAGGCCGACCGCCGAGGACTCCGCGATCCACGAGTGCCCGGCACGGTAGCCGGCGACCAGGTCGGCCGCCGAGAGGGAGGCTGCCCGCACCACGGTCTGGGCGAGCCCGATCTGCTGGCTGCCCCGGTGGGTGTCGGAGTTGCCGACCGCCGGCAGGTAGCGGCCCTGGGCCAGCATCCGGTGCCAGGCGCCCAGGGTCTGCTCGTCGGAGGTGTCCCACGACGCGTTCCAGACCTCGACCGCGTCCATGTGCGCGAAGTCGTAGCCGAAGCCCCACGCGTTGCCGGCGCCACCGGAGTAGGGGTGCGCGGCGATCGCCAGCCCGCCCTTGCTGCGCACCAGGTCGGTGAACCGCCGCAGCCAGGCGTGGCCGTTGCCGACGTTGGGTCGGAAGCGCCAGTCGATCCAGGTGCCGGTCGGCAGGCCGGCGGCGAGCCAGTGGCCGCTGCGGGTGGTCACCTCCTCGCCGGGGATCACCAGGAGGTCGGCGTTCGCCCCGGTGAGGTGACGACCCCAGGTGCGCTGCGCCGAGCTGGTGTTGTGCTCGGAGCTGCCGATGAAGTCCAGCCCGGCCGCCTTCGCGTCACGGATCACGTCCGCCTGGGTCTGCGAGCCGTCGGAGTGCACGGTGTGCACGTGCAGGTCGCCGCGGTACCAGCCGGGGCCGGTGCCGGGGATGGCCGCAGGCGCCGGGCTGGCCTGGAACCTCGGACCCGGCGGACCGTGGTGCAGCGTCACCTCGACGCGGTACGGCGTCCCGCCCTGCGCGATCTGGTAGGGACCGAGCGCGATCCGCCAGCGCCCCGGGTTGATCGGGCCGGCGAGGTAGCCCGGCGTCGCCGACGTACGACTGAGGCTGAAGGATCGCCGCGAGCCGCCCGACCAGCCGCGGAAGCCGGCGCCGTTGCCCAGGTCGCGACCGGAGGAGTCGAAGATGCCGATGTCGACGACGTTGGCGGTGTAGACGCCGTAGTCGATCGGTTCATAGGTGTAGGCCACCGAGATCCGGTTGACGCCTGTCGGGACCTGGAAGGGCAGGTAGACCCAGTCCGGACCGTTCGGGTCGCGGAACCGACCGGTGAAGACCTTGGTGCGCGTGGTGCCGGCGGCGGCCGGCCCGAAGGTCATCAGGGCTGTGGAAGCGGTGATCCCGGCGCCGGCGATCAGGAGGGCGCGCCGGTCGAGGTGCTGGTCGGTCATGGTGCGACCAGTGTCACCCGTGCCGACGTGGTTCGCCCGGGAATCGGGAGAGAGCTCAGACAGCGCGGCCCGTGTCCATGTCGGTGAGGCCGGCAAGAGGCTTCTGCTCACCGACGTACTTCTTCTGCACCCAGGTCCCGATGCCGGTGAGCACGAGGTTCACGGCGACGTAGATCGAGGTGATCACGATCGCGGTCTGGACCTGGTTGCCGAACTCGGTGTAGATGAGCTTGCCGACGGCCGTCAGGCCCGGCGCCGCGATGTAGTAACCCAGGCTGGTGTCCTTGAGGGCGACCACGCACTGGCTGAGGAGCGCCGGGAGCATGATCTTCACCGCCTGCGGCAGCTGGATGGTCATCATCACCTGGGACTTGCGCATCCCGATCGCGTACGCCGCCTCGACCTGGCCCTTGGGCACCGCGTTGACCCCGGCCCGGAACACCTCGGCCAGCACCGACCCGTTGTAGACGGCCAGGGCGATGATCACGCACCAGAGTCGGTCGATCCCACCGCCGATGCTGAACATGTAGAAGCAGAGCACCATCAGCAGCAGCACGGGTACGGCGCGGAAGAACTCCACCACCGCCCAGCAGGGCAGCCGGACGAAGCGGTGCTCCGAGAGCTTTCCGATCCCGAAGACCAGGCCGAACACGATCGCGAGGACGATGGCGCCGAGGGCCATCTTGAGGGTGTTGAGAAGCCCGTCGACGAGGATCACGCGAATGTAGTCAGGCGTGAGGAACGGCTCCCACAGGTCGTAGGCGAGCTGACCGGTCTCGTTGAGCCGGTAGAGGACGAACCCGATGAACCCGAGCAGGACCAGCACCGTGACGACCGTGTAGATCCGGTGCCGGGCGATGGTCCGGGGGCCGGGTGAGTCGAAGAGGATGCTGGCGCTCATGCCACTCGCCACTTTCGCTCGAAGCGGTGTGCGGTGAGGCTCACGGCCTCGACGATGATGATGTAGCCGACCGCGAACATCAAGAAGATCTGCACCCTCTGGTCGGCGTTGTCATTGGTGAGCGAGCGCATCGTGGCGGTGGCCTCCGCCATCCCGAAGGCAGCAGCGACCGAGGTGTTCTTGACCAACGCGATCTGGACGCTGGCCAACGGCGGCACGACGGCACGCAGCGCCTGGGGCATGATGACCAGCCGCATGCTCTGCGTGAAGGTGAGCCCGACGGCTCGGGCGGCCTCGGCCTGCCCGAGCGGGACGGCGTTGACCCCGGAGCGGAACGCCTCGCAGACGAACGCCGACGTGTAGAGCGTGAGCGCGAGGCACGAGCGGACGAAGAAGGCCGACACGCTCACGCCGCCGATCTCCAGGTCCTCCACGAACTTGAAGTTGTAGCCCAGCTTGGGCATCGCGATCGCCATGAAGATGAAGATCATCAACAGCGGAGTGTTGCGGAACAACGTGACGTAGACGGTGGCAGCGGCTCGCATCACCTTGACCGGTCCGACTCGCAGCGAGGCCAGCGCCACCCCCCAGACCAGGGAAGCGACGCCGGAGACGACGAAGAGTCCCAGTGTCAGGCCGAAGGCCTTGAGGTACTCGTCGAACTCGGAGAACACCGCTTCCACCGGTTCGTTCCTCCTCTACGTCATGGTCGGGTGGCGGGTGGGCAGGTCGGCCCACCCGCCACGCGAGGGATCGGTGGGATCAGGCTGCGCACTCGTCCAGCACGGGCTGCTCGGGTGCGTCCACACCGGACTGGCCCAGCGTCAGGTCGAAGGCGTCGGCCCAGTCACCGTTGTCGAATGCCTCGGTCAGCGAGTCGTTGATCCACTGGCACATCTCGGGGTGGTCCTTGGAGTAGCCGATGCCGTACCGCTCCTCGGAGAAGGGTTCCCCGACGACCTTGAGGTCGTCAGGATGCTCGGCCGCATAGCCCAGCAGGATCGCGCCGTCGGTGGTCATCGCGTCGACGGTGCCGTCCAGCACCTGGTCCACACACTCGGAGTAGGTGTCGAAGCCGCGTGGCTTGGCGCCCTCGGCCTTCACGTTGTCGAGAGAGGTCGAACCCGTCACCGAGCACACCTCCTGACCCTTGATGTCAGCGACCGACTCGATGTCGCTGTCGGAGCCGACCAGCAGCTGCTGCCCGGTGACGTAGTACGGGCCGGCCTGACCGACGACCTGGCGGCGCTCGTCGGTGATCGAGTACGACGCGATCACGAGGTCGACCTCTCCCGCCTGGAGGAACGGCTCCCGGTTGTCCGAGATCGTCTCCTTCCAGGTGATGTCGGCCGCGTCGATACCGAGCGTCCCTGCCAGGATCTTGCCCATCTCGGGATCGAACCCGACCGGAGCGTCGTCGGTCGCGCCCTTGAAGCCGATGCCGGGTTGGTCGTACTTGACGCCGATGATGATCTTGCCGTCGTCGGCGAGCTCCTTCATCCGGGTGCCGTCGTCGAACTCATCGGCGGCGTTGTCGGCCACGTCGACGTCGACCCCCTCGCTGTCGTCGCTGCCGGCGTCGCCGCAGGCAGCGAGGCTCAGGGCCAGTCCGGTGACCACGGCGGCGATCTTGATCCGGTTCAGTCGCATCTGTCTCTCCTTCTGGTGGGTGGGATCAGTGCTTGAGGATCTTGCCGAGGAAGTCCTTGGCGCGATCGGTCTGCGGGTTGGTGAAGAACTCCTCCGGGGTGTTCTCCTCCACGATGGCGCCGTCGGCCATGAAGAGCACCCGGTCGGCCGCGGTGCGTGCGAAGCCCATCTCGTGGGTGACCACGACCATGGTCATGCCGCCCCTCGCGAGGTCGACCATGACGTCGAGGACCTCCTTGATCATCTCGGGGTCCAGCGCGGAGGTCGGCTCGTCGAAGAGCATCAGCTTCGGGTCCATCGCCAGGGCCCGCGCGATGGCGACCCGCTGCTGCTGGCCGCCGGAGAGCTGGCTGGGGTACTTCGCTGCCTGGTGTGCGATCCCGACCCTCTCGAGCAGCTCCATCGCGCGCTTGTCGGCCTCCTGCTTGCCGACCCCGCGGACCTTGATCGGCCCCAGCGTGACGTTCTCGAGGATCGTCTTGTGCGCGAAGAGGTTGAAGCTCTGGAAGACCATGCCGACCTCGGCGCGCAGGTTGGCCAGCGCCTTGCCCTCCTGGGGCAACGGCTGCCCGTCGAGGGTGATGGAGCCCTTGTCGATCGTCTCCAGCCGGTTGATCGCCCGGCACAGGGTCGACTTGCCCGAGCCTGAGGGCCCGATGACGACAACCACCTCGCCGGCCGTGATGGCCACGTTGATGTCCTTGAGGACGTGCAGCTCCCCGAACCACTTGTCGACGTGGTCGATCACGACCAGGTGCGCAGGGGCAGCCGTCGTACCGGTGTCGGACCCCATCGTCGTCATGGCCCCAGACCCTAGTCACACCTCACCCCTTCGGGCTATCTCGTTGGTCGGGTCGGACCGCTTCGGAACCCAACCGTGACCTCTCCCGCTGAGTTTCTGCGATCCCGCGCCGGCGCCGTACCCTTGACCCGTCATGAGCAGCGCACGCACGTACGAGGTCCGCACCTACGGGTGCCAGATGAACGTCCACGACTCCGAGCGGCTGACGGGTCTGCTGGAGGACGCCGGCTACGCCGCCGTCCCAGCCGGGGACCGGGCGGACGTCGTCGTCTTCAACACCTGCGCGGTGCGCGAGAACGCCGACAACAAGCTCTACGGCAACCTGTCCCACCTCGCGCCGATCAAGGCCGCGAACCCCGACATGCAGATCGCCGTCGGCGGCTGCCTGGCGCAGAAGGACCGCGCCACCATCACCGAGAAGGCGCCGTACGTCGACGTGGTCTTCGGCACCCACAACATCGGCTCGCTCCCGGTGCTGCTCGAGCGGGCGCGGGTGATGGAGGAGGCGCAGGTCGAGATCCTCGAGTCGCTCGAGGTCTTCCCGTCGACGCTGCCGACCAAGCGCGACTCGGCGTACGCCGCCTGGGTGTCGGTCTCGGTGGGCTGCAACAACACCTGCACGTTCTGCATCGTCCCGGCGCTGCGCGGCAAGGAGAAGGACCGCCGCCCCGGCGAGATCCTCGCCGAGGTCGAGGCGCTGGTCGCCGAGGGCGTCAGCGAGATCACCCTGCTCGGCCAGAACGTCAACGCCTACGGCGTGGAGTTCGGGGACCGGCAGGCGTTCTCCAAGCTGCTGCGCGCGTGCGGCCAGATCGAGGGGCTGGAGCGGGTGCGCTTCACCTCGCCCCACCCGGCGGAGTTCACCGACGACGTCATCGAGGCGATGGCCGAGACGCCCAACGTGATGCCGCAGCTGCACATGCCGCTGCAGTCCGGCTCGGACAAGGTGCTCAAGGACATGCGTCGGTCCTACCGGCAGGCGAAGTACCTCGGGATCATCGAGCGGGTCCGCGCCGCGATCCCGGACGCCGCGATCACCACCGACATCATCGTCGGCTTCCCCGGCGAGACCGAGGAGGACTTCGTCGCGACGCTCGACGTGGTGCGGGCGGCTCGGTTCTCCGGTGCCTTCACCTTCCAGTACTCCAAGCGCCCCGGCACCCCCGCCGCCACCCTCGACGGCCAGATCTCCCCGGCCGTGGTCAAGGACCGCTACGAGCGGCTGGTCGAGGTCGTCAACGAGGTGGCGTGGACCGAGGCGAAGAAGCTGGTCGGTCGCCGCGTCGAGCTGATGGTCTCCGAGGGGGAGGGGCGCAAGGACAAGGCGACCCACCGGCTCTCCGGTCGTGGCCCCGACAACCGGCTGGTGCACTTCACCCCGCCGACGGACGCCGCCGTGCGACCGGGAGACCTGGTCACGGTCGAGATCACCTACGCCGCGCCGCACCACCTGGTCGCGGACGGCCCGGTGATCGACGTACGCCGCACCCGCTCCGGTGACGCCTGGGAGGCCCGCACCGCGGCGCCACCGACGCCGGCCGGGGTCACCCTCGGGATGCCGTCGCTCGGTGTCCCCGCTCCGCTCCCGGACGCGCCCGCCTGCCGCTGATCCTCCGTCGAGCGGATCAGTCGCTGCGCGGGTCCGCCTCCGAGTAGCCGGCCTTGGGAGGCAGGCCCTCGGGGTTGTCCTCGGGGCCGCCCGAGGCCTGCTCGGGCGGGACCTCGTCGTCGGGGTGGCGCTCGTGGGGCGCGACGTCGCGGACGCCGTCGGTAGCCACCTGGCCCGGGCCGGTCGGGCCGACCCGCTCGCTGCTCACGCCCATGTCGCCGGCCGCACGGTCGGGTCCGCTGGAGTTCGGCGTCGAGGACTGGAACTCCTCGATGTCCTCCGCGTCGGGACCCGTGGGATCGGGGCTCATGCCGGGGACTCCTTGTCGGCTTCCTCTGAGTCGGCCTCGTCGCGGGTGGCCTTGGTGGAGGTGTCCTCGCCCTCGCCGACCTCCTTGACGACCGAGTCGGGCACGCTGTCCTCGATCGCCGGGTTCTCATCGGGCGTCAGGTCGGGGATGGCGACCTGCGGGTCGCCCTCCGGCAGCGCGTCGACGCCGCCCGGGTTGGGCTCGCGGGGCTCGATCGTGGGCTCGGGCATGGGGCTGAGGTCGTCGGATGTCATGCGGGATCTCCTGGGAAGCCGAAGGTGGAGTACGACATGGTCGTACCCCTGAGCAGTGTGTCCAACACCGACCGCTCGTGCGGGACCACGGGGTCGGGCAATGCGTCGAGGGGGCACCAGCGCAGGTCGGCAGCCTTGTCGGGCTCGATGATGCGCGGCTCACCGCTCCACGCACGCGCGGTGAAGAAGAAGTCGATCCGTTCGTCGATCGGCTCGCCCCCGCGGGTGCGCTGCATGGCGGTGAGGAAGGTCAGGTCGAGGCCGGTGACGCCGAGCTCCTCACGGGCCTCGCGGTGCGCGGCGTCGTACGCCGTCTCGCCCTGCTCCACGTGCCCGGCCGCGGCTGCGGCCCAGTGGTCGTCCATGAAGCCGGTGTGCTGGCGCAGCTGGAGCAGCACCTCGGGCGCCGAGGTGCCGGACGATCGCTCGCGCAGCAGGAACACGTAGGCAGCCGGCACCACCACGAATCGGCCGTGCGCGGGCTGAGCGCTCAGCGGGGGCCGTCGTTCTTGGGGTCGAGCTTCGCCAGGGCGTCCTTCGCCTTGTCGACCCCGCTCGCGATCTTGTCGGTGTGCTTGCCCTGGGTCTTGTCGTCGGCGTACGCGGCCGCCTTGTCGATCCCGTCGGCGATCTTGTCGCCGTGCTTGTCGACCGCGTCCTGGACCTGGGTCTTGGCCTTGTCGAAGAAGTTCATGGAGTTCCTCGTCTCATCGTCGGGTTCACGTCGAGGGCTGGTCCTCGGACGTCTCGGCGTTCTCCTCGGCGGCCGCCCCGCCGCCGTCACGGTCGGACGCGTCGGGCAGCTCGTCATGGTGCTCTCCCGGCGGGGTGTCCACGTCCAGCGGCTTCTCGTCGTTCTGCTCGGGCACCGGTGCGGTCATGGGGTGGCCTCTCGTCGGGTCGGTGTTTGCCAGACTAGCCAGATGCCGCACACGCCCGACCGTCCGCCGATCGTGGCCGTGGTCGGCGCGACCGCGGCAGGCAAGACCGGGCTCTCGCTCGACCTCGCGGAGCACCTCGGGGGCGAGATCGTGAACACCGACGCGATGCAGGTCTACCGCGGCATGGACATCGGGACGGCGAAGCTGCCGGTCGCTGAGCGCCGCGGCATCCCCCACCACCTGCTCGACACGCTCGACGTCCGCGATCCGGCCACGGTCGCGCAGTTCCAGGGATGGGCGCGGCCCGTGATCGCCGACCTGCGTCAGGAGGGGCGGACACCGGTGCTGGTCGGCGGCTCGGCGCTCTACACCCGGGCGATCATCGACCGGTTCGAGTTCCCCGCGACCGACGCCGCCGTCCGCACGCGGCTCGAGGAGGAGCTGGCCGAGGTCGGCCCGGTCGCGATGTACGACCGGCTCCGCCGACTCGACCCCGAGTCCGCGGACCGGATGCTGGTCGAGAACGGTCGCCGCACCGTCCGTGCCCTCGAGGTCATCGAGATCACCGGGCGGCCCTACAGCGCCAGCCTCCCCAGCCTGGAGTACGACGACCCGCGGACCATCCAGGTCGGCGTCGACATCGACCGGCCCACCCTGGACGCCCGGATCGCGCAGCGGGTCGAGACGATGTTCGACGAAGGTCTGGTCGCGGAGGTGGAGCGGCTCTTGGCCGACGGCCTGGCCGAGGGGCGGACCGCGTCGCGCGCCATCGGCTACGCCCAGGTGGCGGCGTACCTCACCGGCGAGCTGAGCCTCGACGAGGCCCGGCAGCGCACGATCTTCGCCACCCGACGGTTCGCGCGCCGTCAGGACGGTTGGTTCCGCAAGGACCCCCGCGTCGTCTGGGTGCGGTTCGACGACCCCGACCTGGTCGCTCGCGCGGTGTCGGCGGTGCGCGGCATCCTGTGAGTCATGACGACGACCTTCTACACCGCGACGACGCTCGACGGCTTCATCGCCGACGAGCAGGACTCCCTCGAGTGGCTCTTCACCCAGGCCATCGAGGAGGACGGCCCGATGAGCTACAACGCCTTCTTTGCGACGGTCGGCGCGATGGCGATGGGGGCGACGACGTACCTCTGGCTGCGTGACCACCTCGCCGAGACCGGCGAGCCGTGGACGTACGACGTCCCGAGCTGGGTCTTCACGCACCGCGACCTCGAGCCGATCGGCGACCGGATCACCTTCACCAGCGCTGCGGTCGCCGACGTGCACGCCGCGATGGCGGCGGCCGCCGGCGATCGTGACCTGTGGGTGGTCGGGGGCGGTGACCTGGCTGCCCAGTTCGCCGAGGCGGGCCTGCTCGACGAGCTGGTGGTCTCGATCGCGCCGGTCACGCTGGGCGCCGGGCGACCCCTCTTCCCGCGGCCTTTCGACTTCGAGCTCCTCGAGCTCGACCGCAACGGTGCCTTCCTCTGCGCGCGCTACCTGGTGAAGGGCCCCCGTTTGACCTGACCCGAGACCGGGCAGGGGAGAGGTGACACCAACTCCCGGGAGGTAGTCGTATGCGCTCCACGCGCTCGATCGCGGTCTTCGCCGCACTGTCCGTCTCCGTCTCCGGTGCCCTGGTCGCGACCGCGACCCCGGCACCTGCCGCGCCCACGTCCGCCGCAGCGGACCCCGGACCACCGAAGGTCGCGACCGCACGCGGCAGCGGAGGAGCCGTCACCTCGGTCGACCCCTACGCCACCCGGATCGGCCTCCAGGTCCTCAAGCGCGGCGGCAACGCGACCGACGCCGCTGTCGCCACGGCGGCGGCCCTCGGCGTGACCGAGCCCTTCAGTGCCGGCATCGGCGGCGGCGGCTACTTCGTGCACTACAACGCACGGACCGGCAAGGTCGCCACGATCGACGGTCGGGAGACGGCGCCGGCCGCGATGCCGCGCGACGCCTTCATCGACCCCGGCACCGGCAAGCCCTACAACTTCTCGCCCGAGCTGGTCACCAGCGGCGTCTCGGTCGGGGTGCCCGGCACCCTCGCGACCTGGCAGCGTGCGCTCGATCGCTGGGGCACCAGCTCACTCGGGGAGTCCCTGAACCCGGCGAAGCGGCTGGCGCGCAAGGGCTTCAAGGTCGACAAGACCTTCCACGACCAGGTCGTGCAGAACGAGAAGCGCTTCAAGGCGTTCACCTCGACCCGCAAGCTCTACTACGCAGGCGGCCAGGCACCGCGGGTCGGCTCGACCTTCCGCAACCGCGACCTCGCCGACACCTATGCGCTGCTCGCGCAGCGCGGCGACAGGCCCTTCTACCGCGGCCAGCTCGCCCGCGAGATCGTCCGCGCCGTCCGGAAGCCACCGACCGTGGCGAACCCCGGTCTCCCGGTGCCGAAGGGCTTCATGAAGGCCGGCGACCTGGCTCGCTACCGCGCCCTCGACCAGGCGCCGACCAAGGTCCGCTACCGCGGCCTGGACGTCTACGGGATGGCGCCGTCGTCCAGCGGTGGGACCACCGTGGGCGAGGCGCTCAACATCCTGAAGACCACCGACCTGCGGGCGGCGGGCCGGGTCGAGGTGCTGCACCGCTACCTCGAGGCCAGCGCGCTCGCCTTCGCCGACCGCGGCAAGTACGTCGGCGACCCGGCTCAGGTCGACGTACCCGTCAAGAAGCTGCTGTCCGACGAGTTCGGCGCCGAGCGGGCCTGCCTGATCAGCCCGACCGAGACGCTCGCCAAGCCGGTCGCGGCCGGTGACGTCGCCACCGCCGACGGGGTCTGCGACACCTCGCCCGCGCCCGCTGCCGACACCGCCCCGGACACCGAGAACGTCGAGACCACCAACCTGACCGTGGCCGACCGCTGGGGCAACGTCGTCGAGTACACCCTCACCATCGAGCAGACCGGCGGATCCGGGATCGTCGTACCTGGCCGGGGCTTCCTGCTCAACAACGAGCTGACCGACTTCAGCGCCGTGTACGACGCCGCCGACCCCAACCGGATCGAGCCGGGCAAGCGTCCGCGCAGCTCGATGTCGCCGACGATCGTGCTCAAGAAGGGCAAGCCGTTCCTGGCCCTCGGCTCGCCCGGCGGCTCGACCATCATCACCACGGTGCTGCAGATCCTGGTCAACCGTCTGGACATCGGGATGACCCTGCCCAGGGCGCTCGCCGCACCGCGGGTGACGCAGCGCAACACTGCCCAGGACCTGGCCGAGCCGGGCTTCGTGAAGCGATGGGGCACGGCGCTCGACGCGCTCGGCCACGACGTCACGCAGTACGACGACATCTTCACCGGGACCCACGAGATCGGTGCCGCGACCGGGATCGAGTTCGGACCCGGCAGGCAGCTGACCGTCACGGCGGAGCCGAAGCGGCGCGGAGGTGGATCGGCGGCAGTGGTGCGGTCGCGCTGACCGGTTACGGTTGACGGGTGCCGAACACTGCCACCCCGAAGACCGACTGGGCCGAGATCTCGAGCCTCGATGAGCTCGTCGAGCTGCTCGGCGAGCCCGCTCCTCTCGCCCGCGACAAGGGTCGGGCCGCGCTGCTCGACGTCGACCGCGACTGGCTGGCCGCGTCCCCCTTCTGCATGATGGCGACCGCATCCGCCACCGGCGAGTGCGACGCCTCACCCAAGGGGGACCCGGCCGGCCAGTTCGTCCACGTCATCGACGAGCACACCATCGCGCTGGCCGAGCGTCCCGGCAACAGGCGGGCGGACGGCTACAAGAACATCCTGCAGAACCCGCACGTCGGGCTGAACTTCTTCATCCCCGGACGCGGCGACACGCTCCGCATCAACGGGCGGGCCCGGCTGGTCAGCGACGCGCCGTTCTTCGACGAGATGGTCGTCAAGGGACACCGGCCGCTGCTCGCCGTGGTCGTCGACATCGAGGACCTCTTCTTCCACTGTGCCAAGGCGTTCCTGCGTTCCGGGCTGTGGAACCCCGAGACGTGGGCGCCCGACGCGCGGGTGCCGCGTCGCGCGCTGATCGCCCAGCAGGTCGAGCGACCGGGGATGAGCATCGAGCAGCTCGACGAGTACTACGCGCCCGACAACTACGCGCAGGGTCTGTATGCCTGAGTCCTACCCCTTCCTGAAGGGCCACGGCACCGAGAACGACTTCGTGCTGCTGCCTGACCACGACGGCAGCCGCCATGGCGACCTCGACGCCGCTCGGGTGCGGGCGCTGTGCGACCGGCGTGCGGGCGTCGGGGCCGATGGCGTGCTGCGGGTGGTCCGCACCGCGTCCTACCCCGCTGTCGCGGCCCCGGGCTCCGCGTGGTTCATGGACTACCGCAACGCCGACGGCTCGGTCTCGGAGATGTGCGGCAACGGGATCCGGGTCTTCGCGCGGCACCTCGTGGAGGAGGGCCTGGCCGACCCGTCCGAGCCGATCCCGATCGGCACCCGTGACGGCGTCAAGGTGCTCACCGTCGACGGCGACGCGATCACCGCCGACATGGGCTCGCCGCGCCTGCTCGGCCACACCGTGGTCGGGGTGGGGACCCACAGCTGGGCGGCCCGCCACGTCGACATGGGGAACCCCCACGCGGTCGCCTTCGTCGATGCGCTCGAGGACGCCGGCGCTCTGCTCGACCCGCCGGCGTACGACCGTGAGGTCTACCCCGCGGGCGTCAACGTGGAGTTCGTCGTACGCCGTGCCGCGCGCCACGTCGCGATGCGGGTCCACGAGCGCGGCGCCGGCGAGACCCGCTCCTGCGGCACCGGTGCCTGCGCGGTGATGGTGGCCGCCGCGGTCGCCGACGGCGTGAGCACCCCGCCCGCGGAGGACCTCGCCTACCGGGTCGACGTGCCCGGCGGCACCCTCACCGTGACCTGGACCGCCGACGACCGGCTGCTGCTGACCGGCCCGGCGGTGGTCGTGGCGAGCGGTTCGACCGCGCTCTGAGAGCACCCGCTAAGGTCCGTGGCCATGGACATCAACGGAGCCAGTGCCATCGTCACCGGGGGAGCGTCGGGCATCGGCGCGGCCGCCGCCCGCCAGCTCGCCGCCAAGGGCGCCATCGTCGTGGTCGCCGACCTGCAGGCCGACAAGGGCGAGGCCCTGGCCGCCGAGATCGGTGGCGTCTTCGCCCAGGTCGACGTGACCGACACCGAGCAGATCCGGGCCGCGGTCACCGCGGCCGCTGAGATCGCTCCGCTGCGCGCGGTGGTCAACTCGGCCGGCATCGGCTGGGCCCAGCGCACCATCGGCCGCGACGGCGAGTTCGACTCCGCCCACGACCTGGCCGCCTACCGCAAGGTGATCGAGATCAACCTGATCGGCACCTTCGACATGACCCGGATCGCCGCGACCGCGATGAGCCGCAACGAGCCCGACGCCGACGGCTGCCGGGGTGCGATCTGCAACCTGGCGAGCGTCGCGGCCTTCGACGGCCAGATCGGCCAGGCGTCGTACTCCTCCTCCAAGGGCGGTGTCGTCGGCATGACCCTCCCGGTCGCCCGCGACCTGGCCGCGTCGGGCATCCGGCTCAACACCGTCGCTCCCGGCCTGATCGACACCCCGATCTACGGCGAGGGCGCGGACGCCGACGCCTTCAAGTCCAAGCTCGGCGAGAGCGTGCTCTTCCCCAAGCGCCTCGGGGTGCCGGACGAGCTGGCCAGCATGGTCGTGGAGACCATCACCAACTCCTACATGAACGCCGAGGTGATCCGGGTCGACGGCGGCATCCGGATGCCGCCGAAGTAGGTCCCGATGTATCTGCACACCTGCTGAGCTCTCCTGTGCTCTGACCGACGCCTCCCCGGGTCGTCGGCTCCCTCGCCAGGAGAGCACCGATGAGCACTGCCGTCGCCGCACCCGCCCCGACCCACCGTCCTACGGCACCGAGCCTGCCGACGCCGTACCTCTCCCTCGACGTGTCCACCGCGGTCGCGCGCTACCAGCGACTTGCCGCCGCTCTGCCCGGGACGGCCGTCCACTACGCGGTGAAGGCCAACCCTGAGCAGGTGCTGCTCGACGCGCTGCACCGCGCCGGCAGCAGGTTCGACGTCGCGAGCCCGGGCGAGGTCCTCGCCGCTCTGGCGGCCGGCGCCGACCCGGCCGACCTGGTCTACTCCAACCCGGTGAAGCGGCGCAGCGACGTCGTCATCGCCGCCGAGCACGGGGTCCGGCTCTTCGTCGTGGACAGCCCCGAGGAGACCCGCAAGGTCGCGGAGGCCGCCCCCGGCACGGCCGTGCTGTGCCGGCTGGTCACCTCGGGAGCGGGGTCGGACTGGCCGCTCTCGCGCAAGTACGGCTGCTCGACCAGCCAGGCCCGCGAGCTCCTGCAGTACGCCGACCGGCTCGGCCTGGACGCTGCGGGCCTCTCCTTCCACGTCGGCTCGCAGCAGCGCGACCCCGAGGCGTGGGAGTCCCCGATCGCGGCGTCCGCCCGGATCTTCGAGGGTCTGCGCGCCGACGGGCTGACCCCGCGGCTGCTCGACCTGGGTGGCGGGTTCCCGGCCCGGCTGGCCGTCGACACCCCGCCCGTGGAGGCGTACGGCGATGCGATCGACCGGCATCTGGTGCGCCACTTCGCCGAGCACCGACCGGCGACCCTGATCGAGCCCGGTCGTGCGGTGGTCGCCGAGGCAGGGGTCCTGCACTCCGAGGTGCTGGCCGTCCTGGACCGCGGCGGTGTGCGCTGGGTCTTCCTCGACGCGGGCGTGTTCACCGGCCTCGTGGAGACCCTGGACGAGGCGATCCGCTACCCGATCCGCACCCGCCGCGACGGCGAGCCCACCGGGCCCTGCGTGCTCGCCGGCCCGACCTGCGACTCCGCGGACGTGCTCTACGAGCGTGACCTGGTGCAGCTGCCGCTCGACCTGGTCGAGGGCGACGTCGTCCGCCTGGAGTCGGCCGGCGCCTACACCAGCTGCTACTCCACCGTGGGCTTCAACGGCTTCGCACCGCTGCCCACCCTGGTCTCGCCATGAGCACCCGGGTGACGCTCACCCGGGTCCTGACGTCGTACGCCGCAGCGGCTGTCGCGGTCTCGCTGCCGTGGCCGCTGCTGCTGGTGCTGGCGTGGGACGAGTACGGCGGCTCGGGTCACGGCGCACTCGCGGTCGGGCTGACCGGGGCGGCCCGGATGGCGCCGTACGTGCTGCTCTCGTGGTTCGTCGGCTCGCTCGGCGACCGGGTCTGCCGGCACCGACTTGTCGTCTGGACGTTGGCGCTGCGACTGGTGTGCCTGGCGGCCGTCGCCACCGCGCTGGCTTCCGGGCACCTGACGACCGCCGTGCTCGCTGCGTCGCTCGCCGTTGCGGTCGGCACCCCGGCGTACCCGACCGTGGCGGCGTCCATCCCCGGCCTCGCCGGGCCCGACGGGCGGCGGGTGACCGACGTGCTGGTCACCACCGAGGTCGCAGCCTGGACGGTCGGGCCGGCGCTCGGCGGGCTGCTGCTGCTGCCCGCGACCCGGCCGTGGGTGCCAGCGATCGCCGTAGCGCTGATGGCGCTGGCCCTGGCGCTGATGTGGGGCATCCGGCTGCCCAGCCCGGACGCAGAACGGCGCGCGTCGGTGACGGTCGGCGGCATGCTGGGCGCGGTGCGCGGCACCCGCCCGGTGGTGGTCGCGCTCGCCTCGGCCGGCCTGATCAACATCGTGGTCACGGTGGCCGCGATCACCTTGTTGCCGCTCACCCGTGACACGTGGGGTCTGGACGACGCCGCCTTCGGACTGGCCACCGCCTGCCTCGGGTTCGGCGCGCTGGGGGCGCCGTTGCTCTGGTTCGTCCGGGTCTCCGACCAGGGCCGCCGGGTCGGAGGGCTGCTCTGCCTCGGGGTGGCTGTCGCCTGGGTCGGGGTCTCGCCCTCAGTGCTGCTGGCGCTGCCCGTGCTCGCCGTCGCGGGTACGGCGTCGGTGGTCGCCGAGAGCGCCATCACGCACACCATCCAGGAGGGCGTGGCCGACGAGCACCGGGCCGGCGCGCTGGGTCTGGCGGACAGCGTGATGGTCGCGGGCGCCCTGCTCGGGTCGTTCGGGGCACCGATCCTGGCCACCGCGGTCGGCCCGCAGGCAACCCTGCTGGCGTGCGGGCTGGGCTGCGCCGCGGTCACCGTGCCGACGCTGCTGCACCGCCGAGCAGATCAGGCCCGCCGACCCGTCCGGGCGAGCAGCCGCTCGGCGCGCGAGGCATCAGCCGGCACGTCGTCGAGGGCCGGCTTGCACACGCCCTCGGAGTACAGCGCGTCCCCGAAGCCGTCGAGCGCGGTGTCCATCACGTCGAGCTCGGCGTCGCTGAACGGCACGTCCTGACCGAGCCCGCGCGCCAGGTCCCAGCGGTGCACGAGCATGTCGAAGCCGTAGAAGGTGGCGAGGGTGTCCGCGACCGTCGTACGCCCGAAGTAGCCGTCGTACTCCGTTGTCGCGAACTCCTCGTCGGCGAGCACCGCGCGCACCTGCTCCTGGTGCGCCGCCCAGACCTCGTGGGGCGAGCCGGTCGGGCGCGAGGGGAGGTCGACGCCGCGCTGCTCCAGGAACGAGCGTTGGGTGTCGACGACGTGGTCGAGCACGTCGCGGGCGGTCCAGCCCGCGCACGGGCTGGCGCCGGCCCAGTCGCCGCCGGCCGACACCACGTCGGTGAAGCGGGCTGCATTGTCGACGTACTGCTGGATCTGGGGGTTCGTCGTGGTGGCCATGGACCCAGCATGCTCGCCTGCTGGCGGTGGATCTTGAAAGAATCCGACACATGACCAGGGAGCATCGACGGATCGACCCGATCGAGCGCGCGCACCTGCTCGACGCGACCGGCTACACGCCTCCGATCCACCGGTTCGCGCCGTCGCCCGCGCTCGCCGACGTGGTCCGCCGCTACTGGATGCCGGTCTGGTCGATGCCTGCCGGCCAGACATCGGTCCAGCGGGTGCTGCAGTACCCCGTCACGCTCCTGGTCGTGTCCGACACCTACGCCCTGCTCGTCGGCCCCACCAGCGGGCTGTCGACCCAGGAGCTCGCCGGCGACGGTTGGGCGCTCGGCACCATGCTCCAGCCGGCGGCCGGTCTCGCCCTGGCCGGCGGACCGGTCGAGCGGCTCACCGACACGGCCGTCCCGCTGACCGACGCCGCCGGGATCGACGGCGCCGCCCTCGAGGTGGCGATCCGCGCGGAGGTCGGCGACGATCCGGACGACCCGGACCGCCAGAGCGCTGCCGTCGCCGCGGTCGCGGACGCCCTCACCGGACTGCTGCCGGTCGACGAGGAGGGGCGGTTGGTCAACGCCATCGTCGAGTACGTCGAGGGTGAGACCGGAGTGCAGCGGGTCGGCCAGGTGTGCGACAAGTTCGCGATCACCGAACGCACCCTCCAGCGGCTGACCGCCCGCCGGATCGGACTGTCACCCAAGTGGCTGATCCAGCGTCGCCGGCTGCACGAGGCGGCCGAGCGCCTCGCCGGCGACGACCGTCCCGACCTGGCCCGGCTCGCCGCCGATCTCGGCTACGCCGACCAGGCCCACTTCGGCCGCGACTTCCGCACCGTGACCGGTCTCACGCCCGGCGCGTTCGCCGCCGAACCGCGCTGAGCAGGCCCCACGCGCGATACCGACGACTGCTGACCGTTATGCTTCCGCCGAATCTCGGCGGAAAGGAGCTGACGGTGGCGGGTGCCCCTGCGGGATCGCAGTCCGGAGCGCACGCGAAGCGACGGTCGACCCCCGCGCGCCGCGCCCCGTCCCGGCTCGCTCCCGGCACCCGTGGCTCCACCGCGATCCTGGTGGCGATCGCCCTGATCGTCGGTGGCGGCGCTGTCTACCTGGTGATGCGCGGGACGACGGGTGCCACCCAGCCGTCGGCCGACGCGTGCCCCGGGCCGAGCATCCAGGTCGCCGCTGCGCCGGAGATCGCCCCCGTCGTCGCCGGGCTCGCCGAGGCGGCCGGTTGTGACCAGGTGTCGGTGACGGCCACGGCCGACGCGGTGGCGAGCCAACAGGTCGGCACCGGCAAGGACGCCCCGGACGTGTGGATCCCCACCTCCTCGATGTGGACCGCCCGGGCCGCGACCGCAGCGCCGGCCACCCCGCAGGTGCTCGTGGACTCGGTCGCGACCTCGCCCGTCGTACTGGTCGCCGCCGGCACCGAGCCGCCGACCGCCTGGGCCGCGGCGCTCGACGACCCGGACCTGCTGATGGGTGACCCGCTCACGTCCGCCGCAGCCGCGGTCCCGCTGCTGGCCGGGTCGAGCGAGGGCAGTGCAGCAGACCTCGCGGGCGTCGTCGTCCCTCTCGCCCAGGCCCGGGCCGGCGCCGCGGACCCGGCGCCGGGCGACGCCCAGCGCCTCGCCACCCTCGAGGCCGACAGCTCCGGGGTCACCGCGGCCAGCGAGCAGCAGTATCTCGCGAACGCCTCCGACCTCAACGCCGGCGTCCCCGACGCAGGGACCGTCTTCCTGGACTTCCCGGCGGTGTTGACCACCACCGCCGACCGACGCGCCGACATCGAGCCGACCACCACCGCGCTCGCCGGCGTGCTCGCCTCGAAGGCGGCGCGGAACGCCTTGGCGGCCGCAGGGTTCCGCGGTCCCGACGGGGCTCCGTTGGAGGACGGGGTCGGAAAGGTCCGCGCCGTCACTCCCGGCGCGGAGCAGGTCACCCAGGCGCTCCAGCAGTGGGCCACCCTGGCGCTGCCGACCCGCAGCCTCGCCGTGATCGACGTGTCCGGCTCCATGGACTTCGACGCCGGCGGCCAGACCCGGATGCAGCTGACCACGGCCGCGACCGCCCAGGGTCTGTCGCTCTTCCCCGACGCTGCGGCGATCGGGCTCTGGGCGTTCTCCGAGCAGCTCGACGGCGACGTCGACCACCGCGACCTGGTGACGATCCGTCCGCTCGGGTCGGAGGTGGACGGAGCGACCCAGCGCGAGGCGCTGGGGCAGGCGCTCAGCACCCTGCCGGCCCTGACCGGCGGTGGCACCGGCCTCTACGACACCACCCTCGCGGCCTACCGCACCGTGCTCGACGGCTGGGACCCGCACGCCGCCAACAGCGTGCTGCTCTTCACCGACGGCGCCAACGACGACCCGGCCAGCATCAGCCTGGCGCAGCTCGTCGACCAGCTGCGGCAGCTTGCGGACCCGGCCCGCCCCGTGCGGATCATCGCGATCGGGATCTCCGCCGACGCGGACGCCTCCGCCCTCAAGACGATCGCCCGCGCCACCGGTGGTGATGCCTACATCGCCGAGGATCCGGCCGATATGGCCACCGTGTTCGGCGAGGCGCTCGGCTCGCGGACCAGCTAGGCCAACGGCCGCCAGTCGGTGAGGTCGACCACCAGGTCGGCCCGCTCCCGCACTGCCTCGACACGGACGGCGTTGGCCGCGTCGACCCGGTCCACCCAGGCGCGGGCGGCCTCCGGGGACTTGCCGAACTCGACGTGCCGTGCCACCAGCCGCTCGACTCGCAGCGCCTCGTCGACGACCACGTGCCACACCACGTCGATCTGGTGCCGTACGGCTCGCCAGCGGTCCTCGTCGAGGAGCAGGTAGTTGCCCTCGGTCACCACCGTTCCGCCCGCCGGCACTGCGATGGCCCCGGCCAGCGGCTGCTCCAGGCCACGCTCGAAGAGCGGCGCGACGACGTCGTCCTCACGGCCGCGGATCCGCTGCAGCAGCGCGGCGTACCCCGCGGCGTCGAAGGTCTCCGGCGCACCCTTGCGGTCGCGCAGCCCGCGCCGGACCAGCTCGACGTCGGCGTAGTGGAAGCCGTCCATCGGGACCACCGGCAGGCCCAGTGCTGCCGCGACCGTCGACTTCCCGGAGCCGGGCGCTCCGGTGATGCCGAGGAGACGGATCCCAGGAGGGACGGCAGGCAGGCTCACCCGAGAACGGTAGGGCCTGCGTGGCACGGCCTCGATAACGGTTCGCCCCGGTGACCGGGCCGAACGTAGGCTGGGGGTCGTATGAGTAACGTATCTGACTTCAACCTGGACGCCGAGCTCGAGCAGACCGACGCTTGGGACGATGCCGAGCACCCCGAGGACGGCCCCGAGGACGGCCCCGCCGTCGACTGGTCCGCCGATCCCGAGCAGTCCGCCGACCCCACGGTCGGTGCGATGGAGCTCGCCGAGCGGCACCAGCTGCGCCGGGTCGCCGGGCTGCGCACCGAGCTCGAGGACATCACCGAGGTCGAGTACCGCCAGCTCCGCCTGGAGCGAGTGGTGCTGGTCGGGGTGTGGACCGAGGGCACCACCGAGGACGCCGAGAACTCGATGGCCGAGCTCGCGCTGCTCGCCGAGACGGCCGGCTCCGAGGTGCTCGAGGCGATCTACCAGCGCCGCCAGACCCCGGACCCCGCGACGTACGTCGGTCGCGGCAAGGTCGAGGGCATCGCCGAGATCGTGCAGGCGACCGGCGCCGACACGGTCATCTGCGACGGCGAGCTCGCCCCCAGCCAGCTGAGGAACCTCGAGGACCGGCTCAAGGTCAAGGTCGTCGACCGGACCGGGCTGATCCTGGACATCTTCGCCCAGCACGCCCGCTCCGGCGAGGCGCAGGCGCAGACCGAGCTGGCGCAGCTGAACTACATGAAGCAGCGGCTCCGCGGCTGGGGCGGCAACCTGTCGCGCCAGGCCGGTGGCCGGGTGGCGGCCGGTGCCGGCATCGGTGGCCGTGGCCCCGGTGAGACCAAGATCGAGACCGACCGGCGCCGGATCAACACCAAGATCGCCAAGCTGCGCCGCGAGCTGCGCGAGATGAAGGGCACCCGCGACACCAAGCGGCAGGAGCGGCGCCGCCACCACATCCCGAGCGTGTCGATCGCCGGCTACACCAACGCCGGCAAGTCATCGCTGCTCAACCGGCTCACCGACGCCGGGGTGCTCGTCGAGGACTCGCTCTTCGCCACCCTCGACCCGACCACCCGGCGCACCACGACGGCCGATGGCCGCGTCTACACGATGAGCGACACGGTCGGCTTCGTCCGGCACCTGCCCCACCAGCTGGTCGAGGCCTTCCGCTCCACGTTGGAGGAGGTCGCCGACGCCGACCTGATCTTGCATGTCGTCGACGGCTCCCACCCCGACCCCGAGGGGCAGCTCAGCGCGGTGCGCGAGGTCTTCGCCGAGATCGGTGCCTCCCAGGTGCGCGAGCTGGTCATCATCAACAAGGCCGATGCCGCCGACCCGCTGGTGCTCGCCCGGCTGCGTCAGCGCGAGCCGCACTCGGTCGTCGTCTCCGCCCGGACCGGCGAGGGCATCGCCGAGGCGCTCGCGCTCGTCGAGAGCGAGCTGCCGCGCCCGGCGGTCGAGTTCACGGCGCTGGTGCCCTACGAGCGTGGCGACCTGATCAACCGGCTCCACCAGCAGGGCGAGATCGACTCCATGGAGCACACCGGTGATGGCACCGTGGTCGTCGGCCGTGCGAACGCGGACCTGGCCGGCGAGCTGGCGACGTACCCCGTCCCTGCCTCCGCCGGCTGACCCGCCCGTTCGCGCTCGACGCCGAGATCTCGTTGGTCGTATCGAGACCGCTGCGCCGGGGGGTCACGATTCGATACCGGAGTCGTTGATCTGAGCCATTCCCGTGTGCGGGGACGGGAAAGTGCTGGATCGTTGTCCCGTGACTCTTCGGGGGGCTGCGAGCGTGGGCTCGCACGGGATCGTACGCCGCCACGTGCTGGGCGGCTCGTTGCTGGCCCTCGCCCTCGTGGCGACTCTGACCGTGCTGCTCGGCGTGCGTGCCCAGAGTGCGGACGTGTCGCGGTGCGACCGGTTCGCGGCTGACTCGCTGACCCGCGCCGGGGAGGTCACCGGCAGCGGCGACCGGGTGGTGGTGATCGGTGACTCGTGGTCGTCCGGACTGGGCCTCGCGAGGTCGGCCGACTCCTGGCCGTCGCGACTGCCGGGGACCGTCCACGTGGCAGGCTTCTCCGGCTCCGGCTTCGGGGCGACGTCGAGCGACTGCGGTCGGGTCTCCTTCGCGGACCGGGCGCCGGACGCCCTGCGTGGTGGGGCCGACCTGGTCGTGGTCGAGGGCGGTCTCAACGACGTCGACCAGTCCGACGGCCAGATCCGGGCCGGCTTCGAGCGGCTGGTGGCGGAACTGGGCAGGTCGGCGGCCGGCCAGCGCGTGGTCGTGGTCGGGCCGGCGAGCGCGCCGGCCCGCGCTGCCGGCGTACCGCACCTCGACGCGCTCCTGGCCCGGCTCGCCGCGCGACACCACCTCGCCTACGTCCGCACCACCGGCCTCGAGCTCTCCTACCTCCGGGACCGGCTGCACCTGACGCCCGCCGGGCACCGTGACTTCGGGGACTTCGTCGCGACCCGGATCGCCCAGCTCTCCTAGCCGTCTCGCCTGCGCGGGGCACGTGCGAGGATCCACCCGTGCGCCACTCACTGGCAGGTCGGGCTGAGAGCCCCATGCAGGCCCGCATCCTCGCGCTGCTTCGCGACGTCGGACCGCTGTCGCGGGTCGAGCTCGCCGACCGGATGGACGTCTCGCGCACCACGATCGCGGCTGAGGTCACCCGACTCGCCGAGCTCGGGCTCGCCCAGGAGACCGGGCCGGCCGCTTCGCGCGGCGGGCGCCGCTCGGTGCTGGTCGACCTGGCGGCGGAGATCCGGTTCGTCGGCATCTCGATCGGTGCCACCGGCATGTCGGTCGGCGTGACCGACGGCAGGCTCGCGGTGCTGGCCACCCGGTCGCAGCAGTGCGACATCCGGGAGGGCCCTGAGGTGGTGCTCGCGACGGCGCTCCAGGTGGTCCGCGAGATCATGGCGGAGGTCGGTGTCACCACGCTGATGGGTGCGGGGGTGGGGGTCCCCGGTCCCGTCGACTTCGGCCGAGGCGTGTCGGTGTCGCCGCCGATCATGCCCGGCTGGGACGGCTACCCCGTCCGGGAGGCGGTCTCCCGCGAGCTCGGCTGCCCTGTGGTCCTCGACAACGACGTCAACGTGATGGCGGTGGGGGAGCAGCACTCGGGGGTCGCCCGCAGCGCTCGCGACTTCCTCTTCGTCAAGATCGGCACCGGCATCGGCTGCGGCATCGTCGTCGACGGCGAGCTCTACCGCGGCGTCGACGGCTGCGCCGGCGACATCGGCCACATCCGGGTCGAGGACTTCGGCCCGGCCTGCGCGTGTGGCAACACCGGTTGCCTCGAGGCGTTCTCGGGTGGTGCAGCGTTGGCCCGCGATGCCACCACCGCGGCGCGTGCTGGTCGCTCGCCCGTCCTGGCAGCACTGCTCGAGGAGCGGGGCGCGCTGACGGCGGCCGATGTCGGCCTCGCCGTCTCGCAGGGCGACGCGGTCGCCGTCCAGCTCATCCGCGACAGCGGTCAACGCGTTGGCCAGGTCCTGGCCAGCCTGGTCTCCTTCTTCAACCCGGGGCTGATCGTCATCGGCGGCCGGGTGACCGGGCTGGGTCACGCACTTCTGGCGGAGATCCGCAGCGTCACCTACCGCCGGTCGCTGCCACTGGCCACGGGCAACCTGCCGATCGTCCTCAGCGAGCTCGGCGACGACGCCGGGGTCATCGGCGCGGCCCGGCTGATCAGTGGTTCCGTCTACGCCCCGATCGGCGAGGACTGACCCTACTTTCAAAAATGATTTGCGAAAGAGCGCCATTTAGTTGACGTGATGCCCATCACGTCATACGTTCTCGAACCATCCCCTTCATGTTCCACACAAGCACGAGGAGATGGAAAACAGTGCGTAGATCTGCCCTCTCGGGCGCCGCGGCCTTCATGGTCGCCGGTGTCACGGCAATACCTCTGATGGCCCTCACAGGTCAGTCGCCGGCCTCCGGTCACCCGGGCCACGACCATCCCGCACCACCTCCGGACAGCAGCTTCCAGAAGGTCACCCTCAACGACCGTCCCGGTGAGCCGATGGACCTCGCCGTCCTCCCCAACGGGGACGTCCTGCACACCACCCGCGCCGGCGCCATCTGGCGCAACGACGCCAAGACCGGTGTGAACAGCAGGGCGGGCGAGATCGACGTCTACCGCCACGACGAGGAAGGGCTGCAGAGCATCGCTCTGGCTCCCGGCTTCAACGGCAAGAAGAACAACTGGGTCTACCTCTACTACTCGCCGCCGCTCGACACGCCCGTGGACGACCCGGCCACGCCGGCCGTCAACGAGGGCGACGCGCCGTTCACCGGCACCGCGGCCGACTTCGAGCCCTACAAGGGAGCGATCCAGCTCTCGCGGTTCCGCTACATCGACGGGCAGATCGACAACTCGACCGAGCAGCAGATCATGGAGGTCCCCGTCGACCGGGGCATCTGCTGCCACGTCGGTGGTGACATCGTCTTCGACTCCCAGGGCAACCTGCTGCTGTCGACCGGCGACGACACCAACCCGTTCCAGTCCGACGGCTTCATCCCGATCGACGAGCGTGCCGACCAGCAACCCGGCTCTCGACGCCCAGCGCAGCGCGGCCAACACCAACGACCTGCGCGGCAAGGTGCTGCGCATCAAGCCCAAGGCCAACGGGGGATACGCCATCCCGCGCGGCAACCTCTTCCCGGTCGGGACGCCCAAGACGCGACCCGAGATCTACGCGATGGGGCTGCGCAACCCGTTCCGCATCGAGGTCGATCCGCAGCACCGACGACGTGTACGTCGGTGACTACTCGCCCGACGCCCGCACGGCCAACCCGAACCGCGGTCCGGCCGGCCACGGCAAGTGGACCGCGATCCGCAAGCCCGGCAACTACGGCTGGCCCTACTGCGCCACCGCCAAGCTGCCGTACACCGACTACGACTTCGCCACCAAGACCTCGGGCAAGAAGTTCAACTGCGCGAAGCCGGTGAACAACTCCCCGCACAACACCGGGAAGAAGAACCTGCCCAAGGTGCAGCAGCCTGACATCTGGTACACCTACGGCGAGTCGGCGCAGTTCCCGGAGCTCGGCACCGGCGGGATCGGCCCGATGGCCGGACCGGCGTACGACTTCGACGCTCGCGACACCCGCGGCCGCAACGCGGTCGCCTGGCCGAAGCAGTACGACGGCGTGCCGCTGTTCTACGAGTGGACCCGTGACTACATCAAGGGCATCCACGCGAACAGCAACGGCAAGGTCACCGGGATCGAGGACGTGGTGTCCTCGATCGTCACCGACAACCCGATGGACATGGAGTTCGGCCCGGACGGCGCGCTCTACGTGCTCGAGTACGGCGACGGCTACTTCGCCGAGAACCCGGACGCGCAGCTGAGCCGGATCGACTTCATCGGCAAGAACGGCAACCACAGCCCGGAGCCGAAGATCACGGCCACGCCCACCAGTGGATCGTCCCCCCTCGTGGTGGACTTCTCGAGTGCGGGCAGCACCGACGCCGACGGCGACACCCTGAAGTACGCCTGGGACTTCGACGGCGACGGCTCGGTCGACAGTCGCAAGAAGAACCCGTCGTTCACCTACACCGAGGACGGGGTCTACAAGGCCACGCTCACGGTGACCGACTCGTGGCGCGGCTACAAGGGCCGGCACGCGTCGGCCGACGTCGACATCGTCGTGGGCAACCAGGCGCCGACGCTGACCTTCGTCAGCCCGGTCGCCGGCCAGCCGTTCCAGTTCGGTGACACCGTGACCTACGAGGTCACCGTCGAGGACGACCAGCCGGTCGACTGCACCAAGGTCACGGTGAGCTACGTGCTCGGTCACGACCAGCACGGACACCCGCAGAGCACGGCGGCCGGCTGCACCGGCACCCTGGTCACCACGGTGCCCGGCGGTCACGACCCCGACACCGACGACCTGTCGGCGGTGTTCGTGGCGTCCTACACCGACCCGGGCGGGGACGGCCTGCCGCCCCTGACCGGCTCGGCCGAGGTCCGGCTGGTGCCGAACCCGTGAGTCGCTGATCACCAGGAGCGCCCGCAGCCACGACCGGCTGCGGGCGCTCTCGGGCGTTCTCGCTTGAGTCGGACTTTGTCCAATCACTTTGCAAAGTTTCACAGAAATTGTCGCGGAAAGGGGCTCCAGCTCTTGCCCTCCGCCCCAAGGGCCGATTAGTTTGTGCCGCAGTTGAACGAAGTAGTGGCGTCCATCACAGGCCCGCTGCCGGAGAGACCCACGAGCGAGGAGGTGCCCATGCAGAGCTTCCAGCCGGCCGTCGGCGCCTCCGCAGCCGTTCCCGCTGGCGAGCACGCCTCGCTGCGCCGGGCCAACCTCTCCCTCGTGCTCCGCAGCCTGCGCGACGCCGGCCCCCGGTCCCGGGCCAGGCTGGCCGTCGAGCTCGGGCTCAACAAGGCGACCGTCTCCAGCCTGGTGAGCGAGCTCGCGTCCCGCGGCCTGGTCAGCCAGGCCGGCGTCGAGCGAGGAGCAGTCGGCCGGCCCGGTCGCTCGGTCCAGCTCGACGGCCGCACCGTGTGTGGGGTCGGGGCCGAGATCAACGTCGACCACATCGCCGTCTTCGCCCGCGACCTGGCCGGCACCGAGGTCTCGCAGCGCCGGATCCCGATCGACACCGTGCAGCTCGACGGGGCCGAGGTGCTCGACCGGCTCGCCGAGCTGGTGGCCAGCGTCTTCGACGACGTCGCCGCCCAGGGCGCCCGTCCGGTCGGCCTGACCGTCGGCATCGCCGGCCTGGTCGACGCCGACCGGGCGCTGCTCACCCACGGACCCAACCTCGGGTGGCGTGACGTGCCGCTGGCCGACATGCTCCGCGAGCGGCTCGGCGGCCCGGCGTACCCCATCACGCTCGACAACGACGCCAACCTGGCGGCCATCGCCGAGCTCGTCCCCGGCGACCTGGTGCGCCGTCACATGCTGGTGATCGTCGGCGAGGTCGGAGTCGGGGGCGGGATCATCTCCGACGGCCGGCTGCTGCGCGGTCACCGTGGCTGGGCCGGCGAGCTCGGTCACATGATCGTCGACCCGCGCGGCCTGCCGTGCGGCTGCGGCCACACCGGCTGCTGGGAGACCCGGATCGGTCTGCGTGCCCTGGTCGACGCCGTCGCCGACCCGCACGACCTGCTGCGCTCGCCCAACCTCGGCCGAGACGAGCGGATCGCCGAGATCAGCCGCCGGGCCCGGCTCGGCGACGACCGCACCCTCGCCGGGCTGGCCCAGGTCGGCGGCTGGGTCGGCATCGGCACCGCCTCGCTCGCCAACGCCCTCAACCCCGGAGTGATCGTGCTCACCGGCTACCTCGCCGAGCTCGGTCCCTGGATGCGCGACACCATCGAGGCGCAGCTGCAGGCCGGGGTGCTGGCACCCGGGGCCGGCGGCACCCGCCTGGAGTTCTCGACCCTCGGTTACAACGCCACCGTCCTCGGCGGCGCCGCCATGGCCCTCGAAGCCGTCTTCCACGACCCCACGTGCGTCGAGCGCCTGGTGTCCTCGAACGGAGCCACCCGATGACCCAGACCCCCACCGACGAAGCCGTCAGCCGCGAGCCCGTGCTGCTGCAGATGTCCGGGATCGTCAAGGCGTTCCCCGGCGTGCTGGCCCTCGGCGGCGTCGACCTCGACGTGCGCCCCGGCGAGGTGCACTGCCTGCTCGGCCAGAACGGCGCCGGCAAGTCGACGCTGATCAAGGTGCTCTCCGCCTCCTACCAGCCCGACGAGGGCACCATCACCTGGCAGGGCCAGGAGACCACCCTCTCGACGCCGCTCAAGGCGATCGAGCTCGGGATCTCCACGATCTACCAGGAGCTCGACCTGGTGGCCGACCTGAGCGTCGCCGAGAACATCTACCTCGGCCACGAGATGGCGCGGTTCGGCTTCACCAGCAGGCACCGCATCAACCGCACCGTGCGTGAGCTGATGAAGCGTCTGGGACACCCCGAGATCTCGCCGTCGCGGATGGTCGGCGACCTCTCCCCGGCCGCCCAGCAGATCGTCAGCATGGCGCGCGCCCTCTCGCACGACACCAAGCTCCTCGTCCTCGACGAGCCGTCCGCCGTGCTCGACCAGGGCGAGGTGGAGAACCTCTTCCGCGTGATCCGCGGCCTGACCGCCGAGGGCGTCGCGATCGTCTACATCTCCCACCGACTCGAGGAGATCCGCGAGATCGGCGACCGGATCACCGTCCTCAAGGACGGCCGCACCGTCGCCACCGGCCTCGCCGTCGAGGACACCCCGACCGCCAAGCTGATCCAGCTGATGACGGGCCGCTCCATCGAGTACGTCTTCCCGCAGCGCACCGAGGCCGTCCGCCCGAAGGGCGACGTGGTCCTCGAGGTCCGCGACCTGGCCCTGGCCGGGGTCTTCTCGGACGTGAACCTGACCGTGCACGCCGGCGAGATCGTCGGCCTGGCCGGGCTCGTCGGCGCCGGGCGCTCCGAGATCATCGAGACCGTGTACGGCGCCCGCCGCGCCTCCTCGGGCACCGTGACCGTCGACGGCAAGCGGCTGCGCCGCGGGTCGGTCACCTCGGCCGTGCGCGCTGGGGTGGGTCTGTGCCCCGAGGAGCGCAAGAGCCAGGGGCTGCTGCTCGACGAGGCGGTCTACGCCAACATCACCGTGTCCTCCATGGGCCGGTTCAGTCGCTTCGGCTTCCTCGACCGGGCCGAGGAGAAGCGCCGGGCCGAGGAGCTCACCACCAGCCTCGACGTGCGCCCGACCGGTGTCGAGCGTGCCGTGCGCACCCTGTCGGGGGGCAACCAGCAGAAGGTGGTCCTGGCCCGCTGGCTGCTGCGCGAGTGCCGGGTGCTGGTGCTCGACGAGCCCACCCGCGGCGTCGACGTCGGCGCCCGCACCGAGATCTACGCCCTGGTCCGCTCCCTCGCCGACGCCGGTGTCGCCGTCGTCGTGGTGTCCAGCGAGGTCGAGGAGGTGCTCGGTCTCGCCGACCGGGTCCTCGTCGTCCGCGAGGGAGTGGTCGTCCACGATTCACCCGCGAACGAGATCGACGAGTCCAAGGTCCTCGACCTCGTCATGGAAGGAACCTCCGCATGAGCGAGACCCCGAGCCACCTGTCCACCGCGCAACCGACCGACGACACCAAGCGGGTCGAGGCGGCCGGTGCGGCGGCCGGCGACAAGAGCTCCGGCGCCCTGGCGCTGCTGCGCTCGAGCGCCGGACGCAACCTCGGTCTCATCATCGCTCTCGCGGTGCTGTGCCTGGCCGGCGTGATCACGGTCGGCGACCGGTTCGCCTCGACCGACAACGCGATCACGATCCTGACCCTCGCCTCCATCATCGGCGTGGTCAGCATCGGCATGACGTTCGTGATCACCGGTGGTGGCATCGACCTGTCGGTCGGTGCGATCGTCGCGCTGTCCTCGGTGTGGTGCACCACGATCGCCACCCAGCAGATGGCCACCGACACCCACTGGCTGCTGATGGTGGGCACGGCCCTCCTGGTCGGCGGCGGGGTCGGGCTGATCAACGGCGTGCTGATCGCCTACGGCAGGATCGTGCCCTTCATCGCGACCTTGGCGATGCTGGCCAGTGCCCGTGGCCTCGCCGAGATCCTGTCCGACCGCAAGACCCAGATCCTGACCGTCCCCGAGCTGCGCGAGTTCGTCAACCGCGAGATCCTCGGGATCCCGATGCTGGTCATCATCTTCGCGGTCGTCGCCGCCCTCGGCTGGGTGCTGCTCAACCGCACCACCTTCGGTCGTCGCACCGTCGCGGTCGGAGGCAACCCGGAGGCGGCGCGGCTGGCCGGCATCCACGTGCAGCGGCACACCGTCTACCTCTACGTGCTGGTCGGTCTCTGCTGTGGCCTGGCGGCGATCATGCTCGTCGCCCGCACCACGACCGGTACCGCCTCCAACGGCAACCTCTACGAGCTCGACGCCATCGCCGCAGTCGTCATCGGCGGCACCCTG
This sequence comes from uncultured Actinomycetota bacterium, assembly GCA_963706475.1. GTDB lineage: Bacteria > Actinomycetota > Actinomycetes > Propionibacteriales > Nocardioidaceae > Nocardioides. The sequence goes on along the minus strand of CAVPLV010000002.1, from coordinate 863,381 downwards.
CTCTCCGGTGGCCGCGGCACGATCGTCGGCACCGTCCTCGGCGTCCTGATCTTCACGACGCTCTCCAACATCTTCACCCTCAACAACCTCTCCATCTCCGCGCAGTCGGTCGTGAAGGGGCTCATCATCATCGCCGCCGTGCTCCTGCAGCAGCGGTTGGCGTCTCGGAGCACCAGCTAGCAGCACCCGGCACCACCCTCCGGTACCACCAGCACCAGCACCAGATCGGCACCCAACCAAGGAGCACACCATGTCCCATCGGTCCACGACCACGAAGTCCCGCTCGGGCCGCAGACGCCTCGGCACCGGCCTGGTCGCCGGCGTCGCCGTACTCGCACTCGCTGCCTGCACCGGCAACAGCGCGAGCGACGGCGACGACGACACCTCGGGCGATGCCCCGGCTGCCGCAGCCGGCTCCAACGACGAGACCGGTGACACGGTCACCATCGGCTTCTCGGCCCCGGCCGCCGACCACGGCTGGATGGCCTCGATCACGGACTCCGCCAAGAAGGAGGCCGCGAAGTACGACGACGTCGAGCTGAAGGTCCCGCCCGGCACCAACGACCCCAGCCAGCAGATCAGTCAGGTCGAGACCTTCATCAACGACAAGGTCGATGCCATCGTGCTGCTGCCCTTCGACGGGGCCGCGCTGACGCCGATCGCTCTCAAGGCGATGGAGGCCGGCATCCAGGTCATCAACGTCGACCGCGAGTTCAACGACCCCAACGCCGCTCGCGTCACCGTGCTCGGCGACAACTACGGCATGGGTGTCTCGGCCGGCCAGTACATCTGCGAGCAGGTGGGCGACAAGCCTGACGCTGTGATCGCCGAGGTCGCGGGCATCGACTCGCTGCCGCTGACCCAGGACCGCAGCCAGGGCTTCAAGGACGCGCTCGCCGAGTGCGACCAGGACGTCGACAACCGCGTGGCCGCCGAGTTCACGCCCGAGAGCGGCCAGGAGCAGACGGCCAACCTCCTGCAGGCCGCGCCCAAGATCGACGCGCTCTGGAACCACGACGACGACCAGGGTGTCGGCGTGCTGGCCGCGATCGAGAACGCCGGTCGCGACGAGTTCATCATGGTCGGCGGTGCCGGCTCGGCCAACGCCATGCGCGCGATCCAGGAGGACAACAGCGTCCTGAAGGCAACCGTCATCTACCCGTCGACCCAGGCCGCGGACGGCGTCAAGCTCGCCCGTCTGCTGGTCCAGGGCAAGGCGATGTCGGACCTGGTCGAGGTCGAGGTGCCCCGCACCGTCCAGCTGTACGCCCCGGTCGTCACCAAGGACAACGTCGACCAGTTCATCGACAGTGCCTTCGAGTCCTGACCCTCGGAGCCTGAACGTGTCCTGACCGACGCCACGACCGGCGTACGTCGCGTGCCCGCCCCGCCGTCAGGGGCGGGCACGCACCCCACACGGAAGCCCTGCCATGACCCAGCACCAGACTCCCGTCACCTCTCCGCGGCTGCGCGTCGCGATGGTCGGACACGCATTCATGGGTGCCGCCCACTCCCAGGCCTGGCGCACCGCCCCCCGCTTCTTCGACCTGCCGCTGGCGCCCGAGATGGCGCTGGTCGTCGGCCGTGACGAGTCCCGGGCGGCCGCGGCCGCGGCCCGACTCGGCTGGGCCGACAGCGCCACCGACTGGCGGGTCGTGATCGAGCGCGACGACATCGACCTCATCGACATCTGCACACCGGGAGACACCCACGCCGAGATCGCGACCGCCGCCCTCGAGGCCGGCAAGCACGTGCTGTGCGAGAAGCCGCTGGCCAACACCGTGGCAGAGGCCGAGACGATGGCCGCTGCGGCCGATCGGGCCAGCGCCCACGGCACCCGGGCCATGGTCGGCTTCACCTACCGTCGGGTGCCGGCCATCGCACTCGCCCGCAAGCTCGTCGCCGAGGGCCGGCTGGGCGACATCCGGCACATCCGCGCGCAGTACCTCCAGGACTGGATCGCCGACCCCGAAGCACCGCTGTCCTGGCGCCTCGACAAGACCCTCGCCGGCTCCGGTGCCCTCGGCGACATCGGCGCCCACGTCATCGACCTCACCCAGTTCATCACCGGCGACCGGATCGCCGAGGTCTCCGGGCGGCTCGAGACCTTCGTCAAGGAGCGACCGATCGCCGCCGACCACGCCGGGCTGTCCGGCACCGCCGGCTCCGAGCGCGGGCCGGTCACCGTCGACGACGCCGCCTCCTTCCTCGCCACCTTCGCCAGCGGTGCCATGGGAGTGTTCGAGGCCACCCGCTTCGCCACCGGCCGCAAGAACGCCATCCGGATCGAGCTCAACGGCTCCCTCGGCAGCCTGGCCTTCGACTTCGAGGACATGAACGTCCTGGACTTCTACGACGCCACCGAGCCTGCCGAGACCGCCGGCTTCCGACGGATCATCGCCACCGAGCCCACCCACCCCTACGCCGCCGCCTGGTGGCCCCCCGGTCACGGCCTCGGCTACGAGCACGCCTTCACCCACCAGGTGGTCGACCTGGTCACCGCCATCGCCGACGGCACCGACCCAGCCCCGACGTTCGCCGACGGGCTCCAGGTCCAGCGGGTCCTGGGCGCGGTCGAGCTGAGCTCGGACACCCGGGCCTGGCAGGCGATCACGCCCTGAATGAACGGGGCACCAGATGCTCGGGGTGCGACCTAAGCGCCTCGTAACGGAATGAACTTCTCGGGAAGGGAAAGTCCATGATCAAGCGCAGCATCATCCTCGGCGCGGCCGGCCTCCTGGCCGCCGCCGTCCTCACCGGAGGCGTCGCCCAGGCGGGCCCGGACCACGGCTCGACCAAGCACCCTGTCAAGCACCCCGGCGGGGGCCACCACGCGAAGGACTTCGACGCCCTCATCTTCTCCAAGACCGCCGCCTTCCGACACAGCTCGATCCCCACGGGCATCGCCCGGATCGCCCAGCTGGGCGAGCGTGAGGGCTTCGACGTCGACGCCACCGAGAACGCCGGGGCCTTCAACGACGCCACCCTGGCGTCGTACGACGTGGTGATCTTCCTGTCCACCACCGGCGACGTCCTCAACGACACCCAGCAGGCGGCCTTCGAGCGCTACATCCAGCAGGGCGGCGGCTACGTCGGCATCCACGCCGCGTCCGACACCGAGTACGACTGGCCCTGGTACGGCGACCTGGTCGGTGCCTACTTCAACGGCCACCCGGCCCAGCAGACCGCCACGATCCAGGTCGAGGACCGCAAGAACCCCTCCACCAAGAAGCTGCCGAAGCGGTGGACCCGCTTCGACGAGTGGTACAACTTCCGCGACTACGAGGACGGCTCGGTCAAGGTGCTCGCACGTCTCGACGAGACCACCTACGACGCCGGCCCGACCGCGATGGGTGATGACCACCCGATCATCTGGTGCCACCCGTTCGACGGTGGCCGCGCCTGGTACACGGCACTGGGCCACACCGAGGCCTCGTACGACGAGCCGCTCTTCATGTCCCACCTGCTGGGTGGTCTCCAGCAGGCCGCCGGTGTCGCCAAGTTCGAGTGCGGGCGGTGAGGCCTCGATGACGGCGAACACCCGCACCGGTGTCTGGCTGATCGGGGCCCGCGGCTCCGTCGGCACCACCACCACGGTCGGGGCACTGGCACTCCGAGCCGGACTGACCGACCGCACAGGTCTGGTCGGCGGGCGGCCCGAGGTGGCCGCCGCCGGTCTGGTCGACCTGGGTGACCTTGTCTTCGGTGGACACGACATCGGCCACGAGCCGCTCGTGAAGCGCGCCGAGGCGTTGGCCGCCGGTGGTGTGCTGCCCGCGGCCCTGCTGACCGCCCTGCGCGGTGAGCTCGCCGAGGTCGACCTCAGGCTCCGGCACGGGCTCGACCCGACCACCGGGGAGACCCAGGCCGACGGCATCGCCCGGATCCAGGCCGACCTGGTCGCCTTCCGCGACGAGCACGGGCTGGCCCGGGTGGTGGTCGTCGACGTGTCCAGCACCGAGCCGCCGGTCGACCCGTCGCGACTGGTCGATCCCACCGGGCCCCTGGTCGACGAGACGTCGCTCGAGGCCGCGCTCACTGCTGGGGAGGCGCCGCTGCCGACCAGCTCCGCCTACGCCCTCGCGGCGCTGCTGGCCGGCTGCCCCTTCGTCTCCTTCACGCCGAGCCCGGGGCCACGGGTCCCGGTGCTGGGCGCGGTGGCCGACCGACTCGGCCTGCCCTGGGCCGGCTCCGACGGCAAGACCGGGGAGACCCTGGTCAAGACCGCGCTGGCCCCGATGTTCGCCACCCGCGCGCTCAAGGTGAAGTCGTGGGCGTCGTACAACATGCTCGGCGGCGGCGACGGCGCGACCCTGGCCGACCCGGTCGCGGCAGCGTCCAAGACGGCCTCGAAGAAAGCCGGTCTGGAGGCGATCCTCGGCCACCCCGTCGACGGACCGATGCACATCGACAACGTGCCGGACGCCGGTGACTGGAAGACCGCGATGGACCACGTGTCCTTCGAGGGCTTCCTCGGGGTGCGGATGTCGATGCAGTTCACCTGGTCGGGCTGCGACTCCGCGCTCGCGGCGCCGCTCGTCCTCGACCTGGCCCGGCTGACCGCTCGAGCCCACGAGACGGGCCGCGCCGGCCCGCTCGAGGCCCTCGGGTTCTTCTTCAAGGACCCGGCCGGCACCGACGAGCACCGGCTCTCGGCCCAGTGGGACGCGCTCGTCGACTGGTGCGCCGAGCTCGGGGAGGCCGCGTGACCCTGCGTCCCGGAGATCTCGCCGAGCTGGTCCGGCTGCCGGCGGCCCTCACCGTGCCGGGCGACGCCCTGGCCGGGTCGACGGCCGCCGGGAGCCCGCTCGGTCGACGGGGGCTGCTGATGCCCGCGTCGTCGATCTGCTTCTACTGGGCAGGGATGGCGCTCAACGACTACGCCGACCGCGAGCTCGACTCCACCGAGCGTCCGGAGCGACCGATCCCGTCGGGCCGGGTCCGGCCCGGCGAGGCCCTCGCCCTTGCTGCTGCCCTCACCGCGGCCGGTCTCGGGACGGCCGCGGTGGCGGGCGGTCGTCGCGGCCTCGGGGTCGCGGCGGCGCTCGGCGCCGTCGTGTGGTCCTACGACCTGTTGCTCAAGGACACCGTCGCCGGACCAGTGGCGATGGCCGGCGCGCGCGGGCTCGACGTACTCCTGGGGGCCGGAGGTGCCGCCGGTGCCCTGGTGCCGGCCGCGCTCCTCGCCTCCCACACCGCCGGCGTCACGGCCCTGAGCAGAGGAGAGGTCCACGGCTCGTCGGCCGGCACCGCCCGGGCGGTGACCATCGGCACCCTTCTCACCGCTGCGGCCAGTGCCGCCCCGCGGCGATCGGGCGCTGCCGGTGCACGCCTGCTACCCATCGCCCTGTCCGGCCTCTTCGCCTGGCAGGTCGGACGCGCCCAGGCCGCTGCGATCGACACCCCCGACGCCGGGACCGTGCGCCGCGCCACCGGTGCCGGCATCCGCGGCATGATCCCGCTCCAGGCCGCGCTCACCGCCGGGGCCGGCGCGCCCGGACTGGCCGGGTTGCTGCTGGCCGCGGGACCGATCGCCAAGGCCGCCTCCCGGGTGGTGAGCCCGACATGAGCCTGCGCTACGGCTACGGCACCAACGGCTTCACCAGCCACCGGCTCGAGGACGCGCTCGCGGTCCTCGCGGGTCTCGGGTACGACGGCGTGGCGCTCACCCTCGACCACCTGCATCTCGACCCGTTCGCCCCCGACCTGCCCGCCCGCACCGCCGCCCTACGCCGGCGGCTCGACGACCTCGGGCTGGCCGTGGTCGTGGAGACCGGGGCCCGCTACCTCCTCGACCCCTGGCACAAGCACCAGCCGACGCTGGTCTCCGACGGCGACCGCGACCCACGCCTCGACTACCTGCACCGGGCGGTGGAGGTGGCCGCCGACCTCGGCGCCGAGGCGATGTCCTTCTGGTCGGGCGTCCTGCCCGCCGGCGTTGACCGGGCCACCGGCTGGCAGCGACTCACCGACGGCGTCGGGCGGGTGCTCGAGCTCGCCGAGCGCCGCGAGGTCACCCTCGCCTTCGAGCCCGAGCCGGGCATGTTCGTCGACACCCTCGACGGGGTGCTCGACCTGCGCAGCCGCCTGAGCGATCCCGAGCGGCTGCGGGTCACCCTCGACCTGGGTCACATCGTCTGCAACGAGCCTCGCGACGTCGCCACCACCATCCGGCTGGCCGGCGACCTGATCGCCAACGTCCAGGTCGACGACATGGTCCGCGGCACGCACGAGCACCTCCCGCTCGGCACCGGCGAGGTCGACCTGGCCACCGCCGTCGGCACCCTCGACGAGATCGGCTACCGCGGGCTCGCTGCGCTGGAGCTGCCACGGCAGGCCCACGCCGCGCCGGTCGTGGCACGCGAGTCGCTGACCTTCCTGCGCTCCGCCGAGCGCGAGCACCAGATCCGGGTCGACGCCACCCGGATCCGTACCCACTTCCCGGCTGCCGCCCGCGAGGTCGGTCGCAGCACCGGCTCCACCACCGACCCGGGCGAGATCCGGATCGAGGACGTCACCCGCGGTCGGATGCTCGACGCGCTGGCGCTCGCCCTCGACGACACCTCGGCCCTCTCGGAAGAGGTGCACGCGCTCTACCGCTTCGGCGATGCCGACGAGCGCCGTGCCGTGCTCCGCTCGCTGCACCGCCTCGACCTCGGCGACAGCGCCGCCGACCTGGTGCACGACGGGCTGCGCACCAACGACCCGCGTCTGGTCGCGGCCGCCCTCGGGCCGTACGGCGCCACCGTGCTCGACCCGCCCGCGTGGCGCCAGGGCGTGCTCAAGTGCCTCTTCACCGGTGTCCCGCTCGACCTGGTGAGCGGCTACCCCGACCGCACCGACGCCGAGCTGGTGCGGATGGTCGCCGACTACGCCGACGAGCGGCGCGCCGCCGGCCGGAGCGTCCCGCCGGACGCTCGCGACCTCCTCGACCAGTCCACCACCGATCCTTCTCGGGAGACCTGATGCGCATCTTCGACCCGCACATCCACATGACCTCGCGGACCACCGACGACTACGAGGCGATGCACGCCCACGGCGTACGCGCCGTCGTCGAGCCGGCCTTCTGGTTGGGCCAGCCTCGCAGCAGCGTGGACTCCTTCGTGGACTACTTCGACGGCCTGCTGGGCTGGGAGCGGTTCCGCGCCGCACAGTTCGGCATCGCCCACCACTGCACTATCGCGCTGAACCCCAAGGAGGCCAACGACCCGCGCTGCCACCCGGTCCTCGACCTGCTGCCGCGCTACCTCGCCAAGGACGGCGTCGTCGCCGTCGGCGAGGTCGGCTTCGACTCGATGACGGCCGAGGAGGAGAAGGTCTTCGCCCGCCAGCTCGAGCTGGCCGGCGAGTTCGGCCTGCCGGCGATGGTGCACACCCCGCACCGCGACAAGCTCGCCGGGACCCGTCGCACCCTCGAGCTGGTCCGGGCGACCGGGCTGCCGACGGAGCGGGTGCTGGTGGACCACCTCAACGAGGTGACCGTCGACGAGGTCGACGCCTCCGGCGCCTGGATGGGCTTCTCGATCTATCCCGACACCAAGATGGACCCGCTGCGGATGGTGGCGATCCTGGAGCGGCGCGGGCTCGACCGGGTGCTGGTCAACAGCGCCGCCGACTGGGGCAAGAGCGACCCGCTGTCGACGGTCCGCACCGCCGAGGCGATGCTCGCCGCCGGGTTCTCCGACGACGACGTCGACCGGGTGCTGTGGCGCAACCCCGTCGAGTTCTACGCCCAGAGCGGCCGGCTGCTGCTCGACGTACCGGACGCCGCGGAGCCGACCGCGACCTTCGAGGGCAACTCGCTGCTGCGTGGGGAGCGGGTCTGATGAGGTTCCGGCACCCCGACGGCAGCGTCGTCCACCTGTCCTACGGCAGCAACGTCCACCCGGCGGAGACCGTCGAGGGCATCATCGAGCAGCTGCGCCACTACGGCGGCGGCGTGCGCGCCACCCTCGGCGCAGATCGGCTCGGCGTGGGGCTGTGGCTTCCGGCTGCGGTGGCCAGCGAGCTGGCCGGCGACCCGGCGGCGGTGGAGCGGATCCGGCGGGTCCTGCGTCTGCACCGGCTCGAGATCGTCACCGTCAACGCCTTCCCCTTCGGTGGCTTCCACGACCCGGTCGTCAAGCGCGCTGTCTACCGCCCCGACTGGTCGGAGCAGGCCCGGCTCACCTACACCCTCGACTGCGCCCGCGTGCTCGCCCAGCTGCTCCCCGACGACGCCGAGCGCGGCAGCATCTCGACGCTGCCGCTCGGCTGGCGCTCGCCCTGGTACGCCGACCGCGACGCCGCAGCCCACGAGCACCTCAACCGGCTCGGCGACGGCCTCGCCAAGGTGGCCGCCGACCTCGGGCGGCCGATCCGGGTCGGTCTCGAGCCGGAGCCGGGCTGCGTCGTGGAGACCACGACCCAGGCGGTCGAGCGGCTCGCCGGCCTCGACCCCGACCTGCTCGGGATCTGCGTCGACACCTGCCACCTGGCCACCCAGTTCGAGGAGGGTCCGGCCGCACTGCAGCGCCTGGCCGGTGCCGGGCTCGCGGTCGTCAAGGCGCAGGCCTCGGCCGCCCTGCATGCCGAGCACCCCGGCGACCAGGACACCCGCGCCGCGCTCGGGACCTTCGTCGAGGACCGCTTCCTGCACCAGACCCGGGAGTGGCACAGCGGTCGGGTGATCGGCCGCGACGACCTCGGCGACGCCCTGGGCGGCGACCGACCCCTGGCTGCCGCCCAGCCATGGCGAGTGCACTTCCACGTGCCCCTGCACGCCGACCTCGAGCCGCCGTTGACCAGCACCCGTGACCATCTGGTCGAGTCGCTGGGTGCGCTCGTCGGGGGTGAGCGCCCGGTGACCGACCACCTCGAGGTCGAGACCTACACCTGGGGCGTGCTGCCGCCGGGGCTGCGCCCGCAGGACGACGCCGGCCTGGTGGCCGGGATCGCCGGCGAGGTCGCCTGGGTGCGCGACCGGCTGCTCGACCTCGGTCTCACCCTGCTCGACGGGGGTGCCGCATGAGTCGGCTGCTCGTCATCGACGTCGTCGGTATGACTCCCGACCTGCTGCGGCACATGCCCCGGGTCCGGGCCGTCGGCGCCTCCGGCTTCACCGCCGAGCTCGGCACCGTGCTGCCCGCGGTCACCTGTTCGGTCCAGTCCACCTTCCTCACCGGCACCACACCGGCCGAGCACGGCATCGTCGGCAACGGGTGGTACTTCCGCGACCTCGGCGAGGTCCTCCTGTGGCGCCAGCACAACGCGCTGGTGCAGGGCGACAAGCTCTGGGACGTCGTACGCCGTGAGCGCCCGGGCTACCGGGTGGCCAACATCTGCTGGTGGTACGCCATGGGTGCCGACGTCGACACCACCGTCACGCCGCGTCCGGTCTACCACGCCGACGGCCGCAAGGCCCCCGACTGCTGGACCTGGCCGCCGGAGCTGCACGACCGGCTCGTCGACGAGCTCGGCCCGTTCCCGCTGTTCAGCTACTGGGGTCCGACGGCGTCGATCAAGAGCTCGGCGTGGATCGTGGAGGCTGCCCGCAGGGTGCTGCTCGACCACGACCTCACCCTGGTCTACGTCCCGCACCTCGACTACGACCTCCAGCGCTTCGGCCCCGACAGCGAGCAGGCGGTCCAGGCGGCTCGCGACGTCGATGCCGCGCTGGCTCCGCTGCTCGACGACGCCGAGCGCGCCGGCGTACGCGTCGTGCTGCTCAGCGAGTACGGCATCACCGCCGCCCGCCGGCCGGTCGACGTCAACCGGGCGTTGCGCCGGGCCGGGCTGCTGCACGTCCACCACAACCCGACCGGCGAGCTCCTCGACCCGTGGACCTCCCGGGCCTTCGCGGTCGCCGACCACCAGATCGCCCACGTCTACGTCAAGGACCCCGACGATGTGACGCAGGTCGCGGCGCTCCTGGCTGACCTGCCCGGCGTCGACCAGGTCCTCGACCGCGAGGCCCAGGCGGCGTACGGCCTGGACCACGAGCGCGCCGGTGAGCTGGTCCTGGTCGCGGAGGAGGACGCCTGGTTCACCTACTACTACTGGCTCGACGACGCGCTCGCGCCCGACTTCGCCAAGGCTGTGGAGATCCACAAGAAGCCCGGCTACGACCCGGCCGAGCTGTTCCTCGACCCCGAGGACAAGTGGGTCAAGGCCCGCGCGGCCGCCGGCCTGGTGCGCAAGAAGGTAGGCCTGCGCTACGCGATGAGCGTGGTGCCGCTCGACCCGGCGCCGGTCCGTGGCACCCACGGCCGACTCCCGTCCGACCCGGCCTCGGGGCCGGTGCTGATCTGCTCCGACCCGGTCGCCAAGCGCGACCGGATCGAGGCCACCGCCGTACGAGACCTGTTGGTGGAGCTCGCCACCACCGACTGACGCCCGAGACCCCGAGAGAAGGACCGCAACCATGGCACGACCGATCACCCTGTTCACCGGCCAGTGGGCCGACCTGCCCTTCGAGGAGGTGGCCAAGCTCGCGTCCGGGTGGGGGTACGACGGGCTCGAGATCGCCTGCTGGGGCGACCATCTCGACCCGTGGCAGGCCGCCGAGGACGACGACTACGTCAAAGCCAAGCTCGACCTGCTCGAGAAGTACGACCTCAAGCTCTACGCGATCTCCAACCACCTCAAGGGCCAGGCCGTCTGCGACGACCCGATCGACGCGCGCCACGAGGCGATCCTGTCCGCGAGGGTGTGGGGCGACGGTGACGCCGAAGGCGTCCGGCAGCGGGCCGCCGAGGAGATGAAGATGACCGCCCGCGCCGCGCAGCGGCTCGGGGTCGACACGGTGGTCGGGTTCACCGGCTCCTCGATCTGGAAGTACGTCGCGATGTTCCCGCCGGCGTCGGAGGAGATGGTGGCCGCTGGCTACCGCGACTTCGCCGACCGGTGGAACCCGATCCTCGACGTCTTCGACGAGTGCGGGGTGCGCTTCGCCCACGAGGTGCACCCCTCCGAGATCGCCTACGACTACTGGACGACGGTCGCGACGATGGAGGCGATCGGGCACCGCGAGGCGTTCGGTCTGAACTGGGACCCCTCGCACTTCGTGTGGCAGGACCTCGACCCGGTCGGGTTCCTCTGGGACTTCAAGGACCGGATCTACCACGTCGACTGCAAGGACGCGAAGCGTCAGACCGGGAACGGCCGCAACGGCCGCCTCGGCTCGCACCTGCCCTGGGCGGACCCGCGGCGCGGCTGGGACTTCGTCTCGACCGGTCACGGCGACGTGCCGTGGGAGCAGTGCTTCCGGATGCTCAACACCATCGGCTACGACGGTCCGATCTCGATCGAGTGGGAGGACGCCGGCATGGACCGGCTCCTCGGCGCTCCCGAGGCCCTCGAGTTCGTCCGCCGACTTGCCTTCGACGCCCCGGAGGCGGCCTTCGACGCCGCCTTCTCGACGAAGGAATGAAACGTCCCGTGCCGACCGGCCCGGGTTCGAGTGATTGGTTCGGAAAGGAAGTTCGACATGTGCTTTGGATTTGATGGAGACGGAGCGCTCGACCGCTCGCTGGCCGAGAAGGGCGCCAGCCGGCGCTCGCTCTTCCGCGGTGCCGCGATGGGTGCCGCCGGCGTCGCCGCGGTCGGGTCCGGACTGCTCTCGCCGGCCGAGGCCAAGGGCACCAAGCCGACCGGCAAGCCCGGGCAGCGCACCGTCGCCCACGACAAGATCAGCATCCAGCTGTACACGCTGCGTGCCGCCATGAACACGCCTGCCGGCGTCGACCTGGTGCTGGACCGGCTCGCCCAGTACGGCTACGAGCACGTCGAGCTCGCCGGGCTCTACGGCCGTACGGCGCGCGCCATGCGCCTGCAGCTGGACAGCCTCGGCATCAGGGCGTCCTCGAGCCACGACGGCATCAGCGCCGACCCGGCCGCGTTGCAGACCAAGCTCCAGAACGCCGTGATCCTGGGCCAGAAGTACATCAACGTGCCCTACCTCAACTCCAACAACCTCTCCGACTGGCAGAAGTGGGCCGACCAGATGAACGAGGAGGCGGCCAAGGCGAAGACCTACGGGCTGCGCTACGGCTACCACAACCACGCCCACGAGTTCACCATCGACCTCGGCAACGGGCTGACCCCGTGGGAGGTGTTCACCGACCGCCTCGACAAGAAGCTGGTGCACCTCGAGGTCGACCTCTACTGGGCCTACACGGCCGGTGTGAACACCGGGGCCAAGGACCCCAACAGGTTCGCGATCCAGGTCATCAAGGAGGCGCCGCAGATGGTGCGGCAGTACCACGTCAAGGACCGCGACGCGGCCACCGGCGACATGTGCGACCTCGGTACCGGTGTCGTCGACTTCCCGCGGATCTTCTCCCGCTTCACCGCGGAGCAGTTCATCGTGGAGAACGACACCCCCGACGTCACGCCGCTCACCAGCGCCGCCGTGGGGCACCTCTACCTCGACCACGTGAAGTTCTGACGGTCGGCGCGAGGGCGGCGCAGCTGTAACGCGGGGTTAGACCCACTACGAACCCTTTGGAACGGGGTCACCAGAGGTCCTAACCCCGCGTTACAGCGCTCCCTGGGGACAGCCCCGTCGGGCTGTCCCCACGCGCGGCTAGGGTTCTCGGGTGCCCGACGCCCCCGCCTCCACGACGATCTCGGTGACCGAGCTGCTCGGGACCGCGGTGGCGGCGCTGGGCGGGCAGGAGCGCACCGGCCAGGTGCAGATGGCCGAGGCCGTCACCCGGGCGATGGAACGCGGCGAGCACCTCCTCGTGCAGGCCGGCACCGGCACCGGCAAGTCCCTGGCCTACCTGGTGCCGAGCCTGCTGCACGGCGACCGGGTCGTGGTCGCCACCGCGACCTTGGCCCTCCAGCACCAGCTCGTCGAGCGCGACCTGCCGCGGCTGGTCGAGGCGGTCAAGGAGAGTGGCGTCGACACGTCGTACGCCGTGCTCAAGGGCCGCTCCAACTACGCCTGCCTGCACCGGATCCGCGAGGGCGTCCCCAACGACCAGGGCGCCCTGGTCGAGCTGCCCGAGGGGTCGCTGGGCAAGAAGGTCCTCGAGCTCCGCGAGTGGGCCGAGGAGGAGGTCACCGCCAAGGGCAGCGGCGAGCGCGACAACGCCCCGCGCCACACCGACCGTGAGTGGCGCCAGGTCAGCGTCAATCACCGCGAGTGCCTCGGTGCCGCCAAGTGCCCCTTCGGGCAGGAGTGCTTCGCCGAGCTGGCCAAGGAGAAGGCGCACCGCTCGCACCTGATCGTCACCAACCACTCGCTGCTCGCGATCGACGCGATCGAGGGCGTCCCGATGATCCCCGAGTACGACGTCGTGGTGATCGACGAGGCGCACGAGCTGACGGCCCGGGTCACCCAGGCCGCCACCGACGAGCTCTGGGCGGCCGAGGTCGAGCGGGCCGCGCGGCGCAGCCAGCGGCACGTGGACGGCTCCGCTGCCGACGACCTGGCCGACGCCTCCGACGCACTGCGCGAGGCGATCGCCCAGGCCAGCCCCGGCCGGTTCGATCAGCTGCCGCCCCACCTCTCCGACGCGCTGACCCTGGTGCGGGACGCGGCCCGGGCCTGCGTCTCGGCGTACCCCCGCGGTGAGGCGGGGGAGGACGCCGACGCCGGGCGCACCCAGGCCAAGGGGGCGGTCCAGGAGGTGTTCGCGACCGCGGAGCGGATGGCTGCGGACCTCGAGTCCGACGTGCTGTGGCTGACGGAGGGCACGGAGCGGATGCCGCCGCGGCTCTGTGTCGCGCCGCTGCAGGTGTGGGGGCCGATGCGCGACAAGCTGCTCTCCGACAAGACGGTCGTGTTCACCTCGGCGACCCTGATGCTGGGTGGCGACTTCTCCTCGATCGCGACCAGCGTCGGCCTCAAGCCGGCGGAGCGGGTCGCCGACGACGGCTCCGACCCCCCTGCAGCACCGAAGGAAGCGATGCCGTGGCGGGGGATGGACGTCGGCAGCCCGTTCGACTACGGCAAGCAGGCGATCCTCTACGTCGCGCGACACCTGCCCCCACCGGGCCGCGACGGCCTGGTCGCGGCTCAGCTCGACGAGATCGTGGAGCTCGTCGACGCGGCCGAGGGGCGCACGCTCGGGCTCTTCTCCTCGCGTCGCGCGGCCGAGACGGCCGCCGAGGTGGTGCGCGAGCGGCTGCCGCACCTGACCACGCTCGCGCAGGGTGATGCCCAGCTCGCCGAGCTGGCGCAGCAGTTCGTCAGCGACCCGCACACCTGCCTCTTCGGCACCCTCAGCCTGTGGCAGGGACTCGACGTGCCGGGCGAGACCTGTCAGCTGGTGCTCATCGACCGGATCCCGTTCCCGCGGCCGGACGACCCGTTGCTCAGCGCCCGCCAGAAGGCAGCCGACCGGGCCGGCGGCAACGGCTTCATGCAGGTGGCGGCCACCCACGCGGCGCTGCTGCTGGCCCAGGGCGCCGGACGCCTGATCCGCACCCACACCGACCGCGGCGTGGTGGCGGTGCTCGACCCGCGGCTGGCCACCGCGAGGTACGGCAGCTTCCTCAAGGCCAGTCTGCCGCCGATGTGGACGACCACCGACCCGGCGCTGGTGCGTCAGGCGCTGGCCCGGCTCGCGACTACCTGAGCGCCGTCGCCCACACCTGGAAGGCCAGGTTGTTGTTGCGCGACCTGCCCTGGCAGGAGAAGTTGGTGCCCTGCCAGCAGGAGTAGGAGATTCCCGCGTTGGACAGGGTGACCTCGACCTTCCGGGCCCTGCCGAAGGCGGTCAGCAGGGTTCCGTCGCCCTTGCTGTTGAGCGGCACCCGCGTGGTCGCCACGGAGCCGGACTTGCCGTACACGGTCACGACCGCAGCCGAGCCGTGGATCACGCTGGGCAGATTGAGCTTGAGCCGCAGGCGGTAGGCGGAGGTCACGGTCGAGCTCGGCACGTAGCGGACGGTCGTGCTGGCGAGGTGGTTGACCTTGCTCGTCAGCCAGGGCGTGCCGGGCTTCGCCCGGGACAGCGTCGTGGAACGAGCGACCCCCGGGACGAACCGGCTGTAGCGGTTGGCGGCGCCCTCGTCGTACGTCGAGCTCGGTCGGCGGTTGCCGGCGGCGAAGTCGGCGTAGACGTGTCGCAGCGTCGCCTTGCGGGCGCTCAGCGAGTGTGCGACCGCTCGGATGGAGTAGTCGTCCTTGCCGCCGGTGGCGGCGTCAGCCAGCCGCCACTGGTCGCGCACCAAGGTCGGGAGCCCGCCCTCGGACTTCGGGAACCGCTCGGTGAGGTAGCGGAAGAAGATCCAGTCGCCGTAGTGCCAGACGCCGGTGAACTCGTCCATCGACTTGCCCGGACGCGACAGCGGGCTCGCAGCGAGGTACTGCACGTTGTCGTCGACGCCGTCGTAGAGCTCGTCCTCGGCCCAGGCTGCCGTCGCCTCCATGAACCACGCGTCCTCGGCCCAGTCGTAGGCGTACTGGACGGCGTGGAAGATCTCGTGCGCGGCGGTGACCTGGAGGTTCTCGATCGGGGTGTTGGTGGGGAACTCGGCAGCAGAGTAGTCGTTGTCGAAGGCACAGTAGGCGAAGGCCGTCCAGTTGCCGGGGACGGCATTGGGGTCGTCGGAGGTGCAGTAGCCGTAGAGGCCCTCGTCACCGATGTTCTCGAGGTAGATGTCGAGCTTGGCGTTCCCGCCGCGCGAGCCGTCGGGCAGCGGCGCGCGGTAGCCGGCGCCGACGTAGGTCCCGATCGCCTGGTCCGCGATGGCGCCGGCCTGGTTGACGTAGGCCTGGGTGGCCTTGTCGTCTCCGGTGGCGGTCCAGTGCACGCAGACCAGGGTGAAGCAGGTGGTCGTCGTGAGTGACGGACGGGCGAGCAGCCTCTCGGCGGCAGCCCGATCTGCCTCGTCGAGCTCACCGAGGCGCAGTCGGAGGTCGCGCAGGGCGATCGTCGCGTCGCGCCCATGCGGCAGTGCGGTTGCCGCGCGCTCACCCGGGCTCGTCGTGAGCACGTCCTGTGCCTCGCTCAGCGCCTGTTCGGCTGCCGGCGTGGACTCGACGGGAGTGCCGGTGCTGCGCTCAGGTCTGGCTTGGGCCGGGGCGCCGAGCAGAGCAACGAGGACGGCGAGCGTGGTCGCTGTCGTGATAACGAGCAGGAGCCGGGAGCTGGTCGAGCGAGAGCGCATCTGGCCACTCAACCGCAACGAAGGCCGATCCGCCCAGCGAATCGGCGAAGTCGCTCACCTGCTTGTCGGCACCGATGATCGCCTGATCCGGGGCAGCGGGACCCGGCCGATCGCCAGTGCGGCCCCCCAGCCGACCAGGATCACCAGCCACCCCACCAGGGAGTCGATGACCCAGTGGTTGCCGGTGCCGACGATGACGACGGCGGTGCCGAGGGCGTAGAGCCAGCCGAGCACCCGGACCCACTGCCGGGTGGCATAGACCTGCAGGGCGAGCGCCACCCACAGCGACCAGCCCGCGTGCAGCGACGGGAAGGCCGCGAGCTCGTTGGTGAGCCCGCCGAGCCCGCGCGGCGCGGACGCGTCCCCGCCCCACCAGCCGTCGGCCGCGTGCAGGCTGAGGATGTCGACGTAGCCCTGCGTGAAGCGGGGCGGTGCCGTCGGCATCGCGATGTAGACGAGCAGCCCGAGCAGGGTGCCGATCACCAGCGCGCGTCGCGCCGGTCCGTAGCGATCGGCGCCGAGGCGCCACAGCCAGACCAGCACAGCTGCCGTGACGACGTAGTGCAACGAGGCGTACCAGTAGCTGCCGGCCAGCCCGAGCAGCTGGTGGTCGTCGAACAGCCGGTTGAGCGGGAGTTCCCAGCGGATGCCGAGCAGACCCTCGATGTGCAGCAGCTCGTTGGCGCGCTGGAGGGCGGGCTGCATCGAGGTGTCCGCCAGCAGCCGGGCCATGCTGTAGAGAACCCACAGCGCAACGATCAGAACGAGCTCGAGAAGCGCCCGGGTCCAGCGGGACCGGGTGCTGTTGGCGTGCGGCACTGTCGACACAGCACCAGCGTTCGCCATCATCCCTCCCCAGTCATCGGGGTTCGCCCCCGACAAGTCAACCAGAGCCCGTTCAGGGGTATTCCCCATTCTCAGACCCTGCGCAGCACCGCCGTCACCTTGCCCAGGATGGTGGCGTGCGTCCCGTCAATGGGATCGTAGGCGTCGTTGTGGGGCATCAGCCACACCTTTTCGCCCTTGCGCTGGAAGGTCTTCACGGTCGCCTCGCCGTCGAGCAGAGCGGCCACGATGTCGCCGTTCACGGCCGTCTGCTCCTTGCGGATCACCACGTAGTCGCCGTTGCAGATCGCCGCGTCCACCATCGAGTCACCGGAGACCTCGAGCATGAAGAGGGTGCCCTCACCGACCAGCTGGCGGGGGAGCGGGAAGACCTCTGAGAGGTTCTCCTCGGCCAGGATCGGCCCGCCGGCCGCGATCCGGCCGACCATCGGGACGTAGGTCGCGGGCGGCATGGCGTCGCCGATGCCGGTCTCGTCGTACGAGGTCTCCTCGACGTTGCCGAGCGAGCGCCGTGCCGCCATCACCTCGGGCAGGAAGACCTCGAGCGCCCGCGGTCGGTTGGGGTCGCGCTTGAGGAAGCCCTTCTCCTCGAGCACCTTGAGCTGGTGGGCGACGCTCGAGGAGCTGGTCAGCCCCACGGCCTCGCCGATCTCGCGCATGCTCGGCGGGTAGCCCCGCATCTCGATGGCGTCCTTGATCGTGGCCAGGACGCGCTGCTGACGAGGGGTCAGGCCAGTGGCGTCCGGAGGCCCGTCGGGGAGCTCGGTGACGGTCTTCTTGGTAGCCATGGGAGGCGCCTTTCCGGTCGGGCTGCTGAGGTTCTCACCGTAGCCATCTGGGTCGCGTTGTTCAAACATCTGTTCGAACGGCGTGTCGGCGCCGGAGTGGCGCCGACGCGCTTCGAACAAATGTTCGCCCAGGGCCTTGATCTGTTCGAACACCTGATCTAGTCTCGATCACGTGTTCGATCGAACGTCTGATCGACTGGCACCACCAAGCAGCTGACACTCACTGTCGGTGGTCGCCACTAGAACTGGTCCCGACCCAGCGCAGCACCCGACTCCCCTTCCCCTGGAGGTCCCGATGAGCACCATGACCATGAGCACTGTGACCGTCAACAGCGTGGCGACCGTCCCGCGGGGCACCAGTGTCCGGCTCACCCGCCGCGGCCGCCTGGTCGTGTTCGTGCTGTCGATGCTGGTGGTGCTCGCGCTCGGTCTGGTCTGGGCTGCCGGCTCCGTGGCCACCGACGAGGCTGGTGTTCCGCAGCCCACCACGGTGGTGACCGTAGGCACCGGCGACACCTTGTGGGGCATCGCCTCGGAGCTCGCTGACGACGGCGGGACCCGCGCGATGATCAACCAGATCGAAGAGCTCAACGCGCTCGAGTCCGGCATGCTGGTCGCCGGCCAGAGGCTGGTCGTCCCCGCCGGCTAGGCACCACCACAGACTTCGTCAGCCGCTTCGACCCCGGCTGGCGAGCCGGGGAAGACAGGGGGCGGGACCCAGGTGGGTCCCGCCCCCTGCGGCGTCCTCAGGTCAGCGCGCGGCGCGCCGACCGCCGACCGGGCGGGGAGGTTTGTCGTCCGGCGCCGGCTGGCTCGACGGCGGCGGACTGGTGATCCCGAGCCGACGCAGGGTCCTGGCCAGCAGCATCAGCCCGACGAACAGGCACGCCACCGCGCCGAGGGCGGCGAGGCCGAGGAACCACCACGCGGTCGAGTCGCCGCCTCGAGCGACCGCACCGAAGTCGATGGCGGCGTACACGAGATAGCCCCACGCCACGACGCACCCGGTGATGCCCAGGGCGAGCAGCATCAGCTCCGGCTGGAACCGCTTGTTCGGGCGTGCTCCGCGTCGCGATCCAGCCCGCTTGCCTCCCGCCGTACCCGTCACGCCGCCATTGTGGCCGACGACCGATGAGATCGGCGGCAACGACGTCCGCTCAGATCGAGGGCCAGTGCTTGGCGACGAAGTCGAGCGCGGTCTGGGCGACGTCCTCCCAGCCGTGGTCGATCGTCAGCGAGTGACCACGCTCGGGCATCTCGACGATCTCGGTGAGGTCGGGGTTGCGCCGCTGCCGCTTGAAGCTGGAGTTGGTGATCGCCCACGGGACGGTGTTGTCCTTCTCGCCGGAGATCAGCAGCAGCGGCCCGCGGCTCTCGGCCTTCTTCGTCTTCACCTTGACCTCGGAGAACGGGTTCAGGTTGGCGGAGGCCGCCTGGAAGAGCGGTACGCCGGGGGCGGCGACGTGGAACTCCTCGTAGAGCGCTCGAGCCTCGTCCTCGGGAAGGTTGTTGGCCCACCCGTAGCTGAACTGCTCGAAGGTGAGCGCTACCGCGCGACCGGCATTGGCAGGGTTGGCGAGGACCGGGGCGGCCGACTTCAGCGACGAGACCGGCAGCGGCAGCACTCCGCGGAACGGGGCGGGGTCGATCGCCACGGTGACCGCCGAGGCGCTCTCGCCGGCGATCTTCTGGGCGATCAGGCCGCCGAACGAGTGACCGACGACGGCCGGCTTGGCCGTGAGTCCGGCGATCGCCGCGAGGTAGTGGTCGGTGACGGCCCGGACCATCTTGCGAGCGAAGACCTCGGGGTGCTCGCGCGCCTCCTCGACGCTTGCGGGATCGTCGGGCCATCCCGGGGCGATCGTTGCGTAGCCGGCCTCCTCGAAGAGCCGGCGCCACCTGTCCCAGCTGCTGGAGAGCAGCCAGAGCCCGTGCACGAAGACGACGACCGGCTTCCCGGACGCGTTCGCGGCCTCGATCTCGGCTTGCTCGGCAGTGGTCAGCGGGGCGGGGGGTGTCTCGGGCATGGGGGCCTCCAGGTCGTCGGGATGGCAGCCTAGGGACTTCTCGTTTCATCCGTGCGACACGCCGCTCCGGACACCGCATCTCAGCCGTCTGCAGGCCGCTGACCTGCGGTTCTGTTCCGCCACCCGAAGTCGC
The DNA here is from genome assembly GCA_963706475.1 of uncultured Actinomycetota bacterium. Lineage (GTDB taxonomy): Bacteria > Actinomycetota > Actinomycetes > Propionibacteriales > Nocardioidaceae > Nocardioides. The sequence continues at coordinate 843,483 of CAVPLV010000002.1, read as the reverse complement.
AGCAGGAAGTTCCGGATGCCACTTGCATCGCCTCGGCACCGGGCGTACGGTTACCACTACATCTAGTACTTACACGGATGTAGTTATCCACATCTAGTTCACACCTCGATGCGGACTACTCACAGATGTCGGCTTGTTGTCCACAGTGAGGGCGCCGATATCCACAACCTTTCACCCGTGACCAGGGTGTTCGACGTGACCCCCAGAACCTGCGGAGAGGAGTGACCCGTGCACTGTCCGTACTGCCGCCACACCGACACCCGGGTCCTCGACTCGCGGGTCGCCGACGACGGCGGCGCGATCCGCCGCCGCCGTACCTGCTCGGCCTGCGCCAAGCGGTTCACGACCGTCGAGCTGATGCAGCTGACCGTGCTCAAGCGCTCCGGCGCCACCGAGCCGTTCACCCGCGAGAAGTCGATCGCCGGCGTCCGCAAGGCCTGCAAGGGCCGGCCGGTCACCGAGGACCAGCTCGCGTGTCTCGGCCAGGAGGTCGAGGACTCGTTGCGCCTCTCCGGCGCTGCCGAGATCCCGGCCCACGAGGTGGGCCTCGCGATCCTGGGCCCGCTGCGCGACCTCGACGAGGTCGCCTACCTGCGCTTCGCCAGCGTCTACCGGGCCTTCGAGTCCGCGGGCGACTTCGAGGCCGAGATCGCCATGTTGCGGGCTGAGCGCAAGCTCGCCACCACGTCAGTCCCTTCGGGCTGACCCCAGACCGCCCGGCGTGTGTGGTGGGGAAGCCGCACGCGCCGGGCGCACCACGTCGGCATCGACTGTCGGTGCCAGTAGCAACAATGAACACGACAACCTCCACAGGATGGGACCGAGGATGACCGAGACGGTGAGCGGTGCGACCGGACGCACGGCAGGCAAGGGCTCAGGACTGAGCATCGAGCGGGTCTTCAGCACCGCGGGCGTGCACCCCTACGACGAGCTCACGTGGGAGCGTCGCGACGTCGTGCAGACCAACTGGAAGACCGGGGACACGGTCTTCGAGCAGCGCGGCGTGGAGTACCCCGACTTCTGGAGCGTGAACGCCTCCACGATCGTCACGACGAAGTACTTCCGCGGCGCCGTCGGCACCGACGCCCGCGAGTGGAGTCTCAAGCAGCTCGTCGACCGGGTGGTCAAGACCTACACCCAGGCCGGCATCGACAACGGCTACTTCGCCACCGAGGCCGATGCCGAGGTCTTCGAGCACGAGCTCACCTGGCTCCTGGTCCACCAGTACTTCTCCTTCAACTCCCCGGTCTGGTTCAACGTCGGCACCCAGTCGCCGCAGCAGGTCTCGGCCTGCTTCATCCTCTCCGTCGACGACTCGATGGACTCGATCCTGAACTGGTACAAGGAAGAGGGCTTCATCTTCAAGGGCGGCTCCGGAGCCGGCCTCAACCTCTCCCGCATCCGCTCCTCCAAGGAGCTGCTCTCCTCGGGCGGCACCGCGAGCGGCCCGGTCTCCTTCATGCGCGGCGCCGACGCCTCCGCGGGCACCATCAAGTCGGGCGGCGCCACGCGTCGCGCGGCCAAGATGGTCGTCCTCGACGTCGACCACCCCGACATCGAAGAGTTCGTGATGACCAAGGCCAAGGAGGAGGACAAGATCCGGGCCCTGCGTGACGCGGGGTTCGACATGGACCTCGGTGGCGCCGACATCACCTCCGTGCAGTACCAGAACGCCAACAACTCGGTCCGCGTCAACGACGCGTTCATGCGCGCCGTCGAGGACGGCACCGACTTCGGGCTGCGCTCGCGCGGCACCGGCGAGGTCATCGAGACCGTCGACGCCCGCGGGCTGTTCCGCAAGATCAGCGAGGCCGCTTGGGCCTGCGCCGACCCGGGCCTGCAGTACGACGACACGATCAACGACTGGCACACCAACCCGGAGACGGGCCGGATCACCGCGTCCAACCCGTGCTCCGAGTACATGTCGCTCGACAACTCCTCGTGCAACCTCGCCTCGCTGAACCTGTTGAAGTTCCTCAAGGACGACGACACCTTCGACGGTGAGCTCTTCGCCAAGGCTGTCGACTTCATCATCACCGCGATGGACATCTCGATCTGCTTCGCCGACTTCCCGACCGAGCCGATCGGCGACACCACCCGCGACTACCGCCAGCTCGGCATCGGCTACGCCAACCTCGGCGCGCTGCTGATGGCGATGGGTCTGGGCTACGACTCCGACGGTGGCCGAGCGATGGCCGCGACCATCACCTCGTTGATGACCGGCCAGTCCTACAAGCGCTCGGCCGAGCTCGCCGGCATCGTCGGCCCCTACGCCGGCTACGCCCGCAACGCCGAGGCCCACAAGCGGGTGATGCGCAAGCACCAGGCCGCCAACGACACGGTCCGCACCCTCGGCCTGGCCGACGGCCAGGTCCACAAGCTCGCCACCGCCGCGTGGGCCCAGGTCCAGGAGCTCGGTGCCGAGCACGGCTTCCGCAACGCCCAGGCCTCGGTGCTCGCACCGACCGGCACCATCGGCTTCATGATGGACTGCGACACCACCGGCATCGAGCCGGACTTCTCGCTGGTCAAGTTCAAGAAGCTGGTCGGCGGCGGTTCGATGCAGATCGTCAACCAGACCATCCCGCGGGCGCTGCGCAAGCTGGGCTACGTCGAGGAACAGGTCGAGGCGATCGTCGACTACATCGCCGAGAACGGCCACGTCATCGACGCGCCGTCGCTCAAGACCGAGCACTACGAGATCTTCGACTGCGCGATGGGCGCCCGGGCGCTGAAGCCGATGGGCCACGTGCGGATGATGGCTGCGGCCCAGCCGTTCCTCTCCGGTGCGATCTCCAAGACCGTCAACCTGCCGGAGGACGCCACGGTCGAGGAGATCGAGGACATCTACCTGCAGTCCTGGAAGCTCGGCCTCAAGGCGACCGCGGTCTACCGCGACAACTGCAAGGTGGGCCAGCCCCTGGCGACCGGCAAGGGTGACAACAAAGGCAAGTCGTCCAACGCCGACGCGTCTTCCTCGGCGGTCGAGCCGGTCGAGACCCAGACGAAGGTGATCGAGAAGGTCGTCTACGCCCCGACCCGCAAGCGGCTGCCGAAGTCCCGCACCTCGCGCACCACGTCGTTCACCGTCGGTGGCGCCGAGGGCTACATGACCTCGGGTGCCCACGACGACGGCGAGCTGGGCGAGATCTTCCTCAAGCTGGGCAAGCAGGGCTCGACCCTGGCCGGCGTGATGGACGCCTTCTCGATCGCGGTCAGCATCGGCCTGCAGTACGGCGTCCCGCTGGAGACCTACGTGTCGAAGTTCACCAACCTGCGCTTCGAGCCCGCCGGCCTCACCGACGATGCCGACGTGCGGATGTCGCAGTCGATCATGGACTACATCTTCCGCCGCCTGGCCCTGGACTACCTCGACTTCGAGACCCGCGAGGGCCTGGGCATCTACTCCGCCGACGAGCGCCAGCGCTACCTCGAGACCGGCTCCTACGAGCCCGTCGTCGAGACCGGCTCCGCCGCCGAGCTCATCGAGGACGCCTCGTTGATCGAGGTCGCCTCCTCGGTGGCCGACGCCGCCGGTGGTCGAGTAGCGAGTGCCAGCGAGCGTATCGAGACCACCGAGGCCGACATCGTCGAGGCTGCCGCCAAGCCCGCCCCGAAGACAGCGCACACCAGCGCCGAGCTCTTCGAGCAGCTCACCGGCACCGCCGTCGACTCGCCGCTCTGCATGACCTGCGGCACCAAGATGCGCCCCGCTGGCTCCTGCTACGTGTGCGAGGGCTGCGGGAGCACCAGCGGCTGCTCGTGATGTGAACCAGAGACACCCACGACGGCACCGGCCCGACCACTCTTCGAGGGTCGGGCCGGTGCCGCGTCTGGGCGGGTCGCACCTGCAGCGCCGCCGTCACGTGCGTCCCAGGTGGACGTGCGCAGCGCGGAGTGGGCCACGTCCGACAGCACGGACTCAGCTGGCGCCCATCACATCCAGAGGGTTCAGGCTGAGCGCGGTGAGCACCGTGCGGGCGGCGTTGCGGCCGGGGCGGCCGGAGACGGATCCGCCGGGGTGGATGGTGGCGCCGGTGAGGAAGAGGCCGGGGACGTCGGTGTCGTAGCGGAGCCAGCCAGGAACCACCTCGCCTCCGAGGAGGAACTCGCCACCGTGGCAGGAGCCGCCGAGGTTCTGGGGGTTGTGGGCGGCGACGTCCAGGGGCGACTCCGTGCGCATGGTCACGATGTCGGCGGCCGCGAGGCCGGTGGCGCACTGGCGGACCAGGTCGACGATGCGCTCGCCGTACGCGTCCTTCTCGTCCTCCCACGAACGTCCACCGGAGAGTTCGTACGGTGCGATGGTCAGGATCTTGAAAGTGCCGCCGCCCTCGTCCGGGCGGCGGGATGGGTCGACGGCGGTCTGGTTGACCGCCAGGAGCCAGGGGTCCTCGGCCTCGGTCTCGCCGGTGGCGAAGCGGTCGAGGTGGCGGGCGATGCCGTCGCTGGTGCCGAAGCCGGCGGCGGCGCTCGCGAGCCCGGACGCGCCGAAGGCGAGGTCGCCGCGCAGGGCGGCGTGCACGGCCAGGACGCTCAGTCCGGGCCGCCAGGCATCCCGCGCCTCGACCAGGTCGGACGTCGGTGAGGTGCCCTCGAGCATCCCGGCCAGCTGAGCGATGTGTCCGCCCGCGACCACGGCGCGGCCAACCCGGACCTCCTGGCCGCCGGCGACCCGCACCGTCTGTACGCCGTCGCTCCCGGTGCCGATGCCGGTGACCGGGCTGGAGCAGACGACCCGGCCGCCGTTCTCGTCGATCAGGCGGACCAGGGCGTCCGGCAGCGCCTGGCTACCGCCGACCGGTGTCGTCCAACCGAAGTCGAGACGACCAGACGCCAGGGAAGATGGGAGGAAGCCCGTCCCCGGGCGCCTCGGATCCTGGATGGTTGCCATCGCGAGCCAGAGCATGAAGGAGCGGACGACGGGATGCGTGAACCGCTGGTGGATGACGTCCCACGCGCTCTGGTGGCGCAGCTCGAGGTAGCGCCGGCTCACGTTGTCGTCGGGCTGCGGCAGGTGCGAGCTCCAGCGGCCGTGCGCCGCGGCGAGGCCGCCCTTCCATTCGCCGATCAACTGCTCGAACGCACGGGCGTCCGGTGCCGACCAGCGGGCGAGTTCGTCGGCGGTGCCCTGGAGGTCGCGGTGCATCACCAATACATCGCCGTCCGGCTGCGGCATCACGACCGCCGGGTCCGTGGTGAGGTACTCGAGGCCGAAGTCTGCGACCAACCCCAGCTCGTCGTCGCGGATCAGCGGGTTGTTCTGGATCAGCACGTGCGCGCTACTGCAGGAGTCGTGCGCGAAGCCGGGGAGCGTCAGCTCCTCCGTGCGGGTGTTGCCGCCGGGGGTCGCGTTGGCCTCCAGGACCAGTACCTCCAGCCCGGCGCGGGCGAGGTAGGCGGCGCACACCAACGAGTTGTGGCCGGCACCGATCACGACCACGTCGGCCGAGTCGGGCAGGGGAGCTGCTTCCACATCCGTCATGGGCCGAGGCTGGCACGCGCCACAACCGTTTGCAAGAGGCGTCGACTCAGGTCGACGCAGGTCCGGTCGCGGTCGTACGTCCGGGAGGTCAATTTGCGACTGAGTGCTTGACAGACTGTGACGCTCTTCACGAGACTGCAAGCGCCGCAATCGATTGCGACAATCATTGGTGGAAGCACCGAGGAGGAAGTATGTCCGAAGTTTCGCTTCGCCAGGGCTGGACGGCCGTGGCATTGACCGGTGTATTGGCGCTCGGACTCGCCGCCTGTGGTGGTTCCGATAGCTCGGGCAGCAGTTCCGACGCCCCCATTCGCATCGGTTCCTCCCTGCCCCTGACCGGCGAGTTCTCCCAGCCCGGCCAGGCCGCCGAGCAGGGGTACCAGGTGTGGCAGAAGATGGTGAACGAGTCCGGGGGCATCCTGGGCCGCGACGTGGACGTCGTGATCAAGGACGACGCGTCCAATCAGAACACCATCGTCGCCGACTACAACGCACTGATCAGCCAGGACAAGGTCGACCTCCTTCTCGGGACCTTCTCCTCGCTCCTCAACCTGCCGGCCTCGGCCGTCGCGGAGAAGAACCAGATGCTGTACGTCGAGCCGGCCGGCGGCTCGCCGGAGATGTTCAGCCGCGGCTTCAAGTACCTCTTCTTCACCCAGCAGGCCACGGCCGACAAGCAGGGGAAGCTCTTTGGCGAGTACATCGCCGGCCTGCCGGAGGACCAGCGGCCGAAGACCGCGGCGTACCCGACGATCGACGACCCGTTCGCTGCCCCGAACGTCGCAGGCATCAAGGACATCCTCGAGGCCGCCGGGATCGAGACGGTGTACGAGGAGACCTACGCGATCGACACCAAGAACTTCGACACGATCGTGACCGCGATGAAGGCTGCCGACCCCGACGTGGTCGTGCACGGCGCAGTGTTCGAGGACGGCGTCGGCCTGGTCCGCGCAATGCTCAAGGCGGACTTCACCCCGGACTGGTTCTACCAGACCACGGCCCCGTCGCTCGGCCAGCAGTACGCCGACGCGATCGGCGAGGAGAACACCGAAGGCATCATGTTCGCCATCAGCCACGCGCCGTCGGCCGACACCCCTGGCAACGCCGAGTTCGTGGCGAAGTACAAGGAGATGTACGACGACGCCGAGCCGCCGGAGGACGCCGCAGACGCGTACGCCGCCGGCCAGGTCCTTCAGGCCGCCGCCGAGGCCGTCGGTGACATCGACGACCAGGAAGGCATGGCTGACTGGCTGCGCGAGAACAAGGTCTCGACCATTCTGGGTGACCTCGAGTGGAACGACGACGGCTCCCCGAACGGCGACTTCCTGATCGGTCAGTGGCAGGACGGCGAGGTGCAGTTCGTGCTGCCCGAGGAGTTCGCCACGTCCGACGAGCTCGTCCAGGGATGGAAGCCGGGAGGCACCAGCTGATGACGGAGTTGCTCCAGACCCTTCTTCTTGGGTTGCTGCTGGGAGGCGTGTACGCCCTGGCAGCGAGCGGGTTGACCCTGATCTTCGGCGTCATGGGGGTGATCAACATCGCCCACGGCTCCTTCCTGATCCTGGGTGCGTTCATCACCTACTGGCTCTGGGACGCGTTCGGCATCGACCCGTTGGTCTCCGTCGTGATCACGACCGCGATCGTGTTCGCGCTGGGCTGGGTGACCTACAAGACGGTCGTATCCCCGATCCGGACGGCGCCGATGTCGTCGACCGTGCTGCTGACCTTCGGGCTGGCGCTGGTGATCGAGGGCGCGATGGGCGAGATCTGGGGCAACAACTCGACGGCGATCCGGCCGTCGTACGCCGACGAGTCCTTCACCATCGGAGGGATCTTCCTCCCGAAGGCCCAGGTGTACGGCGGTCTGATCGCGGTCGTGGTGCTCGTCATCCTCTGGCTGGTGCTCACCAAGACCTGGCTGGGACGCGCGATCCGCGCGGCCGCGAGCAACCCGTCCTCGGCGGAGCTGGTCGGCGTCAAGGTCGCCTCGGTCGCCGCGCTCGTCTTCGCCATCGGCATCGCGGCGGCCGGTGCCGGTGGTGCCATCACGGGCGTCCTCTACCCGTTCACCCCGGGCTCCCACTACCAGTGGATCGCCCGGTTGCTCGCGATCGTCGTGCTCGGCGGTCTCGGGAGCCTGAACGGTGCGGTGCTCGGCGCCGTCCTGTTCGGGGTCGCCGAGACGCTCACCGCGGCGTACTGGTCACCCTCCTGGGCGACCGCCGTTCCCTACGCGATCGTGTTCGCGGTGCTGCTGATCCGGCCGCAGGGCCTGCTCGGCACCCGCCTTCGAGGGGATGCAGTGGCCACCGCATGAGCGCCCCGACGACGACTGAGACCGCGGCGCCGGCCGGGACGGCCGGCGGCAGCCGCTGGCTGGAGCCGATCTGGATCGGCCGCGCGATCGCCCTTGCGGCGGGCGTGCTGCTGGTCATCTACCCGATGATCAGCGAGGACATCTACTACCAGAACATGATCATCCTCTCGCTGGTCTTCGCGGTCGGTGCCAGCGGGCTGAACATCATCTCCGGCTTCGCGGGCTATGTCTCGCTCGGCCAAGGTGCGTTCATCGGGTTGGGCGGCTACACGATCGGGGTCATGGCCGGCAAGTTCCCCGACGTGAACCCCTGGCTGTGGGTGCCGGTCGCCGGCCTGGTCGCGGCGGCCGTCGCGCTGATCCTCGGCGCTGTCTCGCTCCGGTCGAGCGGACCGTCGTTCGTGATCATCACGGTCGCCTTCCTCTTCCTGGTGCAGGTGATCGCGGTCAACTGGGTCTCGCTCACCAACGGCACGGCCGGCCTGACGCTGCCGCTCCCGACCTGGGACCGCGACATCATGAACTGGCCCTTCTACTACGTGCTGATCGTGATCCTCGCGCTCCAGCTCCTGATGACCTGGTGGATCCGGCGCAGCAAGCTCGGCATGGGCCTGATCGCCATCCGTGAGGACGAGACCAAGGCCGCCACGATCGGCATCAACCTCCCGGTCGACAAGATCATCGCGTTCATGGCGAGCGCCGTCTTCGTCGGCATGGCCGGCGCGGTCTACGGCTACTACCTGACCTTCATCGACCCGCGCGGCATGTTCAGCATCCTGATCAGCGTCCAGTTGGTGCTGTCGATGCTGATCGGCGGTAAGGCCACGCTCTGGGGCCCGGTGCTCGGCGCCTTCCTGATCGAGTGGCTCAACGAGATGGCCAACAACGACTGGGGCGGCGGCAACACCCGACTGTTCCTCTTCGGTGGACTGCTGGTGGCCGTGGTGATCTTCCTGCCCAAGGGCATCCTGCCGGCGGTCGAGTCGCTGCTGAGCTGGCGGCGTACGCGCGGCAAGGCGGCGCTGGTCGGCGCGCGGATCGGGACCGGTGGCAGCCTGGCCTCCATCACCGACCGGGTGCACCTGGTCGATCGCAGCGAGATCCCGGACCGGGCGATACTGGAGGTCAAGGGCCTCAGCCGGGCGTTCGGCGGCCTGAAGGCCGTCGACGGGGCGTCGTTCGCCGTGCCGGAGGGTTCGATCACCGGGCTGATCGGGCCGAACGGCTCCGGCAAGACGACGATCTTCAACCTCATCGACGACACGATCCGCGCCAACTCCGGCGAGATCTGGCTCGACGGCACCCGCATCGACGGGATGCCGTCGTGGGAGCGGGCACACCGCGGACTCGGCCGCACCTTCCAGATCACCCGACTCTTCCGCGAGATGACGGTCCTCGAGAACGTCGTGGCCGTGCAGCGCGAGTTTTCCGTGCGCCAGCTCGGCCGGATCGCCGTCAGCGGCAGCGAGGCGAAGGCGGCCGAGGAACTGCTGGAGTTCGTCGGCATGCGCGCCTTCCGCGACCAGAAGGCGCACGCCCTGTCGTACGGACAGCAGAAGCTCGTCGAGCTCGCGCAGATCCTGATGCTCGACCCCAAGGTGATCCTGCTCGACGAGCCGGCCGGTGGCATCAATCCGGTGCTGATCGAGCGGATGGGCGACATGATCCGGGAGCTGAACTCGTACGGGAAGACGTTCCTGATCGTCGAGCACAACATGCCGTTCGTGCTCGGCCTCTGCGACCCCATCCACGTGCTGGCCCGCGGCAAGACGATGGCGACCGGCACCCCGGACGAGATCCAGGGCGACCCCGCCGTCATCGACGCCTACCTGGGTGACGACTTCGCGATCGAGGAGAGGGTGCAGGCATGAGCATGCCGTCGAGTGGGACGCCGATGCTGCACATGGAGGGCGTCGTCGCGGGGTACGGCGGCGGCGACGTGCTCCAGGGCGTCGACATCAGCGTGCCGGCAGGCTCGGTCGCGTGCATCGTCGGCCCGAACGGCGCCGGCAAGTCGACCGTCCTCAAGACTGTCAGCGGCCTGCTCACCCCGCGGCTCGGCGAGGTGCACCTCCAGGGCGACCGCATCGACAGGATGTCCGCCGCCGAGATCCTCGAGCGCGGCATCTCCCAGGTGCCGCAGTCCAACGCGCTCTTCCCAGGTATGACCGTGCGCGAGAACGTGCTGCTCGGCGCCTACATCATCCGCCGCAAGAAGGCGCTGGTGCAGGAGCGCTACGACCAGGTCGCCTCGCTCTTCCCGATCGTCGCCGATCGGTGCAACGAGAACGCCGGCAACCTCTCCGGCGGCCAGCGCCGAATGGTGGAGTTCGCCCGATCGCTGATGCTCGACCCGGCGCTGCTGCTGCTCGACGAGCCGTCCCTGGGCCTGGATCCCAAGGCGCTCCAGGTGCTCTACGACTCGGTGATGGTCCTGCGCGACAGCGGCAAGACGATCCTGATCGTCGAGCAGAACGTGCGGTTCGGGATGAAGATGGCCACCGACGGAATCGTCATGGAATCCGGCAAGGTGGTCACCCAGCGCAACGCCGCGTCGATCCTGGCCGACCCGAACATCGCGCAGATGTACTTCGGCGGCACCGTCTCGGGTGCCGCCGTCGAGGTCACTCCGGACGTGCCCGTCGTGAACCCGTCGGCCTGACGTGATGGAGCTCTTCACCGAGGACATCCCCGGGTCCCACAGTCCCGCCCACTACCGGCTCGCCGAGACCCTGGACGGGCTGTACACGCCGTACGCCCTGCGGCTGCCGGACGGCCCCGGACCGCACCCGTTCGTCTACGTCGCCTACGGCAACGGCGGCGGGGGCCTCGACTGGCTGCGCGACCGGATGCGCCGCTTCCGGCACATCACCGACGTGCTCCTCGAGGCCGGCTACGCCTGCGCGTGGGCGCGCTACCGCACCGAGGTCGAGCTCGGCTACCAGACCGGTGGCCGGCTCGTCGCCGGCGGGCGGCAGGGGATGGAGCTGATGAACCGGGCGCCGCTGGAGTACGAGGACGAGGTCGCCGTGCTGCGCGGCGTCGCCACGCTCCCGGAGATCGACGCCGACCGACTCTTCCACCTCGGGGTCAGCCACGCCGGCGAGATGCTCTTCAAGCTGCTCTCTCAGTACAACGGGCTGCTGCGGGCCGGGGTCGCCGCCGAGCCGGCCTCCCACGAGCTGCTCACGCTGAGTCTCGGCGGTGAGCCGACGGTCGAGGAGGTGGACGGGCTGCGTGACATCGAGAGCCTCCAGATCCGCAGCCCCGACCACGCCCGAGCACGGATCACCGACCCCGCCGAGGTCTCCGCGCGCCTGGACGGCGTCGACATCCCGGTGCTGGTGCTCGGCCGCGACCAGGACGAGCTCCAGGGAATCTTCCGGCTCACCTACGAGCTCCTCGCCGAGAAGCGTGCAGACACCGAGTGGCTCAGCTGGAGCCACGACGTCCACGGCTACATCTTCCCGGAGTCCGACGAGCACGGCGTCGCCCAGGTCGACGACGTCCAGCGCGAGGCGCTCGGAGCGATCGTCGAGTTCCTGGACAGCCACCGGGAGTGAGCCGGCACTCTCGAGCCGGTTGTTCGACCGTCATGGGGCCGAGGCCGAGGATCCTCCGCCGGGCCGACCGCTCAGCGCGGCGGGGCCGTCGACCCCCGGACCACAAAGGTCAGCGGGAGCAGCACCGAGCGCGCGGGCCGGTTGGGCTCGGAGATGCCGTCGAGCAGGAGCCGCCCTGCCTCGGTGCCGATCTGCTGGTGCGGGATCGCCACCGTGGTGAGCGGCGGCCGGAGCTTGTCCAGGAACGGCATGTCGTTGAAGCCGACGACGCTGATGTCGCCCGGGCAGTCGATGTCGCGCTCCGCGAAGACGTCGTAGCAGCCGAGTGCGATCAGGTCATTGCCAGCAACGACGGCGGAGAAGTCCACCCCGGAGTCGAGCAGCGTGCGCAACGCCTCGGCGCCTGACTCCTCGCTCCAGTAGGGGCAGGTCGCCACCAGCGCCGGGTCGTCGTCGAGGCCCAGGTCACGCACGGTGCTGCGGAACGAGCGCGCCCGGACGACACCGGTCGACGTGTTCGAGGGGCCGGCGAGGTGGGCGATCCGCCGGTGCCCGAGGGCGGCGAGGTGCTGCACGGCCAGTTCGACGCCTGAGGCGTCGTCGGGCGTGATGGACGGGACGTCGATCCCGTTCGGGCGGCGGTTGACCATCACCATCACGACACCCTCGCGATGCAGCTGCTCGAGCAGGGGGTGGTGGACCAGTGCCGTCGCGACGATGAGGCCCTCCACCTGCCGCGACCGCAGCAGCTCGATCTGAGCACGCTCACGGTCGGGGTCGTTGTCCGTGTTCACGATCAGCCCGCTGAAACCCGCCGGCTCGAGCACGTCCTCGATCCCGCGCACGATCGGCGGGAAGAGCGGGTTGGTGAGGTCGGGGATGACCAGGCCGACGGTGCCGGACTTCGACGTCTTCAGTCCGCGGGCTATCGGGTTGGGGCGGTAGCCCAGCGACTCTGCCACCTTGATGACCCGCCGGGCGGTGTCGGCGTTGACCAGACCCCGTGTGGCCGGGTTGAGTGCCCGCGACGCGGTTGCCGGGTGTACGCCGGCGGCGACGGCGACATCGCGAAGCGTCGGTGTCTGCACAGCAGGCATCCTAGGGGTGCGCAGGTTTCTCGGACGGGCGCTGCCAGCGGGACCTGGCCCAGCTGGCGGCGAGCGTGAGCGGCACTGCCGCGCAGGCGTACGCCGCGTAGATCACGGAGTACTCGCCCGCCTCGGCCAGGCCGGCCACCGCCAGTGCCGCCAGCGCGCTGCCCACGAAGAGCGATCCGGCGAAGGACGAGACGACGACCGCCCGCGCCGACGGCAGCACCTCGGTCGCCCACGTCTGCAGGGACGAGTGCATGGCGACCCAGGCCAGGCCGATCAGGATCGCCACGACCACCGCCATCGCCGGCGTCTGGCTGAGCGCGAGGAGCACGCATCCGGAGACGGCCGCGACGCCCCCCAGCGCGATCAGGCGGGACGGGTGCCAGTGCGCCGAGAGTCGGCCGACCAGCTGTGAGCTGAGGAAGACCGAGACGCCGTAGACCGCGGTCACGCCGCCGGCGAGGGCGGCGGTGGCGCCGGAGTGCTCGATGGCGGGCGGCATCAGGGTCAGCGCGCCGAGCAGCACCGCGCCCTCGGCGAAGGCGAACGCCAGCACGAGCAACGTGATCGGGGACCGGCCGATCTCGTGCAGCGGGCCCATCAGCGTGGTCGGACGGCGGGCGAGCTCCGGCTCAGGCAGTCGGCGGAGCGTCGCGCAGACCACCAGCGAGGCGACACCGGTGATGACGAAAGCGGCTCGCCAGGTCGCGACGTCGGACAACACGCCCGCGCCGATCGACGCGAGCGCCGTACCCATCGCGACCCCGACCATGAGCCGGGCGATGAAGCGCTGGCGGGACGCCGCTGGGACGGTGTCGCCGAGGTAGATCAGCGTCGCCGGGTAGGCGGCGCCGAAGAAACCACCGGCCAGACCTCGGGTGATGCCCAGCGAGACCGGTCCCCAGGCCAGCGCCGACGACAGGGTGAAGATGCCGGCGAGCAGCAGCGTCAGCCGCATCGTCCGGACCCGGCCGATCCGGTCCGACACGGAACCCCACACCGGCTGGCTGAGCCCGTAGACAAGGAAGTACGCGCCGGCGGCGGTGACGATCTGCGAGAGCGGTACGCCGAGGTCGTGGGCGATCGCGACCAGCATCGGCGGCATCGCGAAGCGGTCCAACGTGCTGACGAATGCCGTCAGCTGGAGCAGGCGGATCGGGGTGGGTCGCTCCTCGGCGGCAACGCTCACGCGCGGTGCACCAGGCCGGAGTCGTCGGCGAGGGCCGCGTCGAGCACCTCCACGCCGTCGACCACGGTCGGCTGGTACGTCGTCCGCAGTCGGACCAGCGTCTCCAACGCGGCACGGTCGACCACGCCGTCAGGCACCAGCCCGTCGAGCGGGTCGCGCATCCGGTCGACGTACCGCCGCGCGAGGTCGTCGTCGAGGTCGAGCTGGCGGGCGGCCGCCTCGGCCGCCTCGTCGGACAGCCTGCCACCGACGATCTCGACCGCGGTGTCGAGCAGGGCCTGGGACAGCCGTCCGGCCACGTCGAGGTGACGGTCGCCGGCGATCGCCACGACCGTGCCGAGGTACGGCGAGAGCAGCTCGGCAGCGCCGGCCAGTCGGACGCAGCCGTGGTGCTCGGCGATCAGCTCGTTGCCGGCGTTGAGCATGGTCGCCGCGCAGTCGCCGGCGAGGAGCGCCTCGAGCCGGCGCGGGGTCGAGCCGAGCGCGACCAGGTCGTAGTCCTCGCGGGCAACCCCGAGCGTCTCGGCCAGGGCGTAGAGCGCGAGCGCGAAGCCGGAGGTGCCGACGTCGACCCCGATCTTGGCGCGACGAAGGTCCGCCGGTCGCGTGCCAGCGCGTGCGTACAGACCCAGCCCCATGCCCCGGTCGATCGCGGCCACGATCCGCACGTCCGCGGTCTCCCCGAGCGGGTTGTGCGGGTTGAACCGGTAGGCGAGCACGTTGTCGGGACTCGTGAGCGCGACGGCGAGGTCGCCGTCCAGGAGTGAGCGGATCTGTGCCGGTGAGGACGTCACCGCCACCTCCGACACCTGGAGGTCCTGCGCGGCGAACCGGCCCGTCGACCGGGCCAGGTCGAGGAGCACCGACGGGGTGAAGGAACCGACGACGATCTGAGTCACGTCCGCACGGTAGCGGATTCTGCATTCGATTGCAGCACCGACTACCCGCAGGATCGAGCGGCTTGACACACCTCCGCTGATCGACAAGGCTGCACTCGATTGCAGTCATGTCTCGACGATTCGGAAATCGAGGAGAACAGATGGACGAGCTGGTCGCCTCCGCCCTCTCCCACTGGGGCCCGCGGTTCACCGTCAACGGTGTCACCGTGGCCGACTTCGAGCGGGTCGCCGGCGGCGTCGAGCGCTGGGACGACTGGTGCGCCGCCTGGGTGGCCGCCGGCTCCGAGCACGAGACCCTCGGACGCGACGCGCTGGCCGAGGGAAGGCTGCGCTCGGCCGGCGAGCACCTCTCCCAGGCCGCCGTCTACCACCACTTCGCCAAGTTCGTCTTCGTCCAGGACGTCGACCAGATGCGGGCGGCCCACGCCCGCGCCGTCGCCTGCCTCGACGACGCGCTGCTCTACCTCGACCCGCCGGGCCGCCGCATCGAGATGGCGTACGACGGCAGCCGGATCGTCGGGATTCTCCGGGTGCCCCCCGGCGAGGGCCCGCACCCGGTCGTCGTCCTGATCCCCGGGCTCGACTCCACCAAGGAGGAGCTCCGCTCCACGGAGACGACGTTCCTCGACCGTGGTCTCGCGACGCTTGCGATCGACGGCCCCGGCCAGGGGGAGGCGGAGTACGACCTGCCCATCCGCGGTGACTGGGCGCCGGTCGCGGAGACCCTGTGGGAGACGCTCGGCGAACTGCCCGAGATCGACCGGTCCCGGCTGGGCATCTGGGGCGTGAGCCTCGGTGGCTACTACGCGCCGCGCGTCGCGGCCGCGCTCGGCGACCGGGCCGCCGCCTGTGTCGCGCTGGCCGGACCCTTCAACTTCGGCGAGTGCTGGCCCGGGCTGCCGCAGCTGACCCGCGACACGTTCCGGGTGCGCTCCGGCGCCGCCACCGACGAGGAGGCCCGTCAGATCGCCCTGACCCTCGGCATGGAGTCCTCCGCCGCCGACCTGGTCGCGCCGCTGCTCATCGTCTTCGGCCGCCTGGACCGGCTGATCCCGTGGGAGAACGCCGTCCGGCTGCGCGACGCCGTCGCCGGACCCGTCGAGCTGCTGATGCTCGAGGACGGCAACCACGGCTGTGCGAACGTCGCCCCCTGGCACCGCCCCCGCACCGCGGACTGGCTGGCCGCGCGGCTCGCCATACCCGCTCAACTCACCACGAAGGCAGGCTGACATGAACTCCACCGCTCCCGGTCCCCTCCGCATCGGCTGGATCGGCGCCGGCCGGATGGGTGCCGCGATGGCCAGCCGGCTGGCGAGGGCCGGCGAGGACGTCACCGTCTGGAACCGCACCCGCGCCAAGGCCGAAGCGCTCACCGAGGTCGGCTGCGAGGTCGCCGACACGATCGCGGACCTGCGTGGCCTCGACGTGGTCTTCACGATGGTCTCCACCCCGGCCGACCTCGAGCAGGTTCTCGTCGGTGCAGGCGGACTGCTCGCCGATCCCGATCACGTGCCGGGCATCGTCGTCGACTGCTCCACGGTCTCGGCCGAGTCGTCGGCGTCGATGCGCGCGGCCTGCACCGAGCGGGGGGTCGCCTTCCTCGCCTCCCCGGTCAGCGGCAACGGCAAGGTCGTGAGCGCGGGCGGTCTGAGCCTGGTCGTGTCCGGTCCGGAGGAGACCTACCACCGCGTCGCGCACCTGCTCGACCACCTCGGCAAGGGGGCGACGTACGTCGGCGAGGGCGACGTCGCCCGGCTGGCCAAGATCTGCCACAACCTGATGCTCGGCGTCGTGACCCAGTGCCTGTCCGAGATCACCGTGCTCGCCGAGAAGGGCGGGATGCCGCGGGCGGCGTTCCTCGAGTTCCTCAACAACTCGGTGATGGGCTCGGTGTTCACCCGCTACAAGTCGCCCGCGTTCGTGAACCTCGACTTCACGCCGACCTTCACGCCGATCCTGCTCCGCAAGGACTTCGACCTCGGCTTCGCGGCGGCCCACGAGCTGGACGTGCCGATGCCTGTAGCCGCGGCCACTGCGGCCGCCGTACAGGCGAGCGTCAGCAGCGGCCGGGTCACGGAGGACTTCGCGATCCTGCTCGAGCTCCAGGCGGCCAGCTCCGGGCTCACCCTCAAGCCCGAGAACGTGCCGGTCGACGACGGGCTCGGCGGGTGAGCGGCGCTCCCCTCCCCGCACCGGGTCACATGGCGGTCGACTACGAGGAACGAGTCGACTTCGATCGGCTGCGGCACTATCGCCTCGCTCGGGCCCAGGAGGCGCTGGAGGGCAGTGAGTGCGGCGCCTTCCTGCTCTTCGACTTCTACAACATCCGCTACACCACGCAGACCTGGATCGGTGGCGCTCTCGGCGACAAGATGATCCGCTACGCCCTGCTGGCGCGCGGCCGGGAGCCGGTGCTGTGGGACTTCGGGTCGGCGGTCAAGCACCACAAGATCTACTCGAAGTGGGTGCCCGAGGAGAACTACCGCGCCGGGTTCCTCGGCTTCCGCGGCGCGGTCGCGCCGTCGGTGGGGCTGATGGAGACCGCGGTCGCCGAGATCAAGTCGCTGCTGGTCGAGGCCGGCGTCGCCGACCTGCCGGTGGGCATGGACATCGTGGAGCCGCCGTTCCTCTTCGAGATGCAGCGACAGGGCCTGACCGTCGTCGACGCCCAGCAGCTGATGCTCGACGCCCGCTGCATCAAGTCGCGCGACGAGATCGTGCTGCTCAACCAGGCGGCCGCGATGGTCGACGGGGTCTACCAGGACATCGTCGAGGCGCTGAAGCCCGGCGTCCGGGAGAACGAGATCGTCGCGCTCGCCAACAAGCGGCTCTACGAGATGGGCTCCGACCAGGTCGAGGCGGTGAACGCGATCTCGGGGGAGCGCTGCAACCCGCACCCGCACAACTTCACCGACCGGCTGATCCGCCCCGGCGACCAGGCGTTCTTCGACATCATCCACTCCTACAACGGCTACCGGACCTGCTACTACCGCACCTTCGCGGTCGGCAGCTCGACCCCGGCGCAGCGTGACGCCTACACGCAGGCGCGGGAGTGGATGGACCGAGGCATCGACGGGATCCGGGCCGGTGTCGGAACCGACGAGGTCGCAGCGCTGCTGCCGAAGGCCGAGGAGTTCGGCTTCGGCTCGGAGATGGAGGCCTTCGGACTTCAGTTCGCCCACGGCCTCGGGCTCGGCCTTCACGAGCGGCCCATCATCTCGCGGCTCAACTCGATGAAGGAGCCCGTGGAGCTCGAGGTCGGCATGGTCTTCGCGCTCGAGACCTACTGTCCCGCCACCGACGGCGTCTCCGCGGCCCGGATCGAGGAGGAGATCGTGATCACCGACGACGGCCCGAGGATCCTCACCCTGTTCCCAGCCCAGGAGCTCGTCGTCACCAACCCCTACTGAGTGAGCCCCGGAGACCACCCACACGAAAGGCACACCATGGCCGACTTCTCGCTCAACGATCTCGCCGACCTGCCGCGCGAGCTGTGGATCGGAGGAAAGCAGGTGCCCGCCTCCGACGGCGGGCGCTTCGACGTCCTCGACCCCGCCACCGGCGACGTCCTCACCTCGGTCGCCAACGGCACCGTCGACGACGCCCTCGCGTGCGTCGAGGCGGCCGACGCCGCGGCCGTCGGCTGGGCGGCAACCGCGCCGAGGGAGCGCTCGGAGATACTGCGACGTGCCTACGAGCTGATGTCCGAGCGCGCCGACGAGATCGCCCACCTGATCTCGCTGGAGAACGGCAAGGCGCTGCCGGATGCCCGCGGCGAGACGGCGTATGCCGCCGAGTTCTTCCGTTGGTACGCCGAGGAGGCGGTCCGTGCCTCCGGCGCGGTGATGACCGCGCCGTCGGGGGCCAACAAGATCGTGGTGCTCCAGCAGCCGGTCGGCATCTGCGTGCTGGTCACCCCGTGGAACTTCCCGGCCGCGATGGCCACCCGCAAGATCGGACCGGCCCTGGCCGCCGGCTGTCCGGTGATCCTGAAGCCGGCGAGCGACACTCCGCTCACGGCACTGTTGATGGCGAAGATCCTCGAGGATGCCGGCGTGCCGGCCGGCGTGGTCAACGTGCTGCCCGCCCGCCGCTCGGGTGCGGTCGTGTCGGCGATGCTGCACGACCCGCGGGTCCGCAAGCTGTCCTTCACCGGCTCCACCGAGGTCGGCCGAGTGCTCTTGCGCGAGGCAGCCGACCAGGTGATCAACTGCTCGATGGAGCTCGGCGGCAACGCGCCGTTCCTGGTCTTCGAGGACGCCGACCTCGACGCGGCCGTCGACGGCGCGATGATCGCGAAGATGCGCAACGGCGGCGAGGCCTGCACCGCAGCCAACCGGTTCTTCGTGCACGTCGACGTCGCCGACGAGTTCAGCGGCCGGCTGGCCGAACGGATGGCCGACCTACGCGTCGGACCCGGCACCTCGGACGACACGCAAGTGGGGCCCCTCGTCAACGAGGAATCGGCTGTCAAGGTCGCCGAGCTGGTCGACGGTGCGGTCGCCGACGGCGCTCGCATCGTGCTGGGCGGCACCCGCCCGGACCGGGCCGGCTTCTACTACGACCCGACGGTCCTGCTCGACGTACCCCGGACCGCCGGCATCCTCGGTGAGGAGATCTTCGGTCCGGTCGCACCGATCGTCACCTTCGCCGACGAGAACGAGGCGGTCCGGATGGCCAACGACACCGAGTACGGCCTGGTCTCCTACCTCTACACCGCTGACCTGGCGCGGGGCCTGCGCGTCAGCGAGCGCCTCGACTCCGGCATGGTCGGCCTCAACCGCGGCATCGTCTCCGACCCCGCCGCTCCCTTCGGTGGCACCAAGCAGTCTGGCATCGGCCGCGAGGGCGGCCACGAGGGGATGCTGGACTACCTGGAGTCGAAGTACGTCGCTGTTTCCTGGTGAGGGAACCGCCACGGGCTCGATGCCGCTCCAGCGTGAGTCCGGGCCGCGCGGATTCCCCAGCGCCGCAGGAACCTCTTGCAGGAGGTCTCCAGCTACGCGGACGTCGCTGACTTGGTGGTCACCGAGCACAAACCTGGCCTGTGCTCGGTGACCACTGTGCGGCGACGTCAGCTCGGGAGGCCGAACGCGTACACCTTGTTGTTCGGGGTGCCGAAGCCGAAGTTGCTGTAGCCCGAGCCCCAGTAGACGGTGCCGTTGGAGATCGCGGCGCCGGACAAGCACGAGCCGCCGCTCGGGAACTCCCACAGGACCGCCCCCGTCGCCCCGTTCAGTGCGTACATGTAGCCCTGCGCGTCGAGTGAGCAACCGAACACGATGCCGTTCGCGGTCGTCACCGGCCCGGAGGCGCCACCACCGTGCGGCGGAGTCGTCTGCCAGAGAATCTGACCGGTCGAGGCGTCGAGTCCGGACCACACGCCGGCGGTCGTCACCGCGCCACCGGGCAGAGTCCACGGCACGAAGTTGCTGTTCGCATTCGCGGCGTAGACGCGCCTACCGTCGACGGCGGAGCCCCACTGCAGACCGCCCGCCGTTCCACCGGGGCCGGCCTGGGTGACCCAGCGAGCCGCTCCTGTAGCAGCGTCGAGCACCCAGAACTGGCCGCTCTTCTGCCCGGCTCCGACGACGTCGACCGACTTGCCTCCGTTGGCCTTGATCGTGAAGAGTGCGGGCGCCTGACCGAAGTCGTAGTCGGGTCCTGCCGGGTCGGGGCAAAGGTGGCCGTCGCCGAAGAACGGGATGCAGTCGACGGTCCACGCGTCATAGGGAATGGCACGGGTCGCCCACTTCACCGCGCCGGTGGTCAAGTCGAGCGCCATGACCGAGTCGAAGTAGTCATCGGCGGGAAGGCACGCCGCCTGCGCCGCACTGTCGCTCCCCGCAGCGGCGACGCAGTCGAGCACCCCCTGGGGCACCGAGTAGTTGTTGCCCGTGGCGATCAGCACCTGGTGACGCTTGGTGTCGATGGCCGGCGAACTGCCCCACAACGCGTTGCCGGTGTAGCCGGTCGGCGCCATGTAGGTCTTCCACACGATGGCGCCCGTTGCCAGGTCGAGCGCCAGCATGCTGCCGCGAAACGAGAGCTCATAGTCCGGCGCGAAGGCAGCCAGTGCCTCTTCCTGAGAGGCGACGCCCACGTACACCCGACCGTCGAAGACGGTGGGAGATTGCGTGATGATCGCCGCGGCGTGCGAGTCGGCCTGGGTGCGCCAGACGAGGTGACCGGTCGCGCGGCTGAAGGCCATCACCTGACCGCCTGGTCCACCGTCGGGCGCGAGGATGCTTCCCTGCGTGCCCACGATCACCAACGAATCGGTCACTGCCGGCGTCGCGCGCGCCTTGTCGAACGGAACACCGCTCGCTGCCGGGATGCTGGCCCTCCACTCCTCGACACCGGTCTTCGCGTTGATCGCGTACAGATTGCCGGCCCAGTCGGGCACGTAGACGGTACCGTCGTAAACAGCCGGGGTCGCCGACACGTCGCCCCCGGTCGTGAACGCCCACTTCTTCGCGAGCCTGCTCACGTTGCTGACCGTCAACTTCGACTCGGACGGTTGGGACCTCGTGTTCCCATGGTCTCCGCCGGCGTTGGTCCAGTTGACACCCCCTGGTGCAGCACTGGCACCAGCCAACGGGACGAGCACGAGCACCGCCGCAGCGACGCCCATCGTCATCAAACGCTTCTTCACCATCCGCCGTTGGTCAGGGGCATTTGCCCGGTGCTCCAGGGCCGTTCGTCCCTAGAGCACACGGCTCCATGAGGGCACGGTGGAGAAAAGACACCAGTGAGCCCCCTTGGAGGCCGTCATGACCGAGCAGAACCCGCCCCCCGTTGTCGTCGCTGTCGGTCACGACCCGGTAGACGGCGCGTTGGTGTATGCCGCGGGCGAGGCTGCTCGCGCCGGCTGTGGACTGCACCTGGTGCACGTGATACATCGAATTCCGCAAGGCCCCGAGACGGTGCTGGTGGACAGCGCTGACTTCGAGCTCCCCGGACGCCTGGCGCTGTCGAGCGCGGTTGAGCGCGCCCTCGACCTCGTCTCGGACACGGTGCCGGTCACCTCTGAGCTGGTCTGGGGCGGCGTCGTGACCACCATCGTCGACATCGGCGCAACAGCACGGCTGATCGTGCTTCAGCGGCGGCCGCTCTCCCGGATGATGCGAGTGGTCACACGGTCGGTGTCGAGCGGGGTAGCGGCACACTCCCGCGTCTCCGTCGTGTCGGTACCGGCCCATTGGTCCCCGAACAGCTCGAACGGAGTCCTCCCCACCGTCACCGTCGGCGTCGACGTCCCCGACCGCTCCCAGGAGATCCTGCGGACGGCGGCGCGGGCCGCCAGCGGCCGCGGTGCGCGTCTGAATGTCCTGCACGCGTGGGCCCTCCCCGGCGTCTATGACGACATCATCACGTCCCGCACCGAGGACACCGAATGGGCCACCCGGGCAACGGCGGAGATCCAGGCACTACTGGACGAGTTGGCAGACGAACTCGCTGGCGTCGAGGTGACGATCGACGCGCGCCACGCATTCCCGGCCGACGCCTTGGTCGAGGCAGGTCGGACCTCGGACCTGGTGGTCGTCGGCCGTCACGACGTGCTCGTCCCGGTTGGCTCACACCTAGGACCGATCGCACGCGCGGTCCTTCGCGAGTCCACGTGCCCAGTCCTGCTGGCCGAGCCCCGGGGCACACGACACTGGACCGGCCACGCGACCCGATGGGCCGGCGACCTGGTCGTCGACCACCGCGTAGCGGATCATCGACCGGCTCCGGTCGGCAGCGTCGCCTGCACGCCGAACCCGACGCCCAGGTTGCCGTACGTGAGCCCCCCGCCGACCAGGCGCGCACGTTCAGCGAGCCCGATCAACCCGTGACCGGAGGGGTCGACCCGGCGAGCTCCGCGCGCAGGTCCGGGATCTGTGACCTTCACCTGCATGAGTCCGTGGCTGGTCGTCAAGGTGACCGTTGCGGTGTCGGCGGCGGAGTGCTTGATGACGTTGGTCAGCGACTCCTGCACGATCCGGTAGGCCGCGAGAGACACCACTGCGTCGAGGTCCGGCACGTCACCTGACCGGACGAGCGTGACGTCCAGGCCGGCCCCCCGCACGTCGTCCACCAGGGCAGGCAGGTCGTCCAGTCCTGGGGTGGGCGCTCGCGTGCCGGCCTCGGACTCTTCGCGCAGCACCCCCAGCATCGTCCGGGTCTGCTCCAGAGCGCGTCGGCTGTAGTCCGCGATGACCTCCAGTGCCTGTTGCGCGGCGGCGGGGTCGGTTCGCAGCACGTGAGCACCCACACCGGCCTGGACCGCGATCAGCGACATGCTGTGGGCGACCACGTCGTGGAGCTCTCGTGCGATCCGCAGCCGCTCGTCGGTGACGGCAGCTCTCATCCGGTCGCGCTGATGGTCGCGCCGCGAGCGCAGTGCCTCGGCCACCGCCCACGCCGCGACGAGCAGGGCGATGGAGAGCAGCAGGTCCTTGGTCCGCAGGTCCGGCACCCCGGCGAGACCCAGTCCGACGAAGCACAGGACGCCGGCGACGAGACCGACCAGACCCTGACGGCGGGTGCCGTAGAAGCAGAGGGAGAACAGGCTGAAGGGCAGCAGCACGGACAGCAGCCCGATGTAGTGGAAGGAGCCGCTGACAACCAGGCAGCCGCTCATGAAGACGACGTAGGACAGGACGGGCCGGGTGCGCCGCCAAGCCAGTGAACCCGCTGCGACGACGGTGGCGACCAGGGAGAGCAGGTCGGCCTCGTGCAGCCTGGGGTCGGTGGACCTGATGTCGCTCGCGACGAGAACTGTGACGGCGAGCGCGACCGCCGCAGCCGCGATGAGCGGGTCCAAGATGCGATCCAGCCGGGGCAACGCCTGGGCGATGCTACGCCGGGGTGCTGACACAGCCGGCCAGATGCTCATGCTGCGACGCTACGCGCATCGGGCGTCGTCGGCCTCTGTCTGCAGACCCATCTCTCGTGCGAGACGAAGCCGTTGCTCCCTCCCGCACGAGTCGGGCCGGACCGCGCACGCCCGACCCGACTCGTCGACGCGTGGGGTCAGTCGACGACCACCGCGCGGAGGACGTCGACCTTTGCTGCACTCCGAGCGGGAGCGATCGCGGCGAGCACGCCGGCGAAGCCAGCCAACACCACGTACGCCGCGATCGGGAGGGTCGGCACCGAGATCGTGGTGACGCCCTCACTCTCGAGCGCCTGGGCGAGCGCGAGCCCGACGGTGATGCCCAGCGCGGCGCCCATCAGCGCCCCGATCAGGGAGATCACCACCGCTTCCCAGCGCACCATGGCGCGCACCTGGCCGCGGGTCATCCCGACTGCGCGGAGCAGCCCCAGCTCTCGGGTTCGTTCGTGCACCGAGAGGGCCAGCGTGTTGATGATGCCGAGCAGCGCGATGACGACCGCCAGGAGGAGCATGACGGTGACGAAGGTGAGCAGGGAGTCGATGAACCCAGCGGAGACCTTCTCGAACTGCCTCTGGTCGAGCACTCTGGTGTCCGGGTGCCCGGCGAGCGCTTCGGCCACCAGGGCCTGTACGCGCCCGCGGTCGGCCCCTGGGTCGAGGACGACGAAGGCCGAGGTGAGCAGCTGAGGGCCGGCGAACGCGCCCTGCTCACCGGTGCTGAGGACGAAGTCGTCCGTGAGCAGACCCTTCCCCGCATAGATCCCCACCACTCGCAGCTGGTGCTCGCCGGTAGCCGCGAACTCCGCCTGCACCGGGTCGCCCAGCACCCACCCATGGGTTGCGGCAGCGGAGCGGGAGACGACCACACCGTCCGCGCCCAGCTCCGCGAACGACCCCTGGGACACCTGGAGGTTCAGGACCTCCTCGACGGTCGCCGGGTCCACCGCGGAGAAGCTGGACGCTGCACCGTCGAAACGAGCCTCTCCCCAACCTGCGCCGGAGACCGTCGCGACCCCGGGGACACGCCGCACCGCGCCGACCGCAGACGGACTGAAGCCCGGCCCCTGCTCGCTGGAGGGTCGCAGGAAGAGGTCGGCGTGGGTCTGTCCTGTCAGGACCTCGCCCAGGGAGGACTTGAGCGACGACGCGAAGACGCTCATGCCGACGACCAGGGTCAGGCCGACCATCAGGGCGGCCGCCGTGGAGGCGGTACGCCGAGCGTTGCGGGTGGCGTTCTGCCGGGCCAGGTCGCCGGGCAGGCCGCGCAGCCGCATCGGGACGGCGATCATCGAGGCCAGGGGGCGTACGACGAGCGGGAGCGCCACCATCACGCCGACCAGTCCGCCGATGAGACCGAGCCCGAGGAGCAGCATCGGCGCGCCGCCGTACAGCGCTGCGAGCATGCCGGACACACCGGCACAGGTCAGGGTCAACCCGATGACAGCGCGTGACCTGGACACGGAGCCCGAGGCTGGCCCGGATTCGCGCAGCGCCTCGACCGGCAGCACCCGGGTCGCCCGGCGGGCGGGCACCAGTGCAGCGACAACCGTCACCAGGGTCCCTACCAGGAGCGAGATCCCCACAGTGCCCGGCTCGACCTGGAGAGATGTGGTCGGCAGGCCGAAGCCCAGAGCATCCATCAGGAGCTGAAGGCCTCGGGCCACACCCACTCCGAGCACGATGCCGACCGCCGAGGCGGCGAGCCCGATGAGGGTCGCCTCGAGCACCAGTCCCCGAAGGACCTGTCGCCTGGTCGCTCCGATCGCCCTGAGCAAAGCGATCTCTCGCGAACGCTGGGTGACGATCATCGTGAACGTGTTCCAGATGATGAAGGAGCCGACGAACAGGGCAATTCCGGCGAACATCAGGAACAGGATGCCGACGATCCCCAGGTCGGCCTGGATGGCATCGGAGGCCTCCTGCGCAGCGCTCGCGCCGGTGACCGCCTCCACGTCGGCGGGGACCGCCTTCTCGACCCGGGCGGCCAGCTGGGGCTGGCTCAGGCCGGGGTCGCCGGCCACGTCGATCTTGTCGAAGAACCCCGGAACACCCAGCAGTGCCTGGGCCGTGCGCGTGTCGAAGTACGCCGAGGTGGTGCCGCCCAGGTCGGGTTCGTGCCCGTAGCCGATGGTGCCGACGACGGTGAAGTCGCGCGGCGGCCCCACGAAGAGGATGGTGATCGTCGACCCCAGCGCGATGTGGTGCGTCTGAGCGCTCGTTGCGTCGATCGCGACCTCGGACGGCCCGTCGGGTGCTGCCCCGGAGCGTAGCGTGACGTCGCCTCGTAGGGCCTCGTCGGCGGGCAGGCTGTAACCCATGGTCGGGGCGCCGCCGCTCGTCACGACCGCCTTCCCGCTGTTGTCGGTCAGCAGCGCGTAGCCGCTGACCGACCCCTCGGCCACCCGCACGCCGTCGACGCCGGCGACGGTCGTCAGGACCGAGGCGGCGACCGGAGGCCTGCTGGTGTCGACGCCGTCGGAGGCGACGTACGGCGCCTCCGTCCGGACGACGGCATCGGTCCCGGAGGACACCTGTCCGAACAGCTGGTTGAAGGCGAGGGACATGGTGTCGGTCAGGACGAGGGTCCCGGCGAGGAACGCGATCCCGAGGGCGATCGAGGCCGTTGTCAGGATCAGGCGCAGCTTGTGCGCAACGAGCCCACGCAGCGTCACGGTCAGCATGTCGCTCAACCCTCCAAGTTCTTCATGTGGTCGAGCACCTCGTCGGCGCTCGGCGCCAACAGCTCGTCGACGACGTGGCCGTCGGTGAGGAAGATGACGCGGTCGGCGAAGCTGGCCGCGACGGGATCGTGGGTGACCATGACGACCGTCTGCCCCCAGTCGTTCACCGCCAGGCGAAGGAACGCCAGCAGATCGGTGCTCGAACGGGTGTCGAGGGCACCGGTGGGCTCGTCAGCGAAGATGATCTCCGGGCGCGATGCCAGCGCCCGGGCGGCGGCAACGCGCTGCTGCTGGCCTCCGGACAGCTCGCCGGGGCGGTGTGCGAGTCGGCCGCCGAGACCGACGGTCTCCACGATCGAGTCGACCCACGCCAGGTCGGGCCTGCGCCCGGCGATCCGCATCGGGAGCAGGATGTTCTCGAGGGCCGTCATGGTGGGCAGGAGGTTGAAGGCCTGGAAGATGAACCCGATCCGGTCGCGACGCAGCACGGTCAGTGCCTTGTCCTTCAGCGACGTGATCTCGGTGTCTCCGACGTAGACCTCGCCCGAGGTCGGCCGGTCCAGGCCGGCGAGGAGATGCAACAGCGTCGACTTGCCAGACCCGGACGGCCCCATGATGGCGGTGAACCGGCCCGCCTCCAGGCTGACGCTCACGTCGTCGAGGGCTGTCACGGCGGCGTCCCCCGCGCCGTACCTCTTGGTGACGCCGATGGCCCGAGCCGAGACGGGAGCCGTGGTCGTCGAGACGGTGGTCGTGACAGGGGGTGGCGTAATGATGGCCGACATGTGCACTCCTGCGGGTCGTGCCGCTCGGTCGAGCAGCAACTGACTCCAGACTCGCCGGGACGCTCGCCACTCACATCTGGCTGAGGTCCCCTGTGGCTGAGACCTGCGACAGAGGCGAGGCCCCTGACGTCCCCACGTTCGCCGAGGCAGCCATCAGGATCCCGACGCGATCCAGGTTGAGATGTGTCGGATCGGGACGAGACCGTTCGTGGAGACTCGGGCGGCCCACAACGGTCGCTGTTCCGTACCGACCACCATCACAGGAGACACCGTGAAGCTACTTCTCACCTCCGCAGGTGTGACGAACGCCAGCATCCGCGATGCGCTCGTCGACCTTCTTGGCAAGCCGATCGACCAGTCCACCGCGCTGTGCATCCCTACGGCGCAGTACGGGCACCCGATGGTCGGCCCGGGAGTGAAGGCTTGGCAGTTCATCAGCGGCGACTCCCAGAATCCCATGGTCGGCCTGGGCTGGAAGTCCGTCGGCGTGCTGGAGCTGACCGCGCTGCCCAGTATCGAGATGGATCGATGGGTGCCGCTGGTCCAGGGCGCCGATGCCTTGCTCGTCGCGGGCGGCGACGTCCTCTACCTGTGCCACTGGATGCGCGAGTCCGGGCTGGCGGACCTGCTGTCGTCGTTGAGCGACATGGTGTGGGTAGGGCTCAGCGCGGGGAGCATGGTGATGACACCCCAGGTCGGGGACGACTTCATCCAGTGGCGACCACCCACCGGCGACGAGACCACGCTGGGCGTCGTCGACTTCTCGATCTGCCCTCACCTGGCCGCCGACGGCAGGCCAGGCAACTCCCTCGCCGAGGCCGAGCAGTGGGCGGCCGGCATCTCGAACGCGGCGTATGCAATCGACGACCAGACGGCCATTCGGGTGGTCGACGGCGACATCGCCCTCGTTTCCGAAGGGCGCTGGGAGCAGCTCCGGGCGTGGGGCTCTGAAGCCGAGTAGGAGGCGCCGGATCAGCTGCGGGCGTTCGTTCCGCAGGAGTGCGTGCAGCCGCGGGTTGTCGATCTCGGCCGCGAGCAGCTCTGCTGCCTCCCGGTCCCCAGCAGTGCCCCAGCGGATGCGTGGACGCGCCGGCCCACTCCCGCTTGAGCAGGTCGACGTCGACGGCGATCTCCTCCGAGAGCCGCAGCACCACGGGATCCCCGTCGATCGAGGCCTGGTCGCCGAGGGAGTGGCGAATCTCCGCCAGGCTCCACCGCAGGGCACATCCGCACTCGACCAGCTGCCCACTTCGTTCAGCGCGGGACCCCCGGCGCGAGCCCGGCCGTGGTGTCGATGCCGTCGACGGCGTACTCCTGGTGCCCGATCTCGAGGAGCCGGATCCAGGACTGCTGACCGAAGGTGAGCGCGACGAAGCAGCCGAGCTCGACGAGCTCGGGCTCGGTGAAGTGGGTGTGCAGGCGGCTCCAGAGGCCGTCGAGGTCCTGCTCACCCCAGGCGATCGCCTGCGCGTAGGCCAGGGCGGCCTTCTGGCGGTCGTCGTACGACGTCGCCTTCTCGAAGTTCAGGAGCTCGTCGTCGTCGTACTCGGGCAGCGCGGCAGCCGAGGAGCGCTGGTTGCCGCAGAACTGGCAGTTGGTGGTCCGGGTGATGTACATCCGGGCGAGCTCCTTGACGGAGTGGTCGAGCACGCCCTTCCGGAAGGTCGCGTCCCAGTAGTCGGTGAAGGTCTTGAAGACCTCTGGTGCGTGGGCGCGGACTGCGGAGCTCTCCGGCCGGGGCGTGCCGTGCCGCGCGCTGCGCTCCATCTCGACGCGCATCTCGTCGTCCATCTCGGTCATGGGTACGTAGCTGATCCGCGGCATGGTCGCTCCTTCGGTGGGGGTGGGATGGTCTCGATCTCGCGGACGATGGCGTCGGCGTCGAGGGGGAGGTCACGGACGCGGACGCCGAGGGCGCGGTGCACGGCGTTGGCGATCGCGGCTGCGGTGGGACCCTGGGCAGCCTCGCCGGCGCCAACCGAGGGAGCGTCGCTCGCGACGAGGTGGACCTCGACCTCGGGTGCCTCGGGGAAGCGCAGGATCGGGTAGCGCTCCCAGTCGTCGCTGGTGATCCGGCGCCGGTCGAAGCGGACCCGCTCCTTGGTCGTCCAGCTCACCGACTGGGTGGCGCCGCCCTCGAGCTGGTTGCGGGCGCCGTCGGGGTTCACGACCGTGCCGATGTCGGCGACCACGGTGAGACGGCGTACCCGCACATCGGCCGCGACCTCGACATCGGCGACCACGGCGCACCACGCGCCCTTGTCCTTGTAGCGCGCGAACCCGAGGCCACGGCCGACGTCGTCCGGCAGCGGGTCGTCCCATCCCGACAGTCGCGCCGCCGTCGCGACCACGTGCACGGCACGCGGGTCGGAGAGGTGCGCGAGCCGGAAGTCGACCGGGTCGACGCCGACCTGCTCGGCCAGCTCGTCCATGAAGCTCTCGATCGCGAACACGTTGAGGTAGGCGCCGAGCGAACGCATCGCCGAGGACCGCAGCGGCGTCGCGGACTTCCGGTGACCGACGACCCGACGGGGTCCCACCTCATAGAGAGGTACGGCGTTGCGCGTCGTCCCACCGCCGCTGCTCAGTGGCGGGTCGGTCGGTGCAGGGAGCGGGAGGGGTACGGCGAGGTGCGCACCGGCGAGCAGCCCCGTCGTACCCCGGTAGCCCGGCCGCGAGCTGTGGCCGGTGCTCCACACGTCGTAGGACCAGCCGACGATCCGGCCCTCGACCAGCCCGGCCGAGACCGTCGACGTCATCGCCGGCGACAACGGGGCCCAGGCCAGCTCGTCGGGGCGGGTCCAGCGCGCCTGCACCGGGTGCCCGGGCACGGCTCGCGCCAGCAGCACCGCGTCGAAGGCGGCGTCGTCCGCGGCGTTGTGGCCGTAGCACCCGGCGTTCTCCACGTGCTCGACGACGACCGTGCCCGGGTCGAGATTCAGCGCCGCGGCGATCGCGTCGCGCAGCGCGTGGATGCCCTGGCTGTGGCTCCGCACGTGCAGGCCGTCGCCGGACCAGCACGCGACCCCGACGCTCGGCGCGATCGAGCCGTGCACCAGGAAGGGCTTGGAGTACGACGCCGTCAGCGCGACGTCCATCGGCCCTTCGTCCAGGACCTCGATCTCCTCGTGCGGGCCCTCGCGCAGCCAGTCCGGCAGCGCATCCTCGTCGGGGAGGGTGTCGACCTCGTCCCAGCGGGCGTCGCGGCGCAGCTGGTCGAGCGCCCGGTCGACGTCGGCCTCGCGCTCGCCGACCACCCCGACGAACCACCCGTCCCGCACCAGCTGGACGCCGGGTGCCTTCCAGTCCGCGTCGAGCTCGGCCAGCGTGGCACCCGGTGAGGGCGGCCGCAGCACGCGACCGTGGAGCATCCCGTCGGGACGCAGGTCGGCCAGGAAGCGCGGCCGGCCGAGGACCTTGTCCGGCAGGTCGAGGCGTGGCTCGCTCCGGCCCACAGCAGCCACCACCGGGACAGGCCCGGAAGGTGTGATGGCCGTCAGGTCGGTCGTGCCCGGAAGAGCGGCAACCCGATCGACGTACGCCTCGACGGGGGAGGAGGGGCCTGCGAGTGCGCGCACGACGGCACCGACGTGCTGCAGCGCCGGACCGGCCTGGAGCACCGACAGGCTGCCCGCGGTGAGCCCCTCGTCCGGGCCGGTCGCCGTGTGGGCGGCGACCATCCGGATCCGGCTCACCGGCAGGTCGAGCGCGTCCGCGGCGATCTGCGCGAGCGCGGTCACGATGCCCTGCCCGAGCTCGACCTTGCCGACGTGCACCTCGACGAGCCCGTCGGCGACCCCCACCCACGACCCGAGGAGGGGGTTGGTCACGACGTGCGCGGGCAGGTCCCTCATACCGGCTCCCGGGCCGCCAGGACCGCGTCGATGATCCTTCGCTGGGTGCCGCAGCGGCACAGGTTGCGATCGAGCGCCTCGGCGACCCGGTCGACGTCCGCCTCCGGCTCCTCGTCCAGCAGGGCGGCGGCCCGGACCACGATGCCGGAGATGCAGAAGCCGCACTGCGCGGCCTGCCTCTCGAGGATCGCCCGCTGCACCGGATGCGGCTCCCCCTCGTGCGAGAGACCCTCGACCGTGGTGATCGACTGTCCCTCGACCTGCCAGAGCGGGGTCTGGCAGGCCGGCATCACCGTGCCGTCGACGTTCACGAAGCAGGCGCCGCAGAGGCCCTGCCCGCAGCCGAAGCGGGAGCCCACCAGGCCGAGCTCGTCGCGCAGCATCGTGAGCAGCGTCGTCTCGGCGTCACTGGACACGACCACCGGCGAGCCGTTGACGGTCAGCTCCATCGGGCGGGCGCCTCCCTCACGCGAACACCTCCGGGTGGTGGCCGAGCTCGATCCTGGTGCGCCGGATGTGGCCCTCGAGGAAGCGCTCGGCGTCGGCCTCGTCACGCCGTACGACTGCGTCCAGGATCAGCCGGTGCTCGGAGTTGACCACCCACATCCGGTTGCGACCGCCGAGCGCGACGTAGGCACGTCGGTAGTGCTGGGTGGAGTTCCACAGCCGGGTCACCATCGAGTTGAGCGGGTCGATGTCGCAGCCGCTGTAGGTGCAGCATGTGAAACTCGCGGTCGAGGTCGAGGAACTTCTCGACGTCGTCGTTGTCCTCGATCCGGCGCTGCACGTCTTCGAGCCGCTCGTGCGCCGCCGCGTCGAGCAGCGACATGCTCTCGACCAGGGCCAGCGGCTCGAGCCGCTCGCGCATCCGGTAGATCACCTCGACCTCGTGCTGGGTCAGTCGCGGCACCCGTGCGCCCTTGTGCGGCTCGTGCTCGGTGAGACCCTCGGCCTCCAGCATCCGCAGCGCCTCGCGCACCGGCACCCGGCTGGTGTCGAGCCGATCGGCGATGTCCTCCTGGCGGATCCGCATCCCCGGCTTGAGGTCGCCGCCGAGGATGGCATCACGGAGGTACGACGCGACGCGGGTGCTCGCTCAGCGTCAGTCATGGACCACATCCTGCTCGGGTCCCACGCCTTGCCGTCCGGGTAGGAGACCAGCTCGAACTGCATCCCCCACGGGCTGAGGAAGTAGATCCAGCGGTTGCCCGCGGCTGGACCGGTGCTCGCGGTCGGTCCGGCCAGCACTCGCACGCCGGCCGTCTCGAGGTGCGCGATCGCTGCGTCGAGGTCGTCGACGTACAACGCCACGTGGTGACCCCCGATGTCGCTGTTGCGGGGGATCGCGTCCTGCTGGTCGGGGGAGCGGTAGTGGAAGACCTCGAAGACGGTCTGGTCGCCGCAGCGGAACCACCGGTTCTCCACCATCTCGGCGCGGGGGTGCACGTTGAGGTGGGTGCGCATCCAGTCGTCACCCTCCTCGCGGCGGAACGGCCCCAGTGAGTAGAGGTAGTCGCAGCCGAGCACGTCGACGAGGAACCGGTGTGCTTCCTCGAGGTCGGGCACGGTGAACCCGATGTGGTCCATCCGGCGCAACCCCGGCAGCGGCACGGCGACCTCTTTCGTATCCGATCCAGTGCGACGATTCAGCAAACCACGCTTGTCGGAGCCCCGTCCAGCACTCTGAGACTAGATTTTGGATCCAATCCTGTGTCAGGGTGCTGTCGAGCGAAGGAGCCTGACATGCCCGAGCACCATCCCCTCCTGCCCGCCGCACCCTGGGTCGAGGTCGTCGCCACCGAGGCCGACTGGGACGCCGCCGACCCTGGTCTGCTGCGCACCATCTACGCGCAGCTGGTCTGGATCCGCACCTTCGAGCAGTACGTCCTCGATCTCGCCGCCGCGGGCCTGATCCACGGCCCCGCGCACTCCAGCATCGGCCAGGAGGGCGGCGCCGTCGGCTCCGTGCTGGCGCTCACCAGCGAGGACTCCGTCAACGGCTCGCACCGCGGTCACCACCAGTTCCTCGCCAAGGCCCTCCACCACGTCGAGCCCAAGGGCCTGGACCCGCTCGCGGCCCCCGGCGACGACGTACGCGGCGTGCTCCTGAAGACCCTCGCCGAGATCTGCGGCCTCGACCGAGGCTGGAGCCACGGTCGCGGCGGGTCGATGCACCTGCAGTGGAAGGAGGCCGGCGCGATGGGCACCAACGCCATCGTCGGCGGCGGGGTCCCGCAGGCGGCCGGCTTCGCCTGGTCGCACCAGCACGCCGGGACCGACGCGGTCGCGGTCACCTACTTCGGCGACGGTGCGGTCAACATCGGCTCGACGCTCGAGTCGATGAACCTCGCCGGAGCCTGGTCGCTGCCGGTCTGCTTCTTCATCGAGAACAACCAGTACGCCGTCTCCACCTCCGTTCACGAGGCCACCGCCGAGCCCCGGCTCTCCGCCCGCGGCCTCGGCTTCAACATCGCGAGCTGGAAGGTCGACGGCATGGACCCACTCGCCGTGCACCTCGCGATGGGCGAGGCGGTCGAGCACATGCGGCGCGGCCGCGGACCGACCGTCGTCGAGGTCGACACCTACCGCTTCTTCCACCAGAACGGCGGCTTCGCCGGCAGCGCGTTCGGCTACCGCGACAAGGAGGAGGAGCGGTCCTGGCGCGAGCGCGACCCGCTCCGGCAGACCGCGGCCCACCTCGAGCGCCGCGGTCTGATGACCGCCGACGAGACCGGCGAGGCAGTCACCCGCGCCAAGGCCGTGATGGACGAGGTCGGCCGGGTGCTCTTCGAGCCACTCCCCGGCGGCAAGCCCGGCCAGCGCCAGATCAGGGCGGACGAGTGGCCCGATCCGGACTGGGTCGACGTCGGTGTACGCGGTGACCTGAGTGAGTTCGACGGCGCTCCTGTGGTGGCTGCCGCCGGGCACGCCGTACCCGTGCAGGAGACGAAGTTCATCGACGCGGTCGCCGCGGTGATGGCCCGCCGGATGGAGACCGACTCCGGCATCGTCGTGATGGGCGAGGACGTGCATCGGCTCAACGGTGGGACCAACGGCGCCACCCGCGGTCTCCCGGACCGCTTCCCCGGACGCATCCTCGGCACTCCGATCAGCGAGAACGCCTTCGCCGGACTCGCCGGCGGCATTGCGCTCGACGGCCGCTACACGCCGGTCGTCGAGTTCATGTACGCCGACTTCATGTGGGTCGCCGCCGACCAGCTCTTCAACCAGATCGGCAAGGCGCGACACATGTACGGCGGCGCGAGCGGGGTCCCGCTGGTGCTGCGCAGCAAGGTGGCGATGGGCACCGGCTACGGGTCGCAGCACTCGATGGACCCGGCTGGCGTCTTCGCCACGAACCCCGGCTGGCGGATCGTCGCGCCCTCCACGCCGTACGACTATGTCGGCCTGATGAACACCGCGCTGCGCTGCGAGGACCCGGTCGTGGTCCTCGAGCACGTCGACCTCTACGGCTCGAGCGGTCCCGGGCCGGTCGACGACCTCGACTACTGCCTGCCGGTGGGCAAGGCGGCGATCCGCCGCCCGGGCGACGACGTCACCGTGCTGACGTACCTCGGCATGGTGTCCTTCGTGCTCGAGGCGGTGGAGGAGTTCGGCCAGGTCGACGCCGAGGTCATCGACCTCCGGTGGCTCGACCGGGCCAGCATCGACTGGGACACGATCGAGGAGAGCATCACCAGGACCAACCAGGTCCTCATCGCCGAGCAGGGCGCGGTCGGCACGTCGTACGGCGGTTGGCTGGCCGACGAGATCCACCGCCGCTTCTTCGACCTGCTCGACGCGCCGGTGCGTCGGGTGACCGGGGGAGAGGCGTCGCCGAGCATCAGCAAGGTGCTGGAGCGTGCGGCGATCGCCCAGAAGGACGAGGTCATCGCCGAGCTCGTCGAGATCGCGAGGTACTGACGTGCCCCGCGTGCTGCGGATGCCGGAGGTCGCCGCGGACACCAACGAGGCCGTCCTCGCCGAGTGGCTGGTCCCGGAGAACGCCGGCTTCGAGGCGAGCGACGCGATCGCCACCGTCGAGACCGAGAAGGCCCTCGTCGACATCGAGGCAGAGGGCGCCGGCGTCGTCCTCAAGACCCTGGTCCTCGCCGGTGTCCTGGTCGAGGTCGGCACCCCGATCGCCGTCCTCGGTGACCCCGGCGAGGCTGTCGTCGACATCGACGCCCTGCTCGTCGAGCTCGGCGTCGCCGAGCCGACCGGACCGCCCGTCGTCCCCGAGCGCCGCGACGTACCCACGGACCCCGGCTCCGCAGCACCTGTGCCGACTCCGGCGCCGGTCAGCGCGCCGAACGGCCGGATCTTCGCGAGCCCTCTGGCGCGCAAGCTCGCCAAGGACGCCGGGATCCCCGTCGAGGAGATCTCCGGCTCCGGACCCCGAGGCCGCATCCTCCGCCGCGACGTCGACGCCGCCATCGCGAACGTGGTTGCTGAGCCACCGGTGGTCGAGGTGCGACGAGCGCCGGCGAGCGTCGTCGAGACCCCCGCACCCCAGCGCGGCGCTGGGTCGGACATCCCCCACACCCGCCTCCGGAAGGCCGTCGCCACCCGGCTGGTGGAGAGCAAGCAGACCGCGCCGCACTTCTACGTGCGAGCAACCGTCCGAGCCGACCGCCTGGTCGCGCTGCGTGCGGATCTCAACGACGGAGCCGCCGCCAAGATCTCGCTGAACGACCTGGTCGTGAAGGCGGTTGCTGCCGCCCACCTCGCCGTACCCGAGATGAACGTCGTCTGGACCCCCGACGCCGTCCGCACCTTCGACACCGTCGACATCGCGGTCGCCGTCGCCACCGACCGCGGCCTGGTCACCCCGGTCCTGCGTGACGTCGCGGCACTGACCGTCACGGCAGTCGGAGCACAGGTCCGCGACCTCGCCACCCGCGCCCGCGACGGCAAGCTCAAGCAGGACGAGCTCGAGGGCGGCACCATCAGCGTCACCAACCTCGGCATGTACGACGTCGAGGAGTTCGCCGCCATCATCAACCCACCGCACGCCGCGATCCTCGCCGTCGGGGCGGTCCGCGACGAACCGGTCGTGGAGGACGGCGCTGTCGTCCCCGGCAAGGTCATGACGGTCACCGTCTCCGTCGACCACCGCCCCGTCGACGGCGTCGTCGCCGCTCGTTGGCTCGCCGCCCTGAGGGAGCTCCTGGAGCACCCTGTCCGCATCCTCGCCTGACGGGAGGTCCGGGGCAGCTCACCCCGGATCGTCGACCGGTCTCGAAGCGTCCCAGTGACGCGGCGATGCGCTCGCACCTCAACCACTGGGGTTGCGAACGAGGCGAACGGCTCCTTCGCGACGGGGGTCGGCTGCGGCGACGAGGTGCCCGTCGGGCCGCACCAGCGTCGCGCCGACGCCGCCGTAGTACATGGTCAGACCTTCCTCGGTCTCCCGCTTGACGACCTCGTCGGGGCGGCCGGGGTGGTGGACGTGGACGCGGGGGTGGTGGACCGCGTCGGCGAGGGGGAGGCCGCCGACGAAGCCGGCGAGGACCTGGGTGATGGCGGTGGCGATCCGGCCGGCGCCGGGCGAGCCGATGGCGAGGACGGAGCCGTCGGTGTGGCGGCCGACGGTGGGGGCCATGTTGGAGAGCAGCCGGGTGCCGGGGGCGAGTGCGTGCAGGCCGCCCGGGTTCAGCTCCTGCTCGCCGAGGGTGTTGTTGAGCCAGATGCCGGTGCCCTTCGCGATCATCCCCGAGAAGTAGCCCGACGAGACCGTCACCGCGCACGCTCGGCCGTCGGTGTCCGTGGCCGAGCAGTGGGCGGTCGAGCCCGACTCCAGCAGCGCCGCAGGGCCTTGGCCGAGGACCGTGCGCTGCACCTCGATCATCAGCTCCACGTCGTCGCCGCTCCACGTGTCGACGGGTCGACCCTCGAGCAGACGCAGCATCGCTGCCACGCAGAAGCCCCCGACCGAGGGCGTTGGCGTGGTGGACAGGGTCCAGTCGCCGACCCTGGTGGCCAGGGAGGGCCGGACGACGGGTTCGTACGCCGCGACGTCGTCCGGGCCGAGGAGGCCGCCGCGGGCCAGCACGTCGGAGGTGATGAGTCGGGCCAGGTCGCCGGTGTGCAGGGCAGCAGCGCCCTCGGTGGCGATCAGCTCCAGCGAGTCGACCAGGTCGGGCACCACGAGCAGGTCCGTGACGACCTCGCCGTCGGAGTCATGGACCGCCGTACGACTAGCGTCGTCCCAGCCGAAGATCGACTCGTGGACGTAGTCGAGGTAGTAACGCGACGCCGAGCTCAGCCGGAAGCCGCCGCGGGCGACATCGATCGCCGGCGCGACGACTTCGCGCCACGGCAACCGTCCGTCGCGTCGGTGGGCCTCCTCGAGCGCCGCCACCGAGCCGTGCGCCGCGACCGACCCGGGGCCGATGGTGATGTCGACGCCGCCGCCGTACTCCGTGTGGATGTCCCACGTGCCGCCGCCGACGGGCTGCCCGCCGCGGCCGGGCATGTCCATCCAACCGTCCACGGTGTACGGCGCGCCGCCGCCCTCGGGCTGGACCGTGACGAAGCCGCCCGAGCTCAGGGAGACCAGCCCGACCTCGTTCACCATGGTGACCAGGCAGGCGGCCAGGGCGGCGTCGACCGCGTTGCCCCCGGCCCGGGCGACCTGTTCGCCGGCGTCGGCGGCCGCCTCGTTGGGAGCGGCGATCGCGATGTCGGGCATGGGCGCACGCTACGGCAGCGGTGTCACACCGCCAGCGTCACCAGCACCCGACCGAACTCGGCTTCCAGACACGACCCGGTGCCAGGACGTCGCAGCCGGCACGTCGCCCGGCCGGCCTCGACCCGGCTGCCTGACGCTCCAGCCATGATGGGCGCATGGACTTCGACATCGCCCGAGTACGCAGCGACTTCCCGGCCCTCGACACGGGGATCGCGTACTTCGACGGGCCAGGCGGCAGCCAGGTGCCACACCAGGTCGCCGCCGCGATCGCCGCGACGATGACCGCCGGCCTCTCCAACCGCGGGTCGGTCACCGCCACCGAGCGCCGGGCCGAGGACGTGGTCGTCGGTGCCCGCAGCGCCGTCGCCGACCTGCTCGGCTGTGACGCGGACGGGGTGGTCTTCACCAGGTCGGCGACCCAGGCGGCGTACGACGTGTCGCGCGCGCTCGCGAAGCAGTGGGAGCCCGGTGACCAGGTGGTGGTGAGCCGGCTCGACCACGACTCCAACATTCGGCCCTGGGTGCACGCGGCCGAGGGCGCGGGGGCGGAGGTGCGGTGGGTCGGGTTCGACCGCGAGACCGGTGAGATCGGGGTCGACGACGTCCGCGCCGAGCTGACCGAGCGGACCAAGGTCGTGGCGATCACCGGCGCCTCCAACGTGCTCGGCACCCGCCCCGACCTGCCCGCGATCGC
The DNA here is from genome assembly GCA_963706475.1 of uncultured Actinomycetota bacterium. Lineage (GTDB taxonomy): Bacteria > Actinomycetota > Actinomycetes > Propionibacteriales > Nocardioidaceae > Nocardioides. The sequence continues at coordinate 805,347 of CAVPLV010000002.1, read as the reverse complement.
CGATGCCACGCACGCGGTCGGGGCGCTGGTCTACGTCGACGGGGTGCACCTCACGCCGCACGCGCCGGTCGACGTGGCGGCACTGGGGGCCGACTTCTTCAGCTGCTCGCCGTACAAGTTCCTGGGCCCGCACCATGGCATCGTGGTGGCGGCGCCAGAGCTGCTCGAGCGGCTGCACCCGGACAAGCTGATGCCGTCGAGCGACCAGGTGCCGGAGCGGTTCGAGCTCGGCACGCTGCCTTACGAGATCCTCGCCGGCACGACGGCCGCGATCGACTACATCGCCGGACTCACCCCCGCCGCACCGGACCGCCGGACTCGGGTGCTCGAGTCGATGCGGGCGGTCGAGGAGCACGAGGGCAGGCTCTTCGCCCGGCTGCTCGAAGGGCTTGGACGCATCGACGCCGTCCGGGTGTACGGCGCCCCCGCACGGCGTACGCCGACCGTGTTCTTCTCCGTCCAGGGCCGTGACGACCGTGCGGTCTACGAGCACCTGGCGGGTCTGGGTGTCAACGCGCCGGCCAGCAACTTCTACGCGATCGAGGCCTCGCGGTGGCTCGGCCTCGGTGACACGGGTGCGTTGCGCGCGGGACTGGCGCCGTACTCCAGCGTCGACGACGTCGACCGGCTGCTGGAGGGCATCGCGAGCACCTGACCTCGACTCTCCCGCCGAACCGGTCCTTCAGCTGCAGGACCGGTCCGGCGGGGCGAGCGAAGGGTCAGCGCACAGCATCCAGGGCGTCGACGACACCCTCGCCGAAGTAGCTGTTGTCGGCGTCCGTGCCGACACAGACCGCGCCCGCCGTCGCCGCGCTGCACGGCTTGTCATCGGCCTGGGCGCGGAGGGTGCGAATCAGCTTCGCCGGCGCCCAGCTCGGGTGCGCCGACGCCATCAGGGCCAGCACCCCGGCGACGTGCGGCGATGCCATCGACGTGCCGCTCTTGAGGCCGTAGCCGTTGTCTTTCACGATCGTCGACAGGATGCTCGAGCCTGGGGCGGCGACGTCGATGACGCCGAGGCCACGGTTGGAGAAGCTCGAGAGCCGGCTGTAGAGCGTGTCCGCCGGGAAGCGCTGCAGCGAGGCGACCGTGACGACACCGTCGAGCTCGGCGGGGATGTCCTGGCAGCCGTTGTTGATCTCCCGGGTGACCGGCGTGCTGTCGTCGGGGCTGGTGTTGTCCGTGGTCTTGTTGGCCAGGTCGTACGCCGCGTTGCCGGCTGCGGCCGCGTGCACGACGCCCCGCGAGGTGGACCAGGAGACGGCGCGGTCGACGGCTTCCTTGGCGGCGGCCTGGTCCGGCTGGTCGGAGCAGTAGAACATGAAGGGGTCGACGTAGTAGCTGTTGTTGGTCACGTCCATCCCGTGGCTGCCCGCCCACATGAAGCCGCACACGGCGTACTCGGGGTAGATGAAGCCGGCGTCGTTGACGACCTTGACCGATGCAAGGCGCACGTTGGGTGCGACCCCGACGATCCCGGTGTCGTTGCGTGCCGCCGCGACGGTCCCGGCGACGTGCGTGCCGTGGTCACTGGTCGTGGGGTACCACCCGGTGGCCGACTCGTCGGGCCTTCCGGCATCGGAGCAGTTCACCGAGTCGTGGGTGTCGATGTTGGCAGCCAGGTCCGGGTGGTCGGGGTCGATGCCGCTGTCCAGGATGCCGACCACGACGCGTGGCTTGCCGTCGGTGACGAGGTGGGCCTGGTCGGCCTTGATCATCTGCATGTCCCACTGCTCGGGCTCACGCGGGTCGGCCTCGACCGCCCGGGTCTTCTCGTTGCCGATCACTCCCGGTGCGTTCTTCTGCTTGATCGCGCCCCGGCGCTGCGCCTGGTTGCCCCACGGTGCGGACACCCCGTCCGGCGTGCCCTCCGAGACCGCGACCGTGCGGGTCGCCCCGACGGAGTCCAGGGCCCGGCCGGCGCCGGCCGTCACGTTCTCGCGGAAGCGGGCGCTGTCGGCGTGCGCGATCACGACGCCGATCTTGGGCCAGGACTGGACGACCACGCCGCCGGCGCCGCGGACGGCGCGCTCCACGATCCGGGTCTGGGCGGCGCTGGCCTGCCGTGCGTTGAGCACGTAGCTCGACACGACACCGTCCGGTGTCGCGATCGGCACCGGGGTGGACGTCGGTTGCGCGGCGGGTGCAGCAGGGGCCGCGGTCACGCCGGGACCGCTGAGGGTGACGAGGGCGGTGGCGACGAGGCCGGCGGTCGCGGTAGCGACTGCGTTGCGCCGTCTGGAGGTGCGCTGGACCATGGTGGATCCTTTCCCGAGAGAGTTCGACGCCTGTCGGGCGCCTCGAGCAGTGTGCCCCGTGAGCCGGTGCCCCGCTACCCCCCACCGGGTCAGGGAGTGCACCTCGCGTAGAGCGCCCGGGTCTGGAAGACCGTCGGGGCCGAGTACGCCGTCGGGTCGGTGAACCGGCAGCCGTACGTCGGAGCCGCGACGACCGACGGAGTGAGCACGTCGTCGCCAGCGGGACGGGCCACGGCGCCGTGCCGGCCGTGCCGACGGTCCCGAGACTCCACCCAGGTGGTCAGGTCGTCCCACGCGGTGCCGACCTCGGTCGGGGTGAACTCGCAGTGCCCGGCCGCCCGGATCGCGCGCTGCACGAGCAGCCCGGACTGACGGTGCCGGTCCACCTCGCGACGGTAGATCTGCTCCATCGAGAACGGCACGAAGAGGTCGCCGAGCCCGTGCAGGGACAACGTGGGCACCTCGGGTCGGCCCTTGATCAGCGGGATCTGGGTGAGCCTGGGGCTGAGGAAGGACCGCAGGTCGGTGGGTGCCACGCGCTCGACGCTGGAGTTCACGTCGACGGGCGTGTTGGGGGAGTAGCGGGTGAACAGGTTCTGCGCGACCCGGCCGGCGTTCTGCGACAGCGAGCCACCGTTGTCCGGGCTGGCCAGCGTGAAGGGGAAGTCCTTCCAGACCGCGAATGCCTGGTCGGCACCGGGGCGCTCGCCACCGGTGAGGTTGATGGTGATGCTGCGTAGCTGCTTGCCGAGGGCGTTCGTGGTGTCCGGTCCGCCCGGCTTCAGGTCGGTGAGACCGAGCGCCTGCTGGATCACCGGCACGTCGGCGGAGAGGTAGTCGGCCGGGGTCGGGTACGCCGGGTGGTCGGCGAGGTCCTGCGCCACCAAGTTGTAGCTGAGGAAGTAGTCGAAGAGCCGCTGGTCGCCCAGCACTCCGCACATCGGCAGCGCGCCGTCGTAGTACTTCGGGTACTCCTCGAGCGAGCGGCCGATGACGTGCCCGCCCATCGACACGCCAGCGATGTAGACCCGCTTGGCGCGGTGACCGATCAGCTTGCCGGCGTACGTGCTGAGGTCGTGTGTCGTGGTGACGCCGGTCGCGACGTCGTAGTTGTTCTGCGCGTAGCTCGAGGCCGCCCACGCGTAGCCCTGGTCGAGGAACTTCTGGCGCAGCCCGTAGCTCGGCGGGTCGACGGTCAGCACCGTGCCGGTGCCGCGGTAGCCGTGCGCCCACATCACCAGCTCGCCGTTCCACCTCGCGGGGACCTCGACGACGTACGCCGCGTGCTGGTAGGTGCCCTGCAGCACCTTGCTCGGTGCGCCGCTGACCGTCAGCGGCGCCAGCGGCGGGTTGCTGATGGTGTAACCCGGGAGCGGCTGGTCACCGTGGGTGCCGCTGCCCTTCCCGGCGACGGCGGTGTCGGCGACGGTGCCCGCGGACACCAGCCCCACGACGAGAGCGAGTGCGGCGGCCCGCACCAGGATGGATGAACGGCGACGGAACGCGAGCACGGGACCTCCGAGATGGGCGTGAGTGACGGGGGCCACACTGCGCCCGGTCGGGCTGGTCGTCAATGGGCGCGGAGCACAGCCGGACCCCGGGACGACATGCGCGCCAGCTCGTTGACCGCTTCGCAGGGTTGAGACTGGACCTTGAACCCGCGTCACCCGATCCTCCAGGAGGCAGCGTGAAGCTCACCACCGCCCAGACCGATCGCGCCGCGGGCGTCCTGCTCGCCACGGCGGCCGGCGACGCACTCGGCGTCCCCTACGAGTTCGGCACGCCGCCGCGCGACGGCGAGCTCGCCGAGATGACCGGAGGCGGGCTCGGCAACTTCGCCCCGGGTGAGTGGAGCGACGACACGTCGATGGCGGTCGCGATCGCCGAGGTGGCCGCCACCGGCGCCGACCTGTCCAGCGACGACGCTCTCGACGCAGTGGCCGACGGGTTCCTCCGCTGGGCGGCGAGCCCACCTCCCGACATCGGGATCCAGACCTCTGCGGTGCTCGGCGCGACCCGACGCCGGCTGGCGGCGGGCGAGACCGGCCCGGCCCGGATGATGCGCGAGGAGGCGGCGACGTACTCCTCCCGGCACGCGCACTCCGCCGGCAACGGCGCCCTGATGCGGACGGCGCCGGTCGCGCTCGCCCACCTCGACGACCGCGACCTGCTCGCCCGGGCCGCCCGAGCGATCGCCGAGCTGACGCACGCCGACCCGCTCGCCGGCGACTCGTGCGTGCTGTGGTGCGAGGCGATCCGGGTCGCGGTCCTGGACGGCAGGATCGATGTCCGCAGCGGGCTCGACCTGCTGCCCGACGCGCGCCGCGACCAGTGGCGCGGCTGGCTCGACGAAGCAGGCCGCGAAGACGGCCGACGCTTCACGCCGAACGGGTTCACCGTCACTGCGCTCCAGGCTGCCGTCGCGGCTGTCGAGGGTACGGCGGGTACAGCCCGCCGCTTCCCCTGCGAGCACCTGCAGGACGCGCTGCACGCCGCCGTCCGGATCGGCAACGACACCGACACGGTCGCGGCGATCGCCGGTGGGCTGCTCGGTGCCCGTTGGGGAGCCAGCGCGGTCCCGTGGCGCTGGCGGCGTGCTGTCCACGGCTGGCCCGGCCGCGACGGCCGCGACCTGGTGGCTCTCGCGACTCTCGCCGTGCACGGCGGTCGACCTGACGACGTGGGGTGGCCGGCGGTGGAGGACGTCCACTACGCGCAGCAGGCATCGTCGACAGTGGTCCCGCACCCCGACGACGACGGCGTGCTGCTCGGGACCCACCGCAGTGCCCAGCACGACGCGCAGGCCGTCGTGTCCATGTGCCGCGTCGGGCGCCACCAGGCGTGCTTCGCCGGCGCGGACGAGGTTGTCGAGTCCCGGCTGATGGACCACGAGGACCCCGCGGCGAACCCCAACCTGCTGTTCACCCTGTACGACGCCGCCGACGCGGTGCGGGGGCTGCGCGCCGAGGGCAAGCGGGTGCTGCTGCACTGCGTGGCAGCCGAGCAGCGCACCCCGAGCGTGGCGGTCGCCTACGCCGTGCTGCTCGGAGGCGACGTCGACGACGCGCGACGCCGGGTGGCCGGCGTACTGCCCTCGACACGAGGTCGGGGGAGGGTCTGGGACGCGGTCGCCGACCTGATCTAGACCACTTTGCAGCGCTCCGCGCTCCCCAGCAAACTGGGCTGACCCCTACGGAGGCGACGCCATGAGTCCTCATCAGTTCGCGCTCGTGGCACGCACGCGTGCCGACTCCCCCCAGACCGAGCGTCGTCCCGTGACCGCGGCGCCGATCGACCCGAGCCTGGTCGTGGGTGCGGCGCACGACCCCGCCGAGGCGGAGGCCGACCGGGTCGCGGCCGAGGTCGTACGCCGTCTCAGTGCAGGCCCGGAGGACGCAGACGTCGAGCCAGCGGTCGTCGTACCTCGCGCGCCGGTGGCGCGCGCCCACGAGCACGGGGGCGGCATGGGCATGGAAGGTGGTCCCGTCGACGCCGACACCGGAGCGGAGATCCGCGGCCGGACCGGCTCCGGGCAGCCGCTGGACGTCGGCGTTCGTCGCTCGATGGAGGGTGCTTTCGGTGCCGACTTCTCCCGGGTGCGGGTGCACCGCGACGCGGCTGCCAACCAGCTGAACCGCCGGATCGCGGCCAAGGCGTTCACCACCGGCAACGACATCTTCTTCCGCAACGACGCAGCCGCGCCGACCACGTCCGCAGGGCAGGAGCTGCTCGCACACGAGCTCACCCACGTCGTACAAGGGACTCCCACGCAGGTGCACCGCAAGATCGACGTCACCCAGGTCGAGCGGATCGGGAAGTACCTCGGTGTCAAGAAGCCGATCCAGCTGGTGGAGGTGCCGAAGGCGAGGACCACCAAGACGGTCACCTTCTTCAAGGACTATCCCGATGCGAACAAGCTCAACCTGTCCGCGAAGCTGCTGGCCACCAACCTCCTCCTGATGAACTACCCGGCGTCGGCCAATGACCCCGACGGCAACTTCAACGACATGAGGGCCGAACCGGCCACCTCGATCGTGGTCGATCTGCTCGGCGGCGGCGCCTACAACCTGGAGTGGGACCTGGTGGTGCTGAAGGAGGGTTACACCGAGCCGGAACTGCTGCACGAGATGGGCCACAAGGCCCAGGGCGAGGCAGGGATCTCTGCGGAGACTGCCTCGGTGCTCTTCCTCGAGTACCACAACGTGGTGATCCAACAGAATGGGCCGTGGAACGCCAAGGAGGAGGGTGCTCCAGAGCCTCGGCTGTTCTACAACCCGGACGGTCCCAACTACGGCGCCGTCAAGGCGGCGACCAAGATCAACAGCGCGGCCGAGGTCACCGACGAGAAGTGGGAGGCCTTCAAGAAGACGGTGGCGACGAGCCTGCACCACAGCCCCGAGGACAATCGTCTGGAGGTCCTCGAGGCGATCGAGCACACTCTCGGCGGTCGCTACGCGCAGACCCCCCACGCCAAGGGCAGACTCGACCTCCAGGTGAAGTACAACCTGATGGCGGAGTACTACTCGAATCTGTGACGCCCGACGGGCCGAACGCGCCCGCCGGGGTCGCGGACGTGGCAGGGTCTCGGCCATGGTCCGGCTGATCCCTGAGGAGCCCACGTTCACCACGAGCTCGGAGGGCGAGGTCTGGGAGCGGCTGCGGACCAGCCTCGGCCCGGAGGACGTGCTGATCGCCAACCTGCGGCTCACCGACCGCGACAAGGACCACGAGGCCGACCTCGTGGTGCTGATGCCCGATATCGGCATCCTGGTGATCGAGGTCAAGGGCGGCAGCGTCTGGTACGACGACGGCTGGTGGCAGTCGCGCAACCGCAAGGACGTGCAGATCGATCCGGTCACCCAGGTGCGCGGCACCAAGTACGCCATCCGTGACTACGTCGCCCGCGACGACCGTTGGCAGCGGCGCAACCACGTGGCGTGGGGTCACGCGGTCGTGACGCCGTACTCCTCCTTCGACGCGGAGGCCGAGGCTCCCGACTGCCCGCGCTGGGCCCTGCACGACCGCGGCGACCAGGCCGACCTCTACGAGCGGCTGATCCTCAACGCGAAGCGGTCCTGGCAGGGCAAGCTCGCCCCCACCCAGGAGGAGGTCGACCTGGTGGTCGAGATCCTGAACGGGCGGCTGCACACGTCGTACGACGTCAACGCGGACTCCGAGGACCGCGCCGCCGAGGCCGAGCGGCTCACCCAGGAGCAGGCCACGCTGCTGAAGGTGACCCGTCTGCTGCACCGCGTCGAGGTGCGCGGGGGAGCGGGAAGCGGCAAGACCGTGCTCGCGCTCCAGCAGGCCCGCGAGCTGACCCGCGGCCAGCCGGGGGAGCGCCGGTCCCAGCGGGTGGCGCTGCTCTGCTACTCGATCGGGCTCGCGGAGTACCTCAAGCGCGAGGTGGCCGGTTGGCCGCGCAAGCAGCGGCCGGCGTTCGTCGGCACCTTCCACGAGTTCGGCCGGCAGTGGGGCGCGCCCGACGGAGACCGGGAGGACGGCGTGTTCTGGGAGGAGACCCTGCCCGCCCTGATGGGAGAGCTCGCCTCCGGGCTCACGGACAAGCAGCGGTACGACGCCGTGGTGGTCGACGAGGCCCAGGACTTCGCGGAGTCGTGGTGGCGCCCGGTGCTGAAGTCGCTGGTCGACGAGGTCGACGGCGGCCTCTACGTCTACTCCGACGAGAACCAGCGGATCTTCGAACGGTTCGGCCGGCCGCCGGTGCAGCTGGTGCCGCTCGTGCTCGACCACAACCTGCGCAACACCAAGCAGATCCACGACTGCTTCGGGCCGCTGGCGCCGAGCCGGATGTACGCGCGCGGTGGCGAGGGCGCCGCTGTCCGCTTCGTCGCCGCTGCTGCCCACGAAGCGCTCACCGCGGCCGACGACGAGGTCGACGCGCTCATCGACGCCGGCTGGAACCCCGAGAGCATCGCCCTGCTGACCACGGGTCGTCGCCACCCCGAGCAGCAGGCGCAGACCGAGCGGCACGGGCAGGTCGGCTACTGGCGCAGCTTCTGGGACGGCGAGGACGTCTTCTACGGCCACGTCCTCGGCAGCAAGGGCCTCGAGCGCCGCGCCGTCGTGCTCTGCCTCAACGAGACCGGCGAGCGGGACCGAGCGCGAGAGCGGTTGTACGTCGGCATGTCCCGCGCCACCGACATGCTGGTGGTCGTCGGGGATCCCCGACTTCGTGCGCCAGATCGGTGGCGACGAGGTCGCCCACAGGCTGGGGATCTGAGGCCGGCAGGTCCTGGCCCCGCTCGGTGATGAGATAGTTCAGGCGCCTGCCCGACGCGGGCGCTCGGACCGGCAGGAGTAGTGCGTGACCCCGTTCTTGGTGATCGGCGTGATCGGCCTCGTGCTGCTCGTCGTCAGCCTGGTCGCGGGCGACTTCTTCGACGGGGCCCTCGACGCCTTCGCCGGAGACGCGTTCTCCACTGCCGTGATCGGCGCGTTCGTCGCGGCGACGGGCTTCGGCGGTGCCACGGCGCAGGCGCTCGGCGCACCCACCGCACTCGCGGTGCCCGTCGGCCTGGCTGCCGGAGCCGTCTTCGCGTGGTTCGCCGCCTGGCTGACCCGGCTGATCCGGGACGGCGGCAGCGACTCGACGCCGACCGTCGACGACACGATCGGACGCAGCGGTCGAGTCGTGACGGCCGTGCCCGCGGACGGGTTCGGCGTCGTCGACGTACTCGTCGGGGGCCATCCTTTCCGCCTCAACGCCCGCGCCGACCAGCCCATCGGACCGGGCACCGAGATCCACGTGACCAGCGTGCTCTCGCCGACCGCCGTGACGGTCGCCCCGGTCTGGAACGAACTCCCTTGAGCGACCGGCTCGCCCCCACCCTCGTCGTACCTCGGAAGGATCTCGGATGGACCTGTTGATCGCGATCGGCGGACTTGTCGTCCTGCTGGTGCTGCTCTTCCTGCTCATCACCAGTCGCTACAAGGTGGCGGGGCCCAACCAGGCCTACATCGTCACCGGACGCAAGGGGAAGGCGGTCCTCAACCCGGAGACGGGGGCGCTGACCACCGACCTCTCCGGCCAGAAGGTGATCCTGGGTGGCGGCACCTTCGTCATCCCGTTCGTCCAGAAGCTCGCCACCCTCGACCTGTCCTCGCGGCGCATCTCGGTGCAGATCCGCGGCGCTGTCTCGGGTCAGGGCATCAAGCTCAACGTCGAGGGTGTCGCGATCGTGAAGGTCGGCGGCAACGCCGACCAGATCCGGCTTGCGGCGCAGCGGTTCCTCAGCCAGCAGCAGGACGTCGAGGCCTTCACCCAGGAGGTGCTCGCCGGTGCACTCCGCTCGATCGTCGGTGGCCTGACCGTCGAGCAGATCATCCGCGACCGGGCCGCGTTCGCCCAGCGGGTGGCCGACGAGTCGGAGAACTCGCTCACCGGCCAGGGGCTGATCCTCGACACCTTCCAGATCCAGGACGTCACCGACGACGGCTCCTACCTCGCCGACCTCGGCCGCCCCGAGGCCGCGCGCATCGGCCAGGCTGCGTCGATCGCCGAGGCCAACGCGCGCCAGGCCGCCGAGCAGGCCCGGATCCTCGCCGAGCAGGAGATCGCGATCTCCCAGCGGGCGCTGGCCCTCAAGCAGGCCGAGATCAAGGCCGAGACCGACGCCGCCACCGCGACCGCGGCCGCCGCCGGCCCGCTGGCCCAGGCCGATCGTGACCAGGCCATCCTGCTCGAGCAGGAGAAGGTCGCCGTACGTCAGGCCGCACTCACCGAGCGCCAGCTCGAGACCGAGGTGCGCAAGCCCGCAGACGCGGCGCGCTACAAGGTCGAGCAGGAGGCGGAGGCCAACCGGAGCGCCGAGATCGCCCGGGCCGAGGCCCAGAAGGCGGCAACGATCGCCTCCGCCGAGGCCGAGGCCGAGAAGGCCCGGCTCAACGGTGTGGCCGAGAAGTCGCGTCGTACGGCGCTCGCCGAGGCCGAGGCCATCGAGGGCGCCAAGCGCGGTGAGGCCGAGAAGGCCCGCCGTACGGCGGAGGCCGACGCGACCCGTTCCGAGGGCGAGGCGACCGCTGCCGCGACGCTGGCCATCGGACAGGCCCAGGCCGAGGCGATGGACAAGCGGGCAGAAGCGTTCGCCAACTACAACGACGCGGCGATCCTGCAGATGCTGATCGAGGTGCTCCCGCAGATCGCCCACGAGGTCGCGGCTCCGATCGCGGCCATCGACCAGCTCACCATCCTCTCCACCGAAGGCGCTGGCGCCATCCCGCGGCAGGTCAACGACAACATCGTGCAGACGCTGAGCATGCTCAAGACGTCGACCGGTCTCGACCTGGAGGCGCTGTTCAACAAGGCCTCCAGTGGTGCTGCCTCCGGCACCAGTGCCGAGGTCGCGACGACCGAGGGGACTCCGGGGGGCTCATCCTGATCCGACATCCTCATCGAACACAGGTTTGATTGCAGGTTATCCAACCGTGACCTCCGGGTCGGTGGAGGACCCCGGTTTCGGGGTCTGGTTGTCGGTGGTCACGGCTTGAATGGAGTCATGGCAGCAGACCAGTCGACTCCCTCGCACCCGGTGTCCCGGGCGGTCGCGGGCGTGTCCGCGGTGCTGGATGACGTGTCGGAGACAGCGTTGTGGTCGATGGGCGCCGAGGAGGCCGGTGACACCTTGACGCTCGATCACCCGGGTCGAGGCCCGGCTCGCGGAGCTGACGCTTCGGGTCGCCGTCCCACGCCGACACGGTCGGGGTGGGTGAGGAGGTGGCGGCGTCGTCGACGGCGAACTGGTGGGCACACGTCACCCGTCAGGACCGGCCGGTGACCGCCCGGTTGATGCACCTCGCCCAAGCCCTCGAGGCCGATCTGTTCGTCCCGGTCCGGGACGGGCTCGGTGTCGGGGAGGTGAACGTGGAGCAGGCGCAGGTGATCGTCCGTGCCGTGGAGGACCTGCCCGACGACCTCGACCCCGCCCTCACCGCGAAGGCCGTGGGTCTGTTGGTGGCGGACGCGGTGCTGGAGAGGAAGCTCGCGAAGGAGGAACGCGACGCCGCAGCCGCCGCCCGGCTCACCCTGACCAAGGACGGGCACGGCAAGGTCCACGGCAGATTCACCCTCTCCGCCCTGCACGGTGCCATGCTGGAGAAGGCCCTCCACGCCCTGGCGGCGCCCAGGCACCGGGCCGCGGTCGACGGCCACGCCGGACCCCGCCGCCCCACCCCGGAACGGATGGGACGCGCGTTCGCCGAGTACCTCGAGGCCTACCCCACGACCAAGCTCCCCAAGGCCGGTGGCGTCGCGGCCACCGTCGTGGTCACCATCCCGTTGGCGACGCTGATGGGTGGGCTGAAAGCTGCGTCCCTGGACACCGGCGGACTTCTCTCCGCTGGTGCGGCACGACGGCTGGCGTGTCGGGCGGGGATCATCCCGATGGTCCTCGGTGGTGACTCCGAGGTCCTCGACGTGGCCCGCCAGCACCGGTTCCACCCGACCCCGATCCGGGTCGCCATGGGGATCCGGGACGGGGGATGCACCGCCCAGGGCTGTGACTGGCCGCCGGGCATGTGTCACGCCCACCACAAGACCCCCTGGCACCAGGGCGGCGGCACCAGTCTCCAGGATGAGCGACCTCCCCGGCAGCAAGGTCGCCTTCACCAGACGGACCTAGGCCGACGCAGGTCTCGATCTACTCGCTACTCGACGGCCATCTCGCCGAGCTCGGACCAATCGGTGCCGGGGACGGCGAAGTTGACGATCCGCGGCGTCTCGACGAGGTACGCCGGGAGCTCGGAGGTGGCCGTCCTGAAGTGGTCGGACTGCACGTGCGCGCCGCCCGCCTCGTCGTCGGCGAACGCCTCGATCAGGACGTACTCGGTCGGATCGTCCAGGCTGCGCGACCAGTCGAACCAGAGGTTGCCCGGCTCGTCGCGGGTGGCCTCGGTGAAGACCCGCGAGATCTCGGGCCAGGCGTCGGCGTGCTCCGGCTTGATGTGGAACTTGGCGGTGATGAAGATCAAGGGTGTTCCTCTCCTGAGACGTTGAGAGCGTACGCCGCGGTGTGCAGGGTCACGGCGCCGATCACCTCGCAGCGGTCGCGCGGCTGACACCGGTCGAGGTTTGACGGGGCCTCGGGGGAGTCATGATCTGGTCGTGAAGACCTACTCCCTCACGGTTGCCGCCCTCGCCGTCGTCGCCCTGACCGGGCTCACCGGCTGCGGTTCCTCCACGCCGACCGTCTCGCAGTCCGAGCTCGAGAAGAAGATCTCCCAGGGACTCGAGAAGGAGGTCGGGCAGGCGCCCGACGACGTCTCGTGCCCCGACGACCTCGAGGGCGAGGTCGGCACCACGATGCGCTGCACCCTGACCGCGGGGGAGGACGAGCTCGGGGTGACCGTCAAGGTGTCGAGCGTCGAGGACGACAAGGTCAACTTCGGCTTCGAGGTCGACGAGATGGACACCGCCTCGTGAGCGCCCCCGCCGCCTACGAGTTCCTGCGCCGGGTGCAGGAAGCCGCCCAGGGCACGCCGTACGTCGTCGAGGAGACCGAGGCCGGCTTCGACGTGCGCCTCGACATCGTGAATGCCGAGTGGTTCGGCCTGTTCAACAAGGCCGGACTGGAGAAGACCTACACCCACCACGTCGCGGTGCCCGAGACGGGCGTGTACACGATCACCGACGACTCGCGGACCGTCGAGTGGGTGGCCGGGGTGCCGCGGATCGCGGGTTCCGCCGAGCGGATTCAGGGCCGGGTCATCGAGTTCGGCGCCCAAAGGGTCTGGGCCTTCGACGAGCACGGCAACTTCGGCGTCCAGGCCGACTACCGCTTCAACTCCGAGGAGGGTCGCGACCTGATCAACGGGGTCGCCGAGCAGCTCGGTCTCAAGTCCCGCCGTGGCGGTGCCGAGAAGGTAGGGCTGTACGTCGGCGTCGCCTGCGCCATCGGCTCCGTGATCGTTCTCGTGGTGCTGCTGATCGCCTGGCTCACGGGCTCCTTCGGCTGAGCCCTGAGCGCTGAGCCTGGGGGACCTACTCGACGGTCGACACCTGGGGCCCGGGCACGATCTCCACGCTGGCCATGAACTGCTGGAACTCCGGCACCATCTGCTCCCACTGGGCGTAGGTGCAGGTCAGCGTGTAGATCACCACGACCCGACGGGTCGGGTCCTCCACGTCGACCAGGCCCTGGATGGCTTGTGCCTGGCGCAGGTCATAGGTCTGGCCGTTGGTGGTGATGACGGCACCCATCGACTGGGTGACGGCCGGCGCATGCTCGGACTCGATCACCTTGCGCTGGAGCAGCTCGACCTCGGTCGCGCCCTCGACACGCAGCTTGCTCACCGACTCGTCAGCGATCCGCTCCAGGCTCGCGCCGTCGTTGCGCCAGTCGCCCGACACGGTGAGGGTCGGGTCGTAGGAACCCGGGAGCCCGCGCCGCACCGCGAGGAAGGCGGCGTTCTGCACGCCGAGCGACTCCGGCTGGACCGGGGCCCACTCCTCGTTGGGCAGCGCGAAGCGCACCGGCACCGGCAACGTCGTGCTCATGACAGGAACTCCCCGATCCCCTCGATGATGTCTCCAGTTGTCTCCATGACCTCGCCCGGGTCGATGGTGATGTGGGCGCTCAGCTTGCCGCCGACGCCGAGGGCGATCCCGCCGGACCCTCCGATCTCGAACTTACCGTCGTGGAAGCCGAAGTCGACGTCGCCGCTCGCGCCGATGCCAGCCCAGCCCTCGGCACCCACCTCGCCGCCGACGCCGCCGACGTCGCCCGACGCGCTGGCCTCGGCCTTCGCGCCGGCGAAGACCTCGCCGCCCGCGTGCACGCCCTGCGGTCCGATCGCGACCTCGCCGTCAGCATTGGCGCCGGCCGAGGCCTCGCCCTTCACCTCGACCTCGGTGATGCCGTACTCGGCGCCCGCCGAGCCCTTCACGCCGACGATGGTGACCCCAGCGTGCGCCTGACCGACCAGGCCGTTGGCGTCGATCTTGGCACTGGCGCTCGCGTCCGCGCCGAGGAAGGTGAAGGTGCCGTCGGCGTTGACCTTGACGTCGCCCCAGTAGTCCTCGATCGAACCCTCGGCGCCGAACAGGCGAGCCTCACCCTCGACCTTGCCGAGGTTGATGGTGAACGGGCTGTCCTTCTGACCGTCGTCGTACTTGCCGTCCTTGCCCTTGAGGGGGTCCTTGCCGAAGGTGTCCGACCAGTCGCCCCAGTCGATGCTGGGACCCTCCGCGCTGCCGGAGGCGGCAGCGCCGCTCGAGCTCTCGGTCTTGGCCCCGGGGAGCCCACCGAGCTCCTGGAGCGCGGCTGCGCCGGCGGACTCCAGCGCGGTGCGGGCGTCCTCGAGGATCTGCTCGGCCTCGTCGCGCAGCGTCTGCCCCGGGTCGTGGAAGGGTCCGGGCCTGCTGGGTCCGATCGACGGCGGGACCGAGCCGCCGCCGTACGACGGCACGCACACCTGGCGGTTGACGTAGCTGTTGTAGCTGTCGACCGCGGCGTTGTAGTCGGAGACCGCCTGCTTCGTCGCGTCCTCGCCCTGCTGCCACTTCGCGATCGCGTCAGCAGCCCTGCTCTGCGCGGTGGTCAGCGCGGAGGCGTAGGTGGACAGCGACTTCGATGCCGCGGTCAGCATCTCGGCGTAGGACGTCCACTTGTCCTGCTCGGCCGATCGTGCGGCGTCGTACGCCGGCCTGCCGAAGCCGCCCGACCAGCCGGCGACCGCGATCGCGTCGATGTCATCGGCGAGTCCGGAGACCCGCGTCGACTCGTCGGAGAGCAGCTTGGAGTCCGACTGCACCTTGCTGGGCTCGCCCTTGATGAGGGCCTTCGGATCGGTGGTCGTGCCGAGCGCGGCACCTGCAGGGAGGGTCACGGCGTCGGCCCGATCGTCGGTCCGCCGAACGGAGTGCTGAACCACGACTCGACGCCCTGGTCGGTCGTCTCGTAGGTGTAGGCGGTGGTCCTCAGGTTGGTGCCGAGGTCGACGGCGCCGTCGTGCAGCGCCTTGGTGGCCTGGTCGCACTGGTCGGCGACCGCCTTGACCCACGCGGTCAGCTCGATGTGGCCGAAGGTGTCGGGCTCGACGTCGGCGAGGTCGACACCATCCGCGCCCAGGCTGACGGCCACCGCGTCGTACTTGTCCGCAGCTGCGCGCAGGTTGCTGATCAAGACGTCGTAGCTCATGGTCTCTTCCCCCGAGAATGGCGGTTCGACCCGTTCACCTACCCCTGATCTGCCCGGTCAAACGTCAATGCCGCCAGCCCGGGACCGTCGAGTTGCTCGACCCGCTCGGCCCTGGCCAGTCCCTGGAGGATCGTCAGGAACACCGACACCCGGACCGGGTCGTCGAGAGCGGCGAACGGCAGGTCGACGTACGGGTCGGAGCTGGGGGTGTCGAGTCGCACGGCGAGCCGCTGCCAGGTGCGCTGGAGGCTGGTGGCTGCCGGTGCGGCGACGAGGCGTACGACGGGTCGTCGGCGCCGGCGTAGTGGGAGGTCGACCGACAGCACGTCCGACCAGTCGACGCGGGCGTCGATCGACCAGCCACGCAGCACGACCCGGTCGGCATCGACGCGGAGGAAGGGACGGCGGGTGATGGCGCGCACGGAGTCGGGCACCAGGGCGAGGAAGAGCAGCAGGCAGGGTACGGCGAGCAGGCCGCCGCTGGTCGGTCCGCCGGCCAGCCACGCCCAGCCGAAGAACCCCGCCCAGGTCACTCCGATCACGGCGGTGGCCAGCGGGGGAGCCGTGCGCAGCCGGATCTCCACCGCTCCCGGGGAGGAGCTGACCGAGCGCTCAGGATGCAGGGGAGCGAGGTGGCCGGTCCACTCGACGACCGGGAGGGCCAGGACGGCCAGTCCGAAGGTGACGTAGCCGGCCGAGGCGACGGCCGACAGGTCCTGCTCGGCCCAGACGGGATAACTGGTCATCGTCCGCCCCGAACAGCAGGAAGAAGACGAAGGAGACCCAGTGCAGGGCGCGATGGTGGCGGCGGCGTCGCGACGATGACATCAGAAGATCGATCCTGCCAGATCGCCCAGGTCGTCGAGCCCGTCGGCGGCAGCGTCGCCGACGTCGCCGACCGAGTCGACGCCGTGCTCGTACATCGAGTCGATGGCCCCGGAGGTGACCACCCCGACCGCGGTGCCGACGGCGGCGCCGCCGACTGCACCGACGACCGTCCCGGCTACTGGAACCACGCTCCCGACCGCGGCTCCGATGCCGGCACCGGCAGCCGCGCCGGCAGCGATCCCGGCGACGGTGCCACCGACGTTGGAGACGACGGCCTGCTCGCCTGACTCACCGGCCTCCAGGTCGCCGTCGATGCCCCAGGCCGTGGTGATGACCGACAGCGCTCCTCCGGCTCCGGCGATGCCGCCCCTGAGCCCGCGCGGCAGCTCGGGCCTGCCGGCCAGCTCAGCGGCCTGCACGGCTCGCGACCGGGCGAGGTCGGCGTCGTCGCGGAGCCTGTAGTGGGCGTCGCGGTCACCATCGACGAAGCGCCCCTCGCGCCGCATCGCCTCGGCGTTGGCCTCCAGCTGCCGGGCGAGGGTGCGCTGCTCGGCAGCTTCTGCGGCCATGACCGGTGCCAGACGGGCGATGAGGGCGGCCTCGTAGCCGCCGATGATCAGGTCGCCGACCAGGCCGGTGAGGTCGGCGGCATGGCCATGCCACGCGGCGGCAGCGGCATCGAGCACCTCGGTCCACCCGGCCAGGAGGCGGGACGTCTCGCGCACCGCCAGGTCCCAGGCGCGCCGGCGGTCGGGTGCGGCTGGACCTGGGGGCTCGAGGACCGTCGTCCCTGCCACCATCAGTCCCGCAGCAAGGGCCTGGTCGCGGACCGACGCCAGACCCTCCTGCGTCCGCTGCAGCGCCACGGCGAGCGTATCCAGCGCGCTGCCGCACGCGTCGGTGTGGGCGGCCAGGGCATCGGCGGCGGTTGCGAGTGCGGAGGCCCGTCACGCCGAAGGCGTCGCCGGCCAGCCCCTCCCAGGTCGAGGCCAGGTCGGAGCGCTGGGCGCAGGCGGCGGTGGCCAGCTCGCCTGCTTGCCGACCGAGGTCGCCACGCAGGTAGTCGGCCACTGCCCGGAGCGTGCCCGGGTCGCCGTCGAGACGGGTCTCGAGGGCCATCAGCGGACTCCGCCCCGCAGGATCGCCACTGCCTGCTCGGCGTCGGCGAGGTGGAGCCCGGAGCTGCACACCTCGACGGCGGCGGCGAGGACGCCCGACTCCGCGCTCACCAGGCCCGCAGACTCGGCGAATGCACCCAGCATCCCGGCCACCAACGTGGCCGCGGCGCCAGCATCGCCGACGGCGGGCGCGGTCCTGCCGCAAGCATCCAGGTCGGTGCCGGCGGCGTCCAGGATCGACGCCGCCCTCGCCATCGCGCCGTGGTCGACGGCCACGCCGCCGCCGGTCGAAGCTGTTGTCATGTGATCCCCCGATGCGTCTCCGCCGGTGCCCCGATGCACCCGCGATGTCATGGTGACCTGAACTCGAGCGCGGCGGAACCGGCTCTCCACAGGTGGCTGACCTTGTCCGCCGGACTCCCCGACGTAGCGTGGAGAGGCGCGGACGAATCCGGCCCGCGATCCCGACAGCGAAAGAGGCGGCAATGAGCGACTACCAGGTGACCAACCCGGCGACGGGTGAGGTCGAGCGCGAGTTCGAGACGGCGACGGACGCCGAGGTCCAGGACGTCCTGGCGCGGTCGCACGCGGCGTACCTCTCCTGGCGCACGACGGACAAGGCCGACCGCACCAAGATGCTGCTGCGCGTGGCGGACCTGTACGACGAGCGCCGCGACGAGCTGGCTGCGATCATCACCCGCGAGATGGGCAAGCGGCTCGGCGAGTCCAAGGGCGAGCTCAAGCTGGTCGCGTCGATCTACCGCTACTACGCCGAGCAGGGCCCCGAGCTGCTGGCCGACACCCCGCTCAACCCGGCCATGGGGGGCTCGGCGCTGGTGCGCAAGGAGCCGGTGGGTGCGCTGCTCGGGATCATGCCGTGGAACTTCCCGTACTACCAGGTGGCCCGCTTCGCGGCCCCCAACCTGATGATCGGCAACACGATCATCCTCAAGCACGCCCCGCAGTGTCCGGAGTCCGCGCAGGCGATGGAGCAGATCTTCCACGACGCCGGGCTGCCCGCGGACGCCTACATCAACATCTTCGCGACCAACGACCAGGCCGCCGACCTGATCGCGGACCCGCGGCTGGTGGGCGTCTCGGTGACCGGCAGCGAGCGGGCCGGCGCCGCGGTGGCCGAGATCGCCGGGCGCAACCTCAAGAAGGTCGTCCTCGAGCTCGGCGGGTCCGACCCGTTCATCGTGCTCGGCGCCGACGACCTGGGTGCCGCGGTCAAGGCCGCGGTCGTGGGCCGGATGGGCAACGCCGGCCAGGCCTGCAACGCCGCCAAGCGGATGATCGTCGTGGACGAGCTCTACGACGACTTCGTGGAGCACTTCACCGCGGCGATGGCCGGCCTGACCCCCGGCGACCCGACCGACCCGGCCTCCGACTTCGGACCGTTGTCGTCGGAGGGCGCCGTCGAGACCCTGATCGCGCAGATCGAGGACGCCGTCGACAAGGGCGCCACCCTGACGACCGGCGGCAAGCGGGTCGAGGGCCCTGGCTCCTTCGTCGAGGCGACCGTGCTGACCGGCGTCACGCCGGAGATGCGTGCCTACAAGGAGGAGCTCTTCGGCCCGGCGGCGGTGATCTACAAGGTCGCGAACGCCGAGGAGGCCATCGACCTGGCCAACAGCTCGCCGTTCGGGCTGGGCGGCGTCGTCTGGAGCACCGACCTCGAGCACGCCGAGGAGGTCGCGGACCGGCTCGACACCGGCATGGTCTGGATCAACACTCCCCAGGGCTCGGCCGCGGACCTGCCGTTCGGCGGCACCAAGCGTTCGGGCGTGGGTCGCGAGCTCGGCGCCTACGGCATCGACGAGTTCGTCAACAAGAAGCTCATCTACCGTCCCGTGGCCGGCTGACCGTGCGACGCCGCGTCCTCGCCGCCGCGATCACCGCTGCGGCAGCGGGCGTCGGCTTCCTCGGCACCAAGCCGGACAGTCGGTGGTACCGGTCGCTCGACAAGCCCGCCTGGGAGCCCCCGAACATCGTGTTCCCGCTGGTCTGGACGCCGCTCTACGGCTCGATCTGGTGGCGCGGGCGTTCTTCGGCTCGGTCGGCGCCGCTGCCGCGGTCGAGGTGCGGCCGGGGGCGCCCGTTCTCGGGCTAGGCGGAGCGTCGTGTCGGCCCGCTCGCCGGCAGCGCGTCGAGGGGCATGGGAACGACCCCGTCGGCAGTCGCCAGGTGCACCACCTCGCAAGGCACGCCGGCGAGACGGGCCGCGCCGTAGAGGCAGGCCGCCCAGGTCAGGTCGACGGAGTCCGGCTCGCCGCGGCCCGGCCGGGAGCGCAGGAACGCGAACCGGACCTCCGGCATCGACCGGGCGAGCAGCCGGAGGACCTCGGCGAGCTGCTGTCGTCGGGCGGTGTCGAGCGGCTCGACGGAGTCGACCATCTCGGTCAGCTGGGGCAGTGCGTGGTCCTGGTCGATGACCATCATCCAGATGGAGTGGCCCGAGAAGCCCAGGGGCTGCATCAGCGTCAGCCAGGCCTCCTCGAGGTCGCGCTGGGTCAGGATCAGGGGGCGGAGGGGTTCGGTCATGCCGACCACGCTGCCGCGGATCGCCGTACGGCGCGAACGGTCATCCACAGGCGCCCGTGCGGACCCCCGGATCCACCTCAGGGCATCATGGCCCCATGACGGCCACCACCGAGCCGACGGTGCCTGCGGTGCCCGGCGGACTGACCGACGACGAGGTCGAGCTGCTCGGGGCGGAGCTCGACGCGATCCGGCAGGACATCCTCGATGACCGAGGCGAGCGCGACGCGGCCTACATCCACCGCCTGGTCCGCGTGCAACGGCTCCTCGAGCTGGGCAGTCGGGCGGTGCTGATCGGCAGCCGACGGCGCAGCCTCTGGTGGCTGGGCACGGCGGGCCTGAGCCTGGCCAAGATCCTCGACAACATGGAGATCGGCCACAACGTCCTGCACGGGCAGTGGGACTGGATGCGGGACCCGAAGATCCACTCCTCGACCTGGGAGTGGGACCACGTCTCGCCGGCCGCGCAGTGGAAGCGCGCGCACAACGAGACCCACCACACCTTCACCAACATCGTCGGCCAGGACAACGACCTCGGGTACGGCGTGATGCGCGTCGACGAGGGCCAGGAGTGGCAGCGCTGGCACCTTGCCCAGCCGGCGCTCAACTTCATCACCGCGTGCATCTTCGAGTGGGGCATCGCGCTCTTCGACCTCGACCTGGGCGACAGCGTCAGCGACAAGCGTCAGCTGACCCCGGAGAAGAGGGCCGAGGTCGCGGTCACGCTCGCCAAGGCACGACGCCAGCTCACCAAGGACTTCGTGCTCTACCCCGCCCTCACCGGCCCGGCCTGGCGCACGACCCTGACGGCCAACGCGACCGCCAACCTGGTGCGCAACCTGTGGAGCCACTCGGTGATCATGTGCGGCCACTTCCCCGAGGGGGTCGCCACCTTCGAGCAGGAGACGATCCCGGAGCAGGAGACCCGCGGCGAGTGGTACGTCCGGCAGATGCTGGGCTCGGCCAACATCTCTGGCTCGCGCCTCCTGCACCTGATGACCGGCAACCTGTCCCACCAGATCGAGCACCACATCTACCCGGACCTGCCCAGCAACCGGTACGTCGAGATCGCGCCGCGGGTGCGCGAGGTGTTCGACAAGTTCGACCTGCCCTACAACGCCCGCCCGCTGGTCCGACAGGTCGGCAGCGCCTGGCACAGGGTGGTCCGGCTGTCGCTGCCCAACGGCTGGCTCGCCGAGACCAACCGGCGAAACCTGGTGCCGCAGCTGCGGCGCCTGCTCGTCGTACGTGGTGGGGACTAGCTGCGGCGGGGCCGGTCCCGCCAGGCTGCGGTCGACCAGAGTGCCCAGAGGACGAGCACCGGCTGGAAGAAGAGCCGGACGAACCGCTTGGTGTCGGTGTCGAGACCGAAGGCGTCGGTGTGCTCGAGGTACTGCGCGACGTTGCCCGGGAAGATGGCCACGAAGAACGCCGCAGCGAGGAACCCGACACCCACCCGGCCACGCCCGAAGGCGATCAGCGCGGCACCCAGGCTGATCTCCACGGCGCCCGAGATCAGGATCACCGGGTCGTCGCCGATCGGGAACCAGTCAGGGACCTGGGCGGCGAACTCGTCGCGCGCGAAGGTCAGGTGGCTGACCCCGGCGAACGTCAGGATGGCCCCGAGAGCGATGCGTGCGATGGTGCGGGGCCGAGACGTCGGGGGTGCGTTCAAGAGACTCACGTGCGCGAGCCTAGCCCTCGGCTCAGCCGCAGTTGTCGCAGACGCCGGTCGGCGGGATCGCCATGAAGCAGGTGGGGCAGACGGTCGGCACGGCCTCCTCGCGGGCGCGCTTGCGCTCGCGGGTGATCCGCTGCTCGAGCTTGGGGGACAGGGCGGGGTGCCCGCCACCGGCAGGCATCGTGGCCCCGGCCCAGCGGTAGCAGTCCATGCGCGCCGCAGCGGCGTGCTTCTCGCGCTCCACCGAGTCGGTGATCGGGGACTCGCCGGCGAGGCGGAGCACCTCGTCGTAGTCGTCGCCGACGGTGCCCTGCACCCGGTGCACGACGAGCGACGTCAGGGCCGGCTCGCCCTTGATGGCGTTGAGCGCCGCCACCTGGTTGAGGACGCGCCCCAGCCAGTAGTGCGGGTTGGCGCTGGTGTGGATGCCGCTCGCGTCCTGCACGGCCGACGCCAGGTCGGTGTGGTCGATCAGGCGGTGGTAGGTGCTCGCGACACCGACCAGGATCTGGCGGGCCTCCTCGGCCCAGGCGTCCTCGGCCTCGCCAGGAACTACCGGTTCGGCGTCGACCTCGTCGTCAGCGCGCCAGTACGTCGTCCGTCCGACAGTCATGCCTATCCATCCCGGGTCGAAGACGTGCCGCACGTGGTCGTACGACGCCATCTCCTCGGCCCTGTACCCGAGAGTAGTCCGGGTCTCGGCGCGGCGACGATTCGTGAGCCGGATATCAGCCCCTCAGGGGCGCGGCCTCAGCGTCCTCGCTGTTGCGCTCGGCCCGCTCCTGGGCTTCCGCCTCGACCTGCGGTCCGGGCACCAGATGGGTCTTGGCGCGGATCACCGGCACGAAGACGGCGACGAGGGCAGCGAGGGCCGAGGTGACCACCAGGAGGGCGAAGGCGTTGGTGTAGCCGGACTCGGGCGGGAGCCCGTCGGGTCGCAGGTTGGCGGTGACCACACTGGCGATGACGGCGCCGCCGAGGGCACCGCCGACGGTGCGGATGTTGGCGTTCATGCCGCTCGCGACACCGGTCTGGGACTGCGGGACGGCGTCCACGACGAGGTTCGACATGGCTGCGAAGGCCAGGCCGAAGGCGAGACCGAGGACGGTGGTCTCGACGACCACGGCCCAGATGCTGTCGTGCAGCAGGGTGAGCCCGAGGGTGCCGAGAGCGGTCAGGGTCGCGCCGGCGACGAGGACGGCCTTGGAGCCGAACCGCCCGGCGAGGCGGCCCGAGAAGACGCCGGCGACGAAGGTCGCGGCGGTCTGGGGGAGGAGCAGCAGCCCGGACTCGGTGATGCTGAGCCCGAAGCCGTAGCCGGTGAACTCGGGCGTCTGCAGGAACTGCGGCAGGAACGCGAACATCGAGTACATCCCCATGCCGAAGAGCAGGGCGACCAGGTTGACGGTCCAGACGGTGGGGATCCGCATCATCCGCATGTCGACCAGCGGCTGGTCGCTGCGCGCCTCGGCCAGCACCCACAGGGGGAGCAGCACGAGAGCGGCGACGAACAGGGCGATCACC
This sequence comes from uncultured Actinomycetota bacterium, assembly GCA_963706475.1. Classification (GTDB taxonomy): domain Bacteria; phylum Actinomycetota; class Actinomycetes; order Propionibacteriales; family Nocardioidaceae; genus Nocardioides. The sequence goes on along the minus strand of CAVPLV010000002.1, from coordinate 782,240 downwards.
TGCGTCGAGTCCCAGCCCCAGCTGTGACCCTGGCTCACCGCGAGCAGCAGGGCGACCAGCCAGCCGGAGAGCAGGAAGGCGCTGCGGACGTTGATCCGGCCCGGGGTCCGCTCGGGTGACTCCGGCACGTAGACGAAGGCGGCGATCGCAGCGATCAGGGTCATGATCATGGGCAGCCAGAACAGCCAGTGGTAGCTCAGCGCCTCGACCAGCGGTCCGGCGAGCACCAGGCCGATGCCACCACCGACGGCGAGCAGCGCGGCCGACGTACCGACCGCTCCGGCGACCTTGTCGCGCGGGAACTCGTCGCGGATGATCCCGAAGGTCAGGGGCAGCACGCCGCCGCCGATGCCCTGGATCGCGCGAGCCAGGATCAGCACCTCGATGGTGGGCGCGACCGCGGCGAGCAGCGAGCCGGCCGAGAGGGCGGCCAGCGCGAAGACCAGCATCCGCTCCTTGCCGACCTTGTCGCCGATCCGGCCGATGATCGGGGTGAACACGGAGGCGGACAGCAGGTAGGCGGTCAGCACCCACGTCACCGTCGCCTGGTCGGTGTCGAGCGCCTTCTCGATGGTCGGCAGCACCGGGTTGACCATCGACTGCAGGAGCGAGAACGACGAGACGCCCACGCACAGCACCAGGAAGGTCACCCGGTAGTCGGTCCTGCGGTCCGTGTTTGCCATCAAGCTCCCCATCGCGTACGTCGCGGCCCCGGTGCAGGGCGCAGCGGCCGGACCGAGAGCCCGGGCAAGGGGGCAACCTCGAGAATGGCGCCGGCATTCCGGATCGTCTGGATCCGAGATGTGGCGTGACCCACGTCGCTAGCCTTGCCGGGTCATGCTCTGCTCCCACTTCGATGCCGGCCGCTGCCGCTCCTGCAGCTGGCTGGATCGCGCGTACACCGACCAGCTGGCCGCCAAGCAGCAGCACGTCGAACAGCTGTTGGTCGGGCAGCCGACCTGGTCGCCCCCGGTGGCCAGCCCCCAGCTCGGGTTCCGCAACAAGGCGAAGATGGTGGTCACCGGCACGGTGGACGACCCGGTGCTCGGGATCCTCAACCCCGCGGGCGGCGGCGTCGACCTGCGGGACTGTCCACTCCACACCGCCGGTCTCCAGGCAGCGCTCCCGGTGCTCGCCGGCTTCGTCACGCAGGCCCGGCTGGCGCCGTACGACCTGGCCAGCCGGACCGGGGAGCTCAAGCACCTGCTGGTCACCGAGTCGGCCGACGGCGAGCTGATGGTGCGCTTCGTGGTGCGCTCCCAGGAGCCGGTCACGCGCCTGCGCAAGCACCTCCCCGCGCTCCGCGCCTCCCTGCCGCAGCTGCGGGTGGCATCGGTCAACCTGCAGCCCGAGCACAAGGCGGTGCTCGAGGGTGAGCGCGAGATCCTGCTCACCGATCAGGAGTCCCTGCGGATGCGGGTCGACGACCTCGACCTGCACCTGCGTCCGCAGAGCTTCTTCCAGACCAACACCGCGATGGCCGCCGCGCTCTACCGGCAGGCGCGCGACTGGGTCACCGACGCCGGGCCAACGTCGGTGTGGGACCTCTACTGCGGGGTGGGCGGCTTCGCGCTGACGGTTGCCCCGGTCGTCGGCGAGGTGCTGGGGGTCGAGATCAGCGCGGAGGCGATCGCCAGTGCCGAGCAGACCCGCGATGATCTCGGGCTGCCAGGGGTGCGGTTCGTCGCCGGGGACGCGACGGCGTACGCCCTCGCCGACGGCGCCGCACCCGAGCTGGTGATCGTGAACCCGCCCCGGCGCGGGATCGGCGCTGAGCTCAGCGGCTGGCTCGAGCGCTCCGAGGTGCGGCACGTCCTCTACTCCAGCTGCAATGCCGAGTCCCTGGCTCGCGACCTGACCGTGATGCCGACGCTGCGCCCGGTTCGGGCCCGGTTGTTCGACATGTTCGCCAACACCAGCCACTACGAGGTGCTGACGCTGCTGGAGCGCCGGTGAGCGACGGCACCTGGTCCGCGCCGGAGCGGCTGGAGGAGGACCGACGTCGTACGACGGCCCGGCTGGTGTCCCTCCGCGACGACCACCGAGGCTTCGTGGACGCCTCGCGGGACACCAACGCCGACGACGAGCACGACCCGGAGGGCACCACGATCGCGTTCGAGCGCTCCCAGGTGGAGGCCCTGGTCCGACAGGGCGAGGAGCACCTCGACGAGATCAGGGCTGCTCTCGGACGGCTGGACGAGGGCACCTACGGCGTCTGCGCGACCTGCGGTCGCCCGATCCCCGAGGAGCGCCTGGCCGTCCGACCGACCGCGGCCACCTGCGTCGGGTGCGCCTGACACACTCGCCCCATGGAACAGCGAACTCTTGGACGGACCGGCCGTGACGTCTCCGTGGTGGGCCTCGGCACCTGGCAGCTCGGCGCCGACTGGGGCGAGGTCTCCGAGGAGGACGCGCTCGCCGTCCTCGAGACCTCGGTGGACGCAGGGGTCACCTTCCTCGACACCGCCGACGTCTACGGCGACGGCCGCAGCGAGCAGGTCATCGGCACCTTCCTGCGCAGCCACCCCGGCCTGACGGTCGCCACCAAGATGGGCCGTCGGACGGACCAGGTGCCCGAGAACTACACGCTCGACAACTTCCGGGCCTGGACCGACCGGTCCCGGCGCAACCTGGGCGTGGAGCGGCTGGACCTGGTCCAGCTGCACTGCCCGCCCAGCGCCGTGATCGAGTCGACGGCGACGTACGACGCCCTGGACACGCTGGTCGCCGACGGTGTGATCGCGTCGTACGGCGTGAGCGTGGAGACCGTCGACCAGGCCCTGGCCGCGATCGCCCGGCCCGGGGTCGCCTCGATCCAGATCATCCTCAACGCCTTCCGGCTCAAGCCGCTCGACGCGGTGCTGCCCGCGGCCGTCGACGCCGGGGTCGGGATCATCGCTCGGGTGCCGCTCGCATCCGGGTTGCTCTCCGGGCGGTACGACGCGCAGACCACCTTCGCGCCCGACGACCACCGCACCTACAACCGCGACGGCAGCGCCTTCGACGTGGGGGAGACCTTCTCGGGGGTGGACTTCGAGACCGGGGTGGCGGCCGCCCAGGAGTTCGGCGCACTGGTCGCGGACCTCGACGTCACTCCCGCGCAGGCCGCGCTCGCGTGGGTCGTGCAGCAGCCCGGGGTGTCCACGGTGATCCCCGGCGCCCGCAACCCCGACCAGGCCCGCGCCAACGCCGCCGCCGGGTCGGTCGACCTGCCCGCCGAGGTGCTCGACGGAGTGACCCGGATCTACGACACCCACTTCCGCGAGGCGATCCACACCCGCTGGTAGGCGCTACAGCCTGCCCAGCACGGTGGCCTTCGCGGTCGCGAACTCCGCATCGCTCAGCGCACCTGACTCGTGCAGGCGAGCGAGCCGCTCCAGGTCGTCGAGCGGTGACGACTTGGAGACCTCGGGTGCCGGCGAGACCCGCTGGCGGGTGGCCCGGTCGCGCAAGGCGCTCACCATCGGGCCGAGCTCGTCCTTGGGGACCCGGGTGAAGCTGATCTTGCGGTCGGCCAGGACCAACGTGAGGCTGCTGCCGAGCAGTCCCGCCGCCTGCTCGACCCGCAGGATCTGACCCAGGTCGACGACCAGCCCGGGCTCCGGCTCGCCCCGGTAGTGGACGACCAGGTGGTGCTCGGTCAGGTCGGCCGACATCGGCTGTCCGTCCAGCAGACCAGTCGCGGAGCAGCGGACCGGCTCGCCATCGTTCATGGCGCCACTCTACGAGCCACTAGGCTGGCCATGATGAGCACCGAGGACTACTGCGAGCTGTGTGACCTGCCCCTGTCGACCTGCGTGCACGGGCAGCCCCCACCGCCGCCGGTCGCGCCCGCGGTGCGCGCTCCGCGGGCGGCCACGCCACGGAGTCCGCGGGCGTCGACGACCCGGGCCACGACCACCACCCGGCCGGTCTCGCGGAAGTGGACCCCACCGGACGACTTCAGGCTGAGCATCCTCGAGGTGCTCGACACGGCCGGCGGTGAGCTCGAGGCCGAGGACCTGTTCGGCGAGCTGGAGACGCTGATGGGGGAGAGGCTGACCACCGCCGACCGGGAGAAGACGCCCGAGGGTGAGCTGCGCTGGCGCTACGCCGCCCGGCGTGCTCGCCAGGCGCTGATCGCCGAGGGTGTGATGACCAAGGACAAGCCCGGCGTGTGGTCGTTGGCGTCCGTGGGCTGAATCAGCCACGCAGCAAGGATGACAGGGCCTAACCTCGAGTCCTCTGATCTCTCGCGGTGAGGACCCGCCATGACCGAGACCAACGACCCGAACACCCCCGACATCTCGCCCGTCGCGCCGCCTCCGCCGGCCTACGACTCCGCACCGCCGCCGGTCTTCGACTCCGCACCGCCGCCCGCCTACGGATCCGCGCCGGCCCCCGTGGGTGCCGCGCCGATGGCGACGTACGGCGCCCCCGTCGGCGCCGCGCCGATCGGCCAGATCCGCAGCACCGGCACCTGCATCCTGCTGACGGTCGTCACCCTCGGCATCTACACGTTGTACTGGTACTACAAGACCCACTCCGAGATGAAGGAGCACAGCGGCACCGGCATCGGCGGGGGTGTCGCGCTGCTGCTCGCGATCCTCGTCGGCATCGTGATGCCGTTCCTCTCCTCCAGCGAGGTGGGTGGCCTCTACGAGCGCCGCGGCCAGGCCAAGCCCGTCAGCGGCGTCACCGGGCTGTGGTTCCTGCTGCTGGGCTGGTTCTTCCTGGTCGGTGCGATCGTGTGGTTCGTCAAGACCAACTCCGCGCTCAACGACTACTGGCGCTCGCTCGGGGCGGAGTAGCCGGAGGGGCAGGTCAGGTGACGACCTGGATCTCGTCGCCGAGCCGCGCGCCGAGCTGCAGGTCCAGGTCGTCGCCCGACCAGAACTTGCCGGGGTCGTAGTAGTTGGTCGGTCGCATCCCGTCGAGCAGGCCGACCGCGGTGTACGTCGCCGCGACCACCTCCGCGCAGTAGGTCAGCTCGGCCGCGGCAGGTCGACGTACCCGGCCCTTGGCCCAGCGGCCCACCAGCGCTGCGGTGTGCGGGAACGGCGTCCCGTCGAGCTGGGCGATGGTGCGCAGCAGGGCGTCCTCCATGGTCGGCGAGAAGGTCGCGTCGAGCTGGCGTAGCCAGGCCTGCTGCGCGTAGCGCCCGGTCCACTGCTCGACCGCCTCGCGCAGGTCGTGCAGCTGCACACCGCGGTGGTGGTTGCCGGTCCAGACGTCGCGCACGCCCTTGCCCAGCTCGGCGTGCCACAGCAGCGGCGGCAGGTCGTCGAGCACGACGGCCATCCCGACGTGGTTGACGGGCGCATTGGTCACGACCCGGATAGCGTGGTCGGCAGCCGAGTGACCGCGGAAGAGCCACAGGTCGCCGGTGCGGGTCAGGTCGACCGCAGCATCGAGTGTCAGTGGCATGTCTCGACGATCATGGAGGTTCCTCGTGAAGCTGTGGAAGGTGCTCGGCCTGGCGGGTCTGGCGGGTGTCACCGCCACCGGTGCCATCATCGCGCGTGACCAGCGCCAGCGCGCACAGCTGACGCCGGAGCAGGTGCGCGATCGACTCCGCGAGCGGCTCGAGGAGACCGAGCCGGCCGAGCCGGCCGGCGACTGACCGACCCGGTCAGCGGCTCGATCAGGGGAGCGGATCGACCTCGTCGTACCCGCTCACACCCGCCGCGAGCAGCCCCAGCTGGTGGTTGCCGTCGCCGAAGAGGTGGTCGAGCGCGGTGAGTCGACTGGTGTAGTTGCCGATCGAGTACTCCGCGGTCATCCCGATCCCGCCGTGCAGCTGGATCGCCTCCTGCCCGATGTGGCGACCCGAGCGGCTGATCTGCAGGGTGGCCCGGGCGGCCGCCTGCGCCGCGTCCTCACCGGACCCGTCGGCCAGCACCATCGTCGCCCACAGCGCCACGCTGCGCGCCAGCTCGAGCGAGACGTACATGTCCGCGGCACGGAAGGTCAGCGCCTGGAACGTGTTGAGGGTGACGCCGAACTGCTTGCGGCTCTTGAGGTAGTCCGAGGTCTGCTCCAGCGCGACCTCCATCAGCCCGACAGCCTCGTTGCCGGCGGTGATCCGGGCGATGTCGAGGACCCGGCCGATCAGTCCTGCGCGGTCCTCGACCGAGCCGAGCGGGGTTGCCGGGGTGCTGGCGAGGACGACCTTGGCGGCCCGCCCGCCGTCGTACGTCGAGTAGCCCTCGCGGGTCAGCCCGTCCGCGTCCGCAGCCACCACGAAGAGGCCGGTGCCACCGTCGGGCAGGGCCGCGCTCACGATGAGCACGTCGGCCCGCGCACCGTGCGGCACCGGCTCCTTGACGCCGTTCAGCGTCCACGCGTCGCCGTCGGCGGTCGCGGTCACGAGCGAGGCCGCGGGCTGCCAGCGGGAGCCAGGCTCGTCGTGAGCGAAGGCCGGCACCAGCTCGCCGGCCGAGAGACCGCCGAGCAGCTCGCTCTTCTGCTTCTCCGACCCGGCGGCGGCGATCAGTCCACCGGCCAGCACCACGGAGGTCAGGAACGGCTCGGGCGCGAGCACCCGGCCGAACTCGTGGGCGACGATCCCGACCTCGATCGCACCGGCGCCCATGCCGCCGTACTCCTCGGCGAAGGGCAGGCCCAGGATGCCCATCTCGGCCAGCCGGGCCCACTGCTTCTCGTCGAAGCCGGGCTCCACGGCGACCGTGCGGCGTCGGGTCTCGTAGTCGGAGTAGGCCTTGCTGACCAGGCCGCGCACGGCCTCGCGCAGCGCCTGCTGCTCCTCGTCGTAGGTGAAGTCCATGGCGGTGCTCCTTCAGAGGCCGAGGATCGTCCGGGCGATGATCTGGCGCTGCACCTCGTTGGAGCCGCCGTAGATCGATGCCTTGCGGTAGTTGAGGTAGACCGGCGTTGACCGCCGCGACCACGAGGGCAGGTCGGACTCGTCGCCGGCGCCGCTGGCCAGCGACGCCGGGCCGGCGATGTCGATGACCAGCTCGGTGACCGCCTGCTGGAGCTCGGTGCCCTTGAGCTTCAGGACCGAGGAGGCCGGGTGCGGCTTGCCGTCCGCGGAGTTGGCGACGACCCGGAGCGCGGTGAGCTCGAGAGCCAGCAGCTCGTTCTCCAGCTCGACGATCCGGGTCGAGACGAGCGGGTCGTCGAGCAACGTGCCCGCGCCGACAGAGACGGATCCGGCCCACGTCTTGGCCTGGGCCAGGACTCGCTTCGTGGCGCCGACCGGGGCGACACCGACCCGCTCGTTGCCGAGCAGGAACTTCGCGTAGTCCCAGGCCCGGTTCTCCTCGCCGACGAGGTTCTCGACCGGGACCCGGACGTCCTCGAACCAGACCTCGTTGACCTCGTGTCCGCCGTCGATCAGCTCGATCGGACGGACCTCGAGACCCGGGGAGGTCATGTCGATGAGCAGCATCGAGATGCCGGCCTGCTTCTTCACGTCCGGGTTGGTGCGGACCAGGGTGAAGATCCAGTCGCCGTACTGCCCGAGCGTGGTCCAGGTCTTCTGACCGTTGACGACGTAGTGGTCGCCGTCGCGGACCGCGGTGGTCCGCAGCGAGGCAAGGTCGGAGCCGGCGTCGGGCTCGGAGAAGCCCTGCGCCCACCAGATGTCGAGGTTGGCGGTCGGCGGGAGGAACTTCTCCTTCTGCTCCTGGGAGCCGAACTGCGCGATCACCGGCCCGATCATCGAGGCGTTGAACGCCAGCGGGACCGGCACGAACGCGCGCTGCATCTCCTCGTGCCAGATGTGGCGGCGCAGCGGCGACCAGTCCCGCCCGCCCCACTCGACGGGCCAGTTGGGTACGGCGAGCCCGGCCCCGTTGAGGATCTGTTGGCTCGCCACGATCTGGTCCTTCGAGAGCTCGCGGCGATCCGCGACCGCGTCTCGGATCTCCTGAGGGACCTTCGTGGTGAAGAACTCCCGCATCTCGTCGCGGAACTCGGCGTCCTCCGCCGACAGCGCCAGCTGCATCGATGACCTCCTGGGTGAGCCTGCCGCGACCATCATGCCGCCCTGCGTCAAGTGACTGTGCGGCGGGAACAACCCCTCGTGGGCCGGGGAGACAATCGCGGCTGCACGTGGCTTGGGGAGACACGGACACTTGGTCTCGTGTCCTCCGCGCGCCTGATCGAGACCTCGCTCCCCGACGACCCGGCCGGCCTGGTGCTGGTACTGCACGGCGGCGCCAGCCACGCGGGTCGTCCCGCGGTGAGCCCCGCCCAGCTCTCGGTGCTGCGGATGGTGCCGGTGGCCCGCCGGATCGCCCGGGCCGGCCGGGGCCGGCTGGCCGTCATCCGACTGCTCAACTCCTCCCGCGGTTGGAACTCCGACCACACCCCGGTCGACGACGTCGCGTGGGCGCTCGGGGAGCTGCTGGGCCGCCTCGGTCCGCTGCCGACCTGTCTCGTCGGCCACTCCCTCGGCGGCCGGGCTGCCCTGTTGGCCGGCGGCCTGGACGGCGTACGCGGCGTCGTGGCGCTGAACCCGTGGGTCTACCCCGACGACCCGCGACCGCGGGTCGACCTCAGCGGACGGCGGGTGCTGGTCGTGCACGGGACCGATGACCGGGTCGCGCTGCCCGAACGGACGCGTGCGGTCGTACGCACCTTGCGAGAGCGTGGTGCGGTCGACTACCGCGAGGTCGCCGGGGGCAGGCACGCGATGCTGCGCCACGGGCGCGCCTTCGAGCAGGCGGCCACCGGGTTCGTGGTCGACACCCTGGTCCGGGACGCGCGCGGCAGCGACGCCCGCTAGGGGCCACACCCGCGCCCATTTCGGGTGACGGAGGGCTAGGTTGATGCCCATGCCATCTCCACTCGTCGTGATGGGTGTCTCGGGCTCGGGCAAGTCGACCGTCGGCGCGGCCATCGCGCAGCGGTTGCGGGTGCCGTTCGCGGACGCCGACGACCTGCACCCCTCCGCCAACATCGCCAAGATGAGCCGCGGCGAGGCCCTCGACGACGAGGACCGCTTCCCCTGGCTCGCGCTCGTGGGAGAGTGGCTGGCGGTCTACGAGGACGGCGGGGTGATGGGTTGCTCGGCGCTGAAGCGGAAGTACCGCGACCAGATCCGCCATCAGGCGCCGAACGTGCAGTTCCTCTATCTCGAGGGCAGTCGTGACGTGATCGCGAAGCGCCAGGCCAGCCGGCCCGGTCACTTCATGCCGGCCTCGCTGCTCACCTCCCAGTTCGCCACCCTCGAGCCGCTGGAGCCAGACGAGGACGGCATCGTCATCGACGTCGACCAGAGCGTGGACGCGATCGTGCAGGCTTACGTCGACACCGTGGACGCGCGACTCCCACCACGAACGGAGCACCAGTGATGTCCTCCCTGTCCGCTGTCCTGCCCATGGCCGGCACCGACCTCATCGAGCCGGTCGCCGGCGGGTGGCAGCTGATCATCGCGGCCCTCGCGGCCATCGCCCTGATCGTCGTGCTGATCACGGTGCTCAAGCTGCACCCGTTCCTCGCGCTCATCCTCGGTGGCCTGACCGTCGGCATCGTCGCGGGTGAGAACGTCAACGACGTCCTGCTCTCCTTCACCACCGGCTTCGGAACGACGGCGGCCGGTGTCGGAGCGCTGATCGCGCTGGGCGCGATGTTCGCCAAGCTGCTCGCCGACTCCGGCGGCGCCGACCAGATCGTCGACACCATCGTCGGCAACGCGTCGCCGCGGATGCTGCCCTGGGCGATGGCAGCCGTCGGCGCTCTCATCGGGCTGCCGATGTTCTTCGAGATCGGCCTGGTGATGCTGATGCCCGTCATCTACCTGGTGTCCAGGCGAGCGCAGGTCTCGCTGATCACCGTCGGCATCCCGGCGCTGGCGGGTCTGTCGGCCATGCACGGCTTCGTGCCGCCGCACCCCGGCCCGGTGACCGCGATCGACTACCTCGGCGCCGATCTCGGCGTCACGCTGGCCCTCGGCCTCGTGGTCGCCGTCCCGACGATCATCGTGGCCGGCCCCCTCTTCGGGACGTTCGCCGGCCGCTGGGTCGTCGTCGAGGCGCCCACGACGTACGAGGTGCCCGACAAGGACGAGACGATCCGCCGCCCGTCCTTCGCCCTGACCCTCGCCACGGTGCTGCTGCCGGTCGTGCTGATGCTCGGCAAGGCCATCCTGGACATCGTCATCGACGACCCTGACAACCCGGTCCAGAAGGTCGGCGACGTGATCGGCAACCCGTTCGTCGCGCTGCTGATCTCGGTACTGGTCGCCATGTACACCTTCGGCGTCCGGGCCGGGATGGACAAGCAGAAGCTCTCCGACACCGTCGGCTCCGCGCTGCCGCCGATCGCCGGCATCCTGCTCATCGTCGCCGCCGGCGGCGGCTTCAAGCAGGTGCTCGTCGACACCGGCATCGGCACCCTGCTCGCCGACTGGGCCAGCGACGCCAACATCTCGGTGCTGCTGCTCGCCTGGGTGATCGCCGTCCTGATCCGCCTCGCGACCGGCTCGGCCACCGTCGCAACCATCACCGCCTCGTCGCTGATGATCGGACTCGTCGACGGTCTCTCGACCGGCGAGACCTCGCTGGTCGTGCTCGCCGTCGGCGCCGGCTCCGTGTTCTTCTCCCACGTCAACGACGCCGGCTTCTGGTTGGTGAAGGAGTACTTCGGGATGACGGTCGGCCAGACCGTCAAGACCTGGTCGCTGATGGAGACCGTGTTGTCGGTGACCGGCCTGTTCATGGTGCTGATCCTCGGGATCTTCATCTAGGTACGTCGACGGCCGGAATGCCACCGGTACGCCCCGGGTTGGACCAGGCATGAGCCAGAAGCCGCAGCTGATCCCGGACGCCAGCCACCCGATCACCGTCGAGCCCACCGGCAGGCGGGTCGTGGTGACGCTCGGCGAGCGGATCGTCGCCGACACGACCGAGGCGCTGACCCTCACCGAGGCGAGCTATCCCGGGATCCAGTACGTCCCGCTGGGCGACGTCGACGCGGCGCTGCTGGAGCGCAGCGAGCACACGACGTACTGCCCCTACAAGGGTGATGCCGGCTACTACAGCCTGGTCGCCGACGGCGAGACCCACTCGGACTCGGTCTGGACCTACGAGCAGCCCTACGACGCGGTGGCCGAGATCGCCGGGCACGTGGCGTTCTATCCCAACGTGGTGGACGTCCGCGTCTACTGACCGGCCGTCCCGAGGGAGTAGAGGTAGCGGCTGGTCGGGACCAGGTCGAGGTCGTGGTCGGCCCCGATCCTGGCGACGCTGGCCATCAGCTCGGTGATCCGACGTCCCAGCTCGGCGTCGTCGCCCCCACTGCCGTAGAACGCGTGCATGTCGGTGACGGCCGCACTCGGGAACAGCTCCTCGACGATCCCGTCGACCGGCGGCGCACCGGTGGTGAGCGGCTCGACCACGACGTTCTGCACGTAGCCGAACGTCGCCTGGGTCCGGATCCCGACCGCGGTGTGGTCGACCATCCAGCGTCGCAGCCACTCTGCCCGGTCGAGCTCGGCGGGGCGCCGGAGCACCGCCAGGTTGGCGAGCGCGTCGGCCCGGCTGCCGTCCCAGGCCTCGGGAGGGTCGAGGCGGCGACGTTCGTCGACCCGGTAGCCGTGGACCGTCGTGGCCACGCTGCTCAACACCTCCGCGACCGGCGCGGGCTCGGCGTCCCACACGGTCACGAACCCACCGATCGGCTCGTCGAGGTGGTCGATCCGCAACGCCCCGGCGACGGGTTCGTCCGTGACGTTGACCTGGAGACGGCGTACGCCGAGGGCGGCGAGCCGCTCGTGCAGTCCGGCGTCGCTCAGCCGCTCAGCGAGGTGGTCGCCCCAGAGCAGCCAGACCAGCTTGGTCCCGGTCACAGCACCGAGCGGTAGACCTCGACGGTGCGGTCGGCGATGGCGTCCCAGCTGAAGTCCGAGATCGCACGGGCCCGTCCGGCGCGTCCCATCTCGGCGGCCCGGTCGGGGTCGGTGACGACTTCGATCAGGGCGGCGGCGAAGTCGGCGACGTACTGCTCGGGGTCGAGCGGAGTGCCGGTGCCGTCGGTGGCCTGCTCGATCGGCACGAGCCGACCCGTGCCCGCTTGTCCTGAGCCAGTCGAAGGGTCCACGACCACCTCGGGGATGCCGCCGGTCGCGGTCGCGACGACTGCGGTCTCGCAGGCCATCGCCTCGAGGTTGACGATGCCGAGCGGCTCGTAGATCGAGGGGCAGGCGAAGACGGTGGCGGCGGTCAGCAGGGCGACCACGTCGGCGCGCGGGAGCATCTCGCGGATCCAGACGACGCCGTCGCGGGTCGCCCGCAGCCCGTCGACCAGAGCCTCGACCTCGGCCTCGATCTCCGGGGTGTCGGGCGCGCCCGCGCAGAGCACGACCTGCACCTCCGGAGGCAGCTGGGCGACCGCGCGCAGGAAGAGCGGCAGCCCCTTCTGCCGGGTGATCCGGCCGACGAACACCACCGACGGGCGGTCGGGGTCGACGCCGAGCGCACGGACCCGGTCCGGGTCGTGGATCGGGTGCCAGTCCGCCGGTGTCGATGCCGTTGTGGACCACGTGCACCCGGCCCGGGTCGATGGCGGGGTAGGACGCCAGCACGTCGTCGCGCATCGCCGCCGACACCGCGATCACGGCGGCCGCCGCCTCGTAGGCCGTGCGCTCGACCCACGACGAGACGGCGTAGCCGCCGCCGAGCTGCTCGGCCTTCCACGGCCGCAGCGGCTCGAGCGAGTGCGCGGTCACCACGTGCGGCACGCCGTGCAGCAGCCCGGCGAGGTGGCCGGCCAGGTTGGCGTACCAGGTGTGCGAGTGCACCAGGTCGGTGCCGGCGCAGCCGTCCGCGATGGCCAGGTCGACGCCGAGGGTGCGCAACGCGCCGTTGGCGACCGCGAGCTCGGCCAGGTCGGCGTACGACGAGGTCCGCGCCTCGTCGCGCGGCGCGCCGAAGGCGTGCACACGGGTGGTCAGGTCGTCGCGGGTGCGCAGCGCGCGGACCAGCTCGGCGACGTGCACCCCGGCGCCGCCGTAGATCTCGGGTGGGTACTCCTTGGTCAGCACGTCGACGCGCACGTGCCGAACCTACTCCGAACAGGGCTAGGTTGGCCCGCATGGCACTCGGTTCACGTAAGACGCGTCCTCGCGATCGTCCTCGCCGGCGGGGAGGGCAAGCGGCTGATGCCGCTGACCGCGGACCGGGCCAAGCCGGCGGTGCCGTTCGCCGGGATCTACCGGCTGATCGACTTCGCGCTGTCCAACGTCGTCAACTCCGGCTACCTCCAGGTGGTCGTGCTGACGCAGTACAAGTCGCACAGCCTCGACCGGCACGTCACCCAGACCTGGCGGATGTCGACGATGCTCGGCAACTACGTCACCCCGGTGCCGGCGCAGCAGCGGGTCGGCAAGCACTGGTACCTCGGCAGCGGCGACGCGATCTTCCAGTCGCTCAACCTGATCAAGGACGAGAAGCCCGACATCGTGGTCGTGGTCGGCGCCGACCACGTCTACCGGATGGACTTCTCGCCAGATGGTCGACCAGCACGTCGAGAGCGGCGCGGCCTGCACGGTCGCCGCGATCCGGCAGCCGATCGCGCTGGCCGACCAGTTCGGCGTGATCGACGTGCGAGCCCGACGACCCCTCGAAGATCCGGGACTTCCTCGAGAAGCCGACCGACCCGGTGGGCCTGCCCGACAGCCCGGGCGAGGTGCTCGCCTCGATGGGCAACTACGTCTTCGACGCCGACGCGCTGGTCGAGGCGGTCACCCGCGACGCCACCGACCGACGGCTCCAAGCACGACATGGGCGGCGACATCGTGCCGTCGTTCGTGCGTCGCGCAGCAGGCCGGCGGTCTACGACTACAAGGACAACGTCGTGCCCGGCTCGACCGACCGCGACCGCGGCTACTGGCGCGACGTCGGGACCCTGAGCGTCCTACTTCGACGCGCACATGGACGTCGTGTCGCCGCTGCCGGTCTTCAACCTCTACAACTTCGAGTGGCCGATCTACACCTCCTACGGTCCGCAGCCGCCGGCCAAGCTGGTGCAGGGCGCGGCCGGTGAGCAAGCCGCGCACCGACGAGGCGGTGCTCTCGCCCGGCGTCGTGGTGAGCGGCGGCACGGTACGCCGGTCGGTGCTCTCGCCGGCGGTCCGGATCGAGGCCGGGGCCGAGGTCGAGGGCTCGGTGCTGATGAACGGCGTGCGGGTCGGCGAGGGGCCGTCGTCCGCAACGCGATCCTCGACAAGAACGTCATCGTCCCGCCGGGCGCCGAGATCGGCGTCGACCACGAGGCCGACGAGCCGCGGGGCTTCCTCGTCGAGGACGGACTGACCGTGCTGGGCAAGGACCACCGCTACCCGGTGTAGTCCTCAGATCACTCCGGCTGCACGCGCGGCCGCGCCGTATGCCTCGGCGAGGGATGCGACGGTCTCGTGCGCGTTGAGGCCGCTCGGGTTGGGCACCACCCAGAGCTCGGACCCGGCGAGCGGCTCGGGCTGCCGCCCAGCGCTGGCGCGGCGCTGGCCGAACGCGGTGCGGTAGGCCGTGATGCCGGCGACGGCGACCACTCGCGGCGTCGTACGTCGGACCGTGGCGACCAGCTCGGCGCCGCCGAGGCGCAGCTCCTCGTCACCCAGCTCGGAGGCCTTCGCCGTCGCCCGGCGGACCAGGTTGGTGATCCCGATGCCGCGGCTGCGGAGCCGGTCCCGGTCGGCGTCGGTCATCCCGGCCGACGGGCTGACAGGCACGTCGAGGATGCCGGCCAGCAGCAGCGCCGGGTAGAACCGGTTGCCCGGGTGCGCGAAGTGGGTCTGGGTCGCGGCGGTCCACAGACCGGGGTTGATCCCGACGAACAGCAGCCGCACCTCGGGTCCGAGCAGGTCGGGGACCTCGGCGTCACGGAAGGACTCCAGCTCGGCGCGGGTGAAGCGGGGCACCAGCGCAGCCTGCCATGCCGCACTAGGGTCGTCGGCGTGGGCGGCCCCTGGAACACCTTCATCGAGGGTGACAACCTCGACGTGCTGCCCCGGCTGACCGAGCCGGTCGACCTGGTCTACATCGATCCGCCGTACAACACCGGCAACGACTTCGCCTACCGCGACGACTTCCGCGACGACGGGGCTCGGAGCAGCAGGCACCGCGCCTGGGTGGCGATGATGCGTCCCCGGCTCGAGGCGGCGCGGGCGGTGATGACCGACCAGGCGGCCATCTTCGTCAGCATCGACGACAACGAGGCGGCACACCTGCGGCTGCTCCTGGACGAGGTGTACGGCGAGCGCAACTTCCTCGCCCAGGTCGTGGTGAACCTCAACCCCAAGGGGCGGCAGCTGGGAGGCGGATTCGCGACCAGCCACGAGTATCTCCTCGTCTACGCGAAGGACGTCAGGCGGACCGTGCTCGAGGCGAGCAGCACCGACACCGTCAACGAGCGGGACTTCCCGCTGACCGCGCCGGACGGTCGCCGCTACCGGCGTCTGCCGCTGCGCAACACCAACAAGAAGTTCAACCCGGTCACCGCCCGCACCCTGCACTTCAGCATCTGGGGCGACCCGGAGACCGGGCGGGTCAGCACCACGCCGTACACCGGAGCCGTGGAGATCCGCCCGGTCTTCGGAGACGGCGGGCCGGCCGTGTGGCGCTGGAGCCGTCCGTTGATCGAGGCCCGTCCCGACGACCTGGTCTGCCGCACGGTCAAGGGTCGGTCCGGCGAGCGGGTCGACGTCTTCCAGCGCGACTGGCTGCACCCCGGGACGCGGCGCAAGAAGCTCTCGACGATCTGGCTGGCCGAGGAGGTCGGATCCACCGACACCGCGGTCGCGGAGCTGAAGGAGATCGTCGGTCACGTCTTCGAGTCGCCCAAGCCGACCGGCCTGCTCCGGCGGATCCTCGGGACCATGCCCGATGACGCGGTGGTCCTCGACTTCTTCGCCGGCAGCGGCACGACGGGCCACGCGGTCGCCCTGCAGAACGCCGCCGACGGCGGCACCCGCCGCTGTGTCAGCATCAACTCCGCCGAGCCGACCCGTGAGGGCTCCAACGCCCGTGCGGCGGGTCTGCTGACCGTCGCCGACATCACCCGGGCACGGCTGCGCGCGGTGGCTGACCTGGTGGGCGGGGGACTCGAGGAGCGTTAACCGGCCGTGAGCCGGTCGAGCACCACGCGCAGGGGCGGCCACCGGTCGCGGCCGCGCCGGCTGACGGCGTACGCCCGCAGGGTGACCCGGGGGTCGGTGAGCGGCAGCACCCGGACCCCGCGCCGCGAGGTCCGACCACGGGGCAGCAGCCCGACGCCGTGCCCCGCGACGATCAGGTCGTCGACGAGCTCGAGGCTGTCGATTCGGTGCGTGATCCGCGGTGTGAAGCCCGCCATCGAGGCCAGGGTCCGCAGCACCTCCTCGTCGGCGGTGTTGCGGGAGTTGACGATCCAGTCGCGGTCCGTGAACTCCTCGAACGACGCCCCTGACCCGCCCGGGTCCGAGGTCGGGACGCCGAGTCCCCAGTCCATCGTCCAGAGCGCGGTGGCCTCGACGTCGGTGCGCAGCGAGGCCGGCGCGAGGTTGTAGTCGTAGACCAGAGCCAGGTCGACGTCGTCACCGGCCAGCAGCTCGAGCGCCTCGAGGGGCTCGAACTCGTGGATCTGCACCCGGACCGACGGGTGGCTCCCGGCCAGGTCGGCCACGATCGGCAGCAGCGAGCGACGGATCGCCGTCGCGAAGCCGGCCACCCGCAGCGTCCCGGCGGGCTCGGCCTCCGGGTCGAGGTCGAGGCGGGCGGCGTCGACCGCGGCCAGGATGGTGACGGCGTGCTCGGCGAGTCGGTGGCCGGCGGGAGTGAGCCGGACCCGGCGCCCTTCCGGCTCGAGGAGCGGGTTGCCGACCTCGCGGGCGAGCGCCGCGATCTGCTGCGAGACCGTCGAGGTGGCCAGGCCGAGCTCGTCGGCCACTGCCCGCATCGAGCCGAGGCGGGAGAGCTCGAGGAGCAGCCGGAGCCGTCGGACGTCCATCACCTCATCGTCCGTGATCAGTGAACGGTATGTCCAGCAACATCACGTGGACACGAACAGTCAGCCTGTACTTCACTGGTCCTCATGAGCACTCGAACCCTCCGGACCGGAGCGCGCACCGGCGCCGGGATGGCCGTCGCGTCGATGTTGTGCGTCCAGCTCGGCCTGGCCGCGTCCGTCGGGCTGATCGACCAGATCGGTGCCGAGGGGGCGGCCTGGCTGCGCCTCTTCTGGGCCGGCGTGCTGCTGCTGGTGATCGTCCGACCCCGGCTGGCGGACTTCTCCCGGACCGCACTGGCGTACGGCGCCGCGCTCGGCGTGGTGACTGCCGGGGTGACGATGCTGTTCATGGCGGCGGTCGAGCGGCTGCCCCTCGGGACGGCCAGTGCCCTGGAGTTCCTCGGTCCGCTCGGTGTCGCGGTACTGCGCGGGCAGGGCGGGCGCAAGATCTGGCCGGCCCTCGCCGCGGTCGGCGTGCTGCTGCTGACCCAGCCGTGGAGCGGTGGTGCCGACCCGGTCGGGGTGGCGTTCGCGCTGGCGGCCGCGTGCTGCTGGGCGGCGTACATCCTGCTCACCCAACGGGTCGGCGACGAGGTCGCCGGCATCGGGGGGCTGGCGATCTCGATGCCGGTCGCGGCGCTGACCGCGACGCTCGTCGCCGGTCCGTCGGTGATCGGTCGGCTCACTCCCGGGCTGCTGCTGATCGGCATCGGCCTCGCGGTGCTGCTGCCGGTGGTCCCGTTCATGCTCGAGCTGCTGGCGCTGCGGCGGCTGACCACGGCGGCGTTCGGCACCTTGATGAGCCTGGAGCCGGCGTTCGCGCTGCTGATCGGGCTCGTGGTCCTCGACCAGGTGCCGGACGCCCTCGCTGTCGCCGGGATCGGGTTCGTGGTGGTGGCCGGCATCGGGGCCGAGCGCGGTGGCGCCCGCACCCCACCGGTCGATGACCCCGTGCCGGTGACGATCTAGATCCCGGCGGCCTTCTCCAGGGCCGAGACCTCCTTGTCGAGGTGGATCAGGAGTCGCTGCAGGTGCGGGACGGTGCGGCGGCACCCGGTGAGGCCGAAGCCCATGTTCTGGTCGTAGGAGATGCAGGTGATGTTGAGCGCCATGCCGTTGATCGGGATCGACAAGGGGTAGTGGCCGACCATCTGCGCGCCGTTCCAGTACTGCGGCGCGCGGGGACCGGGCACGTTGCTGATGATCAGGTTGTACGGCGGCCGCACGATGCCCTGCACGCGCAGCAGCGGCGCGAGCATCGCCGGCGCCTGCCCGAGCGCGCTCATCGCCTGGATCTGCAGCGGCGTCATGCTCGAGAGGGCTGCCTTGCCGTGGGCCATCGAGTCGTGGATCGCCATCAGCCGGTCACCGGCGTCGGGCAGGTCGGTGCCGAGCCGGCACATCACCGCGCCGACGGCGTTGCCACCGTCGGCCGAGGAGAGGTGCGCCTCCTTCGCCTTGAGCCCGACCGGGACCATCGCGACCAGCGGCGCGTCGGGGAGCGCGTCGAGCTCGAGGAGATAGCTGCGCACCGCGCCGCTGCACATCGCCAGCACCACGTCGTTGAGGGTGGTCCCGGTGGTCTTGCCGATGGCGCGCAGTCGCTCGATCGGCCAGTCCTGGGCTGCGAACCTGCGCGACCCGGTGATCTTCTGGTTGAAGATCGTGCGGGGCGCGTAGAACGAGAACGCCGAGGTCTCGTTGCGCACGCTGCTGTTGAGGGTGCGGACCAGGGCGCCCGGCATGCCGGCGGCCTCCGCGCTGATGCCCAGGGCCGAGCGCAGCGCCTTGGCGGGCAGCTCGCTGAGGCTCGGACCGCCGTCGCTGGGCTCCGGGGCCCGCGAGCGGCCGCGTGTCCTCGAGCGTGCGTCCCACGGGGCGAAGAGGTTGCGGGCCTCCGGGTCGGTGCTCAGCGTGCTCTGGACCAGTCGCATCGCCGAGATGCCGTCGACCAGGGCGTGGTGCACCTTGGTGTAGATCGCCACCCGGCCGTCCCGCAGCCCCTCGATCACGTGCGCCTCCCACAGCGGACGCTCCCAGGCGAGACGGGTGCTGTGCAGGCGGCTGGTCAGGTCGAGCAGCTCGCGGATCCGGCCCGGCTTTGGCAGCGCGCTGTGCCGGACGTGGTGGTCGAGGTCGAACTGCTCGTCCTCGATCCAGACCAGCTGTCCGGCAGTGCCCAGCGACCGGTAGGGACGCTTGAGGAACAGCGGTGCCACCTCGTCGACGTCGCGCATCGACTCATACATCTGCCGGCCGTAGTCCCGGCCCGCGCCCGGCGGCTTCTTGAAGAGCTGGAGGCCGCCGACGTGCATCGGCATGCTGCGGTTCTCCGCGAGGAGGAATCCGGTACCAGTGGGATCGATCGGAGAGACCACGCCACGCCTTTCACGATGCCTTCTCGGTTGTGGCGTCCGACTATGGCTGGTGGTGACGGCTGCCACAAGCCCGGGCCGCCTGCATTCCACAACCAGTCGCTACCGCCGGGTCCTCCCCAGTGCCGATCCGGTCGCCGCGCGAGGCCCGGCTCCGCTCCTAGCGTCCTGCGTACGTCGGAACTCGCCGACGGGACTCACTCGGGAGACGAGATGAAGAAACTGATGGTGATCGCCGCGACCGCGGCAGCAGTGCTGGCCGTGATCCTGGTCGCGGGCCCGGGCGGGCCGGGGGCGTCCGCAGCCGCTCCCCGGCACGCACCCCCCGCGCACGCGATCGTGTCGGTGGCCGGCAGCGCCGCCAACGGCTTCGAGATCCACTACTACGACGGCTCGGCGATCTACCCGCCGACGGACTCCGAGGCTCGCGCCGAGTGCTCGGAGTACGACACCCGGGTGGCCCGGGTCCGGTGCCGGACCGAGGTCCGCACCTGGTACCGCGACCTCGCCGCACTCGAGGTCGCGCTCTACTGGGCCCGGGAGGTGGGCTGACGACCACCGGCGCGGTGCTGCTGTCGTGACAGGATCGCGCCATGGCGGTGGGACGGCTCGATCGGTTGCGACACCGCGGTTGGCTGTCGATGCGCGCCCGGCGGGCTCGGCTGCGGGCCAAGCGCTGGCAGATCGCGCAGTGCGCGGTGGCGGCCGGGCTGGCCTGGCTGATCGCCTCCGACGTGCTCGGGCACCCGACCCCGTTCTTCGCGCCGGTGGCGGCCGTCGTCGCGCTCGGCACGTCGTACGGGCAGCGACTGCGGCGGGTCGCCGAGGTCACCGTCGGGGTGGCCGTCGGGGTGTTCCTCGCCGACCTGCTGGTCGCCGGGCTGGGCACGGGCTTCTGGCAGATCTCGCTGGTGGTGGCGCTCGCGATGTCGTCCGCCTTCCTGCTGGACGGGGGACAGCTCCTGGTCACCCAGGCGGCCGTGCAGTCGATCGTGGTCGTCTCGCTCGTCCCGGACCCCGGCGCCGCCTTCACTCGCTGGACCGACGCAGTGATCGGCGGGCTGGTGGCCCTCCTGGCGGCGACCGTGGTCCCGGCCGCACCGCTGCGGCGCCCGCGGGAGCAGGCCAGCGTGGTGATGCGCAAGATCGCTGCGCTGCTGCGCGCGGCGGGCGAGGTGATGGTCGACGGCCAGGCTCAGCGCGGCCTCGCCCTGCTCGACGACGCCCGGTCGACCGACTACCTGATCCGCGAGCTCAAGGACGCCGCTGACGAAGGGCTGTCCGTCGTCGAGTCGTCACCGTTCCGGGTCCGACACAAGGACAACCTGCGCAAGATGGTCGACCTGGTCGACCCGCTCGACCGGGCCCTGCGCAGCACCCGGGTGCTGGTCCGGCAGACCGCGGTGGCGACCTACCACCACCGTTCGGTGCCGGACTCCTACTCGTTGCTCGCTCTCGACCTCGCCGACGCCGCCGACATCGTCGCCGACGAGCTGGCCGCCGACCGGATGGCCGAGACCGCCCGCGACGCGCTGCTGGCGGTCGGGGAGGCGACCGGCGACGTAGAGCGCACCGAGGTGTTGTCGGCCGAGGCAGTGCTCGCGCAGCTCCGTTCGGTGGTGGTCGACCTGCTGATGGTCACCGGGCTCGACCAGTGGGAGTCGACCGACGCGCTGCCACCGCCGCACCGCTGAGCCGTAGGTCCCGGACCGAGCTCAGGCCAGGCTGGCGCGCAGCTCGCCGACCACAGAGTCGACCACCGCGATCAGGTCACCACCGGTCGCGTCGGCGACGGCTCGCTGCCGCTGGTAGGACGCACCGCGCCGGGGGATGTCGGCGACCTGGGCCAGCTCGGTGACACAGCCGAGCCGCTCGGCCACCGGTGCGAGGCGCACCAGCAGGTCGGCCAGGTCATCGGTGACCAGGCGCTCGTTGGACTGCGCGTCGACGATCACGATGGCATCCAGGCCGTAGCGCGCGGCCCGCCACTTGTTCTCCTGGACGTGCCAGGGCGGCATCGTCGGCAACGTCTCGCCCGCTGCGAGCCGGGTGTCCAGGTCGACCACCAGGCAGTGCGTCAGCGCCACCAGGGAGGCCAGCTCGGTGATGTTGGAGACCCCGTCGCAGATCCGGGTCTCCAGGGTGCCGAGCTTCGGCGCGGGCCGCACGTCCCAGCGGATCTCGCTCAGGTCGTCGATCACCCCGGTGGTGAGCTGGTCGTGGGCGAAGGACTCGAACTCCGACCAGCGCTCGAACTGGAACGGCAGCCCCGCGGTCGGCAGCTGCTGGAACATCAGGGCCCGGTTGGAGGCGTAACCGGTGTCGACGCCGGCCCAGATCGGCGAGGAGGCCGAGAGTGCCTGCAGGTGGGGGTAGTAGTTCAGCAGAGCGGACAGGATCGGCATCACCCGGTCCCGCTCGGGAAGGCCGACGTGGACGTGCACGCCCCAGATCAGCATCTGCCGGCCCCACCACTGGGTGCGGTTGATCAGCTCCTGGTAGCGGTGCCCGGGGCTGAGCTGCTGGGTCGTCCAGGACGCGAAAGGGTGGGTGCCCCCGCCGTACAGATCGAGCCCGAGCTCGTCGCCGGCCGGGACCACCGCAGCCAAGGTCTCGCGCAGCTCGGCCATCGCCTCGCCGACGGTGCCGCAGATCCCGGTCACCAGCTCGACGGTGTTGCGCAGCAGCTCCTGGTGCAGCCGGGACGGGTCCTCGAGCCGGGGCTTCGCGCGAGCGAAGAGGTGGGCCGCGTCGTTGCGCAGGTCGCGGGTCCGCCGGTCCACGAGGGCGAGCTCCCACTCGACACCGAGGGTCGGCGCGGGAGAGCTGTGGAAGTCGATGCGCACGGGCCCAGCGTTCCACAGCTCAGGCCGGGCCGAGACCGCCCAGCCGGGTGAGCCAGTCCACCGCCGTGCCGTCGAACGGCGCCAGCCCGGCCTCCACGGCGGCCTGGACCCGGTCGCAGGAGGCCATCGCAGCCCGGGTGACCTCGTCGGGGTAGCCGAGGCTGACCCGGTGCTCGGCGAACTCGTCCTCGTCGTCGACCCACACCCGCCCCGTGTTGCCGCAGATCACGTCGAGGTCGAGATCGACCGCGCGCAGCACCCGGCCGTCCCACCGGGGTGGGGTGGTGATGTCGACGTACACCCGGACCGGTCCACCGGTGTCGTGGAAGGTCGCCAGCCAGCCGCGATCGGCGTCCGGACCGGGGGCCGGCACCAGGCCGACCTGGTCGGTGGGAGCGAGGTACGTCGCCCCCGGTCGGGACATCGACGTGCCCCGAGGGAGGCCCAGCCAGTCGCCGTACCCGTCACTGCCGAGGAAGGTGGCTTCGAACTCCCAGTGCGGCTGGTCGCCCCACTTCGTCATCGAGATGTGGACTGGCTCACCAGGCTGCGGGGGCACGCGTGCATGTCTATCAGTCCACTGCCACCATGGCGGACATGCTGGAAGCTCGCGAGTTGAACCTGACCCTCGACTTCTGCTTGCGGATCGGCGAGCTGCTGCTCTCCTCGGGTGCCGGCGCCGCCGACGTCACGGCGACCATGCAGTCCGTCGCCTGGCAGCTGGGGGTGCGGCGACCCGACGTCGACGTCACCTTCACGTCGCTCTCGATGAGCTACCAGCCGAGTCCCGAGGAACCGTCGTACGTGCTGATGCGCCAGGTCAACCAGCGCGACATCGACTACGAGGACCTGACCCTGGTCGACCACCTGGTCCGCGACGTGACCGCCGGGGAGGTAGGGCTGAAGGAGGCCCGCACCCGACTCGGCCGCATCATCTCCTCGGGCCACGCGACCCCGCGCTGGGCGATCAGCCTGGGCTGGGGCCTGATGTGCGCCGGCATCGGACTGCAGCTCGGCGGTGGACCCGCGGTGATCGGCATCGCCTCGGTCGCGGCCATCTGCATCGACCGGCTCCAGCTGGTGCTCAGCCGCCGCCGGCTCCCGTTCTTCTACCGTCAGGTCGCCGGGGGAGCAGTGGCCTCGGTCATCGCCGTGCTCGCCGGCGCCACCTGGCTGGACCTCGACCCGTCGCTGGTCGTCACCGCGAACATCGTGATGCTGCTGGCCGGGATCGGTTTCATGGGTGCCCTCCAGGACGCCCTCTCGGGGTTCTACGTGACGGCCACCGCCCGGCTGACCGAGGCGCTGCTCGCAACCGCCGGCATCATCGCCGGGGTCAGCGGGGGCCTCACCCTCGCCGACGTGGTCGGCGTCGACGTCGGTCGTCTCGACCCCGGTGCCGCCGACCTCAAGGAGGTCCCGGTGATGGCGCTGGGCGCGGCCATCGCTGCGGCCGCGTTCGCGTTCGCGTCGTACGCGCCGCGTCGCTCACTGGCCCCGATCGGTCTGGTCGCCGCTGTGGCGATGGCGATCTCCAAGGCCGGGGGGCTCGACGGCACCGCCAGGACCACGTGGCCGACGGCGCTGGCGGCGTTCTTCGTCGGCGTGGTCAGCTACACCGTGGCCGGGCGGCTACGGGTGCCGCCGCTGGTGGTGGTCGTGCCTGCCATCGTCCCGATGCTGCCCGGTCTGTCGATCTATCGCGGGCTCACCCTGCTGACCGAGGGCGGGCTGGCGACGTCCCAGGGGCTGCTGGCGATGGTCACCGCAGCGTCGATCGCGATCGCGCTGTCGGCCGGGGTGATCCTCGGGGAGTACGTCAGCCAGCCGCTCAAGCGCGAGGCGCACCGTCTGGAGAACCGGTTGTCGGGACCCCGGCTCGTGGGTCCGTTGCGGATCCGGTCCAGCCGTGACCGTCGTCGGCGCTCTTGACGCGTCAGACGACCTTCGCGGGCGCGATCCGCTTCGCCCGGTTGGCCACCAGGTCCTGGTAGCGGGAGCCCATGAGCTTGGCCACGTGGTGGACCGCGTGCGCGTCGACACCGACCAGCACCCGGGCCTTGTCGGCCTCGACGCCCTTGAGGATGATCTCGGCGGCCCGCTCGGGCGTCATCCGCGCCAGCTTCTGGTCGAAGAGCCTCGCACTCTCGGCGCCGTCCTCCTGGGCGGAGTAGCGGGCGTTGCGCGCGATCGCGGTCTTGACGCCGCCCGGGTGGACGACGGTGACGCCGACCCGGTGCCCGGCGACCAGCATCTCCTCGCGGACCGCCTCGGACAGACCGCGGACGGCGTACTTGGTGGCGTTGTACATGCTCTGGCCGGGCATCGAGACCAGCCCGAAGAGCGAGGAGATGTTGACGAGGTGACCGTCGCCGGACGCGATCAGGTGCGGCAGGAACTCCTTGGTGCCGTGGACGACTCCCCAGAAGTTGATGCCGAGGATCCAGTCCATGTCGGCGTACTCGAGGTCCTCGAGGTCGCCGGCCAGCGCCACGCCCGCGTTGTTGACCACCAGGTTGACCGTCCCGAGGTCGGCGGCCACGGACGCGGCGTACGTCGTGAAGGCCGCCCGGTCCGACACGTCGAGGTGGTCGCCGCGCACCTCGCGGGCACCGGCGGCACGCGCCTGGGTGACGGTCTCGGCGAGTCCGGCGTCGTCGACGTCGGACAGCACGAGGTAGGAGCCCCGAGCCGCTAGGTTGAGGGCCAGGGCCCGGCCGATGCCGGAGCCGGCGCCGGTGATCACGGCTACCTTGCCGTCGAGCGTCTTCATGGGGGCACGGTACTGGCGCTATTGAAAAAGTGTCAATAGAGTGGCCCGCGTGACGACCGAGAGCGAGGGCACCCGCGGGACCAGGAGCCGGCTGACGCCGGAGCAGCGCCGGTCCCAGCTGCTCGACCTCGGGGTGCGCCTGCTCGCGACCCGGTCGGTCGACGAGCTCTCGATCGACCTGCTGGCCGAGGAGGCCGGCATCTCGCGGGGCCTGCTCTACCACTACTTCGGCAACAAGCACGCCTTCCACGAGGCCGTCGTACGACGAGCCGCCGACGACCTGATCGCCCAGACCACGCCGCCGGTCGACGGCGAGCCGCTCGAGCGGCTGCTGATCTCGGTCACGGCCTACCTCGACTACGTGGTGGCCAACCACCAGGGCTATCTCTCCCTGGTCCGCGGTGCGGCGGGTGGCAACGAGGCGCTGCGCGAGATCTACGAGGAGGCGCGCGCCGCGCTCACCGACCGGATCTTCCGTGAGGACGGCGCCGGTGGCATCGTGCCCGACACTGCTGCGTCGCGCCTGGTGGTGCGCGGCTGGTCGGCCCTGACCGAGGAGCTGGTGCTGTCCTGGATCGCCTACCCCGGAGAGGTGACCCGCGAGGAGCTGCTGGCCATCATCGTGTCCTCCCTCCCGGCCCTGGTGGCGACCAGTCCGGAAGGCTGACGACGACGGTGGTGTCGCCGGGTTGGCTGGTCAGCCCGACCGAGCCGCCGTGCGCAGTCACGATCGCCTCCACCAGCGCGAGGCCGAGCCCGACGCCGACCTCGCTGCCACGGGTGCGGGCGCTGTCGCCGCGGGCGAACCGCTCGAAGGCGTGCTCGGCCAGACCGGGCGGGAGGCCTGGGCCGTCGTCGTGCACCGCGAACCCGTCGCGGCGTACCCGCACCGTCACGGTGGTGCCGGCCGGGGTGTGCTTCCGGGCGTTGGTCAACAGGTTGGTGACGACCTGGTGCAGCCGCAGCTCGTCGCCGACGACCTCGTACGGCGCGTCGACGGCGTCGTCGGGCACGTCGAGGCGCCAGTGATGGTCCGGCGCGACGACGCGGGCGTCCGACACCGCCTCCAGCAACAGCCGGGTCAGGTCGACCGGCTGCCGCTCCAGGGGCCGACCGGAGTCGAGGCGGGCGAGCAGCAGCAGGTCCTCGACGAGCGCGGTCATCCGGTCCGACTCCTCCTCGACCTTGTCCAGGGCGGCGCCGACGGCGGTGGTGTCGTCGGGCCGCCGCCGGGCCAGCTCGGTGTAGCCGGCGATGGTGGCGAGCGGGGAGCGCAGCTCGTGGGAGGCGTCAGCGACGAACTGGCGCACCTGGAGCTCGCTGCGTTGCCGCGCCGCCAGCGAGGTCTCGACATGGACCAGCAGCGAGTTGAGGGCGGCGCCGACCTGTCCGACCTCGGTGCGTTCGTCGGTGAGGTGGGCAGGCACCCGCTCGGTGAGGTCGATCTCGCCCTCGGAGAGGGGCAGCTCGGCGACGGTGTGCGCGGTCGCGGCCACCTCCCGGAGCGGTCGCAGCTGACGGCGGACGACGACGAGGGCCACGCCGCCCCCGGAGATCACCGCCAGCATCGCGAACAACAGCTCGAGCCAGACGAGGGTGGACAGGGCGTCGTCGACATCGCTGCTCGGGAGGCCGACGGCGAGGGTGCCGTCGGCGAGCTCCTCGGCGACGACGCGATAGCTCCCGAGCCCGGGGACGTCCACGTCGTGGACGGCTCCGTCCGCTGGGACGTCATCGAGCGCCGAGGTCGCGTCGTCGGGCAGGGTCGTCGTTCTCGGCGGTCCGTCGGAGCTGTCCTTGACGACGGTGGAGGACGCCGCGCCGTCGCTCGGGAAGAAGCCGGTCACGGTCCCGATCTCGAGGCCGAGGCTGGGACCGGGACCGCCACGGCCGCGCAGCATTCGGGAGAGCGTGTCCTGCACCTGGCCGTCGAGCTGATCAGTGAGGTAGCTGCGCATCGCAGCAGCCGTCGCGATGCCGATCAGGGTGGTGGCCACCAGGATCAGCGCGACAGTGGTGAGGACCAACCGCGACGTCAGGGAGCGGAACCGGTCGCCGTGCCGGGTCATGACGCTGGTTTGAGCACGTAACCGGCGCCGCGCATGGTGTGGATCATCGGCTCCCGCCCGGCGTCGATCTTCTTGCGCAGGTAGGAGATGTAGAGCTCTACGACGTTGGCCTGGCCGCCGAAGTCGTAGTTCCACACCCGGTCCAGGATGTGCGCCTTGCTCAGCACCCGGCGCGGGTTGCGCATCAGGAAGCGCAGCAGCTCGAACTCGGTCGCCGTCAGCGTGATCTGGGTGCCGGCCCGGTTGACCTCGTGGCTGTCCTCGTCCATCTCGAGGTCGCCGACGACCAGCACCGACGACGTGGCCGCCCGCTGTGCGCCGGACCGGCGCATCAGCCCCCGTAGCCGGGCGACCAGCTCCTCCAGCGAGAAGGGCTTGGTCACGTAGTCGTCGCCACCGGCGGTCAGACCGGCCACCCGGTCCTCGACTGCGTCGCGGGCGGTCAGGAACACGACGGGTACGTCGGGGTCGGTGCTGCGCACCCGGCGCAGCACCTCCATCCCGTCGAAGTCGGGGAGCATCATGTCGAGCACGATCGCGTCCGGACGGAAGTCCTTCGCCGCGCCGACCGCCTTGCTGCCGGTGTGGGCCGCCTCGACCTGCCAGCCCTCGTAGCGCAGCGCCATCGAGATCAGCTCGGCGATGTTGACCTCGTCGTCGACGACCAGCACGCGCAGGGGGGATCCATCGGTCCGGGTCAGCTCCATGCCGCTCACGATGCCGAAACTACCTGTGACCTTCCTGTGAGACGGCTGTGGTGAGCTCACGACCCACTGACGGGTCCTCCACAGGGTCCGCACAGCAGCGATGGCGAAGGTCGTGGCATGACCGAGCAGTCCGAGAGCCCCATGCCCCAGCCCGAGCCCGCCACGCCCCAGCCCGCCGCGCCCGCGTCCACCCCGACGTGGCGCGAGCGCACCTTCCGGCTCCGGTCGGTGATCGCCGTCGCTGTGGCCGGCCTTCTCGTCGGTGGGGGCGCCGGCGCTGCGATCGGCGTCGCCGCGAGCGGTGACGACCACTCCGGTCGTCCGGAGCGTGCCGGCTTCGGCGGCCCCCCGGAGGGACAGGGTGGCCGCGGCCGCTCGTTCGACCACGGCACCGACAGCTGACCGGTCAGTCCGGCCTTCCGACCAGGTCCGCGACCGCCAGCGAGGCGAACACCATCGCCGAGCCCAGTGGAGCACCCGGGCCGGGATAGACCGACCCGAACACGGACGCGGCGCTGTTGCTCGCGGCGTACAGCCCGGCGATGACCGAGCCGTCGGCTCGCAGCACCCGGGCCGCAGCGTCGGTGACCAGGCCGCCCTTGGTGCCGAGGTCGGACAGCACGAAGCGGGCGGCGTAGAACGGTGCCCGGTCGCACGGAGTGAGGGCCTTGTTGGGGCCGTCGCCACCGGCGAAGAAGGTGTCGTACTCGTCCTCGCCGCGCCCGAAGTCGGCGTCCACGCCAGTCGCGCAGAAGCCGTTGAAGCGGTCGACGGTCGCGCCCAGCGCGTCCGGAGGTACGCCGATCAGCCCGGCCAACTCGTCCAACGAGTCCGCCCGCACCCAGGTGCCGACAGCGAGGTGGCCGGCCGGGTCGCCCTCGGGCATCGCGATCGCGGGCAGTCGCCCACCCTCGCGGGAGTCGAAGACGAACCAGGACGGGATCCGCCCGGTCTGCGCTGCCATCTCCCGGCCGAACCGGTCGTAGGGCAGGCACTCGTTGGCGTAGCGCTTCCCGTCGGCGTCGACCATCAGGCCGGAGCGGAAGCCGAGGGTGAACGACCCGCTGCCGTCGACCTGCTCGAGCCCGGGGCAGAACCAGCCCAGACCCGCGTAGTCGGTCGCCGCACCCAGAGCTGCTGCTGCCTCGATCGGCTCGCCGGTGTTCGTCCCGGCCGGCGCCATCGTCCAGGCCACGTCGCCAGGCACGCCGTGCTGGTCACGCAGCACCTGGTTGCCCTCGAAGCCGCCGGCCGCGACCAGGACGCCGCGGCGTGCCCGGACCTGCACCGGACCTTCGGGAGTCATCGCAGCGACCCCGACCACCCGGTCGCCCTCGACGACGCACCCCGTCACCGGCAGCTCGGTCAGCACCGTCCCGCCCTCGCGCAGGAACCCGTCGAGAAGCCGGGCGATCAGCGACTGTCCGCCGGAGAGCGTGTTGCGGCCGCCCTCGCCGGCCCGGTCCCGCTCGACGGGCGGGCGCACCAGGTCGCCGACCTCGGTCGGCAGGTCGCCGCGCTTGACGTTGGTCGGCTGGATCGAGCGCCCGAACGGCACCCGACCCGGCGCGGCGTAGTACTCCGGGAACGGCAGCCACTCGAAGTCGATCGCCGGATCCGCCTCGAGCTCGGCGACCAGGAGCGGCGCCTGGGTCAGGAATGCCTCGACCCGCGCTGGATCGGGGTCGACGAGGATCGCGGCGAGGTAGTCCCGGGCCGACTCCGTCGAGTCCGGGATGCCGGCCCGCTGCTGCACCTGGCTGCCAGGGAGCCAGCAGGCGCCACCGGAGTACGCCGAGGTGCCGCCGAGCAGCGCGGTCTTCTCGACCACCACCGTCGACAGGCCGGCCTTCTGTGCGAGGAACGCCCCCGTCAGGGCCCCGCCGCCGGAGCCGACCACCACCACGTCGTACTCGCGCTCGTCCGTCATGCCGCGATACTAGAACAGGTTCTAGGTATCGATACACCCCCGTGGTGCTGCTCGTTGGTCGAGTAGCCGCCGAGGAACGAGGCGGTGTATCGAGACCCCAGTCGATGACCGGGTCTCGATACACCCGTCGCTCGTCCCTCACGACGGGCACTCGACCACCGGGGTGCTGCTCGTCCCTGACGACGGGCACTCGACCACCGGGGTGCTGCTCGTCCCTGACGACGGGCACTCGACCACCGGGGTGCTGCTCGTCCCTGACGACGGGCACTCGACCACCGGGGTGCTGCTCGTCCCTGACGACGGGCACTCGACCACCGGGGTGCTGCTCGTTGGTCGAGTAGCCGCCGAGGAACGAGGCGGTGTATCGAGACCCCAGTCGATGACCGGGTCTCGATATACCCGTCGCTCGTCCCTCACGACGGGCACTCGACCACCGGGGTGCTGCTCGTCCCTGACGACGGGCACTCGACCACCGGGGTGCTGCTCGTTGGTCGAGTAGCCGCCGGGGGGACGAGGCGGCGTATCGATACCCGTTCACCCGACCCGGCACAATGGGGGGACCATGTCCGACGAGCTCCAGATCTCTTATCCACCGGAGCTGCCGGTCACCCAGCGCCGTGCGGACATCGCGGCTGCCATCCGCGACCACCAGGTGGTGATCGTCGCGGGGGAGACCGGGTCCGGGAAGACCACCCAGCTGCCCAAGATCTGCCTCGAGCTGGGCCGCGGTCGACGCACCAGGAGCGGCGGAGGGCTGATCGGGCACACCCAGCCGCGCCGGATCGCGGCCCGCTCGGTCGCCGAGCGGATCGCCAGCGAGCTCGGGACCGAGCTGGGGGACCTGGTCGGCTACCAGGTCCGGTTCACCGACCGGACCTCGAGGGCCAGCCGGGTCAAGCTGATGACCGACGGCATCCTGCTCGCCGAGCTGCAGCGGGACCGGATGCTGAAGAAGTACGACACGATCATCATCGACGAGGCCCACGAGCGCAGCCTCAACATCGACTTCCTGCTCGGCTACCTCAAGCGACTGCTCCCGCGCCGGCCGGACCTCAAGCTGATCATCACGTCGGCGACCATCGACGTCGACCGCTTCGCGAAGCACTTCGACGCCCCGGTGGTCGAGGTGTCCGGACGCACCTACCCGGTCGAGGTCCGCTACCGCCCCTTGATGGCCTTCGACGACGAGGATGACGAGGGTGAGGTCGTCGTCCGCGACCAGACCGAGGCGATCGTCGACGCGGTCAAGGAGCTCTCCGCAGAGGGCCCCGGCGACATCCTGGTGTTCCTGCCCGGCGAGCGCGAGATCCGCGACACCGCCGACGCGCTCGGCGACCTCGACAAGCCAGGACATCGCAAGACGCTCGAGGTGGTGCCGCTCTATTCTCGGCTCTCGGCCGCCGAGCAGCACAAGGTCTTCTCCTCGCACGGCGCGTCGGTACGACGCGTGGTGCTCGCCACCAACGTCGCCGAGACGTCGCTGACCGTCCCGGGCATCCGGTACGTGGTGGACACCGGCGTCGCACGGATCAGCCGCTACTCGGTGCGCACCAAGGTGCAGCGGCTCCCGATCGAGGCGATCAGCCAGGCGTCGGCCAACCAGCGCTCGGGCCGCTGCGGCCGGGTCGAGGCCGGCATCGCCGTTCGGCTCTACTCCGAGGAGGACTTCGAGGGCCGCCCGGAGTTCACCGACCCGGAGATCCTGCGCACCAACCTGGCCAGCGTCATCCTCCAGATGACGTCGCTGGGGCTCGGCGACATCGCGAGGTTCCCGTTCGTCGAACCGCCGGACAAGCGCAACGTGAGCGCGGGCGTGCAGCTGCTCGAGGAGCTGGGTGCGCTCGTCTCGACAGGCTCGACCACCGGGGGGACGCTCACCGAGGTCGGCCGCCGGCTGGCGCGGCTGCCGATCGACCCGCGCCTGGCGCGGATGATCCTCGAGGCCGAGCGCCTGGGCTGTGTGCGCGAGGTGATCGTGATCGCGGCGGCCCTCTCGCTGCAGGACCCGCGCGAGCGGCCCGCCGAGCTGCAGGCGCAGGCCGACCAGCAGCACGCCCGGTTCAAGGCCGAGGGCAGCGACTTCCTGAGCTGGCTCAACCTCTGGCGCTACCTCAAGGAGCAGCAGCGGGAGCTGAGCAGCAGCGCGTTCCGCCGGATGTGCAAGCGCGAGTTCCTCAACTACCTCCGGGTCCGGGAGTGGCAGGACTTCGAGTCCCAGCTGCGCCAGGTCACCAAGGAGATGGGTCTCGATGCATCCCGCTCGTCCCTCGCGGGGCACTCGACCACCGAAGGCGGGGCCGCGTACGACGCCGACGGCATCCACCAGGCGCTGCTGTCGGGTCTGCTGTCCCACGTCGGTCTTCTCGAGGAGCGGGAGAAGGAGCGCGGTGGTGGCCGCCGGCCGATGCGGGAGTATCTCGGCGCCCGCGGCGCGAAGTTCGCGATCTTCCCGGGCAGCGGGCTGGCCCGCAAGCAGCCGCAGTTCCTGATGGCCGGCGAGCTCGTCGAGACCAGCCGCCTGTGGGCGCGCCAGAACGCTGCGATCAAGCCCGAGTGGGCCGAGCAGCTGGCCGGGGACCTCGCCAAACGCACCTACTCCGAGCCGCACTGGAGCAAGAAGCGCGCTGCGGTGATGGCCCACGAGCGAGTCACGCTGTACGGCGTCCCGCTGGTCGCCGACCGGCTCGTGTCCTACGGCAAGGTCGATCGCGAGCTCGCTCGCGAGCTCTTCATCCGGCACGCCCTGGTGTACGGCGAGTGGGCCGAGCTCACCTCGGGCCGGCACCGCTTCTACGTGCAGAACCAACGGTTGCTGGAGGAGGCCGAGGAGCTCGAGCACCGGGCTCGCCGTCGCGGCATCGTCGTCGACGAGCACACGCTCTTCGACTTCTACGATGCCAGGGTCGGTCCCGGGGTGGTCAGCGGCGCGCACTTCGCCCGCTGGTGGAAGCAGGAGCGTCGCGAGCGGCCGGACCTGCTGACCTTCGACCCGACGATGCTGACCCACGACGCCGCCGACGAGGTCCGCGAGGCCGACTACCCCGAGCAGTGGGTCGGCGGGGGAGCGGGGCTCACCTTCCCGATCAGCTACCACTTCGAGCCCGGGACCGCCGATGACGGGCTGACCATCGACGTGCCGGTGGCGACCCTCAACCGGGTCGAGGCCGATGACTTCTCCTGGAACGTGCCCGGTCTGCGCGAGGAGCTGGTCACCAGCCTGATCCGCAGCCTGCCCAAGAGCCTGCGGGTCACCTTCGTGCCGGCCCCCAACAAGGCGCGCGAGTTCCTGGCCGCCGTGCCACCCGGCGAGGAGCCGCTGCTCGACGCGCTCGAGCGCTGGTGCCGCTCCACGACCGGGGTCGTGGTGCCCCGCGAGGCGTGGGACTGGTCCAAGGTCGCCGAGCACCTGCGCCCGACCTACCGCGTGGTCGACGAGGCCGGCGCGGAGCAGGCTCGTGGCAAG
This sequence comes from uncultured Actinomycetota bacterium, assembly GCA_963706475.1. GTDB lineage: Bacteria > Actinomycetota > Actinomycetes > Propionibacteriales > Nocardioidaceae > Nocardioides. Next base: position 749,145 of record CAVPLV010000002.1, on the reverse strand, counting down.
GACCTGGAGGCGCTCAAGGAGCCACTGCGACCCAGGTTCGCCGCGGCGATGGCCGAGGTCGCCTCCGACAGCGGGCTGTCCCGCTCCGGCGAGACGGAGTGGGTCTTCGGCACCCTCGAGGCGTCGAGCACCTGGCTGCGCGCCGGCCACGAGGTGCAGGGCTATCCGACGCTCGTCGACGAGGGCGCCACGGTCGGCCTCCAGGTCGTCGGGTCCGCGGAGGAGCAGGAGGCCCGGCACCGGCTGGGGGTGCGGCGCCTGCTGCAGCTCGATCTCGACCGTCGCGACCAGCGGGGCGGTGTCGTCAAACGGGTGCTGGACGGCCTCACCAACACCGAGAAGCTCGGCCTCGCCGGGTCGCCGTACCCCTCGGTCGCCGAGCTGCTCGAGGACTGTCGCACCGCCGTCCTCCAGGCCGTCGTCGACGCGCGTCCGCCGGCCCGCGACCGGGCGACGTACGACGCGTTGCTCGCTGCCGCAGGTCAGGACCACGAGGCCCAGCTGCGCGCGACGCTGGCCGACGTGCTGCGGGTGCTGGACGCCTGGCGGCGGGCCGAGAAGACCCTGAGCGGTCGCGCCGACATGGTGATGCTGCCGGCCCTGACCGACATGCGCGCCCAGCTGGCCCGGCTCGTCCACCGCGGGTTCATCGGGGCGGCCGGGGCGGTGCAGCTGCGTCGCTACCCGACCTACCTCGCGGCGCTCGGCATCCGCCGCGACAAGCTCGCCGAGCGGATCGCCAAGGACCGTCAGCTGATGGACCAGATCGCCGACGTCCAGGCCTCCTACCTGCACCAGGTCGAGGCGTTGGCCGACGGGAGGCCGCCGGGCGCCCAGCTGCGCCAGGTGCGCTGGATGCTGGAGGAGTACCGCGTCTCGCTGTGGGCCCAGCAGCTCGGCACCCCCGCACCGGTCAGCGACCAGCGGATCCGACGTAGCCTGCAGGCGTGAGCACCCCCGAGCGGCGCACCCACCATCGCCCGATGGCGCCGGGCGGCAACTTCTTCGACGGTCTCGTCGGCGGCACCGACCCGGCCCTGGTCAGCGAGGCCGCGGATCGCGCCGCGACCCTCCTGGTGCGCGGCGCCCGCGACGCCGGCGACGCCGAGGTCGCCGACCGGCTGGTGCACCTCGCCGAGACCGAGGGCATGGAGACCCTGGCCGAGGTCTGGGCCGGGTCGCCCGCCGACTCGCTCGCCGGCTGCCTGTGGCGGCTCTACCTGCTGCGGTCCTGGGTGTACGCCGACCCGCTCGCCGTCGCCCGACAGTTCGAGGCCGGCCGGCGCAGCGCCCAGGTCGCGCGCGTGGTGTCCGGCGTCGCCGAGCCGCCTGGCCCCGACCAGCTCAAGGCGATGGTCGACCAGGTGCTGCGCGGCATCGCCCAGAGTGATTTCGCCGACGTGCTGCTGCGGGCCTCGGCCTTCGCCCGGGTGGTCGCGTCCGGGCGCGCCGCGACCGAGGCGAGCGCCACGGACGTGCAGCGGATGCTGGTGCTGTCCGAGCAGCTCGAGGCCGCGGGACACCTCGAGCTCGCCCAAGGCTTGGCCTGAGCCGAAGCGCCGTTAGAATGGGCAGCGGAGTACGTCGGATCGTGGCAGCCCCGGGTCCCAAAATAAGCCGCTACGAGCGGCCACGCGCCGTGAGGCGCTCCCGGTCCGACGTACTCCACCTCTCCGCTGGACCACGCTGGTTAGGCTCGCGCCCATGCGATCGCTGCGCCGTCTCATCCGGCTGCTCACCCCCCGGGCCACGACGCCGTCCGGCACCACCTCCGGATCGGTCGACTACGCGCCACGGGCCGACGGGCGGGCCGACCCCGGCGAGATCGTCTGGGCGTGGGTGCCCTTCGAGGAGGACGCGAGCCAGGGCAAGGACCGGCCGGTGCTGCTCCTCGGACGTCGCGACGGCGACTGGCTGGCGCTGATGCTCACCAGCAAGGACCACGACCGCGACGCGGCCCAGGAGGCCGGCCGCGGCCGGCACTGGATGGACGTGGGGACCGGCGGGTGGGACCGGCAGCGCCGACCCAGCGAGGTGCGCCTGGACCGGCTGCTCGTGCTGGCACCCGACGCCGTACGCCGTGAGGGGGCCGCGCTGGACCGGCGCACCTTCGACCAGGTGGTCGCGGCCGCCGGCCGGTTCCACGCCCTCGGCTGAGGAGCACCGTCGACCGGGGACTCGATAGGGTGGGCGCGTGCCCGGGCCTGCCCCGGGCACCTGTCGGTTCGGGGCGAGGAGGATGCGGGATGGCGGGTCTGCGGCGACGGCCGGGACGACGTCGTGCTTTCGGCGTGGCGACCCTGATGGCGCTGGCGCTGGCCGTGACCGGGTGCACCGGCGGCTCCGACGACCCGACGCCCGTCGACAAGTCGCCGACGGCCAAGCCGACGCTCACCTTCGGGGTGTTCGGCTCCGAAGCGGAGATCACCGCCTTCCAGACCAACGTCGACATCTGGAACACCAACTCCGAGTCCGGCCAGTTCAAGCTCGAGTCCTGGCCCACCCGCACCGCCATGCGGGTCGCGATCGAGGGTGGCGAGCCGGTGCCCGACGTGTTCCTGGCCTCGCGCTACGACCTGGCCTGGCTGCTCGAGCAGGGTTACACCCAGCCGGTCGACGAGCTCCTCGACGACCGTGGCGTCGACTTCGGTGACACCTACTCCCGCGATGCCTTGCAGGCCTTCGGCTACGAGGACCGGCTCCAGTGCATGCCGTACGGCGTGACGCCGACGGTGATCTACTACAACAAGGACCTCGTCAACTTCGAGCAGATGCGCAACCGCGGTCTCGACGTCCCCGACGTCGATGCGACCGGCTGGTCCTTCGACCAGTTCACCGCTGCCGCCGAGTTCGCCAGCCGCCCGCGCCGGGGCACCAAGGGTGTGCACATCGACGCCACCCTGACCGGGCTGGCTCCGTTCATCTACTCCGGTGGTGGCGCGGTCTTCGACGACGAGTTCGACCCGACGACGCTCACCTTCTCCAGTGATGACACCAGGTCGGCGCTCGAACGCACCCTCGAGCTGCTGCGCAACCCGCTGCTCACCCTCGACGAGGCCCAGCTGGACCGCGCCAGCGCGGTGCGCTGGTTCGAGCGTGGCAAGCTCGGAATGATCGCGGGGGACCGCTCGTTGACCCCCCGACTGCGCAAGCAGGTCGCCCTGAACTTCGACGTGATGCCGATGCCCACCCTCGACGGCGCGGCCACGGTCGGCGACGTGACGGGTCTCTGCCTGTCGGCGGACACGACCAACGCCCCGGTCGCCGCCGACTTCATGGTGCACGAACTGTCAGGCGACTCGGTGGCCGAGGTCGCCCGCACCGGCTACCTCGACCCGGCCAACCTCCAGGTCGCTCTCACCGACGACTTCCTGCAGCCGCTGCGCCGGCCCGCCCACGCGACCTTCTTCAACACCAGCGTCGGGTCGATGCGGCTCGCGCCGACGATCGACACCCTCCCGGAGCTCGGGTCCGCCGTCGAGACCAGCCTCGAGCAGCTGGTCTACGGCGTGGGCGTGCTCGACCTGGACGGACTCACCGCGCAGATCGACGAGGAGTCGCGCACCGTGCTGTCGCCCGAGGGGTCCTCGGAGTCGCCGTCGGAGGACGCCGCGGAGTGATTCAGTCCTGCGGTGCCGACGGCTCCGCAGGAGTCGGCTCGATCGGTGCGGGTGGCGCTGGCGGTGGCAGCGGCGGTGTGTCGGCGTCGATGATCGCGTCGACCAGCACTGGTCCGGCCAGCTCGACCTGCCACGGGCGGGCGCCGTACTCGCGGAGCCGTTCGGCGACTGCCGGGCCGAGCCGCTCAGGGTCGCGGGTCGACGGCGGCGTCCAGAGGGTGCGGCGCAGGTAGTCGGGGGTGAGCAGGTTCTCGACCGGCAGACCGAGCTCCTCGGCGCGGGCACCGAGCACCTCGCGGGCCTGGCTCAGCCGCCGAGCCGCGACCGGGTCCTTCTCCGCCCAGGCTCGCGGCAGCGGCGGTCCGTCGCCGCGCGGGGATCGGGTCGGCAGGTCGTCCTCGTCCATCGCGGCGACCGCCTGGAGAGCGGCGACGAAGCGGTTGGCGTAGCGCTCGGCGCCGCGGCCGTGGAAGCCGCGGGTCGACAGCAGGCTGGCGCGGTCGGTCGGCAACGCGTCGGCGGCCGCGATGATCGCGGAGTCGGGCACGATCCGTCCCGGCGTGACGTCGCGCTGGGCAGCGATCTCGTCACGGGTCTCCCAGAACGCCCGCACCACGCCGAGGCTGCGGCGGCCGCGGACCTTGTGCAGCCCGGAGGTACGGCGCCACGCGTCGACCCGCGGCGCCTGGACGAAGGACCGGAGCTGGTCGAACTCCTGGCGGGCCCACTCGTCCTTGCCGGTCTCGACCAGCTCGGCGCCGAGCAGCTCACGCAGCTCGATGAGCACCTCGACATCGAGTGCGGCGTACTCGAGCCACGGTTGGGGCAGGGGCCGGGTGGACCAGTCGACCGCGGAGTGCTCCTTGGCGAGGTGGAAGCCGAGCAGCGTCTCGACGAGGGTGGCCAGCCCGACCCGGGGGTAGCCGAGCAGCCGCCCGGCCAGCTCGGTGTCGAAGAGCTCGCTCGGGTGCAGGCCCAGCTCGGTCAGGCAGGGCAGGTCCTGGGTCGCGGCGTGCAGGATCCACTCGGTGCCGGCCAGCACCTCCTGGAGCGGAGCCAGTGTCTTCGGGCCGATCGGGTCGATCAGCATGGTGCCGGACCCCTCCCGGCGGAGCTGGAGGAGGTAGGCGCGCGAGGAGTAGCGGTAGCCGGACGCGCGCTCGGCGTCGATCGCCACCGGACCGGTGCCGGCGGCGATCCGGGCACACGCCTGGGCGAGCCCGGTGTCGGTCTCGATCACCGGCGGCAGACCGTCGCGCAGGGTCAGCAGCGGCTTCGGCTCCGGAGGCTCAGGAGAGTCGGTGGCGGGGTCGACGGGCTGTTCGGACGACATGCTCAGCGTCCCGAGCCCCGCTGGCCGCGGCGGCTCGGCATCACGGTCACGCCCTCGGGCACCGGCGGCAGCCCGACCGCGGTGCACAGCAGCTCGCCCCACGCCTCGACGTGGGGCCCGAGGTCGAGGGGAGCTGCGTCGAGACGGACCGGGGTCCAGGAGGCGCGGATCTCGATCTGGGCGGTGCCGCCCTCGTCGGCCATCCCGCCGAAGCTCTCGGTGGCGACCCGGGTGACGGTGCCGGACTCGGCGGTGAAGGAGGCGCCGTGGGCGCTCAGCGCCTCGGTCAGCCAGGACCAGCCGACCATCGGCAGCATCGGGTCGGTGACCAGGTCGAGCTCGATCTCGGCGCGCGCGTAGGCGACGCAACGGAAGGTGCCGTCCCACGCGTCGTTGCCGGCGGGGTCGTGCAGCACGATGATCCGCCCGGTCCCGACGTCGGTGTCGTCCACGGTGACGTCGGCCGAGAGTGCCGAGGCGTGGGGGGCGATCCGCTGCGGCGCCGGCATCTCCTCGCAGAAGATCTCGGGGCGGAGCCTCGCGGCGTGCATGGTCGCCACCGCGTCCCGGAACTCCGGGGGCGTTGCTCCGGCACCCGGTCCCGGGTGCTTCTCCTGACCGACCACCATGGGTTCACAGTAAGTCGGGGCCCGCGTCCCGGATGTGGGAACACGCCGGTTGACCTGCGAGGATTAACCCATGGGTAACGTGGCGAACAGTGCCTTCCTCAGGGCAGCGCGCGGCGAGTCGGTCCCGCACACGCCGGTCTGGTTCATGCGGCAGGCCGGTCGGTCGCTGCCCGAGTACCTCGCGCTGCGCGAGGGCGTCGGGATGCTGGAGTCGTGCATGAATCCCGAGCTGGTCGTGGAGATCACTCTCCAGCCGGTGCGTCGGTACGGCGTGGACGCGGCCATCTTCTTCTCCGACATCGTGCTGCCCCTCAAGGCGGTCGGCGTCGATCTCGACATCAAGCCCGGGGTCGGTCCCGTGGTCGCCCAGCCGGTGCGGACCCTCGCCGACGTCGAGGCGATCCCGGACCTCACCCCTGACCAGGTCCCGTTCATCACCGAGGCGGTCCGCGGACTGGTCGCCGAGCTCGGGGACACCCCGCTGATCGGGTTCGCGGGCGCGCCGTTCACGGTGGCGTCGTACCTCGTGGAAGGCGGTCCCTCCAAGGAGCACGCGAAGACCAAGGCGATGATGTTCGGTGCTCCCGAGATCTGGGACGCGCTGATGCGCAAGATCGCCGGCATCTCCGCGGCCTACCTGGAGATCCAGGTCGAGGCCGGAGCCTCGGCCGTCCAGCTCTTCGACTCCTGGGCCGGTGCCCTCACCCCCGCGGACTACGAGGCGCTGGTGATGCCCCACTCCGCCCGCGTGCTGGAGCGGGCCGGCGCCCTCGGCGTACCCCGCATCCACTTCGGCGTCGGCACCACCAACCTGCTCTCGCTGATGGGTGCGGCCGGTGCCGACGTGGTCGGCGTCGACTGGCGCACCCCGCTCGACGTCGCGATCCCGACGGTCGGGGAGCGTGCGGTGCAGGGCAACCTCGACCCGACCCTGGTCTTCGCCCCGACCGAGGTGATGACGGCCCGAGCCGGCGAGATCATCGAGGCAGGCAAGGCGGCTCACGGCCACATCTTCAACCTCGGGCACGGGGTCATCCCGTCCACCGACCCCGACCAGCTCAAGCGCCTGACCGACTTCGTCCAGGGCTACGCGGTCTAGACCTCGGCGGGAGTGTCGGGTGCGGTGCGTCGGCGCCGTGCCGACCGGACCACCAGCAGCACCGGGATGCCGATGACGGCGCCGACGGCCAGCCACGGCACCAGCGCGCCGACCACCGTCGCCAGGCCGCTGGCGAACGCCGTGAGGCCGTGCCACCCGGCGGACAGGCCCTTCACGAAGCCCGCGTCGTCCTCGACCGTCGCGTCCACCGCCGGGATCTGGTCGATGCTGACGGTGATGGTGGACATCGAGGTCTGGTCGGCGAGGTAGGCGGCCCGTTGCTCCAGGGAGTCCAGCTCGGCCTGGCGGCTGGTCAGCTGACCCTCGATCGCCATGATCTCGCGGATGCTGGTGGCCTGGTCGAGCAGCGTGGTGATCCGGGCGATGCTGCGCCGCTGCGCCTTGAGCCGGGTCTCGGTGTCGATCACCTTCTCGGTGACGTCGACGGAGTTGGTGCTGCTCGAGTCGAGCTGACCGGCCTCCTCGAGATCGGCGACCGCGTCGTCGAAGTGCGTGGCCGGGACCCGCAGCACCATCCGTGCGTAGGCGGCCTTGCCGTCGTCGCCGGTCGTGGTCTCGTCCTCGGCGACCTCGCCGGCGTACTCGTCGACGACCTGCTGCACCTCGCGCTGCGACGTCTCGACGTCGTCGGCCCGCAGCGAGACGTTGCCGCGCTTGATCAGCGCCCTCTCGTCGGCGAGGTCGTCGGCGGCTGCGGTCACCTGCCGGGTCGACGTGGCGCCGGCATCCCGGTCGGCCGGGCCCTCCATCGCGGCGACGTCCGACGAGCCGGCGTCGGCGGAGTCGCCGCCGCCGCCGTCGCTGCAGCCGGCGGCACCGACGCCCAGGGCGAGCAGGAGGAGCAGGGCAGGGACGCTGCGGATCCGGGTGCGAGAGGTCATGCCGGGTGAGACGGCGAGGTCCCCTTCGCGGTTCCCGTGCGGTAGCCGCGGGCGCGGGAGACCAGCGCCGCCTCGAGGTCGCGGACGGCGGCGGGCGGGTGTCGCTGGCGGCGCTGGCGCAGCACGAGGGTGACTGCGGTCCGGTCGCCGGCGAGCGGTCGGTGCGTGATGACACCGGCCCGTTCCAGCGGGTCGCCGACGACGCTGTAGTCGGGCAGCACGGTGAGGCCGAGGCCCTCGGCGACCATGATCTTGCCGAGCTCGGCGCCGTCGGTCGTGTAGCTCACCGGGGGCATGTGGGCCCCGAAGAGCCGATGGCTGAAGCGGTGCATGAGGTAGCCGGCCCGCATCGAGACGAAGGCCTCGCCGCGCAGCTCGTCGACGGTGATCGCCGGTCGGTCGGCGAGCGGGTGCGCCGCCGGGAGCACCACGACCGGGCGTCCGTGCACCAGGTCGGTGCTGGCGAGCTCGGGCGGTGGGTCATCGCCGCCCAGCACGTTGACCAGGCCCAGGTCGAGCGCCCCGTCGAGCAGGCCCTCGTGGATCTCGGCCTGCTGGGTGTTGATCACCTCGACCGAGCTGCCCGGGTGCAGCTCACGGAAGTCCCGGACCGCCGGCACCAGCAAGGTCGAGGTCGCCGCGCTCACGGTGCCCACCCGGATCACCAGGTGCCCGGCGGACTCGTCGCCGGCGGCGGTCCGGAGCCGATCGACCGCCTCGAGCACCTCGGCGATGTTCTGGAGCAGGTCGCGCCCGCGTCGGCTGATCCGGGCGCCGGAGCGGCGCCGGTCCAGGAGCACCACACCGAGCTCGGACTCGAGCCTGGTCACCGCCTCGCTCAGGGCAGGCTGGGAGACGTGCAGCTGGGCGCTCGCGCGGCGCAGCGAGCCGTACTGGGTCACGGCGGCGATGTACTCGAGCTGTTCGATGCGCACGGGGTGACTCCTTCGAATCGGGTCGACCGGGACTCGGTGATAGGTGAGCCCTGTCACCGGGAAGCCGTAACCAGCCGCTCGCTGCACCGGTCTGCCTTGAATCTAGCGCAAAAGTGTAGCAACCTAGTTAACATAGAATGGTTCGAGCACGGGTCGACTCGCCTCGAGACCCCGGCCGACACGAAAGGAATCCCGCTCTGATGTCTCAGCTGACGTTCCACTGGTTCCTCCCCACCAACGGCGGCGACGGACGCCAGGTCGTCGGAGGCGGACACGGCGCCGAGGCCGGCACCGGCGGTCGTCCTGCCGACGTGCCCTACCTGGGCCAGGTGGCGCGGGCTGCCGAGGCCAACGGCTTCGAGGCCGCACTCACCCCGACCGGGGCCTGGTGCGAGGACGCGTGGCTCTCGACCGCGATGCTCAGCCAGGTCTCCGAGCGGCTCAAGTTCCTGGTCGCCTTCCGGCCCGGGCTCCTGTCGCCCTACCTCGCCGCGCAGATGGCGGGCACCTTCCAGAACCTCACCGGTGGCCGGCTGCTGCTCAACGTGGTCACCGGCGGGGAGAGCCGCGAGCAGCAGATGTACGGCGACTTCGAGGACAAGGACGGCCGCTACGCCCGCTGCGACGAGTTCCTCGAGATCGTGCGCCGGCTGTGGGCGGGGGAGACCGTCGACTTCGACGGGAAGTACCTCCAGGTCGCCGGCGCCAAGCTCGGTCAGATCCCCGACCCGGTGCCGGAGATCTACTTCGGTGGCTCCTCGCCGGCGGCGGGTGTGGTGGCCGCGAAGCACGCAGACGTCTACCTGACCTGGGGCGAGCCACCCGCTGCGGTCGCCGAGAAGGTCCAGTGGATCCGCGCGCTCGCCGCCGAGCAGGGCCGCGACTCCGAGCGCCCGATCCGCTTCGGCATCCGGATGCACACGATCACCCGCGACACCGCCGACGAGGCCTGGGCCGAGGCCGACCGGTTGCTCGCCGGCATCGACGACGAGGCGATCGTCAAGATGCAGGAGGGCCTCAAGCGCAGCGAGTCCGAGGGCCAACGGCGGATGCTCGAGCTCAACAAGGGCAGCAAGGACAGCCTCGAGATCCACCCCAACGTCTGGGCCGGGGTCGGCCTGGTCCGCGGCGGTGCCGGCACCGCCCTGGTCGGCAGCCACGAGCAGGTCGCCGACCGGATCGAGGAGTACCACTCCGTCGGGATCGACGAGTTCGTGCTCTCGGCCTACCCCCACCTGGAGGGTGCCTACTGGTTCGGTGAGGGCGTGCTCCCGGTCCTGGCCCGCCGGGGCCTCTGGGAGCACCCGTCCCCGGCCGTGCACCACAACACGGCGGTGCCGTTCCAGTCCACCGGGAAGGCCGCGTCATGACGGGACCGCTCGCTGGACCCCTGAAGGTCGCTGTCGTCGTCGGCAACCCCAAGCCGCAGAGCCGCACGCTGCAGGCAGCGACGTACGTCGCCACCGAGCTGACCGGCCGCGAGCCCGACGTCGTCGCCGACCTCGCCGAGCTGGGCGGACGGCTCCTGGACTGGAAGGACGAGCTGGTCACCGACCTGGTCGCAGAGGTCGGGTCCGCCGACCTGGTCGTCGTCGCGTCGCCGACCTACAAGGCCACCTACACCGGTCTGCTCAAGCTCTTCCTCGACCGGTTCGCCACCGACGGGCTGAGCGGCATCGCCATACCACTCATGCTCGGCGGCGGACCCGCCCACGCCCTGGCACCCGAGCTGACGCTGCGCCCGGTGCTCACCGAGATCGGTGGGATCGTGCCGGTCAAGGGCCTCTACGTCGTCGACTCGGCCTATGACGACCCGTCCGCCTACGCCCACTGGCTCGAGCTGGCCCGGCCCCCGGTCACCGCGCTCCTCGACGCCCGGACGGCAGCCCGGACGGCAGCCCCGTCATGACCGTCACCACGCTGACCACCAACCAGGACCTCGACCCGCAGCAGCTGCGCGAGGCCTTCGGGATCTTCCCGAGCGGGGTCGTCGCGGTGGCCTCGGAGGTCGACGGTCAGCTCACCGGCCTGGCCGCCAGCTCGTTCACCTCGGTGAGCCTTGAACCGGCGCTGGTGTCCTTCTCGGTCGCCAACACCTCGAAGACCTGGCCGACCCTGCGCCGCGCCGCGCACCTCGGTGTGACCGTCCTGGCCGATCATCACGGTGAGGTCTGCCGACAGCTCGCCGGCGGCGTCGAGCAGCGCTTCGACGGGCTGTCGGTCACCGCCACCGACGACGGGGCGGTCACCCTCGACGACGGACTGGCGATGTTCGACTGCACCATCTACAACGAGGTCGAGGCCGGCGACCACACCATCGTGCTGCTCCAGCTGCACGCGATCGGCTCGGCCGCCCCCGGTGCGGACACCTCCTACCCGCTGGTGTTCCACCGCAGCGGCTTCGGGCGGCTTGCCGAAGGGGCCTGACGCGCCTTCTGGCACCCTTGCCACCGTGCGCAAGCGGGTCGTGGTGGTCGGTGGTGGCATCGCCGGGCTGACGGCCGCCCGCGACCTGGCCGCGGCCGGTCACGACGTACTCCTCCTCGAGGCGTCCTCCAGGGTGGGCGGCAAGCTGCTGCGTGCCGAGGTCGCCGGCGTGAGCGTCGACGTGGGCGCCGAGGCGATGCTGAACCGGCGACCCGAGGGCGTCTCCCTGGCCCGGTCGGTCGGGCTGCCGATCGAGCACCCGACCGTCGCGTCGTCGCGGATCTGGACGCGCGGCTCGCTGCGACCGCTTCCGCGCTCGCTGATGGGCGTGCCGCTCGACCTCGACCAGCTGGCAGCGTCGGGGGTGCTCTCCGCCGACGGACTCGCCCGGGTGCACGCCGAGCGGGAGCTGCCGCCCGAGGTCGTCGAGGGTGACGTCTCCGTGGGCGACCTGGTCGACCGCAGGTTCGGGCCCGAGGTCACGGACCGGCTCGTCGAGCCGCTGCTGGGCGGGGTGTACGCCGGCAACGCCCGACTGATCTCGGCGCGGGCGTCGGTCCCCCAGCTGGTGACGTACGCCGAGCGCGGGTCGGTGCTCGACCAGGCAGCCGCGATCCCCACGACCTACGACCTGCCGGTCTTCGCCGGCATCCCCGGCGGGATGGGCCGGCTGCCCGAGGCGCTCGCCGCCGGGCTGGCGGTGCGGCTCGGGACGACCGTCCGGGAGCTGACCCGCACCGCGACCGGGTTCCGGCTGACCGTCGGACCGACGACCGACCCCGAGCCGATCGAGGCGGACGCCGTCGTGGTCGCCACCCCGGCGGCAGCCGCCGCGCGACTCCTGGGCGACGTCGCCCCGGTCGCGGCGGCCGAGCTTGCCGGCGTCGAGTCCGCCTCGATGGCCGTCGTCACCCTCGCCTTCCGCGCTGCCGCGGTCGCGTCCAGCTCGATCGACGGGACCGGATCGGGCTTCCTGGTGCCACCGGTCGACGGCCGGCGGATCAAGGCGGCGACGTACTCCTTCGCGAAGTGGGGCTGGGTCCGCGCGGCCGGTGGCGGGGAGCTGCTCCTGCTGCGTACCTCACTGGGGCGCTACGGCGACGCGGTCTCCCTCCAGGCGACCGACGTGGAGCTGGTCGCCTGGTCGTTGGCCGACCTCGGAGCAGCCGCGGGACTCACCGCAGTCCCGGTCGACACCCACGTCCAGCGCTGGGGCGGGGGGCTGCCGCAGTACGCCCTGGGTCACCTCGGCCGGGTGGCGCGCATCCGGGCCGCGGTCGCCTCGGTGCCCGGACTCGCCGTCTGCGGCGCGGCGTACGACGGGGTCGGGATCCCGGCCGTGATCGCCTCGGCACACCAGGCCGCAGGCATCATCGGATGAGCGTGCCCTCGCCGGCGGTCCGCTTCGCGTAGCCCTCCGCCAGCGCAGCCAGGTAAGGGCCCGGCCGACCCGATCCGATGGTGCGTCCGTCGACGGCCAGCACCGGCGTCACCCCGCCCATCGTCCCGGTCACGAAGACCTCGTCGGCGGCGTAGACCTGGGTCAGCGAGAGGTCACCCACCTCCACGGGGGTCCCGGAGGCCGCGCAGATCTCGAGGATCGTCTCGCGGGTGATGCCTTCCGGGCAGGCGCGGGTGCTGGGGGTGCGGACCACGTCGTCCTTGACGAGGAAGACGTGGGTGGCGTTGGTCTCCGCGACGAAGCCGAGGTCGTCGAGCATCAGCGCGTCGTCGGCACCCGCCACGTTCGCCTCGATCTTGGCGAGGATCGAGGTGAGCAGGTTGTTGTGGTGGATCTTCGGGTCGAGCGAGTCCGGGCGGTGCCGGCGCACCGACGAGGTGATCAGGGTGATCCCGCTGTCGTCGTACACCGGTGACTTGAACTCGGCGAGCACGATCAGCGTCGGCCCGGACTGGTTGAGCCGGGGATCCATGCCGCTGGTGACCTTCACGCCGCGGGTCAGGGTCAGCCGGATGTGCACGTCGTCGGTCATCGCGTTCGCGGCCAGCACGGCCCGGATCCGCGCGGTGATCGCGTCCGCCGACGGGATCTCGGCGAACGCGAGCGCCTGGGCGGACCGGCGCAGCCGGGCCAGGTGCTCGTCGAGCTTGAAGATCCGGCCGCCGTGCAGGCGCAACCCCTCCCACACCGCGTCGCCACCCTGGACCGCCGAGTCGAACGGGCTGATCCCGGCCCGGTCGCGGTGCACCAGGGTGTCGTCGATCCCGACCATCAGGTCGCGGTTGCGCTCGTCGTAGTGCTGCTTCATTCAGGACTCCTCGGGACGCAGGCGGTACGGCGCCAGCGCGTCGTAGTAGGGCTGGCACCGCTCGAGCAGCGGCACCAGGCGGTCGGGGAGCGGGTCCCCGGCGCCGGGGGAGTAGGGCGCGAAGCCGGTCGAGGCCTCGACGCCGGCGTACCAGTGCGGCGCCCAGATCCCGTCGGTGTCGCGGGGACCGGCGGGCCAGGTCAGCATCGCGGTGTCGAAGCCGATCCCGAGCGCGGTGCACAGCAGCGTGAGCGTCACCCGGGGGTCGCGCAGCACATCGGCGGCATCGACCACCGGACCGCCGTACCTCTCGAAGAGCTCGACCTGCTGCGGCAGGCCGAGGTCCTCCAGGGTGGGCTCCTCGCGGACCTTGGCGTACGACGTCAGCACCCGCTCAGGGTCGCGGACCAGGAACGCGTGGGTCAGCGGGGCCAGGGCCGAGCGGTCGACGCCCGGCAGCACGTGGTGGGTCATGTGCTTCTGGTACTGCACCGGCGTCGCGAGCTCGCCGGACGTCAACGCGGCCACCACGACGGCGGGGTCGACGGGCTGCGAGGAGATCACGTCGTCGCGGCCGGGGTGGTCGAGCCCGGTCACCGCGAGATAGGAGGCGTAGAGCGGCTCGTCGAGCACCGAGCAGTCCGGACGGTTCTCGAAGCTGCGCATCAGCGCCGTCGAGAGGTTGCGTGGCCCGGACCACATCGCGATGCGGGTCGGGGCGGTCGGGGTCGTCATCGGTGCCCATCCTGCCGGTTGGCACAATGGAGCGCATGAGCAGCAAGGCGCAGAAGACCCGGGAGATCAACGACTCCATCCGCTACACCATGTGGTCGGTCTTCCGGCTGGACGACGTCCTCGGTGACGCGGCCGACCGCGCCGCCGAGGGAGCCGAGGTGGAGAAGCTCTTCGCCGAGCTCGCCGAGGCCGACGTCGTCGTGCGTGGCGTGTACGACGTCGCCGGCCTCCGCGCCGATGCCGACCTGATGGTCTGGTGGCACGCGGCGACGTCCGAGGAGCTGCAGAGTGCCTACCACCGCTTCCGGCGTACGTCGTTCGGCCGGCGCCTCGCTCCGGTCTGGTCGCAGCTGGCGCTGCACCGTCCGGCGGAGTTCAACAAGAGCCACGTGCCTGCCTTCCTCAACGACGAGGAGCCCAAGGCCCACGTGTCGGTCTACCCGTTCGTGCGCTCCTACGAGTGGTACCTCCTCGAGGAGACCGACCGTCGCCGGATGCTGGCCGACCACGGCAAGATGGCCCGCGACTACGCCGACGTCCGCGCCAACACGGTGGCCAGCTTCTCGCTCGGCGACTTCGAGTGGATCCTCGCCTTCGAGGCCGACGACCTGTCCCGGATCGTCGACCTGATGCGCCACCTGCGCGGCTCGGAGGCTCGCCGTCACGTGCGCGAGGAGGTGCCGTTCTACACCGGTGCCCTCGTCGGGATCGCGGACCTCGTCGACCGGCTCCCGTAGGGGCGCGACCCGGACGGGGCGCGCACCGCGTTCGACGAGGTCGTCGTCGGACGGCTCACCTGGTGTTAGTCGATCAACTCGGTCGATTTTGCTGCGGACGCGGTCCGCCCGTGGTTACGGTGAGCTCCCATGGATCCGAGACCCGGGGTGTGACGGTGCTGCGGCGAGGCTTGCGACGAGGCACGGGCGGGACCTGTGCACTGGTGACGTCGGCCGCGGTCGCGGTCGCGGTCGGGGTGCTGGGCCTCGGGGTACCGCTGCAGGCGACCGCAGGCACCTCTGCGCTGATCTCGGGCTCGGGCTCGGCCGCCCAGGTGGTCAACCAGTGGATCGCCGACGCCGACGCGCACGGCATCCAGGTCGTCTATCCGGCTACTGGATCGACCCAGGGTCGCAAGGACTTCGCCACCGGCTCCACGGACTTCGGCGTCACGGACCTGCCGTACCAGGGCGGCACCGATGCGAGCGAGCGTCCCTACACGTACGTCCCTCTCGTCGGCAGTGGTCTGGCCCTCGTCTACCACCTGCAGGTCGGGGGCGAGCGGCTCACCAACCTGCGCCTCTCCGGCGAGACCCTGGCGCGGATCTTCACGGGCCAGATCACGACATGGGACGACCCCGCCATCGCCGCCGACAACAACGGGCGGCTCCTGCCGGCCACCCCGATCACGCCCGTGGTCCGCGCCGACGGCACCGGGTCGACGACCGTCCTCACCGGCTATTTCGCGTCGCAGTTCCCGTCGCTCTGGGCGTCGTGCAACGGGGGCTCAGCGTCCGCGACGGCGTACTTCCCGCTCCACTGTGGGGAAGCCACCGGGTCGGACGTCGCGATGGCCGGAGCGGACGGAGTCCTGAACCGGATCCGCTCGTTCGGTTCCGACGGGTCGATCGGGTACGTCGAGAACAGCGATGCGGTGCTGTCGCAGGCACCCGTGGCGGTCGCCGCGGTCCAGAACGCCGCGGGCTACTTCGTCCCACCCACCTCGTCCAACGTCGCGGTGGAGCTGGCGGGCGGAGTCGACGTCGCCTCGGACCCGCGCGCCTACCCGCTGTCGCACTACGAGAACGCGATCGTCCCGACCTCGCTGGCCGATCCACGAATGACCACGGCCAAGCGACAGACCTTGGTGGATTTCCTCTCGTACGCCGTGTGTGGCGGTCAGACGACAGCCGAGCCCTACGGCTTCGCGCCGTTGCCGCGCAACCTGGTCAGCGAGGCGTTCACCCAGATCGCGAGGGTTGCGGCCGGGGACGTCGGCGTCGACCTGACCGGTCGCGACACCGGCTCGTGCGACACCCCGGACTTCGACGAGCTCGCGCCGATGCCGGACCCCTGCCAGGAGAGCGGCGCCGGCCCGTGTGGCACCAGCGGGCCGCCGACGAACACCAGGGCGCCCTCGGTCGTCGGACCAGTCCGGGTCGGCGCGACACTCACGGCGAGCAGCGGCCGGTGGGACGGGGCCGAGACGTTGGCCTACAGCTGGCTCGTCGACGGCAGTCCGGTCGTCGGCGCCACGAAGCCGATGTACCGGGTCCCCGGCTCGTACCTGGGCAGGGCTCTCAGCGTCCGGGTGACCGCGGGGTCGACGGACTTCCCGGCCCGGACCGCCACGTCCAGCGTCGTGCGTGTCGACCGCGGACACCTGGCGGGGGGCCGGCTGACGATCGCAGGTCGTGCCGTCGTCGGCCGCACGCTGGCCGTGTGGGGTGCCGGCGTGCCGGGCGCGAGGATCCGGGTGCAGTGGTACGCCGCCGGGCGCGCGATCCCCGGGGCGCACGGACTCCGCTGGACGCTGCGGAGGGCCCAGGCCGGCACCCGCGTCAGCGTGCGGGTCGTCGCCTCGGCGACGGCGTACGAGACGCTGACCCGGACCTCGGTCCGGACCGGCGTGGTGCGGCCGCGCTGAGACCTACTGGTCGGCGGTCTCCAGGGTCAGGCTGATCGAGTTGATGCAGAAGCGGTCACCGGTGGGGGTGCCGTAGCCGTCGGGGAAGACGTGCCCCAGGTGGGAGCCGCAGCTGGCGCAGCGGACCTCGACCCGCTTCATGCCGTGTGAGACGTCCTCGATGTACTCGACGGTGTCACTGATCGGCTGGTAGAACGACGGCCACCCGCACCCGGAGTGGAACTTGGTGTCCGACTCGAACAGCTTGGCCTGGCAGGCCTTGCAGCGATAGATGCCGGTGGTCTCGGTGTCGGTGTACTCGCCGACGAACGCCCGCTCGGTGCCCGCCTGGCGCAGCACGGCGTACTCCTCGGCGGACAGCTCCTGGCGCCACTCCTCGTCGGTCTTCTCAACGTCATATCCCATGCCTCGATCCTAGTTTCCGCGGCCAAGACCCGGTTAGCGTGGGCACCATGGACGGATCCGGCACCCACGACGATCCCTGGCAGCTCACGACGGCGCCGGGCAGCTCGGCGTACCAGATGTACCGCGACGAGTCAGCGGGCCAGCCGCGCAACAACCGGGTCCGGGCGATCTGATGGCGAAGGCGGCTGCCGCCGAGGTCGACGCCGGGGGCCGCGCGGTGCGCGTGTCGAGCCCCGATCGGGTGATCTACGAAGCCACCGACACCACGCCCGAGGTCACCAAGCTGATGGTGGCGGAGTACTTCGCCAGCGTCGACGACGGGCTGATGCGCGCCCTGCGGGACCGGCCGACCGCCCTGGAGCGGTGGACCTCCGGCGTCCGTGAAGGGATGCGGCTGGCGACGGGGCCGCAGGATCGCGGGGCCGACGCCTTCTACCAGAAGCGGGTGCCGAAGGGCGCTCCCGACTACCTCGAGACCGTCCAGGTCACCTTCCCGTCCGGCCGCACCGCCGATGAGATCTGCCCGACCGAGATCGCGGTCCCCGTCTGGTGCGCGCACATGGGCACCCTGGTCTTCCATCCCTGGCCCGTACGTCGTGCCGACGTGGATCGCCCCGACGAGCTGCGCATCGACCTCGACCCGCAGCCGGGTACGTCGTTCACGGACGCGGTCCGGGTCGCCGGGGTGGCCCGAGAGCTGCTCGAGGAGCTCGGCATCGTCGGCTACCCGAAGACGTCGGGCAACCGGGGCGTGCACGTCTTCGTGCGGATCAAACCGGAGTGGGAGTTCACCGACCTCCGGCACGCGGCGATCGGGTTCGGCCGCGAGCTGGCCCGGCGCGACGACGGCGTCACGATGAACTGGTGGAAGGAGGAGCGCGGCGAGCGGATCTTCGTCGACTTCAACCAGAACAACCGCGATCGGACGATCGCGTCGGCGTACTCCCTGCGCCCGCTGCCCGGCGCTCCGGTCTCCACCCCGATGACCTGGGAGGAGCTGGCCGGCGTCACCGACCCGCGCGAATTCAACCTGTTCACGGTCCCCGACCGTATGCAGGACGGCGACCCCTGGGCGACGATCGACGACACGGCGTACTCCCTCGAGCCGCTGCTCGAGCTCTGGGAGGAGCTGCCCGGCGGCGAGACGAACTTCCCGCCCGACTACCCCAAGATGCCCGGCGAGCCGCCGCGGGTGCAGCCAAGCAAGAAGGTCGACGCGCACTGGGACGCCGACGGCAACCGCATCGAGGAGTGACGCCCCTTGGGCGTGTCGAGCGAGAACACCCGCACCCCGATCAGCGCCGACCAGGTCCGTCACACCCCGCCCCCGGCGGGGTCACCGGCATGTCTCGTAAATCAAGAAGGCCCGTCCCGCCTTCAGGGCCGAAGCCAAGCGCGCGGAACGGGTCTTCTCGACCGACCGAAGGCACTCCCCCCGGAGCCTGCAGGTCCCCATGTCCCGCACTCGGTCGATCAGTGTGTTTCATCCGGATGCCCACACGCCCCCCGGCATTCCCCGGGCCTCCGGCGCCGGCGATGCTGCTTGCCGGCATCCAGAACACTAGAGCCACGATCTCAACAACCCAGCCACACGAGATGCACAGGACGGAAAGGGTTCGGCAACGCGTTAGATTCGGCGGGTGCTGCTCGCCTTCGACACCGCCACCCCCCATGTGACCGTCGCCCTCCACGACGGCGAGGACGTCGTCGTGGAGCACGTCGCCGACCGGGCGATGAAGCACGCCGAGCAGCTGGCGCCGCTGATCGCGCGAGCGATGTCCGAGGCCGGGATCGTGCGCCAGGACCTCACCGCGATCGCGGCCGGGGTCGGACCCGGGCCGTTCACCGGGCTCCGGGTCGGGCTGGTGACGGCCCGGACCCTGGCGTTCGTCCTCGAGATCCCGGTGTACGGCGTCTGCTCGCTCGACGTGCTCGCCATCGAGGCGGTCGAGTCGGGCGTGGTCACCGGTGACTTCGTGGTCGCGACGGATGCCCGCCGCAAGGAGGTCTACCTGGCCCGGTACGACGAGCGTGGGACCCGTCTCGACGGGCCGGTCGTCGACAGGCCGGCTGCGCTGGCCACCGCCGACCTCGTGGTCGGTGAGGGTGGCGTGCTCTACCCAGAGGCGTTCTCGCACCGCGGAGGCCCGGGCGCGCCCAGCGCCGGCTGGCTGGCCCGGGTGGTCACCGGTGAGCGGGCCGAGCTGCTCGACCCCGAGCCGCTCTACCTCCGGCGGCCGGATGCCGAGGCACCGCGCGCACCCAAGCGCGTCTCGTGAGGATCCGGGTGGCTGCCGCCGGCGACGTCGACGTCATCGCCGACCTCGAGCTCGACAACCTGGGTGACGACGCCTGGTCGGAGGGTCTGATCGCCGAGGGCGTCACCGGCAACCTGCCGACGATCCACTACCTGGTCGCCGAGGTCGAGAAGGACGGCAGACCCAGCGTGGTGGGCCACGCGGCCGCCAGCATCGTCGAGGACATCGCCGAGCTCCAACGGATCGCCGTCGACGCAGCCCACCGTCGCACCGGACTCGCGAGCGCGCTGCTGCAGGCGGTCGTCGACGCAGCCCGCGTGGGGGGAGCGGAGAGGTTGCTGCTCGAGGTGCGCGAGGACAACACCAGCGCCCTGGCGTTCTACGGGGCCCGCGGCTTCGTCGAGATCGACCGCCGCAGGCGCTACTACCGCGACGGGTCGACCGCCGTCGTGATGCAGCGGTCGGTGCAGGGGACGCTCGGGAAGGCGGGTGACGCACAATGAGCACCGTGAGTGAGCCCTTGGTCCTCGGCATCGAGACCTCGTGCGACGAGACCGGTGTCGGCATCGTGCACGGCCACACCCTGCTGGCCGACGCCGTGGCGAGCAGCGTCGAGGAGCACGCCCGCTTCGGGGGCGTGGTGCCCGAGGTCGCGAGCCGTGCCCACCTCGAGGCGATGGTCCCCACGATCGAGCGAGCCTGCGAGACCGCCGGGATCCGGCTGCGCGACGTCGACGCGATCGCGGTCACCAGCGGTCCTGGCCTGGCCGGTGCCCTGATGGTCGGCGTCGCGGCCGCGAAGGCACTCGCGGTCGGTCTCGACAAGCCCATCTACGGCGTCAACCACCTCGCCGCCCACGTCGCTGTCGACCAGCTCGAGCACGGTCCACTGCCCGAACCCTGCCTGGCCATGTTGGTCAGCGGCGGCCACTCCAGCCTGCTGCGGGTCACCGACGTCACCGTCGGGGTCGACCCGATGGGCGCCACCATCGACGACGCAGCGGGCGAGGCCTTCGACAAGGTCGCCCGGCTGCTCGGGCTGCCGTTCCCCGGGGGCCCGCACATCGACCGGGTCGCCCGTGAGGGCAACAGCGTCTACGTCGACTTCCCGCGCGGGCTCAGCTCGCGACGCGACCTCGAGCGGCACCGCTTCGACTTCTCCTTCTCCGGGCTCAAGACGGCCGTCGCGCGCTGGGTCGAGGCGCGCGAGCGGTCCGGCGAGCCGGTCCCGGTCGCGGACGTCGCGGCCAGCTTCCAGGAGGCGGTCTGCGACGTGCTCGTTCGCAAGGCCCTCGACGCAGCGACCACCGAGGGCATCGAGGACCTGCTGATCGGTGGCGGCGTCGCAGCGAACTCGCGGCTGCGCGCGATGGCCGAGGAGCGGGCCAGCGCCCGGGGCATCCGGGTGCGGGTGCCGCGACCTGGCCTGTGCACCGACAACGGGGCGATGGTCGCCGCGCTCGGCGCGGAGATGGTGGCACGCGGTCGTACGCCGTCCGCGCTGGACCTGCCGGCCGACTCCTCGCTGCCGGTCACGACCGTGCTCGTCTGACCCGTCGACTAGTCGAACCAGGAGCGCTTCAACGCGCAGATCCACCGGCGGCCCGGGTGCTCGGTCACGTTCCACAGCAGGTCGTCCTCGCGCGAGTAGGCGAGGTCCTCGGTGCCCATCGGGACCGCGAACCCGCGGCGACGGAAGGCGCCGGGCTCTCCGACGTACACCGAACCCGGCTTCCACGGCCCGTGCGAGGTGGTCAGGTAGTAGGCGCCGCGAGCCCGCACCACGCCCTGGGCGCGCACGACCCCACCGTCGAGGAGGGTCGGCTGGGCCCGGCCCTCGCCGTCGGTGTGGGGGAGGCTGGACTCCGGGTCGAGGGGGAAGCGGGCGATGCGTCGGGTCTGCCGGCTGTTGCCGTACTCGCCGACGACGAGCTCCGGTGGTGAGGCGCTCGCGTCGAGCGACAGGAACGAGTAGCGGAGCCGTTCCTGCCCCTCCTCGGTGTGGGCGCGATAGGCGTACCGCACCGGCAGCACCCAACCCTCCGGACCCCGGAGCACGTCGGAGAGTCGGCAGGTCCAGAAGCCCCGCGCGGTCGCGGCCACGTGCAGGTGGTCGCCGTGCCAGACGATCCCGCCGGCGTGGACCTTCAGCGGCTCGTGGTCGGCGACCCCGTCGACCAAGGTCGGCACCACCAGCTGCACGTGGTCGTAGCGACGGTGGGTGAGGTCCAGGAAGCTCACCCGAGAGCCGCCGTCCTTGGCGTACCAGGACACCGCCACGACCCGGTCCGGCCCGGGGACGTCGGCAGAGGCAGAGGGGGAGATCCCCTGGGGCCACCAGCGCCGGTCCCAGCGGTCGCGGCGGTCCCAGGTCCACGCGCGGTGGACAGCCCGGCCGGGCGCGAGGGTACGGCGAGCGCGCCGGTCCAGGTCGGCGAGCACCGCGCTGAGGCCGAGCCGGCCGCCCAGCCGTTCGGCGAGGGCGTCACCGGCCTCGGCGTAGGCGTCGTGGCAGGTCAGGTGCATGCTCGCAATGTAGGGGAGGGGGCCCAGCGCTAGGGTCGGGAGCGTGACAACCACCGTGACAGACGTCGTGGGCGCAGCGATCGTCCGGGACGGCCGGGTGCTCGCGGCCCGGCGCACCTCTCCTCCCGAGTCCGTCGGCCGCTGGGAGTTCCCCGGCGGCAAGGTCGAGGTCGACGAGTCGCCCGACGCCGCGATCGTGCGCGAGATCGCCGAGGAGCTCGGCTGCATCATCGAGGTGACCGGCTGGCTGCCGGGGGAGGCCGCCATCGGTGACCGGCACGTGCTGAGCGTCGCGATCGGACGGATCACCGGTGGCGAGCCGTACCCCGTCGAGCACGACGCGGTCTGCTGGCTGCGCTCCGACGAGCTCGACAGCGTGGACTGGCTCGATCCGGACCGGCCCTTCCTCGACGCGGTCCGGGCCGCGCTGGCCAGCTGAGCTCGTGCGCGGCATCTTCTTCGACGAGGACGACGCCCGGGCGGTGGTCGCCCGGCTGGTGGCCGACGGGTTCGACGCCCATCTGGAGCGGGAGCGGCTGGCCGGCGAGGACGACGACGAGGACCACCCGTGGGCGGTGCTGACCGACGCGCCCGACATCGTCCTGGAGCTGCTCGTCGAGGCCCGCGACGGCTGGCTCGACGACGGTTCGCCCGCCGATCCGGGTCAGGCTCCTGCGCCTCTCGACCTGCCATCTGCGCCGAAGCGGATCAAACGACAGCCCTGACGTGTTGTGGTCACCGACAAGCTCGACCACAGACCTCCCTAGGATCCCCTCATGACCGCGGACCAACGCCTTCTCCTCGTGCACGCCCACCCCGACGACGAGGTGATCGGCCAGGGAGCGACGATGGCGAAGTATGCCGCCGAGGGTCGGGGGGTCACCCTCGTGACCTGCACGGCTGGCGAGATGGGCGAGATCCTGGTCCCCGAGCTCGAGCACCTCGCCGCCGACAAGGAGGACCGGCTCGGCGAGCACCGCAGGGGCGAGATCGCGGACTCGATGGCCGCGCTCGGCGTCACCGACCACCGCTGGCTCGGCGGCTTCCAGCACTTCCGTGACTCCGGGATGAAGTGGCACGAGGACGGTTACGCCATCGCCGCCGACGACGTGCACGACAACGCGTTCGCGAACGCCGACCTCACCCGCGCCGCCGACCTGCTCGTCGAGATCGTCCGCGAGGTCCGGCCCCAGGTGCTCGTGACGTACGACGAGTTCGGCGGCTACGGCCACCCCGACCACATCCAGGCGCACCGGGTGGCGATGTACGCCGCGCAGCTCGCCGCGGTCCCGTCGTACCGTCTCGACCTCGGCGAGCCGTGGGAGATCGCGAAGATCTACTGGGGCGCGATGTCGGAGAGCCGGATGCGCGCCGGTCTCCGGGCCCTGCGCGACGCCGGGGACACGACGTCGTTCGAGGGTATGGACCCCGACGGTCCGCTGCCGCACTTCGTCACTGCCGACGAGAACCTCGCGGCCGGGATCGACGCGACCGAGCACGTCGCGAAGAAGATGGCAGCGTTGCGCGCCTACCCGACGCAGATCACCACCGACGGGCCGTTCTTCGCCCTCTCCAACAACGTCGGCGACACCGCCTGGGGAGTGGAGTTCTACCGGATCGTGAAGGGCCAGCGTGGCGATCTCGACGAGAACGGTCTCGAGACCGACCTCTTCGCCGGGATCTGAATGAGGCTGCTCGTCGCCCTCGGACTGCTGGTGGTCGGCGCCGGGACGGCCGTCGCCACCGTCGCGGTGCACCAGCTCGCCTGGGGTCTGCCGCTCGCCGTGGCCGCCACCCTCCTCACCGTGGCGGCGCTGCCTCCCGGCTGGTGGTCTCGGCTCGCGTTCGTGGTCGGCTGGGTCGCGATGCTCGGGTGGCTCTCGGTGCCCCGTCCGGAGGGTGACTACCTCCTCAGCACCGACGTCCGCGGCTACCTCGTCCTGGGGCTGGGCCTGCTGGTGCTGGTGATCGGGGTCGGCACGCTGCCCCGCCCGCAGGGTCGCCAGGCGGACGGTGGCTCGGGTGCCACCTCCTAGGATGTCCGCGTGACCGACCCAGCCCCTTCCCCCGCCCGTGAGAAGGAGGGTGGCAAGGCCGTCCTGCTGGTGATCGCCGGTCTCCTGCTGCTGGTCGGTGCCGGATACGTCGCCGCCTACCTGGTGGCCGGCGACAAGGTCCCGCGCGGGACCACCGTGTCCGGGGTCGACATCGGTGGTCGTACGCCGGCCGCCGCGACGGTCGCGCTGCAGAAGGGTCTCGCGGACCTGGTCGACCGTCCGATCGCGGTGTCCATCGACGGCAAGACCAGCACCGTCGAACCCGCCGAGGCCGGCCTGTCGGTGGACTACGAGGCGTCGGTGGCGGCCGCGACCGGTGAGCAGAGCTGGACGCCGGCCCGGTTGTGGGACTACTACACCGGGGGTGATGACCTGGACGCGGTCGTGGTGGTCGACGAGGCGGCGATGACCACGACGGTCGAGGCGATGAGCGAGGAGCTCGGCACGGCGGCCCGCGACGGCGACGTACGCTTCCGCGACGGCGAGGTCGTCACTGTCGAGCCGCGACCGGGTGAGGGGATCGACCCTGCTCGGGCCAGCGATGCGCTGGCGGCCGCATTCCTCGTGGCCGACGCCCCGGTGACCGAGCTGACCGTCCAGAGCATCCAGCCCGACATCGACGAGGCCGACGTCCAGGGGGCCGTCGACAGCTTCGCGAACCCGGCGATGTCTGCCCCGGTCACCCTGGTCTTCGGTGACTCACCCGTCGAGCTGCGCCCCGCGGAGTACGGTGCGCTCCTCTCCATGTCGCCCGAGGACGGCTCGCTGGTCCCCGACCTCGACGAGGAGGGGCTCGGCGAGCTGGTCGACTCCGGCGTCAGCGACGCCGGCGCCCCGGTCGACGCGACGGTCAGGCTGGTCAACGGCAAGCCCCGGGTGGTGCCGGCCAAGCCGGGAGTCGCCTACGACCCCGCCGACGTCAGCGCCACCTTCCTCGAGCTGGTGACCCGGCCCGAGGGCAAGCGCGAGACGAAGGTCAAGGCGAGCGTCGAAGAGCCGGACTTCACCACCGCCGACGCCAAAGCGCTGAAGATCGACGAGCAGGTGTCGACCTTCACGACGTACTTCCCCTACGCGGAGTACCGCAACACCAACATCGGCCGCGCCGCCCAGCTCGTCGATGGCACCGTGCTGAAGCCCGACGAGGTCTTCTCGCTGAACGACACCGTGGGCGAGCGGACCCGGGAGAACGGCTTCACCGAGGGCTTCATCATCAGCAACGGCATCTTCAAGGAGGACCTCGGCGGCGGGGTCTCCCAGATGGCCACGACGACCTTCAACGCGATGTTCTTCGCCGGCCTCGAGGACGTCGAGCACAAGCCGCACTCGTTCTACATCGACCGCTACCCGGTCGGGCGCGAGGCCACCGTCGCATGGGGGGCGGTGGACCTGCGCTTCCGCAACGACACGCCGTACGGCGTGCTGATCTCGGCGAAGCTGACCCCGAGCACCCCGTCGTCGCAGGGGGTCCTCACGGTCAGCATGTACTCCACGACGTACTGGGACATCAGCACCACGACCTCCGACCGCTACAACCTCACCTCGCCGGCCACCCGCACCCTGGACACGGCCGACTGCTACCCCAACACCGGCTACGGCGGGTTCGACGTCGACGTGAAGCGCTACTTCCGCAAGCCCGGGGTCGACACGCTGATCCGTTCCGAGAACTTCCACACCACCTACACCCCGTCGGACACCGTGGTCTGCAAGCCGCCCGAGCCCTCGACGCCGCCCGAGCCCGACGACGACTGAGCCAGCGCCACCGCCAGGGTCGGCGCAACCGGCAACCGGACCAGCAGCGCCGTCTGGAAGGCGTGGTAGACGTCCGGCTTGCCGGCCCAGGTCTGCGCCGACGGTCGGTTGGTCGGATCGAGCTCGTGGCGCCAGGAGCCGCGCTCGAGGTCGATGAGGTGGGACGAGGCGTAGGCCCACCAGTGCTCGACCAGGATCGGGTACGTCGGGTCGCCGGTCTCGCGCGCCAGCGCGGCGGCCGCGGCGATGCCCTCGGCCAGCACCCAGTGCATCCGCTCCCGTACGACGGGGGTGCCGTCCCAGTCGACGGTGTAGACGAACCCGGCGGCACCGTCCACCGCCCAGCCCTCGCGCACGGCCGCGTCCACGAGTGCCCGCGCGTCGGCCAGCATCCAGTCGGGCGCGTCCGGGCCGAGCGCCGCGCGCAGGGTGAGGGTCAGCCGGGACCACTCCAGCCAGTGCCCGATCGTGGCGCCGTACGGCCGGAACGGGTGCGCGGGCTCGTCGTGGTTGTAGTCGAGCAGCGGCGTCCAGGAGGCGTCGAAGTGCTCGGGGAGCCGCCAGTCGTGGGAGCGGGCGAGGTCGTGCACGACCCGGGTGACGATCCGCAGCGCACGGTCGCGCCAGACCGGGTCGCCGGTGACGTCGGCGGCCGCGAGCAGCGCCTCGACCGTGTGCATGTTGGCGTTGACCCCTCGGTAGCCGTCCAGCACCGACCAGGACTCGTCCCACTGCTCGACGACCATGCCGGCCCGGTCGTCCCAGAAGTGCCGGTCCAGCACGCCCAGCGCGTCGTTGAGCAACTCCGCACCGCCGGGTCGCCCGGCAGCTGCCGACGAGGTTGCTGCCAGCACCACGAAGGCGTGCTCGTAGGCGGTCTTGTCCCGGCTGACGGGTCCGTCCGGGCCGACGGCGGCGTACCACCCACCGTGCTGCTGGTCGCGGAACCGTCCGGTCAGGGCCGCGATCCCGTGGTCGGCGAGCTCGCCGGCGCCGGGTCTGCCCATCAGGTGGGCCAGGGCGAAGACGTGGGTCATCCGGCAGGTGATCCACAGCTCGACGGGCCGGTCGAGCTCGGGCACACCGTCGTCATCGAGCCAGGCGAAGCCGCCGTCGGGGTGGCGGGACGCGCTGGCGAAGTCGAGGAGCCGGTCGGCCTCGGCCGCCAGCCAGTCGTCGGAGAAGGTGCTCACGCGCCGAGCCTAGGCCGTGGCGGGGGCCCGCATCCGTCGTACGCTGCGGCTGTGCTGGTCCACCTCCGACTCACCACCCCGGCCGATCTCACCGACCCGGTGCTGGAGATCCTGCTCGACCGCGACTGGATCACCAACGTCACTGTGGACCGTGGCAGCTCCCTGAAGCCGCCAGGGGACCTCGTGGAGTGTGATGCCGCCCGTGAGAAGACGGCCTCGCTGCTCTGGAAGCTGCGGCACCTCGGGCTCGACGAGGTGGGTGGCATCGTGCTGACCGACCCTGTCGGTACGCCGTTCCGGGCAGCCGCAGAGCTCGAGGCCGCGGCACCGGGCCATCCTGACGACGCGGTGATCTGGGAGGCGGTCGAGGCCCAGGCGGAGGCAGGTGCGGTGCCGACGCTGTCCTACCACCTGTTCATGGTGCTCGCGGTCGCGCTGGCAGCCGTCGCCGTCATCACCGACTCCTCGGTCCTGGTCGTGGGGGCGATGGTGGTCGGACCCGAGTTCAGCGCGGTCGCCGCCGGGTGTGCGGGGATCGCGCTGAGGCGGTGGGGGCTCCTGGGCCGCGGCCTGCGCCTGCTCGTGGTCGGCTTCGTCTTCGCGATCCTCGTGGTCACCGCGGCCGCCGTCCTGGGTCGCGCTCTCGGACTGGTCACCCTGGACGAGGTCACCGGTCCGCGCCCCAACACCGGCTTCATCTGGCACCCGGACACCTGGTCGCTCGTCGTCGCGCTGCTGGCGGGCGCCGCTGGCGCCCTGGCCCTGGCCCTGTCGAAGGCCTCGACGATGGTCGGTGTCTTCATCAGCGTCACGACGGTGCCGGCCGCGGGCAACCTCGCACTCGGACTGGCCTTCCTGGACCGCAAGGAGATCGTCGGCTCGAGTGCCCAGCTCGTGATCAACATCGCCGGGATGCTGGTCTCCGGTGCTCTCGTGCTGCTGCTGATGAGGTGGCGGTGGCGGTGGATGGCGGTGGTCGCCGAGCGCGCCTTCGGGATTCAGTCGGTCGATCGGACCGGGCTGGCGAGATACCGGTAGGCGTGGTGCTCGGTGAAGCCCAGGCCCTCGTACAGGCCGAGCGCCGCCGTGTTGTCGCCCAGCACCTGGAGGTACGCCGTGGTGGCGCCCTGCTCCGATCCCCACTCGAGCAGTGCGGCCATGACCGCGAGTCCCAGCCCCTGCCGACGGTGCGCCGGGGCGACCTCCAGACTCCGGAAGCCGACCCAGTCCCGGTCGTAGGCGGCGATCCCGCTCGCCAGGTCGCCGATCCGGGCGACGGCCAGGCCGTCGGCCTCGACCAGCTCGACCTCCCGGGCCGGGGCGCTGCGTAGGGCACGCCGGGCCCGGGCCACGCTCGCGAGCTCGAACACGGTGTCGGCGTCGCCGCTCTCCGGAACCCAGCCGTGACCGAGGAAGAAGTCCTCCCCCGGAGAGTCGGGGAGCACGGCGGCGACCGGTCGCCCGGTCCGCTCGAGGTAGAACTCGACCACCTGCTCGTAGTCACCCGGGTCGCCGACCGGACCCATCGCGAGCACCGAGTTGGCTCGCCGGTTGGGTGAGGTGGGGGAGTGCCGCAGCAGCCACTGACCCACCGAGCGGGTCTCGAGGTCCGGCCACAGCGCCAGCGCCCGGTGCTGCGCCTCGCCCGGGTCGATCCGGTGGCGTGCCGAGGGACGCGGGGGCACCGGCTTGCCGGAGACGATGTCGGCGATGGCGATCTCGACCGGATCCCCGGTCTCGGGTGCCACCACGCAGACGCCGTCGCCCCAGGACGTGCAGGTCCCGAGCAGGTCGGTCATGGCCGGCCCTCCCGAGGGTCCGAGCTCGCCGCGGACCAGCCTCCGGACCACCACCCGCTGCCCCACCACGTGCGGGCCCAGGAGGTGCTGACCGCTCACGGGATGGCTCACATGCTGGGGGTATGCCGACTCGTCCACTCCCGGGATACTAGGCTGGTGCCCGAGCACCTGCTCCCGTGAGTCTGTAGGAGGATTCGGTGACCTACGTCATCTCTCAGCCGTGCGTCGACCTGAAGGACAGGGCGTGCGTCGATGAGTGCCCCGTCGACTGCATCTATGAAGGCAAGCGGATGCTCTACATCCATCCCGACGAGTGCGTCGACTGTGGTGCGTGCGAGCCGGTCTGCCCCGTGGAGGCGATCTTCTACGAGGACGACGTCCCCGAGGAGCAGAAGAGCTACTACGAGGCCAACGTGCACTTCTTCGACGACCTCGGGTCGCCCGGAGGTGCCGCGAAGATGGGCGAGATCGACCACGACCACCCGCTGGTCGCCGCCCTCGAGCCCCAGATCCAGGACCACTGATCGCCCACCGCGTCTCTGCGCGACTCCCGGACTTTCCCTGGGACCACCTGACGACGTACGCCGAGCGGGCTCGCGCCCACTCCGGCGGTGTCGTCGACCTGTCGATCGGCACGCCGGTCGACGCGACTCCCGCGATCGTGCAGGACGCGCTGCGGGATGCCGCCGACGCGCCGGGCTACCCGACCACGATCGGTCTCGTGCAGACCCGGCAGGCCTGCATCGACTGGCTCGGACGACGCCACGGCGTCACCGGGCTGGGTCTGGACGGCGTGCTGCCGGTGATCGGCTCCAAGGAGCTGATCGCGTCGATGCCTGGCCACCTCGGACTCGGTGCCGGCGACCTGATCGGCTACCCGGAGCTGGCCTACCCGACCTACGAGGTCGGCGCCGCGCTCGCGGGCGCGCGCGGCCTGGCCGCCGACTCGCTGACGGCCTTCGGGCCGGAGGTCCCGGCGCTGCTCTGGCTCAACTCGCCCTCGAACCCCACCGGACGGGTGCTGCCGGCCGACCACCTGCGCAAGGTGGTCGAGTGGTGCCGTGATCGCGGCACCCTCCTGGTCTCCGACGAGTGCTACCTCGAGTGCGCCTGGGACGCCGAGCCGGTCTCGGTCCTGCACCCGTCGATCAGCGGCGGCTCCCACGAGGGCATCCTCGCCGTGCACTCACTGTCCAAGCGCTCCAACCTGGCGGGCTACCGGTGCGCGTTCGTCGCCGGCGACCCGGCGCTGGTCGGCGAGCTGCTCGCCGTGCGCAAGAACCTCGGACTCATGATGCCCGGCCCGCAGCAGGTCGCGATGGTGGCCGCGCTCGACGACGACGACCACGTCATCGAGCAGCACGCGCGGTACGCCGCCCGCCGGGCCCTGCTCCGCGAGGCGCTGCTGTCCGCCGGCTTCCGGATCGATCACTCCGAGGCGTCGCTCTACCTGTGGGCGACGCGGGACGAGGACTGCTGGGAGACCGTCGGCTGGCTGGCCGAGCGGGGGATCCTGGTCGCTCCCGGCGCGTTCTACGGCGTCGCCGGCCGCCAGCACGTCCGGGTGGCCTTCACGGCCACCGACGAGCGGGTCGCGGCCGCAGCCGACCGGCTGGGCTGAGGGCCAGGTCGGCCCGGACCTCAGTCGAAGACGTCGACGTGGACGTGGTCGCGGTGCTCGAGGATGGCCCGGTCGCCGGAGCTGCTGGGCGGGTCGTAGTCGCGCCAGCCGTCCTCGGAGCGGGTGCCCGACGTCCAGATCCGGGCGTCGAAGATGACGGTCCTGATCTTCAGCCGGTCCGCCTGGGCCACCAGGTAGTGCGCGATCGCCCAGCCGCGGGTCTTGTTGGCCGAGCTGATCGGGCGCACGAAGACGTCCACGGCGCGGCCCTCGTAGTGCGCGGAGCCCTCCATGTGGCCGGTGCTCACCCCGCCCGGGGCGAAGCCGCCGAGGGGCGGGTCCGCGAACACCTCGGTGACCTCACGGCGCACGGCGTCGGCGCGGCGGGTCAGCCCGGAGGCCTTGAGCCGGTCCGACGCCTCGGCGGGAGCGTCGGTGTAGCGGCAGCTGAACGCGTGGCGGGAGTTGCCGGTGAGGGCCGACGCGAGCACCCGGGCGTCGCCCTCGTGGTCGGCGTACGCCTCGGGGAAGCCGGAGCGCTGCACCTCCTGGGCGGCCTCGGTGACGACCATGGAGTCGTAGCCGTCGATCTTCTCGAGGGCGTCGTAGAAGGCGTTGGTCGCGTAGTACGGGTTCGTCACCTGCTCGACGCTGCCCCAGCCCTGCGAGGGCCGCTGCTGGAAGAGCCCGGCGGAGTCGCGGTCGCCTGCGTCGAGGTTGTAGAGCTTGGACTCCTGGTACGCCGTCGCGAGGGCGATGGTCGCGGCGCGCGCCGGCATCCCGCGGTTGACCGAGACGGCGGTGATCAGGGCGGCGTTCTCGGCCTGCTCGGGGTCCAGCGTCACGGTGCGGCCGTCCACCGTGGCCGTGCACTCGTCGGGACGCAGCAGCGGGGCGACGTGGTTCAGCACGCCGTACGCCACCGCCACGACGACCCCGATGGACGCCACGACGACCAGCGCCACGCCCGTACGAACCTTCATGGAGCAAGTCTCAGGGGTGGGGTGAAATCCTGGGCGCCGCTCAGTTGGCGTGCAGGTCGGCGTTGAGCTCGATGCCGGCGCTCTTCCACGGCACCGCCTCGATGGCGCCGCTCACCGAGTTGCGCCGGAAGAGCACGTTGCTCGCCCCCGAGAGCTCGACCGCCTTGATCACCCGGGTCCGGCTGTGGGCCAGGTCCGCGTCGGCGATGGTGACCTTGGTGCCGGCGGTGACGTAGCAGCCGGCCTCGACCACGCAGTCGTCGCCGAGCGAGATGCCGATGCCGGCGTTGGCGCCGAGCAGGCACCGCTCGCCGATCGAGATGACCTGCTTGCCGCCTCCCGACAGGGTGCCCATGATCGAGGAGCCGCCACCGATGTCGGAGCCGTTGCCGACCACGACGCCCGCGGAGATCCGGCCCTCCACCATCGAGGCGCCGAGCGTGCCGGCGTTGTAGTTGACGAAGCCCTCGTGCATGACCGTGGTGCCCTCGGCGAGGTGGGCGCCGAGCCGGACGCGATCGGCATCGGCGATCCGGACACCGGTCGGCAGCACGTAGTCGACCAGCCGCGGGAACTTGTCGACGCCGAACACGGTCACGTGGCGCCCGCCGGCGCGCAGCCGCAGCCGGGTGCTCTCGAAGCCCTCGACCGCGCACGGGCCGGCCGAGGTCCACACCACGTTGGCCAGCAGCCCGAAGACGCCGTCCATCGAGATCGAGTGGGGTCGGACGGCCCGCGTCGACAGCAGGTGCAGGCGGAGCCAGACGTCCTCGGTCGTGGTGGGCGGGGCCTGCAGGTCGGCGATCTCCACCAGCCGCACCTCGCGGTGGACGGCGCGGTCGCTGTCGGCCCCCTCGAGCGGGCCGAGCTCGGCCGGGGTCGTCGTACCCTCCGGGCGCGCACCCAGCTCGGGGAAGGGGAACCAGACGTCGAGCACGGCCCCACCGGCGTCGATGGTGGTGAGTCCGTAGCCCCAGGCAGTCGTCGGCGTAGTCACGGGGCCAGCCTAGAGCGCGACCGTGGCGCGGCTACTGGCCGGTGCGGCCGTCGAGGCACTCGCGCAGCAGGTCGGCGTGCCCGCAGTGACGGGCGTACTCCTCGATCATGTGCACCACGAGGTCCCGGATGCTGACCGTGCCC
Source organism: uncultured Actinomycetota bacterium (assembly GCA_963706475.1). Lineage (GTDB taxonomy): Bacteria > Actinomycetota > Actinomycetes > Propionibacteriales > Nocardioidaceae > Nocardioides. The sequence goes on along the minus strand of CAVPLV010000002.1, from coordinate 716,817 downwards.
TCCTCGGCTGTCAGCATCGGGAGCTCCCGGCCCAGGTCGGTCTCCGGGACCCCGGCCAGCCACTCCTCGGCGTCGGCGATCTCGCGGCGCCAGGTCTCGAACGCGTCGGCCGCGCACGCCTCGGTGCCCTCGGCGGCGTTGAAGTCGTGGTCGCGGTCCTCCGCGGTCCGGTAGAGGCGGGCCTCACCGGTGGCCTGCGCGACCCGCTGGAACCAGCTGTGCTCGACGGCCGCCATGTGACGCACCAGACCGAGCAGGCTCATGGTGCTCGGCGGCACGCTCCGGGTCGCCAGCTGCTCGGGCGTGAGGTCGCGGCACTTGAGGTCGAGGGTGGTGCGGTAGTTCGCGAGGTACTCGACGTACGTCGCCTTCTCGCCCTGCGGGTTGCCGTAGGTGCGCGGGTCTTCGTCCTCGGGGAGGAACAGGTCGCTCATGGGTCCACCCGACCATCCCGGCCGCGTCACCGCAATCCGATTGGCTCGTGGCGCGCTCCGCGCCGTACGCTGTCGGCACAGGCGTTCGAGCCGTCATCAGCGGCAAGCCTCCGGAAGAACGGCGAGAGCCCAGTAGAACCGGACGGGTAGGCCCGTGACAGCCGCGACGAGAGGTCCCTCCCAGAGTCGGGGAGCGGGCAAGCAGGGTGGTACCGCGGTCCTCGGATCGTCCCTGTGGTTAACCAACCACCGGAACGAATGCCAGGAGATGCCCCGATGACCTACCCCCAGGTCGCTGCCGACGACTCGTCCGTCCCGTCCTCCCCGAAGTTCCCCGCGATCGAGGAGCGGGTGCTCGCGTACTGGGAGCAGGACGGCACCTTCCAGGCGAGCATCGACCAACGCGACGGGGGCGAGGACGGCGCCAACGAGTTCGTCTTCTACGACGGACCGCCGTTCGCCAACGGGCTGCCGCACTACGGCCACCTGCTGACCGGCTACGTCAAGGACCTGATCCCGCGCTACCAGACGATGCGGGGCAGGAAGGTCGAGCGGCGCTTCGGCTGGGACACGCACGGGTTGCCCGCCGAGCTCGAGGCGATGCGCCTCAATGGCATCAAGACCACCGACGAGATCGTCGAGATGGGCATCGACAGGTTCAACGAGGCCTGTCGTGCCTCGGTGATGAAGTACACCGGCGAATGGCGCGAGTACGTCACGCGGCAGGCGCGGTGGGTCGACTTCGAGAACGACTACCGGACCATGAACCCCGACTACATGGAGTCGGTGATCTGGGCCTTCCAGCAGCTGTTCGACAAGGGCCTGATCTACGAGGGCTTCCGGGTGCTGCCCTACTGCTGGAACGACGAGACGCCGTTGTCCAACCACGAGCTGCGGATGGACGACGACGTCTACCAGATGCGGCAGGACCCGGCGGTCACGGTCGGGTACGACGTGACGACCGACGGTCCCTTCAAGGGCGCCAAGCTGCTGGTCTGGACGACGACGCCGTGGACGCTGCCGAGCAACCTCGCGGTGATGGTCGGCGAGGACATCGACTACGTCGTGGTCACGGTCGAGGGTGTGCGCCACATCCTGGCCGAGGCGCGCCTGGCGTCGTACGCCCGCGAGCTGGGGGTCTCGACAGGCTCGACCACCGAGTTCGACGTGACCTGGCGGGGCAAGGGCGCCGACCTGGTGGGTCTCGTCTACACGCCGCCGTTCACCTACTACGCGGGGCACGAGAACGCCTTCCGCGTCGTACCGGCCGAGTTCGTCACCACCACGGACGGCACCGGGATGGTGCACACCGCCGGCGCCTTCGGTGAGGACGACAAGATCGTCACCGACCGTGAGGGCATCGAGGCGGTCATGCCCGTCGGCAAGGACGGGAAGTTCACGTTCCCGGTCGTCGACTACGAGGGACTGCTCGTCTTCGACGCCAACCTCCAGGTCATCGACCACCTCAAGGCCGCGACCGCCGGCACGGGGGAGACCGGCTCGGTGTCGCCGGGCACGGTGCTGCTGCGCCGCGAGACCTACGACCACAGCTACCCGCACTGCTGGCGCTGCCGCGAGCCGCTGATCTACAAGGGCGTCTCGTCGTGGTTCGTCGAGGTGACCGCGATCAAGGCGCGGATGCTCGAGCTCAACCAGGAGATCAACTGGGTGCCCGACCACATCCAGGACGGCCAGTTCGGCCGCTGGCTGGAGAACGCCCGGGACTGGTCGATCACCCGCAACCGCTTCTGGGGCTCCCCGGTGCCGGTGTGGAAGAGCGACGACCCGACCTACCCCCGCATCGACGTCTACGGCTCGTTCGCGCAGATCGAGGCCGACTTCGGGCGGCTGCCGCGCAACAAGGACGGCGAGCCCGACCTGCACCGCCCGTACGTCGACGACCTGGTGCGGCCCAACCCCGACGACCCCCGGTCGCCTGAGGAGGGGCAGTCGATGATGCGCCGCGTGGCGGACGTCCTCGACGTGTGGTTCGACTCCGGCTCGATGAGCTTCGCGCAGGTCCACTACCCCTTCGAGAACGCGGACTGGTTCCTCGGTACTGAATCTGGCGGCTCCGCCGCCGGGCACTTCCCGGCGGACTTCATCGTCGAGTACATCGGCCAGACCCGCGGCTGGTTCTACACGCTGCACATCCTGGCCACGGCGATCTTCGACAAGCCGGCGTTCGAGAACTGCATCAGCCACGGCATCGTGCTCGGCTCCGACGGCAACAAGATGTCGAAGTCCCTGCGCAACTACCCCGACGTGCGGGAGGTGTTCGACCGCGACGGCGCGGACGCGATGCGCTGGTTCCTGATGTCCTCGCCGATCCTGCGCGGCGGCAACCTGGTCGTCACCGAGCAGGGCATCCGTGACTCGGTGCGCCAGGTGCTCATCCCGCTGTGGAACAGCTGGTACTTCTTCCAGCTCTACGCCAACGCCGCCCGCGACGGCGAGGGGTACGACGCCACCTGGTCGACCGCGTCGACCGACCCGCTGGACCGCTACCTGCTCGCCAAGTGTCGGCAGTTCGTCGACGAGATGACCACGGCTCTCGACGGCTACGCCGTGGCCGACGCGTGCGACGCCACCCGGTCGTTCCTCGACGTGCTCACGAACTGGTACATCCGCCGCTCCCGCAGCCGTTTCTGGGCGGACAGCACGGACGCCTTCGACACCCTCTACACGGTGCTCGAGACGGTCTGCCGGACGACCGCGCCGCTGATGCCGCTGACCACCGAGGAGGTCTGGCGCGGCCTGACCGGCGGCCGATCGGTGCACCTGACCGACTGGCCGCTGGTCGACGAGCTCCCGGCCGACGACGACCTGGTCGCGGCGATGGACCAGGTGCGCGAGGTCTGCTCGGCGACGTCGGCGCTGCGCAAGGCGGGCAGCCTGCGCAACCGGCTTCCGCTCGCGGCGCTCACCATCGTGGTGTCGGACCCGTCCCTGCTCTCCGGCTTCGAGTCGATCGTGCAGGACGAGGTCAACGTCAAGGAGGTGCGGCTGCTCGCCGTCGACTCGCCCGAGGCCGCGTCGTACGGCGTCCAGCAGAAGCTCACCGTCAACGCCCGCGCGGCGGGCCCGCGGCTGGGCCGCGACGTCCAACACGCGATCAAGGGCTCGAAGTCGGGCGACTGGTCGGTCGCCGAGGACGGGTCGGTCACGAGCGGTGGCCTGGTGCTGGAGCCGGGGGAGTACTCGCTGGAGACGGTCGCTGCGGACTCGACCGGTGGCTCGGCGACGGGGATGCTGCCCCGTGGCGGCTTCGTGGTGCTCGACACCGACGTGACGCCCGAGCTGGCCGCTGAAGGGCTCGCACGCGACCTGGTCCGCACGGTCCAGCAGGCCCGCCGAGACGCCGGCCTCGACGTCTCGGACCGGATCGCCCTGACCGTCGCAGGCACCGACGAGGTGCTGGCCGCGGCGCGGACGCACGAGGCCCTCATCACGAGCGAGACGCTCGCGACGACGTACCAGCTGGTGGCCGGCGACGGCCCCGAGCCGACGGTCCAGGTCGCCCGGGTCTGAGGTCGCTCAGCCGGTGAGGCCGAGGCGGGTGGCCATCCGGTCGAGGGAGGCGACCACCTCGTCGGGGGCCTTGTCGGGGACGCCCCAGATGAGCTCGGTGGCGCCCTGCTCGGCCCAGGCCATCAGGTCGGCGGGGTCGGGTTTGAAGGCGATCAGGATCCGGATGTCCGGAGCACCCTCGCGGCCGGCCTCGGCCCAGGCCTTCTTGAGCGCCTCGATCTGCCCGCTGATGTCGGACTGGGTCGGGGTGGTCATCCAGCCGTCGGCGTGCTCGGCGATCCACCGGAACGTCTTCGGCCCGCCCCCGGCGCCGATGATCAGCGGGATGTGCGCGGCCGGCTTCGGGTAGGCCCACGAGGGGCCGAACGAGACGAACTCGCCGTCGTACGACGCCTCCTCCTGGGTCCACAGCGCCCGCATCGCCTCGACGTACTCCTTGAGGACGGTACGGCGACGCGCGGCCGGCACGTGGTGGTCGGCGAGCTCGTCGGTGTTCCAGCCGAAGCCGGCGCCGATCTCGACCCGCCCACCGGAGAGGTGGTCGAGGGTGGCGATCTGCTTGGCGAGCGTGATCGGGTCGGACTCCACCGGCAGCGCGACCGCCGTGGACAGCCGGATCCGCGTGGTGACGGCCGCCGCGGTGGCCAGGGAGATCCACGGATCGAGGGTCCGCAGGTAACGGTCGTCGGGCAGCGTCTCGTCGCCGGTGCCAGGATGGGCAGCCTCGCGCTTGACCGGGATGTGGGTGTGCTCAGGCACGTAGATGGTGTCGAAGCCCCGCTCCTCGGCGGCGATCGCGAGAGTAGCGGGCGTGATGCCCCGGTCGGAGGTGAAGAGCACGATTCCGTTGCGCATGTCGCACAGACTAGAACGTGTTCCAATTCTCGGGTAGTGGCGGCTGCTGGTTGGATGGCTGCATGACGACGATCGACCTCACCCAGGATGCCGTCACCCTCACCGAGCAGCTCGTGAACATCGAGTCGGTCAGTCTCGACGAGCAGGCCATCGCCGACGCGGTCGAGGCGGCGCTCCGTCCCTTGACCCACCTCCAGGTGTCCCGCCACGGCAACACCGTGGTCGCGCGCACCGACCTCGGCCGCGCCGAGCGGGTGGTGATCGCCGGACACCTCGACACGGTCCCCCTCAACGACAACCTGCCGGCACGCTACGAACGACGAGCCGAGGGCGACCTGCTGCACGGACTCGGCACCTGCGACATGAAGGGCGGTGACGCCGTGATGCTCCGGCTCGCTGCCACGCTCCCCGAGCCCAACCGCGACATCACCTTCATCTTCTACGAGGCCGAGGAGATCGATGCGGCCTACAACGGGCTGTTCCTGCTCTCCCAGAGCAACCCCGAGCTGATGACCGCCGACTTCGCGATCCTCATGGAGCCTTCCAACGCCGTCGTCGAGGCGGGCTGTCAGGGCACCCTGCGCGTGGACGTGCGGACGACGGGCGAACGGGCCCACTCCGCGCGCAGCTGGCGCGGCGTCAACGCGATCCACGGCGCGGCCGGGGTCCTCCAGCGGCTCAACGACTACGACGCCCGCAAGCCGGTCATCGACGGGCTGGAGTACCACGAGGGACTCAACGCGGTCTTCATCCGCGGTGGCGTGGCTGGCAACGTGCTGCCCGACGAGTGCGTCGTCGAGGTCAACTTCCGCTTCGCCCCGGACCGCTCCGAGGCCGACGCGGCCGCGTTCGTCCACACCTTCTTCGAGGGGTACGACGTCACCCTCACCGACAGCGCCCCCGGTGCCCTGCCCGGGCTCGACGTACCCGCCGCCAAGGCCTTCGTCGAGGCTGTCGGGGGCGAGGTCAACCCGAAGTTCGGCTGGACCGACGTCGCCCGGTTCACCGCGCTCGGCGTCCCGGCGGTGAACTTCGGACCGGGCGACCCGATGCTCGCCCACAAGCAGGAGGAACACGTCCCTGTGGACCACATCGAGCGGTGCGAGGCGCAGCTGCGCGACTGGCTGAGCGCATGAAGAGCAAGCGCAAGGGCCCGGTCCTGCAGCGGCGCGGTCAGGTCGACGAGGGCACCACCGACCAGCGGCTGCTCGACTCGCGCGGCCCCACCGACTGGGTGCACACCGACCCGTGGCGGGTGCTGCGGATGCAGGCCGAGTTCGTCGAGGGCTTCGGTGCGCTGGCCGAGCTGGGTCCGGCGATCGCGGTCTTCGGCTCCGCGCGGACCTCGCGCGAGCACCCGACGTACGCCCAGGGCGAGCAGGCGGGGCGGCTCCTCGCGGAGGCCGGGTTCGCGGTGATCACCGGCGGTGGTCCCGGCGCGATGGAGGCCGCCAACAAGGGAGCCAGCGAGGCCGGCGGGGTCAGTGTCGGACTCGGCATCGAGCTGCCCTACGAGTCCGGCCTCAACGAGTGGGTCGACGTCGGCATCAACTTCCGCTACTTCTTCGCCCGCAAGACGATGTTCGTCAAGTACGCCCAGGGCTTCATCGTGCTGCCCGGCGGCGTCGGCACCCTCGACGAGCTCTTCGAGGCGCTCACGCTGGTCCAGACCGGCAAGGTCACGAGCTTTCCGATCGTCCTGGTCGGCTCGGCGTACTGGAGCGGGCTGCTGGCCTGGATGCGGGACACCGTGCTCGCGGCAGGGATGCTCGGCCAGGCCGACCTGGACCGGCTGATCGTCACCGACGACATCGCGGAGGCGGTGGCCATGATGGTGGCCGCCCGGGGGAGCGGTCAGGACGGTGCGCAGCCATGATGTGGCTGTTCGCGATCCTGGTCGTGCTGATCCTCGGCGTGGTCGCGATGGTGGCCGCCGGTCGTGGGGCGCCGCTGGTGGAGGTGTACGACGACCGACCCGACTCGAGCGTGCCGGCCGAGGGGCCGCTGGGGCCCGACGACCTGCGTCGGGTGCGGTTCTCGCTCGCGCTGCGCGGCTATCGGATGTCCGAGGTCGACGCGCTGCTCGACCGGCTCGCGAGCGAGCGGGAGCGTGCTGATCGCGAGCGGATCCCGCAGGAGCAGGAGCAGGAGGCGCCCGACCCGGATCCGGGCCGTGGCGACGGACCGACCGGGTAGGGGACACTCGCACCATGTCGACCGAGGTCACCGCCTACATCGTCTACGTCCTGACCGCCCTGGCCGCCGTGGTGATCCTGCTGACCCGGCTCCGTCTCGGGCGTGGGGACTCCGGGCGGGTCACGACCTCGCAGCGGCTGCTCACCGTCCACACGGTCGTCGGAGTCCTCGCGCTGATCACCTGGGTGGTCTTCCTGGTCGCCGACGACGACGCCATGGCCGGCAGCGAGGTGGTCGGCATCGTGGCGCTGGGCTTCTGGTGGATAACGGTGTGGGCCGGACTGCTGATCCTGGTCCGCTGGCTCCCCAGCCGCGGCAGGCACGCCTCCGACGCTCAGCACGACAGCTGGTCCAAGGGCCCCTGGCTGTCGCTGCTCGCCCACCTCGGCCTGCTGGTCGCCGTCTGCTTCTTCACCTGGGCCTACCTGCACGCGGACGTCTGAGCGGACGCCGACCCGCTAACGCCCCTCGAAGACCGGCTTCTGCTTGGCGACGAAGGCCGCGACAGCGGCCCGGTGGTCCGCGGTCGAGCCGGTCTTCTGCATCATCGCGCTCTCCAGCACGAGCGACTCCTCGAGCGAGTGCCCCGAGGCGAACGCGACCGACTGCCGCATGGCGCCCAGCGCCACGGTCGGTCCGGCGGCCAGCCGCGCGGCGAGGGCACCGACCTCGGCCGCCAGGTCGGCGGCAGGGACGACCGAGGTCGCCAGACCGAGCGCGAGCGCGTCGTCGGCCGAGACCGTGCGCGGGAAGTAGAGCAGCTCGATCGCCTTCGCGCGGCCGACCAGCCGCTGCAGGTGATAGCTCGCGCCGGTGTCGCAGGAGAGCGCGACGTTGGCGAAGGCCAGGTTGAAGCCGGCGGTGTCGGCCACGACCCGCAGGTCGCACGCGAACGCCAGGCTGGCACCTGCGCCCGCCGCCACGCCGTTGACCGCCGCGATCACCGGCTTGGCCATCCCGGCCAGCGCGGCGACGGTCGGGTTGTAGTGCTTGTCGACGGTGGTGAACAACGCGTCGCTGCCGCCGTTCTCGAGCAGCTGCACGTGCTCCTTGAGATCCTGTCCGGTGCAGAACGCCTTGCCGGTGCCGGTCAGCACGACGCAGCGGACGGCCGGGTCGTCGGCGACCTGCTGGACGGTCGCGAGCAGCAGCTCCTTGGTCGCGATGTCGAGGCTGTTGTAGGCCGCCGGACGGTTGATCGTGATGGTGCCGACGCCGTCGGTGACGTCGAGCACGACAGGGGAGTCGGTCATGAGGCGCAAGTCTGTCAGACCGTCCGGAGACCGGCTCGGGAGTCCAGGCACCGCGCCACGAACCTGTCTGCACCCGGCTTGAGCCGCTCCGCCTCCGCGCTGAAGAGATCGGCGGCAGCGCCCCCCGGCCAGTCGTGGGGCAGCAGCACGTCGGGCAGTCCGGGATCGGCGAAGAGGAACTTGCGCCACTCGTGGACCAGGTGGAAGCGCGCTGCGAAGTCGGCCTCGTCCGGGTCGCTGTGGGCGCCGAGGTGCCGACCGACCAGTTCGTCGGCGGAGGTCAGCCAGCCGTCGTACGCCGTACGCAGGCCTCGCAGGTCCCACGCACCGGTCGGTGCGTCGTCGAAGCGGTCTGCGCGGGCGGTGCGCGCGGACGCACCCCAGCGCTCCAGGACCGCCTCGAGCTCGCCGCGGGGGAACGGACTGACCCACACGTTCTCGGTGAGCTCGGCATAGCCGACGAAGGCCAGGTCCGCCCGGAGCCGCGCCCGGCCGGCGCGACCGACCGGAGGTCGCACGAAGACCAGCTGCCAGGTGCCGTCCCACGGCGGCGCGCCCCGGCGGTAGACCCGGGCGCCGGTCTCGTCGAGGCGACGGTTGGCGCGTGCGGTGGTCCGGTAGCCGCGTCCGTCGTCGAGCTGCACCGGCTCCAGCCAGCCCTGCATGACCATCCGCGAGATCGCGGTGCGGACCGCCGGTGCGGTGATCCCGACCGGGTCCAGCAACCGCACCACGGCCGCCACCGGAGCCTCGCTGCCACGGCTGCGGAGGTGGTCGCCGTACACGTCGAAGAGTGCCGACCGGGCCTGCATGAGGGCGAGTCTGCCAGCCTGTGCGTCACGTCACGGGTTCATGGGGGATAATGGTTGACGCGTACGGCGCAGCGGGTCCGCTCCGAGACCTGACTGGCCCTCACCAGGCAAAGGAAGGTGCGCGGATGGCGGCGATGAAGCCTCGGACGGGCGACGGTCCGCTGGAGGTCACCAAGGAAGGACGCGGCATTGTGATGCGCGTCCCGCTCGAAGGAGGTGGCCGTCTCGTAGTGGAGCTCAATGCCGAGGAGGCCGGCAATCTCGGGAATGCCCTCAAGGATGTCGTCGGCTGACGGCGTGCCGACGACTCACGCCCCCACCCTCCCCAGTCAGGTCTCTCCGCCTGACTTCGCCCTGAGCGAAGCGGTCCCGCACGCCATCGTGGGGGCTGAGGTGGTGGCTCTGCCGGTGCTGCCGGGTGAGGGGGGTTCGTCGGCGGTGCTCGGTCCCGGCTCCGACGAGCTCTGCGGGCAGCTCGGTGTCGATCTGCTCGGAGTGCTCGAGAGCTCCGACGCGACCGGGAAGGCCGGCGAGGTCACGTCGGTCCCGGTGCCCCTCGGTGGACCGGACGACTCCGTACTCCGGTGGGTGCTCCTGGTCGGCGTGGGCGACCAGCGACCGGAGGACTTCCGGCGTGCCGGTGCGGCGCTGGCTCGTGCGTCCCACGACCGGTCGTCGGTGGCCACCTCGATCGGCGCCATCGCGCCGCCCGAGGGCCTCACCGCCTTCGTCGTCGGCGCGATGCTCGGCTCGTTCGCGTTCCACTGGCGCTCCACCGCGCCCGAGCACGTCCCGGTCGAGCAGATCGTGCTGGCCGGCGTGCCTGACACCGCCGTCCTCGGTCCGGTCCTCGATCGTGCCGTGGCCCTCGGCGGTGCCGGCTGGCGGGCCCGGATGCTCAGCACCGTCCCGTCCAACATCAAGAACCCCGCCTGGCTCGCGGCCCAGGCCGAGGAGCTCGCGACCGAGCACGGCCTCGACGTCCGGGTCTGGGACGAGCAACAGCTCGCCGACGAGGGCTTCGGCGGCATCGTGGGGGTCGGGCAGGCCTCGGCCACCCCGCCCCGGCTGATCCGCCTCGACTACGCCCCGGCGAAGGCCAACCGGCGCACCCCCACGGTGGTGCTGGTCGGCAAGGGCATCACCTTCGACACCGGTGGTCTCTCGATCAAGCCAGGTCCGGCGATGGTCACCATGAAGCGCGACATGACCGGTGGTGCCGTGGTGATGGCGACCCTGGCCGCACTGGCGGCGGTCGGCTGCCCGGTGCGGGTGGTCGGCCTGATCGCCGCCGCGGAGAACGCCGTGAGCGGTTCCGCGCTGCGACCCGGCGACGTGGTGCGCCACTACGGCGGGCGCACCAGCGAGGTGACCAACACCGACGCCGAGGGTCGCCTGGTCCTGGCCGACGCGCTCGCGTACGCGGTCGCTGAGATCAAGCCTGCTGCCGTGGTCGACGTCGCCACCCTGACCGGGGCGATCAAGGTGGCGCTCGGGCAGCAGCTGGGCGGCATCTTCGCCAACGACGACGCCCTGGCCGCAGCGATCACGGTTGCGGGGGAGTCCGCGGGCGAGCCGCTGTGGCGGTTCCCGCTCGCCACCGACTACGAGCCCAAGCTGGCCTCCAAGGTGGCCGACGCCGACAACGCGCCGTCCGGACCGGGCGCGATCACCGCGGCGCTGTTCCTCCAGCACTTCGTCGGCGAGACCCCGTGGGCCCACCTCGACATCGCCTCCGTGGGCGATGCCCCGAAGGACAGCTTCGAGTGGACCGAGGGTCCCACTGGCTTCGGCGCCCGCGCCCTGCTGGAGTGGCTGGGCAGCGACGCTCCGCTCGACGGAGTCGGGTCCTGAACGGCCTCACCGTCCGCTGGTCGCTGGCCGACGCCCCTGACGGCGTGGTCGAGGAGCTGGCGACGTACGTCGCCGAGACCTCGCACGCCCGGTTCAGCGTGTTGCCGGGACTGCGCTACAAGACGTGGCGCTGTCGGCCCGGCGAGTGGTTCGAGGGGTGCTACGTCTTCTCCAGCGACGTGGACCGCGCCGAGTTCCAGCGCACCTTCACCGAGACGGCGGCCCAGGCTCCCGGCTCGCAGATCATCGGTGCGGCCCCGGTGCTCATCGAGGCGTGCGAGATCGTGGCGGTCGCCGAGGGCGCGGACGGCTTCCTGGCCGTGGCGCGCACCTGAGCGACACGGCTACTCGGGGTCGGGGCTCCACTCCTTCTTGGCCACCAGCAGGCCGTCACCGACCGGCAGCAGCATCGGGACCAGTCCCTCGTGGGCGGCCACCGCGCGACCGAGGTCGCGGATCGACACGGTCTCCTCGTCGCGTTGAGCCGGGTCGGCCACCCGGTCGTGCCAGAGCGCGTTGTCGAAGGCCACGACCCCGCCGGGACGCAGCAGCCGCAGCGCCGCGTCGAGGTAGGCGGCGTACTCCGCCTTGTCGCCGTCGCAGAAGACCAGGTCGTAGTGACCGTCGGTCAGCCGGGGGAGCACGTCGAGCGCCGCGCCCGAGATGGTCCGGGCGCGCTGCGTGGGGATGCCGGCCTCGGTGAAGGACTGCCGGGCCAGGCGCTGGTGCTCCGCCTCGACGTCGACCGTGGTCAGCACCCCGTCGGCGCGCATCCCGCGCAGCAGCCACAGGCCGGACACACCGGTGCCGGTGCCGACCTCGACGACGGCACGCGCCTCGAGGACTGAGGCGAGGAACCGGAGCGCGGCCCCGGCCCCGGGGCCGATGGGGGTGACTCCGACTTCCTCGGCGCGGGCTCGAGCCGCCGCCAGCACCTCGTCCTCGGCAACGAACGCCTCGGCGTAGGACCAGCTGGCGGGCTTGATGGGCGTGGTGATGACGGGCCTCCTGGTGCAGGTTCTGGACCCGGGCCAGCCCGGGCAGGTTCACCGTATCGCGCTCCGCGGGAACACCGCGGCAGCCGCACTCGTTGGACCCGGGTGAATGGCGCCGGCACTGGAGTCGGTGGACGGGGGCAGTTCCCATCCCTGGTTCACAGGTTCCTCTCAGGCCGGATACCTACGGTGAGGAAGGACAAGGACCCTGCTCGGTGCACACGCGCGAAGGCGCGACAAGGAGGACCAGGTGGAACTCGAGGCTGAGAGCCAGGCCGAGATCCCCACGTGGGAGCAGATCGTCGAGCGCCACAGCGATCGCGTCTTCCGCCTTGCCTACCGGTTGACCGGCAACCGTCACGACGCCGAGGACCTCACCCAGGAGGTCTTCGTGCGGGTGTTCCGGTCGCTGTCGACGTACACCCCCGGGACCTTCGAGGGCTGGCTGCACCGGATCACCACCAACCTCTTCCTCGACCAGGCCCGCCGCAAGCAGCGGATCCGCTTCGACGCCCTCTCCGACGAGCGTGCCGAGCGCCTGACCAGCACGACGCCGACGCCGGACACCGCCTACGCGGACCGGACCTTCGACGACGACATCGAGCGTGCGCTCGCGACGCTGCCGCCGGACTTCCGGGCCGCCGTCGTGCTGTGCGACGTCGAAGGGCTCAGCTACGAGGAGATCGCGGAGATCCTGGGCGCCAAGCTCGGCACCGTGCGATCCCGGATCCACCGGGGCCGGGCCATGTTGCGCACGGCGCTCGCCCACCGCGCCCCGAGCGCCGGCCGGGTCCGCTACGAGGGCCCCGCCACCGGGACCAACGGGCCCACCGCCAGCACATTGCTGTCCGGATGGGGGACGAGCACGTGATCGGTCATCTCGGATCCCGGGCAAGCGCCCTGCTCGACGGTCAGATGTCTGACGCCGAGAGCGAGCGCGCGTGGGAGCACGTGCACGCCTGTCACGCCTGTCGCGACCTCGTCGAGCGCGAGGGCTGGGTCAAGACCCGACTGGCGGGACTCGACTTCGCACCCGCGCCGCGCACCCCGGACTATCTCAAGGGCTCACTGCTCGGCGCGTGCGCCGGTCCACCGGGCGACGTCTACCTCACGATGGGGTCGTCCGCGCACCGTAGGCGTCCCGCCCTGGTCGCGATCGGTGGAGGCGCCGTCGGCGCCGCGGTCATGGGTGTGCTCGCCCTCGGAGCAGCTCCGGCCGATGCGCCCACCTTCGACCGCCGGGCGCCGGTCACCTCGATCTCTCCCACCGACTCGGCCCGCACACCGGCCCCCAGCCAGCAGCTCGCCGGCTCCGTGGTCCGCAAGCTGCACGCTCGCTGACCTCCCTCCAGGCCGTCCGACGGCATGTGGTCTGGTCAGACGGGTAAGGATAGGGCTGTGACCGAGGACGAGACGCAGCCGTTCGAGCGACCCACGACGCCAGAGCCGTCGTGGGTCCCCCCGACGCAGCAGACGCCCGCTCACGGCTGGCAGCCCTACCCGCCGTACCCGGTGGCGCCGCCGGCGCCGCCGGCGCCGCCTCGGCATGTCGCCGCTCGTAGCCGGGTTCCCGGCTGGCTGTGGCCGGTGGTCTGCGGGCTCGCCCTCGTCGTCGGACTGATCGGTGGCGCCGTCGGCGGCCTGGTCTACGACCAGGTCTCGGAGAGCAACGGCACCGTCAGTGACGGTCTCTCCGGGGTCGACACGGTCACCGAGCCGCCACTGCCCGCCGACAACGGCTCGATCGCGTCCGTCGCCCAGCAGATGCTGCCGAGCACCGTCCAGATCTCCGCGGAGTTCCAGGGCCAGCGTGGCGGGGCGACCGGCTCCGGGTTCGTGCTGGACAAGCAGGGTCACGTGGTCACCAACAACCACGTGGTCGCGACGGCGGACGAGGACCAGGGACTGATCGAGATCGTCGACCGCGACGGCAACCGCTACCCGGCCCGCGTGGTCGGGCGCAGCGCCGTCTACGACATCGCGGTGCTCTACGCTCCCCGCGTACGCCGGCTGCAACCCGCGCCGCTCGGATCGGCGCGCGACCTCGTGGTCGGTCAGGGAGTCGTCGCGATCGGTTCGCCGCTCGGACTCAGCTCGACGGTGACCGCCGGCATCGTCAGCGCCCTGCGTCGGCCGGTGACGACCAGTGACTCCGGCACCGACTCGTCGTACATCAACGCGGTGCAGACCGACGCGGCGATCAACCCGGGCAACTCGGGGGGGCCACTGGTCAACCTCCGCGGCCAGGTCGTGGGCGTCAACTCGGCGATCGCGACCACCGGCGGCGGGTCCGGCGAGGCGGGCAGCATCGGCGTCGGCTTCGCGATCCCGATCGAGCAGGTGCAGGTCACCGCCGACCAGATCCTGCGCACCGGCGAGGCGCGCTACCCCGTGATCGGCGCCCAGGTGAAGACCGACGAGACCACGACCGACGGCGCCGTCATCGACTCGGTCGGCACCGGCAGCCCGGCGGCAGACGGTGGTCTGGAGGCCGGCGACGTGATCCGCGAGGTCGACGGCGAGCGGGTCACCGACGGGATCGCGCTGATCGTGGCGATCCGGACCCATCAGCCGGGCGAGTCGGTCGACTTCACGATCGAGCGTGACGGCGAGGAGGAGACGGTCACCCTCACCCTGGACGGCGAGGTCGGCTGATCAGTCGGACGTGGGGTCGGCGTCGACGAACGGGTGCTCGTCGACGAACGTCCTGGTCTCGGTGTACATCTGCTGGATGAAGTCCTCGAGCTGGCTGGACTCCACCCGCCACTGGCCCCGGCCGCCGATCTTGATCGCCGGCAGCTCGCCGCGCCGGACCAGCGCGTAGACCTGCGCGCTGGAGGTGTTGAGCACCTCTGCCACGTCGGCGAGGGTCAGGAAACGGGGTGTCGCAGGCATGCTCCCATCGTTGCATCCCGGGTGCCGGACGGTGACGGGGGCGCGGAGCCTGTGGATGACCGGGTTTCGATTCTGGCGAGATCGGCCATCATGACGTCGTGAATCTCGGCACGATCCGACGATCCGGTCCTGTTGCTGAACCCTCCCCGGCCAGGGCGCAGGTGCAGCCTGCCGTGCGGGCCACCACCCCGGGCTGGCGGGACCCGAGACTGTGGATCGGCCTGCTGATCGTCGGGGTCTCGGTGGTGGCCGGTGCCCGGGTGCTCGCCGCCGCCGACGACACGGTCGCGGTGTGGTCCGTGGCCGCCGATGCGGGTCCAGGCGCCGAGCTCACCGCCGACGACCTGGTCGTGCGGCGGGTCGGGTTCGCCGACGCGGCTGACCTCGAGGGCTACTTCCCGGTCGACGACGCGCTGCCGGCCGAGCTGCGCCTGGTGCGGGGAGTCGGCGCCGGCGAGCTGCTGCCGCGAGGTGCGGTCGGGACAGCTGCCCGGGCCGGCGACACCGTCGAGCTCCCGATCGCGGTCGAGGCCGACCAGGTGCCGTCGTCGGTCCGCGCCGGGTCCGTCGTCGACGTCTACGTGACCTCCGCCGAGCGCCGTCGTGGTGATGCCGCGACGCCGGTCCTCGAAGCGGCGACGGTGGTCGACGCCCCCAGCATCGACGCCGGCTTCGGGACCGCCACGGGCCGCCGTCAGCTGGTGCTCGCCGTCCCCGACGAGGACGCGGCCGCCTACTTCGAGGTGGTCACCGGGGCCCAGACGCCCACCCTCACCGTCGTACGCCGGAGCTGAACCGTGACCGTCGTCCTGATCGTCGCCTCGGGCGCCGCCTGGGAGCCCGCTGCGCTGCGGCTGCTCGGCGAGCGCCCCGACATCGTGGTGCTGCGCCGGTGCGTGGACGTCGACGACCTGCTGGCCGCCGCGTCCGCCGGTCAGGCCGAGGCAGCCGTGCTGGGGTTGGACGCGCCCGGGCTGGACCGGACCGCGATCGAGCGCCTGCGCGCGCACGGAGTGCGGCCGGTCGCGATCCATCCCGCCGACGTGCCACCGGACGACGGCCGGCTCCGCGCGGCACGGATCGGGATCTCCGTGGTGGTGACCGAGGACGACCTCGACCAGCTGCCCGACCTGGTCGCCGAGACCGAGCTGCCCGTGACCGGCGCCCGCCCCGCCCCGGTGACCCCGGTGGCCACCCCCGGGCCGGATGCGCCCGGTCGGGTGCTGGCGGTCTGGGGGGCCGCCGGCTCCCCAGGTCGCACCACCCTCGCGTCGGGGATCGCCGCCGAGCTCGCTCGTCGCCGACGTCGGGCGGTGCTGATCGACGCCGATCCGTACGGAGGCACGGTCGCCCAGCAGCTGGGCATCATGGACGAGGTCTCCGGTCTGCTGACGGCAGCGAGGTGGGCGGCCACGGGAGACCTGGCGGACCGGTTCGCGTCGGTGCAGCGCGGGATCGACCACCACCTGAGCGTGGTGACCGGGCTGCCCCGTGGCGACCGCTGGGTGGAGATGCGCTCCGGCTCCCTCGAGCACCTCCTCGAGGTGGCGCGTGATCAGGGCGACGTGGTCGTCGACACCGGGTTCAGCCTCGAGGACGACCCCGTTCCCGACCTCGGCGGTCGACCGGGCCGCAACCAGATGACCCTGGCCGCGATCGATGCCGCCGACGACGTGGTGGTGGTGGGCAGCGCGGATCCGGTCGGTCTGTCCCGGCTCGCCCGCGGACTGGTCGAGCTCCGCGACCTCGGTGCGGCCCGCGGCGTCCACGTCGTGATCAACCGGATGCGACCGACGCTCGGCTGGACCGAGCGAGAGGTCACCGGCATGGTGTCGGGCTTCGCTCGGGTCGCGGGGCTGCACTTCCTCCCAGAGGACCAGGCCGCGGTCGATCGCGCCCTGGTCGCCGGCCGCACCCTGGTGGAGTCCGGCGACTCACCACTGAGCCGGGGGATCTCGCGGCTCGTCGACGCCCTGGCCCCTGCCGCCTGAGTCGGCTACGCGGCGAACAGCAGGTACAGCCCGCCCACCGTGAAGGCGACCATCGCGAACAGCAGCGGCAGCTGGCCGGTGAGCTGGTGCCGCTTGGGCAGGATCCGGACCGCGCGGTCGTGTGCCGCGATCACGCCCAGCACGTGTCCGACCACCACGGCGATCACCTTGGAGTTGGCGATCAGCGTCGGGTGGTAGCTCAACCAGTCGTTGACCTGGAGGTTGCCGGTGCCGAGGTAGTTGGCACCGGTGCTGAACGGGTCGCTGAGCTGGATGAGGGTGAGCTGACCGACCGCGACCAGGTAGGTCAGGTAGTGGGCGAAGATGTAGCCGACGATGATCGGGATCACCGAGTGGGCGAACAGGTTGGGCAGCTCGGTGCGCCGCAGGTCGTCGCCCAGACCGGTGAGCATGCAGCCGACGGCGAAGATCGCGCCGACGCCGAGGCAGAAGGCGAGCAGCCCCAGGTTGTTCATCAGCTCGTCGGGGATGCCCTCGGACTGGACGAACTTGATCCAGCGCGTCGAGTCCTTGAACGAGTCGAACGCCGTACTGCCGAACAGCACCGAGACCACGGCCACCAGGCCGGGTCGCACCGGGGTGGTGTCGAGGTTGGCGAGGGGGCTGCGGACCACCAGGGCTGCACCGCGGCGTCCCCAGATCGAGAGCCGGGACACCAGGGTCGAGTAGACCTCGAACGGATCGGCCCGCTCGTAGAAGACGTTGCCGAAGAGGGCGCCGCCGATCAGCATGATCGCGACGTACGCCGCGCACCACAGCCGGACCGGGCCGAGCTCGGTGGAGTAGGGGTAGACCAGCTCGAGCCAGACGAAGGCGAAGAGGCCGACCGCGGCGGGCCAGTGCCCGAGTCGCTCGGGGTAGCGGAAGACTCCGTGCTCGGGGTCACCGCCGGAGATCCTGGCGAAGGCCAGGTTGATGGTGCGGACCGGGCTGACGGCCTTCCACACCGGACCCAGGAGCAGCGAGGCCGGGACCAGGCCCACCCACCACCACACGTAGAAGACCCCGAAGACCGGGTTGATGACCAGGTCCTTGCCGAAGACCGCGGCGGCCGCGGTCCAGGCGAAGAGGGCGAAACCGAGGGCCCGCAGGGTGATCTGCCACGCCCGCGAGTCGACCAGGGCGGAGATCCCGGTCGGGGCCGGTCGGCCGCTGGTCGCGGCGTCGTAGCGCGGCTCGCGCCAGGCGATCGCCAGGACGGTGAAGGAGATGACCAGGGCCGCAGTCGCCCCGGCGATGGCGAGCTCGGGGGAGAGCGGCAGGTCCTTGGCGCCGCCGATGCCGTGGGCGATCGAGATGCCGTCAGGCGACACCTCAGCGGGCCCTCATCGGACCTCGAGCTGCACGATGGTCTTCTCCAGCTGGTGCGACTCGACGTCGACGGTGCCCGGCTTGTCGATCGGCTGGATGGTCACGGTCGAGGTGCCCTGGTCGTACTCCAGCTCCTGCTCGGGCGTCGAGTGCACGTGGATCTCGCCGGGGGCGTCGGCGGTGACCTCCAGGTCGACCTCCTGGCCGGTGGACACCTCGACCCGGTCACCGTTCGGGGTGACCGAGTCACCCTCGATGGTCACCTGGATCACCTTCGGATCCGTGCTGGTCTCGTCCGGGGTCTCGCTGTCCCCGCACCCGCCCAGGGCCAGGGTGCCCAGGAGGGTGCCCAGCAGGACGGCTGTGGTAGCGGTGGCTCGACGCAACGTGCCCATTCCTTCTTCTCGGTCGTCTGGTGGTCGACTGTGCACGGCGTTCGCACTGCGAGCCGCGACGTCTGCCAGAATCGCATGTGGTGCCAACCCGCGGGAGAGCGGCCCGGAGCAGCGACGAGAGGGCAACAGATGAGTGAGCGGCTCCGGCCGCGGGACGTGGCCTTCCTCGCGGAGGAGTCCCCGTCCACGCCCATGCACAACGCGACGGTCGAGATCTTCGAACCCGGCCAGTCCGGGTTCGACTACGCCCGACTCGTGGAGCTGGTCCAGGATCGGATCACGTTCGTGCCGCGCTACCGGCAGCGGATCGTGGCGGTGCCCGGGCGGCTCGCGAACCCGGTCTGGGTCGACGACGCCCACTTCGACATCGGGTTCCACGTACGACGCTCCGCACTGCCCCGGCCAGGCACCCTCGAGCAGCTGCTCGAGCTGGTGTCCCGGATCGTGTCGCGACCGCTGGACCGCAGTCGGCCGCTCTGGGAGGTCTACCTCGTCGAGGGCCTGGCTGGCGGTCAGGTCGCGCTCCTGTCCAAGGCCCACCAGGTGCTCGTCGACGGTGTCGACACCGTCGACCTCGGCCAGGTGCTGCTGGACTCGTCGCCGACCCTCAAGGAGCTCGGTGCCGACGACTGGCGCCCCCGGGGCCGGCCGTCGCCGTTCTCGCTGATGGCCGGCGCCGTGCGTGACTCGGTGACCGAGGCCGACACCCTCGCCGACACGATTCGCACCACCTCCGGCTCGGTGCTGCGCGGCGCGTCGAGCGGGGCCCGCACGTTCGGCCGGGTCGCCAACGCGCTGACCAACCGCACGCCACGCACGGACTCGCCGATCATCGGCCCGCTCTCCCAGCAACGCCGGGTGATCGCCGTACGCACGGACCTGGCGGAGTACCGCACGGTCCGCGACGCACTGGGCGGCACCGTCAACGACGTGGTGCTGGCCACGGTGACCGGAGCGCTGCGGTCGTGGCTGATGACTCGCGGTGAGTCGATGCGAGGGGTGCGCCAGCTCCGGGCGCTGGTGCCGGTGTCGGTGATCGACGAGGAGCTCGAGGCCACCTCCCTCGGCAGCCAGATCGCCGCCCACTTCGTGGACCTGCCGGTCTGGGAGGCCAGCCCGGTGGTGCGGCTGCACCAGGTGTCCTACTCCTTCCTGGCACACGAGGAGGGCGGCCGCGGCGTCGCGGCGGACCGGCTGGCCGGGATCGCGGGCTTCGCGCCGGCGACCTTCCACGCGATCGGGACCCGGGTAGCGGCCAACGAGCGCCGCGGCTACCAGCTCAGCGTGACCAACGTCCCCGGGCCACAGTCACCGCTCTACGCCGCCGGTGCGCAGATGGTGCAGACCTACCCGGTGCCGCCGCTGTTGGAGGGCCACCCGCTGGCGATCGGGGTGACGTCGTACGACGGGCACGTCTACTACGGACTCACCGCTGACCGTGACCTGCTCCCCGACGCAGACCTGCTCGGACCCTGCATCCGCGAGGCGCTGGACGAGCTCGTCGAGGCGGCCACCGGCGGTCGGACCCGAGCTCCGCGGGGTCGCAAGAAGCGCAAGCCCGCTGCCAGCACGGGCAAGGACACCTGATGCGGATCTACCAGCCGTCCACGATCGCGCTGCTCGGTGAGCAGCATCAAGCCGGCGCGGTCGTCGTCACCGAGGCGTTCGTCGTCGCCGAGGACGACAGCGAGGACGCGGAGTACGCCGCGCTGATGACCGCGGCCGCCGAATCGGCCGCGCTGCTGCTGGGTGCGCCCGGGCGGCGCGTCGTGGTCGTGGCCGAGGTCGGCACCGAGCCGGCGCCGGGTGAGGCCGTGGCGCTGCGTGAGGTGGTTGCGGTGCACGCCGACACCGCCGAGCGACCCGCTGACGCCGACCCCGACGAGGACCTGGCGTGGTTCGCCACCCAGGAGATCGGCTACCTGGTCTGACGTCGATGATCGTGATGCACATGGGTTCGCTGCACCCCTACGAGAAGATCCTGACGCTGGTCCTGGCGTTCGGCCCGTTTCTGCTGCTCGCCGCGGTCATCTGGGTGCGCCGTCGCCAGGACGCGCGCGCCGCCGCCCACGAGGATCATCGCGACAGGTAGTCGCGCCCGACCGACTCCTCGGCCGTCAGCGCCCTGCGCATCAGGTCGGCGATCAGCCCGCTGATCTTGTTGCCCACCAACGGGATGCTCACCGTGATGTCGACGTCGACGGTCTCGACCGTGGTGTTGCCCGACGACGTGAGGGCGATCCCGCCGACGATCCGGCCCGGCTTGCCCGGGATGGCCAGCTCGAGGTCGGCCTCGCTGTCGGTGGTCCACGACTCGTGCTGGACGATGTTGATCTCGTCACCTACGAACTTCTTCGCGAACCCCGGGACCTTGTGCGCGTGCTGCACCTGGTCGATCGTGACGGTCATCCCGGCGCCGCTGCCGTCGAGCTCCACGCTCGAGCGCACCACCCGCTGGTAGGTGCAGACCTCCTCGCGGAACGTCCGGTCGGCCAGCATCGCGATCACCTGGGGGAGCGGAGCGTCGTACGTCAGCTCGTGTCGGAACCTCATGACACCCATCATGCCGGTCAGCGTTACGGTCGGGGCATGGCTGACGTTGCGGGCGACCCGTCCGAGAGCTTTGTCTCCTTCGGTGAGCAGGGTGCTCAGCTGACCTACGGTAGCTACCTGCGGCTGCCGCAGCTGCTTGACTCCCAGCACCTCGAGTCGGACCCGCCGGCGCATGACGAGCTGCTCTTCATCACCATCCACCAGGTCTACGAGCTGTGGTTCAAGCAGCTGCTCCACGAGGTCGGCGCGGCTCGGGACGCGATGCTGGGCGGGATCGACGCCGGACGGCTGTGGTGGGCGCAGCACCTGCTGGCGCGGGTGCACGTCATCGAGCGGGTGCTGGTGCAGCAGATCGACGTCCTGGAGACGATGACGCCCCAGGACTTCCTGGAGTTCCGGCAGCGGCTGGCGCCGGCGAGCGGCTTCCAGTCGGTGCAGTTCCGGGAGCTGGAGTTCCTGTCCGGGGCGCAGGACCCGTCGTACGTCGAACGCTTCCGGGGGATCACCGTCGCGGAGCAGGCGCACCTGGTCGCGCGACTCGAGGAACCCACGCTCTGGGACGCGTTCGTGGCCGTGCTGCGCAGTGTCGCGCTGCCCGCCGGCACCGAGGTCGAGGTCTCCGCCTCGCTGCGGACGGTCGCGCACGACCGCTCGCAGTACGCCGTCGTGTGGGCCCTGGCCGAGGCGCTGCTCCAGCACGACGAGCTCGCCGCCAGCTGGCGGGCCCGCCACGTGGTGATGGTGGAGCGGATGATCGGCTCGAAGTCCGGCACCGGCGGGTCGAGCGGCTCCGGCTACCTGCGCTCCCGGTTGCCGGTGCGCTACTACCCGCTGTTGTGGGACCTGCGCAGCGAGCTGTAGCGCCCCACTGTCCCGGGCCTGGGGGTGAGTGGTGACCCGTTCCACCTCCTCTGACCGGAGGAAGCTGGGTGGCTCACCGCAGTCCCGTGTTGTCCTCGGCACGCCGCAGCAGCAGGCGTTGCTCGTCCCGGTTGCCGGTGAGCGCAGCGGCGCGACGGAACTCCTCAGCCGCTTCGTCGTGCCGCCCGGCCCGCTCGAGCAGGTCTGCCCGGACGCTCGGGAGCAGGTGCGACCCGGCCAGCCCGGACACGTCCGGGATGGCGGCCAGGACATCGAGCCCGGCGGCGGGTCCGAAGGCGCGCCCGTGCGCCACGGCCCGGTTGACCTCGACGACCGGACCAGGAGCGACCTGGGTCAGCACGTCGTACAACCGGGCGATCTCGCGCCAGTCGGTGTCGTCGGCCCGCCGGGCCCGCCCGTGACAGGCGGCGATCGCAGCCTGGAGCAGGTACGGGCCGGCCGGACGTCCCGCGAGCGCGAGCTCCCGGCCCCTCGCGAGCGCGGCCAGTCCGCGACGCACCAGCAGCTGGTCCCATCGGCTTCGGTCCTGCGCCTCCAGCAGGACCGGTCGACCGTCGGCGTCGCGACGTGCGTGCAGCCGGGAGCCCTGGATCTCCAACAGCGACTGGAGGCCGTGCACCTCGGGCTCGTCAGGCACCATCACGGCAAGCATCCGGGCCAGCCGCAGCGCCTCCAGACAGAGCTCGGGGCGCATCCACTCCTCACCCGCCGTCGCGGTGTAGCCCTCGTTGAAGATGAGGTAGACCACGGCCATCACGTCGTGGAGCCGATCGTCACGCTCGCGGCCGGTCGGCAGCTCCAGGGTGGCCCCGCTCTCGGCCAGGAGCCGCTTGGCGCGCGAGATCCGTTGACCCATGGTGGTGTCCTTGACCAGGTAGGCGCGCGCGATCTCCTGGGTCGTCAGCCCGCCGACGAGCCGCAGCGTGAGGGCGGTGCGTGACTCCGGCGGCAGCACCGGGTGGCAGGTCAGGTAGGTCAGCCGCAGCACGTCGTCCTCGATGTGGTCGACGGCCGCCTCGAAGTCGGGCATCTCGGCCTCCTCCAGACCATGGGCGATCTCGGTGGTACGCCGACGCAGTGTGTCGTTGCGCCGGAACTGGTCGACGGCGCGCCGCTTGGCGACGGCCATCAGCCAGGCGCCGGGGTTGCTCGGCACGCCCTGGGCCGGCCACTGCTCGAGGGCCGAGACCAGGGCGTCCTGAGCCAGGTCCTCGGCCAGGTCGAGGTCGCGGGTGATCCGGGCCAGGCCGGCCACGAGCCGGACCGACTCGTGGCGCCAGACCGCCACGATCGCATCCTGGGTGGGCTGGTCACGGATCGTCACGATGCCGGGGGCGGTCCGTCCTCGGGACCGAAGATCGGACGCACCTCGACCGCGCCCTCCCAGCCCGGCCAGTGCTCGGCGTGCAGCTCGAGCACCCGACGGGCACCCTCCGCAGCCTCGGCCCGCGAGCGGGCCTCGACGATCGAGAACCCGCCGACGAGCTCCTTGGCCTCGGCGAAGGGTCCGTCCGAGGAGGTGATCGTCCCGCCTCGCAGCTGGATCTCGACGGTCTGGTCGCCGCCGCCGAGGCCGCCGGCGGCGATCATCGAGCCGTCGGCGAACGCCCGGCTCATCTCGGCCCCCATCGCCTCGACGAGGGCAGGTGGGGCCGTGCCGAGGTCCTCGGCCATCTTCACCAACACCATGTAGCGCATCTGCTTGTCCTGACGTCGTGGGGAGCTGTCATCGAGGCGTCGAACGAACTCTGCCGGTTTCGACACCGCTCCACCACCGGACAAGCCCTCAGGTCAGCATCGTGACCGCTGCGGTGATGCCGGCCAGCACGATCAGGATCCGCAGCAGGGTGGGCGGCAGCCGACGGCCGATCCGTGCGCCGACGTACCCGCCGACGACGGAGCCGGTGGCCAGCAACGCGATGGCCAGCCAGTCGAGCTCGGCAACCAGCAGGAAGATCACGCTGGCCACGATGTTGCTGGACAGCACGGCCAACGTCTTGAGGGCGTTGACGATCCGGAACTCCAGGTCGGTGCCGAGCCCGAGGACGGCCATCATCATCACGCCCGAGCCGGCACCGAAGTAGCCTCCGTAGACCCCGACCAGGGTGCCGAAGAACGTCGTGATGGGGGACATCCGCGCGTTCGGCCCGGGGACGGTGCGCTCCTTGCTGCCCCGGAGCCAGCGGGAGATCCGCGGCTGGGCGCCGACGAGCACACAGGTGCCCAGGATCAGCCACGGCACCACGGCCTCGAAGACCTCGGGTGGCAGGGCCAGCAGCAGGGCCGCACCGACCACGGCGCCGACGGCGCAGGTGGCGATGACCGTCGCGGTCATCACCGGGTGCTCGCGCAGCTCGGTGCGGTAGCCGAAGGAGCCGCTCAACCCGCCCGGCGTCAGGCCGACGGTGTTGGAGGCGTTGGCCACCACCGGCGGCAGCCCGACGGCCAGCAGCACCGGGAAGCTCAGCAGCGACGCCACCCCCACGGTCGAGGTCATGATCCCGGCGCCGAAGCCGGCCGCCAGGACGGCCAGCTGCTCCAGACCGGTCACGAGGGCTCTCGCAGCACCGCCACGTCACTGACCATCTCGACGTGGGCGTGCATGGCGCGGGCGGCCTCGGCCGGGTCGCCGGCGCGGATCGCCTCGGCGATCGCGGTGTGCCCGACGAGGGAGTCGCGGGGGCGTCCGGGCTGCGAGAGCGACTCGATCCGCGACTCCTTGATCAGGTCGCCGATCTCGTCCATGAGTCGGGCCAGCAGCAGCGAGTGGGCGGCTGCGGTCACGGCGCCGTGGAATCGCTCGTCACCCTCGACGCCGCGGCCGCCGGTCTCGATGTCGGCCTCCATCGCGGCCAGCGCGTCGTCGATGCGTGCCATGTCGTCCTCGCTACGCCGAGCAGCGGCCAGCGCTGCGATCTTGGTCTCGAGGGCGTCGCGGGTCTCGATGATCTCCGGCAGTCGGTCGGCGTGGGCACGGATCGCCTCAACGATCCGGGCCGAGCGCGGTGAGCCGGTGACCACGGTGCCGTCGCCGTGCCGGACCGCGACGACCCCGACCACCTCGAGCGCCACGAGCGCCTGGCTGAGGGTCGCGCGACTGACACCGAGACGGGACGCGAGCTCGCGCTCGGCCGGCAACCGGTCGCCGTTCTGGAGGCCGTTGTCGGCGATCCAGGCAGTGATCTGCTCGGCCACCTGCTCGTAGAGCCGGGTCCGGAGCAACGGCTTCGGGAAGCTGGAGGAGGGTACGTCCATGGGGACAGGGTATTGACAGACGGCCCATTGACCTATTGGCTAGGCCACTGAGCCAGCATCGTGATCGTGGTCACAGCCCCGCTGGCCGGTATCGGAAGGAAACCCAATGGGACCGGAATGGGTAGCGATCCTCGCGTTGGTCGCCCTCTTCGTGATCGGCACGCTGCTGCCGATCAACATGGGCGCACTGGCGTACGTCGCCGCGTGGCTCGTCGGAATGTTCGCGCTGAACCTGGACGAGAAGGAGATCCTGGCCGGCGTCAGTGGTGATCTCATCCTCACCCTGATCGGCGTGACCTATCTGTTCGCGATCGCCAAGAACAACGGCACCGTCGACCTGATCGTCAGATCCGCGGTCCGCGGCGTCGGCGGCCGGGTCGGCCTGATCCCCTGGGTGATGTTCGGGGTGACCGCCCTGATCACCGCGATCGGCGCGGTGAGCCCGGCAGCCTGCGCCATCATCGGCCCGATCGCGCTGGGCTTCTCCGCGCGCTACAAGATCAACCCGCTGATGATGGGCATGTTCGTGGTCCACGGCGCCCAGGCCGGCGGGTTCTCCCCGATCAGCATCTACGGCTCCATCACCAACTCGGTGATGAAGGAGAACGGCCTGCCGTCCAGCGAGATCGTGATCTTCCTGTCCAGCCTGATCGTCAACCTGATCCTGGCGCTGATCCTCTTCATCCTCTTCGGCGGCCGCGAGCTGATGAGGCGTCGCGTCGATCCCGACGAGGCCGACACCCTCGACGAGGACCTGCACCGCGGCGGAGCCAACATCCCCGCCCGGGGCACCGGCACGATGACGTCCGGCACCACCCAGTCCCTCGGTGTACGCCGCGACCAGGTGCTCACCCTGGTCGCGTTCGTCGGGGTCGCCCTCGTCGCGCTCGTGTTCGACAAGAACATCGGCTTCGTCGCCATCACGGCGGCCGTCATCCTGGCGATGCTGGCGCCCAAGGAGCACAAGGACGCGGTCAAGCAGATCGCCTGGCCGACCGTGCTCCTCGTCGCCGGTGTCAGCACCTACGCGACGATCCTGACCACTGCCGGTTCGCCGGAGTTCGTCGGCAAGTGGGCGGCCGGCCTCGGTGCCGTCGCCATCGGCGCGCTGATCCTCTGCTACGTCGGCGGTGTCGTCTCCGCGTTCGCCTCGTCGACAGCGCTGCTTCCGGTGATCATCCCGATCTCGATCCCGCTGATCGCGGAGGGTGGCATCAGCGCCGGCTTCTTCGTGGCGGCGCTGGCGGTCTCGTCCACGATCGTGGACGTCAGCCCGTTCTCCACCAACGGTGCGCTGATGCTGGCCAACCGCCCCGACACCATCTCGGAGCAGGTCTACTACAAGCAGATCCTGACCTACAGCATCGTCGTGGTGCTCGCTGGTCCGCTCTTCGTCTGGGCAGCCCTCGTGCTGCCGGGCTGGTGACGCGGATGAGTGCCGCACCGCTCAGCGACGTCCTCGTCGTCGACCTGTCCCGGGCCCTCGCCGGTCCGCACTCCACGATGATGCTCGGGGATCTCGGTGCCCGGGTGATCAAGGTCGAGGCTCCCGGTCACGGCGACGACACCCGCGGTTGGGGACCCCCGTTCGTGGGAGACCCCGAGGATCGCCAGTCGACGTACTTCCTCTCCGCCAACCGCAACAAGGAGTCGATCACCCTCGACCTCAAGGCCGAGGCGGACCGGGAGGTGCTGCTGAAGCTCGTCGATCGTGCCGACGTCCTGGTGGAGAACTTCCGGACCGGGGTGCTCGAGCGACTCGGCCTCGGCATCGAGTCGCTGCGCGAGCGCAACCCACGGCTCGTGGTGCTCTCCATCACCGGCTTCGGCCACGACGGACCCGAGGGCGGCCGCGCCGGCTACGACCAGATCGCCCAGGGCGAGGCCGGTCTGATGTCCCTCACCGGCTCCGGTCCCGACGACCCGCAGCGCGTGGGCGTGCCGATCGCAGACCTGCTCTCCGGGATGT
This sequence comes from uncultured Actinomycetota bacterium, assembly GCA_963706475.1. Taxonomy (GTDB): domain Bacteria; phylum Actinomycetota; class Actinomycetes; order Propionibacteriales; family Nocardioidaceae; genus Nocardioides. Next base: position 689,615 of record CAVPLV010000002.1, on the reverse strand, counting down.
ACGGCGCGTACGGTGTCGTGGCCGCGCTGCACGAGCGCGACCGCACCGGGGTGGGCACCGTCGTGCGCACCTCGTTGCTGGCTGCGACCGTCGGTGTGCACGCCTTCCAGGGCACGAGGTGGACGGTGGCCGGCGAGGTCGGCCGCGCCCAGGGCAACCACCATCCCTCGATCGCGCCCTACGGGCTCTTCCACTGCCGCAACGGCTCGGTGCAGATCTCCGTCGGCAGCGAGGGACTGTGGCGCCGGCTCTGTGCCGGCTTCGGGCTCGACCCGGAGGAAGCCGGCCTGGCAGCCAACTCCGACCGGGTGGCCGCCCGGGACCGGGTCATCGAGGTCGTCGAGTCGGCCTTCGCCGACTGGGACGCCGAGCCGCTGCTCGCCCGCCTGGCCGAGGTCGGTGTTCCTGCCGGCAAGGTCCGCAGCCTGGACGAGGTCTACGAGTGGGACCAGACCGCCAGCCAGGGACTGCTCGTCGACGTCGAGCACCCGACCCTGGGGACGATCACCCTCCCGGGGCCGCCGCTCCGCTTCTTCGACGACGACGGCGAGGCGGTCCGGCAGCACGCCGCGCCGCCCACGCTCGACCAGCACGGCACCGCGATCCGGGCTTGGTTGGAGGAGGCATGACCCACCGCTGGACCGCGAAGGAGATGCTCGGCCTGGTCCTCGACGCAGGCTCGTTCGAGTCGTGGGACGAGCCGGTCGACATCAGTCGTCACGGAGACGGCTACCGGAGGGCGCTCGAGGCTGCAGCCGAGAAGGCGGGCACCGATGAGTCGGTGATCACCGGCCGAGGTCTGGTGCGCGGCCGTCAGGTCTGTGTCGTGGTCAACGAGTTCCGCTTCCTGGCCGGCTCGATCGGGATCGCTGCGGCCCGCCGGATCGAGGCCGCCGTACGACGCGCCACGGCGGAGGGCCTACCGGTGCTGGCCACCACCGCCTCGGGGGGCACCCGGATGCAGGAGGGCACACCGGCCTTCGTCGAGATGGTCGGGATCACCCGGGCGCTGATGGCGCACCGGGCGGCCGGCCTGCCCTACCTCGTCTACCTCCGGCACCCGACCACCGGCGGCGTCTTCGCGTCCTGGGGCTCGCTCGCCCACGTCACCGTGGCCGAGCCAGGAGCCCTGATCGGCTTCCTCGGCCCCAAGGTCTACGAGGCGCTCAACGGCAAGACCTTCCCTCCCGACGTCCAGACCGCGGAGAACCTCGCCCAGCACGGGATCATCGACGCCGTCGCCCCGGCGGAGGAGGTGCCGGCGCTCGTCGAGCTCGCGCTGCGGGTGCTGGTCGATCCGCCGGAGACCCCTGTGCTGCCGCACCGCACGGGCGACCCCGATCCCGCCCGCCCTGCCTGGGACTCGATCAGCCAGACCCGGGCCGAGGGCCGGGCCGGGGTCCGTGAGCTGCTGAGGTACGGCGCCCGCGGCACCATCCGGCTACGCGGGACCGACGAGGGCGAGCAGGACGCGACCGTCATCATCGCGCTGACCCGGCTCGACGGTCAGCCCTGCGTGCTGGTCGGTCAGGACCGCACCCGACAGAGCCCGTCGACCCCGATGGGGCCAGGGGCGCTGCGGGAGGCGCGGCGTGCGATGCGGCTGGCCAACGAGCTCGGGCTGCCGCTGGTGACCGTCATCGACACCCCCGGTGCCGAGCTGTCCCGACGGGCGGAGGAGGGCTCGATCGCGGGCGAGATCGCGCGCTGCATCGCGACCATGACCACGATGACGGTCCCGACCCTGTCGGTGGTGCTCGGCCAGGGTTGTGGCGGTGGGGCGCTGGCGCTGTTGCCGGCCGACGTGGTGATCGCGACCGAGAACGCCTGGCTCTCGCCGCTCCCGCCGGAGGGTGCCAGCGTGATCGTGCACGGCGACGTCGAGCACGCCGCCGAGATGGCGTCCGCCCAGGGAGTCCGTGCCGTCGACCTGTACGCCGCCGGGACGGTGCACCACGTCGTGCCTGAGCCCGAGGACGACACCGCGGAGGCGCTGGCCGTCGCCGTTGCCGCAGCCTGCGCGGCCCGGCTATCGGAGCTGGTCGCCAGCTAGCGTGGTCCCGTGACCGCGGTGCCACGGCTCGAAGCCGGCATTCACGGCCTCCAGGGCGCGAGCATGTGCCTGGTCGACTGCGCCGGGGTGTGGGTCGACCATCGTCAGCACGCGGACGGTGTCGTCGTCGATGACTCGCGTACCTCGTTCGTCGACGAGTCGGTGCTGGCCGTGTGGTGTTGTCCAGAGGTGGGTGGTCAGGTCCACCTGTCGATGTCGGTAGCCCAGGTGTGTCTTGGCACGATGCCCGCGTCGGTTGAGCGGGGCTGCGTTGTGGTCGCCGGTCTGCCCCGGCGGACCGTCCGGGCGGTAGGGGGCGGGGTGATCGAAATCGAGGCGGCGGGTGGTGCCGGTTGCGTGCGGGAACGTGTCGCCCGCGGTCCGTAACCAGGTGCGTTCCTTGACTGCCTCGGGGTGTTCGTAGCTGTTCACGCTGGTCCGGGCGGTGAGGTCGATGACCGGTCTCACCACCACCTGGGTGTGGCCCAGCAGCTCGCCCAGTTGGGTCAGCAGCACTGGAGTCAGGCCCTCGACCCGGGCGACGCCGGCGGCGGTGCCGTCCACGGCGGCTTGGTGCAGGTGGACGTAGAGGGTCGTCCTGGGACGCAGCTGGGTGAGGTCAGTCGACTGCAGCAGCTCCAGAGCGCGCTCGGGAAGCGCGACCGCTCGCGACGGGGCGACTGGCTGGTCGTGGTCGGGTTCTGCGGGTTCTGCCGGTACTGCGGATTCCAGGAGGAGGGCCAACAGCTCCGCGGGACGAGCCAGCCATCCGAACGCGACCGCCCGGAGCTCGTCTCGCGAGGCGTCGGACGGCAGGTCGGGGGTGAGGTCGGGTCGGGTGCGGAGGATGTCGGCGACCCGGGAGATGGTGGCATCCACCCAGACGGCGTCTCCAGCCTCGATGCGGGCGATCACGTAGCGCAGCCCGTGCTCGTCGGAGCGGGTCAGGGTGACCGACCTACGGCGTCGCTCCGCCTCGAGGCGAGCCGCGTGGGCCTCGGGGTCGGCCTCGATGATCTTGGCGCCGGTGATCGTGAGGACCCGACCGGGCGACTGGGTGCCGATCGCTGCCGCGACCGCGGCGTCGACGAGCGCCACCCGGTGTCGGTCCAGGCCACGGGTCAGGGATGCGACCTTGCGGGCCACCCACACCTCGCAGGCCAGGGAACGGGTCACCGCCCAGGTCCGCGGGAGCCGGTGACGCAGGTCCAGGGCGTCCGCTACGAGGGCGTGGGCGGCTTGCGTGTGGCACTCGCGGGCGATGCCGAGCTCTGGCAGGCACAGCTCACGCACCAGCGGGGTGCCGTCGCCACCGACCTCCACGAGCTGATCGCCACCCGCCCACTCAGGGACGTCCACTCCTGCGTCCGGTTGCGGATCGTCCCGGGGATCGGTCGAGTGCAGGTCCGCCCAGTGTGCCGCGAGCTCCAGGTCTCGTACGTCCCCGGCCCGTCGAGCACGCACCGTGGACCCAACCGCTCCCAAGGTGGCGGCCGGATCGAGGTCGTCGACGTCGAACGAATGCACAGCTTTGATTATACTCGAACAATTGTTCGATGACCAGGGAGGGCGTGAACCGCGTCTGGCCCGCGAGGGTTCAGAGGTCCTGGCCGTCGTACTTCACGGTCGCCGCGAGGAGCTGGTCGCTGTGGCCACCGAACCAGGCGATCAGTTCCGTCAGGGGCTTCGCGAGACTGGTTCCGAGTTCCGTGAGGCTGTAGGTGACCTTCGGGGGTGTGGCCGGCTCGACGGCTCGCGCGACGATGCCGGCGCGGACCAGCGCCTTCAGGTTCTGCGACAGCATCTTCTGGCTGATGCCCCCGATGCGAGTGGCGAGCGCCGAGAACCGGTGCGGCTCGATGAGCAGCGCTGCAACTATCAACTGGGACCAGCGGCTGGTCACCTGATCCATGATCGGCCGGAACTCGCACGTGCTCGCGAAGGCCTCGAGCGCGAGGAGCCGATGGGCTGTGCGAGCTGCTCAGTTTCTGTCACGGCAGTATCTTACGAAATAGTGCCTACTTCCTCTGAGTAACCAACTCTCCTACGGTACAAAACGGCGTTGAGCGACCCGCCGAGACAGTCATATCCCCGCCTGTCGGCGCAGTGGAAGCGCTCTCGACCGCCGAGTTGAGTGTGGCCCCCAACGTGCGGTGCTTACTCCCTCTCGATCACGTTCTTGATCGCTGCCAGCGTGATCGGAATACCTTCGTGGGCAGCCTGGACTCGCAGGGCGACCTCTCGTGCGGCGTTGTCCCCGAAGCGCTGCTCGAAGAAGGTCTGCCCTTTCACGGTGAAGACCCATGACTCGGTCAGTTCCGTGCCGCCGTCAACGGCTTCCATCGAGTAGATCCAGTGGACGTTGCCGTCGGTGACAGACCAACCGAACTCGATGCCTTCGCCGGCAGCAATCACCTCGCACCGGGTTTCCCAGGTGCGGTCCTTGGTGACATTGCGTCCGGTGAAGAACGCGCCGACGCGGGGCCCGTCGCCCTCATCCCACCAGCACTCCTGGCAGACGGGCGACCACTCACCCGTGCGCGTGATGTCAGAGACGACCGCATATACCGCGCGGGGCGACGCAGCGACGTGGATGGAGTCGGAGTAGGTCAAGGGGGCGTTCACGCGGTCAAGTCTCCGACATACGTCGTGTCGGAACGATCTGGGTTGGCCACTCGGGCCAGGCGACGGCAAGCATGCTCATGCGGGTCTGGTGAACGATGCTTCTGCCTCAGTCACAGACTCGTGTGGATCATTGCGCGCTCCTCAGCCGCGATCCGCTCGGCTTGAAGGTGCCCCATTCCACCGCGAAGCCGCCCGTCTGCCGCCGCCGATCCACCGGCCTTGGAACCGAATGCCCGCTGCCCGCGACGACGCACGACATCGAGATGATGGAGCCAGCGAAGGTCATCGAGATCGTCCACCACACGATCAGAGCGACACGTGGAACCGTCGCCGATGTCCTGCGGGACAGCAACGATCAGGTAGTGGGACCCATCAGCAGGAACCGGGCGCCGGTGGGGTCCGTGAGCGCCGCCAGGCGGCCGTACGGCGAGTCCTCGGCGGGCGTCGTCACGGTGGCGCCGGCGGCGACGGCTCGGGCGAGCGTCGCGTCGGTGTCGGTCACGTCGACGTAGAAGTCCCAGGTCGGGGCCGGCCCGCCCGCCGGCGCCGCCATGATCCCCGCGAGTGCGTCGTCGTCGCGGCCCAGGGTCGTGTAGCGCAGCTCGGGGCTGTCGACCATGGTGTCGGTGACCCACCCGAAGACGTTCTCGTAGAAGGCGATCGCCTCCTCGTAGCCGGTGGTGACCACCTCGAACCAGACCGGCAGCCCATGCCCGCGGCCGACCGGAAAGCCATCGTGCTCGACGGGCTGCCAGATCCCGATCGTGGCGCCGGCCGGATCGCGGACGACAGCCAGGTGACCCAGGTCGCCGACCTGCATCGGCTCGATCAGCACCGTGCCGCCGTTCGCCTCGGCCATACCTGCGGTGTTCGAGACGTTGTCGCTCTCGAGGTAGACCGTCCAGGAGTCGGGGGCTCCGGCCTCGTCGTTGCGCATGCAGCCCGCGACCGGCTGACCGTCGCGCTCGAAGAGCAGGTAGCCGGCGTACGCCGATCCCAGGTCGCGGACCGTCCAGTCGAAGACCGAGCCGTAGAACAGCCGGGCAGCCTCGGGGTCCGAGGTGTAGAGCTCCACCCAGATCGGCCGTCCCGGGAGCGGTGAGTGAGTCTCCACGTCAGCTGGCCTTCTTGGTCGGAGTCTTCTTGGCCGCGGCCTTCTTGGCCGGTGCCTTCTTCGTCGCAGTCTTCTTGGCAGCGGTCTTCTTCGCTGTGGTCTTCTTTTCGGTCGCCTTCTTCGCAGCCTCCGGCTCGGCGTCGTCGGACGCCTCGCCGCGCGAGCTCTTGGCCGCGTCGACGGAGCGCTGCAGCGCAGCGAGGAGGTCGACCACCTCACCGGAGGTCTTGGTCGAGGTCTCGGTGCGCTTGACCTCGCCGCCCTCGATCTTGTTCTTCACCAGCGCCTCGACCGCCCCGGCGTAGTCGTCCTCGAACTCGGCGGCATCGAAGTCGCCGGCCAGCGTCTCGACCAGCATGTTGGCCATCTTCACCTCGGCTGGCTTGACCTCTCCCGCGTCGACGGAGAAGTCGGGCGTGCGGATCTCGTCGGGCCACATCATCGTCTGCAGCACGATCACGTCGTCGCGTACCCGGAGCACGGCGACAGAGGTCCGTTGGCGCAGTGCCACGGTCACCACGGCCATCCGGTCGGCGTCGAGCAGCGCCTGGCGCAGCAGCGCGTAGGGCTTCGCGCCGGTCTTCTCTGGCTCGAGGTAGTAGGACTTCTCGAACATCATCGGGTCGATCTGCTCGGTCGGGACGAACTTCTCGACCGCGATCTCGCGTGACGACGTGGACGGCAGCTCGGCGAGGTCGTCGTCGGTGAGGATCACCATCTCGCCGTCCTCGGTCTCGTAACCCTTGGCGATGTCGGCGTACGCGACCTCCTCGCCGTCGAGCGAGCAGACCCGTTGGTACTTGATCCGCCCGCCGTCCGAGGCGTGCACCTGCCGGAACGACACGTCGTGGGACTCGGTCGCGGAGTAGAGCTTGACCGGCACGCTGACCAGCCCGAACGACACCGCGCCCTTCCAGATCGCACGCATGGGGGAAGCCTCTCTGGTTGCCGACAGACTCACCAGTATCCGTCAGGACGGCTGGTGATGCATCCGCCACTCGTCGAAGGCTTCTCGCGAGGTGCGGGTCGGGGTGTAGCCGAAGACGGTCTTGAGCCGCTCGTTGAGCAGCACCGGCCGGTACTGGAGGAACATCGTCTGCTCGGGACCGTACGCCGTCAGCCCCAGCCGGCTGCCCACCGCCAGTCCAAGGCGGAGCACGCGCTCCGGGATGGTCAGCACCGGCTTGCCGAGCAGCGCCGCGATCTCGGTGATGGTCAGCGCGCCGTCACCGGCGACGTTGAAGACTCCCGTCACGTCCCCGGTCACCGCCTGCTCGATGATCGCGACCACGTCGGTGTCCCAGATGAAGACGAACGGTGACTCCGAGCCGCGGATCCTCAGCAGCCGGCGACGGTCGAAGAGCGCAGTGATCTGGTTGTCGACGGTGGCCCCCAGGATGGTCCCGATCCGGAGCACCACCTGCTCGAGCGAGGGATGGCTCTGCCGATACTGGGCAAGCATCTCCTCGACCAGCCTCTTGTGGTGGCTGTAGGCGAAGACCTCGTTGCCGCGGAGCGGCTGGTCCTCAGCGAGCCAGTCCGGGTTGTCGGGGTGGTAGCCGTACGCCGCCCCGCTGGAGGAGACCACCACCCGTCGTACGCCGTGCGCGACGCACGCGTCGAGGACGTGCCTGGTGCCGGTCACGTCGACGGCGTACTCCAGCTCGCGCGTGGAGTCCGGTCCTGGCGTCACGATCGATGCCAGGTGCACGACGACCTCTGGCCGCGCCTCCCCGATCACGGTGTCGACCTGGGGCTGCGACGTCACGTCCATGACGACCGCCGGCGGACGCAGGTCGGCACTGACCACCTCGTGCCCGGCAGCGGCCAGGCCGGAGACCACAGAGCGCCCGAGGAAACCACCACCGCCGGTGACCAGCACCTTCATGCCGCCACCGGATCCTCGACGACGTGGGTGGTCCGGCGCTTCCACAAGGCAGCGACGACCAGGCCGGCGAGGATGTCGTACAGGCCCCACCACGCCGCGACCAGGGCCATCCCGCCGAGCCCGCCGAAGTAGGCGAACACCAGGACCAGGCCCAGGCCGGTGTTGCGGACGCTGACCTCGAAGGTCATCGCCTTGCGGCTCTTGCTGGGAAGCCCGGTCCCGCGGGCCACCCCGTAGCCGAGAGCGAGCGCCATGGCGTGCTGGATGAAGACGGCGAGCAGGACGAGGGTGATGTAGTTGGTGAAGATCTCCCAGTTGCCGATGAACGCCAGGACGATGATCAGGAGGAGCAGCACGAACGACACCGGTCCGACGACCCGGTGGGCGCGGTGGGCGAAGCGAGGCCAGAACCGCGCGATGGTCACGCCCGCCACGAACGGCACCCCGATCACGAGCGCGATCTCGAGGAAGGTCTTCACGGGGTCCAGGTCGACGTCTCGAAGCACGTCGTTGCCGGCTGGGGAGAGTCCGCCCCAGAAGGCGAAGCTGATCGGCAGCATGAAGATCGTGAGCAGGTTGCTGATCGCGGTCATCGAGACCGAGAGGGCTACGTCGCCGCGGGCTCGGTGGGTGAGGATGTTGGAGACGTTCCCGGGCGGGCAGCAGGCGACCAGGATCATCCCGAGCGCGATCGATCCGCGGACGTCGAGCACGATCGTCAGCAGCAGCGTCAGCAACGGCAGGAAGAGGAACTGCGCCACGATCCCGACCAGGATCGGGAACGGTCGCCGCAGCACCGCCGTGAAGTCGGTGACCTTGATGTCCAACGCGATGCCGAACAGGATCGTCGCGATCACGATCTTCAGCACCGTTGCCGCGCCCGAGCTGAACTCGATGTTGACGTTGTCGATGTCGGTGACGAGGGTGGTCAGCAGGGTCATCATCGGCTCAGGCTCTCGACTTCGGCGCGCACGGCGGAACGGTAGGCGTCCTTGTTGACGTAGTAGGACATCCGCTCGAGCCCGAGATAGTGGTAGCCCCCGGACAGGTCGGGTCGCGGCCCCGCGGCCCGGGCGTCCAGGGCCGCAGCAGCGGCCGGGTTCGCGCTCCGCGCCCGGAGGTACGACGCAACCAGCTCGGCCTGCTCGTAGCGACCCTGCCAGCCGATCCCGCTCGCCTCGATCATGCCCAGCACGAAGAGGTTCGGGTCGGCTTGGGCAAAGATGTTGAGATAGAGATCGGGGGCGCTGCCGCGACCGGCCCACCGCAGCAGCGCCGGGTCCAGGAACGGGTAGTGCAGGTGGTAGCCGGTCGCCAGCACGATGACGTCGTACGGGGTGCGGGAACCGTCGCGGAAGACGACACCGTCGCCGTCGAGCCGCTCGATGTCTGGTCTCACCTGCAGGTCCCCGTGACCGAGGTGGTGCAGGATCAGCGTGTTCACGATCGGGTGCGACTCGTAGATCTTGTAGTCGGGCTTCGGGAAGCCGAACCTCACCGGGTCGCCGGTGAACATCCTCAGCACCCGCGAGTCGACCGCCTGCTTGATCCGGGCCGGCAGCGGGCGGCCCTGGTTGAGGGTGTCCGCCGGCTTGCCGAAGAGGTACTTGGGCACGAAGTAGTAGCCGCGGCGCACCGAGATGTCGACGCTCGCGGCGTGGTGGACGGCGTCGACGGCGATGTCGCAGCCGGAGTTGCCGGCCCCGATGATCAGCACCCGCTTGCCGGCGAAGACGCTCGGGGACTTGTAGGCACTGGTGTGCAGGACCTCGCCGTCGAAGGACCCGGGGAAGGTCGGGACCGACGGCTCGCTCAGGGTGCCGTTGGCGACCAGCAGACCGGCGTGGCGCTGCTCCCTGCGCCCGTGAGGCCCCTCGCTCACGACCATCCAGCCGCCGCCCTCGGGCCGGGCCTCGACCACCTCGGTGCCGAACGTGAAGCCGGTCACCAGGTCGAAGGTGGTCGCGAAGTCGCGGAAGTAGCCGAGCAGCTCGCGGTGCGAGGGGTAGTCGGCGACCTCCTCACGCATCGGGAACTCGGTGAACTCGGTGGTCCGCTTGGAGGAGATCAGGTGCGCGGACTCGTAGACGGTGCTCCGGGGGGCGTCGATGTTCCAGAGTCCACCGACACCGTCGGACAGGTCGTAGCCGCTCCAGGGGATCCCGAGGCGCTGCAGGTTGCGGGCGGCCGCCAGGCCCGAGGGTCCGGCGCCGACCACGGCAAAGGTGTCGTCGCTCACGGAGGGCATGATGTCGGCATGCGTCCCATGCTCGCCACCCCCGGGTCCCGAGTGCCCGCCGGCGGCCAGTGGTCGCACGAGGTGAAGTGGGACGGCGTACGCGCCCTGAGCGAGGTCGTCGACGGCACGATCCGGATGACCAGCCGCAACGAGAACGTGATCACCATCGCCTGGCCGGAGCTCGCGACCAGCCCCCTGGGTCCGCGGGACCTGCTGGTCGACGGCGAGATCGTGGCGCTGAACGATCGTGGCGTGCCCGACTTCCGCACCCTCCAGGACCGGATGCACGTCCGTCGGGCGGCGACCGCAGCCCGGCTCGCTGAGGCGGTGCCGGCGATCTACATGGTCTTCGACCTGCTCCGCCTCGACGGTCGGGACCTCACCGACGAGTCGCTGGAGTCCCGGAGGCGGCTGCTCACCGATCTCAGCGTCGACTGGGACCTCGCCCGCAGCTGGTCCGTCCCACCCCCGTACGACGACGGCGCGATGCTCCACGACGCGACCCGGCAGCAGGGGCTCGAGGGCATCGTCAGCAAACGCCGCGACTCGCGCTACCGGCCGGGGGAGCGGACCCCGCACTGGCAGAAGTTCGCCCACCGGCACCGTGGGACCTACGTGGTCGGTGGCTGGCGTCCGCAGGAGGGTACGTCGGACCGACTGGCTGCCCTGCTGGTCGGGGAGCCGACGAGCGCGGGTCTGCGCTACCGGGGCCGGGTGGGCAGCGGGATCGGGCCGAAGCAGAGCCGCGCCCTGCAGGAGCTGGTCGCCGGACTCGGCCGGCCCGACAGCCCCTTCGCCGACGAGGTGCCGGCGATCGACGCGCGTGGCACCCGCTGGCTGGAGCCCGTGCTGGTGGTCGACGTCGACACCCACGGTGCGGGGTACGAGCGGTTGCGGCAGCCGTCGTACCAAGGGGTCCGCACCGACGTGAGCGCGGCCGAGCTGTGAGCCCCGAGCCGGTCCGGGTGGACGTCGAGGGCCGCACCCTGACCATCAGCAACCTCGACAAGGTGCTCTACCCACGCACCGGGACCACCAAGGGTGAGGTGCTCAACTACTACGCCCGGGTCGCGCCGGTGCTGCTGCCGCACCTGAAGGATCGGTGCGTCACCCGGATCCGGTGGCCGCACGGCGTCCAGGGGTCCAGCTTCTTCGAGAAGAACGCGCCTGCCGGCACTCCTTCCTGGGTGCGGACGGCCAAGGTGCCCACGACCGGCTCGCGCGCCGCCAGCTCCGGCGACACCCTGGTCTTCCCGATCGTCGACGACCTGGCCACCTTGACCTGGCTGGTCAACCTGGCGGCGCTGGAGCTGCACGTCCACCAGTGGACGGTCGGTCGCAACGGTCGGCCCCGGCAGTCCGACCGGCTCGTGATCGACCTCGACCCCGGCGAGCCGGCGAGCCTGCACGAGTGCTGCACGGTCGCGATGATGGTGCGCACCAAGCTGGCCGAGCGCGACCTCGTCGCCCGCCCGGTGACCAGCGGCAGCAAGGGCCTGCACCTCTACGCCGACCTGCCGCGACGATTGCCCTCAGAGGAGTCCACGGCGCTGGCGAAGGAGGTCGCCGAGGAGCTCCAGGCCGAGCACCCGAAGCTGGTCACGGCCACCATGACCAAGGCCCGTCGCTCGGGGAAGGTCTTCCTGGACTGGTCGCAGAACGCCGGCTCGAAGACCACGATCTCGCCGTACTCCCTGCGCGGCCGGGAGACCCCGACCGTGGCGACCCCGGTGACCTGGGACGAGGTCGAGGCCGGCGCCGACGACCCGCTGGGGCTGGAGCAGCTCACCTTCGGCGCGGTGCTGGAGCGGGTGGCCGACCACGGCGACCTCTTCGCGGTGTGACACGCCCACCTTTCTGTGTACGAACGGTGGAGCAGCCGTGGGAGAGCCGTGGATGGGACGTGCACCGCTGCTCCCTAGCGTGAACCTCACGACCAAGAAGTCGACTGGACGGACGGACCGGCGCATCTGGGGGGAGCGCCGGGACTGAGGTCCAACCGTGGAGATGGGCACGTCCCTCCGGCGCCCGTAGGGGGAGCGCCGGCAGGACATGCCCATCTCCGCACGACACCAGCCGTAGCGGAGCGCCCATGGAGATCGCGACAACCTCTCGTCGCACTGCCTACACGCCGTGGGGCCGGCTGCTGGTGCTCGTCCTCGTCCTTGCGCCGTTCAGCGTCCTGGTGCTGCTCCCGATCGGGCTCGGCCTCCAGCGCTACGTGATGACCAGCAACTCCATGGACGGTGGCATCGACGAGGGCTCCGTCGTCTTCGTGCGCACCGTGCCCGTGGGCGACCTGCGGGTCGGCGACGTCATCTCGTACAGCGTGAAGGATCCGCAGGGCGACGAAGACATGGTCACCCACCGGATCATCTCCATCGACCGGGGCGTCTACCGCACCCAGGGTGACGCGTCGTCAGACCCGGACCCGTGGACGCTGCGGCCCGGTGCCACTCTCGAGCGGGTGGTGTTCGTGGTCCCCTGGCTGGGCGAGATCTACGCGGTGTTCCACCCGCGCGGGTGGGTGGTGACCCTCGGCCTGGCCAGTCTCCTGGTGGCGCTGATGGTGGGACAGGTGCTCCGCGGTCGACGGGGGGCGACCCTCGTCGAGCGCGAGCCGGCACACGTGGGTGGGTGATCAACCGTGAGCGCCACGGTCCTGGAAGCGACCGAGACCCTTATGCTCACTCCCATGGGGCAGCGTGTTCTGGTCGTGGAGGACGAGGAGGACATCGCGTTCCCCCTCGTCCGCACCCTGGAGCGCGAGGGCTACGAGGTCGAGTGGGTCGACAACGGCCAGAAGGCGCTCGACACCCTGGCATCGTCTCCTGACCTGGTCATCCTCGACCTGGGCCTGCCCGACATGGACGGCCTCGACGTGTGTCGCCGCTCCCGCGAGTCCGGCTACCAGGGCGCCATCATCATCGTGACCGCCCGGGCCGGCGAGCTCGACCGGGTGGTCGGCCTCGACTACGGCGCCGACGACTACCTCGCCAAGCCCTTCGGGCTCGCCGAGCTCCAGGCGCGGGTGCGGGCGCTGCTGCGCCGTACCAGCACCGCAGCCGTCGAGGACACGCCGCCTGACGGACTGCGCGTGGACGTCGAGGCACGCCGCGTCTACGCGGGCACCGAGGAGGTGCCGCTGACCGGCAAGGAGTTCGAGGTCCTCAGCATCCTCGCGGCCCACCGGGACAAGGTCGTGTCGCGGGAGAAGCTGATGGCCGACGTGTGGGACGAGAACTGGTACGGCTCGACGAAGACGCTGGACGTCACCATCGGGCGGTTGCGTCAGAAGCTCGAGAGTGTCGGGGTGACCGAACGGGTCGTGGCAGTCCGGGGCGTGGGATTCCGCCTCGAGAGCACCCCTCCGCATGCGTGAGCGACTGACCGCCGCGTTCATCGTCCTGACCATCGTGCTGCTGCTCGGTGCCGGTGCGGTGCGGACCTTCGTGATGCGCGACCTGCTCCGCGAGCAGGAGGCGCGCCACCTCACCCACGAGTCGGAGCTGATCGCGTCGGCCATCGAGGCGCGGCTCGACGACGCCGGGCCCGTGGACCGGAAGTTCCTCGACAGCCTCGTGGGTTCCGACGAGCGCCTGGAGTACGACGGACCGGGCTCGGACACGATCGTGGTCCGCGGGCCCGACTACACCGGCTCCGACGACCCCGCGGACGACCTGTCCGCCAGCAGCGCGACCGACGGCGTCATGGTCACCGTGAGCGAGGCCGGCGAACGGATCGCCGACAACATCCAACGCAGCATCGGCTCGGTGATCGCGCTCTTCCTCCTGGTCGGCGCCACCGCGGGACTCGCCGGGTTCCTGATCGCCTCGGCGATGTCGGCGCCGTTCATGCGCCTGGCTGAGGCAGCAGGAGCGCTGGGTCGGGGCCGCTTCGACCTGGACCTGCCCAAGACCCGGATCCCCGAGGCGCGCGCGATCTCGACCGCGCTCAGCAGTTCAGCCCACCAGCTCGAGGAACGCCTCCTGCGCGAGCGCAGCTTTGCCGAGCACGCCTCTCACGTGCTGCGCACCCCGCTGACCAGTCTCCGGCTCGAGCTGGAGGACCTGACGCTGCGCGACGATGTGCCCGACGACGTACGCACGTCGGCGGCGCGGTCCCTGGCCAGCGTGGAGCAGATCGACGCGGTGGCCACCGAGCTCGTCGAGCTGACCCGCCAGGGCAGCCTCGTCGCCGGTGCCGAGCTGACCCTCGCCGACCTGTCCACCCAGCTCGCGCAGCGCTGGGCGGACCGGCTGACCGTCCGCAACCGCGCCCTCACGGCGGCGGTCGACGGGGACCTCGACCTGACCTTCACGCCGGGGCCGGTGGAGTACGTCACCGACCTGCTGCTGGCCGACGTGGTCCGGCGCAGCAGCGGTCCGGTCCGGCTCGTCTTCCACGGCGAGGAGGCCGGCCACCTGCGGATCCACGTCGAGTGCGAGGCCGCGCTCCCCGAGCAGCCCGCCGACGGGGAGCGGTTCGACCGGATCGCCGAGGTGCGCTCGGTGACCGAGGCGCTCGGCGGCCGGGTCACCGGCGACCACCCCGGCACGGGGCTCGACGTGTTGTTGCCGCGCCGCTGACGTCTGCCACGATGGCGCCATGACCTCGTCGCGCCCTGTGGAGACCTGGCTCACCGACATGGACGGCGTGCTCGTCCACGAGGAGGTGCCGATCCCGGGTGCCCAGCAGTTCATCGAGGCGCTCCAGGCGTCGGGACGCCGGTTCCTCGTGCTCACCAACAACTCGATCTTCACGCCACGGGACCTGCGGGCCCGTCTCCTGGGCAGCGGGATCGACGTGCCCGAGGACGCGATCTGGACCTCGGCGCTGGCCACTGCGCAGTTCCTCGACGACCAGCGCCCGGGCGGCACGGCGTACGTCGTGGGCGAGGCCGGGCTGACCACGGCCCTGCACGACGTGGGCTACGTGATGACCGACAGGGATCCCGACTACGTGGTGCTGGGGGAGACCCGCACCTACTCCTTCGAGGCGATCACCCGCGCGATCCGGCTGGTCGCCGCGGGTGCCCGCTTCATCGCCACCAACCCCGACGTCAGCGGTCCCAGCCAGCACGGCATGCTGCCGGCGACCGGATCGGTCGCGGCCCTCATCAGCACGGCGACCGGTCGCCGGCCCTACTTCATCGGCAAGCCCAATCCGTTGATGATGCGCAGCGCGCTGAACCGGCTCGAGGCGCACTCCGAGACGACGGTGATGATCGGTGACCGGATGGACACCGACATCATCAGCGGGTTGGAGGCCGGCCTGCGCACGGTGCTGGTCACGACGGGCTCGACGCGGCCCGACCAGGTGGAGACGTTTCCCTACCGGCCGACCCGGATCGTGGACTCGGTGGCGGATCTGGTGGCCGAAGTGGAAGCGCTCCCACCTTGGCGCGATGTGACCTAGTCTGTCCGCGTGACTCAGCCTGTGGCGCATCCTCTGTGGCGGGCTGCGCCGCGCCGGCTGTGGCGTACGCCGGGCTGGTTGGGCCTGGTCCTCGTGGCTGCCACCGTCCTCGTCGCCTCGGTGGTGGCTCCCGCGGTCTTCGTGGCCACGGCCCGGTCCACCGCACTGCACTCCGGCCTGGGTGCGGTCGCCGGCAACGACTACGGCGACAGCTCCGGAGACCTACGGGTCACCTGGGACAGCTCGCTGCCGGCTGTCTCGCAGGCCGGTGTGCTCACCCGGTTGAGCGCCCTGCCGTCGTACGGCGAGCCGGCGCTGGGCGGGACAGGTGTCGGCCAGAACCGTAACAAGCGCGCCGTCGCCGCGGTCGGGTCGCAAATGGCTCCGTCCTCGCTCTGGTTCCACGACGGGGCGATCGAGGCCTTGGGCGGTGACCCGGACGGCGACGGGGTCTGGCTGGACGCGACCGTCGCCGACGAGCTGGGCCTGAAGACAGGTGACCCGGTGGGTCTCGGCTTCGCGGGCAACGTGGCGCCGACCAAGCGCGACCTGACCCAGACCGTGCTCGCGGGGACCTACGAGACGGCGCCCGGCTCGCGACTGCCGACCTCGGTCGCCGCGCTGCCCGGGGCCGCGCGCTGGTTCCTGCCCGCTGACCCGGACAACCCGGGGGAGGGGAGCCCGCTGGCGGTCGTCGGGGAGGAGACCTTCAAACGGCTGGTGCTGGCGGTCGGGGAGACCCCGCTCTTCACCGCGGACCTCGATCTCGACCCGGCCATCACCCCGGATGCCGCCGGCATCGCAGTGGACGAGGTGCAGCGGTTCGGCAAGGACGCGTTCGACGACACCAGCGAGCTCTCCGGTCAGCTCGCCGGAGGGGACCCGGTGGGGGCGCGGCTCGGCGTGGCGACGGGTCTGCCGGACATCGTCTTCGAGGCCGACGGCACCGCCGACGCGGCCCGCCTGCAGGTGCGTCCCTACGCCGTCGGCGGTCTGCTCCTCGGTGCCGGCCTGCTGGTCGGGGTCTGGGTGCTGCTCGGTCGCGGCAGGCAGCGCGAGCAGGAGCTGATCTCCGGGCTGGGACTGCGACCGGCCAAGGTCGCGGTGCTGGCGGCCCTCGAGGTGCTGGCGCTCAGCGTGCTGGCGGCACCCGCGGGGCTGGCCCTCGCCTGGCTCGGGGTGCGGACTGCCGGTCCGGAGACCTCCGGGGGTGTGATCCTGACGACGAGCGACGTGGTGAGTGCCGCCGTGGGGGCGGTAGCCGTGGTCCTCCTCGTGGCCGGCACCGCCCTGGTCTCGGCGGTGGCCATGGACCGACAGGCCCGGGTGTCGCGGCTGGGCGGCGGCCGGCGTCGGCTCCCCTGGTCGGCGTTCGTGCTGGTCGCGACCGCGCTGGTCGCCGCGGCCGTGTTCACCGTCGACGTCGCCGACCGCGCCCAGACGCCGTTGGTGATGCTCCTGCCGTTGCTGGTTGCGACGTCGGCAGCACTCGTGGTGGTCCGGGCGGTGGGTGCCTTCACCGCCCGGGTGCCTGCGGGTCGGCCCGGGTCGCCGCGCTGGCTCGCCAGTCGCCGTACCGGATCCCTGGGACGCGAGGTGCTCGCCCTGACCGCGATGATCGCGGTCGCGCTGGGGATGTTCGCCTACACCATGACGGTCCGGCTCGGCATCGACGAGGGCGTCGATGACAAGACGGCGGTGCTTGCCGGTGCGCGAACCACCGTCGAGGTGGCCGACGACTTCCGGCAGGGGGGCATGGATCGTGCGGTCTCGCCGCCGGTGGACGGATCGACGATCGTCTGGCGCCAAGGGGCCAGCCTGCCGCCGAAGTTCGGAGACCAGCCGTTGATGGCGGTCGACACCGAGACCTTCGGCGACGTCGCCGACTGGGGTGCCTCCGGCGACCTCGACGCCGGGCGTGCCGCTCTCCCGCGGCTCGACGACCCCGGCAAGGGCCCCGTGCCGGTGATCCTCGCCGGCTCGACCGACCGGGACGTCGGCGACCGGGGGACCCTCGACTTCAACGAGGAGTTCACCGTGCCCTTCGTCGTCGTCGCCGTGGTGGACGCCTTCCCCGGGTCGGAGACCACCCCCGGTGACGTGACCCTCGTGGTCAGCACCCGCGAGCTCTTCCCGAACCTCTTCCCCACCGTCGACCCGCGCCGCAAGGGGGCAACCAGCACCGCGGCCGGTGCCTTCAGCTCGTGGGTCTGGTCGGGCGACTCGCTGGCCGGGTTGCGCGCCGACCTGAGCGCGGCCGGCATCGCAGACGACGGCTCGGTCGTGCTCGCCGAGCAGCAGCGGGTCTCGAACGGCTTGGTGGCGGCCACCTGGGCAGCCGGTTACGTCCTGGCTCTCGGGGCGGTCGTGCTGGCCCTGTCGCTGGCCGCCGCCCTGGTCCTGGCGCTGCGGCTCGCGGACCGGGACACCACCTCCGACGTACTCCTGCAGCGGATGCGCTATCCGGCGCGGGCCCTGGCGGCGTCACGGGCCTGGGAGGTCGGGTACGCCGTGCTCGCGGCCGCCCTGGCGGCTGCTTCGGCGGTGCTCGTGCTCGTGCTCCTTCCCACCACGATCGACAACCAGGCGACCATCGCGCCGCTGGCCCGACCTCGGGTGGGGACGGTCGACCTCGCCGTCTTCATGGTCGTGCTCCTGGCGATGGTGGTGCTGTGCTGGCTGATCGGTGCCCGGCGGGCTCGGCACCGCCACGCTGCGGAGGTGCTCCGTGCCGGGGGCTGAGCGAAGGTCGGGATCTCCGATCGGGGATCCGTCGGTGACCTGCGAGGACCTGGTGAAGGTCTTCCGGTCCGCGACGGGTGAGACCCATGCCCTGCGTGGCCTGGGCCTCGAGCTCTACCCGGGCAAGCTGATCGTGGTGGCGGGGCCGTCCGGCAGCGGCAAGAGCAGCCTGCTCAACCTGCTGGCCGCCCGGGACCGACCCAGCGCCGGACAGCTGCGGGTGCTCGGGCACGACCTCGCGACGGTGTCGAGCCGGGTGCTGCGGCTGCTGCGGCAGTCCCGGATCGGCTTCGTGCCGCAGCGTTCCTCGCAAGCGGTCTTCCCGCACCTCCAAGCGATCGACCAGCTCGCCCAGACGGGGTCCTGGCGCGGGGTCAAGGACTCCGAGGACCTGGAGGCCGCACTGGAGGGAGTTGGCCTCGGTCACCGCCGGGACCACCTGCCGGCCGCGCTGTCCGGCGGTGAGCAACAGCGACTCGCGGTCGCGCTCGCGCTGGTGGGGCGACCTGACCTGCTGGTCGCCGACGAACCCACTGCGGAGCTCGACCACGCCAATGCCGACCGGGTGATGGACGCCTTGCTCGCGGCGGCGGCCGCCGGCTCGACGGTGGTGATCAGCAGCCACGACGAGCGCGTCACCCACCGTGCCGACCGGTTGCTGCGGCTCCGCCACGGGGTGCTGTCCAGCGAGACCTCCGGTGTTCGTGCCTCGGCCGCGGTGATCGACGCGACCGGACGGCTCCAGCTGCCACCGTCGATGCTCGACCTCTTCCCCTCCCGGCGGGTGATCGTCGAGGCGGTCGGCGACGAGGTCCGGCTGCGCCATCCCGAGGAGCCGTCATGAGGAGCCCGTCATGAGTGGACTGTCAGTCGTCGGGGTCAGCCACGGGTACGCCGCGGGCGCCGACCGGATCGAGATCCTGCACGACGTCTCGCTCGAGGTCGAGCCGGGGCGGCTGGTGGCCCTCTCCGGCCCGTCGGGCTCCGGCAAGAGCACGCTGTGCCACCTGGCGGCCGGCTTCGAGGTCCCGGAGCATGGCTCGGTCTCGGTCGACGGCCGGCCCTGTGCGGAGGTGTCGGACTGGGCACAGGTCGCGGTGGTCCCGCAGCAGCACGGGCTGCTGCCGGGGCTCAGCGTGGCCGACAACATCTGCCTGCCGGCGTACCGCGCCGGAGAGGATCCTTCGGCCCGCTTCGCGGCACTGGCAGCGGCACTCGATCTCGCCAAGTTCGCCGACCGCGGGGTGCTCGAGACCTCGCTCGGCGAGCAGCAGCGCACCGCCGTGGCGCGGGCGCTGATCATGGAGCCGGTGCTGGTGGTCTTCGACGAGCCGACCGGGCACCAGGACGACGACCATGTGGCCCAGGTGATCGCCATCCTGGCCGAGGTCGCCCGGGAGGGTTCGGCAGTGCTGGTCGCCACCCACGACGAGCGGGTCTGGGCGGTCGCTGACCGGGTGGTGCGCCTCGAGGACGGCCGCGTCCTCGTCGAGGCCTGAGTGTGATCTTCATCTCATTCGGAGCCGATCTCAGGCGGGGAGGGTGACGGGCGTCACACCGTCAGCGCTCGGAAAGTCGCGAAGGCGACCAGGCGCTGGCTACCGTCCTTGATCGTTTGCACCTTGCACAACCGACCGCTGGCACGCCGAGTCCTGCCCAGCCAGCGGTTCGGTCCTGACTACTCCACAAGGGCAGGAGTGGGGGAACCACTTCTTGACGCGGTCCTGGACCGCTTGGGGTGTAGCCGCCAACTGGCGGCCGGGCAACCTTCACGCCCGAACCCGACAGCTCACCTCGCAGGCGTGGGAAGGAACCTCATGTCCACAGTCCTGCCTTCACCCGTGCGCGCCGGCACCCGGATGGGTGTTCGCGTCCTCTTCGCTGGTGCCCTCGCCATCGGCCTGCTCACCTCGGCCCCCGCCACCAACGCCCACGCGGCCACGTCCAAGACGCCGGCCCACGTCACGGCGCCGCTCGCCCAGCAGTCGGCCCGCTCGACGGCCACCCGTCGAGTCGCCCGCGCGATGGGGATCGCCACCCGCCAGAAGGGTGACGCCTACAGCTACGGCGCCGCGGGCCCGAACCGCTTCGACTGCTCCGGACTGACGTACTACAGCTTCCGCAAGGCCGGCTTCCGCGGCATCCCGCGCACGTCGTCGGCCCAGTCCCACTACGCCCGCCGGATCTCGCGCCACTACATGCAGCGGGGCGACCTGGTCTTCTTCACCGGCCGCGGCGGCGTCTACCACGTCGGTCTCTACGCCGGGATCAAGCACGGCCGGAAGTACGTCCTGCACGCGCCGTACTCGGGCACCCGGGTGCGCACCGAGCGGATCTGGACGAACAGCTGGTTCCCCGGCACGCTGCGCCGCCACTGACTACTTCCAGGTGAAGGACGCGAGCACCGACTCCACGATCTCGGCACGCTCCGCCTCGGAGACGTACTTGGTGTCGAGGTCGATCTCGAGAGTGACGATCCGGTCCTTGTAGACGACGCCGTACTGGTCCAGGTAGTTCCGCTCGTCGGTCGGACCGGACAGGTGGTAGACCTCCTTGCCATCGATCTCGACGTTCGGCTGCTTCTTCGGCTTGGTCTCGGCGAGCGAGGCCATGATCGTGTTCTGGGCGAGCTCGTCGAGGCTCGGGGTCGCGCCGAAGGCGTCGATCGAGCCGAGCCTGATCGCGGAGATGCCCTCCGGTGGGGTGGCTCGACTGATCGTGGGGACCATGCCGTCGGCCTTCACCCATCCCTCGGGTGCCCGCACCTGGGCCTCCGGCATCTTCAGCAGTGGCCCGGTGGCGGCCTCGGCGGAGGGCTCGGCGGAAGGTTCGTCGCTGGGCGTGGGTGATCCGGACCCAGGGGTGCCGGTGGCGCTGGGACTCGGGTCGGGTCCGGGATCCTCCGAGCCGTCGCACGCTGCGCCGATGGCGAGCACGAGACCGAGCGAGGCAGCCGCGGCCAGGTTCCGAGTGGCTGGACCGGACAAGAGGTACTCCCAAGGGCTCCGGGGACGGGACGTGGTCACCCTATTCATCCCCCTTCTGAATTCGGCTAGACCTGGTCACCTAAGGTTTTGCCGGCCGGTCTAGTGGGCAGATGCACCACGAGCGCCTCGTGAGGGGCCATGACATTCACTCGGGGGAAGGACGATCGGGAATGCTACCGCTGGACATCTTGACCACGCTCGAGCTTCCGGAGAAGTTGGTCAACGACTGCAGGGCAATGTTGGAGCAGCAGTCGTCCGGCCTCCTCGCGGTGAGTCCGCGGGACGTTCGCGGAGGGGCCTTCGGGCCGTCCGACACCGGCAGTCAGCTCGGGCACCACGCGACGATCGCGAACAACCACGTGGTCGATGCACTGAACCAGATGGCTGTCGGCCTACAGGGCTACTCCGAGAACCTCGGCGACTTCGCGCGTGACCTCGGCGGCAAGGACAGCAATGCTCAGGCGGTGCTGAGTGCGCCGGTCACCCGTGAGCTGAGCGAGAACGTCGCCTGCACCACGAGCCCGGACTACAAGAACAACGCTACGTGTGAGGTCCCGAGCGTCAAGGGAGATGAGGACTGATGGTGAGCGGACCACAGGTGCAACGACTCCGTCACGCTGTCACCGGCGCCGACGAGGAGAACGTCAACCTCACCGCGGCGGACTGGGACAACTGCATCTCCATCCTCCAACAGATCAAGGCGGCGCTCGGCACCGCGTCGCCGCAGATGCGCTGGGCGATCGGCGGCGAGACCGGGCCTGCGGTCGATGACGCATTCCGGCGGACCGCGCAGGCGATGGAGGCGAAGGCGGTCCTCCTGACCGAGGGCAAGGCCGCCCTCACCAACGCCAGCGACGCGATCCTGCAGGCCAAGGCCACGAACGCCCAGATGAGCGATCTGACGCAGCCCGCGCCCTATCGCGACCCGGTCGGACAGCCGACCGAGGCAGACGTTGCGGCGAAGGCCAAGAATCGCCAGGCGCACCAGCAGTACCAGAGCGCCATGGCTGACCAGGAGGCTCGTGCCCGCGCCCAGGCGGACGCCATGGACGCGGTGTTCGTGGAGTCGACGGCCACGATGAAGAAGATCCACGGCGAGCCGGACCCGCCGACGCGGACCGAGCACGTCGGCGGGGGAGACTCGTCCAGCTCGAACGGTCCGAGTGCGCCTGGTACCGGCAGCCATGCCCCGATCTCTGCGGGAACGCTCGGTGCGGCTGGATCCATCACCAGCGGTGGTGGCGGTGGGCACTCGGGAGGCGGCGGGTCCAGCACCGTCCAGGTCCCGGGATCTGTCCACGGCGCTCCGGACACCACTGTCCACTCTCCGACACATTCCCAGCCGGGCTCGACCGTCAACGCAGGTCCCGACCTGGCCTCGCCCTCGTTGGGCACGACTCCGGGTGGCAGCACCACCGCTCCCGGCACGACCACGACCAGTGGTGGTGGGTTGCTGCCCTCCGGCGCGACTGCCGGTGCCGGAGCCGTCGTCGCCGGTGGTGTGGGCGCGGGCATCGTCCGCAGCATCACCTCGGCGCTGATCCCCGGCGGCGGAGTGACTCCAACGGTCGCTCCCAGCACCAGCTCCAGCACCTCACAGTCCGCTGTCCGGAGCCTCGGCAGCACCACCCGCGCTGGTGGCGCCAGCACGCTGGGGCGCGGTACGACCGCTCCCGGCGCAGCCGCGGGTTCGACGGTGCGCGGCGGCGCGGGTGCCGCTGGACGGGCTGGCGCGGCCGGTCGGGCCGGTGCCGGTGGCGGAACAGCAGGTCGCGCGGGTGCCGCTGGCACCAGTGGGCGCACCAGCCAGTCCGGAAGCCGTGGTGGTGCTGGTGGTCGGGGTGCAGGGGGCGGCCGTGGAGCCGCAGCCGGCTCGACGGCCAGCGGCCGCAACGGTCGCCGCAAGGACGACGACAAGTCGAAGAAGCACGACCTCTTCGACGTCGAGGAGGAGTGGACCGACGACGAGGGCATCGCGCCCGGCGTCATCGACTGATCCATCACTGAGTCGGCGTCAGGTTCCCGAGGGAACCTGACGCCGATTCGGCCATTTCGAGCAGCCGCGGACCACCCGAGTCGCACCCGTCGCAGCGGTCCCAGACTGTCCACCGGCCGTGAGGGTCCTACTCGACGGTGCCGACTTGCAACGTGGCCATTCGACGTTCCAGACGCCAGTGGACCTCTCCGGTGTTCGGGTGACGCCACTCGCGCACCCGGTACTCGAAACCCGGCAGCAGCACGTCCGGAATCGGATCCGCCGACGCCGGAGCCAATCAGAGACTCGTCGATGGAAGTCTTATGCAACTCTCATAAATGTCTAATAGCAGACTGATAGAGTTCATACCAGTGGCCATCTGGAAGTCCAGACAGGCGACTCGCCTCAGCCACGTCGTGATGGACGGGCACACCCTCCCGATCACTGGGGCAGGAGGGTGTGGCCGGCCAAACGACACAAGACCCGATCCGGTCTCCACTCGTCCGTCTGTCCCGGCCCCGCGCTGGAACGGACGGCCCCTGAGCCGACCGGCTCACCAACCCGACCTGCCAACCACGTCGAGTCACCACCGAAAGGGCACGCCATGAAGAAGCTCATCGCCACCGCTGTTGCCGCCGTCGCGGTCGCCGCACCACTGGCGGTCGTCGCCGCCACCCCCGCCGAGGCTGCTGTCCGCCCCGCCTACAAGACCGTGTCGCGCGCTGAGTACCGCGCGGTGCACGTCGGCATGACGCAGACGCAGGTGCACCGCATCTTCGGTGACAACGGTCGTTCCTACAGGGGCACTGTCACGTGGTCCTACTCCGCCATCGACCGAGGCTACTGCGCCGACGGCGACACGTGGGCCTGCGCCGAGCAGGACCGGGAATACAAGAACACCTCGCGCTGGGGATCGGTCGACGTCGACTACTACCGCGACTCCTCCGGCGTCTGGCGGGTCAGCCACAAGTCCGCATTCTGGATCTGAGACACACGGCCCCGATGCCCTAAGTGTCGGGCTCTGCGCATAGGGCCCCGAATCTCGACCGCGGCCCACTTGGGTTCGGGCCGGACAGGTGAGGCGGCGTCAGGTTCCCCCACGGGAACCCGACGCCGTTTCAGCCATTTCGAGCAGTCCCGCACCACACGAGTCGCACCAGTCGCAGCGGTCCCAGACTGTCCACAGGTCCGAGCGGTCAGGCTGTTTGCGCCGGCCGCGAAGCGGCTATAACAGTCTCCAAGGAATCCATCTCGGGGGCCCTGATGACTCTGACCCACTCTCCTCGCACGAGTGCCAACGCGCACGAGAAGCTGGTCGAGCAGCTCGACCAGCAGGTGCGTGAGCTGGTGCGTCGCGAGGCCGTTGACCCGCAGCGCGACGCCGTGCTGGTACGCCGTCTGGCCGAGGGAGTCGTCCGCGACCACGACGAGCGCAGCCTGACCGGTCAGGTCGCCCCGGTGCCCGACGTCGGGGTGATGGTCGGGGAGCTCGTCGCCCGGGTCTCTGGCTTCGGCCCGTTGCAGCCCTTTCTCGACGACCCGAGCGTGGAGGAGGTGTGGATCAACGACCCCAGCCGCGTCTTCATCGCCCGCAACGGTCGCCACGAGCTGACCACCCTGGTCCTGACCAGCGCCCAGGTGCAGGAGCTGGTCGAGCGGATGCTCAAGTCCAGCGGGCGCCGGATCGATCTCAGCCAGCCGTTCGTCGACGCGATGCTGCCCGAGGGGCACCGGCTGCACGTCGTGCTCGAGGGGATCTCGCGTGGGTTCTCTGCAGTCAATATCCGCAAGTTCGTGCTGCGTGCCTCGCGGCTCCAGCGACCTCGTCGAGCTCGGCAGCCTGACCTCGCCCGCCGCGGCCTTCCTCGACGCTTCGGTGCGAGCCGGGCTCAACATCCTGGTCGCCGGAGGCACGCAGACAGGCAAGACGACCTTCCTCAACACGCTGGCCGCGGCCATCCCCGGTGGAGACCGGGTGGTGAGTGCCGAGGAGGTCTTCGAGCTCCGCTTCCCCCACCCGGACTGGGTGCCGCTCCAAAGCCGGCAGTCAGGTCTCGAGGGCACCGGCGAGATCCGGCTCCGCGACCTGGTGAAGGAGAGCCTGCGGATGCGGCCGAGCCGCATCATCGTCGGCGAGGTGCGCGCCGAGGAGTGTCTCGACCTGCTGCTCGCCCTCAACGCCGGGCTTCCCGGGATGTGCACCATCCACGCCAACAGTGCGCGCGAGGCCCTCGTCAAGACCTGTCTGCTCCCGCTCCTCGCCGGCGAGAACATCTCGGCGCGCTTCGTGGTGCCGACGGTCGCCGCGAGCGTCGACCTGGTGGTCCACCTCGGCATCGACGAGCGCGGGATCCGCCGGGTCAACGAGATCGTCGGGGTCCCGGGGCGGGTGGAGAACGACGTCATCGAGATCGAGCCGATCTTCGAACGTCATGGCGGCGAGCTGCGACGCACCGGAGGGATGCCGCCCCGCCCCGAGCGCTACGCGCGGCTCGGCATCGACGTACACCGCATCATCGCCGAGGCTCCCTGATGGGTGCCTTGATCGGACTCGGTGTCGGCATCGGCCTGATGCTGATCTGGAGCGCATTCTTCCTGCCCCGCCGACCTCCTGCCGACCGACGTACGTCGACCCGCGCCGCCGACCTGCTCGCCCGGGCCGGCCTCGGTGAGGTGTCCGTGGTCGGGTTCGCCGGGCTGTGCCTGCTCTGCGGCCTGGTGTCCGCGCTGGTGCTCCAGGTCGTCTCCGGCACGCCACCGGTCGCGATCGCGTTCGGACTGATGGGCGCCTACCTGCCGGTCGGAGTCCTGCGCGGTCGCGCCCTCCGGCGCCAGCGGGAGCTCGCCGAGGTCTGGCCCGAAGCCGTCGACAACCTGATCTCCGCGGTCCGGGCCGGGATGTCGCTGCCCGATGCGCTCGCCGGCCTCGGCGTGCGAGGCCCCGAACCGTTGCGTGCCGACTTCGACCAGTTCGCCCTCGACTATCAAGTGACCGGACGCTTCGGAGAGTCCCTCGATCGGCTCAAGAGCCGACTCGCGGACCCGGTCGGCGACCGGGTGATCGAGGGTCTCCGGATCGCCCGAGAGGTCGGCGGCGGTGAGCTCGGTCGGTTGCTGCGCAACCTCTCGACCTACCTCCGCGAGGACGCCCGCACCCGGTCCGAGCTCGAGGCCCGCCAGTCGTGGACCGTCAACGGCGCCAGGCTCGCTGTCGCCTCACCCTGGCTGGTGCTGCTCTTCATGTCGTTCCAGTCCGAGGTGATCCAGCGCTACGCCTCACCGACCGGTGTCGTCGTGCTGGGGATCGGTGCCGGCGCCTGCGTCGTGGCCTACCGGCTGATGATGCGGATCGGGCGCCTCCCGACCGAGCGACGGATCCTGTCGTGACCCCCGCGGTCTGGGGCGCCACCCTCGGCGGGCTGTTCGCGACCGGGCTGCTGCTGGTCGTCGCACGGGTGCGGGTGATCCGGCGCCCGCAGCTCGCGGTCCGGGTGCTGCCCTACATCCGTGACCTGCCGCAGCTGGGCGGCACTCCGGCGCTCAGGGCGACACCGACGTCGGCGACCGCCGGGGTCTTCGGACCGATGCTGCGATCAGCGGCAGACTCGGTCGAGCGGGTGCTCGGCGGAGCCGCCTCGGTCCGACGCCGGCTCGAGCGTGCCGACCTCGACAAGACGGTCCACGAGTTCCGCATCGAACAGGTGCAGTGGGGGCTGGTCTGCTTCGCCGCGACCGCAGCCCTCGGGCTGCTCCGGATGCTGACCGACCCCGGACCGGTCCTGGGGTGGGCGGTCTTCTGCGCGGTGGCGTTCGTCACCGGCGTGCTCGCCCGCGACAGTCACCTCACCAGCCAGGCCCAGCGTCGCGAGCGGCGGATCCTGGCCGAGTTCCCCACCGTCGCGGAGCTGCTCGCCCTGGCCGTCGCCGCCGGCGAAGGTCCGGTCACGGCTCTGGACCGGGTCGTACGCCGCAGTGGCGGCGAGCTCTCCAGCGACCTGGCCAGGGTGCTGGCCGACATCCGCACCGGGGAGCCGGTCGGCACGGCCTTCGACCGGCTGGCCGCGTCGACCGGCCTCCCGCTGGTGGCTCGCTTCGCCCAGGGTGTCGCGGTCGCCGTCGAGCGGGGCACCCCGCTGGCCGACGTACTCCATGCCCAGGCCGCCGACGTCCGTGAGGCCGGCCGCCGCGAGCTCATCGAGACGGCCGCCCGCAAGGAGGTCTTCATGATGGTGCCGGTCGTCTTCCTGGTGCTACCGATCACCGTGCTCTTCGCGTTCTGGCCCGGCGTCGTCGGGCTCCACCTGGTGGCGCCCTGACCGGCTCCCGACCACTGAAAGGAAACAACCATGGAACACCTCTCGGTCACGCTGACCCGGCTCTACGTCTGGTGCTGCGCACCGCGCGAGCGCGACGAACGCGGCGACGTGCCGGGCTGGGTGATGATCACCGTGATGACGGCCGGTCTCGTCGTCGGGATCGGCGCCATCGCCGGCCCGCAGCTGGAGACGATGCTCAGCTCGGCGCTCAACAAGGTCAAGTAGCCCCGTGCTGCGCCGACGCGGTCGCAGCGAGCGCGGGTCCGCGGTGGTGGACTTCGTGCTGGTGCTGATCGTCCTGGTGCCGATCTTCCTCGGAATCCTCCAGGTCGCGCTGGTGCTGCTGGTGCGCAACACGCTGTCGTCCGCCGCGTCCGAGGGTGCTCGCTACGCCGCCACGATCGACCGCGGCCCGGCCGACGGTGCCGCCCGGACCCGCAGCCAGATCGACGGCGCCATCTCGGGCCGCTACGCCCGCGACGTCGACGCCCGGCAATCGACCGTCGACGGCGCCCCCGGCGTGGTCGTCACCGTCCACGCAGTGGTGCCGGCGCTCGGGCTCGGTGGTCCGGGGATCTCGCTCACCGTCTCGGGCCACGCGGTGGAGGAGCAGCCCCCGTGAGAGGTCGCACGGCGTCGAGGCGACGCGGCGAGGAGGGCAGCGCGCTCGTCGAGCTGACCTGGCTCGGCATCCTGCTGCTGATCCCGATGCTGTGGATCATCATCTCGGTCTTCGAGGTCCAACGCGGGGCCTTCGCGGTCTCTGGCGCCGCTCGTGCGGCAGGTCGCGCCTACGCGCTCGCGCCGACCGATGCCGAGGGACACCAGCGCGCCGAGGCCGCCGCCCGGCAGGCACTCGCCGACCAGGGCGTCGAGGGAGCGCCGCTGGAGGTCCGGATCACCTGCACGCCGTACCCGCGCAACTGCCACAGCGGCACCTCGGTCATCACCGTGATCGTCCTCTCTCGGGTCGACCTGCCGCTGCTGCCGACCTTCCTGGGCGGCAACGCGCCGTCCTTCGCGCTGGACGCCACCCACAGCGTCCCGATCGGGCAGTTCCAGGAGATCCATGCCGGCCCATGAGAGCGGCGACGGCCGAGAGCGGGACGAGACCGGGCAGGCGACGATCATGATCGTCGGCTTCGCCTTCGTGCTCGCCCTGACGATCGCGATGGTGGTCGACGTCTCCGCGGCCTACCTCCAGCGCCAGGGCCTCGACACGGTCGCCGACGGCGCTGCCCTGCGGGGAGCCGACCTCGGAGCGACCGGCAGCGAGGTCTACACCGGGGGCGTGTCCGAGAGCCGGCTGGACCTCACGGCCGACGCCGTTCGTGCCTCGGTCCGCGACTACCTGGCCAGCTCGGGCGCCTACACGACCTACCCCGGGCTCTCCTTCACGGTCCACGTCGACCAGGCCGCCTCGACGGTCACCGTGGCCCTGCAGGCGCCACTCGACCTGCCGCTGACCGTGCCGGGGTCCCCGGGGACGGCCTCCATCGGGGCCACCGGGTCAGCGGTCGTGATCACCCAGTCGTGACTGAGTAAATATTCGGCGACGATTGTTTCGATGCAGTCGATCCGGGCAAGGATGCCCTGCATCCGACCCCCCAGGAGACATCCTTGTCGACCATCCTGCGACGTACGACGGCACTGATCGTCGGCGTCCTCGCGCTCGCCACTCTCTCGAACGTCCCGGCGTCGGCGTCCACCCCGGCCGTGACCTATCAGAGCAAGGCGTTCCAGGCGACCAACCAGGTGCGCGTCGAGCGCGACCGGGTCAGGCTCAAGCGCAACGCGTGCCTCAAGCGGTACGCCGTCCGGCAGGCGTCCCGGATGGCCCGTCGCGATCACGGGCTGTGGCACCAGTCGATGCGCCCCATCGCGCGGGTCTGCGGGATGCGGATGGTGGGGGAGAACGTCGCCTACGGGTACCGCAGTGGCACCTCCGTCGTGGTCTCCGGCTGGATGCACTCCGCGGGCCACCGGGCCAACATCCTCAACGGCCGCTACCGCCAGATGGCGATCGGCGCCCGGCGGGGTGACAGTGGGCTGTGGTACGCCGCGCAGGTCTTCGGCCGCAGGGCCTGAGCGTCGCACGAGTCGTGAGACGCGCGCCCGAAACGGCGCAGGTGTCCCGCGAGGCCGTAGTCTGGGGTCGTGCCCATCCGCGTCCTCCTGGTGGACGACATTGTCGAGGTACGCCGACTGGTCCGCACCTCGCTTCGATTTCGGGGCGGTTTCGAGGTCGTGGGGGAGGCGGCGGACGGTGCAGACGCCGTTCGACTCGCCGAGCAGCTGCGTCCCGATGTCGTCGTCCTGGACCTCGGCCTGCCCGACATCGCCGGGCGGGAGATCCTCACCCGCGTCCGGGAGACGTCGCCGAGCTCCAAGGTCGTGGTGTTCTCCGGGCTCGACACGGTCGACCGGGCGTGGATCGACGACGAGGTCTCGGGCTTCGTGGTCAAGGACGCCGACCTGGGCTATCTCATCCAGCTCCTCGAGTCGGTGCGTCGGCCGACCGCGGCCGAGGCGGCGATCGAGCTGCCCCACGACCTCAGCAGCGTCAGCGCGGCCCGCCGTTTCGTGAAGCAGACCCTCGCGCAGTGGGGGATCAGCGAACCGCTCGACGACGCGCTGCTCGTGGTCAGCGAGCTCGCAGCCAACGCGGTCACGCACGCGGCGTCGTCCTATCGGGTCCGGATCGCGACCACCGGCCCGGCGCTGCGGATCGAGGTCGACGACGCGGGGGACGGGACGCCCGAGCCGTACCCTCTCTCCGAGACCGAGGAGTTCGGCCGCGGGCTGCACCTCGTCGGGGCGCTGGCAGCCTCGTGGGGCATGGAGTCCGCGGAGGGCGGGGGCAAGCGAGTCTGGGCCGAGCTGCCGATCCCTGCGCTCAGCACCGATGTGAGCGCCGAGTAGGCCGCACCACCACGCGGGACGTAATCTTGCTCCTTGTGGCTGGCCCGGACTTCGACTCAGAGATCAAGCAGCTCCACGCGACGCTGCGCACCATCGAGCAGGTGCTCGACGTCGATGCGATGCGTGTCGAGATCGCCGACCTCGGCGAGCAGGTCGCGGCGCCGGACCTCTGGGACAACCAGGACAACGCCACCCGGGTGACCGGCCGGCTCTCCGCCCTCCAGGGCGAGGTGGACCGCTTCGCCGCGCTCCGGGACCGGGTCGACGACCTGGAGATCATGGTCGAGCTGGGTCAGGAGGAGGGCGACGCCGATGCGATGGCCGACGCCGAGCGCGAGCTCGCGCGGTTGCAGAAGTCGGTCGAGACCCTCGAGGTCCGCACGCTGCTCAACGGCGAGTACGACGCCCGCGAGGCGCTCGTCTCGATCCGTTCCGGCGCCGGTGGCGTGGACGCCGCCGACTTCGCCGAGACCCTGATGCGGATGTACGTCCGCTGGGCCGAGCAGCACAACTACCCCGTCGAGGTCTTCGAGACGTCGTACGCCGAGGAGGCCGGTCTCAAGTCCGCCGACCTTCGCCATCCACGCGCCCTACGCCTACGGCACCCTGTCCGTCGAGGCAGGCACCCACCGCCTGGTCCGGATCAGCCCGTTCGACAACCAGGGTCGCCGCCAGACCAGCTTCGCGGCCGTCGAGGTGGTGCCGGTGCTCGAGCAGACCGACGAGATCGAGATCCCCGACGAGGAGATCCGTACCGACGTCTACCGCTCCGGCGGCCCCGGCGGCCAGTCGGTCAACACCACCGACTCCGCCGTACGCCTCACCCACATCCCGACCGGCACCGTGGTCAGCTGCCAGAACGAGAAGAGCCAGCTGCAGAACAAGGCCAGCGCGATGGTGGTGCTCAAGGCCAAGCTCCTCGCCCTCAAGAAGGCCGAGGAGAAGGCGCACCTCGACGGGCTGCGCGGCGACGTCCAGGCGAGCTGGGGCGACCAGATGCGCAACTACGTGCTCAACCCCTACCAGGTCGTCAAGGACCTCCGCACCGGCTACGAGGTCGGCAACCCGACCGCCGTCTTCGACGGCGACCTCGACGGGTTCCTCGAGGCCGGCATCCGCTGGCGCCGCGGCGCCGAGAAGGCCGCTGCCGAGAACTGACCCTCCCGGAGGGCTGCAACACGTTCTACCCGGCCGCTAGATTGACGCCATGAGGCGCAACCACTGGCGGGTCCGCAACGACTCGCTCGATCCGGTGAACGACTTCGTCGAGATCTACGCCAACGTCGTCGGCCACGAGTTCCCCTGGGACATGAACCAGGCGCTCGGGTTCGCGCTCTTCCGCACGTACGCCGTGCCCGGCATCGGCCGGCTCCTCGACGAGACCGGTCAGTTCACGACGCAGACCCAGAAGCGGTACGACGACACCGCCTTGCTCCTCGAGCCGCCCACGCGCCTGGGGTTCGAGGACCCGCAGGCCCGCGCGGCGATCCGCCGGATCAACCAGATGCACCGCGCCTACGACATCCCCGAGCACGAGTTCCGCTACGTGTTGAGCACCTTCGTGGTGGTCCCGAAGCGTTGGCTCGACGACTACGGCAAGCGGCCGCTGACCGCCAACGAGGTGGAGGCGTCGGTGCACTACTACCGCACCCTCGGCCGGCACCTGAACATCACGGACGTCCCGGACACCTATGCCGGCTTCGAGGAGCTGATGGACTCCTACGAGGCCGAGCACTTCGCCTACGACGAAGGCGGACGCCGGGTCGCCGACTCCACGCTCGCGCTGATGGTGGGCTTCCAGCCGCGGATCGCCCGGCCCGTGATGGGCATCTTCAGCCGCTCGCTGATGGATCCGCCGCTGCGCGCGGCCTTCGGGTACGACGACCCGCCGGCCGCCGTTGTCGCGCTCTCCCGGGGGGCGCTCAAGGCGCGCGGCCTGCTGCTGCGTGCGTTCCCGGCGCGCCAGGAACCGAAGCTGATCGAGGACCTGAAGCAGATCCGCAGCTATCCCGACGGCTACGACGTCGAGCAGCTCGGGACCCACCCGGTGCCGGGCGTGGCGGGCTGCCCCGTCCGGCACTGAGTGCAGTGCTGGGTCGGGTACCGGTCCGGCCCTCAGGCGGCGGCAGCCTTCGCGACCGCCACGCACCAGCGGCCGGTGCGGTCGCGCAGCACGGCCCGCGAGGCTTCAGCGTCGCCGAGCGAGCAGGAGAGCCAGGCGTCGCCGAAGAGGCCCTGGTAGGTCGTGGTGGTGCTCCCGCCGGCCTGGCAGCGGACGGCCGCGGTCGGGTCGCCGAAGGCAGCGGCGCCGGTCACCCGGGTGCACCCGGGTGTCGTGATCGTCGCCGCCCGGAGCGCGGCGGCGCGGTCGGCCGTCACCGGGGGAGCGAAGATCCAGGCCCGGGCGGTGGTCCCGTCCGGGGCGGTCCAGGTGCAGCCGTACTCGTGGGCCACGTCGCGCCGGCCGTCGTCGCTCGTCCTCGCGTCGCCGTTGGCGTAGGTGTCCGTGGACCGGGGCTTGCCGCCGAGGACGTCCTCGACGGCCGCCGGGTCCACCAGGGCGCAGAAGTCGCCGCGGGTCAGCGTGAGCGACGTGGTGTCGAAGTCCGCCAGCGGGGTGCGCGTGGGAGTGCGCGGCGTCGCGGCCGACTCGTCGGACCCGCCGCGCTCGCGCACCGAGACGACCAGGGCGGTCACGATCACGGCTGCCGCCAGCACCACGAGCACGGTCCGGACGGGGAAGCGTCGCCGCGCCCGACGTACTCCAGCCATGGGGGACAACATACGGGGCCCGCCTGCGGGGTAGCCTCCATCGGGGTTCAGGGCCTACCGACTACTCTCGACCCAGTGATTCGCTTCGAAAAGGTCATCAAGACCTACCCCGGCCCGGCGCACTCCGCCCTCGACCAGGTGACGCGTCGACATCGAGAAGGGCGAGTTCGTCTTCCTGGTCGGCACGTCCGGCTCCGGGCAAGTCGACCGCGCTGCGCCTGGTGCTGCGCGAGACCCGACCGACGCGGGGCCGCGTCTACGTCGCCGGCAAGGAGCTCAACCGGCTGGCCGGCTGGAAGGTGCCGCGGCTGCGGCGCCAGATCGGCACCGTCTTCCAGGACTTCCGGCTGCTGCCCAACAAGACCGTCTGCGAGAACGTCGCCTTCGCCCTGCAGGTGATCGGCAAGTCCCGCTCGCGAGATCACGCGGGTGGTGCCGGAGACCCTCGAGCTGGTCGGCCTGGACGGCAAGGGCGACCGGATGCCCGACGAGCTGTCCGGCGGCGAGCAGCAGCGGGTCGCGATCGCCCGCGCGTTCGTCAACCGGCCGATGATCCTGATCGCCGACGAGCCGACCGGCAACCTCGACCCGACCACGTCGGTCGGCATCATGAAGCTGCTCGACCGGATCAACCGCACCGGCACCACCGTGCTGATGGCCACCCACGACGCCGAGCATCGTCGACCAGATGCGCAAGCGCGTCATCGAGCTCGACCACGGTCGGGTCGTCCGCGACGAGGCGCAGGGCGTCTACGGCTTCCAGCACTGACCTGCGCCTGACCGGCCTCACACCCTGACGAAAGAGTCCTCACTCCTCATGCAGTTGCGCTACGTCTTCTCCGAGCTCGGCCAGGGGCTGCGCCGCAACCTGTCGATGCACATCGCGGTCGTCCTGACCCTCTTCGTCTCGCTGACCCTGGTCGGTCTCGGCGTGCTGCTGAACCAGCAGGCCGACAAGGCCGCCGAGCTACCTCGGCAACCAGCTCCAGATCACCGTCTGCCTGTGCCGCGACGGTGACGACAACCCGGCCTGCACCGGAGAGGTCACCGACGCGCAGAAGACCGCGATCGACGACGTCGATCGACGACAACCCCGAGGTCGCCGACTACCGCTTCGAGTCCAAGGAGGAGGCCTTCGAGAAGGTCAAGGAGCTCCTACGGCGAGGACAAGTTCGAGGGTCCGAACCCGGCGCTGACCGCCGCCGACATGCCGCAGTCGTACTGGATCACGCTCAAGGACCCCGAGGAGTACGAGGGCATCACGAGCGCGGTGGTCGGGCTCGACGGGGTCTCGCAGATCCGCGACCTGCGCGAGACGCTCAAGCCGCTCTACGAGCTCGCTCGACGCGCTCAAGTACGGCGCCCTCGGCGATCGCCGGCGTTCCTGGTGCTCGCGGCGCTGCTGCTGGTCGGCCAACACGATCCGGCTGGCGGCCTTCGCGCGCCGCAAGGAGATCGCCATCATGCGACTGGTCGGTGCCTCGACGCTCTACATCGCGCTGCCGTTCCTGCTGGAGGCCCTGGTCACCGCGGTGATCGGCGTGGTGCTGGCCGCCGGGGCGCTCGGCGCCTTCATGTACTTCGGCGTCCACGAGCGGATCGCGACTCGATCTGCGTTCATGCCGTGGATCGGGATGGAGGAGTACACGATCGCCGTGATCGTCATCGCGATCCTCGGTCCGCTGCTCACCCTGCTTCCGACACTCCTGCTGACCCGCAAATACCTCAAAGTCTGATCGACGCGGCGCTTACGGTCGACGCGTTCACTTCCCCGAACACGTGAAGGCTGACCGGTGCGCTCCTTCCCCAGCGCCGCACGTCATCGTCTTGCGGTGCCGTTGCGGCCTGCTCGCTCGCTCGTGGCGGCTCCTCGCGGTCCCTCGGCCCTCACCGGCGTCGGCCTCACGCCGACGACCGCGACGACCTCAAGGACAAGCAGCAAGCAGGTCCAGCAGCAGATCGAGCAGGCGCCGAGCACGACGCTCGAGGAGGCCAGCGCCGCAGATCGCGCAGGCGCCAGACCGCGCTGGCCAGCGAGGCCCAGCGCGCGAGCTGGTCGACGGCGCCGTGCCAAGCTACGCCGCGGCGCAGCGACCAAGCTCGCGGCCGCCGAGGTCCGCGACCGCGAGATGCAGGCCGCGCTCGTGGCGGCCGAGGCCAACGCTGGACCAGGCCCAGGCCGACGTGGTCGCCGGCCAGGCCGCGCTCGACGCGCAGCAGGCGTCGGTCAAGGACACGGTCATCTCGACATCTACCAGCAGGGCGACCCCGAGCTGCTGGCCTGTCGCGGCTCCCTGCATGAGCTCCGAGACCCCGGCCGACCTGACCCGCCAGATGGAGTACGCCGACAACGTCGTCGAGGGCCACGAGACCCGGGCCTTCGACGACCTGCACGCCGCCGAGGTCGCTGCTCGAGGTCCGTGAGGCCCAGGTCGAGGACGCCGCGCGACGCGGTCGAGGAGCAGCGCCAGGCTGGCCGCCGACCACCTGGTCACCATCCGAGCAGCTCACCAGGAGACCAAGGCCGACGCGGCGAAGCGGTCCAGCGACCTCGTGGTCAAGACGCAGTCGCCGCCAGCGTCGCGGCCCGCAAGGCGCAGCGTGGCGCGAGCCAGCGAGGACCTGCGCGGGGCTCGCAAGCTGAAGAGCGAGGAGGCGGATCAAGCAGCAGATCCTCGCCGCCGCCGCGGCGCGCGACAGCGGCGGCTACCGCGGCGCCGACCGGCGGCTTCCTGCTGCCGCCCGTCGACGGCGCGGTCACCTCGCCGTTCGGCTACCGCATCCACCCGATCTACGGCTACTGGGGCCTGCACGACGGCACCGACTTCGGTGTCTCGTGCGGCGAGGGCGATGCGCGCGGTCGCCAGCGGCAACGTGATCTCGCGCTACTACTCCTCGGTCTACGGCAACCGGCTCTACCTCAACGTCGGCAAGGTCAACGGCAACGAACGTCACCGTCGTCTACAACCACGCGACGGGCTACCGCGTCGACGTCGGCGACCGCGTCACCCGCGGCGAGGTCGTCGGGTACGTCGGCTCGACCGGCTGGTCCACCGGCTGCCACCTGCACTTCACGGTCCTGGTCAACGGCGTCGCGGTCGACCCGATGAACTACCTGAGCTCGAGCTGACCGCTGGTGCCAGACCAGCGTCTGACCGGTCTGCCTGAGAGAATGGGCCGATGGCCAAGGAGCAGGGGCGCAAGATGATCGCGCAGAACAAGAAGGCGCGGCACGACTACGCCATCGAGGACACCTACGAGGCCGGCCTGGTCCTCCAGGGCACCGAGGTGAAGTCGCTGCGCGAGGGTCGGGCCTCGCTGGTCGACGGGTTCGTCGACATCGACGGCGGCGAGGCCTGGCTGCACGGCGTCCACATCCCGGAGTACACCCAGGGCACCTGGACCAACCACTCCGCGCGGCGCAAGCGCAAGCTGCTGCTCAACCGCGTCGAGATCGACAAGATCGAGCGCCGGGTCAACGAGAAGGGCCTCACCGTCGTCCCGCTCGCGCTCTACTTCCTCGACGGTCGGGCCAAGGTCGAGATCGCGCTGGCCAAGGGCAAGAAGTCGTGGGACAAGCGCGCACGCCCTCGCCGAGCGCCAGGCCAACCGCGAGACCGAGCAGGCGTCGGTCGCCGGCTCAAGGGCATGGGTGACTGACCGCCCGAGCGACGTCGACGCCGGTCCGCGCGTTCTGGGAGGCGCTCGGGCTGCCGGGGCTCTTCGACGTGCACGTCCACTTCCTGCCGCCCAACATCCAGCGCGCGGTCTACGCCGTCTTCGACAGCGCCGGACCCAAGATCGGTCGGGAGTGGCCGATCCGCTACCGGCAGTCGCACGAGGAGCGCGTCGAGCTGCTGCGGGCGATGGGCGTACGCCGCTTCTCGACGCTGCCCTACGCGCACAAGCCCGGCGTGGCGACGTACCTCAACGACTGGTCGCGCGACCTTCGCCGCCGACGTCCCGGAGGTCGCTCTGGTCGGCGACGTTCTTCCCCGAGCCGAGGCGCGCGGCGTACGTCGACGCGCTGGTCGGCGACGGGGTCGAGATCTTCAAGCTGCACCTGCAGGTGGGGGAGTTCCACCTCGACGACCCGCTGCTCGACGCCGTGTGGGGCATGCTCGAGGACGCCGGGACTGCCGGTGGTCGTGCACGCCGGCGTCGGGCCCGGTCGGCAACGACTTCACCGGCCCGGCGTCGATGGCCCGGCTGCTGGCGCGGCATCCGCGGCTGCCGGTCGATCGTCGCGCACATGGGCGCGCCGGAGTGTGCGGAGTTCCTGCGCGCTCGCCGAGCGCTACGAGCGGGTCCGCCTGGACACCACGATGGTGTTCACCGACTTCTTCGGACCGCCCCCTACCCCGACGAGCTGCTGCCGCGGCTGGTCGACCTGCAGCGACAAGGTCCTGCTCGGCACCGACTTCCCGACCATCCCCTACCCCTACGTCCACCAGCTCGAGGGCCTGGCCCGGCTCGACCTCGGTGACGACTGGCTGCGCGCGGTCTGCTGGGAGAACGGCGCGAGGTTGTTCGGTCCGACCCGCTGAGGTGACACTGGGGCATGGATCCCTGGACCGTCCTGGCCGACGAGCGCCGTGCCTTCGCCGACCTGCTCGAGGAGCTGACTCCTGAGCAGTGGGCGACCCCGAGCCTGTGCGGTGACTGGGACGTGCGCGGCGTGGCGACCCACCTGATGGTGGGACCCACCGGCTCGATCGGGGGCTTCCTGACAGCGATGGTGGTCGCACGCGGCTCCTTCGACCGGGCCAACCGGGTGATGGTCAGCCGCAGGCTGGACCGGCCGACGACGGCGGTCGTCGACGACTTCCGCTCGCACGCGGGCAGCCGGTTCACCCCACCGACGATGGACTGGCACGCGCCCCTCACCGACTTCATGGTGCACCGGCTGGACGTGACGGTGCCGCTGGGGATCGACCACGGGCGCCCGCTGACGCCATGGACGGCGGCCCTGGACTTCCTGGTCAGCAAGCCCGCCCAGCGAGCCTTCATGCGGTGCCGAGCTGCCCGGAGCTCCGCTTCGTGGCCACCGACGTCGAGTGGTCGCACGGCGACGGGGCCGAGGTGAGCGGGCCCGCCGAGGCGCTCGCCCTGGCCATCACCCGACGTCCACCGCGCCTCGCCGAGCTGGCCGGTCCAGGAAGTGATGTGCTTCGGACGTGGTCGGCCGGGTAGACTGGTGCCACAACTCAAGAGGGGCTGATCGGTTTCGACTTGGGACGTTAGTTCCAGGGGAAGCGGGTCGAGAAGCCAGCGTCATCTCGTAAACGATCGCTGGAAACCTATAACTGCCAACACCAATCGCAGTTCCTTCGCTCTCGCTGCCTGAGCAGTGATCGAAGCGTCAGTCCGGGCACCTGTCTCCGTCCCGGGTCCTGGCGTCATCTAGGAGACTTGCTGCTCATCTCCGTGTCGCGGAGGGATGAGCGGGACTATTCCGTGACTGAGCCTGTCGGCGACGTGTCCGTGCGAGCGCCGGGGCTGAGAAAATCGACATCGCGGACTGCACCCGGAGAAGACCTGGTTCGACGCTCGAGGACGCGGGTTCGATTCCCGCCAGCTCCACACGTTCGCCCTCTTGAACGAGAGCCGCTCCGACATCTGTCGGAGCGGCTCAGTCATCTGCACCGGATCCGTTGGGGAGACACCGACCGACCCCGTGCGATTCACTGTCCTGGGCAACCTTTTCGTGCTGCCGACGCGTCTTGGTAGCGATGTCGGCACCCTGCTCGGCATCGAAGCCTGATGCACCGAGGGCGTGGTGGGTATGGCGGACGAGAAGATCTTCGACGAGTTCGTCGTCGCGCGGTCCCAAGCCCTCGTCCGCTCGGCGTACCTGCTCACCCAGGACGAGGGGCTTGCCGAAGACCTCGTCCAGACAGCCCTCACCAAAGCGTGGTTCGCGTGGCGCCGAATCGATGATCCCGAAGCGTATGTGCGTCGGATCATGGCCACCACAGCCGCGTCATGGTGGCGTCGCCGATGGGTGCGGGAGAACCCGACTGACCTTCCGTTGGCCGGACATGAGGCAGGCGGCCCCGAAGCCGCGACCGTCGAAGGCCAAGACCTGTGGACCGCGATCGGACGGCTGCCCCGGCGCCAACGAGCCGTCGTGGTCCTGCGCTACCTCGAGGACCGCACCGAGGTGGACACCGCGGAACAGCTCGGATGCTCCGTCGGAACCGTGAAGAGCCAGTGCTCGAAGGCTCTGGCGAAGCTCAGAACAGACACCGCGCTGGCGTCTGCCTCGGATGAAGGGACCGTGTCGTGAACGGCGATGAGCTCAGGTTCCTGGCCGAGAGGTCGTGGGCGATCGAAGACAGGACCGCCGAGCGCCTCGCCGACGTCCACGCCCGGATCGCGGAGGCACGTCGACGCCGGGTGACCAGGACGGTCGCGACGGTGGCCGTGGTCCTGGTCGTCCTCGTCACCGGTGTCGCCCTGACGAGGGCCGGATCGGACGTGCCGAGTCCGGCCCCGGCACCGAAGCTGCTCTCCCCGAACCCACTGATTCACAAGCCCGCCGAAGGGACCTGCTGGGACGTACCGTCGACGTCGGTGGTCGATCAGACCTACTGGGTCGACGACTCGCCGCAGGTCCCCTGCGATCAGGAGCACACGACAGAGACTGTCGCGGTGCTCGTGGTCAACGAGACGACGGCGACGGCAGCCAAGGAGCGGGCAGCGATGTGCTGGGACTATGTCCGCAGGTTTGTCGGGGTCGACCCGGACAGCTGGATCCCATGGGCCGCACCGGGTTTCCTGCCCTCCCAGGAACAGATCGACGAGGGCGCGTCCTGGATCCGCTGCGACCTGGCGTTCCCCACCAGCTGGCTCATCAGCGACGTACGTACCACCAGCGGGAGCGGCGCCGGGCTCGCGGACGAGGGTCCCGTTGACCTCTGGGCGTGCCTCGATCGTCTCCCCACCGACACCGTCGACGAGGCGTACGTCCCGTGCGACGAGCAGCACACCTACGAGGCAACTGGCACGCTCGCCTTGCTGGACCCAGACTCCGAGTACCCGTCCGTTGCCGAACGGGCAGCTGCCGTGGAGGAGCAGTGCGGGCCAGACGTGCCCGCTCGGTTCCGCGGTACTGAGCTCACCGCCACCTGGGACCCAGAGTCCTCCTTCGTCGCCGGCGACGAGGTTGCCGGTGCCTGCTTCGTCTACAACGCCGACAAGACGCCACTTCCTGCTCGTTGAACTCTCACAGAAGGGACCACGATCATGAGTCTTACCGCTGGTTTCGGGCACACCTTTCACGATGTCTTCGACTACACGAGCCACCTGCCTGGCGTCGTGCGCCGCGGCTCGACGGCTGAGGCCGCCGCGAAACGTGCCTCCGTGCATGCCTTGCCCTGCGTGGAGAGCCAGGCGGACACGGCCTCGCCGGTAGACATCGCTGCCAACATGGCGCGCTACCGCCGCCACCTCGATGCGTACGACGCAGGACGACACATCACCGTGAGCATCAGCCGCTGAGGTCATCCTCCGAGCTCATTCAGCCGGCGGAGCGACCGTCGCGTCGCGGCGACCGGAGCGGAGCAGGGATTGGGCGATGAATCCGTCGGTCTTCAGCTCCTCGACGAAACCCCGCAAGTAGTCGACCGTCTCGTGACTGCGTGAACGCGAGGTGCCGAGCGCCTGCTGGATGTCCATGAACCGAGGCTCGAGCACCCGTGTCCCAGGGTGGGCGGCGACGAAGTCGACGACCGGCTGCCGGATGCCGGCGGCGACCTCCAGCCGCTGCTCGGCGAACACCGTCGTGCCTTCGGTGCCGCGCACCACTTCGGCCTGGGTCAGGTTGCGGGTGAGGAAGAGGTCGTAGGCGGACCCCTTCTTGACTCCGACCCTCACCCCAGCGCGGTCGACCTCGGTGGCCGAGAGGAGTGGCGAGTCGTCGGCGACCGCGAAGACCCCCTCGATGATGGCGTACGGCGCCGTGAAGGCGACCGTCTCCGCGCGAGCAGGATCGATCGCGAGGAAACAGATGTCGGCCCGGCCGTCAGTCATCGCCTCGAACGAGTCACGCGCCGCGCCGAAGCAGATCGTCTCGACCGGGATGCCGAGCCTGGAACCGAGCTCGCGGGCGATGTCGACGGTGACCCCGCTGGGAGCTTCTGGGCTGCCCTGTGCCAGCACGGGGTTGCCGAGGTTGATCGAGGCGCGCAGGGCCCCAGTGGGAGCCAGGTCAGAGACGATGTCCATGTGCCACATCGTGTCAGGACCGTGGGCCTGGAAGCGGGAGGGGCGGGCATCAAGGCGATCGAACAGATGATTGAATAGACGTTACCGAACCGTGACCTCCGAGGCGGTGGAGGACCCCGATTTCGGGGTCTGGTTGTCGGTGGTCACGGCTTGAATGGAGTCATGGCAGCAGACCAGACCGACTCCCTCGCACCCGGTGTCCCGGGCGGTCGCGGGCGTGTCCGCGGTGCTGGATCACGTCACGGAGGTGTCGTTGTGGTCGATGGGCGCCGAGGAGGCCGGTGAGACGTTGACGGCTCTGACCCGGCAGGCGGCCCGGCTCGCGGAGCTGACGCTTCGGGTCGCCTCCCACGCCGACACGGTCGGGGTGGGTGAGGAGGTGGCGGCGTCGTCGACGGCGAGCTGGTGGGCACACGTCACCCGTCAGGACCGGCCCGTGACCGCCCGTCTGATGCACCTGGCGCAGGCGTTCGAGTCCGATCTGTTCGCCCCGGTCCGGGACGGGCTCGGTGCCGGGGACGTGAACGTGGAGCAGGCGCAGGTGATCCTCCGGGCCGTGGAGGACCTGCCCGACGACCTCGACCCCGCCCTGCACTGCGAAGGCCGTCTCGTCTGTTGGTGGCGCAGGCCGAGCACCTGGCACCTCGGGAGCTGCGGATCCTCGGCAAGGGCATCCTCGCCACGTTGGCTCCCGATGTGGCGGACGCGGTGCTGGAGAGGAAGCTCGCGAAGGAGGAACGCGACGCCGCAGCCGCCGCCCGGCTGACCCTGTCCAAGGACGGGCACGGCAAGGTCCACGGCAGATTCACCCTCTCCGCCCTGCACGGAGCCATGTTGGAGAAGGCCCTCCACGCCCTCGCGGCACCCAGGCACCGGGCCGCGGTCGACGGCCACGCCGGACCCCGCCGCCCCACCCCGGAGCGGATGGGACGCGCGTTCACCGAGTACCTCGAGGCCTACCCCACGGCCAAGCTCCCCAAGGCCGGTGGTGTCGCCGCCACCGTCGTGGTCACCATCCCGTTGGCGACGCTGATGGGTGGGCTGAAGGCTGCGTCCCTGGACACCGGCGGACTCCTCTCCGCTGGTGCGGCCAGGAGACTGGCGTGTCAGGCGGGGATCATCCCGATCGTCCTCGGCGGGGACTCCGAGGTCCTCGACGTGGCCCGCCAGCACCGGTTCCACCCCACCCCGATCCGGGTCGCGATGGGGATCCGGGACGGCGGATGCACCGCCCAGGGCTGTGACTGGCCACCGGGCATGTGTCACGCCCACCACAAGACCCCCTGGCACCAGGGCGGCGGCACCTCAGCTCCACGACGGGCGTCTGCTGTGTCCCCACCACCACGCGAGAGCCCACGACCCGACCTACACGATGACCGACCTCCCCGGCGGCAAGGTCGCCTTCACCAGACGGACCTAAGCCGACCCGCGTGGTCAGTCAGCCGACGAAGATGCAGAACGGATGCCCGGAGAGGTCCGCGAACACGTAGAGGGGTTCGTCGGGCTCATCGGTGCGGTCCAGCAGCAGTCGCGCGCCCAGGGACTCCGCACGCTCTCGCTGCCGTTGCAGCTCGTCGACGTCGGCGACGGTGAAGTCGAGGTGCAGCTGCATGGGTACGTCGTCCAGCGGCCAGGTCGTCGGCTCGAGGGACGCGACCTCCTGGAAGGCGAGCACGCGTTGCTCCGCGCCGTCGACCAGGACCAGCCAGTCCGCATCGTCGGGATCGCCGGCTGCCGGAGGCTCGTCGCCGGGTCGGTAGTGCAGGCCGAGCAGCTGGCGGTAGAACTCGGCTAGCGCCCGGACCTGGGTCGTGTCGATGACCGTGTGCAGCAGCCGCGGGTAGTCAGCCATGTCCGCAGTCTGCCTCAGTACCTCGGCTCAGTCCCGGTTGCGGCGCAACCGCTCCGGGCGCACCATGACCAGATCGAACTCGATCACCCGCATGGTCGGCCGGTCCCGCGAGACCGCGAACATCCCGACCGTCTCGAACCCCAGCTTCTCGTAGGTCAGCATCTGCTCGGGCAGTCGCGGCATGTCGTCGTAGATGGGCACGCACGAGGCCTCTGACTGCATCGCGACGAACTGGTCGAGGACCCCGGTCGCGCCCTCGAAGACCTGGAGGTCGAAGCCCTGCGTGTCCATCTTCAGGTAGGCGCGCACCGGTTGCTCCAACCCGGCGGTGAGCTCGTCGAACATCGAGTCGAGGCGTCGTACCTGGATGGTCTCGGCGCTGGTCTCGCGGAGCTTGGCCGACCAGTTCTCGCCGAACTCACTCGAGGTCAGCATGGAGCTCATGGTGCCGGGCCGTGCGTTGATCGTGGCCTGGCCATCCTTGTCGCCCAGTGCGCACTGGTGGACCTGCCACTCGGGGTCGTCGCGCGACGCCCGCCGCAGCCGACGGAAGGGCTCTCCCACCGGCTCGAACGAGGCGATCCGACCGGTGTAGCCGGCGCCCCGCAGGGACGTGGCGAACTGACCGACGTTGGCGCCGACGTCGATCACGAGATTGACCTCGGTCTCACGGAGGAGCCACGCCACCTGCTCGTTGACGAGGTACTGCGACATGCGCTTCTGGAGCAGGTTGGCTGCCTTGAAGCTCTGGGTCGGACTGACCACGAGATCAGCAGCGAACCGGTCGTCACCCAGGTGGATCACCGAGCGGGGCGCGGTGCGTCGGCGGAGGAGATAGCCACCACCGCTGAGCCGATCCACCCGCAGGCCCGCAGCCCGCTCCGCCCTGGCCACGAGCCTTCGCCACAGTCCATCCACGACGCTCAACCTAGGGGGTCGCGAAGCGTTGCGCACGGATCCACCCCGACAGCGGGTCGGTCGGCGACGAAGCCACCCGTCATGACGCCAGTACAGTGGGCGACTTCCTCGGAAAGGACTGGGTTGCGCGTGCACGGATCACGACCCCGATGGCTGCTCTGGTCGACGGTCTGGGCGACGGTGCTCGCCGTCAGCCTCGGCCTGGCTGCACCCACAACCGCCGCCGAGCCGCTCCCGACAACATTGGTGCTCACCGCACCGAGCGGGTACGCCGACACCTCGGTCACCCTCCGGCTCGCCCTCACCGATCAGACGGGTGCGCCGGTCGCCGCCGCGCCCGTGGTCCTGGAGCGCCGGGTCGAGGGCGCCTGGGTCCCGATGGCACCGGTCACCACGAACGCGAACGGACGAGCCGACATCACGGCGAAGGTGAGCCGGACCCCCAGCCAGAACGTCTTCCGGGCTCGCTACGCCGGCGACCCGACGTACGCCGCGTCGACCGCGACCGTGCAGGTCGTCCTGAAGCGGCGGGACAGTGCGGTGGTCGTCTCCGGAGCAACCAGCGTGATCGACGAGAAGTCGGTCACGGTCACGGTCCGGTGGCGCACGACCAACGGTCAGGCCGTCGCGGGCAGGGTGCGCCTCGACGTCGCCCTCGGCAAGGGCACGTGGCGCCGCTACCGCACCCTGACCACCAATGCCCAGGGTCGGGCCGAGGTCCGGGTGACCCCCCGGAGCGACTCGAGGTGGCGCGCCGTCGCGGGCAGTCTGGCCTGGGTGAAGTGGGACAAGAGCGAGGTGCACAAGGTCGACAACCGTCCTCCCGGGACACCGATCCGGATGCCGCGAGGCGCGCCGAGCCCGCGGGTCAAGCTGCCGGAGCAGGGACATGCCGTCGGTGGCGGAGCGAACCTCCAGG
This sequence comes from uncultured Actinomycetota bacterium, assembly GCA_963706475.1. GTDB lineage: Bacteria > Actinomycetota > Actinomycetes > Propionibacteriales > Nocardioidaceae > Nocardioides. The sequence continues at coordinate 644,646 of CAVPLV010000002.1, read as the reverse complement.
TGAGCACCATCCCCGGCTCGGTGTGGCGCCAGATGCGCGGCGTGAGCTGGCGGTCCGGCTGCCCGGTCGGGCGCGCCGGGCTGCGGTGGATCCGGGTCAACTACTGGGACTACCAGGGCTACCGCCGGCGGGGCGCGCTGGTCGCCGCCACCTCAGCCGCGCGCCCGATGGGGGAGGCGCTGGCCGACTTGTACGGGCACCGCCTCCCGGTCCGGGCGATGTATCGCGTGGACCGCTTCGGCTGGTCCAACCGGTCGCACGGCGCCGACGACTACGCCTCCATGGCGGCCGGCAACACCTCGGCCTTCAACTGCCGCGACGTGACGGGACGCCCCGGGGTGCGCTCGCCGCACAGCTACGGCCGCTCCCTCGACCTCAACACCTGGGAGAACCCCTACCGCTCCGCGCGCGGACTCGTCCCCAACGCCTGGTGGCAGAGCCGGTCGCACCCGCGGATCGCCTGGCGGTCCCGGACCCACCCGGTGGTGCGGATCATGGCCCGTCACGGCCTGCGCTGGACCTACGGACTTGGCGACACCCAGCACTTCGACTACGCGCCGGCCGGGAAGCTCTCGGCCAGGCTCGAGGACTGCCGGAAGTTCTGCGACTGACCAGTCGGCCCTCGTCGCTAGCGTGGGTGCCCATGACCACCGACCCGACCTGTGTGTTCTGTCAGATCGTCGCGGGTGACACACCCGCCGACGTCGTGCTCGACACCGAGGACTTCGTGGCGTTCCTCGATCGCCGGCCGGTCTTCAAGGGCCACCTGCTGCTGGTGCCCCGGACCCACGTGGTGACCCTGCCGGACCTCCCCGCCGCACTCCGGGACGGCTTCCTCGCGGCCGCGCAGGACCTTGCGACAGCTGTCGTCGCCGGGCTGGGGGCGCAGGGCAGCTTCGTCGCGATGAACAACACCGTCAGCCAGTCGGTGGCCCACCTGCACCTGCACGTCGTGCCCCGCACCAAGGGCGACGGCCTGCGCGGCTTCTTCTGGCCGCGCACGACGTACGCCGACGGGGAGGCGGGGGAGTACGCCGCGCGGCTGCGCGCGGCAGTCGGCTGACGTCTGGAGTTTCAGCGGTCCACGGAGCGTCGGTTACCGTTCTCGCGCCCGTCCCCGGAAGGACCAGAAGTGCCCCTCATGCCCCGCCGCCTCCTCCAGGCCAGCGTCCCTGTCGTCCTCGCCCTGGTGGCGTCCCTCCTCGTCGCCGCGCCGTCCCAAGCTGCTGACACCGGCTCGATCTCCGGGAAGGTGACCGCCAGGTTCGCGGGCGGGTCCGCGGCGCCGTGGGCCGAGGCGCGGGTCTACGTCGACCGCCTCCACGACGAGGGCGGCAACGACAACGCCTTCGGGTCCGCGGAGCCGAACAGCTCGGGGAACTTCACGGTCGCCGGGCTGCCTGACGGCAAGTACCAGATCCGCACCTACCCGAAGGACTATGGGCAGCTGACCGAGCTCGGCTACGAGTACTACGACAACAAGTGGGGCCCGTACGCCACCACGACGGTCCAGATCAGCGGTGGCAACGCGGTCACGCTGGCCAAGACCATCGAGCTGCAGCAGATCGGCCACGTCAAGGGTCGCGTGGTCGACGAGCAGGGCCGGCCGATGGCGGGCGCAGACGTGAGCTTCCGGCAGAGCGACTCCGGCAGCTACAGCACCAGGACCAACGCCAACGGCGAGTACGACAGCCTCGAGGGCGAGTGGTCGGACAACCTCATCCCAGGCAGCTACCTCGTCTCCGCATCGGCGTCCGGCTACGACATCGACGACCCCGTCTACCAGTACGAGGAGCTCCCGGTGACGGTCACCGCTGGCGGCACCCACACCAGGGACATCGTCATGAAGCGGCAGCCGGTGGCGGTCTTCACCGTCCTTGACACCAACGGCCAGCCGCTGGCCAACGCGCCGCTCTCCATCCAGGTCCGCGACGCCGACCTGAACGACGGACAGTGGGGCCCGATCCAGTCCGGCCCGCACGAGACCGACTCCACCGGCCGGTACCGGTTCCACAGCGGCCACGACGAGTACAAGGTGTTCTTCGGACTGCCCGTCGGCTACACCGGCACGGCCGTGGGTGAGCACTGGGACAACGCCTACGCCCTGAAGGACGCCAAGGTCCTCTCCTTCCTGGGCGGGGTCGCGCTGCGCCGGGACTACACCGTCCAGCTCGGGACTGCGCCGACGATCAGGCCCGGCGCGCCGACCGTCACCGGCACCACCAAGGTTGGACAGACGCTCACGGTGAACCCCGGTACCTGGGCACCTTCGGGCGTCACGACGAGCGTGCAGTGGTTGAGCTTCGGCAGGGTGATCCCTGGCGCCGACGAGCGGGAGCTCACCCTCACTGCTGACCTCCAGGACGAGTGGATCTCGGTCCGGGTGACCGGCTCGAAGTCCGGCGAGAAGTCGGTGGACGTGGTCAAGGACGTCGGCGTCGTCGGCGCAGGGCTGCCCCCGGTCACGTTCACCAGGCCGACCGTCAGCGGGATCGCGAAGGTCGGCCGGACACTGACCGCGAACCCCGGCGCCTGGGGGCCGACCGGCGTCGCTCTCGCCTACCAGTGGCTGGCCGGTGGCACCGCCATCGCAGGTGCCACCAGGAACACCGTGACCCTCGCGCCGGCCCAGCAAGGCAAGGCGCTCAGCGTCCGCGTCACCGGGACCCGCTCGGGCTACACGTCCGTGTCGCGCACCTCGGCCGCGACCGCTGCCGTCCAGGCAGGCACTCTCACCGCGGCGAAGCCGCGGATCATCGGCACCGCGAAGGTCGGCAAGCGGCTAGCCGCCGTCGCCGGTGCCTGGGGCCCGAAGCCGGTCACGCTGAGCTACCAGTGGTTCCGCGACGGGAAGCGGATCGCGGGCTCGACCAGGATCACCCGCGTGCTGACCAAGGCCGACCGCGGCCACCGGATCAGCGTGACGGTCACCGGCCGCAAGACCGGTTACCAGACGTCGACGGCAACCAGCGCCAGGACTGCCAGGATCAGGTAGACCCGTCGGTAACCATCACGGGCGGCCACCTCTACAGTGGTGGCCGCTCACCAAGCATCGAGATCAGAGGAGTCGTCATGGGTCGTTTTGATGGACGCATCGTGGTCGTCACCGGAGCCGCACGCGGCATCGGGTTCGGCACCGCCACCCGGTTCGCCGAGGAGGGCGCCTCGGTCGCGATCCTGGACCTCGACGAGTCGGCGGCCGCCGATGCCGCCGCGAAGCTGCCACTGGTCGACGGCGCCAAGGCGATCGGCATCGGCTGCGACGTGGCCGACGGCGAGTCCGCCGAGGCCGCGGTCGAGCGCGTCGTCGCCGAGCTCGGCGGCATCCACGTGCTGATCAACAACGCCGGCGTCACCCGCGACAACCTGCTCTTCAAGATGACCGAGCTCGACTGGGACCTCGTGATGGGGGTGCACCTCAAGGGCGCGTTCCTGATGTCCAAGGCCGCGCAGAAGCACTTCGTCGCCCAGAAGTACGGCAAGATCGTGAACCTCTCCAGCGTCTCGGCGCTGGGCAACCGCGGCCAGGCCAACTACTCCGCGGCCAAGATGGGCATCCAGGGATTCACCCGGACCCTCGGCATCGAGCTCGGCCCCTTCGGCGTCAACGCCAACGCGATCGCTCCCGGGTTCATCGCCACCGAGATGACCGACGCCACCGCTGCCCGGATCGGCGTCTCGGTCGACGACTTCCGCGCCGCAGCCGCCCAGTCCAACCCGGTCCGCCGCGTCGGCTACCCCGAGGACATCGCGGCCGCGGCCGCGTTCCTGTGCAGCGACGAGGCGTCGTACATCACCGGACAGACGCTCTATGTCGACGGTGGCGCCAAGCTCGGCTGACCGCGTGGGCTGACCCACCCCACGGGCGCGCCTCCCCGTGTGGGAGGGTCACGCCTGCACACTTGAAGTCGACTGACTCGCTAGACAACTTCTTCTCGAAACGGAGCGTCCCCGTGCGCCGTGTCCTGCCGCAGCATGCCGTTGCCCTCGTGGCCGTCCTCGCCTCGATGAGTCTCGTGCTCGCGGGATGCGGGGGTGACGACAAGAAGTCGGAGGAGAAGGCGCCGGCGTCCCAGCAGGTCGCCAACAGCGAGGAGATCGCCTCGACGTGGCCGCTGACCGGGCTGCCCGTCACGGGGGACGACCGCGCGGAGAAGCCCTACCCGGTGCTGGTCACCAAGATCGACAACACCGACTCCAGCGCCCCCCAGCTGGGCCTGGGCAAGGCCGACCTGGTGATCGAGGAGCTGGTCGAGGGGGGACTCACCCGGCTCGCGGCGTTCTTCTACTCCGACCTCCCGACCAAGGTCGGACCAGTCCGCTCGATGCGGGCCAGCGACATCGGCATCGTCTCTCCCGCTGAGGCGTCGGTGGTCACCAGCGGTGCGGCTGGCGTGACGATCGCCCGGATCAAGAAGGCCGGCATCACCTACTACCCGGAGGGGGCGCCCGGCGTCTCGCGGGACACCTCGCGCAGCGCGCCGTACAACGTCTTCGCCGACCTGACCGAGGTTGCCAAGACGGCCGAGACCGACGAGTCCCGTCCCGGCGACTACCTGCCGTGGGGCGACGAGAAGGACTTCCCGGCCGGCCAGCCGGCCAGCTCGCTCGTGGCCAGCTTCGGTGGTGGGCACAGCACCGAGTGGAAGTACGACGGCAAGGGCTACGTCAACGACAACTCCTACTCGGCCGACGGCGACCACTTCCCCGCCACCACGATCCTGGTGCTGCGGGTCAAGGTCGGCGACGCCGGCTACCTCGACCCGGCCGGGTCGCCGGTGCCCGAGACCAAGCTGACCGGCACGGGTCAGGCCATGCTCTTCCACGACGGCCGCCTGGTGCGGGGGACCTGGAAGAAGAGTGCGCTGGACGCACCGATCTCGCTGTCCACGGTGGGCGGCGACCTCACGGTCCCCGCCGGCAAGGTCTGGATCGAGCTGGTCCCGGCCGCCGACGGCGACGTCACCTTCACGAAGTAGCGGGACCGCTCGGCAGCGTGACGCCGCTGTCGGCGAGGGCGCGGAACCCGGCGAGGATGAAGCCGATCGCGGTCTCGACGTGGGCGGCCGCCTGCAGTGGGTCGGTCGCGCTGGCCACCGACTCCCCGGCCGACGACATGGCGCCGAAGAAGACCCGGGCGAACGTCTGCTGCATCTCCTCGTCGAGCTCCCAGGCGCCGGCGCTGAGCACCGACCGCACGATCTCGAGGACGACTGCGAAGGTGGAGCGCTCCTCGCGCTCGCGGAAGCGCTCGTAGCCCAGGACGGCAGGACCCTCCTGGATCACGATCCGGCGGTAGCGCGGCTCCTGGACCACCTCGAGGAACGAGCGCAGCCCGGCGGTCGCCTTGTCCCACGGGTCGCGGTGCCCGCGCAACGCCTGCTGGATGGCGCGGGACGCGTCCTCCTCGGTGCGCTCGAAGACCGCCTCGAAGACCGCCTGCTTGCCACTGAAGTGGTGGTAGAGCGCGCCCTTGGTGACCTGGGCGCCGGCCACGATGGCGTCCAGCGACGTCGCGGCGTACCCGTGCTCGGTGAAGAGTCCCTCGGCGACATCGACGAGCGCGCGCTTGGTCGAGGCGGAGTACTGCTGGCGACGGGTCGCCGCCGGGATGCCGGGCACCGAGGTCTGGCTCATAGTTCCGGGAGTCTAGGACCTACCGTCGGTATGCCCGCGGATCGGGCAGGTGGGCGATGATGGGGGCATGAGCGAAGCGCGGGCCGGGATGCTGCTGGTGGCGACGCCCGCGCTCCGCGACCCCAACTTCGCCGACTCCGTCGTCCTCCTCCTCGACGTGGACCGCGACGGCGCGCTCGGGGTGGTGCTCAACCGCCCGTCCGGGGTGCCGGTTGCCAGCGTCCTCGACGCCTGGGCGGAGACGGTCGACGAGCCGGACGTGCTCTTCCGCGGCGGACCGGTGGGCCCGGACGGTGCGCTCGCGGTGGCCGAGCTGCGCAGCCTCGACGACCAGCCGGTCGGCTTCCGGCCCGTTGACGGCCGGCTCGGCCTGGTCGACCTCGACACGCCGGTGGAGCTGTTGTCCGGCAGCCTCGCGGGACTGCGGATCTTCGCCGGGTACGCCGGGTGGGGCGCCGAGCAGCTCGAGGGCGAGATCGAGGAGGGGAGCTGGTACGTCGTACCCGCACTCGCGCCGGACGTCTTCCGCCCCGACACCAGCGAGCTCTGGCGCGACGTGCTGCGGCGACAGCCGGGGGAACTCGCCTGGCACTCCACCCGACCGGCCGATCCTGAGCTCAACTGAGCCGTCCCGTCGTCCCCAGGGCAGCCGCCGGCGTTCGATCCGGCCCCGTTCCTGATCTAGAGTGGCGGCTGTGACCACCATCGGATTTTCGACAGACACCGACGTCCGCGAGGACCAACGGACCGTCCCGACCGATGAGGGCGACCACGAGCGGTTCTCCCACTACGTGGAGAAGGACAAGCTCACCGAGGCGATGGTGATGGGCACCCCCGTCGTCGCGCTGTGCGGCAAGGTGTGGGTCCCGAGCCGGGCGCCGGAGAAGTTCCCGGTGTGCCCGGAGTGCAAGGAAGCCTGGGACTCCCTCAAGGACGACGCGGGCGACAAGGAGTGACGGGGCGGCCCGAGGCCACCCCCCTGCCCAACGCGCTGACACCGGCCTGGCCGGAGCGCGCCGCCTGGGGGACGGCCACGTCGCTGCGTGCGTGGCAGACGGCGGCGATGAACGCCTACTTCGACCAGCACCCCCGCGACTTCCTCGCCGTCGCGACCCCGGGTGCGGGCAAGACGACCTTCGCCCTCTCGGTGGCAGCCGAGCTGCTCGGCCGCCGCCTCGTCGACCGGATCACCATCGTCGCCCCCACCGAGCACCTCAAGCTGCAGTGGGCGGAGGCAGCGGCGCGCGCCGGCATCCCGATCGACCCGACCTACTCCGCCGGCAAGGGCAAGACCTCGCAGGACTTCGTCGGCATCGCGGTGACGTACGCCGGCGTCGCGGTCAACCCGCTCGCGATGCGGATCCGCACCGAGCGCTTCAAGACGCTGGTGATCCTCGACGAGGTGCACCACGCCGGCGACGCGCTCTCCTGGGGCGAGGGCGTCCGGGAAGCCTTCGAGCCGGCCAGTCGACGCCTGGCGCTGACCGGCACGCCGTTCCGCTCCGACGTCAATCCGATCCCGTTCGTCACCTACGAGCCCGGCGCCGACGGCGTCCCGCGCTCCGCGGCCGACTTCACCTACGGCTACGCCCACGCGCTCGCCGACCACGTGGTGCGCCCGGTGCTCTTCATGGCCTACTCCGGCGAGATGCAGTGGCGCACCCGCGCCGGTGACGAGATCGCCGCCCGGCTCGGTGAGCCGCTCACCAAGGACCTCACCGCTCAGGCACTGCGCACCGCGCTCGACCCGACCGGTTCCTGGATGCCGTCGGTGCTCGCGGCCGCCGACAGTCGGCTCACCGAGGTGCGCCGACACGTCCCCGACGCGGGCGGCCTGGTGATCGCCAGCGACCAGGACTCCGCGCGTGCCTACGCCAAGCTGCTCCGCAAGGTGACCGGTGAGCCGGCGGTCGTGGTCCTCTCCGACGAGAAGGCTGCCTCGAAGAAGATCACCGAGTTCAGCGACAGCGACCGGCGCTGGATGGTCGCGGTCCGGATGGTCTCGGAGGGTGTCGACATCCCGCGCCTCGCCGTCGGCGTCTACGCGACCACCACCTCGACGCCGCTGTTCTTCGCCCAGGCGGTCGGCCGCTTCGTACGGGCCCGCAACCGCGGCGAGACAGCCTCGGTCTTCCTGCCGTCGGTGCCCAAGCTGCTCGGCTTCGCCTCCGAGATGGAGGTCGAGCGAGACCACGTCCTGGGTCGCACCATCACCGACGAGGGCGACATCTTCGCCGCCGAGGACGCGCTGGTCGCCCAGGCCAACGCCGAGGAGGGTGCCTCCGGGGAGCTCGAGACCTCCTTCGAGGCGCTCGGCTCGGAGGCGCGCTTCGACCGGGTGCTCTTCGACGGCGGCGAGTTCGGCCACGAGGGCGAGGTGCACGTCGGATCCGAGGAGGAGATGGACTTCCTCGGGATCCCGGGGCTGCTCGAGCCTGGCCAGATGCGCGAGCTGCTGCAGAGCCGGCAGAGCGAGCGGGCCCGCAAGCAGCGAGCGGCGCCCAGGCCGCCGGCCAGCGACACGGTCGCCGAGGTCTCGACCCACGAGCAGCTGGCGATCCTGCGGCGCGAGCTCAACGGCCTGGTCGCCGCCTGGCACCACCGCACCGGCCAGGCCCACGGCATCACCCATGCCGCGCTGCGCAAGGAGTGCGGCGGCCCGGCCGCCGCGGTCGCGACCGCCGAACAGCTGCACGCGCGCATCGACCGCGTGCGCGAGTGGGCGACCCGCAAGTCCTCCTGATCAGCCGCGGTCGGCCAGCTCGGTAGCCATCCGGTCGGCCAGATCCGGGTCGGCGGCCGTCACGATCGCCCGTGCGGCCGCACCGAGGACGGCGAGCTGCTCGGACGTGAGGACGTCGACGACCAGTCGTCGGACCTCCCGGACGTGGCCCGGCGCGGCCGCCTCCAGCTTGCGCTGGCCGGCCGCCGTCAGGTGCGCGGCGGTGCGCAGTCCGGCCGACGTGCACTCGCGGCGCTCGACCCAACCGGCTCCCTCGAGGCGGGACACCGCGTGCGAGACGCGGGACCGCGAGCCCTGGGCCAGCACCGCCAGCTCGCTCATCGGCAGGGCGCGCATCGGGGCCGCGGAGAGCTGCGCAAGCACGTGGTACTCGAAGTTGTTGAGCCCGGAGTCGCGCTTGAGCTGGGCATCGAGGGCTGCGGGGAGCGTCATCACGAGGCCGACGAGCGCCATCCACTCCGGGAGCTGGTCCTCGTCGAGCCACGGGACGTCGTCGGAGGCGGGTCGATCGGGCACGACGTCAGCATACCGGGCGACTTGAACATTCAACTCGATCGTCGTACCGTGGTGTTGAACATTCAATCCAGTCTTCAGGAGAACCTCATGACCCTGCTCCGCATCGACTCCTCGATCCAGGGGCCGGCCTCGTCCAGCGCTGCCCTCGCCGACCTGGTGCTGGAGGCGTTCCTCGCCGATCGTCCTGGCGAGCAGGTCGTCACCCGCCACCTCGGCGCCGATCCGCTGCCGTCCGACGCATGGGCGAACGCGATCCACGGCTCGTTCACCCCGGAGGACCAGCGGACGCCGGCGCAGGTCGAGGCGCTCGCGCTCGCCGCCGCGCTTGCCGACGAGCTCCAGGCCGCCGACGCCGCCGTGCTCGCACTGCCGCTCTACAACTTCGGCGTCTCGCAGCACACCAAGACCTGGTTCGACCTCGCCCTTGCTGGTGCTCCGATGGGGACCCGCCTTCTCGAGGGCAAGCCGGTCGTCCTGGTCACCACCCGTGGCGGGGCGTACGGCGCGGGCACCCCCCGCGAGGGCTGGGACCACAGCACCGACTACCTGCGCCGGATCCTGGTCGACATCTGGGGCGCCGACCTGACGCTCGTCGAGCGCGAGTTCACCCTGGTCGGGGTCAACCCGGCGCTGGACGAGTTCACCGAGATCGCCGCGCTGATGAAGAAGGAAGCCGAGGAGGCCGCCGTCACCGCGGGCCGCGAGATCGCTGTCCGCTGAGACCCACTCGCGCGAGCGGCCGGACCCGGAAGGGGACCTGGGTCGCGAGCGCGATCACCGTCGAGGACCGGACGATCGCGGACTCGTCGAGAACCCGGTCGATCACCCGCTGGAGGTCGGCGTTGGAGCGGGCCACCACCCGCACCCAGAGGTCGCCCGCACCAGTGATGGTGTGCGCCTCGAGCACCTCGGGGATGGTCGCGAGGTGAGCGCCGACGGTGTCGTGACCACCCTGCTGGGTGGTCTCCTGGCGGATCTCGAGGGTGAGGAACGCCGTGACCGGGAAGCCCAGCGCCGCGGGCGAGAGGTCCGGACCCCAGCCGGTCACCACCCCGGTCGTGGCCAGCTTGTCCAGCCGCGCCTGGACGGTGCCGCGGGCGACGCCGAGGCGCCGGGAGGCCTCGAGGACGCCGATCCGTGGCTCGTCGGCGAAGAGCTCGATCAACCTGCCGTCGAGATCGTCCATCCTGATGCCTTCCATTGGACAAGATGCACAGTGATTCGTCCCACTGTTGCACACAATGACTGATTCGTTCAGGCTCGGGACATGACCACCCACGTGCTGACCGCCGACGAGCTCAAGGCCGACCTCACCCTCGAGCAGCTCCAGGAGCTGGTCGGGCTGGTGGAGTACGACGAGGAGGGCGACGTCTTCCCGGTGACCGGGTGGGACGCGATCGTCTTCGTGGTCGGCAACGCGACCCAGACCGCGCACTACTACCAGTCGGCCTGGGGCATGGAGCTCGTCGCCTACTCCGGGCCCGAGCACGGCAACCGCGACCACAAGTCCTTCGTGCTCCGCTCCGGCTCGATCAAGTTCGTGATCAACGGCGCGGTCGACCCCGACAGCCCGCTCGCCGACCACCACCGCCGGCACGGCGACGGTGTCGTCGACATCGCGCTCGAGGTGCCCGACGTCGACCGCTGCATCGCCCAGGCCCGCCGTGCGGGTGCCCGGGTGGTGCGCGAGCCCGAGGACGTCACCGACGAGCACGGCACCGTCCGGATCGCCGCGATCGCGACGTACGGCGAGACCGTGCACACCCTCGTCGACCGGAGTCGCTACGACGGCCCCCACCTGCCCGGCTACGTCGCGAGGGCGAGCGCCTGGGTCCGGCCGGCGGGTCAGCCGGAGCGGCTCTTCCAGGCCCTCGACCACGTCGTCGGCAACGTCGAGCTCGGGCACATGGACGAGTGGGTGAGCTTCTACAACAAGGTGATGGGCTTCACGAACATGGCCGAGTTCATCGGCGACGACATCGCCACCGACTACTCGGCCCTGATGAGCAAGGTGGTCGCCAACGGCAACCACCGGGTGAAGTTCCCGCTCAACGAGCCGGCCATCGCGAAGAAGAGGTCGCAGATCGACGAGTACCTCGAGTTCTACCGTGGCGCCGGGGCCCAGCATCTCGCCGTCGCCACCAACGACATCCTCGGCTCCGTCGACGCGCTGCGCGCCAACGGTGTCGAGTTCCTGACGACGCCGGACTCCTACTACCAGGATCCCGAGCTGCGAGCCCGGATCGGCAACGTCCGGGTCCCGGTCGAGGAGCTCCAGCAGCGGGGGATCCTGGTCGACCGCGACGAGGACGGCTACCTGCTGCAGATCTTCACCAAGCCGCTCGGCGACCGGCCGACGGTCTTCTTCGAGCTGATCGAGCGGCACGGCTCGCTGGGCTTCGGCAAGGGCAACTTCAAGGCGCTCTTCGAGGCGATCGAGCGCGAGCAGGACGCCCGCGGCAACCTCTGACGTCCGGCGGGGTCAGAGGACCTTGGAGAGGAAGCTCTGGGTGCGCTCGTGCTGCGGGTTCGCCAGCACCTCGCTGGGCAGGCCCTCCTCGACGATGACGCCACCGTCCATGAAGACCAGCTTGTCGCCGACCTCGCGCGCGAAGCCCATCTCGTGGGTCACGACCATCATCGTCATGCCCTCGGAGGCGAGGTCCTTCATGACCGCGAGCACGTCGCCGACGAGCTCGGGGTCCAGCGCACTGGTGGGCTCGTCGAAGAGCATCATGTCGGGGTCCATCGACAGCGCGCGGGCGATCGCGATCCGCTGCTGCTGGCCGCCCGAGAGGTGCGCCGGGTAGGCGTTCTCGCGCTCGGCGAGACCGACCTTCGCGAGGTTCTTGCGCGCCACCTCGATGGCCTCGGCCTTGCCACGCTTCTTCACCCGCTGCTGGCAGATGGTGAGGTTGCGCAGCACGCTCAGGTGCGGGAAGAGGTTGAACTGCTGGAAGACCATCCCGATGCGGCTGCGGATCTGGTCGAGGTTGACGTCCGGGTCGGTGATCTCGACACCCTCGATGAAGATCTCACCCGAGGTCGGCTCCTCGAGCCGGTTGATGCAGCGCAGCAGCGTCGACTTGCCTGAGCCCGACGGCCCGATGACGCAGACCACCTGGCCGTCGTTGACGTCGAAGTCGATGCCCTTGAGCACCTGGGCCTCACCGAAGTACTTGTGCAGGTTGTTGACGTCGATCGCGGGCGTCGTACGTGTGGAGTCAGACATCATCGTGCCTTCTCGGCTCGGGCTTCCATGCGCCTGACGACGATGGACAACGGGATGGTGATGAGCAGGTAGCACAACGCCGCCACGAAGAGGGGCGTCAGGTTCGCGGTGTCGTTGAGGCCCTCGCGGCCGTACTTGGTCAGCTCGTACTGAGCGACGGAGAGTCCCAGGACGTAGACCAGGGACGAGTCCTTGGTCAGCAGGATCAGCTCGTTGGTCAGCGGGGGCAGGATGATCCGGAACGCCTGCGGGATCACGATCGAGATCATCGCCCGCGAGCTCGGCATGCCGAGGGACCGAGCGGCCTCCAGCTGGCCCTTCGGCACCGCCTGGATGCCGGCCCGGATCGTCTCGGCCATGTAGGCGGCACCCACGAGCCCCAGGGCGATGACCACCGTGCCGAAGGTGCCTCCCGGCATGGTGCGGCCGAACGCGATCGGGAGACCGTAGCCGAGTCCGATGAAGACGATCAGCGCGGGCACGCCGCGAAAGAACTCGATGAACATCGTGGAGAGCCAGCGATACGGGCCCACCGACGAGAGCCGCATCAGCGCCAGGATCAGCCCCAGGACCAGGCCGAAGAGGAACGCGCCCAGGGTGTAGAGGACGGTGTTCTTCAACGCCACCGTGATGACGTCGGGGAACTGGTCCCTGACGTACTCCGGGTTCAAGAACTGGTCCCGGATGGTGGCCCAGTCGGCCACCAGGCCAATGACGAGGAGGACCAGCGCCAGCACGGCGTACTGGATCCCTCGACTCAGTCGGGCACGTTTGCGGGGGCTCATGGCCATGGCGGTTCCTCGGGTCGACGGATCAGGGCTGTGGATCGGTCACTTGGGCGGAGCCGTGCCGAACCACTTCTTGTAGATCTCGTCGTAGCTGCCATCGTCCTTGGAGTCGGCGATGACCTTGTTGATCGAATCGAGCAGCTCGTCGTTGCCGCCCTTCTTCACGGCGAAGCCGTAGGACTCGCCGGTGTCGAACTCGGCCGTCACCTGCGTGTCGGGGTTGGACTTGGCGTAGTCGAGCAGCGGGCCGTTGTCCTGGATGATCGCGTCGACCTGACCGGTCTTCACCGCGGTGGTCTGCAGCCCGAGGTCCTCGTAGGACTTCAGGGTGACGTCGTCGGGGGCGTTGTCCTGGGCGTAGAGCTCGCCGGTGGTGCCGGACATGACTCCGAGGGTCTTGCCCGAGAGCGACTCGAGGGAGTCGAAGCTCGGATTCTTGGTCAGCAGGGCCTGAGTGGCGTTGAAGTAGCCGTCGGAGAAGTCGATGGCCTTCTCGCGGGCCGGGGTGATCGTCATCCCGGCGGCCGCGACGTCGCAGGTGCCGCTGTTGAGCGCCTGGCCGGACTGGATGCCCTCGAAGCCGGTGATCTCCAGCTCCTTGGTGAGGTCATTGGCCTCGGCCACCTTGTCCATCAGGTCCATGTCGAAGCCGACGATGTCGCCCTTCTGCTTGAACTCGAAGGGCTTGTAGGGCAGCGAGGTGCAGACCGTCAGCTTGCCGTCCGAGACGACGTTGGCGCCGCTGGTGGTGGTGGTGGTCTCGGTGGCGCAACCAGCGGCACTGAGAGCGAGCACGGCCAGGGCCGCGAGTGTCGCGGACATCTTCATTCGGGTCGTCATGGCACCGACCATAACCGTTTGGTCGTTTCACGCCGGTAACGAATCAATACGGATGCGACACGATGTCCTCGTGACCACCTACCTCGCGTTCCTCCGTGCGATCAATCTCGGAGCCACCCGCAAGTTCCCCAAGGCGGCGATCGTCGCGGCGACGGAGTCCGCCGGATTCACCGACGTCGAGACCTACATCAACACCGGCAACGTGCGCTTCGACACCACCCTGCGGTCGCGGGCCAGGATCGAGGCGGCGCTGGAGAAGGCGTATCTCGCCGACCGCGGCTTCGAGGTCCCCACTATCGTGGTCACCCCGAAGGAGTTGACCGCCATCGCCGACGAGGCGGCCTCCTTCGGACACGAGGGCAAGCACTACGTGTCGCTGCTCAAGAAGGAGCCGACGGCGGCCCAGATCCAGGCTGTCGAGGCGCTCGGCAGCGCCGACGAGGTGGCCAGGGTCGGTAGGCGCGCCGTACACCTGCTGCTCGGGCCGGACTACCACACCGCCAAGCTGACCAACGCCGCCGTGGAGAAGCACCTGGGCGTGGCCACCAACCGCAACCTCACCGTGATCCGGACGCTCGCGGAGAAGTGGGGCGAGTGAACAACGTGTGGCAGATCGTGGAAGTCCTTGAGTAGAACTCCTGGGACGGGGTAGAACGTCCGGGCCACCCGGTCCGTTCTCGAGAGGAATCCATGTCTGAGCTCACGTCGTCGCGCCGCACCATCCTCACCGGAGGCGCCGCGCTCGCCGCTGCCGGCTTCATCGCCGAGCCGGCCTACGCCGAGCACGGCGTGGTCGGCCGCAAGCGCGGCAAGCAGGTGCGACTGACCGTGCTCGGCACCACCGACCTGCACGGCAACGTCTTCAACTGGGACTACTTCAAGAACGCCGAGTTCGACAACGCCGCCCACGACGACATCGGGCTGGCCAAGGTCTCCACCCTGATCAAGGCGCTGCGCAAGAAGCGCCGCGGCGAGCCGATCCTCACCCTCGACGCCGGCGACACCATCCAGGGCACGCCGTTGTCCTACTACTACGCCAAGATCGACCCGATCACCGACGGCTCGATCCACCCGATGGCACGGGCGATGAACCGGGTCGGGTACGACGCGGCCGCCCTCGGCAACCACGAGTTCAACTACGGCCTCGACACGCTGCGCACCTTCGAGGACCAGCTCGACTTCCCGCTCCTCGGTGCGAATGCGGTCGACCCGGTGACCAAGCGTCCGGCGTTCCGGCCCTACGTCATCAAGCGGTTCCAGATCGGCACGGGCCGCAAGGCCCGCACCCTCAAGGTCGGCATCCTCGGCCTGACCAACCCCGGCATCGCGATCTGGGACAAGGCCAACGTCGAGGGCAGGATGGAGTTCCCCGGGCTGGTCCAGCAGGCCCGCAAGTTCGTGCCCGAGATGAAGGCCAAGGGGTGCGACCTGGTCATCGTGTCGGCACACTCGGGCGCCGACACGTCCTCGTCGTACGGCGACGCGCTGCCCTACCCGGAGAACGCCGCCTCCCTCGTCGCCGAGCAGGTGCCGCACATCGACGCGATCCTGGTCGGCCACGCCCACAAGGAGGTCGCCCAGCAGTTCGTGCGCAACAAGCGCACCGGCCAGCAGGTGCTCCTGTGCGAGCCCTACTACTGGGGCATGCGACTGGCCGTCATGGACCTGCGGGTGCAGCAGTTCTACACCCGCAAGGGCAAGCCGAAGTGGGTGCTGGTGTCGTCGGGCGCCCAGCTGCTCAACTCCAACACCGTCGATGCCGACCCGGCGGTCGCGTCCGCCGTCCGCGCCCAGCACGAGACCGTGGTCGACTACGTCAACTCGCCCGTCGGGACCTCGACCGAGCAGCTCCTCGCGGCCCGGGCGGTCGTCGAGGACGTGCCGATCATCGACTTCGTCAACTACGTGCAGGCCGACGCGGTCAAGGCTGGACTGACCGGTGCGGACGCCGCGCTGCCGGTGCTCTCGATCGCGGCGCCGTTCAACCGGTCCGCCTCGTTCCCGTCCGGGCAGGTCACGATCCGCGACGTCGCCGGGCTCTACATCTACGACAACACGCTGCTCGGCGTACGCGTCTCGGGGGCCGACGTGAAGGCCTACCTGGAGTTCTCGGCGCGCTACTTCAAGCAGGTCTCCGGGACCGGCCCGTTCACCCTCGCGCAGGTCACCAACGCGGTCACCGCCACTGCACCCAACGGCACCCCGGACTACAACTACGACGCCGTGGCCGGTCTCGACGCGCCGCTGACCTACGACATCGACATCGCGCAGGCCCCGGGCTCACGGATCGTGAACCTCGCGTACGACGGCGTGCCGGTCACCGACGCCCAGCAGTTCGTGATGGCGGTCAACAACTACCGGCAGTCCGGCGGCGGTGGCTTCCCGGCGGTGTCGACGGCGACCGTCGTCTACAACCGGCAGAACGAGATCCGTCAGCTGCTCATCGACTGGGTGCTCGCCAACCAGGTCATCGACCCGGCCGACTTCGCCTCGGTCGACTGGCGGCTGGTGTCCGGGGGGGCGCCGATCACGGTGGGCTGAGTCACTCGCCGCGGAACACCGGTCGCCGGCCCTCCGCGAAGGCATCGATGCCCTCGACGAAGTCGCGGGTGGTGAAGAGGGCCCGCTGACCGGTGTGCTCGCGGTCGAGGGCGTCCTCGAGGTGCGGCAGGGTGGCGGCGTTGATCGCCTTCTTGATCCCGCTCTGTGCGATCGCGGGCCCGGACGCCAGCCGGTGGGCCAACGTGGCGACGAGGGTGTCGAAGTCCTCGTCCGGCGCCACGTGGGTGATCAGCCCGCAGTCCAGGGCCTCCTGGGCGCTCATCGGCTCGGCGAGCAGCGCCATCCGCATCGCCCTGGCCCGGCCGATCGATGCCGCGACGCTGGCCGACGAGCCCCCGTCGGTCATCAGGCCGATCCGTGAGAAGGGCAGCAGGAACGCCGCGGACTCCGCGGCCACGATGATGTCGGACGCCAGTGCGGCGGAGCAGGCGACGCCGGCCGCGACGCCGTTCACCGCGGCCAGCACCGGCTTGTCGAGCCCCACCACGGCCCGGATCACCCGGTTGGCACCGTCCATCGTCTCGACGGGGTGCTCGGGCGCGACCCGCAGCGAGGCCATGTCGGCGCCGGCGCTGAAGCCGGCGCCGGTCCCGGTGATCACCACGACGCGGACGTCGTCCCGCCCGCGGGCACCTTCGAGTGCTTCCGCGAGGGTGACCATCATGGCGCCGTTCACCGCGTTGAGGACCTCGGGCCGGTTGAAGGTGAGGCGGAGCACGCCGTCCGCGGTGTGCTGCTCCAGGTCAGCCAAGGGTGACACCCGCCTCGGTCATCTCGGTCAGCGCCGACTCGGTGGAGTCCGGGGCGACGCCGGCGCACAGGTCGGTCAGCAAGCGGGTCGGGAACCCGGACCTGACCGCGTCGAGAGCGGTCGCGCGGACGCAGTGGTCGGTCGCGATCCCGCACACGTCCACCTCGCTCACGCCGCGCCGGCGCAGCCACTCGGCCAGGCCGAGGCCGTCGGGGTCGGTGCCCTCGAAGCCCGAGTACGCCGCGACGTACTCGCCCTTGAGGAAGACCGCGTCGAACGACTCCGGGTCGAGGTGCGGATGGAAGGTCTCACCCTCGGTGCCGACCTCGCAGTGGACCGGCCACGACTCCTGGAAGTCCGGCTCCGAGGACCAGTGCGCGCCGGGATCGACGTGGTGGTCCCGGGTGGCGACGACCTGGGCGTAGTCGGTCACCTCCGGGTCGTCAGCGGTCCGGCGTCGGAGCAGGTCGGCGACGTCGGCAGCCACCTGCGCGCCCCCGGTCACCGCCAGCGAACCGCCCTCGCAGAAGTCGTTCTGCACGTCCACGACGATGAGTGCGCGTGTCATGCGCCGAGGTTAGCGCCGACCCGCGGGATCGCGGCTCACCCCAGCACGGTCGGGATGACCGGTTCGCCGCGCGACATCTGCTGGATCCCGACCGGCAGCTCCGCACGCGAGGCGAGGTGGCGTGCCCGGGCGTCGTCCAGCGTCTCCCGGCCCACGACCACACCGGATCGCACCAGCGGCACCAGCAGTGAGCGGTCGTCGCCGTCGTCGACCGGTGCCTCGCCGATGCCGACCACCTCGGACGTGGCGACGCCGGTGGCCGAGCGCCGGCGCAGCGCGTACTTCCGGCCACCGACCGAGGTCTTGTCCGTGCTCCGCTTCGCCACCGACTCCAGCTCGCCCGACGCGTCCTCGCGGGCCACCAGCTTGTAGACGAACCCGCAGGTCGGGTGCCCGCTGCCGGTGACCAGCTGTGTCCCGACGCCGTACCCGTCGACGGGGGCGGCGGCCAGCGACGCGATCGCGAACTCGTCGAGGTCGCTGGTCACGATGATCCTCGTGGCGGTCGCGCCGAGCGAGTCGAGCTGGGCGCGGACCTGGTGGGCGAGCGCGCCGAGGTCGCCGGAGTCGAGTCGCACCGCGCCGAGACCGGTGCCGGCCACCGACACGGCGAGCGCGACTGCCTCGGTGACGTCGTAGGTGTCCACCAGCAACGTGGTGCCGACACCGAGCGCGTCCACCTGGGCACGGAAGGCCTCCTCCTCGGAGTCGTGCAGCAGGGTGAAGCTGTGGGCGCTGGTGCCCGCGGTGGGGACGCCGTACCGCTGGCGGGCGGCGAGGTTCGAGCTGGTCGCGAAGCCGGCGACGTACGCCGCCCGGGCGGCCGCGACCGCCGCCTCCTCGTGGGTGCGCCGCGACCCCATCTCGATGCACGGTCGGTCGCCGGCGACCAGCGTCATCCGGGACGCGGCCGAGGCGATGGCGGAGTCGTGGTTGTAGATCGAGAGCAGCACCGTCTCGAGCAGCACCGCCTCGGCGAAGCTCGACTCGACGACCAGTACGGGGGAGTGCGGGAAGTAGGCCTCGCCCTCGGCGTAGCCCCACACGTCGCCCGTGAAGCGGTACGTCGCCAGCCACTCCAGCGTCGGAGTGTCGACGACCCCGGTCAGCGCCTCGAGCGCGCCGTCGTCGAAGCGGAACGCCTCGATCGCGTCGAGCGCCCGACCCACGCCGGCCACCACGCCGTACCGCCGTCCCTCGGGCAGTCGACGGGGAAAGAGCTCGAAGACCGACCGGCGCCCGGCGGTGCCGGATCGCAGGGCAGCCTCCAGCATGGTCAGCTCGTAGTGATCGGTCAGCAGGGCAGACGTGGGGGACACGACCGACAGTGTGCCAACATGGGCCACGTGTCCGCCCCCGTCGAGGTCGAGCCGACCATCATTCCCGACGAGGTCACCCTCACTGCCAAGCCGTGGGTGACGATCGTGTGGAACGACCCGGTCAACCTGATGTCCTACGTGACCTACGTGTTCCAGAAGTACTTCGGCTACTCGGAGAAGAAGGCCACGAAGCTGATGATGGAGGTCCACGAGGACGGCAAGTCGGTGGTCAGCACCGGTTCGCGCGAGGAGATGGAGCGCGACGTGCAGGCCATGCACGAGTACGGCCTCTGGGCGACGATGGACAAGTCCGAGTGAGCGGGTTCCAACGGCACCGCCGCAGCAAGCTGGTCATCGCGAACTTCACCGGCTTCGAGGCCGACCTGCTGCGCTCGCTCGCCTCCCAGCTCGTCGAGCTGCTGCGCAACGAGGCGGCCGTGCCCCGCGACGACGTGGACCCGTTCGAGGCGATGATGGACTTCTCGGGTCCGACCCAGGAGCCCGAGGACCCCGTGCTGGCCCGGCTGTTCCCGACCGCCTACCCGGACGATGACGAGGCGGCCGCCGAGTTCCGCCGGTTCACCGAGGGTGGGCTGCGCGACGGCAAGGCCGCCGCCGCGGTCTCGATCATCGACGGCCTGGAGGAGGCCGGGCTCCCGCCCGAGCTCACCGAGGACGGACTGATGATCGACGTCGAGCTGGAGGAGCCTGCCGCCGAGGCCTGGATGCGGTCCTTCACCGACCTGCGGCTCGCGCTCGCCACCCGGCTGGAGATCGAGGAGGGCGACGAGGACTACTGGCACTCGCTGCCCGAGGAGGATCCCCGTGCGCAGGCGCACGACATCTACGAGTGGGTGGGCTACCTCCAGGAGACCCTGGTGGAAGCGTTGCGGGCCTGATGCCGATCCCACCCTTCGTCGTCGAGCTGCGCGAGCTGGTCGGCCACCGCCAGCTGTGGCTGCCGGGCGTCACCGCGATCGTGGTCCACGACGGACGGCTGCTGCTCACCAGGCGCGCCGACGACGGGCAGTGGGCGCCGATCACCGGCATCCTCGACCCCGGTGAGGAGCCGGCCGTGGGGGCCGCCCGCGAGGCGCTCGAGGAGACCGGGGTCGTGGTGCGGGTCGACCGGCTGGCATCGGTCGGCACCAGCCAGCAGGTCACCTACGGCAACGGTGACCGCGCGATCTACCTCGACCTGACCTTCGCGTGCACCTGGCTCTCCGGCGAGGCGCGGGTCGCGGACGACGAGAACACCGACGTGCGCTGGTGGCCGCTGGACGCGCTGCCGCCGATGTCGGCCTCCCTGGTGGAGCGTCTCGAGGCCGTGCTCGCGGGTGAGACCGCCGCCAGGTTCCACGTCTGAGACCTCTAGGCTGGGCCTGTGCTGACCATCGACCAGGCGACGTACGACGCCATCGTCGCGCACGCCAAACGGGACCACCCCGACGAGGCGTGCGGAGTCGTCGCCGGCCCCGAGGGCAGTGACCGACCCGAGCGACTTGTCGAGATGGTCAACGCGGCGGGGTCGCCGACGTTCTACGAGTTCGACTCCACCGACCTCTTCCAGCTCTACAAGGAGATGGACCGCAACGACGAGGAACCGGTCGTGGTCTACCACTCCCACACCGCCACCGAGGCCTACCCGAGCCGCACCGACGTCGGGCTCGCCAGCGAGCCGAACGCACACTACGTGCTGGTCAGCACACGTGAGCACGGGAATAACGCCGGTCCCGTGGAGTTCAGGTCCTACAGGATCGTGGCGGGCGAGGTGACCGAGGAAGAGGTCACCGTCGTCGACGGTCTGTCCACCGAAGCAACCAAGGAGTAAGTCATGGCCATCGAGGTCAGGATCCCGACCATCCTGCGCACCTACACCGGCGGCGAGAAGGCCGTCACCGCCGAGGGTGCCAGCCTGAGCGCGCTGATCGACGACCTGGAGACCAACCACTCCGGGATCAAGGACCGCCTGCTCGACAACGGCGACCTGCGCCGCTTCGTCAACGTCTACATCAACGACGAGGACGTCCGCTTCATCGGCGGTCTCGAGGCGGAGCTCAAGGACGGCGACCAGGTCGTCGTGCTCCCCGCCGTCGCCGGGGGCTGACCCGGCCATGGCGGGCCGGCGGACGTTCGTCCTCGTCGACGGCGAGAACATCGACGCCACCCTCGGCAACTCGTTGCTGGGGCGCCGGCCCGCGCCCGAGGAGCGGCCCCGCTGGGAGCGCGTGACCGAGTTCGCCGAGCGCACCTGGGGCCAGCCGGTCACGGGTCTCTTCTTCCTCAACGCCAGCAACGGCAACCTGCCGGCGTCGTTCGTCCAGGCGCTGCTGGCGATGAACTACCGTCCGATCCCGCTTGCCGGCGGGTCGGACCAGAAGGTCGTCGACGTCGGCATCCAGCGCACGCTGGACGCGCTGGTGAGCCACGCCGACGCGGACGTGCTGCTGGCCAGCCACGACGCGGACTTCGTCGAGCACCTCGGGTCCCTGCTCGGCGGCGGGCGCAAGCTCGGCCTGATCGGGCTGCGCGAGTACATGAGCACCCAGCTCACCGGCCTCGGCGTCCCGCTCTTCGACCTCGAGGACGACGTCAACGCCTTCACCCAGCCGCTGCCGCGGGTGCGGATCATCCCGCTCGCCGAGTTCGACCCGGAGAAGTTCCTGAGATGACGCGCTACGACCACCTGCTCGCCTCCGTCGGCGGCACGCCGCTGGTCGGCCTCCCGAGGCTGTCGCCGCACCCCGACGTACGCCTCTGGGCCAAGCTCGAGGACCGCAACCCCACCGGCTCGATCAAGGACCGACCCGCGCTGAAGATGATCGAGCAGGCGGAGAAGGACGGTCTGCTGCGTCCTGGCTGCACGATCCTGGAGCCGACCTCGGGCAACACCGGGATCTCGCTGGCGATGGCCGCCAAGCTCAAGGGCTACCGGATCGTGTGCGTGATGCCCGAGAACACCTCCGAGGAGAGGCGCCAGCTGCTGCGGATGTGGGGCGCCGAGATCGTCTCCTCGCCGGCTGCCGGCGGCTCCAACGAGGCGGTCCGGGTCGCCAAGCGGGTCGCCGCCGAGCACCCGGACTGGGTGATGCTCTACCAGTACGGCAACGCCGCCAACGCGCTGGCCCACGAGGAGGGCACCGGCCCCGAGCTGCTCGCCGACCTGCCCTCGATCACCCACTTCGTCGCCGGTCTCGGCACCACCGGCACGCTGATGGGGGTCAGCCGCTTCTTCCGCAGCGCCAAGCCCGAGGTCACGATCGTCGCCGCCGAGCCGCGCTACGGCGAGCTGGTCTACGGCCTGCGCAACCTCGACGAGGGCTTCGTCCCCGAGCTGTACGACGCCTCGCTGATCGACTCCCGTTTCTCGGTCGGCCCGCGCGACGCCGTACGCCGGGTGCGCGAGCTGCTCGAGCTCGAGGGCATCTTCGCGGGCATCTCCACCGGCGCGATCCTGCACGCCGCACTCGGCCAGGCCGCGAAGGCGGTCAAGGCCGGCGAGCCGGCCGACATCGCGTTCGTGGTGTGCGACGGCGGCTGGAAGTACCTCTCCACCGGCGCCTACGAGGGCACCATCGACCAGGCCGAGGACCGGCTCGAGGGCCAGCTCTGGGCGTGAACCCCCGCTGGCCCCGGGGTCGGTCGGGGCTGCCGCAGCGCGCCACCGTGACCGGCGTCTCCCGTGACCTGCGTCGCGAGCACCTGCGCTCAGCGCCGCGACGATCTAGCCTTGCCTGTTGTGCGCGACGTCAACAGCTCCGGGAGCACCGGTGCCCCGATCGGCATCTTCGACTCCGGCTTCGGCGGGCTGACCGTCGCCCGGTCCGTGATCGACCAGCTGCCGCACGAGTCGATCGTCTACGTCGGCGACACCGCGCGGCAGCCCTACGGCCCGAAACCCATCGGGGAGGTCCGGGAGTACGCCCTCGAGTGCCTTGACCACCTCGTCGAGCAGGGCGTCAAGGCGCTCGTCATCGCCTGCAACTCCGCCAGCGCCGCGATGCTCCGCGACGCCCGGGAGCGCTACGACGTGCCCGTGGTCGAGGTGATCTACCCCGCCACCCGGCGCGCGGTCGCCGCCAGCCGCACCGGCCGGATCGGCGTCATCTGCACCCGCGCCACCGCCGAGTCGATGGCCTACGACGACGCGTTCGCGGCGGCCCCCCACGTGCAGCTCTTCACCCAGCCGTGCCCGCGGTTCGTGGACTTCGTCGAGGCCGGCATCACCGGGGGGGACGACCTGATCGGCGTCGCCCACCAGTACCTCGATCCGCTCGTCTCCGACGGCGTCGACACCGTCGTGCTCGGGTGCACCCACTACCCGCTGCTCACCGCTGTCATCTCCTACGTGATGGGCGACAACGTGACCCTGGTCAGCAGTGCCGAGGAGTGCGCGAAGGACGTCTACAAGATGCTGGTCCGCACCGACCTGATGCGGCCGGGCGGCGAGCCGACCTACACCTTCCTGACCACGGGAGCGCCTGCCGAGTTCGAGACCATCGGGCGCCGGTTCCTCGGCCCGGAGATGGTGGCCGCCTCCCAGTTCGTGGGTGGTCTGGCATGAGGCTGACCGTCGTGGGCTGCTCCGGCTCCTACCCCGGGCCGGACTCGCCGGCCAGCTGCTACCTCCTCGAGTCCGACGACGCCGACGGCCGGACCTGGCGGGTGCTGCTGGACCTCGGCAGCGGTGCGCTCGGCGCGCTGCAGAGGTACGTCGACCCGCTCGACGTCGACGCGGTGCTGCTCAGCCACCTGCACGCCGACCACTGCCTGGACCTGACCGGCTACTACGTGCTCCGCAAGTACCACCCCGACGGCGCCCAGCCCCGGATCCCCGTCTACGGCCCGGCCGGCACCGCCGACCGGATGGCACGCGCCTACGACCTGCCGACCGACCCGGGCATGCACCACGAGTTCGACTTCCGGGAGTGGGACGGTGTCGTCGAGATCGGGCCGTTCCGGATCGAGCCGCTGCCCGTCGCGCACCCGGTCGCGGCGTACGGTCTCCGCGTCGCTGCGGACGGCGCGGTGCTCGCCTACACCGGCGACACCGGCCGGTTCGCCGGGCTGGACACGCTCGCCGCCGAGGTCGACCTGCTGCTCGCCGAGGCGTCCTTCCGCAGCGGTGACGACAACCCGCCCGACCTGCACCTCACCGGCACCGACTGCGGCGAGGTCGCGGCGCGCTCCGGTGTGCGCCGGCTGGTGCTCACCCACATCCCACCCTGGTTCACGCCGGAGACGGCGCTGGACGAGGCGCGGTCGGCGTACGACGGACCGGTCGAGCTGGCTCGTCCGGGCGCGGTCCACCACCTCCCGTAGGACGGACGCGGGTCCTCAGGCCAGTCCGGCGTCGTGGACGCAGATCGCGATCTGCACCCGGTTGGCGGTGCCGAGCTTGTCGAAGAGCCGTGACACGTGGGCCTTGACGGTGGGCACCGACAGGTAGAGCTCAGCGGCGATCTCGGCGTTGCTGAGGCCCTTCCCGACGAGCAGCGCGACCTCGCGCTCACGCTCGGTCAGGGCGTCCAGCTGACGACGCGCCTGGTCGGCCCGCTCGGCGGCCGCGCTCTCGGCCGGGTCGGGCTCGTCGCGGAGCCGCCGGATCAGGGTGCGGGTGACCGAGGGAGAGAGCATCGGCTCGTCGTCGACCACCTTGCGGATCGCCTCGAGGATCTCGGCCGGGGGAGTGTCCTTGAGCAGGAACCCGTCGGCGCCGGCGGCGAGGGCCTCGACGACCTGCTCGTCGGCGTCGAAGGTGGTCAGCACGATCACCCGCGGCGGATCGGCTCGGGTGAGCAGCTCGCGGGTGGCCGCGAGGCCGTCGAGACGTGGCATCCGGATGTCCATCAGCACCACGTCGGGTCGCAGTTCGGCGGCCCGGTCCAGGCCGTCGCGACCGTCGACTGCCTGGCCGACCACCGCGATGTCGGGCTGGCCACCGAGCATCAGCACCAGTGCTGAGCGCACCAGCGGGTCGTCGTCGACGATCAGGAGCCGAGTCATGCCGCCCACGGTATCCAGGCGTGGAGCACGAAGGTGGAGCCATCCAGACCGTGCTCCAGCCGGCCGCCGCGCAGCTCGGCCCGCTCGTTGAGCCCGATCAGCCCGAGGCCGGCACCGGGGGTCCGGGTGGGCCCGAAGCCAGTCGGGTTGCGCAGCAGCACATCGACGCCGGTGTCCGGGCTGCCGCTGATCTCGATGCGGAGCTGGGCTCCGGGTGCGTGCTTGCCGGCGTTGGTGATGCCCTCCTGGACGATCCGGTAGACGGTCCGACCGACGGTGTCGGGCAGGGCGTCGCCCTCGAGCCGGTCGCGGAGCCGGACCCGCATCCCGGACTCGACGGCTTCCTCGAGCAGGCGGGGCAGGTCGTCGTACGTCGGCTGTGGGGCTCGCCTCCGCTCGCCGGTCGCGTCGTCGCGGAGCACCCCGAGCACCCCGCGCAGGTCGTTCAGCGCCTCGTTCGCCTGCTGCTGGATGATCGTGGCGCTGGCCCTCATCTCGTCGGCGGTGAGGTCCTCGCGGAACGCCAGTGCTCCGGCGTGCATCGACACCTGGGAGATCCGGTGCGCGAGCACGTCGTGCATCTCGCGGGCGATCCGGGCCTGCTCGTTGCTCCGGGCCTGGGCCACCCGGAGGGCCTGCTCGGCCTCGGCGCGCTCGGCCCGGCTGCGCAGCGTCCAGACGAGCTCTCGCCGAGACCCGATGTACATGCCCCAGCCCAGCATCGCACCGGTCGCGATCGCGTTGGCGGCGAGGATGATCCAGACCGGGTCGCCCTCGCTGGCCGTGATGGTGCTGAAGAACTGGGCAGCAGCGAAGTTCAGCGAGCCGACGATGGCGATCTGGCGCCAGCGGCGGCGAGTCGCGACCGAGACGGCCGCCAGCACCGCCGGGCCGCCGGCGGTGCCGGACACGGCGCTCATCACCGCCAGGAGGCTCGCGATCGGCACCGGATGGCGGCGGCGGAAGAAGACCAGGACGTACGCCGCCAGCCCGATCAGGAGATCGGCCCACCACCATGCCGGGATCCGGTCCGCCTCGTAGTCGGAGGCCGGCAGCCACACCAGCGAGCTGATCGCAAGCATCAGGGCGACCCGCCACACGTGGCTCCACAGCCGGAGCGGTGGCTGGTACTCCTCGGGGGTGGGCCGGTCCATCTCGTCAGGCTAGGGGGCGACCGCGTGGCGCGCAGGCTGCTCGGGTCGGGCCGAACCCCCTACTTTGGTCAGCGGTCCCTCATCCGCGTGGCCGATGCACGCGACGGCCACGATCGGGCAGGCTGGACCCATGATCACGGTCGAAGGACTCACCAGGAAGTACGGCACGTTCACCGCGGTGGACGATGTCAGTTTCGTCTGCCAGCCCGGTCGGGTGACCGGCTTCCTCGGACCCAACGGTGCCGGCAAGACCACCACGATGCGGGTGATGGTGGGCCTCACCGCCCCCACCGCAGGGCGGGTCACGATCGGAGGCCACCGCTACCAGGAGATCCCCAACCCGGGTCTCCACGTCGGCGTCCTCCTCGACGCCTCCGCCCAGCACGCCGGCCGCTCCGGCCGCGAGATCCTCGAGCTCGGTGCCCGCACCATGGGACTTCCCGGCACCCGGATCGACGAGATGCTCGAGCTGGTCTCGCTCTCGCCTGCGGAGTCCAAGCGCCGCCTCCGCAACTACTCCCTCGGCATGAAGCAGCGCCTCGGCATCGCGCACGCGCTGCTGGGCGACCCGTCCGTGCTGATCCTCGACGAGCCGGCCAACGGCCTCGACCCGGCTGGCATCCGCTGGATGCGTGGCCTGCTCAAGGGGTACGCCGAGCGCGGCGGCACGGTGCTGCTCTCCAGCCACCTGCTCAACGAGGTCGAGCTGATCGCCGACGAGATGATCCTCATCGGCCACGGCAAGATCGTGGCCCAGGGTGACAAGAAGTCGCTGCTCGCCGGCGCCGCCGGCTCCGGCTCGACGTTCGTCACCGCACTGGACAACCAGGCGCTCTCCACGGCGCTGACGGGCAAGGGCTTCAAGGTCGCCAGTGCCGGTGAGGGCCTCCGCGTCGAGACTGAGACGGTCGAGGTCGGCCGTACGGCGCTCGAGCACCAGATCGTGCTCACCGACCTGCGCGCCGCCGACGGCGGGCTCGAGGACCTCTTCCTCGAGCTGACCTCCGACACCCAGCGGGAGGGCCTGGCATGAACACCACCGCCACCCCGGGCCTGGGTCACGCGCTGGACATCTCCTCGAGCACGCCGACACCGTTCTCGCGCCTGGTGCGGGTCGAGCTGCGCAAGACGTGGGACACCCGAGCCGGTCTCTGGCTGCTGGTCTGCACGGCGCTGCTCACGGGGGCCGTGATGGCCATCCAGCTCGCGGTCGTCGTCGTCCAGGACCTCAACGTCTCCTACAACGACTTCCTGACCTCGACGAACTTCTCGATCGGGCTCCTGCTCCCCGTCATCGGCATCCTCCTGCTGACCAGCGAATGGAGCCAGCGCACGGCGATGGTGACCTTCTCCCTCGAGCCCCGGCGTCCGCGCATCATCGCTGCGAAGTTCGTCGTCGGCATCGGGCTGGCGATCGTGGCCGTCGTCATCGCGCTCGTGCTCGCCACGATCTGCAACGCGCTGTACAGCGTCCTCGGCGACCAGCCGGTCGTGTGGGACCAGAGCATCGAGCAGACCGCGTACTTCGTGCTCCTCCAGGTGATCGGCATGCTGACCGGCTTCGCCTTCGCCGCCCTGCTGCTCAACTCGCCGGCCGCGATCGTGCTCTACATGGTCTACTCGTTCGTCCTGCCCGGCCTGTTCGGCCTCGGGGCGGCACTGATCGGCTGGTTCGAGACGATCCAGCCCTGGATCGACTTCAACTACGCCCAGTCCGGCCTCTTCGACGGGACCGGGATGTCGGGATCGGAGTGGGCGCACTTCGCGGTCTCCGGGTTCATCTGGCTCGTCGTACCGCTCAGCATCGGCATCGTGCGGGTGCTCCGCGCGGAGGTGAAGTGAGGTGAGCGCGATCCCGGCCGGCCCCGGCCTCGGGCACGGGCTGCACGTCGGGGACACCCGGCCGATCCCGTTCTGGCGCCTGGTCCGGGTCGAGCTGCGCAAGTCCTACGACACCCGCGCCGGCTTCTGGCTGCTCGCGACGATCGCCCTGGTCGTGCTGGCCGCCGAGGTCATCGCCGTCGCCGTGACCGCGGTCCAGGACGAGCCGATGGAGTTCGGTGACTTCGTCGGTACGGCGGCGTTCCTCACGTCGTTCCTGCTGCCGGTGCTCGGCATCATGGTGGTCACCACGGAGTGGAGCCAGCGCACGGCGATGGTGACCTTCGCGCTCGAGCCCCGACGCGCCCTGGTGATCGCCGCCAAGGCCCTCGTCGGCGTGCTGCTCACCCTGGCGACCGTCGTGGTCTCGATCGCGATCGGCTTCGTCGCCAACCTCACCTACGGCCTGATCACGGGACAGACGGACTGGACGTTCGGCTGGTCGGACTTCGCGGCCTTCCTGATCACCCAGGTCCTGGCCATGCTCGGCGGGTTCGCCCTCGCCGCGCTGCTGCTCAACACCCCGGCAGCGATCGTGGTCTTCTTCGTCTACAAGTGGGTGCTGCCCGGGCTCTTCGCCCTGGGGGCCGCCCTGATGGGCTGGTTCGACTCGTTGCGGCCCTGGATCGACTTCCAGTCGGCGCAGAACGTCATCTGGGAGATGTCGGGCACTCCGGAGGAGTGGCTGCAGTTGGTCGTCTCCGGGATCGTCTGGCTCGTCGTGCCCCTGCTGATCGGGATCCGTCGGGTGCTCCGCGCCGAGGTGAAGTGAGGTCGCACTAGTCTCGGCCGCATGACTGCACGCGAAGACGGAAGAGCCGACGACGAGCTCCGCCCGATCACCATCACCCGCAACTGGCTCGACCACGCGGCGGGCTCGGTGCTCATCGAGTTCGGCAAGACCAAGGTCCTGTGCGCGGCGTCGGCATCCACCGGGGTGCCGCGCTGGCGCAAGGGCTCCGGCCTGGGCTGGGTGACCGCCGAGTACGCGATGCTCCCGGCCTCGACCAACACCCGCTCGGACCGGGAGTCGGTCAAGGGTCGGATCGGTGGTCGGACCCACGAGATCAGCCGGTTGATCGGCCGGTCGCTGCGGGCGGTCATCGACTACCAGGCGCTCGGCGAGAACACGATCCAGCTCGACTGCGACGTGCTCCAGGCCGACGGCGGCACCCGCACCGCCGCGATCACCGGGGCGTACGTCGCGCTGGCCGACGCGATCGCCCACCTGCGCTCCACCGGCGCGCTGACCGGCGAGCCGTTGACCGGGTCGGTCGCGGCGATCAGCGTCGGGATCATCGACGGGATCCCGCGTCTCGACCTGCCCTACGTCGAGGACGTCCGCGCCGAGACCGACATGAACGTCGTGATGACCGGTGCGGGCAGCTTCGTCGAGGTGCAGGGCACCGCCGAGGGCGCTCCCTTCGACCGGGCCGAGCTCGACGCCCTGCTGTCCCTCGCCGAGAAGGGCTGCGTCGACCTGACCCGGCTCCAGCAGGAGGCGCTCGCGCGATGAAGCTCTTCCTCGCCTCGCGCAACCGCAAGAAGATCGAGGAGATGGAGCGGATCCTGCGCCAGCAGGCGCCGGGCATCGAGGTGCTCGGCATCGACGACGTGGAGTCGTACGACGAGCCGGTCGAGGACCAGCCCACGTTCGCGGGCAACGCCCTGCTCAAGGCCCGTGCCGGGCTCAGGGTCACCGGGCTGCCGTCGGTCGCCGACGACAGCGGTCTGTGCGTCGATGCGCTGAACGGGATGCCGGGCGTGCTGTCGGCGCGCTGGTCGGGACCGCCGCTGGGCTCGAAGGAGGGGGCCGACGCCAGGAACAACGCGCTGCTGCTGGCCCAGCTCAACGACGTCCCCGACGAGCGTCGCGGTGCCCACTTCGCCTGTGCGGTGGCGTTCTGCCACGCCGGCGGCGAGGACGTCGTGGACGGCATCATGCCGGGGCGGGTGATCCGGGAGGAGCGGGGGAGCGGCGGGTTCGGGTACGACGTGCTGTTCGTCGCCGACGACCGTCCTGGACTGACGACCGCCGAGCTCAGCCGCGAGGACAAGGACGAGATCTCCCACCGGGGCCGGGCGCTGCGCGAGCTGGCCCCGATCGTCGCCGAGGTCCTGACGTGAGGCGCCACTTCTTCGTGCGCCGCAACCTCGCCCGGCTGCTGCTGAAGCTGTCGCGCTGGAGGACGGTCGGGGAGGTGCCGCGCAAGGGCATCCTGGTCGGCGCTCCGCACACGTCCAACTGGGACTGGGTGCTGACGATGCTGCTCGCCTGGGACAACGACGTGCAGATCAGGCTGCTGGTCAAGGACTCCTTCTTCAAGGGTCCGTTGGCACCGATCATGCGGGCCAGCGGCGCGGTCGAGCTGGACCGGGCCAACCCCGGAGCGACGATCCGGGCCCTGCTGACCGACGCGGAGAGCGACGAGACCTTCCTGCTCGGCATCGCGGCCGAGGGCACGAGGAGCAAGGGCGACTACTGGAAGTCCGGGTTCTACCGGATCTCCCAGCAGACCGGCCTGCCGATCACCCTGGCCTTCCTCGACGGCCCGTCGCGCACCGTCGGCTGGGGTCCGACCTTCGAGCTGACCGGCGACGTGGTCGCCGACATGGACACGATCCGGGCGTTCTACGCGGACAAGACCGGGATCAGGCCCGAGGGGACGACGGAGCCCCGACTACGCGAAGAGGGCCCACGGGCCGGCCGAGAAGGGTGACCGCGACCGCCCTGAGGGGCGCTGGCGACCGCGGTAGCCCGCAGGGTCAACGACAGGCCGAGGCCGTGGTGCGCCCGGCGAGAGTCGAACTCGCACTGGCCAGGACCTAAACCTGGTGCCTCTGCCTGTTGGGCTACGGGCGCGCGCCGGCAGTCTCCCACGTCCCGGCCGGTGGCTGGCTCATCGCGGCTCCTCGTCCGCCAGGTTCAGCTCGAGGTCCTTGCGCAGCTTGGCGACGTGACCGGTGGCCTTGACGTTGTACTGGGCGAGGAAGACCTTGCCGTCCTCGTCGACGACGACCGTCGAGCGGATCACGCCCTGGACGACCTTGCCGTAGAGCTTCTTCTCGCCGAACGCGCCGTACTCGGTGAGCACCGTCTTGTCCGGGTCGGAGAGCAGGGTGATGGTCAGCCCCTCCTTCTCGCGGAACTTGGCCAGCTTCTCCGGCTTGTCCGGCGAGATGCCGAGCACGGCGTAGCCGGCCGCCTGGAGCGAGTCGAGGGAGTCGGAGAAGTCGCACGCCTGCTTGGTGCACCCCGGCGTCATCGCCGCGGGGTAGAAGTAGACGATCACCTTGCGACCGAGGAAGTCGCCGAGCGCGACGTCGGCGCCGGTGTCGTCGGGCAGCGTGAACTCGGGGGCAGTGTCTCCGGGGGACAGACGCTCGCTGGCGGTCACGGTCGGTACTCCTGTCGCATATGGGTCGTTATCGCAAGCGATTTGCAATAACCTAGGGTGTGCGCGGCTGGCACTCCGCGGCCAACCTATCCATCAGTCCTGACGAAGGAGTGACCCGATGCACGTCCCGGACGGCTTTCTCGACGCGCCGACCTCGGCCGCGACCGGAGCCGTGGCCGTCGTCTGCGTCGGTGCGGCACTGGTCAGGGCTCGCAAGGAGCTGGACGACAAGACCGCGCCGATGGTCGGTCTGGTGGCCGCCTTCATCTTCGCCGCCCAGATGATCACCTTCCCGGTCGGTGTCGGCACCAGCGGCCATCTCATGGGCGGGGCGCTCGCCGCCGTGCTCGTCGGACCCTGGACCGCGATCCTCTGCCTGAGCGTGGTCTTCATGGTCCAGTGCCTGCTCTTCGCCGACGGCGGCATCACTGCGCTCGGCACCAACATCACCCTGATGGGGCTGACCACGGTCGCCGTCGGCTGGCTGGTCTTCAAGCTGCTCCAGGCGGTGCTGCCGAAGCGACTCTCGCTCGTCCCGCTCCAGGCCGGCATCGGCGCTCTGGTCTCGGTCCCGGTCGCGTCCCTGGCCTTCGTGGCGCTCTACGCGGTCGGCGGCACGGCAGACATCCCGCTCGACACGCTCACCACCGCGATGGTCGGTGTGCACCTGGTGATCGGCATCGGCGAGGGCATCATCACCTTCGTCGCGGTCGGCGCGATCCTGGCCATCCGACCCGACCTCGTGTACGGCGCCCGGCGGTTGCTCGCGCAGCGCGAGCTGGAGATCAAGCCCTCGAGGGCGGGAGCGTCCGCATGAAGACCGTCGCCACCAGGTGGGTCGCCCTGGGGATCCTGGTGGCTGCGCTGCTGATCGCCGGCGTGGTGAGCTACTACGCGTCCAGCGAGCCCGACGGACTGACCAAGGTCTCCCAGGACCAGGGCTTCGCCGACACCGAGACCGACCACGGCACGGCCGACAGCCCCCTCGCCGGCTACACCGCGAAGGACGTGGACAACGAGCGGCTCTCCGGCGGCGTCGCCGGCGTCATCGGCGTGGTCGTCGTGCTCGCGCTGGGCACCGGCCTCGCCTACGCCGTACGCCGTCGTGGCCGGTCGGACACGCCGGCACCCGAGCACGAACCGGTCGGCTGACCGATGGGCGCCGGGCACGGCCACAAGCTGCACTTCCACGGCCACTCGGCGATCCACCGCATCCCTGCGCACCTGAAGATCCTGACGCTCCTGGCGTTCATGATCACCGTGGTGGCGACCCCGCGGGACTGGTATCTCGCCTACCTCGGATACCTGCTCGCGATCGTCGTGGTGGTCGGCATCTCGCGGATCCCCCCGACCTATCTGCTCAAGCGGGCGGTGGTGGAGGTCCCGTTCGTGATCTTCGCGGTGCTGCTGCCGTTCGTGGCCACGGGGCCTCAGGTGGAGGTGCTCGGCGTCAGTGTCAGCCAGCACGGTCTCGAGGCCGGGATCGCGCTGCTGGTCAAGGGCACGCTCGGTGTGCTGGCCGGCCTCACCCTGGCCGCCACCACCGAGCCGCAGGAGCTGCTCCTGGGCCTCGAACGGCTGCGGCTGCCCCAGCAGCTCGTGCTGATCATGTCCTTCATGGTCCGCTACCTCGACGTGGTCACCGGCGAGATGCAGCGCATGAAGGTCGCCCGCGAGTCTCGCGGCTTCACCGCCCGGAACCCGAGGCACTGGCCGGTCCTCGCCAGGTCGGCGGGCGCACTCTTCATCCGGTCCTACGAGCGTGGCGAGCGCGTGCACCTGGCGATGCTCTCCCGCGGCTACACCGGCAGGATGCCCAAGTGATGATCCCGTGACCACTCCTGTCCTCGACGTGCGCGGCCTGGCCTACGCCTACCCCGACGGGCACCAGGCGCTGTTCGGTGTCGACCTCCACGTGCACCGCGGCGAGCGGGTCGCCCTGCTCGGTCCCAACGGCGCCGGCAAGACCACCCTGGTCCTGCACCTCAACGGCATCCACACCGCCGGCGCCGGGTCCGTGACCGTGAGCGGTCTCCCGGTCGAGAAGGCCAACCTCACCGAGATCCGGCGCCGGGTCGGCATCGTCTTCCAGGACCCCGACGACCAGCTCTTCATGGGCACCGTGCGCGCCGACGTCGCCTTCGGACCGGCCAACCTCGGCATCAAGGGTGAGGAGCTGGACAGGCGGGTCCTGCAGGCGCTCGAGCTGGTCGGGATGGCCGAGTACGTCGATCGCCCGCCGCACCATCTCTCCTTCGGGCAGCGCCGCCGGGTCGCGGTTGCGACGGTGCTGGTGATGGAGCCCGAGATCCTGGTGCTCGACGAGCCGTCATCGAACCTCGACCCGGCTTCGCGGCGCGAGCTCGCCGACATCCTCCGCTCACTGGACGTCACCGTCCTGATGGTGACCCACGACCTGCCCTACGCGCTCGAGCTGTGTCCGCGCTCGGTGGTGCTGAGCGGCGGTTCGGTGGTGGCAGACGGGACGACGTACGACGTCCTGACCGATGCCGAGCTGATGAGTGCCCATCGCCTGGAGCTGCCGTTCGGCTTCGACCCCCGGACCGTCGCGCCCCGACCCTGACCACCGCGATGTGCGGTTGGTAACCTTTCACCGACACCGGAGCAGGACGAGCCAGGAGATGTGAGCCAGTGGCCCAGGACGACCAGCTGTCCTCCCTCGAGAGTGAGATCGAGGCGACCAGGGAGCAGCTCGCGAGCACCATCGACCTGCTCCTCCACCGCGTGCACCCCAAGACGATCGTGGGTCGCGAGGTGACCATCATCAAGGGCCGCTTCGTCGACTCGGAGACCGGTGCTCCGCGCACCGACAACATCCTCAAGGTCGTCGGTGGCGTCGTCGGAGTGATCGCGTTCTTCGTGATCGTCCGCAAGGTCGTCTCCTGACGCCTCGACCCGTCGACCACTCGACCAGGAAGCCGACGTGAGCGACAAGACCCCCATCAAGATGCTCCACGACCGGATCCTGGTCGAGGTTGACCGCGAGGCTGGCGAGCGGCGTTCGTCGGGTGGCATCGTGATCCCGGCGACGGCGGCCATGGGCGCGCGCCGGCTGGCGTGGTCGACGGTTGCTGCTGTCGGGCCGCAGGCCCGTTCGATCGAGGTCGGCGACAAGGTGCTCTTCGAGCCGGAGGACAAGGCCGAGGTCGAGGTGCACGGCGAGGTCTACGTCGTGATGCGTGAGCGCGACGTGCACGCGGTCGCCGCCGAGCGGGTCGGCGACGAGGCGACCGGTCTCTACCTCTGACCGCCGGCCGGTGTCGTGACGGCGCCGGTCTTCACGATGTCCTGGCGGGTGTTCAGCAGCTCGCGGACCACCAGTGCGGCGACGGTGGAGACGATGACCACGGGCATCTGGCTGGCGGCCGCGTCGCCGAGGAGCAGCACGACCAGCACGATCCCCGACACCGGCAGCCCGGTGATCGCGACACCGGCCGCCATGCCGATGGCCATGCCGGACACGTTGCCGACCCCTGGCAGCACCGAGGAGGCGAGCGCTCCCGCCGCCGCGCCCAGGAAGATGGCAGGGAAGATCTGTCCGCCGCGGAACGCGCCGAGGCACACGGCGTACGCCACGCCCTTGAAGGCCAGCACCGCCACCAGTGCGGACGTCGACCAGCTGTCCGGCGATGCGACCAGGCTGCCGAGGTTGGCCTGGCCGGATAGCACCA
Organism: uncultured Actinomycetota bacterium; assembly: GCA_963706475.1. GTDB lineage: Bacteria > Actinomycetota > Actinomycetes > Propionibacteriales > Nocardioidaceae > Nocardioides. The sequence goes on along the minus strand of CAVPLV010000002.1, from coordinate 609,559 downwards.
CGTCGGTGACGGAGCGGTCGGTCAGCAGCGCGTACGAACCGGCGCAGACGCCGGTCACGAGTCCGGCCGCGACCGTGACGAGGACCGTCCGGGAGCGGGCGATGTCGGCGACCCGGTGACCGACGGCGAGGACGCCGAAGATCCCCAGCGACACCGCGGCCGCGATCGGGATCGTCCACACCACCTCGCTGAACGTCAGCCCGGTCGAGCTCAGGTTCGGCACCGCCAGCGAGCCGATCCCCAGGCCGGACCAGCTGCCGAGTCCGGTGAAGACGAGAGCTCCGACACCGCTGGAGATCAGGCACGGCAGGACCACCAGCATCCCCTGGCGGCGAGCCCGGCCGCCCATCTCCAGGAAGAGCACCGAGGCGACGACGGGGTTGCCGAAGAGCGCCGAGACCGCGGCTGCCGCGCCACTGGCGTAGAGGACGGCCCCTGCCTGGGGGTTGGCGGCCGCCTTCGTCTGCCGGGCGACGAACAGCGCCAGGCCACCGCCGATCGCGATCAGTGGAGCCTCGGGGCCGAGGACTGCGCCGAGGACCAGGCTGGCTATGGCCGCTAGTGCGACGCCCAGCAGGTCGCGGGGCTCGGTCTCGTCGCCGCTCAGACCCTCGACCGGCACGTGTCCCCCGTGGCCCGGGAGGCGCTTGACGACCAGACCGACAAGGAGCCCGGACAGGGTCAGGGCCGCCAGCGGCCACCACACGGGCGCCACGTCGTAGCCGAGGCTCTCGGGGAGCGAGTACCAGACCACGTGCTGGAGCTTCTGTACCGCAGCGAGGAAGCCGAATGCGACGAAGGACAAGGGGATGCCGAGCACCGCGGCCGCCAGCAGCAAGGTGAGGTAGGCCCTGCTGTGCAGAAGGGTCTCCGGTGCGGCAGCCCCGCTCGCTGCGGGATCGGTATCCATCTCAGAAGCGTAGTGGTCGAGCCGTCTTGCCTCGGACCCGTTTGGTCGCCTTGGACGTCTTCGTGGCCTCTCGACAACGCTGGACGAGTAGGGGAACAAATACTCGAATAGACGTTACCGAACCGTGACCTCCGGGGCGGTGGAGGACCCCGGTTTCGGGGTCTGGTTGTCGGTGGTCACGGCTTGAATGGAGTCATGGCAGCAGACCAGTCGACTCCCTCGCACCCGGTGTCCCGGGCGGTCGCGGGCGTGTCCGCGGTGCTGGATGACGTGTCGGAGACAGCGTTGTGGTCGATGGGCGCCGAGGAGGCCGGTGACACCTTGACCTCGATCACCCGGGTCGAGGCCCGGCTCACGGAGCTCAAGCTCCGGATCGCCGTTCACGCCGACACCGTGCAGGTGGGTGAGGAGGTGGCGGCGTCGTCGACGGCGAACTGGTGGGCACACGTCACCCGTCAGGACCGACCCGTGACCGCCCGTCTGATGCACCTCGCCCAAGCGCTCGAGACCGATCTGTTCGCCCCGGTCCGGGACGGGCTCGGTGCCGGGGACGTGAACGTGGAGCAGGCCCAGGTGATCGTCCGGGCCGTGGAGGACCTGCCCGACGACCTCGACCCCGCCCTCACCGCGAAGGCCGTCTCGTTGTTGGTGGCGCGAGGCGGAGCACCTGGCACCTCGGGAGCTGCGGATCCTCGGCAAGGGCATCCTCGCCACGTTGGCCCCTGATGTGGCGGACGCGGTGCTGGAGAGGAAGCTCGCGAAGGAGGAACGCGACGCCGCAGCCGCCGCCCGGCTCACCCTGTCCAAGGACGGGCACGGCAAGGTCCACGGCAGATTCACCCTCTCCGCCCTGCACGGAGCGATGTTGGAGAAGGCCCTCCACGCCCTCGCGGCACCCAGGCACCGGGCCGCGGTCGACGGCCACGCCGGCGACGCCGCCCCACCCCGGAACGGATGGGACGCGCGTTCACCGAGTACCTCGAGGCCTACCCCACGGCCAAGCTCCCCAAGGCCGGTGGTGTCGCCGCCACCGTCGTGGTCACCATCCCGTTGGCGACGCTGATGGGTGGGCTGAAGGCTGCGTCCCTGGACACCGGCGGACTCCTCTCCGCTGGTGCGGCCAGGAGACTCGCGTGTCAGGCGGGGATCATCCCGATCGTCCTCGGTGGTGACTCCGAGGTCCTCGACGTGGCCCGCCAGCACCGGTTCCACCCCACCCCGATCCGGGTCGCGATGGGGATCCGGGACGGGGGATGCACCGCCCAGGGCTGCGACTGGCCACCGGGCATGTGCCACGCCCACCACAAGACCCCCTGGCACCAGGGCGGCGGCACCAGTCTCAACGACGGGCGCCTGCTGTGTCCCCACCACCACGCGAGAGCCCACGACCCGACCTACACGATGAGCGACCTCCCCGGCGGCAAGGTCGCCTTCACCAGACGGACCTAGGCTGAGCTCTCGATGGAGGAGAAATGACGAAGGCCGGGACCCCTTCGTTGGTGCTGAGGGATCCCGGCCTTCGGTTACGTACGCCATCGCGGACTCGAACCGCGAACCCGCTGATTAAGAGTCAGCTGCTCTGCCAATTGAGCTAATGGCGCGTGTGGTGAAGCGACGTGAACACTACCAGCGGCGGACCGTCCGGAAAAATCGGGACGGCACCTCAGAGCGAGGCGAGGACCGCCTGCGCCGCACTGTGGCCACCGAGGCCCGATACCGCACCTCCGCGACGCGATCCGGACCCGCAGACGAGCACCGAGTCGACGTCGGTCTGGACGCCCCACTGCTGGGCCGGCGTGTCGAGACGAGAACGGTTCGGCGCCCACGGCCACTCGAGGTCTCCGTGGAAGATGTGACCGCCCGGCATCGCCAGGTCGCGCTCCACGTCCTGCGGGATCTTCGCCTCCAGGCACGGCCGGCCCTCCGCGTCGGTGGCCAGGCAGGACTCGATCGGCTCGACCAGGTGCTGGTTCAGCGAGGTCAGCGCTCGGGACACGGCCAGTGCCTTGGTGCCCTCCGGGTCGGCCTCGAAGAGGGAGGCGGGGGTGTGCACGCCGAAGTAGGTCAGGGTGTGCGTGCCAGCGGGTGCGTCACCCAGGATCGACGGGTCGGTCAGCGACTGGCAGTAGATCTCGCCGGGCAGCGCCGACGGCAGCCGGCCGGCGGCTGCTTCGTCGTACGCCGTGCCGAGCTCGGTGTAGCCCTCGCCGAGGTGCATCGTGCCGGCGAAGGCGACCTCGGGGTCGACGCCCGAGAGGAGCCGAGGCAGCCGCTCGAGCAGCATGTTGATCTTGACCTGGGCGCCCTGCGGCTTGGTCTCCGGGTCCTCGTCGCGGCCGAGCAGGATCCGCAGCACCCAGGGTGCGACGTTCGACAGGACGAACCTGGCGCCCACCGTGTGCGCGCCGTCGGCGTCGTCCCAGCTGACCTCCGCGCCGTCGTCGGTGGCCCGGATCGCGCTGACCCCGGCCGAGGTGAGCACTTCGGCGCCCGCCTGCGAGGCGGCCCGCGTGAGCTCGGTGCTGACCGCTCCCATGCCGCCGACGGGCACCCGCCACTCACCCGTGCCATTGCCGATCAGGTGGTAGAGGAAGCACCGGTTCTGGGTGAGCGAGATGTCGTGCAGCGAGGCGAAGGTGCCGATCAGCGCGTCGGTGGCCACGACTCCACGCACGGTGTCGTCGGCGAACCTGGACTCGATGGTCTCGCCGAGCGGGCTGGTCACGAAGTCCTGCCAGATGCGGGGGTCGACCTGCGCCCGGATCTCGCGCTCCAGCGGGAGCGGGGCGAGCAGCGTCGGGGCGACCGCGCGAGCGAGCTCGCCCATGTCAGCGTAGAACTCGTTCCACGCAGCGAACTCCTCGTCTCCGCCGGTGAGCACCCGGAAGGACTTCTCGGTCGTGCGGTTCGTCGGTCGCTGGACCAGCAGGCCGCCGTGCTCACCCCCACGCAGCGTCGGGGTGTACGACGCCACCGACCGCGACGCCAGCTGGAGATCGAGCCCCAGCTCGGCGATCAGCTCTTCAGGCATGAGGGACACGAGGTAGGAGTACCGCGAGATCCGGGCCGGGTGGCCGGAGAACGGCTGGGTGGAGACCGCGGCGCCGCCAGTGTGCTCGAGTCGCTCCAGCACGAGGACCGAGAGGCCGGCGCGAGCCAGGTAGGCCGCGGACACCAGCCCGTTGTGACCGGCGCCGACGATCACGACGTCGTACGCGCTCTTCTCTGCATTCACCGCACCAACCTAGACGGGCGCCGGTCCGCGGCCGCCGCCACACCCCCTGCCCCACCGCGCCCTCCGATGCGGCAGTTCGTCTGCGATGGACCGGATCTCCGGGTGACGATGGGACATGCTGGACCTACGCGTGTCGACCGGTCGGGGTCGGTGCGGCCACCGCTGGGAGGGGTGAGTCGTGACGAGGTCCTGGGCCAAGCCGTTCGTCGGTCTGCTCGCCCTCACCGCGCTCTTCGGCGTGTCCGCGGTCTACAGCACGCCCGACGACGGGCGCGCGATCGGCATCTGGCCGGTGGCGCTGGCGACCGCGCCGTTGCTGGTGACCCGCCGTCCCCGTACCTCCCTGGTGCTGCTCGTCGTCTTCGTCATCGCGGTCCTGAGCATCTGGTCCGATCGCCCGCTCGAGGTGGCCGTGGGCTTCGCGGTGGGCATCACCGCCCAGAGCTGCCTGGTCTGGTGGCTGCTGACCGGCGGCGTACGCCGACGTCCGACCCTCTACACCGACGTCGACCTGGCCAGGTTCATCGGGGCGTCGGTCGCCGGTGCGCTGCTGGCCTCCGGGCTCGCCGCCGCGACGAGCGTGGTGACCGACTGGGGCAGTCCGGGCATCGTCGCGCTCTCGATCGGCAGCGCGAGCCTGGCGTCGCAGCTGTCCGTGACGCCGTTCTTCCTCAAGCTCCGCGGCCACAGCGGCATGGCGCCCGTCTCCGAGCGGGTCATCCAGTGGGCGCTGATCCTGACGCTCACCCCCGCTGTCTTCCTGGTCCAGGACTTCCCGGCGGTCGTGTTCATGGTGATCCCGCTGCTGGGTTGGGGGGCGCTGCGCAACGGCGCCTACGAGGCGCTCGCCCAGCTGTTCGCGGTGATCGGGATCGCGATCGCGCTCACGACCCGCGGGCACGGCCCGTTCGCGATGCTCGAAACTCGCTACGGCCTCGGTCCCGACGTCCAGGGAATCGTGCTCGCGACGTTCGTCATCGACTGTGCGCTCATCGTCGTCCCGCTGATGCTGAGCGTCGGGGAGCAGCTCGAGAACGCCCGGCAGGTCGCCGCCGAGCGCGACCGGGTGCAGAACATCGTCAACGGCGCCTCGGGCGTCGCCATCATCGGCACCGACGAGAACGCCCTGGTCACACTCTTCAACCCCGGCGCCGAGAGGCTGCTGGGCTACGCGGCCGAGGAGATGGTCGGCAAACCCACGCTGGTCCTCCACTCCGAGGACGCGGTGGCCGAGAAGGCCGAGGAGCTCGGCGTCGACCACGACTTCGCCTCCGTCGCCCGCGCCCTCATCGACGCCGGCCCCACCGACATGCGGTTCACCCGCAAGGACGGCCGCGAACGTAGTCACTCGATGTCGCTCAACCGCATCGAGGACGACCGCGGCACCCTGATCGGCTACGTCAGCACCTCCGAGGACATCACCGAGCGGCTCGAGGCCCAGCAGGCGGCTCTCGAGGCCCTCGAGTCCGAGCGCCAAGCCGTCGAGCGGCTGCGTGAGGTCGACCAGGTCAAGGACGCCTTCGTCTCCAGCGTCAGCCATGAGCTGCGGACGCCGATCACCAGCATCCTGGGCTACACGGAGCTGCTCGAGGACGGGGCGTACGGCGCGCTCACCCCCGAGCAGCTCGATGCCGTGCACCGGGTCGGGACCAACAGCGCGCGGCTGCTGTCCCTGATCGACGACCTGCTCACCCTCTCCCGGATCCAGGAGGAGGGCATCGCCCTGGTCGACCGGGTCGTCGACCTGCGCAAGATCGTCGCCGCCGGCTGCGCTGTCGTCGCGCCCGTCATCGAGCGCCGCAACCTCGACCTGACGCTGGACCTCCCCGAGCTGCCGATGCCGTTCCTCGGCGACCACGACATGCTCGAGCGGGTCGTGATCAACCTGGTCGGCAACGCGGTGAAGTTCACTCCCGAGGGCGGTCAGATCGCCGTGGCGCTGCGGGAGGTGAGCGAGGTCGTCGTGCTGGAGGTCAGTGACACGGGTATCGGCATCCCCGAGGACGAGCAGGCGAAGCTCTTCACCCGGTTCTTCCGCTCATCACTCGCCCAGGAGCAGGCGATCCAGGGGAGCGGGCTGGGGCTCTCCATCGCGCACGCGATCGTCGAGCAGCACGGCGGTTCGATCTCGGTGCGGTCCGCGCCGGGGGAGGGGACGACGGTCTCGGTGTCGCTACCCGTCTCCGGTCCGCGATAGGCAACACCAGGAATATTCAATATTCAACTACTGTTGGGACGGGTACATCATCATCAGCCGAGCAGGAGGTGGGCGCGATGCCCGCAGTGACCGTGGCAGACCTGACCGTTCTCGACCGGCTCCGTGAGCCCGGTCTCGGTGACCAGCCCCGTCCCGTGTGGCAGGTCAGCACAGCGCCGCAGGGCTACGAGGGTGAGGGCTTCCCGGTGCGCCGTGCCTTCGCCGGCATCGACCTACAGCGCCTCGACCCCTTCATCATGATGGACCAGATGGGCGAGGTGGAGTACGCGGCGGGCGAGCCCAAGGGCACTCCCTGGCACCCGCACCGCGGCTTCGAGACCGTCACCTACATCATCGACGGCACCTTCGACCACCAGGACAGCCATGGTGGCGGCGGCACCATCACCAACGGCGACACCCAGTGGATGACCGCCGGGTCGGGGCTCCTGCACATCGAGGCTCCGCCGGAGTGGATGGTGCAGCAGGGCGGCCTCTTCCACGGCATCCAGCTCTGGGTGAACCTGCCGCGCGACGCCAAGATGACCGACCCGCGCTACCAGGACATCCGCTCCGGCGAGGTCCAGCTGCTGACCTCCCCGGACGCCGGCGCGCTGGTCCGCGTGATCGCGGGCTCCGTCGACGGGCACCACGGCCCGGGTACCACGTACACGCCGATGTCGCTGGTGCACGCCACGCTCGAGCCAGGCGCCCGTCTCGACCTGCCGTGGAACGTCGACTTCAACGCTCTCGTCTACGTGCTCAACGGGCAGGGGACGATCGGCACCGACGCCCGCCCGCTTCGTGCCGGCCAGTCCGCCGTCCTGGGTGCCGGGGACTACCTGAGCATCACGGCCGACGGGCGGCAGGAGAGCCGGTCGCCCAAGCTCGACGTGATCGTCGTCGGCGGACAGCCGATCCGGGAGCCGCTGTCGTGGGCCGGGCCGTTCGTGATGAACACCAAGGACGAGGTGCTGCAGGCCTACCAGGACTTCCAGCGCGGACATTTCGGGCACATTCCGGCCTGATCTGCTTGCGCGGGCGCGGGGGATGGGCCATGCTGGACATGTGTCCAGTCAAGTGTCCATCCTGCCGCGCCAGGGCCTCAACGCCCGGCAGGCCGAGACCGTCGAGCGGCTGCTGACCGCAGGACTCGCGGAGCTCCGCGCGGTGGGGCACGAGGCGCTCACGGTGCGGACGGTCGCTACCCGGGCGGGGGTGTCGCCGGCGACGGCGTACACCTATCTGGCTTCGAAGAACCACCTCTTCGCCGAGCTGTTCTGGCGGTTCCTGGCCGAGGACGACCGCGAACCCGTCGGCGCCACTCCGGCCGACCGGTTGCAGTCGGTCATCCGGCACCTCACCGTCCGGTTGGCAGAGGCTCCTGAGCTGGCCGCCGCCGTCACCCCGGCGCTGCTCGGGACCGATCCTGACGTGGAGCGGTTGCGGCTGCGCATCGGCGGCGAGTTCGTCAACCGGTTCCGCACCGCACTCGGGCCGGAGGCAGACCCTGTCGTGGTCGAGGCAGTGGCGCTGGCGTTCTCCGGCGCCCTGCTCCAGGGCGGGATCGGCGTGATGACCTACACCGAGATGGGGGAGCGGCTCGAGGCCGTCGTCGCCGTGATCCTGAAGGGCAACCTCTGATGAGCGCCCAGGTCGACGCCGGAGCGATCGTCTTCGATCCCTACGACTACGCGTTCCAGGAGGATCCCTACCCGGTCTACCGGCGCTGTCGGGACGAGGAGCCGCTGCACCACAACGTGGAGCACGACTTCTGGGTGCTGACCCGGCACGCCGACGTCCAACACGCGATCCGGACCGAGGGCGTCTACTCCAACGCGATGGGCGTCTCGATCGACAAGAGCGCGTGGGGGCCGGACGCCCACAAGGTGATGTCCTTCCTCGGCATGGACCCGCCGCGGCAGAAGCGGCTGCGGTCACTGGTCTCGAAGGGCTTCACCCCGCGCCGGGTCACCGAGCTGGCTCCGCGGATCCAGCAGCTCACCGACCACTACCTCGACCAGTGCCTGGAGATGGCTCGGGACGGGCAGGGCTTCGACTGGATCACCGACTTCGCCGGCCGCCTGCCCATGGACGTCATCTCCGAGATGATGGGCGTTCCGGAGGCCGATCGCGTCGAGGTACGGCGTCTCGCGGACCTGGTCGTGCACCGCGAGCCCGGGGTCCACGACGTCCCGCGTGCCGGCATGGTCGCCTCGCTCGACCTGGTCGTCTACTACGCCGCCATGGTCGAGCAACGACGCAAGCAGCCCACCGACGACCTCACCAGTGCCCTGATCGCTGCAGAGCTCGACGGTGACCGGCTCACCGACGAGGAGATCATCGCCTTCCTCTTCCTGATGGTCGTGGCCGGCAACGAGACCACGACCAAGCTCCTCGGGCACGCGCTCTTCCACCTGACCAGCCACCCGGACCAGCTCGACCGGGTCTTTGCCGATCCAGCGCAGGGCGACGACCTCGTCGTGCCGTGGATCGAGGAGACGCTCCGCTACGACACCTCCAGCCAGATGGTCGCGCGGCACCTGCTCTCCGACGTCGCGCTGCACGACACCGTCGCCCCGGCGGGCTCCAAGCTGCTGCTGGTGATCGGGTCGGCCAACCGCGACGACCGGGTGTTCTCCGACCCGGACCGCTACGACATCTTCCGGGACAAGGACGAGGTCGCCCAGCTGCTCAGCTTCGGCGGTGGTCGGCACTTCTGCCTGGGCGCCAACCTGGCCCGGCTGGAGGCGCAGATCGCGCTGCGCGAGGTGGTTCGTCGGGTCGGTCGGGTCGAGGTGGACCACGACGCCTGTCAGCGGGTGCACTCGATCAACGTCCGCGGCTTCGCGTCGGTGCCGGTCCGGATGGCCCTGCGGTCGGAGCGCAGCTGATGGCGCGCTTCGTCCACCCCGACCGTCGTCCGGCTGTCATCACCGGCGCGTCGTCGGGCATCGGTGCCGCGACGGCGCTGACCCTGGCCGCCGCGGGTCACCCGGTGGCGCTGGGTGCGCGGCGTGCCGACCGGCTCGACGAGCTCGCCGCCCAGATCCGCAGCCGTGGCGGCGAGGTCGTCGCGCACGCGCTCGACCTCACCGACGACGAGTCCGTGGAGGTCTTCGCCCAGAAGGTCGCCGCCGAGCTCGGCGACATCGAGGTCGTGATCAGCAACGCCGGGCTGGTCCAGCCCGGCACGACGTACGAGGTCGACACGGCGCAGTTCGCGCACGAGCTCGACCTCAACGTGGTCGGCGCCCAGCGGCTCGCGCGGGCGTTCGTGCCCGGGATGGTCGAGCGGCAGCGCGGCGACATCGTCTTCGTCTCCAGTGACGTCGCGGTGCGGGCCCGGCCCTTCATGTCGTCGTACGCCGCCGGCAAGTGGGGGCTCGAGGGTCTGGCGCACGCGATGCAGATGGAGCTCGAGGGCACCGGCGTGCGTGCCTCGATCGTGCGCCCGGGGCCCACGCAGAGCGAGATGGGCTCCGCGTGGGCAGACGACGACGCAGCGTTCGTGATCACGCAGTGGGTCCGTTTCGGTCTGGCCCGTCACCCGCGGCTGCTCAAGGCGAGCGCGCTCGCCGATGCGATCACCACGATCGTGACGGCCCCCCGCGGCGTCCACCTCAACCTGATCGAAGTCACCCCCGAAGCCTCCGTGGAGGAGCGATGACCACCCAGATCCCTGAAGTCTCGTACGTGGTGCCGGATGACGGCTACGGCCACCTGGCCGAGATGCGGGTCGACCCGATCGGCCTCTTCGAGCGGGTGCGCGCCGAGTGCGGCGACATCGGCCGCTTCCGGCTGGCCGACAAGGACGTGGTGCTGGTCTCGGGCGCCGAGGCCAACGAGCAGTTCTTCCGGGCGCCGGACTCGACGCTGGACCAGGCGGCGGCGTACCCCTTCATGACCCCGATCTTCGGCAAGGGCGTCGTCTTCGACGCCTCGCCCGAGGAGCGCCAGCAGATGTTGAAGAACCAGGCGCTGCGTGGCGACATGATGCGTGGCCACGCCGCCACGATCGAGACGGAGATCAACCGGATGGTCGCCGACTGGGGCGACGAGGGCGAGATCGACCTGCTCGACTGGTTCGCGGAGCTGACGATCTACACGACCTCGTCGTGCCTGATCGGCAAGCCCTTCCGCGAGGAGCTCGACTCCTCCTTCGCGCACTACTACCACGAGCTCGAGCAGGGCACGGACGCCATCGCGTACGTCGATCCCTACGCCGACATCGAGTCCTTCCGTCGCCGTGACGCGGCTCGCGAGAAGCTCGTCGACCTGGTGCAGGCGATCATCGACAAGCGGGTGGTCCGGGGGAAGGTCCCCCGTGAGGAGCGCGACCTGCTCGACGTGCTGATCTCGGTCGACATGTCGGCCGACTACATCACCGGGATCTTCATCTCGATGATGTTCGCGGGCCACCACACCTCGTCGGGCACGGCGTCGTGGGCGTTGATCGAGCTGATGCGCAACCCCGACGTGATGACGGACGTCGTAGCCGAGCTCGACAGCCTGTACGCCGACGGCTCGGAGGTCTCCTTCCAGGCGCTGCGCTCGATCCCGCAGCTGGAGGCCGCGCTCAAGGAGACGCTGCGGCTGCACCCACCGCTGATCATCCTGATGCGGGTCGTCGCCGAGGAGCTCGAGCTCGCCGGTCACCCGATCGCGCCGGGCACGGTCGTCGCGGCCTCCCCGCGAGTGTCGAACCGGATCGCCGAGGACTTCCCGGAGCCGGAGCGGTTCGACCCGTCGCGCTACCTCGACGAGCGCCAGGAGGACCTGCAGAACCGGTGGACCTGGATCCCCTTCGGGGCCGGCAAGCACCGCTGCGTCGGCAACGCCTTCGCGATGATGCAGATGAAGGCGATCTTCTCGGTGATCCTGCGCGACTACGAGTTCGAGATGACCCAGCCATCGGCGTCCTACCGCGACGACACGTCCAAGATGGTGATCCAGCTCGCGCAGCCGTGCCGCGTGAAGTACCGGAGGCGGTCGTGACCCGCCCGTCTCAGTGGCCGGTGGCGACACGTCCGACGAGGGGCCAGTCTCGGTGGTCTCGATACGCCGCCTCGTTCCTCGGCGGCTACTCGACCGACGAGGGTGGCAGTCGACCGACGAGGGGCCAGTCTCGGTGGTCTCGATACGCCGCCTCGTTCCTCGGCGGCTACTCGACCGACGAGGGTGGCAGTCGACCGACGAGGGGCCAGTCTCGGTGGTCTCGATACGCCGCCTCGTTCCTCGGCGGCTACTCGACCGACGAGGGTGGCAGTCGACCGACGAGGGGCCAGTCTCGGTGGTCTCGATACGCCGCCTCGTTCCTCGGCGGCTACTCGACCGACGAGGGTGGCAGTCGACCGACGAGGGGCCAGTCTCGGTGGTCTCGATACGCCGCCTCGTTCCTCGGCGGCTACTCGACCGACGAGGGTGGCAGTCGACCGACGAGGGGCCTGTCTCGGTGGTCGAGTAGCGAGCGCCAGCGAGCGTATCGAGACCCGGCGGCTGGTCGACCGACGTGCGGAGATGGGCGATGAGCTACCGAGTCGTTGCCGACCTGGGGCTGTGCCAGGGGCACCAGATGTGCACGGGGGAGGCGCCGGACGTCTTCGACTTCGACGACGACACCGACCAGGTCGTCGTCATCCAGGAACATCCCGCCGAGTCGCTGCGCCTCCAGGTGCAGGCGGCCGTCACCTACTGCCCGGCCATGGCGCTCGCCATCGAGTCGGGCCCAGTCGAGGAGGAAGTATGAGCACGCTGACCAGGGCCGAGATCGAGGAGTTCTGGGAGACCTGGCTCGACGTCAACCGGCGGGCCGAGGCCACGGGTGACTGGCGTCCGATGGCCGAGTGGTACGCCGAGGACGCGACGTACGGCTGGATGTACTCCGTCGACGAGCACTTCATGGCGGTCGGTCGCGACCAGATCCGCGACTGGGCCATCGGCATCGAGATGGACGGGTTCGACGGCTGGCACTACGACTACCAGTGCACGATGATCGACGAGACCAAGGGCATGGTGCTCGGCTTCTGGAAGCAGCGCTCCGGGATCACCAACGACGAGACCGGCCAGGAGTACGAGATCCTCGGTATCGGTGGCAGCTGGTTCGGTGTCGAGCGCCAGGTCGGCGGTGCCGATGACGGGCTGATCAAGTTCTCCTGGCAGCGCGACTGGTTCGACATGCCGTCGACCGCGCACACCTTCATCGAGATCCTCAAGGCCAACAAGGCACCTGACACGCTGCTGGAGCGGATGAAGGTCTCCGGTCACGGGGTGCCCGGGCACTACCACCTCGAAGACCTCCCCTCCCCGGTGTGGCCGCCGCCGGTCGAGCGCGGCGACTACGTCACCCAGGAGTCGGTGTGACCGCGCCCGCCCAGCAGCTGGTCGACGGCAAGCTGGTCGCGGCGTCGGACGGCGCGACGTACCCGATCCTCAACCCGGCCACGGGCCTGGAGATCGGGCAGGCGCCGGACGGCACCGCCGACGACGTCGACGCGGCGATCGCCGCAGCCCGTCGGGCCTTCGACGAGACGGACTGGTCGACCAACACGGCGTTCCGGGTGAGCTGCCTGCGCCAGCTCCACCAGGCGCTGCTCGACCACGCGGACGCGTTCCGGGACCTGACGACAGCTGAGGTCGGGATGCCGGGCTTCATGATGGGCGCGGCCGGGTTCGACGTGCCGGTCGAGGGCCTCGCCTGGGTGACCGACCTGCTGGAGTCCTACGAGTTCGAGAGCGACCTCGGAGTCGCTGCGCCGATGGGGATCAAGAGCCGGCGCACGGTACGCCGAGAGCCGGTCGGTGTCGTCGCGGCGATCACGCCGTGGAACGTGCCGACCCAGATCAACCTCGCCAAGATCGGGCCGGCCCTCGCCGCCGGCTGCACGGTGGTGCTCAAGCCCGCGCCGGACACCCCGTGGGTGGCCTGCGAGCTGGGCCGGCTGGTCGCCGAGCACACCGACATCCCGGCGGGAGTCTTCAACGTCGTGACGCCGCGCGCCAACGAGGTCGCGGCCGTCCTGTCGACCGATCCCCGCGTCGACATGGTCTCCTTCACCGGCTCGACCCAGGTCGGGCGCGCGATCATGGCAGCGGCTGCGCCCACCCTGAAGAGGGTGTTCCTGGAGCTCGGTGGGAAGTCCGCCGCGATCGCACTCGACGACGCCGACATCGCAGCGGTGGCCGGTGCGACGGCGTTCACCGCCTGCATCCACGCCGGCCAGGGCTGCGCGATCACGACCCGGCTGATCGTGCCGCGAGAGAGGTACGACGAGGCGGTCCAGGTCGCCGCGACGACGATGGAGTCCATCGGTGCCAAGGATCCGGCCGACCCGGGCGCGATCTGCGGGCCGGTGATCTCGCAGGTCCAGCGAGACCGGGTCGAGGCCTATCTCGAGCTCGCGGTCGACGAGGGTGGCACGTTCGCCACCGGCGGTCACGTGATCGACCAGGCCGGCTTCTGGATCGAGCCCACGGTGATCGCGGGGCTCGAGAACTCCTCGCGGCTGGCGCAGGAGGAGATCTTCGGCCCGGTGCTGGTCGTGATCGCGCACGACGGTGACGACGACGCGGTCCGGATCGCGAACGATTCGCCGTACGGGCTCTCAGGGTCCGTCGACTCCGGCGACCTCGAGCGCGCGAGAGCGGTCGCTGCGCGGATCCGCACCGGCACGATCGCCGTCAACGGCGGCGTCTGGTTCAGCCCCGACGCGCCGTTCGGTGGCTACAAGCAGTCCGGCATCGGTCGCGAGATGGGTGTCGCCGGGTTCGAGGAGTACCTCGAGACCAAGACCATGGCAGAACCCGCGAAGGGATGAATATGCGTTTCGAGAAGAAGGTCGTCGTCGTCACAGGCGCGGCACAGGGCATTGGCGAGGCGTACGCGCGTGCGCTCGCGGCCGAGGGCGCGTCGGTCGTGGTGGCCGACCTCAACGTCGAGTCCGGCGAGAAGGTGGCCGCCGACATCGGTGGGATCTTCGTGCGCACCGACGTGTCGTCGCACGAGTCGGCGGCCGCGATGGTCGAGGCGACCCTGGCGGCGTACGGCGGGATCGACGGGCTGGTCAACAACGCCGCGATCTACGGCGAGATGGCGTTCGACCTGCTGATCAGCGTCGACTGGGACTACTACAAGAAGTTCATGTCGGTGAACATGGACGGCGTGCTGGTGATGACCCGCGCGGTCTACCCGGAGATCCGGAAGCGCGGCGGCGGCGCGATCGTCAACCAGAGCTCGACGGCCGCCTACCTCTACTCCGGCTTCTACGGTCTCGCCAAGGTCGGGGTCAACGGCCTGACCCAGCAGCTGGCCCACGAGCTCGGCGGTCAGAAGATCCGGGTCAACGCGATCGCACCCGGCCCCACCGACACCGCGGCCACCCGCACCCAGGCCGGCGATGCGGCCAAGGACCTGGTCAAGGGTCTCGCCCTCAAGCGGATGGGCCAGCCCGAGGACATGGTCGGTGCCTGCCTCTTCCTGCTCTCCGAGGAGTCCTCCTGGGTGACCGGGCAGATCATCGCCGTCGACGGCGGACAGACGTTCCGCGCATGAGGGTGGGCTTCGTCGGGCTCGGCAACATCGGCAAGCCGATGGCGCTGCGGCTCGCGGCCGCCGACGGCATCGAGCTCAGCGTGTACGACGTGGCGCCCGACCCGGTTGCCGAGCTGGAGCGGGCCGGAGCCCGGACAGCGACCAGCGTCGCCGACCTGGCCGTCGCCGTCGACGTGATCTGCGTGATGGTGCGTGACGACGACCAGGTCCGCGAGGTCCTCGGGGAGATCCTTCGCCAGCACGATGGGGAGAGCGGCGGCAGTGGTCAGACGGTCGTCATCCACTCGACGGTCGGTCCGGACACACCGGGCCAGCTCGAGGACGTTGCGGGACGGCAGGGTGTGAAGCTCGTGGACGCGCCGGTCAGCGGGGGCGCGATGGGGGCCGCCGACGGCACGCTGGCGATCATGGTCGGTGGCTCGGACGAAGCCTTCGCCGCAGCACGCCCCGCTCTCGACGCGATGGGCTCGCTGGTCACCCACGCCGGGCCGATCGGGTCGGGCACGAGGTTCAAGCTGGCCCGCAACCTGATGCACTTCGTGGCGTTCACCGCGGCGACCGAGGCTCAGCGCCTCGCCGAGGCCGCCGGTCTCGACCTCGTCGAGCTGGGCAAGGTGGTCCGCCACACCGACGCCATCACCGGCGGGCCGGGCGCGATCATGCACAGGTCGACGACCGCACCGATCGACAAGGACGACTTCTGGTACGGCGTGTTCGACCACGTGCGGGCGTTGGGGGAGAAGGACCTGTCTTTCGCGATCGCGCTCGCCGACGCGCTCGACGTCGACGTACCGATGGCACGCGAGGCACTCGACCGACTGGGAAAGGGACTGGGGCTATGACGGACAAGTTCGACGAACTCCCGGAGCGGCGCCGACGCGGGCTGGAGAAGATGGAGCAGATCTACGGCTTCGACATGACCGACGGCGCTGGCGACTTCTTCGGCATCACCGCCGACCACCTCTTCGCCGACATCTGGAACCGACCCGGGCTCTCCGACCGCGACCGACGGCTGCTGCTCATCGGGCTGCTCGCCGGCACCGGCGGACACGACGTGCTGACCATCCAGATCCCCGCTGCCTACAAGAACGGCGAGCTCGATGACGAGCAGCTGCGGGAGGTCGTGATCTTCCTGTGCCACTACGCGGGCTGGCCCAACGGCGCCCGGATCAACTCGATCGTCGAGGACACCATCGCCAAGGCTCGTCGAGCATCAAGGCCCTGACCTGTCGGTGCAGGTCGGGGCTGACATGCGTCAAGCCCCTGACCTGTTCTGCCAGGTCAGGGGCTTGACGAACTGGGGTGAGTAACGGGACTTGAACCCGCGACATCCGCCACCACAAGGCGGCGCTCTACCAGCTGAGCTATACCCACCAGGTCGGTCCGAGGACCGGGGAGAGAGTCTAGGGGAACGACGGCGCTTCTGCGGAATCGGGCGGCGTCGTGGTCGTCGCGGGGTCCGAGAGCCCGGTCAGGGCGCCCCCGTGACGGAGCGCGATCTCCTTGGCGGCGTCGCTGTCGGGGCCGGGGGGCGGCACGAAGACGGTGTCGCGGTAGTAGCGCAGCTCCTCGATGCTCTCCTGGATGTCGGCGAGGGCGCGGTGGTTGCCACGCTTGGCCGGCGCCTGGAAGTAGGCACGGGGGTACCAGTGCCGCGACAGCTCCTTGATCGAGGAGACGTCGACGATCCGGTAGTGCAGGAACGCCTCGAGGTCGGGCATGTCACGGGCGATGAACCCACGGTCGGTGCCCACCGTGTTGCCGGCCAGCGGTGGTCGGCTGCCGTCGGGGCAGTACTCCTTGATGTAGGCAAGCACCTGCGCCTCGGCGTCGGCCAGGGTGATGCCGGAGTCGAGCTCCACGGTCAGGCCGGACTTCGCGTGCATGTCGCGGACGAAGTCGCCCATCTGGTCGAGGGCGGCCGCCGGAGGCTTGATGATCAGGTCGACGCCGTCGCCGAGCACGTTGAGGTCGAAGTCGGTGACCAGGGCCGCCACCTCGATCAGCGCGTCGCCGACGAGATCGAGCCCGGTCATCTCGCAGTCGATCCAGACCAGTCGTTCGTTCACGAGAGGTCACCCTACGCGCCGCACGCTGCGCGTCTCAGGTGGCATTCAGCCGCTGGGCCTAGGGTCATGCCCGTGAAGGAGTGGCTGGGGCTGATCGCCCGACTGGTGATCGGTGGGGTGTGGATCGTGGCGGGCGCCATCAAGCTGCCCGATCCCGCCCAGAGCGTGGCCGCCGTGCGCGCCTACCAGCTGCTGCCCTCCTCGATCGTCCCGACGGTCGGCCAGCTGCTTCCCGTCATCGAGGTCGTCATCGGGCTGCTGCTCGTGCTCGGCCTGCTGACCCGCTTCGCCGCCGTGGCCTCCGCGATCCTGTTCGTGGCCTTCATCATCGGCATCGCCTCGGCGTGGGCGCGCGGGATCGAGATCGACTGCGGCTGCTTCGGTGGCGGCGGCGTCGACCCCGACGCGGCGTCGAAGTACCCCTGGGAGATCGCCAGGGATGTCGCTCTCCTGCTCGCCTCGATCTTCGTCGCCTGGCTACCGTCGACCCGGCTGGCCCTGGACTCGTTGCTGTTCCGCCGTACCCCTGAGCCTGAAGGACCCTGAGATGTCGAAGAAGAACCGCGCCGACGACCGCACCTCCCGTGCGGCTGCTGCCATGGAGGCGCAGCGCAAGGAGGAGGCGCGACGCCGGAACCTGATGGTCGGGGGCGTGATCGCCCTGCTGGTCGTGCTGGTCGGCGGCGGCTTCCTGCTGCAGCGCAGCATGGACACCACCACCGAGGTCTCCGCGCCGGCCGCCGGCAGTGACTACGGCCTCACCATCGGCCCGTCCGACGCCCCCAACACCGTCGTCATCTACGAGGACTTCCTCTGCCCCTACTGCGGCGAGCTCGAGGCCGCGACCCGCGAGGACCTGTCCCAGCTGGCGAGCGACGGGAAGGTGCAGGTCGAGTACCGCCCGTTCAACCTGCTCAGCCAGGCCGGCGACTACTCGGCCCGCTCCGCCGGCGCGTTCTCGATCGTGCTGGACAAGTCCGGCGCCGACGTCGCGAAGAGGTACCACGACCTGCTCTTCGAGAACCAGCCGGACGAGTCCGGCCCGTTCCCGGACGACAGCGAGCTCGTCGACCTCGCCGTGGAGGCGGGGGCGAAGGAGTCCGACGTCCGCGCCGACATCGAGGCCAACGCGGGCGAGGACTGGGTGACCAGCGCGACGAAGGCCGCCAAGGATGCCGGTGTGACCGGCACCCCGACCATCCTGCTCAACGGCGAGGTCTTCCAGGACGGCCGGACCATGGACGAGATCGCCGACAACCTGATCAGCGAGCTGCAGTAGGTGAGCCTGGTGACCCCGTCCCTGACCGACTTCATCGCCCGGATGCCCAAGGCCGAGCTCCACGTGCACCACGTGGGATCCGCGTCGCCGCGGATCGTCTCCGAGCTCGCCGAGCGGCACCCGGGCACGGTGCCGAGCGACCCCGACGAGCTGCGCAGGTTCTTCGAGTTCAGTGACTTCGCGCACTTCATCACCGTCTACCTCGCCGTCGTCGACCTGATCCGCACTCCCGAGGACATCCGCTACCTCACCTACGAGATCGGGCGCGAGATGGCCACGGGCCAGGGGCTGCGGTACGCCGAGCTCACCTGCACGCCCTACACCTCGGTGCGCCCGGACGCCGACGACAGGGGGATGCCGATCGAGGCCTACACCGAGGCCATCGAGGACGCCCGGACCACCGTCGAGCGCGACTTCGGGCTGGTGCTGCGCTGGATCTACGACATCCCGGGGGAGTCGGGCCTCCCCGCGGCCGACGCCACGCTGGGCTACGCCCTCGACCACCGCACGGACGCCCTGGTCGGCTTCGGACTGGGCGGTCCCGAGGTAGGGGTGCCGCGGCCGCAGTTCCAGCCGCACTTCGCCGCCGCCCGGGCCGCCGGGCTGCACAGCGTGCCGCATGCGGGCGAGACCACCGGGCCCGAGACCATCTGGCACGCCCTGGACCTGCTCGGCGCCGAGCGGATCGGGCACGGCACCTCGGCGGCCCAGGACCCGGCCCTGCTGATCCATCTCGCCGAGCGCGGGATTCCCCTCGAGGTGTGCCCCTCGTCCAACATCGCCACCCGAGCCGTCGAGAGCCTCGACCAGCACCCGATCCGGGCGTTCCGCGACGCCGGTGTCGTGGTCACGGTGAGCTCCGACGACCCGCCGATGTTCGGCACCACGCTCAACCGGGAGTACGAGATCGCTGCGGACCTGCTCGAGCTTGACCAGGCCGGTGTCGCCGACCTGGCCCGCGCCAGCGTGCGGGCGTCGTTCGCGCCCGACGACGTACGAGCGCGGGTGCTGGCCGAGATCGACGAGCACGTCGGCTGATCGGCCCCGCAAGCTCATACCCTGCGGGGCCACGACCTTTCTATCGCGCGGGACCGCGTCAAACGGGGATCGTGCTGCGTGTCGTGCAATCGGCAGCATATGGTGTGCCACATGTCCCCTGTGCCGATCCGGGTGGCGATCGCCAACGACTACGAGATCGTCGTCGCCGGCGTCGCCGCGATGCTGGCGCCCTACAGCGATCGGATCAACATCGTCGAGCTCGACTCCGGGCTGCCGGTGGTCAGCGACGTCGACGTGATCCTCTACGACACCTTCGGCCAGATCCAGGGCGACGGCGTCGATCTCGAGGACCTGGTCCGAGGCAGCGGGGCGCGGGTGGTGATCTTCAGCTGGAACCTGCAGAGCGAGCTGGTCCGGACCGCGGTCGAGCGTGGTGCCGCCGGCTACCTGTCCAAGGGGCTGCCCGCCCCGGCGATCGTCGCCGGCATCGAGGCTGTGCACGCGGGCAACGTGGTCGCTCCACGTGACGGGGCCGGCTCGGTCAACAAGGGTGCTGCGGGCGACTGGCCGGGCCGGGTCTACGGCCTGACCGCCCGCGAGGCCGAGGTCCTGGCGCTGATCACCCAGGGGCTGACCAACCAGGAGATCGCCGAGCGCAGCTATCTCTCGATCAACTCGGTGAAGACCTACATCCGGACCGCCTACCGCAAGATCGAGGTCACCCGCCGCTCCCAGGCTGTCGCCTGGGGGATGCAGCACGGATTCGAGCCTGACCGGTCCCGCATCGTCACCTCGCACGAAACCTGAGCTCACTCAGCGCAGGTCACGCATTCACATCTGCTCTCCGGCCTCCACCCGAGCCTCGATGGTGTTCCCGGCCGGGGCCAGCGGGCAGCGCCAGCGATCGTCGTAGCGGCACGACGGGTGGTAGGCGAAGTTGAGGTCCAGGACCAGGCCGTCCTCGTCGCCACCGAGCCAGGAGCCCTTCACGGTGTCGAGCAGGTAGCGGCCGGCGCCGTAGCTGCCCGACCCGGCCGTCCCGTCGCGCAGCGGGATGAAGAGACCGCCGCCGTACTGGTGCAGCCACCAGACGTCGAGTGTGCCGGCGACCGGATCGGGGAGCTCCACGCGGCCGATCCGCTGCATCGTCACGGAGCCGTCGTCGCCGCCGTCCACGTCGCGACCCTCCGGCTCCTCGTCTGCTCCGACGGGCAGAATCGGCACCGTGAAGCGCAGCGTCGGGTCGTAGGGCCAGTAGCGCACGCCGCTCTCCCGCAGTTCGGGCACCCCCGCTGTGGGGCTCTGCGGATGGTCCCGGAACAGCTCAGCGCGTCCCTCCACCCAGAGCCGGTGCCCCTCCGCAGGATCGGCCGCAGCGCGGACCACGGCGTACAGGCCGGCGATCCGAGCGCGCCAGTCGACGAGCGTCAGGGCGGACTGTGGGGTACGGGCCATGTGCTCCGCCTCTGTCGGTCGTCGGTGTCTTGCTGGCGCCCCCGGCAGGACTCGAACCTGCGACCGGCGGATTAGAAGGCCGCTGCTCTATCCGCTGAGCTACGGAGGCATGGGAGCCGGAGTGACGAGCACTTCGAACCCGGCGTCAGAATAGCCGTCGGCCCGGCTGGCTGCTCAACCAGCACTGGCTGGCGACGCGTCAGTCAGGGCAGCGCCAGCCGGCGCCGCCGTCGGGCGGCAGCTCGGTGCGCTCGGCGGCGCGAAGCATGCCGACACGCTCGACCCAGCTGATCCCGTCGGACCACGCGGAGCGGAGCAGCACCTCGCCGTCCGCGGTCACTACCTTGAGCAGGACGACGGCGCCGGCAACCAGCTCGCCCTCCTTGATGGTCTGCTCGACGCCGAGGGCGTCGATCAGGCTTCCCAGGTTACCGACAGTCACAGATCCTCCTGGCTCGACGGGCGGAGGTATGTCAGTGCCCCTATCCGGACGGTTCTACACGGGTGGAGACCGGGTCAGGCGCAGTCGACGTCCGTGACACCGGCCTTCGCCCGCAGGTCCCGCAGGATCCGGGCAAGCAGCCGGGAGACCTGCATCTGGGTGACGCCCAGCTCGGTGCCGATCTCGGACTGGGTGCGGCCCTCGACGAAGCGGAGGTAGAGGATCAGCCGGTCCCGGGAGGAGAGCTCCTGGGCGAGGGCGCCCAGCATCACGCGTGCCTCGGCGGCGTCCTGCTCGCGCTCGTCGGTCGCCAGCCAGCTGCCGTGGGCGGTGTCGTCGAGTCCGGCGTCGAGCGAGGTAGGCCGGAAGCAGCCACTGGCCTGCATCGCCTCGTTGACGTCCTTGACGTCCAGCTCGAGTCGGGCGGCGAGTGCTGCGACGGTGTCGTCGCCGCCTCCGGTGCGGGCGGCCTCGGAGGAGACCCGGGCCTGGATCTCCTGGATCCGGCGCGGCGGCCGGACCGTCCAGCCGTAGTCACGGAAGTAGCGCTTCAGCTCGCCGCGCATCGACGGCACGGCGTAGGTGAGGAAGTCCTCGGAGCGCGACGGGTCGAAGCCGCGCGCGGCGCGGGTCAGGGCGAGGCAGGCGACCTGCTCGAGGTCCTCGGTGGCGACCCCGCGGTTGCGGTAGCGCGATGCGACCGAGCGAGCCACGGGGATGTTGAGGGTGACGACCTGGTCGAGGCACGCGTCGCGCTCGGTCGGCGATTCGGTAGCCTGCGCCTCGAGCAGCAGTCGAGTGGTCTCGGCCTGCCGGTCGATGCGAGTGAAGCGGACGTCGTGGAGATCCATGGTGCCCATCAAAAGCTCCCTTGCCAGATGAGTCAGCGCCGCTGCGACGTTGGCCGACGGACCCACTACCCCCGGACTGCGAGATTCCGGGCGGTCTTGAACCGCCGTACGTGCTGAATCCCCGTGGCTGAGGGCCGGCAAACCGGGTTGATGAAGTTTCACCCTTTGGGGTGGCCGTCTCGTATCAGAACTACCCCGAAGGGTGAGAAGAGGGCGCTCATCTCGTCGCGGACTCCGACGCCGCGTCGAGGCCGCCGTGTGCTCGACGGCTCGTGATCAGCGGCGCTGCGCCGCCATCCACTCCTCGACGGCGGCGGAGCTGCGGGGGAGGGCGGCGGAGAGGTTGCGGGTGCCGTCGGCAGTGACCAGGAGGTCGTCCTCGATCCGGATGCCGATGCCGCGCAGCTCCTCGGGGACGAGCAGGTCGTCCTCCTGGAAGTAGAGACCGGGCTCGACGGTCAGCACCATCCCCTCGGCGAGATCGGCCTCGGCGTAGGCGTCCGGCGCGGCCTGGCCGCAGTCGTGCACGTCCATGCCGAGCATGTGGCTGGTGCCGTGCAGCGTCCAACGGGCGTAGACCCGGCTCTCCGGGTCGAGCGCTTCCTCGGCCGAGACCGGCAACAGCTGCATCGCCTCCAGTCCGTGGGCCAGGACCTCCATCGCGGCGTTGTGACCGGCACGGAAGGTGACCCCGGGCCGCAGTGCGTCGATGCCCGCCTGCTGCGCGGTGAAGACGAGGTCGTAGAGCTCGCGCTGCAGGTCGGTGAACCGGCCGTCGACCGGCAGGGTGCGGGTGACGTCGGCGGTGTAGAGGCTGTGGTTCTCGACACCCATGTCGAGCAGCACCAGCTCGCCGGGGGTGATCGCACCGGAGTTCTCGATCCAGTGCAGCGTCGTCGCGTGCTTGCCGCCACCGACGATGGAGTCGTAGCCGATGTCGTTGCCCATCGCCCGGGCCCGCCGGAAGAAGGTGCCCTCGATCCACCGCTCGCCGTAGGTGAGGACGTCGTCCCACTCCCGCACCGAGTCCTCGAAGCCGAGGGTCGTGGCGTCGCACGCCTCCTGCAGCTGGGCGACCTCCCAGTCGTCCTTGACCAGCCGCATCTCGGAGGCGACCCGGGAGAAGTCGGCGTCCCGAGACTCGTCGGCAGCGACAGCGCGGTCGACCGACTCCGAGAGCCCGCGCAGCACGCGGGTCTTGCCGCTGCCCTGCAGGGTCGAGTCGAGGTCGTCGATGTGCCGCACCTCGATGCCGAGCGAGTCGGACATCTCCTTCAGCGAGGGGCGGCGCCCGGCCCAGAGCTCGCCGTACTGCCGGTCCCGGAAGAACTCGTCGGTCTCGCGGGATGAGCGCGGCCGGGCGTAGAGCACCGACTCGCCGCCGGTGATCACCAGGACGGCGTCGCTGGTCTGGTTGCCGGAGAAGTAGGTGTGCGCGGTGTCGGGGCGGAACCGGTAGTCGGTGTCGTAGGCGCGCACCTTGAAGGTGCCGGCCGGCAGCACGAGGCGCTCGCCGGGGAACGCCTCGGCGAGTCGGGTACGACGCTCGGCGGCCGGGCCGGCCACGGCCTGGACCGGGAGATCCAGCTCTCGCTCGCCCCAGCCGGTGCGCATGAACGCGGCGTACGCGGCGGGTACGGCGGGGTCGTGCGACTCCGTGTGAAGGCTGGTCGTCGGGCTGTCGGACTCGGTGGGGATCTGCTCGCTCACGCGCTCACTGTACGCCGCGAGAAGGTCACGGGGGTCTCTCCCCGATAGGCTTCCGGGCATGCCCGCAGCC
Organism: uncultured Actinomycetota bacterium; assembly: GCA_963706475.1. Taxonomy (GTDB): domain Bacteria; phylum Actinomycetota; class Actinomycetes; order Propionibacteriales; family Nocardioidaceae; genus Nocardioides. Next base: position 585,794 of record CAVPLV010000002.1, on the reverse strand, counting down.
CGCCGAGACAGCCTTGCCTTCACGGTGGTGGTCACCGTGCTGGTGAGCGTCGGCGCGCTCGCGATCGTGGCCGTGCTCGCGTTCTCGGGAGCACCACGGACCCTGGTGGTCGCCACCCTGTTGGCCGCTGTCCCCGTCGGACCACTGGTCGCGTGCTACCTGTGGCTGGATCGCTACGAGCCCGAGCCCCGGTCGATGCTGGCCGCGGGACTGCTCTGGGGCTGCTTCGTGGCGACCGCGGGCGCCTTGCTGATCCAGGGGGTCGGTGGCTTCGTGCTCGGGTTCGACGAGCAGCAGAGCCTCGGTCTCGTCGCTCCCGTGACGGAGGAGGCCAGCAAGGGACTCTTCCTGCTGCTGGTGCTGTGGTGGCGTCGCGGCGAGCTCGACGGGATCCTCGACGGCATCGTCTACGCCGGCATGGTGGGCATCGGCTTCGCCTTCACCGAGAACATCCTCTATCTCGCGGCCGCCTACAACGGCACCGACGGCTCCGGCCCCGGTGGCACCGAGGCAGTGACCACGACCTTCGTGGTCCGCTGCCTGATCAGCCCGTTCGCCCACCCGCTGTTCACCATGTGCATCGGCATCGGCGTCGGGCTCTCCGTCAACGCCCGGACCCGGACGGCGCGCGTCCTGTGGCCGCTCGCCGGATACGTCGGCGCAGTCGCTGCGCACGCCGTGTGGAACACCGCCACCGTCTACGGCTTCGACCACTTCGCCGTGGTCTACCTCGTGCTGATGGCGCCGGCCTTCCTCGCCGCGACCGCACTGGCCGTGTGGGCCCGCAGCTCCGAGCGCCGGATGCTGACAGCGGCCCTGGTCGACGCGGCCGAGCGAGGGCTGGTGCCGGCGACCGACATCGGCTGGGTCGTCGACCTCGGTGCCCGCAGGCGAGCGCGGGCCTACGCCCGCGACCTCGGTGGCCCAGACGCCGAACGCGCCATGCGCGACTACCAGCAGGCCACCGTCGAGCTCGGGTTCCTCCACTACCGCTACCTGCGCGGCACCCCGCCACCCGACTACGTCGCTCGCGGGCAGCAGTTCCTCCAGCGCATCGACTCGCTCCGACCGTCGATCGCCTTTCCCGGACAGGTGGTACCCACCCGATGACCCCCACGCCCGCCGACGACTCCCGGATGCTCACCGCTCTGGTGCAGCTCCGCGGCGCCCTGCAGGAGGTCCGGCTGCCGCTCGAGATCGACGGCGCCGCCCTCCGCCGTACGACGCGGCAGTCGCTCATCGACCAGCTCGAGGACTACGTGCTGCCCCGCCAGATGAGCGTCGAGGCGCCGCTGCTCGCCGTGGTCGGCGGCTCCACCGGTGCCGGCAAGTCGACGCTGGTCAACACCCTGGTCGGTCGACGGGTCACCGCGTCGGGCCTGCTCCGGCCGACCACCCGATCGCCGGTGCTGGTGCACCACCCCGACGACGCCCACTGGTTCGGGCAGGACCGGCTGCTGCCCGACCTGGTCCGGGTGGCGCACTCCACCGACGACCCCGACTCCCTGCAGCTGGTGGCCGCCGAGGAGATCCCGCCGGGGTTGGCGATCCTCGACGCGCCCGACGTGGACTCGGTGGAGGAGCGCAATCGGGTGCTGGCCGCCCAGGTCCTCGCCGCCGCCGACCTGTGGCTCTTCGTGACATCGGCGGCCCGCTACTCCGACCAGGTCCCGTGGGAGCACCTGAAGCGTGCGGCCGCCCGGTCCACCTCGGTGGCAGTGGTGCTGGACCGCACGCCCGAGGACGCTGTACCCACCGTGGCTGCCCACCTGGCCCGGATGCTCGCCAGCCGCGGTCTCAAGGACTCGCCGCTGTTCACGGTGGCCGACGCGACCGTCTCAGAGGAGGGCCTGCTGCCGGCGAACTCGGTCGCCGACATCCGCGGCTGGCTCACCTCGTTGGCTCGCGACACCGACGCCCGCACCGACGTCGTCAAGCAGACCCTCGACGGCACGATCCGCACGTCGTCGCGGCAGTCCTACGCGATCGCCGACGGCGCGGCCGCCCAGCTGGTGGCGCTCGAAGCGTTGCGGGTGAGCGCCACGACGACGTACGACCTGGCGAGCTCGCTCGCCGTCGCGACCGTCGCCGACGGCAGCCTGCTGCGGGGCGAGCTGCTGGCCCGCTGGCTGGAGTTCGCCGGCACCGGCGAGCTGCTCCGCTCGGTCGACAGCCGCGCCGGCCGGCTGCGGGACCGGGTGGTCAGTGCGGTCAAGGGGAGCACCCAGCAGGCCGACCGGGTGAGTGTCGCGGTCGAGGCCGCGCTCGAGCTGATGGTGCTCGACCGGGCCGAGCTGGCCGCGGCGCAGGCTCGCACTGCCTGGGAGGGTGACCAGGGCGGCGCTGAGCTGCTCGCGGAGACGGGCCACGACCTGGGGCGCGCCTCGCGCGACCTGCGCCGCCGCGCCGAGCAGGAGGTGCGGACCTGGCAGGCCGAGCTGGACGACCTGGTCCGGGCCGGCACTCCGGACCGGCGCAGCGCGCGGTTCCTGGCGTACGGCGTCCGCGGGCTCGGTGTGGCGCTGAGCGTGGTCGTCCTGTCTGATGCCGTCGACGCGGACGACGAGGCGCTCGCCGGTGCACGACACGGCGCCCACCTCGGCCGGTCGCTGCTCGACGCGGTCTTCGGTGCAGAGCCGGCTGGCGCGCTGGTCGCGCAGTCGCGGACCTCCCTCGAGACACGGGTGGCCGACCTCGTGGCCGGGGAGCGGTCCCGCTGGCTCGACGTGCTCGACGGTCTGGATCTGGCGCCGGACGCCGGGGAGCGGCTCCGGACAGCGGCCCGCAGGGTGGACGACCGGCGCTTCGAGAAGGCCCAGACCGCCGGCGACGCGGAGCTCTGATCCGATGGGTGGATCAGTGGTCAAGGCCTCGTGGCCCTAGTCTGGACTCCGCACTGCCACCACGAAGACCTCCGTTGCGGAGGACGAGGGAGAAGATGACCACCGAGCTCGAGAGGCCTGACCGGCTGGTCACCCGTGGATCGGCGACCGGCGCCCGGATCGAGGCCCTCGGTGACGCCATCGAGGCCGCCCGAGGCCGCCTCGACGAGCCGCTCGTCGACGACGCCCAGGACCTCCTCGACCGGGCCACGGGACGGCTCCGGCTCTCGGCCACCCACACGGTGGTGGCGATCGCCGGAGCGACGGGCTCCGGCAAGTCCTCCACGTTCAACGCCCTCACCGGCCTCGAGCTCTCGGCGGTCGGCGTACGGCGCCCCACCACGTCGTGGGCGACCGCCTGCGTGTGGGGTCGCGACGGTGCCGACGAGCTGCTCGAGTGGCTCGGGATCCCGCCGCGCCACCAGACCACTCGCGACTCCATGCTCGACAGCGGGCGCCGCGAGGAGCAGTCGGAGCTGGACGGCGTGGTCCTGCTGGACCTGCCCGACCACGACTCGACCGAGGTCGCCCACCACCTCGAGGTGGACCGCCTGGTCGGCCTGGCCGACGTCCTGGTGTGGGTCCTCGATCCGCAGAAGTACGCCGACGCCGCCATCCATGACCGCTACCTGGCTCCCTCCGCCGACGAGCAGGACGTGATGCTCGTGGTGCTCAACCACATCGACACGGTGCCCGAGGAGCGGCGGCAGTCGATGGTGGACGACGTCCGTCGTCTCCTCGACGCCGACGGACTCGACCGGGTGCCGATCTTCGTGCTCAGCGCCCGGACCGGCACCGGCGTCGCGGAGCTCAAGGCGGAGGTCGCCCGCCGGTCCGCCGAGAAGCAGGCCACCCGCTCGCGTCTCGACGCGGACCTGCACACCATCGCCCGGCGCTTCTCCGAGGCCTCCGGTGACGGTCCGACCCCGGTCATCGACGGCAACCGGGTCGCTGCCCTGGACGACGCCTTCGCGGATGCTGCCGGGGTGCCGGTGGTGGTCGACGCGGTGCGCCAGTCCGTGCGCCTGCGCACCCGCCGGGCCACCGCCTGGCCCCTGGTCCGGATCGTCTCCCGGATGAAGCCCGATCCGCTCAAGCGGCTCGACCTCGACCTCGGCGCGGACGGGCCGGAGCTCGGCGGCCGCGCCCGGACGCCGGTCTCCGAGCCCACGCAGGTGCAGCGGGCGCGGGTCGACACCGAGGTCCGAGCCCTGGCCGACGAGGTGTCCTCGAGGATCGGCACCCCCTGGGCGACCGCGGTGCAGCGCGCCTCGGTCTCGAGGCTCGACGCGCTCGGCGACCGCCTGGACGCCGCGCTCGCCGCCACCGACCTCGATGCCGCTGCCCTGCCGGGCTGGGCCCGCGTGGTGCGCGTCATCCAGTGGCTGCTGCTCGTCGCGGCGGTCGGCGGCCTGGCCTGGACGATCTACCTCGCGGTCGACGGCACTCTCACCGACCCGGAACCACCCCAGGTCGGTGGGGTCGCCGCCGCGGTCCTGCTGCTGGTGGGAGCCCTGGTGCTCGGGATCCTGCTCTGGCTGGTCGGCTGGCTGTGCGCGGGCCGTGCGGCACGTCGGCGGGCCGAGGCGGCCGACGAGCGGCTGCGTGCCGCGGTCGACGAGGTCACCCGCGAGCTGGTGATCGACCCGGTCCAGCAGGAGCTCACGGCGTACGACGCACTGCGTGAGGGTCTGTCCCGAGCGCTGCTCGACCCGGCCTGAGGGTCGGGCTGACCCACTTCTCCTCCACCGAAGCGCGGGTCTGCGTCCCTCTCCACAACCGGTCCGGGAGCAGCTCCCGCCCGTCGGCGGGCCGGGGGAGTCTCGATCCACACAACGGATCGGGGCAAGGAGACCTCATGAACGAGACACTGATCACCCTGCAGGGCTGGCTCGGCACCAACGTGACCCTGCGCCGGGCCGGCGACGTGCCGGTCGCGAGCTTCCGGGTCGGGTGCACCCCGCGGCGGTTCAACCGCCGCACCGAGACCTGGTCGGACACGACGACCCAGTGGTTCACCGTCAATGCCTGGCGCGGTCTCGCGGAGAACTGCGCGACGTCCTTGCAGAGCGGTGACCCGGTCGTGGTCCACGGCCGGCTCACCGTGTCGACGTGGATCAACGCCAACAACGTCGAGGTCACCGGCTTCGAGGTCGAGGCCGACCACGTCGGACACGACCTGAGTCGTGGGAGCAGCCAGTTCACCAAGCCGCCCAAGCGGGAGTCAGCCGACGTCGGCGAGGATGCCGCGTGAGCGAGGTCGCCCCCGATCAGGTCCCGGGGCCCCGAGCCAACTAGGCTCGAACCATGGCCGAATATGTTTTCACCCTGCGCAATGTGCGCAAGGCCCACGGCGACAAGGTCGTCCTGGAGAACGTCACCCTCTCGTTCCTGCCGAACGCCAAGATCGGGGTCGTCGGCCCCAATGGCACCGGCAAGTCGTCGCTGCTCAAGATCATGGCCGGGCTCGACAAGGCCAACAACGGCGACGCGTTGCTGGCGCCCGGCGCCACGGTCGGGATGCTCCAGCAGGAGCCGCCGCTGAGCGAGGGCAAGACCGTCCTGGAGAACGTCGAGGAGGCGGTCGCCGAGACCAAGGCCAAGATGGCGCGCCTCGACGAGCTCTACATGGCGATGGGCGATCCCGACGCCGACCTCGACAAGATCAACACCGAGGCCGGTGACCTCCAGAGCGAGCTGGACGCCGCCAACGTCTGGGACCTCGACAGCCGCCTCGAGCAGGCGATGGACGCGTTGCGCTGCCCGCCGCCGGACACCCTCGTCGACAACCTCTCCGGTGGCGAGCGACGACGCGTGGCGCTCTGCAAGCTGCTCCTCCAGCAGCCGAGCCTGCTGCTCCTCGACGAGCCCACCAACCACCTCGACGCCGAGTCCGTGCAGTGGCTCGAGGGACACCTGAAGGACTACCCGGGCGCCGTCCTGGCGATCACCCACGACCGGTACTTCCTCGACAACGTCGCCGAGTGGATCCTCGAGCTCGACCGCGGTCAGGCGCACCCCTACGAAGGCAACTACACGACCTACCTCGAGACGAAGAAGGAACGACTCAAGATCGAGGGCCAGAAGGACGCCAAGCGCGCCAAGATGCTGGACCGCGAGCTGGAGTGGGTCCGCTCCAACGCCAAGGCCCGCCAGACCAAGAGCCGCTCGCGGCTCGCGCGCTACGAGGAGATGGCGGCCGAGGCCGACCGGATGCGCAAGATCGACACCTCCGAGATCAACATCCCGGCCGGTCCCCGGCTGGGCGACATCGTCCTGGAGTCGCACGACCTCATCAAGGGCTTCGAGGGGCGCACCCTCATCGACGACCTCTCCTTCACGCTGCCGCGCGCCGGCATCGTCGGCGTGATCGGCCCCAACGGGGTCGGCAAGACCACGCTCTTCCGGATGATCACCGGCGGCGAGCAGCCGGACGAGGGCGAGCTCAAGGTCGGCACCACCGTGAAGATCTCCTACGTCGACCAGAGCCGCGGCGGCATCGACCCGCAGAAGAACGTCTGGGAGGTCGTGTCCGACGGCCTGGACTTCATCAAGGTCGCCAACTTCGAGATGAACTCCCGCGCCTACGTCGCGTCGTTCGGCTTCAAGGGTCCCGACCAGCAGAAGAAGGCCGGGGTGCTCTCCGGTGGTGAGCGCAACCGACTCAACCTGGCGCTGACCCTCAAGATGGGCGGCAACCTGCTGCTCCTCGACGAGCCCACCAACGACCTCGACGTGGAGACCCTGTCGTCGCTCGAGGACGCCCTGCTCGACTTCCCGGGCTGCGCCGTGGTCACCTCCCACGACCGGTGGTTCCTCGACCGTGTCGCCACCCACATCCTGGCGTGGGAGGGCGACGCCGACGAGCCGGCGAAGTGGTTCTGGTTCGAGGGCAACTACGCCTCCTACGAGGAGAACAAGATCGAGCGCCTCGGCATCGAGGCCGCCCGCCCTCACCGGGTCACCCACCGACGCCTGACCCGGGACTGACCGCCACCCGGAAGCGCGGCACCGGAGGATCTAGACTCGGCCCGTGAGTGATGATGAGGACGCGCGCTGGCTGGACGTGGAAGAGCAGCGCTCCTGGCGAGCGCTGCTGATGGGGATGACCCTGTTGCAGGCCCGCCTCGACGACGACCTGCGACGGGCGTGCGACCTGTCCCTGGTCGAGTACGAGATCCTGGTTCGGCTCTCGGAGCGGCCGGGCCGACGGATGCGGATGGCCCAGCTCGCCGACTCGCTCTCGCACAGCCGCAGTCGGGTCACCCACACCGTCAGCCGGATGGAGCACGCCGGCCTCGTCAGTCGCAGCAGCTCACCCGAGGACGGGCGTGGTGTCGTGGCGGCGATGACCGACAAGGGGTGGGACCTCCTGGTACGGATAGCGCCGATGCACGTCCAGGGAGTCCGCGACAACCTGGTCGACCTGGTGTCACCCGACGACCTGCGCGCCGTCGGCCGGGTGATGAACGCGGTGGCCGACAAGCTGATCGCCGGCCACCCCGAGATGGAGATGCGCTAGCCAGGCGGCTCAGACCCGCTCGAGGATCAGCGCCATGCCCTGGCCGCCACCGACGCACATGGTGATCAGCCCGGTGGACTTGTCGTGCCAGTCCAGCGAGTTGAGCAGGGTGTTCTGCAGGCGGGCGCCGGTCATGCCGAAGGGGTGGCCGACCGCGATCGCGCCGCCGTTGACGTTGAGCCGGTCGAGGTCGATGCCGAGCTCCTGGTAGGACGGCACCACCTGGGCCGCGAACGCCTCGTTGATCTCGACCAGGTCGATGTCGCCGATGCTCATCCCGGCGTACTTGAGCGCGTTCTTGGTCGCCTCGATCGGGCCGAGGCCCATGATCTCGGGGGAGAGGCCGCTGACACCGGTGGACACGATCCGGGCCAGCGGGGTGAGACCCAGCTCGGCGGCCTTGGTGTCGGACATGATCACGACCGCCGCGGCGCCGTCGTTGAGGCCGCAACAGTTGCCGGCCGTGACCACGCCGTCAGGCCGGAAGACCGGCTTGAGGTCCTTGATCCCGTCGTAAGTGACGCCCGCGCGCGGTCCGTCGTCCGTGCTGACCACGGTGCCGGAGGGGGTGGTGACCGGGGTGATCTCACGGGCCCAGAAGCCGTCGGCGATCGCCTTCTCGGCGAGGTTCTGAGAGCGGACGCCGAACTCGTCGAGCTCCTGGCGGCTCAGGCCGCGGATCTTCGCGACGTTCTCGGCGGTCTGGCCCATCGCGATGTAGACGTCGGGGAGCTGGCCGTCCTCCCGCGGGTCGTGCCAGACCTGACCGCCCTCGGCGGCCTTGTCGGTGCGCGCCTTGGCCTCGTCGAAGTCGTGGTTGTGGGTGTCGGGCCAGTGGTCGGAGGTGCCCTTGGCGAAGCGGGACACCGTCTCGACGCCGGAGGAGATGAAGACGTCGCCCTCGCCGGCCTTGATCGCGTGGAACGCCATCCGGGTGGTCTGCACGGACGAGGAGCAGTAGCGGGTGATGGTGGCGCCGGGCACCTGGTCCAGGCCGTTGAGCACGTTGACGACACGCGCCATGTTGTTGCCGGACTCGCCGCCGGGCAGGCCGCAGCCGAGGTAGTGGTCGTCGATGGTGTTCGGGTCGAGCTCCGGGATCTTGTCCAGAGCCGTCTTCACGATGAAGGCGGCGAGGTCGTCGGGCCGCAGCTCGGTCAGCGACCCCTTGTTGGCTCGACCGATGGGGGTGCGGGCGGCGGAAACGATGACTGCCTCGGGCATGAGGACTCCGATCTCGGTGGACGTGTGCGCTCGCCACACTAGACGGTGCCAGCTGCCGTGCGATGAGGCGTACGTCACGCCGGCAACCGAGCCGCCCGGTGAGGTCAGTCGCCGGCGAGCGAGTGCAGCACCAGGCCCAGGGATCTCTCCAGGAACGCCCGACGGGCGGGGGCCGGCTTGAGCAGCGCGGCCGCGAGGATGCCGTCGTACGACGCCACGATCGCCTCGGCGAGCTCGAGGCTGTGCTCCTTGCCGCGGCCGGCGAGGATCGTCGACACCAGCTCGACCAGCTGGGTCCGATAGGACTCGAGCAGCTCGGCCAGGTCGCGGTCCCGGGAACCCTCCAGGGAGAGCTCGAGCTTGGCGGTCAGCAGCTCGCGCTCGTCGACCCACCGCAGGAACAGTCCGGTGGCCAGCTCGACCGCCCGGTCCTGGGACTCGTCACCGAGCTCGGCGCACGCCTCCAGGCTGTGCGCGAGCTGCTCGACGTCCGAGGCGAGCGTGACCGCGACGTACTCGGTGAGGGCGGTCAGCAGTGCCTTGCGGGTGCGCAGGTACGCCGAGCAGCTGCCCTCGGGCAGCCCGGCGCGCCGGTCGACGGCGCGATGGGTGAGTCCGCGCAGACCTTCGTCGGCGATCACGTGCAGCGCGGCGTCGAGCAGCTGGCGCCGCCGTGGGCTGAGCGGAGCCGGCGCATCGACGGGACGGGCGCCCGGCAGGCGGACGGACATGGACACCTCTCGCAGGACCTGTGAGCCGAGACACTACCTCGCCTCTTGTGAGGGCGCGGGCTGCGGCGTATCTTCTACTTGTGTAGAAATTCTACATGCGTAGAAAGGATTTCCCATGACCATCGTCAGTCCGCTGGTGCTCGCGCTGGCTCTCGCCTTCATCGCCGTCGCGGTCGTCGCGTCGGTCGTGTCCGTCGTCGTCCTGGCGCGGTTCGTCACGACGAACCGTCGGGTGCGGCTCACCCGCCACGAGTCGGTCGGCACCTACTACCGCTCCCTCGCGCTCACCCACTGAGAGCGCCCGCGCCGGACCGGCGCCGGATCTGGCAGCATCGGAGCGTGCGCCACGTCTATGAGTGTCCGATGCGTTGGGCCGACCTCGACCTGATCGGCCACGTGAACAACGTGGTCTACGTCGACTACCTGCAAGAGGCCCGGGTCGACATGCTCCGCGCCCAGGGCCGCGGTGAGCCGACGCACACCGACGCTCTCGCTGAAGGCGTGGTCGTGGTGCGCCACGAGGTCACCTACGTCTCGCCGCTCGAGTTCGACTTCCGGCCGGTCAAGATCGCTTCCTGGATCACCTCGATCCGGGCTGCGACCTTCACGATCGCCTACGAGATCTACCACGACCTCCCGGACGGCGACCGTCGCGTCTACGCGCGAGCGAGCACCCTGCTCACGCCGTACGTCTTCGCCTCCGAGCGCCCCCGCCGGATCACCGCGGAGGAGCGCGAGTCGCTCTCGGTCTTCCTCGAGCCGGCCGAGCCCCGGGAGCCCGGCGCGGCGCGGATGCCGCGGGAGCGGCCGGCGAACGCCGTCCGCTATCCGGTACAGGTGCGCTTCTCGGACGTCGACGTCTACCGCCACGTCAACAACGTGAAGTACTTCGAGTATCTCCAGGAGGCCCGGGTCTCGATGAACTCCGGCCTGTGGAAGGGGCTGGACCCGGTCTCCATCGTGGTGGCCCAGACCGATGTCGACTACCGGCAGCCGATCGTGTTCCGGCCCGAGGCGTACGACGCATGGACCTGGCTGTCCCGGATCGGCCAGCGCTCGGCCACCATCGACTCGCTGATCCAGGACGGTGAGACGGTGCTCTCCCGTGCCCGGGTCACCATCGTCTTCTTCGACCCGGCGACCGGCCGGTCCATCGAGCCGGCCGAGGACTACCTCGACCGGATGCGGACCCTGCTGCCGTCCTGATTCACTCCAGGGTGTTGACCATGAACTGCGCGGCGTGGGTGACGTAGTCCCAGAACTGCGCGTCCTGCTCCGGCGTGAGGTCGACCGCGTCCAGCCCGGCTCGGAAGTGCGTCAGCCAGTGGTCGCGCGTCTCGGGGGTCACCGCGAACGGCGCGTGCCGCATCCGTAGCCGCGGGTGGCCGCGCTGGTCGGAGTACGTCGTGGGCCCGCCCCAGTACTGCACCAGGAACAGCAGGAAGCGTTCCTCGGCCGGGCCGAGGTCGGCCTCGGGGTAGAGCGGGCGGAGCACCGGGTCCTCGGCCACGCCCGCGTAGAACGTGGCCACGATCCGCCGGAACGTCTCGAATCCACCGATCTCTTCGTAGTACGTGGTCACCCGTCCATTGTGACGGGGAGCAGCCAGGGACCCGACACCGGCGTGCAAGACTCGCGACGTCCCCGACTCTTGAGCAAGCAACGAGGAGTGAACTGCACATGGCAACGACCCGCAACGCCAGCACGCACTGGGAGGGCACCCTCTTCGAGGGCGCCGGCAAGGTCACCCTGGATTCCTCCGGCCTGGGCACCTACGACGTCTCCTGGCCTGCCCGCGCCGAGGAGGCCAACGGCAAGACCAGCCCTGAGGAGCTGATCGCCGCCGCGCACTCGTCGTGCTTCTCGATGGCCCTGTCCAACGGCCTGGCCAAGGCCGGCACGCCGGCCACCTCGCTCGACACCAGCGCCGCGGTCGAGTTCACCCCCGGCACCGGCATCACTGGCATCAAGCTGACCGTCACCGGCGTGGTGGCGGGTCTGAGCAACGACGACTTCGTCGCCGCCGCCCAGGCCGCCAAGGAGGGCTGCCCGGTGAGCCAGGCGCTCACCGGCACCACCATCACCTTGGAGGCGTCGCTCGCCTGAGCCGCTGACGGGGCACTAGCCCTCGACGGGCTCCTCCTCCGCGGAGGAGGAGCCCGTCCGGCTCTCCTCGCGGTGCCAGACGACGCGCTGGGGGAGCGGGATGGTGATCCCCTCGTAGTCGAACCGGGCCTTGATCCGCTGCCGCAGCTGGCGGGCGACGCCCCACTGCTCCATCGGAGCGGTCTTGATGAGCACCCGCAGCGTGACCGAGTCGGGGTTGAACAGCTCGACCCCGGTGACCTCCGGCTCCTCGATGATGAGGTTCTTGAAGTCGTCGTCCTGCCACATGTCGTGAGCGACGTCGCGCAGCACGTCCTGGGCGCGGGCCAGGTCCTCGTCGTACCCGACGCTGACGTCGACGACCGCTCGCGACCAGTTCTGGCTCATGTTGCCGACCCGCACGATCTCGCCGTTGGGGACGTACCAGACGGTCCCGTTGAGGTCGCGCAGCCGGGTGACCCGCAGGCTGACCGCCTCGATGGTGCCGCTGGCCTCGCCGACGTCGACCACGTCGCCCACGCCGTACTGGTCCTCGAAGATCATGAAGATCCCGGACAGGAAGTCCTTGACCAGCGACTGGGCGCCGAAGCCGAGGGCGAGGCCGAGGATGCCGGCGCTGGCGATGATAGGGGCGATGTTGACGCCGATCTCGCTGAGGATCATGGTGCCCACGATCGCGATCAGGATGCCGGTGATCACGCTCTTGAGCAGCGATCCCATGGTCTTGGCGCGCTGCACCCGGCGGGTCGAGGTCGCCAGGTCGCGGGCGGTGTCGGCCTGCCCGGCCCTGCCGCGTACGCCGAACCGGCTGACCCGGTCGGGGAGCACGCCCTCCTCGGCGCCCGCCACGATCCGGTCCACGAGGCGGTGCAGCACCCACCGGACGACCAGTCCCATCAGCAGCAGGCCGACGATCGCCAGCGGCGTGCCGATGACGATGCCAGCGGCGTCCGCGAGGGTCTGGTTGCCGGTGGCGTCGAAGGTCATGCTGCAGACGTCATGACCTTCCGGACAGGTACCTGATTGCTCGAGCCCAAACATGGCGCCCAGTATGTACATCCCGGGACGACCTGCCGAAACACGGAACCGATATCGTGGCTCCCGTGACCACGATGCTCGCGCGCGTTGCCCGCCGTACCTCCCTCGTCCTCCTAGCCGGAGGCCTGCTGCTCGCGACCGCAGGCCCGGCCGGCGCCGACGTGCCCGAGGGGTGGAGTGATCCCGACCCGGTCTCGCCGGCGCACGCCGTGCTGGTGCTGGGGGGTATCTCGATGCTGCTCTTCCTGCTGATCACGATCGCCGTGGTGCTGCCCGGCGTGATCAAGGGCGAGCGGTTCACCCCAGGTGGTCAGGCGACCGCCGACCAGTGGTTCGGCGGCCCGCGCTCGGGCACCGCCGAGCTGCCGGCCCCCGACAGCGACGAGTCCAAGGCCGGTGGCGCAAGTGGGCGTTGGTGAGTTCAAGGCGGCCGATCGCTACCAGCTCGACGAGGCGATCCGGCACGCCGAGCAGGTCTCCCGGCGCGAGTTCAGCGTGTTCGTGGGTCGCGCCGAGGGGGACCCGCGCGCCTTCGCGACCCGGCTTCACAACTCCCTGGTCGCCCCCTCGCGCAGCATCATGATCATGCTCGATCCCTCGGCCCGCGCGCTGGAGATCATCACCGGCGGCGAGGTGCGTCGGGTGATCTCCGACCAGGAGGTCGAGCTGGTCGCCCTGCAGATGCAGTCCTACTTCCAGGCCGGTGACCTCGGGGGCGGTCTCAAGCGCGGCATCCAGATGCTCGCCGAGCACTCCACCGCGCCCGAGACCCTCCACACCGAACAGCCCTAGACGCGGCCGTCCCTGGCCTGCGCGGCTAGGGCACGGGCCACGTCGTCCCGACCCTCGCGCACGTAGCGCTTGGCGGCCGGGTTGGCCGCTGACGTGTCGAGCCAGGCGTCGACCTGGTCGAGCAGCGCCTGACTGGCCAGCGGCTTCGGGAAGATGAACTCCAGGGCGGTCGAGGCGCGCTGGGTGCCCTTCTCCTCCCACAGGGTCTCGGCGGCGGCGAGGTACTTCTCGACGTACGGCGCCAGCACGTCCTCCTGGCCGTGGACCTGGAAGGCCAGGACCACACCGCGCTGGGTCTCGTTGGCGACATCGTCACGGACCATCGCGATCTCCCACGCCTCGGCCTTGGCCTCGGCGGTCGGGCGCAGCGCCCGGGCGGCGGCGGCGTGCTCCTGTCCGGAGTTGGTGTTGTCGCGCTCGAGCTCCTCGGCGATCCGGTCCGCGTCGGCACGTCCGTTGCGAGCCAGCCCGTTGAGCAGCGTCCAGCGCAGATCGGCGTCCACGGCGAGGCCGTCGAGGGTGACCGAGCCGTCGAGCAGCCCGGCCAGCAAGGCCAGCGCGTCGTCGGAGTGCGCGGCTGCGGCGTATGCCCGGACGAAGCTGAGCTGGTGGTCGCTGCCCGCCGCGGCGTCCTCGAGCAGCACCCGCAGGCCCTGCTCCCAGGTGCTGCGCAGCGCGGCCCGGTTGTCCGGTGCGGAGTAGAAGCTCGCGGCCATCGCGGCGTACGTCGGGATCCGGGTCACGCCGGTCGCGTCGGTCTCGGTGCCGACCCCGCTCAGCACCAGCGCCACGAAGTCGGTGGCGCTCATCTCGGCGTCACGGGTCATGTCCCAGGCCGCGCCCCAGCACAGCGCTCGCGCCAGCGAGTCGTCGAGCGTGGCGATCCCGCTCACCACGGTCGCCAGCGACCGCTCGTCGAGCCGGATCTTGGCGTAGGCCAGGTCACCCTCGTTGAGCAGCAGCAGGTCGGGCTGGCGCTGGCCGACCAGCTCGGCGACGTCGGTCAGCTCGCCGTTCACGTCGGTCTCGACTGAGGTGCGGCGGACCAGGCGACCGTCCACGGCGTCGTACAGGCCGATGCCGAGCCGGTGCCGGCGCAACGTCGGGTAGTCGGCATGCGCGGTCTGGCGGACCGCGAACGAGGCGTAGCCGCCGTCGGCGTCCAGCTCGAACTCGGGCGCCAGGGTGTTGACTCCGGAGGTCTGCAGCCACTCCTGCGCCCACGGCTCGAGGTCACGGCCCGAGGCCTTCTCGAGGGCGGTCAGCAGGTCCGCGAACTCGGTGTTGGAGAAGGCGTGGTCCTTGAAGTAGGCGCGGACCCCCTGGAGGAAGTTGTCCAGGCCGACCCAGGCCACCAGCTGCTTGAGCACCGAGGCGCCCTTGGCGTAGGTGATGCCGTCGAAGTTGACCTCGACCGCACGCAGGTCGACGTTGTCGGCCGCGATCGGGTGGGTGCTGGGCAGCTGGTCCTGGCGGTAGGCCCAGTTCTTGCGGGCGTTGGTGAAGCCGGTCCAGGCCTCGGTGAACTCGGTGGCCTCGACCGCAGCGTGGTAGCACGCCCACTCGGCGAACGACTCGTTGAGCCAGAGGTCGTCCCACCACCGCATCGTGACGAGGTCGCCGAACCACATGTGCGCCATCTCGTGGAGGATCACCTCGACGCGGAACTCGTAGAACGACTGGTCCTGGTGGCTGCGGGGGAGGTACTCGTCGCGCAGCGTCACGCAGCCGGCGTTCTCCATCGCGCCCATGTTGTACTCCGGCACGTAGAGCTGGTCGTACTTGCCGAACGGGTAGGGGAAGTCGAAGGCCTCCTCGAAGAATGCGAAGCCCTGCTCGGTCACCTTGACCAGCTCGTCGACGTCGAGATGCTCGACCAGCGACTGGCGGCAGAAGTGGCCGAGCGGGATGTCGCCGTGCTTGCCGGCGTAGGTGTGCTGGACGCGGTGGTACTCACCGGCGACGATCGCGGTGATGTAGGTCGACATCGGCTTCGTGGGCTCGAACTCCCAGCGCGAGCGCCCCTCGCCGAGGTCCTGCGGCTCGGGGGTGGGGGAGTTGGAGACGACCTGCCAGCCGGTCGGCGCGGTCACGTGGAACGTGAACGGCGCCTTGAGGTCGGGCTGCTCGAAGGTCGTGTAGACCCGTCGGGCGTCCGGCACCTCGAACTGCGAGTAGAGGTAGACCCGGTCGTCGACCGGGTCCACGAAGCGGTGCAGGCCCTCGCCGGTGCGCGAGTAGGGCAGGTCGGCGCGGACCACGAGCTCGTTGTCGTCGGCCAGCCCGGTGAGAGTGATCCGGCTGTCGGCGTACGCCGTGGTCGCGTCGACCGCTGCGCCGTTGAGCGTGATCTCGTGGATCGTCGCGTCGACGAGGTCGGCGAAGGTCTCGGCACCGGTGCTGGTGCTGGTGAACCGGATGGTGGTGGTCGAGGTGAACGTGGTGTCGCCGGTCGTGAGATCCAGGTCGATGGAGTACGAGGTGACGTCGAGGAGGGAGGCGCGGGTGGCGGCCTCGTCCCGTGTGAGGTTGGTTCCAGGCATGTCGGCATCCTCCCACTGACCCGGTGAACAGCCATGATGGGCCCGTGGTGACCGGGTGAGCCGGGCGCGGGACCACGTCGTACCGCTGGGTGCGGCGACCAGGACGTCCTCTTCGCCGTCCACACCCTCTGCGCCGAGACCCGGTGCTCTCCCTGGTGGTCCGATCGCCCGGGAATAGTCCACGGCGAGACCGGTTGGGACTGACATGACTGCCAAGACGAATGCCGACTTCTGGTTCGACCCTGCCTGTCCCTTCGCCTGGATCACCTCCCGATGGATCCTCGAGGTGGAACAGGTCCGTGACATCGAGGTGACCTGGCACATCATGAGCCTGGCCTACCTCAACCAGGACAAGGACATCGCGGACGAGTACCGCGACTTCCTCAAGACCGCGTGGCAGCCGGTGCGGGTGCTGCAGGCGGCCCAGGAGAAGTACGGCAAGGAGGTCCTGCTGCCGCTCTACACCGCGCTCGGCACCCGGATCCACATCGAGAAGCAGGACAAGGACCGCGCCATGATCGAGGGCGCGCTGGTGGACGCCGGGCTCGACCTCGGCCTCGCGGACGCGATGGACGACTCGTCGTACGACGACGCGATCGCGAAGTCCCACCATCTCGGGATGGACCAGGTCGGCAACGAGGTCGGCACTCCGACCATCGCGTTCGAGGGCGCTGCCTTCTTCGGCCCGGTGCTGACCAAGGCTCCTCGCGGCGAGGACGCCGGCCGTCTCTGGGACGGCTGTGTCACCGTCGCGTCCTTCCCGCACTTCGCCGAGCTCAAGCGCAGCCGCAGCAACGACCTCGACTTCAGCTGAACCGGGGGCGATCTCAGGTCGTCCGTCAGCCGGATCGTCCACAACTGGGGCCGGTTCGCTGGTGGTGGACGCGCGCTTCCCTCGGTTCGGTGGTGAGCCAGCAAGACCGGATCCCGTAATTGTATGCAATGTGGGTATGATCGGCCAGCTGACTGACCCGCGAGACGAAAGAGGGAGCGCAGTGGAGATCGTCGAGGTGGGGCCGCGTGACGGCCTCCAGAACGAGTCTGTGCTGGTGTCCACCGACGACAAGGTCTCTCTGATCGAGCGCAGCATCGCCGCCGGCCTGCGCCGGATCGAGGCCACCAGCTTCGTACATCCGGGTCGGGTCCCGCAGATGGCCGACGCCGAGGCCGTGATGGCCGGTGTGTCGCGGCGGGCGGACGTGTCCTACATCGGACTGGTGCTCAACCGTCGCGGCTTCGACCGGGCAGTGGCCGCCGGTGTCGACGAGGTGAACTGCGTCGTCGTCGCGTCGGAGACGTTCAGTCAGCGCAACCAGGGCATGTCGGTGGCCGACTCGGTCGCAAACGTCCGAGCCCTCGCGTCCGAGGCGCGCGCGGCCGGTCTCGCTCTCTCGGTGACCCTGGCCGCCTCGTTCGGCTGCCCGTTCGAGGGCGAGGTGCCGGAGGGCCGCGTCATCGACCTGGCCCGTCAGGTGGCCGACCTGGGCGTCGACGAGATCGCGCTGGCCGACACGATCGGGGTCGGGGTGCCCGCGCAGGTGCGACGACTGCTGGCCGGCGTCGCGGAGGTCGCTCCGGACGTGCGGACCCGTTGCCACTTCCACAACACTCGCAACACCGGCTACGCGAACGCGATCGCGGCCCTCGAGTCCGGCGTCTCGTCACTGGACGCCTCGACCGGCGGGATCGGCGGCTGTCCGTTCGCCCCGGCGGCCACCGGCAACATCGCGACCGAGGACCTCGTCTACCTGCTCGACCGCAGCGGCGTCGCGACCGGGGTCGACCTCGGCCAGCTGGTCGCCACCGCCGACTGGTTGTCCGGCGTGCTGGGCGAGACGGTGCCCGCCCTTCTCGGCCGCGCCGGCGCCTTTCCGAGCTAGCAGTCCGGGCTAGCCGAAGAGGTCGTCGACGCCGCGGTCGCTGGTCTCGAGGTGGGCCACGAGGACGTCGCGGCCCTGGAGCACGTGCTCGTACATGAGCGACGACGCACGCTGCCCGTCGCCGGCGACGATCGCGGTGCGCAGCAGCTGGTGGAACAGGTGGGAGCGCTCCGTGCCCGCGCGGTCGAACTGGCGGAAGGCCTGGAAGACCAGGGGGATGTCGACAATCTGCTCGAGCATCCGGCTGAGCCGGTCGTGGCGGGCGGCGGCCAGGATGGTGGCATGGATCCGCCGGTTCGCCGCGTCGATGGCGCGGGTCCTCTCGAGGTCGTCCGCGGGGCCGGAGCGGAGCGCGGTCTCGAAGTCGGCGATGCCGGCGTCGAGCTGCTCGACCTCGGCAGGCTCGATCCGGCTGGCGGCGAGCTCGGCGGCGTACGCCTCGAGCAGCGCGCGCAGGCCGTAGAGGTCGGTCACGTCCTCCATGGACACGTCTCGGACGATCGCGCCGCGGTTCGGCTCGCTGTGCACCAGCCCTTCGGCCTCGAGGCGCCGGAGCGCCTCCCGCACGGGCGTGCGGGAGAGGGTGAACTCCTCGGCGATGCGCTGCTCGATCAGTCGCTGGCCCGGTCGGTAGCGCCCCTCGACGATCGCCTGACGGATCTGCGCGTAGGCCGTCTGAGCGTTGCCCGAGGTCGTCGTCACGGTGGCCTGCCCTGAAGTGCAGTGGATGGATTGTGTGCATTACTCGCCGCAGAGCGGGGATCCGCGCTACGCCCAGCATGCCCCCCGCGGCGATGGCATGGCGGAGATCGACTCGATCATCAGCGAGTGGACCGTCACCCTCTCCTCCGACATGCTGACCGACCCGCAGTACGCCGCGCGCGAGCCACGGACGAAGGACGCTCAGCCGAGGTCGAGACCGTCAAGCGGGGCGAGCGGCTTCTGGTCGGGCAGCCGCAGCATCCGGAACGAGTTGACGATGCCGAGCAGCCCGGCCAGCAGCGGCACCAGCAGGGCGATCTGCAGTGAGAGGTCGCGGGCGTCGTCGTTGATCTCCACGACCGCCGCCTCCACCTCCGGCGGCTGTCCGGTGATCTGCTCCTCAAGCTGGCTGTTGCTCATCACCTCGGCGTCGTCCTCGAGCGCGGCGGCGATCTGCTGCTGCTGGTCCGCGGGGATGACGTCGCTGCTCTCCGTCATCTGGGTGAAGGCGACCGACAGGGACGCCAGCATCAGGCCGCCGGCCATGGCGAGACCGAAGGACAGTCCGAACGACCCGGCGGCGGAGTTGACCCCGGCCGCCTCGCTCACCCGCTCCTCCTCGATCGGCGCCAGCGTGTAGTTGTTGAGCTGCGAGACCAGCAGGCCCAGGCCACCGCCGCAGATCGCCAACGGGATCGTGAGGTACCAGCCGCTGTCGACCCGGGGGACGAGCGGGATGATGATCGCGATCCCGACGCTGGACAGCACGAAGCCGGTGCGGATGATCGCTGCGGGACGTCGGGTGCCGGCTCTCCTGCCGGCTACCAGAGCGGCCGCGAACATGGTGAGCGACAGTGGCGCCAGGGACAGCCCGGACTCGAGTGCGTCGTACTCCAGCGTCATCTGGAAGAAGAGGGGCAGCGCGATCATCGCCCCGCCGAGGGTGATCTGCTGCAGCATCTGCCCGGACACCCCAGCGGTGAAGTGCGGATGCCGGAAGAGATCGGGGTCGAGCAGGGTGACCTTGCCGAGCCGCTTGCGCCGGACCAGCCAGCGGGCGAGCAGCACGAGCGCGACGGCACCGATCGCCATCAACAGGCCGACGAACTCGCCGCCCTCCTGCCAGACGAGGATGCCGAGCACGACGCCACCCATGCCGATGACCGACAGCACCGCGCCGCCGACGTCGACCTTGCGAGAGCCGGTGTAGGGGACGTCGCGCACCAGCCCGATCTGGAGCAGGACGACGGCGATGATGACGACCTCCAAGCCGAAGCCGACCCGCCACGACAGGTAGGTGGTCACGAAGCCGCCGAGCAGCGGCCCGATGGCGGCGGCGATGGCAGCCGCCGCCCCGACCAGCGCGTACGCCTGCTTCTGCGCGGCGCCCTCGAAGTTGCCGTGGATCAGCGACTGCATGGCCGGCAGGAGCAGCGAGGCGCCGAGACCACCGATGATCGCCCAGAAGATGACGATGGCGGTGACGCTCTGGGCGAGCGTCATCGCCGCAGCACCGACGGCGTACGCGAGCAGGCCGAGGACGTAGGCACGCTTGCGCCCGATCAGGTCGCCGACCTTGCTGTTGATCAGGATGAACGCGGCCGAGACCAGGGCCTCGAGGGCGATCGCGGACTGCACCGAGCTCGCGGTCGTGTCGAGGTCGTCGACGACCGCCGAGATGGAGACGTTCATCAGCGACGTGTCGACCACGAGCACGAACATCGCGGCTGCTAGCAGGATCATCAGCCGTCGGCTGCCGGAGGCTGTGGTGGTGTCGTTGGAGTCGGCGCTCATGACAGCAGTGTGGTGCACTCCCGACCGGGCCGGCCACCACTGTCAGGAGGTGGACCGCCGTCCCCCAGCGTCGGCTGACGCAGCTCAGCTGCTCCCGGTCGTGGTGACCACCGTCGTGGCGACCACGGCGGTGGTGATGGCTGCGGTGGCAGCGGCGATGGAGTCACGGACGGCCTTCGCCGCCCAGGCCCCCTCGCTGATCTCCTTGGCCCGCTTGCGCACGTCGCGCGCCGACATGCCGTCGTGGTCGACGACCTTGTGGGCGCGATCGATCGCGGACAGCATCGCGATCAGCGCGCCAGTGCGCGGGTCGGGGTCGAGGCCCTGCACGAGCGACGCGGTCAGCGCGCGGCGTACCTCCTGCTCGTGACCGGCGTCCACGGTGGGCCAGGTCTTGCGAGGGAAGAGGCCGAGGATCTTCTGGTCGCGCCGCTCCAGGATGCCGCGCTGGACGAGTCGCTCGGCGAGCGTGTCCTGGAGCCCCTTGCCCAGCCGGGTGACCAGGTCCTGGGCGGAGCGCGGCTTCTCGGCGACCACGTCGTACGCCGCCCGCAGCACCGGGTCCGCCGGCACGCTGGACGTCACCGTCACCTTGCTCGAGCTCCAGACGCTGGACTTCTCCGCGACCGTCACCGCCTCGCTCAGGGCCAGCTCCATCAGGACCGCGCCGCCCAGCGCTGCCTGGGGGTAGGACGTGCCCTTCAGTACGCCCGAGTCGTCGTCGAGGAGGAGAAGGAGCAGATCTTCCGAGAGGAGGGTCACCATGCGGGCGACGGTACTCAATACCCGGAAGCGCCGAGTCCGCGACGATCCCTAGGATCACCCCATGAGCAAAGTCCTGTCCGCCGTCGCCTGGCCGTACGCAAACGGCCCGCGCCACATCGGCCACGTGGCCGGTTTCGGTGTGCCCTCCGACGTCTTCAGCCGCTACATGCGGATGGCGGGGCACGACGTGCTCATGGTCTCGGGATCCGACGAGCACGGCACGCCGATCCTGATCGCGGCCGACGAGGCCGGCGTCACGGCCCAGGAGCTCGCTGACAAGAACCACCGGATCATCGCCGAGGACCTCGCCTCACTCGGACTCACCTACGACCTCTACACGCGCACCACGACCCGCAACCACCACGCGGTCGTGCAGGAGCTCTTCCTCGGGGTCTACGAGAACGGCTACTTCGTCGAGCAGACGACATACGGCGCCATCTCGCCCTCCACGGGACGCACGCTGCCGGACCGCTACATCGAGGGCACCTGCCCGATCTGCGGGTACGACGGCGCGCGCGGTGACCAGTGCGACAACTGCGGCAACCAGCTGGACCCGCACGACCTGATCGACCCGCGCTCGAAGATCAACGGCGAGACCCCGGAGTTCATCGAGACCCAGCACTTCTTCCTCGACCTCCCCGCGCTGGCCGACGCCCTGGGGGAGTGGCTCGACGAGCGGGCCGCGTCGGAGACGTGGCGGCCGAACGTGATCCGCTTCAGCCAGAACATCCTCAAGGAGATCCGGCCGCGGGCGATGACCCGCGACATCGACTGGGGGATCGCCGTGCCCCTCGACGGCTGGCGGGAGAACCCCACCAAGAAGCTCTACGTCTGGTTCGACGCGGTCATCGGCTACCTGTCGGCCAGCATCGAGTGGGCACGGCGCTCGGACGACCCCGACGCCTGGCGGCGGTGGTGGAACGACCCCGAAGCCTTGTCCTACTACTTCATGGGCAAGGACAACATCACCTTCCACAGCCAGATCTGGCCGGCCGAGCTGCTGGCCTACGCCGGCAAGGGCACGCTGGGCGGGTCCCCGCGCGAGCTCGGCGAGCTGAACCTGCCGACCGAGGTCGTCTCCTCGGAGTTCCTGACGATGGAGGGTCGGAAGTTCTCCTCCTCCAAGAAGGTCGTCATCTACGTCCGCGACCTGCTGAGCCGCTACCAGCCGGACGCGTTCCGCTACTTCGTGGCGTCCGCCGGTCCGGAGAACCAGGACTCGGACTTCACGTGGGCCGAGTTCGTCCGTCGCACCAACGACGAGCTGGTCGCCGGCTGGGGCAACCTGGTCAACCGGACCGCCACCTTGATCGCGAAGAACTTCGGCGAGATCCCCCCACCGGGGACGCCGACGGCCGAGGACCAGGCGCTCCTGGACTCGGTCGAGGCGAGCTTCGGTGTCGTCGGCGACCTGATCGCGCGGCACCGCCAGAAGCAGGCGATCGGCGAGGCGATGCGCGCCGTGGCGGAGGTCAACAAGTACGTCTCCGACACCGAGCCGTGGAAGCTCGCCAAGGACCCGGCCGACCGGGAGCGACTGGGCACGATCCTGTTCGTCATCGCCCAGTGCGTGGCCGACCTCAACCTGGTCCTGTCGCCGTTCCTGCCGTTCGCGGCGAACTCGGTCGACCAGGCCCTCGGCGGCGCCGGGGACGTGGCGCCGATGCCGCGGATCGAGGAGGTCGACGATCTCGACGGCGGTGCGCCGTACCCGATCATCACCGGCGACTACACCACCGCACCTGCCTGGGAGCGGCGACCGATCGTCGCCGGCACGCCGATCGCCAAGCCGACCCCCGTCTTCACCAAGCTCGACCCACTGATCATCGACGAGGAGCTCGCCCGGCTCGCGGACTGAGCAAATCTCTCACTGGTCTCGATACGGGCGCTCGTCCCTCGCGCCCTACTCGACCGACGAAGATCGGTGGTCGAGTAGCGAGCGCCAGCGAGCGTATCGAGACCCACGGCCCGCGGGTGGTCTCGATACGGGCGCTCGTTCCTCGCGCCCTACTCGACCGACGAGGCATTCGGTGGTCGAGTAGCGAGCGCCAGCGAGCGTATCGAGACCCACGGCCTGCGGGTGGTCTCGATACGGGCGCTCGTTCCTCGCGTCCTACTCGACCGACGAAGATCGGTGGTCGAGTGGCGAGCGCATCCCTCGGTGGTCGAGTAGCGAGCGCCAGCGAGCGTATCGAGACCCACGGCCTGCGGGTGGTCTCGATACGGGCGCTCGTTCCTCGCGTCCTACTCGACCGACGAAGATCGGTGGTCGAGTGGCGAGCGCCAGCGAGCGTATCGAGACCCACGGCCTGCGGGTGGTCTCGATACGGGCGCTCGTTCCTCGCGCCCTACTCGACCGACGAGGCATTCGGTGGTCGAGTAGCGAGCGCCAGCGAGCGTATCGAGACCCACGGCCTGCGGGTGGTCTCGATACGGGGCGCTCGTCCCTCGCGCCCTACTCGGCCAACGAAGATCGCGCGCCCTGACCTGGCGGGCGCGGAGGCTCAGTAGGGTCTCTGCATGACCGCTGCGATGTACTCCGTGCCCGACCGCTGCACGCTGTGTCGGCCCAGACGCGATGATGCAGCGCTGATGGTGCTCTTCCCCGATGCCCGCCGGGCCGTGGAGTTCGCGGCCGGAGACGTGCCTGTCTGGACACCCGGCTACGACATCGCGGCGGCCCGAGCCGAGGCTCGCGCTGCCGCGGCGGCCGGACCCCGCGAGGACGTGGCCGCGGTCGAGGACGTCGATGCGGACGGCGTCGCCTGCCGCCTCTACCGGCCGGCCGGCGCCGCGCCAGGCGTGATCGTGCACCTGCACGGCGGTGGCTTCGTCTTCCACGACATCGAGGTCCACGACGCCGGCGCCCGGCGGCTGGCCAACCGCTCGGGCCGCGCCGTGCTGAGCGTCGACTACCGGCGACCGCCCGAGCACCGGTTCCCGGCTGCCCCCGACGACGTGTCCACGGTGGTGGGCTGGCTCGACCGCGAGGCGGCGGCGTGGGGGATCGGCGGGCCGACGTACGTCCACGGTGACAGCGCGGGCGGCAACCTGGCGCTGGTGGCCGTGCTCCGTCACCCCGGCCGGTTCCGTGCTGCCGTGCTCATCTATCCCTTCCTCGACCCGACCGCCCGCTTCGACTCCTACCGGAGCGCGGCCGACGGCTTCGACCCGCGGGAGGCCGACTGGTACTGGCAGCAGTACGCCGCCGGGCCCGCTGACCTCACCGACCCGGACCTGGCGCCGCTGCTCTCGGACCGGCTCGCGACGCTGCCGCCGACCCTGGTGGTGACCGCCGAGCACGACCCGCTCCGCGACGAGGGGGAGGAGCTCGCGCGCCGGCTGGCGGCGGAGGGGGTCGAGGTCACCGCGACCCGCTACCTCGGACAGCTGCACGGCTTCTGGCGCCACGACACCGTCTTCACCGCGGCCGAGCCGCTCATGCGTCAGGTCGCAGGCTTCGTCGCGCTCCACGACTGACAGGATGTGACCATGCGCGTGCACCTGGGCTGCGACCACGCTGGCCTCGACCTCAAGGACCACCTCATCGGCTGGTTGAAGGACCACGGCTACGAGCCCGTGGACCACGGCCCGTTCTGGTACGACGCGGTCGACGACTACCCCGTGTTCTGCCTGCGCGCTGCCGCCGCGGTCGCCGAGGAGCGCGCTGCGGGTCAGGACAGCCTCGGTGTCGTCATCGGCGGTTCGGGCAACGGTGAGCAGATCGCCGCCAACAAGGTCGCCGGGATCCGCTGCGCGCTGGCCTGGTCGGAGGAGACCGCGAGCCTGGGACGCCAGCACAACGACGCCAACGTCGTCGCGGTCGGTGGTCGGATGCACTCGCTGGAGGACATGATCCGCTTCGTGGAGGTCTTCCTGGCCGAGCCGTTCAGCGACGAGGAGCGGCACGTGCGCCGGATCGGCCAGCTCACGTCGTACGAGGCGACCGGCGACCTGCCGCCGCTGCCGCCCCGGCCGGAGCAGCAGCCCGGCGATGCCTGAGGGGCACACCCTCCACCGCCTGGCCGACGAGCTGACGGCGACCTTCGCGGGTCGCGTGGTGCGGGCCGGCAGCCCGCAGGGACGCTTCGCCGACTCCGCGGCGCTGATCGACGGTCTCGTGCTGGCCGGCGCCGAGGCGTGGGGCAAGCAGCTCTTCGTCGAGTTCCCGGGCGAACGCTTCGTGCACATCCACCTCGGGCTCTACGGCACCTGTGCGGTCCACGTCGGCGTCGACGATGTGCCCGACCCGATCGGGCAGGTGCGCCTGCGGCTGGTCGCGGCCAGCGCACTCGACCGCGGGAGCGACGCGACGTTCTCGTACGCCGACCTGCGCGGCGCGACGACCTGCGCGCTGGTCACCTGGGCGGAGCGGGACGCGGTGGTGGCCCGCTCCGGGCCGGACCCGCTGCGCGCGGACGCCGACCCGGACCGGGCCTGGGCCAGGATCCGGCGGAGCCGAGCACCCATCGGCGGGCTGCTGATGGACCAGTCGGTGCTGGCCGGGGTCGGCAACGTCTACCGGGCAGAGCTGCTCTTCCGGCACCGGCTCGACCCCCGGCGGCCGGGCCAGAGCCTGCGTGTCGGGCAGTGGAACGCGATGTGGGCCGACCTGGTCGAGCTCATGCAGGAGGGGGTGCGGACCGGCCGGATCGACACCGTCCGCCCCGAGCACCTGCCGGAGGCGATGGGTCGACCGCCTCGCCGCGACGACCACGGCGGAGAGGTGTACGTCTACCGGCGGACGGGTCAGCCGTGCCACGTCTGCGGCTCCTCGATCCGCACCGCCGTGCTCGAGGGACGCAACCTCTTCTGGTGTCCGAAGTGTCAGCGCGCGTTCCGCTCCCGGGCACTACAGTGACCGCAGCCCAGCGCGAGGAACCACGTCCATGATCGGCATCCCCCGAAGGCACCGGAGCCTGTCCTGGCTGGTGCTCCTGACCGTCGTCGTCACGGCGGTGATCCTGACCTGGCCCGCCACTGTCCCGCTCACGACGCTGATCATCCCGCTGGTGCTGGGCAGCCTGCTCCTGGGCCCGCGGCCGTTGCCCTGGTTCGTGGTCTTCGTGATGGTGATGCTGCTGGCGGTGCTCGTCGGCCAGCCCCGGGTCACGGTCCGGATCAGCCTGGGCGTCGTGATCGTCTTCGTGCTCTGCTTCATGGTCCTCGCGACCTCGTTCCGGCGCACCCGGCTCGGCGTGCCGGGGGCGCTCGGTGAGTCCATGCTGGTCGACCTGCGCGACCGGATCCTCAACCAGGGCGGTGCCCCGAGGCTGCCCGAGGGCTGGCTCGCCGAGACCGCGCTGCGATCCGCCGGAGGCACACCCTTCGCCGGCGACTTCGTGGTCTCGACCTCGCCCCGTCGCAGCAACCGGCTCGAGATCGCCGTGGTCGACGTGTCCGGCAAGGGGGAGCAGGCCGGCACCCGGGCGCTGCTGCTGTCCGGTGCGATGGGCGGACTCCTCGGCGCCCTGCCGCCCGCCGACTTCCTGCCCGCAGCCAACGAGTACCTGCTGCGCCAGGAGTGGGAGGAGGGGTTCGCGACCGCCGTGCACCTCTCCCTGGACCTCGGCACCGGCCGGTTCGAGGTGCGTACGGCGGGCCACCCGCCCGCTGCGCAGCTCGATGCGGGATCGGGTCGATGGTCGCTCCACGTTGGCGAGGGTCCGGTCCTCGGCCTGATCGAGGACGCCGGTTTCGACGCCGTGGAAGGGACGTTGCGTCCCGGTGACGCACTGCTGCTCTACACCGACGGCATGGTCGAGACGCCCAGTCGCGAGGTGGAGATGGGGATCGACCGGATGCTCGGCCAGGCCGAGCGACTGCTGCGCCGCTCGTTCGAGGGCGGCGCCGACCGGCTGGTCGACGCGCTCGGCTCCCGTCAGGACGACCGTGCGCTCGTGCTGGTGCACCGGTCCTGAGGTCCACGGGCGGTCTCGGTTGGGGGAGCGGCTCGGGAGTGTGGCACCATGACAGCGCACATTTCCTGCCCTCGCGGACCTCTGGCGAGCGGGGCTCGAGCGTGCGCGCGGATGTAGCTCAATGGTAGAGCCCCAGTCTTCCAAACTGGCTACGCGGGTTCGATTCCCGTCATCCGCTCCAAGCAGGGTCCGCAGCGTGCCGATCACGTCACCGGGCCCCACTTGGCGGGGCGTAGCGTAGTGGCTAGCGCGCCTGCTTTGGGAGCAGGAGACCGCAGGTTCGAGTCCTGTCGCCCCGACGCACCACCCCAGACCTTGCGATTGACCTTCGATAGAGGAGAAAACCTGTGAAGAGCGCCGTCGAGACCTTGAGCCCGACCCGGGCCAAGCTGACCGTCGAGGTGCCCTTCGAGGAGCTCAAGCCGAGCCTCGACGCGGCGTACAAGAAGATTGCCCAGCAGATCAACGTCCCCGGCTTCCGCCGCGGCAAGGTGCCGCCGATGGTCATCGACCGTCAGGTCGGCCGTGCCGCCGTCCTCGACGAGGCGATCAACGAGGTCGTGCCCCAGAAGTACATGGAGGCTCTCCAGGAGAACTCGCTCCAGCCGATCGCCCAGCCGGAGATCGAGGTGACCAAGTTCGAGGACAACGAGACCCTGGAGTTCACCGCCGAGGTCGAGGTCCGCCCGGAGATCACCCTCCCGTCGTACGACGGCATCGAGGCCGAGGTCGACGACATCGAGCTCACCGACGCCGACGTGGAGGAGCAGGTCGAGGCGCTGCGCGAGCGCTTCGCGACGCTGACCGACGTCGAGCGCGCGGCCGGCGAGGACGATTTCGTGGTCATGGACCTCAAGGCCACCCAGGACGGCGAGGTGCTCGAGGGCGCCGAGGTCGCGGGCATGTCCTACCAGGTCGGTCGCGGCGGGATGCTGGAGGGCCTCGACGAGGCTCTGACCGGCATGGCTGCCGGCGACGCCAAGACCTTCACCTCTCAGCTCGTGGGCGGCGACCTCGTCGGCCAGGAGGTCGTGGTCGAGGTCTCGGTCAGCCAGGTCCAGGAGCAGGAGCTGCCCGAGCTCGACGACGAGTTCGCCCAGATGGCGTCGGAGTTCGACACCGTCGAGGAGCTCACCGACGACGTGCGCGAGCGCCTGGTCAAGGGCCGTCGCCTCGAGCAGGCCGCCGCAGCCCGCGACGCGGTGCTCGAGCAGCTGCTCGAGAGGGTCGAGGTGCCGCTGCCCGAGACCGTCGTCACCGACGAGCTCAACGCGCGCCGCCAGGGTGTCGAGCAGCAGCTCGTCTACGCCGGTCTGACCATGGAGAAGTACCTCGAGGACGAGGGCCAGACCCTGGAGGAGTTCGAGGCCGACCTCGAACGCCGGGTCCGCGACGCCGTTGCCGCGCAGTTCGTGCTCGACGAGATCGCGAAGGCCGAGGAGTTCGGCATCGACCAGAGCGAGCTGTCCGAGCACCTGGTGCGCCGCGCCCAGCAGTCCGGTCAGGACCCGCAGGAGTTCGCGAACCACATGTTCGAGCACAACCACATCCCCGACCTGGTGCAGGAGATCCTGCGCGGCAAGGCGCTGGCCCGCCTCGTCGAGAGCGCGGTCGTCAAGGACACCTCGGGCAACCTGGTCGAGCTGAAGAACCTGCTGCCCGACGGCAGCATCGGTGAGCCGGCCCCGGACGTCGAGGAGGACGCCGCCGAGGCGACCGACAAGGCTGACGACGAGGTCGGCGAGACCGAGAAGGTCTGACCTCAGCACCTCCCCGATGCCGGGCCGATCCTCGTGATCGGTCCGGCATCGTGCGTTCCGGCACACTGGGATCATGGCATCGACACCAGGCTCCGGACCCGGGCTCCTCGACGCGCTCTCGCTGCTCGCCCAGGTCGGTGACGAACTGGTGGTGCGCAGCGCGCGCGACACCCATCTGGCGTGGACAGACCGGGTCGCCGGGATCCGCCGCCGGGTGGCCGGCACTGGTCCCTCGGTGCCCGAGCAGGCGCACCGGGGGATCGCGACCGCGGTGTACGGCGGGGTCGGGCTCGGGCTGCGGGCGACCTCGGCCGGCCTGGACCGGGTGGCGCGGACCGGCGTCGGTCCGCGGTTGGAGGCCGGCCCCCGCGGTCGCTTCGTCCGATCTGCGGTCAACGGTCTGATCGGCGATCGACTGGCCGAGGAGCGTCCCGGGCTGGCGATCGAGATGGCGGTGCGCTCGCGCGGCCGCGACGTACCTCTCGAGGCGGACGCCCTGGCGGCCGCGTTCCCCCAGGCCACCGGGCGGATCGTGGTGTTCGTGCACGGGTTGTGCGAGAACGAGTCCTACTGGGACCGGGGTCGCGACACCGTCGGGACGACGTACGGCGAGATGCTGGCCGAGGCCGGCTGGACGCCGGTCCTCCTGCGGGTCAACACCGGCCTGGGTGTGCGCGAGAACGGGGTCGCGCTCGCGTCGCTGCTGCAGGACCTCGTCGACCGTTGGCCGGTCGGTGCCACCCGGATCGCCCTCGTCGGACACTCCATGGGCGGGTTGGTCGTGCGCGCCGCCGGCGCGGTGGCCGGACCGACCAGCTGGACCGACCTGGTGTCTGACGTGGTCACCCTCGGCACTCCCCACCTCGGCGCACCCGTCGCGCAGGGGATCGGTCACGGCAGCCGTGGCCTGGCCCGGCTGCCCGAGACCGCGGCGTTCGGCCGGATCCTGGACTGGCGCTCGGCCGGCGTGCACGACCTGGTGGCCGGCCTCGCGGACGAGGTCCCGCCGCTGCCGCACGCGCACTACCGGCTCGTGGCGGCCACGGTGACCGCCGCCCCGCGCCACCCGGTCGGCCACGTCGTCGGCGACTACCTGGTCCGGGTGCCGTCGGCGTACGGGCGCGACCACCACGGACGCGAACTCTTCCCCGGCGCCGACGTGCTGCACGTGGGCCGCACCGACCACTTCGGGCTGTTGAACCATCCCGACATCCACCGGGCGCTGCGCGACTGGTTGTGCTGACCGGCGCAGGT
The DNA here is from genome assembly GCA_963706475.1 of uncultured Actinomycetota bacterium. Classification (GTDB taxonomy): domain Bacteria; phylum Actinomycetota; class Actinomycetes; order Propionibacteriales; family Nocardioidaceae; genus Nocardioides. Next base: position 555,880 of record CAVPLV010000002.1, on the reverse strand, counting down.
GGACCGGAGGATCGAAATCTGCTGTTGGCGAACAGTGGGTCATTGGCCGTGGAACTGTCGGCTCCGACGGCTAGGGTCGCTCACGTGACCCAGAACTCCAGCCCTGCCTCCACGCCGGGGACCTACGCGCCGCAGCTCAACGGCGGCGGCGGGATGAACGTCCTCGACGACCACATCTACCAGCGCCTGCTGCGGGAGCGGATCGTCTTCCTCGGCTCCGAGGTGCGTGACCAGAACGCCAACGCCATCTGCGCGCAGCTGCTGCTGCTCTCGGCCGAGGACCCCGAGACCGACATCTTCCTGCACATCAACTCGCCCGGCGGCTCGGTCGACGCAGGGATGGCGATCTACGACACCATGAACTACATCCCCAACGACGTCGCCACGGTGGGCATGGGCCTTGCCGCCTCGATGGGTCAGTTCCTGCTCTGTGCCGGCACCAAGGGCAAGCGCTACGCCCTGCCGCACGCGCGGATCATGATGCACCAGCCCTCCTCGGGCATGGGTGGCTCCGCCTCCGACATCAAGATCCAGGCGCAGCAGTCGCTGCACATCAAGAAGGTGCTCCTCGAGCTGATCTCCGAGCACACGGGCCAGACGGTGGAGCAGGTCGAGAACGACGCCGACCGCGACCGCTGGTTCACCGCCGACCAGGCCAAGGACTACGGCCTGGTCGACCACGTCATCAAGAGCGCCCTCCAGGCCGCCGACGACGGCCGCCCCGCCCGGCAGAAGGACTGACCCCCATGACCCCCGACCTGAGCCCCTCGATGAACTACTACATCCCTCAGTGGGAGGAGCGCACGTCGTACGGCTTCCGCCGCATCGATCCCTACGGCAAGCTCTTCGAGGACCGCATCATCTACCTCGGCACCCCGATCTCCGACGACGTGGCCAACGCGGTGATCGCCCAGCTGATGTGTCTGGAGTCGATGAACCCCGACCAGGACATCCAGATCTACATCAACAGCCCGGGTGGCTCCTTCACCGCGCTGACGGCGATCTACGACACGATGAACTTCATCAAGCCCGATGTGCAGACCGTCTGCATCGGGCAGGCGGCCTCGGCGGCCGCGATCCTGCTCGCAGCCGGCACCCCCGGCAAGCGGATGGCGCTGCCCAACAGTCGGATCCTGATCCACCAGCCCTACACCGAGGGCACCTTCGGCCAGACCTCCGACATCGAGATCCAGGCCAACGAGATCCTGCGGATGCGCGAGCTGCTGGAGAAGATGATCAGCGACCACAGCGGTCGCACCATCGACCAGGTCAGCCGCGACATCGAGCGCGACAAGATCCTGACCGCCGAGGGTGCGGTCGAGTACGGCCTGATCGACGCGGTGATCGAGTCCCGCAAGGGCACTCCGGTCCTCGCCTGAGACGTCGGCGGAACCCACGTGTCCGCCCCCACAACGGGGGCGGCACGGGGTACCGTCGCAACTGGCCTTCGTAGGCTCGCGCTTGTTCGCCCGCTCGTTCCCTGCTCCACCTGCACAGCTCGACTCAACGGAGGATGACCGCCCGTGGCACGTATCGGTGACGGAGGCGACCTGCTCAAGTGCTCCTTCTGCGGAAAGAGCCAGAAGCAGGTCAAGAAGCTCATCGCCGGCCCCGGCGTCTACATCTGCGACGAGTGCATCGATCTCTGCAACGAGATCATCGAGGAAGAGCTCAGCGAGGGCACCGAGGTCAGTCTCGACGAGCTGCCCAAGCCCAAGGAGATCTTCGAGTTCCTCAACTCCTACGTGATCGGGCAGGAGCAGGCAAAGAAGTCTCTCGCGGTCGCGGTCTACAACCACTACAAGCGCGTCCAGGCGGGCCTCCAGCCGATCTCGGGCAAGCACACCAAGGACGAGGTCGTCGAGGTCGCCAAGTCCAACATCCTGGTGGTCGGCCCCACCGGGTGCGGCAAGACCTACCTCGCCCAGACGCTGGCCAGGATGCTGAACGTGCCGTTCGCGATCGCGGACGCCACGGCCCTCACCGAGGCGGGCTACGTGGGCGAGGACGTCGAGAACATCCTGCTCAAGCTGATCCAGGCTGCTGACTACGACGTCAAGAAGGCCGAGACGGGGATCATCTACATCGACGAGATCGACAAGGTGGCCCGCAAGGCGGAGAACCCCTCGATCACCCGCGACGTGTCGGGTGAGGGTGTCCAGCAGGCGCTGCTCAAGATCATCGAGGGCACGACGGCCTCGGTGCCTCCCCAGGGCGGGCGCAAGCACCCGCACCAGGAGTTCATCCAGATCGACACCACCAACATCCTCTTCGTGGTGGGTGGTGCGTTCGCCGGTCTCGAGCACATCATCGAGCAGCGGGTCGGCAAGAAGACCCTCGGCTTCACCGCCGAGGTGCGCGGGGCGGCCGAGAAGGAGGCCGAGGACCTGCTCTCCCTGGTCCGTCCCGAGGACCTCACCAAGTTCGGGCTGATCCCCGAGTTCATCGGCCGGCTGCCGTTGATCGCGAGCGTCACCAAGCTCGACCAGGAGGCGCTGGTCCAGATCCTCACCGAGCCGCGCAACGCCCTGGTCAAGCAGTACCAGAAGCTCTTCGAGATCGACGGGGTCGAGCTCGAGTTCACTCCCGACGCCGTGGCCGCCATCGCCGACAAGGCCATGGAGCGGGGCACCGGTGCCCGCGGCCTGCGCGCGATCATCGAGGAGGTCCTGCTGCACGTGATGTACGACGTCCCGTCGCGTGCCGACGTCGCCAAGGTGATCGTCACCCGCGAGGTCGTGTGCGACGACATCGCGCCGACCCTGGTGCCGCGCGAGACCGAGTCGAAGAAGAAGAAGTCCGCCTGACTCCCAGTTGGGCCATGTCGACGTAGTCCGACCGGGCCATTCGTGGCCAGTCGTTTGCTTTCTCTGCCCGGCGCTGTCGAGACTCCAGGTGAACTGACGTGACACTCCTGAGGAAGGGCCGCATGAAAGCCCAGCAATGGCGACCGCTGATCGCGTGCGTCGCCGTCACCCTCGTGTGCCTGGGCGTCATGGTCCACGCCGTGCGCACCGACGCGTTGGGTGGTCTGATCCGGTCGGTCCCGGCGCAGGTGCTGGGCGCGCCGATGCTGACCCGTGAGGCACCACCCGCACCCGAGGTGCGGTCGGTCCCCGAGGCGAAGCCCACCGACAAGGAGTCAGCCGGTCGCGAGGCTGCCGATCCCCCCAGTCGGGCCCACGAGCGGCCGACCCGCGACGAGCGTGCGGGCGACGCCGGGGTCACCGTCGCCGCACAGGTTCCGCAGGCGCCGGCCGTCTCGCACGCGCGGGCCGCGGCGCCGGCCAGGACCCCGGACCCGAGGTCGGATCCAGAGCCGGCTCGCGACCCGAGGCCGGGCAGGCCGGACGAGGCGTCGAACGCTGCCGGGAAGGGTCACTCCCACCCGCACGGATCAGCTCGCGGGAGCGAGCACGGGCGCGACCGCGGTCACGGGCGCGACCAGGAGCGCGGGCGCGGGCACGGCGACTCCGGGAAGCGGCACGGCCGCCACCACGGCCACCACGGCCACCACGGCCACCACGGCTTCAGCCGTCGGTAGCCGCCAGCTCTGCTGCGACGCTCAGCTCGTTGGAGTCGGTGGGGGTGAAGACCAGCTCACCGGTGATCTTGCCGGTCCGTCGCAGGTCGTCGGCGGCCAGTCGCGCCGCCTCCACGAGAGCCGCCGGGCCGGAGATCTCCACGCGGGACAGCTCGGCACGCATCGACACCTTGGCGGTGGACTTCGCCCCGCGGATCCCGATCAGCGCGGCTGAGACCGCGGCGAGGGCGGTCGCGTCGGTGGCGGCCACGGAGCCGAGCTCGACCACGGTCGGCCACGGGGCGAGGTGGATCGAGCCGTCGTGACCCCACGACCAGACCTCCTCGGTCACGTAGGGCAGGAACGGCGCGAGCAGCCGCAGCTGGACATCGAGGGCGATGACGAGGGCGGCCTTGGCCGACGCCGTGTCCGGGCCGCCGTCCTCGACGTACGCCCGCTCCTTGACCAGCTCGAGGTAGTCGTCGCAGAACTCCCAGAAGAACTTCTCGACCGTCTCCAGGGCAGTGGTGTAGTCGTAGCTCTCGAAGGCCTCGGTCGACCTGGTGATCACCTCGGCCAGTCGCCCGATCAGGGCACAGTCCAGCGGCTCGGAGACCTCGGACGGTGTCGCGGTGGTGGCGCCGACGCTGCCGAGGACGAACTTCGAGGCGTTGAGGACCTTCATCGCGAGCCTGCGGCCGACCTTCATCTGGGTCTCGTCGAACGGCGAGTCCAGGCCGGGGCGGGCCATCGCGGCCCGCCAGCGGACCGCGTCGGCGCCGTACTTGTCCAGGATGTCGGTCGGGACCACGACGTTGCCCTTGGACTTCGACATCTTCTTGCGGTCCGGGTCCAGGATGAAGCCGGAGACGAGGGCGTGGGACCACGGCGCCGCGTGGTTCTCGAAGTGGGCACGGACCACGCGGGAGAAGAGCCAGGTGCGGATGATGTCGTGCGCCTGGGTGCACAGGTCCATCGGGAAGACCCGCTGCCACAGGTCGTCGTCGGACTCCCACCCGCCGGCGATCTGCGGGGTCAGCGAGGAGGTCGCCCAGGTGTCCATGACGTCGGGGTCGCCGATGAAGCCGCCGGGCTTGCCGCGCTGGTCCTCGGTGTAGCCGCCCGGGACGGTCGTCGAGGGGTCGATCGGCAGCTGCTCCTCACGCGGGAGCAGCGGGTGGTCGTAGTCGGGCTCACCCTCGTCGTCCAGGACGTACCAGACCGGGAACGGGATCCCGAAGAACCGCTGCCGCGAGATCAGCCAGTCGCCGTTGAGTCCGCCGACCCAGTTGTCGTAGCGGTGCTTCATGTGACCGGGGAACCACTCGATCTCGGCGCCGCGCTCGAGCATCTCGGCGCGCACGCCGGCGTCGCGGCCGCCGTTGCGGATGTACCACTGGCGGGTGGCGACGATCTCGAGCGGCTTGTCGCCCTTCTCGTAGAAGTTCGTCATCCGCTGGGTGGGTTTCGGCTCGCCGTCCAGGTCGCCGCTCTCGCGGAGCTGGGCGACCACGGCCTCGCGGGCCGAGAAGGCGGTCTTGCCCTTGAGTGCGTCGTACGCCGTCGCCGCGGGATCGTGGGCCAGCCACTCGGGCGTCTCGCGGAGGAACCGTCCGTCGCGGCCGATCACCGTGCGGACCGGGAGCTGGAGCTCGCGCCACCAGGTGACGTCGGTGAGGTCGCCGAAGGTGCAGCACATGACCAGGCCGGAGCCCTTGTCCATCTCGGCGGCCGGGTGGGCGATCACCGGGATCTCCACCCCGAAGACCGGGCTGATGACCGAGGTCCCGACGAGCGACTGGTATCGAGCGTCGTCGGGGTGCGCGATCAGCGCGACCACGCTGGGGATCAGCTCGGGCCGGGTGGTCTCGATGTGGACAGGCTCGCCGTCGGGCGTGCGGAAGGCGACCCGGTGGTAGGCGCCGGCGTACTCCCGCGCCTCCAACTCGGCCTGTGCGACCGCTGTCTGGAAGGTGACGTCCCAGAGGGTCGGGGCCTCCTGGAGGTAGGCCTCGCCGCGGGCGAAGTTGCGCAGGAAGGCACGCTGGCTGACGGTCTGTGACTTGGGGCCGATCGTGGTGTAGTGCTGCTTCCAGTCGACTGACAGGCCGAGGGTCCGCCACAGCTCCTCGAAGACCTGCTCGTCCTCCTCGACCAGTCGCTCGCACAGCGCGATGAAGTTGGGCCGGCTGATCGGGACCTGCCGCTTGGCGTCGCTGCCCTTCAACGTGCTGAGGTCCGGGGGCGTGAAATCAGGGTCGTACGGCAGGCTCGGGTCGCAGCGGACCCCGAAGTAGTTCTGCACCCGGCGCTCGGTGGGCAGCCCGTTGTCGTCCCAGCCCATGGGGTAGAACACCGACTTGCCGCGCATCCGCTGGAAGCGGGCGATCAGGTCGGTGTGGGTGTAGGAGAAGACGTGGCCGACGTGCAGGCTGCCGCTCACGGTCGGGGGCGGCGTGTCGATGGAGTAGACGTTCGCGCGCGGCTGGGTGCGGTCGAAGGCGTAGGTGTCGTCGGCCTTCCACCGCTGGCTCCAGGTCGCCTCGAGGCCCTCGAGCGCGGGCTTGTCCGGTACGACGACCGCGCGTTGGTCGGCGGTCGTCTGCTCCGGGGCCTGGCTCTCAGTCTGTGACATGCCTGAAATCCTAGGGCGCACTGCCCCACCTGCCGAAACCGGTTGCGACGGCGGGTGGCCGGCTGGCTGACTGGGCACATGCGCGCGCGCTTCGATCTGGAGTTCACCGACGACCCGTCGGCCTTCCTGGTGGCCGCCGAGAGCTACCTCGCTGCGGACCCGGTGGTGTCCTCGGTGATCGCCAGCGTGACCGCCCGGATGGCCTCGGCGCCACGTGCCGCCGAGGGCGCCGGCCCGGACCCGGTGTGGTGGGTCGTGGTCCGCGACCGGGACCGAGCGGTCGTCGGCGTCGCCATGCGCACGGCGCCCTTCGAGCCCCGACCTGCCTACGTGCTGCCGATGCCCGACGAGGCGGCGTCAGCCATCGCCCGGGCGGTTCACGATCGGGGCGAGACGCTCGGCGGCGTCAACGGCGCGCTGCCGGCGGCCCGCATCGTCGCAGAGGAGACCGCCCGGCTGGGTGGGGGAGCGGCGCGGGTGCACGAGCACATGCGGCTCTTCGAGCTCGGCGACCTCGTCGTACCCCCTGCGCCCCCGGGCCGGCTGCGCCGGGCGGGACGCGCCGACGCCGACCTGTGCCTGGCGTGGTTCCGGGACTTCGGGCGGGCGGCCGCCGAGCAGGCCGGTCGCTCCGAGCCGCACGTCTCGGCGGCCGATCTCTTCACGCTCGACGAGATGGTCGTCCGGATGGAGGAGGGGGTGTGGCTCTGGGAGGACGCCGACGGCCGACCGGTGAGCCTGGCCGCCGCCGCAGCGCCTGCGCACGGCGTCACCCGAATCGGCCCGGTCTACACCCCGGCGGCCGACCGGCGTCGCGGCTACGCCAGCGCCGCCGTCGCCGGGGTCGCGCAGGGGTACGCCGAGCAGGGAGTCCGGGTCTGCCTCTTCACCGACCAGGCCAACCCGACGTCGAACCGGATCTACCAGGCGATCGGCTTCCGGGCCGTCGTCGACATGGAGAATCTGCTGGTCGGGTGAGGTGTCTCTAGACTCGGGTGGTCATGACAGATGCGCCTGAGACTGCCCCCGAACCCGTCCCCGACTCCGTGCTCGATGCCCCGCGACTGGCCGAGACCTTCGAGGAGGTCGAGGACGCGTTGCTCTCGCGCTGGCCGGAGACCCGGCTCGAGCCCTCCCTGGACCGGATCCGCTCCTTTGCGGAGGTGCTCGGGGACCCGCAGTCGAACTACCCCGTGATCCAGCTGACCGGCACCAACGGCAAGACGTCGACCTCGCGAATGATCGACACGCTGCTGCGTGCCCTCGACCTCCGGGTCGGTCGGTTCACCAGCCCCCACGTCGAGCGGATGAGCGAGCGCATCTCCGTCGACGGCGAGCCGCTGAGCGACGAGGCCTTCGTGCGGGCGTTCAACGACGTCGCGCCGTACACCCACCTCGTCGACGCCGACCAGGAGCACCCGCTGTCGTTCTTCGAGACCGTCGTCGGGATGGCCTACGCCGCGTTCGCCGACGCCCCGGTCGACGTGGCCGTGGTCGAGGTCGGCATGGGCGGCTCCTGGGACGCGACCAGCATCGTCGACCCAGCCGTGGCGGTGGTGCTGCCGGTGGCGGTCGACCACGCGGCCTACCTCGGTGACACGGCCGCCGACATCGCCGTCGAGAAGTCCGGGATCATCAAGCCGGGCTCGATCGCGGTGCTGGCCGAGCAGACGCCCGAGGTCGCCGAGGTGCTGCTCGAGCGCGCGGCCGAGGTCGGCGCGACCGTGGTGCGTGAGGGTGTCGACTTCGGCGTCGCTGCACGGACCCCGGCCGTGGGCGGCCAGGTGGTCTCGTTGCAGGGACTGCGCGCGCGCTACGACGACGTCTTCCTGCCGCTCTACGGGGCCCACCAGGCCCAGAACGCCGCGATCGCCCTGGCTGCCGTCGAGGCGTTCGCCGGGGAGGAGGTCCTGGACGGCGAGCTGATCGCGGCGGCCCTGGCCGAGACCACCTCACCCGGCCGGCTGGAGATCGTCCGACGCAGCCCGACCGTCGTGCTCGACGCGGCCCACAACCCCCACGGGGCGACGGCGCTCGGCGTCGCGCTCGAGGACTCCTTCACCTTCTCGCCGCTGATCGGCGTCATCGGCGTGATGGCAGACAAGGACCACGCCGGCCTGCTCGAGGCGCTCGAGCCGCACCTCGCCCACGTCGTGTGCACCCAGAACTCCACCGAGCGCTCCCTGCCGGCCGAGCGGCTGGCCGAGGTGGCGCGAGAGATCTACGGGGAGGACCGGGTCTCGGTCACCCCGCGGCTCGGCGACGCGATCGAGGCCGGCGCCACGCTCGCCGAGGCGGGCGAGGCCTTCGGCGACCCGCTCGGCTCGGGTGCGGTGCTGGTGACCGGCTCCGTCGTCACCGTCGGCGAGGCGCGGTCGCTGCTGGTCCGGCCCCGGGACCGCTCGAGGACCGACCGGTGAGCCAGGCTCCCACCCGGTCCCCGCGCCGCGGCATGTGCGCGGCGGTCCTGTGCCTGGAGGCGATCACGCTCGGCCTCACCATCCCGGTGATGGTCTCGGTCTCCGGGGTCGCGGTGAGCACCGCGCTGGCGGTCGGGCTCGGGCTCACGGTCGCCTGCCTGCTGCTGGCCGGGATGCTCCGGGCCGAGTGGGCCTACGCGCTCGGCTGGGTGATCCAGGTCGCCGCGATCGGGCTCGGCTTCGTGGTGCCGCTGATGTTCTTCCTCGGCGCGATCTTCGCCCTGCTCTGGGGCTCGGCGTACTTCCTGGGCCTGAAGATCGAGCGTGAGCGCGCCGAGGCCTACGCCGCCTTCGAGGCCGAGGAAGCCTGACCGCCGGGATTCAGCCGAGCGCCGACACCAGGACCGCCAGCGCCCGGTCGAGCTCGGCGTCGGTGACGCCGCCGAAGCCGACGACCAACCCGGTGAGGGTCGCGCTCCGGCAGTAGTCCGACAGCAGGTTGACCTGGAAGCCCGCCCGCAGGGCGACCGCCTGGGCGTGGACGGCGCGGTCCTGGGGCAGCAACCAGGTGGAGTACATGCCGGCGAGCGGACCGGCCAGCTCGGCGTACGGCGCCAGCGCCTCGGCCACCCGCGGCGCCCGGTCGGCGTAGACCCGGCGCGCGGTCCGGACCACCTGGTCGACGTACCCGTCGCGCAGCAGCGCCAGGAACGCCCGCTGCACCGGCCAGGGAGCACCGTCGTGGGTCACCAGGCGTCGGGTGTTGATCCGGTCGAGCAGGTCGGGAGGCGGCACCATCCAGCCCAGGCGCAGCGACGGCGCGACCGACTTGGCAGCCGTGCCGAGGTAGGCCACCCGCGACGGGTCGAGCGTGGCGAGGGCCGGAACGGGTGCCACGTCGTAGCGGAACTCCGAGTCGTAGTCGTCCTCGACCACGACCGCATCGGCGGCGCGCGCCGCCCCGAGCAAGGTCAGCCGCTCGGTCGCCGGCAGCACCCGGCCGAGCGGGTGCTGGTGCGCCGGCGTGACGTAGGCGGCGACGGCACCGGAAAGGTCGGTCACCGGGGCCACGGCGGGCAGGTCCCGCACGTCACGGCCGAGACCGCGGATCGTCTCGACGGCGGCGCGGTAGCCCGGGTCCTCGAGCGCGACGGCGCCGGGCGGCAGGGCGGTCAGCAGGTGCCGCAGCCCGTCGGTGGTCCCGAGGGTCAGCACGACGGCGTCGGGGTCGACGGCTAGCCCGCGGGTGCGACCCAGTCGCTCCGCCAGCGCGGTCCGCAGCTCGGGGAGGCCGCGCGGGTCGTCGTACCCCCGCGGCGGTCGCGCCGTCGAGACCTCCCGCCAGGCCCGCCGCCAGCCTGCCGCGTGCCGGGGGTCGATCCACGGCGTGCCGGCGTCCAGGCGCACCAGGTCGGCAGTGGGTCGCGCGCCACGTCGCCGTGGGACGGCGACCTGTGGGCCGCTGCCCGACGACACATAGGTCCCGGAGCCGTGCCGGGCCTCGGCCCAGCCCTCCGCCACCAGCTGCTCGTAGGCCTGCTCGGTGACCGATCGGCTGACGCCCAGGTCGGCGGCGAGCACCCGGGTGCTCGGCAGCCGGTCACCACGGGCCAGGGTGCCGGCGAGGACCAGTGCGCGGATCCGGCCGGCGAGCTGGACCCCCAGCGCGCCTGGCGCCGCGCGGTCCAGACGGACCGGGAGCAGTCCGTCAGCCATGGTAAGTGTCCTGTCGAAGTTGCTTGGAAATGGCCCGTGTGCACGGGCCACTTGTGGCCGAGGATAGTCCAGTGACCACCACCTCGCTCTCACCCACCGCACGCACCACGGTCGGCCGCGGCGCCAACCGCGCCGTCGACGACCGCGCCGAGCTGCACCGCTTCCTCGGCGACGCCCTGGTCGCCCACCTCGGTGTCAGCGTCGGCCCGCACCCGGTGGTGCTGCCGACGGCGTACGCGATCGACCTCGACGGTCCAGACCGCGACGGGACTCTCTACGTCCACGGCTCGGTTGCGGCGGGATGGCTGCGGGCGTCCGCGGACGCGACGGTCTGCGTCACCATCACCGAGCTGGACGGTCTGGTCGCCGGCCGCTCCGCGTTCCACCACTCGATGAACTACCGCTCCGCCGTGGTGATCGGTGCTGCCCGGGTCGTCGAGGACGCCGCGGAGCGCCAGCACGCGCTCGACCTGATCGTCGACCACATGATCCCCGGGCGGTCAGCCACCCTGCGACCCAGCACCCGCAAGGAGCTGGCGGCGACCGCGGTGCTTGCGATCCCGCTCGCACGAGGCGTCGATGAAGGCCCGTGACGGGGGACCGGTCGACGAGCCGGAGGACGTCGCCGCGGACATCTGGGGCGGCCACATCCCGCTGCGACGGGTCGCGGCCGCGCCGGTCGCCGACGCGGACGCGAGCGGCCAGGTCCCGACCGACGTCGTGCTCCGGGCCTCGACTTTGTAGGGTGCGGCGTATGAGCCAGCGCACCCTCGTCCTCCTCAAGCCCGACACCGTCCGCCGTGGCCTGGTGGGCGAGGTCCTGTCCCGCTTCGAGGCGAAGGGCCTGACGCATCGTCGCGCTCGAGCACCGGACCATCGACGCCGAGCAGGCCGACCAGCACTACGCCGAGCACGTCGAGCGCGACTTCTACCCGCCGCTGCGCGCGTTCGTGACCAGCGGCCCGCTGGTCGCCCTGGTGCTCGAGGGCGACGAGGCGATCGAGGTGGTGCGCGCGCTCAACGGCGCCACCGACGGCCGCAAGGCCGCCCCCGGCACCATCCGCGGCGACCTGTCGCTCTCCAACCGCGAGAACCTCGTGCACGGCTCGGACTCCGAGGAGTCGGCCGCCCGCGAGATCGGCATCTGGTTCCCCCAGCTCTGACGTTTCGGCCGGCCCCCCGGCGGGCAGCCTGCTGGGATGGAGCCGTCTCCTCGGGACGCCGGGCTCCCGGCGTTCTTCTCCGCCGTACGACGCCGTCACCCGGACGTCGACATCGTGGTGCTGCCGCCCGAGCAGGCGCCGAGCCGGCCCCCGGCCGTGCCCGTCGCCGACCTCGCCGATGCACTCGAGCTGACTGCCGCACGTGCCGCCCGGGTCTGGACGGGTGCCACCGGCGCTCGGGAGATGCTCACAGCCCGGTTCGCCCACGGGGTCGAACCGGGCACGGTCCGCGCCCGCTCCCGCGCGTCCACCGGGCTCGACGACTCGCCGCTCGGCGTGCTCACCACCGCCCTCGAGGCCGACGGCTGGACCTGCACGCACCCGCCGGGAGACGTCGCACGAGTCGTGGCCCACCTCGACGGCAGCGAGATCCTGGCGTCGTACGCCGGCTCGACCGGCACGTTCGTGCTGACGGTCAGCTCGGCGCCCCGCGCCGTGGGTCCCGAGCACGCCCGAGAGCTGGTGCGTGGCTGATGGAGGCGGTGCCGTTCGAGATGGGGCTGATCGCCCGCGACTGGGACGAGCAGCACCTCGACCTGCAGTCGGCCGGCGAGCAGATCGGCGCTGCCCCCACCGGCGGCTTCACCACAGCAGTCGCGGGGGAGGCGGCCCGGTTCACCAGCGCCTGGGGTCGGCACACGACCGGGCTCGGTGAGGAGGCCGAGACCACGGCCGACGGGCTGCGCAGCACCGCGACCGACTTCCTGCAGACCGACGGCCGCGCCGCCGACAACCAGCTGCTCCTCGGAGCCGCGCTGCGGGAGGTCCGATGACCGTCGTGATCACGCTGCCGCCGGTGCCGAGACCGGTCCCGCTGCTCGATGCCGACCCGGCCGCGGTCCGCGCCTGCGGTGGCGACCTGCTGGCGGCGTCCAGCCAGGTGGACGCGCTGGGGACCTTCGTCGCCGGGAAGGCCCGGAGTGACACCTGGACGGGCCAGGCGGCCACGTCGTACCTCCAGTCGATCGAGCCGGTCGGCCGCCGGGCCGACGCGATGTCACTCGCGCTGCGCAGCGTCGCCCGTCGCGTGGACCTGCACGCCGACACACTGCAGTCCCTGGTCACTCGGCGCGACGGGCTCGACGACGAGCGCGGCCAGCTGCAGGCGACGATCGCCGACCTCCGCGACCGGATCGCTGCCGGCACCGCCGACGACGCGCCCACCCTTCAGGCCCGCTGCGACGACTGTGCCTCCCGGGTGCGTGCCTTCGAGTCCGACCTCGACCGCTGGACCACCGACCTGATGGCCGAGGAGGAGGCCATGCGGGCGGCCTTCGACCGGGTGCTGACCCTCGACCAGGTCGAGCGGAGGTACGGCGGCGCCGACGACCCTGCCGACGCCGCGCTGGACTCGATGCCGGGTGCCGACGCACCGCCGGTCGACGTCAACAGGTGGTGGGACGGACTCACAAGCGAGCAGCAGCTCGCCCTGATCGCCGCCGCACCGGGCTCGATCGGCAACCGCGACGGCATTCCGCCCGCGGCACGGGACGCCGCCAACACCGTGGCCCTCGACCGTGACCTCGCCGACTGGGGCAGCCTCGAGGCCCAGGGCCTGCTCACCGACGACGAGCGGCAGTGGCTGGCCAATGCCCGCGCCGCCGAGAGCGCCGTCCGGACCGATCGAGGACGGCGTCGACCCGGTCACGATGGAGCCGATCACGTCGACGCTCTACCTCTACGACCCGGCCGCCTTCGACGGGGACGGAGCGGTGGCGGTGTCCGCGGGTGACCTCGGCACGGCCGACAACGTCGCGGTCACGGTCCCGGGCCTCGGCACCGACGGCGAGAGCGCTCCCTACCTCGCCGAGCGGGCTCGCACGATCTACGAGTCGACCCGCTACCTCGACGGCTCCCAGACCAGTGCCTCGATGTTCTGGATCGGCTACGACGCCCCCGACAACCTGCCCTGGGAGGGCGAGGGCTGGGACGCAGGAGGGGTGGCCGCCGAGGCGATGGCGACCGCGGGGGGAGGGCGGCTGGCCGACACCCTCGACGGGCTGCGGGCCTCGCGCGACGGCGACCCCGCCCACCTGACCGCGATCGGGCACAGCTACGGCTCGACGACCACCGGCCACGCTGCCCACGACCACGGGATCCCCGTGGACGACCTGGTGTTCGTCGGCAGCCCGGGTGTCGGCGGCGACACCGACGACGCCGGCGCCACCGGCGTCGACCCCGATCACGTCTGGGCCGGCGCCAACAGTCGGGACCTCGTCGCCGACCTCGGCAACCACGGCTGGTGGCACCTCGAGTCCGCGATCGGTGCCGGCCTCGGCGACGATCCCGCCGAGGACGACTTCGGCGCGCACCGCTTCCAGGCCGAGTCCGCGACCCGGGGTGACGACGTCAACTTCGACGACCACTCCAAGTACTTCGACCACGGCTCGGAGTCGCTCTACAACATCAGCCAGATCGTCAACGGCAACTACGCCGCGGTCGTCGAGGCCGGCCACGTCACGGACCCCTGGTACACCACGCCGCAGGACCCCGAGTGGGATCGTGACCCCACCGCGCCCCGGACCCGGGCGCCCTGATGAGATGGCGGCCGGTGCTGCTGGCGGTGACCCTGCTGGTCGCCCTGAGTGGCTGTGATGGAGCCGGACCAGGAGATGACGTGGACGAGGTGAGCAGCGCGGACGCGACCCGACAGCTCGAGCAGCAGCGCGACGACGTACGCGCCGCGGCACAGGAGCTGCTGGCGGGCGCCGAGCGGGTGCTCCCCGGTCGCACCACCCAGGAGGTCGGCCGCTGGGACGGCTGCGAGTCGGTCTTCCCGGAGGGCTTCGGCAACTTCCAGTACGTCGGCCAGGCCCGGGTCGACGTCGCTCCGGTGTCGACCGTCGCGGCGCCGTACCTCGCGCCGCTCCAGCCGGTGCTCGAGCAGGCCGGCTTCGAGGTCGAGGGTCCCACGGAGCGGGACAACGGCTGGACCACGCTGACCGGGACCAAGGACGACCTGACTGCGGTGTTCAAGCACACCGGGGCGGGCGCGTTCGTGGGGCTGGCGGTCTACGGGGAGTGCGTGGACGTCCCGAAGGACGACCGGGACGCCTGGCTGCTCCGGGACGACCCGACCCCGCTGCGCTGACACCTGGGCCGACATCGGGCGCTGAATTGCCGCAGGTGGGGCCGCGTGTCCTCCCCGGCACCCGTGCCGAGCCTTCGTAGCCTGTTGTCACTTCTTCCCCACCAGCATCACCGCGAAGGCGACAGCATGGCGAACAGCTTCATCGGCCGCGACATGGCCGTGGACCTCGGCACGGCCAACACGCTGGTCTATGTCCGCGGCAAGGGAGTGCTGCTCGACGAGCCCAGCGTCGTCGCGCTCAACGACACCACCGGTGAGATCCTGGCCGTGGGTCACGAGGCCAAGCGGATGATCGGCCGCACGCCCGACAACATCACCGCCATCCGTCCGCTCAAGGACGGCGTGATCGCCGACTTCGAGGCCACCGAGCAGATGCTGCGCTACTTCATCCAGCGGGTGCACCGTCGGCGCTACTTCGCCAAGCCGCGGATGGTCATCTGCGTGCCCAGCGGCATCACCGCCGTGGAGCAGCGCGCGGTCAAGGAGGCGGGCTACCAGGCGGGTGCCCGCCGGGTCTACATCGTCGAGGAGCCGATGGCGGCCGCGATCGGTGCCGGGCTGCCCGTGCACCAGGCCACCGGCAACATGGTCGTCGACGTCGGCGGGGGCACCACCGAGGTCGCGGTGATCTCGCTCGGGGGCATCGTCACCAGCCTCTCGGTGCGCACCGCAGGTGACGACCTCGACCAGTCGATCGTGGCGTGGATGAAGAAGGAGTACTCCCTCATGCTCGGCGAGCGGACCGCCGAGGAGGTCAAGATGACCCTCGGCTCGGCGTTCCCGCTCCCTGACGAGCCCGAGGCCGAGATCCGCGGCCGGGACATGGTCTCGGGGCTGCCGCGCACCGTCGTGGTCTCCAGCGCCGAGGTCCGCCAAGCCCTCGAGGAGCCGCTGCACACCATCGTCGACGCGGTCCGCAGCACCCTCGACCAGACCCCGCCCGAGCTGGCCGGCGACATCATGGACCGCGGCATCGTGCTCACCGGCGGCGGAGCGCTGCTGCGCGGCCTCGACGAGCGGATCCGCCACGAGACCGGCATGCCGGTGCACATCGCCGAGGACCCGCTGACCTCGGTCGCGCTCGGCGCCGGCAAGTGCGTCGAGGAGTTCGAAGCCCTGCAACAGGTCCTGGTCAGCGACCCGAGGCGCGGCTGATGGCGCGCGAGCGACGCTGGCGCAGCCGCCTCGACGAGCGCAACCGGCCGTCCCCCGCACTGCTGGTCGCCCTGGTGCTGGCCTGCCTGACCCTGATCACCCTCGACTACCGCGGCGGTGCCGACTCGCCGGTGGAGCCTGCCCGTCGGGCGGCCGGCGAGGTCTTCGGTCCCGTGGAGACGGCCACCGCGGCGGCGGTGCGGCCGTTCACCGCCGTACCCCAGTGGTTCCGCACGCGCGACTCGATGCGCGCCGAGCTGGTCACCCTGCAGGCCGAGAACTCCCAGCTCAAGAGCGACGTCGCGACCAAGGACTACAACCGCAACCGCCTCGAGGAGTACGACGGCCTGACCTCGGCCGCCCACTCCCTCGGCTACTCCCTCGTGCCCGCCCGGGTGGTCGGGCTCGGCCCGTCGCAGTCCTTCTCGCGCACCGTCACCGTCGACGCCGGATCGGCGGCCGGGGTGCACCCCGACCTGACCGTGGTCAACAACGACGGGCTGGTCGGCCGGGTGCTGCGGGTGACCCGCTCGACCGCGACGGTGCTGCTGATCGTGGACTCCGACTCGGTGGTCGGCGGCCGGGTCGGCAGCAGCATGGACGTCGGCTTCCTGCGCGGCCGCGGCACCTTGGCCGGTGACGGGCGCCTCGACCTCGAGCTCATCGACGACACCGCTGTCCCGGCCCGCGACGACTCCGTCGTGACCTGGGGCAGCGAGTCCGGCGGGCCCTATGTGTCCGGTGTGCCGATCGGGCGGGTCACCAACGTGTTCAGCAGCCTGCGCGAGACCTCGCAGCGCGCCGTCATCGAGCCGTTCGTCGACTTCGGGGCGCTCGACCTGGTCGGCGTCGTCGTCCCGTCCGGCACCCGGAGCGACCGCTCCGTCATCGAGGCCAACGGAGGCCTGAGATGACCGCACTCCGGGCCGTCTTCGCCTTCGCCGCCGTCGCCCTCGCCCTGGTCCTGCAGGTCTCGGTGTTCCCGCACCTCGCGTGGAACGGCATCGTGCCCAACCTCTGCCTGCTGATCGTCGTCGCCGCGGCCCTGACGAGGGGTCCGCAGTTCGCTGCGGTGCTCGGCTTCGTGGCCGGTGTCGCGCTCGACCTGGTGCCGCCGGCCGACCACATCGCCGGACGCTGGGCGCTGGCCCTGGTCGTCGTCGGGTACGTCGCCGGGCGGGTCCGGCAGGACGTCAAGCCGACCGCCACCGCCGTCGTGGTCACCGTGGCGGTCTCGTCCTTCGTCGGCACCTCGATCTTCGCGCTGAGCGGGATCCTGCTGCGTGACCCGGCCCTCGCGGTCCCCGACCTGCTCCAGGTCATCCTGGTCGCGGTGATCTGGGACATCGCCCTGACGCCGTTCGTGCTGCCTCCGGTGATGGCGATGTTCCGCCGCCTCGAGCCGGACCGGTCGCTCACCTGATGGCCGGCGGCAGGCTCCGGCTGCTGGTCATCCAGGCACTCGTCTTCTCGCTCTTCGTGACGCTCTTCGCGCGGCTCTACTACGTCCAGGTGGTCGGCGGCGAGGAGTACCACGCCCAGGCCGCCTCCCAGTCGGTGCGCGAGATCGTCGTCCAGCCGCAACGCGGGCTGATCGTCGACGACCAGGGCCGCCCCCTGGTCGCCAACCGCACCTCCTGGGTGGTCTCGGTCGACCGCACCATGCTGGACAAGATGACCGAGGGCCAGCAGCGGACGCTGGTCAACCGGGTCGCCGGCGTGGTCGGGGTCCGGGCTGCGGCGGTCCGCAGGAACCTGGTGACGTGCGGTGACCCCGGCAGCGTGCCGGGTGAGTGCTGGAACGGGTCGCCGTACCAACCGGTGCCCGTCGCCACCGACGTCCACCAGGGCGTCGCGCTGCGGATCCTCGAGCAGCCGGAGGACTACCCCGCGGTGGTCGCCGAGCAGCAGAGCGTGCGCGCCTACCCCTCGCCGTACGGCGTGAACCTCGCGCACGTGCTCGGCTACCTGAGTCCGATCACGGAGTCGGAGTACGACCAGGCCCGCAAGGACAGCGACGAGTCGCTCAACGGCGCCTCGGCGGTCGGCCGGGCCGGCGTCGAGAAGGAGTACGACCGCTGGCTGCGTGGGATGCCGGGCTACAAGAGCGTCGCGGTCGACTCGATGGGCCGGGTGCTCGGCGACGACGACGAGGTGGCCGGTCAGCCGGGCGACACCCTGGTGACATCGATCGACGCGAAGGTCCAGAGCGTCGTGGAGAAGCAGCTCGCCCACACCATCACGACCGCCCGAGGCACCCTCGACGAGGTGAGCGGCCGCAACTACGCCGCGGACTCGGGTGCCGCGATCGTGATGGAGGCCGACACCGGCCGGATCGTGGCGATGGCCAGCCAGCCGACGTACGACCCCAACGAGTGGGTGGGTGGCATCTCCAAGAAGCAGCTGGCCCGGCTCTACTCCGACGCAGCCGGGACCCCCCTGCTCGGCCGGGCCACGCAGGGTCAGTTCGCCCCCGGGTCGACCTGGAAGCCGTTCATGACCGCTGGGGCCCTGACCCACGGCTTCTCGCCGGACACCCGGCTCAACTGCTCCTCGTCGTTCCGGGTCGGCAACCGCGACTTCAAGAACTACGAGTCCGGCGCCTACGGCTTCATCGGCTTCGACAAGGCGCTCGAGGTCTCCTGCAACACCTTCTTCTACCGGGTCGGCTACGACTTCTGGCAGCGCTACGGCAGCGACGTCTCGAACGTCGACGCCAAGGACCCGTTGGTCGCTGAGGCCAAGACCTTCGGGTTCGGCTCGGAGAC
Organism: uncultured Actinomycetota bacterium; assembly: GCA_963706475.1. Lineage (GTDB taxonomy): Bacteria > Actinomycetota > Actinomycetes > Propionibacteriales > Nocardioidaceae > Nocardioides. Next base: position 537,349 of record CAVPLV010000002.1, on the reverse strand, counting down.
CGGCATCGACATCCCGGGGGAGGCCTCCGGCCGGATCGCCGACCGGAAGTGGAAGCTCGCCTACTACAAGTCGATGAAGAGCTTCTACTGCGGCATCGCCGACAAGCCGCAGACCAGCAGGACAAGTGACTTCGTCTACAAGTTCGCCCGCGAGTTCTGCATCGAGGGCTACGCCTACCGGGCCGGCGACGCGGTGAACTTCGCGATCGGCCAGGGCGACACCATCGTCACCCCGCTCCAGCTGACCCGCGCCTACGCCGCGATCGCCAACGGTGGCACGCTCTACGAGCCCCGGATCGGTACGGCGATCGTCGGCGCCGACGGCAGCGTGATCCGCACGATCAAGCCCTCGAAGGTCGGCACCGTCGACCTCCCGAAGCAGGTCCTGGGCTACATCGACACCGCGCTCAAGGGCGTGACCCGGCAGGGCACCATGGCCTGGCGGATGGGGGGCTTCCCCCTCGACGACGTGACGATCCGGTCCAAGACCGGCTCCGCGGAGGTCTACGGCAAGCAGTCCACCTCGTGGGTCGCGTCCTACTCCGACGACTACGTCGTGGTGATGATGGTCAGCCAGGGCGGCACCGGCTCGGGCACGTCCGGCCCGGCGGTCCGCAAGATCTGGGAGAGCCTCTACGGCATCAGCGGCACCGACGTCGTCCCCGCGAAGGCAGCCATCCCCGGCACCACCCCGCCGACCGGTCTGCCCACCTTCATGAAGGACGGCACGATCATGCCCCCGGCTAGGAAGGACCGCTGAGATGACCGTTCGTCCCGCGCTCCGCGCGCCCGGTCTCGACTGGATCCTGATGGTCGCCGTGCTCGGGCTGGTGACCCTGGGCACCCTGCTCGTCTGGTCCGCGACGTCGCACCGGGAGGACCTCACCGGCGGCGACACCACGGCGTACCTGCAGAAGCAGCTGGTCAACATCGCCATCGGCCTGGTGCTGATGGTGGTCGTGCTCGCCACCGACCACCGCTGGGTGCGGATCGTGGCGCCGCTGATCTACCTCGGGTCGGTCGGCGGGCTCGTGCTCGTCCTCACGATGGGGTCCACGATCAACGGCTCGCGCTCCTGGCTGAACCTCGGCGGGATGTCGATCCAGCCCTCGGAGTTCGCCAAGCTGGCGGTCGTGATCGGGATGGCGCTGTGGGTCGCCGAGCGCTCCGAGGCGCGTCGGGGCCGGCCCGGCGGCAGCCTGGGCGACGTGATCGGAATGCTGGTGATCGCGGGCATCCCCGCCAGCCTGATCCTGCTGCAGCCCGACCTCGGCACCATGCTGGTGCTCGCGGCGACCGTCTTCGGCGTGCTCGCCGTCTCGGGTGCACCTCGGCGCTGGCTCGCACTCCTCGCGGGCGGCGGCCTCACCGCGGCGGTGGCCGCCGTGGCCGCGGGGGTGCTGAAGCAGTACCAGGTCGACCGGTTCCTCGCCTTCACCAACCCCGACCTCGACCCCCAGGGCGCCGGCTACAACGTCGAGCAGGCGCGGATCGCGATCGGCAACGGCGGGCTCCTCGGGCAGGGTCTCTTCGACGGCTCGCAGACCCGCTCGGGTTTCGTCCCCGAGCAGCACACCGACTTCGTGTTCACGGTGGCCGGTGAGGAGCTCGGGCTGGTCGGTGCCGGCATCGTCATCGCACTGATCGGCGTGGTCATCTGGCGGGCGCTGTCGATCGCCTCGCACACCGACGACACCTTCGGCCGACTGGCCGCGGCCGGCATCGCCTGCTGGTTCGGCTTCCAGGCGTTCCAGAACATCGGGATGTGCCTGGGGATCATGCCGGTGACCGGCGTCCCCCTCCCGTTCGTGTCGTACGGCGGCAGCTCGATGTTCGCCGGCATGCTCGCGATCGGGCTGCTGCAGAACATCCACCTGCGGTCCAACACCCCCGCGCCGACCCGCTACACGATGCCGGAGCGAGTGCTCGCCTCGCGCTAGCCCCGTCAGTCGGCCAGCTCGAACAGGTCGCCCGGCTGGCAGTCGAGCGCCTCGCAGATCGCCGTCAGCGTCGAGAAGCGCACGGCCTTGGCGCGCTGGTTCTTCAGCACCGACAGGTTGACGATGGTCACGCCGATCCGGTCGGCGAGTGCGGTGAGGGTCATCCCGCGTTGCGCCAGCAGGTCGTCGAGTCGGCACACGATCCGGTGCGGCTCGTCGACGGGCATCAGACCAGGCCCTCGGTGTCGTCGCGCAGGCGGGTGCCGATCCGGAACGCCTCGGCGATCACCCGCACCACCAGCGCGACGACCAGCCAGGTCGCCATCTGCACGACGTTCGGTCCGGTCGGCTCGAGCCGGGGGATGGCGGCCTCGAGGACCATGTCGTCCGCCCAGGCCCGGGTCAGCGGGATCAGGATCGCTGCGACTCCGACCACCAGCGAGACAGCCCGCAACCGGCGTGCACTGGCGTCGAAGAACGGCCTGCCGGCGTCGGTCTCGTGGAAGATCCGCAGCAGCAGGAACCCGACCAGGATCATTGCCGTGCACAGGATCACGGTAGGCACCAGCGTGGAGATCCAGAGCGGCGTGCTCGGATCGGTCATGTCGACCTGGACGGCGTCCTGGTAGACGAACACGTCGTCTGTCCGGGCAGGGACCCTCGTCTGGTCGACTCGGGCAGTCCAGCTGAGGACCCCGCCGAACGAGTTGCCCAGCCTGAGCAGGAGGATCAGCGCGCCGAAGAAGATCAGGCAACGCAGCGACCCGCGCAGCAGGACCCGCTGGGTCCGGGTGATGCCGACCGGCATGATGCCTCCCGAAGTAGTTATCGTTTTTCGATACTAACGAAAAACGATAACCCTGTCACTGGGTCGCGGGCATCACGGCTGGATCGAGAGGAACAGGAAGGCCGCCAGCAGCACCAGGTGGACCAGGCCCTGCTGCGCCTTCGCCCGGCCCTGGACGACGGTCAGGATCGAGACCACGACGGTGATCGCCAGCAGGATCATCTGGGTGGGCTCCAGGCCCAGCACCAGCGGACCGTCGAGCCAGATCGAGGCGATCGCGATCGTCGGGATGGTCAGCCCGATCGAGGCCATCGCCGAGCCGAAGGCGAGGTTGAGGCTGATCTGGACCCGGTCGCGGCGGGCGTTGCGGATCGCCGCGATCGACTCCGGGGCCAGGACCAGCAGCGCGATCACGACACCCACGACGGCGTACGGGAAGCCGAGGCTCTTCACGCCGTCCTCGATCGTGGGGGAGAGCAGCTTGGCCAGGCCCACCACCGCGACCAGCGAGGCCATCAGCAGACCGAGGCTCCACAGCGCCTCGGACCTCGAGGGCGGATCGGCGTGCCCGTCGCCGTCCTCGTCGAGGATGCCGGTGACGGTGCCGTAGTCGTCGCTCGACACGGGGACGAAGAAGTCGCGGTGCTGGACGGTCTGGGTGAAGACGAAACCGGCGTACAGCACGATGGAGGCGACGGCGGCGAAGGCCAGCTGTGAGGCCGAGAACTCCCGGCCGCTGCCGGAGATGGTGAAGCTGGGCAGCACCATCGTGACGCTGGCCAGGGTGATGACGGTGGCGAGGGCAGCACCGGTGCCGGAGGCGTTGAAGCTCACCAGGTGGTGCTTGAGCGCACCCACCAGGAGCGAGATGCCGACGATCCCGTTGAGGGTGATCATCACGGCGGCGAAGACGGTGTCGCGCGCGTAGGTGCTGGTGCCCTCGCCGCCGCTGGTCATCAGCATCACGATCAGGCCGACCTCGATGACCGTGACCGCGACCGCGAGGATCAGTGAGCCGAACGGCTCGCCCACCTTGTGCGCGATCACCTCTGCGTGGTGGACGGCGGCCAGGATCGCGCCGACGAGGGTGATTCCGATGACGGCCAGGACCCCCCAGTGCTCGTGGTTGGCCCAGGTGACGACGAGCAGCACGACCGCCAGGATCGGGACCACGTAGGTCCACTGGAAGCGGCCGCGCAGCGCTGAGGTCATGCCTCAACCCTACGGAAGCCATGCCGGTGCCCTGACCCCCGAGCGCGACGTGGATGGTCGCCACCTAGGATCGTTGCCGATGGCAACTACCGCCCCTGTCGGCACCCACGAGTACACCCACCGCCAGATCCTGACGATCCTGTCCGGACTGATGCTCGGGATGTTCCTCGGCGCGCTCGACCAGACGATCGTCAGCACCTCCATCCGCACCATCGCCGACGACCTCGACGGGCTGTCGGTCCAGGCGTGGGTGACCACGGCGTACCTGATCACCGCGACGATCACCACGCCGATCTACGGCAAGCTCGGTGACCTGTACGGCCGCAAGAAGCTCTTCATGATCGCGATCACCATCTTCATCCTGGGCTCGGCGCTCTGCTCGTTCGCCGACTCGATGTACCAGCTCGCGGCCTTCCGGGCCGTCCAGGGGCTCGGGGCGGGTGGGCTGTTCACCCTGGTGCTCGCGATCATCGGCGACATCGTCTCGCCGCGGGAGCGGGCGCGCTACACCGGCTACTTCATGGCCATGTTCGGTACGTCGAGCGTGCTCGGCCCGCTCATCGGCGGGTTCTTCGCCGGCCAGGCGACGATCCTGGGCATCGACGGCTGGCGCTGGGTCTTCCTCGTCAACGTGCCGATCGGGATCCTCGCCCTCGTCGTGGTCTTCCGGACCCTGCACGTGCACCAGGTCCGCCAGGCCCAGGGCCAGCGGGTCCGGATCGACTGGTGGGGCGCGGTCGCTCTCACCGTCGGGCTGGTGCCGCTGCTGACGGTGGCCGAGCAGGGCCGGGTCTGGGGCTGGGACTCGCCCCGCTCGCTGGCGGCGTTCGGCATCGGAGCGCTCGGGCTGATCGGCTTCGTGCTGGCCGAGCGGATGATGGGCGATGCGGCACTGATCCCGCTCCGGATCTTCCGGGTCCGGGCCACCGCGGTCACCATCTCGGCGAGCGTGATCGTCGGCATGGCGATGTTCGGCGGGATCATGCTGATCCCGCTCTACATGCAGATCGTGCACGGGGCGTCACCGACCGAGGCCGGGCTGCTGATGCTGCCGATGGTGCTCGGGATGATGATCGGCTCGATCGGCTCCGGCCAGATCATCTCCAGGACGGGGCGGATCCGACCGTTCCCGATCGTCGGGTCCGCGGTCATGGTCACCGGGCTGGGCCTGCTGTCGCTCGCCGGCGCCGACACGGCGATGGTGTGGGTGAGCCTGTCGATGTTCGTGCTCGGCCTGGGGCTCGGCAACTGCATGCAGCCGCTGCTGCTCATCGTGCAGAACTCGGTGCCGCCGACCCAGATCGGGGTCGCCACCAGCTCGGCGACGTTCTTCCGCCAGATCGGTGGCACGGTCGGTGTGGCGGTCTTCTTGTCGGTGCTCTTCGGGAGCCTGGGTGGCAACATCGCGACCGCGATCGAGGCCGACGCCCAGACCACCCAGTGGCAGCAGACCGTCCAGGACCCCGCCGTGCTCGCCGACCCGGTCAACCACCAGGTCGTCGAGGAGCTCTCCCACCCGACGCCCGACGGCGGCATCCTCGGAGAGGTCCAGGACGACTCCTCGATCATCGACCAGATGGACCCGGTCCTCGCGCACCCGTTCAAGGTCGGCTTTGCCGACTCGATGCAGACGGTCTTCCTGCTGGCCGCCGGCGTCGGGGTGCTCGCCTTCCTGATCCTGCTGCTGCTGCCACCCGTGGAGCTGCGTGCGACCTCGGCAAGCGCCGCCGTACGCGCCTCGGCCGAGAGCGCGGGTGCGGGCGCCCCGTAGGTCGACTCGACGGTTCGCCCACGGCCCGGCGCCCGGCGTACGCTGGTGGTTTCCCCGATTCCCCTGTGAGGTTCTGCGTGTCTGTCCGAGGTCTCGACCAGCTGGACCGAGAGCCCCGTTCCGTCTTCCCACGACTCGAGCCGCGGCTCTCGTCGGTGTCGAAGCCGATCCAGTACGTCGGCGGGGAGCTCAACTCCACGCTCAAGGAGTGGCACTGCGCGCCCGAGGGCGAGACCGTCCGCTGGGCGCTGATGTATCCCGACGCCTACGAGGTCGGACTGCCCAACCAGGGCGTCCAGATCCTCTACGAGGTGCTCAACGAGCGCGACTGGATCATCGCGGAGCGCACCTACGCAGTCTGGCCGGACATGGAGCAGGTGCTCCGCACCGGTGACGCCGAGGGCCCGATCCCGCAGTTCACCGTCGACGCCCACCGCCCGGTGCGCGACTTCGACGTGTTCGGCCTGAGCTTCTCCACCGAGCTCGGCTACACCAACATGCTCAATGCCCTCGACCTGGCCGGGATCCCGCTGCACGCCGTGGACCGCACCGACGCAGACCCGATCGTGCTCGCCGGCGGGCACGCCGCGTTCAACCCCGAGCCGGTCGCCGACTTCCTCGACGCTGCGGTGCTCGGGGACGGCGAGGAGGTCGTGCTGGCGATCTCGGAGGTGCTGCGTGACTGGAAGGCCGAGGGTCGCCCCGGTGGTCGTGACGAGGCCCTGCGCCGGCTGGCGGTCAGCGGCAACATCTACGTCCCGAAGTTCTACGACGTCACCTATGCCGCCGACGGCACGATCGAGGCCGTCGTGCCCAACCGTCCGGGCATCCCGTTCCGGATCCGCAAGCACACCCTGATGGACCTCGACGCCTGGCCCTACCCGGCCAAGCCGCTGGTGCCGCTCGCCGAGACCGTGCACGAGCGCTTCTCGGTCGAGATCTTCCGCGGCTGCACGCGCGGCTGCCGCTTCTGCCAGGCCGGGATGATCACCCGACCGGTGCGCGAGCGGTCGATCGAGACCATCGGCGACATGGTCGAGAACGGCATCCGGATGTCCGGCTTCGAGGAGGTCGGCCTGCTCTCGCTCTCGAGCGCCGACCACACCGAGATCGGTGAGGTCGCCAAGGGGCTAGCCGATCGCTACGACGGCACCAACGTGTCGCTGTCTCTGCCCTCGACCCGCGTCGACGCCTTCAACATCACCCTCGCCAACGAGTTCTCCCGCAACGGCCGTCGCTCGGGGCTGACCTTCGCGCCCGAGGGCGGCTCGGAGCGGATGCGCAAGGTGATCAACAAGATGGTCACCGAGGAGGACCTGATCCGCACCGTCGCGACGGCGTACTCCCACGGCTGGCGGCAGGTGAAGCTCTACTTCATGGTCGGGCTGCCGACCGAGACCGAGGAGGACGTCCTCCAGGTCGCCGAGCTGGCCAAGAAGGTGATCGCCAAGGGACGCGAGGTCTCCGGGCGCAACGACATCCGCTGCACGGTCTCGATCGGCGGGTTCGTGCCCAAGCCGCACACGCCGTTCCAGTGGGCTGCCCAGCTCGACCACGAGACCACCGACGCCCGGCTCACCAAGCTGCGCGACACGGTCCGTGCGGACAAGAAGTTCGCCCGCGCGATCGGCTTCCGCTACCACGACGGCAAGCCCGGTGTGGTCGAGGGACTGCTGTCGCGCGGCGACCGTCGGGTCGGGGCGATCATCGAGCAGGTGTGGCGCGACGGCGGCCGCTTCGACGGCTGGAGCGAGCACTTCTCCTACGACCGCTGGGTCGCGTCCGCCGAGCAGGCGCTCGCCGGCACCGGTCTCGACCTCGACTGGTACACCACCCGCGAGCGGGAGTACGACGAGGTGCTCCCCTGGGACCACCTCGACTCCGGTCTCGACAAGGACTGGCTCTGGGCCGACTGGGAGGACGCCCTCGCCGTCGCCGACGGGAGCTCGGACTTCGAGGTCGAGGACTGCCGCTGGACCCCCTGCTACGACTGCGGAGTCTGCCCGGAGATGGGCACCGAGATCCAGATCGGTCCCACCGGTCAGCAGCTGTTGCCGCTCAGCGTGGTCTGACGGCTCGGCCGACGGACCCGGACGTCGTACGAACAGTGGCTCCTATGCCTCAGTTCGGATGACGTCCCGCTGCTGAGGGGGTGAGCTGGTCCTCGACGTACGCCGGACGGGCGACGTAGGCCGCGAGCAGGAAGAGCGGCAGCACCAGCACCAGGAGCAGCAGCAGGGGGACCGTCCAGCCGCCGGTCGCCGCGTGCACGACGCCGACCGTGAACGGACCGGCTGCGGCGAGCAGGTAGCCCGTGGACTGGGTGAAGGCCGAGAGGGCGGCCGTGCCCTCGGGAGTGCGCGCCCGCAACCCGATCAGGGTCAGGATGAGCGGGAAGGTGCTGGTGCCGACGCCGACGAAGACCGCCCAGAGGGGGGCGAGCGAGTACGGCGCCAGCATCAGCCCGATGTAGCCGATCGGGTAGCAGGCGATGACCGCGAACATCACCCCGCGGGGATCCTTGGCCCGGACCAGCAGGTTCGGGAGCAGGAGCGAGAGTGGGATCGACGTACCGGCGACGAGGCCGGCCAGCAGGCCGGCCGTGGTCGCGGAGTAGCCACTGTCGCGCCAGAGCTGGGCGAACCAGCCGAAGACGACGTACGCCTGCAGCGACTGCAGCCCGAAGAAACCGGCCATGGCCAGTCCGAGCCGGGTGCGGGCGACCGCGCGGAACGTGATCAGGCGTGGGGGGCGCTCGAGGTGCCGGTCGTGGGCGGCGAGCGGGACCCACGGGATCGCGGCCACCAGCGCCAGCCCCGCCCAGACGCCGAGCCCGGCACGCCAGCTCCCGAAGGCGTTCGAGATCGGCACCGTCAGGACGAGTGCCGAGGTCAGGCCGATCGAGAGGGCCGCCGTGTAGATCGAGGTGACCTGCCCGATCCGCTCCGGGAAGTGCAGCTTCACCAGGCTCGGCAGCAGCACGTTGGCCATCGCCATCCCGGCGAGGGCGAGCAGCGACAGGGCGAGGAACAGGGTCTCGCTGCGGGTGACCGCCCGGCCGAACAACCCGGCGGCAGCGGCGAGGGTCGCGACCAGGGTCACCCGGTGGATGCCGATCCGCTGCGCGGCGGCGGGCGCCAGCGCGCCGAAGATCGCGAACGCGATGACGGGCAGCGAGGTCAGCAGGCCGGCGGTGGCGGCGGACATCGAGAACTCGTCCCGGACCTCGGCGAGGACCGGTCCGATGCTGACCGCGGCGGGTCGCAGGTTGAACGACAGCAGCACCAGCCCGACGAGCACCAGCACGGTCGCCGCGGGGATGCGGGCACGGCGTTCGGGGGAGCTCACTCGTCCGATGCTCCCAGCCCCGCTGTCGGAGCGCTCGGGCAGGATCTCTCCCATGCGGCACGTGAGTGATGACGAGCGACGACACCGGCTGGCCCGTCAGCACGCGCTGGCTCCCGTGCACCGGGTCTCGGACCCCGTCACCGCGACGCGGTCGATGACCGTCCTGCACGCGACGGAGGCCGCGTCGGTCTACCTCTCGTTGCTCGCCCGGGTCGACGGACTGACGATCGCGGACGTCGACCGAGCGCTGTACGACGACCGCAGCCTGGTCAAGCAGCTGGCGATGCGACGCACCCTCTTCGTCTTCCCGCTCGACCTGCTGCCCGCCGCCTGGGGGAGCGCGTCGGCTCGGGTCGCGCGAGCCCACCGCGCCCGGCTCGCCAAGGAGATCGAGCAGGGCGGGCTCGCCCCGGACGGTGCCGCCTGGCTCGACGCCGCCTGCGCCGCCGCGCTCGCCCGACTCGCCGACGGCTCGGAGCTGTCGGCCCAGCAGCTGCGCGAGCAGGTGCCACAGCTCGCCGGGCGGATGGACGCCGGCAACGGCAAGTGGGCCGCCAACGTGTCGGTCGCACCGCGGGTGCTCACCCAGCTGGGTGTCGAGGGGCGGATCGTCCGCGGCCGCAACGCCGGGCACTGGCGGACGGCTCGCCCGCAGTGGACCGCGACGACGACCTGGTTGGGTGAGGTGCCTGCCGCTGCCACCGAGAGGGAGGGGTACGCCGAGCTCACCCGGCGCTGGCTGCGCAGCTTCGGGCCGGGCGCCGAGGCTGACCTGGTGTGGTGGCTGGGCGCCACCAAGGGAGCCGTGCGCGCCGCACTGGTCGACGTCGGAGCCGTCGAGGTCGGTCTCGACGGCGGTGGCACCGGGTGGCTGCTGCCCGACGACCCTCTCCTGGATGGCATCGAGCCTGTCGTCGAGCCCTGGGCGGCGCTGCTCCCGGTCCTCGACCCGACGGTGATGGGGTGGAAGCAGCGCGACTTCTACCTCGGCGGGCACGGACCGATGCTGTTCGACACCAACGGCAACGCCGGCACCACGGCCTGGTGGGCCGGGCGGATCGTCGGCTGCTGGGTGCAGGACCCGGACGGCGTCGTCCTCCTCAACCTCCTCGAGGACGTCGGTGCCGACGCTCGGGCGGCGTTGGGCGTCGAGGCGGACCGGCTGACGGACTGGCTGGCCGGCCACCGGGTGAGCACCGTCTACCCGTCGATTGCGATGAAGGCGGCGGTGGCCCCTTAACCTTGGGCGGTGCGTGAGCAGCCCGAACAACAAGCCCCGCCGGTCCAGCGGCTCCGGATCCGCTACGCCAAGCGCGGTCGGCTCCGGTTCTCCAGTCACCGCGACTTCAGCCGGGCCTTCGAGCGGGCGATCTTCCGGGCCCGGATCCCGATGGCCTACTCGTCGGGCTTCAACCCGCACCCGCGCATCTCCTACGCCGGAGCCGCGCCGACCGGGTCGGCCAGTGAGGCGGAGTACCTGGAGATCGGACTCGCTCAGGTCGTCGATCCCGCCGTCATCCAGCGGGCCCTCGAGGAGGCGCTGCCCGACGGTCTCGACGTGGTCGCGGTGGTGGAGTCGCCAGGGGGCGCGCTGGCAGACCGGCTGCAGGCCAGCCACTGGTGGGTCGACATCCCGGCCTCGGTCGAGGACGCGCAGACCGCTGTCACGACCTTCCTCGGCACCGAGTCGGTGCTGGTCCAGCGGATGACCAAGAAGGGGTTGCGCGAGTTCGACTGTCGCTCCGCGGTGCTGTCGCTCGCCGTCGTCCCGGTCGCGCCCGGCTCGTCGTCCGGTAGCCGTCTCGACCTGGTGCTCCGGCACGCCGTCCCTGCGGTCCGGCCCGACGACGTGCTCTCCGGGCTGGCTGCGGTGGCCGGCCTCGACAGCGGTGACCACGCCCTGCTCACCCGGCTCGCCCAAGGCCCGCTCGACGAAGCCACGGGGGAGATCGGCGACCCGCTGACGGCTCCGCAGTGACCTGATCCTCCCGGCCGTGTGCGATACTCGCCATGGTCGACCCGAGTGAAGACCCGGACCGACTCGACGACGTTCTCGCCTGACCCCGACGGTCAGGCACATCGGAGAAGCGTTCGTCGCCAGACCGCGACGCGGCCCGGCAGATCGGTGACAGCGATCCGCCACTGAGTCCCCCAAGGCTCGAGAGCCCAGCGACCGCGGAAGGTGACGGCTCGCCTCGCCGGTGACGCCCCGCGGGGAGTGTCGCCGCCACACGAAGGCTTTGCGCCCGCCACTCTGACTTCCCGAGTGGAAGGCGTCAGACACGCCCGGTAGCCCCAGGCCCGGGCCGAGGAGCAGCACATGTCCGACAACTCCCAGGTCGGCGAGGCAGCCACCGCCCCGACCACTGGCACCACTGCCGCTGAGACCACCGTCCCGGCCGACGCCGCGCCGGCCAAGAAGGCCCCCGCGAAGAAGGCGGCTGCCAAGAAGGCACCCGCCAAGACCGCGGCCAAGAAGACCGCCGCGAAGAAGACGGCCGCCAAGAAGGCGCCGGCGGCCCAGCCCGACGCGGACGCCGCAGAGTCCGCTGCCGAGGCTGTCGGGTCCGAGGCGGCCCCGGTCAAGAAGGCCGCCAAGCGAGCTCCGGCCAAGAAGACCGCGGCGAAGAAGACCACCGCCAAGAAGGCGGCGTCGGCCGAGGCCGACCCGGCTCCGGTCGCCGAGCCCGCCGCCGGCGGCATCGCCGTCCTCTTCCAGGCGCCCGAGCCCACCGTCACGACCACCACCCGGGCCCGCCGGTCGCGCCCCGTGAAGGTCGCCGAGACCACCCCGGAGACCACTCTCGACGTGACCCCGGAGCCGATCCCGGAGTCCACCCCGGGCGACGCCGGCAGCGCGACCGACCCCGAGCAGCCCGCGGCGCCGAGGAAGCGATCCACTGCCAAGAAGTCGGCGGCCAAGAAAGCCGCCGCGAAGAAGCAGCCCGAGAGCGACGCGGCCGACGCGGCCGACGCGTCGACCACCGACGCACCGCCGGAGACCCCGGCCGACCGGGCCGGCGACGCCGACGCGGGCATCCAGGACGACACCCAGGACGGCTCCGAGGACGGTGCCGACTCCTCCGAGGGTGGCGACGGCGGACCTCGCCGCCGCCGACGCCGTGGCGGCCGTCGCCGTCGCAAGCCCGGTGACAACGACTCCGAGCAGGGCGACTCCGGCTCGGGCGACAAGACCGACTCCGGCTCGAACAACGACTCCGGTCCCGCCGCCGACGCGGGCGCTGGCAACGACGAGGGCTCCGGTGACGGCTCCTCGCGGCGCCGGCGCCGGCGGCGTCGGGACGGTGCCGACGGTGCCGACGGTGCCGACGACCCGGAGAACACCGTCGTCCGGGTCCGCAGGGCGCGCAACGTCGAGGACGAGATCACCTCGATCGCCGGCTCGACCCGCCTGGAGGCCAAGAAGCAGCGCCGCCGCGAGGGCCGCGACGCCGGCCGGCGCCGGGCCCCGATCGTCAGCGAGGCCGAGTTCCTGGCCCGCCGCGAGGCGGTCGACCGGGTGATGGTGGTCCGGCAGCGCGACGAGCTCACCCAGATCGGCGTGCTCGAGGACAAGGTGCTCGTCGAGCACTACGTCGCCCGCGAGTCGCAGACCTCCCTGATCGGCAACGTCTACCTCGGACGCGTGCAGAACGTGCTGCCGTCGATGGAGGCCGCCTTCATCGATATCGGCAAGGGCCGCAACGCGGTCATCTACGCCGGCGAGGTCAACTGGTCCGCGCTGGGTCACAAGGACGGCCAGCCGCGCAAGATCGAGTCGGTGCTGTCCTCCGGGCAGTCGATCCTGGTGCAGGTCACCAAGGATCCGATCGGTCACAAGGGCGCCCGGCTCTCCAGCCAGATCAGTCTCGCGGGCCGGTTCCTGGTCTACGTGCCCGACGGCACCACCAGCGGGATCTCGCGCAAGCTGCCCGACACCGAGCGCAACCGCCTCAAGACGCTCCTCAAGGAGATCGTCCCGGACTCGGCCGGCGTGATCGTGCGAACCGCGGCCGAAGGTGCCAGCGAGGAGGAGCTCACTCAGGACGTCGAGCGGCTCAAGGCCCGCTGGGAGGACATCGAGGGCAAGGCCAAGGGCAGCGCCCCGCAGCTGCTGTACGGCGAGCCCGACCTGACCCTCAAGGTCGTCCGGGATCTCTTCACCGAAGACTTCAGCAAGCTGGTCATCCAGGGCGACGACGCCTGGGACACCGTGCAGGGCTACGTCTCGCACGTCGCTCCCGACCTCGAGCCGCGCCTCGAGCGCTACCAGCCCGGCGCCAACGGCGCCGGCGGCAAGGCGGACGTCTTCGCCGAGTACCGCATCGAGGAGCAGATCGCCAAGGGTCTGGACCGCAAGGTCTGGCTGCCCTCCGGCGGTTCGCTGGTCATCGACCGCACCGAGGCGATGACGGTCGTCGACGTCAACACCGGCAAGTTCACCGGCTCCGGGGGCAACCTCGAGGAGACCGTCACCAAGAACAACCTCGAGGCTGCCGAGGAGATGGTGCGCCAGCTCCGGCTGCGCGACATCGGCGGCATCATCGTCATCGACTTCATCGACATGGTGCTCGAGTCCAACCGCGACCTGGTCCTGCGCCGGCTCGTCGAGTGCCTGGGCCGGGACCGCACCCGTCACCAGGTCGCCGAGGTCACCTCGCTCGGCCTGGTCCAGATGACCCGCAAGCGGATCGGCACCGGCCTGGTCGAGGCGTTCAGCGAGAACTGTCAGCACTGCCAGGGTCGGGGCGTCGTCATCCAGGACACCCCGGTCGAGCCGAAGACCGTCGACGACGGGGATCGCCGCAGCGGCCGCCGGACCGGTCGCGGGGGCAACGGTCGCGGCCGTGGCCAGGACGACGACAACCAGGGTGGCAACAACCAGGGCACACAGCAACAACCAGGGGGGCGGCAACCAGAAGCCGCCGACGCCCAAGGACGTCGCGGCCATGGCCCGTCCGGAGAACGCCGAGCAGGCGCCCGTCGACGAGCCCGTGACCGAGCCGGCAGGGGTCGAGGTCGTCGCGCCGGTCGTCGAGGCCCCGGTGGTCGAGGCCCCGGTCGAGACGACTCCCGCGGTCGAGGCGCCGGTCGAGACGACTCCCGCGGCGGTCGAGGCGCCCAAGGTGGTGACCCGGAGCCGACGGCGCAGCGCCAGCCGCCCGGCCGGTCAGCCGACGTCGACGACCGAGGCCCCGATCGAGCCCGTGGCTCCCACCCCGGTGGCCGACACACCGGTTGCCGCGGCGGCCGCCGAGGAGGCACCCCAGGGGCCGCCTCCCCGCGTGGTCACCCGTACCCGTGGCCGCAGTGCCCGCCGACCCGCAGGTCCGCCGTCGGGTGGGCCCGACGCGGCCCCCGCGGCGACGCTCGGCAGCGTGGGTGCCCCGCCGACGAGCGGGACGATCGAGCCCGGTACCGCCATCAGCGAGCCCGGACCCGACAACGGGACGGACCCGCAGGGCGACGCCCACCCGGTCGAGCACGTCCCGATCAAGAAGAAGGGCGCCCGCAAGCGGTGACAGCGGATCTGGTCCGGTTTTGCCGTAAGCGCGGCTGATCCGTACTATTGACCTTCGGTGCGCTCACGCGTGCCCTCCGTGTGTGGCGCCCGACTGTGTGTGCCCCAGACCCAGACATCTAGCAAGAGATCGACGAAGGAGACCGCGGTGTACGCGATCGTGCGCGCAGGCGCGAAGCAGCAGAAGGTCGCCGTGGGCGACGTCATCGAGATCGACAAGGTCACGACGGCGGTCGGCGACTCTGTCAGCCTCCCCGTGGTCCTCGTGGTTGACGGCGAGGAGATCACCTCCGACGCCGGCAAGCTCGGGAAGGCTTCGGTGACCGTCGAGATCCTCGGCGCCACCAAGGGCCCCAAGATCGTGATCCAGAAGTACAAGAACAAGACCGGCTACAAGAAGCGCCAGGGTCACCGCCAGAAGTACACCCAGGTCAAGGTCACCGACATCTCCCTGTGACGACGGGGCGTGCGTGACGGTTTCGCCGTCACGCCGCCGCCCGGGATCGCAGGTCAACCAACTCGAACCACAAGGACACGACATGGCACACAAGAAGGGCGCCGCCTCGACCAAGAACGGTCGGGACTCCAACTCGCAGCGACTCGGCGTGAAGCGCTACGGCGGCCAGCTCGTCAACGCCGGCGAGATCATCGTGCGCCAGCGTGGCACCCACTTCCACCCGGGCAGCGGCGTCGGCCGCGGCGGTGACGACACCCTGTTCGCGCTCGTCGGCGGTGCCGTCGAGTTCGGCACCCGTCGTGGTCGCCGGGTCGTCAACATCGTCCCGGGCGAGTGACCTGACGCTCACTCACCACACCTCGTTGAACGGAGGGCGTCCCTAGACTCGGGACGCCCTCCGTTCGCTTTTCTCAGGAGCTCCCCATGGCAGTACCCACCTTCGTCGACCGCGTGACCCTGCACGTCAGTGCCGGTCGCGGCGGCAACGGTGTTGCCTCGGTGCACCGCGAGAAGTTCAAGCCGCTCGGTGGCCCCGACGGCGGCAACGGTGGCCCCGGCGGATCGGTGATCCTCCGGGTCGACACCAGCATCACCACGCTGCTCGACTACCACCACAGCCCGCAGCGCCGTGGCGAGCACGGTGGCCACGGCGCCGGCGCCCACCGCAACGGCGCCCACGGCTCCGACGTAGTGCTCCCGGTCCCCGACGGCACGTTGGTGACCGAGCCCGACGGCACCGTGCTCGCCGACCTGGTCGGCAACGGCACCGAGCTGGTCATCGCGCAGGGCGGCCGCGGCGGCCTGGGCAACGCGGCGCTGGCCTCCTCCAAGCGCAAGGCGCCCGGCTTCGCGCTGCTCGGCGAGCCCGGTGACGAGCTCGACATCGTGCTCGAGCTCAAGGTGGTCGCCGACATCGGCCTGGTCGGCTTCCCGAGCGCCGGCAAGTCCAGCCTGATCGCCGCGATCTCGCGGGCCCGCCCGAAGATCGCGGACTACCCGTTCACGACCCTGGTGCCCAACCTCGGTGTGGTCAGCGCCGGTGACGTGACGTTCACCGTCGCCGACGTACCCGGCCTGATCGAGGGTGCCAGCGAGGGCCGCGGTCTCGGCCACGACTTCTTGCGCCACATCGAGCGCTGCGCGGCTCTGGTCCACGTCATCGACACCGCCAGCATCGAGCCCGGTCGCAACCCGATCGACGACCTCGACGTCATCGAGAACGAGCTCGCCCGGTACGGCGGCCTCGAGGACCGACCGCGCCTGGTGGCCCTCAACAAGGTGGATGTGCCCGACGGGCGCGACATCGCCGGCTTCGTGGTCGACGAGCTCCGGGCTCGCGACCTGCGGGTCTTCGAGGTGTCGGCGGCCTCCGGCGAGGGTGTGCGCGAGCTCACCTTCGCGATGGCCGCCATCGTCGAGGGCACCCGCACCGCGCAGGCCGTGGTCGAGGCGACCCGGATCGTGCTGCGCCCCCGCTCGGCCGACGGCAGCGACGACTTCACCGTCAAGCAGACCGGCGACGGCTGGCGGGTCCGCGGCGACAAGCCCGAGCGCTGGGTGCGGCAGACCGACTTCAGCAACGACGAGGCCGTCGGCTTCCTCGCCGACCGGCTCAACCGGCTCGGGGTGGAGACCCGCCTGGTCCAGCTCGGCGCGGTCGAGGGCGACATGGTGCTGATCGGGCACCCCGACAACTCCGTGGTCTTCGACTTCAAGCCCGGCATCGAGTCCGGGGCCGAGATGCTCGGCCGCCGCGGTGAGGACCAGCGCTTCGACGAGCAGCGACCCGCCCACGGTCGTCGGCGCGCGATCAACGACAACATGGACGACCGCGGCGAGAACGAGACCCGTGCCGACGTGGCCAGACGTCTCGACAAGCTGGCCCGACCCAGCGGCCCGATGTCCTATGAGATCGGCAGCGCCGACGACCCCGACTGGGCCGAGTCCGACCCGGGCGAGGCGGCGGAAGACGTCACCGGGCGGTGACCGGACGCCGTGAGGTGACCGAGGCGAAGCGAGTCGTCGTCAAGGTCGGTTCCTCCTCCCTGACCACGGCCGCCGGCGGGATCGACCCCGACCGGGTCCGCGATCTCGTCGACGTGCTCGCTGCGCTCCGCGCCCGCGGCGCCGAGGTGGTCCTGGTCTCCTCGGGTGCCATCGCGGCCGGCCTCTCCCCGCTGGGTCTGAGCCGACGGCCACGGGCGCTGGCCGCCCAGCAGGCCGCGGCGTCGGTCGGCCAGGGGTTGCTGGTCCACCGCTACACCGAGGAGCTGGCCCGGCACGGCGTCATCGCCGGGCAGGTGCTGCTCACCCTCGACGACGTCACCAGGCGCTCGCACTACCGCAACGCCTCCCAGACCTTCGCCAAGCTCCTCGAGCTCGGCGTGCTGCCGATCGTCAACGAGAACGACACGGTCGCCACCACCGAGATCAGGTTCGGTGACAACGACCGGCTGGCGGCGCTGGTCGCCCACCTCGTCCACGCTGACCTGCTGGTGCTGCTCTCCGACGTGGACGGGTTGTACGACGCGGACCCGTCGAAGCCGGAGAGTCGGCTCATCAGCGACGTCCACTCCGAGGCCGACCTCACCGGCATACGCATCGGCAAGACCGGCGCCGCCGGTGTTGGCACCGGGGGCATGCAGACCAAGGTGGAGGCCGCTCGGATAGCGACCGTGGCCGGGATCCCGGTGCTGCTGACCGGGGCAGACCGGGCCGCCCCAGCCCTGGCCGGTGAGGCCACCGGCACGCTCTTCCACACCACGGGCCGCCGTCGTCCGACCCGCTTGCTGTGGCTCGCGCACGCGACCGAGCCCAAGGGGACGCTGGTGCTCGACGCCGGTGCGGTCCGGGCTGTCGTCGACCGGCGGGCCTCGTTGCTCGCCGCCGGCGTGACCGCGGTCGCGGGGACCTTCGTCGCCGGCGACCCTGTCGACATCGCAGGGCCCGACGGAGCCACCGTCGCCCGCGGTCTGGTGAACTTCGACGCCGAGGAGCTGCCCGCGCTGCTGGGACGGTCCTCTCCCGAGCTCGGTCGCGAGCTGGGGCCGGCGTACGAGCGCGAAGTCGTCCATCGAGACGCCCTCGTCCTGCTCTGAGCGTGTCGGCTCAGCGGCGTGGTGTCGTTCGGATGCGCGCACGGACGGTCTGGTTCTGGCTGGCGGTCCTGGCGCTGCTCGTCCCGGCGCTGCTGGTGACCTTCACCCGCGCGGTCGAGCCGCATGGTGGGACCTGGATCCAGATCGAGGCGTTCACGCCGCTGGCGCTCGTGCCGTACGCCGTCGTGCGTCACCGGCGCCAACCCGCCGCCCGGTCCCGGCGCCGAGCCACGCACCGTGATGACGGCGAACCTGCTGCACGGACAGGCCGACGTGGTCGAGCTGGGGCACTCCGCTCGCCCAGATCGATCACGTCCTGGTCGGGCCGCGGCTGGCGGGGCTGTCCATGGACACGGTCGAGGTCTCCGGCAGCGACCATCGGGCGGTCCTGGCCGAGGTCGCCGACAAGTAGCGCGAACCAGGATCCGCCGGTCCAGTGCGAGGTGTCCAGCGGCTCGCCGACCAAGCCCGGCACCATCGAGGTCACCCAGTAGCCCCTCACTCAGCTCGTCGGACGGCTGGCAGTTGGGTCGCGGGTCGTCCCGCGCCGTACGCTGGACGATGCGATGACCAGCCTGACTGTCTACCTCGACCACGCCGCGACCACCCCGATGGTGCCGGCGGCGGTCGAGGCGATGACGGCGCAGCTCTTCACGGTCGGCAACCCGAGCTCGCTGCACGCCTCGGGCCGGCACGCGCGCCGCGTGGTCGAGGAGTCCCGGGAGACGATCGCCCAGGCGCTGAACTGTCGTCCCGGCGAGGTGGTTTTCACCTCCGGCGGCACCGAGGCCGACAACCTGGCCCTCAAGGGGATCCTGTGGTCCCGACGGGCCGCCGACCCGCGCCGGACCCGCATCCTGACCACGGCCGTCGAGCACCACGCCGTCCTCGACCCGCTGCACTGGTTGGCGACCGAGGGTGGCGCCGACGTCGAGCTGCTGCCCGTCGACCGGCTCGGGCGGCTCGACCTGGACGCCCTGCGCGCCAGCGTGGAGCGGGATCCAGGGAGCGTCGCGCTGATCTCGGTGATGTGGGCCAACAACGAGGTCGGCACCCTGCAGCCGGTGGACGAGGTCGTCGCCCTTGCCGGGGTGCACGGCATCCCGGTGCACAGCGACGCCGTCCAGGCCGTGGGCTCGGTGCCCGTCGACTTCGCCCGCTGCGGTGTGGACGCCCTCACCCTGACCGGGCACAAGGTCGGCGGACCCTACGGCGTCGGCGCCCTGGTGGTCCGCCGTGAGGTCGAGGTCACGGCGTTGCTGCACGGGGGCGGCCAGGAGCGCGACATCCGCAGCGGCACCATCGACACCCCGGCGATCGCCGGCTTCGCAGCAGCGGTCGAGCTGGCGGTCAAGGTCCAGCCCGAGCACGCCACCCGGGTCGGCGCGCTGCGTGACGACCTGGTGCGCCGGGTCGTCGAGGTGGTCCCCGACGCCCACCTGCACGGCGCTGCCCTCGACCCGCTCGGTGCACATCGGTTGCCCGGCAACGCGCACCTCGGTTTTCCCGGCTGCGAGGGCGACTCGTTGCTGATGCTGCTCGACGCCCGTGGGATCGAGTGCTCGACCGGCTCGGCGTGCTCGGCCGGCGTACCCCAGCCCTCCCACGTGCTGTTGGCCATGGGCTGCACCGACGAGGCCGCCCGGCACTCGCTGCGGTTCTCGCTCGGCCACACCTCGACCCAGGCCGATGTCGACGCGGTCGTCGCGGCGATCGGGCCGGTCGTCGAGCGCGCCCGCGCCGCCCGGAGGTGAGCAGTCGATGAAGGTGATCGCCGCGATGTCCGGGGGCGTGGACTCCGCAGTCGCCGCCGCCCGAGCCGTAGAGGCCGGCCACGACGTCACCGGGATCCATCTGGCGCTGTCGCGCAACCCGAAGTCCTACCGCACCGGCGCCCGCGGCTGCTGCACGATCGAGGATGCCAACGACGCGCGTCGGGCCGCCGACGTGATCGGCATCCCCTTCTACGTCTGGGACCTCAGCGACCGCTTCCACGAAGACGTCGTCGAGGACTTCATGGACGAGTACGCCGCCGGGCGCACGCCCAACCCGTGCCTGCGCTGCAACGAGAAGATCAAGTTCGCCGCCGTGCTCGACCGCGCCCTCGGGCTCGGCTTCGACGCCGTCGCGACCGGCCACTACGCCCAGCTCGAGGTCGGCAACGACGGCCTGATCGAGATGCACCGGGCCGTCGACCACGGCAAGGACCAGTCCTACGTGCTGGGCGTGCTCGACCAGCAGCAGCTCGCCCACTCGCTCTTCCCGCTCGGCGGGTCGACCAAGACCGACGTACGTCGGGAGGCGGCCGACCGCGGCCTGCTGGTCGCCGACAAGCCGGACAGCCACGACATCTGCTTCGTCGCCGACGGCGACAACGCCGGCTGGTTGCGCGACAAGCTCGGCGACCGGGCGCCCAACCACGGAGGCGACATCCTCGACGAGGACGGCGCGGTGGTGGGCAGGCACGAGGGCACCTACGGCTTCACCATCGGCCAGCGGCGCGGCCTGCGGCTGGGCGTCCCGGCGGCCGACGGCAAGCCGCGCTTCGTGCTCGACATCGAGCCGGTGTCCGGGACCGTGACGGTCGGCCCGCGCGACCGGTTGGCCGTCGACCGCCTCAGTGGCATCCGGCCCCGCTGGTGCGGCACCGTGCCCGAGCGGATCGAGGGGACCGTCCAGCTCCGTGCCCACGGCGACGAGCACCGGGCGGTGGTCACGGTGCGGGACGACCAGACCGTCGAGTTCGAGCTGCTCGACCCTGCGTACGGCATCGCCCCCGGTCAGGCGGCCGTGATCTACGCCGGCACCCGCGTGGTCGGCTCCGCCACCATCTCCGCGACCTCCCGGGTCGCGGCCGGGGCGGGCCAGCAGTGACCGTCGCCAGCGGCGTCGGGTCGATGCCCGGTGACAGCCAGCGTGCCTACGACGACGCCGTGCGGATCGTCCTCGGCGAGCTGCCGGACCTCCCG
The DNA here is from genome assembly GCA_963706475.1 of uncultured Actinomycetota bacterium. Taxonomy (GTDB): domain Bacteria; phylum Actinomycetota; class Actinomycetes; order Propionibacteriales; family Nocardioidaceae; genus Nocardioides. The sequence goes on along the minus strand of CAVPLV010000002.1, from coordinate 516,246 downwards.
CACCTTCCCGAGGTGCCGGGCCGGGGCGCCGGCGCCGCCATGACCGGTCGGGCCCTGGCCGTGGTCGACGGTCTCGGGGTCGACCTCCAGCCCGCCGGTTGGCGACTCACCGACGCCAGCGGAGTCGACCACCGCCGCGCGATCAGCCTCCTTGCCCAGGACCTCGACGGGCTCGAGGAGCAGGCCCAGGGCTACGCCGGTTCGTTCAAGGTCCAGGTCGCCGGGCCGTGGACGCTCGCCGCGACGGTCGAGAAGCCCCGCGGCGACAAGGTGCTCAGCGACGTCGGAGCGCGACGCGACCTCGCGCAGGGGCTCGCCGAGGGCATCCGCGCCCACGTGCGCGACCTGGGACGCCGGCTGCCGGGCGTGGACCGGCTGATCGTCCAGGTCGACGAGCCTGCCCTCGCCGCGGTGCTGGGCGCCAAGGTCCCGACCGCCTCCGGCTTCGGCCGGCACCGGACCGTGCACCCGCCCGAGGCGTCCGAGGCGCTCGGCTGGGTGCTCGACGCGATCAGCGACGAAGGTGCCGAGGGGTGGGTGCACACCTGCGCGTCCGGCACCCCGCTGGGGCTGTTGCGGCAGTCGGGCGCCCGCGGGCTGTCGGTCGACCTGGCGATGTCGTCGGCGGCCGACCACGACGTGCTGGCCGAGGCGCTCGAGGCGGGGGAGACCGTGGCGCTGGGCGTCGTACCCTCGCTCGACCCGGCGACGCCGCCCACGGACACCGAGATCACCGAGCGGGTGCTGCGGTGGCTCGACATGGTGGGCCTCGACCCTGCCGAGGTGGGGCACCGTCTGGTGCTGACGCCGTCCTGCGGGCTGGCGGGCGCTTCGGGGGACTGGAGTCGCCAGGCGCTGGAGCTGCTGCGCGTGAGCGCGACCCACCTGTCCTGAGACAGCAGACGGGCCGTGTCCCTGAGGCCGCGCCGCAACGCGTTCTCAGGCACACGACCCGTCGAGGTGTGCTTCAGCCGACGTGGACGGGCGGGCCGTCCGTCGCGAGCTCCTCGTGCTTGACGTTCAGGAACACCCAGGTGATCAGCGAGGCGCCGAGCATCATGATCGCGCCCAGCAGGAAGGCGTTCGTGGCGCCCTCGGTGAAGACCTGGCTCGCGACGGCGGGGTCCGCCATCTTCGGGCCGAGCTCGGCGCTCCGGTCGGTGATCGTCTGGATCGCGAGGGTCGAGAGCAGCGCCAGGCCGAGTGCGCCGCCGACCTGCTGCATCGTGTTGAGCACGCCGGACCCGATGCCGGTGTCCTCGTCGCGCAGGTGGTGCACCGCGGTGAGGGTCAGCGGGACGAACGTCATCCCCATGCCGAACGCCATGATCACGATGAAGGGGAAGAGGTCGCTCCAGTAGTGACCCGCCACCGGGGCGGCGGCGTCGTACGGCAGCCGGGAGAACCCGTAGAGGCCGGCGGCAGCGAGCAGCGTGCCGATGCCCGCCAGGTAGCGCGGGTCGATCCGGTTGATCAGGTTCGAGGAGATTCCCGCCGCGGCCACCAGGCCGAAGCAGAAGGGCAGGAACGCGACTCCGGCCTCCAGCGGGGAGTAGCCCATGACGTTCTGGATGTACTGGCTGAGGTAGAAGAACATCGCGAACATCGCGGCCGGGGCCAGGAACATCGCCCCGAAGCTCGCGGCCCGGGTGCGGTTGAGGAAGACCCGCGACGGCAGCAGCGGGTGCTCGACCCGGCCCTCGATGAAGAGGAAGGCGGCCAGGACCACGACGCCGGCGACCAGGCTGGCGACGGTCCAGACGTCGCTCCAGCCCTCGCTGCCGGCCCGGCTGAAGCCGTAGACCAGGCCGAGCAGGCCGAGGGTGCCGGTGATCGCGCCCGGGAGGTCGAGCTCGCCGGGGTGCGACTCGGACTCGTTGAGGAAGCGTGGCGCGAGCAGGGCCGTCACGATGCCGATCGGGGTGTTGATCAGCAGGGTCAGCCGCCAGCCGTCGATGCTGAGGCCGCCGATGTCGAGGTGCGTGCCGGTCAGCCAGCCGCCGAGCAGCAGGCCGACGGCTGCGCCGACACCGGACATCGCGGCGTACACCGCGAACGCGCGGTTGCGGGCAGGTCCGGCCGGGAACGTCGTCGCGATCAGGGCGAGCGCGGCCGGGGAGGCCAGCGCGGCGCCGAGACCCTGGAGGCCACGGGCGGCGAGCAGCAGGCCCTCGCTGGTGGCGAGGCCACCGAGGAGGGACGCGACGCCGAAGATCACGAGGCCGATCATGAAGACGCGGCGACGACCGTAGAGGTCTCCGAGGCGACCGCCGAGCAGCAGCAGCGAACCGAAGGCCAGTGCGTAGCCGGTGACGACCCAGGTCAGGTTGTCCTGCGAGATGTTCAGGTCTTCCTGGATGAACGGTAGTGCGATGTTGACGATGGTGCCGTCGAGCACGACCATGAGCTGCGCGATCGAGATGAGCACGAGTGCCCATCCCAGGTGCAGCTTCCTGTCGGGGGTGGTGCTCGCGACGTTGTCGACGTCGGTCATGAGTCTTCCTTCTCGATCGGGTTCCGGGTGTGGTCCGGGAGGGAGGGGTTTGCCGAGCCGCAGGTCGCAGCAGGCAGGATGATCTGGTCGATGACGCGGGAGATCAGGTCGGCGTCAGGCTGCTCGCCCATGATGAACAGCCGGTGCAGCACGATCCCGGCGAGAGCGGGCTCGAGCAACGTGATGTCGAGGTCGGCACGGAGCTCGCCACGCTGGCGGGCGCGTTCCCAGATCGCCTTCGAGAGCTGCGTCTTCGGCTCGATGATCTGGGTGCGGAACGCCTCCGCGAACTCGGCGTCCAGGGTCATGGCGGTCAGCACGCTCGCGAACGCCGCCACCCCCTGAGGTTCGGTGAGGCCGCCGGTGCCGCAGAACGCGGCCAGGAGGTCGCCGCGAAGCGTCCCGGTGTCCGGCATCTCGGTGGGGGTCTTGGTGGAGTGCACGGCGTCGATGACGAGGCTGACCTTGTTGGACCAGCGCCGGTAGAGGGTCGCCTTGGAGGCCTTGGCACGAGCCGCGACGGCATCCATCGTGAGTCGGTCGTAACCGACGTCGGAGAGCACCTCGAGGGTGGCGTCCAGGATCTCCTGCTCACGATCGCCCTCGACGCGGGGCCGCAGGGCGGTGCCGGTGGTGCTGGCGGGGGCCGGGGTCATGACACCTCCTCAGGGGCTCGTGATGTGGTGCGCGTTACATGGATGAAACGAAACAGTTTCGTTTCATCTGGCTCCAACCGGTCACTCGCGGCAGGCATTCCGGATCCGTCGAGATTTCTCAGGATTTCCCGCGACCGGTCTAGACCAGCGGGCCGTACGGTGTGGGCGGGCTGTCGGTGGCGACGGGCAAGATAGGGGCATGAGCACCCCGGAGGCCGAACCGACCCCCGCGACGGCCGAGGCCCGCGACGAGCACCGTCAGCTGTCCGAGGAGATCGAGGACGCACGTTGGCGCTACTACGTCCTCGACAGCCCGACCCTCGACGATGCCGACTTCGACGTCCGGCTGCGGCGCCTCGAGGCGCTCGAGGACGAGTTCCCCGAGCTGCGTACCCCCGACTCGCCGACCCAGAAGGTCGGGGGAGCGGTCTCGACCGAGTTCACGGCGGTCGACCACCTGCGGCGCATGGAGAGCCTCGACAACGCGTTCACCTACGACGAGCTCGAGAGCTGGTACGCCCGGCTCGGGCGCGACGGGGTCGAGGGGCCAGCGCTGCTCTGCGAGCTGAAGGTCGACGGCCTCGCGATCAACCTGCTCTACGAGGACGGCCGCCTGGTCCGGGCGCTGACCCGCGGCGACGGCACCACAGGTGAGGACGTCACGCCCAACGTCCGCACGATCGATGCGGTGCCCGACCGACTGACGGGCACCGAGGAGTTCCCGGTGCCGGACCTCGTCGAGGTCCGCGGTGAGGTGTTCCTGCCGGTCGAGGCGTTCGAGCGGCTCAACGAGTCGCTCCTGGAGGCGGGCAAGGCGCCGTTCGCCAATCCGCGCAACTCCGCCGCCGGGTCGCTGCGCCAGAAGAACCCACGGGTCACCGCGAGCCGCGCCCTCGGCATGGTCTGCCACGGCGTCGGCGAGCGGCGCGGCTTCGAGCCCACGGCGCAGTCGCACGCCTACGAGGCGCTGTCCACCTGGGGCCTGCCGGTCAGCGAGCAGGTGAAGGTCGTCTCCAGCCTGAAGGACGTCGAGGACTACATCGAGAACGCCGGCGAGCACCGGCACACGATCGTGCCCTACGAGATCGACGGCGTCGTGGTGAAGGTCGACGACGTCTCTCTGCAGCGCCGCCTCGGCTCGACCAGCCGGGCCCCGCGCTGGGCGATCGCGTTCAAGTACCCGCCGGAGGAGGTCAACACCGAGCTCCTCGAGATCCGGGTCAACGTCGGCCGCACCGGCCGGGTCACGCCGTACGGTGTGATGGTGCCGACCCTGGTCGCCGGCTCCACCGTCGAGAACGCCACCCTGCACAACTCCTACGAGGTCAAGCGCAAGGACGTGCGGCCCGGCGACACCGTGATCCTCCGCAAGGCCGGTGACGTCATCCCGGAGATCCTCGGGCCGGTGCTGGCGCTGCGGCCGAAGGGGTTGCGGCCCTGGCGGATGCCGACGAGATGTCCCTCCTGCCGGACCCCGCTGGCCGAGCAGAAGGAGGGCGACAAGGACCTGCGCTGCCCCAACCACGAGAAGTGCCCCGGCCAGGTGCGCGAGCGGGTGTTCTTCGTGGCCTCTCGCAACGCCTTCGACATCGAGGGCCTCGGCTACGAGGCCGCCTCGGCGCTGCTCGACGCCGGGGTCATCACCAACGAGGGTGACGTCTTCGACCTGACCGCCGCTCAGCTCGTCAAGGCGCCGTTGTTCACCCGGGCGCCGAAGAAGGACGAGGAGGGTCCTCAGCTGTCGGCCAACGGCCAGCGGCTGCTCGACAACCTCGGCGACCGCAAGGACGTCGCACTGTGGCGGGTGCTGGTCGCACTCTCGATCCGCCACGTCGGGCCGAGCGCGGCGCGCGCACTCGCGCAGGAGTTCGGGTCGATGGCGGCGATCCGCGCGGCCACCGAGGAGCAGCTGGCGGCGGCCGAGGGCGTGGGGCCGACGATCGCGGAGGCCGTGACCGAGTGGTTCAAGGAGCCGTGGCACGTCGCGATCGTCGACAAGTGGGAGGCCGCCGGCGTCTCGCTGGAGGACGAGCGGGACGAGTCGACGCCGCGCACCCTCGAGGGCCTGACCATCGTGGTCACCGGGTCCCTGGTCGACTTCAGCCGCGACTCCGCCAAGGAGGCGATCCTCGTCCGTGGTGGCAAGGCGAGCGGGTCGGTGTCGAAGAAGACCGACTACGTCGTCGTGGGGGAGAACGCCGGTTCGAAGGCCGACAAGGCCGAGCAGCTCGGCGTACCAGTCCTCGACGAGGACGCCTTCAAGGCGCTCCTCGAGAGCGGTCCGCCGGCCTCCTGAGCTGCGCTGCCCCAGCGCCGCGCAGTCAGAAACTGGGATCGAGTGCTTGACGCTCACGCGCCCAGCCACGACAGTGGTCTTATATAGTCAAGCGTCCGATATAGAAGATTGGTGCGGTGTTCATGACGATTCTGGCTTCGGGGACGACCTCCCGACGGACCCGCGACCGCGCGCTCACCACGCGAGCGGCCGCAGTGATCCCGGGCGGCATGTACGGCCACCTCGACCGTTCCAACTTCCCGCCTGCCTACCCCCAGTTCTTCGCTCGTGGCCGGGGCGTCCGGCTGTGGGACGTCGACGACAACGAGTACGTCGACCTGATGTGCTCGTGGGGACCGATGATCGTCGGTTACGCGAACCCCGAGGTGGATGCTGCTCACGCGGCGCAGCTCGCCGAGGGCGACGTGCTCAACGGGCCGGGTGAGGCCATGGTCGAGCTCGCTGAGCTGATGGTCGACACCGTCGCGCACGCCGACTGGGCGATGTTCGCCAAGAACGGCAACGACGCGACCACGCTGTGCGTGACGATCGCTCGGGCGGCGACCGGACGGCGCAAGCTGCTGAAGTTCACCAACGCCTACCACGGCGCCACCCCCTGGGCTTCGCCCTCGCTGGTCGGTGTCACGGCCGAGGATCGGGCCAACGTCGTGGAGTTCGCGTTCAACGACCTCGCGGCGGCCGAGCGGGCCGCGGCGGAGCACGACGGAGACGTCGCCGCCATCATCGCCACGCCCTACCAGCACGACACGTTCATCGACCAGCAGCCGGCGGCCGCCGAGTTCGTGCACGGCCTGCGCGCCCTGGCCGACCGGATCGGCGCCGTCCTGATCCTCGACGACGTGCGGTGCGGGTTCCGCTACGACCTGGCCGGCAGCTGGGAGAGGTTCGGGGTGCGCCCCGACCTCGCGGCCTACAGCAAGGCCATTGCCAACGGCTACCCGCTCGCCGCCGTGACCGGCACCGACGCGCTCCGCGAAGCGGCGAACTCCGTCTTCGCCACCGGGTCCTTCTGGTTCGCTGCGGCGCCGATGGCCGCCGCGATCGCCACGATCACCCAGCTGCGGGACGGGGACGGGCTGGCCCGGATGGCGGCCGCCGGCGACCAGCTCCGGTCCGGTTTGCTGTCCCAGGCGACCGCCCACGGGCTCACCGCGCACCACTCCGGACCGTCCCAGATGCCGCTGCTGCGCTTCGAGGACGACGCCGACATCGCGAAGATCAGTCTGTGGTGCACGGAGCTGATCAACAGCGGCGTCTATGCGCACCCGTGGCACAACTGGTTCCTCTCAGCTGCGCACCAGCCGAGCGACATCGACCAGGTGCTGGCCGTCACCGACCGCGCCTTCGCCGTGGTGGCCGGATCGATCGGGCCGTCGAGCCCGGGTCCTGCCTGAGTCGAGCCCCGCGCGTCAAGGAGGACTCATGCCCAAGATCGTCGACCACGAACAACGGCGGGCCGAGGTGTTGCAGGCGACCTGGCGGGTCGTGACCAGCGTCGGACTGCACGAGGCGACGACCCGCCGGATCGCCAAGGAGGCCGGCTACAGCAACGGGGTGCTCGCGCACTACTTCGCCGACAAGGACGACATCCTGGTGTCGGCGCTGCAGATGGCGCACTCACGCGTGCGGGCCCGGACCCTCGCCGCCGTGAAGGACCTCGTGGGCATGGCGGCGCTGCGAGCCGCCATCCTGGAGGCGCTGCCGCTGGACGAGGACCGACTCTTCGAGGCCAGCCTGGAGTTCGGCTACCTCAGCCGGGCGATCAATGCCCCCCGGCTGCGCGACGTCTACGAGGACGAGCGGATCCGCTTCCGTGAGTTCCTGACCGGCCTGGTGGCCGCCGCCCGGGAGGCCGGCGAGCTGCGCGCGGCGTACGACGACGCCCACATCGTTGCCGAGACGCTGGTGCTCATCGACGGGCTCTCGGTGCAGGCGGCGTTCCTGCCTGCCCGGGTCCCTCCCGATCTCCAGCACGACATGCTGGACTCCCTGCTCTGGCGCATCGGCGTGGAGCGGTCAGTCGCCGACGAGCAGGTCCCACCGCTCGCGTAGAAGGGTCTGCACGGTCTCGAGGTCGGGGATCCCGTCACTCCCCAGGACCTGGGCGACAAGTGCGGCGCAGCAGGTGCCGATGCCGCAGCTCCTGCGCGTCGACCAGCCGAGGGACAGGCCGAAGAGGTAGCCGGCACTGAACGCGTCGCCGCAGCCGGTGGTGTCGACGACGTCGACGGTGAGTGCCGGGAAGCGCCACGCGCCCTCGTCGTCCACCAGCACCCCACCCTGCTCGCCGCAGGTGACGACCACGTGCGCGGGCCCGGCCGCCGCCAGCGCTTGCGCGGCGTCCATCGGATCGTCCTGGCCGGTCAGGCCGGAGGCCTGGGCGTCGTTGATGAGCAGGTGGTCGACCTGGGAGAGGACGGCCGCGAGGCTGGTGACCAGCTCGGGCGACGCGGTGCTCAGCAGGTCGACGGAGATCACCGCCCCATCGGCCCGCGCTCGGGTGAGGAGGTCGGGGAGCTCCTCGGCGGCGAATGCGCCGAGGACGTCGGGGCCGCCGACGTGGATGAAGTCGGCGCCGCGCAGGACGTCCGGTCCGAGCGCGGCCGCACTCAGGTGTGCGGTCGCTCCGGGCAGGTGCAGAGCTGGCCGCTCGCCGTTGGGCCGGATCGGTAGGAACGTGGCCGAGGTAGCCATCCCGGCGATCTCGATCAGGCCGGTGGTGTCGATCCCACGGTCCTCCAGCTCGGCCCGCAGGAACCGGCCGACGGTGTCGTCACCGATCGCGCCGACGCTGCGCACCGTGCCCCCCAGGCGCGCCAGGTCGACCGCCGTACCTCCCGCCGTGCCCGCGACCGTGATGGCGAGGTCGCTCAGCAGGGCACTGCCCTGGCCCGCCGGGATGTGCGTCACCGGTCGGCCGAGCACGTCCAGGATGTGGGGCCCGAGGGCGACGAAGACCGTCATGACTCGCGCCGTCGCTGGACCTGGCGGCGGACGTCGTCGAGGTCTTCCCGGGTGAGCTCGTGCGGCCGGCCGGCAGGCATCGCCAGGAGGGCGACCTCGCACAGCCACTCGAGCAGCTCGGCGCGCGCGCTCGCTGTCGCCAGGTCGGTCCCGACGGTCAGGCTGCCGTGGTGGGCCATGACGACGCCCCCGTGCTCGCCGAGCGCCTCCGTGGTGACGGTGGCGAGCTCGGGAGTCCCGAAGGTGCGGTAGGGCGCGATGGCCACGGCGCCGCCGAGCTCGAGGGAGTAGTAGTGGAGGGCCGGCACCGTCTCGGCCACCGTCGACAACGCGACCCCGTGCCTTCCGTGCGTGTGCATGACGGCGGCCACGTCGGGCCGCCTGCGATAGGTCTGCAGGTGGAGCTCGAGCTCGGACGACGGCGGGCCGGCCCCCTCCACCACGGTGCCCCGCCCGTCCACGAGGACGAGGTCGTCGGGGGTGAGCTCGGCGAAGCGTGCTCCGGTGGCGGTGACGAGTATCTCCGTCCCGACGCGCACACTGGCGTTCCCGGCGGCGGCGGGGACGAGCCCGGCAGCGGCCAGTCGGCGGCACTGGCTGACCAGCTCGTCCGCCGCTCGTTTCGGTTCGGCCATCATGACGCCGATATTAGTCATTTGTCCGAAATAAGCAACGAGGTCTATTGACGTATTTCGGACGACTGAGATAAAAAGATTCCCAGGCGACCGTCGGTCGGGCGGGCCCTCGTAGCACCTCAGGAAATCGATGCCACCCAGAGCACCGTCAACGGCGACATGGTGCGAGCGACGACCCGAGGGGAACCCACCAGCATGCCGAGACTCGCGACAGCACTCGCATTGGCCGTACTGAGCGCAGGAGCCCTGTCTGCCTGTTCCGGGTCGGACTCGGGAGGCGCTGCCCCGAAGGTCGACCTCGGCGCGTCGGCGAGTGCCTCCGCCGAGTGCTCCGGGAAGCCGGTGACCGGCGGCGACCTGGTCTACGCACGGCAGAACGAGACCCAGGGCCTGGACCCGCTCAACGCCGCCAACGGCAACGGCGACATCTTCGCCGACGAGCTGATCTACTCCCCGCTCGTGCGCTCGGACCCGACCGGCGGCGACGACCTCGTCCCGGGCCTCGCATCGTCGTGGGAGGTGTCGAAGGACGGCCTGACCTACACCTTCCACCTGCGTCCCGGTGTCAAGTTCAGCAACGGTCAGCCGCTGACCGCCGAGGACGTCAAGTTCAGCCTCGACCGCTTCGGCGACCCGAAGACCAACGTGCTGCTCTCCAACGTGGCCGTGGGCTACAAGACGACCGAGATCATCGATGACGAGACCGTGGAGGTGCAGCTGACGCAGCCGGTGGCCGCCTTCCTCTACAACATCAGCATCTTCCCGGCCTTCATCGTGCCGAAGGACCTCGTCGAGGCGCAGGGGGACGCGTTCTTCAAGAACCCAGTCGGGACCGGCCCGTTCATGGTCAAGGACTTCGCCGCCGGCTCCAACATCACGTTCGTGCGCAACCCGCACTACTGGGAGGAGGGCAAGCCCTACCTCGACTCCGTGCGCTTCGACTTCGCCACCGACAGCAACAGCCGGCTCCTGGAGCTCAAGAACGCCCAGGCTCAGATCGCCGATGGCGTGCTCTTCTCGCAGATCAGCTCGATCCAGAAGGAGCAGGACCTCGTGGTGCAGCCGGCCAAGGTGCCGCTCTTCCTGGGGCTGTGGCTCAACCACGACCGCGAGCCGCTCGCGGACCTCGACGTACGACAGGCCATGCAGTACGCACTGGACAAGGACCTGATCAACAAGACCATCTTCCGCGGCGTCGGCACCATCCCCAACAGCGTCCTGATGTCACTGAAGGGCGACGCGCCCGACGACGAGGTGAAGCCCTACGCGTTCGATCTGGACAAGGCGAAGGAGCTGATGGCGAAGTCGGGCTTCCCCGACGGCTTCTCGACCACCTTGCAGTACCCGGCCGGCTACGACTACTACCGCCAGCTGGCGCTGCTGATGCAGAACGAGTTCGCCGAGATCGGCATCAAGCTCAAGCTGGTCGAGCTGCCGGGGGCCACCGCGACCACGAACTGGTCCAAGACCGACTACGACATGATCTTCCCCTTCGCCCAGTTCACCAGCGACATCGTGGTGCCGGACGAGTACGCCCAGTTCCTGGCCGGCGACCCGTCACTCGGGCTGCAGGGCTTCTTCAGCAACTGGACCGACCCGGCGATCACCAAGAAGGTCGACACCTTCACCTCGACGACGGACGAGGCGGAGCGGGCCACTCAGTGGCCGGAGATCCAGCAGGACCTGATGGACCAGACGCCGGTCATCAACGTGATGAACCTGCCGTTCGTCAACGCCCACGGGTCCAACGTGTGCGGGACCGACGTCAACGCCCTCGGGGTCGACCACCTCGAGAACACCTGGCTCGCGAACTGACGCGTCAGGAGTCGATCCCATGCTGATCTACGTCGTCCAGCGGGTGGCCACCAGCATCGTGGTGCTGCTCGGGCTGGTGCTGGTCACGTTCCTGATCGTGCGCCTCGTGCCGGGCGATCCGGTGATCGCGCTGCTCGGTCCGCGGGCGACGCCCGAGGCGATCGAGCAGACCCGCAACACCCTCGGCCTCGACCAGTCCCTGCCCAGCCAGCTCGGGACGTTCATCAGCGATCTCTTCCATGGCGACCTGGGTCAGTCGATCCCGCTCAAGCAGCCCGCGTCGACCGCGATCGCCAGCAGACTGGCGCCCAGCGTCTACCTGATCCTCTACGGCCTCTTCGTCGCGATCGTGATCGGGGTGCCGCTCGCGATCGCGTCCGCGCTGCGTCCGCACGGGGTCATCGACCACACCGTCCGGCTGCTCTCGACGTTCGCGTTCGCGATGCCGACCTTCTGGCTCGGCCTGATGCTCGCCCTGCTGTTCGGGTTGGGTCTGCACTGGTTCCCGGTCTCGGGGTACGACGACTCGAGCTTCGGCTCGATCCTGCACAGCCTGACGTTGCCCGCCGTGACGCTCGGGTTGTCGCTGACGGTGGTGATCGTCCGCACCCTCCGCTCCAGCCTGCTCGAGGTGCTCCGCACCGAGTACATCGAGGCGGCCAGGTCACGGGGCCTCTCGTCGTCGCGGGTCGTCGTCCGGCACGCACTGCGCAATGCCGTGATGGCGACGATCACGATCCTGTCGGTCGACATCGGCTTCCTGATCGGCGGGACCGTCGTGATCGAGGCGGTGTTCCAGCTGCCGGGTCTCGGCACGCTTCTCCTGCAGTCGGTCCAGCGTCGTGACTACGCCCTGATCCAGGCGATCGTGCTGCTGGCGGGCGCGGCGGTCGTCATCGTCGGGCTGCTCGCAGACCTGTTGCAAGCGGCCCTCGACCCGCGTGTCGCGCTGGCGGCGAAGCAGTGAGCGCCCCTCAGGTGGCCGTCGGCCAGGCAGACGCCGGCACCCGGACCGGGCTGCGCCGACGACGGCGCAAGATCCCGATCAGTGTCCTGATCGGCGGCGCGATCGTCGTGCTTCTGATGATCGCGGGCTTCGCGGCGCCGCTGATCGCGCCGTACGGTCCCAATGAGCTGGACTTCGCCAACATCCTCGCGCCGCCTTCGATGGAGCACCTGATGGGCACCGACGACAGTGGGCGCGACGTCTTCAGCCGCACTCTCTACGGTCTCAGGATCGACCTGGTCGTGGTGCTGCTGGTCACCTACATCCCGCTTCCGATCGGTGTGGTGATCGGCGCGGTCGCAGGCCACGTTGGCGGCGGGGTCGACACCGTGCTGTCGCGGATCACCGATGTGATGATCTCCTTCCCGTTCATCGTCCTGGTGATCGCAACGGTGGCGATCGTCGGACCAGGTCTGACCGGTGTCGTGATCGCGATCCCGATCGTGTCCTGGGCGCTCTACGCCAGGCTGGCCCGCTCCCAGATGCTGTTGCTGCGCGAGCAGCCGTTCATGCTCGCCGCGACCGCGCTCGGCTATCGGCGTACGCGCGTCATCTTCCGACACGGCGTCCCCAACCTGCTCCGCCCCTGCCTGGTCTACTCGACGGTCGACGTCGTGCTGAACCTGCTCGTCATCGCCGGACTGTCCTACCTCGGCCTGGGGATCCAGCCACCAGGCGCCGAGCTCGGGACCATCATCGCCAGTGGCCAGAGCTACCTGCTCGACGCGTGGTGGATCTCGACGCTTCCCGGGCTGGTCCTGGTGCTGTTCGGCATCGGGATGGGACTGGTCGGCGACGGACTGTCCGACGGCAACCCGGGAGAGGCAACGCGATGACGGACCAGCCACTTCTGGACATCGAGGGCCTCCGGGTCGACTTCGGCTCCAAGGACTCGCCGATGGCGGCGGTCAAGAACGCCAACCTCCAGGTGGGGGCCGGCGAGATCGTCGGCATCGTGGGCGAGTCCGGGTCGGGCAAGAGCCTGACGTGCCGTGCCGTGATGCGGTTGATCGCCTCACCGGGGCGGGTCACCCACGGCTCGGTCCGCTTCGACGGCCGCGACGTCCTCGGCATGCGTCCGGCGGAGCTGCGTGAATACCGTGCGCGCGACGTCGGCATGATCTTCCAGGACCCGTTCAGCTCGCTGAACCCGCTCCTCAGGGTCGGCCGCCAGCTCGAGGAGACTCTTCGGGTCAACCGGGGACTCGGTCGCAAGGCCGCGCGTGCGGAGGCCGTCGCGCTGCTCGACAGCGTCGGCATCCCGGACCCGGAGCGTCGGTCACGGGCCCACCCGCACGAGCTCAGCGGCGGGATGAGGCAGCGGGTGATGATCGCGCTGGCCACCTCCTCCCAGCCCCGACTGCTCATCGCCGACGAGCCGACCACGGCCCTCGACGTGACCACCCAGCGCCAGATCCTCGAGCTGCTCGCCCGGCTGCGCGAGGAGCAGGGGACCTCCATCGTGCTGGTGTCGCACGACTTCGGGGTGATCGCCCAGCTCTGCGACCGCGTGGTGGTGATGTACGGCGGACACGTCGTCGAGCGAGGTCCGATCGAGGAGATGTACGCGGCTCCGCAACACCCGTACACGAAGGCGCTCCTCGAGTCGGTGCCGTCGCTGGTGCCCGCCCAGCCGGGGGAGCGCCGTCGCGCGATCGCAGGGCAGCCGCCGGAGCTGTCCGAGGAGATCCCGGGGTGCGTCTTCGCGCCCCGGTGCGGCTATGCCGAGGTGAGGTGCACCGAGCTGGCGATGGTTCCGGTCGAGGTCGGACCCGCCCACCAGTGTGCGTGCTGCGTGCTGCCGTTCGCCACGACCGGCGTGAGCGGAGCCAGCTCGTGACCGAGCCCGAATCGATCCTCGAGGTCGCCCACGTGGTCAAGTCCTTCGGGCGGCCCGCGTCCTGGTTGCGTCGTACGTCGGACGTGTACGTCGCGGTCGACGACGTGTCCTTCGAGCTCCGCCGCGGCGAGATGCTCGGGCTCGCGGGCGGGTCGGGGAGCGGCAAGACGACCCTGGCCAGGTGCCTGATCCGCCTGATCGAGCCGGACTCCGGGGCGGTCCGCCTCGGCGGCGTCGACGTCCTCGCCGCGAAGGGCGCCTCGCTGCGTGAGCTCCGGCGCCGGATGCAGATGATCTTCCAGGACCCCTACGCCTCGCTGAACCCCTCGATGACGGTGGGGGCAGCCATCCACGAGGCGGGCCGGCTCCATGATCGACCGGGCAGCGGCGACGAGGCCTCGTTCGTCGACCAGCTGCTCGACCGGGTCCAGCTGTCGAGCCGGCTCGCTGAGCGCAAGCCACGCGAGCTGTCGGGTGGTCAGCGTCAGCGGGTGGCGATAGCGCGTGCTCTGGCCGTCGGTCCCGATGTCCTGATCGCCGACGAGGCAGTCAGCGCCCTGGACGTCTCCGTCCAGGTGCAGCTCCTCAACCTCTTCCTCGACCTGCGGGAGGAGACCGGCATCTCCATCCTCTTCGTCGCTCACCAGCTCGCTGTCATCGCGTCGGTGGCAGATCGCGTCGCCGTGATGTTCAACGGTCAGATCGTCGAGACCGGCACCACCTCGCAGGTCTTCGAGGCGCCGCAGCACGAGTACACGAGGTCGCTGCTCCTGGCTCACCCCGAGCCGGATCCGCGCCGCCGCTTCGTCGACGGTCCGTCCTAGCTGCCGTCGTCCAGGGGCCGCCGGTGCAGGCGGGTCAGGAGCAGCCGCCGCTCCGCGTCGTTGGTGGTCAGCCCGAGCGCCTGACGGTGTGCTGCGTCCGCCTCGTCGTGACGCCCGAGGTCGCTGAGCAGCTGACCGCGGGTGGCGTGGAAGAGGTGGTACGTCGCCAGCTGCTCGCCGAGGCTCTCCACCTCGGCCAGGGCGAGCTCGGCCTGGTCCGGTCCGAGCCGGGACCGTGCGACGGACCGGTTGAGCCGGACGACCGGCGAGTCGTCGTACCCGAGCAACAGGTCGTAGAGCACCACGATCTGCCGCCAGTCGGTCGCAGCCCACGACGGGGCGGATGCGTGGCACGCCGCGATGGCCGCCTGCAGCTGGTAGCGGCCGGGTGCATCGAGCGCCGCCGCCCGGACGAGCAGGTCCTCGCCGGCGGCCAGCGCGGACCGGTCCCACCGGGACCGGTCCTGGTCGGGCAGCAGCACCAGCGCGCCGTCCTCGCCGAAGCGCGCGGCCGCGCGCGCGTGCTGGATGGTCAGCAGCGCGGCCAGGCCCCACGCCTCGGCCTCCCGCGGCAGGCTGGTCGCGACCACGGTGGCGAGCCATACCGCGTCGGCGGCCAGGTCACGGTCCTGGGTGGGGCCGGTGGAGGACACGAACCCCTCGTTGAACATCACGTAGACCACGGCCAGCACGTCCGCGAGCCGTTCGGTGAGCTGGTCGGGCGGCGGCACGCTCAGGGAGATCCCGGCCGTGACCACCTTGCGCTTGGCCCGGACGATCCGCTGGGCGAGCGTGCTCTCGTGGACCAGGAAGGCGCGGGCGATCTGCGGCGTGGTCAGGCCGACGACGGCGCGCAGGGTCAGCGCGAGGCGGGCCTCGGGGGCGAGCGACGGGTGGCAGCAGGCGAAGAGCAGGGCGAGCCGGTCGTCGGTGTCGTCGGCCGGCTCGGCAGACCGCCTCGCCCGGTCCTCCCCTGCCCGCACCGCCAGGGCCTGCTGGCGCGAGCTGCGTCGTACGGCGTCGAGGGCATTGCGCTCCGCGGCGACCTGGAGCCAGGCGCCCGGTCGGTCGGGGGGACCGTCGCGCCGCCAGCTGGTCAGCGCCTCCACGACGGCGGTCTGCACGGCCTCCTCGGCGAGGTCGAAGTCACCGAAGCGTCGTGACAGGCGGGCGACCAGCAGACCGGACTCCTCGCGCAGGGTGTGCGCGAGGAGCTGGTCGGTGTCGCTGGCCGGACTCACTCGAACTGGGAGTAGTCCTCGACCATGGGCCGGATCTCGACGGCGACGCCGGCCAGGTCGAGCTGCGGCCAGGTCTTCACGATCTCGATGGCGGTGTCCAGGTCGGGGACGTCGAGGATCGAGAAGCCGCCGATGACCTCCTTGGCCTCGTTGAACGGCCCGTCGACGACGACCGGCCCGCTGTCGCCGTGCTTCACGGTCGTCGCGGTCGTGACCGGGTGCAGCTCGGCCCCGGTGTCCGCGAAGTGGGCGGCGTTCTCGCCGAACCACCGGTAGACGCGCTGGTAGACCTCCTCGTGCACCGCCGGGTCGACGGCGGCGAGCTGGTCGGGGCTGGCGGTGAACATCAGGACGTACTTCATGGTGGTTCCTTTCGTCTGAGGTGAAGTGTCACCAACCTCGACGCCGCTGGACAGCCCTGATCGACAGCTGCCGGCAAGAAAACTCAGGATTCGTAGGTTCGGGTGCCGACGTCCATCACGCCCAGTGAGATCGATCGCTGCTGACTCCGCGAGCGGCGAATTCTCGCGACCGCGGGTGTCGTGCAAATGTTGGAGTCGTGACGACAACGAAGCGCCTCGCCGCTACCGCCCTGACCGCAGCCCTCCTCGCCGTCCCCACGGTCGCGGTGAGCTCCGCGGACGCTGCCCAGGGGAAGTCCTGGACGACGACCAGGACGTGGTTCGGCGCCAAGGTGCAGGCGTGCAAGGTGTCGGTGCGCCAGGGCGAGGCCTGGAGGATCTACGGCCGCGTCGTCAACGGGCAGCAGGCCAAGGTCGGCGCCGGGCTGACGGTCCTCAAGGGCGAGAAGACCACCTCGTCCTGGCGCTCGGGCCTGGTCGCCAAGGGCAAGACGTCGCAGGTCGGCTCGGTCCTGCTGCCCAGGAACTCCAGCCATCGGCTCGAGGGCACGGTCTACCGGGCTCAGATGGGTGACAGCGGTCCGGAGCAGGCCAGCAAGATCGGCCGCTGCTGACCCGATCGACGGGCGGGGGCCGGTCCCCGGAGCGCTGCTCCTAGGATTGGGTCCATGCCTGAGATCACGCGGGACGAGGTCGCGCACCTGGCGAACCTCGCCCGGATCGACCTGTCCGACGACGAGCTCGACCACCTCGCACCGCAGCTGTCGGTGATCCTGGAGTCGGTCGCCTCGATCAGCGACGTCGCGAGCGGGGACATCCCGCCCACGTCGCACGCCCTGCCGCTGACCAACGTCTTCCGCGAGGACGTCGTACGCCCCAGCCTGACGCCCGAGCAGGCGCTCGCCGGAGCCCCCGCGGTCGACCAGCAGCGCTTCTCCGTCCCGCGGATCCTGGGTGAGGAGGCATGACCGCGGTGACCCGCTGGACCCGGGCGACCGCGGCGGAGATGGCCGAGGCACTCGCGTCCGGTGGGACGACGTCCGTCGAGCTGACCCGTGCGGCGCTGCGCCGGATCGAGATGGTCGATGGGGCCGTGCACGCCTTCCTGCACGTCGACGCCGAGGGGGCGCTCGCCCAGGCGGCCGAGTCCGACGCACGACGGGCGGCCGGCACGCCGGCGTCCTACCTCGACGGCGTGCCGATCGCGGTCAAGGACGTGCTGGCCACCGAGGGGCTGCCGACCACCTGCGGGTCGAAGATCCTCGAGGGCTGGATCCCGCCGTACGACGCCACCGTCGTGGCGAGGCTGAAGGCGGCCGGGCTGCCGATCCTCGGCAAGACCAACATGGACGAGTTCGCGATGGGCTCCTCCACCGAGCACTCGGCGTACGGTCCCACCCACAACCCCTGGGACCTGGACCGGATCCCCGGCGGTTCCGGCGGCGGCTCCGCGGCCGCCGTCGCGTCCTTCCAGGCGCCGCTGGCCATCGGCACCGACACCGGTGGCTCCATCCGGCAGCCAGGCGCCGTCACCGGGACGGTCGGTGTGAAGCCGACGTACGGCGGGGTCTCCCGCTACGGCCTGGTCGCACTGGCGAACTCGCTGGACCAGGCCGGTCCGGTGACCCGGACCGTGCTCGACTCCGCGCTGCTGCACGAGGTCATCGGCGGGCACGACCCGATGGACTCCACCAGCATCGACCAGCCGCTGGCCGACCTCGTGGCCGCGGCGAAGCAGGGTGCAGCCGGCGACCTGACCGGCGTCCGGGTCGGTGTCATCACCGAGCTGTCGGGCGACGGCTGGCAGCCGGGCGTGATGACCCGCTTCCAGGAGTCGGTCGACCTGTTGGTCAAGGCCGGGGCCGAGGTCGTCGAGGTGTCCTGTCCCAACTTCGTGCACGCGATGGCGGCCTACTACCTGATCCTCCCGGCCGAGGCGTCCAGCAACCTCGCGAAGTTCGACGCGATGCGCTACGGGCTGCGGGTCTGGCCGGAGGGCAAGCCTGACGCGAGCGCCGAGGACGTGATGCGGGCCTCGCGCGACGCCGGCTTCGGCGACGAGGTGAAGCGACGGATCATCCTCGGCACCTACGCGCTGTCCAGCGGCTACTACGACGCCTACTACGGCCAGGCGCAGAAGGTGCGGACCCTGATCTCCCGCGACTTCGAGGCGGCGTTCGAGCAGGTGGACGTGCTGGTCTCCCCGACGGCGCCGACGACGGCGTTCAAGCTCGGCGAGAAGCTCGACGACCCGATCGCGATGTACCTCAACGACCTGGCGACCATCCCGGCCAACCTGGCCGGTGTGCCGGGCATCTCGGTGCCGAGCGGCCTCGCCGGCGAGGACGGCCTGCCGGCCGGCTTCCAGATCCTGGCGCCGGCCCTCGCCGACGACCGCTGCTACCGGGTCGGTGCTGCCCTCGAGGCCGCACTGCTCGCGCAGTGGGGCGGCCCCCTGCTCGACAAGGCTCCCGGTCTCGATACGCTCGCTGGCTCTCGCTACTCGACCACCGAGGGGGAAGCATGACGGACACGCTGGTGGGCTTCGACGACGTGCTGGCGTCGTACGACCCGGCGCTGGGCCTGGAGGTCCACGTCGAGCTCAACACCAACACCAAGATGTTCTGCGGCTGTCCTGCCGTCTTCGGCGGTGAGCCCAACACCCAGGTCTGCCCGACCTGCCTCGGCCTGCCCGGTGCGATGCCGGTCGTCAATGCCAAGGCGATCGAGTCGGCGATCCGGATCGGCCTCGCGCTGAACTGCGAGATCGCGGAGTGGTGCCGTTTCGCCCGGAAGAACTACTTCTACCCGGACATGCCGAAGAACTTCCAGACCTCGCAGTACGACGAGCCGATCGCGTTCGAGGGCTTCCTGGACGTCGAGGTGGACGGCGAGACCTTCAGGGTCGAGATCGAGCGGGCGCACATGGAGGAGGACACCGGCAAGTCGCTGCACGTCGGCGGCGCCACCGGTCGCATCCACGGCGCCGACCACTCCCTGGTCGACTACAACCGCGCCGGGATCCCGCTGATCGAGATCGTCACCAAGCCGATCCAGGGCATGGGGGAGAAGGCGCCGGCGGTGGCCCGCGCCTACGTCTCCCAGCTGCGCGACCTGATCCTCGCCCTCGGCGTCTCCGAGGCGCGGATGGACCAGGGCAACCTGCGTGCCGACGTCAACCTGTCATTGGCGCCGAAGGGATCCGGGGTGCTCGGCACCCGCACCGAGACCAAGAACGTGAACTCGTTCCGCTCGGTGGAGCGCGCGGTCCGCTACGAGATGCAGCGGCACGCCGGCATCCTCGACGCCGGAGGTTCGATCCTCCAGGAGACCCGGCACTGGCACGAGGACACCGGGGTCACGACGAGCGGTCGCGAGAAGTCCGACGCCGACGACTACCGCTACTTCCCCGAGCCCGACCTGGTGCCCGTCGCCCCGTCGCGCGAGTGGGTCGAGGAGCTGCGCGGCACGCTGCCGGAGAACCCGCTGCTCAAGCGGGCGCGACTCCAGGCCGACTGGGGCTACACCGACCTCGAGATGCGCGACGTCGTCGCCTCCGGCGTGGTCGGCCTGATCGAGGAGACGGTTGCCGCGGGAGCCTCTCCCCAGGCGGCCCGCAAGTGGTGGCTCTCCGAGCTCGGCCGTCGGGCCAACGACGCCGGCCTCGACATCACCGACCTCGACGTCACGCCGGCCCAGGTGGCGGCCGTCCAGGCGCTGGTCGACGCCGGCTCGCTCAACGACAAGCTCGCCCGCCAGGTCTTCGACGGCCTGCTCGCCGGCGAGGGCACGCCGGAGGAGATCGTGGCCGCCCGCGGGCTGGCCATCGTCTCCGACGAGGGCGCCCTGTCTGCAGCCGTCGATGCCGCCATCGCCGCCAACCCGGACGTCGCGGACAAGATCCGCGACGGCAAGGTGGCCGCGGCCGGCGCGCTGATCGGTGCGGTCATGAAGGAGATGCGCGGCCAGGCCGACGCCGGCCGGGTGCGGGAGCTGATCCTCGAGAAGCTCGGCTGATCGCCGAGTCGGCCGGCAGCGCGCAGCGGGTTATGCTGCGCGAGCACATCCATGCACGCCCGTGGTGGGGAAAGCCGGTCCGACTCCGGCGCTGACCCGCAACCGTAGGCCGCCGTTCTCGGGACGGCAGCGAGCCGGAGCACCTGTCACGACGCGTCCTGATCACACGCTGTCGTGGAACCACAGCGGGTGGCGACCCGGGGATCGACCCCGAGGCCCTCCCGCTGCGCAGCGGGAAGGAACACCATGCACGTCGCCGTACGCCGGATCGCCGCCCTCGTGGCCGCACCGGCACTCTCCCTCGGAGCCCTGGCTGCGCTCAGCGCACCGGCTCAGGCCGCGTCCGACCCGGCTCCGGCCGCCAAGGCCGCGGCCTGGCTGGCGACCCAGGTCCCGTCGACCGGCATCCTCACCACTGCGTACGTGTTCGAGGGTGAGACCTACGACTACGAGGACTTCGGGCTGTCGATCGACGTTGCTCTGGCACTGCACGCGGCAGGTGGACAGGAGGCAGCGGTCACCACAATCGCGGACGGGGTCGAGGACGGGATCGACAAGTACACCGCGCCCGGTTTCGGCACCGTCGTGGCGGCCGGCGCGACCGCGAAGGCGCTGACGCTCGCCCAGGCCGCCGGCGACGGATCATCGACGTACGCCGCTGACCTGAAGTCGCAGCTCGAGTCGACGGTCGCCCAGGACGACCCGATCGCCGGCCGGCTCCAGGACCAGCTCGACCCGAACGAAGAGTTCGCGACGGACTATGCCAACACGATCGGGCAGGCGTTCGCAGCGATGTCGCTGGACGCGGCCGAGAGCCCCGCGATCGACCACGTCACCGACTTCCTGCTTGAGCAGCAGTGCTCGGCCGGCTACTTCCGGCAGGCCTTCGCGGCGCCTGACGCCGCGGACCAGAGCTGCGACGGTGGCTCCGGCCAGGCCGACGTGGACGCCACGGGTCTCGCCGTCCGCGCGCTGATCAGCCAGGACAACCCGGCCAACGACGCTCACATCGACGCCGCGGTCGCGTGGCTGAAGAGCGTGCAGAGGGCCGACGGCGCGTTCAGTGCAGGCAGCGACATCCCGACCCCGAACGCCAACAGCACCGGCCTGGCCGGCTACGCCCTTGCCCTGGCCGGAGAGACCGGCCCGGCCGCCAAGGCCGCCACCTGGATCCGCAGCCGTCAGGCGACGAACCTCCCGTCCTGCGCCACCTTCGCCGCTGCCGACAGCGGTGCGCTCGCGTACGACGCCGCAGCCCGGACGGCGGCGCAGAAGAAGCCGCTCGACGTGCTCAGCGTCGACCCGTTCCGCCGGGCGACCGCTCAGGCGCTCCCGGTGCTCGCGTGGGCGCCCGCAGGCTCGGGCAAGCCGAAGGCGACCTACGCCTCGGGCTTCGTCCAGGCCGGCAAGACGACTCCGCTCAAGGTCTCCGGTGCCGCTCCCGGCGAGGCTCTCTGCCTGAAGTCTCCCGGCAAGGCGACCCTCGTGAACGCCACCGCCCAGGGCACCCTCACCACGTCGATCGCCACTCCGACGAAGACCACGGTCCTCAAGCTGTCGGTCGTCAACGCGGCCGGCACGGTCGGATCGGCCAACCTCCAGGTGCTCGGAGCCAAGAAGGTCCCGTTCTCCCTCAAGGCGAAGGTCCGGCTGAAGAGGGCTCAGGTCGTCCGGGTCAGCGGTCTCGCCAAGGGTGAGTCGGTCACGGTCACCTACCGTGGCAAGAAGGTCGCCAGCGGCAAGGCCACCTCGGCTGGGACGTTCGCCAAGTCCTTCAAGGTGACGAAGGTCGGCAAGGCCAAGGTCGTCGTCCGTGGCCAGTTCGGCAACCGCACCAACAGCAAGACCTTCACGGTCGTCCGCTGATCATGAAGCTCGTAGCACGACTCGTCGCCGCGGCCGCCCTGGTCGCGGCGGCGAGTGTCGCGGTACCTCTCTCGCCGGCAGCTGCCGGGACCTGTTCGTCGGCCAGCGGCGTCAGCGTCGTCGTCGACTTCCAGGGACTCGGCGGTGGCGTCGAGACGGCGTGCGTCGCCGGCGGCGGAGGTACGTCGGCGGCCAGTCTCTTCCCGGCGGCCGGCTTCGGCCTGACGCCGGTGCAACGGCAGCCCGGCTTCGTCTGCCGGGTGTCCGGCAAGCCCGCCAGCGACCCGTGCGTCAACACGCCGCCGGCCGACGCCTACTGGGGGCTGTGGTGGTCCGACGGCACCTCCGGCTCGTGGACCTACGCCACCGAAGGCGTCGGGTCGTTGCAGGTCCCCGACGGCGGGTACGTCGGCTTCTCGTGGAACGGCGGCACGCGGGTGGCGCCCGGAGTCGCGCCCGCGAAGCACCAGGTGGCCCCGTCGCCCACCCCGCGGCCGACCAAGACCCCCACCAGCGGGCCGACCAAACCGTCGAACGGCCCCGCGTCCCCGTCGACCCCGCGTCCGTCGGACACCACCCAGGCGTCCGGCAGCGCTGGTCAGCCGACGAAGTCGCCCGGCGGCGTGGACGGCGAGATGCTGCCGGAGTCCGGCAGCCCGTCCGCGTCGGCGTCCGCCTCACCGTCGGCGTCGCCGTCGGCCAGCAAGGCCAAGAAGCCCGGGACGAAGCCGACCGCCTCCGCCTCGGCCTCCAGCCCAGCGGCCTCGGCCTCGGCGTCTGCCAGTGACGGTGCGCTGGTCTCGTCCGACCCGGCGGACCCGGCTGCCGACAGCGGTGGCCTGCCCGCCTGGGTGACCCCGGTCGCGATCGCCGCCCTGTTCGTCGCGGCCGGTGCCGTGGCTGTCGTACGACGTCGCCGGACGAACCCCGGGCCGTGAGCACCGCCCGCTTGCCGCGTGACCTGCACCCCGTCGCCTGGTGGCTGTGGGCAATCGGTCTTGCGGTGGCGGCGTCGCTCACCACCAACCCGCTGTTGCTGCTCCTCTACGTCGGTGTCGCCAGCCTGGTCGTGATGCTCCGCCGCTCGGACCAGCCGTGGGGGCAGTCGTTCCGGATCTATGTCTGGTTGGGCGTCGCGATCGTGGTGATCCGGGTGTCCTTCCGGATCGTCTTCGGGGGCTGGGTCGGGGGTCGGCTGCTGCTCGACCTGCCCGAGATCCCGCTGCCGGACTTCGTCGCCGGCATCACCCTGGTCGGCCCGATCTACGCCGAGGCACTGCTCTTCGCGCTGTACGACGGGCTGCGACTCGCCACCATCGTCATCTGTGTCGGCGCTGCCAACTCGCTCGCCAACCCGAAGCGGCTGCTGCGCTCGGTGCCGCCGGCGCTCTACGAGATCGGGACCGCGCTCGTGGTCGCGGTCACCGTGCTGCCGCAGTTCGCCGACAGTGCCCGCCGGGTGCGCGCCGCGCAGTCGTTGCGGGCGGGGGACACCGGTCGCGTGGGCCGGTTGCGGCGCTTCCTGGTCCCGGTCCTCGAGGACGCGCTCGAGCGCTCCCTGGCGCTGGCAGCCGGCATGGACACCCGCGGCTACGGCCGGACGACCGGCCTGAGCCGCGCCCAGCGCCGTACGACCGGAGCCCTGATGCTGGTCGGTCTGGGCGGCATCTGCGTCGGCGTGTACGCCGTCCTCGACCGCACCGCACCGCGACTGCTGGCGCTCCCGATGCTCGGGCTCGGGGTGGCCGCTGCCGTTGCCGGTCTGCTGAGCGCCGGACGACGCGTCCAGACCACCCGCTACCGCCCGGACCCGTGGCGCTGGCCGGAGCTCGTGGTCATCCTTGCCGGGGTCTCGGTCGGGGCGATCGGCTGGTGGATGAACCGTCACCAGATCGCCATCGCCTACCCCGCCCTCACATCCTTCCCGCAGGTCAGCCTGGCCGCGCTGCTCGGTGCCGGGATCGGGCTCGCCGGAGCGCTCTGCTCCCCACCGCCGGCCCGCGCTTTCGTCGCGCCACCGCTGCGCGAGCGTACGGAGGTGGCTGCATGATCGAGCTGCGTGACATCAGGCTCGACTACGACGACGGACCGCCGGTCCTGGAGCAGGTGGACCTGCTCGTCGAGGAGGGCGAGCTGGTGCTCGTCTCCGGGCCGACCGGCATCGGCAAGTCCACGCTGCTCGGGGTGGTCACCGGGCTGGTGCCGCGCTTCAGCGGCGGGACGCTGTCCGGAGACGTGCTCCTCGACGGGGTCAGCATCGTGCGCACCCCGCCCCGCGAGCGCGCGCACCTGATCGGGTACGTCGGCCAGAACCCGGCCGCCGGCTTCGTCACCGACACCGTCGAGGAGGAGCTCGCCTACGGCATGGAGCAGCTCGGGCTGCCCCCCGAGACGATGCGCCGCCGCGTCGAGGAGACCCTCGACCTGCTCGGCGTCGCCGACCTGCGGCACCGCGACCTGCGGACGCTCTCCGGGGGACAGCAGCAACGGGTCGCGATCGGGTCCGTGCTCACCATGCACCCGCGGCTGCTGGTGCTCGACGAACCGACCTCCGCACTCGACCCGACCGCGGCCGAGGAGGTGCTCGCGACCCTGACCCGGCTGGTCCACGACCTGGGGGTGTCCGTGCTCCTGGCCGAGCACCGTCTCGAGCGCGTGGTGCCGTTCGCCGATCGGATGTGCCTGCTCGCCGGGGACGGGCGGGTCGTCGTCGGCGCACCGGCCGAGCTGCTGGCCACCTCGCCCGTCGTACCCCCCATCGTGGAGCTGGGCCGGGCCGCCGGTTGGACGCCGCTACCGCTCAGTGTCCGTGACGCCCGTCGTCGGGCCCGGGAGCTGAACCTCGGGGAGCCTCCCGTCGACACGGTCACGACGGCCCCCAGCGCGGTGTCCGTCCGAGGTCTCACCGTCGTGCACGGGCAGACGGTCGCGGTGCGTGACCTCTCCCTCGACCTCGGCGCCGGTCGGGTGACCGGGCTGATGGGCCGCAACGGCGCCGGGAAGTCGTCACTGATCTGGGCGCTCCAGGGGAGCGGTCGCCGGCAGTCCGGGCGGGTCACCGTGGACGGCGCCGACCCGTCGAAGCTGGATCCCGCGGGCCGACGCGAGCTGGTCGGGCTGGTCCCGCAGAACGCCGCCGACCTGCTCTACCTGGAGACGGTGGCCCAGGAGTGTGCGGCCGCCGACGGTGGCTCCGGCGCCGCGCGAGCCCTGCTCGAGCAGCTGGTGCCCGGCATCCCCGACGACCGGCACCCGCGCGACCTCTCCGAGGGACAGCGACTGGCTCTGGCGCTGTCCCTGGTGCTGGTCTCGCGGCCGCGGGTGGTGCTGCTCGACGAGCCGACCAGGGGCCTCGACTACGCCGCGAAGCGGGTGCTGGCGTCGATCCTGCGAGGCCTGGCCGCCGACGGCCACGCCGTGCTCGTGGCCACCCACGACGTCGAGTTCGTCGCACAGGCGACCGACGACGTCGTCGTGCTCGCCGAGGGAGAGGTGGTCTCCTCCGGCCCCGTGCGGCGCGTGGTCGCCGAGTCGCCGTCCTTCGCTCCCCAGATCACCAAGGTCCTCGGGCCGCCGTGGCTGCGGGTGGACGAGGTCGCGGCCCGGTTGGGTGTCTCGTGAGCGCGCCGGCGGTCCGGATCGCACCGCGTTCGGTCGTGGTGCTCAGCCTGGCGTCGGTCGCCGGGCTGATGATGCTCTGCTGGCCGCTGCTGCTCCAGGCGCCCGAGGGCGCGCGGGTGGATCCGCCGTTCCTGTTCCTGGCGCTGTTGCCGGTGGTGCTCGCGGTGGTGCTCGCAGAGCTCAACGAGGGCGGGCTGGACCCGCGGGTGCTGGCGATCCTGGGGGTGCTGAGCGCCGTCAACGCGATCCTGCGCGGCATCTCGCCGGGGACGGCCGGGGTGGAGCTGACGTTCTTCCTGCTGATCCTGGCGGGTCGGGTCTTCGGGCCCGGCTTCGGCTTCGTGCTCGGGTGTACGTCGCTCTTCGCGTCCGCCCTGATGACCGCGGGAGTCGGACCGTGGCTGCCCTACCAGATGCTCTGCTCGGCCTGGGTCGGGATGGGGGCGGGGCTGCTGCCCCGCCGGGTCACCGGCCGGCGCGAGATCGTGATGCTCGCGGCGTACGGCGTCTTTGCGGCCTATGCCTTCGGGATCCTGATGAACCTCTCCGGCTGGCCGTTCATCCTCGGCATCCAGGTGCAGGGGCACGAGGGCCCGCTGTCCTACGTGCCGGGTGCCCCGGTGCTGGAGAACCTCAAGACCTTCGCCGTCTACACGCTGCTCACCTCGACCGGCAGCTGGGACACGATCCGGGCGATCACCAACGCGGTCGCCATCGTCGTGCTCGGCCCGGCGATCCTGACCACGCTGCGACGGGCGTCGCGCCGGGCCACCGTCGTCGGTCAGGTCCGCGACGAGGCCGACGTCACGGGTCGATGAGCAGGATCCGGTCGTCGTCGGGACCGGGCTGGCCGCGGCCGTCCTGGTTGCTCGTGGTCACCCAGAGCTGACCCTCCGGGGTCACCACCACGGTGCGCATCCGTCCGTACTTGCCGATGAAGAAGTCGGCCGGGGCGCTGGCCCGGGTGCCGTCCACGTCGACACGCCAGAGCCGCTCCCCGCGCAGCGCAGCCAGCCACAGCTGGCCGTCGACGAAGGCCAGTCCGGACGGCGAGGCGTCGTCGGTGTCCCACACGACCTGGGGGTCGACCAGCCCGGACCGCCCACCGCGGCCCTCGACCTGCGGCCAGCCGTAGTTCTGCCCCGGCCGGATCAGGTTGAGCTCGTCATAGGTCTGGTCGCCGAACTCCGAGGCCCACAGCCGGTCCTGGTCGTCGAAGGCCAGCCCCTGCACGTTGCGGTGGCCGTAGCTCCAGATCTCGTCGCCGTAGGGGTTGCCCGGCGCCGGGTCGCCGTCCACAGTGATCCGCAGGACCTTGCCGGCCAGGCTGTCGCGGTCCTGCGCGAGCTCGGGCTGCCCGGTCTCTCCGGTCGAGGCGTAGAGGTAGCCATCGGGACCGAACGCGAGCCGGCCGCCGTCGTGGATGAACCCGTTGGGGATGCCGTCCAGGATCACCTGGGTCGTGCCGAGCCGGCCGCCGCGCAGGGGTGCCTTGACGATCCGGTTGTCCTCGCTGGTGGTCACGTAGAAGAAGAGCATCTGGTCGTCGGCGAAGTCCGGTGACACCGCGACGCCCAGCAGGCCCGCCTCCCCACCCTGGTCACCCAGTGGCGCGGCCGCGTCGATCAGTCCGAGCTCGCTCACGGCGTACGACCTGGCCTTGACGAGGAGCACCTTGCGGGTGTCACGCTCGGTGACGATCGCATCGCCGTTGGGCAGGAAGCCGATGCCCCACGGCGTCTGCAGGCCGGACGCGACGGTTTCGACGAGCCTCGGTGGGCCGGGGTCGGGCTCCTCGCCGGGGGTGCTGCTGGCCGACTCGCTCGGTGTCTGCGTCGGCGTCTGGGCCGGTTGCGGGCTAGCGGTGACGGTCCGGTTGGGTGTCGCCTCGTCTGAGTCGTCGCCGCAGCTGGTCAGGAGGACCGCGGTCAGGGCGGCGGCGCTGGCGAGGGCGGCGGTGCGTCGCATGTCCCGACCCTACGCAAGGGGCGGGTGCGCCTCAGCCGTGCGCAGCGAGGGCTGCGACCTCCGGTGTTGTGGGCCTGCCGAGGTCTGCGAGGAACTGTTCGACGTCCTCGACCTGCGCCCGTCGTTGTGCGAGAGCGGTGGACGCGATCATCGCGTTGCGGCGGGAGCGATGCTGCGACTCGACGGGCCATCTGCGCGCTGCGCCGACGGCGCGACCGAGATACGGAAGACGATGCATGTGCGGACTCCCCAACGAGCTGTCCGAATCTTGCTGGCACGTCCCAACGTAGGCGGGATTCCGGAGGAAGCTGTCAACAGTGCGTGACAGTCCGGTGAACTCCTGTCCACAGGCGCTGCCTCCGACGGTTTCGGTCTGGCGCCGGTCGGGGAATGATCGACCTCATGAGCCGTACTCGGACGGTCGCGGCCGTGGTGGCGATCTCGGTGCTCACGCTCGGCGGGTGCACCGAGGATGATCCCGAGCCCAGGATCGCTCCCACGCCGTCACCCTCTGCCTCGTCGTCGTCCGCTGCCTCCCCGTCGTCCTCGCCCGCTGGCCCGGTCGAGCCGACGTTGCCGGCAGCGGCCCGGGGGACCAGCGCGGCGGCTGCCGAGGCGTTCGTGAGGTTCTACTGGTCGACGGTCGACTACGCGCAGGCGACGGGTGACGTCGAAGCGGCTTGCGTCGCTGAGCCCCGATGGGTGTAAGGCCTGCGCAAGGGCGGTCCGGACTGGCTTCGAGGACACGTTGTCAGAGCGACGGGACGATCCGAGGTGGCGGCGCATCGACCCTCGTCTGAACATTACAGGGGTTTCTTCGACAGCGGATCCGGATCACACGGTCCGGTGTCGACCTGCGCCAACACTCGACAACAGGTCATCGATCTATCCAGGGATCGCGACGAGATGAGATTTACCAGGCTGGCGAAGTTGCCGTTCGAAGCGTCCTCTCGGAAGGTCGGACGGACGGCTGGGTAGCTCGAGTCATTGGGCACGTCAGGAATGACCGTTTCGTCGCGTTGTCGCGCTGGCAGTGGGTGTGCGCTCTCTGCGCCGTCATCCAGCCATCGCTGGGGACTCCATCGATGCTCATAGTGGCGGAAGTTACTCACACCGTGTTCGTCGCCAGGTCAACGGACCAGCAGAGCAGTGCTGGAGGGTCGTCAGCCGAGTCGGCGCACGATGGCCACGACCTAGTGTGCCACGACGTCAAGAGCCGATGTGTGCGCTATGGGCGGTGCGCAGACCTGTGCCAGATCGGCCTTCTGCGACGACGGTACGACCATGATCACATGACGTTGGTTCCAGGGCGAAGACGGTTCAGTCGATCGACGGCGGTAACAGTTGTCCGGTGGATCCGGTGGCTGCGCCGGTGACGGCTCCCGCCGGAGGTGACGCCTGGATTGGTGCTTGCGGCGTTCCGCAGAGTGAGTGTGCCTGCGTCCGAGCTGGTGGTGCAGCCGCCGGGTGGGCGGACGTTGGTGAACTTCGATACGAACTTCTACACGGAGAGCGAGCCGTTCACGCGGACGGTGACGCTGCTGGGTCGGCGGGTGGAGCTGGACATCTGGGCGGACTCGTTCCGGTGGTCGTTCGGGGACGGCTCGTCGTTGGAGTCGGAGAGCGCGGGGTCGCCGTACCCGGATCTGGAGATCACCCATCGCTACCTCTCGACGGGTGCGGTGAGCGCGAAGGTGGACACCACCTACGCCGCGAGGTTCAGTGTTGACGGTGGCCCGTGGCGTGAGGTGCCGGGGACGGTGACGATCTCGGGGAGCGCCGAGGGTCTCCGGGTGGTCTCGGCGCGCCCGGTGCTGGTCGGCGGCTGACCTTGTCGTGCGCCGGGACATGCCGGTGACCCCGCCGGGGGCGGGGTGTGGGGCGGTCAGGGTTCTCGGAAGAGGTTGATCACGTCGGTGAGGTCGACGGGGTAGTGGATCCCGTGGGGGCTGGTCCACAGGAACGAGAGGGGTCCGGTGCGGTGGTAGGTCCAGGCGGAGTGGGTCTTGAGCCGGTGGTGTCGTCTGCAGAGGGGGGCGATGTTCCACGAGGTGGTGGGTCCGCCGTCGGCGTGGGCGGTGATGTGGTCGAGGTCGCAGGTCCTGGATGGTCTGGTGCAGCGGGGGAAGACGCAGGTCGGGTAGGTGGCCCACACCTGCTCCTTGATGGTGTCGGTCGGGGTGTAGGCGTCGGTGCGGTGGGTCTGGTTGAGGTCGATGACGGGGCGGATGGTGACCTGGGTGTCGGTGTTGTTGCACCAGTGACGGACCTGGTCGGCGCTGATGGGGGTGCGGGTGTTCTCGCAGCGTCCGATCCCGCCGTTGTTCATGGCGTGGTCGCTGAGGTGGACGTAGATGACCACTTGGCGGGGCTTCACGGTCTTCCCCGCGGCCTGGGTGGGCTGGGTGGTGGCGGGGTGGGGGTTGAGGTTCAGGGTGAGGTGGTGGCGGGCGAGGTGTCCGGCGGCGATGGCGCGGCGTACGTCGAGGGGTTCTTTGCAGCCGAGGTCGGCGAGCTGTTCGGCGACCTGGCCGATCGCGGTGTTCAGGTCGAGGGCGTCGGCGAGGTCGAGCTCGGCGTCGAGGTGGATGGTGCCGTGGTAGGAGACCTGGTCGGTGTGGAGGTCGAAGTGCCGGGAGTCGGCGGCGTCGCGGCGGTGTTGGTCGGCGGTGTCGGGGTCGTAGCGGGTGCGGGCTTCCTCGATGGTGCGGTCGAGCTGGGCGTAGGAGAGCTTGTCGGCGATGGGGGCGAGGTGGCGGTCCACGAACCCGGCGCCGTCCATGGGCAGTGAGTGGGTGGCTTGGGCGATCCGGCGGGCCTTCCACACCGGTACCGAGCCGGCGATGATCTGTGCCCAGAGGCGGGGGAGCCGGTAGCGGGTCTCGATGGCGTCGCCGAGGTACTTGTGCCCGGCGTCGGTGGTGGTGTTGATGGCGAGTGCGAACTCGGGGACGCAGAACTCCGCGACGAGGGGGGCGCCGGGTCCGGCGATGGCGAGCTCGCCCTCGGTGCCGGGGATGGTGGCGGCGTCGTCGAGGGAGGTGGCGGGGTGCAGGTCGGCCCAGTCGACAGCAAGCGTGAACTTGCGGATCTCGAGGTCGTTGATGCCGTCGTGGCGTCGAGGAGATGGCAGCGAGCAGCCCGGCCGCGGGGGCCGGGTTGTCGAGGTGTTGGGTGGTGGCTGCCATGGATCAATCCAAGCACTCGGCACCGACAGTCCGATGCCCCAGAACCCGCCTGTCCACAGGGCTCTGAGGGTGGCGGTCGGGTCTCGATACGCTCGCTGGCGCTCGCTACTCGACCACCGAGCTCCGTTGGTCGAGTAGGGCGCGAGGGACGAGCGCGCCGTATCGAGACCATCCGCAGGGCCGTCGGGTCTCGATACGCTCGCTGGCGCTCGCTACTCGACCACCGATCTCTCGTTGGTCGAGTAGGGCGCGAGGGACGAGCGCCCGTATCGAGACCATCCGCATGGCCGGTCGGGTCTCGATACGCTCGCTGGCGCTCGCTACTCGACCACCGATCTTCGTTGGTCGAGTAGGGCGCGAGGGACGAGCGCCCGTATCGAGACCATCCGCATGGCCGGTCGGGTCTCGATACGCTCGCTGGCGCTCGCTACTCGACCACCGATCTTCGTTGGTCGAGTAGGGCGCGAGGGACGAGCGCCCGTATCGAGACCATCCGCATGGCCGGTCGGGTCTCGATACGCTCGCTGGCGCTCGCTACTCGACCACCGGGAGATTGGCGCTCGCTACTCGACCACCGGGAGATTGGCGCTCGCTACTCGACCAACGAGGGCGCGATCACCGGCGGTTCAGTCGGGGGCGGGGTCGACGAAGGTGCGGTTGGAGCGGGTGGCGCCGACGGAGGCGACGACCACGCAGGCCATGGCGACCCACTGGACGGGGGTGAGGTACTCCTGCAGCACGATGATGCCGGCGAGTGCGGCGGCGGCGGGCTCGAGGCTCATCAGGATGCTGAAGACCGCGGGCCGGATCCGGCGCAGGGCGACGAGCTCGCAGCTGTAGGGGATCACCGAGCTGAGCAGCCCGACGGCGGCGCCGACCAGCAGCACGCGGGGGTCCAGGAGGTCGCCATCACTGCTGCCGACCGCGAACGGGGTGAGCAGCAGGGTGGCGACGACGCTGGCCAGGGCGAGACCGTCGAAGCCCGGCCAGCGCTGACCGGTCTGCGCGCTCAGCAAGATGTACGACGCCCACATCGCGCCGGCCAGCAGCGCGAAGAATGCGCCCGCGGTGGTCAGCGACCCTCCCTCGAAGCCCAGCAGCAGCACGCCGAGACCGGCGAGCCCCACCCAGAGCAGGTCGCGAGGACGGCGTGACCCCACGACGGCCAGTGTCAGTGGTCCGACGAACTCGAGAGTCACCGCGACTCCCAGCGGGATCCGGGCGAAGGCTTGGTAGATCGCCCAGTTCATGACCCCGAGGCTGGCGCCGAACGCGAGCACGACCACCCAGTCGGCGCGGGTCCGGCCACGGAGGACGGGTCGGGCGACCGCGACCAGCACGACGGCACTCGTCGCGAGGCGAAGGAAGACGATGGTCGTCGGGTCGACCTCGTCGAAGAGCGACTTCGCGATCCCGGCGCCGAACTGCACCGACAGGATCCCGACCAGCACCAGCCAGACCGGGGAGACCCCTCCGCGCGGTGCGGCGTCGGGGGTGGTCACCGGTTCAATCTAGAAGAACCGTCCGAGACGGGGCACAGTGGTCAGGAGCCGAGGAGACGACAGGGAGCGGGACATGCAGACACTGTTGATGGTAGGGACGCGCAAGGGGCTCTGGATCGGCACCTCCGACGCCGATCGACGCGACTGGGACTTCACCGGGCCGCACTTCGACATGGAGGAGGTCTACTCCTGCCTCATCGACACCCGCGGTGAGCGACCTCGACTGCTCGCTGGCGCGTCGTCGAGCTGGTTCGGCCCGCAGGTCCGCCGTTCCGACGACCTCGGTGCCACCTGGCAGGAGACGCCCGACGGCGCGGTGCGCTTCCCTGAGGGGAGCGACGCCACGGTGGAGCGGGTGTGGCAGCTGGCTCCGGGACCCGAGGACGGCGTGGTGTACGCCGGCACCGAGCCGGCCGCAGTCTGGAAGTCGACCGACCGAGGCGAGACGTTCGCCCTCGAGCAAGCACTGTGGGACCACCCGCACCGACCCGACTGGGGAGCCGGTTTCGGCGGCCAGGCCTTCCACACGCTGCTCCCGCACCCGACCGATCCGCTCTCCGTGATCGCCGCGCTCTCCAGCGGTGGGGTCTACCACACCAGCGACGGCGGCCGGTCCTGGGAGCCGCGCAACCACGGGATCCGAGCCGAATTCCTCCCCGAGGGTGAGCAGTACCCCGAGTTCGGGCAGTGCGTGCACAAGGTGACCCGGCACCCGAGCCGGCCGGAGCGGCTCTACCTGCAGAACCATGGTGGGGTCTACCGCTCCGACGACGAGGGCCTGATCTGGAAGTCGATCGCCGACGGGCTGCCAGCCGAGTTCGGCTTCCCGATCGTGGTCCATCCCGACGAGCCGGACACCATCTACGTCTTCCCGATCAACGGCGGCGACAAGCGCTACCCGCCCGAGGCCAAGGCCCGGGTGTGGCGGTCCCGTGACGCCGGGGAGACCTGGACCGAACTCGGTGAGGGGCTGGCCGACCTCTTCTTCGTGGGGGTGATGCGCGACGCCATGTGCACCGACCAGCACGATCCGCTCGGCGTCTACTTCGGCGCTCGCAACGGCAGCGTGTGGGGCTCCACGGACGCGGGCG
Source organism: uncultured Actinomycetota bacterium (assembly GCA_963706475.1). Taxonomy (GTDB): domain Bacteria; phylum Actinomycetota; class Actinomycetes; order Propionibacteriales; family Nocardioidaceae; genus Nocardioides. Next base: position 482,860 of record CAVPLV010000002.1, on the reverse strand, counting down.
ACACCTGGAGCGAGCTGGTCGCCGGTCTCCCGGACGTGATGGTGGTGCGCGCCGCCACCCTCTAGCCCGGGGAGCTCAGGGGCCGGGGGACGACCGGCACCGTGTCGGGGACGTAGATCGGGATCTCACCGGTGTGGTCGAGGTCCTCCGCCGGCAGGATCGGATCGGGTACGCCGGCCGTGATCGTGCTCCCGTCGGCGCGGGTGCCCCCCACGATCGGGTGGTCGCCGAGCAGCCCGTCGATCCGGTCACCCTGATCGACGAGAGCGACGGTGAGTCGGTAGTCGTCCGTCACGACGTACGCCGTGCCGCGGACCCGGATCGGCACGTCCTCCTCCCCGGGCGCCTCGATCGTGAAGACGATGTGCTCCTGGGTGAGCTCGACCAGCATCCGGGCGCCGCGCCAGCACAGTCGGAACGTCAGCGACGGCCACGACTCGGGCAGCCGAGGGTCGAAGGAGAGCAACCCGCCGTGGTCGCGCATCCCGCCGAAGCCGAAGACCAGCGCACTCCAGACGCCACCGGTCGAGGCGACGTGCAAGCCGTCGACCGTGTTGCCGTGGAGGTTCATCAGGTCGACGTACAACGACTGGTGGAAGTAGTGCAGCGCGGCCTCGTGGTAGCCGACCTCGGCCGCCATCACCGACTGCACGACGGCGGAGAGCGTCGAGTCGCCGGTGGTGATCGGGTCGTAGTACTCGAAGTCAGCACGCTTCTCCGCCCTGCTGAAGCGGTCACCCTGCAGGAAGAGCGCCAGCACGACGTCGGCCTGCTTGAGCACCTGGAACCGGTAGATCACCAGCGGGTGGTAGTGCAGCAGCAGCGGCCGCAGCTCGGCCGGTGTCTGCGAGAGGTCCCAGACCTCGCGGTCCAGGAAGAAGTCGTCCTGCGGGTGGATGCCGAGGCCCTCGTCGAACGGGATGGTCATGCCCTCGGCGCACGCGCGCCACTCGTCGACCTCGTGGTCCTCGAGGTCGAGCCTGGCCGCGACCCGCACGAACTCGGTGGGGTGGTCGCGGCGGATCCACTCCATCGTCAGCGCCGCCTGCTCCAGGTTGAAGCGGGCCATCACGTTGGTGAAGAGGTTGTTGTTGACCACCGTCGTGTACTCGTCCGGGCCGGTCACGCCGTGGATGTGGAAGGACGGCGTGCCGTTGCTGCGCCAGAAGCCCAGGTCGGCCCACATCCGGGCGGTCTCGACGAGGATGTCGATGCCTTCGCGGATCATGAAGCCCTCGTCCGCGGTGGCCCGGACGTACTTCACCAGCGCGTAGGCGACGTCGGCGTCGATGTGCACCTGTGCGGAGCCGGCCGCGTAGTACGCCGACGCCTCCTCGCCGTTGATGGTGCGCCACGGGAACATCGCGCCGCTCTGGGCGAGCTCACGGGCCCGCTCGCGCGCGGCCGGCAGCATGATCGACCGGAAGTGCAGCGCGTTGCGGGCTACCTCGGGCTGGGTGTAGGTGAGGAACGGGATCACGTAGATCTCGGTGTCCCAGAAGTAGTGACCTTCGTAGCCCGAGCCGGTGACGCCCTTGGCAGGTACGCCGAGCCCGTCGGTGCGGCCGCTGGCCTGGGCCAGCGTGAAGAGGTTGTAGCGGGTGGCCTGCTGGAGGGCTTGCTGGTCGGGAGAGTCGCCACCGATCTCGACGTCCGCCGACTCCCAGAACCGGGCGAACCAGCCGCGCTGGTCGGCGACGTAGTGGTCGTGGCCGTGCCGGTGGGCACGGTCCAGGGTGCGGTCGCAACGGTCCGAGAGCTCGCGCACCGGCACGCCGCGCGACGAGTGGTAGGCCACGATCTTCTCGATCCGCATCGTGCTGCCCTGGGTCGCGTCGACGCGGAACACGGTCTTGGCCATGTCGTCCTCGTGGCGCGTGACGATCTCGTAGGCGTCCTCGGTCTCCAGGGTGTGGTCGGCCGCGACCGCCACCGTCATCCCCGAGTGCGCGCACTGGTAGCCCAGCAGCATCCGCTGGTCGTCGGCAGAGCTCATCCGGGGCAGGAGCACCCGCTGGCCGAAGGCCGCCGCCTTGCGCGGGTCGACCGGGTCGAGGCTGGCGCCCTTGGGAGCGCGGTACTCGTCGAGACCGTCCTGCCGGTTGAGGATCTGCGAGGAGATCACGATCGGGGCGTCACCGGTGAGCACCTCGACCTCGAGGGTCATGATCGCGAGGTGGCGCTGGGTCATCGAGATCATCCGGGTGGAGTCGATGCGCACCCGCTTGCCCGACGGGGTGCGCCAGACCAGGCTGCGGCGCAGCACCCCGTCGCGGAAGTCCAGGCAGCGCTCGTACTCCTCGAGGTTGGCGGTGCCGAAGGTCAGCGGCTCGTCGTCGACGTAGATCTTCAGCACGGTGGTGTCGGGTGCGTTGACGAGCGTCTGGCCGGTGCGCGCGAAGCCGAACGCCGACTCGGCGTGCCGGATCTCCCACGTCTCGTGGAAGCCGTTGAGGAAGGTGCCGTGCGCGTACGACGGCCGCCCCTCCTCGGGCGTGCCGCGCATGCCGAGGTAGCCGTTGGCCACCGCGAACAGGGTCTCGGTCACGCCCAGGTCGTTCGGGCGGTAGCTGGTCTCGATCAGGGCCCACGGGTCGATCGGGAACCGGCCGCGGTCCATCGGGTCCGCGCCGACGGGATCGCCCTTCACGACGACGATCCCTGGTCCGGCACCAGCTCGTCCAGGTCGGAGACGACCATCGTGGCCCCAGCAGCCTCCAGGATCTCGGGCCCGGCGCCACGATCGACGCCGACCACGAGGCCGAAGGCTCCCGCTGCTCCGGCGCGTACGCCGGACACGGCGTCCTCCAGGACGACGGACTTGTCCGGGGTGGCGCCGAGCACGGTGGCGGCGTGGAGGAACGTGTCGGGAGCGGGCTTGCCGGGCAGCCCCAGCTCGACCGCGACGGTGCCGCTGACGACGGTCAGGAACCGGTCGGCGAGTCCGGCCGCCTCGAGCACCGCGGGGGCGTTGGCCGACGACGAGACGACGGCCAGCGGCATCTCGAGGTCGCGCAGGTGGTCGAGCAGCAGCACCGAGCCGGGGTAGGCGGTCACCCCGTCGCGCTCGAGCACGGCGTTGAAGGCGTCGTTCTTGCGGTTGCCGAGACCGCAGACGGTCTCCTCGGTCGGCGCGTCGTCGACGTCGCCCTCGGGCAGGTCGATGCCCCGCGAGTCGAGGAAGTCGCGGACGCCGTCGAAGCGGGGCTTGCCGTCGACGTGGGCGAAGTAGTCCGCGTCGGTGTACGTCGAGCGGTCCGTGGCGGTGCCGTCGTAGCCGTCGAGGAAAGCGTTGAACATCTCCGCCCACGCCAGCATGTGGACCTCTGCGGTCGGCGTGACCACGCCGTCCAGATCGAAGAGGACAGCGTCGTAGTCAGGCCAGTTCACCTGGGGCGCGGAAGGGCTCACCGGATCAGGCTAGGCCCTCGCTCGTCCGGGGGAGCGCTCGTTGACGCAACCGTCATGCAGATGTCACGTGACTCACCATCTGCCCGGACAGCGAAACCGATCGCGGGCGGTGCACGGGACGGGAATACCCTTGACCCATGACCGAGTCACCCGACATCAAGCCCCGCTCCCGCGACGTCACCGACGGACTGGAGAAGGCCGCGGCCCGCGGCATGCTCCGGGCGGTGGGCATGGGGGACGACGACTGGGTGAAGCCACAGATCGGGGTCGCGTCCAGCTGGAACGAGATCACCCCCTGCAACCTCTCGCTCCAGCGACTCGCGCAGGCGGTGAAGAACGGCGTGCACGCAGCCGGTGGCTACCCGCTGGAGTTCGGCACCATCTCGGTCTCCGACGGCATCTCGATGGGCCACGAGGGCATGCACTTCTCGCTGGTCTCCCGTGAGGTCATCGCCGACTCCGTCGAGACCGTGATGATGGCCGAGCGCCTCGACGGCTCGGTGCTGCTCGCCGGCTGCGACAAGTCGCTGCCCGGCATGCTGATGGCCGCGGCCCGGCTCGACCTGTCCAGCGTCTTCCTCTACGCCGGCTCGATCATGCCCGGCCAGGTCGACGGCAACGACGTGACGATCATCGACGCCTTCGAGGCCGTCGGTGCGTGTCTGGCCGGCAAGATCAGCCGCGCGGAGGTGGACCGGATCGAGCGTGCGATCTGTCCGGGCGAGGGTGCCTGCGGTGGGATGTACACCGCGAACACGATGGCCGCCGTCGCCGAGGCGATCGGCATGTCGCTGCCCGGCTCGGCCGCCCCGCCGGCCGTCGACCGGCGCCGCGACGGGTTCGCTCACCGCTCCGGTGAGGCCGTGGTCAACCTGCTCCGTCAGGGCATCACCGCCCGCCAGATCATGACCAAGGAGGCCTTCGAGAACGCGATCACCGTCGTGATGGCGCTCGGCGGCTCCACCAACGCCGTGCTCCACCTGCTCGCGATGGCCCGCGAGGCCGACGTCGACCTGACCATCGACGACTTCAACCGGGTCGGGGACAAGGTGCCGCACCTCGGCGACCTCAAGCCGTTCGGCAAGTACGTCATGTACGACGTCGACAAGATCGGCGGCATCCCCGTCGTGATGAAGGCCTTGCTCGACGCCGGGCTCATGCACGGCGACTGCCTCACCGTGACCGGCAAGACGATGGCCGAGAACCTCGCCGAGATCGCGCCGCCCGACCTCGACGACGACGTGATCCGCAAGCTCGACCGCCCGATCCACAAGACCGGCGGACTCACCATCCTCAAGGGGTCCCTGGCCCCCGAGGGTGCGGTCGTCAAGAGCGCCGGCTTCGACGAGTCGGTCTTCTCCGGCACCGCCCGCGTCTTCGACGGAGAGCGCGCCGCGATGGACGCCCTGGCCGATGGCCAGATCAAGGCCCGCGACGTCGTGGTGATCCGCTACGAGGGCCCCAAGGGTGGCCCCGGGATGCGCGAGATGCTCGCCATCACCGGCGCGATCAAGGGCGCCGGGCTCGGCAAGGACGTGCTGCTGCTGACCGACGGCCGCTTCTCGGGAGGTACGACGGGCCTGTGCGTGGGCCACGTCGCCCCCGAGGCCGTCGACGGCGGACCGATCGCCTTCGTCCGCGACGGCGACACCATCACCCTCGACGTCGCCAACCGACTGCTCGAGATCGAGGGCGTCGACGAGGACGAGTGGGAGAAGCGCAAGGTCGGCTGGGAGCCCAACAAGCCCAAGTACACCCGCGGCGTCCTCGGCAAGTACGCCAAGGTCGTGCAGTCGGCCGCGCACGGCGCCATCACCAGCTGAGCCCACCGGTCCGGCCGCTAACCTCTGTTCGTGCCACTCGTAGCCGGGATCGACTCCTCCACCCAGTCCTGCAAGGTCGTCGTCTGTGACGCGGAGAGCGGCGAGATCGTCCGCACCGGTCAGGCGTCTCATCCCGAGGGGACCGAGGTGCATCCTGATCTCTGGTGGGATGCGCTCCAGCAGGCGATCGCTGCGGCAGGCGGGCTCGACGACGTCGAGGCTGTCGCCGTCGGCGGCCAGCAGCACGGGATGGTCTGCCTCGACGAGGCCGGCGACGTGGTCCGGCCGGCGCTGCTGTGGAACGACACCCGCTCCGCGCAGGCCGCCCTCGACCTGATCGACGAGCTCGGGTCCGGTGACGACTCGGCGGGCCGACAGGCCTGGGTCGACGCGGTCGGGCTGGTGCCGGTCGCGTCGTTCACCGTCACCAAGCTGCGCTGGCTGGCCGACCACGAGCCGGAGCACGCAGCGCGTACGGCAGCGGTCTGTCTGCCCCACGACTACCTGACCTGGCGGCTGGCGGGGCACCCCCGGCCCGGTGCCCCCGGTCTGGACGCGCTCGTCACCGACCGCGGGGACGCCAGCGGCACCGGCTACTGGTCGCCGCTGACCGAGGACTACCGCCGCGACCTGCTGGTCAGGGGTCTCGGCCACGACGCCGTGCTCCCGCGGGTGCTGGGACCGGCCGAGATCGCCGGCCGGATGCCGAGCGGAGCGATCCTCGGTCCGGGCACCGGTGACAACGCCGGCGCCGCGCTCGGGCTGGGTGCCGTGGCGGGCGACGTGGTCCTCTCGATCGGCACCTCCGGGGTCGCCTGCGCGGTGGCCGACCGGCCGGTGGGCGACCCGTCCGGGGCGGTGGCCGGCTTCGCCGACGCGACCGGACGGTTCCTCCCGCTGGTGGCCACCCTCAACGCCGCCCGCGTCCTCGATGCCGCGACCCGGATGCTCGGTGTCGACCACGCCGCACTGTCCGACCTCGCCCTCGACGCGCCTGCCGGTGCCGGTGGGTTGGTGCTGGTGCCCTACCTCGAGGGCGAGCGGACGCCCAACAAGCCCGATGCCACCGGCGCGATCCACGGGCTGCGCCTCGACACCGCGAACCCCGCCCACCTCGCCCGCGCCGCGGTCGAGGGGATGCTCTGCGGGCTCGCCGACGCGGTCGACGCGGTGCGCGCGCTCGGCACGCCGGTCGACCGGGTGATCATGGTCGGCGGTGCGGCCCGCTCGCGCGCCGTGCGCGAGATCGCCTCGGCCGTGCTCGGGGTGCCGGTGAGCGTGCCGCCACCGGGGGAGTACGTCGCCCGCGGGGCGGCGCGGCAGGCCGCCTGGACGCTGGCCGGGACCGTCGAGCCGCCGGACTGGAGCCTCGAGGGTGTGGTCGTCACCGAGGCCGAGCCGACCCCGGCGGTGCGGGAGCGGTACGCCGAGGTGCGTGACCTGACCGCGTCGCGTCCGGTGTAGACATGGGCGCGTGACCTCACGCGACCGCGACCTCGACCGTGACGACCCGCTGGCGGCGTACCGCGACCGCTTCGTCGGTGCCGACTCCTCGCTCGTCTACTTCGACGGCAACTCGCTGGGCCGGCCGCTGCAGGTGACCGGGCCGCGACTGGCGGCGTTCGTCGAGCAGGAGTGGGGCGGGCGGCTGATCCGCGGCTGGGACGAGCGCTGGATGGAGCTCCCCCAGGTCATCGGTGACGAGCTCGGCCGGGTGGTGCTGGGTGCTGCTCCGGGTCAGACCGTGGTCGGGGACTCCACGACGGTGCTGCTCTACAAGCTGATGCGTGCCGCGGTGGCTGCCCGACCCGGTCGCGGCGAGATCGTGATCGACCGCGACAACTTCCCGACCGACCGCTACCTCGCGGCCGGTGTCGCCGACGAGTGCGGTCTGACCCTGCGTTGGATCGACGTCGACACCACCTCTGGCGTGAGCGCCGAGCAGCTCGCGGAGGCGGTCGGCCCGGACACCGCGCTCGTCCTCCTCAGCCAGGTGGCCTACCGCTCCGCGTGGCTGGCCGACCTGTCGGCCCTCACCGCGATCGCCCACGACGCGGGGGCGCTGGTGCTCTGGGACCTGTGCCACTCGGCCGGCTCGGTGCCGATCGCCCTCGACGCCGCCGGGGTCGACCTGGCCGTCGGCTGCTCCTACAAGTACCTCAATGCCGGGCCCGGTGCACCCGCGTTCGCCTACGTCGCCGAGCGGCACCTGGACGAGCTGACCCAGCCGATCCAGGGCTGGCTCGGCAGCGTCGACCCGTTCCTGATGGGGCCGAGCTATGCACCTGCGGCCGGCGTCCGGCGGTTCCTGTCCGGGACCCCGCCGGTGATCGGGATGCTGGCGATCCAGGACATGCTGGAGCTGATCGACGAGGTCGGGATCGACGCCGTCCGCGCCAAGTCGGTCGCGCTCACGTCGTACGCCGTCGAGGTGGCCGACTCGCTGCTGGCTCCGGCCGGGGTGGTGCTGGCCTCGCCGCGCGACCCCGCGCAGCGCGGCGGGCACGTCACCCTCAACCACCCGCTGATGCGCGAGGTCACCGCAGCGCTGTGGGAGCGCGACGTGATCCCCGACTACCGCGACCCGGGTGGCTTGCGGATCGGACTGTCGCCGCTGTCCACGTCGTATGCCGAGGTCCGGGCCGGGCTCGAAGCCGTGCACGAGACGCTCGACGGGCTGGCGTCGTGACCGGGCTGCGCTTCCCGGCGCCGTTGCGGCCGGGCGACAGGATCGGGGTGACCTCGCCGTCCAGCGGCGTGGAGGACCGGCTCCGGCCTCGGCTCGACGCCGCGGTCGCCTCGTTGCGCCAGCGCGGCTTCGAGGTCGAGGTCGGCGACTGCATGGCTGCCGACCGGGTCACCTCGGCGAGCAAGGAGAAGCGTGCCGCCGAGCTGAGCCGGATGCTGAGCGACCCCGCGATCCGGGCCGTGGTGCCTCCGTGGGGCGGGGAGCTGGCGATCGACCTGCTCGACCAGCTCGACTGGGCAGCGATCGAGTCCGCCGACCCCACCTGGCTGGTCGGCTACAGCGACCTGACGACCGTGATGCTGCCGCTGACCCTGCGGCTCGGCTGGGCGACGCTGCACGGCACCAACCTGATGGACACCCCCTACGCCCCGGTCGACGGGCTGCGGCACTGGACGTCGATCGCGTCCCTGGCTGCGGGGGAGTCATTCCTCCAGCACGGTCCGGGGCGCTACCGCAGCAGTGGTCACGACGACTGGGAGGGCGATCCCGCGATCAGTGCCATGACGCTCGACGCGACCGGCGGCTGGCCGGTCGTCGGTGGCGGCGGGGTCGACGTGACCGGACGACTGGTCGGTGGCTGTCTCGAGCTGCTGAGCGTGCTGGCCGGCACGCCGTACGGGGACGTGCCCGCCTTCGGCCGGGAGCACGCCGACGAGGGTCTGATCGTCTACGTCGAGGCCTCCGAGGCCGGGTCGTACGACGTCGCGCGGATGCTGCACTCGCTCCGCCTGGCCGGCTGGTTCGACGAGGCGGACGCAGTGCTGGTGGGGCGGACGAACGCACCGGGATTCGACGACCTCAGCCAGCACGAGGCCGTCGCCGACGCGCTCGGCGTGCTCGACGTCCCCATCGTGCTCGACGTCGACTGCGGGCACGTCCAGCCCCAGCTCCCGCTGGTCAACGGGGCCCTGGCGCGGGTCGTCGTCGACGGCGACCGGCGCGAGATCACCCAGACCTTGGCCTGACTGCCCTCACTCGTGCAGGTGGTCCCGCCAGTCGGCGGGCACCCGGTCGGCGGGACCGGGGACGGTCTGGTCGAGCGGGTGCTCGGTGGCGGGTGCCAGCTGCGGCCCGAGGAAGCCCTGGTCGGTCGTGAAGTCCCAGAACCAGTCCTCACCGGGCTCGAAGCTGGTGATCACCGGGTGTGCCGTCTCCCGGAAGTGCGCCGTGGCGTGCTGCGCGGGCGAGGTGTCACAGCAGCCGATGTGGCCGCACTGCGTGCACCTACGCAGGTGCACCCACCAGCCGCCGCTGGCCTCGCACTCCAGGCACCCTGTCCCGCTGGGTGGCACCGACGGGTCGACTCCTGCGCGCGCTGTCATGGGTCGACGGTAGCCCTACGTGGCGCCGGTGACAGCCGTCGATCGAGGTAGGACGCGAGCGCGAAGAGCAGCAGGAAGAAGACGGTGATGCCGACGAGGGCGACGCTGACCGCTGTCCACCCCTTCTTGTCGGGGTCCATGAACGGGTAGGGGTACCAGCCGTCGATCGCTCCGTAGAGCATCGTCCAGGCGGTCCAGACGACGGGGTAGAGCAGCGCCAGTCCGACCACCCGGCTGGTCACCCGAGGCCGAGGACCGAAGGCCACCCAGCCGATCACCGCGAGCGCGGGCACCACCATGTGCAGCACCTTGTCGGCGAGGTAGTCGGCACCGTCGAGATCGATGAGCGGCCGCAGCAGGAAGAAGTGCACGACCGCGGTCACCGTGATGCCGACCAGGCCGGCCAGCCGCAGCACCCGCCACCAGCGCCCGTCGCGCTCAGGATCAAGCGCGAGCGTGATCACCGCCGCGGCGATGAGCAGGTTGCTCTCGACGGTGAAGTAGGCGAAGAACTGGTAGATCCGGTCGCCCAGGCCCGGCGGATCCACCTCGTCCAGCACCTTGCCGCCCTGCAGGACCAGGACGAGCTGGAGCACCAGGCCGGCGACGACGACCACCGCATTGAGGAGGTGCCACCAGCGCGCCCAGGTGATCTTCACTCCTGGAGAATAGAGTTGGGACATGGACCAGCGACTGAGCTTCGTGACGCTGGCGGTGCGCGACCTCGACGCGAGCCGGGCGTTCTACCTCGATGGCCTCGGGTGGGAGGCGGCGATGGACGTGCCCGGCGAGGTGCTGATGATCCGGCTGGGGGAGCACCTCGTGCTCTCGCTCTGGGTGGACACCGAGTTCGAGGCCGAGGTCGGTGCGATCGGTCGTGGCCAGGGGGTTGCCCCGATCGCGCTCGCGCACAACGTGGCCACCCGCGAGGAGGTGGATGCCGTGCTCGCCACCGCCCGCGCGGCCGGCGCCGACCCCGTCCACGAGGCCTTCACGCGTGAGTGGGGCGGCTACAGCGGTTACTTCGGCGATCCCGACGGGTACCGCTGGGAGATCGCCTTCAACCCAGGACCGATCGGACAGGTGGTGTTGCCATGACTGACCAGACGAGTGCACAGGACCCGAAGCAGCCGCTCTCCTTCGAGGACGTCGCGGCGGAGGATCTCGACGACTGGCGGATGCTCTACCGGACCCTGCACGCCCGGTTCCTGACCGGCGACTTCGCCACCGGGCTCACGCTGGTGGCGGCGATCGGAGCGGCGGCCGAGGCGGCCGACCACCACCCCGACGTGGTGCTCGGCTACCCCCACGTCGATGTGCGGCTCTCCAGCCACGACGTCGACGCGATCACGTCGCGCGACGTACGCCTGGCTCGTGAGATCAGCGGCCTCGCCGCCGGTCTCGGGGTCGGTGCGGCTCCCGAGGCGACCGTGGCGATGGAGCTCGCGCTGGACGCGCCCGGCTACGACGAGGTCAAGGAGTTCTGGAGCACCGTCCTGGGCTACGAGCAGGTCGAGAAGCGGCCTGACGAGGTCCGCTCCGCTGACGGAGCCGGGCCGGCGCTGTGGTTCCAGGAGGCGCCGGAGGCCGGCACCCCCGTCCCGCAGCGCTTCCACCTCGACGTGATGGTCCCGCCCGAGGTCGCCGAGGCCAGGGTGCAGGCGGCTGTCGCGGCAGGCGGCACCCTGGTCAACGACGCTGAGGCGCCGTCGTTCTGGGTGCTTGCGGATGCCTACGGCAACCAGGTCTGCATCTGCACGGGCCTCGACCGAGAGGGCCAGTCCTGACCGGATGCCGGGACGGCCGTCCCATATTCTGGGACGGGTGTCACACTGGGATGACGGACGCGAGACGGGGCGGCTACCGTGGTGCCATGCACCACGACATTCTTGTACGCACGCGACGTGTGGGCTGAGTCGACACCGACCTCGGCACGCACGTCACCCCTCGTCGCCCTCCCGGGCCGAGGGGTTTTTTGTTGGGCAGAGCAGCTAGGCAGCGAAGAAGAGGAAGCAGACCGATGAGCGAGCAGATGACAGGTGCCCAGAGCCTGGTCAGGTCGCTGGAGGCAGCCGGGACCGAGCACATCTTCGGGATCCCCGGCGGCGCCATCCTCCCGGCGTACGACCCCCTCATGGACTCCTCGATCAGGCACATCCTGGTCCGGCACGAGCAGGGCGCCGGGCACGCCGCGCAGGGGTACGCCGCCGCGACCGGTCGAGTGGGCGTGTGCATGGCCACCTCCGGCCCGGGTGCCACCAACCTGGTCACGCCGCTGGCCGACGCGCACATGGACTCGGTGCCGCTGGTCGCGATCACCGGTCAGGTCGGTGCCGCCCAGATCGGCACCGATGCCTTCCAGGAAGCCGACATCCGCGGCATCACCATGCCGATCACCAAGCACAACTTCCTGGTGACCGACCCCGCCGACATCCCGCGCACCGTCGCTGAGGCGTTCCACATCGCCTCCACCGGTCGCCCCGGCCCGGTGCTCGTCGACGTCGCCAAGTCGGCGCTGCAGGCGCTGACGACCTACCGGTGGCCGACGGAGCTCTCGCTGCCCGGCTACCGCCCGGTGACGCGTCCGCACGCCAAGCAGATCCGTGAGGCCGCCAAGCTGATCCTCGAGTCGCGCCGTCCGGTGCTCTACGTCGGCGGCGGCACCATCCGTGCCCGCGCCTCGAAGGAGCTGCGCCGGCTGGCCGAGCTCACCGGGATGCCGGTGGTCACCACCCTGATGGCCCGCGGCGCCTTCCCGGACAGCCACCCGCAGCACCTCGGCATGCCCGGCATGCACGGCACCGTCGCCGCGGTCGCCGGCCTGCAGCGCAGCGACCTGATCATCAGCCTCGGTGCCCGCTTCGACGACCGGGTGACCGGCAACCTCGACTCGTTCGCGCCCAACGCCCGGATCATCCACGCCGACATCGACCCGGCCGAGATCGGCAAGAACCGCGCCGTCGACGTGCCCATCGTCGGCGACTGCCGCGAGGTGATCAGCGACCTGGTCGCCGCGCTCGAGGCCGAGGCCGCCGCCGGTCACACCGGGGACTACGAGGCCTGGGTCGAGTTCCTCGCCGGGGTCAAGAAGACCTACGCCCTGGGATACGACGTGCCGGCCGACGGTGGGCTCGCCCCGCAGTACGTCATCGAGCGCCTCGGCGCCATCTCCGGGCCGGAGACGATCTTCACCTCCGGGGTCGGCCAGCACCAGATGTGGGCCGCTCAGTTCATCGGCTACGAGCACCCCAACACCTGGCTCAACTCGGGCGGTCTGGGCACCATGGGCTACTCGGTGCCGGCCGCGATGGGTGCCAAGGTGGGCTGCCCCGACTCCACGGTCTGGTCGATCGACGGCGACGGCTGCTTCCAGATGACCAACCAGGAGCTGGCCACCTGCACCATCAACGACATCCCGATCAAGGTCGCGATCATCAACAACGAGTCGCTCGGCATGGTGCGCCAGTGGCAGACGCTCTTCTACAACGAGCGCTACTCCAACACCGACCTGCACACCGGTCCCGAGCGCCGGATCCCCGACTTCGTGAAGCTGGCGGACGCCTACGGCTGCGTCGGTCTCTCGTGCGACAACCCGGGCGACGTCGACGCCACCATCACCAAGGCGATGGAGATCAACGACGTGCCGGTGGTCGTGGACTTCCGGGTGCACCGGGACGCCATGGTGTGGCCGATGGTCGCCGCCGGCACCAGCAACGACGAGATCAAGTACGCCCGTGACCTCGCCCCGAACTTCGACGACGACACTGACCTGGAGGTGCGCCCATGACCACCCCGTCCAACAAGCACACGCTGTCGGTGCTGGTCGAGAACAAGCCCGGCGTGCTCGCCCGGATCGCCGGTCTCTTCAGCCGCCGCGGCTTCAACATCGACTCGCTCGCGGTCGGCCCGACCGAGCACCCCGAGGTGTCCCGGATGACGATCGTGGTCAACGTCGAGGACTCCCCGCTCGAGCAGGTCACCAAGCAGCTCAACAAGCTGGTCGAGGTGATCAAGATCGTCGAGCTCGACAGCGCGGTGTCGGTCAACCGCGAGCTGCTGCTGGTGAAGGTCAGGGCCGACGCCGAGGCGCGTGGGCAGGTCCTGGACGCCGTCCAGCTCTTCCGTGCCAAGGTGGTCGACGTCGCCCCAGACGCGGTCACCATCCAGGCTGTCGGCAACGCCGCCAAGCTGACCGACCTGCTCCGGGTCCTCGAGCCCTTCGGGATCCGCGAGCTCGTGCAGTCCGGCGTGGTGGCGATCGGCCGTGGCTCCCGCTCCATCTCCGAACGCAACCTGCGCCCGGTGACCATCCCCGCCCCGCCCGCCGCGGGCTGAAGCAACACCAACACGAAGGAGAAGCCCCAGTGGCTGAGATGTTCTACGACGACGACGCCGACCTGTCCCTGATCCAGGGCAAGAACGTCGCGGTGATCGGCTACGGAAGCCAGGGCCACGCCCATGCGCTGTCCCTGCGCGACTCGGGTGTCGACGTCCGCATCGGCCTGCAGCCGGGCTCCAAGAGCCGTGCCAAGGCCGAGGCCGAGGGCTTGCGGGTCCTGACGCCGGCCGAGGCTGCGGAGGAGGCCGACGTCATCGTCATCCTCGCCCCCGACCAGCACCAGCGCAAGCTCTACGCCGAGGAGATCGAACCGCAGCTCGCCGCCGGCGACACCCTGGTCTTCGGCCACGGGTTCAACATCCGCTTCGGCTACATCACCCCGCCCGAGGGCGTCGACGTCTTCATGGTCGCGCCGAAGGGCCCCGGCCACCTGGTCCGTCGTGAGTACGTCGACGGGCGCGGCGTCCCGGTCCTCGTCGCCGTCGAGAAGGACGCGTCCGGCACCACGTGGCCGCTCGCGCTGTCCTACGCCAAGGCCATCGGTGGCCTGCGTGCCGGCGGCATCAAGACCACCTTCACCGAGGAGACCGAGACCGACCTGTTCGGTGAGCAGGCGGTGCTCTGCGGCGGTGCCTCGCAGCTGGTGATGTACGGCTTCGAGGTGCTCACCGAGGCTGGCTACCAGCCCGAGGTCGCCTACTTCGAGTGCCTCCACGAGCTCAAGCTGATCGTCGACCTCATGTACGAGGGCGGCATCGCCAAGCAGCGCTGGTCGGTGTCCGACACCGCCGAGTTCGGTGACTACGTCTCCGGGCCTCGCGTCATCACGCCCGACGTGAAGGCCAACATGGAGGCCGTCCTCGAGGACATCAAGAACGGCAAGTTCGCCGAGCGCTTCATCTCCGACATGGACAACGGCTCGCCGGAGTTCACCGAGTTCCGCAAGACGGGCGAGTCCCACCCGATCGAGCAGACCGGCCGCGAGCTGCGCAAGCTGATGGCGTGGGTGAAGTCGCACGACTCCGACTACGTCGAGGGCACCTCCGCCCGCTGATCCACCGCCGAGTCGGCGCAGTCACCCTCCAAAGGGCGAGACTGCGCCGACTCGACGTCATTTCGGCGTAGTCAACGGCGGACCAAGAGTATCTGATATACGATTCGTACATGACGACCGCTTCATCTGCCGACCAGACCAGCACCGGACCGCTCGCGGGCGTCCGCGTGATCGAGGCCGGCCAGCTGCTCGCCGGGCCCTTCGCCGGACAGCTCATGGGTGACATGGGTGCCGACGTGATCAAGGTCGAGCCCCCGGGTGTGGGTGACCCGATGCGGCAGTGGGGACGTGAGAAGGCCGAGGGCGGCTCGCTGTGGTGGCCCGTCGTCGGCCGCAACAAGCGCTCGGTCACGCTCAACCTGCGCGAGGCCGCCGGCCAGGAGCTCTTCGTCGAGCTGGTCCGCAACGCCGACATCGTCATCGAGAACTTCCGTCCCGGCACCCTCGAGAAGTGGAACCTCGGCTACGAGCAGCTCCGCGAGATCAACCCGCGGCTGGTGCTGGTGCGAGTGAGCGGCTACGGCCAGACCGGCCCCTACTCCTCGCGTGCCGGCTACGGCTCGATCGGCGAGGCCATGGGCGGGCTGCGCTACATCACCGGCGACCCCGACCGGCAGCCCTCGCGCACCGGCATCTCCATCGGCGACGCGCTCGCTGCCATGCACGCCACGATCGGCGCCCTCGCCGCGCTGCGCCACCGCGACGTGACAGGGGAGGGCCAGGTCGTCGACAGTGCGATCTACGAGGCCGTGCTCGCGATGATGGAGAGCACGGTCACCGAGTGGGACGTCCAGGGCTACCAGCGCGAGCGGACCGGCGCCGTACTCCCCAACGTCGCCCCCAGCAACGTCTACCCGACGGCCGACGGCCAGCTGATCCTGATCGCCGCCAACCAGGACTCGGTCTTCGGACGCCTGGTCACGCTGATGGACGAGGCCGAGCTCGCCGAGCCCGGCAGCCGGTACGCCGACCACTCCGGGCGTGGCGAGCACCAGCAGGAGCTCGACGACCACATCGCGGTGTGGACCTCGAAGTACGACTCCGACGAGCTGCTCGCGGTGCTCCACGAGGGTGGTGTCCCGGCCGGGCGGATCTTCAAGGCCGCGGACATGCTTAACGACCCGCACTTCGCCGCCCGTGAGGCGATCGTCAGGGTCACCGACCCGAAGTTCGGCGAGCTGGCGATGCAGAACGTCGTACCCAAGCTGTCGGCCACCCCAGGCAAGGTGCGCTGGACCGGACCGACGCTCGGCCAGCACAACGACGAGGTGTACGGCGACCTGCTCGGCCTCGCCGAGACCCGGCGCGCCGAGCTCCGGGCCGCGGGCATCATCTGAGATGGCTCCCATGAGCGATCGCGAGGGCGACTACGCGAGCGTGGGCTTCCGCGGCCGGATCGGCTTCGGCACCCGACCCGCGGTGGTCGTCGTCGACGTGGTCACGGCCTATCTCGAGGGCGGCCCGCTGACCGACGGAGCCGGTCGCTTCGAGAGCGCCCGGGCCAGCACGGCACGCGTGGTCGAGGCGGCCCGGGCCGCCGGGCACCCGGTCGTCTTCACGGTCGTCAGGCTCGCACCCGGGGGCGCCGACGCCGGCTGGTTCGCGGTCAAGGTGCCCGGTCTGAGCGCCTTCGAGGACGGCTCGCCGTACGCCGCGTTCGCTGCGGCGCCTGCCCCGCTGCCGGGCGAGGTCGTGGTGAGCAAGCAGTACGCGTCGTCGTTCTTCGGCACCAGTCTCGCGGCCACCCTGACGGCGGCCGGCATCGACACGGTGGTCGTCACCGGCTTCTCGACCAGTGGCTGCGTGCGGGCCACCGCGCTCGACGCGCTCCAGCACGGCTTCCGTCCGATCGTCGTCGCGGAGGCCTGCGGCGACCGCGACGTCGCAACACACGACCAGAACCTGTTCGACCTCGACTCGAAGTACGCCGACGTGCTGTCGGAGGACGAGGTCGTCGCCCAACTCACCGCCCACCCCCACCGCTAGGAGCTCCCCGCATGACCGTTCTCGACCTGACCCCCACTGACCTCGACGGCCCCGACCTCGACTGGCGTGAGCACCACATCTCCGGCTCGGAGAAGCCGGCCCGGATGGTGCTGCTGCATGCAGACGCCGAGCGTCAGACCCGCACGGTCATGGTGGAGTTCCCTCCAGGCTGGAAGCGGGACGCGGTCGGTCACCAGCCGGCCGGCGAGGAGATGGTCATCCTGTCCGGCGCGCTCAGCATCAGCGGCGCCACGGCCGGCGTCGGCGACTTCCTGGTCGTCGAGCCGCGCGCGACCCGCTCGGCCACCTCTGTCCTGGACGGCACCCGTGCCCTGGTCTGGTTCTCTGGTCCCGGCGGCGGCTGGACCGACGGCCCGTCCGACACCGCCGGTGCGCTGGGCGCTTCCCCCCTGGCGGCCGGGGTCCAGCGGGGCCCGGCCGAGGAGCTGGTCGGGACGGTCACCGTCCACGACGAGCTGACCGAGCAGACCTTCGACACCGATGTGGACCTGCTGTGGCCCGAGGCGCGCACCTGGGTCCACGTCCCGGCCGGCGAGCTCGCGCCGACGGCGGGCGGGCGGGTCGTCGTACGGCACTGGTGAGCCCGGCCGGCGCGGAGTCCCGGCCCGCAGGTCAGCCCGCGAGCGCCCGGCGCGCGTCCTCGTCGTACCAGCGGGTGGTGCGCTTCAGCACCACCAGGGTGACGAAGAGCGGCGGCAGCAGGACCAGCATCGCCAGCCGCAGCGAGCCGACCGTGTCGGAGGTGATGCCGACGAGCAGCGGGCCGGCGGCGCCGCCGAGGGTCATCAGGAACTGCAACAGTGCGAAGCCGAGGCCGCGTCGGCTGGCGGGGACGACGTCCGCGGAGGCGGCGGTCAGGTTGGGGATCGCGCCGGCGAAGCCGACGCAGCAGACGGCGATCAGGGTGAGTCGCACCGGGAGGCCGGGGAGCAGCACGACGCCGGTCAGCGCCACCGCTCCCAGCACCAGGAAGCCGAGTGCCGTGCGCAGCCGCCAGGCCGACTTCACGCCGTGCCCGCGGTCACCGATCCGGCTGCCGAGGATGATGCCGATCACGATGCCGGTGCCACCGACACCGCCGGCCAGACCGGCGGCCGCGTCGTAGTCCAGGCCCTCGGTGCGCTCGAGCAGCGTGGGCAGCCAGTAGAAGAGCCCACCCAGGCCGAGGTAGAGCAGCGACAGGCTGGCGATGACGCCGCGGAGTGCCTTGATCTCGAGCAGCTCGCGCGCCTCGCGCAGCACCGAGCCGCGGTTGGCGAGGGTCGCGTGCGCGGGGGCGTCGATGGCCGTCGCGGCCCCGCCGCGGAGCCGGTCGATGCGGTCGCCCAGGCCACGCAGCGGCTCCCGCACGGTGAGGACGAGGAGCCCCACCAGGACGCCCGGCACGGCGACGATGAAGAACACCGACCGCCAGCCGACCGCCTCGGCCAGCACGCCGCCGAGGGCGACGCCGACGGGCAGACCCATGTAGTAGCCGGCCCGCTCCAGCCCGTAGGCCTTCCCCCGGCTCGCGCCGGGGTAGTAGTCGGCGAGCAGGCTGGACGCAGGCGGGTTGTAGAGCTGGCCGGCGGCGCCGAGCAGGATCCGGCTGATGAAGAAGAGCGCGAACGTCGTCGCGACACCGCTGAGCACCGACACGGCCGCCCAGGCGAGCACGACCACGCCGATGATCGCCGTACGGCGTCCGGTGTCGGCCAGCCGTCCAGCGGGCAGCAGCAGCACCACCCCGGCGACCGCGGCCGCGGTCGGGATCGCGCCCGCGAGGGTGTCGCCGAAGTCGAAGTGCTTCTGGATCGCCGGCAGCGCGCCGGCGACCAGGTTGAACTCGACCCGGTCGATGAACGCGACCAGGGCGATCACGATCGCGGGCCACCAGCCGAACGGGGCCGAGCGGCCCAGGTCGATCGTCACCGGCTCGCGACCGGGAAAGGCCTCGATCTTGGTCACAGATTCGTCTCGGGTCGCTTCCGACATCCGGTCTGCTCCTATGGTTCGGGGGGCTGGTGTGCCATCCTTAGCGCAGAGCATAGATCATATATAGGAGTCGTGGGATGTCGATCGTCCGAGTAGCCGCTGTCCAGCTCGCCGTGGGCGAGGACCCGGCAGACAACCTCGCCACCTGTCTCCGGATGACCGACGAGGCCGCCGCCCTCGGCGCCCGGATCGTGGTGCTGCCGGAGTTCTGCAACCACGTCTCCTGGTACGACGACCGTGCCCACGCCCGACGGATGGCGCAGACCCCGACCGGACCGTTCGTGACCGCGCTCGCCGAGAAGGCCCGCGAGCACGGGCTGCACCTGATGGTGAACTGCACGATCGCCCGCGAGGACGGCCGTACCACCGGCTCCAACATCCTGCTCGGCCCCGAAGGCACGATCCTCGCGATCAGCGACAAGCAGGTGCTGATGGGCAGCGAGCGGGACCACCTCGACCCGGCCGTCACGG
This sequence comes from uncultured Actinomycetota bacterium, assembly GCA_963706475.1. Classification (GTDB taxonomy): domain Bacteria; phylum Actinomycetota; class Actinomycetes; order Propionibacteriales; family Nocardioidaceae; genus Nocardioides. Next base: position 463,710 of record CAVPLV010000002.1, on the reverse strand, counting down.
CCTCCCCGGTCGTCGACACCGAGCACGGCCGGATCGGCCTCTACTCCTGCATGGACGGCGTCATCAACGAGACGCCGCGGATGCTGGCCGTCGGCGGTGCCCAGCTCCTGCTCAACAGCCTGAACTCCTTCGCCCTCGACGAGGCCTCCTTGCACGTGCCCGTCCGGGCGGTCGAGAACCGGGTCTGGGTCATCGCCGCCAACAAGGTCGGTCCGCTGGTGCCGGCGCGCAGCATCGAGATCGTCGCCGACAAGGTGGGCGTCCCGGTCGACCGGCTGCACGGCGCCGGCGAGAGCCAGATCGTCGCCCCCGACGGGACCGTGGTCGCGATCGCCCCCCAGCGCGGCGAGGCGGTGGTGGTCGCCGACATCGACGTCGCCCTCGCCGACGACAAGCAGCGCCCCGGCGGCACCGACGTGATGACCTCGCGCCGCCCCGACCTCTACGCCCCGATCCTGGACGCCCCGCGCGGGCGTCAGCGCGAGCCGGGTGCCGACGAGCTGGTCACGGCGATCGTGAGCCCGAGTGACGGCGACGACCTACCCGCCCTGCTCGGCGAGGCGCTGGCCACCGGAGCCGGACTCGTCGTCCTCCCCGAGCTCGCGGAGCTCGCGCCCGACGCGATCGTCGCGGCCCTGGCCGGCTCGACGGCGTACGTCGCCACCAGCGTGAGCGACGGCGACGCCCACATCGGCCTGCTGCTCGGCGCCGACGGCGTCGTGCTGCGACAGCCACAGCTGCACGCCTGCGCCCAGCACCCCTGGGCCACCGTCCTCGGCGACCGCCTCGAGGTGGTCGACCTGCCCTGGGGTCGTCTCGCCCTTGTGGTCGGTGACGATGCGCTCTACCCCGAGACCTTCCGGCTCGCGGTGCTCCAGGACGCCGATGTGGTCGCGGTGCCCTTCACGACGCGGACCGCCGCCGACCTCGACCCGCTGCTCCTCGAGCGCGCGGCCGAGAACCGGCTCAACGTCGCGGTCGCCAGCCGCCGGGGTGCGTACGGCGGGGGAGCGCTCTACCCGCTGTCGACCGACTTCACGCTGTGGGCGCCCGACCGCCGGCCGTTCGTCGGCATCATCAGCCGGCCGGACCCGGTGCTCGCCACCGGCCCGGTCCAGGTGGCGACGCTGCGCCCGGCGTGCGCGGTCAACCGCTTCGTGAGCAAGGGCACCGACCTGGTCGACGGTCGCCCGTGGGCGCTCGCCGGCGCACTGGTCGCCGCCCGCTGAGGAGATCGCCCGCGGAGGGACCATCCCCGAGACCAGGCGTCAGTTCGCGGTCGCGATGTTCTCGTTGCGGTGCAGCAGGGCGGCCCGGAGCTCGTCGGCGCTCTGGTCGAGGTGGGCGACCCATGCCGTGCGGAACTCCTCGGCCTTGCCGGCGCGGGCCAGCTCGAGCAGCACGCGGTGCTCGTCGATGCGGCTCTCCTGGGTCTCCGGGGCTCGGTCGAGCTTGGCCATCAGCAGGTGGAGGTAGCGGTCGGCCGCGTGCCACAGCAGCTCGAGGACCCGACGGTCCATGGCGCCCATGACGTCGCCGAGCAGGCTGGCGTGGAAGGCGTGGTGGGCGGCGGCGAGGGCGGCGGGCTCACGCTCGATGCCGACGTACTCGGTGAGCGCCTCCTCCGCCTCGGCGAGCCGCTCGGCGGTCATCGCCTCGACGGCACTGACCGCGAGGTCGCCCTCGATGATCCGGCGCAGCCGGTAGATGTCCTCGAGGTCCTCGAGGCTGAGCGACGCCACCAGGGCGGAGCGACCCGGGCGGAGGCTGACGATGCCCTCGCTCTCGAGCCGCCGCAGCGCCTCGCGCACCGGGATGTGGCTGACGTCGAACTGCTCGCACAGCTCCACGATCGAGACCGCCGAGCCGGGCTGGATGTCGCCGACGAGCACGGCGCGGCGCAGCTCGTCGGTGACCCGGTCGACCAGGGACAGGTGCTCGATGGGTCGGACCGTCGACTCGGAACGGGGACGTCGGGCCATGGAGCACTCCTCAGATCGGGTCGCTTCCCCGCCGCTCTCAGCGGCGGGAAGGCAAATCATAGATAGTCGCAGATTTGATCATGGCACCGGATCGCCGAGATTTACCGGCAGACCCTGCCCATTCGGTACGAAGATATTGTATATTCTCGTACCAGAGGAGGTTTCGCCATGGTCGAACCAGCGATGTTCCGGGATGTGCTCGCCCAGTGGCCGAGCGGCGTCACGGTCGTCACCACCGTCGTGGACGGCGTGTGGCACGGCATGACTGCCAGCTCGTTCTCGAGCGTCAGTCTTGACCCGCCCCTCGTCTCCATCTGTCTGGACCGCAAGCTCTACACCCACGGCCTGATCCAGGGCAGCGGAGTCTTCGGCGTCAACGTGCTCGCCAAGGACCAGGCCGAGGTGGCCCGCCGCTTCGCCGGCATGTCCGGCCCGGTCACGGACCGGTTCGCGGGTGAGACCTGGTCGCTGGCCGGCACCGGATCCCCCCTGCTCGACTCCAGCCTCGGCTGGGTCGACTGCCGCGTGGTCCACGAGCACCCCGGCGGCGACCACACCATCTTCGTCGGCGAGGTGGTCGCTGCCCACACCGCACGTCGCACCGCCCCGCTGCTCTTCCACTCCCGCGGCTGGGGACAGTTCGCCGACGTGCTCCCCGACGTGGCCACCCTCTCCGACCGAGGCCTCGTGTCGGCCCTGACCGCACGCGGCCACAACGATCCCTGGGTGCGCAAGACCGCCGCCCGGGTGCGCGAGGCTGGCGTCCGGGTCCGGATGCTCGATCTGACGACGACCGCAGTGCCCACCGGCCGCACCCGGCCCAGGACGTACGACGACGCGCACGCCAACTCCGCGCTCGTCGACAGCGGCAGCGGCGCCCGCGAGGCGCTGGACCGAGGGATCGGCATGGTCGAGCTGCACGCCGAGGCCACCGACGCGCGCTCGGTCGACGCGGCGCTCGCGATGATGGGCGACGACCCGGCCCGCGGCGCGGTGATCCTGGCAGACGCCTTCGAGCCGTCCCGCATGGACGCCGTGCTCGCCGCGGTCGAAGCCTTCGCCGGCGCCGGCTTCCGCGAGGTCTGCCTCGACGACACCGCCGGCGCCGCCACCCCGCTCGAGGTGCGTTCGTTGCTCCAGGAGGCCGTCGGCATCGCCCGGCCGCTTCCCCTCCGGGTCCGTCTGCACGACGCCGACCGGCTCGGGCTGGTCAAGGCGCTGACCGCCCTCAAGAGCGGGGTCCACCACTTCGACACCACCTTGGGTGGGGTCGACGGGGCGGTCGCCACCGAGGACCTGGTCCGGCTGCTCGGCACCGTCGACGTGGACACGCCTGTCGACGCCGCCGCGCTGGGCAAGCTCGCCCGCCGGGTCCGCCAGCGTCTCGACACACCCGTCGACCTGCCCCGGTCGACCCCTGATCGCGAGCCGGCGCTTCCGGAGACCACCTTGACCACCGTCCCGTTCGCCGACACCGTAGGAGCCGCAGGATGACGCGTCTCACCGCCGAATACCTTCTTCCCGATCTCACCCCCGAGGAGCGCGAGCGTGCCGCCCGCGTCGAGTCCGTGCTCCCGGCCATCCGGGACGCCGCGCTTGACGCGGACGCCCGGGCAGAGTTCCCGCTCGGTCACATCAAGCTGCTCGCCGACGCCGGACTGCTCGGCCTCGTCGTCCCGCAGGAGTACGGCGGCCTGGGTGGCGGCCTGCGCGACCTGGCCGCGACGACGTACGCGCTCGGCACCGCCTGCGGGTCGACGGCGCTCGCCTTCTTCTTCCACTGCTCCGCCTCCTCGCGCGGCATGCTGCCGCTCGCGGCGATCGAGGCCGGGCTGTACGACGAGTCCGAGGTCGAGACCGTGCGTGCGTTCGCCGAGAAGGTGCTCTACGCGATGGGTCGCGACGAGCGCTGCCTGGCGAACTTCGCCAGCGAGGCGGTCAAGGCCAGCACCGCCAACGTGCTGATCAACACCACCGCCCGCAAGACCGAGGGCGGCTGGCTGCTCAACGGCGAGAAGTCGTTCGGCTGCCTCTCCGGCACCGCCGACTACTACCTGGTCACCGTGCGCCGCGAGGACGTCGAGGGCATCGACGGGATCAGCCTGGCGCTCGTCGCCCGCGACTCCGAGGGCATCCGCCCGCGGGCCCGGTGGAACGGGCTCGGGATGCGGGCCTCGGACAACCACGGCCTGATCATGGAGGACTGCTTCGTCCCCGACGACCTCGCGCTCACCATCCCGGGCGCCTTCGGCACCGCGACCCAGATGTCGCGCGGCTCGTGGGTCGGCAACCAGGTCGCGATCGCCGCGATCTACGCCGGCGTCGCCCGCGGCACCTGGGAGTACGCCCTCGGTCGCACCATGGCGGCGAAGTTCGCCGACACCGGCAAGCCGATCGCCTCCAGCCCGATGCACCAGGTGCTGATCGGTGAGGGCGAGGAGGCGCTCGCCGAGGCGCACCTGTGGTTGCGTCGCCAGATCGACCTCGAGGCCAGCGACCCGCCGATCCTGCCGAAGCCCGAGGTCGTGGCCAGCTGGAAGCTCGCGAAGGGCGCGGTCTGCGAGCGTTCCTTCGAGGTCGCGATCGCGGCGTTGAAGATGTGCGGCACCTCCGGGGCGATCATGGACAACGTGATCGGTCGAGCCGTCCGCGACACCTCGATGGGCCTGGTCCAGGCGTTCCCCGCGGAGCGCGGCAAGCTGGACATGGCCCGGATGCTGGTCGAGAAGGAATCATGGGCGGGACTGACCACCAGCGACACCTTCGCCCCTGCCGGGGGGACGAACGGCGCCGCGCGCCGGGAGGGAGCGTGACCGCCACGTCCAGCGAACCACGAGCGATCGAGATCCCCGAGACCGGCGAGCTGATCGCCGGTGAGTGGTCGACCCCGACCGACCAGCTCGACCTGGTGCTCGAGGACCCCTTTCGCGGGGAGCGGTTGACGACTGCTGCCGCCACCGACCTCGGTGCCGTCGACCGTGCCGCCGCGGCGGCGCAGGCCGTGCACGAGTCCGGCGCCTGGTCGGACCGCTCGCCCGTCGAGCGCGCCGAGGTCCTCGACGCCGTCGCCACCGCGCTCGAGGGTGACCTGCCCCGCCTGGCCGCACTCGAGGCGTTCGCCACCGGCGTCCCGGTACGGCAGACCTCGATGGTCGGCGTCATCGTGCCGGGTGCCTTCCGGCTCGCCGCCGAGATGCTGCGCTCCGGTGTGCTGGTCGACCACCTCGACGGGGCCCAGGGTCAGGTCGAGGTCCACCGGCTCCCGCTCGGACCGGCCCTGTGCCTGGTGCCGTGGAACTCCCCTGCGCCGATGGCCGCCCACAAGATCGCCAGCTCCCTGGCTGCGGGCGCACCCACGATCCTCAAGCCCAGCGAGTACGCGCCGTACGCCACCACCGAGATCGCCCGCACCGTCGGCGCGGTCCTCGCCGAGGCCGGCGCTCCCGAGGGCACCTTCCAGCTCGTCCAGGGCGGCCCTGCCGTGGGCGGCCGGCTGGTCAACGACCCCCGGATCCGCGCCGTCTCCTTCACCGGCGGGCTGGCCGGTGGTCGCGCGATCGCGGCCGCGTGCGCGCCGAGCTTCACCGCGCTGCAGCTCGAGCTCGGGGGCAACAATCCGCTCGTCGTGCTCCCCGACGCCGACTCGGCGGCCGCCGCCCGGCACGCCGTCGACCTGCTGACCACGCTCAACGGCCAGTGGTGCCGCGCGCTGGGTCGCCTGGTGCTCCCGGCCGACCGCGCCGACGAGATCCTCCGGCTCGCGCTGGAGCGGCTCGCCGACCTGCAGGTCGGCGACCCCCTCGACGAGGCCACCGACCTCGGTCCGATCGTGCACTCGGTCCACCTGGCCCGGCTGCGTCAGGCGATCGCGGAGCGCACTGCCGCCGGCGGTCACGCGCACAGCTCGACGGCACTGCCCGACGGACCCGGCCACTTCCTCGCACCGACCCTGCTGACCGGTGTCCCGGTCGCAGCCGCCGAGGAGGAGGTGTTCGGACCGGTGGCCACCGTGCACACCTACGACACCGAGGCCGAGGCGCTCGCGCTCGCCAACGGCACGCCGTTCGGTCTCGAGGGCTACGTGCTCGGCGAGGACCTGGACCGGGCGCTCGCGTTCGCCCGCAAGGTCCGCGCCGGCGAGGTGAAGGTCAACGGGTCCTCGATCATGAGCCTGCACCTGATGTCGCCGCGCCCGGCCTGGGGTCTCTCCGGTCTGGGCGAGGAGGGCACCGTCGAGACGATCCGGGTGTTCACCGGCGCCCGGGTCGTCGGTGTCGAGGGCGGCTTCGCCCTGCACGGACGATGAGCGGGGCGATGAACACTCCTCCCGACCGGCTGCGCGCACTCCTGGCCGGTCCCGACGTGGTCGCCCTCCCCGGGGTGTACGACGCCGTGACCGCACGCCTGGCGGCGCGCGCCGGCGCCCGGGGCGTGTGCCTGTCCGGCGCGGTCGCCTCCGCCGTCGCGCTGGGGCTGCCCGACCTCGGCTTCGTGCACGGCACCGACATCGCCACCCGCGCCAGCCAGGTCACCGGGGCGCTCGACGGGCTGCCGGTCCTGGCCGACGCCGACACCGGCTACGGCAACGCGCTGCAGGTGCGGCACACCACGCGCACCTACGCCGCGGCCGGGCTCGCCGGCCTCCACCTCGAGGACCAGGTCGCCCCCAAGCGGTGCGGCCACCTCGGCGGCAAGTCGGTCGTGGACGTCCCCGAGGCGGCCGGCCGGGTCCGTGCGGCGGTCGAGGCCGGCACGGGCCTGGTCATCGTGGCGCGCACCGACGCCCTGTCCGTCGAAGGCATCGAGTCCGTGGTCGAGCGCTGCCTGGCCTTCGTCGAGGCCGGCGCCGACGCGCTCTTCATCGAGGGCGGCGACGCTGCAGCGCTGTCCCGGGTCCGCGACGAGGTCGTCGCGGCCCACGGTCGCAGCCTGCCCTTCCTGCACAACCGCTCCGAGGCCGGGGGACCGGTCGAGGGAGGCCCGACCGACGAGGAGCTCCGCGAGCTCGGTGTCCGTCTGGTGATCCACCCGGTGTCCGCGCTGCTCGCCGCAGCCCGAGCCACAGCCGCCGTGTACGAAGCCATCATCGGGACCGGCCACGCCGGTGCCACCGACCGGATGGGATGGTCCGAGTTGACCGACCTGATCGGGCTGCCCGAGCAGCTCCGCCTCGAAGCCCAGTACGCCACTCCTGTGGGTGTGCGATGAGCGCCCGGGTCGTGGTCGCCGGCGCGGGACCGGTCGGCCTGACCACCGCGCTGACGCTCGCCCGCCGTGGTGTCGAGGTCGTCGTGCTCGAGACCGGCGCCGGCCTGGCGGCCGAGTCGCGCGCGTCGACGTACCACCCGCCCAGCCTGGAGATGCTCGCCGACCTCGGCGTGCTCGACGCGCTGCTGGAGCGCGGGATCGTCTCGACGACCTTCCAGTACCGCGACCGCAGGACCGGCCCGATCGCCGACCTCGACCTCGGGGTCCTGCACGCGGACACCCCGTACCCCTTCCGGGTGCAGTGCGAGCAGAGCAAGCTCACGCCGATCCTGCTGGCGGCGCTGCTCGAGCTCCCGACCGCGTCGGTGCACTTCGACCAGCGGGTCGTGTCCGTCGACGACTCCGGCGACCGGGTCGTCGTCCGCACCGCTGCCGGCGACGAGTGGGACGCCGACTGGGTCGTCGGCGCGGACGGCGCCAGCTCGGCCGTGCGGCGCGCGATCGGTGCCGAGTTCGAGGGGATGACCTACCCCGACCGGTTCCTGGTCGTCTCCACCACCGAGGACCTCGAATCCGCGCTCCCGGGCATCGCGGCGGTCAACTACGTCTTCGACCCGGACGAGTGGCTGGTGCTGCTGCGCACCCCCGAGCACTGGCGGATCCTCTTCCCGACCGACGCCGACACCGCCGACGAGGTCGAGACCAGCCCCGAGCGGGTGCAGGAGCGACTCCGCGGGGTCGCCGACCTCGGCCGCGAGTGGGGGCTGCTGCACGCCTCGCTCTACCGGGTGCACCAGCGGGTGGCCGACCGCTTCCGCGTCGGGCGGACGATGCTGGTCGGCGACGCCGCCCACGTCAACAACCCGCTCGGGGGCATGGGGATGAACAGCGGCCTGCACGACGCGGTGCTCGTCGGGGCGGCGCTCGGCGACCTCCTGGAGGGTGCGGCGGACCTGGTCGCTCTCGACGAGACCCTCGACCGGCGCCGCGAGGTGGCCCGTTCCTACGTCCGCGCGGTCACCCACGACAACTGGAAGCAGCTGCGGGAGACCGACGAGGACGCCCGGGCCGCACACCACGCGTCGCTGCGCGCCCTGGCCGCCGACCCGGTGGCGTCGCGCGACCACCTGCTGCGGACCTCGATGATCGACTCGCTGCGTGAGCGCGAGCCGGCCGCCGGTCCCGTCTGATGGTGATCAGCCCGGTGCAGGCGCGGACCCGCCTCTCCCGGGAGAACCCCGCCCGCACCGACGAGCTGGTCGGCCAGGTCGACGTCGCCGGCGCCGCTGACGTCGACCGGGCCGTCGCAGCTGCACGCAAGGCACAGTGCGCCTGGGCGGACTGGTCCGTGACCGAGCGGGCCGACGCGCTCCGCGCGGGCGCCGACCTGCTCGAGCCCGAGCTGGACGCGATCGCCGAGCTGGTGGCCCGCGAGACCGGCAAGGTCCTCGCCGACTGCCGCGGCGAGGTCGGCTTCGCCGTGGCCGTGATCCGCTGGGCAGCCGCGAGCGCCGAGCGGCTCCTGGTCGACGGGGTCGTCGACGACGAGGCGGGTCGGCTGCTGCTGCGCCACCGTCCGTACGGCGTGGTCGCGGCGATCACGCCCTGGAACGCGCCGATCATCCTCGCGGTGCTCAAGGCGGGGCCGGCCCTCGCGGCCGGCAACGCGCTGGTCGTGAAGCCGTCCCCGCTCGCGCCCTTCGGCGTGACCCGCTTCCTCGACGTCCTGGCCTCGGCGCTGCCCGACGGCCTCGTGACGGTGGTGCACGGCGAGGCCGACACCTCCACCGCGCTGGTCGGTCACCCCGGGGTGGACCGGGTCGCCTTCACCGGGGGAGAGTCCGCGGGTCGGGCGATCGCTTCGCTCGCCGGCCGGTCCCTCACCCCGAGCCTGCTCGAGCTGGGCGGCAACGACCCGGCGATCCTGCTTCCCGACGCCGTTCTCGACGACGCCGCGATGGACCGGCTGGTGATGGCGGCCTTCGCCACCAGCGGCCAGGTCTGCATGGCGGTCAAGCGGCTCTACGTCCACCGGTCCCGCCTGGCTGAGGTGAGCGACGCCTTCGTCGCCGCCGCCGAGCGGGTGGTGCGCTGGGGTGACCCGCTGCACGCGGGCGTCACGATGGGGCCGGTGGTGAGCGCGGCCTCGGTCGCGCGGGTCCGCTCCCTGGTCGGGCGCTCGGTCGCCGGCGGGGCCCGAGCGGTCGAGATCGGCCGACGCGACGACGCCACCGACCCGGCACGTGGCTACTACCTGCCGCCGACCCTGGTGCTCGGTGCCACGGACGCCGACGACCTGGTCGCCCAGGAGCAGTTCGGGCCGGCGCTCCCGCTGCTGGCCTTCGACTCCGAGGACGAGGTGGTCGCCCGGGCCAACGCCGGCGACCTCGGCCTCGGCGCCTCGGTCTGGTCCGCCGACGAGGACCACGCGTTCGCGCTCGCCCGTCGGCTGGAGGCGGGCTTCACCTTCGTCAACACGCACAACCGCACCGGCATGTCGCTGCGGGCGCCGTTCGGCGGGGTCAAGCGCTCCGGCTGGGGTCGGGAGTACGGCGACGAGGGCGTGCTCGAGCACGTCCAGACCTGCGTGGTGCATGCCCCTGCTGCGTTCCGCGACGGTGGTGGCGGGCTCGGCGCGTCGGCGTACCCCACGGCCTGACCGCCGGGTCACGATTTCGACATTCACGGACGAATCACGTCCGGATCAGAGAAAATAGCCGTAACGCCTTCTCGAAAACGTAGATTATATATACTCTGTACCCGACAGGGTGACCCGCAGACCGATCCGCTGGAGGACCAGCTCATGAGCCAGGACCTGAAGTCCGTGCAGGAGCACTTCGACGCCGCGGCGCCGACCGACGTCTCCGAGACCTTCGACACCTGGCTGGCGCTGGTCGCCCGCCTCAAGGCGCGGCTGTCCGAGCGGTTCGACCTCACCCGGGACCCGTCGTCGGAGGTCCTCGAGTCCTTCGGCGGCACGGACGGCGGCCCCACCGGCCGGGTCCGGACCTACGCCGGCCCGGAGATCGACTGGATGGTGCACTCCCACATGGAGAACGCCGCCATGGGCTTCTGCAACGTGCACCTCACCGTGTGGCTCGGCCCCCAGGTGCGGGTGCCGCACTTCGGGATGGCGCTGGGTGCCTTCCCGCAGGGCTGGGTCTACCTCGACTCGGTGCCGCGGTCCTACCTGATGACCGACACCGAGTCCTATCGACCGCTACTACGCGCCGGTCAACGCGCGCTGGGAGCAGATCCGCCAGGAGAACGGCTTCCTCGAGCCGTTCGTCAGCCGCAGCGCCTTCGTCCGGGCCGGTCTCTCGCCGACCGCCCACTGCTACATGGCGCCGGCCGACAGCCGCACCACCGACCTGGTCGCCGAGATCACCGAGGAGCACCTCGAGCGCTGGATCGGCTGGGTCGACGCGGCCGAGCGGGTGCCCGCCGATGAGCAGGCCGAGCTGGCCGCCCAGGACGAGCTGATCCGCCGCAACATCGCCGAGCGCGACCCGGCCAACGAGATGGGCGACCGGTTCTTCGGCCCCGAGATGACCAACACCCTGGTCCGCGCCCTCTGGGGAGGCGACCGGCTGCTGCCGCGCGCGCACGGGCAGGGCTGAGGCAGATGCCTGTCCTGGTGCGTGCACTGCGCACGGCTGTCCCGATCCCGGGCGCCGCTGCGCCCTACGACACGGCCCACCTCACGGTGCGCCACCCCGCGCTGCCGCCGACCACCGACGTCGAGCGGATGAGCGGTCGGCTGCCCGTCGACGAGTCCGGCGCGCCGTACCCCGTCGTGGTGCTGGTGCCCGGCGTCAACGTGGCCGCGGAGTCCTACCGCTGGCTGGCGCTGCGCCTGGTCGAGGCCGGCAACGTCGTGGTCGGCTACGACTGGGTCGGGGAGCTCTTCCCAGGCGAGCACGGCCTGACGCCCGGAGTCGACATCGTCGCCGCCGGTCCCGACCACTACGGCACCCGACCCACCACCCAGGCGTTGCGCCCGGTCCTCGACGCGGTCGCCGCGCTCCATGAGTCCGGGCCTCTCCAGGGGCTGCTCGACCTCGACCGGGTCGCCCTCGTCGGCCACTCCGCCGGCGGCACCGTCGCGCTGCAGTCGGCGCGACCCGAGTGGTTCCCCGAGGTGCGCGCGGTCGTCACCTACGGCGCCCACACGATGGCCTCGCAGATGCTCGGCTACGGCCCCGACACGCTGCTGCCCGCACCGGTCCAGGCCGCCGTGCTGATGGTCGCCGGCACCGACGACGGTGTGGTCGCCGCCAGCGCCATCCGGTACGGCGAGCAGGCCGGCGCGACCGGGCACGACCCGGTCGAGCGCACCTGGCTCGAGGCGTTGCCGGCCACCACCGAGGCCTGGCTGGTCCACCTCGCCGGCGCCGGCCACATGCTCGCCGTACACCCCGACGACCCGTCCACGGCCCGCGGTTTCCTCGAGACCCCGACCGAGGCCGACCAGGACCGGCTGCGCGAGGTCCTCGCCGACCTCGTCGCCGCCTTCCTGGGCGCACAGCTCCGCGGCGACGCCGCGGCCAAGAGACGTCTCGATGAGCTCGTCGAGCAAGCCCCACCCGAGATCGCCGAACTTCGGCGACGCTAGGAGGAACCCCGCGAATGTTCAAGAACTTCTGGTACGGCGTCGAGTTCAGCGCTGACGTGGTTGTCGGCAGCCCCAAGAAGGTCAAGGTCCTCGGCCAGCAGCTGGTGATCTACCGCAAGCCCAGCGACGGCTCGGTCGTCGCCATGTCCGACCTGTGCGTGCACCGCGGCGCGGCCCTCTCCGAGGGCACCGTCAAGGGCGACTGCATCGTCTGCCCCTACCACGGCTGGGAGTACAAGCCGAACGGCGAGGTGGCAAAGATCCCGGCCCACCCGGACAAGGGCATCCCGCGCAAGGCCCGGATCGACGCCTACCCGGTGGTCGAGAAGCACATGATGATCTGGGTCTTCATGGGCGACCTCCCCGAGGACGAGCGCCCGCCGATCCCCGACTGGTCCGCGGTCGACGACACCGACACCTACCGCGCCGTCACCGGCAGCTTCCTGTGGAAGTCGAACTACGAGCGGATCCTCGAGAACGGCGTCGACATCGCGCACACGCCGTTCGTGCACGCGGGCTCCTTCGGCAACCCCGACAAGCCCGAGGTGCCGGAGTTCGAGGTCGAGACCTCGGAGTGGCACTGCAAGGCGTCGGTCAAGCTCAACCCGCCGAAGCCCAAGGGCCTCTGGGGGAAGATGAACCCCGACAAGGGCGACATGCTCAACCGACCGCTGGTGCCGGTGTCCACGACCTGGTGGCTGCCCAACGCGATCCTGCTCGAGGTCGACCTGCCCATGGGGCAGCTGAAGATCTTCGACATCAACATCCCGATCGACGAGGAGACCACCCTCGTCAAGTTCATCGCGCTGCGCACCTTCTTCAAGGGCAAGTGGGCCGACCGGGACGCGAAGCGTCGGGTGTTCAAGGTGCTCAAGCAGGACGAGGCCGTCGTCGACACCGTGCGGCCCGAGCTGCTGCCCTACGACCTGTCCGACGAGCTGCACGTCAAGAGCGACCTGAACCAGGTGCTCTACCGCCGTCGTCGCCAGGAGCTCATCGACATGGGCTGGTCGGTCGAGGGCAACACCATCGTCGGCGAGGGTCCGGCCCGGGTCGAGGCCCGGGTGATCCCGTCGCCGACCCGCAAGGAGGTGCCCGAGCTCGCGAGCGCGTGGAACTTCAAGGAGGTCCGCAGCAAGGAGCTGAAGGCCGCCCAGAAGCAGCGCGACGCGATCGGCGACCTGCCGCGCACCGACACAGTGGCGACCACTGACGCGCCTACGGTCGAGGAGGTCACCGCATGAGCCTCCCCGGAGACCTGTGCCTGGGCACCCTCGACACCATCGTCGAGCGCGACGGCCTCGCCGAGGTCGCGGGCGTGGACGGCGGTCCCTTCCTCACCCTCACCTCGCCGATGACCCCGGACCCGGTCGGCGCGGTCCGTGTCTTCACGGGCGACAGCGTCGCCAAGGTCGTGTACGTCGGCCTCTCGGTGCCGGCGATCGGGCTCGACAGCCACATGGTCTTCGCGTTCACCCCCGCCGACGTGCCCGTCCCGCACTTCACCCTCGACTCGGTGCAGGGGCAGGGCTCCTACGCCTTCCACCTGGACCTGATCCCGCGGGCCGACCTGGCCACCCACCTGGCCTATGTCGACTGGGCGCACACGCCGCTGACCGAGACGTTCGAGGAGGTCGGGGCCCGCCCCGGTCTGTCGAAGGCCGCCATCGGTCCACGCCAGTTCGCGATGATGTCGCCCTGGATGCTCGTCAACCGCGCCGACGCCGACGCCTTCGGTGGCATCGGCGACGCGGTCAAGTCCTACCTCGACCACTGGTTCTCGCTGCTGGAGGCCGGCGTCCCCGAGGCGGTCACCGACGACGTGTCCGACACCGACCTGTCGCACCGCGACGCCCGCAACCGGGCCAACATCTTCGACCCCGACGTCGACAAGGTGTGGGCCCAGGTCGAGCGGCTGCTCGGCGACGACCAGATGGAGGACGTACGCCGTCAGCTCCTCGACAACGAGGTGTCGGCATGACCGCGGTGTCGGACGACGTCACTGCCACGGACGACGCCAGCGAGTGGCAGCGCCGGATCGAGGGGGAGTGGCACGGCATCCCCGGCCTCTTCGACGCGACCGGCAACCACGTCGGCTTCGAGCGGGTGGACCGCGCCAGCGTCGTCGAGGACGGCGTCGCGCGCTACTGGATGAACACCAAGCTCGACGCCAGCGGCCCGCTGCGCAACCGCTTCGAGCTCGGTGCGCAGTTCGACTTCGGGATCGTCGACTCCGACGAGAACCGCGTCTACTGCGGCCCGGACTTCTACGGCACCGGCCAGCCGCACGGGCTGTTCGTCGACGCGCACTACTACTCGCCGGGCTGGCAGGCCGACCTGCGCACCTGGAACCAGGTGCTCCCCGACGGCCAGACCCAGGTCTACTCCTCGGTCCTGCACGACGGCTGGGCCGTGGTGGCTGTCTTCAACGGCATCTACCAGCGCACCTTCGACCACGCGACGAATCCCGAGACGCAGCAGTTCGTCGAGGACTGGATCGCCCTCGAGACCCGTCGCGGTCCCACCCCGCAGGTGCTGCCGACCAAGGAGGCCGGCACCTGGTCGGGCACCCTGTTCGTGGATCCGGCCCACGCCGACGAGGGCACGCCGACCGGCGAGGTCCAGGTCGTCATCGAGCACCAGCCGCTCTCGTTGCGCCGGGCTCGCCAGCAGATCACCTGGACCGGCGACCTCGAGCGCAGCTACGGCTTCGAACGCGTCCGTGACGGCGCCCGCACCCAGTACGAAGGGCCCGAGGTCTTCGGCAACGCGACCTCCTACGGCCGGGCGCTCTTCACCAGCCAGCACCTCGTCGGGGCCGATGCCCGCGGGGTCGAGAAGATCAGAGGTCGTGAGGTCCTGATCGACCCCGACACCCGCGAGCTCGCGGTCGTGTGGCAGCTGCTGCACGGCGACACGACCACCCACTACGTCCACGGCCTGCTCACCTGGGAAGCCTCGTGAGCCGCGTCGTCGTGATCACCGGTGGCACCCGGGGGATCGGGCTCGGCCTGGCGCGGGAGCTGCTGGCCCGGGCGCTGCCGGGTCGTGGTGTGCGGTCGCAACGGCACCCGGCTGGATGACGCGGTCGCTGAGCTCGCTGCGGCGGCACCCGGTCGGGTCAGCGGCCTCCAGGTCGACGTCACCGACCGGCAGGCCGTCCAGCTGCTGTGGGACCACACGGTGGCGACGTACGGCCGGGTGGACGTGTGGATCAACAACGCCGGGCTCTCGGCGCCGCGCCGGCCGCTGCCGGAGGTGCCGGTCGCGGTCGCGGAGGCCGTGGTCGCGACCAACCTGATCGGGGTCGTGCACGGCTGTGCGGTCGCCCAGGCCGGGCTCGCCGCCCAGCCGGGTGGTGGCTGGATCTGGAACATGGAGGGCTTCGGCTCCGGTGGCCAGATCCAGAGCGGCATGACGACGTACGGCGCCACGAAGCGGGCCGTCAGCTACCTCACCAAGTCGCTGGCCAAGGAGCTCAAGGAGACCGACGTGAAGGTCGGTTTCCTCTCCCCGGGCATCGTGGCCACCGACCTGCTGGTCGACGACTACGACGGGCAGCCGGAGGCCTTCGAGAAGGCGCGCAAGATCTTCAACATCCTCGGTGACCGGGTCGAGACGGTGACCCCGTGGCTGGCCGACAAGCTGCTGGCCGCCTCGAAGTCCGGCACCCGGGTGGCGTGGCTGACCACGCCCAAGGCAGCCGGGCGGTTCGCCACGGCCGGCTTCCGCAAGCGCGACATCTTCGCCGAGCCCGCCAAGGTCGAGGCACGCTGATGGCCATCGACCCGTGCACCGAGTACGGCCTCGCGCTCGCGGCGGAGGACTTCGTCCCCGTGCTCCTGGCCGGCGCCGGCACCGTCGTCCTGGCCCTCGCGGCCGGGCGGGCGGTGCCTCGGCTGCGGGTCCCCGCCCTGATCGCCGGGGGACTGGTGACGCTCGGGGGGCTGGCCAAGGCATCCTGGAAGCTGCTGGTCGCGGCGGAGCCGTGCCGCGACATCGGCATCCTCGAGCTGCTGCTCTTCCCCTGCCTGGCGTTCGGCTTCGCGGGCCTGGCCTGGGCGCTGGTGAGCGTGCGCCGGGGAGGCGCGGTGAGCGCTGCGCCGTACGCCGTGCTGCCGGTGCTCGGCCTCGTCGCTGCCATCGCGGTCGGGGACACCTGGCCGCTGCTGATCGTCTCCGCGATCGGTGCGGTCGCCGTGGGTGTGCTCGCGATCGGCTGGTCCCGGCGACATCGGGACAAGGTCGGTGTCGCGCTGTTCGTGGTCTACATCGTCGGCACGCTGGTGCTGCCGCCGCTCGCCGGACGGCCGCACCAGTCGCAGGAGCTCCAGTGGGTCGAGCAGCTCACGAACTCCGTCGTCCAGCTCTGCTTCCTCCTCGGGGCGCTCCGGCTGCTGCGCCGGTCCGTGCCGCAGGAACCCGCCCCCACCCTTCGAACCGCAGGAGCCCCACGATGACCGACCGCCTCGGCTGGCGCCGCAAGTTCGGCGTGATCGCGCCCAGCACCAACACCATCGTCGAACCCGAGTTCGCGGCCATGTCGGTGCCCGGCGTGACCTCGCACTTCTCGCGGATCCACATCCGCGACCAGAACATGGACTCCGACGAGGGCATGGCAGCGTCTGCTCGAGCAGATCCGTGCCGAGATCGGCGCCTCCTGCGAGCGGGTGATGACCTGCGAGCCCGACTACATGGTCATGGGCATGAGCGCCGAGACGTTCTGGGACGGGGTCGAGGGCAACCGTGCCTTCAAGAAGCAGATCACGGACCTCACCGGACTCCAGGTCGCGACCGGCGCCGAGGCGTGCGAGCGGGCGCTGCACCTCTACGGCGCCAAGCGGATCGGCGTCGTCACGCCGTACCAGCCGATCGGCGACGAGAACGTCGTGAAGTTCTTCGGCGAGCTCGGCTTCGAGGTCGCCGCGATCAAGGGCCTCAAGTGCCCGACCGCGGTCTCGATCGCGCACGTGACCGAGGCGGAGCTGCGCGACGCCATCCACGAGGTGAACTCGCACGACGTCGACGCGATCGTCCAGTGCGGCACCAACCTCTGCATGTCCGAGCTCGCCGACGAGGCCGAGCGCTGGCTCGACAAGCCGGTGATCGCGATCAACGCCGCCACCTGGTGGATGGCGCTGCGCGACAACGGCATCGAGGACAAGGTCCAGGGCTACGGGTCGCTGCTGCGCGACCACTGATCCCCCCAAGCCCCGTACGGGGTCGCCGGTTCGCGGCGGCGGCCCCGTGCGGTTTCCAACGTCCTAGCCTGAGGGTGTGGCGACGAAGAAGTCCCGGCCTGCTCGGGTCGAGGACGTGCACGACCTGGCGCTCGGTATGCCCCACGTGTCCGTCTATCCCGGCACCGAGCACAAGCCCGTCTATCAGGTGGGCGGCAAGTCGTTCGTCTTCTTCCGGAACCCGCGACCCGACGCCGTCGACCCCGAGACCGGGGATCGCTACGACGACGTCATCGTCTTCTGGGTGAGCGACGTCGGCGACAAGCTGGCGATGGTGCAGGACGACTCGACCCCGTTCTTCACCACTCCCCACTTCGACGGCCATCTCTCGGTGCTGGTGCGCTCGAGCCGGCTCGGCGAGATCAGTCGCGACGAGCTCGCCGAGGTCGTGCAGGAGGCCTGGCTGTCCCGTGCCTCGGCCAGGCGCGGCGCGGCCTGGCTGGCGGACCATCCCCTCGACTGAGAAGCGGTGCCCGGTCAGGGCGCCAGGGTGATCTGGTCGAACGGCAGCAGCGGCTCGACCAGCGGGAAGACGAAGAGGAACAGCATCAGCACCGCGGCCGCGACCAGCGCGAGCGCTAGAGCGAGGCGCACCGGGAGCGGACCGGGGAGCAGCCTCCACAGGGTGGCGTACACGCTCAGGCTCCCGTCGTGACGTCGGTGCTGACCAGGTGGCCGGACACGATCATCCGCTCGGTCGAGCCCCACCGCGGGTTGCAGGTGACCAGCGTCAGCCTGGCGTGCTTCGGGTTCGCGCCTGGCTTGCCCGGCACCGGCTCGAGCACGTCGGTGCTGGTGGGGGCGACGATGACGGTGCCGTCGACGACGTAGGTGAACCGCTGGTCGACGGTCTCGACCGACGACCTTGTCTCCCGGCTCGAGGGTGTCGAGGTGCGCGAACGGTTCGCCGTTGGTGGCCCGGTGGCCGGCCACCGCGAAGTTCCCGACCTGCCCGGGCATCGCCGTCCCGGGGAAGTGTCCCGGACCGAGCGCGAGCTCCTCGCTCTCGACCCCCTCGACCATGACGCGGGACCAGTCCGAGCCCAGGCGGGGGATGGTGAGCACGCCGAGGGCGGCTCCCGTGGCGGGTGCAGCGACCTGCTGAACGGCCTGGTCGCTGCCCTTGACCCGGGAGGCCTGCGCGACCTGAGCGTCGAAGGTGGACCGCAGGTCGTCCTGCGCGGCGGCGTTCTGCACGTCGCTCCAGAACAGGAGATAGACCGCGAACGCGACCACGACGAGGCCGAGGGTCACCAGCAGCTCGGCGCCGACGCGCACGGAACCCCTGAGGACCGTCATCGATTTTCCCTTCCTATTCTTTACAATATATCATTGACAATATCTTACTGGGTCACGCAGGCTAGGCCCACTGCGCTCCCGTATGGGCGCACGGCAGAGACAGGACCTGCGACTCACACGAACGTTCATTACGGACGTTTGTACCCGAAAAGGAGACAACGGGTATATGAGATTCACAAATCGCTTGGTCGCAGTTGCGGCCTCGACTGCCATGGTCGGTGCGGGGCTGCTGGCCGTCACCGCCACCACGGCCTCTGCAGCGGCGCCCACCGGTGGCTGTTGGGTCTACACGCCCACGAACGCAGCCAACATCGAGGATGCGACCCCGGCGAGCAGCACGTCGACGTCCCTCGCCCTCTGGGCGGACGCCGCCGGACCGGCACCGGACTACAACCTCACCTCCACCGGAAGCACGACGGTCGGTGGCACGCGCAACTTCTCGCTCACCTTCAACGTGGGTCCGAAGAACGGTGGGCCCCCGGCGAGCGGCACGGTCTACTACTACTTCTCGGCCAACGGCGTGAACCTGCCGGTCATCAGCAAGGCGTTCTCCGCCGGTGGCGCCGCCACCATCCCGGGCGACACGATCGCCGGCTCCTACACCCTCACCGGGTCGGGCAACCAGTCGGTCAAGCTGCGCAAGGTGATCTACGACATCCCCACCTTCTTCACCCGGGTGCAGTGCAACGGTCAGAGCAGTGGCGTCTCGGGTGGTGTCAACCCCGCCACCACCCCGCTCGACACCAACATCGCGTCCGGGACGTTCAACGTGGTCGGCCCGACGGCGACCGTCACCTCGATCACCAACCAGGCTGCCGGAGTCACCAACTTCGCTCGCCTGAAGGACCGGATCAACGTCTCGGTGACCAACTTCGCCGCGGGCACCGCGACGGCCTCGCTCTGCAACGCCGCGGGCACCGTCTGTGACCCGACCACAGGCACCTTCCCGGTGGCCGCCGATGGCACCGGCGCCGGCTTCGTCGCCGTCGGCACGACCGTTGCTGCCCCGACCACCGGCGCCCGCTACCTGAAGATCGCCAGCGGCTCTGACACCACTCTCACCCCGATCACCATCGGACCGGCGCAGCCCACCACGGTGACCAACGCCGTCGGCGGCGGCGCGGGCACCATCGTGACCGTGTCCGGAGACGGCTGGGACCCCAACCAGACGCTGCTCGTCGGTGGGTACAAGGCTCCCGGCGGTCAGTCTGGCGCGACCACCGCGGACCCGGCCCAGCCTGCTGTGATGGCGGACGCAACCGGACACTTCTCGACCACCTTCGTCGTGAACGACCCGGAGACCGCGTTCATCCAGACTTTCCGGATGCACAACGTGGCCGGCGCACCGCCGGTCGTGCTCTTCGGCTCCGTGCCGTTCCAGTTCTCGGGGGACGACTGCAAGGCCAAGGCCGGCGCGGCCACGACGGGGACGTGCTCGCTGCTGCAGACCGTCAAGCTCAAGGTCATCGCGGGTGACCTGAAGATGTCCAAGGAGCAGGGCGACGTCATCCTGAGCGATGTCCAGCTCGACGGCACCGCGCAGAACGCGACCGGTGCGCTGCAAGAACGTCACCGTGCAGGACTACCGCGGTGGCACCCTGGGCTGGTCGCTGACCGGCACCTTCACCGGCCTCAACGGGCCGGCGGCGATCGCTCCCGAGCAAGCTGTCCTGGACGCCCGTCCTGCGTCAAGGCAGCCAACAACGACGACACCGTCACCACGGGTGCCGCCGGAGCGTTCGACGAGGCCGCCCGCCAGCCCGCTCTGCTAGGTCGACACGACCGACCTGGGTGCGGACGGCGCCAGCGGTGGCGACACCGCGGCCGATGCCGCTCTGTCGCTGTCGCTGCTCGCCAACCAGGCGCCGGCGACTACACCGGCACGATCAACGCTGACGCTCGCCTGAGCCAGGCATCGGGACGGACTGATCCACCCCACCCGGGTGGGTGCCCTCGGGGGCACCCACCCGGGTCACCCCGTTCCACCGCCGGATTCATGAATTCGGTCAACAACTGCCCTGAAATCGATCACAATCGTGGCAGGCCCGTTCCGACACCTGACGAGGAGACCCGCGAATGACCCTCGTGACCCGACTCTCCCGGGCTCTGGTCGCCACCTTCGTGGTGCTGGCCGGCCTGCAGCTCCTGACCGCTCCCGCCCAGGCCGCCGACAACGGCGCCTGGTCGGTGACGCCGACCCCGCCCGAGGCGGGCACTCCCGCTCCGCGCAGCTACTTCGTGCTCGAGGGTGACCCCGGCGCCGTGCTGCGCGACAAGGTGCGCCTGCGCAACTACACCAGGAAGCCGATCTCCTTCCAGCTCTACGGCGCGGACGGCTACAACACCGCTCAGGACGGCTTCTTCGCGCTCAAGGGCGCCGACGAGCCGCAGATCGACGCCGGTGGCTGGGTGCGGATGCCGATCTCCTCGGTCCAGGTCGCGCCGATGACCCAGGTCGACGTGCCGTTCCAGATCAAGATCCCCGCCAATGCGACCCCCGGCGATCACGTCGGCGGGGTCGTCGCGATGAACAAGGCCATCGAGGGTGTCGACGACTCCGACGGCTTCCAGGTCGGCGTCCAGCGGGCGGTCGGAGCCCGCCTCTACCTGCGCGTCAGCGGTCCCACGACGCCCGGTCTGAAGGTCAGCGACGTGAGTCTCGAGCACGACCGTGGCGCGATGCCGTGGACCGGCTCCGGCGAGGGCACCGTCACCTACCGCGTCGAGAACATCGGCAACCTGAGGCTCTCGCCCGACCGCTGTCGTCAAGCTCAGGGGCCTGGGCGGCCGCGACATCGACACCGTCACCAGCAAGGGTCTGGTCGACCTGCTCCCGGGCCAGAGCGTGGTGCTCACGGAGTCGGTGGACGGCATCCGCTGGGCCGACCGGGTCACCACCACCGTGACCTTGTCGACCCCGGAAGGCGCCACCGCAGAAGGTCGCGACGTCACCTGGCTGGTGCCGTGGCTCGGAGTCCTGCTGTTCCTCGTGCTGCTCGCCGCGGCCGGCTGGCTGATCCACCGCAAGCGCACCGAGACCCGGCGCGGGTTGGTAGCTGCCGAGACGGCGCCGCTGATCAGCGTCCCGGCCGAGCGGTGAGGGCCGCGCTCCTCGCGGCTCGCATCCTCGTCCTCGTCGCGCTGCTGACCCTCGTCGCGCCGACGGCGCCCGCCTTGGCGGCCGACGGCGCGACTCCGGTAGCTGGGCCTGTGGGCACCGTGACTCCGACCCAGGCGAAGCCGGGGGACCGGGTCACCGTCGACAGCACCGGCTGGCCGGCGTTCACCCAGGTCCAGGGGGTCGTCTGTGGGGACCTGGCCATCGGCGGCTCGAGCACCTGTGACCAGAGCGCCGGCGTGCTCGGTGCCGCCGACGCCCAGGGGGCCCTGCGCCTCGACCTGCTGGTGGGCACCCCGCCGCGGCCCTGCCCGTGCGTGATCCGGGTGGCGTCGTACTCCGGTGCACCCGTCGCCCTGGAGACTCCCGTTCATCGTCGAGGGTCACCCGACCGGGACCCCGCCCCAGGTCCAGGGTGCCAAGCCCGACGTCCGCGTCACCGACGTCCGCCTCGAGGGCGGTGGTGGTCTCGCCTCGTTCTTCGGTGCCGGGCCCCAGCGTCGCGTCGTGATGACCCTGACCAACCAGGGCAAGGCCCCGGCGGTCAACCCCGAGGTCCGGCTCGGGATCGGCAAGAGCGACCAGACCGAGCCCAGCTCGGTCTCGAAGACCGACGTCACCATCGACCCGCTCCAGTCGGTGCAGGTCTCGGTCGACGTTGCTCTGCCGGTCGCCGCCTTCGGCTCCTACAACGTCGTCACCCAGGCCGGCAAGGCGGCGACGCCGGTGGTGGTGACCACCTGGACGGCGTACCCCTGGGGTCTGATCGTCCTCAACCTGATCGGCCTGGGCCTGCTCCTGTGGGGCCTCTGGCGGCGCACCAGGCTGAACCGCGCCGCGCGCCGCGAGGCCATCCACGGTCCCGCACCGGCCGAGACGGTGAAGGTCTACCCGTTGCCCGACGTGGTCTACGTCGAGAGTCTCGGCGGCTTCCTGGTGAGTCCGCAGGCGGCCGCGAGGACGAGTGTGCTGAAGCGGGTCAAGGGTCGCCTGGCCACCCAGGACCTGGTCAACCTGCTGGCCGCTGAGGGTGCTGACACCAGTGTCCTCGCTGGTACGTCGGTCGGTGGTGCGGCCGCCGGTGCGGCCGTGGTCGACGTGACCGCTGCGGACCGCTGGCTCAGCCGGCGCGGACAGACCGCTGGCGCCACGGCGACCGAGCCCGAGCGCCACGTCACGGCCAGGGGTCAGGTCGCCAGCGGCGGCGAGGCCCTGGTCGACACCGCAGCCGTGGACACCTGGCTGGCACAGCGCGCTGAGCGAAACCGTTCCGCTCCGCACTGATATCGTATATTCTCAACGGAACGCCCCCTCACCCTCCGGAGGACCGATGCAGCACGTGTCAGCAGCCGGTGCACTCGACCGGTTCAGCGACCGTTCACTGCTGGTCCGGGCCGTCGTCGCGCTCGCGGTCCTGGCGCTGGCGCTGGTCGGCTGCGGCACCGTGATGCCCGGTGCCGTCGTGGGTGGCGCGGGCGTGGACGGCGCCGGTGTCGATGCCACCGCGACCGGAGTCGGCCCGGGTGTCACCGACAAGTCCGTCAAGGTGGTCTTCGTCGGGACCGACCTCGAGGGCGTCAAGGCGGTCACCGGTTTCAAGACCGCGGACGCCGGGGACCCGAAGGCCCAGGTCGCCGCGCTGGAGAAGTGGGTCAACGCCCACGGTGGCATCGGCGGCCGGAAGCTCGACGCGGTCTTCAAGCTGTACGACGCCACCGACGACTCCCCGGCCGCCGAGGAGCAGTTCTGCAACCAGATCACCCAGGACGACCGGGCCTTCGCCGTCGTCCTCACCGGGCAGCTGCAGAGCAACGCCCGACCTTGCTACGCCAAGCGGGAGACCCTGATCCTGGACGCGACCCTGGTCGCGACCGACCGCCAGGCGTACCAGGAGATGGCGCCGTACCTCTGGTCCCCGGCCTATCCCGAGTACGACGGCACCGTGCGGGCGCTGATCAACACCCTCGACGACGAGGGCTTCTTCAAGGACCGCGACAAGGTCGGAGTGGTCGCCGACGACACCCCGATCAACCGGCGCGTGGTCGAGGGACTGGCGACCTCGATGCTGAAGGACCTCGGCGTCACGCCCGAGATCGGGTGGGTCGACACCACCGACCTCGGGTCGCTCTTCCAGGGCAACGAGCAGGCCGCGGTCACCTTCCGCACCGCCGGGCTGGACCGGGTGATGTTCCTCGGCGGCGCCCGGCTCGCCTCGATCTTCGCGACGGTCGCCAAGACCCAGGAGTTCACGGCCACCTACGCGGTCTCCAGCTTCGACAGCCCGGGCTTCTTCGTGAACAACCCCGACACGGTGCCGCCCGAGTCGCTCAAGGGCATGGTCGGCATCAGCTTCAACCCGGCCGGCGACGTGGCCGATGCGCAGCTGCCCTTCCCGCGCAGCGGGCCGGAGAAGCAGTGCCTGAAGATCTACCAGGACGCGGGCATCACCTTCTCCTCCCGGGAGTCGGCCCGCGTCGCGCTGCCCTACTGCGATGCCGCTCGGCTCCTCAGGGCGGGCGCTGCCGACCTCACCGACAACGTCAACGCCTCGGCCTGGGGTGCGGCGGTCCAGGAGATCGGTGACTCGTTCGTCCCGGCCACCGGTTTCGCCGGCGGGCTCACCCCGGAGTCCTACTCCGGCTCGGGCGCCTACCGGGTGATGGCCTTCGACGACGAGTGCGCCTGCTTCAAGTACGAGGGTGACGATGTTGCTTTCCCGCAGGACTGAGCGCGCGGTGCGCGCGCCGGCCCCCGGTGCGCCCGCCCTCGAGGTCTCCGGCATCCAGTGCTCCTACGGCCAGGTGCAGGTGCTCTTCGACGCCGGGTTGGTCGTCCGGCAGGGCGAGATGGTCGCCCTCCTCGGCCCCAACGGCGTCGGCAAGAGCACCCTGCTCAAGGTGATCGGCGGACTGCTGCGCCCCACCGCGGGCACGGTGTCCCTGGGTGGCGTCGACGTCACCGCGATGAGCACCCGCGAGCGCATCGGGCACGGCCTCTGCCAGGTCGTCGGTCAGTCGACGTTCGGTTCGCTGACCGTGGAGGAGAACCTCCGCATGCACGCCTACGGCATCCCCGACCGGGACTGGGAGCGTGAGGCGGTCGAGGCCGCACTCGCGGTCTTCCCGCGACTGAACGCCCGTCGCGACCAGCCGGCCTCCACCCTGTCGGGGGGCGAGCGCCAGATGCTCGCCCTGGCCAAGTCGATCGTGCAGTCGCCGCGGATCCTGGTCATCGACGAGTTCTCGCTCGGCCTCGCGCCGGTCGTGGTCGGCGGGCTGCTCGACCTGGTCCGCAAGCTCAACGAGCGCGGCACCGCCGTACTCGTGGTCGAGCAGTCGGTCAACGTCGCGCTCTCCCTGGTCGACCGGGCCTACGTCATGGAGAAGGGGCAGATCGTCGCCGAGGACAGCGCGGCCGCGTTCGCTGCCGACCCGGACCGGATGCAGGCCCTGATGCTCGGCGGCCACGTGGGGGAGCCGGCATGACCCTGACCACGACCAGCGCCCTGGTGGCCATCGGCGGCTTCGACGTCGGCATCGACCGACTGGTGATCGGGCTCTTCAGCGGCCTCACCTACGGACTGCTCGCGGTCGGCCTGGTGCTGGTCTACCGGTCCAGCCGGTTCGTCAACTTCGCCTACGGATCGATCGGCGCCTTCGGTGCCGCGATCCTCGCCCTCTTCGTCGGCGACTGGGGCGTGCCCTACTGGATCGGCTTCCCCGCCGCGATCCTCGTGGCGGCGGCCCTGTCCGGTGCGATCGAGGTGGGCGTCGTACGTCGCCTCGCCGGTCGCCCGAGCCTGATCGGCATGATCGCGACCCTCGGTCTCTCGCAGGTCATCCTCTTCAGCGCCCTGCTCATCAACAGCGACGGCGTCAGCGGGTTCACCTTCCCGCAGCCCTCCTTCCTGCCGTCCTTCACCGTGGGGCGTACGCCGGTCGGGCCGCCGTACCTCGCGATGTTCCTGCTCGGGCCGCTGCTGCTGCTGGGCCTGGCGCGGTTCCTGCGCACCAGCCGGCAGGGACTGGCGATCCGCGCCGCCGCGGACGACGTGGACGCCGCCGCCCTGGAGGGCATCCGGGCGCCACGGATGGCCAGCCTGGCGTGGGCGATCGCCGGCGGCATCGCCGCCTTCTCGGCGATCCTCGTCACTCCCACCACCTCGGGCCAGTCGATCGAGACCCTCGGCCCGGACCTGCTGCTCAAGGGTCTCGCCGGTGCGGTGATCGCGCGGATGTCGTCGATCCCGATCGCGGTCGGTGCCTCCCTCGGCGTCGGCGTGCTCGAGCAGGTCCTGCTCTCCAACCCCGACACCCGCGACCTGGTCCCGGTCGTCCTCGGCCTGGTGATCGTGGCAGCGCTGTTGCGCCAGCCTGAGCTCGGCCGGGCCGGGCAGGAGCGCATCGGCTGGCGCCGCGTCGGTGCACCCCCGGTCCCCGCGGCCTACAACGAGCTGCGCGTCATCCGCTGGACGCCGCGCGTCCTCACCGGTGTGCTGGTGCTGGTCGCCGTCGCGCTCGCCTACCTGGTCAGCAACGACACCGCGTCGGTCCTCACCGGAGTCGCCGGCTTCGCCCTGGTCGGGCTCAGCGTCGGACTGATCACCGGAGTTGCCGGCCAGCTCTCGCTGGGACAGTTCGCCTACGCCGGGATCGGTGCCGCAGTCTCGGTGCACCTGGTCGACAGCAGCGGCAACTTCGTGATCGGCATCCTCGGCGGCGTCGTGGCTGCGGGCGTCGTGTCCGCCCTGGTCGGCATCCCTGCCCTGCGGCTGCGCGGCCTCGCGCTCGCGGTCTCCACGCTCGCCTTCGCACTCGCCACGTCGGCGTGGTTGCTGCGGCTCGACCTGTTCCTCGGCGACGGCGTCTCGCCGGCCAAGCCGAGCTGGTTCGGCTACTCCCTGGAGCTCTCCCGCGACTACTACCTCTTCGCGCTGCTCATGCTGGCGCTCGGGGTGTGGATCTCGGGGAACCTGTGGCGCAGCGGCTTCGGCCGCTCGCTCCAGGCGCTGCGCGACAACGAGGACGCCGCTCGTGCGTTCACCGTCCCGCGCACCCGACGCAAGCTCCAGCTCTACTTCATCGCGGGCGCGCTCGCCGGTCTCGGTGGCGTCGTGATCGGTCACGGCCAGACCCAGCTCACGGTCAACTCGTTCCCGGCCTCAGCCAGCATCGACGTGGTCGCGCTGACGGTGGTCGGTGGGCTCGGGCTCGTCGGGGGACCGCTGCTCGGCTCGTTGCTGATCGTCGGGCTCCCTGGCCTGGTCATGCTCGGGATCCCCGGTCAGGCGGCGCTCGCCATCGGCTGGCTGCTGGTCGTGGTGATGCTCCCCGACGGTCTCGGTGGGGTGGGCCTCCGACTGCGCGACCGGTGGTACGACGTGCTCGCCCGACGCGCCGGCCTCGACCCGGCCGCCGTACGCGGCGAGGGTCGTGGCGAGGCAGCGCCACCCCTGCACACCAAGCCCCGGCTCGAGGGGCTCTTCGAGGAGCCCCCGGCGCCGGCTTCGGAGGGCACAGCGCCCCAGCTCGAGATCCGTGGGCTCTCCCGACGCTTCGGAGGTGTGGTGGCCGTCGACGAGGTCGACCTCGACGTGCACCGGGGCGAGATCCTGGGCGTGATCGGACCCAACGGCGCCGGCAAGACGACGCTCTTCGAGGTGATCGCCGGCTTCACCTCGCCCGACTCCGGGCGTGCGCTCTTCGAGGGTGAGGACATCACCACCTGGAGTCCCGAGCAACGTGCCCGCGCCGGTCTGGTGCGCTCCTTCCAGGACGCGGGCCTGTTCGGCACGCTGACGGTGCGCGAGACCGTGATGCTCGCCGGTGAGCGGGTGGCGCCGAGCCACGTGCTCGCCTCGGCCCTGGGCACGCCGCTGCCCGATCGTCGCAAGAGGGCACAGGCCGCCGACCTCATGGACCGGATGGGCCTCGGCCCGTTCGCCGGGAAGGCGATCGCCGAGCTGTCCACAGGGACGCGCCGGGTGGTCGAGCTGACCTGCCTGCTGGCCCTCGAACCGCGCGTCCTGCTCCTCGACGAGCCCTCGGCCGGCATCGCCCAGAGCGAGAGCGAGGCCCTGGGCAGCCTGCTGCTCGACATCCGTCGCGAGCTCGGCACCACGATGATCGTGATCGAGCACGACCTGCCGCTGCTGGCCCGGCTCTGCGACCGGATGGTCGCGATGAACCTCGGCCGCCTGGTCGCCTCCGGAACCCCCGACGAGGTGCGTGCCCACCCGGCCGTCGTCGAGTCCTATCTGGGCTCCTCAGCAGCCGCGATCGACCGTTCCGGGCCACATCTGTCGAGTGTGCCCCGGACTGACGCCGACTTCCCTACACTGACCACCAGGTTGTGAGTCTCCGCGATGACTACACCGGCCCGCACCACTCGAGCACGATGGAGACGAACGACATGATGCGACGATTCTTGCTGCCCTTGGCAGCCGCCCTGGCCACCGTCGGGTTCGTGGTCCTCTCGGCCGCGCCGTCCTCGGCTGCGCCCAACGTGAGCACCACGCCGTCGGTCTCGGGACCGATCGAGGACGGCACCAAGGTCACGGTCACTGCCTCCGGCTTCCCGGCCAACCTGAAGCCGGTCGCGGTCGGCCAGTGCCGGGTGCCGTACGCCGGCCCGGCGGACTGCAACATCGCCGGCGGCGCGACCCTGCGCACGGCTGATGCCAGCGGCAAGATCGACGACACGACCCTCACCCTCTCCGCGAAGTTCACCACCGGCTCCGGCGACACCGTCGACTGCGCCGCGGTCAAGTGCGTCATCGGGGTCGCACCGCTGCCCACGAGCAACCCGGCGGACGTCGTCTCGGCCAACACCGTCGACATGCCCCTCACCTTCGGTGCCCCGGAGGCCGCCCCAGCGCCGGAGGCGGCTCCGGCGGAGACGCCCGCTCCCGAGGCGGCCCCGGCCCCTGCCCCCTCCGACGACCTGCCCAAGACCGGTCCCGGTGACAGCCTGCCGGTGATCCTCATCGCGGGCACCACGTTGCTCTCCCTCGGCGCCGGTGTGCTGCTGCTGATGCCCTCGCGTCGCCGGATCGCGGGCCGGGCATGAAGCGGTTGAGCCGGCTCCGGCGGACCGCCGTCCTCGCAGCGCTCGCCGTGGGGGTGCTGGCCGCGGTCCCGCTGCTGGCCTCGCCGGCGAGTGCGACGACCCCGTCCGGTGGCTGCTGGGTCTGGTACGCCGGTAGTCCGGCCAGCGACATCTCGACCGCCCTGGCACCGTGGACCGACACGGCGGCCGCCCCGTCCGGACCGGGTGACCACACGATCGCGCTGTCCCCGACCGATCCGGCCCCGGGCGAGACGGTGACCGTCACGTACAAGTTCAACAAGGGGCCGAAGAACGCCGGCCCGGCTACTGCACTCGTCGGTACGTTCAGGTTCTCGGTCAACGGCGAGACCCTCACGGCGACGAAGGACTTCGGCACCGTGAAGGGCGGCTCCGCCGTTCCGGGCTCGACCCTCACCACCCAGTTCGTCGCGAAAGCCGGCGACAACGTGGTGACCCTCGCACAGGCGGGATTCAGGGCCACCGCCTTCGACATCCAGATCGACTGCAACGGGCAGACCAGCGGCACCAAGACGACCAATCCGAGGACCGCCCCGCTCCCGACCAACATCACCGCCACGGTCACCGCGACGGGCGACCCGGTGGATCCGACGCTCACTCCCAGTCCGTCGGCCAGTCCGTCCGCCAGTCCGTCGGCCTCGCCCACGGTGACCCCGGCCTCGCCCTCGCCGACGAGCTCGACCACCCCGAGCCCCACGGCCACCGCGACGGACACCGAGACCGAGGGGGTGCCGGCGACCGGCAAGACGACCTTCGCGTGCGTGCTGAACCCGCTCGGCTCGGACTTCGACTACCCGGCAACGATCGAGGTGAGTGGCTTCCGGGCGAAGGCGGGTGACCCGGTCACGCTGCAGGCATCCATGTCCGACCTGCCGGGCATCGCCCCGCTCCCGATCGACGGGAAGATGAACGTGACCCTCGGCCTGGAGCTCGACGGCGCCGCCGTCAAGCTGGCCGGCAGCGGCAACGTGACCGCAGCGCCGAAGGAGGAGGTGCCCGTCCCGGCCGCTGTCCGGCAAGGCGACCTCCGACGCGGACGAGATGGAGGTGGCGGTCACGTCGTTCACCTTCGACTTCCCCGACATGGACATCGACGCCGTGTGCGAGGCGCCGGCGGGGGCGAAGCTGTCGAAGATGACGGTCGGATCCGTGGCTCCCGACGACACCGACGGTGGTGACGACGGAAGTGGCGGGAGTGGGGGAGGTGGCGGTGGCACCGACAGCGGTGGCACCACTGCCAGCGGCACGCTTCCCCAGACCGGCGGCTCGACCGCCCTGCCCGTGCTCGGTCTCTGGGCCGGCGCGTTCCTGCTGATGGGTGCCGCGGCTCTCGTCTTCCTGCCCCAGGCCAGGCCCTACCGGCGCCAGCACTAGGGCACCCCGGTCGCGCGAGCGACCCCCACGAACGACGAACCCTCTACGTCTCCTGTCGGCGTAGAGGGTTCGTCTCGTTGATTCTCTCAGATGCGTCTCAGCCCGCCGGTTGCAGGCGGTACGACGTGCTCGCCACGAAGCCGGCGTCGCGGAGCCGCGCGACCGAGACCGGTGCGGCGGGGCCGGCGATCTCGTTGCGGTAGACCAGCGGCGGCAGGTCGGCGCTCGCCGAGATGGCGTCGAAGAGCTCGGCGTTGGTGGGCGGCTGCTCGGGGTGAGTGAGGTTGAACAGCCCGGTCAGCCGGGTCTCCAGCGCGTGCACGATCGCCGCCGCGGCATCCTCGACCGAGAGCCGGTAGAAGAGCGCGTCGGCGCCGAACGGCACCGACCCGCCGAGGTACTGGTGCGCCATCGCGACCTTGGCCTCGATCGGCGGATCGCCGGCGCCGAAGACGTCACCGCACCTGAAGACGCAGGCCCGGTCTCCCGCAGCGCCGAGGTAGGTCCGCTCCATCTCGAGGAACTTCGTCGGGCTGGCGTCCGGTGAGGTCGTGACCGGCCCGGCCTCGGTGACCTCGTCCAGGTGGTCGGCGGCGTCGCCGTAGACCGACAGCGCGGAGAGGGCGACCAGGTGCGGATCGCCCTCGGCCGCGACCACGCTGAGCGCGGTCTCGACGAGCACCTCGTGGTACGTCGCCGCACGGTCCTCCGGCGTCATCGCCCGCTGCGCGTTGGGCCCGGCCGTCACGACGACCGCGTCGACACCGGCGATCGCGGCCGCCACGGACTCGCGGTCGTTGCCGCGCAGGACCAGGACGTGGCCGAAGCGGTCGCGCAGGTCGTCGACCTTCGCCGGCGTCGTCGTGGTGACCACGACGTCGTGGCCGAGGTCCTGCAGCTGCTCGGCTGCCATCGAGCCGACCAGGCCGGCGCCGAGGATGAGGACCTTCATGCCCCCACCGCCCGCTGGCCGGCGATCTGGCCGAGCCCGGCGCGGACTGCGACCAGCTCCTCGACGCGCTCGGCGCCGAGGAAGCGCTTGGACAGCTCGTTCATCGGGTCGAGGGTGTAGCCGTAGGTGCGGATCAGGTGGTCCCGCTCCCGCAGCGCGGCGCGCTCCTCGACCGGGACCGGCGTCGCGTCACGGACCCAGCCGAGCCAGGTGTCGACCCGCTCGAGGACCGAGCGGCGCAGCACGTCGATGGCCTCGTCGTTGCTGCAGGTGGCCATGTAGGAGTTCGCGACCGGGGAGTTGAACGCGCGCATGTAGGTGCCGTGGCTGACCGACCAGGTGAACCGGTCGTCGCCGCGGAGAGAAAGCCAGGACTCGTTCTCGGGGGAGTAGTAGCGCTCGAGGTGGTCGATGTCGGTCATCAGGTCGCGGCGCGGGACGAGATCGCTGAAGTGGAAGACGTTCGGGACCGTCCCGAAGACGATCACCAGGTGCGGCACGTCGATGTGCGGGCCGAGCCAGACCTGGAGGTTCATGTCCAGGATCGAGGCCTTGCGGTTGCCGATCCACGAGTGCACCAGCCACTCGACGCCGTGGTCGGGGTCGCCGGTGAAGGTGTTGAGGGAGCCTTCGTACCCGCCGTCCGGCGTCGTCCACGAGCCCAGGTCGGCGCTCGACGGGTGTGGTTGCACGTCCAGCTCGGCGGTGATCCGGTCCTTGGCCTCGGTGAGGATCTCCCAGAACGCCGCCCAGAGCTCGGTGGTGTCGACGTCGGGAGCCTCGGCGAGGAACTCCGGGATGGTCTTGGTTTGCACGCTACTCGTCATAACCCGAGTCTAAGGATATATGATCTACGGAACCAGTCTTTAGGGAGAGAAAATGACCGTCGTGGTGGTGAGCCAGGCCTGGACCAAGCCGGGCGAGGAGCACGCGCGTGCCTACATCGCGCTCTCCGGCGAGTTCGGCCGGATGTTCCGCACCCACCCGGGCTACCGCGGTCGACAGCTCGTGCGCGGCGTCGAGGACCCGACGCACTTCACGCACCTGCGCTTCTTCGACGAGGTCGCGAGCTACGAGGAGTGCACGCAGCACGAGGACTACCAGACGCACCTGGTGGCGATGTACGAGCACCTGCGGCCCTACGAGTCCTACCCGCGCGAGTACCTCGAGGTGGTCCTCGACGAGCCAGGCTACGAGGCTCCCGCATGAGTACCTTCGTCCTCCTCCACGGTGCCTTCCGCGGCGGCTGGGCCTGGCAGCGGGTCCGACCGCTGCTGGTCGCCGCCGGGTACGACGTACACGCCCCCACCCTCAGCGGGAGTGCTGCCGGCCTCGACGACTGGGTCGACCAGGTCGCCTGGCTGATCGAGTCGGAGGACCTCGACGACGTGGTGCTCGTCGGGCACAGCCAGGGTGGGGTGATCGTGCGTGAGGTGGCGCTTCGGCTGCCCGAGCGCCTCGACCACGTCGTCTACGTCGACGCCGCGGTGCCGGACCCGGGGGAGCGGGCCGTCGACCTCGGCCCGGCCCCGCCGGTGCTGCCGCCCCGCGAGACGCAGATCCCGCCGCGGCCGCTCGTGCCCGGTGGCGACCTCGACGAGACCACCGCCCAGTGGCTGAACGCGCGGCTGACCGCGACGCCGTTCGCGCCGTCGCTGGACCCGGTGTCGACGGCGGTCCCCGGCGTGCCGGCGACGTACGCGTTCTGCTCCGGGACCCCCGACGGCTACCCGAGCCAGACCACACGAGCACGGCTCGACGAGCGGGGCGTCTCCTACGAGACGCTCGACGCCGGCCACGACGCCCCCCTCACGGCACCCGCGCTGGTCGCGGACCTGCTGCTGAGGGTGGCCACCGACGCACAACACAAGGAGCAATGAGATGGGTGTCACGCCAGGGTGGCAAGGACGGTTCTTCGAGGACTTCGAGGTCGGCGACATCTACCAGCACCCGCTGGGTCGCACCATCAGCGAGACCGACAACACGTGGTTCTCGTTGTTGACGATGAACACCAACCAGATGCACTTCAACAGCGAGTACGCCGGCCGCTCGGAGTTCGGCAGACCGCTGGTCGTCTCGACGCTGACCGTGGCGATCGCCGTCGGCCAGAGCGTCACCGACCTCACCCAGAACGCCTTTGCGAACCTGGGCTGGGACGACATCAAGATGACGCACCCGGTGTTCGCCGGCGACACGCTCTACAGCGAGTCGATCGTGCTGGAGAAGCGCGAGTCGGGCTCGCGCCCGCACGCCGGGATCGTCACGGTGCGCACCCGCACGCTCAACCAGGACGGCGCGGAGGTGTGCTCGTTCAAGCGCACGTTCTACGTCTACAAGCACGGCGCCGAGCAGCTCGAGGGCATCTTCCCCGAGGGTGACCAGCCGCTGACCCTGGAGGACTGAGCCGTGCGGATCACCTACGGACCCTGGGGCGAGACGCTCGCCGAGGTGTGCGACGCGGCGCGAGCGGCCGAGGCCGCCGGTGCCGAGGTCGTCTGGGTGCCCGAGCTGCACCGCAGCGCGACGGTCGCTGCGGCGGCGATCGCGCAGGCCACCAGCACCGTCGGTGTCGGCACCGCGATCGCGCTGGCCTTCACCCGGAGTCCGATGGTGACCGCCCTCGAGGCCCTCGACCTCGACGAGCTGGCCGACGGTCGCTTCCTGCTCGGTCTCGGCACCGGGGTCCAGCGGCTCAACGAGGACTGGCACCACGCCCGCTGGGGCAAGCCGGTGACGCACCTGCGCGAGACGGTCCGCAACGTGCGGGCCTTCTGGGCCGGCTGCACGACCGGCGACCCGATCCTGCTCGACGGCGAGCACGAGCCGATGCGGGTGCGCGGCTACCGACGTCCCTACCCGGTGGTGCGGGAGCAGATTCCGGTCTACATCGCGGCCATGGGACCGGCGATGACCCGGCTCGCCGGAGAGATCGGCGACGGCTGGATCTCCCACGAGCTCACCTCGCCGGCCTACCTCCGCGACCGGATCCTGCCCGAGATCGAAGCCGGGGTCGCGCGCACGCCCGAGCGGACCCGCGCCGACGTCGACGTGGTCACCTCCGCCTGCTGCTCGGTCGATGCCGACCCGGCGGTGGCTCGTCGCCGCTCCGCGGGCATGGTCGGCTTCTACGCCACCGTCCGGACCTATGCGGAGTTCTTCGCGTTCCACGACCTCGCCGACGAGCAGGCGGCCGTGGTCGCAGCGTTCCGGACCGGCCGCGGCGCCAGCGACCTCGGCGACGAGGTGCCCGACCACATGGTCGACGCGCTCACCCTGGCCGGCACCCGCGACCAGGTCGCCGAGCGGCTCGCGGCGTACGACGGCCTCGCCGACACCATCAAGCTCACCCCGCCGACCCACGGCATCCCCGCGGCAGAGACCCGGGCCGCGCAGAAGGAGACGATCGCCATGATCGCCGAGCTCACTGGACACCGCGTCGCCGGACGCAGCCTCACCGGAGCGGCCCGATGAGACCCCTCGAGGACATCCGGATCATCGCCGTCGAGCAGTACGGCGCAGGTCCCTTCGGCAGCGTCCACCTGGCCGACCTCGGCGCCGAGGTGATCAAGATCGAGGACCCGCGCGTCGGGGGCGACGTGGGTCGCTACGTGCCGCCGTACGCCGAGGGCGAGGACTCGCTGTTCTTCGAAGCCTTCAACCGCAACAAGCGCAGCCTGTCGCTGGACCTGACCACCGAGACCGGCCGGTCCGTGTTCGAGGACCTGGTCCGCAGCGCCGACGCGGTCTACAGCAACCTGCGTGGCGACGTGCCGGCGAAGATGCGGCTCACCTACGACGACCTCAAGCACCTCAACCCGGCGATCGTCTGCTGCTCGCTGACCGGCTTCGGGATGACCGGCCCGCGGCAGGACGAGCCCGGCTACGACTACGTGCTCCAGGCACTGGCCGGCTGGATGGACGTCACCGGCGACCCGGACGGGCCGCCCTCGAAGTCCGGCCTGTCGATGGTCGACTACAGCGGTGGCTTCGTCGCCGCGATCTCGCTGCTCGCCGGCATCCACGCCGCCCGCCGCGACGGGGTGGGCATGGACTGCGACCTGAGCCTGTACGACACCGCGATCGGCCTGCTCACCTACCCGGCCGCCTGGCACCTCAACAAGGGCTACCAGCCGACCCGGATGCGGCACTCCGCGCACCCGTCGCTGGTGCCCTTCCAGGCGTTCGAGGCCAGCGACGGCTGGATGGTCGTCGGCTGCGCCAAGGAGAAGTTCTGGCACCGGCTGACCGACGTCATCGGTCACCCGGAGTGGGCGACCGACCCGCGGTTCCTGACCTTCGCCGACCGGGACCGGAACCGCGAGATCCTGCTGCCGATGCTCGAGGAGCTGTTCCTGACCCGCACGATGGCCGAGTGGCTGGGCCCGCTCGGCGCGGCGTCGATCCCCTGCGGTGCGATCAACGACATCGCCTCGGCGCTGACCGAGGAGCACACCATCGCCCGCAACCTCGTGGTCGAGACCGAGCACCCGGTGTGGGGCACGGTCCGCCAGGTCGCGTCGCCGGTGCGCGTCGGCGACCAGCCGCCGGCGTACCGTCGCGCGCCCCTGCGCCACGAGGACGCCGACTACGTGCTCCGCGACCTGCTCGGCTACGAGGCTGACCTGGTCGCGAAGCTGACCGAGACCGGAGCCTTCGGGGACCTGCCGTGACGGTGACCTCCGACCTCGCCGCGTGGGCCCTCGGCCTGCGCCGCGACGCTGTGCCCGACGACGTGGTGGCGGCGGCGGGCCGGCACCTGCTCGACGGGCTCGGTACGGCGCTCGCCGCGTCCCGCCGGGGACTCGCCGCCCCGGCACTGACCGTCGCGGCCGGTCTCGGCGGTCCGCCCGAGGCCACCCTGCTGGGCCGCAGCGTGCGCGTCGCTGCCCCCGCGGCCGCGCTGGCGACCGGGACGCTGGTGCACGCGCTGGACTTCGACGACACCCACGCCGGCGGGCTCGTGCACGCGACGGCCGTCGTGCTGCCCGCGGTGCTCGCCGTCGGGGAGGAGGTCGGCGCCACGGGCGAGGAGGCCACTGCTCGCCGCAGTGGTCGGCTTCGAGACCGTGTGCCGGATCGCCGGTGCCGCCCCGCACGCCTTCCACCAGCGCGGCGTGCACGCCACCCACGCGTGCGGCGTCTTCGCGGCCGCTCTGGTGAGTGCCCGGCTGCTGCGGCTCAGTCACGCGCAGGCCGTCGACGCCCTCGGCATCGCCGGGAGCTCGGCCGGCGGACTGTTGGAGTTCCTCGCGACCGGCTCATCCACCAAGCAGCTGCACCCCGGACTGGCCTCGCATGCCGGCATCCTCGCCGCGCGGCTCGCCGCCGCCGGCGCCGACGGCCCGGACTCGGTGGTCGAGGGCGGCCGCGGGCTCTACGCGGCGCTCGCCGACGGGCAGGCCGACGCCGCCCTGGTCACCGCCGACCTGGGGGTGCGCTGGGAGACCACCGAGATCACCCTCAAGCCCTACCCGGCCTGCCAGCTCATGCACGCCGCTCTCGACGCCGGGCTCCAGACGCTGCCCGACGGACCGCTCGAGCCGGGTGCCGTGGCGTCGGTGACCGTCGAGGTGCACCCCGACAGCGCCGCGATCGTCGGCGAGCCCGACAAGGTGGTGCCGCGCACGGCGTACGACGCGAAGTTCTCACTCCCCTGGAGCCTGGCCGCGCTGCTCACCGACGGCCACGTCACCGTCGACACCTATGCGCCGGACTCGCTGGCCCGACCACCGGTGGCCGCGCTCGCGACCCGCGTCCGGATCGTCGAGGTGCCCGACCTCCGGGTCGCCGCCGACGCAGGCTGCCGGATCGAGGTGGTCCTCGTCGACGGTGAGGTCCGCACCGGCAAGGTCGACCGCAGTGCCGACGCAGCCCTGTCCACCAAGCTCGCCGGCAACGTCGGCGGCACCGACTCCGCAGCGGCCCTGGCCGCTGCCGTCGAGGGTCTGACCGCCGCGCCGGACCTGACCACCCTGATCACCCTGGCCGACCGACTGGCCCGCACGGAGGAGCCTGCATGAGCGACCACATCGTCGAGTACGTCACCGTCGAGGCGCTGGAGCGGTACGACGAGCTCCGCACCGCCGAGGGTCCGGTGACCACCATCGTCGTCGAGTCGCTGCCCGACGGCTCGTCGTACCGCACCGAGGTCGGTGCCCCTCCGGTCGGGGCCGGCGCGGTCGTGCTGCCGACGGTGCTGCCGATCGACGCTGCCGGCGAGGTCGTGCACGACGGCGACTTCGTGGGTCAGTACGCCTGGTGCCTCGATGAGGCCGGGCGCCGGCTGGAGGCCCTCGGCCTGTCGCTCGACCACGCGGTCACCACCTTCGACTACAGCACCCCGGAGACCCGGGACGTCTACCGGCGCACGCACCGTGAGCGCAAGAACCGGCTCGGTGGCGCCGGCGTCTTCCCTGGTGCCGGCGGCATCCTGATCTCACGACTGCATCGGCCCGGTGTCCTCGTGGCGCTCGACCTCACGGCGTCGCGGCTGCCGCTGACGGCGGTCAACCCGGGCTGGACGCGCTACGACACGCTGACCTACACGCCCGGTGTGCTCGCCGGCGACACGCTCTACATGAGTGGCTTCGCGGCGCTGGACATGGAGACGCAGGAGGCGCTCTTCCCGGGCGACTCGGCGGCGCAGTCCGAGGCGACGTACGCCGCCGTGCAGGAGGTGCTCGACGAGGCCGGAGCGTCCGCGGACCAGCTGGTGCACGTGCTCGAGTACGTCTGTCCCGACGGCGACGGGCCGGCGATCGCGGCCGCCCGCGAGGCGCGGTTCCCTGGCGCGAAGGCGTCGGTCGCCGGGTGCGCCGGGCTGCTCCGGCCGGAGTTCCTCTTCGAGGTCTTCCCGACGGCGGTGCTCGCGTGACCCTGTTGACCGAGGAGGTCCGCGCCCTGGAGGGCCGTACCGCCGTCTACACCGCGCCCGAGCCGCTCGGCGCCGCCGCCGGCCGCTACTTCGGGCTCGCCGTGGGCGACCTGAACCCCCTCTACTCCGACCCGTCCTACGCCCGAGCGCAGGGACTGGCGGGGGTGACCGCTCCGCTGACGCTGGTGTGCGAGACCAACCAGTACGCCGACCTGCCGATGGACCACGAGGGCTATGCCGGCCACACCTGGGGTCTCGACATCCCCGGGACCCGGCAGGTCCGCGGCGGCAACAAGTACACCTTCCACCGCCGGATCCGGCCCGAGGACGTGATCACGGCGACCTGGCGGATCACCTCGGTGACCGAGAAGGTCACCGGGTCCGGCAACGAGATGCTGGTGATCGGCTCGACCGCGTCGTACACCAACCAGGAGGGCGAGCTGCTCGCCGAGAACGCCGAGACCATCATCTTCGTCGGGCTGGAGAAGCACTCATGACGGCCATCGCCGTGGGCGACACCGTGCCCGTCCTCGAGCGCACCATCGGCCTGACCGACATGGTCGCCTACGCCGGCGCCACCTGGGACTGGCACAAGCTGCACTACGACCTGGCCTACGTCGCCGAGAAGAAGCTGCCCGGCCCGATCGTGGACGGCCAGGTGTACGGCGCCCTGCTGGTCGAGATGTTGCAGGACTGGCTCGGGCCGCAGTCGTTCGTCCACGAGCTGGAGTTCACCTTCCGCAACCTGGTCTTCGCCGGCGAGACGCTGCGCTGCAGCGGCACCGTGACGTCCGTCGATGCCGAGCGGCTCTCCGTCGACATGACCGTGGTCGTGGTGGCCGCGGACGGCACCGACGGCCGGGCCGCGGCCGCGCCGTGCCGGGCCGTCGTACTGCTCGGCCAGCCGGACGGGCCGGGTGCGGCATGAGCCCGCGTACGGCGCCACACCAGCCCCAGGGCTACCACTTCTCAGGCACTTCCTGCGCTTCTCGGCCGTTGCAACCCCCGAGAAGCGCAGGAATCCCCGGTGCACCGGGGATTCCTGCCCGGCGGGCGCCAGCCCCCCTCCCACGGAGGCGCAGATGAGCATCGCCATCGTCGGCGCCGCCGAGTGCGACCTCGGGGTGACCGGGCTGTCGATCCTGGGCCTGCAGACCCAGGCGGTGACCCGGGCCCTGGCCGACGCCGGGCTGACCCTGGCCGACGTCGACGGCCTGGCCACGACAGGGATCTCGCGGTTCTCCACGACCCAGCTCGCCGACTACCTCGGCATCCAGCCGGCGTGGACCGACTCCACCTTCGTCGGAGGCAGCGCCTTCGAGATGTACGTCGCCCGCGCGGCCCAGGCGATCGAGGCCGGCCAGTGCCAGACGGTGGTGATCTCGTTCGCGTCCAACCAGCGCTCGGGTCGCTCGCGCTCGCTCGGCGGCGTCGTCGAGACGCACACCCCCGAGGCGCAGTTCGAGACGCCGTACGGCCCGCTCTATCCCGCCTCGTACTACGCGATGGCAGCGGCGTCGTACCTCCACCGCTACGGACACTCCCGCGACGGCCTCGCCGAGGTCGCCGTGGCCGCCCGCGAGTGGGCGCTGCTCAACCCGGCGGCGTTCCGCCACCATGCCGGGCCGCTGACGGCCGAGGCCGTGCTGGCGTCCGCGCCGGTCTCGACGCCGCTGACCGCGGCGGACTGCTGCCTGGTCACCGACGGCGGGGGAGCGGTGGTGCTGACCTCGCTGGAACGGGCCCGCGACCTGGCCCGCCCGCCGGTGCGGGTGCTCGGCTACGGCGAGTCCACCACCAACACCTCGATGACCGCGGTCGACGACCCGACCGTCACCGGCGCCGTCGCGTCCGGTGCGGCCGCCTTCGCGCGCTCGGGCCTGGGCCCGGCCGACGTCGACGTCGCCCAGCTCTACGACTCCTTCACCATCACCGTGCTGCTGACCCTGGAGGCGCTCGGCTTCTGCGGCCGCGGCGAAGCCTCCGACTGGGTCCAGGATGGCCGGATCCGACCCGGTGGCACCTTCCCGCTGAACACGTCCGGGGGCGGCCTGTCCTACTGCCACCCCGGCCAGTTCGGCGTGCTCCTGCTCGTCGAGGCGGTGCGCCAGCTGCGCGGCGAGTGCGGCGACCGCCAGGTGGCCGGCGCCGAGGTGGCGCTGGCACACGGCACCGGCGGAATCCTCTCGACCCACGCGACCGTGCTGCTGGGAGTGGACCGATGAACGTGCCCGCCGCCGACGAGGTCACCACCACCTGGTGGGACGCCACGCGCGAGCAGCGGCTGCTCGTCCAGGAGTGCGGCTGCGGACACCTCCAGCACCCGCCGCGAGCGCTCTGCACGGCGTGCGGCTCGACCACCGACCTCGGCCATCGCGAGGCGACCGGCGCCGGGGTGGTCGACTCCTGCACGGTCGTGGAACGGGCCCTGCCCGGCTTCGACCCGCCGTACGTCGTGGCCCGGATCCGGCTCGTCGAAGGCGTGCTGCTGCTCGCCAACGTCGAGACCGACGACCCGTACGACGTCCGCATCGACGATCCGGTGACCCTGTCCTGGCGCCCGCTCGACGACGGACGCGCCCTTCCCATCTTCCGACCCGCTCCCGAGGAGACCGCATGAAGTTCGAGCTCGACGACGACCAGCGCGAGTTCCGCGCGCTGCTGCGCAGCTTCGTCGACAAGGAGGTGATCCCGGTCGCCCGCGAGTGGGAGCAGTCCGGCCGCTACCCGACCGAGATCGTCACCGGCCTCGCCGACATGGGGCTCTTCGGGATCACCGTCCCCGAGGAGTACGGCGGCCTCGACCTCGACCCGGTCTCCTTCGCTCTCGTCTTCGAGGAGCTGGCGCGGGGCTGGATGGGCATCGCGGGCATCCTCGGCAGCCACTCGCTGGCCTGTCGGATGATTGCCATGCACGGCACCGAGGAGCAGAAGCAGAAGTACCTCCCGGAGCTCGCCACGGGCGCCCGGCGCACCGGCATCGGCCTCACCGAGCCCGACGCCGGCACCGACCTGCAGGGGATCCGGACCACGGCCCGCCGCGACGGCGACGACTACGTCGTCAACGGCACCAAGATGTGGATCACCAACGCCCGCTACGCCAACCCGCTGCCGGTGCTGGTGAAGACCGACCCGTCCGCCTCGCCGGCCCACCGCGGCATGTCGGTGCTGCTGGTCGACGCCGACACCCCCGGCTACTCGGTCACCAAGGACATCCCGAAGCTCGGCTACAAGGGCACCGAGTCCTGCGAGGTCCTCCTCGACTCGGCGCGGGTGCCCGCGTCCGCGCTGCTGGGTGGGGTCGAGGGCAAGGGCATGCAGCAGGTGCTGTCGGCGCTCGAGTGGGGCCGGGTCAACATCGCGGCCCGATCGGTCGGCATCGCCCAGCGCGCCTACGACGAGGCGCTCGGCTACGTCAGCGAGCGCAAGGCCTTCGGCAGGCCGATCGCGGACTTCCAGGCGATCCAGCTGAAGATCGCGTCGCTGGCCACCACCCTCCAAGCCGCCCGGCTGATGGCCTACTGGGCGGCCGACGCGGTGGCGTCGGGTCGTGCCGACGCCCAGACGGGGATGGCGAAGATCTTCTGCTCCGAGGTGGCGCTCGATGCCGCCATCGACTCGATGAAGGTCCACGGCGGCTACGGCTACTCCACGGAGTACGAGGTGGAGCGGCTGTATCGCGACGCGATCCTGATGAGCATCGGCGAGGGCACCAACGACGTGCTCCGCACCGTCGTCGCGAAGTCACTGATCAAGGGAGAGTCTCGTGTCGGTTGACCTGCGCACCTGGTTGGCGCGCTCGGCGCTCTACGTCCCCGGCGACGCCGAGGACAAGCTGGCCCGGATCCTGGAGCGCGGCGCGGACGAGGTGATCATCGACCTCGAGGACGCCGTCGCGCCGAAGGCGAAGGACCGGGCCCGGGAGACCACCCGGATCTGGCTGCACGACCTACCGGTTCTCGACAACGTCGCGGTCTGGGTGCGGATCAACCCCGGCGTGATGCGGGAGGCCGACGTCCGGGCAGTGGCCGGTGCGCCTGCGCTGACCGGCTTCATGGTCGCCAAGACCGAGACCGTCGACGAGCTCGTCGACCTCGACCAGTTGCTGGCCTCGGTCGGCTCGACCGCGGGCGTCGTACCCCTGCTCGAGAGCGCACGCGCCATCCTCCGCGCCGCAGAACTGGCCCGGGCGCCCCGCGTGCAGCGCCTGCAGATCGGTGAGGCCGACCTCCGTGCCGACGCTGGCATCACCGCCGGTCCGGACGAGCGTGAGCTGCTCTACAGCCGCTCGCACGTCGTGTTCGCCTCGGCGGCGGCGGGCATCAAGCCGCCGATCGCACCGGTCTCCACCAACTTCCGCGACCTGGACGCCTTCCGCGAGTCGACCAGGGAGCTGGCCCGGCTCGGTTTCGTCGGCCGCGCCTGCATCCACCCCGGCCAGGTCGCGGTCGCCAACGACGTCTTCACACCCGGCCCGGACGAGGTCGAGACCGCTCGCCGACTTGTCGGCCGCTGGAACTTCGCCGGCGCCGGCGTCGCGGTCGACGACGACGGCCACTTCGTCGACGAGGCCGTCATCCGGCAGGCCCGGCTGCTGCTCGCGCGGGCCCGCTGACCCACCACCACCCCCAGGAGGAGTGACCATGAGCAACGCCGTCATCACCGGCAGCACCAAGGGCATCGGCTTCGCACTGTCGCGCGAGCTCGTGAGCCGCGGCCACAACGTGGTCGTCTCCGGCCGCACCCGGGCGGCTGTCGACGACGCGGTCGACCGGCTGAACGACGCCGCCGAGGCCGGCGCCAAGGCGGTGGGACAGGTCGCCGACGTGACTGACGCCGCGCAGGTCCAGGCGCTCTGGGACGCCGCCATCTCGGCGTACGGCTCAGTCGACCTCTGGGTCAACAACGCTGGGGTCGCCTACACCAACCGCACCATCCTGGAGACCACGTCCGAGGAGGTCCGCACCATGGTCGGCACCAACGTGCTCGGCACCATCGCGGGCGCCCAGGTGGCCGTGCGCGGGATGACCGCGGCCGGCGGGGGCCAGGTCTTCAACATCCTCGGCGGCGGCAGCGACGGTAGCGTCCGGCCGGGCATGGGGGTCTACTCGACCACCAAGCGAGGGCTCGACATGTTCACCCGGGCACTGGTCGAGGAGGTCGAGGGGACCCCGGTCCGGGTCGGGCAGGTCCGTCCCGGCATCCTGATCACCGACGGCTGGCTCAGGGAGGCGGCGAGCCACCCGGAGGCGGTCGCCGGCCAGCGCCGGATGGTCAACATCCTCACCGACCACGTGGACGACGTCGCGCCGTACCTCGTCGACAAGATGCTCGCCAGCAAGAAGAACGGTGACGAGATCGCCTGGCTGACCACCAGCCGGATGATGAGGAAGTTCCTGCGCGGCGGCAAGCAGGACAAGCTCGCGCGCTACGGACTGTAGGTGCCGGACGGCCAGCAGTTGGGGGAGGATGGCGCCATGACTGCCTACTGGATCAGCATCTACCAGGAGATCTCCGACGAGGCCAAGCTCCAGGCCTACGCCGATCTCGCCGGACCGGCCCTGACCGCCGCCGGTGGTGTCTTCGTGGCTCGCGGCCTCCCCGCGCAGACCTACGAGGCGGGCCAGGAGACCCGCACGGTGATCATCGAGTTCGCCTCGGTCGACGCCGCGCGGGCCGCGCACGACAGCCCGGACTACCAGGCCGCGCTGACGGCGCTCGACGGCGGCGCCGTGCGTGACCTGCGCATCGTGCCCGGGGTGGGCTGAATCCCCAGGTCCGACGACCTGCTGACCTGGGGCCAGCCACAGGCCCGGTGGGTGCTTCTCGCGACCGTGATGGGCTCGGCGCTGACCTTCATCGACGCGACCGTCGTCAACATCGCGCTGCCGGCCGTCGGTGACGACCTGGACGCCGGCACCACCGGCCTCACGTGGGTGGTCAACGCCTACACGCTGGTGCTCGCCTCGCTGGTCCTGCTGGGCGGCTCACTCGGGGACATGCTCGGGCGACGCAAGGTGTTCGTCACCGGTGTCCTCGTCTTCGCCGGTGCGTCGGCCCTGTGCGGGCTCGCGCCCACCATCGAGACGCTCGTCGCGGCCCGCGCGCTGCAGGGCGTCGGAGGCGCGTTGCTGGTGCCGTCCAGCCTCGCGATCCTCCAGGCGTCCTTCGCGCCCGAGGACCGGGCCCGTGCCATCGGAGCCTGGTCCGGCCTGACCGGGGTCGCGGCGGCGATCGGCCCGTTGCTCGGGGGATGGCTGGTCGAGGTCGCGGACTGGCGATGGGTGTTCCTCATCAACGTGCCGGTCGCCGCGGTCGTCGTGGCGGTGGCTCTTCGCCACGTCCCGGAGACCCGCAACGCAGGCGCGAGCAGGCACCTGGACCTGATCGGCTCGCTGCTGCTCGCCGCGGGTCTCGGGGCACTGACCTTCGGGCTCGGCTCCTGGTCGGGCGGTCCGCTCGTCAGCGTCACGGCCGGGGGACTGCTGCTGGTGGGAGCGGTCCTGCTGGCCGGCTTCGTGGTCCGGGAGCACGTGGCGCCGGAGCCGCTGCTGCCGCCGTCGGTGTTCAGGTCGCGGCTCTTCGTGGCCGCCAACGTGATCACGTTCGTCGTGTACGCCGCCCTGGGCGCGGTCTTCTTCGGGCTCGTCGTGGCCCTCCAGGTCGGAGCCGGGTTCTCACCGCTCGCTGCAGGACTGTCCCTCCTGCCGGTCACCGTCCTGATGCTGCTCTTCAGCTCCCGTGCAGGCGCGCTCATGACCAGGGTCGGTGCCCGGATCCCGATGACCGTCGGGCCTCTCGTGGCCGCTGCCGGCGTGGCTCTGCTCAGCAGGCTGGACGCGGACTCGGTCTACCTGCTCGACGTGCTCCTGCCCACCACGATCTTCGGTGCCGGGCTGACGCTCTTCGTGACGCCTCTGACGGCGACCGTGCTCGGCGCCCTTCCCGACGAGCAGGCCGGCATCGCCAGCGGCGTGAACAACGCCGTCGCCCGCACCGCCGGACTGCTCGCCGTCGCCGCCATCCCGCTCGTGGGTGGGCTCGGCGGCGACGGGCTGACCGATCCTGCTCGGGTGCA
Organism: uncultured Actinomycetota bacterium; assembly: GCA_963706475.1. Classification (GTDB taxonomy): domain Bacteria; phylum Actinomycetota; class Actinomycetes; order Propionibacteriales; family Nocardioidaceae; genus Nocardioides. The sequence continues at coordinate 418,884 of CAVPLV010000002.1, read as the reverse complement.
GGACGGGTTCGCCGTCGTGGCGTGGACCTGCGCCGGTCTCCTCGCGGCCGGTGGCGTCCTGTCCTTCCTCACCGTCCGCGGTGCCGCGCCGCGCTCCCGCTCCCCGCAGGTCGCGCGCACGCACTGCGCGGTCTCGAGCCCCCCGGTCTCGACCGACCAGTCGGCTCAGGCAGTGGGCCGTGACAGGTAGCGCCCGACCGGCTCGTGGGTGACGACGCCGTCGGTCATCACCTGGTGACCGCGAACGAAGGTGTCGGTCACCTTGGCGGTGAGCTCGGAGCCCTCGAACGGCGTGTACTCCTGCGCCGACTCCGAGTCGGCGGCCCGCACCGTCCACGTCACCGTGGTGTCGACGAGCGCGATGTCGGCGTCCTTGCCGAGTGCGATCGAGCCCTTGGTGGCGCCCAGGCCGTAGCGCTCGGCCGGGTTGGTCGACGTCAGCGAGGCGATCCGGCCGTGGGAGAGGCCGCGACGCAGACCCTCGGTGACCATGCCGGCGAGGAGGTACTCCGCGCCGCCGAAGCCCGACTTGGCAAGGAACACGTCGTCGGCGGGCTCGCCGAACTTCATCTCCTCCTTGCAGCAGGCATGGTCGGAGACGACCCAGTCGATGGTGCCGTCGAGGACGTAGTCCCACAGCGCCTCGACGTCCGCGCGCGGCCGCAGCGGTGGGTTCACCTTGCCGCCGATCGTCGGGGCGGTGTCGCAGTCGGCGAGCAGGTGGCCGACGGTGACCTCGCGGCGGAAGTCGATGTGCGGGAACGCCTTCGCCATGAGCACGGCGGCCTCGACCGCCTTGCGCGAGGTCAGGTGCAGCAGGTTGATCGTGGGGAGCTCGGTCTCGTGCGCGAGGTACGACGCGATGGTCACCGCCAGCCCCTCGGAGTGCGGCGGACGGGACGCGTTGTAGGCCGGCAGTCCGGTCAGACTTCCGTCCTCCTCGACCAGGCGCGTGTACGCCGTCATGATCTCGGCGGTCTCGCAGTGCAGCGACAGCGAGATCGTGTCGGCCATCTCCGGGAACTTCTCCCGGGCGGCCTGGATGCCGCGCATCACGAACTCGAAGTGCGCGTAGTCGTAGCGCTCGCCCTCGGGAGTCATCAGGAACGAGCTCTGGTCGGTGCTGCGGCCGTGCAGCCCGTGCCCGCCGTAGAACATGAAGATCTTGAACGACGTGACGCCGTGCCGGCCGACCAGCTCCGGGATCTCCTCGATGTGCCGTCGGCTCATCGGCGCCAGGTGGTAGGCGTAGTCGATGACCGCGCGGCCGTCGGTCAGCTCGAGCACCTCGGGGAAGAAGTCGGCATAGTCGCCGCCCTTGTTGAGGTAGTACTGCCCGGTCCGCATGTAGCTCAGTGCCGTCGTCACGCCGCCCTGAGCCGAGGCCCGACTCTCGCTGACCGCGTCCTCGGCGAGCGGGTTGTAGATACCCCAGTGCTGGTGGGCGTCGACGACTCCCGGGAAGGCGACCTTGTCGCCGCCGTCGACGACGCGCTCGGCGAGATCGGGGGACAGCCCGGCCTCGAGCCGTACGATCTTGCCGTCCTTGACCCCGATGTCGACCGCTTGCGGCTCGGCCTCGCCGGCCAGCACGACCGAGACGTTGGTGATGATCAGGTCGAGCTCGCTCACGAGTTCTCCTCAGGGTTGGTCAGGGCGGACAGGGGCGCGAGCACGTCGGCCACGTTGCCGGCGTGTGCGAGGTCGAGGACGGCACGGCGGACGCCGTCGGCGGCTGCCTCCGGCAGCCGCCCGGCGACGTTGTCGCGGAACTTGGTGGCGAGCTCGTCGTCACTCAGCGGACGGCCCGGACCGCCACGGTTGGCGAGGACCTCCTCCACGACGACCTCGCCCGAGGTGGTGCGCAGGGTGACGACGGCCGGGAACTGGTGCGGGTAGATCGCCTCGCAGCGCTCGTCGGGCACCACGTCGACGCGGGCCATCACGGCTCGACGAGCCGGGTCCTGCGCGAGCGCGTCGGTGAAGTCATCGAGGCCGAGTCCGAGCCCGCCACCGCCGAAGAGGCCGGCCGTCACGGCGTACGGCGCACTGAACTGTGCCTGGTAGCCCGTCTCGGGCGCGCGCTTGACCTCGATCGGCTCGCCGATGGTGCGGATCACCGAAGGCGCGACCCCGACGGTGATCGACTCGACCTGGTCCGGCGTGATGCCGCGGGCGTGGAACGCGAGGCCGGCGTCGATGGCGGCGTGGGTGAAGTGGTTGGCGGGGTAGGGCTTGAAGAAGATCCCCGGCACCGACCAGACCTCGCCGAGCCCGTCCGACACCGCGGCCGGGAAGCACTGTCCGTGCAGCCAGGCCTGGAAGAACCCGAAGCGACCTTCGAGCACGGTCGGCGGACCGGTGAAGCCGCGCCGGACGAGCTGGGCGGCGGTGACCCCGGCCTGCGCGGCCAGGCCGCAGTGCAGCCGCTTGACGGTGCCACCGGTGCGGTTGGCCTCGATGATGCCCGACGCCATCGACGCGGTCAGCCCGAGGGCGTCGAGCACGCCGCGCTCGTCAGCGCCGTAGAGCAGCGAGGCAGCGACCGCGCTGCCCATCGCACCCGTGATCGACGTGGCGTGCTGCCCGTGCTCGAAGTAGACGGAGTTGCCGAGCTCCTCGTCGTACCCCGCCATGCCGAGGCGTACGGCGACCTCGAGCCCGACCGCGATCGCGCGGACCGTCAGCTCACCACCAGCTCCCGCGTGCTCCGCCGCGGCCAGCGCGGCCGGGACGACGCTGGCGCTCGGGTGCAGCACCGACGGCAGGTGGGTGTCGTCGTAGTCGAGCGAGTGCGCGAGAACGCCGTTGACCAGTGCCGCCTGCGCGGCGGTGACCCGCTGCGGTACGCCGACCGCGGTCGCCTGCGCGTGCCCGCCCTGGTCGAGGGCGTGGCCGATGATCGCGGCGCTGGTCTCCAGGCGGTGCGCCGCGACGCAGAGGCCGAGGATGTCGAGGGTGCGTTGCTGCACGCTGGCGACCACGTCGGTGGGTACGCCGTGGGTCGCGCTGCGCACCGCGAAGGCGGCGACCTGCTGGCCCAGTGTCTGCTGGTCCAGCGTCATGACCCGACCACCGCGAGCGGCCGGACCGGCGAGCCGGTCGCCCCGAAGAGTGGCAGCGGCGAGAGCACGAAGAGGAACTCGTGGACGGCGTCGCGGGCCAGCTCCTCGAGGTCGAGGGTCTCGATGATGTAGATGCCGCTCTCCACCAGCAGCACCCGGTGGGCAGGCAGCAGCCCGTGCCCGGCGCCGGGAGCCAGCCGCTCGAAGGCGATGGTGTCGGCACCGACCGCGTGAAGTCCATGGCCGGCGAGCCAGGTAGCCCCTGCCTCGCCGACCCCGGGTACACCCGAGCTCTGCCCCATGAAGAGCTCGCGGTTGCCACTGTCGAAGTGCTGACCCCAGCCGCTGCGGATCAGCACCACGTCTCCGGACCGGAGGGTGACGTCCTGGTGGGTGACCGTAGAGGTCAGGTCCGACACAGAGATCTCGTAGCCGGGCTCGAGCCGGTCGACGCCGAGCGCTCCGGGCACGTCGAGCAGGACGCCGCGACGCACCATCGGCTCGATGGTGTGCGCTCCGAGCTCGACGTAACGCCCGCCCTGGAGCGCGTCGGTCGCGTCGAGGCCGCCGTACAGCTTGCCGTCCTGGGAGACGTGCGCCAGCGCGTCGACGTGGGTGCCGACGTGGGTGCCCATGGTGATCATGTCGTTGGCCGCCGACCCGCCGTCCGCGCGGACCATGTCGCCGTGCCGGCGGGGGAGGGCGTGCCAGTACGCCGGGTGGTTGGGCGACTGGGGCATGCCGACCGTGAGCAGCCGCCCCAGGTCGACGATCCGCAGGCCCGCGTCGACCGCGTCCAGCAGTCGGGTGGTGGCGTCGTTCATCGGATGACCTCCTGGTCACGAAGTCGCTGGAGCTCGTCGGACGAGAGGCCCAGGTCGCCGAGCACGGCGTCGGTGTCGGCGCCCAGGTCGCGACCGCCGAAGCGGATCCGGCCCGGGGTGCGGGACATCCGCCACATCACGTTGTGCTGCAGCACCGGCCCGAGGTCGTCGTCCGGGACCTCGGTGAGCATCTGGGTCTCGCGGATGTGCGGGTCCTCGACCAGGTCCTGTGCCGTGTAGATCGGGGCGATCGCGGCACCGGCCTCGGTGAAGGCGGCGACCACCTCGTCGCGGGTCCGCGCAGCGATCCAGCCGCCGACGTACCCGTCGAGGAGGTCGGCGTGCTCGGCGCGGCTGTGCCCGGCGGCGAACCACGGTTCGTCGATGACTTCGGGGTGACCGACCAGACGCAGCACCCGCTCGGCGATCGCCTGAGCGCTGGTGGAGACGGCGACCCAGTGGTCGTCGCTGGTCCGGTAGGTGTTGCGGGGTGCGTTGTTGGTCGAGCGGTTGCCGTGCCGGGTGCCGACCTCGCCGAGCTGCTGGTACGCCGTCGGGCCGGGCCCGACGGCAGCCATGATCGGCTCGAGCAGGCTCAGGTCCACGATCTGCCCCTTCCCGCCGTTGCGCTCCCGCTCGAGCAGGGCCATCGAGACCGCCGAGGAGGCGGCGATCCCGCAGATGGAGTCGGCGAGGCCGAAGGCCGGCAGCGTCGGCGGCCCGTCGGCCTCGCCTGTCAGGTGGGCGAACCCGCTCATCGCCTCGGCGAGGGTGCCGAAGCCGGCGCGGGCGGCGTAGGGGCCGGTCTGCCCGAAGCCGGTGATCCGGACGACCACCAGCCCGGGGTTGACCTCGTGCAGCCGCTCGGGGCCGATGCCCCATCGCTCGAGGGTGCCGGGACGGAAGTTCTCGACGACCACGTCGGCCGCCTCGGCGAGGCGGAGGAAGAGTGCCGCGCCCTCGGGGGTCGACAGGCTCAGCCCGATCGCGCGCTTGTTGCGCGAGATCTCCTTCCACCACAGGGGAGTGCCGGCCTTCGACGGTCCGTGACCTCGCATCCCGTCGCCGGCCGTGGGGTGCTCGATCTTGACCACCTCGGCGCCGAAGTCGCCGAGGATCTGGCAGGCCAGGGGCCCGGCCAGGATCGTCGAGGCGTCGATCACCCGGATACCGGTCAGGGGGCCGTCGGAGGTGTTCATCGAAGCAATCATATATGATCTAGACAGTCTGGTGTAGGGATTCCGGCGCTGACCGGCGTGCCGCCTGTGCAGCTGTCCGACCAAGCCGCCGATCGCTCAGAACGCAGTCGAGCCCGGCTTGATCACGCCGAGGGCGGCGGCGAGGAGGACCAGCGTCCAGATCCCGTAGACCCACGGCTCGCACCTGCGGATCGAGCCGAGGATCGCCTTCTCCACCTCCGGCGTCGTGCCCGAGGTGACCAGCTGGCCGAAGGCCGGGCCGAACGGCACCAGCTGGCGCCGGATCATCACGCCGCAGAAGATGCAGAGGGCGTAGGCCACGACCTTGGCGCCCAGCCACTTCGGGTTCGTCTCGACGCCGAAGGGGTCGGTCGCGATCATCGTGTAGACCCCGACCGCGACCAGCCCGGCGCTGAGCGAGTAGCGCACCAGCAGGTCGGCCTGCTGCGACATCCTCGCGATCGGGGTGTTGCCGCCGCGGTAGTCGATCAGTGAGACCGTGAGCCAGGCCAGGCCGGCCACCCACACCAGTGCCAGCAGCCAGCCGTGCACGAAGAAGTCGTCCCCGAGTGGTCCCCAGGCCATCAGCGTGATCCCGCTCGGCAGGATCAGCACCAACGAGACCCGCGGCGCGATGTCGACGCCGTGCATGATCTTCGTCGACACCGCCCGTGCCTCCGGCCCGAGGTCGGACTTCAGGATGTAGCGACTCGCGTAGTAGACGCCGACGTCCCCGCCGAGCCAGTACGCGAACAGGACGATGTGGAGCAGGACGGCGAAGCTGTGGCCGTTGAACCCGTGAGCACTCCCTGCAATGAGGGGGGTCATCACATCCCGTCGCCGTCCCAGCGGCCGCGCGAGCGGCTCCGGACCGGCATGCTCGACAGGATGGGGGCCGGGATCGGGTCGCCCTTCTGCCACTTCCGGCCGGCACCCCAGTTGTGGGCTTCCTCGTCCTTGCGCTCGTCGGCGTGCTCGGTCTCCGCCCCGCTCCAGCCCCAGTCGACGTCGGCAGCCTCATGGTCGTGCGAGTGTGAGTGGTCGTCACCGTCGTGCGAGTGCCCGTGGTCGTGCCCGCTGTGTCCGCCCTGCAGGTTGAACGCGTCCAGCGCCTTCGCGATCGCGACGTCCGCCTTGTTGAACCCGGAGCCGTGGTGCTCGACCGGGGCGTCGTACTGCCCCTGGTCCTTCTGGAACTGCCAGGACGCGGTCATCTGGCGCATGTCCTCCTCGGTCCGCCACGGCGTCGCCATGTCGTGCGTGGAGTGTGCCCAGCGGACCGCCGGGTGCGGGGACTCGTCGAGGCCGTTCGGGCCGTAGTTGACGCCCTCGCCACCCCAGCGCACCCACTCGTTCTGGGTGTACCAGTTGGCCAGCTCGCCGTCGGAACGCAGCAGCCAGGTGGCCCCGCCCTCCATCGTCGTGAAGTGGCCGTGCTTCACCCGGGCCGGGCGGAAGAAGTAGGTGCCGAGGTCGAGGGTGCCGAAGTTGTACTCCATGTGGCCCTGGGTCGTGTAGGCCTCCTCGTAGCAGGGGTGGTGAGCCAGACGGTGGTCCGACCAGCCCTCCTGCGCGTGCACGAGCCGGGTGTAGAAGCCGCTCACCGGGTCGACGTGGAGGTACTTGATGAACAGACCGGGCATCGGGCCGGGGTTGGGGACGGCGTCCCACTTCATCGCGTCGGAGTCGATGACGATGACGTCCTCGCGGGCGTCGGCCCATCGGCTGGCGCCGGCCAGTGAGTCGACCGGGTCGAAGCCGGCGTCGCCGTACTCGCGGTAGTGCAGGATCTTGGTGCCCTCGGCGACCTTGAGGTAGTCGATCGGCACGCCCTTCGGCGCGTAGACGTAGCCGCCCTTGCCGATCCGCTGGCCGCCGTAGTCGATCTGGCCCTCGACGACGTAGTACTCGGTGTTGGCGTGGTGGATGCCGGGGCCGCGGCCCCAGTCGGTGTGGAAGTCGATGCGCAACGACGAGGAGCCGTCCTCCTCGTCGACCGACAGCCGGCGCTCGCTCGCGCGACCCTCGCCGCCGGGCAGCTCGGCACCGTGCCAGACGTAGTCGTCTTCCTGGATCAACTCGACGTGCGGGCGCACCGGACCTCCTGAGGCCGTAGAGCAGGCTGTGACCGGGTTCGAGTCACAGATATATGATATTAGATTCGGATGGATGTGCGGTCAAGCACTTCGCGCAACGAGGTCTTGAGCACCTTGCCGGCGGCGTTGCGCGGCAGGCTGGTGGCGACCTCCCAGCGGCGCGGGATCTTGTAACCGGCGAGCCCGGTCCGGCAGTGACCCTCGAGCGACTCCGGCTCCAGGGTGGCGCCCGGGCGGAGGACGACGTACGCGACGACCGACTCGCCCCACGTCGGGTCCGGGGCGCCGATCACCGCTGCCTCGGCCACCGCCGGGTGGGTCGCCAGGACCTCCTCGATCTCGCGCGGGTAGACGTTGACGCCGCCGGAGATGATCAGGTCCTTCTTGCGGTCCACGATCGAGACGTAGCCCTCGTCGTCGAGGGTGACGATGTCGCCGCAGGTCAGGAAGCCGTCCTCGGTCGTGCAGGCCTCGGTCGCCGCGTCGTCGTCGTGGTAGCCGTTCATCAGGTACGGCGACCGGCTGAACAGCTCACCCGGCTCGCCGGGCGCCACGGGGCGACCCTCGTCGTCGACCACGCGGATCTCGGTCATGTACCAGGGATGGCCCACCGAGCCGGGCTTGCGGCGCTGGTCGACCGGGCGGAGGTTGGTGACGATGCCGCCCTCGGTCGAGCCGTACAGCTCGTGCACCCCGCAGTCGGGGAACTCCGCCATCACCCACTCCTTCAGGGCCCAGGGGAGGGCGGCGGCGTTGAAGTAGAGGGTGTCGAGGCTGGACAGGTCGTGCCGTCCGGTGGCGCCCTCGCCGAGCGCGCGGATCATCTGGGCGTGCGTCGGCACCAGGAACGCGGACTGGACGTGGTCGCGGGCCACCAGCGCGAGCATCTCCTCGGGGTCCCACGCGCGCAGCATGGTCACGGTGCCGCCGGTGAAGACCGGTGCGAAGCCGAAGGCGAACCCGGCGCCGTGGTACATCGGGGCGATCGCGGCCGACACCCGACCACTGCCCAGGCCCCACTCGAGAGCGCTCATGTAGAAGGTCAGCGCCCGGCTCCGGTGCGAGATCAGCACGCCCTTCGGGCGGCCGGTGGTCCCTGACGTGTAGGCGATGCAGAACGGGTCGCGCTCACCGACGGCGACGGCCGGGTCGACCGCCGAGGACGCGGCGAGCGCGTCGTCGTACGAGGGGCCGAGCTGGCTGCCGCCGAGGCTCAGCGCCGGCAGCCCGAGCTCCGTGACCGTGTCGCCGACCACGCCGGCCAACGCGTCGTCGAGGACGAGGGCACGCGCGCCGGAGTGCTCGAGGATGAAGCGGGCCTCGGGCGGGGTGAGGCGCGGGTTCAGCGGCACCATCACCAGCCCGGCCTTGGCGATCCCGGCGGCGATCTCGGGGTACTCCAGCCGGTTGCCGAGCAGGACGGCGACCCGGTCGCCGGTCCGCAGGCCGCTGGTGAGCAGCCGCTGGGCGAGCCGGCTCGCGCGCTCATCGAGCGCGGTGAAGGTCAGGGTGCGGTCGCCGTCGATCACCGCGGTCACGCGTGGCGTGGCCCGGGCGAACTCCCGGACCCCGGCCGCGATCGACAACGGGGCTCCGCCTGGCAGCGTCGGCATCCGGTCCTCTTCCCCTAGGTTTGATATGAGAATATACGATATGGATTGAGCGCGTGGACGTGGGAAGAAAATCGGACGGATCCGGTGTTCACCCGACATGCGCATCGAGATCTGGAGTGACGTCGTCTGCCCGTGGTGCTACGTCGGCAAGCGCCGGCTGGAGACGGCGCTGGCCGGCTTCGAGCACGCCGACGAGGTGGAGGTCGTCTACCGCTCCTTCGAGCTGGACCCGTCCGCCCCCCAGCACGGCCACGAGCTCAGCACCGGCGTGATCGCCCGCAAGTACGGCCGCAGCGAGGACGAGATGCGGCAGATGCAGCAGCAGCTGATCGACCTCGCCGCCGTCGAGGGCCTGGACTTCAAGCTCTTCGAGACCGTCCACACCCGGACCGTCGACTCCCACCGGCTGCTCCACCTCGCGCTGGCGACCGGTGGACCGGCGCAGCAGCGCGCGCTCAAGGAGGAGCTGCTGGCGGCGTACTTCCTCCGCGCCGAGGATGTCGGGGACCACGACGTGCTGCGCCAGGTCGCCACCGGAGCGGGTCTGGACCCGGGTCGTGTCGACGCGGTCCTCGCCTCCGACGAGTACGCCGACGCGGTGGCCGCCGACATCGCCCAGGCGCGTGCCTACGGCGCGACCGGTGTGCCGTTCTTCGTCGTCGACCAGAAGTACGGCGTCTCCGGCGCCCAGCCCGCCGAGACGTTCGCGCAGGTGCTCGACCAGGCCTGGACCGAGTCGCACCCCGTGCTGCAGATGGCGGGCGGGGACGCGGAGGCCTGCGGCCCGGACGGCTGTGCGATCTGATCGAGGTGATTCCCCCCACCTATGGTTAGGCAATCCTAAGATGCAGGCGTACGATCGCCGCTTGTGCTCGCGAACTATCTGATCGGCCTCCGAGAAGGCCTCGAGGCTGCCCTCGTGGTCAGCATCCTGGTCGCCTACCTGGTCAAGATCGACCGTCGCGACCTGCTGCCCCGGATCTGGGTGGGCGTCGGGCTCGCCGTCCTGGTGTCGCTCGCCTTCGGGTTCGCGCTCTTCTACGGTCCGCGCGGGCTGACCTTCGAGGCGCAGGAGACGATCGGCGGCCTCCTGTCGATCGTCGCGGTCGTCTTCGTCACCTGGATGATCTTCTGGATGGCGCGAGCCGCTCGCTCGCTCAGCGGGGAGCTGCGCGGCCAGATCGACGATGCCGTCGAGGGACCGTGGTGGGGTCTGGTGCTCGTCGCCGTCTTCGCGGTCGGCCGCGAGGGCCTCGAGACGGCGCTCTTCCTCTGGTCGGCCACCGAGGCGGTCTCCCGCGACACCGACTCCACCTGGCAGCCCCTGGTGGGCGCCGCCCTCGGGATCGCGACCGCGGTGGTGCTCGCCTACCTCCTCTACCGCGGTGCGGTGTCGATCAACCTCAGCACGTTCTTCACCTGGACCGGTGGCTTCCTGATCCTCGTCGCCGGCGGCGTCCTTTCGTACGGCGTCCACGACCTCCAGGAGGCCGGCGTGCTGCCCGGGCTCAACAACCTGGCCTGGGACGTCTCCGGCACCATCGACCCGACGACCTGGTACGCCACCCTCCTCAAGGGGGTCTTCAACTTCTCGCCGGCAACGACCGTGCTCGAGGCGACCGTCTGGGTCCTCTACGTGGTGCCGGTGATGTTCCTGTTCATCCGCGGCGCCCGCCGCCGCGCTGCCCCGCTCGCGACCACCTCCTCCGTCAGCAACTGACCCGTCCGAAGGAACCCGACACCGATGCGCAAGCCCCTGATCGTGGCCATGCTCCTGGCCATGCCCCTCATCGCCGCCTGCACCGAGAACGCCGACGGCGAGGAGGGTGGCGACTCGGGAGACCCCCGCACCGTCGCGGTCACGTCGACCGACGACGGGTGTGACGTCTCGAGCGTCGAGGTACCGTCCGGGACGCTGACCTTCGACGTCACCAACGACGGGTCCCAGGTCACCGAGTTCTACCTGCTCGACGAGGACGGGCTGCGGATCGTCGCCGAGGTCGAGAACGTCGGTCCTCAGCTGTCCCGCTCGCTGGTCGTCAACGCACCCGCCGGCACCTACATGACCGCCTGCAAGCCCGGCATGAAGGGCGAGGGCATCCGAGCCGCCTTCACCGTCAAGGAGTCCGGCGAGGAGGCGTCCGTCTCCGCCGACGACCAGCAGCTCGTGGACACGGCGCTGACCAACTACGCCGCCTACGTCCAGGACCAGTCCGACCAGCTGCTCGCCAAGACCACCGAGTTCGTCGCGGACTACGAGGCCGGCGACGACGACGCGGCGCGCGAGCTCTACGCCGACGCCCGCACCCACTGGGAGCGGATCGAGACGGTTGCGGAGTCCTTCGGTGACCTCGACCCGAAGATGGACGCCCGCGAGGCCGACCTCGAGGAGGGCCAGAAGTGGACCGGCTGGCACCGGATCGAGAAGGACCTGTGGCCCGAGCGTGCCGAGGACTACACGCCGCTCACGCCCGCCGAGCGCAAGGTCTACGCCCAGGACCTGCTGAAGAACACCACGACCCTCGACGCCCGGGTGCAGAAGCTCGAGTACACCATCGACCAGCTCGCCAACGGCTCCCGCGGGCTGCTCGAGGAGGTCGCCACCGGCAAGGTCACCGGTGAGGAGGAGTACTGGTCGCGGACCGACCTGTGGGACTTCCAGGCCAACGTCGACGGTGCACGGGTCGCGTTCGAGGGCGTCAAGCCGATCGTCGAGCAGAAGGACCCCGAGCTCGCCGAGACCCTCACCACCCGCTTCGAGGAGCTTCAGGTGCTGCTCGACGAGCAGCAGACCGCCACCGGCTTCACCTACTACGACGACCTGACCGACGACGAGATCCAGGCCCTGTCCAACGCGGTGAACGCGCTGTCCGAGCCGCTCTCGAAGCTCACCGCGGCGGTCCTGTCCTGACCGGGGTCTCGCGCCGAGGTCTCGTCGGGGGCGGTGTGGCCGCCGCCGGCGTGGCGGCAGGAGCGTTCGCCGTCGGGCGGGCGAGCGCTGCGGACGACGGGTCGGGCAACGCCGCGGACGACGCCTACGCCTTCCGGGGCACCCACCAGGCCGGCATCGTCACCCCGGCCCAGGACCGGCTGCACTTCGCGGCGTTCGACGTCACCACCGGGTCCCGAGCCCAGCTGATCGCGCTGCTCACGGCCTGGACCGAGGCTGCCGATCGAATGACCCAGGGCCTCGACGCCGGCCCGGTCGGTGCGACCGAGGGCGCCAGCAACCTGCCTCCGGACGACACCGGCGAGGCGATCGGCCTGCCCGCGAGCGGGCTGACCATCACCTTCGGCTTCGGTCCGTCGCTCTTCCGCGACGAGGACGGCAAGGACCGCTTCGGGCTGGCGGGTCGCCAACCCGAAGCGTTGCGCACCCTCCCGCACTTCCCGGCCGACAACCTCGACCCCGAGAAGTCGTACGGCGACCTCTGCATCCAGGCCTGCGCGGACGACCCGCAGGTCGCCGTGCACGCGATCCGCAACCTGGCCCGGATCGGCTTCGGCACGGTCGCCGTGCGCTGGTCGCAGCTCGGCTTCGGCCGCACCTCGACCACCTCGACGTCGCAGTCGACGCCGCGCAACCTCTTCGGCTTCAAGGACGGCACCGCCAACGTCAAGGCCGAGGAGAAGGCCGCGGTCGACGAGCACATCTGGGTCGGTGCCGGCGACGACGCCCAGGCCGACTGGCTCGCCGGAGGCTCCTACCTGGTCGCGCGACGCATCAACATGACCATCGAGGTCTGGGACCGTCAGCCCCTGGGAGACCAGGAGGCGTTCATCGGCCGCACCAAGGCCAGCGGCGCCCCGCTCTCCGGCGGCTCCGAGTTCACCGAGCCGGACTTCTCGATGCCCGGCAGCAACGGCCCGGTCATCGCCGCCGACGCCCACGTGCGCCTGGTGCACCCCGACTTCAACGACGGTGCCCGGATGCTGCGCCGTGGCTACAACTTCGTGGACGGCTCCGACATCCTCGGCGGTCTCAACGCGGGACTCTTCTTCATCGCCTACGTCTGCAACCCGGACACGCACTTCATCCCGATCCAGAACACGATGGCCAAGTCCGACGCGATGATGGAGTACCTCAAGGTCACCGGTTCGGCGCTGTTCGCGGTGCCGCCCGGCACGAAGCCGGGGGAGTACGTCGGTCAGTCGCTCTTCACCTGAGCGCGCCACTCGCTGGCGGTGATCCCGTACAGCTGGGACGGCTCGTCGTACCACTTCTCGACCACCCCGCGGTCGGCCAGGCCGATCCGGCCCATCACCGCCTGGGAGCGGTCGTTGCCGAGGTGGGTGACGGCCAGGATCTCCAGCAGCCCGCCCTCGAACCCGTGCCGCAGCACGGCGCGTGCGGCCTCGCTCGCGTAACCCTGCCGCCAGGAGTCCGGGTGCAGGTGCCAGCCGATCTCGACCTCGCCGGCCTCGTCGTTGGGCAGCGTCACCAGCAGCACGGTGCCGGCCACGACGCCGTCCTCGCGTCGCTCGATCGCCCAGATCCCGAGGGGCGGCGGACCGAGCGTGGCCCAGCGGTCGATCCGTGCGTGTGCCTCGTCGAGGTCCTTCATCAGCTTCGGCGGACCGTCGCCGAGCCACTTCACCACCTCGACCCGGCTCAGGATGTCGAGCAGCCGGGCGGCGTCCTCGTGGCGCCAGGGGCGGATCAGCAGGCGTGCCGTCTCGATCTCCACGCTCACACCTTCTCAGTCAGGTCAACGACACGCTCGACCCCGACCTCCGCCAGGAACTCCTCGTCGTGGCTCACCACGACCAGGGCACCACGGTAGGAGTCGAGCGCAGAGACGAGCGCGTCGTACGACGCGAAGTCGAGGTTGTTGGTCGGCTCGTCGAGCAGCAACAGCTGCGGGGCCGGGTCGGTCAGCAGCAGTGCGGCCAGGGTCGCCCGGAACCGCTCACCACCGGACAGCTCACCCACCACCCGGTCGGCAGCGGCGCCGCGGAAGAGGAACCTGGCCAGCGCGGCGCGGACCAGGTTCGGGTCCGTCCCGGGGGCCCGTGCGGTGACGTTGGCGACCACGGTCGCGGAGTCGTCGAGGACATCGAGACGCTGGGGCAGCAGCGCGACCGGGACTCGCGCCTGCGCGGTGAGACGGTGCAGCAAGGTCGTCTTCCCCGAACCGTTCGGACCGACCACCGCGATCCGGTCCGGACCGGCCACCACCACGTCGGCGCCGTCGAGCACCACTCGACCGCGGGGCACCTCGGTGCCGGGCAGGTCGATCCGGATCGCCCGGTCCGCGCGGAGCCTGGACTCGGCCGCGGTGAGCTGGTCGCGCGCCGAGTCGAGCCGGTCGTCGTGGACCTGTCGGTGCCGCGCGGCGGACTTCTCGGCGCGGTTGGTCTTGAAGTCGATGGCGCCCTTGCCGAGCCCGGTCGACGCCTCGGCCCGCCTGGCCTGTCGGCGCCGACCGGCCAGCAGCTTCTCGGCCTCGACCCGGTCGCGGCGCTGGCGGCGGACCTCGGAGCGTGCGCTCGTGACCGTCTGTCGTGCCGCGTCCTGCTCGGCCTCGACCTGCTCGACGTAGGAGGAGTAGCCGCCGCCGTACCACCGGACGCCGCCGTCCCTCAGGTCCCCGACGCGGTCCACCAGCTCGAGGAGCTCCCGGTCGTGACTGACCACCAGCAGCGGCCGGGACCAGCTCGCGACCAGGTCGTGGAGCCGGCGGCGAGCATCCCTGTCCAGGTTGTTGGTCGGCTCGTCGAGCAGGAGCACGTCGGGCCGGCGCAGCAGCACGCGCGCCAGTCCGAGCTGGGTGACCTCGCCGCCCGAGAGCTGGCCGAGGCGCCGGTCGAGGACGCCGGCCGGCAGACCGAGGCGGCCGAGGCCGGCGATCGCACGCTCCTCGACCGCCCAGTCGTCGCCGATCGTGTCGTAGAGACCCTGGTCGACGGCGCCGGCCTCGACGGCGTGCACCGCACGTCGGACCGCACCTACGCCGAGGAAGTCCTCGACGGACTGGGCCACGTCGAGGGTGAGGTCCTGGGGGAGGTAGCCGACCTCACCGGCGACGCTGATGCGCCCGGCCGTGGCCTGCAGCTGCCCGGCGATCAGCCGCAGCAGGGTGGACTTGCCGGCGCCGTTGACGCCGACCAGCGCTGAACGACCGGGTCCGACCAGCAGGTCGAGGTCGGTGAGGACCGGCGTGCCGTCGGGCCAGCTGAAGCCGAGACCGGAGGCGGTGACGACCGGGACGGGAGCGGTGGTGGGTGCTGGCATGGGAGCTCGTCACGATAGGTCGAGCCGCTCTGTGGGCGCCACCGATTATCCGCGGTCGGTCGGGTAAGGTCACGAGCCAGCACAGCGTCGTGCACGTCCGGCCCTGCACGTCCTGCACGTCCGCCGGGCCGGTCCGTCGAATCCGCGTTCAACCGTCGAGGACATCACGCTGTGAGCCTGCCCGTCGTACTCATCGCCGAAGAGCTGAGCCCCGCCACCGTCGATGCACTGGGACCGGACTTCGACATCCGGCACTGCGACGGCGCGGACCGCGCGGTGCTGCTCGCGGCCATCGGTGACGCCGACGCGATCCTGATCAGGTCAGCGACGAAGATCGACGCCGAGGCGCTCGCCGCGGCCCCACGGTTGCGGGTCGTCGCGCGGGCGGGAGTCGGGCTCGACAACGTCGACGTGCGCGCCGCCACCCAGTCCGGCGTCATGGTGGTCAACGCCCCCACCTCCAACATCGTCTCGGCCGCCGAGCTGGCCGTCGCGCTGATGCTCGCCGCGGCCCGCCACGTCTCGCCCGCGCACGCTGCACTCAAGAACGGCGAGTGGAAGCGGTCGCGCTACACCGGCGTCGAGCTCTACGAGAAGACGGTCGGGATCGTCGGCCTGGGCCGGATCGGCGTGCTGGTCGCGCAGCGCCTCAGCGCGTTCGGGATGAGGGTGATCGCCTACGACCCGTACGTCCAGGCCGGCCGCGCTGCCCAGATGGGGGTCCGACTGGTCGACCTCGACACCCTGCTGGCGGAGTCCGACTTCATGTCGGTCCACCTGCCCAAGACGCCCGAGACCCTCGGCCTGATCGGCACCGACCAGCTGGCCCGGGTCAAGCCGTCGCTGGTCCTCGTCAACGCAGCACGTGGCGGCATCGTCGACGAGGCCGCCCTCTTCGCCGCCCTCAAGGAGGGCCGTGTCGGAGCTGCAGGTCTCGACGTCTTCGCCCAGGAGCCGTGCACCGACAGCCCGCTCTTCGAGCTGGAGAACGTCGTCGCGACCCCGCACCTCGGGGCGTCGACCGACGAGGCCCAGGAGAAGGCCGGGCTCGCGGTCGCCCGCTCGGTGCGGCTCGCGCTCTCCGGCGAGCTCGTCCCCGACGCCGTCAACGTCCAGGGCGGTGTGATCGCCGAGGACGTCCGGCCCGGGATCCCGCTGGCGGAGAAGCTCGGCCGGGTCTTCACCGGGATCGCCGGCGAGGTCGCCCAGCAGGTCGACGTCGAGGTGCGCGGCGAGATCGCCGACTTCGACGTCAAGGTGCTGGAGCTCGCGGCACTCAAGGGCATCTTCGCCGACGTCGTCGAGGAGCAGGTCTCCTACGTCAACGCCCCGCTGCTCGCGGCTGAGCGCGGCACCGCCGTCCGTCTCGTCGTGGATCCGGAGAGCCCCGACCACCGCAACCTGATCACCATCCGCGGCACCCTCGCCGACGGCTCGTCGGTCTCCGTCAGCGGCACCCTGGTCGGGATCAACCAGAAGGAACGACTGGTCGAGGTCAACGGCTTCGACGTCGACCTCGAGCCGACCGACCACCTGGCGTTCTTCACCTACGAGGACCGCCCCGGCATGGTCGGCACCGTCGGCGGCATCCTGGGTGACGCCGGTGTCAACATCGCCGGCATGCAGGTCGCCCGCGACGCCAAGGGCGGTCGTGCCCTGGTCGCGCTCTCGGTCGACAGCGCGATCCCCGCCGACGCTCTCGCCGAGATCGAGCAGGCGATCCACGCCGCCACGGTGCGCGCGGTCGACCTCGTCTGAGCCCGGCCTCAGGCCACCATCACCCGGCCGGCCCGCCCGGTGGCGGACGCTGGGCGGGCCTGGACGACCGACCAGGCGGCGGCGAGGCGTCGTACCCCCTCGACGAGCTCGTCGGCGGGGCGGGTCCACGGGATCCGCACGAACCGGTCCAGCCCGCCCTCCGCGGCGAACATCGGTCCCGGCGCGACGATCACCCCGAGGCGCTCGGCCTCGGCCGTGACCGCCGTGCCGAGCGGTGTCGGGCAGCTCGCACCACAGCGCCAACCCGCCGCTCGGCAGGTGGAAGCGCCACTCGGGCAGCTGTTCGCGGACCGCCGTCGACCAGGGCGTCGCGCTGCTCGCGCAGCCGGGCTCGGTTGGCGGCGAGGATCTCGTCCGCGCCGGCCAGCAGCCGGACCAGGGTGAGCTGCTCCATGACCGGGGCGCCGAGGTCGAGGCTGACCCGTGCCGCGAGTCAGCCGATCCAGCTCGGCGTGCGGTGCGCGGATCCAGCCCAGCCGCAGCCCGCCCCAGAAGCTCTTGCTCGCGCTGCCGAGGGTGATCGTCTCCGGGCGCGAACGCCGCGAACGGGCGGGGCATCGGCTGGCCCTCGAGCGACAGCGCCTGGTGGGCCTCGTCGACGACGGCCACCGTGTGGCGTGCGCCGCAGGTGACCGGCGTACTCCTCGCGCTGGGTGTCGGTCATGAGGTGCCCGGTGGGGTTCTGGAAGTCCGGGATCAGGTAGGCGAGCCGTGGCGACGTCTGCCGCAGGATCGCGGCCACGGCGTCGAGGTCCCAGCCCTCCGGGTCGACGGGCGCGGCAACCAGGCGGGCGCCGCCGTGGCGCAGCGCGTCGGTCGCGTTGGGGTAGACCGGGGACTCCACCAGCACCCGATCGCCCGGGCGGGTGCAGCGCCTGGGCCACGATCGAGGCCGCCGAGAGGGCGCCTGGCGTGACCATGATCTGGTCCGGGTCGGTCGGCAGTCCGCGGGCGTCGTACGTCGCCGCGATCGCCTGCTGGAGCTGGGGCAGCCCGGCCGGGAAGTAGCCGTGGCCGCCGAGGTAGGCCGGCAGGTCGCGCCGCGGCCTCGGCGTAGGCGTTCGCCAGCCCGACCGGCGCCGACGGCGCCGCGCAGTTGAGGTCGATGGCGTCCCCGTCGCCGGGCCGGGGGAGCAGTGCCCGGTCGTGCGCGCGGGCCCGCCCGCCCGGGACCCGGGTGAAGGTCCCGGCACCGCGGCGGGCCTCGGCGTACCCGCTGTCGCGGAGCTCGGCGTAGGCGCGGGTCACCGTGGTGCGCGAGACGCCCAGTGCCTCGGTGAGCTCGCGCTCGCTGGGCAACCGGGTGTCGAGGGCGATCCGGCCGTCGCCGATGAGCAGCGACGAGCGCGTCGGCGAGCCCGGCGTACGCCGGGGAGCGGTCGAAGTCACCGACCAGGATGGCCACCCGACTGGCACTGAGGCTGAGGTTCACGCAGGTCCACTCTTCCACGATTGGCTATTCATGAGAAGGCCAATCGACGCGAGACTGGGCGCATGTCCACGCACGTGTCCCCTGCCCGTCCTGCGCCTCTCCGACCTCGGCCCGATCGCGCAGCTGCGTGCCGGCCGGCTCGCCCGACGGCTTGTCCAGCTCTACGTCGGGCTGGTGCTCTACGGCGTCTCGCTGGCGATGATGGTGCGCGGCGACCTCGGCCTGGCGCCGTGGGACGTGCTGCACTCCGGCCTGATCGAGCACCTCCCGATGACGCTGGGCCAGGCGGTCGTGGTGATGAGCTTCGTGGTGCTGCTGCTCTGGATCCCGCTGCGCGAGATGCCTGGCCTCGGGACCATCTCGAACGCCCTGGTGGTGGGCATCTCGGCCGACGCGACCCTGGTCCTGCTCGACCGTCCGGACGAGCTGGTGCTCCGGGTCGCGCTGATGCTCGGCGGGGTCGCGCTCTGCGGGTTCGCCGGCGCGATGTACATCGGCGCCCAGCTCGGCCGCGGACCGCGAGACGGGCTGATGACCGGCCTGGCCCGTCGTACCGGCCGCTCGCTGCGCCTGGTGCGCACCTGCCTCGAGGTCGGGCGTGGTGGGGATCGGGCTGATGCTCGGAGGCACCCTCGGCCTGGGGACGGTGCTCTACGCGCTGGCGATCGGTCCGCTCACCCAGTGGTGGCTGGGACCGTGGACGGTACGGCTCGAATCAGATAATATATGATCTAGGAATCGCCGACCCGGGCGACCAGTCACGGAGGGGTCACCCCATGGCCTTCAGCACCATCACCGATCTCGACGTCGACGCGGCGCGGCAGCACAGCAGCGACCTGCGCTCCCGGTTGCTCGCCGCCCCGTCCCTGACCTACGCGACCGGCCCGGTCGGTGAGGGTCAGGGTGAGCGGGTCCTCGTCCTCGGCGGCACCGGCTACATCGGCCGGGCTCTTGTGCCCGAGCTGTTCCGCCGCGGCTACCGACCTGCCGTGCTCGCGCGCAGCGCCGAGGTCAAGAACGACCCCGAGTTCGCCGACGCCGAGGTCATCGTGGGTGACCCGACGCGTGCCGACGACGTGGCCCATGCGGTCGCCGTGTCTCCCACCGACGTGGTGATCTCGCTGCTCAGCGGCCGCAAGCCCAACGACGCCGCGGAGTGCGAGCAGGTCGACCACCTCGCCGTGGTCAACGGGATCCGCGCGGCGGTGGCCAACAAGGTCACCCAGTTCATCCACATCAGTGACTTCGGCACGTACCGCCCCGAACTGATCCCGCAGGTCTACAAGCTCCAGGTCGAGGGCGAGCTGATGGGCCAGCACCACGGTCCGCTGGCCTGGACGATCGTGCGGCCGACGGCGTACTTCCCCTATCTGTCGATGGTCTTCGGCGACGTCAAGAACGGCGAGGACTACCGGATCTTCGACCACGGCGAGTGGAGCGTGGTCAACCCGATCGCCCGCGAGGACCTCGCCGAGTTCATCACCAACCAGGTGCTCCGCGAGGACTCCTACGGGCGGGTGCTCCCGGTCGGTGGACCGTGGGTCGAGGACAATGTGGTCACCCTCAAGGGTGCCGGCCAGATGATGTTCGACATCACCGGCCGCGAGCCCAGCTGGGACGTCGTGACCCTGGCGGCCTGGGACAAGAAGATCGCTCGGCTGACCCGGCTCGGCAGGGTCAGCAAGCAGCTCAAGCCGGTCGCCTACTACCTCGAGGCCGCGAAGTACTGGTCGGTCGTCGACCACGTCGCGCCCGCCTACGGCACCCGCACCCTGCGTGGCTTCATGGAGAAGCTCAAGGATCGCGAGTTTCCGACCGGCAGCTTCCGGGAGCGGATGAAGAGCGGCACCAACCTGATGCCGACCGACATCTGAGCTGCCCCGGTCCGAGCCTGCGAGGACCTGGAATCAGCAGCCAGGTCGAGTAGCCGTGCGAGCGAGGCACGAGCTCGCGGCCGGCGTATCGAGACCGGATCGTTGGTCTCGATACGCTCGCTGGCGCTCGCTACTCGACCACCGAGTCGGCTCGCTGGGCTCGCTCCCGAGTCGGCTGCGGGCTCGCTGCTCGACCACCGAGTGGCTAGCGACGGGTCGCGATCACTGCGGAGGCGTCGGGGGCCACCATCACCTCGACGGCGGTGAAGCGCTCGTCGGTCAGCCACTGCTCGCGCAGCGTGTCGACCCGTCCGTAGGTGATCGGTGGCCAGATCTCGCACGGCGTGAAGTCGTCGAGCACGACGATGCCGCCGGCCTCGACCAGGTCGGCGATCGCGTCCACGCCGACCGCCGTCGGCTCGCCGGAGTCGAGGAAGAGCAGCGAGAACGGACCCTTGTCGAGCAGGGTCGACCAGTCGGCGGAGAGCACCTCGACCTGCTCGTCGTCCTCGAAGATCACCGCCGCTGCCTCGGCCAGCCGAGTGTCCAGCTCGGCGGTGACGATCCGGGCGTCGCCGCGCACACCCGAGCGCAGCCAGGCGGTGCCGACCCCGCAGCCGGTGCCGAACTCCGCCATCGTGCCGTCCCGCGTGGCGGCGAGGGCGGCGAGCAGGCGGCCGGTCTCGTTGCGGCAGAACGACGCGTACCCGGCCTTGCGGGACACGTCGAACGCGCGGGCGACGATGTCGGGGAGGTCGGGGGGAGCGCTCATGCTCCGAGTCTTCCACCGCGGGACGGCCGTCTCGCATGTCGAACAGTTTCGTGGAATCGGCTCGTCCGACCCCCCTGGTTGTCGTACGGTGTTGCCATCATGCGGAGCGTCTTCGTACTTATCGAGCGCCGCGGCGAGGCCCAGCAGTAACAGCTGCGAGAGAGGCCACCTCGTCGCGGTGGTCGGCGTTGACGGTCTCTCGGCACATCTGAATCGAAGATGTCTCCGCGGCGGTCTCGCACCATCTCAGCAGGCGTGATCCGCATTCTGGCTGGTCTTCTCCCTCGTGCAACCCACGAGCCGACGCGCGTACGCCGTCGTGGAGTCTCTTCGTTTCAGGTGTGCCGGGGCCCGCACGGCCACCCACCCAGGAACGATCACTCACGAGAGAGAGCACACCGATGTACGACATGTACCCCGAATGGGGCCCGGCCCAGCACCACCCCGAGAACCCGCGCAGCCACGAGAACGTGAGCGCGGCCGTCCAGGCCTCGCTCGATCTGCGGGACAACGGCGGCGAACGCCCCGACGACAACTAGCCTTCGCGTCATGACCAGCATCTCGACCCCCTCAGCAGGCACCCTCAAGCTCGCCGTCATCCCCGGCGACGGCATCGGCCAGGAGGTCACCGCCGAAGCCCTGAAGGTCCTCGAGGTCGCGGCTCCGGCCGGCGTGAAGTTCGAGCAGACCCGCTACGACCTCGGCGCCGAGCGCTACCTCGCGACCGGCGAGGTGCTGCCCGACACCGTGCTCAGCGAGATCCGCGAGCACGACGCCATCCTCCTCGGCGCGGTCGGCGGCAAGCCCAACGACCCGAATCTGCCGCCCGGCATCCTCGAGCGCGGCCTGCTGCTTCGGCTGCGCTTCGAGCTCGACCACTACGTCAACCTGCGACCGTCCCGGATCTTCCCGGGCGTCGTGTCGCCGCTCGCCGCGCCCGGCGTCGTCGACTTCGTGGTGGTCCGCGAGGGCACCGAGGGGCCCTACACGGGCAACGGTGGAGCGCTCCGTGTCGGCACGCCGGCCGAGATCGCGACCGAGGTCTCGGTCAACACCGCCTTCGGTGTGGAGCGAGTCGTCCGTGACGCCTTCGCCCGCGCCCAGCGCCGCCCCCGGCAGAAGCTGACCCTGGTCCACAAGACCAACGTCCTGGTCAACGCCGGCTCGGTCTGGTGGCGGCTCTTCCAGGAGGTCGCCGCGGAGTTCCCCGAGGTCACCACCGACTACATGCACATCGACGCGGCGATGATCTTCATGACGACCGACCCGTCCCGCTTCGACGTGATCGTCACCGACAACCTCTTCGGCGACATCATCACCGACCTGGCCGCCGCCATCACCGGTGGCATCGGGCTCGCGGCCTCCGGCAACGTCAACCCCGACCGCACCGCGCCCTCCATGTTCGAGCCGGTGCACGGCTCCGCTCCCGACATCGCCGGCCAGCAGAAGGCCGACCCGACCGCAGCGATCCTGTCCGTCGCGCTGCTGCTCGACCACCTCGGTCACCCCGACGCCGCTGCCGGCGTCGAGGCAGCCGCGATCGCCGACATGGCCGACCGGCAGCCCGGCGTGACCCGTCGTACGGCCGAGGTCGGCGACGCGATCGCGGCGCGGGTAGTTTGATGTCCATGCAGATCAGCACCACCGCCTCGACCGCGCCCGTCGACGACGCCCGGCTCGCCGAGATCCTCGTGAACCCCGGCTTCGGCAACTTCTTCACCGACCACATGTTCACGGTCGAGTGGACGCCTGATGCCGGGTGGCACGACGCGCGGATCGAGCCCTACGGCCCGCTGAGCCTCGATCCGGCGACCGCGGTCCTGCACTACGCGCAGGAGACCTTCGAGGGGATGAAGGCCTACCGGCACGAGGACGGCTCGATCTGGTCGTTCCGCCCCGAGGAGAACGCCGCCCGCATGGTGCGCTCCAGCCACCGGCTCGCGCTTCCGGTGCTCGAGGTCGAGGACTTCGTCGCTGCCGTCGACGCGCTCGTCCAGGCCGACCAGCGCTGGGTGCCGGACCAGGCGGGGGAGAAGAGCCTCTACCTGCGGCCGTTCATGTTCGCCTCCGAGGCCTTCCTCGGGGTGCGTCCCACCCAGCACGTCACCTTCATGGTGATCGCCAGCCCGGCAGGCGCCTACTTCAAGGGCGGCGTGAAGCCGGTGACGCTGTGGCTCACCGAGGAGTACACCCGCGCCGGCCGCGGCGGGATGGGCGCTGCCAAGACCGGCGGCAACTACGCCAGCTCGCTCGTCGCCCAGCAGGAGGCCAGCAGTCACGGCTGCGACCAGGTGGTCTTCCTCGACGGCCAGGAGGGCCGGTACGTCGAGGAGCTCGGCGGCATGAACCTCTACTTCGTCTACGACGACGGCCGGATCGTCACCCCCGAGACCGGCACCATCCTCGAGGGCATCACCCGGGCCAGCATCATCGAGCTCGCCGGCAAGCTGGGTCACCAGGTCGAGGAGCGCAAGATCCCCATCGACGAGTGGCGCGACGGGCGTCACCAGCGGTCGGATCACCGAGATCTTCGCCTGCGGCACCGCAGCGGTCGTCACGCCGGTCGGCGCCCTGAAGTGGAACGGCGGTGAGGTGCCCTGCGCCGCCGAGTCCGGCGAGGTCACCATGCAGATCCGTCAGGCCCTCGTCGACATCCAGTACGGGCGCGCCGAGGACACCTTCGGCTGGATGCACCGGATCGTCTGACGCGGGACCGGTGCGCAGGCTCGGATTCGGATGATCTAAGGTAAGCCTCACCTAAGAAAGGGTGAGGTTGGTGCGACTGCGTTCTGCCCTTGTCATCGCGCTGCTGGCGCTGCCGACGATGCTCGCCGCGTGCGGCAGCAACGACGAGTCGGAGGCGAGCGACTCCACAGCCGAGTCGTCCGCGGGAGGGGGGTCGTTCCCGGCGACGGTGACCCACAAGTTCGGCGACACCGTGGTGCCCGAGCAGCCGAAGCGGGTGGTCAGCGTCGGCGTCACCGAGCAGGACGTCCTGCTCCAGCTCGGCGTGGTGCCGGTCGGCGTCACCGAGTGGTACGGCGAGCAGCCCGACGCCACTTGGCCCTGGGCCCACGACCTCCTCGACGGTGCGAAGCCCGAGGTCCTGAGCGTCTCCGACGGCTTCGAGTTCGAGAAGGTCGCAGCGCTGGAGCCGGACCTCATCGTCGGCACGAACGCCGGGATGACCAAGAAGGACTACCAGCTCCTGTCTGCGATCGCCCCCACGGTCACCAGCGACGAGGACGCCACCGACTTCTTCTCCCCGTGGCAGGACCAGGTCCTCCAGATCGCCCGCGCCCTCGGCCGTGAGGACGACGGCCAGCAGATCGTCGAGGACACCGAGGCGGCGTACGCGAAGGTGGCCGCCGAGCATCCGGAGTGGGCCGACAAGACCGCAACCTTCTCTCAGGGCGGGCCCTACGACGGGATCCTCTACGTCTATCCCGACGGGCTGAGCACCTCCTTCCTCACCGAGCTCGGCTTCACGATGACGACCGGCCTGGAGAAGTACGCCCCCGAGGAGGGCTCGCAGGCCGAGATCTCCGCGGAGAACGTCGGCCTGATCGACGCCGACGTCATCGTCTTCGCCACCGAGGACCAGGAGATGTTCGACGGGCTCCAGGAGTTCGGCACCGTCGGCTCGCTGAGCGCAGTCAAGGAGAACCGCTCGGTCTACACCGACGCGACACTGGCCGGCGCCATCTACTTCGACACCCCGCTGGCGCGCACCTACGCCCTCGAGAAGCTCACGCCGCTGCTCGAGCAGGCCGCTGCGAGCGAAGCACCCCGCGCGTTCCCGTCCTGACCGTTCCCGCACGCCCCGTCCACCAAGGAGCACGATGAACCCCACCACCCGCCGCCGCTTCCTCGCCGGCCTCTCCGTCCTGGCGGTCGCGCCGGTCCTCGCCGCCTGCGGCAGCGACAGCGACTCTCCCGAGAGCGGAGGCAGTGACGGTGCCGCAGCCGAGGAGTCGGCGTTCCCCGTCACCATCAAGCACAAGTGGGGCGAGACCACGATCGAGAAGGCCCCCGAGCGGGTCGTCTGCATCGGTCTCACCGACCAGGACGCGCTGATGGCGCTGGGTGTCGTGCCCGTGGGCGTCACCTACTGGTTCGGCGACGAGAAGCTCCAGGGCGTCTACCCGTGGGCCCAGGAGTACCTCGGTGACGCCGAGCTGCCGACGATGCTCAAGGACACCGACGGCGTGGAGATCGAGAAGATCGCCACGCTGGCACCCGACCTGATCATCGGACAGTACGCAGGCCTCACCGAGCCGGACTACGAGAAGCTCTCCGCGATGGGCGTGCCGGTCGTCGCCCAGAGCGGCGACTACGCCGACTACGGCACCCCGTGGGACGAAGCCGCGCTGACGCTGGGCACCGCCATCGGCAAGCCCGAGGCCGCCCAGGAGCTCATCGACACCGTCAGGAAGCGGATCACCGACGAGGCCGCCGCGCACCCGGAGTTCAAGGGCCAGACCGCCGGAGTCGTCACGCCGTACGAAGGGCTCTTCCTCTACGGCCCCGAGGACCCTCGCTCACGGATGCTCCAGGACCTCGGCTTCGACCTGCACGAGCTCATCACCGGGGCCGACGACAGCGAGTTCGGCGTCTCCCTGAGCGCCGAGCGCACCACCGACCTCGCCGACGTCGGGGTCGCCGTCTGGATCGACCTCGCCGCGAACAAGCAGGTACAGAAGACCTTCGAGTCCACGAAGGCGTCCGACGAGGGTCGCTGGGTCGACATCAACGAGAGCAACGGCAACTACTACGTCGCCCACAGCTTCGTGACGCCGCTGAGCATCCCCTACCTGTTGGACCGCTATGTCCCGCAGCTCGCGGCGGCCGCCGACGGCGACGTGAAGACCGAGCCTCCCGCGGTCACCGGCTGAGGGTCGGGCGCCGTGCCGGATAGCGTGCGCAGATGCGCCTGAAGCTCGGTCGTCCCGATCTCGCACCGTACGCCGACAGGTTCGACGTACCCGTCGCCACCGGTGACTTCGCCGTCACCTTCCTCGGTGTCGCGAGCCTGGTGCTCGACGACGGCGAGACGCGGGTGATGACGGACGGATTCTTCTCCCGGCCACCGCTGCTGAAGGTCGCGCTCGGCAAGGTGGCGCCCCACGAGGAGCGGATCGACGCGGCGCTGGCCCGCGCGGGGGTGGACCGGCTGGCGGCGGTGCTGCCGGTGCACACCCACTTCGACCACGCCATGGACTCCGCGGTCGTTGCGGAGCGCACGGGCGCGGACCTGGTCGGCGGCGAGTCCACGGCGTACGTCGGCCGCGGGCACGGGCTGCCCGAGGACCGGATCGTGGTCGCCACCCCCGGGCAAGCGATGACGTACGGCGGCTTCACCCTGACGCTCGTCGAGTCGCACCACTGCCCGCCCGACCGGTTCCCGGGCGCCATCACCGAGCCGGTCGAGCCGCCGGTGAAGGTCGGCGCCTACAAGTGCGGTGAGGCCTGGTCGATCCTGGTCGAGCACACCAGTGGCCGGACCGCACTGCTCCAGGGCAGCGCCGGCTACGTCGCGGGCTCCCTGGCCGGTCGCCGAGCCGACGTCGCCTACCTGGGCGTCGGCCAGCTCGGCGTGCAGAGCGAGGACTACCTCCGCGCCTACTGGGCCGAGACCGTCGAGGCCGTCGGCGCACGTCGCGTCGTCCTCACCCACTGGGACGACTTCTTCCGGCCGCTCGACCAGCCGCTGCGGGCGTTGCCCTACGCCGGCGACGACCTGGACGTCACGATGCGGGTCCTCGACGGCCTGGCTCGGGAGCAGGGTGTGACCCTGCACCTGCCGACCCTCTGGCGCCGTGAGGACCCCTGGGCCTGACGGCCGTCAGGACTTCGGCGCATCGGCGAGCTCTTTCGGAGTGGGGGACGACTCGAGCGTGGCGGCGGAGGACGTAGGGACGATGATCGGGAGACCGGTGCGCGGGTCGGCGAGGACGTCGGCCTCCAGGCCGAACGTCTCGGCGAGCATCACGGTCGTGAACACCTCGGTCGGGGCGCCCTGGGTGACCACGGTGCCGTCCTTCATCACGACGATGGTGTCGCTGTAGCGGGCGGCGAGATTGAGGTCGTGGAGCACCATCACGACGGTCCGGCTGCGCTCACGGTTGAGCCGGGTCACCAGGTCGAGGACCTCCACCTGGTGGGCCAGGTCGAGGTACGTCGTGGGCTCGTCGAGCAGCAGCAGGTCGGTGTCCTGGGCGAGGGTCATCGCGATCCAGGCGCGCTGCCGCTGGCCGCCGGAGAGCTGGTCGAGCGGTCGGTCGCGCAAGGCGGCGGTGTCGGTCATCTCGAGCGCGAGCTCGACGATCCGCTCGTCCTCGGGCGACCACTGGCTGAACCAGCGCTGGTGGGGATGGCGACCGCGACCGACCAGGTCGCGCACGAGCAGGCCGTCGGGGGCGATCGGGGTCTGGGGCAGCAGCGCCATCGTCCGCGCGACGTCGCGGGTGTGCACGTCGTGGATCGACTCGCCGTCCAGGATGACGGTGCCGCTGGTCGGCTTCAGCAGGCGCGACATGGTGCGCAGCAGGGTCGACTTGCCGCACCCGTTGGGTCCGACGATCGTCGTGACCCGGCCGTCGGCCAGGTCGATCGACAGGTCACGGACGACGGGGTCGCCGCCGTACCCGACCGTGACGGCCTCGGTGCGCAGTCGCGCGCCACTGACTGGGGTTGTCATGCCGACACCTTTCGGTTGTTGCGGAGCAGCAGCCAGATCAGGTACGGCGCGCCGATCGCCGCGGTCACGATCCCCGCGGGGAGCGAGAACGGGATGATCACCCGGGTGACGAAGTCGGCGGCCACCACCAGGCAGGCGCCTAGCACCATCGAGGCGAGCATCGGCGGCCGAGAACCGGCCGTCAGCCGCAACGCGATCTGGGGGACGACGAACGCCACGAACTCCAACGGCCCGACGGCAGAGACCGACACGGCGACCAGGCCGACCGCCGCGACCAGGGTCATCAGCTGGGTCAGCTGGAGGCGTACGCCGAGCCCGCGGGCGGAGTCGTCGCCGAGCTGGAGGGCGTTGAGCGAGCGGGCCAGCAGCACCGACACCGGGACCAGCACCGCGAGGGTCCACAACAGCGGCGTCGCCTGCTCCCAGCCGCGCCCGTTGAGGGATCCGTTGAGCCAGACCTGGGCGCTGGCGGCGTCCTCGATCCGGGCCTTCACCAGCAGCCACGACGTCCCGGCCGCCAGCGCGAAGCTGAGGCCGATGCCGATCAGCACCAGGCGCTGGCCGTCGATGCCGCGCCGCCACGACAGGATGTAGAGGAGGCTGGCGGTGAGCAGCGCGCCCGCGAACGCGGCGAGCGGGAGACCGACGGTCTGCAGGGTGCCGGCGACCAGGCCGCCGCCGTACCCCGAGCCGCCGGCCAGCACGATGACCGCAACGGCGCCGAGCGCCGCACCTTCGGTGACGCCGAGGATGTCGGGGCTGGCGAGCGGGTTGCGGGCGAAGGTCTGGGTGAGCGCGCCGGAGAGACCCAGGGCGCAGCCGACCAGCACCGCCACCAGGGTCTGCGGCAGTCGCAGCTCCATCACGATGAACTGCTGGCCGGCGTCGCCGCCACCGAGGAGCGTCCTGATCACGTCGCCGACCGGGATGTCGAAGTCGCCCATCGAGAGGTCGACGGCGACCAGCACGGCGAGCACGGCGAGACCACCGGCGACGGTGATGCCGGCGCGCAGCGGCATCAGCCAGGACAGTGGTCCGACGCGCAGCGGGGTGCTGAGGGTCGGGGAGTGGCGCGGCTTCTCCCGCGTCAGCGTGCTCATATCCGGACCATCCGGGTGCGGCGGACCAGGTAGATGAAGGCCGGCCCGCCGATCAGGGCCATCACGATGCCGACCTGCAGCTCACCGGGGCGTACGACGACGCGGCCGATCACGTCGGCGAGCACCACGAGCAGGCCGCCGATGAACGCCGAGTAGGGGATGATCCAGCGGTAGTCGACGCCCGCGAAGTGGCGGGCCACGTGCGGCACGACGAGGCCGACGAACCCGATCGGGCCGCACGCGGCGGTGGCCGCACCGGTCAGCAGCATGACGCCGAGCACCCCGACGATCCTGTAGCGCATCGGGTGCATGCCGAGGGAGACGGCGACGTCGTCGCCGAGCTGAAGGAGGTTGAGGGTGGAGGCGCTCAGCGCGGCCAGGACGAGTCCGACGACCATGAACGGCAGCACCTCCCAGAAGACGTCCATGCCGCGGCCGGACACCGAGCCGACCGCCCAGAACCGGTAGGCGTCGAGGGTGTCGACGTCGCGGAGGACGACGGTCTGGGTGAGTGCGGCCAGCAGCGCGCTGACGGCCGTGCCGGCCAGGACCAGTGAGACCGGGTCGGGTCCGCCCTTGGTGGAGCCGATCGCGAACACCGCCGCCGCGGCCAGGCCGGCGCCGGCGAGCGAGAACCAGGCGTAGCCGGTCAGGTCCTGCACGCCGAAGACGTAGATGCCGATCACCACGGCGAACGCCGCACCCGCCTCGACACCGAGCAGACCTGGGTCGGCGAGCGGGTTGCGGGTGTGCCCCTGCATCAGGGCACCCGCGATGCCCAGCGAGATGCCTACGGCGATCGCCAGCACGGTCCGCGGGATGCGCAGGTCATGCACGATCGTCGACGCGTCGGAGCCGTCCTTGTGGAACAGCACGTCGACGACGGTGCCCAGTGAGATCGGCCGGCTGCCGACCGCGAGGCTGACCAGGCCCGCGAGCAGGAGGAGCAGGGCCAGCACCACCACGCCGCGCACCGAGCCGCGGCGCAGCTGTGGTTGCTGCGCCGGGGTCGGGGCGACCGGTTGCGGTGCGGTCGAGGTCATGGTGGTCCCGGAGGAGGAGGCAGAAGGTAAGGCTTACCTTAGTGGTGAGCGCGACGCGTTCAGCCCTGGGGTCCGGATGCGCGGTCGTGAGCCCCGCCGCCGGTAGCCTCTGCGGGTGACGACCTCTCCATCGCCCGCCGGATCGGCCGCGCGCCCGCAGGTCGGTGGCTACACGCTGCTGACCAAGCTCGGCGAGGGCGGGATGGGTGTCGTCCACCTGGCCCGGCGCGGCGAGGGCGACCGGGTGGCGCTCAAGGTGTTGCGCCCGCACATCGTCGGCGACGAGGAAGCACGGCAGCGGCTGGCCCGTGAGGTCGGCTCGCTGAGCCGGATCCGCAGTCAGTGGGTCGCCGAGATCGTCGACGCCGACCCGTGGGCCGAGGTGCCCTACGTCGCCACCCGCTACGTCCCAGGACTCTCGTTGCACGACCAGATCGTGGAGTCCGGGCCGGTCCCGGGCCCCGACCTGATCTGGTTGGCCGCCTGCCTGGCCGAGGGGGTGGCGTCGGTGCACGCGATGGGGGTGCTGCACCGCGACGTGAAGCCGTCCAACGTCCTGATGGAGGGACGCACCCCGATCCTCATCGACTTCGGGCTGGCCCGGGTCGCCGACGACCCCAAGCTGACCCACACCGGCTGGCTGCTCGGCACGCCCGGCTACCTCGCCCCCGAGATCCTGTACGGCGAGGACGCGACCGCGGCCTCCGACGTGCACTCGTGGGCGGCGACGGTCGCCTACGCCGGCACCGGACACCCGCCGTTCGGCCGGGGTCCGTCGATGGCGATCATGGACCGGGTACGGCGAGGTCAGTTCGACCTCGACGGCCTGCCCACCGAGCTGCACGACGTGGTCGCGGCGGCGCTCGATCCCGAGCCGGTCAACCGACCGACCCTCGACCAGCTGCTGGCCTGGTTGCGTCCCCAGACGACCCGACCCGGTGCGTCGATCACCCGGCCACCGGTGACCGAGCCGCACGACCCCTACACGGTGCCGCTCGCGATCGCCTCGCAGGCTGCGGCCGAGCAGCTGACCCACCAGGTGGCACCGGAGCCCTACACGCTGGCGCTCGCGCCGGAGGGGTCGACGGCTCTCGTGGCGGACCAGCCCGTGGTGGCCGAGGAGCCGCGCGCCGGGCGCGCGGAGCGGCTGCGCCGCGGGTCGCTGCTGGTCGCCCTCGCGGTGACTGCCGGCGCCGGCGTGGCGGCGTACCCCTGGCTGGCCACCACCCTCCTGCTCCTGCTGACCTGGCTGCTGCGCAGCGGCTCGCTGGCCGGCTCCGCCCACGACCAGCGCCGCGCCACCCGGGGTCGCAAGTGGTACGACGGTGCGCAGCTGCTCGTCGCCGCGCCCTGGCACCTGCTGCAGTCGATCGGCGGCACGGTGCTGCTCGCCCTCTGGAGCCTGGGGTTCGCGATCGCCGCCGCCCTGGTCTGCTACTCGCTGGCCGCCGGACTCCAGATCTCGCTCTTCGTCTGTGGGACGGTCCTGGCTGTCTCGCTGTGGCTCGGGCCGGGCGGCTCCCGGGTGCGCGGGCCGGTGAGCCGGCTCGTCAATCCGCTCTCAGCGGACCCGGGACGGTGGATCGTCGCGCTGCTCGTGGTGGTCGTCCTGGGCGCCGTGCTCGGCTTCCGTGGTGACCTCGTCGGTGCGACGTGGACGCCGTTCCAGGGACAACCGGATGCCGAGATCGGTGGCCTGCGCTAGTCAGCCGTGGCACGATGGCGGCATGCAGCACCCCCCGATCTCTCGCGAGATCATCATTGCCTAGCGCGTCGAGCCCTGCTCGACGCGCTGACCTCTCGCACTCCGAGAGGTTTTTTTGTGCCCTCACACTCCTGAACAGGAAGCCCACGATGGACCTGCACGGCGCCTTCCACGTCTACGACACCACCCTGCGCGACGGCGCGCAGCAGGAGGGCCTCAACCTCTCCGTCGCCGACAAGCTGTCCATCGCCCGGCAGCTCGACGGCTTGGGGGTCGGCTACATCGAGGGCGGGTGGCCGGGGGCCAACCCGAAGGACACCGAGTTCTTCCGCAGGGCGACCTCCGAGCTGGACCTGCGGCACGCGAAGCTCGCGGCCTTCGGTGCCACCCGGCGAGCCGGCGCGAAGGCAGCCGACGACCCGCTCGTCGCGGCGCTGCGGGAGAGCGGTGCCAGTGTCGTCACCCTGGTCGCCAAGTCCCACGACCGGCACGTCGAGCTGGCGCTGCGGACCACCCTCGAGGAGAACCTCGAGATGATCCGGGACACCGTGACCCACCTGCGCGAGGAGGGCCAGACAGTCTTCCTGGACGCGGAGCACTTCTTCGACGGCTACCGAGCGAACCGGGACTACGCCTTCGAGGTGCTGCGCACGGCGTACGACGCGGGTGCTGAGGTGATCGCGCTGTGTGACACCAACGGCGGCATGCTTCCGGGCTGGGTCGCCGACGTCGTCCACGACGTCCGTGAGCACGCCCAGGTGCGGGTGGGGATCCACTGCCACAACGACACCGGCTGCGCGGTCGCCAGCACCCTCGCCGCGGTCGACGCGGGCGCGACCCACGTGCAGGGCACCATCAACGGCTACGGCGAGCGCACCGGCAACGCCGACCTGGTCGCAGTGGTCGCCAACCTCGAGCTCAAGCTGGACCGCCAGGTGCTGCCGCAGGGGCTGCTCGCTGAGGCCACCCGGATCGCGCACGCGGTCGCCGAGGTCACCAACTTCCCGCCGGCGTCGCGCCAGCCGTACGTCGGCAGCTCGGCCTTCACCCACAAGGCCGGTCTGCACGCGAGCGCGATCAAGGTCGACCCCAACCTCTACCAGCACATGGAGCCGGCCGGGGTCGGCAACGACATGCGGCTGCTGGTCTCCGACATGGCCGGCCGCGCGTCGATCGAGCTCAAGGGGCGTGAGCTCGGCTTCGACCTGTCGGGGGACCGTGAGCTGGTATCCCGCATCACCGAGCGGGTCAAGGTCCTCGAGAACCGCGGCTTCACCTTCGAGGCCGCCGATGCGTCGTTCGAGCTGCTGCTCATCGAGGAGGTCGAGGGCACGCGTCCGTCGTACTTCGAGGTCGAGTCGTGGCGGGTCATCACCGAGACGCTCAACAACCGTGCCGCCGGTGACGAGGCCGTGTCCGAGGCGACCGTCAAGCTGGTCGCCGACGGCGTCCGCTACGTCACCACCGGTGAGGGCAACGGCCCGGTCAACGCCCTCGACCATGCCCTGCGCGACGCCATCGGCCGGGCCTACCCGGCGGTCGCGAAGTTCGAGCTGATCGACTACAAGGTCCGGATCCTCGACCAGGGTCACGGCACCGACGCGGTGACCCGCGTGCTGATCGAGACCAGCGACGGTGAAGGCTCGTGGGTGACGGTCGGCATCGGCGCCAACGTCATCGAGGCGTCCTGGGGTGCGCTGGTCGACGGGGTGACCTTCGGGCTGCGGCGCCAGGAGGCCTGAGCGCCCCACGGTGTGGGCTTCGTCATGCCCTGAGCGTGGGACGCGGATCCGCCGGACCTCGTCGGGAATGGCGGCGAGCCCTGTCCTGTTGCGGGAGTGATCATCACCCCCAACGTCTGGAGCATCTCTGTGTCCACCACCGTCGCCGTCCTCGTCGGCAGCCTGCGCGCCGACTCCCTCAACCGCAAGCTCGCCCAGGTCCTGGTCGAGCAGGCGCCCGAGGGCGTGACCGTCGAGATCATCGACGGCCTGGGCCAGATCCCCTTCTACAACGAGGACCTCGACAACGCCACGGACATCCCGGCCTCCGCTGCGCGGCTGCGCGAGCAGATCGCGGCCGCCGACCGCGTCCTCGCGGTCACCCCTGAGTACAACGGCACGATGCCCGCCGTGCTCAACAACGCCATCGACTGGCTCTCGCGCCCGTACGGCGCCGGTGCCCTGGTCGGCAAGCCGTTCGGCGTCGTCGGCGCCACCCCCACGCCGTACGGCGGCAAGTGGGCGCACGCCGACACCGTTCGCTCCGCGGGCATCGCCGGTGCCGTCGTGGTCGAGGACGTCACCGTCTCCCAGTCCGCGCTCGAGGTCGACGTGCTGACCGACCCCGAGGTGCTGGGCCGGCTCAACGAGGCCGTGCGGGTGCTCGTCGACTTCGTGACGGCCGACGCCGCCGCCTGACCTGGACTCATGATCCGGCTACGGTCGGGTCGTGGCTGAACTCCATGACCTGACCGCGCTGGAGCAGGGTGCGCTCGTCCGACGCCGCGAGGTGTCGCCGCTCGAGCTGACCGAGCACTACCTCGAACGCGCCCACCGGCTCGACACGGTCGGCGCGTTCGTCACGCTGACGCCGGACCGGGCGCGCGGGCGGGCCGACGGCCTCGACGCGGGTGGCTCGGGCGGCCCGCTGTTCGGGGTCCCCACCGCGATCAAGGACCTCAACCTGACCGCCGGCGTGCGCACCACGTTCGGCTCGGCGGCGTTCGCGGACTTCGTACCCGAGGAGTCCGACGGCGTCACCCTCGCCCTCGAGGCGGCTGGTCTGGTCAGCCTCGGCAAGACGAACACCCCGGAGTTCGGATCGCCCTGCTACACCGAGCCGGACGTCGCGCCACCCGCAGTGACGCCGTGGGACCGCACTCGCACCGCCGGAGGTTCCTCGGGCGGTGCTGCGGCTGCGGTCGCGGCCGGCCTGGTGCCGCTCGCCCAGGGCTCCGACGGTGGCGGCTCGATCCGGATCCCCGCCTCCTGCTGCGGGCTGGTCGGGCTGAAACCCACCCGTGGGCGGATCAGCGGGCACCCGGCGTACGGGGACCCGGTGGGATTGGCGACGGCCGGGTCGATCGCCCGGACCGTGCGCGACGCGGCCGCGATGCTGGACGTGCTCGCCGGTCGTCGAGTGGGGGATCCTGCCTGGGCTCCACCTCCGTCCGGGACCTTCGTGTCGGCCTGCGACCGCGACCCGGGGCGGCTCCGGATCGCTCGCTTCAGCGCACCAGTCATCACCGACACTCCGATCGACCCCGCCTGCCTGACGGCCTGGGAGGACGCCTCGCGGCTGCTGGAGGCGCTCGGCCACGACGTCGAGGACGTCGCCGTACCCCTCCCGCCGGAGGCGGTCCCCGTCTTCGAGACCTGCTGGGCGGTGCTGACCGCGCTCTCGGTGGTGCCGCCCGAGAAGGAGGAGCTGCTGCGACCGCTGACCCGGTGGCTGAGCGCCAAGGGCCGCGCCGTCACCGGGCCGCAGTTCGGGCTCGCGATCGGAGCGATGCGACGCTACGCGGCGGGGGCGCTGACCGCGCTGGCGCCGTACGACGCGGTCCTCACCCCGACCCTCGCCTCGCCGCCGGTGCTGGTCGGCGCGATGCGCGACGACGCCGACCCGCAGGCCGACTTCGACGCGCAGAAGGCCTTCACGCCGTGGACGTCCGCGTGGAACGTCACCGGGATGCCGGCCGTCTCCCTCCCGCTGCACTGGACGCCGGAGGGACTGCCGGTCGGGGTGATGCTCGCCGCCCGGCCGGCCGAGGAGGAGCTCCTGCTCTCGCTGTCCGCGCAGATCGAGACGGCTGCGCCGTGGTCGGACCGGCGGCCCCCGGGATGGTGAGCGTGCGCCGGGTGCACACCGCGGAGCTGACCACAGTCGAGCTCAGCGAGGCGCGAGCGCTGTGCGACGCGTCGTACGACGACTTCGACGACGAGGACTGGGAGCACGCGCTCGGTGGCATCCACGCCCTGGTCGGCGAGCGCGGCGCGCTCCTCGGGCACGGCGCCCTGGTGATGCGGCGGCTGCTGGTGGCGGGGCAGTGGCTGCGGTGCGGCTACGTCGAGGCGGTCGCCGTCGACCCCGCGCACCGCCGTCGCGGGCACGGGCACCGGGTGATGGCGGCGCTCGAGGAGCTCGCGCCGGCGTACGACGTCCTCGCCCTGTGCTCGTCCAGCGACGGGCGGGTGCTCTATGAGGCGCGGGGCTGGTCGCTGTGGCGGGGACCCACGGCCGCGCTGGGCCCCGACGGGCTGCTCCCGACACCGGACGAGGACTCGATCTACCTGCTCGCCGCTGACGTGGACCTGGACGGTCAGATCGTCTGCGACTGGCGCGAGGGCGACGTGTGGTGAAGGTTCGGGGGATGAGCGAGCTGACGCCGTACCTCTGTGTAGCCGACGCGCGTGCCGCGATCGACTGGTACGTCGACGTCCTCGGTGCCACCGTCACCTACGAACCGGTCGTGATGCCCGACGGGCGGGTCGGCCACGTCGCGCGGTGTTCCGGGACCCGTTCGGTCACCGCTGGTTCCTCAACACCCCCTAACCTGGCGTCATGAGCAGACCGGTGATCGTGGTCGTCGGAGCCGGGCCCGGCGTCAGCGGGTCGGTGGCGCGGAGGTTCGCCCGGGAGGGATACGACGTCGGCCTGCTCGGCGTCGACGAGGAGCAGCTGGTCAGGCTCGCCGGCGAGCTCGAGGAGCTGGGAGCAGCGGCGGGCCGGGCCGTGGTCGATGTGACCGATGTCGAGGAGGCGACGGCCGCGGTCCAGCGGTTCGGCGGGTTCGCCGACCGGATCGACGTGCTCCACTTCAACCCGAGCGCCTTCCGGGAGCAGCACCCGCTCGAGCTGTCCGTGCCCGACCTGCTCGAGGACGTCGCGCTCGGGGTCGGCGCACTGCTGACCTGCGTGCAGGCGGCCAGGCCGTTCATGTCGGCCGGCGGCCGGGTGACCGTGACCGGCAGCATGGCTGCCGACAAGCCGTGGAACAAGGCGGCGTCCCTCGGCGTGCAGAAGGCCGGCGTACGCAATCTGGTGCACAGCCTCGACACCACCCTCGAGCCCGACGGCATCCGAGCGGTGTCGGTGACGGTCCGCGGCACCCTCGCCCGCGAAGGCGCCTTCACCCCCGACCGGGTCGCGGACGCGATCTGGGATGCTGCGCACCAGGACGAGACCGACTGGCACAGCGAGGTGCCGTACGCCGGCTGAGCCCGTCGAGCCCGGCCTCAGTCGTCGCCGATGCCACGCGCGTGCAGTGCGTCTCCGGTCTCGTGCGCCCGGGCCACGACCCGGATCACGAACGGCGTCAGGTAGGCGCGCGGGTGCCGCCCGAGTCCCCGGGCGCGGGCCGCGTCCCGGGTCTCCAGCGCCAGCGCCACGGTCCCGGGCAACGCCTGGATGGCCAGCCCGAAGGTGAGGGCGACCCGCTCGGGGTCGACGCCGAAGCGTCGCAACGGCGTGATCCAGCGGATGATCGCGTCGAGCATCGCGTTCACCGGTGTCGTGGCCGAGACCACCACCGCCGCGAGCGTCAGCGAGAGCAGGTCGAGGAACGTCTCGATCGCCTTGTCGCGCCCGTAGAACCACCACTGGAGGCCGCCGACGAACGCGGCGAGGAAGAGGACGGTGCGGGCCGCGCGCGCCAGGGTCACCAGGCGGATCCGGCCGAGCAGCGCAAGCGCGAGCGCGACACCCAGGAACACCCAGGCGGCCGGCATGCTCCGCACCAGCACGATCGCGAGGCTGAACGCACTGAGCCCGGCCAGCTTGACCCCGACCGGCAACCGGTGCAGCAGCGAGGTCCCCGGCTGGTAGACCCCGACGAGGCCCGTGGAGCTCACGACGACACCGAGGCGAGGTAGTCGTCGATGGCCGCATCGGCGGGTCCGTCGAAGCGGACCCGCGCGTCCTCCACGACGATCACCCGGTCGCAGCGACGGGCCAGGTCGAGGTCGTGGGTGACCAGCACCAGCTGCTGGTCGAGACCGAAGAGCGCTCGCTCACCCGACGGGTGTTGGCGAGGTCGAGCAGCGTGGTCGGTTCGTCGGCGACCAGGATCGCCGGCTCGACGGCGAGCACGCCAGCCAGCGCCAGCAGCTGCTTCTGCCCGCCGGAGAGCGTGTGCACGCTGGCGTCGGCGTGGTCGCGAGCCCGTACCTCTCGAGCACGTCGAGGGCGCGCTGGTGTCGCCGGGTGGCGTTCTTCTCGTGTCGCCGCAGCGAGAGCTCGATGTCCTCGACGCAGGTCGGCATCACCAGCTGCGAGGCGGGGTCGGTGAAGCGAAGCCGACTCGGCGACGTACGGCGGACCCGTGCTTGGCGACGTCGAGACCGTCGACCAGCACCCGGCCACCGTCGGTGCCACCAGGCCGTTGACCAGCCGGGCCAGCGTCGACTTGCCGGAGCCGTTGCCGCCGATGACGCCGACCCGTTGCTCGGTGAGCTCGAGCGTCGTGGGCGCGAGGATGACCCGGTCGCCGTCCGGTGTCGGGACCGTGACCGCGGCAGCCTCGAACGAGATCGACGGCACGGTCAGCGGCGGCGGAGCAGCTGCGGGAACGCGCGGTGCACCTCGGCCGCGACCAGCGCGACCAGGGTGGTCTTCACCAGGTCACCGATCCAGAACGGCGTGTCGTAGCTGAGCGCATCGTCCCACGAGACGTCGAAGTAGAGCTTCATGCCCGCGATGCCCATCGGGTGGATGACCAGCACGCTCGCGGTCACGGAGCAGAGGAACACCAAGATCGCGCGGGTACGGCGCTCGCCGGCGACGTACTTCACCAGGAAGCCCGCCGAGAGCCGCGGCGATCGGGAACGACCAGAGGTAGCCGGCGCTCGGGCCGGTGAAGACGCCGAGGCCCGACGAGTGCTCGGCGAAGACCGGCAGCCCGATCGCGCCGAGCAGCAGGTAGAGCGACACGGCGAGGAAGCCGCGGACCGGGCCGAGCACGCAGCCGGTCAGCATCACGCCGAAGGTCTGCAGCGTGATCGGGACACCTGCGCCGCCGACCGGGATCGCGCCGATGTAGGCGCAGGCGGAGATCAGCGCGGCGAAGCCGGCGACCAGCGCGAGGTCGGTGGGGGTGGAGCGACGGCGCCGGTCGCGGCCTGCCTCGTCGGGGGTCTGGTCGGCGTCGGTCACGTCGCTGCTCATCTTGGTGTCGTCCTTCGTGCGGAGGGCCCCACCTGAACGGTGGTCAGGTGAACGGCGTTCAGGTTAGGGTGCGGACGCGGGCCGGGTCAACGGCGACCGAGCGAGCGGGAGGAGTGTGACATGCGCTACCACCGCGCCGACGTCGTCGAGCGGGCGCTCGCCGTGCTCGACACCTACGGGCCTCGCCGACCTGACCATGCGCCGCCTCGGCGCCGAGCTCGGCGTCCAGCCCAGCGCGCTCTACCACCACTTCGCCAACAAGCAGCTGCTGCTCGCGGCGGTCGCCGACGAGATCCTCGCGCGCGGCCCGCACCGCGAGCGCCCGGAGGCGTGGGACGACCGGGTGGCCGCGATCTGCACCGAGCTGCGCGACGCGATGCTGGCCTACCGCGACGGCGCCGAGCTGGTCGCGACGGTCCGTACTCGTTCGGCCTCGGTGCCACCGCGCCGTACGACGCGCTGGCGGTGCGCTCGCCGACGGCGGCCTCGACCCGGGGCTGGTGCCGACGGCGGCGCGCACCCTGCTGCACTTCGTCTTCGGCCACGTCACCGACGAGCAGACCCACCTCCAGGCCGGCAGCGCCGGCGCGATCGACGGACGGGCCGCGCCCGGAGTCCGACTTCGCCGTCGGCCTCGCGATCGTGCTCGACGGGATCCGGCTCCGCCGCAGGTGGCCTGGCAGACGGGTCGACGATCGACGCGCCGTGCAGCTCCGCGAGCAGTACGGCGCCGGCCAGGTCGAGCCGGGTGCTCCTGCAGCCGTGGCCGTGGAGAGGTCGACCCCGGCCAGGCTCGCGCCGCGCAGGTCGGCGCCGGTCGAGGTCGGTCTCGCGCAGCGTGGCGCCGGCGAGGTTGCGCGCCGCGCAGCGAGGTGCCGGTGAGGTCGGCCAGCGAGAGGTCGGCGTCGCGCAGGTCGATGCCGTCG
The DNA here is from genome assembly GCA_963706475.1 of uncultured Actinomycetota bacterium. Lineage (GTDB taxonomy): Bacteria > Actinomycetota > Actinomycetes > Propionibacteriales > Nocardioidaceae > Nocardioides. The sequence goes on along the minus strand of CAVPLV010000002.1, from coordinate 379,357 downwards.
AGCTCGAGCCCGGTGAGCGTGGCGCCGCGCATGCTCGACCCCCGCGCCAGACCCCGCCGCGCACCGCGATCGGGCGCAGCGTGCACTCGCTGAAGCTCCGAGCCGGTCAGCTTGCAGCCGTCGAGCATCGCGTCGAAGAGGTTGGTGCGCCGGAAGTCGCAGCGACACGAACGCCGAGGCGACGTGGGTCGAGGCGTTGAAGCGGCAGTTGTGGAACGTGCAGCGCTCGAAGGTCGCGCCCCGGGTGATGGTCTCGCTGAGGTCGACGTCGATGAAGGTGACGTCGGACGTAGGTGACCGCGCCGAGGTCCTCGCCGTACCAGTCGAGGTCCATGTCCCCAGGCTAGTCCTCGACGACCGCCAGCAGCCGCTCGCACTCCGCGACCAGTCGAGCCCGCAGCGGGGCGCCGCGCTCGGCGAAGACCCGCTGCGCCGCGGCGTACTCCGCCTTGCCCGTCGCGCGTCTCGATGCGCACCGGCTGCGAAGCCCAGGTCGCGCCAGGTCGTACGGCGCCGCGCGCATGTCGAGCACCCGGATGTCGCGGGCCAGCTCGAAGCAGTCGGCGACCAGGTCGGAGGAGATCATCGGGGTCAGCCGGAAGGCGTGCTTGTAGAGGTCCATGCCGGCGTGCAGGCAGCCCGGCTGCTCGAAGTCGGCCCGGTCGTCGCTGGTCGGGGAGAGCGTGTTGAGCGGGCGCGCCGGCGCGGTGAAGAAGCGGAACGCGTCGAAGTGCGAGCACGCGATCCGGTGCGACTCGACGACCGCGTCGGTGCCGTCCGGCGCCGAGCCGCAGCGGCCAGTCGGCGTGCCGGGTCTCGTCCTCGGCCGAGCCGGTAGACCATCGCCCACTCGTGCAGCCCGAAGCAGCCGAAGCTCAGCCGGCCGGCCGCGGTGGCGCGCAGCAGCCGGCGCAGCGCGGTCGAGCAGCGGGCGCTGCGACGTGACGTGGGCGGCGGTGACCGCGCCGTCGGCGTACCCCTTGAGGCCGGCGTACTCCGGCGCGTCCGCCAGCGCGACGCCGTACCCCGGGTGCCAGCGCCGCAGCTGCGCCGGCCGCTGCGAGTAGTAGGTGAAGAGGAAGTCGTGGACCGGGTGCTTGACGCCGTTCGCGGCGTCGGGCGAGGTGCGGTGCCGACGAACGCGTCGACCCGCGTTGGCGTGTGCTCGCGGCGCGCGCCAGCCACTCGTCACGCTCCGGCCTCCACGCACCTCCACGGCTAGGAACCGCCTAGGTCGATAGGCTCGCGGGGTGCGCATCGCAAGGTTCACCACCGGTGAGGACCCGCTCTACGGCGTGGTCACCGGCGAGGTCGACGAGTTCGGCCAGCCCGACGCCGACAGCGTGGTCGTGGCGCTGGCCGGCGACCCGCTGTACGTCGGGCTCAAGCCGCCCGACGAGGAGCACCGGCTGGCCGACGTGCGGCTGCTGGCGCCGGTGCTGCCGCGCAGCAAGGTGGTCGGCATCGGCCGCAACTACGCCGCCCACGCCGCCGAGATGGGCAACGACGTGCCGACCGAGCCGCTGATGTTCCTCAAGCCCAACACCAGCGTGGTCGGGCCGGGCGACCCGATCTTCTACCCGCCGCAGACGCAGAACCTGCACTACGAGGGCGAGCTGGCCGTCGTGATCGGCCGGATCTGCCGCGACGTGCCGGTCGAGCAGGCGACCGACGTGATCCACGGCTACACGATCGCCAACGACGTCACCGCCCGTGACCTGCAGAAGGGCGACGTGCAGTTCACCCGGGCCAAGGGCTTCGACTCCTTCTGCCCGCTCGGGCCGTGGATCGAGACCGACCTCGACCCGCACGACTTCGCCGAGGGCCGCCGCGTGCAGACCTACCTCAACGGCGACCTGGTGCAGGACGGCTCGACCGACGACCTGATCTTCGACATCCCGACGCTGGTCGCGCACGTCTCCAGCGTGATGACGCTGCTGCCCGGCGACGTGATCCTCACCGGCACCCCCGAGGGCGTCGGTCCCATGGAGGTCGGCGACGAGGTCGAGATCTCGATCGCCGGCCTCGGCTCCCTGACGAACAAGGTGGCCCGGCGATGAGCACGACCCCGTCCGCGTCCGCTTCTGCCCGTCCCCGACCGGCTCCCCGCACGTCGGCTTCGCCCGCACCGCGCTCTTCAACTGGGTCTTCGCGCGCCACCACGGCGGCACCTTCGTCTTCCGCATCGAGGACACCGACAAGGAGCGCAGCACCGAGGAGTCCTACGACGCGATGCTCGACGCCATGCGCTGGCTCGGCCTCGACTGGGACGAGGGCCCCGAGGTCGGCGGCCCGCACGCGCCGTACCGCCAGAGCGAGCGCAGCGACCTCTACGCCGACGTGCTGGCGCGGCTGGCCGCGCTCGTCGTACACCTACGACTGCTTCTGCACCACCGAGGAGGTCGACGCGCGTCGCAAGGCGTCCGGCTCCAAGGTGCAGGGGTACGACGGCTTCTGCCGCGAGCTGACCGCCGAGCAGGTCGCGGCGTTCGAGGCCGAGGGCCGCAAGCCCGTGGTCCGGTTCCGGATGCCCGACGGCTCGGTCACCTGGGACGACCTGGTGCGCGGCGAGATCACCTTCGAGACCGAGTTCGTCCCCGACTTCGCGCTCTGCCGCGCCAACGGCGACCCGCTCTACACGCTGGTCAACCCGGTCGACGACGCGCTGATGGGGATCACCCACGTGCTGCGCGGCGAGGACCTGCTCTCCAGCACGCCGCGGCAGATCCCGCTGCACCGCGCGCTGGTCGAGCTCGGCATCTCCGAGGCTGTCCCGCAGTTCGGGCACCTGCCGCTGGTCATGGGCGAGGGCAACAAGAAGCTCTCCAAGCGCGACCCTCAGGCGCACCTGTTCATGTACCGCGACCAGGGCTTCCTGCCCGAGGGCCTGCTCAACTACCTCGCCCTGCTCGGCTGGGCGATCGCCGCCGACCGCGACGTCTTCACGCTCGACGAGATGGTCGAGGCCTTCGACATCAGCGACGTCAACCCCAACCCGGCCCGCTTCGACCTCAAGAAGGCCGATGCCATCAACGCCTCCCACATGCGGCTGCTGCCGATCGACGACATCACCCACCGGGCCCTGCCGTTCCTCAAGGCCGCCGGCGTCGTCAGCGACCCGGTCAGCGACGCCGACGCCCAGCTGCTCGAGCTGGCGATGCCGCTGGTCGGCGAGCGGATCAACAAGCTCACCGAGGCGGTCGACATGCTCGGCTTCCTCTTCGTCGACGAGGCCGGCTTCACCCTCGACGAGGCCGACGCGGCCAAGCTGCTGAACGACGACGGGCGGGCCGTCGTACGCGCGTCGCTCGACGGCGCTCGAGGGGCTCGAGGAGTGGTCGACGGCGGCGATCCAGGAGGCCCTCCAGTCGGCCCTGATCGACGGCCTGGGCCTCAAGCCGCGCAACGCCTTCGGGCCGGTGCGGGTGGCCGTGACCGGGCGCCGGATCTCGCCGCCGCTGTTCGAGTCGCTCGAGCTGCTCGGTCGCGAACGCGCGCTCGCACGGCTGCAGAGTGCCCTCGGCTGATCAGTCGGGCCTGCCCTACCACCTCGTCCAGACGGGTGGGCGGCCCGGCGCCTGGCGGCGCCGATCGTCGGTGCCGTCGCGCTGGCGGCGTCGTTCCTGCTGGTCGTGCCGCTCCTGGTGCAGCTCCTGTTCGCGCTGGGGTTCGTCGTCGCCGGGCAGGACGTCGTCGACGGACTGTCGCGCATCAGCGACTTCGACAACCCCACGCCGTTGGGGCTGGCCTACCTCAACCTCGCCCTGGCGGCGGCGATCCCGGTCGCGTGGCTGATCGCTCGGGTGCTGCACGGGCTGCGGCCGGGGTGGCTGGCGTCGGTGCGTCCCCGCATCCGGTGGCGCTGGTTCGTGCTCTGCTTCGGCATCTCGATCGTGGCGCTGTTCGCGACCCTGGTGGTGTCGGCGACGATGCCGACGCAGGACCAGGGCGCCGAGATCACCGGGCGGCTCAACGACTTCACCTCGACGACCCGCAACTTCGTGCTGGTCGTGCTGCTGCTGACGCCGTTGCAGGCAGCGGGGGAGGAGTACGCCTTCCGCGGCTACCTCACCCAGGCCTTCGGCGCGCTCTTCGGTCGTCGCTGGGTGGCGGTGCTGCTCCCAGCGGTGCTCTTCGCACTGGCCCACGGCTCCCAGAGCGCGCCGATCTTCGTCGACCGTCTCGCCTTCGGGCTGGTCGCCGGCGTGGCCGTCGTGCTCACCGGTGGGCTCGAGGCCGGCATCGCCATGCACGTCCTGAACAACTGGCTGGCCTTCGGCCTGGCCCTCGCGTTCGGCGACATGGCGTCCACCCTCAACCCGGTCGGCGGCACCTGGTGGAGCCTCCCGGTGACGCTCACCCAGTCGCTGGTCTACCTCGGTCTGGTGCTGCTGGCGGCTCGTCGTACTGGTCTGCGGACGACCACGGCAACCGCCGTAGGGCCGGGCGTTTTGGTGGGGTCCGGGCCTCGCGTGTAATGTTTGATCCCGGTCCTGAGAGGGACTGGATGGCAGTGCCATTGGGATATGGTGTAATTGGCAACACGACTGGTTCTGGTCCAGTTATTCTAGGTTCGAGTCCTAGTATCCCAGCGAGATCACGCAGGTTCCGACTCTTCAGAGCCTCGTGATTTTGGATGAATCTCCAGCCTCGGCTAGAGTTTCGCAGGTTGTTCGAGAGGCTCCTCGGAGCCGATCAGGCAGCAAGGCCCCCGTTGTGTAGCGGCCTAGCACGCCGCCCTCTCACGGCGGTAGCGCCGGTTCGAATCCGGTCGGGGGTACAGGCGGAGAAAAGGGTCCTGACCAGCGGAGACGCTGAGTCGGGGCCCTTTCGTCATGTCCGGCTGGATCCGGCCAGACCGGCCACTCCACCAATCTCGGGTCTGAGGCGGTGTCGCCACATCTGACCAGGGTCTCTCCGAGGCAGACTCCAGGTCGTGGTCAGCTCTGTCCCGGGACGATCAGACCGCTCTCGTAGGCTTGCATCACCAACTGGGCACGGTCTCGGCATTCCAGCTTCGTGAGCAGATGGCTGACGTGGGTCTTCACGGTGCCGTAACCCATGTGCAGCCGCTCCGCGATCTCCTGGTTGGAAAGGCCGTTGGCCACGGCGACGAGGACCTCGCGCTCGCGGTCTGTCAGGTCGTCGTGCTGCTGTGCCACCGCCGGGCGCGACTGCGCAGCGAAGTGCTCGATCAGGCGACGGGTGATGCGGGGTGCGATGAGAGCGTCGCCACCGGCGAGCACGTCGATCGCCTCGAGCAGCTGCGCGGGCCGGGTGTCCTTGAGCAGGAACCCGCTGGCGCCGGCACGCAGCGCCTCATGCACCAGTGCGTCGTCGTCGAACGTCGTCAGCACCAGGACGCGCGTGCCCGAGCAGTGCGGGTCGGCCAGGATCTGGCGAGTCGCCTCGAGGCCGTCCATCCTCGGCATCCGGACGTCCATCAGCACCACGTCGGGGGAGGTATGACGGCACAGCTCGACGGCTTCGTACCCGTCCCCGGCCTCGCCCACCACCTCGATCTCCGGACTGGACCCGAGCAGCACGACGAACCCGGATCGGACCAGCTCCTGGTCGTCGACCACGGCGACCCGGATCACGCGTGCTCCGCGTCGTCGGTGGGGAGATGCGCGGAGACGCGGCCGCCGGACGCAACGTGGGTCGCCGGCGGCCGGGCGATCGATCCGGAGTCCAGCACCTCGACCTCAAGGGCGTCCGGGGCGTAGGTGAGGACCACGTGCGCCTCCACCGGCTCTGCGTGTTTGAGCACGTTGGTCAGTTCCTCTTGCGCCATCCGGTACGCCGCGAGCTCGATCTCCGGGCCGAGGGTGAGCCCGGCCACGAGCGTCGCAACGACCGCCACCGCGTCAGGCTCCTGGAGCCGGGGGTCGACCGTGGCGAGTGACGTGTTCAGCACCGAGAACACGGCCAACCCGGCGGCGAGGACCCCAGCGCGACATCGTGGTGCGGCGAGAGCCAGCGCGACAGCGCCGCCCAAGCACCGGAGTCGTACGCGGGCACTGCCGCGCGGCTGGTCATGTCGGAAGGCTACTCGCGGGCGCGCCCCAACATGTCCCTCCGAATTCTCGTCCCCCAGTCCCCGGACGGTGGTGTCTGAGTCCCCGATCGCCTCAGGCCAAGTCGTGATCCCAAGCCTCGCGTCGGTCAGCTCCGGTGGCCACTGCGGACTCTCCGGCAGGCTGAAGCGGGGGAGTCGCGAGGAGAACCGCGGGCGCATACGACGCGTCCTTTGGCGATTGGACGCACCCTCTCGGCCGCGCGGACCGCGGTTGACTGCGCACGGAGGCCAAAGGTGTGGGCAGCGCCGGGGTCCTAGCCTGCTGCCTTCTTGACAAGCTTTCGGATCAGCTTCTCCTCGGCCTGGCCGATCTCGACCACTGCGTACGACGTCACCCACATCGCGCCGTCGTCCAGCTGGGCAGCCTCCTCGAACCCGAGGGTGGCGTAGCGGGACTTGAACTTCGTCGCCGCCTTGAAGAAGACGACGACCTTGCCATCGCGGGCGTAGGACGGGAAGCCGTACCAGGTCTTCGGGTCCAGCCCCGGGGCGACGTCGAGCACGATCCGGTGGATCGCCTCGGCGAGCCCGCGGTCGGGCTGCGGCAGTGCGGTGATTGCTTCGACGCACGCTTCGGCCTCGTCGGCCTTCTTCGCGCCGCCCTTCTTCGCTGCGCGCAGCTCGGCGCTGCGCTGCTTCATGGCGGCCAGCTCGTCCTCGGAGAAGCCGGAATCGGATGTGTTGGTCGTGGTCTTGGGTGCCATGGCCTCACCCTAGAGCCGTCTCGCGGCCGGAGGCTTCTCGAATCCTGACCGCTTTCCGACAGTGGCGGTTCTTGAACAGGGTGGTCTGCCACTCAACGCGGCTGCGCGGCAGAAGCGCGATGACGTCGCAACCACGGAGTGACCCGTTCGCTCGTCGGCATGGTCGTGTGCTGACTCGCAGTACGAGCGGTCGGCCGATGCCCGTCCTACATGATTGCTCGAATCGCTTCGAGGAGCGGCAGGTGTTCGCGGGCATCGCGCTCGGCCCGTCGGAGAAGCTTGGTCGCCACGTTGCCTGCTCCGGTCGTCAGCGCCACCGCTGCGCCGCGCCAGCGGCAGTACGCCGAGTCGTGTGGTCGGGGCAGTTGGTCCCAGCCTGCTGCGGCGGTCGACCCAGGCGTCGACTGTCTGGTTGCCGGAGAGCCGTCCGAGTTCGGCTGCCCAGGTGGCCGCGCAGGCGGCGCGTTCTGCGGGCATTCTGGCCGGGCCGAACGCGTCTACGCCCATCCGCTCGCCGAGGTCGTGCAGTCGGTGTAGCAGGTCTGTGCGAGTGCGGGGGTCTGCCTCGCGCGAGGTCGGCGGCGGCACGGGCGGCGAGGGCCAGGGAGAAGCCGGCGAACGCTGCGTACTCGGTGCCTGCGATGCGGTCGAGGCTGCTGGTCAACCGATCCAGTGCCTGCTGCGGGCGCCCGGTCCACAGGTCCGACCACGCGAGCACTCCGTCATCCTCCAATTCGAGTCCGGGGGTGTCATGGCGGTCCAGGCGGTCCAGCTCCGAGAGCCGGGCCACGGCGGCGTCGAGCCTGCCGCGGGCGACGTCGAGCGCGACGCGTTCGGAGTGGAGAAACGCATCGGGCCTGGCTCACTGTGCCGGCGGTGGCCGGGTCGATGATGTGTGCCGCCTGGTCGATCTGCCCGTCGAGCCTGAGTGCGATTGCAAGGTTTGCACTCAAGATCGTGGTGCTGGAACGTGTCGAGGTTCCACCGTCGGGCTGAGTCGAGTGCTCGGGCAGAGGCTCGCTCGATCTCCTCGGGCCGGGCGCCGGCATGCAGGAGGACGTCCTGATGCAGGACCGCCAGCGTCACGTCGCCGTTCGGGTCGGGCGCAGGGAGCTCGATGGCCCACGCCTTCGCGGCGAGCTCGTCGGCTCGTTCGGGGTCCCGTTTCCCGGTCATCCCGGTCTGCCATACCTCCCAGGCGAGCAGTGCGACGGTACAGAGTCACGTCCGGGAGAACGGAGCTGACCTCGACGGCTCGGCTGATGCACTCGCCGGCCTCTCGGATGCGCCCTGCATTGCGCAGCGTGTGGGCCAACTGCTCCAAGGCGTGCACGAGTTCCTCGGTCGGTCGTCCTTCGGCCTCACAGATCTCGACAGCACGAGTCGCGTGGAACAAGCCGGCGGCGCTGTCCCCGAGAAGGCCGCGTAGTGACTTGCCCGTCGATGCAGTTCGGCGACGAACGACGGGGGCAGCGAGTCGAGCAGCGCCATCGCCTCGTCGAGGAGCTCGTTGGCCCGTTCGAGGCGCACCGACATGGTGAGCGCGTCCATGCAGGCCAGGTAGACCTCGATCTTGAGGACGCCCTCGGGGCCGGAATCGGCACCGTCGGGCCAGAGCTCCAGGACCCGGAGCCACTCGTCGGCCTCCTGTGCGGCCGCGAATCTGTCTGCCGCCGCTCGCGCGGCCCGGATCCGCCAGACGAGCTCCTGCTCGGGGTCCTCCGCGCCGGCCCAGTGGTTGGCGATCTCGGCCGCAGACGGGTCGCGTGACTTGGCCAGCACGGCGGCGAGGCGACGGTGCACGTCGGATGCCTCACCGGCGACGAGCCGGCGTCGCACCGCCTCGGCGAGCAGCGGGTGTCGCAGCTGGACACGTATGTGCCAGCGGTCGAGGCTGCCAGCAGCCGACGCCGGTCGAGGTCGCGGAGCTGGGTTGTCAGGCCGTCCGTCGTGAGGGTGGTGACGTCGCGGAGCTCGAGGTGGGTGAGCGGTCGGTCGGCGATCCCGAGCGCCCGGGCGACCGACCATGCCGGTCCCGCGAGTCCGTCCAGTCGTCGGTCGAGAAGGTCGGCGAGGACGTCGGGCAGCGGCTGGTCATCCCCGGCCTGGGCGACGAGCTGCTCGGTGAACAGCGGCTGACCGGCCGCGCGTCGGTAGATCCTGTCGACCCAGGCCGGGTCCGGCTGGACTTCCCGGCCAGCAGGGCCAGCTGCTCGGCCGTGCCGTCGCGGGTCAGCGGACCCAGCACGAGCTCGTCCACCCCCGCCAGCCGGCGGACCCGCGCAAGCCAGTCCCGGACCGTTGCGGGCACGGTCGGATCGTCGAGGCGGTAGGTGCCGACCAGGGGCAGCCCCGGGCCGGTGCTCAGCAGGTGCTCGAGCAGGTCCAGGGTCGTTGCGTCGGCCCAGTGCAGGTCCTCGACGAGCACCGCGAGCGGCCGCGACGTCGGCAAGCGCGGCCAACGTCGTATCGACCGCGGAGAACAGCTGTTGTCGCCACCAGTCATCGTCGGGCACCGCTGCTGTGCCGGGCTCGTCGAGCTCGGGCAGCAGCCGGCGCAGCGAGGCCCGCACGTACATCGGGCACTCGGCCAGACCCTCCTTGAGCCACTGGCCGTCGTCGACCCGGTACACCGAGCGCAAGACGTCGGTGACCGGGAGCAGCGGCACCTGGGTCGACAACGGCCGGCACGCACCCCGCGCCACGAATATACTGCTCGCCGAGCCCGCCACGAGGCCAGCCGCGGTGTCGACCAGCCGGGTCTTCCCGATCCCCGCCTCGCCGGTGACCAGCAACAGACCGGTGCCGGACCCGAGGTGACGCCGGACCGCGGCCAGCTCGCTGCGGCGCCCGGCGATCCGCGACCCGGGGACCGTAGCGGGACCGCTCGCGGCCAGCCACAGCCGACGGAACTCACCGACGTCGCCGCCCATCGCCTCCACGACCAGCTCCAACACCCCCCACGACGGCAGCCTGGGTGAGGAGAACACCGCCGCGACGGTCGTGTGCGAACAGCCCGCCTCCCGGGCCAGCGACCGCAGGCTCGGCCAGCCCGCCTCGTGGTGCAGCGCATGGAGCGCGTCGATCAGGTCCCGACTGGGCACCCGGCGGGACCTCCGGACGCGCAAGCCCTCCTCCAAAGCCAGCCATAACACCTCCCGCGAGCGCGACGACCGCGGAAACCCAGCATCCTCCCGCTGGCCAGTTCTGTCAGGCGCGCGTAAAGCGGGCCTCCGACGGCTCGACGGTGGTGGTCCAACCGCACACCAAGGAGCAGGGGCCATGAACACCAACAGCACAAGGAAGATCATCGTCACCGCGAGCGCAGCTGCGATCTGCATCAGCGGATCCTGGGCTCCCATTCCGGCCCAAGCTACGACCGACACCTCCGGGGGCGGTACCTCCACCTCCAGCGTCGAGATCGACGAGGTCGTCGCCTCGCGCAAGATGCAGCTGCCCGCCGACTACGTCGCGAACGCAGCCGCACGTGCCGGGTTCGCCGCCCGCGCGGCGACGGGCGTCTCGGTCGACGAGCAGCAGGTGCCGTCCGGTCCTCCGGCGGCGTACCTGCCGGGCGGGTCGGTCTACGAGCAGCAGGTGCCCACCGCCGGCTGATCGACCAGCCCGAGAATCAGTGGCAATCTGGGCGCCTCAGGCGTCGATAGGACGCCGGTCTGCGACCTCGCCTCGCGCTGTGTTGATCATAGGCAATGGTGCTAGTACGATCAGCACTATGCAATGGACGATCGATCACTCGTCGCCGCAACGCCTGCAGGACCAGGTGGCTGCCTGCGTCGTCCGCGGCGTGCGCAGTGGGGAGCTCGCAGTCGGCGAGCAGCTCCCACCCGCAGCCGAGCTCGCGGCGGGTATGTCGGTTGATCGGAACACCGTCCTCGCCGCCTATCGACAGCTCCGCGAGGCGGGCATCCTCGAGTTTCGCCGCGGGCGCGGTGCCCGCATCGCAGGAACCGCGGAAGCCGGCGACCTCGCCCCGATCCGTGAAGCCGTCCAGTCGATCCTCGAGCTCGCTCGACGGTACGGACTGAATCCCGATGATGTCGTCACCCTGATCAAGGAGATGCGATGAACACGACCGTCTACACGGGACGAGAGACCAACTGGTCGAGCGTCGTCCTCAGCGGCTTCCTGCTGATTCCGCTGATCGGTCTGGGCCTCTCCTCCGGTTCGTCTCCTAGCGCCGGTGCGGTGATTGTGTTGGTGGCACTCGCCGGCTTCCTCGTCGAGGTGATCACAGCCTCTGACGTCCGGGCCACGTGCGGCCCGCAGGGCGTGGCTGTCCACTGGGGGGTCGTCGGCTGGCCGCGAGCGCGGTACACGATGGACGGCATCCAGGACGCATGGGTCGTCGATGTTCCCTGGCACTTGGTGAGCTACGGATTCTGGTGGACGCCCATGCGGACCGTGTGCACCGTACGAAGCGGTCCGGCGCTGCGGCTCCGGCTGCATAGTGGTCGCACCGTCACCATCACCGTTCCCGATCCGCACGCAGCCGTCGCCGCCCTGCACGCCAACAGACACGACCTCAACTAGCGGCCGCGATGTGACGCCTGGCGACCACTCCTCGCAGGCAGACGGCCTGGTCTGAATGAGTACAGATCGATCGCGGGGAATTAGACGCACCAGGGATGCGCCGGGTGGCAGTCGTTCAAGTTGTGAGTGGTTGCGATCGGCCGTTTGGCTCAGCCCAATTTCCCGTCATGGTCCAGCCGTGCAGTTTCGGCCTGGGGCCGGCCGAGGCTAGAGCGGCCAGACTCTCGACCCGGTCCGTCCTGGCCTGAAGAAGACCCAGCACCTGTTGCGACGGCCCCTGCTTGATGGGAAGTCGGAGTGTCTGTTTTCAAGGGACGGCGACGGATCCGTGATACTTCAACCGATGTCGAGCACACGGTTTGCCGGAAGCCGGGCGGCTCGCACGTTCGCCTGTTCTGTCGCAGCAGTAGCGACGCTTGGTGTGGCCGGCTGCAGCGCCAGCGACAGCACGCGCGGGGAGGGGTTGCGGGCCGAGACCTCGACTCTCACGGCCCTCTCCTCCCCGTCGCTCTCGCCACCCTCGACACCGACACCGACACCGACTCCGCGCGCCGGGAGCGAGTCCAGCCCGAGCGATGAGACGCCGGTGGCAGGGTTCCCGAACGACCCCGAGTCTCTTCGTGGAGCGATCGCCGAGACCGGCATTGAATGCCCGGCCATCGTCGAGCGCACCAACCAGCCCTATGTCGACGCCGCGTCCACCTGGGAGTGCGACGACCCCGAGGGCGTTGAGTACTACACGGACACCCCGCAGATCGTGATGATGGGCCCGATCACGGGCGACGAGTGGCTCAAGCGTTTCCCCCATCCCACGGCGACCTACTCCGACAGCTGGGTGGTCATCTTCAGCCACGGCCGCCAAGGCGAGCGCGAATCGGATCGCTTCTTGAAGCTGATCAACGGCCGCTGACGCCAGGTGCTTGCCGGAGCCGTTTCACTCCGAAGAGTGGGACAGCTGCGGTTACTCGCAGCGCAACGGTGCGCGGACGTCTAGGACGGGGCCGGGACCTCGGCGGCGAAGCGACGCATCGAGCACCGGTAGAAGGCACTATCAATGGGATTCTGGGCCTGACTGGGATCGGGATGTCCGTCGTCCATCCTGGTTCTTGTACATGCGTCGAACACTCGACGGCGTCAGGTAACCCTCCTCAACTGCGGCGTACACACCACAGATGATGGCTAAGGCCTCAGAAACCGCCGCCAGCCAGGCGTACCAGCTCCAGCCCGTGTGGATGCCGAACAGTCCGATGGTGGTGGCGATGAGGAAAGCGCCGAGCGTGCTGGCTCCGAAGCCTGCGAGCAGGAACAGCGGGATCCAATGGCGCCAGAGCAACAGCAGCACAGCGATGACCGCGCCGGCGAGGACGTTGACGACGAACAGTGCACCGACTGTGCCCTGATCCTTGACGCCGTCGAACCACAAGTACAGATGGACGGCAGCGGACACCAGGGCTGCCAGTGCCCCGATCAGTCGAGTTCTCACGCTTGCCTCCGATCCAGTGAGGTCCCAGCGGCTTCGACTGGGCACTTACCCTTCTGAACACGGCTCCCGAGGCGGATCGGTTCACTCACCGCGGTGGAGCCGCAATGGGTCACGGCCGAGAGGGTCGATGGAGTGCAGCAGCAGGTGACCCACATGCCGTCAACCTGTAGTTGTTGCTGCAGATGGGGCTAGTGCGGTGGCCTCCGGATCGCCTGGAGTTGGGTCTCGGTCTCCGCGAACCCGACCGAGCGGTAGACCCGGATCGCGAGGTATTCGGGATCGGCGACCATCACCAGCGTCTGCGCGCCGAGCTCGTCGAACCCGTACCGGCTGACCTCGTGCACGAGCGTGCCGGCCAGCCCGCGGCCGCGGGCGTCGGGGTGGGTCTTCACGCTCTGGAACCGGGCCAATCCCGAGCTGGCGGTGAACAGCCCCATGGACGCCATCAGCCGGTCGCCCAGGAAGGCGCCCCACCACGCGCCGACCCCGCGGCCGGCCAGCGAACGTGCGGCAGCTGTCTTGGCGATCACGAACGGCTGGCCGCCGTTCTCGTGTTCGCCGGCGATGTCGAGCTCGACCTGCTGCTGCCAGTCGTCGTCGCTGGTGAGCCGCCGGTAGGTCGCGTCCCGGTTGGGCCGTGGCGGCTCGTGCACGTCGGTCGCCGTCATCACGCTGGACGTCTCGACCGTGAGGCCCGCGGCGGCCAGGACGGCAAGGTCGTCGCGGGACCCGTCGGTCCCGTCGACACCTAAGGCGACGTGGCGCGAGACCGGGTACGTCGCTGCGGCGAACTCCAGCCAGCCAGCGACCTCCTCCTGGCTCGGCGGGCGGGCGAGGAGGAGGAAGTTGCCCCACCAGTAGGTCGGGTTGGCCGGGGTGCGCACGACGACGTGCGCCTCGTGCTCCTCGACCTCGCTGCCGGCGAGGCGCAGCAGCGCGAGGTCGGTCCTGAAGGCCAGTGATCGCACGTCCACGATATGACGGTAGCCACTCGTGGCACGATCGGTCGCGTGGAATCCGAGAACCCGCGGCTATTGCACCGGCGGGGCGGTGAGACTTCGCCACTGACCGACTCGAGAACGGCGTGATCACGGGTATCCGTCGAGCGGACACGCCTGCGTCTGCTCACCGGATCCGTCAGTCCGGACGGCGGTGAAGTGACGCGGGCTTCGGAGCGACTCGAGCTAGCAAGCGCGGTGACCTCGTCCGGCTAGTCCGAGCCGCGCCTGCTCAACGTCGACAAGGATCGAGGCGGAACGCAAGGCAGCTCTCCTGAAGCGCACGCCGGTGGCCTGGCCCTCTCGGGACCAGGCCACCATTGCGATCGCTCAGACCGTTCCACTGATCGCGATGAAACCGGTGCGGACCGAGGCCGGGATGTCCGGTCCGGTCGTGCCCTGGCCCCAGTAGCGGTCGTTGAGGTTGAACGAGCCACCCGGACCGATGGGGCTGATGCTGCGCCACTTCGTGCCGCCGGGCTCCAGGTCGTTGGCCGTGGCCGACCAGGCCTGCGAGACGCTCAGGGCGCCGCGCCAGAAGGTCGGGAACAGGTACGAAGCGAACCGCCCGCCGGTACCTCCGCCGACGCAGGCGGCGTTGGTGTCGAACCCGTTGAGCAGGTGCAGGCCGTCGAAGGCCTGGGCCCACCGACCGAAGTAGTCGGCGTGGCCGTTGGTGTCACGCAGCACCTGGCAGGACTCCAGCTGCATCCACTCCAGGTTGAAGTTGTCACCCCAACGCGCGTCACTCGGGACGATGGATCCGTCGGGCTTGTTGCTCTTGAACGTGAACCCGCCGGAGTTGCCGTGCCCGGTGTACCACTGCGCGTCGACCGAGTCGACCCACTGGTTGTCGTGACCGCCGGTGCTGGTCTTGTGGAAGTCCTGCTCCCAGGCGTTGGCGCCGCGCCAGTCGAAGGCGACGCTCTGGCTGTGCGAGGCCATCACGCTCTTGAAGCCGATCGCGCTGTCCTGGGCGCACTGCCACTCGTCGACTGTCTGCTCGATACCGACCGACCCGAACGCGCCACCGGCGCCGCCGTACCCGAACGCTTCCTTGCTGCCGCCCTTGGCGCCCAGCGTTGCGGTGGCCGTGCTCGAGATGCCGTTGGCATCGGTGATGGTCGCAGTCAGTGTCTCGGCGGCCAGGCTCTTGTTGCGAGAGCGGATCGCGTAGGACACCTCGGTGCCGCCCTTGGTCAGGTTGGTCGTCGAGGAGGCCCACTTGATCGTGTACGGCGCCGTGCCGAGCTCGGCGGAGGCAGTCGCCTTCACCGACCGCCCGCTGCGGGAGACCACGATGGAGAGCTCGGGCGTCAGCTCGGGAGCCGCCGGCACCAGCCTGCCGCCGAGGTCCGAGACGGCGTCGGGTGCGACGTTGCTGGGGTGGCAGGCGTACGACGGAAGCAGCTGCTTGACCGGGCTGCTCAGCGCCGGGGCGTAGTAGACGAGGGTCGGGGTGTCCTGCTTGACGCGCGGGCCGTACAGCCTCGTGCACTGCTCCTGGGCGGTCTCGGCGTCGATGATGCCGACGAATCCGGCCTCCTGGACGCTGCGCTGGGTGGCGACCAGCTGCTCCACATTCCCGGCGCCGTCGAACGCGATCCGGCTCTTCGCGCCAGGCCCGAAGACCGGCTTGCCGAACAGCGACAGGTCGTAGGACACCGTGGTGTCGAGGTCGAAGGTATCGGTCAGCTTGCCCCTGCGGCCGCCGATCTCCACCTGGGTGTGGCCCACCCGCGGCACCACCTCGAAGCCCTCGGGAGCAGGTAGCAGCTGGCGCGCCAGGCCGATCGCCCTCTCATCAGGGAGTGTCTCGAGTGCCTGCAGCGACTTCAGATCGATCTTCTGGACCCTGGTGGCACGCCCGTCCTCGTCCTTGCCCCTCTTGCCGGCCAGGCTCGGGACCTTCGCGTAGGTCCTCGCATCGACGTACGAGAACGACCCGTTGCGACTCAACGCCCGGGCGTCGACGCCAGCTTCCTTGGCGAGCTGGGCGACCTGCGACTCGTCGAGTCCGCTCTGGACGACCTCGAACACCGGCGCCTCGGCCCTGATGGGAAGGCCGCCGACGGCGGACGATGTCGTCGCCTGGGCCTGGGTGGTCAGCGTGGCGCCGGCCAGCGCGCCAGCTGTGCAGAGTGCCATGAGCGATGCCGCTCTGGCGCGATGACGTGCAGACATGGAGTCCTCCTCGATTGTGGCGCCTTGAGTGCGCCATCGAGATCTGAGGAGACCGGGTCGTCAACGCTGATACACCGGTGCGGCGGGTTCAAAGCCCACCGGTCGCTCACCTGTTCGGCTTCACCAGCGGGAAGAGGATCGTGTCGCGGATGCTGAGCCCGGTGAGGTTCATGACCAGCCGGTCGACGCCGAGGCCCATGCCGCCGGTCGGCGGCATGCCGTACTCCAGGGCCTCGAGGAAGTCCTCGTCGACCTGCATGGCCTCGGCGTCACCGGCCGCCGCGAGCAACGACTGCGAGACGAGCCGTTCGCGCTGGTCGAGCGGGTCGACCAGCTCGGAGTACGCCGTGCCCTGCTCGGCCCCGAAGATGACCAGGTCCCACTTCTCGGCGAGCCGTGGGTCGTCGCGGTGCGGCCGGGTGAGGGGCGCGTTCTCCTTCGGGAAGTCGGTGTAGAAGACCGGGGTGGTGGTCTGGCCCTCGCAGAGCTCGCCGTAGATCTCCTCGAGCACGAAGCCCCACGACGGGTCGAGGTCGAGCTCGAGCCCGATCCTCTCCGCGTGGCGCAGCAGCTCCTCCAGCGAGGTGTCGGCGGTGACCTCCTCACCGAGTGCCTCGGACACCGCCTCGCAGATCGTCTTCACCGGGAAAGCGCCGGAGAGGTCGTACTCGACGACCTTTCCGTCGGCGTCGGCGCGTCGCGCGACCGGGCTCCCGTAGATCGCGACCGCCGCCTCCTGGATCAGCTCCTGGGTCAGGATGCGCATGGTGTCGTAGTCGCCGTACGTCTCGTAGACCTCGAGCGAGGTGAACTCCGGGTTGTGCTTGAAGTCGACGCCCTCGTTGCGGAACTGGCGACCGACCTCGAAGACCTTCTCCATGCCCCCGACCAGGAGCCGCTTGAGGTGCAGCTCGGTCGCGATCCGGAGGTAGAGGTCCATGTCGTAGGCGTTGATGTGGGTCTCGAACGGTCGCGCGTTGGCGCCACCGTGGATCGTCTGGAGGATCGGGGTCTCGACCTCGGTGAACCCGCGGGCGTGGAGCGAGTCGCGGATGCTGCGGACGACGGTGGCGCGTTGGTAGGCGACGGTGCGGGCCTCCGGCCTCACGATCAGGTCGAGGTACCGGAACCGGATCCGGGCATCGGGGTCGCTGAGGCCAGCGTGCTTGTCGGGCAACGGGCGCAGCGACTTGCTGGTCAGGGTCACGGTGTCGGCGAGCACGGTGAGCTCACCGGTGTGGGTGGTGATCACCTCACCGGTCACGCCGACGTGGTCGCCGAGATCGATCGAGTGCTCCCAGAAGGAGACGCGTTCGGCGTCGAGATGGTCGACGTCGACCATCACCTGCAGGTCGCCGCTCCCGTCGCGCAGGGTCGCGAAGGCCAGCCGGCCCATGTCGCGCTTCAGCATCACCCGGCCGGCGACCGCGACCCGGATGCCGGTCGACGTGTCCGGTGCGAGGTCGTCGCCGGCCTCGGCACGCACCTGCTCGAGGGTGTGGGTACGTGGGAAACCGACCGGGTACGGCTCGACGCCCTGCTCGCGCAGGCGGTCGAGCTTGGCCCGGCGTACGCGCATCTGCTCCGGTAGGTGCTCGGTGGACAACGCCTCCGCGACGATGTCGCGTGGGGGCGGGATGAGCGCCAGGACCGCCGCCGCGTGATCGGCGCCGCCGGTGTCGAGCGCATCCTCCACCTTGCCGGTGCGGTGCAGCAGCGAGATGGTGGGCCGGGTCAAGAAGCCCTCGGCGCCACCGGCCGCGATACCGACTCGCGGCAGGTCCGAGGTGTACTCGAAGCAGATGAAGCGCGGCTGCCACACCGGCAGGTACTTGGCGTTGGACCGGTAGAGGGACTCCAGCTGCCAGTTCTTGCTGGCCAGCAGGAGTCCTTGCCGCCAGAGCCGGAGCACCGGACCGGCTCCGATCTCGGCGCCGCGCTCGAAGGCCTCGCGGAACATCGCGAAGTTCAGGGAGACCGGACCGATCCCGAAGGTGCCGGCCTGCCCGGCGAGGCTGGCGACCATGAACTCGACCAGACCGTTGTCGGCCGTGGGGTCACGGCGCATCAGGTCGAGGGACAACCCGCTGCGTCCCCACGGCACGAAGCTGAGGAACCCACGCAGGCGTCCGTCGCCGTCGAGCGCCTGGACCAGGACGCAGCCTCCGTCGAGGGGATCCGCCAGGCGACCGAGCGCCATCGAGAACCCGCGCTCGTCACCGCCGTCGCCCCGCCATGCACCGGCCGCGTCGCCGAGGGCGCCGAAGTCGGCCTCGGTGAGCGAGGCGTGCCGGACCACGCGTGCGGTGTAGCCCCGGCGCTGCAGGCGGTTGAAGGAGCGTCGTACCTCCTTCATGCCGGGACCGGTGAGCGAGAACGCAGCCATGTCGACGATTGCCTCGTCCCCGATGTCGTACGCCGTGAGCCCGGCCTCGGCGTAGGCCGTGGCGCCGGCCTCGCCGGCACCCATCACCGCGACCGACCAGCCGTTGTTGCGCGCGTGCTCGCGCCACGCGGCGATCGCGGCGGCCCAGTGCGTCGGCTCGCCGACGGGGTTGCCGCTGGCGAGGCAGACCGACCCGAAGACAGCGTACGAGACCCCGGCACCCGCTGAGTCCGGGTCGCCGGTGTCCCAGACGACGGCCTTGTCGCGGCGGGTGGCGAAGTAGCCCAGGGAGTCGTGGTCGCCGGAGTCGCGCAGGAGCGCACGGACCTTGGCCTCGTCGGCGAGGCCGAGGGTGCGCGAGTCGCGAGGGGCGCGGAAGAGGATGCTGGCTGCGAGCACCACGACGATCGTCCCGGTGACGGACACGATCGCGTGGACCCACCACGGTGCGTCGACGGAGGTGCCGTCGCCGACGCGTCCGACGTCGGCCAGCATCGAGTCGAAGACGTACGCCGCAGACGAGCCGAAGCCGGGTGAGTCCCCGAACTGCGACACGAGGGCGGCGCCGCCGAGGAGCATGACTGCGCCCCCGACGAGGAACGTGACCAGGGCCAAGCGAAGGCTGCCTGGCACGCGCCGTACGACGAACTGACGGCGCGCTCGCACCACGAGTGCCATCGCACCACCGACGAGCACCAGACCGATCACGTTCAGCACCACGGACCGGCCGACGATCACGTCGTAGATCCGACCGAGCTGGGGGAGCGCGAGCCACCAGACCAGCAGCACCCACCAGGCGGCGCGCAGCCGCCGGCGCAGCGCGACCGCGGTCACGGCCAGCAGCGCGGCGTACACGAGGCTGGGGACGATCGGAATGGTCAGCAGTGACACCACGTCGTCGGACGACCGGAAGTAGTGGCGCCACGAGGGGACCAGCGAGACCACCGCGACGAAGACCGTGGCGACGAGCATCGCGCCGGCGAACCGGTCGGGCCAACGGTCGTCGACCGGGAGCGGGCGGGAGCGATCCGGACCGTCGACCGCACTCGCGGAGTCGATCGTGGATGGTGCGGCGGTGCCGGTCATCTGGACCTCGGTTCCTCGTGGCCACGGCTGTCGATAGGTAAAACTAGACGGTCGGACCGGTGCGGACCCCGTTCGGTACCGGTCCGCACGCCCTCGGTCGCGGCGAGGACGCTCAGGCAGACGATCCAGACACTGATGAACAGGATGTGGACGCGCTGGCTCGCCCCAACGGCCCAGGGCGGGTCGTTGGTGACGTTGAAGAACTCGAACAGCACACTGGCCACCAGGCCGCCGAGCCAGAAGACCCACCAGGCGATGCGGTGCAGCCATCGCGGACCGCTCGGACGAGTCGCGAACCAGGCCGCCGCAACGCCGACGTACAGGGCGGTGTCGGAGAGGATGCTGCTGCCGTCATGGATCGTGATCTGCAGCTGCTGGTCGGCCCCGTCGCAGGCGACACCGGGCCCGCAGGGCGCCGGTACGAAGGCCGCGATCGCGGCGCCGAGGGCGAAGACGACGGTGCCCCACACGACGATCTCCCGCCACCAGCCGGGTCGGAGGGCGGCACGCACCCAGGGCAGCAGGGTGACGACGAGGACCGCACAGACCACGTCGGTGACCCGGAGCAGCACGGCGTTCGGCTCGCCGGGGGCCTCGAGGTCGCTGACGATGTGACCCATTCCCGTGAAGTCGCTCAGCACCCAGGCGATGAAGAAGTTGGCGTAGAGGAGGGCGGCGACCACGCCGATCGTCAGGAGCGCGATCGGCCCGGCGCCGCTGATCCGTCGAGCGGTCACGGTGTTCCTCCTCGGGTGGACCTGCGGTCCGCGTACTCGTGTGCTCGGCGCCGACACTCGAGGGGCGAAGAACGCTCGTCGACGGTGTCCAGGGTGGTGGGACGACCCAGGATGTGTCGGTCGGACCCGTGGGCCAGTGTGCCGGACAGCCGGTCCCAGTCTGCGAGCCGATCGATACAGTGAGTTGATGACCTGGGGTCTCCTGACGGCCTTTGCTGCTGCGTGCTGCTATGCGTTCGGGTCGATCCTCCAGGCGGTCGCGGCCCGCAGTGTCCCGGACGCCGAAGGACTGGATCCACGTTTCCTGATCCGGCTCCTGCACTCGTGGCGCTACCTGTTGGGGGTCGGTCTCGACGGACTGGGCTTCCTGCTGGCACTCGTCGCCGTGCGTACGCTGCCGCTGTTCGTCGTGCAGTCGGTCGTCGCCAGCTTCCTGGCGATCACCGCGGTACTGGGTGCCGTCTTCCTCAAGATGCCGCTGCGGCGCTCTGACTGGATCGGGTTGTCGGTCGTTGTCGCCGGGCTGGTCCTGGTCGGTGCCTCCGCAGCCGAGGACAGCAGCGTGGACGTGACCAGCGCGGAGCGTTGGGGGGTCCTCGTCGCTGCGATCGTCCTGGCGCTGGTCTCGGTCCCGCTGGCCCGGGTGCCTGGGGTGCGCGGCGCGTTCGGCCTCGGCGCGGTGGCCGGACTGGCGTTCGGTGCGACCGCGGTCGCGTCCCGGATGCTGCCGGGCGACCTCAGCCCGGACGCGATCCGCGGTGAGGTCGGCACCTTGGTGACCAGCCCGGCGACGTACGCGCTGATCATCGCGGGTGTGGTGGCGATGCTCACCTACTCGATCGCCCTGCAGCGGGGGAGCGTGACCCAGGCGACCGCTCCGCTCGTCGTCGGTGAGACCGTCGCACCCGCACTGGTCGGGATCCTGCTCCTCGGTGACCACACCCGTCCTGGATGGGGCTGGGTCGCCCTTCTCGGCTTCGTCGCCTCGGTCGGCGGTGCGATCAGCCTGGCCCGGCACGGAGAGGTCGAGGTCCCGGAGGCAGCGGAGCAGGTGCACGAGTCGGGCTCGCCTGCCCGCTGATGACGCCGACGACCGCGCGAGGGCAGGCCTTCAGGACCGCTCACCACGTCGGTCCGCGACCGAGGCGATCCCGTTGCGCCACGACCGCACGCCAGCAGACGAAGGCCATCAGCCAGCCGATCGACAGGGCAGTGGCATGTCCCGCGTCGGTGAACGACCGCGCGACAGCGCCGGGCAGCAACCAGAGGAGCGCCAAGCCCGCCGACCACAGCCAACGGCGGCCCTCAGGCACGAACAGGGTCAGGAATCCCATCGAGCACGCCAACACGTAGCTCACACCGACGTCAGTGGCGGTCCGCACCGACGGGTCCACGAGGTGGTGGAAGATTCCGCTCGCCAACGCAGTGGCCACGATGATCGTGGCGCCCACGTGCCCGGCCAGGCCCACCACCAGCGCACCGGCCCGGCC
This sequence comes from uncultured Actinomycetota bacterium, assembly GCA_963706475.1. GTDB lineage: Bacteria > Actinomycetota > Actinomycetes > Propionibacteriales > Nocardioidaceae > Nocardioides. The sequence continues at coordinate 357,659 of CAVPLV010000002.1, read as the reverse complement.
GATGAATCGTTGGGTGTAGGCCAGGACGACCAGCAGCACCGCGACCAGGAGCAGCCCGGCAGGTCGCGGCACGACGAATGCGCTGGCCAGCAAGGACTGGACCGGGTGGTCGCGCAGGTTGGCCAGGTTGGAGCTGGTCTCACTGACGATCCGTTGCTTGGTCTCGGCGTCGACCAGGTTGAGCACGATGGTCAGGACGGTCACGACCGCGCAGTAGGCGATGGCCAGGTCAGCACGACGAACGGTCCGACCGGCGTCGACGAGGGCGCGACGGACCACGGCGCCTGTCGTGGGTGCCGCTGCCATGTCCCTATCCTGTCGCGGCGTCGGTGAGAGGTCGTCAGGCGCACAGCCCGTTGGACCGACGCGCCTGCGCGGACGCGGACTGCCCGTCGTCGGTGGGCTTGCCGACCTTGTCGCTGGCCTTGACCGAGTCCTTGGAGAAGGTCCCGAGCGGCTGGTCGCGCCGGATCGACTTCCACAGCTTGGCGGCGTCGGGTGCGAACTGCAGCCGGTTCGGGTCGGGCGCGTAGGCCTCGACCGGCACGGTGGCGAACTTGATGTGCTGGAGGTCGGTGTCCTTGAGCTCGCGGGCCAGGTCGTACATCTCACCGATGCTGTCGAGGCGCTCGTCGACCTGGATCGACGCGGTGGCTGCGTTCAGGAAGCCGTAGAGACGTTGCGGGTTGGTCAGCGTGCCGGCCGAGGTCACCCGGCTGACCATCGACGCCACGAACGCCTGCTGGCGCTTCATCCGGCCGATGTCGGAGTTGGCCGACAGGACGTGTCGCTCCCGTACGTAGTTGAGTGCCTCCTGCCCGGAGACCAGGCGGGTGCCGGCGGCGAGCTTGATGTTGTGCTCGGGGTCGTCGACGTCGACGGGGATGCAGACCTGCACGCCGTGCACCGCGTCGACCATGTCCTTGAATCCGTTGAAGTCCATGACGACCGTGTGGTCGATGTAGACACCGGTGAGCGCCTCGACCTGCTGGGCCGTGCACAGTGGACCGCCGATCGCGAACGCCTCGTTGAAGATCCGGTCCTTCGCGGCCGGGATGACCTCGTCGCCGACCTTGCACCTCGGCCGGTCGACCATCGTGTCGCGGGCCAGGCTCACGCCGTACGCCGTCTGCCGGTCCGCGGAGACGTGCAGCAGCATCGTGGTGTCGGAGCGCGCGCCGTCCGCGGACTCACCGTCGACGTGGTTGCCCTGGCCGGCCCGGCTGTCGGAGCCCATCACCAGGATGTTGAGCGGCTTCTTCGGCCCTTCCGCCTGAGGCTTCTCCACCTGGTGGGGGATCGGCGGGAGGGTCTCGATGTTGGAGTTGAGCCGGTCGTAGGCGAAGACCACGCCACCAGCGGTGAGCAGCGCGATCACCAGCTCGGCGACCACGATCACCAGCAGCACCGAGCGGAGCGGGTGACGCTTCTTCCGGACGGGAGCAGCAGGGCTCTCCGAGGGTTCGCCCACTGGTCGCTCGTCGTTCACGCCCGAATCCTCTCCCATGACCGGTTGTCGAGGGGAGTGATCTGCCGGAACTCGTGGTGACGACCGTGTCCGATTCCCGCCAGTCGTGGCTGGCTGGAGGAGGCAGGATGGGACCATGACCCGCATGGACACCCAGGACGACCGGCTCGACCGGGAGTCCTGCTACCGCGCGGTGAAGTCGCGTGACCGGCGCTTCGACGGGGTGTTCTACACGGCGGTCCGGACGACCGGTATCTACTGCCGGCCCTCGTGCCCCGCGCGCACCCCCGCCGCCCAGAACGTCACCTTCCACCCGAGCGCGGCCGCCGCCCAGGCCGCCGGCTACCGCGCCTGCAAGCGTTGCCTGCCGGACGCGACCCCGGGAAGTCCGGACTGGGACGTCGCGGCGTCGGCGGCCGGACGGGCGATGCGGCTGATCTCCGACGGCGTGGTCGACCGGGAAGGAGTCGAGGGTCTGGCCCGTCGGGTCGGCTACACGCCACGGCACCTGACCCGGGTGCTCACCGGGGAGCTCGGGGCGGGGCCGCTCGCCCTGGCGCGAGCCCGGCGGGCGCAGACGGCGCGGGTGCTCATCGAGACGACCACGCTGACGTACGCCGAGATCGCCTTCGCGTCCGGATTCTCCAGCATCCGGCAGTTCAACGACACCATCCGAGAGGTGTACGCCGCGGCGCCGACCGACCTCCGCGGCCGCCGGGGCGGCCGGCCGGCCACCGGCAGCATCACGATGCGGCTCGCCGTACGCACCCCGTTCGCGGGGCGGGCGCTCCTCGACTTCCTCGCCTACCACCTGGTGCCCGGCGTCGAGGTCGCCGGCGACGGCTGGTACGCCCGCACCCTCGACCTCCCTCACGGCCCCGGCACCGTGCGGCTCGACATCGGTGACGCGCTCGACGAGGGTCAGACCGCCTTCGTCACCGCCACCTTCGCGCTTCAGGACCTGCGCGACACCACGGCCGCGGTCGAGCGGGCCCGACGCCTCGTCGATGCCGACTGCGACCCGCTCGCGGTCGCCGAGCACTTCGCCGGCGACCCGGTGATCGGCCCCCTCGCGCGTCGTACACCCGGACTCCGGGTGCCCGGCCAGGTCGATGGCGCGGAGGTCGCGGTCCGCACCGTGATCGGGCAACAGGTCAGCGTGGTCGGTGCGTGCACGGTCACCGGGAGGCTGGTCGCCGCGCACGGTCGACCGGTCCAGACCGCCGTCGCGGGACTCACCCATCTCTTCCCCGACCCGGCGACCCTGGCCGGCCTGGACCCCGAGGACCTGCCGATGCCGCGCGCCCGCGGGCGTGCGCTCACCGGTCTGTGCGTGGCACTCGCGGCCGGGGACGTGGCGCTCGACCGGGGCCCGGACCGCGACGCCGTACGGCGGACGCTGCTGGCCCTGCCCGGCATCGGACCGTGGACCGCCGACTATGTCGCGATGCGGGCCTTGGCCGACCCCGACGTCTTCCTGCCGACCGACATCGGCGTCCGCAACGCGCTGACCGGGCTGGGGCACGACCCCGCGGCAGTGATCGCGGCAAGCCAGTCCTGGCGGCCGTGGCGGTCCTACGCACTGATGCACCTCTGGAACACCCTGATGCCCCCCGTGAAGGAGCACTGACATGTGGACCGTGATGGAATCCCCCATCGGGGACCTGCGGATCGTCGAGATGGGCGGCTCGATCACCGCGATCGAGTTCTCGCCCTTCCGGGCCTCGATCGACGGCCGACCGCGCGGAGCCCGCAGCGACGACCACCCCGTCCTGGTCGAGGCGGTCCGTCAGCTGCGTGCCTACTTCGCCGGCGACCTCGAGGTCTTCGACCTCCCGCTGGCACCGACCGGCACCGACTTCCAGCAGCGGGTCTGGAAGCAGCTGGTGGAGGTCGGCTTCGGTGAGACTGCGTCGTACGGCCAGATCGCCGGACGGCTCGGCATGACCAACGCGGCGTCCCGGGCGGTCGGCCTGGCCAACGGTCGCAACCCGATCCCGATCGTGATCCCGTGCCACCGGATCATCGGCGCCAACGGCACCCTCACCGGCTACGCCGGCGGGTTGGAGCGCAAGCAGCTGCTCCTCGAGCTCGAGCAGGAGGCCCTCTTCTGAGCGCCCCGTCCGAGCTCGGCCGAGGAAGCAGCCTCGGTCGACGTCTCGGGTGATCTGGCAAGGTCTAATCCGCAGCGGCGCGGCGCAGTGACTCGGAGAGTCGCTCGGCAGCTGCGAGGACGGCGGGCGCGTGCATCCGGCCGGGCTGGCGGGAGAGACGCTCGAGGGGTCCGGAGACCGACACCGCGGCGATCACCTTGCCGCTGGGGGAGCGGACCGGGGCGGAGACGGACGCGACGCCCTGCTCACGCTCACCGACCGACTGGGCCCAACCGCGACGGCGGATCCCGGAGAGTGCGGCCGCGGAGTACGCCGCGTTCTGGAGGCCGCGGTGCATCCGCTCCGGGTCCTCCCACGCCAGCAGCACCTGGGCGGCGGAGCCGGCCCGCATGGTCAGCTGGGACCCGACGGGGATGGTGTCGCGCAGACCGCTGGGTCGCTCCGCGGCGGCGACGCAGACGCGGTGCTCGCCCTGGCGGCGCCACAGCTGGGCGGACTCGCCGGTGATGTCACGCAGCCGGGCCAGGACAGGCCCGGCGGTGGCCAGCAGACGGTCCTCGCCCGCAGCGGCCGACAGCTCTGCCAGGCGCGGGCCGAGCACGAAGCGGCCCTGCATGTCGCGCGCCACCAGACGGTGGTGCTCGAGTGCCACGGCCAGGCGGTGCGCCGTCGGTCTGGCCAGGCCGGTGCCTGCGACCAGGCCGGCCAGGGTCGCCGGGCCGGACTCGAGGGCAGTGAGCACCAGAGCGGCCTTGTCGAGCACGCCGACGCCGCTAGAGTTGTCCATATGGCAATACTGCCGTCTCAGCCAATGGGATGCAAGCGCTAGCATGGTCATCGTTCGGTGAAGCACGTCATGAGGAGTGAGTTATGGGTAGGACCCTGTCGGAGAAGGTCTGGGACGAGCACGTCGTCCGTTCGCACGCCGGAGAGCCGGATCTGCTCTTCATCGACCTCCACCTCCTGCACGAGGTCACCTCGCCGCAGGCGTTCGACGGGCTGCGGCTCGCCGGCCGGTCGGTACGCCGTACCGACCTCACCCTGGCGACCGAGGACCACAACGTCCCCACCATCGACTGGGACAAGCCGATCGCCGACCCGGTCTCGCGCACCCAGGTCGACGCCATGCGCCGCAATGCCGAGGAGTTCGGCGTCCGGCTGCACCCCCTCGGTGACATCGAGCAGGGCATCGTGCACGTGGTCGGCCCGCAGCTGGGCCTGACCCAGCCGGGCATGACGATCGTGTGCGGAGACAGCCACACCAGCACCCACGGCGCCTTCGGTGCGATCGCCTTCGGCATCGGCACCTCCGAGGTCGAGCACGTGCTCGCCACCCAGACGCTCATGCAGGCCAAGCCGAAGACCATGTCGGTCACCGTCAACGGCAGCCTGCCGGCCGGTGTCACCGCCAAGGACATGGTGCTGACCCTGATCACCCACGCCGGCACCGGCGGTGGGCAGGGCTACATCGTGGAGTACCGCGGCCAGGCCATCGAGGAGCTCTCGATGGAGGCCCGGATGACGGTGTGCAACATGTCGATCGAGTGGGGCGCCAAGGCCGGCCTGATCGCCCCCGACCAGACCACCTTCGACTACATCGAGGGTCGCCCCGAGGCGCCCAAGGGCGCTGACTGGGACGCCGCCCTGGCGCACTGGAAGACCCTGGTCACCGATGACGACGCCACCTTCGACAAGGAGATCGTGCTCGACGCCTCGGTGATGACGCCGTTCGTCACCTGGGGCACCAACCCCGGGCAGGGCGTGCCGCTGAGCGCGGCGGTGCCGGGACCTGAGGACTTCGAGGACGCGCAGGACAAGATCGCCGCGGAGAACGCGCTGCGCTACATGGGACTCGAGGCCGGCACGCCGATGCGCGAGGTCCAGGTGGACACCGTCTTCATCGGGTCGTGCACCAACGGCCGGATCGAGGACCTGCGGCTCGCGGCCAGCATCATGGAAGGCCACCACGTGGCCGCCGACACCCGGATGCTCGTCGTCCCGGGGTCGGCGCGGGTGCGCCTGCAGGCCGAGGACGAGGGTCTCGACCTGATCTTCAAGGCCGCTGGTGCCGAATGGCGCGGAGCGGGCTGCTCGATGTGTCTGGGCATGAACCCCGACACCATCGCACCGGGCGAGCGCAGCGCCTCGACCTCCAACCGCAACTTCGAGGGCCGACAGGGTAAGGGTGGCCGCACCCACCTGGTCTCGGTCCCGGTCGCTGCCGCGACCGCCATCAGGGGCACGCTGTCCTCGCCCGCCGATCTCGAGCCTGTCACCGTAGGGAGCAACTGAGATGGACAAGTTCACCAGCCACACCGGCGTCGGGGTCCCGCTGCGCCGCAGCAACGTCGACACCGACCAGATCATCCCCGCGGTCTACCTGAAGCGGATCACCCGCTCGGGCTTCGAGGACGGCCTCTTCTCAGCCTGGCGCAACGACCCGACGTTCGTGCTCAACAACGAGGCGTACGCCGGGGCGTCGGTGCTCGTGGCCGGGCCCGACTTCGGCACCGGCTCGTCGCGGGAGCACGCTGTCTGGGCACTGCAGAACTACGGCTTCCGGGTCGTCATCTCGCCCCGCTTCGGCGACATCTTCCGCGGCAACTCCGGCAAGGCCGGTCTGCTCGCCGCCCAGGTCGACGAGAAGTTCGTGCAGCGACTCTGGGACTACCTCGAGGAGACCCCCGGCGCTGCGATCACGGTCGACCTCGAGTCGCGCACGGTGCGCGCCGGCGAGGGCGTGGACGCGATCGAGGACTCCTTCGACATCGACGACTACACGCGCTGGCGCCTGTTGGAGGGGCTCGACGACATCAGCATCACGTTGAGTCACGAGGACGACATCACGACCTACGAATCCGGTCGGCCGAGCTGGAAGCCGGCCACAAAGCACGCCAGCTGAGCTCCTGCTGCACCTCGAGCTGCCGAGAATCCCCAGTAAAGACGGGGGATTCTCGGCAGTTCGGCATTTCTGGACATCTCGATCGGACCGGTCTCCGTCGCAGGAAGCCCACAAAAAGAATGGTGAGAACTAGGGCGAGCCGATTGTGACGAGGGCCACGACTGCCTAGCGTGCAATGAAGGATGTCGAGCACGAGCTCGGCGACACCAGTTCATTGGAAGGGAAGACAGTGAACAAGTCAGAGTTCATCGACGCACTCTCGGCACGCTACGAGGGCAACCGCAAGGCTGCGGCCCAGGCCCTCGACGCCGTGCTCGACACGATCACGCGCGAGGTCGCGAAGGGGGAGAAGGTCGCCATCACCGGGTTCGGCTCGTTCGAGAAGCGCGTGCGTGCTGCCCGAACGGTCCGCAACCCGCAGACCGGCGAGACCATGCGGTCCAAGAAGAAGGCGGTCCCGAAGTTCACTCCCGGCGCCGACCTGCGCAACGTGGTCTCGGGTGCCAAGAAGCTGCCCAAGCTGACGCTGGCCGTCGCTGCCCCCGCTGCGAAGAAGGCCACGGCTCCGGCGAAGGCAGCAGCAGCCGTGGCGAAGAAGGCGGCACCGGCCAAGAAGACGACGGCCAAGAAGGCGGCACCGGCCAAGAAGACGACGGCCAAGAAGGCGGCACCGGCCAAGAAGACGACGGCCAAGAAGGCGGCACCGGCCAAGAAGACGACGGCCAAGAAGGCAGCTCCTGCTGCCAAGAAGGCACCGGCGAAGAAGTCGGCTCCGGTGAAGAAGGCAGCACCAGCCGCCAAGAAGGCCCCAGCCAAGAAGTCGGCCCCGGTCGCCAAGAAGGCTCCCGCCAAGAAGGCTCCCGCCAAGAAGGCTCCGCAAGAAGGCGCCGGCCAAGAAGGCCTGACCACCGCCCGGTCCGACGGGCCGCCACCCACGGGGTGGCGGCCCGTCGTCACGCCCGGGGTGGCGCCAGAGCCGCCGTGTGCGGACCGACACCGAGAGCGACTGCCGACGCCAGGGCGTCGAGGTCGTCGACGTCACGACGGACAGACGGTGCGACCCGGGACAGCTCGACGGCACCGGCATCGAGATGTGCGTCGCGGGAGTCCGGACCGAACCGGGGGTCGAACTCGTCCGGGGGGGCGAGGTAGATCGTGGTCCCCACCCCGTCGGCGTCCGGGACGAAGCAGGGCCGGGACGGCGCATCGGCGAGCACGGCGTCGAGGTCGTCGGCTCGCAGCGCCGGTAGGTCGGAGCAGACCGCGACGAGCCGATGCTGCGGCCAGCGGCGGTGTGCCTCTGCGGCGGCCTGACGCAGAGTGCCGTTGAGGTCGCCGGTCACCCCGTCCGGGATCGCCTCGCTGCCGAGCTCGGCCAGGACGGAGGAGAAGTGGGCGTCGTCGGTGACGACCAGGACGGCCGCGATGGTTCGTGCTGCCAGGCAGGTGGAGACCGTGTCGAGGGCGAATGCCTCTGCCAGTGCCCGGCGGTGTGCGTCGGGAAGCCCGACCAGGCGCGACTTCCCCAGAGCGGGAGGCTTGACCGGGACCAGGGCGACGTACTGCTGACTGATCATCGCCCTGATCCTGTCAGGTCGGTGACGGACGCGACCGAGTAACCTGCACTCGACGTAACGCACGTCACGACTCGACCGGGTCGGCACGGGTGCATCGGCAGGTGAAGGACGGACGTGACGGTTCGCAGGTTGCAGCAGCGACGTGGGTGGGCGTGGAGCCTCGCCGTGCCCATCGTGAAGCCGGCACTGCTCGCCACCACGACCCACGACTGGACCGGTGGCGAGCACATCCCCGAGTCCGGCGGATTCATCCTGGCGCTGAACCACATCTCCCACGTCGACCCGCTGACCGCGGCCCACATCGTCTACGACCATGGCCGGCTGCCGCGCTACCTGGCCAAGTCAGGCCTGTTCCGCAACCGGGTCTTCGCGTGGTTCCTGCGCTCGGCCGGTCAGATCCCGGTCGAGCGGCAGAGCAGGAACGCCGTCGGGGCGTTCGCCGCCGCCGTGGCTGCGGTGCGCGCCGGCGAGTGCGTGGTGGTCTACCCCGAGGGCACGATCACCCGAGACCCCGGTGGCTGGCCGATGACCGGCAAGTCCGGGGCTGCACGGATCGCGCTGGCGACCGGCTGCCCGGTGATCCCGGTCGGGCAGTGGGGCGCGCAGGACCTGTTGGCCCCGTACAAGAAGCTCCCGAGGGTCCTCCCTCCCCGCAAGCGGATCGTGATGAGGGTCGGCCCTCCAGTCGACCTCGCCGACCTCGCCGAGCAGGATTCCTCGACCGCGGTCGTGCAGGAGGCGACCCGGCGGATCATGGCCGCGGTCACTGGGCTGGTGGAGGAGATCCGCGGCGCGAAGGCGCCGGGAGAACGTTTCGACATGGCCAGAGCCGGGGTCCGGAAGACCGGAAACCCGAAGAAGAAGATGCGTGGGAAGGAAGTCTCGTGAGCGGCAAGGTCGCGGTCTTCAGTGCCGGTTCGTGGGGTACGGCGTTCTCGATCGTGCTCGCGGACGCGGGCAACGATGTCACTCTCTGGGCTCGTCGGGAGGAGGTCTCCACGGCGATCAACGAGCAACGGGAGAACCCGGAGTATCTCCCGAGCGTCCAGCTGCCACCCACGGTGTCGGCGACCCACGACGTCGAGAAGGCGCTCCACGGTGCCGACCTCGTGGTGCTCGCGACGCCGTCGCAGACGCTGCGGGCCAACCTGACCCGGTGGGCGCCGTTCATCGAGCCGGGGGCCACGATGGTCTCGTTGATGAAGGGCGTCGAGCTCGGGACCCTCGACCGGATGAGCCAGGTCATCGGCGAGGTGACCGGTGCCGGACCGGAGCGGATCGCGGTGATCAGCGGGCCCAACCTCGCCAAGGAGATCGCCCAGCGCGAGCCGGCCGCCTCGGTCGTCGCGTGCGCCGACGAGGAGGTCGCCAAGCAGCTCCAGGCTCGCATCCACTCGCCCGCGTTCCGGCCCTACACCAGCGTCGACGTCCTCGGGTGCGAGCTCGGGGGCGCCTACAAGAACGTCGTGGCGCTCGCCGTGGGGATGGCGGTGGGGTTGGGGTTCGGGGACAACACGACCGCCTCGGTGATCACCCGCGGGCTGGCCGAGACCGCTCGTCTGGCGATGAAGCTCGGGGCCAACCCGCTGACCCTGATGGGACTCGCGGGTCTCGGCGACCTGGTGGCGACCTGCTCCTCGCCGCTGTCGCGCAACCGCACGTTCGGCGAGAAGCTCGGCCAGGGGATGACCGCCGAGGAGATCTACACGACCACCAGGCAGGTCGCCGAGGGCGCGAAGTCGTGCGCCTCACTGCTCGCCCTGGCGGAGCAGGCCGGGGTCGACGCACCCCTCGCCCACCACGTGGACGCCGTGATCGATGCCCGGATGACGGCGCAGCAGATGATGGATGCCTTCATCGCCCGGGACACCAAGGCCGAGACCGACTGATCGAGCGTCAGAGCGCGGTCAGCAGGTCGTCCCACAGGTCGTCGACGTCCTCGATGCCGACCGAGAGCCGCACCAGCGCGTCCGGGATGGTGACCGGTTCCGCCTTCCAGCGGCGGCGGCGCTCGAGAGTCGACTCCACACCGCCGAGCGACGTGGCGTGGATCCACAGCCGGGTCCGGCGGCAGAACAGGTCGGCGGCGTCCGGGCCCGCGGCGAGCACGACCGAGACGATCGCCCCGAAGCCCGGGTAGCGGACCTCCTCGATCGCGGGGTGCACGGCGAGCCGGGCGGCCAGCTCGACCGCACTGGCCTGGGCACGCTCGACCCGGAGTGGCAGGGTCCGCAGGCCGCGCAGGGCGAGCCACGCCTCGAACGGGCCCGGGATCGCCCCGAGCAGGTCACGCCGACCCTTCAGGACGCCGTACACCTCCTCGTCACGGGTGATGATCGCGCCCATCTGGACGTCACTGTGGCCGGCGATGTACTTGGTGGCCGAGTGCACGACGATGTCGGCGCCGAGCTCGAGCGGGCGCTGCAGCAGGGGTGTGGCGAAGGTGTTGTCGACGACGACGTAGGCACCGGCGTCGTGGGCGGCCGCGGAGATGGCGGCGATGTCGGCGAGCTCCAGCGCCGGGTTGGTCGGGGTCTCGAACCACACCAGCGCGGCATCGTCGCAGGCCGCCGCCACCGCGGCCGTGTCGGCGATGTCGACCAGCTCGGTGGTGATCCGGCCGCGGGCCTCGAGGTCGGCCAGCTGCAGCAGGGTGCCGGTGTAGGAGTGTGCGGGCGCCACCACCTTCGCGCCGTGCCCCACCAGGTCCAGGACCGTGGCGACGGCGGCAAGCCCGGAGGCGAAGCTGAGGCAGCGACCACCCTCGAGGGCGCCGAGCGCCTCCTCGAACGCGGTCCACGTCGGGTTGCCGTAACGGCCGTACTCGACGTCGCCGCCGGCGACGTAGGTCGCGGCCATCGTGATCGGCTCGTTGAGCGGCTGGTCGGGCTCGCGCGGGGGCCGGCCGGCGGTCACCGCGACGGTGCCCGGCTTCCACGCGGGCGTCGAGTCGGGCACCGGCTCGGGCGAGGCGTCAGTCATGTCGGCAACGGTAGACGGATAGGGTCGTCGGCGATGAACGAGCCCAGTGATGTGTCCAGCAAGCCACGCGTCGCCGTCGTCTTCGGCGGTCGCTCGACCGAGCACGCGATCTCGTGCGTGACGGCCGGGAGCGTCCTGGCAGCGATCGATCCCGACGCGTACGACGTGGTGCCGATCGGCATCGCGACCGACGGTCGCTGGGTGCTGGAGTCCGGTGACCCCGAGCGGCTGCGCATCACCGGCCCCGACCAGCTGCCCAGTGTCGACGGCGACCGTGCGTCGATCGCCCTGGCGCCGGAGCGGGCCTCGACCGGTCTGGTGGTGACCGAACCCGCGCAGCCGCCGAGGCTCCTCGGCGACGTCGACGTCGTCTTCCCGCTCCTGCACGGACCGTGGGGGGAGGACGGCACCATCCAGGGGATGCTGGAGATGGCCGGGGTCCGCTACGTCGGCGCCGGGGTGCTCGCCTCCGCGGTCGGCATGGACAAGGCCTACATGAAGATCGTGCTCACGGCAGCAGGTCTCCCGGTGATGGACTCGGTGACCGTGACCGAGCGCGAGTGGGCGGTCGACCCGGACGCCTGCCGGGTTCGCGGGGACTCGATGGGCTACCCGCTGTTCGTGAAGCCGGCCCGCGGAGGATCGAGCTTCGGGATCTCCAAGGTGCACGACCGGTCCGGTCTCGACGACGCGATCGACGAGGGGCTGCGTCACGACCCCAAGGTGCTGCTCGAGGCGGCCGCGATCGACGCACGAGAGGTCGAGTGCGGGGTGTTGCAGACGCTCGACGGCGGGGTCGAGACCAGTGTGCCGGCGGAGATCCGGATCACCGGAGACCACGAGTTCTATGACTTCGCGGCCAAGTACCTCCCCGAGGAGCACACCGAGCTCGACGTGCCCGCCGTGCTCCCCGAGGCGGTCACCGCCGAGCTGCAGGCGCTCTCGGCTCGTGCGTTCGAGGCCGTGGGCTGCGAGGGTCTGGCCCGGGTCGACTTCTTCGTCCGCCCCGACTGGTCGCTCGTGGTCAACGAGATCAACACGATGCCGGGATTCACGCCCACGTCGATGTTCCCGCGGATGTGGGCGGCGTCCGGCGTCGACTACGCGACCTTGGTCGACCGGCTGATCCAGCTCGCGCTGGCCCGGGGGACCGGTTTGCGCTGACCGGGCGGAGCGTCAGCGACAGGGCTCGACCCGCTCGAGGTCCTTGTCGACGATGGTGCCGATGTCGATGGCGGCCCCCATGAAGCCCTCGGGGCGGTAGTCGCCGGGCAGCACCACCTGGACGCGGGGGCGGTAGCCCACCGCGGTCATGGTGACGTCGAGACTCTGGTCGTCGGAGAGCAGCACGGAGTCGGGGACGAACCAGCCGACCCCGTCGGCCTGCACGCAGGTGGAGGTGTCGGTGAAGTCCGACGGCTGCGCGACCCCGCAGGTCAGGGTGATCGCCGGATCACCCCACGCAGCACCGAGGGCGTCGTCCGGTGACACCTCCCGGGCGTCCTGGCCGGCGACGCTCGCGGGCAGGTCGTCGAGGAACTTGCGGCAGGCCGCCTCGTCGGCGGCTGAGACCGCCGGTGAGTCCACCTCGACCGGCCCGCTGGAGCAGCCCGTCGCGAGCACCAGGCTCGCGCACACGACGACGCCCCGCACCCAACGGGTGGCGGGGCGTCGCTGGTGGTGTCGAGACACCCTCAGATGTGGACGACCGGACAGGTGAGGGTGCGGGTGATCCCGTCGAGGTTCTGGACCTTGGACACGACGAGCTTGCCGAGCTCGTCGACATTGCGGGCCTCGGCCCGCACGATCACGTCGTACGGCCCGGTCACGTCCTCGGCAAGGGTGACTCCCTTGACCTGGGCGATCGCAGTGGCCACCTCGGCGGCCTTGCCGACATCGGTCTGGATCAGGATGTACGCCTGGACGACCATCGAGCTCTCCCTGGTGTTCGTGGTGGCTCATCATCGAGCCGTTGCGCGGCCAACCTACCGTGCTGTTCACGGGTCCCGATAGGTGCCCACCGACCCCGGACCGGGCCGACCCGGCGCGGATCTGGTGGGATGGGGCCATGTCGTTCCCCTCCGACGCCACCTTGGCCGATGCCGGCGAGTTCGGACTGATCTCCGCCATCGTCGACCTGTTCCCACAGGGCGAGGACGTGCTCATCGGTCCCGGCGACGACGCGGCCGTGCTGCGGATCCGCAACGGGCACGTCGTGGTCTCGACCGACCTGATGGTCGAGGACCGGCACTTCCGCCGGGACTGGGCCTCGGCCGCTGACGTAGGACACCGCGCGGCCGCCCAGAACCTCTCCGACATCAATGCGATGGGGGGCCGGGCCACGTCCCTGACGGTCGGCCTCGCGGCCCCGGCAGACCTCCCGGTGAGCTGGGCCCTCGACTTCGCCCGGGGCTTCGCCGAGGAGTGCAGCCTCGTGGGCGCCAGCGTCGTCGGCGGTGACCTGACCCGAGCCCAGGAGATCGTGATCGCGGTGACCGTCCTCGGCGGTTGCACCCAGGCCCCGGTGGTCCGCTCGGGCGCCGGCCCCGGGGACGTGCTCGCCATCTGCGGGCGCCAGGGCTGGGCGGCTGGCGGCCTCGCCGTGCTCGGCCGTGGGTTCCGCTCCCCGCGGGTGCTGGCCGAGGCCTACCGGCGCCCGGAGCCGCCGTACGACGCGGGCCGGGTCGCCGCCGAGGCCGGCGCGACCGCGATGATCGACATCTCCGACGGCCTGCTCGCCGACGCCGGCCACGTGGCGTCCGACTCCGGGGTCGCGATCGACGTGCACACCGCTGCGTTCGACGTACCCGAGCCGTTGCACGCGGTCGGAGCCGCGCTCGGCGCCGACCCGATGCAGTTCATCCTGGGTGGCGGCGACGACCACGCCCTGCTCGCGACGTTCCCCGACGCGGGCGCGGTGCCCGACGGGTGGTCCGTGATCGGCGCGGTCACCGCCGGCGAGGGCGTCACCGTGGACGGCGCCGAGTACGACGGCCCGACCGGCTGGACGCACTTCTGAGCTGCCCGCGGCCCCGAGCTCGCTCGGGGCGGCGGGCAGCCAGGTCGAGTAGCCGCACGACCGACGAAGGAGGTCGTGACCGGCGTATCGAGACCGACGACCGGGGTCTCGATACGCTCGCTGGCGCTCGCTACTCGACCATCGAGGGGGACGCGCTCGTACTCGACCATCGAGGGGGACGCGTTCGCTACTCGACCATCGAGGGGGACGCGCTCTACTCGACCATCGAGGGGGACGCGCTCGCCACTCGACCGAGGGTCGGGCAAGCAAAAGAGCCGCCGACCGTGAGGTCGGCGGCCCTGATGGTGAGGCTTCAGCTCAGCGGGTGACCTTGCCGGCCTTGAGGCAGCCGGTGCACACGTTGAGGCGCTTGGGGGTGCCGTTGACCTTGGCACGGACGCGCTGGATGTTGGGGTCGAAGCGACGCTTCGTGATCTTGCGCGACCAGGGCCGGTTGTTGCCGAAGCCGGGCTTCTTGGCGCAGATGTCGCAGACGGCAGCCACCGTGTACTCCTGAACGATCGAGGTTATGAACAGAGGGCCCGACGAAGCGGGCAACCGAGCAAGAGTATCCGATCTGCGCGTCGAGGCGGAAATCGTGCCGCACCCACTAGCCTACGGCGATGGAGGAGACCCCCCGCAGCGGCATCATCACGCTCGCGGTCGTGCTCCGCTTCGTCGACATCGCCACCGACGCGCTCGCCGAGGCCCGTGAGGAGATCGACGCCCTCAACGTCTACCCGGTGCCGGACGGCGACACCGGGACCAACATGTACCTCACCATGTCGGCCGCGCGCGACGCCGTACGCGCTGTGCCTCGCGACGCCGACATCAGTACGGCGCTCGCCGCCTTCCGCCGGGGGGCGCTGCTCGGTGCGCGGGGCAACTCAGGCGTGATCCTGAGCGAGATGCTCGGCGCCATCGCCAAGCGGATCGACGAGGCGAGCCCGGACGAGCGCAACGCCTACGTGATGGCCGACGCGCTGGTCTGCGCCACCGACGCCAGCTATGCAGCGGTCGGGGTCCCGGTCGAGGGGACGATCCTGACCGTCAGCAGGGCCGCCTCCGACGCGGCCGCCGCGGTGGCCGAGGCCGCCGACGCCCGGGCGCGCGACGTGTTCAAGGCCGCTGCTGGGGCGGCACGGACGGCGCTCGCGCTCACCCCCGAGCAGCTCCCCGCACTCAAGGAGGCGGGGGTGATCGATGCCGGCGGCCGCGGCCTGAGCGTGGTCCTGGACGCCGCCGAGACCGTGCTGACGGGGCGCCGGCCGATGCCGGTCACCGCACCGTTCGGCACCCGTCAGATCCCGATCCCCCACGCCGGGTTGACGGAGACCGCCGGCGACGGGTCCCTCACGGGACCCGCCTTCGAGGTGATGTACCTGCTCGACGCCGACGACGCCGCGGTGGACCTGCTCCGGGGCACCCTCGCCGGGCTCGGTGACTCCCTGGTCGTGGTGGGGGGCGACGGCCTGTGGAACGTCCACGTCCACGTCGACGACGTCGGGGCGGCGATCGAGGCCGGGATCGAGGCGGGGCGACCGCACCGGGTGCAGGTCACCCATTTCGGCGACCAGATCGAGGCCGCCGGACACGGGCCGGCCGGCACCCAGGTCCGGGCCCAGGTGAGCGGGCGCGGCGTGATCGCGGTCGCCGCAGGCCCCGGGCTGGCGGCGCTGTTCGAGGAGGCGGGCGCGATCGTCGTCCGAGGCGGTCCGGGGGAGCGTCCCTCGACGGGTCAGCTCCTCGACGCGATCATCGCGTCCGGGTGCGCGGAGGTCATTCTGCTGCCCAACGACCACGACTCGGTGCGCGTCGCCCAGATCGCCGCCAGCACCGCGGAGGTCGACTCCCACGGGGCGATCCGGGTGTCGGTGATCCCCAGCGAGGCCCAGGTGACCGGCCTGGCGGCGATCGCGGTGCACGAGCCGGGCAGGGCCTTCGACCAGGACGTCCTCCAGATGACCTCGGCGGCTCGGCACGCGCGGCAGGGCGCGGTCACGATCGCGGCCCGCCAGGCGATGACGATGGCCGGTCCGTGCGAACCCGGCGACGTCCTCGGAGTGGTCGCGGGCGACTTCGCGGTGGTCGGGGACGACCTGTACGTCGTCGCGACCCAGATCCTCGAGCGACTCCTCGGCGGCGGTGGCGAGCTGGTGATGCTGGTCGCGGGCGATGCCGACGACGAGGGAGCGCTGGCCACCCGCTGCGCGGCGTACGTCGAGCAGCACCACCCCGCTGTCGACGTCGTGGTGTACGACGGTGGTCAGGAGCGCTACCCGCTCCTCCTGTCCGTCGAGTGAGCCCGGAGAGCCAGCGTCCATGATCGATCTCGACTCGCCCATCGCCACCGTGCTGGGTGATCACAAGAAGAAGCGCGAGCTGATCGTCGACAAGCTCGACCTGCGCACCGTCGGCGACCTGGTGCGCCACTTCCCCCGCCGCTACGTCAAGACCGGTGAGCTGACCACCGTCGACGGGCTCGAGGAGGGTGAGATGCTGACCCTGGTCGGCGAGATCGTCAGCAGCAACGTGCACAGCTACCAGGACCGGCGCACCGGCCGGACGGCGTACCGCCTCGACACCGTGCTCGCGACCGACGGGCCGTCGCTGCGGATGTCGTTCTTCGCGAAGGCCAAGGGCATGGCCAGCTGGAACGCCTCCCGGCTGCGGGTCGGACGGCGTGGCATCTTCGTCGGCAAGGTCGGCAGCTTCCGGGGGGAGTGGCAGCTGACGAATCCCCAGATGGCGCTCTTCGGCACCGCCGCGGAGGACGCCGCTCACCTCTCCCTGGAGACGCTGGGCGAGCTCTACCCGATCTACCCGCTCACCAAGGGCCTCGACTCGTGGGACCTGCAGCGGGCTGTGTCGTTCGCGCTCACCGTGCTCGAGGACGTGCCCGAGACGCTGCCCGACACCGTCCGCGAGGCCTACGACCTCCTCGACGCACGCACCGCGTTGCAGTGGATCCACGCGCCGAGCGACTGGGGGCAGGTCAACAGGGCGCAGCGGCGGTTCCGTTTCGAGGAGGCCCTGGTCACCCAGCTGGTGCTGGCGCGGCGCCGCCGCGCGCTCCAGGCGCAGGGCTCGCAGCCACGCACCGGCGGTGACGGCGAGCTCCTCGCTGCCTTCGACGCGCGCCTCCCCTTCCAGCTCACCGCGGGGCAGCGCGAGATCGGTGCCCAGGTCGAGACCGACCTGGCGCGACCGCACCCGATGAACCGGCTGCTCCAGGGCGAGGTGGGTTCCGGCAAGACCCTGGTGGCGCTGCGCGCGATGCTGCGCACGGTCGACTCGGGGGGACAGGCCGCGCTGCTCGCCCCCACCGAGGTGCTCGCCCAGCAGCACCACAGGTCGATCACCGCCATGCTGGGCGACCTGGCCAGCGGCGGGATGCTCGGTGGCGCCACCGACGCCACCAACGTCGAGCTGCTCACCGGTTCGATGACCAAGACCCAGCGCACCGTCCCCATGTCGCGGATCGCCACCGGCGAGGCCGGCATCGTCATCGGCACCCATGCGCTGCTCGAGGACCGGGTCTCCTTCGCCGACCTCGGCCTGGTGGTCGTCGACGAGCAGCACCGCTTCGGGGTGGAGCAGCGAGCCGCGCTCACCGACAAGGCCGGCACCCCGCCGCACGTCCTGGTGATGACCGCGACCCCGATCCCGCGCACGGTCGCGATGACGGTGTTCGGCGACCTGGAGATCTCCACGCTGACCGAGCTGCCCGCCGGACGAGCGCCGATCCAGACCAACGTCGTTCCCCTTGCCGACCACCCGGGCTGGATCTCCCGGGTCTGGGAGCGGATCCACGAGGAGGTCGACAAGGGCCACCAGGCCTACGTCGTGTGCCCCCGGATCTCCGGTGACGAGCACGAGCAGGGCGGTGTCGACCAGGTCGACCTCGACGAGGACGGCAACGAGGTGCAGGCCGACCGCACGGCCGCTCCGCTGAGCGCCGTCGAGGACGTCGCCACCGAGCTCGCCGAGGGCCCGTTGCGGGGCCTGCGGGTCGAGCGGCTGCACGGGCGGCTGCCTGCGGAGGAGAAGGACCGGGTGATGCGGGCGTTCGCGGCCGGCGACATCGACGTGCTGGTGTCCACCACCGTCATCGAGGTCGGGGTCGACGTTGCCAACGCGACCGCCATGGTGCTGCTCGACGCCGAGCGGTTCGGCGTCTCCCAGCTGCACCAGCTGCGCGGTCGGGTGGGTCGGGGCGGCCTGCCGGGACTGTGCCTGCTCGTGTCGAAATCGGAGGCGATGTCGCCGGGCCGGGACCGGCTCGCCGCGGTCGCAGCGACCACCGACGGCTTCGAGCTCAGCCGGGTCGACCTGGAGCAGCGCCGCGAGGGCGACGTGCTCGGCAAGTCCCAGTCGGGCTACCGCTCCGGTCTGCAGAACCTCCGGGTCCTGCGCGACGAGCGGACCATCCTGGAGGCCCGCGCGGCTGCGGACACGCTCCTGGAGACCGACCCCGAGCTGGTCGGTGCCCCCGTGCTCGCCGCCGCGGTCGTGGGGCTCGAGGAGTCCGTACAGTCGGGCTTCATGGAGAAGTCATGAGGCTCGGGCAGTCGTGACACGGATCATCGGGGGAGCGGCCGGCGGCCGACGGATCGGCACACCGCGCGGCGTGACCACCCGGCCGACGAGCGACCGGGTCCGCGAGGCCCTCTTCTCGGCGGTGGAGGCGTGGTGCGGGTCGCTCGACGGCCTGCGCTTCCTCGACCTGTACGCCGGCTCCGGTGCGGTCGGTCTCGAGGCCTGGTCGCGTGGCGCAGGGGTGGTCACCCTGGTCGAGCAGGACCGGCGCACCGCCGCCCTCGTCGCCGACAACGCCCGGCTGCTCGGCTTCGCCCGCGCCGAGGTGGTCGCCGGCTCCGTCACGACCACGCTGCGCCGGTCCCCGGATGCGCCGTACGACGTGGTGTTCCTCGACCCGCCGTACCCCCTGGCCGACGACACGGTGGCCCGCGACCTCCAGGACCTGGCGTCCCACGCCTGGCTGGTGCCTGGAGCGCTGGTGGTGGTCGAGCGGTCGGTCCGCAGCCCCGAGCCAGCGTGGCCCGAGGGTTTCGGCGACACGCGCAGGAAGAAATACGGCGAGACCGTGCTTTGGTACGGTCACGCCGCACCGACAGCGGACTGACGATCCGCCCCACCACCGACAGGAGACGCCGTGCGCCGCGCTGTCTGCCCCGGGTCCTTCGACCCAGTCACCAACGGTCACGTCGATATCGTCGGACGCGCCTCGAAGCTTTTCGACGAGGTGGTCGTGGCGGTCGGGGTCAACAAGTCCAAGAGCCGGCTGTTCTCCGCGGACGAGCGCATCGACATGCTGCGTGAGTCATGCGCCGGGTTCGACAACGTCACCGTCGCGGGCTTCCAGGGCCTGCTCACCACCTTCTGCGAGGAGCGCGGGATCCACGCGATCGTCAAGGGCCTGCGGGCGGTCAGCGACTTCGACTACGAGCTGCAGATGGCGCAGATGAACGCCTCGCTGGCTGATGTGGAGACGGTGTTCGTGCCGACCAGCCCGGAGTACTCGTTCCTGGCCTCCAGCCTGGTCAAGGAGGTCGCGACGTTCGGCGGTGACGTGTCCGGACTGGTGCCGGACCTCGTCCACGAGCGGTTGCAGGCCCGCCTCGCCGAGCGGCGCGCCGAGGGGCCGTCCTGAGACCCACGTGCCAGGCGCCGGCCGTCAGCCGCCGCGCGTTTTGCTCGCCCGTGCCCCGGACAGGTACGCTTCCTGACGATCTGTTTGTGCCTGAACCGGAAGTGAAACCCTGAGCAGCCTGGACCCGAGAGCGCCGCTCGTGCTCGATACCCGCGAGCTCGGCCGCCGCCCGGGGTCCCAGCGACAGGTGACGCGGACGGTGCCTGCACCGGCAGATCTGGGCATCGAAGTCCTTCGTGTCCCCGAAGGTGCGCCGGTCGAGTTGGACCTGCGCCTGGAGGCGGTCATGGAGGGAGTGCTGGTGACGGGCACGGCCACGGCCGAGCTCGCCGGTGAGTGCGCACGGTGCCTGGAACCCCTTGCCGAGGAGCTCGGCATCCGGTTCCAGGAGCTGTTCGTCTACGAGGACCAGAGCTACTCCGACGAGGACGACGAGACCAGCGTGCTGGAGGACGACCTGCTCGACCTCGAGCCGCTGCTGCGGGATTCGGTGGTGCTCGCACTGCCGTTCCGACCCTTGTGCAGGGACGACTGTCCCGGCTTGTGCACCGAGTGCGGTGCACGACTGGCCGATGACCCGGATCACTCGCACGACGCAGCGATCGACCCCCGTTGGGCGAGCCTGACCCAGCTCCAGCAGGATTCCGAAGCACCCGAGTAGCACACACGTCCGGCCGGACTTCCCGGTCTGAGTTTGAGGAGAAAACAGTGGCTGTCCCGAAGCGGAAGATGTCGCGCAGCAACACCCGGCACCGTCGTTCGGCCTGGAAGGCCGTCGCCCCGACGCTGACCACCTGCGCGAACCCCGCCTGCGGTGCCAAGCACCTGCCGCACCGTGCGTGCGGCGCCTGCGGTCAGTACGGCGCGCGCGCCGACCGCCGTCAGGTCCTCTGACGGTCTCGGTCCGCTGACCAACTACGCGGAGCTGCGTGCCGCGCTCGGGGATCCGGTCCTGGAACCCGAGCTCCTCGAGCGCGCCCTCACGCACCGCTCCTACGCCTACGAGAACGGCGGCCTGCCGACCAACGAGCGCCTGGAGTTCCTGGGTGACTCGGTGCTCGGCGTCGTCGTGACCGAGACGCTCTACCGCACCCACCCGGACCTGTCCGAGGGTCGTCTGGCCAAGCTCCGCGCGGCCGTGGTGAACGCTCGTGCCCTGGCCGTCGTCGGGCGCGGCATCGGCGTCGGCGACCACGTCAAGCTCGGCCGCGGCGAGGAGTCCACCGGTGGCCGCGCCAAGGCCTCCATCCTCTCCGACACTGTCGAGGCCGTCATCGGAGCCGTGCACCTCAGCGGCGGGTTCGAGGCCTCCGCGGACGTCGTGCACCTGCTCTTCGACCCGCTCATCGAGGCCGCGTCGGCGCTGGGCGCCGGCCTGGACTGGAAGACGTCCCTGCAGGAGCTGTCCGCCGAGCACAGCCTCGGTGTCCCCGACTACGTCATCCAGGACGACGGACCCGACCACATGAAGACGTTCACCGCCCAGGTCCGGGTCGGCGACGGCCTCTACGGCAACGGCGTCGGCCGGTCGAAGAAGGAAGCCGAGCAGGCGGCGGCCGAGACGGCGTACGGCGAGATCGCCACCAGCCTCGGTGTCTCCGACCCGGCTGCGGATGCCGCTGCCGAGTCCGCGGCCGAGTCCCACTCCGACTGACCTCGAGCCCGTGCCGGAGCTCCCCGAGGTCGAGGTCGTGCGTGCCGGGCTCGAGCGCCACGTGCTCGGCGCCACCATCACCGGGGTAGAGGTGCTGCACCCGCGCCCGGTGCGTCGCGACCTGCGAGGTCCCGCTGGGTTCGCCCTCGCGTTGACCGGCCGCCGGATCGAGGCGGCCCGCCGACGCGGGAAGTACCTCTGGCTGCCGCTCGACAACGGCGACGCGCTCCTGGGCCACCTCGGCATGAGTGGCCAGATACTGGTGCAGCCGCCGGAGGCTGCGCCCGAGCGTCACCTGCGCGTCCGGTTCTCGCTGTCCGGTGCCGACGAGGGTAGGGAGATGCGCTTCGTCGACCAGCGGATGTTCGGCGGGCTGTCGGTCTCCCAGGGTGGCGCCGACCTGCCCCCGGAGATCGCTCACATCGCCCGCGACCCGCTCGACCCGGAGTTCGACGACGACGACTTCGTACGACGCGTCCGCCGCCGCAGCTCGGCGATCAAGCGACAGCTCCTCGACCAGGGCCTGATCTCCGGGGTGGGCAACATCTACGCCGACGAGGCCCTGTGGCGGGCCCGGATCCACGGCGAGCGAGCAGGGGACCGACTGACCGGGATCCAGATCCGGGTGCTGCTCGGCCACGCCCGCGAGGTGATGCTGGCCGCGCTGGGGGAGGGCGGCACCTCCTTCGACGCGCTCTACGTCAACGTCAACGGAGAGTCGGGATACTTCGACCGCTCGCTGCACGCCTACGGGCGCGAGGGCGAGCCGTGCGAACGCTGCGGAGCACCCATCCGACGGGTGGCGTTCATGAACCGCTCGTCCTACTTCTGCGGTGTCTGCCAACCCGTCCCACGACGGCGTCGATCCTCGGCTCGAGCCTCAGATTGACCGCGGGCGCGCTGGGTGGGACTCTTGAAGACGGCCCGCTCTCGCGGGACCCATTCCCTCACGAACCGGAAGGTTTCTTCATGGCCAAGGCGCTGATCGGCTACTTGAACAGCGACCTGCGGAACCCAGCCCTCCTCGCCGAGAACTCTCGGCTCCGAGGGCGCGTCGGTGAGCTCGAGGACCTCGTCCTCCGGCTGTCCGAGGAGAACGACCGGCTGACCGAGGCACACGCCGCCGTTCTGCTCGAGCTCGAGACGTCGCATCTGCAGGAGATGCAGCCCGCCTGAGCGGCTGCCCCTTTCACCCCGCTCGTCCCCCGGGCGCTACGTGACCCACCTCCTCGACACCCTGGCGCCGCGCAGGTTCGGCACCGGGTTCCGCTGGCTGGTGGCGTCCTCATGGACCAGCAACCTCGGCGACGGCATCGCGCTCGCCGCCGGCCCGCTGCTGGTCGCGTCGATGACCGACGACCCTGGGCTGGTCGCGCTCGCTGCGTTGTTGCAGTGGCTCCCGCCCCTGGTCTTCGGGTTGTACGCCGGCGCTCTCGCCGACCGCCTGGACCGACGGTTGATCGTGGTGACCGTCGACCTGCTCCGCGCCGCCGTGCTGCTGGTCCTGACCCTGTCCATCGTCACGGACGCCGTCTCGATCGCGCTGGTCCTGGTCACGATGTTCCTGCTCGGCACCGCGGAGGTCTTCGCCGACAACACCGCGTCGACGCTGATGCCGATGCTGGTCCACCGAGACGACCTGGCGATCGCCAACGCCCGGCTGACCGCCGGGTTCATCACCGTCAACCAGCTCGCCGGACCGCCGATCGGTGCGGCTCTGTTCGCGCTCGGCTCCGCCGTACCCTTCGCCTCGCAGGCCGTGCTGGTCGCCCTCGGCGCGCTGCTCGCCCTCCGGATCGCGCTGCCGTCCCACGGGCATGGCGGCGCCGCGGGGACCCGGATGCGTCACGACGTCGCGGAGGCGCTGCGGTGGGTGCGCCACAACGCTGCGGTCCGCACCCTCGTGGTGACCATCTTCGTCTTCAACATCACCTTCGGTGCGGCCTGGTCGGTCCTCGTCCTCTACGCGACCGAGCGGCTGGGACTGAGCGAGGTCGGCTTCGGCCTGCTGACCACCGTGTCCGCGGTCGGCGGCCTGATCGGCACCCTCGCCTACGGCTGGATCACCAGGCGGGTCAGCCTCGGCAACATCATGCGCATCGGACTGCTCTACGAGACGTTCACGATGCTGGCGCTGGCGCTCGTCACCCGCCCGTGGCTGGCGATGTGCATCTTCTTCGGCTTCGGGGCGCACGCCTTCATCTGGGGCACCACCTCCCTGACCATCCGGCAACGGGCGGTGCCCACCGAGCTCCAAGGCCGGGTCGGCAGCGTCAACCTACTGGGGGTGTACGGCGGCCTGGTGATCGGTGCGGGGTTCGGAGCCGTCCTCGCGCAGCACTGGGGGGTGACCGCGCCGTTCTGGTTCGCCTTCGTCGGGTCGTCGGTCTTCGTGGTGCTGATCTGGGCCCAGCTGACCCACATCGCGCACGCGGAAGCACCCCCGGGTGCCGAGCATCCGGGGCCGGCCCCGGTATCGTGAGCCGGGCTGAGCTTCCCCCGCCGGCTGCGAACATGGCCCGTCTGCGTCAGTGACGACGTCCCACCACGGAGGAGCCCTGCGTTGTACCTCAAGAGCCTGACTCTCAAGGGGTTCAAGTCGTTCGCCTCCTCGACGACGCTGCAGCTCGAGCCGGGGATCACCTGCATCGTCGGGCCCAACGGCTCCGGCAAGTCCAACGTCGTCGACGCGCTCGCGTGGGTGATGGGGGAGCAGGGCGCCAAGTCGCTGCGCGGCGGGAAGATGGAGGACGTCATCTTCGCCGGCACCACCGGCCGCCCGCCCCTGGGTCGCGCCGAGGTGGTGCTGACCATCGACAACGCCGACGGCGCGCTGCCGATCGAGTACGCCGAGGTCACGATCAGCCGGACCATGTTCCGCAGCGGGGGCTCGGAGTACGCCATCAACTCTCAGACCTGCCGGTTGCTCGACGTGCAGGAGCTCCTGTCCGACTCCGGCATCGGCCGCGAGATGCACGTCATCGTCGGCCAGGGTCAGCTCGACCAGATCCTGCACGCCACGCCCGAGGACCGCCGTGGCTTCATCGAGGAGGCCGCCGGCGTACTCAAGCACCGCAAGCGCAAGGAGAAGGCGCTCCGCAAGCTCGACTCGACCGAGGGCAACCTCACCCGGCTCAGCGACCTGCTCAGCGAGATCCGTCGCCAGCTCAAGCCGCTGGGCCGCCAGGCCGAGGTCGCCCGTCGAGCTGCGGGCGTTCAGGCCGATGTGCGCGACGCCCGGGCCCGGCTGCTCGCCGACGACCTGGTCACCGCCCGCACCGCGCTCGAGCAGGAGCTGGCCGACGAGACGATCCTGGTCGAGCGCCGCGCCCAGGTCGAGCTCGAGCTGACCCGAGCCCGCGAGACCGAGGCCGCCCTCGAAGCCGCACTGCGCGAGGACCTGCCCGCGCTCGCTGCGGCGCAGGAGACCTGGTTCGCCCTGTCCGGCCTGCGCGAGCGGTTGCGCGGCACCCAGTCGCTGGCGACCGAGCGGGTCCGCAACGCGGCCGGCACCGCGGCGGTCGAGGAGTCTCGTTCCGGGCGCGACCCCGAGCAGCTCGAGGCCGAGGCCGAGCAGGTGCGCGCCCATGAGCAGCAGATCGCCGCCGAGGTCGAGACGCACCGCACCGCGCTGGAGCAGGCGGTGGCGGGTCGTCGTGCCTCCGAGGACGCCGCGGCCGAGGAGGAGCGGCGCATCGCGGGTCTGCAACGCGCCGCTGCCGATCGCCGCGAGGGCCTGGCGCGGCTGCACGGCCAGGTCAACGTGCTGCGCTCACGCGCCGCGGCCGCTGACGACGAGGTCGGTCGGCTCGGATTGGCGCGCGAGGAGGCCAACGCCCGGGCCGACCGCGCCCAGCGCGACTTCACCTCGCTCGAGACCCGGGTCGCTGGCCTGGACGCCGGCGAGGAGGGCCTCGACGCCGAGCACGAGGCCGCCGTCGGCGCTCTCGACGATCTCGAGGAACGGTTGGCCAAGGCCCGCGACGAGGCGACCCAGGCCGACCGCGAGCGGTCGTCGCTGGCGGCCCGCAAGGACGCCCTGGAGATGGGCCTGAACCGCAAGGACGGTGCCGGCGCGCTGCTCGCGGCCTCCGACTCCGTCTCCGGCCTGCTCGGCTCCGTCGCCGCCCTGCTGTCGGTGCGCAGCGGCTACGAGACCGCGGTCGCCAATGCGCTGGGCTCGGCTGCCGACGCGGTCGCGGTGACCGATGTCGACGCGGCCGTGCGCGCGATCGGCTACCTCAAGGGCGCCGATCTCGGTCGGGCCGGACTGCTGCTCGGTGGCGGCCCGGTCGAGCACCGCTCGTGGCCCGGGTTGCCGGCCACAGCGACCTACGCCCTCGACGTGATCGAGTGCCCCGACTCCCTGCGCCCTGCCCTGGCCCGGCTGCTCTTCAAGGTCGCCGTGGTCGACGACCTCGACGCGGCGCGTGCTCTCGCGGGCGAGCTGCCGGACGTCGTCGCGGTGACCCGGGACGGTGACCTGCTCGGGTCTCACCTGGCCGCTGGCGGCTCCTCGAGCCAGCCCAGCCTGATCGAGGTGCAGGCCGCGGTCGACGAGGCCGCCGAGCAGCTCGCCGAGGTGATCTCGTCCTCCGAGCGCCTCGGCTTCGACATGTCCCGCCTCGAGAGCGAGCGACTCGAGGCGCAGAAGCGTGCCGACGTGGCACTCGCCAAGCTCCACGAGTCCGACGCCACCCTGGCCGCGGTCGCCGAGGAGCTCGGCCAGTACGGCTCGCAGGCCCGTTCCGCCCGGGCTGAGGCCGAGCGGCTGACCCAAGCCATCGCGAAGGCCGAGGAGGGTCGCAAGCAGGCCGTGGCCGGGCTCGCCGACCTCGAGACCCGCCTCGCCACTGCCGAGGACGCCCCCGATGAGGAGCCCGACACCGCCCGCCGCGAGCAGCTGGTCGAGCAGGCCCGCGCCGCTCGGCAGGGTGAGATGGATGCTCGGCTGGCGCTGCGTACGTCGGAGGAGCGGGCCCGCGCCCTCCACGGTCGCGCCGACTCGCTGGTCCGGGCGGCCCGCACCGAGCGCGAGGCCCGGGCCCGGGCGGCCGAGCGCCGCGAACGCCTGATCCGCGAGGGTCGGGCCGCAGAGGCGGTCGGCGTCGCCGTCGCCTGGGTGCTCACCCGGCTCGAGGTCTCGGTGCACCGCGCTGCCGAGGCCCGCACCGCCGTCGAGCAGGCTCGCAGTGGCCGGGAGACCGAGCTGCTCCGGGTCCGCGGCGTGCTGCGCGACCTCGCCCGCCAGCACGACGAGCTGGTCAACTCCGTGCACCGCGACGAGATGGCCCGCACCCAGCAGCGGATGCGCATCGAGCAGCTGGAGGAGCGTGCCCTCGACGAGCTCGGTCTCGAGGCCGACGGCCTGGTCGGCGACTACGGCCCCGAGCAGCTGGTGCCGGCCACGGCCGTGGACGACGACGGCAACCTGCCGGAGCCGGTGCCGTTCGTGCGCGAGGAGCAGCAGAAGCGGCTGCGCTCGGCGGAGCGCGCCCTGGCGATGCTCGGCCGGGTCAACCCGCTGGCCCTCGAGGAGTTCTCGGCGATGGAGGAGCGCCACAAGTTCCTCACCGAGCAGCTCGAGGACCTCCGGAAGACCCGCAAGGACCTCCTTGACATCGTCCACGAGGTCGACCAGCGGGTCGAGCAGGTCTTCACCGAGGCGTACGCAGACGTGAGCAAGGCCTTCGACGCGACGTTCTCCCGGCTCTTCCCCGGCGGCGAGGGGCGGTTGGTGCTCACCGCGCCCGACGACATGCTGACCACCGGAATCGAGGTCGAGGCGCGACCCGCGGGCAAGAAGGTCAAGCGGCTCAGCCTGCTCTCCGGCGGCGAGCGCTCGCTGGTGGCGGTGTGCTTCCTCGTGGCGCTCTTCAAGGCCCGGCCGTCGCCGTTCTACATCCTCGACGAGGTCGAGGCCGCCCTCGACGACACCAACCTCGGCCGGCTGCTGGAGATCTACGAGGAGCTCCGGGAGAACTCGCAGCTGCTGGTGATCACCCACCAGAAGCGCACCATGGAGGTCGGCGACGCGCTCTACGGCGTCACCATGCGCGGCGACGGGGTGTCTGCGGTGATCAGCCAGCGGCTGCGTGATCAAGACGCCGCGCGTGGCGAGACCCAGCACCCGTGACCGCCCGCCCGACCCGGTCCGACTACGTCGCGTGGCGCACCGTCACCACCCGCTGGCGCGACGACGACGCCTACGGTCACCTCAACAACGCGACCTACTACGAGCTGTTCGACACCGCCGTCAACGCCCACCTCTACGAGTCCACCGGGCTCGACGTGAGGGCGCTGCCGCAGATCGGCGTGGTCGCCGAGACATCCTGCCGCTACTACCGTGAGCTGGGCTTCCCCGAGCCGATCGAGACCGGGCTGGTCGTCGACAAGGTCGGGACCTCGAGCGTGATCTACCGGATCGGCCTCTTCCAGGGCGACTCTGACCAGGCGGCCGCCGAGGGCCGCTTCGTGCACGTGTACGTCGACAACACCGACCCGGGCCGCCCGGCAACCCCGATGCCCGATGTGATCCGCGACGCAGTCCAGCCGCTGGTGCGCGTCTGACGCGACGCCGTACTGTCGTGTGTCACGGTGGGAGGGCGGGAATCCCTGCAGCCACCGCACTCTCGGGAGGAAACCCTTCGTGCTCTTCATCGTCATCGTGATGGCCGTGATCGTGGTGCTGGCCGTCCTGGTCGTCACCTACGTCGCCTACCCGCACCGCGGGGAGCCGTTGCCCGCCGCCCCCTGGCTGGGCGAGGCGATGGCGCGGGCCGTCGACGCGGCCCCGACCCTGGACCCGGTCGACGCGCCGGACTACCGACCCCAGCCCGAGGATGCCGAACGCCGCGGCTGAGGCCGCCTCTGCTTGGATTGAGCCATGTCTCAGCTGGTTCTGCTCGTCGTCCTGATCGCTGTCGTGGCGGTGGCTCTCATCGTCACCCTCACCGCACTGGTCGTCTCCGGCAAGCGGAAGGTCAAGCCGCTCCCCGACACCCACACGACGGACCTGTTGCCGCCGCCTCCCGAGGTGGAGGTCGAGGAGGGCCTCCAGCCGGAGACCGAGGTGCCGGCCAGCACCACTCCGGTCCTCGAGCGGCCAGAGGGTACGGCGTCGCGCCTGGTGCGGCTGCGCCAGCGGCTGTCCGGCTCGCAGGGCGGTCTCGGGCGGGGCCTGCTGGCCCTGCTGAGCCGCGAGCGGCTCGACGAGGACACCTGGGAGTCGATCGAGGACACCCTGCTGACCGCCGACGTCGGTGTCACACCGACCCAGGAGCTCGTGGACCGGCTGCGCACCCGACTGCGGGTGCAGGGCGCCACCGACGACGTCCGCAGCGTCCTGCGTGAGGAGCTGCTCGCCCTTGTCGACCCGACCATGGACCGGGCCCTGCGGGTCACCGGCACGGACGGCAGACCCGGTGTGGTGCTGGTCGTGGGCGTCAACGGGGCCGGCAAGACCACCACGGTCGGCAAGATCGCCAGGATCCTGGTCGCCGACGACCGCACGGTGGTCCTGGGGGCCGCCGACACGTTCCGCGCGGCCGCCGTCGAACAGCTGGCGACCTGGGGCGAAAGGGTGGGCGTGGACGTGGTCCGCGGGCCTGAGGGCACCGACCCGGCCAGTGTTGCCTTCGAGGCGGTGAAGGAGGGTGTCGACACCGGTGCGGACACCGTCATCGTCGACACCGCCGGACGACTCCAGAACAAGGCCGGGCTGATGGACGAGCTCGGCAAGGTCAAGCGGGTCATCGAGAAGCAGGCGCCCGTCACCGAGGTGCTGCTGGTCCTCGATGCCACCACCGGTCAGAACGGCATGATCCAGGCCCGCGTCTTCAGTGAGGTCGTCGACGTCACCGGGATCGTGCTGACCAAGCTCGACGGGTCCGCCAAGGGCGGCATCGTGGTCGCTGTGCAGCGCGAGCTCGGCGTTCCTGTCAAGCTGGTCGGACTCGGCGAGGGCGCCGACGACCTGGCGCCCTTCGACGCCGGCGCGTTCGTCGACGCCCTGCTGGGCTGACCCGGTGGTCGACCCCGGATCCACCCCGAAGATTCAGGCTCTCGTCAGCGTCGCGTAACACGGAAGTAACACAACGGCCGAACTCGTTTCCTGGCTGCAACATGTCGGGCCGTACGTCGAAACCTCCACCGCAGAGTGTGTGGGCGAACGGGGCGGTCCCCCGGGGACGACAGAGCGGTCGAATCCGATTCCGCCCCTCCTGATCCGCATATTCCTGGAGGTTCTGTGGACGGCTATTACGCCTTCATGCTCGTCGCGACAGCGTTGGTCCTGATGATGACGGTGCCGGCCCTGGCGCTCTTCTACGGTGGCATGTCGCGCTCGAAGTCCGTGCTCAACATGATGATGATGTCGTACATCGCCGCGGCGATCGTCGGGATCCTCTACGTCGCCGTCGGCTGGTCGATGGGCTTCAGCGGCAACGGCACGTTCTTCGCCGACCCCTTCACGCTCTTCTGGCTCAAGGACGTCTCGACCGACAGCTACATCGGCGTGATGTTCCAGCTGACCTTCGCCGTCATCACCGCAGCGCTGATCAGCGGCGCGGTCGCCGACCGGCTCAAGTTCTCGGCGTGGCTGGTCTTCGTGCCGCTCTGGTCGGTGCTGTGCTACTTCCCGATGGCCCACATGGTCTTCAGCTGCACCAGCGAGTCGCTCATCTGCGGCCGGATCGGCGCCCAGGACTACGCGGGTGGAACCGCCGTCCACATCAACGCAGGTGTCGCCGCTCTCGTCCTCGTGATCCTGCTCGGCAAGCGGATCGGCTGGCCCAAGGACCAGATGCGTCCGCACAACCTGACGCTGACGATGCTGGGTGCTGGCCTGCTGTGGTTCGGCTGGTACGGCTTCAACGTCGGCTCGATCGTCTTCACCGGTTCCACCGACGCGGAGAACGTCGCTCAGTTCTACTCCGAGACCGGTCGCACCTTCGGCAACACCACGCTGGCCACGATGGCCGCCATCATCGGTTGGCTGGTCATCGAGCGGATCCTGCACGGCAAGGCCACCTCGCTCGGTGCGGCCTCCGGCGTCGTCGCGGGTCTGGTCGCCATCACCCCGGCGGCGGGCGCGGTCAACCTCTCAGGCGCTGTCGCCATCGGCCTCATCGCCGGTGCGCTCTGCTCGTGGGCGGTGAGCCTCAAGTTCCGGTTCGGCTACGACGACTCGCTCGACGTGGTGGGCGTCCACCTCGTCGGCGGTGTGGTCGGCACCATCCTGATCGGTGTCTTCTCGACCGCAGACGGAGCCGGTGGCATCGACGGGCTGCTCTACGGCGGCGGCTTCGGCTCCTTGGGTGACCAGTCGCTCGGCGTCCTGGTCGCGGTCCTCTACTCCGGTGTGATCACCTTGATCATCGGTCTGGCCATCAAGTACACGCTCGGCCTGCGCCTCTCCGAGGAGGCCGAGGTCGAGGGCATCGACCTCGCCGAGCACGGTGAGACCGCCTACGACCTGCACACCGGGATGGGTGGCGCCGGCGGCAAGACCGGCGTCCTCGGCACCCAGTCGATCCCCTCGGAAGGAGCATCCGCATGAAGCTGGTGACCGCGGTGATCAAGCCGCACAAGTGGGAGGACGTCCGGGAGGCCCTCGAGACCTTCGGCGTGACCGGCATGACGGTCAGCGAGGTCAGCGGCTACGGCCGACAGAAGGGCCACACCGAGGTCTACCGCGGCGCGGAGTACGACATCGCCCTGGTGCCCAAGATCCGCATCGAGATCGTGGTCGATGACGACGACGCCGATGACGTCGTGGGCATCGTGGTCAAGACCGCGCAGACCGGCCGGATCGGCGACGGCAAGGTCTGGGTGAGCCCGGTCGACACCGTCGTCCGGGTCCGCACCGGCGACCGTGACTCGGCAGCGCTCTGACCCGCATCCAGTGACACTCCTGGTGCCCGCTCCCTCGGGGGGCGGGCACCAGGCAGCAGGACCTCCGCGGCCCGGTTCCCTGCGGGGAGCCGGGCCGTTCGCCGTCCTGTCGTGGGGCATGATCTGCCCCACGTCCCGTTAACCGTCGAGGGAGTTCCAATGAAGCTCGTGACCGCCGTCATCAAGCCGCACAAGTGGGAAGACACCCGGGTTGCCCTCGAGGGCGCCGGTGTCAGTGGGATGACCGTCAGCGAGGTCAGCGGCTACGGCCGCCAGAAGGGTCACACCGAGGTCTACCGCGGTGCCGAGTACGACGTCGCGCTGGTCCCCAAGCTGCGCATCGAGATCGTGGTGGGCGACGCGGACGTCGAGGCCATCGTCACGGCCATCGTCGGCTCCGCCGGCACCGGCAAGATCGGCGACGGGAAGGTGTGGGTGACCCCCGTGGACTCGGTGCTGCGAGTCCGCACAGGCGACCGCGACGAGGCCGCGCTCTGACCGGGACCAACCGGTCCCGGCGTACCGCCGAGGCGGACGCCCTCTGCATCTCGGCCTACGACAGCAGCGGCGGCCCGGAGACCGGGGCCGCCCTGGTCGCCGTCGGCGGCTACGGGCGCGCCGAGCTCGCGCCGTACTCCGACCTGGACGTGGTCCTGGTCTCGGAGGAGGGCCTCGACGTCCGGGACGTCGCCGGTCAGGTCTGGTACCCGATCTGGGACTCCGGCGCGAAGCTCGACCACTCGGTGCGCACCATGCCGGAGATGGTCGCTGCCGCCGACTCCGACCTGAAGGTCGCGCTCGGTCTGCTCGACGTACGCCACCTCGCCGGCGACCCGAACCTCACCCTCCGGCTGCGGACCACCATGCTCGCGCACTGGCGCCGCAGCGCCCGGGAGCGGCTCCCCGCACTGAAGCAGCTGGTCAGCGCCCGCCACCAGCGCGCCGGCGAGCTGGCCCACCTCTCGATCCCCGACCTCAAGGAGTCCGAGGGCGGGCTGCGCGACGCCACCGTGCTCAAGGCGCTGGTGGCCACCTGGCTCGTCGACGTCCCGCACGTCGACCTCGAGCGCAGCCGGCTCGCGGTGCTCGACGTCCGCGACGTCCTGCACGCCCGCGCCGGCCGCTCGACCGACCGGATCGGCCCCGAGCTGTGGAGCGAGCTCGCGGACGGGCTGGCGCTGAGGGATGCGCGCGCCGCGCAGGTCCACGTCCGCGAGCTGGGTCGCCGGATCACCCACTTGTCCCACCTGACCTGGCGCCGGGTCGACGCGGTGCTCGCCGGTCCCGCGTCGCACGTCGGGAAGCGACGCCCCTCGCTCACCCCGCTCGCCCCGGGAGTGGCGTTGTCCTCGGGCGAGGTCGTGCTCGACGCCACCGCCCGCCCGGCCGAGGACCCGCTGTTGCTGCTGCGCGCCGCTGCCCATGCGGCCGAGCACGACGTGGTCCTGGCCCCAGCGACCGCCGCCCGGCTGGCCCGCGAGGGCGCCCCACTGCCGACCCCCTGGCCGGCCGAGGCGCGTCAGCTGCTGGTGCGCCTGCTCGCCTCCGGCAGCGGTCTGCTCGGTGTCTGGGAGACCCTGGAGGAGACCGGCGCGCTGGCTCGTGCGCTGCCCGAGTGGGACCGGATCCGGCTGCTGCCGCACGCGTCGGTGATCCACCGGTTCACCGTCGACCGGCACGTCGTCGAGACCTGCATCGAGGCCTCCGCACTGATCCGCAACGTGTCGCGCCCCGACGTGCTGATGGTCGCCGCGCTGCTGCACGACATCGGCAAGGGCAGCCTGACCGAGCACAGCGTCGCGGGTGAGCCGATCGCCCGCGGGATCGTCGAGCGGATGGGCTTCGCCCCCGACGTCGTCGACCTGGTCGCCCGACTGGTGCGGTGGCACCTCCTGCTCTCGGAGACGGCCACCACCCGTGACCCGGACGACCCCGCGACGGTCGAGCTGGTGGCGTCGCGGATCGAGACCCCCGAGGCCCTCGACCTGTTGCTGGCGCTCACCGAGGCCGACTCGAGGGCGGCCTCGCCGAAGGCGTGGTCGTCGTGGCGCTCCGGACTGATCCGCGACCTGGGCCGCCGTACCCGCGCCGCGCTCGGCACCGGCGTCACCCTCCCCGCCATCATCACCGACGACGTGGAGATCCCGCGCGACGTACGCCGCGGCTCCGCCTCGATCACCGTCGAGCCGGTCCCGGAGGGCTCCCGGGTGACGGTGATCGCGCCCGACCGGATCGGACTGCTCGCCGACTTCGCCGCGATGTTCGCGCTCCAGCGGATTCCGGTGCGAGCCGCCCGGGCGTGGGCGCAGGAGCAGTACGGCGTGTCGGTGTGGGAGGTCGCCGCTGAGGACCTGGAGCCGGCGGTCCTCCGGCAGCGCTACGAGGCCGTCGTGGACGGCCGGCTCGACGCCGCGCACCGGCTCCGACCGACCCTGTCGCCGGACTCGCTCGACCCGTCGGTCGTGGTCCGGCCCGAGGCGTCCGACCAGGCCACCGTGATGGAGGTGCGGGCCGCCGACCGGCCCGGAGTCGTCTACCTGGTGTGTGCGGCACTCGCCGACCTCGACATCGTGGTGCGCTCGGCGCACGTCGACACGTTGGGCCCGCAGGCGGTCGACGTCTTCTACCTGCAGGAATCCTCGGCAGGGGTGCTGTCGGACCGTCGCGCGGCCGAGGCGGCGCACGCCGTACGTGACGCACTCACCGCGGCCGTGGAAGCCTGACGCCGGAGCGCTGCAGGTCGACCGACCAGCGCGGATGGCCGTCGTCGGGCCGGTGGTCCGGGCCGTCCCCGGCGCCGTCCTCGGGCAACGGCAGCATCCGTCGGCCGGCCCAGATCGCCAGCGCGAGGACCAGGACTCCCGCGCCGGCCAGCACCCAGACGACCGTCATGTGCCGAGTGTAGGCCGCGGCGACTACGCTTGGGGGTGCCTCTGACTCCTGCTGCGTAGGACCACACTCTTGTTCGCGACACTCTCCGACCGGCTCGCCGACACCTTCAAGAACCTCCGGGGGAAGGGCCGGCTCTCCGAAGCAGACATCGACGCCACCGCGCGCGAGATCCGGATCGCCCTGCTCGAGGCGGACGTCGCGCTGCCGGTCGTCAAGCAGTTCGTGGGTGCGGTCAAGGAGCGGGCCCGCGGCGAGGAGGTCAGCGGCGCGCTCAACCCCGCGCAGCAGATCATCAAGATCGTCAACGAGGAGCTCGTCACGATCCTGGGCGGGGAGACCCGCCGGCTGCGCTACGCCAAGACCGGCCCGACCGTCATCATGCTGGCCGGCCTCCAGGGTGCCGGCAAGACCACGCTCGCCGCCAAGCTGGCACTGTGGCTCAAGGACCAGGGCAAGAGCCCGATCCTGGTCGCGGCCGACCTGCAGCGGCCCAACGCGGTCAACCAGCTCCAGGTCAACGGTGAGCGGGTCGGCGTACCCGTCTTCGCCCCCCAGCCCGGCAACGGCGTCGGTGACCCGGTCGCGGTGGCGCGGGCGTCGGTCGAGGAGGCCAAGCGCACGCTGCACGACGTGGTCATCGTCGACACCGCCGGTCGCCTCGGTGTCGACTCCGAGCTGATGCAGCAGGCTTCCGACATCCGCGACGCGGTGCAGCCCGACGAGGTGCTGTTCGTCGTCGACGCGATGATCGGTCAGGACGCGGTCGTCACGGCCCAGGCCTTCCTCGACGGGGTCGGCTACGACGGTGTCGTCCTCACCAAGCTCGACGGCGACGCCCGCGGTGGAGCCGCGCTGTCGATCGCCTCGCTCACCGGCAAGCCGGTCATGTTCGCCTCCAACGGCGAGAAGATGACCGACTTCGACCTCTTCCACCCCGATCGCATGGCGTCGCGCATCCTCGACATGGGCGACATGATGACCCTGATCGAGCAGGCCGAGAAGACCTTCGACCAGGAGCAGGCCGCGCGGGCGGCCGGCAAGCTGCAGTCCGGTGACTTCACCCTCGACGACTTCCTCGAGCAGATGCAGCAGGTCCGCAAGCTCGGCTCGATGTCGAAGATCATGGGGATGCTGCCGGGGATGGGGCAGTTCCGCGACCAGCTGGAGAACTTCGACGATCGCGAGATCGACCGGATCGAGGCGATCATCCGCTCGATGACGCCGGCCGAACGTGACAACCCGAAGATCATCGACGGCTCCCGCCGGGCCCGGATCGCGCGCGGTGCCGGACGCCAGGTCTCCGACGTCAACCAGCTCGTCGACCGGTTCTTCGAGGCC
Source organism: uncultured Actinomycetota bacterium (assembly GCA_963706475.1). Lineage (GTDB taxonomy): Bacteria > Actinomycetota > Actinomycetes > Propionibacteriales > Nocardioidaceae > Nocardioides. The sequence goes on along the minus strand of CAVPLV010000002.1, from coordinate 322,145 downwards.
CGCAAGATGATGCAGTCGATGGCCAACGGTGGCGGGATGCCCGGCATGCCGGGGATGCCCGGCATGGGTGGCAAGCGCGTGAAGGCCAAGGCCCAGCCCAAGAAGGGCAAGGGTGCCAAGCGCTCCGGCAACCCGGCCAAGGCGGCCCAGCAGGCCGCCGCGGAGAAGGCGAAGGCCGCAGCCGGTCCGGCCAACCCGTTCGGCAAGCCGGCCGGCGAGGACGAGATGGACTACGAGCAGGCGGCCGCAGCGCTGAACCTGCCGAAGGACTTCTCCAAGTTCCTCAAGTGAGCCGCCCAGTCGTGCCCGAGCGGGTCGAAACCCCGTAGGACGAGAGGCGGCGCTGATGTCGACAGTCCTCGTTGTCGACGCTGCCAACGTCGTCGGCAGCCGGCCGGACGGCTGGTGGAAGGACCGCGCCGGCGCCGCTCGCCGGCTGCACGAGCAGCTGCTGGTGGCGGACACGACGTACGACCTGATCGTGATGGTCCTGGAGGGTGCCGCCAAGGGCGGCGCCCGCGCCGGTCGTGACGGACACGTGCTCACCGTGCACGCCAAGGGGAGTGGCGACGACACCATCGTCGAGCAGTCCCGGGTCGCGGCCGAGCGCGGCGACCGGGTGACGGTGGTGACCGCGGACCGCTTCCTCCAGGCACGGGTGCAGGGCCTCGGGGCGATGGCCCTCGGTCCGGCCTGGCTGCTCGACCAGCTCTGAGCCGGCTCCGACCGCGTCGGCGACGCCGGCTACGACCCGCGCTACCGCTACGGCTTCGGCCTGAGCGCGCGCTGACACCAGACGCACCACCAACCGTGCCCCGGGCGTTATCGTCCGGGGCATGGCTGCTTCTGCGCTCCGGTTCTCCGGCCCGGTCCTGCCCGACGGCGAGCCCCGCGAGCTGTACGTCGTCGACGGGCGGGTCACCCTCGAGCCCGTCCCCGGGGCAGAGCGAGCGGTCGACGGCTGGATCGTGCCCGGCCTGGTCGACGCGCACTGCCACCTCGGTCTCGACGACGACGGGGCGATCTCCGAGGAGGCCACCGAGCAGCAGGCCGTCGAGGACCGCGACGGCGGCGCGCTGCTGCTCCGCGACTGCGGCTCGGCGGCCGACACCGGCTGGATCCACGACCGTGACGACCTGCCCCGCCTGATCCGGGCCGGCCGGCACATCGCGCGGACCCGACGCTACATCCGCAACTACGCCCACGAGGTCGAGCCGGTGGACCTCGCGGCCACCGTCGCCCTGGAGGCGCAACGTGGCGACGGCTGGGTCAAGCTGGTGGGGGACTGGATCTCGCGCGACACCGGGGACCTGGCGCCCTCCTTCCCTCCGGAGGCCTTCGCCGCAGCGATCGCGGTCGCCCACGAGCACGGCGCCAAGGTCACCGCTCACTGCTTCGGCCACGAGGTGCTCTCCGACCTGATCGAGGCGGGCATCGATTGCATCGAGCACGGCACCGGACTGCAGACCGACCAGGTCGAGGCGATGGCCGAGCGCGGTGTGGCGCTGGTACCGACGGTGATGCAGCTCGACAAGTTTCCGCAGTACGCCGCTGCCGGTCGCTCGAAGTTCCCCGCCTACACCTCCACGATGACCGATCTCTACGTGCGCCGTCGGGAGACGGTCATGTCGGCGTACGACGCCGGGGTCGCGCTCTATGCAGGCTCGGACGGTGGTGGCATCAGTCGCCACGGCAACCTGGCCGGGGAGATCATCGCGATGGTCGCGCTCGGGCTGCCTGCCGACTACGCGCTCGGCGCGGCCTCCTGGCGGGCCCGGGAGTGGCTCGGCTGGAACGCCGGACTGGATGAGGGCGCCCCTGCCGACTTCGTCGTCTACGACGCCGACCCGCTCGAGGACCTGTCGGTGCTGCTGCGGCCGGCCTGCGTCGTCCTACGCGGCCGGGTCGTGGCCTGAGCGCGGCCTGGCCGGGCGGGTGGACCAGAGCACCCCGGTCACGATCAGCGTCGCCAGACCCAGGACTCCGAGCAGCCCCGCGACCGCCAGGGTGAGGAACAGTCCGCCCACGAATCCACCGACGCTCGGCGCCGGCCCGATCTCGACGTCCGTGGACTCGACCCCGAAGGCGTCCGAGGGGGTGCAGGTGACCTCGAGGTCACCCGAGCCGGGAGCGAAGCGGTACGCGGCGACGAAGGTGCCGCGCCCGAAGTCCCTGGTCAGCTGGGCGCCCACCGGCCCCAGGGGAACCGGCTCGTCGATGGCGAGGTCGACGACCGTGCAGACCGGGTCCAGCAGCGACGCGTCGCGCCACAGCACCCGCTCGCCGTCGGTGTCGACGCTGACCTGGTGAGGTCGTCCGTCGGCCGGCAGGGTGGCGTCAGTGGAGAAGAACGCCGAGAGGGTCCAGACGACGAGCGCGACCCCGGCCACGACCCCCGCCAGGACGAGTCCGCCGCCGACCACGAACCACCAGCCACTGGGCCGGTGCTTGGGTGGCAGGGGCTGGCTCACGGGTCGACTCTGCCCGAACGGTGCCCGATTTCCAGGACGGACACATCGTCTGGCAGACTTGGATGCTGAGTCCTGCGCGTCCGGTCCCTCTCACCCGGCTGCCGCAGAGCCCATCGACGGTTCCGACCCGGTGTTCCCCACCAGGTGGTCGGGCCCATCACCCATCACAACTTTCGAGGAGACACCACAAACGTGGCCGTCAAGATCCGTTTGAAGCGCCTGGGCAAGATCCGGGTCCCGCAGTACCGCATCGTCGTTGTCGACTCGCGCAAGAAGCGCGACGGCAGGGTCATCGAGGAGATCGGCAAGTACCACCCCAAGGAGGACCCGTCGTACATCGACGTCGTCTCCGAGCGGGCGCAGTACTGGCTGGGCGTCGGCGCCCAGCCGACCGAGGCCGTCTCCGCGATCCTGAAGATCACCGGCGACTGGCAGAAGTTCAAGGGCCTGCCGGGCCAGGACGGCACCCTCAAGGTCGCCGAGCCGAAGCGCGACAAGCTCGAGATCTTCAACGAGGCCCTCAAGGAGGCCGCCAGCGAGCCCAAGGGTGACGCGGTGACCAAGAAGTCGGCCAAGAAGAAGACCGAGGCCAAGACCGAGGAGACCCCGGCTGCTGCCGAGACCCCGGCCGAGGCTCCCGCCGCGGAGACCGCTGAGGTCGCCGAGGCCGCGAAGGCCGAGGCCTGAGCGCGATGCTCGCCGATGCTCTCGAGCACCTGGTCCGTGGCGTCGTCGAACACCCTGACGACGTCAGCGTCCGCGACAAGCAGCTGCGTCGCGGATCGATCCTCGAGGTCCGGGTCCACCCCGACGACCTCGGCAAGGTGATCGGGCGAGGCGGTCGGACCGCGACCGCCTTCCGCACCGTCGTCGGCGCCCTCGCGGGTCGCGACGGCGCTCGGATCGACTTCGTCGACGTCGACCGCCGACACTGAGCATCACCCGGTGGTCCCGCTCGTCGGGACCACCACCCGCTTGAACGGGGTGTCGCCTTCGGGCGGCACCCCATCAGCGATTTCCACCGACGTTCCAGCAGCGATGACGGAGAGGGAGCACGTGGTCCCGAGCAGCCCGGCCGACAGCGAGACGATCGAGGTCGTCATCGGCCGCATCGGCAAGCCCCACGGCATCCGGGGCGAGGTCACCATCGACCTGCGCTCCGACGAGCCGGAGCGACGCTTCGCAACCGGTGCCGTCGTCCGTGCCGAGCCGCCCAGGGGGTCGGCGAGCCCGCTGCGGGCGCTCACCGTGGCCCGCTCCCGGTGGCACCAGCAGACCTTGCTGGTGACCTTCGAGGAGCTCGGCGACCGCAACGCGGCCGAGGCCGCCCGCGGCATCGTCCTGCACGCCACGATCTCGACGGCCGACTCGCCCGAGGACCCCGACGAGTACTACGACCACCAGCTCGTCGGGCTGGCCGCCCACGACCTCGACGGCACGCTGCTCGGCGAGGTCTCCTCGCTGGTCCACGGTGGCGCCCAGGACCTGCTCGGGATCCGCACCCCGGACGGTCGGGACACGCTCGTCCCCTTCGTCAGCGCGCTGGTGCCCGAGGTCGACCTGGCCGGTGGTCGGGTCGTGATCGCCGACCGACCCGGACTCGTCACGCCGCTGCCCGAGGACGAGTAGGCCCGTCCCCGTGCGCATCGACGTCGTCACGATCTTTCCCGACTACCTCGCCCCGCTCGAGCTCTCGCTCGCCGGCAAGGCCCGGGCCAAGGGGCTCATCGACGTCCGCGTCCACGACCTGCGCGACTGGACGCAGGACCGGCACCGCACCGTCGACGACAGCCCGTACGGCGGGGGCGCCGGCATGGTCATGAAGCCGGAGCCCTGGGGCGCGGCCTTCGACACGCTGCTGGACGGCTCCGACGAGCCGCCGACCGTCATCTTCACCGACCCCGTCCGGGCAGCCCTTCACCCAGGCCGTGGCCCGCGACCTCGCCGGCCGGGACCGGCTGGTCTTCGCCTGCGGTCGCTACGAGGGGATCGACCAGCGGGTGCTCGACGAGGTCGCCCAACGGGCCGACGTGCGCGAGATCTCGCTGGGGGACTACGTGCTCAACGGGGGCGAGGTGGCGGCGCTGGCGATCACCGAGGCCGTCGTACGCCTGGTGCCCGGGTTCATGGGCAACGCCGAGTCCCTCGTGGAGGAGTCCCACGAGGACGGGTTGCTGGAGTACCCCGTCTACACCAAGCCCGCCTCCTGGCGCGGCCACGACGTCCCGCCCGTGCTGCGCTCCGGCGACCACGCGGCGGTCGCTGCCTGGCGGCACGACCAGGCGGTACGCCGTACGGCCGAGCGTCGTCCCGACCTGCTGCGGCCCTCATCGACCCTGGACGGGTACGACGTCCGACGGGCCGGGCGAGCCGACGCAGGCGAGCTGCTCACCCTGCAACGGGCCTGCTGGGTCCAGGAGGCCCGGGACAACCCGGCTGTCGAGATCCCTGCCCTCGTCGAGTCCCTCGACGACGTCCTGGAGTGGCTGGACTCGCACTCCGTCCTCGTCGTGCGCAGTGCCGGGCGGCTGGTCGGTGCCGTGCGGGGTCGGTTGCGCGAGGACACCTGGGACATCGGCCGCGTGATGGTGGCCCCCGACCTCCAGGGGCAGGGACTGGGGCGCTGGCTGCTGACCCGGATGGAGGAGGAGGCGCCGGCCGGCGCGACGTCGTACGAGCTCTTCACCGGGGGCGGGAGCCTCCGCAACCAGCGGATCTACCAGCGGGCCGGCTACCGCCTCCGCGGTGAGCTGCAGCCCGGCGTGGTCAGGATGACCAAGCGGATTGTCCGGTGAGCACCGCCCTGTGGCAGACTTGACCCTCGGACCTCGTCGGCCGAAGGGTTGCTCCGAAGCACGTCACCCGGAGGATCCGCGCCCGTTCTCGCCACAGGGGGAGCAGGCGCCGCCGGCCACTCGATGCGGTCCACCTCGAACGATCACCGATACCGCGGCTGACCTGTGGCGCCCGCGAGGAGAAAAACCATGAGCAACAACCTCATCGTCGAGCTCGGCAACGCCGCCAAGCGCACCGACGTCCCGGACTTCCGCGCCGGCGACACGATCAAGGTCCACGTGAAGGTCATCGAGGGCAGCCGCTCCCGTGTCCAGGTCTTCCAGGGCGTCGTGATCCGGGTCCACGGCTCCGGTATCGGCCGCACCTTCACCGTCCGCAAGGTCTCCTTCGGGGTCGGCGTCGAGCGCACCTTCCCGCTGCACTCCCCGATCTTCGAGGAGATCGAGGTCGTGACCCGCGGTGACGTCCGTCGCGCCAAGCTCTACTACCTGCGCAACCTGCGGGGCAAGAAGGCCAAGATCAAGGAGCGCCGCGAGGCCTGAGGCACGACCACTCAGGTTCGCTGGTTACGCTCTGCGCGTGACATCCGATGACCGCGACCCCACGCCCGTCGCACCACCAGACGGGGCGGGGTCGCGGTCATCGCACTCCGCGGAGAAGAAGCAGAAGAAGAAGCACCTGCCGGTCTGGCAGGAGACGATCCTGCTGCTCGGGATCGCGCTGATCCTGGCGATCGTGATCAAGGCGTTCTTCGTCCAGGCCTTCTACATCCCCTCGGAGTCGATGGAGCCGGGCCTGGTCAAGAACGACCGGATCCTGGTCGAGAAGCCGTCCTACTGGTTCGGTGACGGACCGTCCCGCGGCGACGTCGTGGTCTTCAAGGACCCGGGTGGCTGGCTCAACGGCGTCGAGGCGGCAGGACCGTCCAGCCGGGCCGGCCAGCTGTTGTCGAAGGTCGGGCTCTACCCGTCCGGCGGTCACCTGGTGAAGCGGGTCATCGGGGTCGGCGGCGACACCATCAAGTGCTGCGACTCGAAGGGCAGGATCTCGGTCAACGGGCAGCCGCTGAACGAGGAGGACTACGTCCAGCTCAACGGTGCCGACTGCTACGGCCCGATGGTCGGCAACTGCAACTGGACGGCCGGGCCGGTCCCCGAGGGCCACGTGTTCGTCATGGGTGACAACCGCAGCAACTCGGCCGACTCCACCGTGCATCTGTGCCTCAAGACCGACCGGGACTGCACGAAGAACCCCTACGTCGACGTCGACGACGTGGTCGGGAAGGTCTTCGTGCTGCTCTGGCCCAGGGACCGGTTCACCTTCCTCCACCGCCCCGACACGTTCGAGGACGTGCCGGACGCGTCCTGAGGGCCCATTCATGAGTGACCTGCCCCGCGGTGCCTCGGTCCGGAGTGACGCGGGCCTCTACGGCTACGAGCGCGCGCTGCGCCGGCACGGGATCGACCTGATCGCCGGGGTCGACGAGGCGGGCCGGGGTGCCTGCGCCGGTCCACTGGTCGCCGGTGCCGCGATCCTGCCCCCCGGCAGGGCCGGGATCGTCCCGGGTCTCGCCGACTCCAAGCTGCTGACCGAGAAGGCCCGCGAACGCTGCTACGACCAGGTCGTCAGGCGGGCGCTCGCCTGGTCGGTCGTGACTGTCTCGCAGGAGGAGTGCGACCGGCTCGGGATGCACGTGGCGAACATCGAGGCGCTACGTCGCGCGGTGGCGCTGCTCGACCTGGCGCCGTCGTACGTCCTGACCGACGGCTTCCCGGTCGACGGTCTCGGTGTGCCGGGTCTCGCGGTCTGGAAGGGCGACCGGGTGGCCGCGTGCATCGCGGCGGCGTCGGTGCTGGCGAAGGTCACCCGGGACCGGATCATGGTCGGGCTGGACGCCGAGTGGCCGGCGTACGACTTCAAGACCCACAAGGGCTACATCACCGAGGTCCACAGCGCGGCGCTCGTCGAGCACGGTCCGTCCCCGGTGCACCGGATGCGGTTTGTGAACGTTCGTCGTGCCGCCGGTCTGGAGCCGCTCCCGGGTGAGGTCGGCTCAGAGCCGCTGGGGGAGTCCGAAGGTGGTCCGCACCCCGCTGGAGAAGAGCACCGACCCGGGCGGTGACCCGGTCAGGTCCGGGAGGCCGGCTGCGGTCATCAGGGTGTCCTCGACGTACGTCGCCCGCGCGGTGCGCAGCGGCCACGGGCCGTGGGTGTTGGGGATCCACAGGGTGCGTCCGGCGACCGAGGTGTGCAGGCCGAACCGCGCCGTGAGGAAGAGGTCGAGCGGTCTCGGCTCCGCGATGACCCCACCCACCTCGACGTCGATCCGGCACCCGACGCCGGAGCGACCACGTCGCCGTGAGCGGTAGGAGATGGTGCGATCCTCCGGGTCCGGGCCGAGATCTGCGGGATCGACCGTGAGCTGCGCCCACTGGTAGGCCACCCCGAGACCCAACCGGGCGGCCGCGACGACGGGGAGCCGGTCGGCCTCGAGCGAGCGGAAGACGACGCCACGGCGGCCGGCGGGGTCGATCGAGTAGAGGCGCACGTTGGTCTCGAGGAAGGTGCCCAGGTGCGGCACGGGCCCACGGCGACCGAGTCCGGCGTCGACCATGCGGAACGGGATCAGGCCGACCCAGCTGCTGCCGTCGTGGACGTCTGGGTCGACCCCGCGTGGGAGCAGCGGGGCGACCAGCCCAGGATCGACCCGCCAGTGGAGGAAGGAGACGTCCCGCCACCACTGGCTCATCACCTGCCGCGTCACCAGCGGCGGCCCCTGCGCTCTCACTCGCGCATCACGGTCCTACGATGCCAGCAGGGGACTAACGGTCAACGTGAGGAGCGACGATGAGCGCCGAGGATCTCGAGAAGTACGAGACCGAGATGGAGCTGACGCTCTACCGCGAGTACCGCGACGTCGTCGGCATCTTCAAGTACGTCGTCGAGACCGACCGTCGGTTCTACCTGTGCAACCAAGTGGACGTGAAGGCGCGCACCGAGTCCGGTGACGTCTTCTTCGAGGTCTCGATGAGCGACGCCTGGGTCTGGGACATGTACCGCCCGGCGCGGTTCGCGAAGAACGTCAAGGTGCTGACCTTCAAGGACGTCAACGTCGAGGAGCTGAGCCCGGCCGAGATCGACCTGCCGAAGTCCTGACGGCCCGTTCGGTCTCCACCGAGCGGTCTCTGACCGGCTGATCCACAGCCGCCCGGGTATGCCCTCCCGGCCGTCCCTCCCCGCCGCGAGGGTTGCGGTCAGGAGGTCTTGGAGATGACGAGTTCAGCAACGGTGAAGCAGGCGCTCGGCGCGTACGGCGAGTCCCTGGCGGCACGCCACCTGGTGGCGCAGGGGATGGTGCTCCTCGAGCGCAACTGGCGCTGTGACGCGGGGGAGATCGACCTGGTGCTGCGCGACGGCGCGGTGCTGGTGGTCTGCGAGGTGAAGACCCGCAGCAGCACGTCGTACGGCACTCCGCACGAGGCGATCACCGACGTCAAGCTCGACAGGTTGCGCCGACTGGCGATGTGCTGGCAGGCCGAGCACCGGCTGGCGGTGCCCGACGTGCGGATCGACCTGGTCGCGGTGCTGCGGCCGCGGCGCGGTCCCTCGACGGTCGAGCACGTGCGAGGGATCGGCTGATGCCGGTCGCGACCGCCCGCGCGGTCTCGCTGCACGGCGCCGTGGGCCACCTGATCGACGTCCAGACCGACGTCTCACCGGGCCAGCCCGGACTCACCCTGGTCGGGCGCCCGGACGCCACGCTCAACGAGGCCCGCGACCGCTGCCGGATGGCGATCATCAACAGCCGGCTGGTCTGGCCGACGACCAAGCGGATCACGATCCTGCTCTCACCCGCCGACCTGCTCAAGCGCGGCACCCACTTCGACCTGGCCATCGCGGTCTCGGTGCTCGCGGCCGACGGTCGCCTCCCACCGGACGGGCTGACAGGCACGGCGTTCGTCGGGGAGCTCACCCTCGACGGCAACCTGCGCTCGGTGGCCGGCGTGCTGCCGATGGTGCTGGCAGCCGCCGAGCGCGGCGTACGACGTGTCTTCGTCCCCGAGCCCCAGGCCCGCGAAGCGGAGATGGTGCCGGACATGGAGGTGTTCGGACTGCGCTCGCTGGCCCAGGTGGTCGCCGTGCTGCGCGACGACGAGGTGCCCGAGGCGCCTCCGGTCGCCGCGATGTCCGGAGCTCGGCTGCTCAGCTGGCGAGGGGATGAGCGGCTGGAGGAGACCGACATGTCCGACCTGCTCGGTCTGGCCGACGTCCGCTACGCCGTCGAGGTCGCAGCGGCCGGCAACCACCACCTCCTGCTCTCGGGTCCCAAGGGGGCAGGCAAGACCAGCATCGCGGAGCGGATCCCGGGGATCCTGCCCGACCTGACCCGCTCGGAGTCGCTCGAGCTGACGGCGGTCCACTCGTTGGCCGGGATCCTCGAGCCGAGCCAGGGGATGGTCGTCCGGCCGCCCTACTCGGCGCCCCACCACGACGCCAGCAAGGCCAGCCTGATCGGTGGCGGCAGCGGCCAGGTGCGTCCCGGCGAGGTCAGTCGGGCTCACGCGGGGGTGCTCTTCCTCGACGAGTTCCCGTTGTTCCGCTCCGACGTGATCGAGGCGTTGCGGCAACCGCTCGAGAGTGGCGACGTGACGGTCGCGCGCCAGGAGGAGTCAGTGACGCTCCCGGCCCGCGGGATGGTGGTGCTGGCCTGCAACCCGTGCCCGTGCGGCAACTTCAGTGCCCATCCGGGCTCCAACTACTGCACGTGTCGCGCCACCGTGGTGCGCGACTACCGCAACAAGGTCACCGGCCCGGTCGCCGACCGGGTCGACATCGTCCGCAACCTGGTGCCGCTGAGCCCCGCCGACCGCGGCGACCGGCTGACCGTGCCGGAGTCGTCCGCGGCCATCCGGGAGCGAGTGGCCGCGGCGCGGGTGCGCCAGGCCGAGCGCTACGCCGGGGAGAGCTGGGGCCTCAACGGTCACGCGCCCGGGCCGGTGCTGCGAGATCGCTGGCCGCTGTCCGAGGAGGGCCAGCGACTGGTCGACGACAAGGTCTACACCGGCACGCTCAGTCGCCGTGGTGCCACCCGGGTGCACCGGCTCGCCTGGACGATCGCCGACCTGCGTCGCGCCGACCGCCCGGGTGTCGACGAGGTGACCGTGGCACTGCTGCTGCGCACCGGTGACCCGCTCCTGCTCGACATGATCGAGCGGGCCTCGTGACCGCCTCCGACGCCGACCGGCTGGCGCGGGTCGCGCTGACGCAGGTCGCCGAGCCAGGTCACGTACGACTCCTCGACCGCGTCACCACTGCCGGCGCCGAGGCCGTGGTCGCCGGGCTGGACTCCGACCCGGTGCTGGGGCCCCGGCTCGCCGAGGTGGAGCCCGAGCGGGTGCTGGTCGCCGCCGCACGCCGGGGGTTGCGCTTCGTCGTCCCCGGCGACGATGAGTGGCCACCCGCCCTCGAAGACCTGCACCTGGCGGAGCCGGTCCAGGAGCGTGGGGGAGTGCCGATCGGGTTGTGGGTCCGCGGTCCGTGGCGCCTCGACCAACTGGGCGGCTCGCTCGCGGTCGTGGGTGCCCGCACCGCCACGACGTACGGCAGTGACCTGGCGGCGGGCCTCGCGGCCACCGTCGGTCAGACCGGTCGCCCGATCGTCTCGGGCGCGGCCTTCGGGATCGACTTCGCGGCGCACCGGGGCGCGATCGCGGTCGACGCACCGACCGTGGCTGTGCTCGCCTGCGGCGCCGACCGTGTCTATCCGCGGGCTCACCAGCAGCTGATCAACCACCTCGCGACCGCGGGTGCGGTGATCTCGGAAACGGCGCCGGGAGGCGCACCGATGCGGGTGCGGTTCCTCTCCCGCAACCGGATCATCGCCGCACTGTCCGCGGGGACCGTCGTGGTCGAGGCGGCGTTGCGCAGTGGTGCCCTCAACACCGCCAACTGGGCCAGCCGCCTGAACCGGACCGTGATGGGCGTTCCCGGCCCGGTGACCAGTGCGTCGTCGGCCGGCGTGCACCAGCTGATCCGCACGGGGGCGGCGACGCTGGTGACGTCGGGGGACGACGTGCTCGAGCTGCTCGGAGCCGCGGGGGAGCACGTGCTCGACCTCCCTCGCGGCAGGGATCGGCCGCGGGACGGACTGAGTCACGTGCAGCGCCGGGTGCTCGACGCGGTGCCGGTGTCGCGTGGTGTCCCGACCACGTCGGTCGCGCACGTCGTCGGGCTGGCAGCGCAGGAGGTGCACGCGCTGCTCCTCGCGCTCGAGGTCCGCGGCATGGTCGAGACCGACGACGACGGCTGGCGGCTCGCCGCGCTCGCTCACGACTGAGCGGACCTGACGTTCCTAGAGTGGAGCCGTGACGGAGCATGCCGACGAGGTCGAGGAGCCCGACGCGCTCCCGGAGCCGATGGCGCGGGTGCTCGCCGACTACGAACGACACCTCGTGGCGGAGCGAGACCTCGCCGCCCACACGGTGCGGGCCTACCTGACCGACGTGCACGGATTGCTCGACCACGCCGCTCGCATGGGGCAGCTGAATGTGGCCGACCTGGACCTGCGCACGCTGCGCAGCTGGCTGGCCAAGCAGCAGACCCTGGGGCGCTCGCGCACCACGATCGCCCGGCGGGCCACCGCGGCTCGGGTGTTCACCGCCTGGCTGGCTCGCACCGGCCGGATCCCGGCGGATGTCGGCGCCAGCCTCGGGTCACCCAAGGCGCACAAGTCCTTGCCGCCCGTACTGCGTGCCGACGAGGCCAGTGACCTGATCCGTGCCGCCGCCGAGCGCGCCGACGACGGCAGCCCGGTCGGACTGCGTGACGTCGCCATGCTCGAGCTCCTCTATGCCACCGGCATCCGGGTCGGTGAGCTCGTCGGTCTCGACGTCGACGACGTCGACCGGGAGCGCAACGTGATCCGGGTGCTCGGCAAGGGACGAAAGGAACGCACGGTGCCGTTCGGTCGGCCCGCGGCTCGGGCACACGACTTCTGGGTGCGACACGGTCGTCCGGCTCTGGTGATCGAGGGTTCGGGAGCCGCGCTCTTCCTCGGTGCCCGCGGCAAGCGGATCGACCAGCGCGCCGTCCGCACGATGGTCCACCACCGGATCGCCGAGGTGGCCGGCGCGCCCGACATCGGCCCGCACGGGCTGCGGCACACCGCTGCCACCCACCTGCTCGAGGGTGGCGCCGACCTGAGGTCGGTCCAGGAGCTGCTCGGGCACGCGTCACTGGCGACGACCCAGCTCTACACGCACGTCACCACCGACCGACTTCGGCGGGCCTACCAGCAGGCGCACCCGCGAGCCTGAGGGCTGCGAGCACGCCGTCGTACGGCAGCGGCACCGTGCTCGGGAGCCGCGCGACAGGAACATGGCTCCAGAGGGGCAGCAGTCGCACCGGGCCGCCGCCGACGAGCCGCAACGGGTCGAGGTAGGTCTCGCCGTCGATCCAACCCCAGTGCAGACAGGACCTGGGCAGGCAGTGCGAGCCAGGGAGCTGGAGGGTCCCGAGGTGCTGCCCGGCCGTCACCGTCGTCCCGACCTCGACGACGGCCTCGACCGGCTCATAGGTGGTCCGGGTCGGGCCGTGGTCGACGACCACGACGCCGCGGCCCGCGATCGACCCGGCAAAGCTCACCTCGCCGGGCAGCGCAGAACGGACCGCCTGCCCCGGGGCACCGAGCAGGTCCACCCCGCGGTGACCTGCTCCCCAGGGCGAGTCCGGCGGGTCGAAGGTGTCGACGACCTCCGGCTCGGGGACCAGCGGCCAGACGCCGACAGGGTCGGTCTCGCCGGGCGCGGGTGCGGCCGGCGCGGCGAGACCCACGCAGACGACCAGGATGAGGGTGAGGACGGCGAGCCGCGGTGACATGTGACCACCATCCCGGGGTTCGTCCCGGGGACGCGACGTCGCGGCGTCGACCTGTGGACAGGGCGACCGCGGGGTCAACGGTGGACCAGAAGTGGGCCGCAGGCGGACGGTTCAGGTCCTGCGGATGAAGGCGACCTTGCCGCCGGGGAGGTCGGTCATCGTGTAGGTCGGGTCGTGGGCTCTCGTGTGGTGGTGGGGACACAGCAGGTGATCGAGGCCGACAACCAGACCCCGAATCCGGGGTCCTCCACCGCCCCGGAGGTCACGGTTCGGTAACCTCGATTCGAACAGAGGATCGGGAGCCGCTCCGAACCGCTCTCGCGCAGATTGGCGGGTGCTCCGGGCGTGGACTACTCTGGTCGAAGCAATCCTTGCGGATTGACTTCGCACGCCCGCAGACCGCGACGGCGTCCCTCTCCGGGGCGCCGGCCTCCCGTGGGCGCGACTCCTGGGTCCGTCTGAGCAATCAGGCGGCAGGGCTCGCGCGCAGGCGTCAGGGCAGCCGGCACCCGTCGGCTGCAGCAACCAAACAACGCAGAGTCCTCCGGTCCGTCCTGGTTCAAGGTCGGGCGACAACGGTGCGGGCTCGAAAACAGGAGAATCACATGGCAGTCGTCACCATGCGCCAGCTGCTCGAGAGCGGCGTGCACTTCGGGCACCAGACCCGTCGCTGGAACCCGAAGATGAAGCGCTTCATCATGACCGAGCGCAACGGCATCTACATCATCGACCTGCAGCAGTCGCTGGCCTACATCGACCGGTCGTACGCCTTCGTCAAGGAGACCGTCGCCAAGGGCGGCACGATCATGTTCGTCGGGACGAAGAAGCAGGCCCAGGAGGCGATCGCCGAGCAGGCGACCCGCGTCGGGATGCCCTACGTCAACCAGCGCTGGCTCGGTGGCATGCTCACCAACTTCCAGACGGTGCACCAGCGGATCAACCGCCTCAAGGAGCTCGACGAGATCGACTTCGAGGACGTGGCCGGCAGCAGCCGCACCAAGAAGGAGCTGCTGCAGATGCGCCGCGAGCGCGACAAGCTGAACAAGTCCCTCGGCGGCATCCGCGAGATGACCCGGACCCCGTCCGCGGTCTGGATCGTCGACACCAACAAGGAGCACCTGGCGGTTGAGGAGGCGCGCAAGCTGCGTATCCCGATCATCGGCATCCTGGACTCCAACTGCGACCCCGACCTGGTCGACTTCCCGATCCCCGGCAACGACGATGCGATCCGCGCCGTCGGCCTGCTGACCCGCGTCGTCGCCGACGCCGTGGCCGAGGGTCTGATCGCCCGTTCGGGTGCCAAGACCGAGAGCACCGAGCCCGGCGCTGCCGAGCCGCTGGCCGACTGGGAGCGCGAGCTGCTCGCCGGCGAGGCCGACAAGGCTGCTGTCGCCGCCACGGGTGGCGACGCCACGACCGAGGCCCCGGCCTCCGAGTCCACCGGTGCGTCGACCGAGGCCGCTGAGGCCGCTGAGGCGACCCAGGCTGCTGAGGCGACTGAGACTGCTGTCGAGGGCCCCGCCGAGACCGTCGAGGCTGTCGACGTCGTCGAGACACCGGCCGAGACCGCTGAGACTGCCGAGACCGCTGCGGTCGACGCCGAGGCCAAGGCCTGATCCAGGCCCCTGCACCACCAGACACTTCGAGGAAGAGGAACATGGCGAACATCACCGCCGCTGACGTCAAGAAGCTCCGTGAGCTCTCCGGCGCCGGCATGATGGACTGCAAGAAGGCGCTCACCGAGGCCGAGGGCGACTTCGACAAGGCTGTCGAGATCCTGCGCGTCAAGGGTGGCAAGAAGATGGCCGAGCGGGCCGCCGAGCGTGAGGCGTCGGCCGGTCTGGTCGCCACCTCCGGCGGCGCCCTGGTCGAGCTGAACTGTGAGACCGACTTCGTGGCCAAGGGCGACGAGTTCGTCAGCACCGCGCAGCGCATCGCCGAGGCCGCCGACGCGGCCCAGGCGGGCGACGCGGAGGCGCTGAAGGCTGTCGCGCTCGGCGACAAGACGGTCGGCGAGGTCGTCAATGACCTGGCCGTCTCCATCGGCGAGAAGATCGAGCTCGGTCGGGTCGCCTACTTCGACGGTCCGGTCGTGGTCTACCTGCACAAGCGTGCCGCCGACCTGCCGCCCGCGGTGGGCGTCCTGGTCGAGTACGACGGTGACACCGAGGTCGCCCGCGGCGTCGCGATGCAGATCGCCGCCATGCGCGCGCAGTTCCTCACCCGCGACGAGGTTCCCGAGGACGTCATCGCTCACGAGCGCGACATCGCCGAGAAGATCACCCGCGAGGAGGGCAAGCCCGAGCAGGCGATCGCCAAGATCACCGAGGGTCGCCTCAACGGCTTCTTCAAGACCGTCGTCCTGCTCGAGCAGGAGTCGGTCACGGAGAGCAAGAAGACGGTCAAGGCCGTCCTCGCTGACGCCGGTACCTCGGTGAAGCGGTTCGCCCGCTTCGAGGTCGGCGCCTGAGCGCAGTCACACACTGGCGGAGGGCCGGGGCGAGGGTCGGAGACGATCTCTCACCCCGGCCCTTCGTGTCGAGTGCACCTGTCACGGCGCGCGTCGACCCATCGGCTAGGTTTCTCCTGGGCGATCGACGCGGCCAACCGCGATGGGCTCCACCCTCACCACGATCCAGCCACGAGCAACGGAGGTCCACTTGACCGGGTACAAGCGAGTCCTGCTGAAGCTGTCGGGCGAGGTGTTCGGCGGGGGCAAGGTCGGGGTCGACCCCAACGTCGTCCAAGCCGTCGCGAAGGAGATCGCCGCGGTCTCGCGGGCCGGTGTCCAGATCGCCGTGGTGACCGGGGGCGGCAACTTCTTCCGAGGAGCCGAGCTCCAGCAGGGTGGCATGGACCGGGTCCGGGCCGACTACATGGGGATGCTCGGCATCGTCATGAACTGCCTGGCGCTCCAGGACTTCCTCGAGAAGCTCGGCATCGAGACCCGTGTACAGACTGCGATCACCATGGGTCAGGTCGCGGAGCCCTACATCCCGCGGCGCGCGATCAGGCACATGGAGAAGGGTCGGGTCGTGATCTTCGGCGCCGGCATGGGCATGCCCTACTTCTCGACCGACACGGTCGCGGTCCAGCGGGCCCTCGAGAGCAAGTGCGACGTGGTCCTGGTGGCCAAGAGCGGTGTGGACGGCGTCTACACCGCCGATCCGCACCTGGATCCCACGGCGACCAAGTTCGACGAGCTGACGTACGACGAGGCCATGGCTCGCGGGCTACGGATCATGGACCAGACCGCCTTCGCCCTGTGCGGCGAGAACAAGCTGCCGATGGTGGTCTTCGGGATGGAGCCGGAGGGCAACATCCTCCGGGTCGTGCAGGGTGAGAAGATTGGCACGCTCGTCAGCGCCGGCTGAGTCTTGGCCGCACCAGACCACCGGACACGAGCGCCGGACCAGCGAAGAAACAGGAGCCCCCGTGATCAACGACATCCTCAAAGAGGCTGACGCCAAGATGGACAAGTCGGTCGAGTCGACGCGCGAGGAGTTCGCGGCGATCCGGGCCGGCCGGGCTCAGCCGAGCATGTTCAGCAAGATCGTCGTCGACTACTACGGCTCCCCGACGCCCCTGCAGCAGCTCGCGTCGTTCACCGCCCCCGAGGCGCGGATCATCCTGATCCAGCCCTACGACGTCGGTGCGATGGGCAACATCGAGCGCGCGATCCGAGACTCCGACCTCGGCGTCAACCCCTCCAACGACGGCAAGATGCTGCGCTGCGTCTTCCCGGAGCTGACCGAGGAGCGCCGCAAGGAGTACATCAAGATTGCCAAGGCGAAGGCCGAGGACGGACGGGTCGCCGTACGCAACCTGCGCCGGACCGCCAAGCAGGGCCTCGAGAAGCTCGAGAAGGACGGCGACGTCGGCAAGGACGACGTGACCGGTGCCGAGAAGCGCCTCGACGGCCTGACCAAGAAGCACACCGACACGATCGACGAGTTGCTGAAGAACAAGGAGTCCGAACTGCTCGAGGTCTGAGCAGGTCGGGGACTCGATGACCGACTCCACACCGGCTGCCAAGGACCACGGGCGCGCCGGGCGGGATCTGCCCGCCGCCATCACCTCGGCCGTGGTGCTGCTCGTCGCGATCGCGCTGTCGTTGCTGTTCTGGAAGACCGCCTTCATGGTGATCGTGGCGATCGCGGTCGTGGTGGCGACCTGGGAACTGCGCCGGGGCTTCCAGGCCAAGACCATCGACCTGCCCCAGCAACCGTTGATGGTCGGTGGCGTCGTCATGGTCGTGGTCGCCTACTTCTGGGGTGCTCCCACCCTGGTCACGGCCACTGCCGTCGCTGCGCTGGGCACCATGCTCTGGCTGCTGCAACGGGGCATCGACGGATACGTCAAGAACGCCACCGCCTCGGTGTTCACCTTGATCTACGTGCCGTTCCTGGGCTCGTTCGTCGCGCTGCTGCTCGCCGAGGGTGGGGGCGTCAACGCCGCGGGCCTCGATGACGCCGGCGTGCAGGCGATCATCACGTTCGTGCTGATCACGATCGCCTCCGACACCGGGGGGTACGTCGCCGGAGTGCTCTTCGGCAAGCACCCGATGGCGCCCGTCATCTCGCCGAAGAAGTCGTGGGAGGGCTTCGCCGGCTCTGCCGTCTTCTGCCTCTTCGCCGGTTGGGTCCTGGTCGTCTACCTCCTCGACGGCGACTGGTGGGTCGGCCTGCTGCTGGGTGCCATCACCGTCGTGATGGCCACCTTGGGAGACCTCTGCGAGTCGGTGATCAAGCGCGACCTCGGCATCAAGGACATGAGTCAGGTGATTCCCGGCCACGGCGGCCTGATGGACCGCCTCGACTCGCTCCTGGCCACGGTCGCCCCGATCTGGCTGGTGCTGCACTACCTCGTGTTCTGAGCGCGTCGGGCGTGCCTCGGCACGCCGGACCTGATCGTGCCGGACCTGCCTCTAGCATCGAGGTGATGTCGACCGAGCCGGGCAACCAGCCCACCGCTGACGCCGGGGCGCCTGTGACCCAGGAGCCCGTCGAGCGGACCCCGGACTGGTGGCACCGCGACCACCCGACCTTCGCAGCGCTGACCGGCTTCTTCACCGGGCTGGCGTTCGTGATCGTCGTACCCGGCCTGTTCGTGGGGATCTTGAGTCTCGTCGTCGCGGACGAGACCGCTGAGGACCTCTTCCCCTTCGTGATCGTGCTCCTCGCCATCCCGATCGGGCTGATGGTGCCGCACCGGACCCGGCGCTTCGGGATCTACATGCTGATCGGGGTCGTCACCACCGCCCTGGTCGTGGGCGGGGTTGCGGCACTGGTGCTCTGGTACATGGTCGAGTTCCAGAGCTGACGAATCGCCACGTCCGCCGCACGGGTGGGATGATCGGAGCCGGATGTCTGACTCAGAGCGCACCACCCTCCCTCTCGTCTTCGACGAGCCGCGCGGCCGCAAGAAGCCGCCGCGGCACCTCGCCGACCTCACCCTCGACGAACGGGTCGAGCGTCTGAAAGAACTGGGCCTGCCCGGATTCCGCGCCAAGCAGCTGTCCAACCACTACTTCGCCCGCCTGGTCGACGACCCGGCGGAGATGACCGACCTTCCCGCGACCCAGCGCGACGAGCTGGTGCACGCGCTGCTGCCGGAGCTGATGACGCCGCTGCGGACGATGGAGGCCGACCGGGGCACCACCCGCAAGACCCTCTGGAAGCTGTTCGACGGCGCCCTGGTCGAGTCGGTGCTGATGCGCTACCCCGACCGGGCCACGATCTGTGTGTCCAGCCAGGCCGGGTGCGGGATGGCCTGCCCCTTCTGCGCGACCGGCCAGGGCGGCTTGCAGCGCAACATGTCGACGGCCGAGATCGTCGAGCAGGTCGTCGCCGGGGCCCGATCGATGGCTCGCGGCGAGGTCCCCGGCGGGCCGGGTCGGATCTCCAACGTCGTGTTCATGGGCATGGGCGAGCCGCTGGCCAACTACAAGGCCGTCATCGGCGCCGTACGCCGGATGGTCGACCCGAGCCCCGAGGGTCTCGGCATGTCCGCGCGCGGCATCACCGTCTCGACCGTCGGCCTGGTCCCGCGGATCCGGCAGCTGACCGAGGAAGGCATCCCGGTCACGCTGGCACTGAGCCTGCACGCCCCCGACGACGAGCTGCGCAACGAGCTGGTTCCGATCAACACCCGCTTCTCCGTCGCCGAGACCGTCGAGGCGGCCTGGGACTACGCCCGGGTCACCAAGCGTCGGGTCTCGATCGAGTACGCCATGATGCGCGGCATCAACGACCACGCCTGGCGCGCCGACCTGCTCGGCGACGTGCTGCGCGGGTACGGCGACTGGGGCTGGGTGCACGTCAACCTGATCCCCCTCAACCCCACGCCGGGCTCGAAGTGGACGGCGTCCGACCCGGCCGACGAGCGTGAGTTCGTCCGCCGGCTCGAGGCCAAGGGGATCCCCACCACGGTCCGGGACACCCGCGGCCGCGAGATCGACGGTGCCTGCGGTCAGCTCGCCGCGACCGAGGCCTGACCCGCCCCGAAGGACGTCCTCAGCGCAGGAACGTCGGCGCCCGCACCAGGAGCTCGACGTTGCGGGCGTTGCGCGCACCGCGCCGGTCGCCCTTCTCCTGCCAGTCGTTGGCCGCGAGCTCGCGACCCAGGGCGGCGAGCTGCATCGGGTCGTCGAGGTCGCCGCCGAAGGTCAGCGGGGCACCGTGGTCGACCATGGTCGCGAAGATCGACAGGGTGTCGTCGCGGTTGTTGGTGATCTCGAGCAGCCGCGACTGCTGGGGCCAGTCGATGTGGGAGGCGGTGTTGATCTCCCAGAAGCCGCCGCCACCCTTGCGCTTGTGGGCCCAGATGTTGTTGGTGTGGGTGTGCCCGTTGACCCACGCGATCACGTTCTGGTGGCGCAGCAGCTCGGCCACCAGGGCGGTGCCTTGGACCCGCGGGCTCTCACCGTTGTTCATCGTGCCGGTGGTGTGGTGGCTGGCCACCACGACGAGGCGCCGCTTGGTCGCGGTCAGGATCTTGCGCAGCCAGCTGAACTGGGCGCGGTCGAGGGAGCCGTTCTGGCCGCCCTTCGGGTTCACCGAGTCGAGGACGACGAAGCGCACGAGTCCCTTGTCGAAGGTGTAGTACGCCGTGCCCTTGGCGCGGTTCGTCGCGGTGAACCCGTGCCCCACCGGCCGACCGGTGGTCTCGAAGTGCTCCTCGACCCACTGACGCGGGGTCAGGAAGCGACGGTCCGGATCGGCGGCCACCGTCCGGACCTTGCCGGTGGCGATCACCTTGGTGGTGCCCAGCGCCTGCGCCCGCTGCTCGGCGGTCGGCGGGAAGTTGCCCTGGACGAGCGGGTCGTGGTTGCCGCGCGCGGTGTACCAGGGCAGGTTGAGCCCTTGGGCCTCGAAGGGTGCCCGCGCCGCGTCCAGCAGCCCTGGGACGGTCGGGAAGCCGTACCTGCTCCGGGGCAGGTCGTCGACCAGGCCGGTCGGGGTCCCGTCGGGGTGCCAGTAGCGGGTGTCGTAGAACTCCGGCTCGGGCGCCATCACGCCTTCGTACTTCGTGCGGTCCCCGGAGTCGGAGCTGACCTGGCCGCCGTCCAGCAGGTCGATGCTCCAGCGGATCTCGTTGTACTGCGCGTTGTCGGTGTTGTCACCGGTCTGGATCGCCAGCGAGAACGGCTTGCTGGTGACCGGGCCGCGGCCGATGCGGTTGATCTCGCGGACCATGGACTCCGCGATCTGGGCGGTCAGGATCTCCTGGGGGCGGTAGCTGGACTTGTAGGTGCCGGGACCACCGTCGTCGGAGAACCGGTCCCACGGCTCCACCCGGGCCGGGGACTGCGAGTCGCAGATGTGCACGTCGCTGAGCTGCACGAAGGCCAGCAGCGGCTTGCGACGCGCGCGACGGCCGCGCTTGGCGCCGACGCCCAGACCGGTGCGCACGACGTACGGCTCTCCTGCCCGGGCCACGACCGGTCGCCAGCCGGTCGTGGTGGTGGCGCCGCGGTGCAGGGTCCGGCCCCGGGTGGTGACCCGGGCGAGGGCGGGGCTGCCCGCGACGGCCTCGGCGGCGAGGCCACCGCTCAGACCGGTGAGTGCGGCGGCGCCACCGACGGCAGCGGTGGATCGGAAGAGGTCACGACGGGTGATCGACACCGCCTCAATGTAGGTCGATCGGACCGACCGCGTCCCTGGAATCGTTCACCTGTCGGTAACAAACAGCTCGGCGGCCTCGTCCGTCGTGTCCACCAGGTGCACGTGGGACTCCATCGGGCGACCCCGCGCCAGTGACTGGAGCAGCGGCCAGGCCGGCAGCTCCTCGGTCCAGTACGTCGTGCCGACCAGCACCATCGGCGCCACCGAGGACTCGTCGGCGTAGTAGTTCTCGCAGGCGTCCTGGAACACCTCCTGCACGGTGCCGGCACGGCCGGGGAGGAAGACGATCCCGGAGTCGCAGACCTCGAGCAGGGTGGCCTCCCGGGTGGCGTTGCGGACGTACTTCGCGATCGCGCTGGCGAAGACGTTGGGCGGCTCGTGGCCGTAGTGCCACGTCGGGATCCCGAGCGTCTCGCAGTCGCTCGGGAACTGCTCCAGGACGTCGAAGGCCGCGTCTGCCCACGATCCGACCGAGAGTCGGTACGTCGGCACCCGGGCCAGCGAGGCCAGTGCCTCGTCGACCTCGGAGCCGGTGCGCGACGCCAGGCGGGCGCCGAGGTTGGCAGCCTCCATCGCCCCGGGACCGCCACCGGTCGCGACCACCCGGTGCTGACCGAGCGCGTGTCCGAGCCGGGCTGCATCGGCGTACCCGGGCTCACCGCGTTGGATCGCGTGCCCGCCCATCACGCCGACGAGATGACGGCCGGTCGTCCAGTCCTGGAGGGCGCCGTCGATGCCGTGGTCGTGCAGGGCGGACACGAGCGACTCCTCGCGGCCGCGGGTGCGCTGTGTCCACGCGAAGGCACGAGCGTCCAGCGTGTCGGGGTAGGACGCGGCGTCGTACAGCTCGTCGGGGGAGTAGAGGGTGCTGCGGGCCGCGTCGAGCGGGGACTCCGGTGTCGCCGGCAGGACCAGTCCGCCGGCAGCCCGGACCAGCGCTGCGTCGCCGGGGGCGAAGTGACAGCCCACGAAGGTGGCGCCGCTGAGCCGGCACCGCAGCAGTACGTCGTGACGCTCGGTCAGGTCGACACCGTCGACCCGCCATCCCCGCATCGACCGAGCCCCGCGGGACACCCGTCGGTCCAGGTCGGCGAGCCGGGTGATGTGGACGATCCTGCCGCGTGTTCGCTGCACGCCCCGAACCTACGTCGAGCGACCTCAGAAGGCGTGTGCGATCAGCTCGGCGAAGAGCTCGTCGCCGTCGACGTCGAGCCCTCGGGCGTGGAACCACCGGCACACGTTGCGGCAGTCACGGAGCAGGAAGTCCGGGCCTGCCGTGTTGCCGGTCAGGTCGACGATCTGTGGCAGGTCGATGATGACCAGCCGGTCACCAGCGGCGAGCAGGTTGTACGCTGAGAGGTCGCCGTGCACGATCCCGTGGCCGACCATGGTGGCGAGGGCGTCGCGCAGCTGGTCGAAGTACGACGCCAGCAGCGTCGGCCCGGGCCGCGTCGGCGCGAGCCGCGGCGCGCTCTCACCGTCGGCGTCGGTGATCCACTCCATCAGGATCTCGGTCCCGTCGATCTGCACCGGATAGGGCACCGGCAGCCCCAGCTCCCAGCAGCGCCTGAGCGCATCCCACTCGGAGATCGCCCACTCGCTGCTCGCGACGAGTCGGCCCCAGGTGCTCTTGCGGTTGAGCGCACGCTGGTCGCGCGACCGCTTGACGCTGCGGCCCTCGGTGTAGGCAGCAGCCCGGTGAAAGCTGCTGCGCTCGCTGCTGCGGTAGCGCTTGGCCACCATCACCACGGACTCGCCGGGAGCGGCACTGTCCGGGACCGCGCGCTCCACCAGGCACGCGTCCGCCTCCTTGCCGGTCTTGAGGATGCCCAGCTCGGTGTCGATCGCGGCCTGGGAGGTCACCACCCAGGCGGGTCGGGGCTCCGGCCCCCGGCAGAGCGGTTCGACGGCGAGCCAGGTCGACCAGCGCTGGCCGTCCTCGAGGTCGTCGAGGCTGCGGAAGTCGAAGACGAACGAGGGGTCGAGATCAGAGAGGTCCTGCGTGGAATCGGATGTCACGGGTGCTCCAGAGGTGAGGGAGGTGCTGGTCTGCGGGCAGGCAGAGGACAGTCGTCGACATGGCACGCTCCTTCTCCGTCGGGCACCCGGCTGGTCCGAGGTGCGAGGTTCCGTGAGCAGTCTGGGCGCGCTCTGGTGGCCCCGCAACCGAGTTTCGGGTCCGCTACCTTGACCCGATGAACCGGATCGGACGCGCCGCGGTGGCTCTGGCGGCGATCGCGGGACTGCTGACCGTGCTGCTGGGCAGCGCGCCGACGCTGGCCGGTCCCGCGGACCAGCGGGTGGCTCCCCACGGCTCGGCCGGGATCGGGGATCCCTACTTCCCGCTCGACGGCAACGGCGGCATCGACGTCCTGACGTACGACGTCCACGACCGCTACGAGTTCGGTCCCGGCCGGATCTCGGGCTGGACCCGGGTGACGCTGCGCCCGAGGAGGACGTTGTCGGGCTTCAACCTCGACTTCCTCCTGCCGGTGAGCTCCGTGCGCATCGACGGCTCCCGGGTCCGGTGGCAGCAGAAGCGTCACGAGCTGGTGATCGACCACCGGATCGTCGCTGGCCGCACCATCCGGGTGGTGGTGCGCTATCGCGGCCTGCCGGCCCGCTACTCCATCGCTGGGGAGTCCAACTGGTTGGCCGATGACCAGGAGGTCGTCACGATGAACGAGCCGCACATGGCGCCCTGGTGGTTCCCGGCCAACGACCACCCGCGGGACAAGGCTCGGATGGAGATCCACATCACCGTGCCGAAGCGCTTCCAGGTGATCGCCAACGGCACTCGCGTCCGCCGTCAGGTCCGTGGGCAGCTCGCCACGACCCACTGGTCGGCGACGGAGCCGATGGCGCCGTACCTCGCCTTCTTCGCAGCCGGCCGGTTCACCACCGCCAGTGGAGTACGCGACGGCCTGCCCTGGACGGTGGCGGTCTCCCAGGGCCTGCCCCGCCCGTCACGGCAGGCGGCGATGGGGCTGATGAAGAAGACGCCGGCGCTGGTGTCGTGGCTGGAGACCCAGCTCGGCGACTATCCCTTCTCCTCGACCGGCGGAGTCACCACGGCGCTGCCTGTGGGCTTCGCCCTGGAGAACCAGACGCGCCCGACGTACCCCTCGCTGCTGTCCGGGGATGGGGTGTCGATCGCGGTGCACGAGCTGGCGCACCAGTGGTTCGGCGACTCGGTGTCGGTCGCGCGCTGGCGCGACATCTGGCTCAACGAGGGTGCAGCGACCTTCATGGAGGTCCGCTACTGGGAGAGCAGGGGTGACGTGGCCGGGCAGTCGTGGCTGTTGGAGCAGTACGCCGCACGGCCGGCCGGCGACGACTTCTGGCACCACCGGGTGGCCGAGCCGTGCCCCAGCAACACCGACTGCGTCGGCAGCATCTTTGCGGGCTGGGTCTACCAACGCGGCGCGATGGCGCTGCAGGCGCTGCGGACCGTGATCGGTGACGACGACTTCACGGCACTGCTGCGCCGCTGGGTCCGCGACCGCGAGGGCGGGAACGGCTCCAGCGCCCAGTTCGAGGCGCTCGCCGAGCAGATCAGCGGCGAGGACCTCGACGCTTTCTTCGACGCCTGGCTGCACTCGCCGACCAAGCCGGCACGCACCGCGGCCAACGGACTGGTCTAGCCTGAGGGCCGATCGAGCGGAAGGCCTGTCATGGTAATTCGACGCAGGGTGCTGGCGGTGGCGACGGCTGTGGTCATGACTGCTGCGGCGACCCTGGTGGTGGGCGTGGCGACGTCGTTGCCTGCGTCTGCTGCCAGCGGGTGGTCCCTCGTGGCCAGCTGGAACGGTGGCCGCACCTACGCCTGCGCCTCCGGCAACGGCGACGGCACCTCGGCGGTGAAGGTCTTCTGGAACGGCCGCAACTACCCGGTGAAGGACTACGAGGGCTACACCAACAGTGGTGCGGCTGGGCTGATCCCGATCAACGGGGCGTTCGCCCAGGCATCCTCTGGTTGGCAGTACTCCTTCGCCGGGAAGGGTCGGGTCGGGCCGGTGGCGACGATGAACCGGCCGACGGGTGGCTGGATGATGACCTTCGCCGGCTCTGGCGTGGGGCCCGCCGTCGTGGTGGCCCTGCCCGTGAGCACGTTGTCAACGTGCGCGTCGGGCAAGGCGGCGGCCGCAGGCCCCGTAGCCGGTGCTCGGAGCGCCGATCGGAAGGCATGCGTGTCGGGTCGTGAGTTCAAGCGGCTCAAGAAGAGGATGACGCTCGCCCAGGTGACCAAGGTGGTCCGCACCCCGGGGAAGCGGGTGGCCAGGGCCGACTACAGCCAGGTGCGCCGCTACGCCCGCTGCGGTGGCGGCGACGTGGTCGTCAACTTCAAGCGCGCCACGAAGAAGCAAGCCCCACGGGTCACCAGCCGCTACCGCCACGGCTGAGCGCACTCAGACCCGCAGCCGCACCGACAGGCAGGTCACGCAGCCCTCGAGCTTCTCGAACTCCGAGATGTCGACGGCGACCACGCGCAACCCGCGCTCCTCGAAGAGCTGTCGCGTCCGAGGTGCACTGGTCGCCATCAGCACGGTGCTGGCATCGAGGACGACGACGTGCGCGCCCGGCTCCTCCGGGACCGGCAGGAAGCTCGGCCAGCCCCGGGGGTCGTCGACGAGCGGCTCGTAGCCGACGACGGTGCCGTCGGGCAGCGCGGTGACGGCCGACTTGAGATGGAGCACCAGCGAGACGGGTACGCCGACCACCGCGGCGCCCAGCGGAGCGAGCAGCGCTGCGAGCTGGTCGACCGCTGCCTGGTTGGTGCGCCCCCCGAGCCCGACCCAGACGGTGCCGTCGTGCTTGAGCACGTCACCCCCGTCCAGGGTGCCCGGTGCCTGGATCCGGGCAGTCCGGTAGCCGAGGCCGACGAGGGTCTCCTCGGTCGCGGCCGTCTCGGCCTTGCGCTCGTCGGCGCCCGGGTGCGCGATGACCGCGAGGTCGCCGTACATCACGACGGTGTCCTCGACGAAGACCGCGTCCGGGCAGTCGTCGGCCGCCGGCACCTCGACGGTCTCCCAGCCCTCGGCGTGCAGCGCGGCGATGTACCCCTCCCACTGCCGCAGGGCCAGCGCGGGATCGACCGGGGACCGGTCGATGTGGGTGACCAGTCCCTCCGTGAGGCGGGGACCAGGTCGTCGGATCAGTGCGCGTCTGCTCACGGGGACATCCTCGCCCGGGACGCCTTCATCCGAGGAGCGGGGTGACGACACGGGCCACCACGCTCGGGAGCCGGGTCAGCGACTCCTCGGCATCGGCCAGCGTCATCGCCCGGAGGCCGGCGTTGACGCCCAGCCAGCGCCAGGGCTCGCGCTCCCAGGGCGGCGAGCGGTGGCCGACCCAGGGGAGCCGGGTCTGCTCCGTGTCCCGACCCAGGACCAGGTCGCGCAGGGTGCGTCCGGCGAGGTTGGTGGTGCTCACCCCGTCGCCGACGTAGCCGCCCGCCCAGCCGAGACCGGTGGCCGGGTCGTAGCCGACCGAGGCACACCAGTCCCGGGGGATGCCGAGGGCGCCACCCCAGGCGTGGCTGATCCGGGTGCCGGCAAGCACCGGGAAGAGGTCGGTCACGGTGCTGTGGAGCCGGGCGAAGACCCGGTCGTCGCGGTCGAACTCCGGCCGGATCCGCGACCCGAGGTGGTACGGCGCCCCGCGTCCGCCGAAGACGAGCCGGTCGTCGGCGGTGCGCTGGCCGTAGATGACCAGGTGCCGGTGGTCGGAGAAGGTCTCGCGCCGGTCCAGGCCGATCTCGTCCCAGACCGGGGCGGGGAGGGGCTCAGTGGCGATGATCAGCGAGTAGACCGGGATGACGGTGCGCTCCTCGCCGGCCAGGGTCGGGGTGTAGCCCTCGGTCGCGCGCACCACGGTGCCGGCACGCACCTGCCCGTGGTTGGTGTCGACCACGCCGGGTCGGATCGCCCGCGCCCGGGTCTGTTCGTGGATGGTGACCCCACGCCGCTCGACCGCGTCGGCCAGGCCCCGGACCATCCGGGCCGGGTGCAGAGCCAGGCAGTCCGGTGTGTACGTCGCTCCTATGGTGCGGCTGCCGCGCAGCACGGCACGAGCCTCGGACTGGTCGAGCAGTCGCAGGTCGTCCTCGTCGCGGCCCCATCGGCGCGCCTCGGCGACCTCCGACCGGGCCCGCGACCACTGCGCCCGACTGCGGGCCAGGACGATCGTGCCGCCCTTGGCCACGTGGGCGTCGATGCCCTCGGCGACGGCCACCCGGGCGACCTCGTCGACCGTCTCCCGCATCGCCCGGTGCTGGGCCAGCGCCGCGTCCCGGCCTGCCATCGATGTCAGCGTCCCCAGCGACGCCGGGAAGAGAGCCGAGCACCAGCCGCCGTTGCGCCCGGAGGCGCCGTACCCTGCGGTCTCGGCCTCGAGGACCACGATCCGCAGCGTCGGGTCCGCCTCGGCCAGGTAGTACGCCGTCCAGAGTCCGGTGAACCCGGCGCCGACGATCGCGACGTCGGCGTCGATCGATCCGGGCAGTGCCGGGCGGGGGGTCCAGTCGGTGTCCGCCGTGTCGTGCCACAGCGACAGCCGCTCCCAGTGTGGGTCGCTCACGCTCAGCGCACGCCCCACGAGTAGGTCTGCTTGCGCAGCCGGAGGTACATGAAGGTCTCGGTGGCGACGACGCCGGCGATGGTCCGGATCTGGCCCGAGATCAGCTCGAGCAGGTGCTCGTCGCTCTCGCAGACCACCTCGACGAGCAGGTCGTAGGAGCCGGCCGTGACCACGACGTAGTCGACCTCACCCAGTGCTGCGATCGCGTCGGCGACGGGTTCCAGGGGTCCGGTCACCCGGACCCCGACCATGGCCTGGCGGGCGAAGCCGAGCTGGAGCGGGTCGGTGACCGCGACCACCTGCATGACCTCGGCCTCGATCAGCCGTTGGACGCGCTGTCGCACGGCCGCCTCGGACAGCCCGACCACCTTGCCGATGGCGGCGTACGAGCGGCGACCGTCCTGCTGCAGCTGCTCGATGATGGCTTTCGAGACGTCGTCGAGGTGGAACGCCGGGCGCTCGGGCTTCCTGGTCATGGCCGCATGGTTCCCCAGTCGACGGGGTGAGGTCAAAGGATTCGGGCGGTCTGTCACAAAGGATTTCGTTGCGAGCATGTTTCGGATCAACCGAATCGCTTGTCCGAGCCCCCCATGCATGGCACGATCCGAGGCGTTGCCGAGTCGCTGGAAGGGAGATACGTGGTGTCGGAATCGCCGTTCCACCGGGGCAGGCTGTCGCGTCGGAGCCTGATCAAGGGGGCCGGGGGAGTAGGGGTCGGAGCACTCGCGATCGCTGCTCTCGACCTCCCGTTCTTCGACGTGGCGGGAGCAGAGCAGGACCCGGCGACCTGCCGCGCCACGGATCTGTCGGCCAGCCAGAAGGAGATGACCATCTCCAACTGGCCGGGCTACATCGATCCCCGGAAGAAGGCCGACTCCACCTTCCAGGTCTTCCAGAAGGAGACCGGCATCGCGGTCACCTACAACGACGACATCAATGACAACTCCGAGTTCTACGCCAAGGTGAAGAACCAGCTCGGCACCTGCGAGCCGATCGGGCGTGACCTGATCGTGCTCACCGACTGGATGGCGGCCCGGATGATCGGGCTGGGCTGGATCCAGCCGCTCGACGCCGCCAACGTCGCGAACCTCCAGTCCAACCTGCTGAAGCCGCTGCGCGACCGGGTCTGGGACAAGAAGCTGGAGTACCACGCCCCGTGGCAGACCGGTCTCACCGGCATCGCCTACAACGCCGCCAAGACCGGCGAGATCAAGAGCTTCGCCGAGCTGCTCGACAACACCGAGCTCAAGGGCCGGGTCACCATGTTGACCGAGATGCGCGACACGATGGGCTTCATGCTCAAGGTCGTGGGTGCTGACCCCAGCGACTTCTCCGAGGAAGAGTGGGCCAACGCCCTCGACCGGCTCCGCGAGGCCGTGAGCAACGGCCAGATCCGGTCCTTCACCGGCAACAACTACACCCAGGACCTCGCGGCCGGGAACATCGTGGCCTGCGAGGCTTGGTCCGGCGACGTCATCCAGCTCCAGTTCGACAACCCGGACATCAAGTTCGTCGCGCCGGAGGAGGGGCTCTCCCTCTGGAGCGACAACATGATGGTGCCCAACCTCGCGACGCACCAGGCCAACGCCGAGAAGTGGATCGACTACTACTACGACCCCAAGGTCGCGGCGAAGCTCGCTGCCTGGGTGAACTACATCTGTCCGGTCGAGGGGGCGCGTCAGGAGATGGAGAAGATCGACCCGTCGCTGGTCGACAACCCGCTGATCTTCCCCGACGACGAGCTCCTCGCCACGACGTTCGACTTCATGCCGCTCGACGACCAGCAGATGATCCAGTACGAAGGAGAGTGGGCCGATGTCACAGGTGGCTGAGACCGAGAACGAGACCGTGGATCCCAACGCGTTCCAGGGGTTGCGGCTCGAGGGCCTGACGAAGTCGTTCCCCGGCTTCACGGCGGTGGACCACCTCGACCTCGACGTACCGAGTGGATCGTTCTTCGCCCTCCTGGGCCCCTCGGGGTGCGGCAAGACCACCACGTTGCGGATGGTGGCCGGGCTGGACAGCCCGACGTCCGGGTCGATCGTGCTCAACGGCCGCGACATCACCGGCACCCGGCCCTACCGGCGGCCGGTCAACACGGTCTTCCAGAGCTACGCCCTCTTCCCTCACCTCGACATCCACGAGAACGTCGCGTTCGGTCTCAAGCGGCGCAAGAGCTCCGGGGTGGACGCACAGGTCAAGGAGATGCTCGAGCTCGTCGAGCTCAGCAGCCAGGCCCGCAAGAAGCCGGCCCAGCTCTCCGGCGGCCAGCAGCAGCGGGTCGCGCTGGCGCGCGCGCTGATCAACAAGCCAGAGGTGCTGCTCCTCGACGAGCCGCTCGGCGCGCTCGACCTGAAGCTGCGCCGCGGCATGCAGATCGAGCTCAAGCGGATCCAGACCGAGGTGGGCCTCACCTTCATCCACGTCACCCACGACCAGGAGGAGGCCATGACCATGGCCGACACGGTCGCGGTGATGAACCAGGGGCTCATCGAGCAGATGGGCGCCCCAGCCGAGCTCTACGAGAACCCGCGCTCGACGTTCGTGGCGAACTTCCTCGGCCAGTCCAACCTGATCGACGGCACCATCAAGAGCCGTTCCGCCGACATCGTGACCGTCGACATGCACGGGATCGACGTCTCCGTCCCGGCGGACCGCTCGCACGCCGACGGCGACCGCGGTTGGATCGGCATCAGGCCTGAGAAGGTGCTGGTCGGCGAGATCGGAGAGGCGCTCGACGCGCCCGGCAACACGATCCCCGGCGGCACCATCACCGACGTCAGCTTCGTCGGTGTCAGCACGCAGTACCTCGTCCGGATGCCGTGGGGTCAGGAGCTCCAGGTCTTCGAGCAGAACACGGGGCGCCGCCGGATGTTCCGCACCGGCGACGAGGTCGAGCTGTCCTGGCGACCGGAGTACGCGTTCCTGCTCGACCACAACCAGGATGCCTCGGCCGGCGCGCAACAGGGAGTCGACGCGTGAGCGTGACCGTGCGCAAGAGGGGCGCTCTCGGCTACCTGTTGCTGGCGCCGGCGTTCTTGTGGCTGGCGCTGTTCTTCCTCGTGCCGCTCTACTCGCTGGTCGCGACGAGCCTCTGGAACCCCGACGGGTCCGACTTCCGCGGCTACGAGATGACCTGGGCGTTCAGCAACTACGTCGACGCCTTCCAGGCCTACTGGGACGAGCTGCTCCGGTCTCTGTGGTACGCCAGCATCGCGACGTTCCTCTGCCTGATCCTCGGCTACGTCCTGGCCTACGCCATCGCCTTCAAGGCCGGGCGCTGGAAGAACCTGTTGCTGGTGCTGGTCATCGCACCGTTCTTCACCAGCTTCCTGATCCGGACGCTGTCGTGGAAGCTGATCCTGGCCGACGACGGTCTGGTCGTCAACGTGCTCCAGACCTTGCACCTGCTCGGCGAGGACGGCCGACTGCTCGCCACGCCGTTCGCGGTGATCGCCGGGCTGACCTACAACTTCCTGCCGTTCATGGTGCTGCCGCTCTTCGCGAGCCTCGACAAGATCGACGAGCGCCTGATCGAGGCGTCGAGCGACCTCTACGCGAACCCCGTCGTCGGCTTCTTCAAGGTCACCTGGCCGCTGTCACTGCCAGGGGTGGTTTCCGGGACGCTGCTCACCTTCATCCCCGCGGTCGGTGACTACATCAACGTGACACTGCTCGGCAGCCCGAACCAGCGGATGATCGGTGGCGTCATCCAGGACCTCTACACGGTCGCCAACAACTACCCGGCGGCCGGCGCCCTCTCGGTGATGCTGATGTCGCTGATCGTGGTGATGGTGTTGTTCTACGTGCGCCGGGCCGGGACGGAGGACCTGCTGTGAGGTGGTTGCGGGAACACCTGGTCCTGATCCTCGGGCTGCTGGTGCTGGCCTACACGTTCGTGCCGATCGCGATCGTCGTGATGATGAGCTTCAACTCGCCGCCGAGTCGCAACGTCTACGCCTTCGGGTCGTTCACGCTCGACAACTGGACCGATCCGTGCGGTCCGGAAGGCATGTGCTCCGCTCTGGTCCGCAGCATCGAGATCGGGCTGCTCGCGACCCTGGTCTCGACGATCCTCGGCACCCTCGCGGCGTTCGCGCTGGTGCGACACGACTTCGCCGGCCGCTCGGCCACCAACGTGCTGATCTTCCTGCCGATGGCGGCCCCCGAGATCGTGATGGGCTCCTCGCTGCTGGCGCTCTTCGTGTCGGCTGGCTTCGCCGGCCAGCTCGGCTTCGGGACGATCCTGATCGCGCACATCATGTTCTGCCTGTCGTTCGTCGTCGTCACCGTGCGGGCCCGGCTGGCCGGCATGGACGACAACCTCGAGCAGGCGGCCATGGACCTCTACGCCACCCCGATGCAGACCTTCTGGCGGGTGACCTTCCCGCTGGTCTTCCCGGGCATCCTGGGTGCGGCGCTGCTCAGCTTCTCGCTGTCCTTCGACGACTTCATCGTCACCAACCTCAACGCCGGCCAGACCACGACGTTCCCGATGTACGTGTGGGGTGTCGAGGGCAAGGGTGTGCCGATGCAGGTCAACGTGGTCGGTACCCTGATGTTCCTCATCTCGATCGTGATCGTGGTCGGCGGCGAGGTGGCCAACCGGCGCCGGGCGAAGGCGCTCGGGGTCGCCTGACACGACCGGAAGCCCGGACCCCACCATCGGGGCCCGGGCAGGTCGCGGACCCTCAGAGCAGGGTGGCGGCCTTGTCCAGGACGGTGCGCAGGATCTGCTCCATCTCGTCGAAGTGGGTCTGGTCGCAGATCAGCGGCGGGGAGAGCTGGATGACCGGGTCGCCGCGGTCGTCGGCGCGGCAGTAGAGGCCTTCGTCGTAGAGGGCCTTGGACAGGAAGCCGCGCAGCAGCTTCTCGGCCTCGTCCTCGTCGAAGGTCTCGCGGGTGTCCTTGTCCTTGACCAGCTCGATGCCGTAGAAGTAACCGTCGCCGCGGACGTCGCCGACGATCGGCAGGTCCAGCAACCGCTCGAGGGTGCTCCGGAAGGCGCCCTCGTTGTCGCGGACGTGCTCCAGGACGTGCTCGCCCTCGAAGATGTCGAGGTTCGCCATCGCGACCGCGGTGGAGACCGGGTGCCCGCCGAACGTGAAGCCGTGGGCGAAGGACTCGTGGCCCTTCAGGAACGGCTCCATCAGCCGGTCCGAGGCGATCATCGCGCCGAGCGGGGCGTAACCGGAGGTGATGCCCTTGGCGCAGGTGATGATGTCGGGCTGGTAGCCGTAGCGCTCCGCGCCGAACATGTAGCCCAGGCGGCCGAAGGCGCAGATGACCTCGTCGGAGACCAGCAGCACGTCGTACTCGTCGCAGATCTCACGGACCCGCTGGAAGTAGCCCGGCGGCGGCGGGAAGCAACCGCCGGCGTTCTGCACCGGCTCCAGGAAGACCGCGGCCACGGTGTCGGGGCCTTCGTTCTCGATCGCGACCGCGATCTGGTCGGCGGCCCAGCGTCCGAAGGCCTCGGGGTCGCTGCCGTCGAGGAAGCCGCCCGTTGCCTCGGCGGCGCGATAGATGTTCGTGTTGGGCACCCGGAAGGTCGAGGGCACCAGCGGCTCGAACTGCTGCTTGAGCGGCGGCAGCCCGGTGATCGACAGCGCTCCCTGGGTGGTGCCGTGGTAGGCGATCGAGCGGCTGATCACCTTGTGCTTCATCGGCTTGCCGGTGATCTTGAAGTAGTTCTTCGCCAGCTTCCACGCCGACTCCACGGCTTCGCCGCCACCGGTGGTGAAGAACACCCGGTTGAGGTCGCCGGGCGCGTAGCCCGCGATCCGCTCGGCGAGCAGGATGGCGTTGGGGTGCGCGTAGGACCACAGCGGGTGGAAGGCCAGCTCCTTCGCCTGCGCGGCCGCTGCGTCAGCGAGTTCGGTGCGCCCGTGGCCCAGCTGCGAGACGAAGAGCCCGCCGAGTCCGTCGAGGTAGCGCTTGCCGTGCGCGTCGTAGATGTAGGCACCCTCGCCGCGCACGATGATCGGGACGTCGGAGGTGTCGTACGTCGAGTGGCGCGTGAAGTGCATCCACAGGTGGTCCTTGGCGGCCTTCTGCAGGTGGTCGTAGTCAGGGTGCATGCGACCATCGTGCTCGGTCGGGCCCCGTCGGTGCAAGTGAATCCGTAGCGCAGAGGGGTGATTTTCGCGGATTTCGTTGTGACGAGCGTGTTACACCGGTCACGGTGGGGTCGCCCGCGGCTAGGTTGGGCGCCATGACCAGGTACGGCGCACAGTTCGGTCCCGACATCACCTTCCTCGGCGTGGACCGGGTGGACCTCGACGACGCGGCCGCGCTCGCGGCGGCCGACGTGGTCGTCGTCGGTGCCCCGTTCGACGGCGGTACGTCGCACCGTCCCGGGACCCGCTTCGGCCCGACGGCGATCCGGGGCACCGACTACCTGCCGCACGACGGTTCGCGCCCTCACCTGGCGCTCCGCGTCGACGCGCTACAGGACCTGCGCGTGGTCGACGCGGGGGACGTCGAGATGCCTCCCGGGGAGATCGAGCGGTCCCTCGGTGCTCTCGAGGACGCGGTCTTCGCGGTGGCGAGTGCTGGCGCCGTACCCCTCGTCCTCGGCGGCGACCACTCGATCGCCCTGGCCGACGCGACCGGGGTGGCCCGTCACCACGGCTACGGCAAGGTCTCGATGATCCACTTCGACGCCCACGCCGACACCGGCGACATCGAGTTCGGCTCGCTCTACGGCCACGGCCAGCCGATGCGCCGGCTGATCGAGTCCGGTGCACTGCGCGGAGACCGGTTCCTCCAGCTGGGGCTCCGCGGCTACTGGCCCGGCCCCGAGACGCTGGGCTGGATGGCGGAGCAGCAGATGCGCTCCTACGAGATGACCGAGATCGGCAGGCGGGGCCTCGAGGACTGCCTGGACGAGGCCTTCGAGATCGCCCTGGACGAGTGCGACGCGGTCTTCTTGTCGGTCGACATCGACGTCTGCGACCCGGGCCACGCGCCGGGCACCGGCACTCCGGAGCCCGGGGGGTTGTCGAGTCGACAGCTGCTGGACGCCGTACGCCGGATCTGCGTCGAGCTGCCCGTCGCCGGCATCGACGTGGTCGAGGTGTCGCCGCCCTACGACCACGCCGAGATCACGGCCTTCCTCGCCAACCGGGTCTGCCTGGAGGCGCTCTCCGGGCTGGCGGTCGCCAAGCACGGCATCACCCACGACCCGGCGGGACCGCTGCTGGAGGGCCGGTGAGCACGATCTACAGGGGCGGCACCGTCTTCGACGGACACCGGTACGTCGGTCGTGCGGACGTCCTCGTCGAGGGTGACCGGATCGTCGAGGTCCGACCTGGTGGCTTCGGGGCCCGCTCCGCCCGCACCTCGACCGTCGTGGACGCAGCCTTCGTCGCGCCGGGCTTCGTCGACGCGCACGTGCACCCGATCCAGGGCGGGCTCGAGCGGCTGCGCTGCGACCTGTCCGGCCACGAGACTCGCGAGGACTACCTCCGCGCCATCAAGGAGTACGCCGACGACAACCCGGACGCGGAGTGGATCCTGGGCGGGGGCTGGGCGATGCCGGCCTTCCCGGGAGGCACGCCGACCGCGGCCGACCTCGACACCGTCGTCCCTGACCGCCCGGTCTTGCTGCCCAACCGCGACCACCACGGGGCGTGGGTCAACAGCCGAGCGTTGGAGATCGCCGGCATCGGAGCCCTGACGCCCGACCCGACCGACGGCCGCATCGAGCGCGACGCCGACGGCCGGCCGAGCGGCACCCTCCACGAGGGAGCGACCTCCCTGGTGTCGCGGTTCCTGCCGCGGACCACCGGCGAGGACTACTACGCGGCGCTGATGGCCGGTCAGTCCTACCTGCACTCGCTCGGCGTCACCGGCTGGCAGGACGCGATCGTGGGCGCCTACTCCGGCATGGACGACCCGGCATCGACGTACGAGACCGCGGCGGCCAACGGCGACCTGCGCTCCCACGTGGTCGGCGCGCTGTGGTGGGAGCGGCGTCTCGGAGTCGAGCAGGTGGCCGACCTCGTCGGCCGGCGTGAGGCGATGACCGGCGGCCGGTTCCGGGCGACGAGCGTGAAGATCATGCAGGACGGGGTGGCCGAGAACGGTACGGCCGCCCTGCTCGCGCCTTACCTCGACAGGTGCGGCCGCCCGACCCACAACAGCGGCCACTCCTTCGTCGACGCCGCAGCGCTGCGCGACGCGGTGCAGGCGCTCGACGCCGCCGGCTTCCAGGTGCACGTGCACGCCATCGGCGATCGTGGTGCTCGCGAGGCCCTGGACGCCTTCGAGGGACTCGACCGCGAGGGGGACCGTCGCCACCAGATCGCCCACCTGCAGCTGATCCACCCCGACGACGTGCCCCGCTTCGACAGGATCGGCGTCGCTGCCAACCTGCAGATGCTCTGGGCCTGCGAGGACGACCAGATGGCCGACCTGACGATCCCGTTCCTCGGGGCGGAGCGGAGCGCCTGGCAGTACCCGTTCGGCGACCTGCACCGCTCCGGTGTCCGGCTCGTCGCCGGCAGCGACTGGCCGGTCAGCACGCCGGACCCGCTGCAGGCGATGCAGGTCGCGGTGACCCGGCAGGAGCCCGGGGGTGACCGGGACCCGTTCCTGCCAGGGCAGTCGCTCGACCTGGCGACCGCCTTCGCGGCGTACACCTCCGGAAGCGCCTGGGTGAACCACCGCGACGACGCGGGGGTGCTCGCGCCGGGCGCGGTCGCCGACCTGGTGGTGCTCGACCGGGACCCGTTCAGCGGCCCGTCGGACCAGATCGGCGCGGCCCGGGCGGTCAGCACCTGGATCGATGGGGCAGCCGTCTACGACGCCTGATCCGCTCGATTCAACGAAATCCGTCACAAGTCGCTGGCAATCCCTACAGATTCCGTTGTCTGGTCACTAGGCTCGCCTCATGGCAGACCAGACCTTCATGAACGTCATCAACGGTGAGTCCGTCGCGAGCGTGTCGGGGGAGACCTACGACGTCATCGACCCGACGACGGGCGAGGTGTACGCACAGGCACCCAGGTCCGGCGAGGAGGACGTCGACCGTGCGTACGCCGCGGCCTCCGCTGCCTTCGAGGGCTGGGGCTACGCGACCCCCCAGGACCGCTCGAACGCGCTGCTCAGGCTCGCGTCGGCGATCGAGGAGCGGATCGAGGAGATCAACGCCGTCGAGTGCAAGGACACCGGCAAGCCTCTCGCGCTGACCATGTCGGAGGAGATGCCCTACGCCTCGGACCACTTCAAGTTCTTCGCGGGTGCAGCGAGGCTCCTCGAGGGGAAGTCGGCCGGTGAGTACCTGGCCGACCACACCTCGTGGGTGCGGCGCGAGCCGATCGGGGTGGTCGGACAGGTGACGCCGTGGAACTACCCCCTGCTGATGATGATCTGGAAGATCGCGCCCGCGCTGGCCGCCGGCAACACGGTCGTCCTCAAGCCGAGCGACACCACACCTGCCAGCTCGACGCTGCTGGCCGAGCTCGCCCAGGAGTTCCTCCCGCCGGGCGTGCTCAACGTGGTCTGTGGTGACCGGGAGACGGGCCGCGCGCTGATCGCCCACAAGACCCCGCAGATGGTGGCCATCACCGGCTCGGTGCGTGCCGGCATGCAGGTCGCCGAGGCAGCCGCGCAGGATCTCAAGCGGGTCCACCTCGAGCTCGGCGGCAAGGCCCCGGTCATCGTGTTCGACGACTCCGACATCGCCTCCGCGGCCGAGGGCATCGCTGGTGCCGGACTCTTCAACGCCGGTCAGGACTGCACCGCGGCGACCCGGGTGCTGGTGCAGGAAGGCATCCACGACGAGTTCGTCGCGGCCCTGGCCGAGGCGGCCCGGGGGATGCCGACCGGGATGCCCGACGACGACGCGACCTACTACGGCCCGCTCAACAACGCCAACCAGCTGGCCCACGTCTCGGGCATGGTCGACCGGCTCCCCGACCACGCGGTCGTCCAGACCGGCGGTGCCCGCAAGGGTGAGCAGGGCTACTTCTACGAGCCGACGGTGCTCTCCGGCCTGCAGCAGCAGGACGAGCAGGTCCAGACCGAGATCTTCGGTCCGGTGATGACCGTCCAGAAGTTCACCGACGAGGCGCAGGCGCTGACGTGGGCCAACGACGTCCAGTACGCGCTCTCCTCGAGCGTCTGGACCAAGGACCACGCTCGTGCGCTCCGGATGTCGCGCAGGCTCGACTTCGGTGCCGTGTGGATCAACACCCACATCCCTTTCATCTCCGAGATGCCGCACGGTGGCTTCAAGCACTCGGGCTACGGCAAGGACCTCTCCATGTACGGCCTCGAGGACTACACCCGGATCAAGCACGTCATGAGCTATCACGGTGAGTGACCCGATGAGGGTCCTGCTCGTCGGCACTGGCGGTGTCGGCGCGGCTTTCGCAGCCATCGCGGCCCGCCGCGACTTCTTCGAGACCATCGTGGTCTCCGACTACAGCCTGGACAGCGCAGAGAAGGCCGCCGCCACCGACGAGAGGTACGTCGCTGCGCAGCTCGATGCCTCCTCGGCGCAGAGCGTGACCGCGCTGTGCCGGGAGCACCGGATCACGCACGTGATGAACGCGGTCGACCCGGTCTTCAACATGTCGATCTTCAACGGCGCCGCCGAGGCCGGCGCCGACTACCTCGACATGGCGATGTCGCTGTCCAGGCCACACCCGGACGCGCCGTACGAGCGGTGCGGCGTGATGCTGGGAGACGAGCAGTTCGCCCTCGCCGGCGACTGGGAGGCGGCCGGTCGGCTGGCCCTGGTCGGGATCGGGGTCGAGCCGGGACTCTCCGACGTGTTCGCGCGATACGCCGCCGACCATCTCTTCAGCAAGATCGACGAGCTCGGCACCCGCGACGGCGCCAACCTGGTGGTCACCGACGACGACGGCAACGAGATCTTCGCACCGTCGTTCTCGATGTGGACCACGATCGAGGAGTGCCTGAACCCGCCGGTCGTGTGGGAGAAGGACCGTGGCTGGTTCACGACGCCGCCGTTCTCGGAGCCCGAGGTGTTCGACTTCCCCGAGGGGATCGGTCCGGTGGAGTGCGTCAACGTCGAGCACGAGGAGGTGCTGCTGATGCCGCGCTGGGTCGACTGCCGGCGCGCGACGTTCAAGTACGGCCTGGGCGACGAGTTCATCAACATCCTCAAGGTGCTGCACACGCTGGGGCTGGACCGCACCGACCCGGTCCGGGTGAAGGCCAGTGGTGGTTTCAGCGAGGTCAGTCCCCGTGACGTCGTCGCGGCGGTGCTGCCCAACCCGGCCACGGTGGGTCCGCGGATGCGCGGCAAGACCTGTGCCGGCCTGTGGGTGACCGGCACCGGCGTCGACGGCGAGCCCCGCTCGACGTACCTCTACCACGTGGTCGACAACGAGTGGACGATGGCTGAGTACGGCCACCAGTGCGTCGTCTGGCAGACCGCGATCAACCCGGTGGTGGCGCTCGAGCTGCTCGCCAAGGGCATCTGGACGGGCGCCGGGGTCCTGGGCCCGGAGGCGTTCGACGCGGTGCCGTTCCTGGACCTGCTCACCGAGTACGGCAGCCCGTGGGGCCAGCAGGAGCTCGCGGTCGAGTAGAGCGGCGGCACCGGGCCGGGCCGGGCCGGGAGAGTTGGTCCGCCTGATGCACAGCGTTCGCCTGGTGGCAAGACCCCATCTGGCCCATGCTCTCTTTGGACGATCACTATGCGACCGACGCGACGCCGGGATACGGTGAATGTCGCGTGGAATCTCGCGGCACGTGCCGTAGGAGTTCCCGGCCCAACCAACCGAGGCAGACACGGCACACATGTTCTGGACCAAGCCCGCCACCCGGGCACTGATGACAGCGACGGCGATCGTCGGGATCGGTGCTGCCGCGACGGCGTCCCCCTTCGTGAACCCGACCGCCGTCGAGGTCAGCCAAGGAGCGCTCCCTCCGGCTCCGGTCGCGGTGCCGGCCGCCGTCCTGCAGCAGCCCGTCGCCGTCCCGAACGTGCCCGCCGCGCAGGCCCGCGTGCGCAAGCTGAAGGGCACCGAACAGCTCAAGCCCTCCGCGTTGACGCACCTCGACATCCCGTTCACGGCCCTGCTCGCCTACCGGACCGCAGCGACCGTCATCAACAAGGCCAACGACTGCCAGATCGACTGGAGCCTGCTGGCCGCGATCGGT
Organism: uncultured Actinomycetota bacterium; assembly: GCA_963706475.1. Classification (GTDB taxonomy): domain Bacteria; phylum Actinomycetota; class Actinomycetes; order Propionibacteriales; family Nocardioidaceae; genus Nocardioides. Next base: position 282,154 of record CAVPLV010000002.1, on the reverse strand, counting down.
CGCATCGAGTCCGACCACGGCCGGTACGCCGGCGCGACCCTCAACGCCGACGGCACCTCCACCCCCGCCATCCGGGGCCTGGCGCTCGACGGCAAGGGTCCGGTCGCCAGGATCACGGACACCGATGGTGGCGCCGTCGACGGCGACAAGGTGTTCGACCGGGCCGTCGGTCCGATGCAGTTCCTTCCCTCGACCTGGAGCAGCGTCGGAGTCGACGCCGACGGTGACGGGGTGCGCTCACCAGACGACATCAACGACGCGGCGCTGGGTGCGGCGGTCTTCCTCTGTGCCTCGGCCGACGACAACCTCGGCACCACCCAGGGGGCGAAGGACGCGGTCTTCCGCTACAACCCCTCCTCGGCCTACGTCGCCGACGTGCTGGCGCTCGCCGACGGCTACCGCACCGGTGACTACACCGTGCCGGGCAGCTCCGGTCTCGACAACCTCGTCAACCCGGTGAGCCTCCCGACCGCTGCCGACCCGGTGCCCGTCTCCGTGCCCGGCGCCGGACCCGGGGCCGGACCAGGGACCGGTCCCGGGGCCGAGGCACCCGACACCGACACCGACGGTCACCTCGAGGCCGGCGCCGCCGCCCACGACGTCGCCCCGCCGGTGCGGCCTGCCCACGCCCCCGCACCGCCGAAGCCCCCCAAGCCGCCGACGCCGACCCCCACGCCGACCCCGACCCCAACGCCGACGCCGACCCCCACGCCGACGCCGACGCCCACGCCGACCCCCACACCGACGCCGACCCCCACACCGACGCCCACACCTGGACCGGTCACTCTGGTCGGCGTGCTGTCGGCCTGCGGGTCGGGCGCCTGGTGCGTCGCCGGGACGTCGGTCGATGTCGGCGGGGCCGACTTCCTCGCTGCTGACGCCGCCGCCGACTTCGACGGTGACGGCGTCGCGGAGACCAACTCCGAGGAGCTCGACGGCCTGGTCGGCACGACCGTGACGCTGGTCGTCAAGGACTCCGGCGCTCCGGTGGTCCTGACCATCAATGGTGCCGGCTACCAGTCCTGAGGCTCAGACCTGGCCGGTGGCGTCGTACACCCAGGAGGTGTCGGCGGTCGCGAGACCTTCGACCCATGACGCCGGTGCTGCGTTCATGATCGCTCCGTAGTCCCAGTAGTCCTTCCACAGGCTGACCTTGCCGTCACGGACCCGGTGCACCGTCGCGAAGGCGAGGGTGACGACCTCCCCACTGGTGAAGGTCCACGTCTCAGAGTGCTCGTACATGACGTCGTCGCCGTCGGCGACCAGCAGGCCGTCGTGGTTCTCGTACGCCGCCAGGTCGCCCCAGCCGACCCGGAGCCGCTTGACGATGTCGGCAGGTCCTCTGGCAGCGAGAGTCGGTCCGACCGGCATGTCCAGGTAGATGCAGTCGTCGGTGACCCAGTCGGCGATCCGGTCGTAGTCACGCTCGGACAGCGTCCGCCACAGGCCGAGGACGGCCTCCTTCGGAGTGCGGGTCACGCGCTGGCACGGGCCGTCTCAGCCACCGCGGCGCCGCTCTGCTCGGCCCGGAGGAACTGTCCGGTGCGGACCTTCCCGAGCAGCGGCGTCGGCTCGCCGTCCTCGACGACACGGCATCCGGCGACGAAGACCGCGGGCACGGCCGGGTTGTTGCGGTTGACCATGCGCGACAGTCCGCCGAACTGCTCGACCGGGCTCTCGTGGTAGTCGTCGAGCGAGGCGTCGAGCCGGGCCGGGTCCAGCACCACGAGGTCGGCGCGATCGCCAACCCGCAAGGTCCCGGCATCGATCCGGTACCACTCGCCGAGCTCCCCGGTCAGCCGGTGCACCGCCTGCTCGAGGCTCATGAAGGGACGGCCCGCCAGCTGGGCGTCGTGGACGTGGCGCAGCAGGCGGAGCCCGAAGTTGTAGAAGGCCATGTTGCGCAGGTGGGCGCCGGCGTCGGAGAAGCCGATCTGGATCCCCGGGTCGGCCGCCAGCTTCTTGAGCACCTGGGGCCGGTGGTTGGAGATGGTGGTCCGCCAGCGGATCGCGGTGCCGTGCTCGAGCACCAGGTCGAGGAACGCGTCGACCGGGTGCAGTCCGCCACGCTCCACGCCCACCTGTCCGAACGACTTGCCGACGACGGAGGAGTCGGGGCACGCGACGATGTCGGCGTCGAAGAAGTCCCGGTGCCAGACACGGGGACCGTACTTGCTCTCGTAGTCCTTGCGGAACCGGCGACGGTAGTCCTCGTCCCGGAACAGCTCGTCGCGCGCGACCGCCTCCTGCAGGTGCAGGGCTGCGGCACCGGTCCCGAACTCCTCGAAGATCACCAGGTCGATGCCGTCGGCGTACACCTCGAACGGGACCGGCAGGTGCTGCCAGCGGAAGTCCGCGCCGAGCGCGTTCGCGATCCGCGCCAGCGGTCGCATCAGGTGGATGACGAACGGGATCGCCTTGATGTCGGCCGCGGAGAGCAGGCTGGTCCGCAGCGGCTCCCGCCCTCCCAGGCCGATGGATCCCAGCGCCTGCACGAGGATGGTGTGCGGGTGGCTCGCGTCCGGTCCGGCCTGGAGTGCCCGACGCCGGCGGCGCAGGATCGACCGCAGTCCGCGCATCTCCCGGCCCCGGGCGTACGTCGACGGCAGCGTCCGAGAGCGGCACAGGTCGCCGTCGATCTTGTCGAAGAGCAGCTGCTGGGCCGACATGCCGACGAAGCCGGCGTCGATCGCCTGGTCGAGCAGCTGCTCCATCCGGGCCTGTTCAGCCCGCGTCGGTCGGACCTCCTTGCGGGTGGCCCGGTCCAGGCCCATGGTCGCGGTCCGCAGGTCGGAGTGCCCGATGAAGGCTGCGAGGTTGGGTCCCAGCGGCAGTGCCTCGAGCGCATCGACGTACTCCTCGGCCGAGCTCCAGGTCTTGGCGGCCTCCACCTCGCTGATGACGAACTGACGCGGAATGGCCTCGACCCTGCCGAACAGGTCGCCGGCGTCGACTCCGCCGACGTGGACGGTCGACAACGAGCAGGAGCCCAGCAACAGCGTGGTCACTCCGTGGCGCACCGACTCGGAGAGGTCGGGACCGCTGAGCACCTCGATGTCGTAGTGGGTGTGGATGTCCACGAGGCCGGGGATCACCCACTGTCCCTCCGCGTCGACCACCTCGGGGCAGCCGCTCTCGTCGAGCACGTCGGTGCTGACGGTCGCGACCCGGCCGTCGCGGACCCCGAGGTTGCGGATCCCCGAGGCGGCGCCGGTGCCGTCGAACCACCGACCGTTCTTGATGATCGCGTCGTAAGGGAGGGCGCCCGTGGCGGCTGAGGTCATGCTCCGGATCGAAGCGCAAGGAGTTGACACGCGTCAAGGGGTTCGCGTGAAGCAGGTCACAATTTCGCCATCGCCGGTCCGTAACCAACCAGCGGCCGACTCGTTCACAACACGTCCAGGTTTTCTTGTGGATAGTCCGACAAAGCCGCAGGGACAGGGACATAATCAGAGAGCTATCCGCTGGCACTGCGCTCCGCAGGCCAGCGTTTCGGGGGGAAGGCATCACAATGAGTGTGCTCATGAAGAATCTCGTTCGCGTGGTTTCGGCGGTGGCGCTCATCTGCGTCGCGATCGTGCTGCCCGCAGCATCTGCGAGTGCCCACACCGCCACCCTGACGGCCTCGTGGTCCTGTCAGGCCGACGGCACCTACAAGGTGACCTTCACCGGGAACACGGCAAACGTCCCCGCGGAGGGGGACGGTCACACGGCGACGCTGAACATCAGCAACGTCGAGCCCGCCGGCTCGCAGGCGAGCGGCGCACCGGCCACGGTGGTCGGCAACACGACGTACACCTTCACGGTGATCGCGCCGGGCACCTCGAAGAGTGTCAAGGCCACCGCGAACCTGACGTGGGGCGACGGCCAGAAGGCATCCGCGACCGGCGTCACGAGCCCCTACGGTGACTGCACGAAGAAGACTGCCGCGGTCGCCTGGACCGTCCAGCCGCCCACTTGCGACACCGACGGCGCGCTGGTCCCCGCATCGCAGCCGACCGGCATCACTGCCAGCCAGTCGCCGTCCGGCACCGGCCCGGGCACCTACACGATCACCTTCACCGCGCAGCCGGGCTACACCAACACCGGCATCAAGACCCAGACCCTGACGGTGCTGCCCCAGCTGACGGGAGGCTACTGCCTCACCGAGGCCACTCCGGTGTCCCCGACGATCACGGTCGCCACCTGCACCGGCCCCGGCCAGAGCTCGACGCCCTCCTTCACGCTGGCGCCCAACGGCGGTGGCATCAGCTACTCCGCCGACGGCCTCGTCGTCACCGCGGTCGCCGACTCGAGCCACAAGTTCGTGAACGCGCCGGCCGGCTGGACGATCGTCAACGAGCACACGGCAACCTTCACCGTCACCTACCCGGACCCGGGTGAGTGCCTCGTCGTGATCCAGCTCGAGGCGGAGCCGACCTTCGTCGACCGCTGCGACGGCCCGCCCACCTGGAACGCCTTCCCGGCCATCCTGCACGCGATCTTCAGCATCCTCCCCAACGGCGACGCGGTGGTGACCGCCGCCGCGGGCTACACCTTCCCGAGCGGAACCTCCATCACGTTCCCGCTGCCCGCCGACACCATCGAGAAGTGCCCGGTCACGCCGGTCGTCCCCCAGGTCACGCAGAGCACCTGCGTCGACGGCACCGGCACCACGCCGACCGTGACCACGGTGGTGACAGACCACCTCAGCTACGTGGTGGCCGATGACCTGACCAGCGTCACCGCGACGCCGGGCGTCGGCTTCGAGATCGTCCTCGAGGGCACCACCGGATGGGTCCTCAACGATGACGGCACCGCCACCTACGCAGTGACCCTGGAGACGCCGGACTGCGACGTCCCCGTCATCCCCAGCGTGACCACCAACGACGACTGCTACACCGCCCTGGACACGGTGACCCTCTCCGAGGGCGTCGGCTACACCGGTGTCGACAACGGTGACGGGACCGCCACCTTCACCGCCGACGACGGCTACTACTTCGACGACGACGGGGAGCACGTCACCACGATCGTGCTGACCTACACGCCCAACACCGACGAGCAGTGCGGCCTGGTCCCGGGCGACCTCGCCGCCCAGTGCGTCAGTGCCGTGCCCTACCTCGCCTACGCCGTCGACCTGCCGCCTGGCTTCGAGACCGACGACGCGACGCCGATGACGATCACCTTCGTCAACCCCGACGGCGAGGACTACGTCAAGGCGAACCTCCCGCTCAAGGGCAAGATCCTGTGGCCGGGCGCCAAGGCGACCGCGCCGCAGCAGTGGCCCGGGTGGGAGCAGCTGCCCGACGGCTCCTACGTGGAGACCACCGGCAACTTCGCCTGGACCCGCCCGAGCGTCAAGGTCCTCTTCGACGTGAACCCGCACTACGAGGTCGTGGTCGACTACCCGCCGGAGTCCTCCAAGTGCGCCAACCCGCCGTCGAAGGACACCCCGCCGACCGACACGCCTCCGACCGGCACTCCGCCGGCCGAAACGCCCACGGCGTACCACCCGCCGGCAGCGGCGCTGCCCAACACCGGCGCGTCGAGCTCGATGGTGCTGCTGGGCGTCCTGGGCATGCTGCTGGTGCTCGGCGGCGGGACGATCACGGTGACCGGCCTGAAGCGTCGGGACTGATCCGGTTCGGGTCGCCAGGGAGGTTCCCTCCCTGGCGACCGGCCGCCGCCCCTCAGGCGGTGGCTGAGAATCCCGCAGCGACGACGTCGAACCCCTCGTTGAGGAGGTCGTCGGAGATCGCCAGCGGCGGCAGGAACCTGAAGACGTTGCCCCAGGTCCCGCAGGTGAGGGTCACGACGCCGTGCTGATGGCAGTACGCCGAGACAGCGGCCGTGCGGACCGGGTCGGGCTCGGTGGTCCCGGGCTTGCAGAGCTCGATCGCCATCATCGCGCCCCGACCGCGCACCTCGGCGATCACGGGGTGCTCGGCCGCGAGGTCGGCGAGCCGGGCTGACATCAGTGCGCCCAAGTCTCGGGCGCGGGCGTCCAGGGCGCCGATCCGCATCTCCTCGATGGACCCGAGGGCCGCGGCACAGGCGACCGGGCTGCCGCCGTACGTGCCGCCCAGCCCTCCGACGTGGACGGCGTCCATCAGCTCGCTGCGCCCGGTCACAGCGGCGAGCGGGAGCCCGCCGGCGATGCCCTTCGCGGTGGTGACCAGGTCCGGCACCACGTGCTCGTCGTCGGAGGCGAACCAGGCGCCGGTCCGGCAGAAGCCGGTCTGCACCTCGTCGGCGATGAACACGATGCCGTTCTCCGATGCCCAGGCGGTCAGGGCCGGCAGGAAGCCGGGCGCGGGCACGATGAAGCCGCCCTCGCCCTGGATCGGCTCGATCACCAGGCACGCGAGGTTGGTGGCGCCGACCTGCTTGTCGAGAATGTCGATGGCACGAGCAGCGGCGTCGGCACCGGAGAGGCCGTCGCGCAGCGGGTAGGACATCGGCGCTCGGTAGACCTCGCCGGCGAAGGGCCCGAAGCCCTGCTTGTAGGGCATGTTCTTGGCCGTCATCGACATCGTCAGGTTGGTGCGGCCGTGGTAGGCGTGGTCGAAGACCGCGACAGCGTCGCGACCGGTCGCGACACGGGCGATCTTGACGGCGTTCTCGACCGCCTCGGCGCCGGAGTTGAAGAGCGCCGACTTCTTGGCGTGCTCACCCGGAGTCAGCTCGGCCAGCGCTGCGCAGACGTCGAGGTAGCCGTCGTACGGCGTGATCATGAAGCAGGTATGGGTGAAGGCGTCGACCTGTGCGTGCACGTTGCGGGCGACCGCCGGTGCCGCGTTGCCCACCGAGACCACCGCGATGCCGGAGCCGAGGTCGATCAACGAGTTGCCGTCGACGTCGACCAGCACACCGCCACCGGCGGCGACCACGAAGACGGGAAGCATGGTGCCCACTCCGTCGGCCACCAGGGCCTTCTTGCGTTCGAGGCGCTCGAGCGAGGCGGGGCCGGGGATCGCGGTGACGAGACGCCGCTCCTGGGGGAGCGAGGGGCCACCGGCGCTGGGGAGAGGAGATTCGGTCATGCGGTCGAGACTAAACCGAGCGATCCGTTTCCCGGCAGGGCACGACGCCACCGCTAGGGTGACGCCCGTGGCTGAGGTCTTCGCAGCGCGCTTCGAGCTGGTCGAGCCGATCGCCGACGGCGGCATGGGATCGGTGTGGGTGGTGCGCGACCTGCGCGACGAGCACCTGTACGCCGGCAAGCTGCTGCGCCAGTCGGACTCATCCGCGCTGCTGCGCTTCATGCGCGAGCAGTCGACCCGGATCCAGCACCCGCACGTGGTGACGCCGCTGTCGTGGGCAGGAGAGGACGACCGGGTGCTGTTCACGATGCCGCTCGTGCGCGGCGGGTCCGTCGCGACCCTGATCGGCGACCACGGGGGACTGCCGCCGGCCTGGACCGGGGCCGTGCTCGACCAGGTGCTCGACGCGCTCGAGGCGGTGCACGCCGCCGGGCTGGTGCACCGCGACGTCAAGCCCGCCAACGTGCTGCTGCACGCCACCGGCACCGGCCCGCCCCACGTGCTGCTCGCCGACTTCGGGGTCGCGGCGCGTCTCGACGAGCCGCGCCTGACCCGCGCGTCCCAGATCGTCGGGTCGCCCGGCTACCTGGCCCCGGAGCAGCTCGCCGGCGCGGACCCGGACCCTCGCCAGGACGTCTACGCCGTGGGCATGGTCGGCCTGGAGATGGTGACCGGTGCACGGCCCCCCGGCTCGGTCGCCGAGGCGAGGGAGGTACGTCGTACCCAGCCCGACCAGGCCGCGTTGGTGGACCTGCTGCTCTCCGCCACGGACCACGACCCGGCCCAGCGGCCGGGAGTCAGCGAGCTGAGGGTGCGGCTCCGTGAGCTGCGGCTGGGGACGCCAGGCCCGGAGGTGGAGGTGTTCGACCACGTCGCCACGGGTCCCACCACCCCACCCCCGACGTCGCCTCCGCCGGTCCCGACCCGGGTCCGCACCTCCGACGGGCGGGAGCCGCCGACGGGGCAGCGCCGAGACCGGATCGCGGGTCTGGTGCTGCTCGTGGTCGCCCTCGCCTGCCTGGTGGGAGCCGGGTTCGTCCTGCTCGGCTGAGGGTCGGGACCGATCAGCTGCCCGAGCGACGCAGCAGCAGCAACGCGGTCCCGGCGCACAGGGCGGCGACGACCACGAGTGCACCCGCGAGACCGGCCTCCACCGGCGTCGAGAGTCCGTCCTCGTCCGACGCGGCCGCACCCTCGGTCTCGTCCTCGGTCCCCTGCGAGCCACTGTCGGTGGACACGGACGGGTCAGAGGTCGGGGCCTCGGTGGCCGGCGCCTCGGTGCCGAGGACCGACTGGTCGCCGTCGAACGCAGGCTCGCCGCTCGGTGTGCCCTGCACCTGGACCTGGAGCTCGAAAGGCAGCGAGTAGCTCCCGCTGCTGTCGCTGTCGACCGCATAGACGAGGTAGTAGTCGCCGGCGGAGGTGGCCGCGGGGGTCGGCAGCTCCCGGTTGCGGTAGCGGACCTCCGGGAGCCCGACGGTCAGCTCGTCCGGCTGGACCATGGCAGAGAAGCCCGAGCTCGTCGAGCCGTCGGATCGCGGCTCTCGTGCGCCGGTGGGGTCGTACACGCCGAGGTCGGCGAACGGCCCGTAGACGAAGTTCACCGCCTCCCGCAGGGACGGGGACATCGCCGGGGTCAGCAGCCGCACGTCGAGCCTCTGCCCGTACTCGAGTCGGACCTTGAACACCTGGGTCTCGCCCGGGACGATGCTCCCCGAGTATCGGCCGTTGCCGATCTCGGGCGCGCTCCCGAACGAGTCGCCGCCCAGGATCTCGGTGGCGCTGCCAGTGACCCGGGGCGGCTGGTAGGTGCTGTCGGCGCTGGACACCCCGGCCGGCAGCGACGCGACATCGGTCGCCGGTGGCTCCTCCACCACACGGAGCGCGTACGGCGCCTTCTGGTCGGGAGCTGCCCCGGCGAAGTTGAAGTCGCGGGCCACCTTCAGGAGCAACCGCTGGTCGAGGCACTCCTCGGAGGCGGTCGTCTCTCGCCCGACCTGGACGCCGGCACCCAGCACGATGGCCGTGTTGATCTGCTTGAGGTCGTAGCCCGACCCGCAGGACGTGCCGTCCTCGGTCACGACGTCCAGGTTGAGGGTGTCGGTGTTGGTGCCCACGAAGCCCAGGGAGGAGATCCCGAAGGAGACCGTAGAACCAGGGATCGTGCGGTCGAAGGAGAACCACCGCTCGCCGCTCGTGGAGCCCTTGACCCCGACGTTGTCGACCCAGCGACCCGGGGTGACCGGGGTGGCCTCGAGACTGCCCGGACCGCCCTCGATCGGCGTGCCCTCGAGCTCGAACGGGCGCACCGCCCGGTCGGAGGCGGTCTGCAGGCTGTCCGCGATCTCGTCTGCGGAGTCGGCGTCGTAGTAGGTGCCGTTGCCCTGCGCGGCGACGCACCGGAGCTGGTCGCGGGCCTTCCCGCTGACCGCCAGCCCGACCACGTCGATCTGCAGGTCCACGCCCTGCTTCGCGAGCTGGGCGGCCACCTTGCAGGGGTCCGGGGCGCAGGTCGCCTCGCCGTCGGAGACGAGCACCACCGAGCGGGTGCCCTCCGCGCCGAGGTCCTTCGCTGCCTGTTGGAGGGCGTAGCCGATCGGCGTCTCGCCGTAGGGCTTGTACGACTCGAGCGCGGAGCGCAGCTCGTCACGGTTGTCGGTGCCGGGCGGGACCACGAGCTGGGAGTCGCGGCAGGCGCCGGGCTGGCTCTTGGAGAACACCTTGGCGCCGTAGACGCGCAGCCCGACGTAGGCGTCGTCCGGCAGGTCGTCGATGACGGAGCCCAGCGCGTCCTTGGCGGCGTCGATCTTCGTCGTCCCTCCGTCGGCGGCCGGCTCGGCCATCGAGCCGGAGCTGTCCAGGACGAGCAGCATCCGGCCGTAGTCGGTGGCCGTCTCGTCCTCGGCAGCCGCAGGACCGCCGGTGCCGACCAGCCCGAGCAACACGAAGGAGAGGGCCGTGACGCCGGCCAGGAGCCGGGACCGCCGGGCGGTGGGAGCGCTGGGCATCGAGACAACCTCCAGAAGGTATGTTTGCGATCGCAAACGTAACATTCGTGATTGCTATCATCAAGTCATGAGTGCTGACGGCGAGGATCCACTGGTCCGGCAGGTCGAACTGTACGGCGCCCCGGTCGGCGAGACGGTCCGTCGCGTCACGTCCACCCTGGGCCTCAGCCAGGCCGCGGTGGCCAGGACGATCGGGGTCAGCCCGCCGATGCTGTCGCAGCTGGTGAGCGGCCAGCGGGTCAAGTTCGGCAACGCGCGAGCCCTCCAGCGGCTGCAGTCGCTGCTCGTCGTGGCCGACGAGGTCGAGCGCGGGCTGGCCCACGAGGCGGTGGCCGACCGGGTCGCGGCGATCAGCCACGAGGACTCGACCACCCTGACCACGGACCGGCCGGCGTCGGCGTCGGCGGACCTCCCGGTCGCGTTCGGGAGCCTGCTCCGGGCCGTCGCCTCCGGACGGGACCTGGCGGCGGCCGCGGACCGGCTCGTGGCCGACTTCCCGGAGCTGGCCGACCTGCTGCGGGTCTACGGCACCGGTAGCCGCGAGGAGGCGGCCGCCCACTTCCGTACGGTGGCGCACCTGATCTGAGCCGCCCGGCTGAGACAATCGTCCGGTGACTCCTCGCGACATCGTGATCCTCGGCTCGACCGGGTCGATCGGCACCCAGGCCCTCGACCTGGTCCGCGCCAACCCGGACCGGTTCCGGGTGGTCGGGCTGACCGCGGGCGGGTCCAGCCCGGAGCTGTTCGACGCGCAGGTCGCCGAGTTCGGTGCGACGTACCCCCGTCTCTTCTCGGGTCTCGGGGAGGAGGCCTCGACGCAGGCAGCGGGGATCGCCTGCGACGTGGTCCTCAACGGCATCACCGGCGCGGTCGGACTGCGGCCCACGCTCGCCGCGCTCGACGCCGGCAACACCCTCGCACTGGCCAACAAGGAGTCGCTGATCATGGGCGGCCCGCTGGTGCTCGACCGCGCCAGGCCGGGCCAGATCGTGCCGGTCGACTCCGAGCACAGCGCCGTGGCCCAGTGCCTGCGCGGCGGCTCGGCCGCAGAGGTACGACGACTCGTGCTCACCGCGAGCGGCGGCCCGTTCCGCGGGCAGACCCGCGACCAGCTCGCCGACGTGACGCCCGCCCAGGCGATGAACCACCCCACCTGGGACATGGGCCCGGTGATCACCATCAACTCCGCGACCCTGGTCAACAAGGGCCTGGAGGTGATCGAGGCGCACCTGCTCTTCGGCATCCCCTACGACCGGATCGAGGTCGTGGTCCACCCGACCAGCGTCGTGCACTCGATGGTCGAGTTCGTCGACGGTTCGACCCTGGTCCAGGCGAGCCCGCCGACCATGCTGATCCCGATCGCTCTCGGACTCTCCTGGCCCGACCGGGTGCCCGGCGCGGCGCCTCCGGTCGACTGGACCCGGCCCGAGACGTGGGAGTTCTTCCCGCTCGACGACGACGCGTTCCCGGCGGTCGCACTGGCGCGGGCGGCGGGGGAGCGCGGCGGCACCGCGCCGGCGGTCTACAACGCGGCCAACGAGGTGTGCGTCGAGTCCTTCCGTGACGGTGGTCTCGCCTTCAACGGCATCGTGGCGACGATTCAGGCTGTTCTCAGCCGCGACGACGTACCCTTGGGAGGGCAGTCGGTGACCGTCGAGGATGTCCTCGCGGCCGACGCCTGGGCCCGCGCGACCGCCCGCGAGCTGATCGAGAGGACCCGATGACAGGCCTGTTCTACCTCTTGGGTGTGGTGATCTTCGTGGTCGCCATCCTGGCCTCGATCGGCCTGCACGAGCTCGGTCACATGATTCCCGCCAAGAAGTTCGGCGGCAAGGTCACCCAGTACTTCATCGGCTTCGGTCCCACGGTCTGGAGCAAGCAGGTCGGTGAGACGGAGTACGGCGTCAAGGCGGTCCCGCTCGGTGGCTACGTCAAGATCGTCGGGATGCTGCCGCCCGGCGCCGAGCAGCTCGCCGACGAGGTGTCCTACGACACGGCCGGCAACCAGGTCCTCAAGGTCCGCAAGTCCAACACCGGCATGTTCACCCAGCTGATCTCCGACGCCCGCGCGGCCGAGTGGGAGACGATCCGGCCCGAGGACTCCGACCGGCTCTTCTACAAGATGGCCTGGTGGAAGAAGGTGATCGTGATGGCCGGCGGACCCACGGTCAACATCCTGATCGCGTTCTTCATCTTCTGGGGCATCTTCGGTCTCTACGGCCAGCGCACCGTCGAGCCGGACGCCGGAGCGCCGGTGATCGACGTGGTGTCGCAGTGCGTGATCCCGTACGCCGACGAGGGCCGCGCCTGCACGGCGTCCGACCCGCCGAGCCCGGCAGTCGAGGCGGGTCTGGAGCCCGGTGACGTGGTCGTCAGCTTCAACGGCACCCCGGTGACCGACTGGGACCAGTTCCGCGACCTGATCCGCAGCAACGACGACGGCCAGGCGGTGATCGGCTACGAGCGCGACGGTCAGCTGTTGACCGGCACCACCAGCACCACGGTCGAGGCCCGTCCCGCCTCCGGCTCCGACCTGTCCCTGCGCCAGGTGGGCTTCCTCGGCGTGACACCGACCAGCCAGGTGGTCGTGACCACCGGCGGGCCGCTCTACACCCTGGACCAGATGGGGGACATGGCGGTGGCGACGGTCAAGGCCCTCGCCACCCTGCCGGTCAAGGTGTGGGGTGTGGCCGAGGCGATCGTCGGGGCCGAGCCGCGAGCCGCCGACAGCCCGGTCAGCATCGTCGGTGGCGGCCGACTGGCCGGGGAGACGGTCTCCCACGACGAGTTCCCGGTCACCGAGAAGGCCGTCTTCCTGCTGTCCCTGATCGCCGGCTTCAACTTCTTCATCGGGATGTTCAACTTCATCCCGCTGCTGCCCCTCGACGGCGGCCACATCGCCGGAGCGCTCTGGGAGGCGATCCGCCGTGGCATCGCTCGACTCCGCGGTCGCCCCGACCCCGGGTACGTCGACGTCGCCAGGATGCTCCCGATCGCCTACTGCGTCGCCGCGGCGCTGCTCGTGATGGGGGTCGTGCTGATCGTCGGCGACCTCGTCGTACCCCTCCACCTCGAGTCGTGACCTCCGTCCGACTCCTGGTTCCTCTAGTGTCTCGCCCGTGAGCGTCGACTCTCGGTCCCCCCGTCCGCAGATCCTGACCGTCGGTGCCTATGAGCGCGACAACTTCGGCGACTTGCTGTTCCTGCTTGTCACGGAGCGCTACCTGGACGACTGCGACGTCGTGGCGTCGGCTCCGTTCGCCGCGGACATGACCGAGCTCCTGGATCGACGCATCGTGGCTCTCGGTGATGAGCTGACCGGGCGTGAGGTCGACGCGGTGTGGACCGTCGGCGGTCAGGTCGGCGGCACCGCCCTGGCCTCAGCATTCCGGATGTCGAAGACCCCGGAGGAGTACGCGGCCTACCTTGCGGCGCCTCCCACTGAGCAACGCTCGCTGCTGGACGCCGCGTTGCACGGAGCGGCGGTCGTCTCGCCGTACCTCCCGACACCAGGCGCCTTCGAGCGGAACGCGGGTGTCGTTTCGGTGCTCAACTCGGTCGGCCTCGCCGGCGTGGCCGGACTTCCTGCGCACATCCGAGAGGAGGTCGTCGACACGCTCCGGACCACCGATGTGATCTCCGTGCGCGACCGCGAATCGAGCATCTTCCTGGACAAGCTCGGGATCAGCCACACCCTCGCCCCTGACGTGGTCCACGCGATCAGCCTGCTCGAGCCCTACGACCCCGATCCGGGCTCCGACATCGCAGTCGTGCAGTCGTCCGCGGGCCTGCTCGAGAAGTACGGCTACGCGCGTGTGGCGCGCAACCTGGCCCGGAGCAGCCAGCTGGCCGGTCTGCGGCTGCAGTTCCTGATGGCGGGTGCAGCATCAGGGCACGACTCCCTGGAGTCGCTGGAACGGCTGGCTGACCGGGTCCGAAAGATCGATCCCGGCCGGGAGATCGAGATCCTGACCGAGCGCCGACCTCTCGACGTCGTGCACCAGATCCGTCAGGCGCGGGTGGTGATCGGCACGTCGTTGCACGTGCGGATCATCGCGGCGGCCTATGGTCTGCCCCGGGTGACCCTCGAGCGCGTCAAGCCGGCCCGGTACGCGACCCACTGGGACGACTCGATGCCGTTCGACGTCCCTGTGCGGCAGCTCGACGACGCACTCGGGGCCGCTGTGGCCGCGGCAGCACGGCCGGAGGTCCGCTCCGCATCGGACGAGCTCAGCCGGCTGGCCGACGCCAACGTGCGTGCCATCGCCGACCAGGTGCGCGGCCTGGCGGGCCAAGGCGCCGACGCCGAGCGCCGGGCGCTCGCAGAACGGCGTCAGCGGACCCATCGCGACATCGCCGCCCGTCGCGGCCTGTGCGACCAGGCGACCGACCGACTGCGTGGTCAGCTCGCGACGGTGCGGGGCAGGCTGGAGGCAACGCGTGCGGACCTGGAGACGACCCGCGCCGAGCTCGATTCCGCCCGGTCGGAGCTGGAGCGGCTACGGGCCGAGCCCACGGGTTGGAGAGCCCTCGGTCGGCAGTCGCGTCAGCGGTCGTGAGCGGCCTTGGATGGGGATCGGTGCCGGACGAGCCAGTACCCTGAATGGCATGACCGCGATCAGCCTGGGTATGCCAGAAGCCCCCCCGCCGGTGCTCGCACCGCGCCGCACGACCCGTCAGATCAAGGTCGGCAAGGTCGGTGTCGGCAGCGAGTCGCCGGTCTCCGTGCAGTCGATGACGACCACGTTGACCTCCGACGTCAACGCGACGCTCCAGCAGATCGCCGAGCTCACCGCGACCGGGTGTGACATCGTCCGGATCGCCTGTCCCAGCCAGGACGACGCCGACGCGCTCGCCGAGATCGCCCAGCACTCCCAGATCCCGGTGATCGCCGACATCCACTTCCAGCCGAAGTACGTCTACGCCGCGATCGACGCCGGCTGTGCCGCCGTCCGCGTCAATCCCGGCAACATCCGCCAGTTCGACGACCAGGTCAAGGAGATCGCGCGCGCCGCGAAGGACCGCGGCACCTCGATCCGGATCGGCGTCAACGCCGGCAGCCTCGACAAGCGGATCATGGAGAAGTACGGCAAGGCCACCCCCGAGGCACTCGTCGAGTCGGCGGTGTGGGAGGCCAGCCTCTTCGAGGAGCACGACTTCCACGACTTCAAGATCTCGGTGAAGCACAACGACCCGGTCGTGATGGTGCGCGCCTACGAGCTGCTCGCCGAGGCCGGCGACTGGCCGCTCCACCTCGGTGTGACCGAGGCAGGCCCGGCGTTCCAGGGCACGATCAAGTCGGCCACCGCGTTCGGTGCCCTGCTCTCGCAGGGGATCGGCGACACCATCCGCGTCTCGCTCTCCGCGCCCCCGGTCGAGGAGGTCAAGGTCGGCATCCAGATCCTGCAGTCGCTCAACCTGCGGCCGCGCAAGCTCGAGATCGTCTCCTGCCCGTCCTGCGGTCGTGCCCAGGTCGACGTCTACACCCTCGCCGAGCAGGTCACCGCCGGTCTCGACGGACTCGAGGTGCCGCTCCGCGTCGCCGTCATGGGCTGCGTCGTCAACGGCCCGGGCGAGGCCCGCGAGGCCGACCTCGGCGTCGCCTCCGGCAACGGCAAGGGCCAGATCTTCGTCAAGGGCGAGATCATCAAGACGGTGCCCGAGTCCCAGATCGTGGAGACCCTGATCGAGGAGGCGATGCGGATCGCCGAGGGCATGGAGGCCGTCGACGGCGCCACCGCCGAGGTCAGCGTCTCCTAGTGACCGCGCAGGGTGCGTAGGCTCACGTCGTGCTCACGACCCGCCACGGCGTACGTCCGCTCGGAGCCGCGGACCTGGACGCCTTCCTGAGGCTCGCGCGTCAGGATCCTGTCGTGAACGTGTTCGCGGACTACCGGGCGTCGACCACCAGCCTCGAGCCGCGCTGGCTCGGCGGCGAGATGTGGGGCCGCTTCGACAGCGGTGACCTGGTCGCTGCCTGCCACGTCGGCGCCAACCTGGTGCCCGTGCAGGCCACGCCCGACGACGCGGCCGCGTTCGCAGAGCGGGCCCTGACCCGCGGGCGCAGCATCTCCACGATCGTCGGCCCCCAGGAGGCCGTCCGGGTGTTCTGGGGCAGCGTGGCGTCGTCGTGGGGACGACCTCGCGACGCGCGCTGGGAGCAGCCCCACCTCGAGATCGGTGGCCGGCCCCTGGCGGCGCCGGACCCGCTGGTCCGGCGGACCACGATGGCCGACATGGCCGCGCTCTACCCGGCCTGCGTGGCGATGTACACCGAGGAGGTCGGGGTCTCCCCGGAGTACGGCGGGGGAGCCGACCTCTACCGCGCCCGGGTCACCCAGCTGGTCAACCGGGGCTGGTCCTTCGCGCGCTTCGACGGCGACCAGCTCGTCTTCAAGGCGGAGGTCGCCTGCGCGACGCCGTACGCAGCCCAGATCCAGGGTGTCTTCGTGCCGCCCGACCGCCGGGGCGAGGGCTTCGCGACCTCCGGGATGGCTGCGCTCGTCAACCTGGTCCAGCGCGAGATCGCCCCCGTGGTCTCGCTCTACGTCAACGAGTGGAACCACCCGGCCCGCGCCGCCTACGAGAAGGTCGGCTTCCGCGAGACTGCGCGCTTCGCCACCGTGATGTTCTGAGCGCCTCCGAGCCGAGCCTGCGACCGGCGTATCGAGATCAATCGACCTTGCGGATCGTCTAGCGTCGGGCCATGTCCATGCCACGCAGCGTCACGTTCCTCGCTCTCGGCTTCGCCGGCAGCGGCATCATCCACCTGGTCAAGCCCGAGTTCTACGAGCCGATCATGCCGAGCTGGGTGCCGGCGCACCGCGAGGTGATCCTCGGCAGCGGCGTGCTCGAGCTCGTCTGCGCCGCCGGGCTCGCCGCTCCCGCCACCCGCAGGGCCGCAGGCTGGGCGAGCGTCGGGCTGCTGCTCGGCGTCTACCCGGCCAACATCAAGATGGCGGTCGACTCCACGAAGTCGACGAGCACCGGGCTCAAGGTCGGTGCCTTCGCGCGGCTGCCGATGCAGCTCCCGATGATCCGGGCAGCCCTGCGCGCCGCTCGCGGCTGAACTGGTTGGCCGCGCGGGCGATCCCGCCAGTAACCTTGCCGACATGATCATGAGGATGTCGTCGCTGTTCGTGCGGACCCTGCGAGAGGACCCCGCGGACGCCGAGGTCCCGTCGCACCGCCTGCTGGTCCGGGCGGGCTACATCCGCCGTGCCGCGCCCGGCATCTACACCTGGCTGCCGCTCGGTCTGAAGGTGCTGCGCAAGATCGAGGCCATCATCCGTGAGGAGATGGACGCCATCGGCGCGCAGGAGCTCAGCTTCCCCGCGCTGCTGCCCAAGGAGCCGTACGAGGTGACCGGCCGGTGGACGGAGTACGGCGACGGGATCTTCCGGCTCCAGGACCGCAAGGGCAACGACTACCTCCTCGGCCCGACCCACGAGGAGATGTTCACCCTCGTCGTGAAGGATCTCTACGGCTCCTACAAGGACCTGCCGCTCGCGATCTACCAGATCCAGACCAAGTACCGCGACGAGGCGCGCCCCCGGGCGGGCCTGCTGCGCGGTCGCGAGTTCGTGATGAAGGACTCCTACTCGTTCGACGTCGACGACGCCGGCCTCGACGAGAGCTACCAGAGGCACCGCGACGCCTACATCCGGATCTTCGACCGGCTCGGCTTCGAGTACGTCATCGTCAAGGCCACCTCCGGCGCCATGGGCGGCTCGAAGTCCGAGGAGTTCCTGGCCAAGGCCGCCGTCGGCGAGGACACCTACGTCCGTTGCAGCAGCTGCGACTACGCCGCCAACGTCGAGGCCGTCCAGGTCGCGCCCCCCACTCCGATCGCGTACGACGACGCGCCCGCCGCCCACGCGGAGCAGACCCCCGGCACCCCCACGATCGACACGCTCGTCGACCACCTCAACGCGGCGTACCCCCGCGACGACCGCGCCTGGACGGCGGGCGACACCCTCAAGAACGTGCTGGTGATGTTCAAGCACCCCGACGGGACGCTCGAGCCCGTGGCCATCGGCCTGCCCGGTGACCGCGAGGTCGACCAGAAGCGGCTCGAGGGCCAGATGGAGCCCACGGAGGTCGTGCCCTTCGACGAGGCCGAGTTCAAGAAGCACCCGAGCCTGGTCAAGGGCTACATCGGCCCCGGCGTGCTGGGGGAGAAGAACGCGTCCGGGATCCGCTACCTGGTGGACCCCCGCATCGTCGAGGGCACCCGTTGGGTGACCGGCGCCGACATCGACGGCAGCCACGTCATCGACCTCGTCGCGGGGCGCGACTTCACCCCCGACGGCACCATCGAGGCCGCCGAGGTGCGTGCGGGCGACCCCTGCCCGAACTGTCACGACGGCATCCTGGAGACGGCTCGCGGCATCGAGATGGGCCACATCTTCCAGCTCGGTCGCAAGTACGCCGACGCGCTCGACCTCAAGGTGCTCGACCAGAACGGCAAGCTGGTCACCGTGACCATGGGCTCCTACGGCATCGGTCCCTCGCGCGCGGTCGCGGCCATCGCCGAGGGCACCCTCGACGAGATCGGGCTGGCCTGGCCGCGCAACGTCGCGCCCGCCGACGTGCACCTCGTCGCCGCGGGCAAGGACCAGGCGATCTTCGCGGCCGCCGAGCGGATCGCGCACGAGCTGGCCGGACAGGGCGTCGACGTGCTCTACGACGACCGGGCCGGCAAGGTCAGCCCCGGTGTGAAGTTCAAGGACGCCGAGCTGATCGGCGTCCCGACCATCGTCGTGGTCGGCAAGAGCCTGGCCGAGGGCGGCACCGTCGAGGTCCGCGACCGGCACTCGGGCGCCCGCGAGGACGTCCATGCCGACCACGTCGTCGACCACCTCGTCCGCCTCGTCCGCAGCTGACCACGATGGCGCGGATCACCTGCCCTGTCCTCTCCGCGCGGGTGACGACGGCCGAGGCGGCGGCGGAGGTGATCCGGCCCGGTGACTCGGTCGGGATCAGCGGCTTCACCGGCGCCGGCTACCCGAAGGCGGTCCCCGGTGCCCTGGCACGCCGGATGGCCGCGGCTCACGAGCGCGGCGAGGAGTTCCGGATCGGGCTCTGGTCCGGTGCGTCGACCGCGCCCGAGGTCGACGGCGTCCTGGCGTCCGTGCACGGGATCGACAAGCGGCTGCCCTACAACTCCGACCCGACCCTGCGGGCGCTGATCAACGCCGGCGAGGTCGACTACGTCGACACCCACCTGAGTCACTCGGCGCAGCACATGTGGTTCGGCTTCTACGGGAACCTCGACGTGGCCGTCGTCGAGGTGGCCGCGATCCTGCCCAACGGGCTCCTCGTGCCGGGCAGCTCGGTCGGCAACAACAAGACCTGGCTCGACCAGGCCGACAAGGTCATCCTCGAGGTGAACTCCTGGCAGCCCCGCGACCTCGAGGGCTTCCACGACATCTACTACGGCACCGCGCTGCCGCCGCACCGGTTCCCGCTTCAGCTCACCCACTCGATGCAGCGCATCGGCGACCCCTACCTGCGCGTCGACCCGGCCAAGGTCGTGGCCGTGGTCGAGACCGACAGCCCCGACCGCAACAGCCCGCTCAGCGCGCCCGACGCCGACTCCGAGGCGATGGCCGACCTGCTCGTCGACTTCCTGCGCCACGAGGTCGCCAAGGGTCGGATGCCTGCCGACCTGCTGCCCCTGCAGAGTGGGGTCGGCAACGTCGCCAACGCCGTGATGGCCGGGCTCGTCGACAGCGAGTTCGAGCACCTGACGGCCTTCACCGAGGTGATCCAGGACGGGCTGCTCGACCTGCTCGACAGCGGCAAGCTGACCTCGGTGTC
The DNA here is from genome assembly GCA_963706475.1 of uncultured Actinomycetota bacterium. Classification (GTDB taxonomy): domain Bacteria; phylum Actinomycetota; class Actinomycetes; order Propionibacteriales; family Nocardioidaceae; genus Nocardioides. The sequence goes on along the minus strand of CAVPLV010000002.1, from coordinate 262,302 downwards.
GGCCACGTCGTTCGGGTTGTCTCCGACGGGTGTGCAGCGCTTCCTCGACAACGTCGGCGCCTACAAGGGCCGGATCCTGCTGCGCAGCGAGGAGATCTCCAACCATCCCGAGCTGGTCCGACGACTCGGGGTGATCGCCATCAACGGGATGATCGAGGCCGACATCTACGGCAACGTGAACTCCACCCACGTGATGGGCTCCGCGATCATGAACGGCATCGGCGGGAGCGGCGACTTCGCCCGCAACGCGTTCCTGAACTTCTTCGTCTCGCCCTCGCGTGCCAAGGGTGGGCTGATCTCCTCGATCGTCCCGATGGTCAGCCACGTCGACCACACCGAGCACGACGTGCACGTGCTGGTGACCGAGCGTGGCCTCGCCGACCTGCGCGGGCTCTCGCCCAACGACCGGGCCGAGCGGATCATCGACCGCTGCGCCCACCCGGACTACCAGGAGCGGCTGACCGACTACGTCGCCCGTGCCCGGGCGGCGCGGCCGACGGCGCGCCACACCCCGCACCTGCTCGGTGAGGCGCTCAGCTGGCACGAGAACTACCTCGAGACGGGGCGGATGTGAGCATCGAGGCGGTCATCTTCGACTGGGGTGGCACCCTCACCCGGTGGCACGACGTCGACTTCCACGCCGAGTCGCTCGCGCTCGCGCAGGCCGTGACCGACGCCGACCACGACCTCGACGTCTCCCGCGCCCGGCTGCACCAGGCCGGCGCGACCGTCTGGGGACGATCGCGCGACCACCAGCAGAGCGCCACGGTGGCCGACCTCTTCGCCGAGGCCGGGCTCGGCCACGACCCGGAGCTGCTCACGGCGTACTTCGAGTTCTGGGAGCCGCACACCCTGACCGACCCGGAGGTCGGCCCGCTCTTCGACGCGCTCCACGAGGCCGGGACCAAGGTGGGGGTCCTCTCCAACACCATCTGGCCGCGCGCCTGGCACCAGGGCTTCTTCCGCCGCGATGGCGTGCTGGACCGGATCGACGGCGACGTCTACACCAGCGAGATCCCGTGGACGAAGCCGTCACCACTCGCGTTCCGCGCCGCCATGGACGCGGTCGGCGCGACCGACCCGTCACGGTGCGTGTACGTCGGCGACCGGCTCTTCGACGACGTCTGGGGCGCCCGCAACGCCGGCCTGCGGGCCATCCACATCCCGCTCAGCACCATCCCGCCGACCCAGGTCGGCCACACCGAGGGCGAGCCGGACGCGGTCGTGCACCGGCTCTCCGAGATCCCCGACGTGCTGGCCGGCTGGACCTGAGGCGACGCTCGGTGGTTTTGCACGTTTGTGCAATGCAGAAACGTGAGGAACACGAGCAGTCGCGCTTGCCGACGGAGTGTTGCATGCTTTTGCAAGAGCGGTTCGGCCAGTCCCCCCCACATCCTGGCGGAGTCGCTCCTGGCCTCCAGGCCGCAGTGGTCCGCGTACTCGCCGGTCCCGGGGAATGTCTCGGGATTTCCCCGGAAGGCGAGTTCGTGGACCACTGCTCATTTGCGACGGTGCCGGCACCCGCGCCTCAGGTCCCGGGGAAGTCCTCGGGACGTGCCCCGAAGTCGAGCGCGCGCAGCGCCGACCCGTTCAGTGCGCCGATCGCCCATCTGCGCTGCGTGCCCGCCGTGTTGGCCACCAGGAAGGCGTACGTCGCCGCGCAGGACTCCTCGACCTCTCGAGCGGTCCGGGCGACTCGCGCGGGCGTGCTGGGCTCGCGGGGCAGTGCGTAGACGGCCTCGGCCGCGACCGGCGTCGCGTCCATCTCGGTGAGGGTGCTGACCAGGACGTCGCGGCGTGAACGGTGCTCGGTGTAGGCCGCGGACACGCTCGTGTAGAGCGCCGGGGTCTCTGACGCCGACGTACGCCCGCCCAGGACGCCGTACAGGTAGACAGCGGCGTGCTCGGCGGCGAGGGTCGACTGCAGCGCGGCGAGCGTGGTCATGCCGGGCTGCCCGAGGTCGCGAGCAGCTGGGCGGTCGCGGCCGACATCGACGCGAACAGGCGCGCGAGGGCGCCGCTCTGAGCAGCGACTGCGGCATCGACGAGCTGGGTGCGCAGCAGCTGCTCGCGGCGCCGAACGACGGCGGAGGCGGCGCCGGCGCCGGCGCTGCGCGGCTGCGCTGCGACCGGAGACGGAGCCGGGGCGTCGAGTGCCTCGAGGTGAGTGAGGTGCAGGTCGTGGAGTGCGGTCATGGTCGGGGCGAGGGCGGAGTAGCGGGCCCCGACGGCCGCGACCAGCCCGGCGACCTCCGACAGCTCGCTCACGACCGCCTCGACCAGGGCGTCGTCCGGGTCCGCCTCGGATGCCCCCGAGGACGTTGTCGAGGAGCCTGCGGCGTCGCTGTCGGGACTCGGGGTGTCAGAGCTGTCGTCGAGTTCGTCACACCCGGCCAGGACGACCACACCGACGGCTGCCGCGGTCACGACGAGCGCCGTACGGCGGCTGGCGAGACGGGGACCGGCGGACACGGCGCCGACCCTATCCCCGACGGACCCCGGGGGTGACAACCACTGGCCTGGGAGCGGCTATCGTGGACGACCAACAACAGCACAAGGAGGTCGAGCACCCGTGAGCAGTGCCAAACAGGACGCCATCCGGGGCCGGGTCGAAGCAGAGCTCGCCGACCCCTTGGGTGCACTGGGACTCGACATCGAGGCCGTCGAGATCACTCCGGCCGGCAACCGACGGGTGCTCCGCATCGCCGTCGACAAGGACGGCGGGGTCACCCTGGACGACGTCGCCGACGCGACCCGGGCGGTCAACGGGGTGCTCGACGAGTCCGACGTCATGGGGGTGCAGCCCTACACCCTCGAGGTCACCTCGCGTGGCGTCGACCGCCCGCTGACGTTGCCACGCCACTGGCGCCGCAACGCCGACCGGCTGGTGAAGGTCACCCTCGAGGACGGCAGCACCGAGACCGGGCGGATCCTCGCCTCCACGGACGACCAGGTCACCCTCGAGGTGGCGGGCGACCCGCGCGACGTGGCCTACACCGCGATCACCAAGGCCCTGGTCCAGATCGAGTTCAACCGGCGCAGCCACTCGGAAGCCGCCGACGACAGCAGTGAGCCTGATGAGGCGGAGGAGGTCTGATGGACATCGACATGAGCATCCTGCGGATGCTGGAACGTGAGAAGGAGATCTCCTTCGAGATCTTGGTCGAGGCGATCGAGCAGGCCCTGCTCACGGCGTACCACAAGACGCCCGGCGCCCACGAGCAGGCGCGGGTCGAGCTGGACCGCAAGTCCGGGCACGTGACCGTGCTGGCCACCGAGATCGACGACGACGGCGCCGTGGTGGGGGAGTTCGACGACACCCCGACCGGCTTCGGTCGGATCGCGGCGACGACCGCGAAGCAGATCATGCTGCAGCGGCTGCGCGACGCCGAGGACGACATCCGGTTCGGTGAGTTCGCCGGCAAGGAGGGCGACATCATCTCCGGCATCATCCAGCAGGGCCGCAACCCCGACGACGTGATGGTCGACCTGGGCAAGCTCGAGGCGATGCTGCCGGTCAGCGAGCGAGTGCCTGGGGAGCGCTACGACCACGGCACCCGGATCAAGTGCCTGGTGATCTCGGTCCGCAAGGGGATGCGCGGACCGCAGATCACCCTGTCGCGCTCGCACCCGAACCTGGTGAAGAAGCTCTTCGCCCTCGAGGTGCCCGAGATCGCCGACGGCACCGTCGAGATCGCCGCGATCGCTCGTGAGGCCGGACACCGCACCAAGATCGCGGTCTACTCCACGGCGCCCGGCGTCAACCCCAAGGGTGCCTGCATCGGCCCGATGGGCCAGCGGGTGCGCAACGTGATGTCGGAGCTGCACGGCGAGAAGATCGACATCGTCGACTGGTCCGAGGACCCCGCCGAGCTGGTCGCGCACGCGCTGTCACCGGCCCGCGTCACCTCGGTCGAGGTCGTCGACGCCGAGGCCCGGTCCGCCCGGGTCGTCGTACCCGACTTCCAGCTCTCGCTGGCGATCGGCAAGGAGGGCCAGAACGCCCGCCTCGCCGCCCGGCTCACCGGATGGCGGATCGACATCCGCTCCGACGATGAGCAGTCCAGCGTCGAGACCACCCCCAGCGAGGCGTGAGCACTCCCTGAAGCAGTCCCGGTTCGAAGTCAGCACCCGAGTCGCGCTAGAGTTGACGCCAGTGGCGCGTGAACGCATCTCTCCTGCATGCCCGGACCCGGGATCTCCTCGATCTCCAGTCCGGACCTGTGTGGGATGTCGCCAACGCGCTGCGAAGGACGAGTTGTTGCGGGTGACCGTCGGCTCGGACGCGTTCGGCCAACCGGCCGTCGTGCCCGATCCGCAGGGCACCACACCTGGTCGGGGAGCGCACCTGCACCCCACGACCGAGTGTTACGAGCTCGCAGTGCGCAGACGAGCCTTCTCCCGTGCCCTCCGCTACACCGGGGCCGGGCCGGGGCTGGGCAGCACCCTGCTGGGCGACTACCTCACCTCGACCGCACACCAACCCTGATCGACCGACAAGAAACTGGAGCATCAGCTCATGAGCACTCGATGAGTCACTCCCGATGAGCATGCACAACCACTAACGGTCGCAATCACCCCCCAGTACAGAGCTGGACCCGGGTCTGCGGCCAGAAGGAGAAACGTGGCTAAGACCCGAGTTCACGAACTCGCCAAAGAGTTCGACGTCGAGAGCAAGTTCGTTCTCGAGAAGTTCAAGGAGATGGGTGAGTTCGTCAAGTCGGCGAGCTCGACCATCGAGCTGCCTGCGGAGATGCGTTTCCGCAAGGAGTACGGCGACAAGCTGAAGTCCGAGAAGTCTGCCGCCCCCGCCCCCGCAGCCGCTACCCCGAAGGCACCGGCCCGCAAGCCGGCCGCCCCTGAGGCCCCTGCCGAGGAGACGGCACCGGAGTCCGCTCCGGAGCCCGTCGTCGCGCCGGTCGCCGAGGCGACCGCGGACACCACCCACGAGCCGGTCGTCGAGGCACCCGCGCCGACCTCCAGCCGCACCACCGCGCGTCCGGGCGGCCCGCGTCCGGGTCCCAAGCCGGCGCCCGTCGCCGAGGAGCCTGTCGCTCCGCCGGCCGAGCCCGAGGCCCCTGCTGCAGCAGCGGCTCCCGCCACGCCCAAGGCACCTACCCCGGCACCGCGTCCGGTCGGCAAGCCCAGTGGCACCCCGCGTCCGGGCAACAACCCGTTCGCTCCCAGCCAGGGCATGGGCCGTCGACCGGCTCCCGCCCCCGGCAGCGAGCGTCCCCCGGCCGCCCCGAGCGCGCCCGGTGACAGCCGGCCGCCTCGTCCGCCCGCCGCGCGCGACGGCGGCAGCACGCCGGGTCGTCCCGGCATGCCGCGCCCCAACCCGGCGATGATGCCCAAGTCCCCTGCTGCCTTCGGTGGCGGCCCCGGCGGTCGCGGCCCTGGTGGCCCTGGCGCTGGTCGTCCCGGTGCTCCCGCTCGCGGTGGTGCTCCGGGTCGCGGTGGCGCTCCGGGTCGCGGCGCTCCCGGCGGCGGTGCCGGTGCCGGTGCCCCGGGCGGTCGTCCCGGTGGCTTCGGCCCCAGTGGTGGCGGTCGTCCGGGCGGCAACAACCGTCCCGGTCAGCGTGGCCAGACCCAGGGCGCCTTCGGGCGTCCGGGCGGCCCGTCGCGTCGCGGACGGAAGTCGAAGCGGGCTCGTCGCCAGGAGTTCGAGGCCATGCAGGCCCCGACGATCGGCGGCATCCGGGTCCGCAAGGGCGACGGCGAGACCGTCAAGCTGCCTCGCGGCGCTTCCCTGACCGACTTCGCGGAGCGGATCGGCGTCGACGTCTCGTCCCTGGTGCAGATGCTGTTCTCGCTCGGCGAGATGGTGACGGCCACCGAGTCGGTCAACGACGAGACGTTCGAGCTGCTCGGTGAGGAGCTCAACTACGTCGTCCAGGTCGTGTCCCCCGAGGACGAGGACCGCGAGCTGCTGGAGTCGTTCGACATCGACTTCGGTGAGGACGAGGGCGACGACTCCGACCTGGCCATCCGGCCGCCGGTCGTCACCGTCATGGGTCACGTCGACCACGGCAAGACCAAGCTCCTCGACGCGCTGCGCAACGCCAACGTCGTCGACAAGGAGGCCGGTGGCATCACCCAGCACATCGGTGCCTACCAGGTCACGGCCGACGTCGACGGTGACGAGCGTCGGATCACCTTCATCGACACCCCGGGTCACGAGGCGTTCACCGCCATGCGTGCTCGTGGTGCCCAGGCGACCGACATCGCGATCCTCGTGGTCGCGGCCGACGACGGCGTGATGCCGCAGACGGTCGAGGCGCTCAACCACGCCAAGGCCGCCGGCGTCCCCATCGTGGTCGCGGTCAACAAGATCGACAAGCCCGACGCCGACCCGACCAAGGTCCGCGGCCAGCTGACCGAGTACGGCCTGGTGCCCGAGGAGTACGGCGGCGACAGCATGTTCGTCGACGTCTCGGCCAAGTCCGAGCTCAACCTGGACAAGCTGCTCGAGGCCGTCATCCTGACCGCCGACGCGTCGCTCGACCTCCGGGCCAACCCGAACCAGGACGCCCAGGGTCTCGTCGTCGAGGCTCACCTCGACCGCGGCCGCGGTCCGGTTGCGACCGTCCTGGTCCAGCGCGGCACGCTCCGCGTCGGCGACTCGATCGTCGCCGGCGCCGGCTACGGCCGGGTCCGGGCGATGCTCGACGAGCACGGTGACAACATCACCGAGGCCGACCCGTCGCGTCCTGCGATGGTCCTCGGTCTCACCGCCGTGCCGGGTGCGGGTCAGACGTTCATCGTGGTCGAGGACGACCGGATGGCGCGTCAGATCGCCGAGAAGCGGGAGTCCCGCGAGCGGGCGGCCATGCAGGCCAAGCGCCGGGTCCGCCGTACCCTCGAGGACTTCATGGCTTCCATGGAGAAGGGCGAGAGCCAAGAGCTCAACCTCATCCTCAAGGGCGACGTGTCCGGTTCTGTCGAGGCCCTCGAGGACGCCCTGTCGAACATCGACGTCGGCGAGGAGGTCAACCTGCGGGTCATCGACCGTGGTGTCGGTGCGATCACCGAGACCAACGTCGACCTGGCGGCCGCGTCCGACGCGATCATCATCGGGTTCAACGTCCGGCCCCAGGGCAAGGCGACCGAGATGGCCGACAAGGAAGGTGTCGAGATTCGTTACTACTCGGTCATCTACCAGGCCATCGAGGAGATCGAGGCCGCGCTCAAGGGCATGCTCAAGCCGGAGTTCGAGGAGTCGGTCCTCGGGCAGGCGGAGATCCGTGCGATCTTCCGCTCGTCCAAGATCGGCAACATCGCCGGTTGCATGGTCACCGGTGGCCTGATCCGTCGCAACGCCAAGGTCCGGGTGATCCGCGATGGTGCGGTCGTCGCGGACAACCTCGACCTCTCCTCGCTCAAGCGGGAGCGGGACGACGCCTCCGAGGTCCGGGAAGGTTTCGAGTGCGGTCTCGTGCTGCGCAACTTCCAGGACATCAAGGAGGGCGACGTCATCGAGGCCTTCGAGATGCGCGAGATCCCGCGCAGCTGATCCACGTTCGAGTCGGCGCCAGCTTCCGGAGGGAAGCGGGCGCCGACTCGGCGGTTCCAGGTGAAAATCGGCGCCGACTCGGCGAAGTGAGAGGGTAGGAACATGGCAAGCCCACGTGTCCGCAAGATCGCGGACCGGATCCAGGTGATCGTCGCTGAGATGCTCGAGCGACGCATCAAGGACCCGCGTCTCGGTTTCGTCACCGTCACCGACGTCCGCGTCACCGGCGACTCCCAGCAGGCCACGGTGTTCTACACAGTGCTCGGCGACGAGGACGCCCGCGACGCGACGGCGGCTGCGCTCGAGTCGGCCAAGGGCGTGCTGCGCTCCGAGGTCGCCAAGCAGCTGCAGATGCGGATCGCCCCGACGCTGACCTTCATCCACGACGCCCTGCCCGAGGAGGCCCGGGCCCTCGACGAGGTGCTGGCCAAGGCCAAGGCGCAGGACGAGGCGGTCGCCGCAGCGCGCGGTACGGCGTACGCCGGTGGCGAGGACCCGTACAAGAAGCCGCGTGAGGACGCCGACGAGGACGTCGCCGAAGACGCCGACGACGCGTGACCCTCGAGTCCGGTCTGGTCGTGGTCGACAAGCCCGGCGGCATCACGTCCCACGACGTGGTGTCGCGGGTCCGTCGCCTCGCCGGCACCCGCAAGGTCGGCCACGCCGGCACGCTCGACCCGATGGCGACCGGCGTGCTGGTGCTCGGGGTCAACCGGGCCACCCGGCTTCTCGGTCACCTGATGCTGACCGAGAAGGGCTACGACGCGACGATCCGGCTCGGTGTCGCCACCAGCACCGACGACGCGGAGGGCGAGGTGACCGCGACCGTGTCCCCGAGCGGCCTGGACGACGCGGTCGTCCGCGCCGGAGCAGCCCGGTTCGTCGGGGCCATCGAACAGGTCCCCACAGCGGTGTCGGCGATCAAGGTCGACGGCAAGCGGGCCTACCAACGGGTGCGCGACGGTGAGGAGGTCGAGCTCGCGGCCCGGCCGGTCACCGTCCACGAGCTGGTCGTGCACGACGTGCGCGCCCTCGGGGAGGTCGTCGACGTCGACGTCACCGTCCGCTGCTCGAGCGGCACCTACATCCGCGCGATCGCCCGCGACCTCGGCGTCGCGCTCGGGGTCGGTGGCCACCTGACCGCGCTGCGGCGTACCGCTGTCGGTCCTTACGGCCTGGCCCGGGCGCACACGCTCGACGCCCTGGCCGACGACTTCACGATGATGCCGATCGCCGAGGCTGCCCGGGCGGCGTTCCCGGCGTTCGAGCTCGACGAGCCGCAGGCGGTCGACGTACGCGTCGGACGCGCCCTCGACGTGCCGATCGACGCTCTGACCGCCGTCTTCGCGCCGGACGGCGGTTTCCTGGCCCTCTACGAGCCACGGGACGGGACGGCCAAGCCCGTCGCGGTCTTCGTGTGAGCCGCGGATAGAGTCCTGCTCGTGCAGATCTGGCGTTCCCTCATCGAGGTCCCCGGCGACCTGGGCCCGACGGTGGTGGTCATCGGCAACTTCGACGGGGTGCACCTCGGCCATCGCCACGTCCTGGCCCGGGCGCGGGAGATCGCCGACGAGCGCGGGCTCGCCGTGGTCGCGGTGACCTTCGACCCGCACCCGATGGCGGTGCTCCGTCCGGAGCACGCCCCGACGACGCTGACCTCCCTCGAGGTGCGCGCCGAGCTGCTGAGCGAGGTCGGCGCCGACGCCGTGCTCGCCCTCCCCTTCGACCGCGAGGTCGCGAGCTGGAGCCCGGAGGACTTCGTCCGCCGGGTGCTCGTCGACAGCCTGCATGCGGCGGCTGTGGTCGTCGGCGCCAACTTCCGCTTCGGCCACCGCGCCGCGGGCGACGTCGCCACCTTGCAGGAGACCGGTGACCGCTTCGGCTTCACCGCTGAGGGCATCCCGCTCGACGGCGGTCCCCAGGTGTGGTCCTCCACCTACGTCCGGATGAGCCTGGCCGCCGGCGACGTGGCCGGGGCGGCGGAGGCGCTGGGTCGTCCGTACGCCGTTCGCGGGGTCGTCGTGAAGGGCGACCAGCGTGGCCGCGAGCTGGGGTTCCCGACCGCCAACGTCCCGACCGACCAGATGACGGCGGCGCCGCCGGACGGCGTCTATGCCGGGTGGCTGCGCCGGCTCGACACGGGGGAGCGTCACCCCGCGGCGATCAGCGTCGGCACCAACCCGACCTTCGAGGGCGTCCGCGGCCGCCGGGTCGAGAGCTACGTGCTCGACCGCACCGACCTGGAGCTCTACGGCGTCGAGGTCGAGGTGGGCTTCGTCGAGCGGCTGCGCGGCATGGTCGCCTTCTCCTCTGTCGACGAGCTCATCGCCCAGATGGACGCCGACGTCGACCGGGCCCGCGAGCTGCTCGGCTGATGTCGGACGCGGCTCCATCCCCAGGGCCACTCCCAGCGGCGGAGCTGTGGTTCCGGAGGCAGGGTCTGCCCTACTTCGTGCCCTCCGAGCGGGCCGCGGTCCGCAACGCTCTGCGCCCGGGCCGCACCCTGCCGCTGCTGATCCTGGTCGTGCTGGTGGCCGTCGGTGCCGGGGTGGCGCTGGCGTGGCTGGCCGACGAGATCACGGCCGGCCCCGCCACGCTCCTTGCCGTGGTGCTGGTGGCGGCGAGCTGGTACGCCCTGACCGCTCTGCACGCCCGGCCGATCATCGGGTGGGCGCTGGGACGGACGTCGGCGAGCCTGCGGATGCTGCTGCCGATGATGTCGCGAGCCCTGCCGCTGCTGCTGGTCTTCGTGACCTTCCTCTTCATCAACGCCGAGGTGTGGCAGGTGGCCGGCACGCTGCGGCCGAGCCTGCTGTGGCTGACCGTGCTGATGTTCGCGGTGATGGCGGTGGTGTTCCTGCTGGTGCGGCTGCCCGAGGAGGTCGATCGCGCCGATGACGAGGTCGACGACGCCTTCCTGACCCGCACCTGCGAGGGCACCCCCCTGGAGCAGTCGTGCCGGGAGCTGCTGGCCGACCCGGGCTGCGACCCGGCGTCGTACGCCACGGTCACCGGCTACGAGCGCTGGAACCTGATCCTGGTGCTGCTGGTCATCCAGGTGGTCCAGGTGCTGCTGCTGGCGCTCGGCGTCTTCGCGTTCTTCGTGGTGTTCGGCTGCCTGGTGATGCAGGAGGACGTGCAGCTGAGCTGGACCGGGCTCGAGTCGCTCGACAACCTGCCCGGGCTGCCCAACCTCTCGGTCCAGCTGGTCCAGGTCTCGACCTTCCTGGCAGCGTTCTCGGGGCTCTACTTCACCGTCTACGCGGTCACCGACGAGACCTACCGTGAGCAGTTCTTCTCCGGGGTGATGCTCGAGCTCGAGCGTGCCGTCGGCGTCCGCGCGGTCTATCTGGCCCTCCGGGACGCGCCGCAGGGCCGGGTGCCCGAGGACGCGTCGTAGCGCGTCCTGCGGCACCCGGCCCTGCCGATGGCGCTATGCGTCGAGGTCCTTGGCGACCAGGGCGGCGATCGCGTCGACCGCAGCCTGGTCGTCGCCGGAGATCTCGACGGTGTCACCGGGACCGGCGCCCAGGGTCATGATCATCAGCGACGAGCTCGCGTCGACGGGCTCGTCGCCCGGGATCCCGATCAGGACCTCGGAGTCGAGCTCGTCGGCCGCCTCGGAGATGATCTGGGCGGGGCGGGCGTGCAGGCCGACGGAGGAGCCGACGGTCACGGACGTGGTGGGCATGCTGTTCTCCTAGGTTGACAACTGGTGGGGGATCAGGCGGCGACGAGGTCGCGGTCGTGGCTGTCCTCGTCGGCCTCGTCGCGGCCGATGGACTTCAGGGCGATGACGCCGAACGCGCCGACCACCGTGCCGGCGATCAGTGCGATGAAGTAGCCGAGGATGTTGTGCACCGCGAACAGCACGAAGATGCCCCCGTGCGGTGCCCGGACCGCGACGTCCATCGCCATGGACAGGCCACCGGTGACGGCGCTTCCGAGCATGATCGCCGGGATGACCCGGAACGGGTCGGCGGCTGCGAACGGGATCGCTCCCTCGGTGATGAACGACAGTCCGAGCGCCCATCCGGCCTTGCCGTTCTCGTCCTCGGCCGTGGTGAACAACCGGGGACGGATGACGGTCGCGAGGGCGAGTGCGATCGGCGGGACCATGCCGGCCAGCATCACGGCGGCCATGATCTTGAGCTCGGGGGAGTCGCTGGCCGCACCGGCCGTGCCGACACCGGCGGCCGCGAAGCTGTAGGCGACCTTGTTGAGCGGGCCGCCCATGTCGAAGGCCATCATCAGACCGAGGATGACGCCGAGGACGACGGCGCTGCCGCCGTTGAGCGAGTTCAGTCCCTTGGTGAGCTCGTCCATCAGCCAGGCGATCGGCCGGCCGAAGACGATGATCATCAACAGGCCGGCGATGATCGAGGTGAACAGCGGGATCACCATCACCGGCATCAGGCCGCGGGCCCAGGTCGGCACCTTCCAGGTGCTGATCCAGTGCGCGATCACACCGGCGAGCACGCCGCCGATGATCGCGCCGATGAAGCCGGTCACGGGCATCGACACCGGGTTGTCGCCGGACGACTGGACGTTGAAGATGTTCCCGGCCAGGCCACCCATCACGAAGCCCGGGGCGAGGCCGGGACGGTCCGCGATCGCGTAGGCGATGTAGCCGGCGAGAGCGGGGATGAACAGCATGAACGCGGTCTTGCCGATGATGAAGAACAGTGCGCCGATGTAGGCGGCGAGCCCGGACCCGAAGAGCGCGTGCTCCAGCCCGAGAGCGTCCGGGTCGGGGAGGTTGAAGAGCGAGTTGTTGACCGCGATGTCGCCGTAGGGCCCGACGATCTCGTAGCCGCCGAGCAGGAAGCTCAGCGCGATCAGCAGGCCGCCCGCGGCGACGAACGGGATCATGTACGACACGCCGGTCATCAGCACCCGGCGGGTGCGCCCGCCCCAGCTCTCCCCGGACTCGCCGCCGGACGCACCGGAGCCGCCGCCGGACGCACCGGAGCCGCTGTCACCCTCGACGCGGGGAGCGCCGGGGTCGTCGGCGTTGCGCAGCGCCTCGGCGATCATCGCGTCGCCCTCGCCGATCGGGCGCTTCACGCCCGAGGAGACGAGCGGCTTGCCGGCGAAGCGGCCTCGGTCGCGGACCCCGACGTCGACCGCGAAGATCACCGCGTCGGCCGCGGCGATGGTGGCCGCGGACAGTGGGGTCGAGCCGGCCGAGCCCTGGGTCTCGACGTCGATGTCGACGCCGGCCTTCTTGGCGGCGGCCTCGAGGGCCTCGGCGGCCATGTAGGTGTGCGCGATGCCGGTCGGGCAGGCGGTCACCGCGACCAGCTTGCGACGGCCGGCCGGCTCGGGTGCGGCCTCGGTGGCCGACGCCGGTTCCGCAGCCGCGGCCGGTGCCGCAGATGTGGCCGGCTTGGGGGCCGGAGGAGCGGCGCCGACGACGTCGGTCACCAGTTCCACGATCTCCTCGCGGGTCTCCGCGTCGCGCAGCGAGTCGGTGAACGCGGGCTTGACCAGGGCCCTGGCCAGCTTGGTCAGCAGCTGGAGGTGGGTGTTGTCGCCCCCATCGGGGGCAGCGATCAGGAAGACCAGGTCGGCGGGCCCGTCCTTCGCCCCGAAGTCGACCTTCGGCTCGAGCCGGGCGAACGCCAGGGTCGGCACCTCGACGCCGGTGGTGCGGCAGTGCGGAATGGCCATGGCACCCGGGAGTCCGGTCGCCGACTTGGCTTCGCGAGCGAAGGCGTCCTCGGTGAGCTGGTCGACGTCGCTGGAGCGTCCGGCGTCGCCGACGACCTGGGCCAGGGCCCGGATCACCTCGTGCTTGTCGGCACCGAGCTGTGCGTCGAGACGCACCAGGTCGATATTGATCAGTTCAGACATCGTCACCCTCCTGGGTGAGGTCGAGATCGCGGACCGAGACGAGCTCGGTCCGGACCTGGTGGGGCTGCGGGATCGTTGTGCCGGGAAGTCCGGCGGCCGCGCTGCCGTAGGCAACGGCAAGCGCGAGTCGTTGGGCGGGTCCCTGCCGGCGCAGGTCCCCGAGGAGGTAGCCGAAGAGGCTGGAGTCGCCCGCACCGACGGTGCTGACCACCGTCGTCGGAGGCGGCGTGGCGTGCCAGGCGCCGTGGGCGTTGACGAGTACGGCGCCGTTGCCGCCGAGCGTCACGAGGACCGACTCGACGCCGCGCGCGACCAGGGTCCGGGCGGCCCTGGCAGCCGCAGCCGGATCGGCCTCGAGCACCTCGGCGTCGTCGCCGGTGAAGGAGGCGAGCTCCTCCCCGTTGGGCTTCATCAGGTGTGGCGCGGCGACGTCGAGGGCGTCGACCAGCGCGCGCAGGGGCGCGTCACTGGTGTCGACCGCCAGCCGGGCGCCGGTGTCGTGCAGCGCGGCGACCAGCTCGGCGTACCAGGTGACCGGGGCACCCGGAGGCAGCGAGCCGGCCAGCACCACCCAGTCGGCGTTGCCGCTGCGTCGGCGCAGCGACTCGGTGAGTGCCGTCAGGACGGCCTCGGTCACGGTGGGTCCGGGACTGTTGAGCTTGGTGGTGGTGCCGTCGGGCTCACTGATCGTGATGTTGACCCGGAGGTCACCCTCGGTCGCGACCGGCCGGCAGTCGATGCCGGCGGCCAGCAGCTCGTGGACATAGGGGTCGTCGGACCGGGCCGGCAGCACGGCGATCGAGGGGATCCCGGCGGCCACGGACGCGCGGGAGATGTTGACGCCCTTGCCGCCCGCCTGGGAGGTCACCGACTCGGCCCGGAGCACGGCACCGCGCTCGAGGGGGCCACCGAGGGCGACCGTGCGGTCGTGGCTGGGGTTGGCGGTGAGCGTGACGATCATGCGACCACGACCTCGACGCCGGCCCGGACCAGGTCGCGCCGGTCGGCGTCGGTGATGCCGTCGTCGGTGATCAGCAGGTCGAGCTCGGCGAGCTCGGCGAACCGCACCGGCGTCTCGACCCCGATCTTGCTGGAGTCGGCCAGGCACACGACCCGTCGGCCGGAGGACACCATCGCCCGCTTGGTGGCCGACTCGTCGTGGTCGGGAGTGGAGAGGCCGTGGCCGCGGGTCAGGCCGTTGGTGCCGACGAACGCGACATCGGCCCGGAGTCGACCGAGGGCGCTCACCGTCTCGGCTCCGACCGCTGCCTGCGTGGTGTGCCGCACCCGGCCCGGGAGGAGGTGCAGCTCGACCTGCGGGCTGCCGGCCAGACGGGACGCGATCGGGACGGCGTGCGTGATCACGGTGAGCCGCAGGTCGCGGGGGAGCATGCTCGCCAACCGGCTCGTGGTGGATCCCGCGTCGAAGAGTGCGGTCCCGCCGGCGGGGGGCAGGTGCTCGACGGCCGCCTGGGCGATCCGGTCCTTGGCGTCGGTGTTGGCGAGGTCGCGCTCGCCGATACCGGACTCGATGACGGCCAGGACCGACGCCGGCACCGCGCCGCCGTGCACCCGACGCACCAGGCCCATCCGCTCGAGCGCGGAGAGATCTCGGCGCACCGTCTCGGTGGTGACGTCGAACTGGTCGGCGATCACCGCGACGGAGAGTCGACCCCGTTCGGACACGAGCTGGGCCATCGCCTGTTGCCGTTCCTCGGCGTACATGCTCATCTGGCTCCCTCCGACCTGACTTGTTCCGGCGATCTGCATATGTGTTGTTTTACGCCCGTATCTGTTGACTGTCAAGGGGGAGGCAGGGTTAACTGGTGACCATGGTCACCAGCATTGATGTCCCCGACGCCTCCCGACTGCTGCGCGGCACCCCGGTCGTCCCGGGTGTCGCCTTCGGCCCGGCCCTGGTGGTGCGCAGCGAGATCTCGCCTGCCGCGATCGAGAGGTACGGCGACGGCGGGTTCGCCGACGCCGAGGCCGCGCTCGCGGCGTACGACAAGGCGGTCGAGGCGGTCGCCGAGGGCTTCCAGCATCGTGCCGACGCGGTCTCCGGCGACGCGGCCAAGGTGCTGACCGCGAGCGCGGGACTGGCCAGGGACAAGGGACTGCGCAGCGCGGTCCGCAAGCACCTGCGGGCCGACGAGGCCCTGCTCGACGCCGTGCACGCCGGGGTGGAGCAGTTCGTCACGATCTTCACCGGGATGGGTGGCCTGATGGCCGAGCGGGTCACCGACCTGCAGGACATCGAGCGGCGGCTGGTCGCGCGGCTGGTCGGCGAGCCCGAGCCCGGCGTGCCCACGCCCGACGTCCCCTCGGTGCTGGTGGCTGCTGACCTGGCCCCGTCGGACACCGCCGGACTCGACCCGGAGCTGGTCGTCGCGCTGGTGACCGAGCGCGGGGGCCCGACCAGCCACACCGCGATCATCGCCCGCCAGCTCGGCATCCCCTGCGTGGTCGGGACTCCCGGCGCGCTCGCCCTGCAGCCCGGCACGCCGCTCCTGGTGGACGGTGAGGCCGGCACCATCGAGCTCGACCCCGACGCTGGTTCCGCCACTGCGCTGGTGCGCTCGGACTCCGAGACCCGGGCCGCGCTGGCGACCTGGGCCGGGCCCGGCCGCACCGCCGACGGAGCGCCCGTCAAGGTGCTCGCCAACGTCGCGGACGGCGAGTCCGCCCGCGCGGCGAGCGGCGCACCTGTCGAGGGCGTCGGTCTCTTCCGCACCGAGCTCTGCTTCCTCAACCGCAAGGAGGAGCCGAGCGTCGAGGAGCAGGCCGACATCTACGCCGGGGTGCTCGAGGCCTTCGGCGACGCGCGGTACGTCGTCGTCCGCACCCTCGACGCGGGCTCCGACAAGCCGGTCGCCTTCGCGACCCACGAGGGCGAGGAGAACCCCGCCCTCGGGGTTCGCGGGCTCCGGCTCTCCTTCGACAACCCGTCGCTGCTGGACCGCCAGCTCGACGCGATCGCGCTGGCCGCGGAGCGCACCGGCACCGAGACCTGGGTGATGGCGCCGATGGTGGCGACCGTCGCCGAAGCGGCCGGATTCGCCGAGGCGGTGCGCGGCCGCGGGCTCAAGGCCGGGGTGATGGTGGAGGTCCCGAGTGCGGCGCTGCTGGCGCACCGGATGCTCGAGGTCGTCGACTTCCTCTCGATCGGCACCAACGACCTCACCCAGTACACGATGGCCGCCGACCGGATGGCCACCGACCTCGCTCACCTCACCGACCCGTGGCAGCCTGCCGTGCTCCAGCTGATCGCGATCACCGCCGAGGCGGGTCGCCAGGCCGGCAAGCCGGTCGGGGTGTGCGGCGAGGCCGCGGCCGACCCGCTGCTGGCCTGCGCGCTGGTCGGCATGGGCATCACGTCGCTCTCCATGGCGGCTGCCGCGGTGCGCCCGGTCGGCGCCCGCCTGGCGACCGCCTCGTTGGGAGCCTGCCTGGAGGCCGCCGAGGCAGCGATGGCTGCCTCGGACCCGACCGCGGGGCGCGACGCGGTGCGCGCGCTGCTGGCCTGACCCGAGCCGGGCTCAGAGTCGCAGCCAGGCGAGGACCGCCCGCACCCGGCGGTGGTCGTCTCCGTCCAGCGGCAGGTCGAGCTTGGTGAAGATGCCGTTGATGTGCTTGGCGACGGCCTTCTCTGTCACGTGCAGGTGAGCCGCGATCGCGGCGTTGGAGCGGCCCTCGGCCATCAGCCCGAGCACCTCGCCCTCGCGCGGCGAGAGGCGGTCCGTCGGGTCCTCCTGGCGGCGGGCGAGCACGGTGGCCACCACCTCCGGGTCGAGGACGGTGCCACCTGCCGCGACCCGTCGTACGCCGTCGACGAACTCGGCGACGTCGGAGACCCGGTCCTTGAGCAGGTAGCCCACCGCGCCGCTCCCGCTCGCCAGCAGCTCGCGGGCGTAGAGCTGCTCGACGTACTGCGAGAGCACCATCACCGGGAAGCCCGGTCGCGCGGCCCGGACCGCGATGGCGGCCCGGAGACCCTCGTCGGTCTGGGTGGGCGGCAGTCGTACGTCGAGCACGGCGGCCTCGGCCAGCGGGTCGAGCAGCGCCTTCTGGAGGGCGGGGGCGTTGTCGACCGCGTGCAGGATCGTGAAACCGTTGCCCTCGAGGAGCTGGATCAGCCCGGCGCGGAGGAGGGCGTGGTCCTCGGCGAGGACAAGTCGCACGGGACCTCCAGGGTGAGCAGGGTCGGGCCGGCGGCGGGACTCGACACGGTCATCGTGCCGTCGAACGCAGCGAGCCGCCGCATCACCCCCAGCATGCCGGTCCCGGAGGCCGGATCGGCGCCGCCACGGCCGTCGTCACCGACGACGGCTCGCAGGGCGCCGTCCTGGTGGGACATCGAGATCCACGCGTGCGCGGCGCCGGCGTGCTTGCCGATGTTGGCGAGGCACTCGGCGACCGCGAAGTAGACGGCCGACTCCACCGGAGCAGGTGGCCTACCGGGGAGCCGCACGTCGACGGCGACCGGGATCGCCATGTCCAGGGCCAGCGCCTGGACGGCGCCGCCCACCCCGCGGTCGGCGAGCACCGGCGGGTGGATGCCGCGGACCACGGTGCGCAGCTCCCCGATCGCGGCGGTCGTCGTCGCCCGGGCGTCGTGGACCAGCCGTCGGGCCTCCTGCGGGCGCTCGTCGAACGCGGCCTCGGCCATCCCGAGACTGATCGAGAGCGCGACCAGCCTGGCCTGGGCGCCGTCGTGCAGGTCTCGCTCGATGCGGCGCAGCTCGGCGGCCGAGTGGTCGACGAGGTCGGCGCGGGTCTCGGTGAGCACCTGCACCCGCTGCTCGAGGCCCTCGGCGCGACTGTAGGAGAGCAGGAACCGGTCGAACATCGCGCGAGCCTGCATCAGCGGCGGGGTGACGAACCACCAGATGACGACGGTGACGACCGCGAGGAGCAGCACGAGCACCAGGAGCGACACCACCAGGCCCACCACGGAGCCGATCAGCAGCCAGGCCAGGTCCCGCCACGTCATCGGATCGGCGAGGACGGTGCGGGCCTTGGGGAGAAGTCCTCCCGGAGGCAGCGGGCGGTAGGGGACCGGCACCGGCGTGCCGAGGGTGCGGGCAGCCATCGTGCGGTGCAGGTTCGCGATCCAGCGGGTCGCAGGCAGCAGCGCGGCCAGCAGGCCGATCCCGACCCAGACGACGACGAGCACACCCCCCACGACCCACAGCACGAACATCACGATCATCACGATCGAGAGGACGAGCTGCGCCGCGGCGTACCCGGTCAGCAGCAACCGGCCGGGTGGTCGGGAAGGGGGCGGGGGAGCACTCACTGCGCCATTCTCGCGCGTCCGCCGTCGGCTGCGCAGGGGTGCAGGCACCACCTCGAGTCGGGTCCCAGCGCCACTGACGGACCACATCGTCCCGCACGAGGCTGGAGACACCGGCCGACTGGGGTCGGACCGACACGACCCGAGGAGACATCGTCATGGGCAATCCCCTGACAGCTATCCCGATGCGGGCGGCGCGCTGGAGCGCCCTGCATCCCTGGCGGGCGATCCTCGGCTGGATCGCCCTCGTTGCCGTGGCGGTCGGGCTGGCCGTCGCCGTACCCACCCACACGACCACCGACGCCGACTACCGCGTCGGCGAGTCCGGCCGCGCGGACGCGATGGTCACCGCGGCCGGGCTGACCGCGCCGGACACCGAGAACGTCCTGGTGTCCGCCGGCAGCGGCCCGCTCGACCGCCAGCAGGCGCGGAAGGCCGCGGAGGCCGTCGTCGTCGGGGCGCGTACGGCGGACGGGGTCGCCGACGTGTCCGCCCCGCACTGGAGCGAGGACCGCGACGAGTTGCTGGTGTCGGTCGAGCTGGAACCCGGCCAGGACGACGCCGCAGCCGTCCAGGCCGTCACGGCAGACGTGCAGGACCAGTTCCCCGACCTCCAGGTGCGCCAGGCGGGCGACCTGTCGCTCGACGCCGCGATCAGCGACCAGGTGGCCGAGGACCTCGGCTCCGCGGAGATCACCAGCCTGCCGGTGACCCTGGTCCTGATGATGCTCGCCTTCGGCGCCCTGATCGCGGCCGGGATCCCGGTGCTGCTGGCGGGCTCCAGCGTGGCGGTGACGATCGGGCTGATGGCACCCCTGTCGCACCTGATCCCCGCTGACGAGTCCGTCTCCAGCATGATCGTGCTGATCGGGATGGCGGTGGGGGTCGACTACTCGCTCTTCTACCTCAAGCGGGAGCGCGAGGAGCGGGCTGCCGGTCGGTCCACCCTGGACGCGGTCGAGATCGCGGCGCGTACGTCGGGCCACTCCATCCTGGTCTCCGGGGGTGCCGTGATCGCCTCGATGGCCGGGCTCTTCCTGGTCGGTGACGTCACCTTCAACTCGCTCGCCGTCGGCTCGATCCTGGTGGTGGCGGTCGCCGTACTCGGCTCGATCACGGTGCTGCCGGCCCTGCTGGTGAAGCTCGGCCGGTGGTCCGACCGTCCCCGTGTCCCGCTGCTGTGGCGGCTCAACAAGCGGATCGGGCGCGGCGGGATCAGCAGCCGGATGCTCGGCCCGGTGCTGCGTCACCCGGTGGCCGCGCTGGCGCTGTCCAGTCTCGTGGTCGTCGGGCTCGCCGTACCCGCCCTCGGCCTGAAGACGCACTCCGCGACCCTCGACACCCTGCCGGCGACGATCCCGCAGGTGCAGACGGTCAAGGCGATCAGCGCGAGCTTCCCGGCCGACGAGGGAGCCTCGGCGCGGGTGGTCGTGCAGGCGGACCCGGCGCACCAGGCCGAGGTGGCGACCGCGCTGGAGCGGCTGAGCGGCCGCGCGGTGGACACCGGCGAGTTCGTGGCCTCCGACGCCGGCGTCGAGACGTCGGCCGACGGTGCCACGTCGGTGCTGGTGCTCGGGATGCCGTACGACGAGACCGACCCGCGTGTCGACGACGCGCTGGTCGAGCTGCGCAGCGACCTGGTGCCGGCCGAGCTCGACGGCCTGGGGGAGCACGCGGTCGGCGGCGGTGCCGCCGAGAGCTACGACTTCGCCCAGAAGCAGGAGGGTCGGCTGCTGCTCGTGGTCGGGTTCGTGCTGCTGCTGACCATGCTCATCATGGCGCTCACGTTCCGCAGCGCCCCGCTGGCGATCGTCTCGACCGTGCTCAACCTGGCGTCGGTGGGAGCCGCGTTCGGGGTCCTGACGCTGGTCTTCCAGCACGGCTGGGGCAGCGGGGCGCTCGGCTTCACCAGCCCCGGCTTCGTGATCGACTGGCTGCCGCTCTTCGTCCTGGTGGTGCTGGTCGGGCTGTCGATGGACTACCACGTCTTCGTGCTGAGCCGGATCCGCGAGCACGTCAACCGGGGCCTGCCCACGCGGCTCGCGGTCGAGCAGGGCATCACCGACACCGCCGGCGTGGTCACCAGCGCCGCGGCCGTCATGGTCTCGGTGTTCGCGATCTTCGCGACGCTCAGCATGCTGGAGATGAAGATGATGGGGGTCGGGCTGGCCGCCGCGATCCTGCTCGACGCCACCCTGGTCCGGCTGGTGATGCTGCCCGCGATCCTGGTGCTGCTCG
This sequence comes from uncultured Actinomycetota bacterium, assembly GCA_963706475.1. Taxonomy (GTDB): domain Bacteria; phylum Actinomycetota; class Actinomycetes; order Propionibacteriales; family Nocardioidaceae; genus Nocardioides. The sequence continues at coordinate 241,399 of CAVPLV010000002.1, read as the reverse complement.
GCGACCGGGTCTGGTGGCCGCACCGACCTCCGCAGCCGGGCGGCGAGGTCGTGGGCGAGCCGGAGCCGGCGTACGCGCTAGTGCAGCGCTGACGCCGCCACCCGCACCGGCACCCCGCTGAAGGCGGCGTTGCCCGAGACGTCGAGCAGCTCGGGGTCGGTGAGGTCGTTGATGGACACCCCCGGGAGGTTGGTCGCCTGCTCCAGGCGGACGCCCTCCCGGCGGTGTCCGTAGCCGTGCGGGAGGCTGACCACGCCGCGCATCATGTCGTCGTCGGCCTGCACCTCGATCTCGACCGAGCCGACCCGGGAGGTCACCGAGACGGTGGCACCGTCGGCCAGTCCGCGGGACTCGAGGTCGTCGGGGTGCATGAGCAGCTGGTGGCGGGGCCGGCCCTTCGTGAGCCGGACCGAGTTGTGCATCCACGAGTTGCAGTCGCGCTGGTGGCGCCGCCCGATGAGGAGCAGGTCGTCGGGGTCCGGGAGCGGTACGTCGTGCAGCCGGGCCAGGTCGTCGAGCACCAGGTCGGGCGCGGCGTCGATCCGGTGGGCGGCGTTCTGCAGGCGGGCCGGCAGCAGGCCGGAGCGGAGCGGGCCCAGGTCGATACCGGCAGGGTTCTCGCGCAGCTGCTTCATGGTGACCCCGGAGGACCCGCGCCGCAGCAGCAGCGCGATCAGCCGGGTCGGACTGGTCGAGAGGCGCACCCGCTGGGTCACCCGCTTCCGCAGGGGTGCCTTCGACCGCAGCCGTCGTTGGGTGCGCAGCACGATCTCTCGGTAGATCTCCCAGTCGTGCAGCGCGCCGTCCTCCTTCTCCAGAACAGCCGGCGTGAAGCGGGCCGTGTTGCGGACCGCCAGCACGTGGAAGACCAGGTCGTAGTGGTCGCGCTCGAGCGTCGTCGTCGGCGGCAGGATCACGTCGGCGTGCCGGGTGGTCTCGTTGACGTAGATGTCGACGGCGGCCATGAAGTCCAGCCCGGCGATCGCCCGGTCGAGCGCGCCACCGTCGGGCGTGGACGAGACCGGGTTGCCGGCGAGGGTGAGCAGCGCGCGCACCTGGCCGTCTCCCGGTGTCTCGATCTCCTCGCGCAGCACCGACACCGGGAGCTCGCCGCCGAACTCCGGCAGCCCGCGGACCCGGCTGCGCCAGACGTCGTGGTGGCCCTTGCTGATGAGTCCGCTGCCGACCGCGTCGATCGCCGGGCTGGTGAAGCAGGCTCCGCCCTCGCGGTCGAGGTTGCCGGTCAGCAGGTTGAGCAGCTGCACCGCCCACTGGCACACGGTGCCGAAGGCGTGGGTGGAGACACCGACCCGACCGTAGGCGACCGCGCCGTCGGCCGCCGCGAACTCCCGGGTGATCCGGCGGATCTCCACCGCTGGGACGCCGGTGACCTGCGCGGCCACCTCGGGGGTGAACGGGGCGACCGCCACCTCGACCCGGTCCAGCCCGTCGACGTACCCCGGAGGGCGCGTGAGTCCCTCGTCGAAGAGCACCTGGAGCATCGCCAGGAGCAGGTGCGCGTCGGTCCCGGGCCGGACGAAGTGGTGCTCGGTGGCGGCCTTGGCGGTCTCGGTGCGGCGCGGGTCGACCACCACCATCCGGCCGCCGCGCTGCTTCAGCTCGCGCAGCCGGGCGGGGAAGTCGGGGACCGTCATCAGGGAGCCGTTCGAGGCCATCGGGTTGGCGCCGAGCACCAGGAAGTACGACGTCCGGTCGATGTCGGGGATCGGCAGCAGCAGCTGGTGGCCGTACATCAGGTACGCGACGAGCTGGTGGGGGAGCTGGTCGACCGAGGTGGCGCTGAACTTGTTGCGGGTCCGGAACGACTTCACCAGAGCGGTCCCGTGCGTCAGGGAGCCGAGGCTGTGCGCGTTGGGGTTGCCGAGGTAGATCCCGAGGGCGTTCCGACCGTGGGTGTTGATGGCCGCCGCCAGCCCGTCGGCCACCAGGTCGAGCGCCGTGTCCCAGCTGGTCTCCTCCCAGTGCGCGTCCGGTCCCTCGCCGACCCGGCGCACCGGTCGGCGCAACCGGTCCGGGTCGGCGTGGATGTCGGCCAGCGCGGTGCCCTTGGGACAGACATGGCCGCGGGAGAGCGGGTCGTCGGGATTGCCGCGGATGCCGGTGACCCGGCCGCCCTCGAGGGTGAGCTCGAGGCCGCAGATCGCCTCGCACAGGTTGCAGACGCCCAGCTTCTTCTCGACCACCGCCATGTCGGTCATCGTGGCATGGACCCGCGCGCCGTACTTAAGTGCTGTAAATCGCTAGTGTTAATGTGCGGACCATGAACGTGACCTCCCGACCGACGAGTCGACGTACCCTTCTCCGCTCCGCCGCCGCCCTCGGCGGAGCCTTGGCCGTCGGCGGGCTGGCGCCGCTGGGCCGGGCCCTCGCGGGTGCTCCGGCGATCCTCAAGCAGCTGCCTGCGGACTGGTTCGTCGACTACGGCACCAACGCCGAACTGCGCTGGGACTCCGTCGACCCGCGTCGCTACCTGACCAGCGCGTCGCGGCTGTTCGTGCGCAACCACACCCAGACGCCGACGATCGACGCGTCGACGTACGTCCTGAAGATCCACGGTGACGGGCTCCGGCGAGCGCGTGGCGCAGACGACGCGGTCGCGCTGCGGCTACGCGACCTGAAGTCACTGCCACGGACCACGCTGGTGACGACGCACGAGTGCACCGGCAACGGGCGCAGCTTCTTCAACACCCAGCAGGGCACCCCCGCGTCCGGCACCCCCTGGACGCTCGGTGCGGTGGGCACCGTCGCCTGGGAGGGCGTCCGGCTGCGCGACGTGCTGCGCCGGATCGGCCTCGACCGCGACGCCGTCTCGATCCAGGCGACCGGCCTGGACGCCAACTACGTCACCGGGGGCGTCGACTACGGGCCGGTGCGCCGGCCGTTCCCGGTCACCAAGGCGCTCGACGACGCGCTGCTGGCGTGGGGGATGAACGGCGAGCCGCTGCTGCCTGACCACGGCTACCCGCTGCGCCTGGTGCTGCCGGGCTGGGTGGGCATCGCCAGCATCAAGTGGCTCGGTTCGCTCGAGGTCTCCACCCAGGAGCTCACCTCGCCGTGGAACACGAAGTGGTACCGGATGACCGGCGGCGACTACTCGCTCGACACCCCACCTCTCGCCGAGAACCCGGTGCGCTCGGCGTGGGAGCTGCCGTGGGAGGCCCAGCTTCCGGCGCAGCGGGTGATCCGGCTGACCGGTCGCTCGTGGAGCGGAGCGGCGCCGGTACGACGCGTCGAGGTCAGCGTCGACGGCGGCGCGACCTGGTCGCGGGCCTCGGTGCGACGCACCCCGTGGCAGCAGGGTTGGACCCAGTGGTCCTACGACTGGTCCGATCCCAGCGTCGGCCCCCACGAGCTGTTGGCGCGGGCCACCGACCGGGCCGGCCGCACCCAGCCGCTGGTGACGCCGTACAACGCCAACGGCTACTTCTTCGACGCAGTGGTGCGGCACCCCGTGACCGTGGTCTGAGCGGTCCGGCGGGTTTGGGCGCCCGGGATCTGGAGAACCTGTGCTGAGCGCCCCACGAGGGGGCACCGACGAAGGAGTACGAACATCATGGGATACGGACTTGGCGTCTTCCTGCTGGCGGTCGGCCTGATCCTGGCCCTCGCCGTGACCGACACCCTCGCGAACGTCGACCTCACCCTGATCGGGTGGATCCTGGCGGCGGCCGGAGCACTGGTCATCGCCTTGACCGCCGCGACCGCGGCCCGTGGCCGTCGTTCGACCGCCGCCACGACGTACGCCGACGGCTCGCGCACCGTCACCGAGCGCCGCGACGACGTGCCCCCGGTCGCCTGACCTCACGATTGGGCCGCCCGGAGGGCCGCTGATAACCTGTTCCGGTTGCCCGCTCGCGGGTGACACTCGCACCACCTGCCGTCCAACGGCCGCGGATCCAGAGTGCCCGGGTGAACAGGCCCCGGCGCGCCGCGCAGCGAACCGAGAGGAGCCCGCATGTCGATCGGAACCGACGCGGAGACCAAGAAGAAGATCATCGCCGAGTACGCCACGACCGAGGGTGACACCGGTTCGCCCGAGGTGCAGGTTGCTCTGCTGAGCCACCGCATCAGCCACCTCACCGACCACCTCAAGACGCACAAGCACGACCACCACAGCCGTCGTGGTCTGCTCCTGCTCGTCGGTCAGCGCCGTCGGCTGCTGAACTACCTGCAGAAGACCGACATCGCGCGCTACCGCTCGATCGTCGAGCGCCTCGGTCTGCGACGCTGACCTCCTCACTCGTGTGGGGCTGAGCGGCTGCCCCGGTGGGGCAGCCGCTCTTTCTCACATCCGGGGCCAGCAGCGCTAGGCTCGACAGCACCAGACCTCACAACTCAACACAACAAAACCAGGAGCGACCCGCACGTTCTGGCTCGGTCCTCGGTAGTGGCTCTCAGCATCCCCGCCCGCTCGGGCGGCGTCGGCGCTGCGGGCCTCGATCGAAGACCGGCCCCCTTACGGCGGATTCCCCTCCTCGGTGAACCACCGAGGAGTACTCCCGCCGGTGAGCGGGACGCCGCGGATCGCTCCGCGAACCCGAACAGGGATGATCCCTTGACTGAATCCACTTCGATCGACCCCGTCATCTCGGCGGTCGAGACCGTCCTCGACAACGGCAAGTTTGGCCAGCGCACGGTCAAGTTCGAGACCGGACTCCTGGCCCGCCAGGCGGCCGGCTCGGTCACCGCCTACCTCGACGACGAGACCATGCTGCTCTCGGCCACCACGGCCGGCAAGCACCCCAAGGACCACTTCGACTTCTTCCCCCTGACGATCGACGTCGAGGAGCGGATGTACGCCGTGGGCCAGATCCCCGGCTCGTTCTTCCGCAGCGAAGGCCGCCCGGGCGAGGACGCGATCCTCACCTGTCGCCTCATCGACCGCCCGCTGCGCCCGACCTTCAAGAAGGGTCTGCGCAACGAGGTCCAGGTCGTCATCACCGTGATGGCGCTCGACCCCGACATGCCCTACGACGTCCTCGCGATCAACGCGGCGTCGCTCTCCACCCAGCTCTCCGGCCTGCCGTTCTCCGGCCCGGTCGGCGGCGTCCGCGTCGCGCTGATCGAGGGCCAGTGGGTCGCGTTCCCGACCCACAGCCAGCTGGAGAACGCCGTGTTCGACATGGTCGTCGCCGGTCGGGTCACCGACACCGGTGACGTCGCGATCATGATGGTCGAGGCCGAGGCCACCGAGCAGACCTGGACCCTCGTGGAGTCCGGCACCCAGGCGCCGACCGAGGCGGTCGTCGCCGGTGGTCTGGACGCTGCGAAGCCGTTCATCAAGCAGCTGTGCGAGGCCCAGGCCGAGCTGGCCAACGTGGCCGCCAAGCCGGTCCAGGACTTCCCGGTCTTCCTCGACTACGAGGACGACGTCTACGCCGCGGTCGAGGCCGCTGCCAAGGACGACGCCGCCGTGGCGATGTCCATCGCGGACAAGCAGGAGCGCGAGAGCCGCACCGACGAGCTGAAGGCCTCCGTGCTGGACAAGCTCGCCGGGCAGTTCGAGGGCCGCGAGAAGGAGGTCGGCGCGGCGTTCCGCTCGCTGACCAAGTCGCTGGTCCGCGACCGGGTGCTGCGCGACCAGGTCCGCATGGACGGCCGCGGCCTCGCCGACATCCGTCCGCTGCACGCCGAGGTCGCCGTGATCCCGCGGGTTCACGGCTCGGCGCTCTTCGAGCGCGGGGAGACCCAGATCCTGGGTGTCACCACGCTCAACATGCTGACCCTCGAGCAGAAGCTCGACACGCTGAGCCCCGAGAAGACCCGGCGCTACATGCACAAGTACATCTTCCCGCCGTTCTCCACCGGCGAGACCGGTCGCGTGGGCTCGCCCAAGCGTCGCGAGGTCGGCCACGGTGCGCTCGCGCGCCGCGCGCTGCTCCCCGTGCTGCCGACGCGTGAGGAGTTCCCCTACGCGATCCGCCAGCTGTCCGAGGCCATGGGCTCCAACGGCTCCACCTCGATGGGCTCGGTCTGCGCCTCCACCATGTCGCTGCTGCAGGCCGGTGTCCCGCTCCGGGCCGCCGTCGCCGGCATCGCCATGGGCCTGATCTCGGGCGAGGTCGACGGTGAGACCAAGTACGTCGCGCTCACCGACATCCTCGGTGCCGAGGACGCCTTCGGCGACATGGACTTCAAGGTCGCCGGCACCCGCGAGTTCGTCACTGCCCTGCAGCTCGACACCAAGCTCGACGGCATCCCGGCCGAGGTCCTCGCTGCTGCGCTGGGCCAGGCCAAGGACGCCCGGATCGCCATCCTCGACGTGATGGCCGAGGCCATCGACGAGCCCGAGGAGATGTCGCTGCACGCGCCGCGGATCATCACCATCCGGATCCCGGTGGACAAGATCGGCGAGGTGATCGGTCCGAAGGGCAAGATCATCAACCAGATCCAGGACGACACCGGCGCCCAGCTGACGATCGAGGACGACGGCACCATCTACATCGGTGCCACCAACGGCGAGGCGGCCGAAGCGGCCAAGAACGCCGTCAACGCGATCGCCAACCCGACGATGCCCGAGGTCGGCGAGCGCTACCTCGGCACGGTCGTCAAGACGACCAACTTCGGTGCGTTCGTCTCGCTGATGCCCGGCAAGGACGGCCTGCTGCACATCAGCAAGCTGCGTGCCCTCGCCGGTGGCAAGCGCGTCGACGCCGTCGAGGACGTCCTCTCGGTCGGTCAGAAGATCCAGGTCGCGATCGGCGAGATCGACGACCGCGGCAAGCTCTCCCTCGTCCCCGTCGTGGACGAGGCGCCTGCCGCCGAGGCGTCTGACGACGCCGAGGCGTCCGAGGAGGCCTGACCCACCGGTGTCATCACCGATCAACAAGGCGACCGGCCGGCAGACCTCTGCCGGCCGGTCGGCCGTTGGGCAGCAGACCCGCACCCTGCACACCGAGCGTGACGCGGACGGGCAGGTGACGTCGCGGGTGCGGCGTACCCTCCTGCCCAGCGGGCTCCGGATCATCAGCGAGCACCAGAGCGGTGTCCGCTCCGCCAGCATCGGTGTGTGGGTCGGCGTCGGCTCGCGCGACGAGAGCCCCACGCTGCACGGCTGCTCGCACTTCCTCGAGCACCTGCTCTTCAAGGGCACGCCGCAGCGCAGCGCGCTCGACATCTCGGTCGAGCTGGACGCGGTCGGGGGCGAGTTCAACGCCTTCACCGCCAAGGAGTACACCTGCTTCCACGCCCGGGTGCTCGACCAGGACCTGCCGCTCGCGGTCGACGTCCTGGGCGACATGATCACCGCGTCGACGCTGCTGGCCGAGGACGTCGAGGCCGAGCGTGACGTGATCCTCGACGAGATCGCGATGCACGACGACGACCCCGACGACGTCGTCCACAACCTCTTCGCGCAGCAGGCGTGGGGGGACACCCCGCTCGGTCGGCCGATCGCCGGCACCGAGGCCTCGATCGGGGCACTGACCCAGAGCCAGGTCAAGCGGTTCTACCGGCGCCACTACCGCCCCGCCAACGTCGTCATCGCAGCGGCCGGCAACGTCGACCACGCCACCTTGGTCCGCCAGGTCAAGGCGGCCTTCGGCCGCAACCAGTGGCTCGACCGCACCGAGGCACCGGTGCCGACCAGGCACGGCAGCCGCAAGCGGGTGACACCGGGCGAGCTCGGCGCGACCCGACCGTTCGAGCAGGTCAACGTGGTCCTCGGCATGGAGGGCCTGGTCCGTGACGACCCGCGTCGCTTCGCCCTGGGCGTGCTCAACACGGCCCTCGGTGGCGGCACCTCGAGCCGGTTGTTCCAGGAGGTGCGCGAGCGGCGCGGCCTGGCCTACTCGGTCTACTCCTTCGCCTCCCACCATGCCGACTCCGGTCTGGTCGGGGTGTCGGTGGGCTGCCTGCCTGCCAAGCTCGACGAGGTGCTCACCGTGGTCCGCGGGGAGCTGGCCAAGGTCGCCTCGGACGGCATCTCGGCCGACGAGCTGGTCCGCGGCAAGGGTCAGCTGCGCGGTGGTCTGGTCCTCGGGCTGGAGGACTCCGCGTCCCGGATGTCCCGGCTGGGACGCGCCGAGCTCGTCCACGACGAGCTGCTGAGCATCGACGAGGTGATCGCGCACATCGACGCGGTCACCCTCGAGGAGGTCCGCGAGATCGCGGCCGACATCTTCAGCAGGCCCGAGATCCTCGCCGTCGTCGGCCCATCCTGACCCCTGCGTCCACGGTCAGCGCAGGAGCAGCACCACGGCGGCGCAGCCGCACGCCCACAGCACGCTGGTGAAGGTGCCGATGATGAACCGCTCGGCCGCGCCGGTCGAGCCCCCGTCGGGGCCCGGGCCGAGCTCGGGGTAGCGGCCCACGCCCTTGACGGCGAGCACGATCGCGAGTCCCTCGGGCCAGCCCGCGACCAGCGTGGCGAAGATCGCCATCCGCTCGAGGACGCCGATCCAGGCGCCGCCACGCAGCACGTGGCTGGCCTGCTCCATGGACTCGGAGGGAGCGGCGGTGGCGATCTCCCGGCGGTCGACGAGGTCGAAGACCAGCGCCGTGACCGGTCCGCCGCCTGCGGCCGCCAGCGCCCCGGCAAGCAGCACCAGCACGGTGGTGAGGTCGACGGTGGCCGGGATGGTGGTGAGGATCGCCGCCGCGAGGAGCAGCAGCAGGGACGCTGGTGCCCAGATCCGGCGGGCGGCCGGCACCCAGCCCGCGAGCCCGGCTGCCAGGCCGAAGCCCAGCAGCACCAGCACCAGTGCGCCCCAGTCGTCGGCACTCATGCGGACTCCTCCCTGAGCAGACAGTCGGCCAGCGCGATCGCCAGCTCCTTGGCGCGCCGGCTCTCGACGATGCCGGCGGCCTGCGCGCGCTGGCTGACCGCCGACTGGGTGATGCCGAGCCGGCGGGCGGTGTCGTCGTACGACAGGCCCTCGGTGACCAGGTCGGCGACCTCCCAGCCCCGGGCGGTACGCCGGCCGAGGACTGCGGCCCACAGCCAGAGCGTCGTCTCGAGGGCGCGAGCAGCGGGGTCGTCCCCGCAGACCCGGAGGTGCCAGGGGCTGTTCTTGGCAGACGTCACGGCGTCGCGGGCCTGCAGGTAGGCGGGTCCGCGCCCGGCCCGGGCGTGGTCGGGGAGCGGCTCGTCGACCGCGCCGACGCCGATGCCGATGTTCCACGCATCGGCGCGCAGCAGCACCTCGGTCGCGGTGACCACCGCCTCGGCACTCGCGAGCACGCCCTGGAACTCGTCGCCGGCGGTGCGCTCGAAGGGCAGGCGGGTGGCGACGCCGGCGAGCGCGGTGAAGGCCTCGGGGATCCGGTCGTGGGACGTGCGGCTCCCACGCTGGTCGACGGTGAGGACGATGCTGGCCATGGTGGGGTCATCCTAGAACAGGAAATAACCTAATGTCAGTCCCTATTAGGAAATAACCTTAACGACGGCCGATGATGCCGACGACCGGGGGCGCCTTCTGATCGATCACGGACACCCGGAAGCCGCCGTCGGTCAGCGCCGCGGACGCCTTCTTGACGATGGCCGGGACCAGCTCGGGGCGGGCCGCTTCGTAGAACAGGTAGACCGCACCCCCGGGGACCACCCGCTCGTGGAGCAGTGCCACCTCGTCGGCGCAGGCGCGCACCCAGAAGAGGTTGACGTTGAAGGCGAAGACCTTGTTCAGCCGCTTCACCGGGACCCGGAGGGTGGCCAGGTCGATCTGACGCACGGTCAGCCGGCCGGCGTCCACGAACCGCTGACAGCGGCGCTTGGTGCGGTCGACGCCGGACTCCGAGCGGTCGATCGCGAAGAGCTTGCCGGTCTCCAGCCGCTCACAAATCAGCTCGGCACCCGCGCCCGGTCCACACCCGATCTCGAGGACGTGGTCGGACGGCTGGATGTCCATCATCTCCACGGCCCAACGGATCCGGGGTGGGATGGTCTGCAGCACCATGACCCACAGCCTGCCAGACCGGAGGCGAGAGCGTCAGCACAGACTCACCGCTGGAGGGTTCGTCCTCGGTTCCGGATCGGCGCCAGTAGATTGTCCGACGTGATGAAGGTCGGTGTGCTGGGTGCGCGGGGCAAGGTCGGATCCGAGGTCTGTCGGGCCCTCGAGGCAGCGGACGAGTTTGAGCTCGTCGCGGCGATCGACGCCGGCGACCGGGTCGAGGACCTGGTGTCGTCCGGGGCGGAGGCGGTCGTCGACTTCACCCACCCCGACGTGGTGATGGGCAACCTGGAGCTCTGCGTCGCCCACGGCATCCACGCGGTCGTCGGCACCACGGGTTTCGACGCCGGACGGCTCGAGACCCTGCAGGGCTGGCTGGCCGACGCGCCCGCGACGGGCGTGCTGATCGCACCCAACTTCTCCATCGGTGCGATCCTGATGATGCGCTTCGCCGCCCAGGCGGCGCCCTTCTACGAGTCGGTGGAGGTCGTCGAGCTCCACCACCCCGACAAGGCTGACGCGCCGTCCGGGACGGCCCGCCGTACGGCGGAGCTGATCGCCGAGGCCCGCCGCAACGCCGGGGTCGGACCGGTCCCGGACGCGACGACGACCTCGCTGGACGGGGCCCGAGGTGCCGACGTGGACGGCATCCGGGTGCACGGTCTCCGGATCCGCGGCCTGGTCGCGCACCAGGAGGTCCTGCTCGGTGGGGTGGGGGAGACCCTGACCATCCGTCACGACTCGCTGGACCGGGCGTCGTTCGTCCCGGGCGTGCTCACCGGTCTGCGCGCGATCGCCCACCATCCCGGGCTGACCGTCGGCCTCGAGCACTTTCTCGACCTGGACTGACCGCCTGCTTCGCGGCTGCGGCTGGTCGCGACGATCAGACCAGTCGGACCAGCGCCGCCACGATCGCGGCGCCGAAGACCACCACCAGGAACGGCGCCCGCAGCAGCAGGAGCACCACCGCGGCCGCCAGGCCGACCGCGCGTGCGTCGATCTCGAGGCGGTGGTCGCCGGCGAAGACCTGGACGGCGATCAGGGCCGAGAGCAGCGCGACCGGGATCAGGTCCGCCACCCGCTCCAGCAGCGGCCGCTCGAGCACCCGTGGCGGCACCGAGAGGCCGGCGAGCTTGAGCAGGTAGCAGCCCGCGGCCGTCACCAGCACGGCGATCCACGTCATCGGTCCGCCCTCCCCGTGAGCAGGCCGGCCACGAGGGCGACCCCGGCAGCAGCGAGGACGGGCAGGCCGGCCGGGGTCAGCGGCACGAAGCCGAGGGCGACCGCCGCAGCCGAGATCGCGACGACCCGGTTGCGTCGCGAGTGCAGGCGCGGCCACAGCAGGGCCAGGAAAGCGGCGCCCACGGCAGCATCCAGGCCGTAGAGACGCGGGTCGCCGATCGAGCTGCCCGCGACCGCGCCGACCAGGGTCGCGAGGTTCCAGAAGGCGAAGATGCACCATCCGGTCGTCAGGAAGCCCAGTCGGGCCGCCGGCGTCGACTCGCGGGTGACCGACATCGCGGTCGACTCGTCGATCAGCACGTGCGCGCCGACGACGCGGCGCCACCCGGTCCAGGCCAGCAGCGGCGCCAGCCGAAGTCCGTAGAGGGTGTTGCGGGTGCCGAGCAGGAGGGCGGTGAGCGCGCCGGACAGGGGCGCTCCGCCGGCGGCGATGACCCCGACCAGGGCGAACTGGGAGGCACCGGTGAAGACGAGGAAGGACAACGCGCAGGTCTGCGCGACCGACAGTCCGGAGGCGACCGAGACGGCGCCGAAGGAAACGCCGTACGTGCCGGTCGCGATCGCGACCCCGAGGCTGTCGCGGATGATCGCGGACCGCTCGTGGGGGTCGAGGGACTCGTCGCTCACCGCGGGTGCTCAGCCCAGCTGGGTGTGCAGGCGGACCTGCTTGACCCGGGTGGTGCCCTCTCCGTCGAGATCGAGCTCACGATGGGCGGTGTCGGGCGCCCAGCCGGCGCCGGTGAGGAAGCGGCGCAGGCCCTCGTCGCCGGCGAGGGACCAGAGGACGGCCCGGGTGAACCGGTCGGCGACCATGGTGTCGACCGCTGCCTGGAGCAACCGGGAGCCGTGGCCCTGCCCCCGGTCGTCGGGGTCGACGGTGAGCTCGGCGAGCTCGGCGTCGGTCATCGGGTCGCAGTCCGGGTCGGACGCGGGCCCGGTCAGCGCGAAGCCGGAGACCCGGTTGCGGGTCAGCGCGACCAGCACCCGGTTGCGGGCGTCCTGGGGCTTCTGGAGGGAGGCGCGCCAGGCGGCGGCGGTCGCGTCGAGCGCCTCCGGTCCGGACGGGATCGCTTCCGCAGGGAGCACGCCGGCGTACGTCTGCTGCCAGGCGCGCAGCTGCAGCTCGGCGATCGCCGGCGCGTCGTCGGCCCAGGCGACTCGGACCGAGGTGTCGGCGGTGGGACTCATGCGCGTCATCCTGTCAGCCGCCGACGGTGCCGACCCGATCGGCCACGGTGTTACACCCTCGAGCCGAAGTGGCGAATTAGTGTTACATCTCTGGTAGCGTCCGAGGCGTGGACGACACCGACGTCGAACCCGACTCCTTCCTGGCCCTGCTCGCCGACGACGGGCGGGTCGAGCCGCGCGACCGGATGGCCGAGGCCTACCGGCGCACGCTGGTGCGCCAGATCGCCCAGCACGCGCACTCCGAGATCATCGGGATGCAGCCCGAGGGAGTCTGGATCAGCCGGGCGCCGAGCCTGCGCCGCAAGGCGATCCTGATGGCCAAGGTGCAGGACGAGGCTGGGCACGGGCTCTACCTGTACGCAGCCGCCGAGACGCTCGGGGTCGATCGCGAGGACCTGCTCGACCAGCTCCACGACGGCCGGCAGAAGTACTCCTCGATCTTCAACTACCCCTCCCGCACCTGGGCCGACGTCGGGGCGATCGGCTGGCTCGTCGACGGCGCGGCGATCGTCAACCAGGTGCCGTTGTGCCGGTGCTCCTACGGGCCCTACGGGCGGGCGATGGTGCGGGTCTGCAAGGAGGAGTCGTTCCACCAGCGGCAGGGCTTCGAGATCCTGCACACCCTCGCCCACGGGAGCGCCGAGCAGCACGCCATGGCGCAGGACGCCGTGGACCGCTACTGGTGGCCGTCCCTCATGATGTTCGGCCCTCCGGACACCGACTCGCCCCACTCGGCGCGCTCGATGCGCTGGGGGATCAAGCGCTTCTCCAACGACGACCTCCGCCAGCGCTTCGTCGACATGACGGTGCCGCAGGCCGAGGCCCTCGGCCTGACCCTGCCCGACCCCGACCTGCGGTGGAACGCCGAGCGCGGCCACCACGACTTCGGACCCGTCGACTTCACCGAGCTCGCCGAGGTGATCCGGGGCAACGGTCCGTGCAACGCCGAGCGGCTCGGCCACCGGGTCCGCGCGCACGAGGACGGCGCCTGGGTGCGGGAGGCAGCCGCGGCGTACGCCGCCAAGCAGCCGTCCCGGTCCGTCGGACTGAGCGCATGACGGCGCCCACCCCGCTGTGGGAGGTCTTCGTCCGGTCCCGCCGCGGGCTCGCCCACGTGCACGTCGGCTCCTTGCACGCTGCGGATGCCGAGCTGGCGCTGCGCAACGCCCGCGACGTTTTCACCCGGCGCCAGGAGGGAATGTCCCTGTGGGTCGTGCCGTCTGCTGCGATCTCGGCCTCCGACCCGGGGGAGCGGGCGTCCTGGTTCGACCCGGCCGACGACAAGGTCTACCGGCATCCGACCTTCTACGACGTCCCCGAGGGGGTCGAGCACCTGTGAACACCCGAGCCGACTACGTCCTCGGTCTTGCCGACGACGCCCTGATCTCCGCCCAGCGACTCGGCTGGTGGATCAGCAGGGCGCCGGAGATCGAGGAGGACGTCGCGCTGGCCAACATCGGGCTCGACCAGCTCGGGCAGGCGCGGCTGCTGCTGGCGCACGCCGGTTCACTCGAGGGCGCGGGGCGTGACGAGGACGACCTCGCCTACCTGCGCGACGCCTCGGAGTTCCGCAACGTGTGGCTGGTCGAGCGGCCGCAGTCGGACTTCGGCGTCGCGATGGCCCGGCTGCTGCTCTTCGCGGCCTGGCAGGTCGAGCTGTACGCCGCGCTGAGCCGCAGCACCGACCCCGTGCTGTCCGGCGTGGCCGGCAAGGCCGTCAAGGAGGTCGACTACCACCTCGACCACGCCCGGCACTGGGTGATCCGACTGGGTGACGGCACCGAGACCTCCCACCACCGTGCGCAGACCGCGCTCGACGCGGAGTGGCGCCACCTCGACGAGCTCCTCGCCCCTGCCGATGGCGCACTCGTGGCCGCAGGGACGGCCGTCGACCCGGCCGGGCTGCGTGCCGGCGTACTCGACCGGATCACGGACGTGCTGACCGTCGCCACCCTCGCCGTACCCACCACCGAGCAGGTCAGCGGCGGCGGACGCCGCGGCCACCACACCGAGGAGATGGAACCGCTGCTCACCGAGATGCAACAGCTCCACCGTGCCCACCCGGGGGTCACCTGGTGACCGCCACCGATCTCAGCGCCCCCGGAGCTGCTTGGCAGATCGCGGCCGGGGTCCCTGACCCCGAGCTGCCCGTGGTCACCATCGCGGACCTCGGCATCCTGCGCGACGTCAGCGAGGACGACCAAGGACGGGTCCACGTCCAGGTCACGCCGACCTACTCCGGCTGCCCCGCTCTGGAGGCGATCAGCGACGACGTCGTCGAGGCGTTGACGTCGGCGGGCTACCAGCACGTCGACGTCGAGTTCGTGCTGTCGCCTCCGTGGACCACCGACTGGATGAGCGACGAGGCCCGGGCCAAGCTCCGGGCCTACGGCATGGCGCCGCCCGGGCGCCCGGACCCGGCGGCGCCGGTCTCGGTCGCCATCACGCCGCAGTGCCCGCAGTGCGGCAGCCACGAGACCCGCGAGTCCAGCCACTTCGGGTCGACGGCCTGCAAGTCGCTGTGGATCTGCCAGAGCTGCCGTGAGCCGTTCGACCACTTCAAGGCGCACTGAGTGCCCGCGGGCTTCCACGCCCTGCGGGTCGCCGCGATCGACGAGCTCACCGAGGACGCGGTCGCCCTCACCTTCGACGTGCCGGCGGACCTGACGGAGGACTTCGCGTTCGTCGCCGGCCAGCACGTCACGGTGCGCGGCGGCGACGAGGTACGACGCTGCTACTCGATCTGCACGTCCCCCGGCTCCGGGGTGCTCCGGATCGGGGTCAAGCGGCTGCCTGGTGGGGCCTTCAGCGGCGCCGTGCTCGACCGGCTGCGTGTCGGTGACCCGCTGGACGTCATGGCGCCGAGTGGGCGCTTCACCGCCGCGGTGGACCCGGCCGCGCGGCGTACCCACGTCGCGGTCGCCGCCGGCTCCGGGATCACCCCGGTGCTCGCCATCGTCTCTGCATTGCTGGAGGGGGAGCCGGGCTCGACCGTGATGTTGGTCTACGCCAACCGGACCCAGCGCTCGATCATGTTCCTCGACGAGGTCCACGACCTCAAGGACCGGTTCCTCGACCGCTTCCAGGTCGTGCACGTGCTGTCCCGGGAGAGCCAGGACGTCGAGCTGCTCTCCGGTCGGCTCGACGCTGCGCGGCTGCGGGGGATCGTGACCGCGCTGGCGCCCGCCGGGACGGTCGACGCGTGGTACCTCTGCGGACCGCAGCCGATGGTCGCCGACCTCCGGGCCGGTCTCGACGCTCTCGGCGTCGCGGAGGGGCGGGTCCACAGCGAGCTGTTCCACGCCGACCCGGTCTCGCGGGCACCGCTGTCGGTCGTCGCCGACGGGGTCGACGGCGCCGCCGAGGTGTCGATCCGGCTCGACGGGCGCAGCTCGTCGCTCGAGCTTCGCCCCGACGACGTACCCGTCCTCGAGGCCGCACTGCGGGTGCGCCCCGACCTGCCCTTTGCCTGCAAGGGCGGCGTCTGCGGCACCTGCCGGGCGCGGCTCGTCGAGGGCACGGTCGCGATGGACGCCAACTACGCACTCGAGCCGGAGGAGGTCGAGCGCGGCTACGTGCTCACCTGCCAGTCACACCCGACGTCGGCACGCGTCGTGCTGGACTACGACGGCTGACCGACCGCGGGACTCTCGGTGGTCGAGTAGCGAGCGCCAGCTGCAGCCAGCGAGCGTATCGAGACCCGCCGGACATGCCAGCAGCCCCGCCGGGGGCGGGGTGTTGGGGCGGTCAGGTTCGTCGGAACGGATCGGTCAGGTGGGTGAAGTCGACGGGGTAGCTGATCCCGAGGGGGCTGGTCCACAGGAACGACCCGGGTCCGGTGCGGTGGTAGGTCCACGCCGAGTGCGTCTTCAACCGGTGGTGCCGGCGGCAGAGCGGCGCCATGTTCCAGCTGGTGGTGGGGTGCCGACCGCTAGGTAGGCGCTCGGTTGGGCCGTGGCCGCACGCGAACAGGCGTGGGCGTACGTCCAAGGTCTCCTTGCAGCCGAGGGTGGCGAGCTGTTCGGCGACCTGGGCGATCGCGGTGTCCAGGTCGAGCGCATCAGCCAGGTCGAGCTCGGCATCGATGTGGATGGTGCCGTCGTAGGACACCTGCTCGGTGTGCACGTCGAAGTGCCGACCGTCAGCAGCATCCCTGCGGCGCTGCTCGGCAGCGTCGGGGTCGAACCTGGTCCGGGCCTCCTCGACGGTGCGGTCGAGCTGGGCGTAGGAGAGCTTGTCGGCGATGGGGGCGAGGTGGCGGTCCACGAACCCGGCACCGGCCATCGGCAGGGACAGGGTGGGCTTGGGCGATCCGGCGACCTTCCACACCGGCACCTCACCCGCGATGACGCGTGCCCAGAGTCTCGGGAGGCGGTAGTGGGTTTCGACGGCGTCGCCGAGGTAGCGGTGCCCGGCATCAGTCGAGGAGTTGATCGCGAGGGCGAACTCGGGCACGCAGAACTCTGCCACCAGGGGTGCACCGGGACCGGCGACGGCGACCTCACCCTGGGTGCCGGGCACGGTCGCGGCGTCATCCAACGAGGTGGCGGGATGCATGTCGGCCCAGTCCACGGCGAGCTGGAACTTGTCGAGCTCGGCCCCGGTGGCGGCGTCGTGGCGCTCACGAACAGCGTCGAGCAGCCCAGCCGCGGAGGCCCGGGTGTCGAGGTGTTCGGTGGCGGCTGCCATGGATCAAGCCAAGCACTCGCCACCGACATCGATGCGCCCAGAACCCCTATTTCCACAGGGTTCTGAGGTCACGAACAGGTCACGATCCTCGGGTGCGGCATGGTCTCGATACGGGCGCTCGTTCCTCGCGCCCTACTCGATCAACGAGGGTGCCGCTCGACCAGTGGGAGGGCGTTCGACCAGCGACGTTGGCGACTTCACTGGGGGTGGCTAGGCTCGGATCCATGCAGACTCGCAACCTCGGCGGCAGTGGACTCAAGATCTCCGAGATCGCCTACGGCAACTGGCTCACCCACGGCTCCCAGGTGGAGGAGGACGCGGCGACGGCGTGCGTCCGGCAGGCGCTGGAGGAGGGGATCACGACCTTCGACACGGCCGACGTCTACGCCAACACCAAGGCCGAGACGGTGCTCGGCACCGCGCTGAAGGGCGAGCGCCGCGAGGGGCTGGAGATCTTCACGAAGGTCTACTGGCCGACCGGGCCGGGTGGCCACAACGACCACGGACTGTCGCGCAAGCACATCATGGAGTCCATCAACGGCTCGCTCGAGCGGCTGCAGACCGACTACGTCGACCTCTACCAGGCGCACCGCTACGACTACGAGACGCCGCTCGAGGAGACGATGGAGGCGTTCGCCGACGTCGTGCGCCAGGGCAAGGCGCTCTACATCGGGGTGAGCGAGTGGCGCGCGGAGGAGATTCGCGCGGCGCACGCGCTGGCTCGCGACCTGAAGATCTCGCTGGTCTCGAACCAGCCGCAGTACTCCATGCTCTGGCGCGTCATCGAGGCCGAGGTGGTGCCGACGTCCGAGGAGCTGGGGATCGGGCAGATCGTCTGGTCGCCGATCGCGCAGGGCGTGCTGACCGGCAAGTACCTCCCCGGCCAGGCCCCGCCGGAGGGCTCCCGGGCCACCGACGAGAAGGGCGGCAAGGACATGATCAGCCGCTGGCTGCAGGACGACGTGCTCGAGCGGGTCCAGCAGCTGAAGCCGATCGCCGAGGAAGCGGGGCTCTCACTCGCCCAGCTGGCCGTGGCCTGGGTGCTCCAGAACGGCAACGTGTCGGCAGCGATCATCGGCGCCAGCCGACCTGAGCAGGTCACCGACAACGTCAAGGCCGCCGGCGTACGCCTCGACGACGCCACCCTCAAGGCGATCGACGAGATCGTCGACCCGATCGTCGAGCGCGACCCCGCCAAGACCCAGTCGCCCCGCACGCGGAGCTTCTGAGTCGTACGGCGAGGGCGGCTACCGGTACTGCTCGGGGAGCTGCTGGCCGATCTTGACCTTGGACTTCGGCAGCCGCATGAACTTCATCTGCAGCGCCCGCGAGATGGCGTAGTAGGTGAGGCCCTTCGTCGAGGCGTCCGGGAACCGGCGCGCGAGCTCGCGGCGCAACCGGAAGCGCAGCAGGAGCACGTCGACGACCACCATCAGCAGGGTCAGCAGCAGCAGCGTGTTGCCCCACTGCTGGAGGGTCGAGTTGCCGGAGTAGCCCATGATCATGGTGATCAGGAGCAGCGGGATGATCAGCTCGATCAGGGAGAAGCGGGCGTCGACGAAGTCGCGCACGAACCGGCGCACCGGGCCCTTGTCACGCGCCGAGTAGTAGCGCTCGTCGCCGTCCTTCATCGCCTGACGCACCGTCTTGCTGCCCTCGGCGCGTGAGGAACGCTGCGCGGCCGCCTGCTCCTTGCGGGTGCGGGGCACCTTGGCGCGCGCCTTCGCGGCCGCCTCCGCCTCCCGGCGGGTCGGGGTGGGACGACCCTTGCCACCGACCTTGGTGACGACGGGATCGGTGGTGTTGGACTCGGGCTTGCTGCGACCAAACAACGTGAGGACCTCTGGTGACGTACGGCGGGGCGGTGTGACGGATCCGTCCCAGCCTACCGGCGCCGTCGCACAGCCTTGCTATTGCGCCTAGGGTTGTCCCTACCACGCGAACGTAATGGAGAGGGATCCGTCCTCATGGGCATCTGGCAGCGCTTCACCCTGATCTTCAAGTCGAAGGCCAACAAGGCCTTGGACCGCGCCGAGGACCCGCGCGAGACCCTCGACTACAGCTACCAGCGCCAGCTCGACCTGCTCTCGAAGGTCCGTCGCGGGGTCGCGGACGTGGCGACCAGCCGCAAGCGGGTCGAGCTGCAGATCAAGCAGCTCGAGCAGCAGTCCGGCAAGCTCCAGGACCAGGCGCAGAAGGCGATCACGATGGATCGCGAGGACCTCGCCCGTGAGGCGCTCACCCGCAAGTCCGGGCTGACCACCCAGATCAACGACCTGCAGGTGCAGCACGCCCAGCTCCAGGGCGAGGAGGAGAAGCTCAGCCTGGCCCAGCAGCGTCTGCAGGCCAAGGTCGAGTCCTTCCGTACCCGCAAGGAGACGATCAAGGCGACCTACACCGCGGCCGAGGCCCAGACCCGCATCAACGAGGCGATGTCGGGCATCGGGGACGAGATGGGTGACGTGGGGGCGGCGATCCAGCGTGCCGAGGACAAGACGGCCCAGATGCAGGCCCGGGCCGGGGCCATCGACGAGCTCATCGCGTCCGGTGTCCTCGACGACGTCAGCGCCACCAGCTCGGGTGACGACATCGCCCGCGAGCTCGACCAGATGAGCTCGCAGGCCGATGTGGAGGCCGAGCTCGCCGCCCTGAAGTCCGGGGGCAAGCCCCCGGAGATCGAGGCCGGCCCGGACAGCAACGACATCCTGGCCACCGAGCAGAGCAAGGACACTGCCGAGGGCAATCACCCCTGATCTGGGCCCGCTTGGGTCCACCGGACAGAATTGGTCCCATGGCTCGCACTCGTTTCGTCGGCGACTCCGGACTCACCGCACGCATGACGTTGGTGATGTTCCTGCTGGGCGCCTTGTTCGTCGGGCTGGTCGTGGTGCTCATGTCGATCTTCTGGCGCTCCAGTCCTGGGCTCGGGTTGCTGATCGGGGTCGGCGGGCTCGGGCTGGTCTGGTTCCAGTGGTACAAGTCCGACACCGTCGCCATGAAGGCGATGGGTGCCCGTGAGGTCTCCGCGGAGGAGGCACCCGAGCTGCACGGGATGATCGACCGGCTCTGCACCCTGGCCGACATGCCGAAGCCGCGGGTCGGGATCGCCGACACCAGCCTGCCCAACGCGTTCGCCACCGGCAGGTCCCCGCAGCGCTCCGTGGTCGTCGTGACCACCGGCATCCTGCGGCGCCTCGACGCCGAGGAGCTCGAGGGCGTGCTGGCCCACGAGCTCTCCCACGTCGCACACCGCGACGTGCTGGTGATGACGGTGGCCTCGTCGGCCGGGATCATGGCCGGCATGCTCACCCGCGGCGCGCAGTACGGCGCCATCTTCGGCGGCGGCGGACGTCGCGACAACAACAACAACGGCATCCCGGTGTGGCTGCTGGT
The DNA here is from genome assembly GCA_963706475.1 of uncultured Actinomycetota bacterium. Taxonomy (GTDB): domain Bacteria; phylum Actinomycetota; class Actinomycetes; order Propionibacteriales; family Nocardioidaceae; genus Nocardioides. Next base: position 220,976 of record CAVPLV010000002.1, on the reverse strand, counting down.
GCTGATCGTCAGCCTGGTGGTGTACGCCGTGAGCTTCGTGCTGCTCAAGCTGCTGTCGCGCTACCGGGAGCTGTCGGCGGACCGGGCCGGCGCCTACCTCACCATGAAGCCCGAGGCGCTCGCGTCGGCGCTGCAGAAGATCACCGGCGACATCAACACCATCCCCGAGAAGGACCTGCGCTCCGCGAGCGCGATGAACGCCTTCTTCATCGCCCCCGCGGCACGGGGGGTCTCGCTGCGGACGCTCACCTCGACGCACCCGACCCTCGAGCAGCGCCTCGAGCAGCTCGCGAAGATCCAGGCCGAGCTCGGCCGCCCCACGGCCTGACGTGGCTCGCTGACATGGGTTTCTGGAACGTCGTCACCGGCCGCACCAAGCCCAAGCAGGCCAACCTCGACGCCCTGTTCCTGGTGCCGAGCGCCGCGATCACCCTCGAGACCACGATCGGTCTGACGCCGACCGGTGAGGGTTCGGTCTGCTACCGCGCCGCCAGCGGCGCGGCGTTCGCCCACACGCAGGCCGAGGTGGTGGAGCTGCTCAACGCCGACCCTGAGGCTCCCGACGTCCGGGTCAGCCAGGACGAGTACGCCTTCACGTGGCTCGTGGCGAGCCGCGACCCGAGCGACGTGACCGGGCTCTGCACCGACCTGCACGCGGTCAACACGGCGCTCGAGACCGAGGGGTTCGGTCCGGGGCTGCTGTGCACCCTGATCCCCTTCGTCGACGCGGCCGGGCGCCGGGTCGGGCTCGTCTACCTCTACAAGCAGGGCACGTTCTACGCGTTCGCCCCGGCCTCCGGCGGCGACCGGCGCCGCGACAACCTCCTCGAGATGCAGATCCGCGACAGCCTCGCCGGAGAGCTCCCGATGGAGCAGGACCTCAGCCGCTGGCTGGCCGTCTGGGGCGCCCCCGGGGTCTGAGTGCGGTCGAGGACCGCAGGTCGACCACCAGCCGGCCTCAGTCCTTGTGGGAACGCCCCGGCAGCGCGAGCATCCGCTCGAGAGCGACCAGAGCCCACTTCTCGGTCTCGGGCTCGACCTCGATCCGGTTGACGACGGTCCCGGCGACCAGTGACTCCAGGGCCCACACGAAGTGGGGGAGGTCGATCCGGTTCATCGTCGAGCAGTAGCAGACCGTCTTGTCGAGGAACGTGATCCGCTTGTCGGGGTGGGCGGCCGCGAGCCGCTTGACCAGGTTGAGCTCGGTGCCGATCGCCCAGCTCGAGCCGGCCGGGGCCGCCTCGATCGTGTTGATGATGAACTCCGTCGAGCCCACCAGGTCGGCCTTCAGCACGACCTCGTGCTGGCACTCGGGGTGCACCAGGATCTGGACGTCAGGGATGGTCGCGCGCAGCTCGTCGACGACCTCGGGCGTGAAGCGGCCGTGCACGGAGCAGTGGCCCTTCCAGAGGATCATCGTGGCGTCGCGCAGCTGCTCGACCGTGAGCCCCCCGTTGGGGCGGTGCGGGTCCCAGACCACGCAGTCGTCGACGGTGAGGCCCATCTTCAGCACGGCCGTGTTGCGACCGAGGTGCTGGTCGGGGAAGAAGAGCACCTTGGCGCCACCGTCGAGGTGTGCCTTCTGCTCGAACGCCCACTCGAGGGCGACCTCGGCGTTGCTGGACGTGCACACCACACCGCCGTTGCGGCCGCAGAACGCCTTGATGTCGGCGGAGGAGTTCATGTAGGTGACCGGCACGATGGCATCGGCGACGCCGGCCTCGACCATCGCGTCCCAGGCCATCTCGACCTGCGTCAGGCGAGCCATGTCGGCCATGGAGCACCCGGCCGCCAGGTCGGGCAGGATCACCTGCTGGTCCTTGCCGGTCAGGATGTCTGCGGACTCGGCCATGAAGTGGACGCCGCAGAAGACGATGAACTCCGCCTCGGGCCGGCCGGCCGCGTCGCGCGCGAGCTTGAAGGAGTCACCGGTGACGTCGGCGAACTGGATGACCTCATCGCGCTGGTAGTGGTGACCCAGCACGAACACCTTGTCGCCCAGCGCCTCCTTGGCCGCCAGGGCCCGCGCCACCAGGTCGGGGTCGGACGCCGCAGGCAGGTCGCCCGGGCACTCGACCCCACGCTCGCTGTTGAGATCGATGCCGCGTCCGAGCGGGAGCAGCGGGAGGTCGACAGTCGTCATGGGGCGATCCTAATCTCGCGGCGGATCCGTCAGAGCAGGGCACCATGGTGAACGTACGGCGCCGGCGGTTTCATCCCGCGCAGCCCCAGGTAGCCCTCCTGCTGGAGCTCGAGCCGGGCCGCGAACCCGACGTCCAGGACCCAGGCGTTCGCCACGGTGACGTGGCTGATGGTGACCTCGGGCGGACCATCGGCAAGAGCCGCCCAGAGCAGCCGGGTCGCCGTACGCCGGTTCGTGGCGGCCAGCAGCGTCACCGTGCCGGCCTGGTCGAGGTAGGCGTAGCCGGAGCCGGTCGAGGTGTCGGAGACGACCAGCCGCCACAGGCCGAGCATCAGGTCGTGGTCCGGGCCGTGCGCGGCACCTCGCGTCTGTCGGTCGACCGAGTCCATCAGGTCGCGGTCCCCGGCACTACCCTCACGGACCTTCTCCACGACCGGGATCGCGGCCCGGTCGACGGTGCCGGTCAGGTGCATCTGGGGGTGCAGGGCGAAGCCGGCCTGGTGGTAGATCCGCACCGCCCGCGGATCCGACGAGGCCGACAGCATGCCTCGCAGCGAGCCCCGACCGTGGTGCAACGCCGCGGCGAGCAGGGGCTTGCCGATGCCCTGCCCGAGCCGGTCCGCCCGCACGGCGTACGTCGCCAGGCACCACATCAGCTCGCGGTTGAACGAGGTGGTGATGCCGACCACGCCAGAGTCGTCCTCGGCCACCCAGCACCCGTCGGGGTCGGTCTGGAGGAGGTGCCGGGTCCGGATGACCCAGCTGGCGCTGCGGTCCGGTGACCGGGGCACCGGTTCCGGACCGGTACGGCGCTGCAGCCTCCGGTCCAGGGCGAGGAACGACTCCGAGCTCAGACGCTCTGCGATGACGACATCGTCGGGGCCCATCGGACGGATCGTCACGTCGGTCACGGGATTCACCGTAGGGGCAGTGGACAATGCCCGCATGCGAGTACTCATCGCCCCGGACAAGTTCGCGGGGACGCTCACCGCCGTCGAGGCAGCCGACGCCATCGCCGAGGGGTGGGCGCGCCACGCACCCGCCGACGAGCTCGACCTGGCACCGATGGCCGACGGCGGCCCAGGCTTCGTCGACGTCCTCCACGCCGCACTCGGCGGCAATCTCCTCGCGGTGACCGTCACCGGCCCGCACGGTGAGCCGGTGCCGGCCGCGATCCTGGTGGTCGACCAGACGGCATACGTCGAGTGTGCGCACGCCTGCGGCATCCACATCACCGGCGCCGAAGGGGCCGAGACCGCCAGCACGTACGGCGTGGGCGAGCTGCTCCTCGCCGCCGCGGCGGCCGGCGCGACCCGGATCGTGGTCGGGCTGGGCGGGAGCGGGACCAACGACGGGGGAGTCGGCCTCCTTGCCGCGCTCGGCGCCACTGCCGACCGCCCCCTGGACGCGGGAGCGGCGGGGCTGGCCGGCATCACCCGTCTCGAGCTGCCCGCCTTCGACGTCGACCTGGTCGCCGCGAGTGACGTCGAGAACCCGCTCACCGGCCTCTTCGGCGCGACCAAGGTCTTCGGACCCCAGAAGGGGATCCCGGAGGACCGGCTCCCCGTGGTGGACGGCTGGCTGGAGGAGCTCGCCGTCGCGACCGATCGGCGGGTGTCGCTGGACAAGGGCGCCGGGGCCGCCGGCGGTCTGGGGTTCGCGCTGCTGCTCCTCGGCGCCACGAGGGAGCCCGGCATCGGAGTGGTCACCAGGGCCGCAAGGCTCGAGGAACGAGCCCGTCGAGCCGACCTGATCATCACCGGCGAGGGCGCCTTCGACTTCTCCAGCCGCTCCGGCAAGGTGCCGTACGGCGTCGCGACCCTGGCCGCAGAGGCGGTGCGTCCCTGCATCGCGCTCGCGGGCCAGGTGCTGGTCGGCTCCCGGGAGATGCGGGCGCTCGGCGTCGAGTCGGCGTACTCGCTCGTCGACCTGGTCGGCGAGGAGCGTGCCTTCGCCGATCCGGCGGGGGCGCTCGCCGAGCTGGCGGAGCGGGTCGCGCGCACCTGGTCGAGGTGACCTCAGCCGGGCTGGACGGGAGCCGGACCGAGCTCGGACGGTCCGTGCCCGTGCTGGCCGAAGTAGGCCGTCACCCGGTCGCGCACCACGTCGGAGCGGGTGAAGAGCACGTAGCGCTTCTGCCCGTCCAGCCCGTAGCCGGTGCGGAAGTCGACCTGGAAGCCGAACTCGGAGCTGATCAGCTGCAGCGACTCGGGGGTGTAGAGCGAGGTGTGGTCGGGATAGAAGATGTAGCGCTGCCGCCTCAACGGAGTCGTCCGGTCGCGCAGGCTGGTCGCGCAGGCGAGCAGCCCGCGCGGTGCGACGAGGCCGAAGAGCTTCGCGAAGTCCGACACGGGGTCACGGAAGTGCTCGATCACCTCGCTGGAGACCACCACGGGGAAGGTCCGGCTGCCGGGGTTGTTGGCGTCGACGAACGGCGCGTCGTCGCGGACCTTCATGACGTCGGCGATGGCAGCCTCCCGGACCTGGGGGAGGAGCTGGATGTGCAGGTTGTCCAGGCTGGTGCCGGCGCCGAAGACGAGGACGTCGACGGGGTCCTGGTGACCCAGGATGTCGAGCGCCATCCGGGCGAGCTGGAACTCTCGTCCGGGACGCTCTGCGGTGCCGACCCTCGGTGACGAGAACTGGGGGACCTCGCTCAGCGACGTCGCGCCGCGGTAGCGCTCGCGGTTGATCTCGTCGATGGCGACGTAGCCGCACCGCCCGCAGACGTTGACGGTCTTCCTCAGACGCTCGTTGCGCCGGTACTGCAGCTCACGACGACGGGTGCGGGGTGCCAGGCACACCAGGCAGGGGCGAGCGGCCGAGGGGTCCTGAGACATGGGGACCAGCGTAGGGGTCGGGGAATAACCCGTCGTGTGCGACGATTGGACCCAGTACAAGACTTCTGTCGACCCTGGGGAGAACGCACATGACCGAGCAGGTCGAGATCACCACTGAGCGCCGCACCGACCAGATCAACCTGAGTGACATCGCCTCCAGCAAGGTGAAGAGCCTGTTGGCCCAGGAGGGACGCGACGACCTGTCGCTGCGGATCTCCGTCCAGCCGGGCGGTTGCTCCGGCCTGCGCTACCAGCTCTTCTTCGACGAGCGGACCCTCGACGGCGACGTCGTGACCGACTTCGACGGCGTGTCCGTCGTCGTCGACCGGATGAGCGTGCCCTATCTCAACGGCGCGATGATCGACTTCGTCGACTCGATCGAGAAGCAGGGCTTCACCATCGACAACCCGAACGCCACCGGCTCCTGCGCCTGCGGCGACAGCTTCCACTAGCGAGGACGCGCCAGCGGACTCGCTGATGGTGGTCGAGCAAGCGCTCTGACCGAGCTTGCGAGGTCAGAAGGCGCGTGTCGAGACCTGGTGAGCCGAACGGCAACCTGAACCCACAGGTCAGCCCCGGACCGAATCGGTCCGGGGCTGATGTGCGTCCAGAGCCTGCTTCCCGGCTCACCGGGTCTCGATACGCCCGCCGCGACTTCGTTCCTCAGTCGCGCCGTGCTACTCGACCAGCGAGGATGTGCCAGCGGAGTCGCTGTCGGCGAGCTGCTCGACCAGCGAGGTGTGCTCTCAGGGTCGCGTCGTGCTAGCTCGACCAGCGAGGTGTGTCTCAGTCGCGTCGTGCTGCTCGACCAGCGAGGTTGCTCAGTCGCGCCGTGCTACTCGACCAGCGAGGTGTGTCTCAGTCGCGCCGTGCTACTCGACCAGCGAGGTGTGCCTCAGTCGCGTCGTGCTACTCGACCAGCGTGGTGTGTCTCAGTCGCCGTAGATGGCTCCGGCGAGGCGGGCGGCGGCGACCGGGATCTCGATCTCCGCGCGCTTGGGCTGCTCCTGCGACAGCAGGCTCGCGGCTGCCGCGAGCGGGCGGGTCAGGGCGGCCTGTGCGGCCAGGCAGTCGGCGTTCATCTCGGCCGGCGAGGTCAGGTCGTCGTACGCGAGTCTGGGAGCGGTCATGACCCGAAACTACGTGCTACCGATTAGTACGAGTAGCGGTACCGCTCGGTAGTGTCCCGTGTCATGTCACTGCTCATCGCCGGCTCCATCGCCACCGACCACCTGATGACCTTCCAGGGCAAGTTCGCCGACTCGCTGGTCGTCGAGCAGCTGGACAAGCTCTCGGTCTCGTTCCTCGTCGACGACCTCGAGATCCGGCGTGGCGGCGTAGCCCCCAACATGTGCTTCGGGCTGGGTCGTCTCGGCCTGAGCCCGGTGCTCGTCGGGGCGGCCGGCGAGGACTTCGCGGACTACCGCTCCTGGCTGGAGCGGCACGGCGTCGACACCGCCAGCGTACGCATCTCCGACAGCCGCCACACGGCCCGCTTCGTGTGCACCACCGACGCCACGATGGCGCAGTTCGCCTCGTTCTACCCCGGTGCGATGAGCGAGTCGCGGCTGATCGAGCTCGCCCCGATCGTGGCGCGGGTCGGCGAGCCCGAGTACGTCCTGATCGGCGCCGACGACCCCGACGGCATGCTCCGCCACACCGAGGAGTGCCGGCAGCGCGGCTACCCGTTCATCGCCGATCCGAGCCAGCAGCTGGCCTTCAGTGAGGGCGCGCTCATCCGCGACCTGATCGACGGCGCCGCCATCCTCTTCTCCAACGAGTACGAGTCGCACATGATCGAGCAGAAGACCGGCTGGACGGGTGACGAGGTCCTGTCCCGGGTCGGCATCCAGGTCACCACCCTCGGCAAGGACGGGGTCCGGATCCTGCGCGCGGGCGAGGAGACGATCGAGCTCCCCGCTGCGGCCGAGGTCGCCGCCGTCGAGCCCACCGGGGTCGGTGACGCCTTCCGCGCCGGCTTCCTGGCGGCCATCGCCTGGCACCTCGGGCTGGAGCGCGCCGCCCAGGTCGGCTGTGTGCTCGCGGCGTACGTCGTCGAGACCGTCGGGACGCAGGAGTACACCTTCACCGCGGCCGAGTTCCTGGGCCGCGTGGAGCTCTCCTACGGCCGCGAGGCGGCAGCGGAGATCGAGCCGCACCTCACCGCGATCAGCTGACCCGGCGCACCAGGTAGGTCGGCACCCCGTCGGGCGCCGGCTCCTCGCCGACGTACTCCTGACCGCGCATCCGACACCACGCCGGCACGTCGGTGCGCGCGGCGACGTCGGTGGCCGCGACCGCGACCAACCCGCCGACGGGGACCTCGCCGATCCGTCGGCCGAGCGCGATGATCGGCGCCGGGCAGAGCATCCCGCGGCAGTCCAGCTCGAGATCAGGGGTCACATGCCCACCTCGGCGCGCAGGTCGCGCACCACGTCGGGCAGCACGGCGAGGAAGCGGTCGACGTCGGCTGCGGTGGTGTCGCGGGTCAGCGAGAGCCGCACGTTGCCGTGGGTCAGCGCGCCCATGGCCTCGAGCACCCTGCTGGGCGTGAGCGTCGACGCGGTGCAGGCCGATCCGCTCGCCACGCCGTAGCCTCTCCGGTCGAGCTCGGTGACCAGCGCCTCGCCGTTGAGGTAGAGGCAGGAGAAGGTCACGAGGTGGGGGAGTCGCGCGACCGGGTCGCCGACCACCTCGACGTCGGGGATCGCTGCCGCGCCGGCGCGGATCCGGTCGATGAGCACCCGCTGCCGGGCGCCGACCTCGTCCCGCTCGGCGACGACGGCCTGGAGGGCTGCCGCAGCGGCCAGCGCGGCCGGGACGTTCTCGAAGCCTGTGGACCGCTCGTCGATCCGGTCGTCGCCGGGGAACGGGTTGACCCAGCGGACCCCCGTGCGCACCAGCACCACGCCGACCCCCGCCGGGCCGCCCCACTTGTGGGCGGAGCCAGCAGCCGCCGACCAGCCGTCCGGCAGCGGCAGCCGACCCATCGAGGCACATGCGTCGACGAAGAGGGGTACGTCGAGGGCGCCGGCCACCTCGGCGACTGGTTGGAGGGTGCCCACCTCGTGGTTGGCGCTCTGGAGGGCCACGACCCCCACCGCGGGGGAGTGCGCCGCCGCGGCCACGACGTCTGCAGCGGTGACCGCCCCCGAGCGGTCGACACCCACCTCGACGGGATCGATCCCCGTCCAGGTGGCGGCGTGCACGACCGCGGAGTGCTCGACGGCGCTCAGCACGATGCGGGCGTCGGGGCGTCGGCGCAGCCCGAGCAGGCCCCGATGGACCGCGTCGGTTCCCGAGGAGGTGAAGGTGACCTCGTCGGCGCGGACCCCGAGGCACTCGGCCACGACGGCCCGGGCGTTGTCGAGCAGCAGCCGGGCGTCCCGGCCGGGCCCGTGCAGCCGCCGAGGGTCGGCGTACCCCCGGTCGAGGGCGGCCTGCAGACTTGCCCGGGCGGCGGGGTGAAGCGGTTCCGCCGAGGACGCATCGAGGTAGACCGGGTCGAGTACGTCCCGACCGGACGCGTCAGAAGTCACACGCCGAACCTACCGGCCCCCTGCAGTCACACCGGGCAGTGATTCGGATAGGGTTGGGCCATCCCAGATCCCTGTTCAAGATCCCCGTTCGAGATCCGCGTTCGAGGTCGATGAGAGAGAGGCTCAAGCGTTGAGTCTGCAACTCCCCAGGCGTGCGGCCGGGAAGCCTGTCGCGCTGCGACGGGTCATCGCTGCGACCGTCCTGAGCATCGGTGTCCTGGTGCTCGGCGGCTGCTCGTCTGAGACCAAGGGCGAGTGGGAACGCTTCGCGATGCCCGACCCAGCCTCCCAGCAGGGTGAGCGCATCCTGAACCTGTGGCAGGGCGCCTGGATCGCGGCGCTCATCACCGGCGTCATCGTGTGGGCGCTGATCTTCTACGCCATCTGGCGCTTCCATCGCCGTAGCGACGACGAGATCCCGGTGCAGACGCGCTACAACCTGCCGCTCGAGATCTTCTACACGATCGCGCCGATCGTGATGGTCGTCGTGTTCTTCGCCCACACCGTGAAGACCCAGAACTACGTCCTGGACGACGACCTCCCGGTCGACAACACCATCGAGGTCGTCGGCCAGCAGTGGTCGTGGACCTTCAACTACGGCGTCGGCGCCCAGGATCCCTCGGCCAACGACGACGCGACCGACGACGAGTTCCCCTACTCGTCCTATGTCTTCGAGGCCGGCACCGGCTCGCGGATCCCGACCCTGGTGATCCCGGTCAACGAGACCACCCGCTTCAACCTGCACTCGCCCGACGTCATCCACGACCTCGGGGTGCCAGCCTTCCTGATGAAGATGGACGTCATCCCCGGGCGCGTCAACCACTACGAGATCACGCCGACCCGGACCGGGGAGTTCAAGGGCAAGTGCTACGAGCTCTGCGGGGTCTACCACTCGCGGATGCTCTTCAACGTCAGGGTCGTCGATAGGTCCGAGTACGAGGCGTACCTCCAGGACCTCGAGGACTCCGGCGCGACGTCAGAAACCCCACTGCTCGGCGGCGACAACGCCAGCACCCAGGTCGGCCTCGGCGCCGGCGAGGAGGAGGCGGAGTGACCGCCACGACCGCACCGCAGCAGGCCGCGGCACCGCGCCCGCCCCTGGGCCAGCAGATCGCGAAGATCCTGACCACGACCGATCACAAGCTGATCGGCAAGATGTACCTCGTCACCTCCTTCGTGTGGTTCATGGTCGGCGGCCTGATGGCGATGCTGATCCGCTCGGAGCTGTCCTACCCGGGCATGCAGATCGTCAACGACGAGGTCTACAACCAGCTCTTCACGATGCACGGCACGATCATGCTGCTGCTGTTCGCGACCCCGCTGTTCTTCGGCTTCTCCAACGTGATCATGCCGTTGCAGATCGGCTCCCCGGACGTCGCGTTCCCACGCCTCAACATGTTCAGCTACTGGCTGTTCCTCTTCGGCGGGCTCATCGCGGCCTCGGGCTTCCTGACGCCGTCCGGTGCCGCAGACTTCGGTTGGTTCGCCTACACCCCGCTCTCGGACGCAGTCCGCTCGCCCGGCGTCGGTGGAGACCTGTGGATCATGGGCCTCTGGATGGCCGGTCTCGGCACCATCCTGGGTGCGGTCAACTTCATCACCACCATCATCTGCATGCGCGCCCCCGGCATGACGATGTTCCGGATGCCGATCTTCGTCTGGAACACCCTGGTCACCAGCCTGCTCGTGCTGATCGCCTTCCCGGTGCTCGCCGGCGCGCTGCTGATGCTCGAGGCCGATCGCCAGTTCGGCGCCCACGTCTTCGACACCGCCCACGGCGGTGCGATCCTGTGGCAGCACCTCTTCTGGTTCTTCGGGCACCCCGAGGTCTACATCATCGCGCTGCCGTTCTTCGGGATCGTGACCGAGATCCTGCCGGTCTTCAGCCGCAAGCCGATCTTCGGCTACGTCGGCCTGGTCGGCGCCACCCTCGGCATCGCGATCCTCTCGGTCGCCGTGTGGGCCCACCACATGTTCGTCACCGGGGCGGTCGACCTGCCGTTCTTCTCCGGGATGACGTTCCTCATCGCGGTGCCGACAGGTGTCAAGTTCTTCAACTGGATCGGGACGATGTGGGGCGGGTCGATCTCCTTCGACACGCCCATGCTCTGGTCGCTCGGGTTCCTCACGACCTTCCTCTTCGGTGGTCTGACCGGCATCATCCTGGCCAGCCCGCCGCTGGACTTCCACGTCTCGGACTCCTACTTCGTGGTGGCGCACTTCCACTACGTCGTCTTCGGCACCGTGGTGTTCGCGATGTTCGCGGGCTTCTACTTCTGGTGGCCCAAGATGACCGGACGGATGCTCGACGAGCGGCTCGGCAAGCTGCACTTCTGGCTGCTGTTCGTGGGCTTCCACCTCACGTTCCTCGTCCAGCACTGGCTCGGCATCGAAGGCATGCCGCGACGCTACGCCGACTACCTGCCTGAGGACGGCTTCACCACCCTCAACCAGGTCTCCACCATCGGTGCCTTCCTACTCGGCGCATCGACCTTGCCGTTCCTCTACAACGTCTGGGTCAGCCGCCGCTCGCCGCTGGTCAACACCGACGACCCGTGGGGCTGGGGCCGGTCCCTGGAGTGGGCGACCAGCAGCCCGCCGCCGCGCCACAACTTCGAGTCGATCCCGCGGATCCGCTCGGAGTCCCCTGCGTTCGACCTGCACCACCCGGAGGTCGCGGCCATCGAGCTCGATGACAACGAGCAGGCCCGCGACGGCCAGGTCGCCGACGCGCCCAACATGGAAGGCCGCGAGGAGATGCTCCGCGACCGCACCGAGAAGCCGGAAGGCGATTCCTGATGAAGTCCGAGGCATGGGTCTTCGGGATCTGCACCATCTTCCTGGTGCTGGTCAGCCCGGCGTACTGGTTCATCACGGGCGACTGGACGGGTACGTCTGCGCTCACCATGACGACGCTGCTCACCTTGATGGTGACGGTCTATCTCGGGTTCCACGCCAAGAACATGGACCCGCGGCCCGAGGATCGCCACGACGGCGAGATCGCCGACGGCGCGGGCGAGCTCGGGTTCTTCCCGCCGTACTCATGGTGGCCGCTGTGGTGCTCGCTGACCCTGGGTGTCTGCGTCTACGGGGTCGCGATGGGCGCCTGGTGGCTGTTCATCATCGGTTTGATGCTCGGGGCGCTGGCGCTGTGTGGCTGGATCTTCGAGTACTACCGCGGGGAGCACGCGCACTGACGCCGCGTCGAATGTGTCTGCTGGGACCTGCCGGTTAGGCTGGTGGAGTTCCACCTGACACGTCTTCCCGGGGGAGTTCCGAGCATGTTCGAGCGCAGTCGTCCCACATCTGGCGTGCACCGCCGGCGCCTGGTCAGCGCCAGTGCGCTTGCTGTCGCTGCTCTGGCGCTCTCGGCGTGCGATGCCGGCTCCGCGGTCCTGGGCGACAGTCCCAGCGACCCGGCGAGCTCGAGGGGCAGCAACACCGCTGCGGACGCTCCGGAGGCGCCTGCGGCCGTGGTCACCACCAACGTGCGCTCCGGCGCCCGCGACGTGCCGGTCGACACGGTGCTCGCGGTGACCGTCTCCAACGCCCAGCTGAAGTCCGTCGCGGTCTCGGCCGCGGGTCCCGACGCCGGCAGCACCCTCGCCGGCGACATCGCCGCCAACGGCTACTCCTGGCGGGCCGGCTCCCGGCTCGAGCCGGGCACGTCGTACGTCGTACGCACCGTCGCCACCGGCGCCGACGGGGACCAGGTGCGACGCACCAGCCGCTTCCAGACCCAGGCCCTCAGCCTGGACCAGCAGACCTTCGCGTCCGTCGCCCCGTTGGACGGCGAGACGGTCGGTGTCGGCATGCCCGTGATCGTCACCTTCGACGTCCCCGTGAGCGACCACGCCGCGATCGAGAAGCACATGTCGGTCACCTCGACCCCCAGCCAGGCCGGCACATGGCACTGGATGAGCGACACCGAGGTGCACTGGCGTCCGAAGTCCTACTGGAAGCCCGGCACCAAGGTCTCCGTCGACGTCGACGTCAACAGTGTGCCTGCCGGCGACGGCATCTTCGGTCAGGAGAGCCGTACCGTCGACTTCGAGGTCGGCGCCGCGCACGTCTACCAGGTCAATGCGCGCACCCACCAGATGACCGTGCGCAGCAACGGCAAGGTGCTGCGCACCATCCCGATCACCACCGGCAAGGCGGGCTTCACGACCCGCTCGGGGGTGAAGGTGATCATCGAGAAGTTCGAGACCAAGCGGATGAACTCCGAGACCGTCGGGATCGGCCAGTCCAACCCGGAGTACTACGACATCGACGACGTGAAGTACGCGATGCGACTGACCTACTCGGGCGAGTTCATCCATGCCGCGCCGTGGTCGGTGGGCTCCCAGGGCTACGACAACGTCTCCCACGGATGCACCGGGATGAGCACGGACAACGCGGCCTGGCTCTACGCGATGAGCCGTCGAGGAGACGTGGTCGAGTACGCCGGCACCGATCGGCCGATGACCCTCGACAACGGCTACGGCGACTGGAACGAGTCCTACTGGGACTACCGCGCAGGCTCCGCCCTGGCCTGATCGACGTCGTTGCTCGAGTCGGCGGGCCGACGAGGGTCTCCGGCGGACGCTGCTCGACCACCAACAGGGGAGTCGGCTGACGCCGACCCCCTGTCAGTGCGAGCGGAGGTGCTCGTCGTCGACGAGGTGGTGGCCGTCGAACTGGTGACCGTCGGCCACCTTGCCCTCGACGGGCGCCTGCAGCTCGTGCTCGTGCTCGGCGTGGTGGTGGCCCTCGGCCAGCTCCTCCGGTGTCGGCTTCTGCACGTTGTCGGACCACACCAGGTGACGCAACCGGTTGCGCACGCCGGAGAGCCGGCCCGTGGCGGGCGCCGGGATGCCGTTGGGGTCCAGCTCCACGTGCCCGTTGGGGACCGGGTCGCGGTCGCGAGCGGTCAGCGTGTAGGCCCGCGCCTCCGAGACCGGCAGGTGCCGCTCGGAGTAGCCACCCTCGGCCGAGCGCATGATGATGCCGGTCTCGTAGCCGTGCAGGAGCGTCTCGTTGTCCTTGCGCTGCAGCGAGATGCACCAGCGACGGGTGATGGCGAAGGCGATGATCGGCCCCACGAACACGGCGAACCGCAGGAAGTAGGTGATCTGGTTGATGCTCAGGTCGAAGGTGATCGCGATGATGTCGTTGCCGCCGGCGATCCAGAAGAGCCCGTAGAACGTCATCAGCGCGACCATGGTGGCGGTCCGCGTCGGTGCGTTGCGCGGGCGCTCGAGCAGGTGGTGCTCGCGCTTGTCACCGGTGATCCAGGCGTCGATGAACGGCAGCATCAACAGGATGAGGAACATCACGATCGGGAGCACCAGGATCGGCAGCAGGACGTTCCAGCTGATGGTGTAGCCCGCGATGTGGGACTCGATGCCCGGCATGATCCGCAGCGCACCGTCCGGCCAACCCATGTACCAGTCGGGCTGGGACCCGGCGGTCACCTTCGAGGGATCGTAGGGACCGTACTTCCACACCGGGTTGATCGACAGCAACGCACCCATCAGTGCGGTGACGCCGAAGACGATGAAGAAGAAGCCGCCGGCCTTGGCGGCGTACACCGGAAGCATCGGGAAGCCGACGACGTTCTTCTCGGTGCGGCCGGGTCCGGGCCACTGGGTGTGCTTGTGGTAGACGAGCAGCAGCATGTGAGCGGCGATCAGGGCCAGCAGCAGGCCAGGGATCAGCAGCACGTGGATGGTGTAGAGGCGCGGGATGATCGACTCACCCGGGAACTCGCCACCGAAGAGGAAGAAGGACATGTAGCTGCCGACGACCGGGCTGGCCTTGATGAAGCCGTCCGCGGCACGGATGCCGGTGCCGGAGAGCAGGTCGTCGGGCAGCGAGTAACCGGTGAAGCCCTCGAGGGTGCCGAGGATCAGCAGCAGACAGCCGATCACCCAGTTGAGCTCGCGGGGCTTGCGGTAGGCGCCGGTGAAGAAGACCCGGAGCAGGTGCACCATCATCGAGGCGACGAAGAGCATCGCCGCCCAGTGGTGCATCTGGCGCATCAGGAGGCCACCGCGGACGTCGAAGGAGATCGTCATCGTCGAGTTGAAGGCCTCGGACACGTGGATCCCGCGCAGCTGCTCGTAGGAGCCGTTGTACTGCACCTCACCCATGCTCGGGGTGAACCACAGGGTCAGGAAGACACCGGTCAGGAGCAGGACCACGAAGCTCCACAGGGCGATCTCGCCGAGCATGAACGACCAGTGATCCGGGAAGACCTTGCGGAGGTTCTTCTTGGCCATCGAGGCCAGGCCCAGGCGTTCATCGGCCCAGTTGGCGGCGGCACCCGCCTTGCTGGGCTTCGCGGGTGTGGCCGCGGTGGACGCGTTGCTCGTGGCAACCTTGCTGGTGTCCATGATCAGCCACGCTCCCAGTAGCTAGGTCCAACTGGTTCGGTGAAGTCGCTCTGGGCTACCAGGTAGCCCTCCGCGTCGACCATCAGCGGCAGCTGCGGCAGTGCGCGGGCTGCTGGACCAAAGATTACCTGCCCGGCGTCTGCCAGGTCGAAGGTCGACTGGTGGCACGGGCAGAGCAGGTGGTGGTCCTTGCGTGCGTTCAGCGAGATCGGGCAGCCCACGTGGGTGCAGATCTTGGAGTAGCAGAGGATCCCGTCGACGGCCCAGTCGTCGCGGCCTTCCGCCGGTATGTTCTCGTCTGGGTTCATCCGGATCAGGACCACGGCCGCCTTGGACTTGGCGATCTGCAGGACGACACCCTCGAGAGGCTCGCCATCCTCCCCGCCGTTGAACAGCACCTCGGGCTCGGCGTTGAAGAGGTCGCCGATCTCGATGTCGGACGGCTTGATCGGAGTGCCGACGACGTCGCGGACGACGCGGACGTTCTTCGCCCACACGGTGTGCTCGAGACCGGCACCGGGGTAGGCGCCGGCGGCGACGACCTGGGCGTTGGTCGGACCGAGGTCGCGCAGGAACACCACGGCAGGCAGGCCGAGCAGGCCGACGGCGCCGAGGAGCGAGTTGCGCACCAGCGGGCGGCGACCGATGCCGGACTCCTCGAGACCGTCGTTCAAGGCGGTCAGCGTCGCCTCGCGGTCCTCCGGCGAGGACGCCGCCGGGTGACGGAGCTCGACCATCTCCTTGTCGGCCATCAGCTTGCGCGCCAGCTGGATGATGCCGATGCCGATGAAGAGCAGCGCGCCGCCCAGGGAGAGGCCGAGTGCCATGTTGGAGGCACCGAACCTGCCGAAGGTGTCAGGGTCGTCGCCGACGCTGAAGGCGAAGTAGGACACCAGCAGGAGCACCGTGCAGAGCGCGGACAGCCCGAACATGGTGGCCACCTGGCGCTCGGCGCGCTTCTCGGCCTTGGGGTCGACATCGGTCGGTCGCCAGTGGTGCTCCGGGAGGCCCGGGTTGGCGTACAGGTCGTCGCGAACCGGCAGGTTCTCGTCGACCGGCTCGTCGTGGTCGTCGTGGCCGTCGTTCACCGGGGTACTCACGCCTCCACCTTCTTCTTGTTCGAACGAGTCGTGTGGGCAGCGATCCAGATCGCGGCGCCGGTGAGCCCGCCGATCCCGAGGAGCCAGGCGGCCAGCCCCTCGGGCACGGGTCCGAGCCCGCCGAGCTCGAAGCCGCCGTACGACGGCGTCTCGCGCAGCGACACCAGGTAGGCGATGACGTCACGCTTCTCCTCGGGCGACAGGTTGCCGTTGGAGAAGTTGTCCATCTGTCCGGGGCCGGTCAGCATCGCCTCGTAGATGTGCTGGGGCGTGGTGTTGCTGAGGCTGGGTGCCTTGCCGCCGCGCGGCATCGCGCCACCGTTGCCGGCGAAGTTGTGGCAGGCGGTGCAGTTGGTCAGGAAGATCTGGCCGCCACGGCTGATCGCGGCCTCGCGCTCCTCGGCAGTGAGCCCCTCGATGCTGTAGTCGCTCTCGTCGGGGATCGCCGGGCCGGGGCCGAGCGAGGCGACGTACGCCGACAGGGCGGCGATCTCCTCGTCGTCGTAGGTGACGGGCTTGGTGGGGTTCTGGGCACCGGGCTGAACCATCGGCATCCGGCCGGTGCCGACCTGGAAGCTGACTGCGGCAGCACCGACACCGACCAACGACGGGCCGAGCTGGTTGCCGTCCTCGGTGACGACTCCCTCACCGTTCTGGCCGTGGCAGAAGGCGCAGCCGACCAGGAAGAGGGACCGGCCCTCGGCGACGAGCTCGGTGTCGCTGCTCCCCTTCTCCGCCTGGGCAGGGGAGAAGGCTGTGTAGAGACCGCCGGTGAGCAGCAGTCCCAGCAGGAGTACGACGAAGCCCGCGAGTGGCCCGCGGCGGTGCCGCGAGAGTCGACCGGCGGATCGATTCAGGAGACGCACATTCTGTCCTTGCTCTGTCGGTCTGCGGTCGGGACTACTGGATGAGGTAGATCGTGGCGAACAGGCCGATCCAGACTACGTCGACAAAGTGCCAGTAGTAGGAGACGACGATCGCGCTGACGGCTTGTTCGTGGGTGAACCGCCGGGCGACCAGGGTGCGCCCGAGGACGAACAGGAACGCGATCAGGCCGCCGGTCACGTGAATACCGTGGAACCCGGTGGTGAGGTAGAACATCGAGCCGTACGCCGAGCTGCTGAGCGTCACGCCCTCGTGGACCAGCGCGGCGTACTCCGTGGCCTGACCGCCGATGAAGATAGCGCCCATGATGTAGGTGAGCACGAACCACTCGCGCAAGCCCCAGCCCTTGACCGCGAACACCGAACCGGCTCGACCCACCTGGCCACGCTCAGCGGCGAACACGCCGAGCTGGCAGGTCAGGGACGAGAGCACCAGGATCGTGGTGTTCACAGCAGCGAAGGGGACGTTGAGCAATGCGGTGTTCTCAGCCCACAGATCGGGGCTGACGGCGCGGATCGTGAAGTAGGCCGCGAACAGGGCAGCGAAGAACATCAGCTCGCTCGAAAGCCAGATGATGGTCCCGACGCTGACCATGCTGGGTCGGTCGTGGTGCCCGTGCAATCGGGATGCCGGAATCGCTGTTGCTGTCGCCACGACCTCATTATGTCGTGACCAGCCAGGGAGGGCACCCCGACCCCCTGTGTTTCCGGGGTCATAAAGTTCACAACGTGCCTGTCCTCGCCTTCGTGCCTCTCGTCGGATCACTGGTGGGTCCGGTCCTGGACACCTCCGAGGCACTTCCACGGTTCACTCTCGGCACCGTCTTCACCGGTTGGTCGCTCCAACCCGTGGCCTTCGTGATCACCGTCTGGGTGGCTGGCCTCTACCTGTACGGCGTGCGGGTGCTGCACCGTCGCGGGGACCGGTGGCCGGTCGGCCGGACCCTGGCGTTCGTGGTCGTCGGGATGGGGATGTTCTACTTCGCGACCGCGTCCGGGCTGGGGACCTACGACACCACCCTGATCAGCGTCCACATGGTGCAGCACATGATCTTGTCGATGCTGGTGCCGATGGCGCTGGCGCTCGGTGCGCCGGTCACGCTCGCGCTGCGCACCCTGCCGGTGCGCCCGCGCGACTGGCTGCTGGTCGTCCTGCACTCCCGGGTTGCCAAGGTGCTGAGCTTCCCGCCACTCACCTTCGCGCTCTACGTCCTGTCGCCCTGGGCGCTCTACTTCACCGGCTGGTACCCCGCGACCCTGCAGTCGCCGGTGCTGCACGAGGCGATGCACGCGCACCTGGTCCTGGTCGGCTGCCTGTTCTTCTGGCCGATCCTCGGGATCGATCCGGTGCCTGGCCGGGTCGGCTATCCGGCGCGGATGCTGCTGGTGGTGCTCACCCTGCCGTTCCACGCCTTCCTCGGCGTCACGATCATGGGGGAGCAGGAGGTGATCGGTGGCTCCTGGTACGCCGACCTCGGGACCGGGCCGATGGGCGCCTGGCTGCCGGCGCCGCTCGACGACCAGCACCTCGCCGGCGGCATCCTGTGGGGTTCGGGCGACCTGATCGCCTTGATCCTCTTCTCCGTGCTGTTCACCCAGTGGGTGCGGGAGTCGATGCGCGAGGCCAGGCGCGAGGACCGTCGCCTCGACCTGCTCGAGGCCCGCGAACGTGCGGCGGCTCGTCGTCCGCCGGCCGGTGACGAGTAGCATCGCGGCTGTGAGCGACTCGACATCCCCGGCCGCCCTGCGGGTGCTGGTCTACAGCGACGACGTCAACACCCGGCAGCAGGTGATCCTGGCCCTGGGTCGGCGCCCGCACCCCGACCTGCCCGAGCTCGAGTACGTCGAGGTGGCGACCGAGCCGGTCGTGCTGCAGAACCTCGACGCCGGTGGCCTGGCGCTCGTGATCCTCGACGGCGAGGCGGTCCCGGCAGGCGGGATGGGCATCGCCAAGCAGCTCAAGGACGAGATCTTCCGGTGCCCGCCGGTGATCGTGCTGACCGGCCGTCCCCAGGACGCGTGGCTGGCGACCTGGTCGCGCGCCGAGGCCGCCGTGCCTCACCCCCTGGACCCGATCCAGCTCGCGCAGACCGTGATCTCGCTGCTGCGTCCGCACGTCCCTGCCGCCACCTGATGTCCACCTGGCCCGAGGTCCTCGGGGCCCTGGTCGCCGGCTCCGACCTGAGCGCGGAGCAGACCTCCTGGGCGATGGGCGAGATCCTCGCCGGGGAGGCGACCCCGGCCCAGATCGCGGGCTTCGCGGTCGCGTTGCGCGCGAAGGGCGAGACGCTCGAGGAGGTCTCCGGGCTGGTCGAGGCGATGTACGCCGTGGCCACCCCGATCTCGGTCTCCGGTCGGCTGCTCGACGTCGTCGGCACCGGAGGGGACCGGTCGATGTCGGTCAACATCTCGACCATGGCCGCGATCGTCGCGGCCGGTGCGGGCGCCAAGGTGGTCAAGCACGGCGCCCGGTCCGCCTCGTCGGCCTCTGGTTCGGCCGACGTGCTGGAGCAGCTCGGGCTGCGGCTCGACCTGCCCGTGGACCGGGTCGCCGCGGTCGCGGAGGAGGCCGGCATCACCTTCTGCTTCGCCGCTGCGTTCCATCCCGCGATGCGCTACGCCGCGGTGCCCCGGCGCGAGCTCGGCATCGCCACCACCTTCAACCTGCTCGGGCCGCTCACCAACCCGACCCGTCCGGGCGCCCAGGCGATCGGCTGCGCCAACGTGCTGATGGCGCCGGTGATGGCTGGCGTCTACGCCCGCCGTGGGGTCGACGCCTGGGTGTTCCGTGGCGACGACAACCTCGACGAGCTGACCACGACCACCACGTCCCGACTGTGGACGGTGCACGACGGTGCCGTCGCCGAGCACACCATCGACCCGGCCGACCTCGGCATCGCGCGGAGCACCACCGAGTCGCTGCGCGGGGGCGATGCGGCCCACAACGCCGACGTCGTGCGACGGCTGCTGGCTGGTGAGACCGGTGCGGTCCGCGACGCGGTGCTGCTCAACGCGGCCGCGGCGCTGGCGGTCTACGACGCCCCGGGGTCGGCGCCGATGGACGCGCTGGCGGTCGGCCTCGACAAGGCCCGAGACGCGGTCGACTCGGGTGCGGCGCAGGCCACCCTGGAGCGCTGGGTCGCGGCCTCGTCAGCCTGAGGAGCTTCAGTCGAGCCCGAGGGCGAACGCCGACTCGAGGTCGTGGCGCGAGTAGGCGCGGAACGCGATGTGGGTCTCGGTCGACGTGACGCCGGAGACCTTGTTGAGGCGGTCCGCGACGACCGCGGCCACCTCGTCGTGGTCGCGGACCCGGACCAGGGCGATCAGGTCGATCTGCCCGGTGACGGAGTAGACCTCGCTGACCCCGTCGAGGGCGGCGATCTCCTCGGCGACCTCGGGGATCCGGGAGACCTCGGCCTTGACGAAGACGATGGCGGTGATCATGGACGCGAGGCTATCTGGTCGGCTGGTGCACCGGACGCAGCTCCCGGCGCTCGTCGAAGGGCACCAGCGAGAGTCGGGACTGGTTGACCGCGTCGTGGAGCGCGAGGTGGCGGGTCGCGCCGGCGATCGGGCAGGTCCACTCTCCGTCGACGTCGACCAGCCGGATCCCCGGTGACTCGAGCCAACGCAGCACCTTCTCGGTCTCCTCCGCCGTCGCGGCCGGCACCGGTCCGGGCGCGGTGGCGACGGTCTCGGCGGACAGGCACAGCGTGGTGACATAGGCCCGGGCGTCGATGCCGGCCGGCATCACGCCGGCGGCAGCGAGTCGACCGAAGCGCACCACGTGCACGGCCCAGCGTCCGTCGTCCTCACGGCGCGCCGCGACCACCTCGGGGCAGCGGGTCAACGCGGAGAGGCGTTGGGTGCGGGCGGCAGCCCGGACGAACGCCGCCAGCCGGTCGCGGTGCACTCCGGCCTCCTCGAACCGCTCGTCGGCCGCGAGGGCGCTCATCTTGGCGTTGATGGCCTCGACCACGTCGTCGGGGCGCCGGAGCAGGGAGTCACGCAGCTGGCGGACCACCGCGGCGTACGTCGACTCCTCGACGCTGCCGTCGCAGGGGGAGAGGCAGCGCCCCATCTCGGCGAGCACGCAGGGGGATCTCGCGGCCTCGCGACGCAGCCGGTCCGAGCACTGCCGGACCGGGAAGGTGTCGTGCAGGACGGAGAGGCACTTCTCCGCGGTCTTGCGAGAGGAGAACGGGCCGAGGTAGTCGGCGTCGTCGTCGAGCACCCGGCGGACCAGGGAGAGGCGTGGCCACGGCTCCCGGGTGAGCTTGACGAAGTGCACCTTGGAGGGGTTGCGGGAGCGGCGGTTGTAGCGCGGGCGGTGCTCGGCGATCAGGCGCAGCTCGCGGACCTCTGCCTCGAGCGGGGTGGCGCACTCGATGCCGGTGACGGACGAGGCCAGGCCCACCATCTCGCCCATCCGGGAGCGGGTCTCGGAGGCGGTGAAGTAGGAGCGGACCCGGGTACGCAGGTCGCGGGAGGTGCCGACGTAGAGCACCTCGGACCGGTCGTCGCGGAAGAGATAGACGCCCGGGGCGTGGGGGAGTCCCTCGGCGAGGTGGCGCTTCTTGCGCTGGGCGGTGCTGACCCTCGAGGAGAAGGTCTGCAGCTCCTCGAGGGTGTGCACCCCGAGCCCACCCAGGCGCTCCATCAGACCGTGCAGCACGTCGACGGTCGCGCGGGCGTCGGACAGCGCCCGGTGGTTGGGCGTGGTGGCGGAGCCGAACGCCTTGGCCAGCGAGGACAGCTTGCAGTTGGGTGCGTCGTCGCGGGTGATCACGCGTCGTGCGAGCCTGGCGGTGTCGAGCACCTCGAAGTGCGGCCACGGCCGCCCCTGCTGCTCGGCGAAGTGCCGGAGGAAGCCGATGTCGAACGGTGCGTTGTGGGCGACCAGGACGGACCCGGCCGCGAACTCCAGGAACGCCGGCAGCGCCGACTCGATCGCGGGAGCATCGACGACCATGCGGTTGCTGATGCCGGTCAGGACGGCGATGAACGGCGGGATCTCGGTGCGCGGGTTGACCAGGGTCTGGAACTCGCCGAGCAGCTCGCCGCCACGCACCTTGACGGCGCCGATCTCGGTGATCATCGAGCCCCCGGCCGCCGACCCGCCCGTCGTCTCGAGGTCGACGACGCAGAAGGTGAGGTCGCGCAGCGGCCGCCCGAGCTCGTCGAAGCTGCGCTGCGACTCCCACCGGGAGGCGGCCCGCTCCTGAACGCTGCTCATGCCGGTGACGCTAGATCCGGCCACCGACAATCGGCGGGCGGCGCGCGGGGCCGGGGTCATAGGCTGGTGGTCCTCGGCCCCCGGCGGGCCTTCGACAGACGACGACGTGAGGTGCGCGGATGGCCATGGACCTCCCGGACGACCAGCACCGCTGGCGCTGCGCCGGCTGCGGCAACCTCACCCGCTTCGACGTGACCCGCACCCGGCAGACCACGGAGTTCTGGCACTTCGATCTCGCCGGGGAGCACCAGGTGGAGGACACCGAGGTCCGTGACGAGTCCGTCGAGCGGGTCACCTGCCGCTGGTGCGGACGCCACGACGCGATCGAGCAGGTCGAACGACACCAGTCGGCGGCCTCCGGGCCCGGGGTGGGCTGACGTGTCGGAGACCAACGGTGAGGTGCCGGAGCTGGCCGACCTGCCCGACCTGGTCCGCCAACGGGTGGTCGCGCTGGCGGCCGGGTCGCTTCCCGACGTACCCCGGCTGCCGGCGTCGGTGCGGCGGGTCGCGACCTTCGCGCCGGCGCGTCGGGCGCGGCTCGGTGGCCGGGCGATCGCCGAAGCACTGGCGGACGACGGCTTCCGCGACCGGCTCGGTGTCCAGCTGGCTGCCCGTCCCGCGCCCGCACCGGACGATCCTGCGGGGCTGGCTGCGTGGGCCTGGCTGCTGCGCCCCGAGGGGTGGGAGGCGGCGCTGGCCGACGAGGTGCGACGGGTTGCCGACGAGCCGGCCCGCCCGGACACCGCCGAGCTCGACCGGCTCCAGACCCGGCTCGCCGACGCCGACCAGGCCGCACGGGAGCAGCGGGCCGCCCACCGGGTCCAGGTCGAGGAGCTGAAGACGGAGAACACCACCCTGCGGCGCAAGCTCGGTGAGGCCCGGACCGCGGAGCGCGGGTCGCGGGCCGTGGTCGAGACCGCGACCCGCGACCTGGAGGCCGGCCGGGCGGCGAGCGACTCCCGGGCGGCGGCGCTGGAGAAGGACAACCGGAGGCTGCGCGCCCAGGTCGAGCGCCTCGAGTCCGAGCTGTCGCGGCTGCGCAGCGACGCCCGGGTGGAGCGTGACCGCGCCACCCTGCGGGCCCGGGTGCTGATGGAGACCGTCCTGGACGCTGCCTCCGGCCTCCAGCGCGAGCTCGCCCTGCCCCAGGTGGGCGGCGAGCCGGCCGACCTGGTCGAGGCCGACGTCGCCGGGGCCGGCACCCGGACCACCAGCGCCGCCGGTGCGCTGGGCCCGGCGAGCCCGGCGCTGCTCGAGCAGTTCCTGGCGATGCCGCGGGCGCGTCTGATCATCGACGGCTACAACGTGAGCAAGTCAGCCTGGCCGACCTCGACCCTGGAGGCCCAGCGGATCCGGCTGCTCACGAGCCTGGCTCCACTGGTGGCCCGCACCGGAGCGTCCACGACAGTCGTCTTCGACGCCGCCGAGACCGACCACCGGCCGCCGGTCGTCGCGCCGCGGGGGGTCAAGGTCCTCTACAGCCCCCGAGGAGTGATCGCCGACGACGTGATCCGCGACCTGGTGGCGGTCGAGCCCGAGGGGCGGGTCGTCGTGGTGGTCACCGCTGATCGCGAGCTCGGGACCGACGTGGCACGCAGCGGGGCGCGGGTCGCCTCGCCGGTGGCCCTGCTGGAGGTCGTCGCCCGATGAGTCTCTGCCGGAGGCCGACCCGAGCGGGCGGAGGCGACTGTCGGTGGTCCCTGCGAACGTTGCCGACATGACGACACGAATCGACTGCGACACCTGCTCGGTGCGGGGTCTGCACTGTCACGACTGCGTGGTGACCGTGCTGCTGGGTCCACCACCCGAGCTCACCTTCGACGACGACGAGCGGCGCGCCCTCGACGTCCTGGCCCGCGGTGGCCTGGTGCCCCCGCTGCGGCTGGTCCAGCAGGTCGACGGCCCGCAGGTGGAGTCGGCCTGATGTGACGGATGTGACAGATGAGGTCGAGCTACGTAAAGAAATCCTCCAGGTGGGGAGAAACACGCGTCCGACACCCCGTACCGAGTTGGTCGCGGCCGGTCCGTCCGACTAACGTGACGCACTCAGATGGCCGTGGGAGTGGATCACCAGGATCCGCGCGGCCATCGCGCTGAGTTCCGGGTTGCTCGACCACCAGGTCGGTCGGCCCGGGAGCCGGGGAACCATCCGGGTCCTGCTTCACGGGGCCCACTGGGGTGAATCACCTGCGAGGACGTGGCAGCACCTGCCGCGGAGGAGCTGGTGTAGGGCAAATGTCGTGCCCGAATCCGTCAGCTCACCCGGTAGGCGTACGACGTGCAAGGGAGACCGCCCGCTCGTGCTGAACGGCCGGAAGCGATTCATCACCATCCTTTCCGGGCTCGCCATGATCGCCGCCGTGGGGTTCATCCCGACGACGCCGGCGCAGGCGGAGCCTGACATCGATGACGTCCAGGCACGCGTCGACCGCCTCTACCGCGAGGCCGAGCAGGCCTCGGAGCGCTACAACGACGCGCGCATCGAGCTCAAGAGCCTCCAGGGCGACCTGGACTCGCTGAAGGCGGACCAGTCGCGCCAGGACAAGGTGCTCGAGGATGTCCGTGGCCAGGTCCAGGACTCCATCGTGCGCCAGTACGAGGGCGAGAGCCTGTCCGCCGTCGGTCAGGTCGTCGTCTCCGACGACCCGCAGGCGTTCCTCTCCCAGATGTCGACGATGTCGGCGTTCAACGACATGCAGTCCGATCTCTTCGACCAGTACTCCACCGAGCTCGACGCCCTCGACCTGCGCACCTCGGCCACCGCGAAGCACACGACCGAGATCGCGAAGACCGAGGCGATGCTCGCCGACGAGAAGGCGAAGGCCGACAAGTCGCTCGCCGACGCCGAGGACCTCCTCGACGAGCTCAAGGCGAAGGAGCGCGAGGAGATCCTGTCCCGCGGCAGCACCACGCGGGTGCCCTCCGACGTCCCGGCCTCGGGTCGCGCCGGTGCTGCCATCAGCTATGCGATGGCCCAGGTCGGCAAGGCCTACGTCTTCGGCGCGGCGGGCCCCAGTGCGTTCGACTGCTCGGGACTGACGATGATGGCCTGGGCCCAGGCCGGCGTCGCGCTCCCGCACTCGTCCAGCGCGCAGTTCTCCTCAGGCCCCGGATCGCCGAGGGTGACCTGCAGCCCGGAGACCTGGTCTTCTACTACAGCCCGATCAGCCACGTCGGCATGTACATCGGCAACGGCATGATCGTGAACGCCCTGAACCCGGGCGCCGGCGTCCAGGTCTCGGCCCTGCACAGCATGCCGTACGTCGGCGCCGTCCGGCCCGGCTGATCCGCACCGGCCCACCGAGGTTGGCCACCAGCACGGAACCCGAGGCCGGCCGCCCACACTGGTGGGTGGCCGGCCTCGTGCTGTGTCTGCTGCTGGCAGCCGGCGTGGCCACCTGGGCGAGCACCGACGACCCGGTCGCCCCGACCGCGTACCCGGTCCAGGTGAGCCAGGCCCTCGCCGATCTCGAACGAGCCGTCCGCGCCCGCGACGTCGACGCGGCGCGCGCGCTCGCCCCGACGGACGACACGGTGACCGCAGACCGGCTCGCCGCGCTCGTGGACAACGCGACCGCGCTGCGGGTGCGGGACTTCTCGCTGCGCCTGGTCGACGTCGACGGTGCCGAGTCGACCGTTGCCGCGACCTGGCGCTTCGCCGGCTTCGACCGGACCCCAGCATCGGCCGACGTCTCGGTCGGTCTCCGCGACGACGGCGAGCGGGTCGCGCTGACCAGCCTCGGTGGGGACGGGCAGATCTCGCCGCTCTGGCTGTCCGGTCCGGTCGAGGTCCGTCGTACGCCCCGCACGCTGGTGGTGGTCGACGGCACCGCGGCCGAGGCGGACCGGTACGCAGCCCGGGCACAGGCTGCCGTCCCGGTGGTCCGGCGGGTGCTCCCGCAGTGGGACCGCGGACTGGTCGTCGAGGTCCCCGCCACCGGCACCGCCCTGGAGACGACGCTGGCTGCCGAACCCGGGACCTACGACCAGATCGCCGCGGTCACCACCTCCGAGGACGGGACCACCGGGTCCGACGCCCCGGTCCACGTCTTCGTCAACCCCGACGTCTTCGGCACCCTCGAGGACACCGGGGCCCAGGTCGTGATGAGCCATGAGGTGACGCACGTGGCGACCGGTGCCTGGACCAGCCGGCTGCCGTTGTGGCTGCTGGAGGGGTTCGCCGACTACGTCGCGCTCCGCGATGTCGACCTGCCGGTCGAGTCCGCGGCCGCACAGGCCCTGGCGGAGGTACGTCGCGACGGTCCGCCCCGTGCGCTCCCCGACGCGGCCGACTTCGGGAGCGGGGCGGCCGAGCTCGGCGCGACGTACGAGAGCTCCTGGCTGGCCTGCCGGCTGCTCGCCGCGGACGCGGGCGAAGCCGCGCTGGTCTCGTTCTACCGCGCGGTCGACGGCGGCGAGCCGCTCCCGGCCACCTTCGAGGCGTCCTTCGGCCGGTCCGTGCGGACCTTCACGGCGCAGTGGCGGGCCCACCTGTCACAGTTGGCGAAGTGAGCACGCTGCGCGAGGTCAGTCCGGACCGTCGGGTGGCCTGGGTGGTGACGGCGGTCGGGGCCTCGGCGTTCGTGGTGCTCGCGGTGCTGCTGGTGCCCTGGCACCCCGTCCCGGGAGGCACGCCGGATCCGGTCGCCGCGAGCTCGGTCTTCACCCAGGAGCAGATCAGCCGCGGCGAGGACTACACCCGGTGGGCTCGCATCTTGAGCTGGAGCTCCCTGGCGGTATCGCTGCTGGTGGCCTGCGTGCTCGGCTTCGGCACGACCGGGTGCCGGCTGGTCGCACGGCTGCCCGGATGGTGGTGGGTGCGGGTCGTCCTGGCAGTGGCCGCGCTCGAGCTGGTCGGACGGCTGGTGACCCTGCCGTTCGCGGTGCTGCTGCGCCGACACGCCCTCGACGCCGGGCTGAGCAACCAGTCGTGGCTCGGTTTCACCCGTGACCAGCTGGTCAACCAGGGCATCACGATCGTGGTCACCTCGCTGCTGCTGATCGTGCTGATCGGGTGTGCCCGACGCTGGGCACGCGCCTGGCCTGCGGTGGCAGGGGCACTGCTCGCGGCGCTGGTGCTCGCCGGCTCGTTCGTCTATCCGGTCGTGATCGAGCCGCTGTCCAACTCGTTCAGCTCGCTCCCGGACGGGCCGCTGCGCACCGACATCCTCGAGCTCGCCCAGCGTGAGCAGGTGCCGGTCGACGACGTGCTGGTGGCGGACGCGTCGCGGCGTACGACGACGCTCAACGCCTACGTGTCCGGCTTCGGGGGCACCCGACGGGTGGTGCTCTACGACAACCTGGTCGACGACGTGCGGCGCAAGGAGACGCTCTCGGTCGTCGCCCACGAGCTCGCACACGCCCGCCACGACGACGTGCTCACCGGATCGCTCCTCGGAGCCGCGGGCGCGGTGGTCGGTGTCGGGCTGCTGGCCCTGATCGTGGGTGCCGTCGGCTGGCGACGGTCGGTGTCGATGAGAGACCCGGCAGTGGTGCCCCTGGTGCTGGCGCTGCTGGCCCTGGGAACTCTGCTGTCGGCGCCGGTCCAGAACACGATGAGCCGGCAGATCGAGACGCGTGCCGACGTCGACGCGCTCCGGGTCACCGGCGACAGCAAGGCCTTCGTCGCGCTGCAGCGTCAGCTCGCGTTGCGCTCGCTCGCCGACCCGACGCCGTACGCCTGGTCGCAGTTCTGGTTCGGCTCGCACCCGACCGTGCTGACCCGGATCGCGATCGCCCGGCAGCTCGACGAGTAGCGGTCAGGGCACGTAGAGCTCGGCGACGTCTTCTCGGCACTCGCGCATCACGACGTTGCGCTTCAGCTTGAGACTGGGCGTCAGCTGCCCACCCTCCTCGGTCCACTCGTCGGCGAGGATCGCGAACTTGCGGATCGACTCGGCCTTCGAGACGGCCTTGTTGGCCTCGTCGACGGCGTTCTGGATCTCGGCCCGGAGCTCGAGGTCGTCGATCAGGGCGGCGACGTGGGTCGACTTGCCGTTGGCCTCGGCCCAGGTCGGGAACGAGTCGCGGTCGATGGTCACCAGGGCGGCGATGAAGGGCTGGCCGTCGCCGACGACCAGGCACTGGTCGACGAGCAGGTGGCCCCGCAGTCGGTCCTCGAGGACCGCGGGTGCGACGTTCTTGCCGCCGGCCGTCACCAGGATCTCCTTCTTGCGTCCGGTGATCCGCACGAAGCCCTCGTCGTCGACCTCACCGAGGTCGCCGGTGTGGAACCAGCCGTCCCGCTCGAGCACCTCGGCGGTGGACTCCTCGTTGCGCCAGTAGCCCGCCATCACCTGGCCGCCGCGGAACAGCAGCTCGCCGTCGTCGGCGACCCGGACCGCGGTGCCGGGAAGCGGGCGGCCGACGGTGCCGACCTTGATCGCGTCGGGCAGGTTCGCGGTGAGCGCAGCCGTGGTCTCGGTGAGGCCGTAGCCCTCGAGCACGGTGAGCCCGATGCCGCGGTAGAAGTGGCCGAGACGGTCGCCCAGCGGGGCGCCACCGGACACCGCGAAGCGGCAGCTGCCGCCGAGCGCGTCGCGGAGCTTGCCGTAGACCAGTCGGCTGAACACGGCGTGGCGGGCTCGGACCGCGAGCGGCACCCGGCCCTTGTCGAGGCCCCGGGAGTAGGCGATCGCGGTCTCCGCGGCCTTGTCGAAGATCGAGCCACGACCGTCGGCCGCGGCCTTCTGCGACGCGGTGTTGAAGACCTTCTCGAAGACCCGGGGCACCGCGAGGATGAAGGTCGGCTTGAACTCCTGGAGGTCCGGGAGCAGGTTCTTGATGTCGGCGCTGTGGCCCAGTCGGGTGCGGGACTTGATGCAACCGACCTGGATGATCCGGGCGAAGACGTGGGCCAGCGGCAGGAAGAGCAGCGTCGAGGCGCCCTCGGAGTCGAAGAGCATGTGGAGCTCGTCGACGGCGACCTCCAGCTCGAACATGAAGTTGCCGTGGGTGAGCATGCAGCCCTTGGGCCGACCGGTGGTCCCCGAGGTGTAGATCAGGGTGGCCAGGTCGAGGGGGGTCGCGGTGGTACGACGGGCCTCGAGGTCATCGTCGGTGATGTCGCCGCCGAGGCGGGTCAGGGTGTCGATCGCGTTGTCGGTGATCGACCAGACGTGGTTGAGGCCGTCGAGGCCGGAGCGGACCTCGGCGATCCGGGCCAGGTGGTCGGGCGTCTCCGCGACGACCGCGCGGGCACCGGAGTCGCCCAGGATCCAGGCGACCTGCTCGGCGGAGGAGGTCTCGTAGATCGGGACCGTGACCGCGCCGGCGAACCAGATCGCGTAGTCGAGCAGGGTCCACTCGTAGCGGGTCTTCGAGATCAGGGCGACCCGGTCACCCGGCTCGATGCCGACCGCGACGAGGCCCTTGGCAACGGCGCACACCTCGGCGTGGAACTCGGCGGCGGTCACGTCGACCCAGCCGTCCGCCGGGTCCGGGGCGGGCCGGCTGAAGGCGATGCTCCCGCCCGCCTCGACCGCGTTGGCGACGACGTCGTCGGTCAGGTTGCCGGTCGTGGCAACATCGATCGTCAGGGGCGTGGAGAACTCACGCACAGGGCCTCCTCGGCATCCGACGCCGGGGATCGGCGCTGGGTTTGGTCGTCGTCACCGGGCGAGGTTACTCCCGCAAGGCGGGGGTCTGGCATCCGGTACGCTCGCCCGCATGGCTGAGCAGACCACGTCGTCGATCCTGATCGATGCAGCCCCTGGCGACATCATGGCAGTCATCGGCGACTTCGCCGCCTACCCCGAGTGGGCCAAGGGCGTGACCGTCGCCGAGGTGGTCTCCGAGTTCGACCACGGCTGGGCCGAGCAGGTGTTCTTCGCCCTCGACGTCAGCCCGATCAAGGACGAGTACACGCTCGCCTACGAGTGGGACGGCTACGAGGCAGTGACCTGGTCGCTCGTGGAGGGCAAGATGCTGCGCGCCCTCGACGGCGCCTACCTCCTCAAGGACCTGGGCAACGGCACCACCGAGGTCACCTACCAGCTCGCGCTCGACGTCTCGATCCCGCTCATCGGGATGCTGAAGCGCAAGGGCGAGAAGATCCTGATCGACACCGCGCTCAAGGGACTGAAGAAGCGCGTCGAGTCGCTCGCCTGACGTCGGGTGACTGCTACGACCGTGCGGGTCATCCTCTTCACCGGCAAGGGTGGCGTCGGCAAGTCGACCATCGCCGCCGGGACCGCGGCGCTGGCCGCGGCCGGGGGGAGCCGTACCCTCGTCCTCTCCACGGACGCCGCGCACTCCCTGGCCGACGCGTTCGGATGCGAGCCCGGCTCGATCGGCGCTGAGCCGACCGAGGTGGTCGACCGACTGTTCGTCCAGCAGGTCGACGCGCAGCTGCGCTTCGAGCAGTCGTGGGCCGACATCCAGCGCTACCTGCTCTCGGTCCTCGACGTCGCTGGTGTCGACCCGGTGGCCGCCGAAGAGCTGACGGTGATCCCGGGCGCCGAGGAGGTGCTGGCACTGCTGGAGCTGCGGCTGCACGCACAGTCGGGTGCCTGGGACGTGATCATCGTCGACTGCGCGCCGACCGCCGAGACGCTGCGCCTGCTCGCCCTGCCCGAGGCCCTGGGTTGGTACATGCACCGGGTCTTCCCTGCGGAGCGCCGGGTGATCAAGGCGCTGCGGCCGGTGCTGAGCCGGGCGGCCGGGGTGCCGATGCCGGGCGACTCGGTCTTCGACGCGATCGAGCGGCTGCACTCCGAGCTGGAGGAGGTGCAAGCGATCCTCAGCGGCCCCGACGCGAGCGTGCGACTGGTGCTGACCCCGGAGAACGTCGTGCTCGCCGAGGCTCGTCGGAGCTACACGACACTGTCGCTCTTCGGCTACCGCGTCGACGGGGTGGTCGCCAACCGGGTGTTTCCCGCCCAGGACGCCGACGACTGGCGCGCGGGCTGGGTGCTGGCCCAGGACGAGGTGCTCGAGCGGGTGGGGGAGTCCTTCGCAGGACTGCCGCTGTGGCGCTCGGAGTACCGTCCGCGGGAACCGGTGGGCGTCACTGCCCTCACCGAGCTCGCCCGCGAGGCGTACGGCGACGACCGACCCGCTTGCCGGGACGACCGGCAAGGGACCGTTCCGGATCACCCGGTCCGGCGCCGGGGCCACCATGCGTCTGGCCCTGCCGCTCGTCTCCCGCGCCGAGGTCCACCTGGCACGCAATGGCGACGACCTGGTCGTGACCGTGGGATCGTATCGTCGACTGCTCACGCTCCCATCCGGTCTGACCCGCTTCCGCGTCGCCGGTGCCCGGGTGGAGCAGGGTGAGCTGCAGGTGCGGTTCGTCGAGGACCCCGTAACCGAGACCGGGAGGTGACGTGAACCAGGACGACCCGCCCCACGTGGGAAGCGTGGGCCAGGAGGCCGCCAAGCTGTTCGGCGCGCTCTCCGACCTGGCCCAGGGCTTCGACGAGCACGTCGCGACCAGCGCCGCCGAGTGCCAGTGGTGCCCGGTCTGCCGTACCGTGCACGTGCTCCGCCAGACCAGCCCCGAGGTGCGCAGCCAGCTCACGACAGCGGCGACGTCGCTGCTCCAGGGCCTCTCCGGGCTGCTCGCGACCGCCGTACCTCCCGAGCGCGGCTCGGGCCGGGGCACCGGGGGCGGCGTCCAGCACATCGACCTGGACGATGGGCTCGAGGACTGGCCCGACGACACGACAGACTCAGCCGCTACCCGCACCGACCCCCACACCGACACCGAGGAGACCGACCGATGAGCCTGGCCTGTGGAATCGATGTCGGCGGCACCAAGATCGCCGGGGGAGTCGTCGACGAGAACGGCACCATCGTCGAGGCGTTGCGGGTGGAGTCACCCGCCACCGACGCCGAGGCGATCGAGGAGGCCATCGCCGGCCTGGTCACCGAGCTGCGCTCGCGGCACCCGATCGAGACCGTCGGGGTCGGTGCCGCCGGCTACGTCGACAAGGCGCGTGCGGTGGTGCTCTTCGCCCCCAACGTCGCCTGGCGCAACGAGGACCTCAAGGGTGAGCTCGAGAAGCGGGTCGAGCTGCCGGTGGTGATCGAGAACGACGCCAACGCGGCGGCGTGGGGCGAGTTCGCCTTCGGGGCGGGTCACGACGCCGAGGACCTGTTGCTGGTCACCGTCGGCACCGGTGTCGGCGGCGGGCTGGTTCTCGACGGCGAGGTCTACCGCGGCGCCAACGGCGTCGGGGCCGAGATCGGGCACATGCGGGTCGTCCCCAACGGCATCCTGTGCGGCTGCGGCAAGCACGGGTGCTTCGAGCAGTACGCGAGCGGCTCCGCGCTGGTCCGCGAGGCGCGGTCGCTGGCCATGAGCGGGGCCCTGATCGCCCAGGGCATGCTCGCCAGGGCCGGGGGTGAGCTGACCAAGATCACCGGGCCACTGATCACCGAGGCCGCCCGCCAGGGCGACGAGGGGGCTCGCCAGCAGCTCACCGAGCTCGGTCGGTGGCTCGGCGAGGGCATCGCGTCGCTGACCGAGATCCTCGACCCCGGGGTCGTGGTCATCGGTGGTGGCGTCAGCGAGGCCGACGAGCTGCTCCTCGAACCGACTCGGACCGCCTTCGCCGGGCAGCTGGTCGGCCGTGGGTTCCGGCCGATCCCGGAGGTCCGCAAGGCACAGCTCGGCAATCGGGCCGGGCTGATCGGCGCAGCGGACCTGTCCCGCCGATGAGTCTCTTCATCGGTGTCGACGTGGGCGGCACCAAGGTGCTCGCCGCCGCAGTGACCTCCACCGGCCGGATCACCCGTACGGCACGCCGCTCGACCCCCGACCGGCAGTCCGACCCGGTCGTGGTCGAGCAGGCGCTGACCGAGGCGGTGCGCGAGGTGGCCGGCGGCAGGCAGATCGACGGTGTCGGCATCGCTGCTGCCGGCTTCGTCGACGCGGCCGGCGAGCGCATCATGTTCGCCCCCCACCTGCCCTACCGCGGCGAGGAGGTCCGGGCCCGGCTGATGGAGCGCTGGGGCTGCCCGGTGGTGCTCGACAACGACGCCAACTGCACCGCCCGCGCCGAGGTCACCCACGGCGCCGCCCGCGGCGCGGAGGACGCGGTCGTGGTCACGCTCGGCACCGGCATCGGCGGGGCGGTCGTCCTCGACGGACGGGTCCACCGCGGTCGCAACGGGATGGCGGGCGAGTTCGGGCACATGCAGGTGGTGCCCGGCGGCCAGAGCTGCGAGTGCGGTGGCAACGGCTGCTGGGAGCAGTACTCCAGCGGCAACGCCCTCGCCCGGTTCGCCCGGGCGCGCATCGGGGTGGAGACCACCATCCTCGAGGGACTCTGCGGCGGAGACCCCGACGTGCTGAAGGGGCAGATGGTCACCACCGCGGCCCAGGCCGGCGACCGGGTGGCGCTGGAGGCGTTCGCCTCGGTCGGTAACTGGCTGGGCGTCGGCGCGGCCAACCTGGTCGCGGCCTTCGACCCGGAGGTGGTCGTCATCGGGGGCGGCGTCTCGGCGGCCGGCGACCTGCTGCTCGAGCCGGCGCGCGTGGCGCTCGGTCGCTCCCTGGTGGGTGCCGGGCACCGCGTCGTGCCCCCGATGCTGCGGGCCACCCTCGGCCCGGAGGCGGGGGCGGTCGGTGGCTCGCTGCTGATCCGGACGATGGTGAAGGGGACTGCCCGTCGCAGCCGGGCGTCTAGGATCGGCGGTACGACGGCACGAGCTCAACGGCGAGCTGCTCGAGGAACAGCCCGACGTCGGTGACGATGCCGCGGGCCTGCGACGACCCGCGGTCGGCGAGCTTGGTCACCGTGGCCGGGTTGATGTCGACGCACACCAGCGGGATCGAGGCCGGCAGGATGTTGCCGGTCGCGACCGAGTGCAGCATCGTCGCGACCATCAGGCAGAAGCCCACGTCGGCGAGTTCGGCGCGCATCGCGCGCTGACCGTCGATGACGTCGGTGTAGACGTCGGGCAGCGGGCCGTCGTCGCGCACCGACCCGACCAGCACGAAGTCCTTCCCGTGGGTGACCAGCGCGTGCATGATGCCGCCCGTGAGCACACCGTTCTCCACGGCGGCCCGGATCGAGCCTTCCTTGCGGATCGTGTTGATCGCCCGGATGTGGTGCTCGTGGCCGTGCTCGACCCCGTGACCCATCGCCAGGTCGATGCCGAGGCTGGTGCCGTAGAGCGCGGACTCGATGTCGTGGGTCGCCAGCGCGTTGCCGGCGAACAGCACGTCGACGTACCCCGCATCCACCATGGCGACCATCGCCGGCGCGGCGCCGGTGTGGACCACTCCCGGCCCGCCCACCCACAGCACCTTCTTGCCGGCCGCCTTGGCCTCGCGCATGCCGTCGGCCACCTGGCGCACCAGCACCGCCTGAGGCTTCTCCGAGGACACCTCCGAGTCCATGAAGCCGAAGGCCTCGTCGGTCCGGTCCCGCTTGGGGGTGCTGACCTGGATGCCGGAGGCACCGCAGACGACGAGCATGCCGGAGCGTACGTCGGACATCGGCAGCGTGTAGACGCGGACCGGCTGGTTGTCCTCGTCGAGCTCGAGGATCAGCCCGCAGTCCATCTCTGGGTTGCCCACGGCGAGCCAGGTGCCGTCGACCCGGACCCGGGTCTCGAGGTTGGTGGTGGAGTAGAACCCGTCCGGGAAGACCCCGTCAGCCAGTGCGATGGTCACCTCGGCCTCGCCCGGGTCGACCATGTTGACGCCGCGCGTCTGCAGTCGCATCAGGGTCCGCTGCAGCGCCTCGTCGTCGTCGGCGAGCACGGTGATCACGGCGTGGGAGGGATCGTCGGTCTCGCGGCCGACGTCGAAGCGATCGATCGTGTAGTCGCCGCCGTACTCGCGGATGTCGTCCAAGACCCGCGACAGCAGGCCGTGGTCCATCAGGTGGCCGGTGATCTCGACGGTCTCGTTGGCACTCACGCAAGCACCTTAGCGAGAGGTGGGCCGGGTCTCGACACGCTCGACCACCCATCAGCGGGTCCGCTGACGCGTCCCCGGCTAGATCTGGGCGCCGTCGTCCCAGGGGTCACGCGGG
Source organism: uncultured Actinomycetota bacterium (assembly GCA_963706475.1). Taxonomy (GTDB): domain Bacteria; phylum Actinomycetota; class Actinomycetes; order Propionibacteriales; family Nocardioidaceae; genus Nocardioides. The sequence goes on along the minus strand of CAVPLV010000002.1, from coordinate 185,868 downwards.
CCGCGGGGCATCCGGGCCACGAGGTAGGCGAAGCCGCCCACGAAGCCGCAGATCAGCAGGTAGGCCACGAAGGTCGGCAGCGAGATCGAGAGGATCAGGGAGAGCAGCAGGACGACGGGAGACCCGAAGATCCCGATCCACGCGAGCATCCGGTCCGGGCTGGCCCGGGGGACCGGGGGCGGCTCGGGAGGGACGAACGCGTCCTCGTCCTCGTCGACCGATTCCTCAGCCTCGTCCACGGGCTCCGGCGTGGGGACGGGGCCACCGACCAGGTTGCCGAAGCGGCCGCCGAAGGGTGCGCCGGGGTCCGGCGTGAGGCCCGACTCGACCGTCGGGTCCGTCGCGACCGTTGGGTCTGTCTCGGCCCACGGGTCGTCGAGCGTCGGTCGGGCGCCGTAGTTGTCCACGATCGAGCGCCAGGCCGCGTCCTCGGCGTTGGTGTCGTCCGCGTCGTCCGCGTCGTCGGCGGGGAAGCGTTCGGGTTGCACACCCCCGAGCGTATGCCCCCAGTCCTCAGCCTGCTGAGGATGCCCGAGCGATGAGCGCTGCGGACTCCTCGAGGATCCGGTGATGAGGGCTGGGAGAGCTCGTCGACCACCTGGTCCTTCGTCGAGCGGAGGTGGAGCAGGGGAGCGGTCTCCCACGGCCTCCGGGTGGTCCCCGGACGGTCCCCGGGTGGTTCCCTGATGGTCATGACCGTCGGGGTCTGGGGAAGTCCGGCGGGGACGGTCTAGGCTTCGCTCGGACTGGTCGTCTCGGGCCGGAGTGCGGAGGTTGCGGTGTTCTACTGGTTCCTGAAGTGGATCGCGCTCGGCCCGTGGCTCAAGCTGATCTTCCGGCCGCGCGTGCACGGCGGCGAGAACGTCCCCGTCGAGGGCGCAGCGATCCTGGCCAGCAACCACCTGTCGTACGCCGACTGGCTGTTCATGCCGCTGACACTGACCCGTCGGGTGACCTTCGTGGCGAAGGCGGAGTACTTCACCACCCCCGGGCTCAAGGGGTGGCTGCAGAAGACGTTCTTCTCGGGCGCCGGCCAGGTGCCGATCGATCGCTCCGGCGGCGGGGCGGCCGAGGGCGCGATCATCTCCGCCAAGCGGGTGCTCGGCGACGGTGAGCTCTTCGGGATCTATCCCGAGGGCACCCGCTCCCACGACGGCAGGCTCTATCGCGGCAAGGTCGGTGTCGCCCGGCTCGCGCTGGAGGCCAAGGTCCCGGTGATCCCGGTGGCGGTGCTCGGCACCGACGTGGTCGCCCCGCCGGGCAAGACCTTCGGCCGGTTCACCCGGCCGGTCGTCTCCTTCGGCAAGCCGCTGGACTTCTCCCGCTACGACGGCATGGAGAACGACCGCTACATCCTGCGCTCGATCACTGACGAGATCATGTACGAGATCATGCGGCTCTCCGGCCAGGAGTACGTCGACATGTACGCCACCCGGGCCAAGGAGGAGTCCAAGAAGGCCGAGAAGGACGCGGAGAACGCCGCCGAGGACCGGCCCGACGAGCCGCCGCTCGCGTCCTGAGCGCCGGTGACGATCCACTCGACCCATCCCTTCGCCGACCCCGACCCTGATCCGGTACGTCGGTTCCGCGGCCGGCTCGGCGGACAGGTCTCGCTGCTCACCGCCGGGTCGTCCGCGCTCGGGCGGGCCGGCCTGACCGTGTCGTCGTTGGTCCTCGCCCACGGCGAACCGGCCCGGGTCCTGGCCCTCGTCGACCCGGACAGCGATCTCGCCGACCTGGTCGAGAGCACGGGTCGCGCCGTGGTGCACCTGCTGTCGTGGGGTCATCGCGACCTCGCCGAGGCGTTCGCCGGCACCGCTCCGGCGCCGGGTGGGCCGTTCCGGGCCGCGACCTTCGAGGACACCGCATGGGGTCCGCGGCTCGCGGACGCGACGACGTGGGCCGGCGTCGCGCTCGAGTCCGCAGCCGAGGTTGGCTGGTCCACGCTGCTCACCTGCGTCGTGGAGGACCTGACAGTGGGCGACGACGACGCGCCGCTGGTGCACCGACGGGGACGCTACGTCCGACCCGCGGGGCCGTCGTCCTAGGATCGCGGCCATGGCCGACCCAGACCTGCTCGGCATCGCCGACGAGCTCTACGGGCTGACCCTCCCGGAGTTCACCCCCGCACGCGACGCCCGGGTCAAGCAGCTCAAGGGGACCGAGCTCGCTCCCCGGGTCAAGGCGCTGCGCAAGCCGTCGACGGCGGCGTGGGTGGTCAACCTGCTGGTGCGCCGCGAGGCCGAGCAGGTGGAGCAGATCCTCACCATCGGAGCGGCGCTGCGCGAGGCCCAGGCGAGCATGGCCGCCGACGAGCTGCGGGCGCTGACCCGCCAGCGCCGCCAGCTCACCGCGGCGGTGACCACCCGGGCCCGGCAGGTCGCCGCCGAGGTCGGCGTCAAGGTGACGCAGGCCGTGGCCGAGCAGGTCGAGGCGACGCTGACGGCGGCGATGGTGGACGAGCACTGTGCGCTCGCCGTCCGCAGTGGGCTGCTGGTCGCTCCGCTCGCCACCACCGGTCTGGACCCTGCCGACGTGGCCGGTGCTGTCGCCGCTCCGGACGCGCTCGGCTTCAGCGCCAGCCCGCGGAGCGCCGAGCCGGCGGCCCGCCCCGAGCTGCGCGTCGTGCCGGACCCCGATGCCGACCGCAAGGCGGCAGCAGCCGCGCAGGCAGCGCTCGACGAGGCCGAGGCACGGCTCGCCGCCGCCACCGAGACGTACGACGACGCGGCGGCCGAGGCCGGCCGGTTGGAGGCACGCAGCCTTCAGCTGCAGTCCGAGATCGACGAGCTCCGCGGCCGGATCTCAGCCCTGGAGTCGGACTCCGAGGAGGTCGCCGACCGGCTCGACGAGGCCGAGGACACCCGCACGGAGGCCGAGTCGAGCGTCCGGGAGGCGACCGGCGCCCGGGACACCGCCCGGGCCGCGGTGGACCGACTGGCCCGTTAGGAGGTCCAACCCTTCGACCGCTCGACCGCGTTGCTCCAGCGGGCATGGGCAGCGTCGGCTTCGGCCCGGTCGGTGCCCGGCTCGAAGCGGCGGTCCAGGGACCAGGTCTCGCGCAGGGTGTCGGTGGAGTCCCAGACCCCGGCGCCGAGACCGGCGAGGAAGGCGGCGCCCAGGCCCGTGGTCTCCACGATCGTGGGTCGCTCGACGGGCACGCCGATCTGGTCGGCCTGGATCTGGCACAGCAGGTCGTTGGCGGCCGCGCCCCCGTCCACTCGCAGAGAGGACAATCCCGGCATCGTGTCGAGCACGTCGCGCACCTCGAAGGCGATCGCCTCGAGGGTGGCCCGGACGATGTGACCGCGGGAGGTGCCCCGGGTCAGCCCGATGATCAGACCCCGGGCGTGCGGGTCCCAGTGAGGTGCGCCGAGCCCGGTCAGCGCCGGGACGAAGACGACCCCCTCGCTGTCGGGGACGGTCGCCGCGATCGCCTCGGTCTCGGCGGCGGAGCCGACGATCTGCAGACCGTCGCGCAGCCACTGCACCGCGGCCCCGGTGACGAAGATCGAGCCCTCGCTGGCGTAGGTCAGGTCCCCGTCGGGGGAGCGCCACGCTGCTGTGGACAGCAGTCCGGCGTCGGAGCGCAGCAGCGTCGAGCCGGTGTTGGTGAGCACGAACGACCCGGTGCCGTAGGTGCACTTGGAGTCGCCTTCGTCGAAGCAGGTCTGACCGAAGAGCGCCGACTGCTGGTCGCCGGCCAGCCCCGAGATCGGCAGGGACAGGTCGAGGTAGGACTTCGCGTCCGTGGTCGCGATCTCGCCCCAGTTGGGGACCAGCTCGGGCAGGGCGTCGCGGGGCACTCCGAACAGCTCGCACAGCTCGTCGGACCAGTCACCGGAGTTGAGGTCGAAGAGCAGGGTCCGCGACGCGTTGGACACGTCGGTGGCGTGCCAGGTCCCACGGGTCATCCGGGCGATCAGGTAGGAGTCGACCGTGCCGATCGCGTAGCGACCGGACTCGACCAGTGCCCACGTGTGCGGCTCGTTCTCGGCCAGCCACATCAGCTTGGTGGCCGAGAAGTAGGGATCGAGGCGCAGCCCGGTGAGCTCGCGCACCCGGTCCTCGTGGCCGCGATCGCGCAGTCCGGTGCACAGGTCGGCGGTACGGCGGTCCTGCCAGACGATCGCCCGACGGGGCGAGCCGAGGGTCTCGCGGTCCCACAGCAGGATGGTCTCGCGCTGGTTGGTGATGCCGACCGCCTGGAGCTGCGCGACGTCGTACGCCTTGATGACCTGGCGGGTGGCCTCCAGGGTGGCCTGCCAGATCTCCTCCGGGACGTGCTCGACCCAGCCAGGTTTCGGGAAGTGCTGGGCGAACTCCTGGTAGCCCTTGGCAGCGATGGTCCCGTCGGCCTCGACGACCAGGGCGGTGACCCCCGTGGTGCCGGCGTCGATCGCGAGGACACTCATGAGCGGGTCCCGCGCAGGATCTCCAGGATCCGCACGTCGATCCAGGAGCCGTCAGGGGCGACTCGCATCTCGTAGTTCTCGGTGCCGACCCAGCTGGCGAGGTCGGGGTGCCCGAGGGCGGTGGCCAGGGAGGTCAGCTCCTCGTCCAGCTCGGGGGTGATGGTCACCTTCTCGTCCTCGGTGGAGGCGGTGAGGTAGAGGTCGTTGAGCTCGAGCAGGCGGCGCAGCTCGGGGATCGGCGTTGGATGGTCGTCGACGCGCAGGTCGACGGCGATGTCGTCGAGGCCGCCGTACCCCGCCTCGTCGCGGACCACCAGCACGGCGGCCGACTGACGGCCGCGGGAGTCGCCGCCGGCCTCGTCACCGGCGGCCAGGGCGGCGAGCAGCCGGTCGGCGAGCGGCGCGTCGTCGGGTGAGCTCAACCAGGCCAGCTCCATCGCCTCGACGACCTCGGAACCGGTGAGGATGTTGCCCTGGATCGCGAAGCCGTCGCCGATCAGGCTGCCCGCCCAGTCCAAGCACTGCGACCCGGTGTGGCTCGCGGCGTTGCCATCGACGTCGACGATGCCCACCTGGCGGTGGTCGCGACCCTCGTCCTCCTCGAGCAGCCGCTGGAGGGCGACCTCGGCGGTCGCGCCGTCGTCGAGGTGGGAGAGGGCGAGGCCCTTGTAGGCGACGTTGGCGTCGGCCTGGGTGGCGATGGCGCCGACACCGGCGACGGCGGCGGGCACGGCCGAGCCCACGGCCAGGAACTTGGACGCGACGGCCACCCCCCAGGACTCGCCGTCGGCGGACCGGGCCACGATCGAGAAGGTCATGGACCGACCCTAGTGTGGTCATGTCACGGATCGCTGCAAGCCGGAGACACCTGGTGATGCCGAAGTCCCTGGCGGCTCCATCCTCACCACCGAGAGGTGGCCGTCCTCGACGTGACGCCGGACCTGGTCCTGCTCGTCGTCTGAGAGCCACTAGAGTCGGGACGCCCGGGTGATCGATCCGACACCGGATCGATCCACCACAGTGACCCGACAGGAGACGTCCATGCGCGTCGGAGTGCTCACCGGAGGCGGGGACTGTCCCGGCCTCAACGCCGTCATCCGGGCGGTCGTCCGCAAGGGCGTCCGCACCCATGACTTCGACTTCGTGGGATACCGCGACGGCTGGAAGGGCCCGCTCGAGGGACTGACCATGGAGCTCGGGATCGAGCAGTGCCGCGGCATCCTGCCGCGCGGCGGGACCATCCTGGGCTCCTCGCGCACCAACCCCTTCAAGATCGACGGCGGAGTGGAGAGGATCCAGGCCAACCTCGCCGCGGACGGCGTCGACGCGTTGATCGCGATCGGTGGCGAGGACACCCTCGGAGTCGCCACCAAGCTCGCCGCCCTCGGTGTCAACGTCGTCGGCGTGCCGAAGACGATCGACAACGACCTGTCCGGCACCGACTTCACCTTCGGCTTCGACACGGCCGTCAACATCGCCACCGACGCGATCGATCGGCTGCACACCACGGCCGAGTCCCACCACCGGGTCCTCGTCGTCGAGGTGATGGGCCGCCACGCCGGCTGGATCGCCCTGCACGCCGGCATCGCGGGCGGCGCGAGCGCGGTGCTGATCCCCGAGCAACCCTTCGACATCGAGGCGTTGTGCGCTCACGTCGAGACCCGGTTCGCCACGCAGTACGCCCCGATCATCGTGGTCTCCGAGGGCGCCGTGCCCGCCGAGGGTGGCGACATGACCCTCGTGTCCGGTGAGAAGGACGCCTTCGGGCACGTCCGCCTCGGCGGCATCGGCGACCGGATCGCCAGCGAGATCGAGCACCGCACCGGCAAGGAGGCCCGGGCCGTCGTCCTGGGCCACGTCCAGCGTGGCGGTACGCCGACCGCCTTCGACCGCTGGCTCGCGACCCGCTTCGGGCTGCAGGCAGTCGACGCGGTCGCCGACGGCGACTTCGGGAAGATGATGGCACTCCAGGGCACCCGCATCGTCCGGCTGCCGCTGATCGAGGGCACCGGCGAGCTCAAGCTGGTCAGTCCCGAGGAGTACGCCGAGGCGCAGGTCTTCTTCGGGTAGCGCACCGAGGTCCGCCGAGGTTGCCGCGGCGGGCCTACGGTTGGAAAGGTCGCATCCGGGGGACGATGTCCTCACCTGACCCTGGCTGCAGGAGGCGCGATGAGCTCGTCCACCGCTAAGACCACCGACGACGTGAACGGTCCGTCACCAGACCTGAAGCGGGTCATGGGCCCCAGGCTCCTGCTGCTCTTCATCGTCGGGGACATCCTCGGAGCCGGCATCTACGCCGTGGTCGGAGAGATGGCTCTCGAGGTCGGCGGGATCGTGTGGGTGCCCTTCCTGGTGGCCTTCGGGGTCGCCACCCTCACGGCTTACTCCTACCTCGAGCTGGTCACCAAGTATCCCCAGGCCGCCGGGGCTGCGCTCTACACCCACAAGGCGTTCGGCATCCACTTCGTCACGTTCCTGGTCGCCTTCGCGGTCATCTGCTCGGGGATCACCAGCGCGTCGACGTCGTCCAACCTGCTGGCCACCAACCTGATCGCCGGCCTCAACGCCAACGGCATGGACGTCGCCGACGGCAACACCGCCGTCACCGTCGTTGCGATGCTGTTCATGGTGCTGCTCGCCGGCATCAACCTGCGCGGCGTCGGGGAGAGCGTCAAGTTCAACGTCGTGCTGACCCTGATCGAGATGACCGCACTGGTCATCGTCATCGGCATCGGGTTCTACGTGATGGCCCAGGGCGACTCCGACATGGGACGGATCGTCGTCTTCGACTCGGGGTCCGACCGGAGCCTGTTCCTGGCCGTCACGGTGGCCACGGCCATCGCGTTCTTCGCCATGGTGGGCTTCGAGGACTCCGTCAACATGGTCGAGGAGACCAAGAACCCCAACCAGGTGTTCCCCCGGATCATGCTCACCGGTCTGGGCATCGCGGTCGTCTTCTACATCCTGGTGGCGATCTCGGTGATCGCCGTGATCCCGCCCGGCGAGGTCGAGTCGGTCGTGAACGACGAGGGCAAGGTGCTCCTCGAGGTCGTCACCCGTGGTGCCCCTGGCATCCCTGTTGACCGGATCTTCCCGTTCCTCACCGTCTTCGCCGTCGCCAACACCGCCTTGATCAACATGCTGATGGCGAGTCGCCTCCTCTACGGCCTGGCCAACCAGGACGTCCTGCCGCGCACGCTCGGCAAGGTGCTTCCCAAGCGTCGTACGCCGTGGGCCGGCATCGCGTTCTCGACCGTGCTCGCGCTCGGCCTCATCGTCGTGGTCACCTTCCTCGCCGACACCTCCGTCATCAGCGCCCTGTCCGGCACCACGGCGCTCCTCCTGCTGTGTGTGTTCACGGTCGTCAACGTCGCGTGCATCGTGCTGCGCCGCGACCCGGCGGCGGAGGACGGGTTCATCGCTCCGTTCTGGGTGCCGTTCGCGGGTGCGGCCGCCTGCCTGTTCCTCGTCGGCCCGTGGGCCCGCGACAGCGAGGACTGGATCCAGTACAAGATCGCCGGAGGGCTGCTCGCGCTGGGCGTGGTGCTCTGGGCGCTGACCTGGTTGACCAACCGCGGCGTCCGGGCCAAGAAGACCGGCTTCCGCGACATCGAGCACCTGGAGTAGGCCCACCCCTTCTCCGGCGTCGTCTCGCGCTGGTCCGCCGAATCGGGATGAGGGCGCGGGCCGCCGTACTCTTGCCGGGTGAGCACCATCCCCGATCTCGCCTCCCTGCACGCCCTGAACCCTGCCCAGCAGCCGTCGTACCCCGACCGCGCCGCTGTCGACGCCGCCAGCGCCAAGCTGCGCAAGGCGCCGCCGCTGGTGTTCGCAGGTGAGTGCGACGACCTCAAGTCCAAGATCGCGCAGGTGGCGCGGGGTGAGGCGTTCCTGCTCCAGGGTGGCGACTGCGCCGAGACCTTCGACGGCGTGACCGCCGACAACGTCCGCAACAAGCTCCGGGTGCTGCTGCAGATGGCCGTGGTGCTGACCTACGCCGCGTCGGTGCCGGTCGTCAAGGTCGGCCGGATCGCCGGGCAGTACGCCAAGCCGCGCTCCTCCGACCTCGAGACCCGGGGCGGTGTCACCCTGCCGGCCTACCGCGGCGACGCCGTCAACGGCTTCGAGTTCACCGCGGAGTCCCGGATCCCCGACCCGCAGCGGCTCGTGGACGTCTACAACAGCTCCGCGGCGACGCTCAACCTGGTCCGTGCCTTCGTCACCGGCGGCTACGCCGACCTGCGCCAGGTGCACACCTGGAACACCGACTTCGTCAAGGAGTCGCCGGTCGGTCAGCAGTACGAGGTGATGGCCTCCGAGATCGAGCGGGCGCTCACCTTCATGACGGCGATCGGTGCCGACCCCGACGAGTTCCACCGGGTCGACTTCCACTCCAGCCACGAGGCGCTGGTGCTGGAGTACGAGCACGCGCTGACCCGGATCGACTCGCGCACCGAGACGCCGTACGACGTCTCCGGCCACTTCGTCTGGATCGGCGAGCGCACCCGGCAGCTCGACGGTGCCCACGTCGAGCTGCTCAGCCACATCAGGAACCCGATCGGGGTGAAGCTCGGCCCGACCACGACCCCCGACGACGCGCTCGCCCTCGCTGCGAAGCTCAACCCGCACAACGAGGCCGGCCGGCTCACCTTCATCACCCGCTTCGGTGCCGGCAGGATCCGTGACGGTCTGCCGAACCTGGTCGAGAAGGTCACCGCAGCCGGTCTCGAGGTCGCCTGGGTCTGCGACCCGATGCACGGCAACACCTTCGAGGCCAGCTCGGGCTACAAGACGCGCCGCTTCGACGACGTCATCGACGAGGTCCAGGGCTTCTTCGACGTGCACCGATCGCTCGGTACCTGGCCCGGCGGGCTGCACGTCGAGCTCACCGGCGACGACGTCACCGAGTGCGTGGGTGGTGGTGAGGACCTCCTCGAGATGGACCTCGGCAACCGCTACGAGTCGGTGTGCGACCCCCGGCTCAACCGGGTGCAGTCGCTGGAGCTGGCGTTCCTCGTGGCCGCGATGCTGCGCCAGGCCTGAGACCACCCGTCCGGCGGCAGCGAGCGGGCTTGTACGTTCGCTTCTTGTGATCGACCTGCGCTCCGACACCCTGACCCGCCCCACCGACGCGATGCGAGCCGCGATGGCCCGCGCCGAGGTCGGCGACGACGTGTACGGCGAGGACCCGACGGTGCTGCGGCTCGAGGAGCACGTCGCAGACCTCTTCGGCCACGAGGCGGCGCTCTTCACGCCGACCGGGTCGATGGCCAACGTGCTCGCGGTCCGCTCCCTGGTCGGGGTCGGCCAGGAGGTGCTCTGCGAGGCGAGCGCGCACATCGCGCGTGCCGAGCTCGGTGCCCACGGCGCCTACACGGGGTTGACCATGCGCACCTGGATCCATCCTCGCGGCCAGGTCGACCTGCCGGTGATCCGTGGGCTCTTCGCCCCCGACATGGGCCCGTTCTTCGTCCGGACCACCGCGATCGCCGTGGAGAACACCCACAACTTCTCCGGGGGAGCGGTGCTGCCCCTCGAGGACCTGCGCGCGCTGCGCGAGTTCGCCACCGGTGCCGGTGCCGCCATCCACATGGACGGCGCCCGCGTGTGGAACGCCCACGTCGCGACCGGCACGCCGCTGCGGGAGTACGGCGCGGTGGCCGACGTGCTCGCCGTGTGCCTGTCCAAGGGGCTCGGCGCCCCGGTCGGCTCGCTGATGGTCGGCAGTGCCGACGCCGTCGCGGAGGCTCGGATCTGGCGCAAGCGGATGGGCGGTGGGATGCGGCAGGTCGGCATCCTGGCCGCGGCCGGCCTGCACGCACTGGAGCACCACGTCGAGCGGCTTGCCGACGACCACGCACACGCCCGGCTGCTGGCCGAGGCGTGCGGGGTCGACCCGGCGGGTGTGGACACCAACATCGTGGTCGTCCCACGCGCCGACGCGGCCGACTTCGTGGCGGCCGCGAGCGAGCAGGGAGTGCGAGTCTCGACGGTGGGGCCCACCGCCGTACGTCTGGTCACGCACCTCGACGTCACCCGCGAGCAGGCCGAGCAGGCGGCGGCCGTGCTCGGGCGACTGTCGTGAGGCGCTGACTATCCGGCCAGGAAGGACAGCTCGCTGAGGGCGGTGTAGTTGCGGGCGGCGCGACCCTCGCCGGGGGAGGACACCTTCAGCAGCCGCAGCGTGATGGTGGTGGTGGTGACGTCGACGTCGACCGACTGCACGGCCACGGTGTCCTCGAGGTCCTGGCTGACCGTGGTGCCGTCGTCGAAGATCCACTCCGCGGTCAGCACCCGGCGGTTGCCGTGGTACCAGTCGAGCGTGCGCCCCTGGGCGTCCTTCGCGGTCTTGGCGTAGCCGTTGATCATCCCCACCCGGCGCAGGGTGCTCTCCTCGGGCAACGTGATCGTCAGCTCCTCGCCGGTCCCGTCGCCCGCCATCCGCCAGGCAGTCTCGGGGACGCCGTCGGTGAGGTTGGCGGCGACGTACTCCACCGGGTTGCCCTCGACGTCCTGGTTGGCCGGCGCGGTGGCTGGTACGGCGACCTTCGCGTCGGCCGTCACGTCACCGGGGGAGCGGCTCGGACCGGGCGCCGAGGGCTGGTCGTCCGGCGCCTTCGTCCCCGCCGCGGCGGGCTCGCGCGGCTCCTCCACGTCGTCGCCGCGCAGCTGCCAGATCCCGATCCCGGCAACCAGCAGCACGGCCACGACGACTCCGACCCAGAGCGGCCCGCGGGAGCGAGGCCGGCTCGGCGGGGCTGCCGGAAGGGAGGAGCCCGGGGGCGGGACCGGTGGGGGCGCCGGTGGGCCGGTGGGCTCGCCGACCTCGTCGGCGTACAGCTTGAAACGCGGCCCCGACGTCGCGGCCCCGGCAGGTGCCGGCGGCGGAGTGCGGGCCGGTGACGTGGGCGGGGGTGGAGGCGGGGGCAGCGGCCGCTCGGCGGTGTCGGTGCGCCAGCCCTGCCCGGTCTCGACCGGCTGCCCGCAGTGGGTGCAGAAACGCCCCGTCCCGATCTCGCGGCCGCACGCCGAGCAGGTGCTCACGACCGGCGGCCTCGGCCGCGCTTGAGCAGCACCGGCTTGCCGGCGTCGGGGGACATGACGACGACCATGGTGTGACCTCTCTCCACGACGCCCCGACCAGGCCCGGCAACGGGGTGGTCGAGGTGATCAGAACGGTAGGCCACCGCGGTCCGGGTGAGTGCCGGCAGCCAGCATCCGGACGAGCGGCGGATCCAGCACTAGACCGCGATGTGCGGCACCTCGGCCTCGATCTTGCGGCGCGGGCTGAGCTCGACGACCAGCATCGCGGTCAGCACCATCAGGCCGCCGATGATCATCCGCAGGGTCACCGACTCGCCGCCGAGGAGCACCGCGAAGAAGGCCGCGAACACGGGCTCCATGCTCATCACGACCGCGGTACGGGTCGGCGGGAGGTGCGCCTGCGCCCAGGTCTGTCCGAGCAGCGCGAGGGCCGCCGGGAAGATCGCCATGTAGACGACCGAAGCCCAGTCACGGCTGTTGTCCGGCAGCTGGATCCCGTGCGGTGCGCTCGACAGCAGGCAGATCACGGCCACCACGACGATCTGGAGGATCGAGAGCCCGATGGCGTCCTGGGCGTTCGCCCAGGCTCCGAGCCCCACGATGTGCAGCGCATAGAGGACGGCGGCGACCAGGGTCAGCGCCTCGCCGTACCCCACCGAGAATCGGTCGAGGGTCAGCACGCCGAGCCCGGCGGCGGCCAGCGCGACGGCGACCCAGGTCATCCCGGTGATCCGGTGGCGCAGCAGCACGGCGGCCAGGAGTGGCGTCGCGACGACGTACATCCCGGTGATGAAGCCGGACACGCTCGCCGGGGTGTGCGCCAGCCCCGCGGTCTGGAGGATCTGCGCAACGCCGTACAAGCCACCCAGCGCGAGCGCCTGGCGACGGGCGACGGGCGACAGGCGGAGCACGGCCCGCGGGGCGATCGCCAGCAGCAGCAGCCCGGCGATCGAGAAGCGCAGCGCCAGGAAGTCCAGGGTCGGGATCCGGTCGAGCAGGTCGTGGATCAGGAAGAAGGTCGAGCCCCAGCACGCGGTGATCGCGAGCAGGAGGGCCGTCGCGACCAGGGTGGTACGACGCTCGCTCATCCGCGCAGCTCCTCGAGCAGCGCCACGTGGGTCCCGATCGGGTCGCGGACGGCAGGCACGAGCACCGGCCAAACCTATCCGCAGCCGGGCTCAGATCAGGTTGAGGGTGATGGTCGACCCCCGGGGAGCGTCCTCACCTCCGCCCGGGCTCTGCGAGAAGACGAAGCCGAGCCCCAGGTAGCCGGCGGCCTGCCGCGTCCGCACCTTGAAGCCCAGCTCCTCGAGCTGAGCGGTCGCGGCATCGACACCCTGGGCGCGCACCGACGGCACCTCGACCAGCTCCGGACCCAGCGAGACGACCAGCGAGACCGGGTCGCCGGCGTAGACCGTGCTGCCGCCGGGCGGATCCTGGGAGATCACGTCGCCGGCGTCGATCGTGTCGGAGTACTCCTCGCCGGAGACCTTGGCCTCGACACCCCGCTCGGAGAACCAGGCCTGGGCGTCCTCGGCGTCCTTGCCGGTCCAGTCCTCCAGCCTGATCGGCTTCGGGCCCTTGCTGACGACCAGGTCCACCGCGCTGTCCGGACGCAGCGTGGTGCCGGCCTTAGGCTCGGTGCGGATCACGGTGCCCTCAGCAACCCGCTCCGACCAGAGCTCGACGGTCGTGCCGTAGGCGAGGTTGCTGCTGGTGAGCTCGTCCTGGGCCTCGTCGACGCTCAGCCCCTTGACCTCGGGTACGTCGTAGCGCTCCTTGCCGAGCGAGATGGTGACCGTCACGGTGTCGCCGTCCAGGATCTGAGAGCCTGCGTCCGGGTCGGTGTCGAGGACCCGGCCGAAAGGCACGGACTCGGAGTACTGGCCCTCGACGGTGCGCTCCTGACCCGCCTTCCCGACCGTCGCGGTGTCCGGGCCGCCGAGCTCCATCGACAGGCCCGCTGCCTCGAGCTCCTGCCTGGCAGCCTGCTGCGACAACCCGATCACGCCGGGGGTCGAGAGGTAGCGGCCGGAGCCGAACCACCAGGCGCCGGAACCGCCGGCGCCGACCACCACCAGCGCGACCAGCAGCAGCACCAACCCACGCCGGGACCGGCGTCGTGGTGGCGGTGGCGGGGGAGCCGGACGTCGCGGACCGGCCGGCGCAGGTGGCGGCCGGTCGGCGTCGACGCGGAGGGCCGTGGTGTGCTCGGCCATCCGGACCTGCGTGGTCCGCTCGGCATCGACCGGGGCGACGAGCGCCGCGAATCCGGCACTGTCGAACGGGTCGGGAGCGGTGTCGTCCGGGCCCGGCGCCTCCTCCGGCTCGCGGCGGGTGCGCACCGGCGAGAGGTCGGCGGTCAGGTCGGGGTCGTCGAGGACGCCCTCGGCGAGCGCGTGGCTGACCCGGTGGACCTGGTGCAGCAGCACGCCGGCGTCGGCTGGCCGGAGCTCGCGGTCCCGGGCGGTCGCCCGGGCGACGAGCGCGTCGACGTACGCCGGAACGCCGGGCACGACCGCCGACGGCGGCGGCACGTCCTCGTGGACGTGCTTGTAGGCGACCTGGATCGGGGACTCGCCCTCGTGCGGCTTGGTGCCGGTCAGCAGCTCGTAGAGGACCACCCCGGCGGCGTATACGTCGGCGCGGGCGTCGGCCCGACCGTCGACGACCAGCTCGGGCGCGAGGTAGGAGACGGTTCCGATGAGGACCCCGCCGGTCGCGGTGTGCTGGGTCTCGGCGCTCACCGCTCGGGCCAGCCCGAAGTCGGCGACCTTCACCCGGCTGGTCCCGGAGCTGTCGTCGGTGGCGATCAGGACGTTCTCGGGCTTGACGTCGCGGTGGATCAACCCGGCCCGGTGGGCCGCGGCCAGGGCGGAGAGCACCGGCTCGATCAGGGCGAGCGCCCGCGCCGGGAGCATCGGGCTCTCCTTGCGGATCACGTCCCGCAGGGTGTGCCCCGAGACCAGCTCCATCGCCAGGAAGACGGTCCCGTCGTCGTCGCCCTGGTCGTAGACCGCGACCACGTTGGGGTGGGACAGGCGGGCCGCGGCCCGCGCCTCCCGGACGAACCGGGCGGCGAACTCGTCGTCGTCCCCGAGCCCCGGGTGCATGATCTTGACCGCGACCGTGCGATCGAGCCGGATGTCGGTGGCCTCGTAGACACTGGCCATGCCGCCGCGAGCGATCCGGTCACCGACGCGGTAGCGGCCGTCCAGCAGCCGCCCGACCACGGGGTCCCTCCGGGGGTCGCCGACCGACGAGGCGCCCCCTTGGGCGCGCCGATCGGACTGCCCGTCTGGCTGCACAGCGACCCTCCTGCTTCCGGATGGGGAAGGATCCGGATGCTCAATCGTACGGATCGCAGCCGCTCCGGTCGGTGTGCAGGCGCGTCCGGCGTGGCGCACGCCTCAGTGCGAGACTGTTCCCATGAACCAACCTCGACTCGGCGACGCCGACCTCGCCGCCTTGGTGTCCGAATGGATCGACTGGGCCGAGACCGCCCGCCGGCTCGAGGTGACGGTCGCCAAGGTGCGCACCATGATCCGCGACCACGAGCTGGCGGCCGCCGTACCCTCCGAGGGCGCCGGCCAGCAGGTGCCGGCCGACTTCATCCAGGACGGCCTGGTGGTCAAGGGCCTGCCCGGCCTGCTCACGGTGCTCCACGACGGCCACTTCGACGACCGCGAGTGCATCGCCTGGCTGTTCACCGACGACAACCTCCCCGGCCGCCCGATCGACGCGCTGCGGGAGAACCGCGGCTCCGAGGTCAAGCGGCGGGCGCAGGCCTTCTCGCTGTAGGCCCGCTACACAGCTCGCTGGGTTGCCGAGGTCGCGAGGTCACGGAGCACGTCGCGCGCGTGGTCGTCGATGTCGGCCCGGTCGAGTGCGGCCACGGCATGGGTGGCCAGCTGCTCGATGACCGCCTCGACCTGGGCCTGGGCGCCGGAGGATTCGATGACCGTGCGCAGCTCGGCGACCTGGTCCGTCGACAGAGCAGTGCCCAGGGAGCTGTCCAGCAGGGCGGCGTCGGCCGGGCTGGCGGCGTCGAGTGCGAGCGCGACGAGGACGGTGCGCTTGCCCTCGACCAGGTCGTCGCCGGCCGGCTTGCCGGTCGTGGCCGGGTCTCCGAAGACCCCGAGCAGGTCGTCGCGCAGCTGGAACGCCTCGCCGAGCGGCAGCCCGAAGGCCGAGAGCTGAGCGATCGTGCGAGCCGAGGCGCCGGCGAGCGCGGCACCGATGTGCAACGGCCGCTCGATGGAGTACTTCGCGGACTTGTAGCGCAGCACCGTCATCGCGGTCTCGACGTCGGCGCGACCTCGGGCCTGCACGGAGACGTCGAGGAACTGTCCGGCGATCACCTCCGAGCGGCACCGGTCGAAGACCTCGAGCGCCGGCGCCACCTGGGTGATCGGGAGCCCGCAGCGTCGCAGCAGCTCGTCGGACCAGCTGAGGAGCAGGTCGCCGAGCAGGATGGCGGCGGCTGCGCCGTACTGCTCCGGATCGCCGCGCCAGCCCGCACCGCGGTGCTGGCCCTCGAACTGGCGGTGCGTCGCGGGTCGGCCGCGACGGGTGTCGGATGCGTCCATGAAGTCGTCGTGGACCAGGGCACTCGCGTGCAACAGTTCCAACGCCGCGCACGCGCGGACCAGCGCGGGCTCGTTGTCGGCCGGTCCGACCGCCCGGTGGCCCCAGTAGCAGAAGGCGGCGCGGAAGCGCTTGCCGCCGGAGACCGACGCGCGCGCCTCATCGACCAGTCGGGAGGCGTCGTCGCCCAGCGGGGCGAGGTGGGTGGCCTGATCGTCGACGAAGGCGCCGAGAGCCGCCTGGACCTGGTCACGGAAGCCGGTCCCGTCCCAGGCGTTCGCAGGTTCGGTCACGGCGACGAGACTAGCCAGTGGACCTCCCCGTGGCCGCGAGCGGTCCCGTCCTTAGACTTTGCAGCATGGTGAGTCAGCAGGTGCGGAGGATCGGAGACCTCGTCCGTCACGGCGAGCGTTCCTTCTCCTTCGAGTTCTTCCCGCCACGCGACGCCGCCGGCGAGGAACAGCTCTGGCAGGCGATCCGGGAGCTGGAGCCCTACAGCCCGACCTTCGTCTCGGTGACGTACGGCGCCGGCGGCTCGACCCGCGACACGACCGTCCGGGTCACCAGCCGGATCGCGACCGAGACCTCGATGACCCCGATGGCGCACCTGACCTGCGTGGGTCACACCCGCGCCGAGCTCGACGGTGTCCTCGATTCCTACGCCTCGGCCGGCATCGGCAACGTGATGGTGCTGCGCGGAGACCCGGAGGCGGGACCCCGGGCACCGTGGACGCCGACGCCGGGCGGCCTCACCTACGCCCAGGAGCTGGTCGAGCTGGTCCAGGAGCGAGGCGACTTCAGCATCGGCGTCGCTGCCTTCCCCGAAGGTCACCCCTCGGCGGAGTCGCTAGACCGGGACGCCGACGTGCTGGTCGCCAAGGCCCGCGCCGGTGCCGAGTTCGCGGTCACCCAGATGTTCTTCGCGGCCGACGACTACTTCGCGCTGGTGGAGCGGGTCCGGGCGCGTGGCGTCGACCTGCCGATCCTGCCCGGCATCATGCCGATCCTCAACCTCGCCGCGATCCGTCGCCAGGGCGAGCTCATCGGCACCGAGGTGCCGGCGTCGGTGGTCGAGCGGATCGGCGCCCACGACGGCGACCCCGCAGCGATGCGGGCGGCCGGCATCGCGCTGGCGGCCGAGCTCTGCGAGGAGCTGCTCGCCGGCGGCGCCCCGGGGCTGCACTTCTACACGCTGAACCGGTCCAGGGCGACCCGCGAGGTCTTCGCTGCGCTCAACGTGACGGTCTGACCGATCCGGTCAGGCGGGCCCGATCTCGGCCGCCACCAGCGCCGCCGACAGACCCACGAACGGTATGCCGGCGCCGGGGGTGGCGTGCGCCCCCGCGGCGTACACCCCGGGGACCGGAGTGCGCGGGCCCAGCCGGCGACGGGTGGTCCGCCGGCCCTGCCACACCACGCCGAGCGGCGAGCCGCCCCAGTCGTCGACCAGGTCGCGCGGGCTGCGGTCGACCCGGGTGACCACCCGCTCACGCACGTCGATCCGGTGTCGCACCAGCGCGTCCAGGACGTCCTCGACGACCCGGCCGCGGCTGTGCACGGTGAGCGGGAAGCAGCCGTCGGGTGCCCGGCCCCCGGTGCGCAGGACCAGCAAGGGGTCGCCGTGCAGCACCGCCTCGTGCGGGAGGTCGAGCGGCTCGCCCGAGAGACCGAGGTGGGTGATCACCGGTGGGGTCGTGGGGACCGTGCGGGCGACGTACGTCGCCAGGGCGGGCAGCCGGCGCGGGTCGACGGCACACACCACGTGGTCGGCGTCGAGGTCGCCGTCCGCGGTCGACACGGCGACGACGCGGCCCTCACGGACGACCAGGTCGAGCGCCTCGGTGTCGACGAGGGTGGTGACCTTGCGGGTGGCCAGCCGCCGCTCGAGCGCGGTACCGAGCCGGGCCATGCCCCCGGCAACCGTCCAGGCGCCGAATCGCTGCTCCACGTAGGCGTTCATTCCCAGCCACGCCGGCACCTTGCGCAGGTCGTGCCCCTCGGCCACGAAGGGGTGTCCGGCGACCAGACGCAGCCGCTCGTCGCGAAAGGTCCTCCGGAGCCGCTTGGCGAGCATCTCCCGGCCGTCCAGCCGAGCCGCCACCTCGCGGGGCAGGTCCTCGGGTCGCCACGGGTTCTCGAGATAGTTGCGGCGCAGCACGCCCCAGTCCTCGGAGTACGACGCCACGTGGTCGACCCACTGCTGACCCAGCCCGGGGCCGAGCTGCTCGAAGGCGGTCAGCTGCTGCGCGCGGGAGCCGCCGGCGAGCCGCAGCGACGTACCGTCCTCGAAGCGGTGCTCGCGCACGAGGTCGAGCGGGACCAGCTCGAGCTCACGCTCCAACGGCCGGCCGGACTTGCGGAACAGGTCGCGGAGCACCGCAGGCAGCAGGGTGTACGTCGGCCCCGCGTCCCAGTCGAAACCGTCCCGGGAGACCGCCGACACGGCACCACCGAGCGAGCCGGAGCGTTCGAGGAGGGTCACCTCGTGGCCCAGCTTGGCCAGCCGGACCGCGGAGGCCAGTCCGCCGAGCCCGGCGCCGATCACCACCACCCGGGACATGGTCAGGCGACCTCGATCTCCGGGGCGCCGGTCATCGCGGCCAGCTCGTCGAACGTCGTCGAGTAGACCGCGGCCGGGTGGCCGGCGGCCGCCCACACCTCGTCATGACGGCGCAACCAGGTGTCGAGGTAGGTCGGAACCGGCGCCGGATGACCGATGGGGGAGACCCCGCCGATCACCTGGCCGGTGTGCTGGCGGACGAACTCGGGCGTCGCTCGGCGCAGCGCCGGCAGACCCAGCTGGGCGGCGACCTTCGCCGTGTCGACCCGGTGCGCACCCGAGGTGAGGATGAGCACCGGCGCGCCCTCCGCGTCGAAGAGCAGGCTGTTGGCGATCGCCCCCACCTCGCAGCCCAGGGCGGCGGCCGCCAGTGCGGCGGTGTGCACCGAGTCGGGCAGCACCACGATCCGACCGGCGCCGCCCAGCCGCGCGTGGTCGGCACGGAATCGCGTCATCGTCGGGTGTTCGGAGGTCATGGTGCGAGACCTTAGGGTGTACTCGCCGCCAGGGCCCTGCCTGGGTGCGAGGGGAGAGCAGATGATTCGGCAGCGTCCACGGTCCGTCATGGCTGCGATCTGGCTGATCGGGGGGATCGTTGCGCTCACCGGACTGAGCGCGGTGCTCACCCGCGTCTTCGAGGACCAGTTCATCGAGGCCTGGGCGGACGGTCGGACGGACCTGGGCTCCGTGGAGCCGCCCTCGTTCGCCCCGGTCGCGATCGTGATGTTCATCGTGTTCGCCCTGCTGGCGGGTGTCTTCGTGATGTTCTTCCGCGACGGCAACGGCTGGGCCCGCGTGCTGCTCACCGTGCTGGTCGTGGTGATGGGGATCGAGATGCTCGCCGGGCTGTGGGCCGGCCCCCCTGCCCTGTTCCTGGTCCTGGCCGTCGTGGCCCTGCTCCTCGAGCTGGCCACGCTGGTGTGCTTGTGGCACCGCGACACCAGCGAGTTCCTGCGTGGTGCCCGGCTCGCCTCGCACCTGCCGGCTCCCTGACCCACCTCGGTCGCGGACCGACCGGAGGTTGACGGGCTGTCGGTCGACGGGTGTATCTTCTACCTGTGGTCGAACACTTGTTCGAACACCTCCGGTGGGGACGACCTCGACCCCCGTCCCCACCGGACCGGGTCGGTCCCGGGGCACAGTCGCGGGGTCGCCGTCGGGGTCGAGGGAAGGTCATCGATGAATCCCTACGCCCTGCCCGCCACCACCCACTCCTATCTGGCCCGGTCCGCGGAGTCGCTCAGCGAGGCGGTGACCGCGACCGAGGTCCCCACTCGCTACGCGTGCGCGCACGTGGCCGCCCTCCGCGCTGCCGCCGCGCTGCTCGCTGCCCGGGCGGCGCCGGTCGCCACGCGCCGCCGCCCGCAACGCAACGCCTGGGTGCTGCTCGCCGAGGTGGCTCCCGAGCTCGGTGAGTGGGCGCAGTTCTTCGCGGCCGGTGCCGCCAAGCGGGCCGCTGCCGAGGCAGGCTCGACCCGGGCCGTCTCCGAGCGCGAGGCAGACGACCTGGTCCGCGACGCCGACCGGTTCCTTGCCGTCGTCGAGCGATCCCTCGGCCTGATCCCGCACCCGGCAGCGCCGACCCGGGTGGCCGCGGTGCGCGCCGGGTGAGCCCGGTCGCCGTCTAGGGTTGCCCCATGTCCGAGAGTGCCAGGTCTGAGCGATCGAGCGATCGACCCAGTGAACGACGCAGCGCAGCGCGGACCTCGGTCGTCTGGGACGCGCTGCGCTCGACCCTTGCCCGTCCGGTCGACGTCCTCGACATCGGTGGCGGCACCGGCGGGTTCGCGGTGCGGGTGGCTGAGCTGGGCCACCGGGTCGTCGTCGTCGACCCGAGCCCGGACGCGCTGGCGGCGCTCGATCGCCGGGCCCGGGAGGTCGGCGTCAGTGTCACCGGGCGGCAGGGCGACCTGTCGACACTGCTGGACCTCTCCGGCCCGGCCAGTGCTGACGTCGTGCTGTGCCACGGCGTGCTGGAGGTGGTCGACGACCCGGTCGCTGCCCTCGCCACGATCCGTGAGGTGCTGCGACCCGGTGGCACCCTGAGCCTCCTGGTCGCTCAGCGGCACGCTGCCGTCGTGGCCCGGGCCATGGCCGGCCACTTCGGCCAGGCCCTGGCGATGCTCGACGATCCGGCAGCCGGCCCGGGCCGGGCGGGGCATCGCTTCACGCGTGTCGAGATCGACGACCTGCTCAGCGACGGGGGCTTCGAGATCGCCGCCGTGCACGGCGTGCGGGTCTTCGCCGACCTGGTGCCAGGCTCGCTGCTCGACCTCGAGCCCGGGGCGACCAAGGCACTGATCGAGCTGGAGCGGGCCGTCGCGCAGCGTCAGGAGTATGTCCCACTGGCCACCCAGCTCCACGTGCTCGCGCGCTGACGCAGACGGACGTCACCAGACCCGGCGAGCCCGGTCCAGTGCGGCCCGGGGACAGTTTGGTCACGAATTTCACCAACCCGGCTACCGGGATGCCCACGGCCTGCCTAGACTTGTCCTCGCCGGACCGTTCCAGTCCGTGCCAGATCTGTTGGGGAGGATGAGTTGCCACTCTCGGAAGAGGAGCTTCGTCTGCTCGAGCAGATGGAGCGCGCCCTCGTCGAGGATGACCCCAAGCTGGCCTCCACCCTGCGGGGCACGGCCTTCCGTCGGTCGGCGCGCCGCAAGGCCGTCGTCGCGGGAGTCTGCTTCGCGGCCGGTGTCGTCGTCCTGATGGTCGGGGCCGTCTACAGCCAGCCCGTCGTCGGTGTCGTCGGCTTCCTGGTGATGCTGGCCTCCGCGACCGTCGCACTCTCCGCCGCCCGCGGCCATCACGGCCCGGCGGCCTCCGACCCCCGGATCTCCCCGCACCCCAGCCACGGATTCACCGTCGTCGACGGCGGTCGTCGCACCAAGCGGCCACGTCGCTCGGGCAACGCGGGCAGCAAGCAGTCCTTCATGGACCGGATGGAAGAGCGCTGGCGCCGTCGCCGCGAGGAGAACGGCGGCTTCTAGGCCGTGGGCCTCTCGCCCACGTGGTCGACCACGCCGCCGTACCTCGCCTCGACGGTCGGCCCGGTGGAGCGGACCCGACGTCGTCGGAGGCTGACCACCGAACGTGGCCACCAGCGTGCCCGGCGCCGGGCGTTGCGCGACGCACCACCCGCCAAGGCGGCGACACAGGTCGCGCCATCGGCTCGCAAGCCGCTCTGACCGTCCGCGGTGACCGGACGGGACCCCGGCCGGGCGTAGCGCTCCAGCTCGAGCGCCAGCACGATCCGGTCCAGGGCGTCCACGGCCTCCGGTGCGATCTCGGGACCGTGGGCGGGGCGCTCGTCGGTGGTCGAGCCGACCGGAGCCCCCAGGTGCTCGACGAGCCCGTCGCGGGTCGCGCGGGGTGATCGCGCCCGCGGCCAGGTGATGGCGAGATCGACCGCGGTGTCGTGCAGCTCGGCCCAGATCGGTTCGGTCGCGCCGGTGGCGAGACGCTCCGTGCGCCGCCGGCGACGCAGCGTACCGGGCAGCAGGAGACCGGCGAGGAGCAGCAGGACGGTGATCGTTGCGCCGACCGTGCGCAGCCAGGGGAAGCCCGAGTCGGCACCGTTGCCGGAGTCCGCGCCCGCAGCCTCGTCGAGGGTCTCCCGAGGCCGGGCGCTCGGTGCGGTGGCGGACTCGGTCGGGGTCGGGCCGGCGGACTCGCTCGGGTCATCGTCCGCCGCCGACTGCGGCTCGGTGTAGTCCGGGACGTCCGCGACGCGAGCCGACGGGGTCGGCTCGAAGCGCACCCAGCCGCCGCCGTCGATGTAGAGCTCCGGCCAGGCGTGCATGTCGTGGGCGCTGTACTCGTAGGTGTTGGGACCGGTCGAGTCGGGGGAGAGGAAGCCGACCCCGATCCGGGCGGGGATCCCGACCATCCGGGCCATCACGGCCATCGCCGAGGCGAACTGCTCGCAGTAGCCGATCCGACCGCCCGGCTGCTCGGAGAGGAAGTCGACCAGGGCGTCGCTGCCACTTCCCTCGGCCCGGTCCAGGGAGTACTTGAAGCCGCCGTCCTCGCGGAAGAAGTCCTGGAGCGCGACCGCCTTCTCGTAGGGGGTCGCAGCGGTCCGGGTGACGTCCTCGGCGAGGTCCTCGACCATCGCTGGCAGGTCATCGGGCAAGTCGGTGAACAGGTCGCTGACGGTGCCCTTGGCGATGCCGGCCCGGGCCAGCCGGTCCGCGGTCAGGTCGAGGTCGACGGCCGTCATCGTGTAGCGCATGCCGGACGTGGAGAGTCCGTCCTCGCCGGCCAGGAAATCGTAGGTCCGTTCGTCGTAGCGCCAGTCCCCGGTGGCGTCGATCCGGCTGATCGGCGGCTGCGTGGGCAGCCACCTGGAGTCGAAGCTCGGCAGCACCGTGACGTCGTAGGGGAACTCCTGGCGACCGACGTCGGGCGCCACACCCTGCGGCGGCGCGAGCTGGCCGTCGGCGAGGTTGTCGGAGGGGACGTCGCGGTTGCCCGGGCTCCACGACGCGTCGGTGAACCGGGTCAGCGTCAAGATCCGGAGGTACGACGGATCCGGGTCGGTGGTCGTCACCTCGACCAAGGGCACGTCCTCGCCGCGCTTGAGGTCGCGGACCAGGTCGGTGACCGGGTTGTCGATCCGGATCTCGTCGCCGGACCCGTTGCCCGGGCCGAAGTCGAAGACCGAGAGCCCCGTCGTCGGGATGAGCACCGGGACCACCAGCGCCAACGCCGTCGCGGCCCCGCCGATGGCGCTGGCGGTGCCGCGCACGGCGTGGGCGCCGGCGCCGAACGCGATCGGGTCACCGGTCTCGGCGTCCTCGCCCAGCGGCCGTCCCCAACGGGTCACCTGGTCGCTCTCCTGGAGGAACAGCATGGTCAGGAAGCCGGCCGCGGTGGCGACGAAGACCCACCACGTGATGGTGCCGTCGATCACGCCGACAGGGATCGCGTAGATGGCCAGCAGCGGCAGCCCGGTGAGGGACACGCGGTGGAGGGTGCAGGCCAGCAGGTCGACCAGCAGCAGGCTGGCCAGACCGGCGAGGATCAGCAGCGGGTCGATCGAGGGCACTTCGTCGCCCACCGGGGCGGGATACAGAGTGGCGCTCTCGACCGCCTGGCTGATCGCGTCCCGGAGCTCGGTCCACGCGGCCCCCACCGGGACCGGCGACCCGCAGAGGAAGAGGCTGGCCAGCATCCCGGACACCACGACCTGGGTCACGAAGACCGCCGGCCCGGGCCAGCGCCACCAGCGGGCCGCGGTGCCGACCGCGGCGACCACGATGGCGAGCAGCATCAGCGGGTTCAGGAAGCCGCCAGGCGACTCCGCCAGACCGCGCCACGCCGACATCGCGATCCAGGCGGTGGCGGCCGCGGTCGCCGCCAGCAGCGACGTACCGGCGAGGGTACCGCGGGCACGGGTCACGAGGTGGCCCCCTGGACGGTCTCGTGGGTGGCACCACGGGCGCCGTGCACACTGGTGTGGGCGAGGTCCTGCCACACCACCTCGAGCCGGTCGCGGGGTCGCAGTGACGCCGCTCGCCAGCCCTGCTGGCCCAGCGTCCGGGTGGGGGTCTCGTCGGGTGGTGCGCCCAGCCAGGCGTTGACGTCGACGGCCACGGCGAGCGCCATGCCGGAGTGATGGCGCATCCGTCGCAGCAGGGGCAGGTCGCGACTCTCGACTGCGCCGAACACCGCCACCGTCAGCCCGCCGTGGCCGCTCTCACCCAGCCAGCCGGTGTCGAGACGGGCTTGCGGCACCGACTGCAGGACTGCCAGCGCCTCGAGCAGGGGACCGGTGTTGAGGTTCGCGGCCCGGACGTGCCAGGCGCTGTTGGGGTCCTCACCGGTCGCGGTCACCAGGCGTACGGCGAACCCGCGGTGGGTGAGGTGCACGGCGATCGACGCGGTGGCCGACACCGCTGCCTCGAGGGAGGACGCGATGCCCTGGCCGCGGTGCACTCCGGCCCGGTTGTCGAGGAACAGCGTCGCCCGGGACTGCCAGGGCTGCTCCTCGCGGCGCACCATCAGCTCGCCGACCCGCGCCGAGCTGCGCCAGTGCACACGACGCAGGTCGTCACCGCGCCGGTACTCCCGGACCATCACGTCCTCGGCGCTGCCGATGGCGAACGCCCGAGGCCGGTTGTCGCCGGAGCCGGTCCAGGCACCACCGAGCGGGATCTGGGGGAGCGGCACGGTGCGGGGGGTGACGGTCAGCGGCACCGTCGTACGGAACGTGCGTCCGAGCTCGACCAGGCCGAACGGGTCGCTGACCCGCACCGACATCGGACCGATCTCGTAGCGTCCGCGCACGTCGGAGCGGACCTGGTAGTCGACCGAGTGTCGCCACCCCTGGCCGACGCCCTCGAGGACGAAGCGTGGCCGGGTGCCCAGCACGTAGGGCACGTGGTCCTCCAGGAGGAGGACACCGCTGGGGGCGCGGCCGTCGTTGGAGAGGGTGAGGGTGACGCGGGCGGGTGCGCCCGCGGCGACCAGCTGTGGGGTGACGGTGCGGACCAGGGCGAGCCGGTAGCGGTTGCGTCCGATCACGGCCGCGGTCAGCAGGGGCAGCGCGAGGATGAGGACGCCGACCCGCACCAGTGCCGACTGGTCGAGGATCAGGGCACACACGACCGCGCTGACGCCGGCGGCCAGGAAGGCCCGGCCGCGGAGGGTCAGTCCCGCCAGTGCTTCGCGCACGTCAGGGGGCGCCGTCCGGGACCGGCACCGATCCGACGACAGCGTCCAGGATCGCGGCCGTGGAGCGACCACTCATCGCCGACTCGACGCTCGGCAGCAGCCGGTGCGTGAGCACCGGTCGGGTCAGCCGGAGCACGTCGTCGGGCAGCACGTAGTCGCGGCCGTCGATCGCCGCCATCGCCTTGGCGGCGCGCACCAGGTGCAGGGTCGCGCGGGGGCTGGCACCGAGCATCAGCTCGTCGGACCTGCGGGTGGCCGACGTGATCGCGACGGCGTAGCGCTGCACCGCGGTCGAGACGTGCACCTGGGCGGCGATGGCGATCACCTTGCGGATCTCGCCGGCATCGGTCACCGGCTCGAGGTCGTCGAGCGGGTTCGCGCCGGTGTGGGAGTTCAACATGGCGATCTCGGCGGCCTCGACCGGGTAGCCCATCGACACCCGGGCCATGAACCGGTCGCGCTGCGCCTCGGGGAGCGCGTAGGTGCCCTCCATCTCGATCGGGTTCTGGGTGGCGATCACCAGGAACGGCGACTCGAGCTGGTAGGTCGTGTTGTCGACCGTCACCTGGCGCTCCTCCATGCACTCCAGGAGGGCGGACTGGGTCTTGGGGGAGGCGCGGTTGATCTCGTCGCCGACCACGATGTTGGCGAAGACCCCGCCCGGGCGGAACTCGAACTCGCGGGTGTTCTGGTTGAAGATCGAGACCCCGGTGACGTCCGAGGGGAGCAGGTCGGGCGTGAACTGGATCCGGCGAACCGAGCAGTCGATGCTGCGCGCCAGGGCCTTGCTGAGCATCGTCTTGCCGACCCCGGGGACGTCCTCGATGAGCAGATGGCCCTCCGCGAGCAGCACGACCAAGGCCGAGGACACCACGGTGGGCTTGCCCTCGATCACCCGCTCGATGTTGGCCCGGACCCGTCCGATGACCCGCGCCAGGGTCTCGAGATCGGCCCCACCCGCTGCTGTTTCCACGTCTGCACCTCATCTTGCCCGGACGGACTTGTCCCGCCCAACCGTAGTTCGTGCCGGAAAGGTACGTGCCCCGAACGCCGACGCCGATGTCGGCGCCGTGCCCACGTCCCGGGCGACGCACGTTGCTCCACCACGCTCCACCACCGCTCCACCCGCGTCCTCACGGCCTCGCTCAGGCGTGAATCGAGCCCGGGACCGCGACACGGAGGGCGCGGTGGGAGCCGGATCGGCCGCCTCGACACGCTCCATGTGGTTGACGGTGGGGGAGAGTGGAGTAATGTGGAGCGCAGTGGAGGAACGGACCGGAGCGGAGGTGCCCGATGGTCTTCATGGGCACCTACACCCCGAAGCTCGACGACAAGGGCCGCCTGTTCCTCCCCGCCAAGTTCAGGGACCGACTCGCGGAGGGGCTCGTGGTGACCCAAGGTCAGGAGAACTGCCTGGTCGTGTGGCCCGTGGACGTCTTCATGGAGGAGGCCCGCCGGGCCCAGGCGACGCCGATGACGGTGCGCGGTGCGCGTGACTACGCCCGGGTGCTGTTCGCCGGAGCCGACGAGGGCACCCCGGACAAGCAGGGGCGGGTCGGCATCGCCGCTCCGTTGCGTGAGTACGCCGGACTCGACCGCGACGTGGTCGTGATCGGCGTGATGGACCGGCTCGAGATCTGGGACCCGGTCCGCTGGCAGGAGTACTCCACCGGAGCGCAGGCGAAGTTCGCCGAGCTCGACGAACAACCCGCACCGAGCTGATCCACCGATCAACAACTGCACAGCGATCCGCAGGACGAGGTCTCGTGCCCGCTCCCGCCGCCATCTGGGGCACCTTCCCCGGTTCCAGGATGGCACCTTCCCCGGGGGTGACCCCTGGGAGCGGGCAGGGACCTGGTCAGGCGGATCACTGCATCTCATACAGCACAGCACGTCCGAGCAGCACCCGGCTTCATCGAGACGCATCTGCGGGGTCGAGTCCCATGAGCATCGCACCAGCAACCAGGCCTGAGGAGGTCCGGCGCGTGCGCCACCAGGCCCGCGACGCCGCGACCCTGATGGTCTTCTCCGCGACGCTGTCGCTGGCCGCCGCCGGCTTCCTGCTCCTCCTGGCCGCACTGGTCGGCCGGGCCTGATCGATGAGCTCTCCTCGACACGTCCCGGTGCTGCTCGACCGGGTCGTCGCTCTCCTCGCGCCTGCCCTCGACCGTGAGGGTTCCGTGCTCGTCGACGCCACCCTGGGCCTGGGCGGTCACAGCGAGGCGGTGCTGACCAGGCTCCCCGCGGCCCGGGTGATCGGAATCGACCGCGACCCCGACGCCCTCGCGATGGCCGGCGAGCGGCTGGAAGCGTTCGGGGACCGGTTCACCCCGGTGCACGCGGTGTACGACGAGATCGCCGACGTGCTCGACGACCTCGGGCTGTCGAGGGTCGACGCGGTGCTCTTCGACCTCGGTGTCTCCTCGATGCAGCTCGACGTCCGCGAGCGCGGCTTCGCCTACGCCGAGGACGCTCCACTCGACATGCGCATGGACGGCACCACCGGGCGCACTGCGGCCGACGTCCTCAACACCTACGAGGCCGCCGACCTGACCCGGGTGCTGCGCGACTACGGCGAGGAGAAGTTCGCCCGCAAGATCGCCGCCGCGGTCGTGCGCGAGCGCGAGCGCGAGCCGTTCACCAGGTCCGCTCGGCTGGTCGAGCTGTTGTACGCCGAGATCCCGGCACCGGCGCGGCGTACCGGCGGCCATCCTGCCAAGCGCACCTTCCAGGCGTTGCGGATGGAGGTCAACGACGAGCTCGCCGTGCTGCGCCGGGCGATCCCGGCCGCGATCGACGCCATCGCGATCGGGGGCCGGGTGGTCGTCGAGTCCTACCACTCGCTCGAGGACCGGCTCGTGAAGCAGGCCTTCACCGCGGTCACCCGCTCGGAGGTCCCGGTGGACCTGCCGTTCGTCCCGGCCGGCAGCGAGCCGGCCCTGCGCCTGGTCACCCGGGGCGCTGAGAAGGCCGGTCCCGAAGAGACGACCGACAACCCACGGGCGGCGTCCGTGCGGTTGCGCGCCGTCGAGCGTGTCAGCGACAAAGGAGTTGCAGCATGAGCAGTCCAGCAGTCCAGGTCCGGTCCAGGATCCCGCGGATCGCTGGTGAGGCGGTCCAACGGGCCCGGCTCACCGTCGTCCCTCGCCGCCGGGTGCGGGCGCCCCGGATGCCCTTCGTCGCGCTGGTGTCCATGATGCTGCTCGGGGGCGTGGTCGGGCTGCTGCTCTTCAACACCTCCATGCAGCAGGCGTCGTTCGCCTCGACCGCGCTGGAGAGCCGGGCGACCACGCTCGCCGCTCGCGAGCAGGCGCTGCAGATGGACCTCGACGACCTGCGGGACCCCCAACAGGTCGCGGGCGCTGCCCAACGGCTCGGCATGGTGCAGGCCGGCAACCCGGCGTTCCTGGACCTGGGCACCGGGAAGGTCGTCGGAGTGCCGACCGCAGCCGACCGGTCGACACCGTTGCGGATCAATGGCAAGGCGCCGGTCAAGCCGGCGGCGATCGACCCGAGGGACCAGGTGGTGTACGTCGATCCGCCGACTCCCCGGGGAGATTCCGGCGACACGGGCGCAGGGAGCGCGCGCCGGGCTGCTGAGGACGGTAAGAAGAACAACTAGCAACTCTTGTCACACCAGCACCAGTAGTCCCAGACCCTTAGATCCGAGGGAGTTCCCCGTTGCGAGCGACCACCCCGACCTCGTCGGCAGCCGGCCGCGGCAGCCGACGAGGCTCACCCCAGATCCGGCTTCGGGTCGGCTTCGTGGTGATCGCGATGGCGCTCTCGGTCTTCGGCGTCCGGCTGGTGCAGCTCCAGGGCCTCGACCCCAACGCGTACGCGGCGATGGCGGCGGCCGAGGGCCTGGTGACCGCGGACCTGCCCGCCGAGCGAGGCGAGATCCTGGATCGCAACGGCGAGCCTCTCGCCGACTCGATCGACGGCCTGATGATCGTGGCAGACCCCCAGCTGACCCGGGAGAAGGCGCCGGCGCTGGCCCGGTTCCTCTACCGCCGGCTCGACGTGGACTACGCGACCACGCTCAAGCAGCTGCGCGAGCCCGGCAGCCGCTACGAGTACGTCGCGAGGCGGGTGCCAGCCGCCAAGGCGACCGAGGTCGTCGCCGACGCCTCACGCGGGGGCTTCGACGGCCTGACCACCGAGCGTGACCCGATCCGGGACTATCCGGCCGGCGACGTCGGCGCCAACCTGGTCGGCTACATGGGCACCGACGAGCCCCTGGGCGGGATCGAGCGCACCTTCCAGGGCCAGCTCGCCGGCAAGGACGGCTCGGCCCGTTACGAGGTCGGCGACGGCAACCGGCTCCCGCTCGGGGAGAACACCGTCGAGAAGGCGGTCGACGGGACCGACCTGACGACCACCATCGACCTGGATCTGCAGTGGTACACCCAGCGGGTGCTGCGCCAGACCGTCGAGGGTGCCCGGGCCGACTCCGGCTTCGCCGTGGTGATGGACCGGCGCACCGGTGAGCTCCTGGCCGTGGCCGACGACCCGACGTTCGACCCCAACAACGCAGGTCTGACCCCCGAGGCCGACCGTGGCTCACGGGCGATGCAGGACGTCTACGAGCCCGGCTCGGTGGAGAAGGTGCTGACCGCCGGTGGTCTCCTGGACGCGGGCCTGGTCACGCCGCGCACCCGGATCAAGGTGCCGGGGTCGCTCGACGACGGCGGCGGCCACACGATCGGCGACTGGTTCGACCACGGCACGATCCGGCTGACCTTCGCCGGCGTCATCGCGCAGTCGTCCAACATCGGCACCGTGCTCTCGGCCCAGGAGTACAAGCCCGGCCAGCTCCACGACTACCTGACCGGCTTCGGGCTCGGCCAGCGCACCGACATCGGTGTCAGCGGCGAGACCGCGGGCATCTTGCCTGCCGCGAGCATCTGGACCCCCCAGACCGCGGACCGGATCGCCTTCGGCCAGTCCCTCTCGGTCAACGGGGTCCAGATGGCCGCCGCGATCAACACCGTCGCCAACGAGGGCGTCCGGGTCTCGCCCAGCCTGATCAAGGGATCCGCCACCACCGCCGACGGCCAGGTGGTCGGCACCGACCACACCACGACCCGCCGGGTGATCAGCCGGGCGGCCGCGCACGAGACGTCGCGGATCATGGAACGGGTCACCGACGCCGAGGACGGGATCGCGCCGAGCGCGGCGATCCCCGGCTACCGGGTGGCCGGCAAGACCGGCACCGCCCAACGGGTCGGGGAGTGCAAGTGCTACGACGGCACCTTCACGGTGTCCTTCGCCGGGTTCGCCCCGGCCGACGACCCCCGGTTCACCGTCTACGTGGTCGTGCAGAACCCCCGCAACGGCGGCGGCGGTGGCTCGGTCGGCGGCCCGGCCTTCGCCAGGATCATGAAGTACGCGCTCAGCCGCTACGCCGTACCCCCGACGGAGACACCTCCGTCGCGGCTCCCGGTCGAGTGGTGACGAGGGCGCGCGCGACGAGCGATAGCCTCGCGTGGTGAGCGACCACCTCGCGGCGACGACCCGGCCCCGGCATCCGGAGCAGACCCCGCTCTCGGGACTCGCGGACTGGCTGCAGACGCTCGATCGGTCGGTCCAGGTGAGGTCAGGGACCGATGTCGCGGTCAGCGGCGTCTCGCTCAGCTCGCAGCGGATCCAGCCCGGAGACCTGTACGCCGCGCTGCCCGGCGCCCACGTCCACGGCATCGAGTTCGCCGACGCGGCCGTGGCGGCCGGAGCGGTCGCCATCCTCACCGATCCGACGGGTGCCGAGCGCGCGTCGAGTGCCGTACCCCTGCTGGTCGCGGAGCGGCCGCGCGCGGTCCTGGGTCGCCTGGCCGCACGGGTGTACGGCGACCCGGCCGCGTCGATGCGGATGATCGGCGTGACCGGGACCCAGGGCAAGACCACCACCACGCGACTCGCCGAGAGCGGTCTCGAGCGCGCGGGGATCACCGCGGCCGTCATCGGCACCGTGGGCACCCGGATCGCCGGCGCCGACGTCAAGACGTCGCTCACCACCCCCGAGGCGCCCGACCTGCACGGCCTGTTCGCACTGATGCGAGAGCAGCACGTCGAGGTCTGCGCGATGGAGGTCTCCAGCCACGCCCTGGTGATGGGACGCGTCGACGGCGTCGTCTTCGACGTCGCGGTCTTCCTCAACCTGGGACGCGACCACCTCGACTTCCACGGCGACGTCGAGGAGTACTTCGCCGCCAAGGCCTCGCTCTTCACCCCGGAGCGGGCACGGCTCGGGCTGGTCAACCTCGACGACGAGCACGGCCGTCGGCTGCTGGACGAGGCCACGGTGCCGCTGCGTACCTTCTCGGTCTCCGGCGCCGACGCCGACTGGCGAGCCTCTGAGGTGAGCCTGCGGCCGGACGGCTCGACCTTCGTGGTGACCGGGCCGGACGGGGTCCGCCTCGAGGCCGGCTGCCCGCTCCCGGGCGACTTCAACGTCGCCAACACCGTGGCGGCGATCGCTGCCGCGGCCGAGGCCGGACTGGACGCCCAGGAGGTCGCCACCGGCATCGCCGGCGGCGCCGGGGTGCCGGGCCGGCTCGAGCGCGTCGAGGCGGGCCAGGACTTCGTGCTGGTGGTCGACTACGCCCACAAGCCCGATGCCGTGGAAGCAGCGATCGGTGCTCTGCGCCCGCTCACCGACGGCCGGGTGATCGTGGTGCTCGGCGCCGGCGGCGACCGCGACCTCGGCAAGCGGCCGATCATGGGGGCGATCGCGGCCCGTCTGGCCGACGTCCTCATCGTCGCCGACGACAACCCCCGCACCGAGGATCCCGCTGCCATCCGGGCCGCGATGCTCGCCGGCATCACCGACCCGCTGGGCGAGGTCGTCGAGATCGGTGACCGCCGGGCTGCGATCCACGAGGCCGTCCGCCGCGCTGCGCCCGGGGACATCGTGCTGGTCGCCGGGAAGGGCCACGAGACCGGGCAGGAGATCCACGGCGTCGTGCACCCCTTCGACGACCGGGAGGTCGCCCGGGAGGCCCTGGCCGACGCTCGGGGGGTGCCGTCGTGATCGCGATGACCCTCGAGGAGATCGCCCGGGTGGTGGGCGGGTCGGTGGCCCCGGAGGTGGCCGACGTCGTGGTGGACGGTCCGCCCTACCTGGACAGCCGCACGCCGCTACCGGGCGGCCTGTTCGTCGCCGTGGTCGGTGAGCACGTCGACGGGCACGACTACGCAGCAGGTGCCCATGCCGTGCTCGGCAGCCGCGCCACCGGGGCCCCGACCGTCCTGGTCGACGACCCGGTCGTCGCCCTCGGCCGGCTGGCACGACACGTGGTGGACCGGCTGGGGATCCCGGTCGTCGCCCTGACCGGCTCCCAGGGCAAGACCGGCACCAAGGACTACCTCGCCCAGGTGCTGGCCGGCGTGGGTCCGACCGTGGCGACCGCAGGCAACCTCAACAACGAGCTGGGCGTGCCCCTCACGGTGCTTCGCGCCGACGCCTCCACCGAGCACCTCGTCGTCGAGATGGGCGCCCGGGGGATCGGCCACATCGCCTACCTGTGCGAGATCGCGCCACCTCGGGTCGCCGCCGTGATCAACGTCGGGACCGCCCACATCGGCGAGTTCGGCAGCCGCGAGGCCATCGCGGTCGCCAAGGGCGAGATCCTGGAGTCGCTGCCGACCGACGGCACCGCGGTGCTCAACGCCGACGACGACCTGGTCGCGGCGATGGCGCCGCGCACCGCGGCGCCGGTGCTGACCTTCGGGGAGCACGGCGACGTGGCCTGGCGCTCGGTGGAGCTCGACGCCCTCGGCCGGCCGAGCTTCGAGCTGGGCTACGACGGCTCCTGGCGCTCGGTCCGGCTGCACCTGACCGGCGCCCACCAGGTCCTGAACGCTGCGGCCGCGGCCGCTCTCGCGATCGCCCTCGGACTGTCGCTCGACCAGGTCGCCGACCAGCTGTGCGCCGCCGGGTCGAGGTCGCCGATGCGGATGGAGGTCCACGAGCGTGCCGACGGGCTGGTCGTGATCAACGACGCCTACAACGCCAACCCTGCCTCGATGACGGCCGCGATCGAGGCCCTGGTCGCGATCGGAGGCCGGCCCGGTCGCCGTACCCTCGCGGTGCTGGGGGAGATGCGCGAGCTCGGCGCCGACGCCCATGCCGCCCACGTGGAGGTCGGGGGCGTCGCGGCCCGGCTGGGTGCCGACGTGGTCGTCTCCGTCGGGGACGCCGCGGCGGGCATCGCCGACGGCGCCTCCGCGAGCCCGGGCTGGACAGGTGAGGCGATCATCACGGCGGGGCGTGCCGAGGCACTGGACTGGTTGCGGAAGAATGCTGCGGCGGGCGACGTCGTCCTGGTGAAGGCATCACGAGGTGCCGCGCTGGAGACGGTCGCCCGCGGACTGCTCGGGGACCAGGTCGAAGGAGAGGGACGCACGCGATGAGAGCCATCTTGGTCGGAGGTGGCCTGGCCCTGCTCATCTCGCTGCTGGGGACCCGGGTGGCGATCAAGATGTTCACCCAGTGGGGCTACGGCCAGGAGATCCGCGACGACGGACCCACCACCCACCACACCAAGCGCGGCACGCCGACCATGGGCGGGGTGGTCATCATCCTGGCGACGGTCGTCGGCTACTTCGCAGCCAAGCTGATCACCCAGAGCGTGCCGTCCGCCTCGGCGCTCCTGCTGCTCTTCCTCTTCGTCGGCATGGGCCTGGTCGGCTTCCTCGACGACTACATCAAGATCGTCAAGCAGCGCAGCCTCGGCCTGCGGAGCAAGGCCAAGATGATCGGTCAGACCGTGGTCGCGGTGATCTTCGGCGTGCTCGCCCTGTCGCCCGCGCTGGAGGACGACACCGGCGTGACGCCGGCGTCGCAGAAGATCTCCTTCCTGCGCGACATCAGCTGGCTGGCACTGCCGATGCTGGTCGCGATCCTGCTGATCTGGCTGATCATCACTGCCACCAGCAACGCCGTGAACCTCACCGACGGGCTCGACGGGCTGGCGACCGGCGCCTGCGTGATGGTGTTCGGCGCCTACATGCTGGTCAACATCTGGCAGAACAACCAGTTCTGCGGAGCCGACCGCACACCGCTGTGCTACACCGTCCGCGACCCACTCGACCTGGCCATCGTGTCGGCGGCGATCACCGGGGCCTGCTTCGGGTTCCTGTGGTGGAACGCGTCCCCTGCAGCCATCTTCATGGGTGACACCGGCTCGCTCTCCCTGGGCGCCGCCCTCGCCGGCCTCGCGATCCTGACCCGCACCGAGCTGCTGCTGGTGATCCTCGGCGGGCTGTTCCTGGTCGAGACGCTCTCGGTGATGCTGCAGGTGGGCTTCTTCAAGATCAGCAAGGGCCGGCGGATCTTCCGGATGGCGCCCCTGCACCACCACTTCGAGATGCTCGGCTGGGAGCAGGTCACGGTGGTGATCCGCTTCTGGATCATCACCGGCCTGTGCGTCGCGGCCGGGCTCGGTGCCTTCTACGCCGAGTGGGTGGCTCGCCTGTGAGCAAGGACCCGACCGACCTCGGACGCCATGACTCGTGGGAGGGCGTCCGTGCGGTGGTGGCGGGCTTCGGCGTGTCCGGCTTCGCTGCCGCCGACAACCTCAACCACCTCGGCGCCGGGGTGCTCGCCCTCGACGAGTCCGACGCCGGCGACCGGGTCGAGAAGGCCGAGCTGCTCGAGGTGCTGGGTGCCGACGTACGTCTCGGTGCCGGGAGCACCGCGACGCTGCCCGACGACGTCGACCTGCTGGTCACCTCGCCGGGCTGGCGACCCACCGCCCCCCTGCTCGCCCAGGCCAGGGCGCGGGGCATCCCGATCTGGGGCGAGGTCGAGCTGGCCTGGCGGCTTCGCGACCCCCACCACGACACGCCCTGGCTGTGCGTGACCGGCACCAACGGCAAGACCACTACCGTCCAGATGCTCGACTCGATCCTGCGGGCCGCCGGGCTGCGCAGCCTGGCCGTCGGCAACGTCGGGCTCCCCATCGTCGAGGCGGTCATGGACCCCGAGCCGTACGACGTGCTCGCCGTGGAGCTGTCCAGCTTCCAGCTGCACTACACCGACTCGATGAGTGCGCAGTCAGCAGCGGTGCTCAACGTCGCCGAGGATCACCTCGACTGGTACGCAGGCCCCAGCGGGATGGCCGACTACGCCGCCGACAAGGGTCGGATCTACGAGCGCACCCAACGCGCCTGCGTCTACAACGTCGCCGATCCCGAGACCGAGCGGCTGGTCCGCGAGGCGGATGTGATCGAGGGTGCCCGTGCCATCGGCTTCACCCTGGGCATGCCCAGCGTCGGCATGGTCGGGCTGGTCGAGGACATCCTGGCCGACCGGGCCTTCATCGAGCAGCGCGACTCCAGCGCCGCCGAGCTCTGCACCGTCGGTGACCTGGCCTCGCCGGCGCCGCACTTCGTGGCCAACGCGCTCGCCGCCGCGGCGCTCGCCCGCTCCCACGGGGTGTCGCAGGCAGCCGTCCGTGACGGGCTGCGCGCCTTCCGCCCGGACGGCCACCGGATCGCCCTGGTGGCCGAGCGGGACGGCGTCAGCTGGGTCGACGACTCCAAGGCCACCAACCCCCACGCCGCGCAGTCGTCCCTCCAGGCCTACGAGTCGGTGGTCTGGGTCGCGGGCGGCCTGGCCAAGGGTGCCGGCTTCGACGACCTCGTGGTCGCGGTCCGCGACCGGTTGCGGGGCGTGGTGCTGCTCGGGGCCGACCGGGACGTGATCGCGGCCGCGCTTTCGCGACACGCGCCGGATGTGCCGGTCATCGTGGTGGACGGCAACGAGACTGGCGCTGTAGTTGATGGACCTGCCTCCATGGAGCGCGTCGTGGGTGCTGCAGCCGATCTTGCTCGACCTGGCGACACCGTGCTGCTGGCTCCCGGATGCGCCTCGATGGACATGTTCGCCAACTACGCCGAGCGCGGCGACGTCTTCGCTGCTGCGGTTCGGCGCCGACCGTGACGAGTTCGTAGGCAACAGCCGGAGGGGACGCCATGACCACCGCGTACCCCGGAGACGATCCCGAGGAGCAGTCCCGGCCCGGGGTCGTCGGCTGGTACGCCTCGGCCCGACAGGCCCTCGACCGCCCGCTGACGGCCTACTACCTGCTGCTGGGCGCCTCGGCACTGCTGCTCACCATCGGCCTGATCATGGTGTTCAGCGCCTCCAGCGTCTACTCCTACCAGCGCAACGACGGTGACTCCTACGCCGTCGTGCAGCGCCAGCTGGTCTGGGTGGTGATCGGGGTGCCGTGCGCCTGGATCGCGTCCCGGTTGCCCTACTCGGTGCTGCGCCGCTTCGCGTGGGTCGCCCTGGGTGTCGCGATCGTGCTGCTCGCCCTGGTGCGGGTCCCGGGCCTGGGGCGCGAGGTCAACGGCAACACCAACTGGCTCGGTGTCGGCCCGTTCGTCATCCAGCCGGCCGAGATCGCCAAGCTGGCGATCGTGCTCTGGGCGGCCCACATCTACGCGCGCAAGGAGAAGCGGCTCGGCAGTCTCCACGAGGTGCTGGTGCCCGTCGTGCCGGGCATCGTCCTGGTCGCGACCCTGGTGGTGCTGGGCCACGACCTCGGCACCGC
The DNA here is from genome assembly GCA_963706475.1 of uncultured Actinomycetota bacterium. Taxonomy (GTDB): domain Bacteria; phylum Actinomycetota; class Actinomycetes; order Propionibacteriales; family Nocardioidaceae; genus Nocardioides. Next base: position 149,023 of record CAVPLV010000002.1, on the reverse strand, counting down.
CCTCGTGCTCTTCGCGATCCTGCTCGCGATGCTCTGGGTGGTGGGCGCACCGGCCCGCCTGTTCACCGTCTCGCTGACCGCGGTCGGCGTGGTCGCGCTCTGGCTGGCCTCGACCAGCCAGGAGCGCCGCGAGCGGCTCACCAACTTCGCCGACCCCTTCAAGGACTTCCACGACGCCGGCTGGCAGCCGGCCCACGGCCTCTACGCACTGTCCAGCGGCGGGGTCTTCGGCCAGGGCATCGGTGCCAGCCAGCAGAAGTGGGGCGACCTCCCCGAGGCCCACACCGACTTCATCTTCGCGGTGCTCGGTGAGGAGCTCGGCCTGATCGGCACCCTGCTCGTGATCGGGCTGTTCCTCACCATCGCGTACGCCGCGATCCGGGTCGCCTCCCACACCGAGGACCCCTTCGTGCGCTACATGACCTTCGGGATCGTGGTGTGGCTGCTGGGCCAGATGATCATCAACGTGGGCATGGTCCTCGCGCTGCTGCCGGTCATCGGGATCCCGCTTCCCCTCGTGTCCTACGGCGGCTCGGCCCTGGTGCCGTCGCTCGTCGCCCTCGGGCTGCTGATCGGGTTCGCGCGTCGTGAGCCCGAGGCGGCCAAGGCCCTTGCCCAGCGCAAGAAGACCCGCTCGGCCGGTCTCTCCGCCGGACGGGTCTAGTCCTAGGGTTGTCCGCGATGCGCGTCCTACTCGCCGGCGGCGGTTCCGCCGGCCACACCTCGCCCCTGCTCGCCACGGCCGCCGCCCTGCAGCGGGTCCGGCCCGACGTCGAGATCACCTGCCTCGGCACCCGTGAGGGTCTCGAGTCCCACGTCGTCCCGGCGGCGGGCTACCCGCTCGAGGTGGTGCCCCGGGTGCCGCTGCCGCGCCGACCCGGCGCCGACCTGCTCCGCGTGCCCGGACGGCTCCGTGCTGCCCGCACGGCCGCACTGGAGATCGTCGACCGGGTCCGGCCCGACGTGGTGGTCGGCTTCGGCGGCTTCGTCTCGGTGCCGGCCTACCTGGCTGCTCGCTCGCGCCGGCTCCCGCTGGTCGTCCACGAGGGCAACACCATCCCCGGCATCGCCAACAAGCTGGGCGCCCGCTTCACCGAGCACGTCGCGACCAGCTTCCCGGACACCCAGCTGCGCCATGGCCGCTACGTCGGACTGCCGGTGCGCCGGATGATCTCGACCCTCGACCGAGCCGAGCTGCGAGCCGAGGCGCGCGCCCACTTCGGGCTCGACGCCGAGGGGCCGGTGCTGCTGGTCACCGGCGGCTCCCAGGGCGCGCGCAGCCTCAACCGCGCGGTCTCCGGTGCGGCCGCCGACCTCGCCGCGGCCGGTGTCCAGGTGCTGCACGTGCAGGGCAAGCACGGTGGGGCCGAGCCGGCGCCACGGCCGGCCGACAGCCCGCCGTACGTCGTCGTCGACTTCGTGGACCGCATGGACCTCGCCTACGCCGCCGCCGATGCCGTGATCTGCCGGGCCGGCTCCAACACCGTCTTCGAGGTCTCCGGGCTCGGGCTACCGGCCGTCTACGTGCCGCTGCCGATCGGCAACGGCGAGCAGGCGCTCAACGCCCAGCCCGTCGTCGACGCCGGCGGCGGCCTGCTGGTCGCCGACGCCGACCTGACCCCCGGGTGGGTGCGCGAGCACGTGCCCGGCCTGCTCGGCGATCCCGACCGGCTGCGCACGATGAGCGCCGCGGCGGCCGGCCTGATCCCGCTCGACGCCGACGAGAAGCTGGCGCGCATGATCCTGGAGGCGGTTCGAGCGTGAAGGTCCCAGTCCCCGACGAGATCCTCCCGGTCGACCGGCTGGGTCGGGTCCACTTCGTCGGCATCGGCGGCGCCGGGCTCTCCGGCATCGCCCGGATCATGCTGGCTCGCGGCATCCCCGTCAGCGGCAGCGACGGCAACGACACCACCACCCTCCAGGCGCTGCGCGACCTCGGCGCGACCGTCCACCTCGGCCACGCCGCCGACCAGGTGCGTGACGTCGACACGGTGGTGGTCTCGACCGCGGTCCGGGATGACAACCCGGAGTACGTCGAGGCCGTCCGGCTGGGGCTGCGGGTCCTCCCGCGCTCAGCGGCGCTGGCCTCGGTGATGGCCGATCGCCGCGTCGTCGCGGTGGCCGGCACCCACGGCAAGACCACCACGACCTCGCTGCTCACGATCGCCCTGCAGGCGACCGGGGCGGACCCGACGTACGCGATCGGTGGTGACCTGACCTCGACCGGCGTCAACGCGGCCGACGGGTCGGGCGACCTCTTCGTCGCCGAGGCCGACGAGAGTGACGGCGCCTTCCTGCACTACTCACCCCACGCCGCGATCGTGACCAACGTCGAGGCCGACCACCTCGACAACTGGGGCACCGAGGAGGCCTACGTCGCGGCCTTCGACGAGTTCGCCGACACCATCGACCCCGCCGGCTTCCTGGTCTGCGTCGTCGACGACCCGGGCGCCGCGGCACTGGCCGAGCGGCACCGCGCAGCAGGTCGCCGCGTCGTGACGGTGTCTGCGCGCGAGCCCGGAGCGTTGGCCGACGTCACGCTGTGGTCGCCCGGCGAGCACTACCTCGCCGACGCGCTGGCCGCTCTCGCGGCCGGCCGTGAGCTCGGGTACGCCGAGGACGACCTGATCCGTGGACTCCTCGCCTACACCGGCACCAAGCGCCGGATGGAGCCCAAGGGTGAGGTGGGGGGCGTCCGGGTCTACGACAGCTACGCCCACCACCCCACCGAGATCGCCGGCGACCTCGCCGCCGCCCGCGCGATCGCGGGCGAGGGTCGCCTGATCGTCGCCTTCCAGCCTCACCTGGTCTCCCGGACCCGGATCTTCGGCCACGCCATGGGCGAGGAGCTCGGCGCCGCGGACGACGTGGTCGTGCTCGACGTCTACCTCGCCCGCGAGGACCCGGACCCCGAGGTCACCGGAGCCCTGGTGGCGGGCGCCGTGCCGCTCCCCGCCGAGCGGGTCGCCTACGTCGCCGGCTTCGACGACGTCGCCGCCGAGCTCGTCTCCCGGGCCCGGTCCGGCGACCTGGTCCTCACCCTGGGGGCCGGGACGGTCACGGCGATCGGACCTCGGGTCCTGGAGCTGCTGGCCGATGCGTAGGTCTGCTCCGCTCGCCCCCGACGCTCCCGCCGACGAGAGTCCGGTGACAGCGCGGAGCCGGCGCCGATTCGCCCGCCGACAGTGGGCCCGGCGGTGGTTGGCCTGGAAGTACGTCGTCGCTGCGGTCCTCGTCGTCGCACTGGTGGGCGGAGCGATCTGGCTGGTCTTCTTCTCCGCCCAGCTGTCGGTCCAGGGCGTCGACGTCCAGGGGACCGAACGGCTCAGTCCCCGCGAGATCCGATCGGCAGCCGCCGTACCCCTCGGTGAGCCACTGGCCCGGGTGGACCTCGGCCGGATCCGGTCCCGGGTCCAGGCCCTGGCCCCGGTGAAGTCGGCCGACGTGACCCGAGAGTGGCCCGACCAGGTCCTGGTCACCGTCGTCGAGCGCGAGCCGATCGCGGTCGTCGAGCTGGGTGGTCGGCTGCAGGGCATGGACGCCGACGGCGTGATCTTCCAGAGCTACGCCAAGGCTCCGGCCGGTCTGCCGCGGGTGGAGACCTCGAGCAGGACCGGCAGCGAAGCCCTGCGCGAGGGTGCGCTGGTCGTCGCGGCACTGCCCACGTCGCTGGCCAAGGGCGTGGACCACGTCGAGGTCACGACCGTCGACGAGATCTCCCTGGAGCTCCGCGACGGCCGCACGGTGGTGTGGGGGAGTGCGTCGGAGTCTGAGGAGAAGGCCCGCGTGCTCGCCGCGCTGCTGGCCAAGAAGCAAGGAGATTCTCCTCCCCAGGTCCTCGACGTGAGCGTTCCTGGGCTCCCCACCACTCGCGACTGACTCGACCGATCGCAAAAGGCGCGCCGCGCCGGGCGTGTCTGCGTCATCGGACTCGGCCGGCTGCCTACTGTCGTGACCACGGCGAGGTTGACATAACTATAACCCTCAGGCTGAGGGTCAGAGTTATCGAAGCCGCGTCACTTCCCCAGGCATTCACCGCCCCGGTGCGCAGGACCGGGACGGCACACATTCGAAGCACCACCCTCGAGTCCGGACCACGGACCTGATCAGCGAAGGGCGATTCGCCGTGGCAGCAGCGCAGAACTACCTGGCCATCATCAAGGTCGTAGGCATCGGTGGCGGTGGTGTCAACGCCGTCAACCGGATGATCGACGTCGGGCTGAAGGGTGTCGAGTTCATCGCGATCAACACCGACGCCCAGGCCCTCCTGATGAGTGACGCCGACGTCAAGCTCGACATCGGTCGTGAGCTCACCCGCGGCCTCGGGGCCGGCGCCGACCCGGAGGTGGGTGCGCGCGCGGCCGAGGACCACGCCGAGGAGATCGAGGAGGTCATGAAGGGCGCCGACATGGTGTTCGTGACCGCCGGTGAGGGTGGTGGCACCGGCACCGGTGGCGCCCCGGTCGTGGCGCGGATCGCGCGCTCGCTCGGAGCGCTCACCATCGGTGTCGTGACCCGCCCGTTCGCCTTCGAGGGTCGTCGCCGCGCCAACTCCGCCGAGGAGGGCATCGCCCAGCTCCGCGAGGAGGTCGACACCCTCATCGTGATCCCCAACGACCGGCTGCTCTCGATCAGCGACCGCAACGTGTCGGTCCTCGACGCCTTCAAGCAGGCCGACCAGGTGCTGCTGCAGGGTGTCTCCGGCATCACCGACCTGATCACCACCCCGGGCCTGATCAACCTCGACTTCGCGGACGTGAAGTCCGTGATGTCGAACGCCGGCTCGGCGCTCATGGGCATCGGCTCCGCGCGTGGCGAGGACCGGTCGGTGGCGGCCGCGGAGATGGCGGTCTCGAGCCCGCTGCTCGAGGCCAGCATCGACGGCGCCCACGGAGTGCTCCTGTCCATCGCCGGTGGCTCCGACCTGGGGCTCTTCGAGATCAACGAGGCGGCCGCCCTGGTCGCCCAGGCGGTCCACCCGGAGGCCAACATCATCTTCGGTGCCACCATCGACGACGCCCTGGGCGACGAGGTGCGGGTCACCGTGATCGCGGCCGGCTTCGACGGTGGGATGCCCAAGCGGCGCGACGAGGGCACCGTGCTGCGGCGCGACTCGCGCCCGCAGCAGACGCAGGAGGAGACCCGGGCCGCGGCTCAGGCGGCGGCCACGCCGGCGGCCCCGCGTCGCGACGAGGAGCGGGTCCCGGCCGGGGTCTCCACCTCCCGCCCGGCGACCTCGGCGCCCCAACCGGCCCAGCCTCGGCAGGCTCCCCGTCAGGTCCAGTTCGACGACGACGACCTGGACATCCCCGACTTCCTGAAGTAGTCGGTGTTCTCCTACCGCGACTCGCGTGAGGGCGGCGTCCGGGTGGACGTCGCCTTCACCGACTCCAGCGTCGACCTCCAGGGCCTCGGGGAGCGCTTCAGCACCGACCTGCCGCGGATCGAGACGGCCTGCGGCGTCCGCTTCGCCCGGCTCGACCAGGTCCACGGTGACGCCGTGGTGTCCGTCGTCGAACCCGGTCCGGCACCCCGCGGAGACGTGCCGACCGGTGACGCGCTCGTGACCACGACCCGAGAGGTCGGGCTGATGATCAGGGTGGCGGACTGTGTCCCGGTGCTGCTCGCCGATCCGGTCAGGGGTGTCGTTGCCGGTGCACACGCCGGCCGCGCCGGACTGGTGCTGGACGTCACCGCGCGCACGGTCGAGACGATGCGCGCGGCCGGAGCCGAGGAGATCGTGGGTTGGATCGGGCCGCATGTGTGCGGCGGCTGCTACGAGGTGCCCGAGGCGATGCGCGCCGAGGTGGCGGGCGTCGTGCCCGACGCCTACGCCGAGACGACCTGGGGCACGCCCGCGCTCGACCTGGGAGCCGGGGTCGCGGCCCAGCTCGCTGCCCTGGATGTCGAGGTCATCCGCGTCGACGGCTGCACCCGCGAGGACCCCGACCTGCACTCCTACCGTCGCGACGGCGCTGCTGCAGGCCGGCTGGCGGGTCTGGTGTGGATGTCGTGACCCGCGCCGACGAGCTCGCCGACAACCTCGACACGGTCCGCGACCGGATCGCGACGGCCTGCGCCGCGGCCGACCGGTCCGTCGACGACGTGCACCTCGTCGTGGTCACCAAGTTCTTCCCCGCCGACGACGTCCGGCTGCTGGCCGGTCTCGGGGTCACCGACGTGGGCGAGAACCGCCACCAGGAGGCCGAGGCGAAGGCAGTCGAGTGCGCCGACCTCGGACTCACCTGGCACTTCATCGGCGGCCTCCAGAGCAACAAGGCGGCGGCGGTGGCGTCCTACTCCCAGGTGGTCGAGTCGGTGGACCGAGCCAAGCTGGTCGCGCCGCTCGACAAGGGCGCCGCCGCTCGCGCGCACCCCGTCGACGTGCTCCTCCAGGTGAGCCTGGACCCGCCGGAGGCGTCCGGCAGGTCCGGCGCCGAGCCCGACCGGCTGGCCGCGCTCGGCCTCGCCGTCGAGCAGGCTGCCCACCTCCGGCTGCGCGGTCTGATGGCGGTGGCGCCACTCGACGCGGACCCCGCCGAGGCATTCGGTCGGCTCGCCGCGCTCCGCCAGGGCTTCCTCGCCGACCACCCCCGGGCGGCCTGGCTGTCAGCGGGGATGAGTGGTGATCTCGAGCAGGCGATCCAGGCGGGCGCGACACACGTGCGCATAGGCTCCGCGGTCCTCGGTTCGAGGCCTCGGTTCAAGTAAGGTCCACATCACCAAGTGTGCGTCCCCACAGGGGAAGCCAAGTTCCGGAGGGCAACACCATGAGCGGCGGAATGCGCAGGATCGGCGAGTACCTCGGCCTGCTCGAGGACACCGGCCGGTACGACGACGACGGCTACGAGGTCGACGAGACCCAGGCGGTCCCGGTGGCCCGGGCCGGCAGGCGGGAGGCGGCTCCTGCGCCGGTGGCCGACCTCTCCGAGCGGCGGCGTCCGGCCCCCGGGCCCACGGCAGTGCCCGCAGGAGTGGTGGCCGAGCTGTCCCGCATCACCACGCTGCACCCGCGCACCTACAACGAGGCGCGCACCGTCGGTGAGAACTTCCGCGACGGTGTGCCGGTGATCATGAACCTCTCCGAGATGGACGACAACGACGCCAAGCGTCTCGTCGACTTTGCGGCAGGTCTGGTCTTTGCCACGCGTGGCAGCATCGAGCGCATCACCAACAAGGTCTTCCTGCTCTCGCCGCCCAACGTCTCGGTCGCCGCCGAGGACAAGCAACGCATCGTCGAGAACGGGTTCTTCAACCAGAGCTAGGAATCGCCCCCGCCCGTGGAAACCATCGGCAGCGTCATCCAAATCGTGCTGTGGGCGTTCATCGCCCTGCTCTGGATCCGGTTCGTCGTGGACTGGGTCCAGCTGTTCGCGCGCGCCTGGACCCCGCAGGGAGCCCTGCTCGTGGGTCTCGAGGGCGTCTACTCCGCCACCGATCCGCCGATCAAGGCGCTGCGCCGGGTGATCCCTCCGCTGAAGCTCGGGAGCGTCTCGCTCGACCTCAGCTTCCTGATCGTGATGATCTCGGCCTACGTCCTGCTCCGGGTCAACTTCGCGATCTTCCTGTCCTCCTGACCACCTCCCGTCGGGTCGCACCCGGAGGGGGTCTTCCGGCCCGTGCCGCAGGCGCTATTGTTCGACCGACAGTTCCTTTGACGATCAATGAATGGGTGAGGTCATGCCACTGACGCCTGAGGACGTGAGTAACAAGCGTTTTACTCCCGTCCGGCTCCGTGAGGGCTACGACATGGGTGAGGTCGACCAGTTCCTCGACGAGGTGGAGGCCGAGTTGGCTCGACTCACGACGGAGAACGACGATCTCAGGTCGAAGCTGACCGCGGCCCAGGGCTCCGGTGGTGCCTCGGCACCGCTGTCGCCGCCGCCCGCGGTCGAGCAGAAGGCTCCCGAGCCGGAGCCCAAGCCCGAGCCCGTCGCTGCGCCTACCCCGGCTCCCGTCGCGGCTGCGCCGGCCGAGACGATCCGGGTCGAGACCGTGCCGCAGGCGTCCAACGCTGCTGCCCGGCTGCTCGAGCTCGCGACGCGCAACGCCGACGAGCTCGTCGACGAGGCCAAGAACGACGCCGACAAGATCATCGGCGAGGCCCGCACCAAGGCCGAGCGACTGGAGGCGGACTCCAAGGCCAAGGTCGACCGGCTCGAGTCCGACGCGCGCACCCGTGCCCAGATGCTCGACTCCGAGACCGCCGAGCGTCGTCGCCAGACCTTCGGTGACCTGGAGCGCGAGCGGGACAAGCTCAACTCCGAGGTCGAGAACCTCCGCTCGTTCGAGCGCGAGTACCGCTCGCGTCTCAAGAGCTACTTCACCCAGCAGCTCGAGGCGCTCGACGGCGGGGGCTCCGAAGCCCCCAGCGCCACCGGTGACGAGCAGCACGCGCCCAAGCGGCTGCGCTCGATCCTCGGCGAGGACGACGCCTGACCCGTGGCTCGCCAGCGAGCTGCTAGCACCGTCTGAACGACACGACCGGCCCCTCGGGGCCGGTCGTGCGGCATTTGACGGTGCGCCTGGTGGCGGGGCTTGGGGCCAGCCGCTACCCTCCCTGCAACTTGTGGTTGACACCACAGCCGCCAAAGGCCGAGGAGGCCAGTTCATGGCTCGCAGAACCACGAAGTCGCTCGCCGGCCAGGCCGCGACCGCCGCCCGCAAGGCGATCACCCGCAAGCCTGTCGAGGAAGCGGTGCCGAAGAAGACAGCACCCGCCAGGAAGACGGCGACGAAGAAGACGGCTGCGAAGAAGACAGCACCCGCCAAGAAGACGGCCGCGAAGAAGGCAGCACCCGTGAAGAGGTCGACACCCGCTAAGAAGGCGACACCCGTGACGAAGGCAGCACCGGCCAAGAAGGCAGCACCCGCCAAGAAGGCGCCGGTCAAGAAGGCGGCCCGCAAGGCCCCGGCCAGCGCCCTGGTGGTCGGCGCGGGCGAGGCCGCCTGGACCAAGGCCGAGCTCAAGGAGGTCCTCGACCAGCTGCACGAGCAACGCGACCACAGCGTCGAGATCATCGCCGACCTCGATCGTGATCTCGACGGGTTGATGCGCGATGCCGGCGACGGCGCCGGTCAGGACCAGGCGGACCTCGGCGCCACGAGCTTCGAGCGCGACCACGAGCGGACCGTCCTCAACAGCGAGCGCGACAAGCTCGCCCAGATCGAGCACGCCCTGGAGCGGATCGACGACGGCACCTACGGGGTGTGCGAGTCGTGCGGCAACCCCATCGGCAAGATGCGGCTCATGGCGTTCCCGCGTGCCACACTGTGCATGACATGCAAGCAGCGCGAGGAGCGTCGCTGACCGGCGACACCGACAGCCCCCGACCGACCCGACCCCGCGGCTCCCGGGCCCGGATGGTGGCGATCTTCGCCGGGGTCGCGCTCGCGGCGTACGCCGTCGACGTGGTCTCCAAGATCGCCGCCGTCGCCCGGTTGAGCGATGGTCGCGACGTCCCCCTGATCGGGGACCTCCTCGTCCTGCACCTGGTGCGCAACCCGGGTGCCGCGTTCAGCACCGGCACCGCCTACACGGAGGTGCTCACCTGTGTGGCCATCGGCGCCGTGGTCGTCATCTTGTACGTCGCCCGCCGGATCGGCAGCGTGGGCTGGGCGGTCGCTCTGGGGCTGCTGCTCGCAGGGGTGTCCGGCAACCTCACTGACCGACTGGTCCGCGAGCCGGGGCCGCTTCGCGGCCACGTGATCGACTTCTTCATGCTGCCCAACTGGCCGGTGTTCAACGTCGCCGACATCTGCATCAACGTCGCGGCTGGGCTGATCCTGGTCCTGGTCTTCCGCGGCATCGGGATCGACGGCACCCGCGCCAAGGACGAGGAGCAGCCCGAATGAGCCGCGCCGACCACCGCACGCTCACCGTGCCCGACGGCCTGGCCGGCGAGCGCGTCGACGCGGCCATGGCCCGCATGTTCGGGCTGTCCCGCACCCGCGCGGCGGAGCTGATCGCCGAGGGCCACGTCGCCGTCGACGGCGCGGCCGTCGGCAAGAGCGACCGGGTGCTGCCCGGAGCCACCCTCGACGTGACCATCCCTGCCCGGGAGGACCCGCTGACGGTCCGGCCCGAGATCGTCGAGGGCATCAAGATCATCCACGACGATGCCTCGATCGTGGTGATCGACAAGCCGGTCGGCGTCGCCGTCCACCCCTCGCCCGGCTGGTCCGGTCCCACCGTCGTCGGACACCTCGCCGGCGCCGGCTTCCGGATCGCCACCAGTGGTGCCTCGGAGCGACAGGGGATCGTGCAGCGCCTCGACGTCGGCACGTCCGGCGTGATGGTGATCTGCAAGTCCGAACGCGCCTACTCGGTGCTCAAGAACGCCTTCCGGCACCGCACGGTCGACAAGGTCTACCACGCGCTGGTCCAGGGCCACCCCGACCCGCACGAGGGCACCATCGACGCCCCGATCGGACGCCACCCCAAGGCGGACTACAAGTTCGCGGTGATGGCCGACGGACGGGCGAGCGTGACGCACTACGAGACCCTCGAGGCGCACCGTTTCGCGAGCCTGCTCGAGGTGCACCTCGAGACCGGACGCACCCACCAGATCCGGGTGCACATGGCCGCGCTCAAGCACCCGTGCGTGGGGGACCTCACCTACGGTGCCGACCCGTCGCTCGCCAAGCGGGTCGGCCTGGAGCGGCAGTGGCTGCACGCCGTGCGCCTCGGCTTCGAGCACCCCGACGGCGGCGAGTACGTCGAGTACGAGTCGACCTACCCCGACGACCTGGCCCACGCCCTCGACGTGATCCGGGATGCTGACTAACCTGCTGCTGCGGCCGGCGACCGAGGCCGACACGGAGGCAGTGGCACGGATCAACCTGGACAGCCGGCGCGCGGCCGCGATGCCGCCGGGGATCCACACCGACGACGAGGTCAGGCGCTGGCTCGCCGGCCGGCTCCGGCAGGACGACGTCTGGCTGGCAGAGGTCGAAGGCGCTCCGGTCGGCTACGCCCGGTTCACCACGACCTGGCTCGACGACCTCTACGTGCTGCCGGACCACGCCGGCCACGGTGTCGGGTCAGCGCTCCTGGACCTCGTCAAGTCGCAGCGTCCCGACGGGTTCTGCCTGTGGGTCTTCGAGATGAACGCGCCCGCCCGGTCCTTCTACGCCCACCACGGGCTGGTCGAGCTCGAGACCACCGACGGCTCGGCCAACGAGGAGCGGACCTCCGACGTCCGCCTGGCCTGGCCGGGCGCGGAGCCGCTGGTCTTCCTGCGCGACCTGATCGACGAGGTCGACGAGCAGGTCGGCGACCTGCTCGCCAGGCGTGCCGCGCTCACCGCTGCGGTGCAGGACATCAAGCACGACACCACCCGCGACCCGGCCCGCGAGCACGAGATCGCCGCGGCGATGGCCCTCAGGGCGCCCGCGTTGGGCATCGAGCGGCTGACTCGGATCGTGAGCACGATCATCGCCGAGAGCCTGGACGCAGCGGAGGTCTCGAGGCCCGCTGCGCGCGAACCTCGACCACCGACCGACACTGTCGGTGCGTCCTGTGAGGATGGCTCCACCGGTCGCGTAGGCTGACGTTCTTCCCCCAGGACGATCGTCAGGGCCCGCGTCGTCGGCTAGCGCCGAGACCGGTGCTGCACGCCCTGAACTGTGCTGAAATCTCATCGCCGAGCCACCCTGAGGAGCGTCCCGCCACGATGTCGAGTGGATCCCAGGACTCGTTCGTCCACCTGCACGTGCACACCGAGTACTCCATGCTCGACGGTGCGGCCCGACTCGGCGCGCTCGCCGAGCGGACCGCCGAGCTGGGGATGCCCGCGATCGCGATGACCGACCACGGCAACGTGTTCGGGGCCTACGAGTTCTACAGCAAGGCGAAGGCGGCCGGGGTCAAGCCGATCATCGGCATCGAGGCCTACTTCGCGCCCAACATCTCCCGCTTCGAGCGCAAGGGCGTCAACTTCTACGGTGGCGGTCCCGACGACGTCTCCAACCGCGGCGCCTACACCCACATGACGCTGCTCTCGGAGTCCACCGAGGGCATGCACAACCTGTTCCGGCTCTCCACCGGCGCCTGGCGCGACGGCTTCTTCAAGCACCCCCGGATGGACCGTGAGCTGCTCTCCCAGCACGGCAAGGGGATCATCGGCACCACCGGCTGCCCCTCGGGCGAGGTCCAGGTCCACCTGCGGCACGGGGCGTACGACGCCGCGCGGCAGACCGCGGCCGACTTCCAGGACATCCTCGGCAAGGACAACTACTTCCTCGAGCTCATGGACCACGGGCTCGACATCGAGACCCGGGTCCGCGACGGGCTGCTGCGGTTGGCCAAGGACCTGCAGATCCCGCTGCTGGCGACCAACGACTCGCACTACGTCAACAAGGAGGATGCCAAGAGCCAGGAGCACCTGCTCTGCATCAACTCAGGCTCGACGATGGACATCCCCGCAGGTGACGGTCCCGGGCAGCGCTTCGCCTTCAACGGCGACGGCTACTACATCAAGACCGCGCGCGAGATGCGCGAGCTGTGGCGCGACTTCCCCGAGGCCTGCGACAACACCCTGCTGATCGCCGAGCGCTGCGATGTCTCCTTCACCGAGGGCAACGGCACCTTCATGCCGCGCTTCCCCTGTCCGCCGGGGGAGAACGAGGACTCCTGGCTGGTCAAGGAGGTCGAGAAGGGGCTGCAGTTCCGCTACCCGGCCGGCGTCCCCGACGACGTGCGCAAGCAGGCCGACTTCGAGGTCGGCGTGATCACCCAGATGGGCTTCCCGGGCTACTTCCTGGTGGTCGCCGACTTCATCAACTGGGCCAAGGACAACGGCATCCGGGTCGGCCCGGGCCGTGGCTCGGGTGCTGGGTCGATGGTCGCCTACGCGATGCGGATCACCGATCTCGACCCGCTGGTCCACGGGCTGATCTTCGAGCGGTTCCTCAACCCCGACCGGGTCTCGATGCCCGACTTCGACATCGACTTCGACGAGCGTCGGCGCGGTGAGGTGATCCGCTACGTCACCGAGAAGTACGGCGACGACCGGGTCTCGATGATCGTCACCTACGGCACCATCAAGGCCAAGCAGGCGGTCAAGGACTCCTCGCGGATCCTCGGCTACCCGTTCGCGATGGGCGACCGGATCACCAAGGCGATGCCGGCCTCGGTGATGGGCAAGGACGTCCCACTCGGCGAGATCTTCGACGCCGACCACAAGCGGTTCGGCGAGGGCGGGGAGTTCCGCGCGCTCTACGAGGCCGACAACGACGTCAAGCGGGTCGTCGACACCGCCATCGGCATCGAGGGGCTCAAGCGGCAGTGGGGGGTGCACGCCGCCGGAGTGATCATGTCCAGCGAGCCGCTGCTCGACATCATCCCGATGCTCAAGCGCCCGGCCGACGGCGCGATGATCACCCAGTTCGACTACCCGACCTGCGAGAACCTCGGGCTGATCAAGATGGACTTCCTGGGGTTGCGCAACCTCACGGTCCTCGACGACGCGGTCAAGAACATCGTCGCCAACCGGGGCGAGGAGGTCGTGCTCGAGGACCTCCCGCTCACCGACGAGGCCACCTACCAGCTGCTCCAGCGCGGGGACACCCTCGGCGTCTTCCAGCTCGACGGCGGGCCGATGCGGGCCCTGCTGCGCAGCATGCGCCCCGACACCTTCGAGGACATCTCCGCGGTCGGGGCGCTCTACCGACCCGGGCCGATGGGCGCGGACTCCCACAACAAGTACGCCCGACGCAAGACCGGGCGCGAGCCGGTCGAGGCACTCCACCCTGAGCTGGCCGAGGCGCTGGAGGACGTCCTGGGCGAGACCTACGGCCTGATCGTCTACCAGGAGCAGGTGATGGCCATCGCCCAGAAGCTCGCGGGCTACACCCTGGGCCAGGCCGACATCCTGCGTCGCGCGATGGGCAAGAAGAAGAAGGCAGAGCTGGACAAGCAGTTCGCCGGGTTCTCCGCGGGCATGACCGACCGCGGCTACTCCGCCGGAGCGATCAAGACGCTCTGGGACACGCTGCTGCCGTTCTCCGACTACGCCTTCAACAAGGCCCACTCCGCCGCCTACGGCCTGGTGTCCTACTGGACGGCCTACCTCAAGGCCAACTACCCGGCCGAGTACATGGCCGCCCTGCTCACCTCGGTCAAGGACGACAAGGACAAGTCCGCGATCTACCTCAACGAGTGTCGCCGGATGAAGATCCAGGTGCTCCCGCCCGACGTCAACGAGTCGGCGGCCGACTTCACCCCGGTCGGTCAGGACATCCGCTTCGGGCTGACGGCGGTCCGCAACGTCGGCAGCAACGTGGTTGACGGCGTCGTGGCCGGGCGCGAGGAGAAGGGCCGCTACGAGAGCTTCAACGACTTCATGGACAAGGTCCCGGCGCTGGTCTGCAACAAGCGGGTGATCGAGTCGCTGATCAAGGCCGGTGCGTTCGACGACCTCAAGCACAAGCGTCGTGCGCTGGTCGCCATCCACGAGACCGCTGTCGACCAGTACGTCGACATCAAGCGCAACGAGGCGATCGGACAGGACTCCCTCTTCGCCGGTCTCGACGACGACGAGGCCGGCGGGTCGGGCTTCGGCATCTCGGTGACCATCCCCGAGATCGACGAGTGGGACAAGACCACCCTGCTCGGCCACGAGCGGGAGATGCTCGGCCTCTACGTCTCCGACCACCCGCTGCTCGGTCTCGAGCACGTGCTGTCCAACGGCAGCGACTGCACCATCGGGCAGCTGATGCTCGACGAGGAGCGCGCCGACGGCACGCCGATCACGATCAGCGGCCTGGTGACCAGCGTCCAGCGCAAGATCACCAAGCGCGGCGACGCGTGGGCGATGGTCACCGTCGAGGACCTCGACGGCGCGATCGACGTGCTGCTCTTCCCCAGCGCCTACCAGCTGGCCAGCACCCACCTCGTCGAGGACGCGATCATCACCGTCAAGGGTCGGCTCTCGCGGCAGAAGGACCAGCCCGAGATCCACGGCCAGGAGATCTCGGTGCCCGATCTGTCCGACGGCCCGTCCGGGCCGGTCGTGATCAGCCTGCCCTCCACCCGGTGCACGCCGCCCGTCGTCGAGCAGCTCAAGGACGTCCTCGGCACCCACCCGGGTGTGACCGAGGTCCGGCTGCGGCTGCTCACCCGCGACGAGACCCTCGTCATGCGTCTCGACGACCGGCTCCGGGTCAGCCCGAGCCCCGCGCTCTTCGCCGATCTCAAGCAGCTCCTGGGGCCCGGGATGCCTGACGGGCTGAACCGGGCACTCCAGGTGGGCCTGGCGGCCGCCCTGCTCGCCGGGATCGGTGCCGTCGCCGGGATCGTCTGGGAGTGGGCCTGGTCGCCGGCGATCGGTGTCGTGGTCGACGGCTCCTGGGTGCCCCGGGATGCGACGGAGCTGCAGGAGCAGTTCGCCGGCACCGGTTGGTACGTCGTCGTCGCCGCTGTGGCCGGCCTGATCGGTGGTCTGCTCGCAGCCCTGCTCCTCCCGCGCCGGCCGCTGCTCACCCTGGCCGGGGTGCTCGTCGGCTCGGTCGTCGGCGCCTGGCTGATGGTGGTGATCGGCACGGCGATGGGTCCGCCTGACCCCGCGGTCCTGGCCAGGACCGCCACTGCCGGGACCACCATCCCGGATCATCTCGAGGTCACCGGAGCCAGCTCCTGGCTGGCGATGCCGGTCGGGGCCCTGCTGGGAGTGGCCGGAGTCTTCCTGGTCTGGCCCGGCAGACGGGTCGACGATGATGCCGACCAGCCCGTCCAGCCTGTGTAAAATCTCGGCCTGCGGGATTCGCCCGTGATGGATCTTGGGGGTTCCACATGTCGACCAACCTGCCGCCCACCGAGCCCGGCCAGCCGGAGTATCTCGACAGCGGTTCCGGAGGCCCGTTCGCGCGCCCGGACACCCAGCGTCGCGGCGGCCGCCGTACGGCCGTCATCGCCGCGGTAGCCGGTGCCGGAGTGCTGCTCGTCGGGGCCGGTGCCTGGGCCGCGTGGTCGTTCTTCGCGACCGGCGCCCAGCCCGCCGAGGCGCTGCCGGACACGACGATCGCCTACGTCAGCGTCGACCTGGACCCCAAGGGTGCCCAGAAGATCGAGGCGATCCGCACCCTGCAGAAGTTCCCGGCGTTCAAGGACAACGTCGACCTGGGCGCCGAGGACGACATCCGCGAGCGGATCTTCGAGGAGATCCAGGGTTCGACGGATTCCTGCGACGGGCTCGACTACGACGACGACATCGCGTCGTGGCTGGGTGACCGGATGGCAGTCGCCGCGGTCGACACCGGCGAGGACGTGCCCACCGCGATCTTCGTCCTCCAGGTCACCGACGACGGGGCGGCTGAGGACGGCCTGGCCGGGCTCAGCACGTGCGGAGGTTCCTCCGACGACGCGAGCGCCTGGGCGATCCAGGACGGTTGGGCGGTCATCGGCGAGTCCCAGGACGTCGTCGACCAGGTCACCGAGGACACCGGCAAGGGCACCCTCGCCGCCGACGACGACTTCGATCACTGGACCGACGAGGCCGGCGACACCGGGATCGTCTCGATGTACGCCGCCCCGGCCGCCGGCGACTTCATCGCCGACAACCTCGACGAGCTCGGCGAGGGCTTCGGCGGCCTCAGCGAGCTGGCCGGGGCGTCTTCCTCGACGGGGGTCGGCTACACCGGCAGCACGCAGACCCGCTCCAGTGCAGCCGACGACGGAGCCGATGCCCTGCGCGACTTCGGCGGTGCCGCCGCGACGATCCGCTTCGCCGACGGTGGGCTCGAGCTCGAGGTCGCGCAGAAGTCCGGCGCGACCGAGAAGTCGCTCGCCGGGTCCGACAAGGGCGGTGACGTGGTCGCCACCCTGCCCGACTCCACAGGTGCAGCGATCGGGCTCGCCTTCGGCGAGGACTGGCTCACCGACTTCCTCACCGGGTTCGCCGCCACCAGCGGCAGCTCTGCCGACGACCTGCTGAGCCAGCTGGAGGACCTGACCGGGCTGGACCTGCCCGAGGACGCCTCCACCCTGGTCGGTGACTCGATGGCGCTCTCGGTCGGGTCGGACGTCGACACCGAGGCACTGTCGCTGGACGACCCGTCCGGCATCCCGCTGGGTCTGAAGATCCAGGGCGACGCCGACGGCATCGAGTCCGTGCTCGACCAGCTGCGTTCCTCGCTCGAGGTCGATGACGACGTCCTCGCCAGTGGCTCCGAGGGTGACATGGTCGCGATCAGCCCCAGCGAGGACTACCTCGCCGACCTCCTCGAGGACGGCGATCTCGGTGACTCCCAGGAGTTCGAGCGGGTCGTCGAGAACGCCGGCGAGGCGTCGATCGTGGTCTACGTGAACTTCGATGCCGGCGACAACTGGCTGGCCGGCCTCGCCGGTGAGGACGGCCAGGTGCGCGACAACCTGGAGCCGCTCGAAGCCCTCGGGGTGAGCGCGTGGATCGTCGACGACACCGTGCACGGGGTCGTCAAGCTCACGACCGACTGATCAGCGACCGATCGGTGCAACGGCTGCGCCGGTGATGCTCACCAGGTCGTCCGGCGCGATCTCCAGGTCGAGACCGCGCCGGCCGCCGGAGACGTAGACGGTCGGGTGCCCGAGCGCGCTCGCGTCCAGCACGGTCGGGTGCGGGCGTCGTTGCCCGATCGGGGAGATGCCGCCCGCGACGTACCCGGTGGCCCGCTCGGCGGTCGTCACCTCGGCCATCACGGCTCTGCTGGCGCCGCAGGCCCGGGCCAGCGCCTTGAGGTCCAGCTGACCCGACACCGGGACGATCGCGACCGTCAGGGCTCCGTCGACGCTGGCCATCAGGGTCTTGAGGACCCGATCCGGGGAGAGCCCGAGCGCGGCTGCTGCCTCGAGGCCGAACGAGGTGGCCCGGGGGTCGTGCGGATACTCGTGCAGTGCGAAGTCGATCCCGGCGCGGTTCAGCGCCACGGTCGCCGGCGTCCCTCCAGCCGACTTCTTCCTGGCCACGATCGTCGGACTAGTTCGGCGACCAGCGAGTGCGCGCGACCTCCGTGGCCGGCAGTGACGGGATCACGTTCATCGCCCTCAGCTCGGCACGCAGCAGGTCGGTGACCAGCACCAGCCGGTCGGTCGCGTCCTCCGCCTCGAGCAGCGCCTGCCGCTCGGGCATCGGGAGAGGGGCGACCGCCGCCAGGGTCCACGAGAGGTACGTCGGGTCGCGGGGGAGCGCCCCGGAGTAGGGATCGCTGCGGATGTCGGCCAGCGCCGCACGGTAGGCGGTGAAGGTGATCCGGGCCCGCTCCAGGACCTCCTCGGGGACCTCGGCGCTGGTGTCGGGCCGGTCGGAGACGTGTCCCACGGGGAAGTCGCCGGTCGTCTCGAGCCGGTCGAGCTGGATCCGCTCGAGACCGACCGCGACCAGGTCGAAGGTGCCGTCGGAGTGTGACTCGACCTCGGTGAGCTGGACCCGGCAGCCGACCCGGTAGAGCGACTGGGCGCCGTGGTCGCCGACCTCGTAGCCCTCGCGGATGCCGACGGAGCCGAACACCCGGTCCACCGGGTCCGGGACCCGCAGCAGGTGGTGGACCATCGCTCGGTAGCGGTCCTCGAAGACGGTCAGTGGCACGCTCACCCCGGGGAACAGCACCATGTTCAGGGGGAACATCGGCAGGGTGTCGCTCACGTCCCCAACCTAGCCGGTGGGGTGTGCGGCGGACGCAGTTCGGGTCGCGGGCGCGGCGCTCGTAGACTCGGGTCCATGATTCGCCGGATCGATCTCCGCACCAGCAGCGGTGCCCGTGAGCAGGACGGCACGGTCGACTACCGCTCCGCGCTGCCGCGCGCCGACTTCGACATCGAGGCTGCGGTGCCCACGGTGCAGGCCATCTGCGACGACGTCCGGGCCCGGGGCCTCGAGGCGATCCATGAGCTGTCCGAGAAGTTCGACGGGGTCGCCCTCGACGACATCCGGGTGCCTGCTCCCGCGCTGGCCGACGCCCTGACCAGCCTCGACCCGGCGATCCGGGCCGCGCTCGACGAGTCGATCCGCCGGCTCCGGGCCACCAGCGCCGCCGAGCTCGAGCACGACATCGTCACCGACCTCGGGCCCGGTGCGACGGTCACCCACCGCAAGGTGCCGGTCGGCCGGGTCGGTCTCTACGTCCCCGGCGGCCTGGCGCCCCTGGTCTCCAGCGTGCTGATGAACGTGGTCCCCGCCCAGACCGCAGGAGTCACCTCGATCGCCCTGGCCAGCCCGCCGCAGCGCGAGTTCGGCGGTTCCGTGCACCCCACGATCCTGGCGGCCTGCGCGCTGCTCGGCATCGAGGAGGTCTACGCGGTCGGTGGCGCCCAGGCGATCGCCATGTTCGCCTACGGGGTCTCGCCAGGCGGGACCTCCGAGGGCTGCGCCAAGGTCGACCTGGTCACCGGGCCGGGCAACATCTACACGGTCACCGCCAAGCGGCTGCTCAAGGGTCTGGTCGGCATCGACTCCGAGGCCGGCCCGACCGAGATCGCGGTCCTCGCCGACGACACCGCCCCTGCGGCCTACGTCGCAGCCGACCTGATCAGCCAGGCCGAGCACGACCCGCTCGCGGCGGCGGTCCTGGTCACCCCGAGTGAGACGCTCGCGGCCGAGGTCGAGGCCGAGCTCGACAAGCAGGTCTCGGTCACCCGGCACGTCGACCGGATCCGCACCAGCCTCGCGGGCCGGCAGTCCGCGATCGTGCTGGTCGATGACCTCGAGCAGGGTCTCGCCGTCGTCGACGCCTACGCCGCCGAGCACCTCGAGATCCAGACCACCGACGCGGCGTCGTACGCCGCCCGGGTCCGCAACGCCGGCGCGATCTTCGTCGGCGCCCACGCGCCGGTGAGCCTCGGCGACTACTGCGCCGGCTCCAACCACGTGCTGCCCACCGGGGGCTGCGCCTGCCACTCCTCGGGGCTCTCGGTGCGCGCGTTCACCAAGTCGGTGCACGTCGTGGACTACTCCCGGGACGCCCTCGAGACGGTGGCCGAGCACGTGATCACGCTCGCCGAGGCCGAGGACCTGCCGGGTCACGGCGCCGCCGTACGCGTCCGCCTCGACCAGCCATGACCTGGCCGCCCCTGCGCGAGGAGCTGCGCGGCATCGAGCCGTACGGCGCCCCGCAGCTCGACGTGCCGGTCCAGCTCAACGTCAACGAGAACCCCTACGGGCCCTCGCCTGCCTGCGTCGCCGACATCGCGACGGCGGTCGCCGCCGCCGCCGGCACCCTCAACCGCTACCCCGACCGGGAGTTCACCGAGCTGCGTACCGCGCTCGCTGCCTACCTGAGCTCGGACACGGTGTCCGCCGTGGCCCCCGAGCAGGTCTGGGCGGCCAACGGCTCCAACGAGGTGATGCTGCAGCTGCTGCAGGCCTTCGGCGGTCCCGGCCGAGTGGCGCTGAGCTTCGCGCCGACGTACTCGATGTACCCCGAGTACGCCCGGGACTCGATGACCGCCTGGACCGTCGGCCACCGGGAGTGTGACTTCTCGCTGGACCTCGACCGGGCGCGCGAGCTGATCGAGCAGCAGCACCCGAGCGTGGTGCTGCTGCCGAGCCCCAACAACCCGACCGGCACCGCGTTGCCGCCCGAGGCGGTCTCGCTGCTCTGCGAAGCAGTCGGCGACTCCGGTGTGCTCGTGGTCGACGAGGCGTACGGCGAGTTCCGACGGGCCGGCGTGCCGAGCGCCCTCGACCTGCTCCCGCAGCACCGCAACCTGGTCGTCTCCCGGACCATGAGCAAGGCCTTCGCGCTGGCAGGGGGCCGGCTCGGCTACCTCGCCGCAGCACCGGAGATCTGTGACGCGATCCGGGTGGTCCGGCTGCCCTACCACCTCAGCGCGGTCACCCAGGCCACAGCGCTCGCGGCGCTGCGGCACGCCCCCGAGCTGCTCGGCAGGGTCGACGAGCTGAGGGCCGAGCGGGACGCCACCGTCACCTGGCTGCGCGAGCAGGGGCTCGAGGTCGCCGAGAGCGACGCCAACTTCGCGTTGTTCGGCACCTTCCCCGACCGGCATGCTGTCTGGCAGGGACTCCTCGACCGGGGGGTGCTGATCCGCGAGACCGGGCCCGAGGGGTGGCTGCGTGTCTCGATCGGCACCGGTGGCGAGATGATGGCGTTCAAGCAGGCACTGACCGAGGTCATGGAGGCAACATGAGGACTGCACGGATCGAGCGACAGACCAGCGAGTCGAAGGTCCTCGTCGAGGTGGACCTCGACGGGACCGGGCGCCACGACGTCTCCACCGGCGTCGGCTTCTACGACCACATGCTGATCTCGTTCGCCCGGCACTCCCTGGTCGACCTGACCGTGCAGACCGAGGGCGACACCCACATCGACGCGCACCACACCGTCGAGGACACCGCGATCGTGCTCGGCCAGGCGCTGCGCGAGGCGCTGGGGGACAAGGTCGGCATCCGCCGCTTCGGTGACGCCACGGTGCCCCTCGACGAGGCGCTGGTGCAGGCCGTCGTCGACGTCTCCGGCCGGCCCTACTGTGTGCACACCGGCGAGCCGGCCGGGCAGGAGTACGTCGTGCTGGGCGGCTCAGGCACGACGTACCTCGGGTCCTTGACCCGGCACGTCTTCGAGACCCTCGCCTTCCACGCCCACATCGCCCTGCACGTGCGGGTGCTGGCCGGCCGCGAGCCGCACCACATCGTGGAGACCCAGTTCAAGGCGTTCGCGCGGGCCTTCCGCGACGCCGTCGCGATCGACCCCCGGGAGACCGGGGTCCCCTCGACCAAGGGCGCACTCTGAGCACCCCACACGTCGTCGTCCTCGACTACGGGTCGGGGAACCTCCGCTCCGCCGTGCGTGCCGTCGAGCGTGCCGGCGCCGAGGTCACGCTGACCGGTGCCTTCGATGCCGCGCTGGAGGCCGACGGCCTGGTGGTCCCAGGTGTGGGTGCGTACGCCGCCTGCATGGCCGGACTCCGTGCCGTGCACGGCCCTCGGATCATCGGTCGCCGGCTGGCGGGCGGCCGACCGGTGCTGGGCATCTGTGTCGGTATGCAGGTGCTCTTCGGTCGCGGGGTCGAGCACGGTGTCGAGACCGAGGGCTGCCACGAGTGGCCGGGCATCGTCGAGCGGCTCCAGGCTCCCGTCGTCCCCCACATGGGGTGGAACACCGTCGACGTCCCCGACGGCACCAGCCTCTTCGCCGGGATCGAGTCGGAGCGGTTCTACTTCGTGCACTCCTACGGGGTCCGCGACTGGACCCTCGTCACCAACGACCGCACCCGCGCTCCGCTGGTCACCTGGAGCGAGCACGGTGGCGACCGGTTCGTCGCCGCGGTCGAGAACGGTCCACTGACCGCCACCCAGTTCCACCCGGAGAAGTCCGGGGATGCCGGCGCGGCGCTGCTGCGCAACTGGGTGCGCACGCTGTGAGTCCCGCGCGATGAGCAAGGAGCGCGCCCAGCGCCGGGCCCAGCGGGAGCGGGAGGCGGCCGTGGTCGCCGCTGCCCGGGCGGCCGAGGCCGAGCGCCGCGAGCGCAGTGCCGCCCGCAAGCGGGCCGTGACCGCGAAGCTGCCCCGCAGCGTGACCCGGCGCCGGGTCCGGCCCGCGGGCGTCCTCGCCGAGCGCCGCCGGCGCCAGACCGGTGCGCTCCTCGCGCTGCTGCTGGCGATCAACCTGCTGGCCTGGCTCTTCTTCCGGGACTGGGGGATCAGCCTGGCTGCGCTGGTCGTCAGCCTGCTCGCCGCACCCGTCCTGCACACGCTGATGTTCCGCCGTACCTGACTCCGCCGTACTGACAAGGATCCCGATGAGTGACTACCTCGAGCTGCTGCCCGCCGTCGACATCACGGAGGGCCGGGCCGTCCAGCTCGCCCAGGGCGTGGCCGGCTCGGAGCGGGCGTACGGCGACCCGATCGCCGCTGCTCGACGCTGGCAGGACGCCGGCGCCGAGTGGCTCCACCTGGTGGACCTCGACGCGGCGTTCGGCCGCGGGAGCAACCGCGAGCTCCAGGCCGAGATCGTCGGGGCGCTCGACATCAAGGTCGAGATGAGTGGAGGGATCCGCGACGACGAGTCGCTGGCGGCGGCGCTGGCCACCGGCTGTCGACGGGTCAACATCGGGACCGCGGCGCTCGAGCAGCCCGCGTGGTGCGCGAAGGTGATCGCCGAGCACGGTGACCGGATCGCGATCGGTCTCGACGTGCGCGGACGCACCCTCGCGGCGCGCGGGTGGACCCGCGACGGTGGCGATCTCTACGAGGTGCTCGCCCGTCTCGACGCCGAGGGCTGTGCGCGCTACGTCGTCACCGACGTCAACAAGGACGGGATGCTGCAGGGACCCAACCTGCAGCTGCTGCAGGACGTCTGCGCGGCCACCGACCGACCGATCGTGGCGTCCGGCGGGGTCACCGAGCTGGCCGACATCGAGGCGTTGATGGGCCTGGTGTCGATCGGGGTCGAGGGCGCGATCGCCGGCACCGCGCTCTATGAGGGCCGGTTCACGCTCGAGGACGCCCTGGCCCTGACCCTGCCCGGACCGACGGCGGCCCAGTGAGCCTCGCCGTACGCGTGATCCCCTGCCTCGACGTCGACGCCGGGCGGGTCGTCAAGGGCATCAACTTCCAGGAGCTGCGCGACGCCGGCGACCCGGTCGAGCTGGCACGGGCCTACGACGCCGAGGGTGCCGACGAGCTGACCTTCCTGGACATCTCCGCCTCCCACGAGGGCCGGGCCACGACGATGGAGATCGTGTCGCGCACGGCCGAGGAGGTCTTCATCCCACTCACGGTCGGCGGGGGAGTCAGCAGCGTCGAGGACGTCGACCGGCTGCTGCGCGCAGGCGCCGACAAGGTCGCGGTCAACACCGCCGCGATCCACCGCCCGGAGCTGGTCGCCGAGATCGCTGACCGGTTCGGCAACCAGGTGCTGGTGCTGTCGGTCGACGCCCGGCGCTCGGCTGCGTCGCCGGGAGGGTCGGGGTTCGAGGTGACCACCCATGGCGGCCGCAAGTCCTCCGGCCTCGACGCGATCGAGTGGGCGGTCCGCGCCGCAGAGCTCGGTGCCGGGGAGATCCTGCTCAACGCGATGGACGCCGACGGCACCCAGGACGGCTTCGACCTCGAGCTGATCCGCGCCGTACGCCATGAGGTCACCATCCCGGTGATCGCATCCGGAGGCGCCGGGCGGCTGGAGCACTTCGCCCCGGCCGTCGACGCCGGCGCCGACGCTGTGCTCGCCGCCACCGTCTTCCACTTCGGCACCCTTCGGATCGCCGACGTCAAGGGTGCGCTGGCCGCCGAGGGACACCCGGTCCGCTGAGCTGACCTGTCCGACGCCCGGTCGGTCTCGGCAAGGTCGCGATGTCGACGGCGGGGAATAGCCTGCTCGTCGGCGGGGTTGCCCGCGAGCACGGCAGCGGAGCATGACCAGGCATCGGGGAGGACAGCGAGCAGGTGGCGGCAGTGGTGGAGGACCAGGTGGTCCGTCGACGGGGCACGACCCTCGAGGGGTTGGGAGTCCTGGCCATCGCGATCCGTCGCGAGCCGTGGATCTTCACCCTCTCCACCCTGGGCAGCGTCCTGTTCGGTGCGCTCACCGTCGCTGACGCGTGGGTGCTGGGCTGGGCCACCGACCACGTGGTGCTGCCGGCCTTCGAGGACGGCGAGATCGGCGCCGACATGCTGCTGGCAGTGCTCGGCCTCTTCCTCGGCGTCGCCCTGCTGCGCGCGGTCGGCATCGTGGCCCGACGTCTGGGCGCCGGGATCATGCAGTACCGCATGCAGGCCCACAGCCGGCGCGCGGTCACCCGCCAGTACCTCTCCCTGCCGATGGAGTGGCACCTGCGCCACCCGACGGGCCAGCTGCTCTCCAACGCCAACTCCGACGTCGAGGCGGCCTGGGCCCCGATCGCCCCGCTGCCGATGGCGGTCGGCACGATCGCGATGATGGTGATCGCGGTCGCCCAGATGTTCTTCGCCGACCTGGTGCTCGCCCTGGTCGGGCTGCTGGTCTTCCCGGCCGTGATCGCGGCCAACCTGGTCTACCAGCGGCTGGCCTCGCCGCTGATGACCCGGGCGCAGCAGCTGCGTGCCGAGCTCAGTGAGGTCGCCCACGAGTCGTTCGACGGTGCGATGGTCGTCAAGACCCTCGGCCGGGAGCCGGAGGAGACCGCCCGGTTCGCCGACAAGGCCCACCAGCTGCGCGATGTCAACGTCCGCGCCGGCCGGATCCGCGCCGCGTTCGACCCGACCCTCGCGGCGCTGCCCAGCCTCGGCGTGCTGATCGTGCTCGCCGTCGGTGTCGAGCGGGTCCTCAGCGGCGCGACCGAGGCGGGTGACGTCGTGACCGTCGCCTACCTGCTGACCATCGTCTCCTTCCCGATCCGCTCGATCGGGTGGCTGCTGGGGGAGTTCCCGCGCAGCGTCGTGGGCTTCGACCGGGTCAACAGCGTCCTGCTGGCCACCGGCGAGATGGTGTACGGCGACGTCGCAGCCGCGCGCGACACGCTCGGTGGTGCGCGCCTCGAGGTCGAGGGACTGGGCTACCGCTACGACCCTGACCAGCCGGTGCTGCAGGACGTCAGCTTCGTGGTCGAGCCGGGCCGTAGCGTCGCCCTCGTCGGGGCCACAGCCGCCGGCAAGAGCACCCTCACCAACCTCGTCTCGCGTCTGGTCGACCCTGACGCCGGACGGATCCTCCTCGACGGCACCGACCTGCGCGACCTGGCCCGCGGCGAGCTGGCCACGACGTTGTCGGTCGTTTCCCAGACCGCCTTCCTCTTCGACGACACCATCCGCGGCAACGTCACCCTGGGTGCCGAGGTGTCCGACGACGACGTCTGGGCGGCACTTCGCGACGCCCAGGCAGAAGGCTTCGTCGCGGCGCTGCCGCACGGGCTCGACACCCGCCTCGGCGAGCGGGGGACCTCGCTCTCCGGCGGTCAGCGTCAACGGATCTCGCTGGCCCGGGCGCTGGTACGCCGTCCGCGGCTGCTGGTCCTCGACGACGCGACCTCGGCGGTCGACCCCGAGGTCGAGGCGCGGATCCTGCGCGCGCTGCGCGCCAGCGGTGCCAACACCTCGCTCGTCGTCGTCGCCTACCGCAAGGCGACCATCGGGCTCGCTGACGAGGTGGTCCACATCGAGGACGGCCGGGTGGCCGGCCGCGGCACCCACGCCGAGCTCCTGGAGGGCAGCCCCGCCTACGCGCGTCTCGTCAACGCCTACGAGATGGCGGCCGCCGAGCTCGTCGAGGAGCACGCATGACCAGCTTCGACTCCGGCGAGGAGATCGGCGCGATCGCGACGATCCGCCGAGGTGTGCACTTCTCGCCCGAGCTCAAGGAAGGCGTCCGCGGCACCCTCGCTCTCGCCGTGGTGGCCTCGATGGGCCAGGTCGTGGTGCCGATCGCGGTCCAGCAGACGATCGACCACGGGCTCAACGGTCCCGACGGTCCCGACGTGTCCTTCACCGTGCTGATGGGCGTCGCCGCCGCGTTCGCGATCGTGCTCACCAGCGTGGCGTCCTACCTGATGACCTCCAGGCTCTTCACCTCCTCCGAGCGCGGTCTGGCCACGCTGCGGATCAAGGCCTTCCGCCACGTCCACGACCTGCCGCTGCTCACCCAGAACACCGAGCGCCGCGGTGCGTTGGTCTCCCGGGTGACCAGCGACGTCGACCAGGTCAGTCAGTTCCTGGTGTTCGGCGGACTGCTCTCCGTGGTGAGCGTCGGGCAGATCCTGATCGCGACCATCGTGATGGTGATCTACTCCTGGCAGCTGGCGATCGTCGTCTGGGTCTGCTTCCTCCCCCTCTTCCTCTCGCTGAGGTTCTTCCAGCGCAAGCTCTCCGCGGCGTACGGCGTGGTGCGCCACCAGGTCGGCCTGATGCTCTCGGCCATCTCGGAGCCGGTCGTCGGCGCCGCCGTGGTCCGCTCGTATGCCGTCGAGGCCCGCACCCAGGCCCGCATCGACGACGCGATCGACGAGTACCAGTCCGCCAGCACCCGGGCCCAGGGATTCACGGCGTTCTCGTTCTCCCTCGGTGGTGTCTCCGCGGGACTCGCCAACGCCGCTGTGCTGATCGTCGGGATCTGGCTGGGCTTCGCCGACGACATCACCGCCGGCAAGGTGCTCGCGTTCGCCTTCCTGGTCACCCTGTTCGTCGGGCCGGTGCAGATGGGCACCCAGATCCTCACCGATGCCCAGAATGCGATCGCCGGGTGGCGCCGGGTGATCGGCATCCTCGAGACGCCGGCCGACCTGGTCGACCCCGGTCCCGACGGCCGCACCCTGCCGCGCGGCCCGATCGACGTCCGGTTCGCGGACGTCGGCTTCGCCTATCCCGGTGGCCCCCCGGTGCTGCGCGAGATCGACCTCGACATCTCCTCCGGGACCCGGATCGCCGTGGTCGGCGAGACCGGGTCGGGCAAGTCCACCATCGCCAAGCTGCTGACCCGGCTGATGGACCCCTCCGAGGGGGCGGTGCTCCTCGACGGCGTCGACGTCCGCGAGATCGGTCAGGCCGCCATGCGACGCAGCGTGGTGCTGGTGCCGCAGGAGGGCTTCCTCTTCGACGACACGATCGCCGCCAACGTCCGCTACGGACGGCTCGGGGCCACCGACGACGAGATCCGGTCCGGCGCCGACGAGCTCGGCCTCGGTGACTGGCTGGCCGGCCTCCCGCGCGGGATCGAGACCAGGGTCGGACAGCGCGGGGAGTCGCTGTCGGCCGGTGAGCGGCAGCTGGTCGCGCTGCTGCGGGCCCAGCTCGCCGATCCTGACCTGCTCGTCCTCGACGAGGCCACCAGTGCCGTCGACCCGGCGCTGGAGATGCGGATCGGTCGCGCCCTCGAGCGCCTGATGCGCGGGCGCACCTCGGTCACCATCGCGCACCGGCTCTCGACCGCCGAGAGCGCCGACGAGGTCGTCGTCGTCGACCAGGGCCGGGTGGTCCAGCGCGGACCGCACGCCGCTCTGGTCGCCGACCGAGGCAGCGTCTACGCCGACCTGCACGCGAGCTGGGTGGCCCAGCAGGGGACAATCGACTCGTGACAGCTCTCGACCCGCAGATCGCCGACCGGCTCAAGCGCAACCCCGACGGGCTGGTCCCTGCGGTCGTGCAGCAGCACGACTCCGGCGAGGTGCTGATGCTCGGCTGGATGGACGACGAGGCGCTGAGCCGCACCCTCGTCACCGGTCGCGCGACCTACTGGAGCCGCTCTCGCCAGGAGTACTGGCTCAAGGGCGAGACCTCTGGCCACGTGCAGTGGGTCAAGGAGGTCCGCCTCGACTGCGACGGCGACACGCTCCTGGTCAAGGTCGACCAGGTGGGTGTGGCGTGCCACACCGGCGACCGCACCTGCTTCGACGCCGATCTGCTGCCCCGGTCCGATGCCTGACGAGGAGAGCCGCTCGCGCTCGCGCCGCCGTACCTTCGGTCCCGTCGTGCTGCTGGGCCTGGCCACGGCCGGCGTGGCCGCAGTGGCCGGTGACAAGCCGGCCGCCGAGGCGTCCGGCACGGCGGCGGCCGCGGTCAGCAGCGGCTTCGTGACCTACGACGCCCATCTGCCTGCGGTGACCGCACTCGCGCTGGTGGTCCTGGCCTGCTGGGGGGTGGTGCTGGTGACCCGGGGCCGGGTGCGGCGCGCGGTCGCCGTCCTCGGGGTCCTCGCGTCGCTCGGGACCGTCGTCGCTGCGCTCACCGCCTACGGCTCGGTGCCCGACCAGCTGCGCGCCGAGCTCGCCGCGGTCGGCGTGACCGACGCGGCCATCAGTCACACCGCGTGGTACTGGGTGGCTGTCCTGGCCGCCGTGCTCAGCCTGGTCCCGACCGTGCTGGCGGTTCGGTGGGCGTCGAGCTGGCCCGAGATGGGCACCCGGTACGACGCGCCGGGCTCGGCGCCACCCGCCGCCGCCCCGCCCGAGGAGCAGACCAGCCTCGACCTGTGGAAGGCGATGGACGAGGGCCACGACCCCACCGCCTGAATCACTGAATAGACTCAAGCCCAGCAACCCCATCGAACGCGCGCGAGGAGCCCCACATGTCTCACAACCACGGCAACACTCCGGCAGCGTGGACGGCCGTCACGGTCGCCATGCTCGGTTTCGTGGTCGGTGCGGTCGGGCTGCTCCTCGAGCCGATCAGCTGGCCCGTGTTCTGGGCCGGCGTCGCGATCGGTCTCGCCGCCCTCGTCGTCTTCGCGGTGATGGCCCGGCTCGGCTACCACGAAGAGACCACGACCCACTGATCAGGCCGTGACCGCTACCGTGCCCGCTCCCGCCGACCAGGCCGTCGCCGCGAGGAGTCGCTGGCAGAGGATGCAGTCACCGGTCCTCACCATCGGGGGACTGGCCCTGGCCACGGCGGCGCTGCACGTCCGCGACCCGCACAGCAGCGGGTCGTGGGGCTACTGCCCCAGCGCTGCGCTCGGGATCTGGTGCCCGGGGTGCGGCGGCCTGCGGGCGGTCAACGACCTGACCAACGGCGACGTGGGGGCCGCGGCGTCGAGCAACCTGCTCTTCGTCGTCCTGCTGCCGTTCATCGTGTTCCTGCTGGGCAGGTGGGCGCTCGAGAGCTGGCGGGGCGTCGACCGCGAGCCCAACGCCCGACTGATCACCCTCACCACGATCGGCGTCTGCGTCGCGGCCGGGGTGTTCACGATCCTGCGGAACCTGCCCGGGTCATGGCTCGCGCCGTGACCCGGGACCCGGCTCAGCTGGTGCTGTAGTCGAAGTTGGTGTCGACGACACCGGTGGCGATCAGGATGATCGACACGATCACCATGAGGATTCCGATGACGCCGGTGATGATGCCGGTCAGGGCCATGCCGTCGCCCTTGAGCTGGCCGTTGGAGCCGGCGATGTCCTTGCGGGCCAGGATGCCGAGGACCAGCGCAACGATGCTGGTGAC
The DNA here is from genome assembly GCA_963706475.1 of uncultured Actinomycetota bacterium. Classification (GTDB taxonomy): domain Bacteria; phylum Actinomycetota; class Actinomycetes; order Propionibacteriales; family Nocardioidaceae; genus Nocardioides. The sequence continues at coordinate 119,189 of CAVPLV010000002.1, read as the reverse complement.
CACCAGGAAGCCGCAGCAGATGGTCAGCAGCCCGACCAGACCGGTCACGAATGAGGCGATGGCCTTGCCGGACGTCTTCTGCGGGACCCCACCCTGCGGCGGGACGGGTGCGCCGTACTGCGGCGGGGGAGGTGGTTCCGAGTAGCTCACGTGGTCGAACCCTTCGTTGTGGCCGTCAGTCTCCGGCCGCTTGGCGAGGACCCTACCGGTCGTACCCCGCTGTGGGTGGCCGTGAAACACTTGGTAGACCAGCCGCCACCGATCCCGACCTGGAGTATCCCGCAATGTCCGTGCTCGACGAGATCGTGGCGGGGGTCCGGGTCGATCTCGCCGAGCGTGAGGCGGCGACCAGCATCGCCGACCTGCGTGCCGCGCTCGCCGACGTCGACGCGCCGCGCGACCCGATGCCGCACTTCCGCCGCCCTGGTTCGAGCGTGATCGCCGAGGTCAAGCGCCGCAGTCCCAGCAAGGGCGACCTCGCTGACATCCCGGACCCGACCGTGCTGGCCAAGGCCTACGCTGCCGGTGGTGCTGCCGCGATCAGCGTGCTGACCGAGCAGCGCCGCTTCGGTGGCAGCCTGGCCGACCTGCGCGCCGTGCGCACCGCCGTCGACACGCCCCTGCTGCGCAAGGACTTCATCGTCACCAGCTACCAGCTCGTCGAGGCCAGGGTCGCTGGGGCCGACCTGGCCCTGCTGATCGTGGCGGCGCTCGACGACGACACGCTGCGCCGGTTGTACGACGAGGCCGGCGAGCTCGGTCTGACGGTGCTGGTCGAGGTGCACGACGAACCGGAGGCCGAGCGCGCCGTCGCCCTCGGCGCCGAGCTGGTCGGGGTCAACGCCCGCAACCTCAAGACCCTCCAGATCCACGCCGACACCTTCGGCCGGCTGGCCCCCGTGCTGGCCTCGACGACAGGGGACGACCGGGTCCTGGTCGCCGAGTCCGGGATCTTCGGGCCCGAGGACGTCCAGCGGTTCGTCGGTGAGGGCGCCCGCGCGGTCCTCGTCGGGGAGGCCCTCGTCAAGGACGGTGACCCGACCAGCGCGGTCGCGAGCATGACAGGAGTCGGCAGATGACAACCAGCACGACCACAGGGCACGATGCCGACCCGCAGGGTTGGTTCGGCGGACCGGAGACCGGCTTCGGCGGCCGCTTCATGCCCGAGGCGCTGGTCGCCGCCCTCGACGAGCTGACCGACGCGTGGCACGAGGCGATGGCGGACCCGGCGTTCGTCGCCGAGTTCGAGGCGATCCTGCGCGACTACGCCGGCATCCCGAGCCCGCTCTACTTCGCCGAGCGGCTCAGCACCAAGGTCGGTGCCCGGATCCTGCTCAAGCGCGAGGACCTCAACCACACCGGCGCCCACAAGATCCGCAACGTGCTCGGCCAGGCGCTGCTGACCAGGCGGATGGGCAAGACCCGCGTCATCGCCGAGACCGGTGCCGGCCAGCACGGCGTCGCCAGTGCCACCGCCGCGGCCTACTTCGGCCTCGACTGCACCGTCTACATGGGCGCCGTCGACACCCGTCGCCAAGCCCTCAACGTGGCCCGGATGCACCTGCTCGGCGCCAAGGTGGTCCCGGTGGAGTCCGGCAGCGCGACCCTCAAGGACGCCATCAACGAGGCCCTGCGCGAGTGGGTGGCGAGCGTCGACCACACCGCCTACCTGTTCGGCACCGCCGCGGGCCCGCACCCCTTCCCGAGCATGGTCCGCGACTTCACCCGCGGGATCGGCGACGAGGCTCGCGCCCAGTGCCTCGCGCAGTACGGCGCGCTGCCTGACGCGATCGCGGCCTGTGTCGGCGGGGGGTCCAACGCGATCGGCCTCTACACCGCCTTCCTCGACGACGCCGACGTCGCGATCTACGGTTTCGAGGCGGGCGGCGACGGGTTCGAGACCGGTCGTCACGCCGCGACGATCCATGCCGGCGACGCGGGCGTGCTGCACGGCGCCCGCACCTACGTGCTCCAGGACGAGGACGGCCAGACCATCGAGTCGCACTCGATCTCGGCCGGCCTCGACTACCCCGGTGTCGGCCCGCAGCACGCGCACCTCGCGGCGACCGGGCGGGCGACGTACCTCCCGGTCACCGACGACGAGGCGATGCAGGCACTCGCCCTGCTCAGCCGCACCGAGGGGATCATCCCGGCGGTCGAGTCGGCGCACGCGATCGCGGGGGCGCTCAAGGTCGCCGAGGAGCTCGCCGCCGAGAAGGGGCCCGGCGCCACCGTGCTGATCAACCTCAGCGGGCGCGGCGACAAGGACATGGGCACCGCCATCGAGTACTTCGGGCTCGGCCAGGACGAAGTGACGGAGGAACCGGTCGGATGAGCGTCGCACCCGCGTTCGACAAGGCGAGCTCCGAGGGACGCGCCGCGCTCGTCGGCTACCTGCCGGCCGGCTACCCCGACGTCCAGGGCGGCATCGACGCGCTCCTCGCGATGGTCGACGCCGGTTGCGACGTGATCGAGGTCGGCCTGCCCTACAGCGACCCGGTGATGGACGGACCGACCATCCAGGCCGCCGCCCAGCAGGCGCTCGAGCGCGGCTTCCGCACCCGCGACGTGCTCCGCACCGTCGAGGCGGTCGCTGCGACCGGCACCCCTACCGTCGTGATGACCTACTGGAACCCGGTCGTGAAGTACGGCGTCGCCCGGTTCGCCGCCGACCTCGCGAACGCCGGGGGAGCGGGCCTGATCACACCCGACCTGACGCCCGACAGCGGGTCGGACTGGATCGCGGCCGCGGACGAGCACGACCTCGACAAGGTCTTCCTGGTGGCGCCGTCCTCGACCGACACCCGGATCGCGATGACCACGGCTGCCTGTCGCGGCTTCGTCTACGCGACCGCGGTGATGGGGGTGACGGGCACCCGGACGTCGACCTCCGACCTGGCCGGACCACTCGTCGCCCGGACCAAGGCCGCCATCACCGCTGCCGCGACGGACCTCCCGGTCGGCGTCGGGCTCGGGGTCAGCAACGGTGACCAGGCCGCCGAGGTGGCGTCGTACGCCGACGGCGTGATCGTCGGCTCCGCCTTCGTCCGTGCCCTGCTCGACCACGCGGGGGACTCGGCGACAGAGCGGGCCGCCGGGCTGCGGGCCCTGAGTGCGCTGACGGAGGACCTCGCCCGAGGAGTACGGCGTGCCTGACCGCTCGTCCCGGGTCGTCGCACTGCTCGTCGTACCTCTGCTCCTGCTGCTCGCCGCGTGCGGCAGCGACGACGGGGCGAGGCTCACCGCCACCGAGCTCGACCCGCCGTTCGAGGTGTCGTCCGCGACGTTGACCGACACGTCCGGTCAGGACTTCTCGCTGACGGCGGACACCGACAAGGACCTCACCCTGGTCTTCTTCGGCTACACCCACTGCCCGGACATCTGCCAGGCCGTGATGGCGTCGCTGGCCTCGGCGATGACCAGGCTCGACGAGGCCGACCGGGACCGGGTGGACGTGGCGTTCGTGACCACGGACCCGGCCCGCGACACCGCGCCGGTGCTCGAGAAGTACCTCTCCCACATCGACCCGACCTTCATCGGCCTGACCGGTGACCTGCAGACGATCGTCGACATCGCGTTGCCCCTCGGGGTCGGCGTCACCCAGGGCGAGAAGCTCCCGTCGGGCGGCTACGACGTCACGCACGGCACCACGATCACCGGGATCGACAGCGACGACGAGGCACCGGTCTACTGGAGCGAGTCCACCTCGTCGGCCCAGTTCGCCTCCGACATCCACCTGCTGCTGAAGAAGGACTGAGGTCACCCGACGTCATGCTCACCGTCTTGTCGATCCCGAGCCCGTCCTCAGGGGTCTGGGAGCTCGGCCCGTTCCCGCTGCGCGGCTACGCCCTGGCGATCATCCTCGGGATCGTCGCCGCGATCTGGATCGGCGAGCGCCGCTGGATCGCTCGCGGTGGCCGGGCCGGTGACGTCCAGGACCTCGCCATCTGGGCGGTGCCGTTCGGGCTGGTCGGGGGACGGCTCTACCACGTGGCCACCGACAGCGCGCTCTACTTCGGCGACGGCGGGCACCCCATCGAGGCCCTCTACATCTGGCGCGGCGGCCTCGGTGTCTGGGGCGCGATCGCCATGGGCGCGCTCGGAGTCGTCATCGGCGCCCGTCGCAAGGGCATCAGGCTGCTCCCGGTGCTCGACGCGATGGCGCCCGGAGTCCTGGTCGCCCAGGCGATCGGGCGATGGGGCAACTGGTTCAACCAGGAGCTCTTCGGCCGACCGACCGACCTGCCGTGGGGCCTGGAGATCGACGCGGCGCACCGGCCGCTCGGCTACGAGCAGTACGCCACCTTCCACCCGACGTTCCTCTACGAGTTCGTGTGGAACCTCGCCGCGTTCGCCTTCGTGATCTGGGCCGACCGGAGGTTCCGGCTCGGGCACGGCCGGGTGGTGGCCCTCTACGTGATGTCCTACTGCCTGGGCCGCGGCTGGATCGAGATGATGCGCATCGACCGGGTCGAGCTGATCGACGTCGGGGGACTGCGTTTCAACGTCTGGACCTCGATCGTGCTGTTCGTCGCCGCCGCCATCTACTTCGTGATCAGTGCCCGACGCAGTCCCGGGCGCGAGGAGCAGGTCTACACCGATGCCGCGCTCGCCAGTCAGGCCGAGGAGGCCGAGGAGGCCGAGGAGGCCACGGAGCGTCCGGACCCGGACTGAGTGCACCGGCCGGGTCCCGTCGGGTGCTAATCTGGTGCCTCCGCTAGGGCCAACGTCGTCCCCTGCACGGCCACCTTCTGTTCGGCCACACCTGCATTGACGATCCGCCACCTACCCCGCATCGTTGTCGGGGTCAGAGTGGCGCTGATGACGACGGGAGAATGCCCGGTGCCCTATACCCACGCATTCCCGCCGCCCCAAGGGCTGTACGACCCCCGCCACGAGCACGATGCGTGCGGCGTGGCGTTCGTCGCAACCCTGACCGGCGTCGCCAGCCACGACATCGTGGCCAAGGCACTCACCGCCCTGCGCAACCTGGAGCACCGTGGTGCTGCAGGTGCCGAGCCCAACTCGGGTGACGGAGCGGGCATCCTGATGCAGGTCCCGGACGCGTTCCTGCGTGCGGTCGCTGCCGATGCAGGATTCGAGCTGCCTGCGCAGCACGGCTACGCCGTCGGCACCGCCTTCCTCCAGGGGGACGACGAGCAGGTCGCCAAGACCAGACGCCGGATCGAGGAGATCGCGGCCGAGGAGGGCCTCGCCGTCCTCGGCTGGCGTGACGTCCCCACCCAGCCCGACATCCTCGGCGCGACTGCTCGCGGCGTGATGCCGGAGTTCAGCCAGCTCTTCGTCGCCGGCTCCGGCAGGCGGGTGAGCGGCATGGGTCTGGAGCGACTGGCCTTCTGCCTGCGCAAGCGTGCCGAGCACGAGACCGACGTCTACTTCCCGTCGCTGTCGTCGCGCACCTTGGCCTACAAGGGCATGCTCACGACCGACCAGCTCGACCAGTTCTATCCCGACCTGGTCGACGAGCGGGTCGCCTCGGCGCTCGCCGTCGTCCACTCGCGGTTCTCCACCAACACCTTCCCGAGCTGGCCGCTGTCGCACCCGTTCCGGTTCATCGCCCACAACGGTGAGATCAACACCGTCATGGGCAACCGCAACTGGATGCGGGCCCGGGAGGCCCTGCTCTCCTCCGACGTGATCGGGGGCGACCTCGAGCGGCTGTTCCCGATCTGCACCCCCGGCGCCTCCGACTCCGCGTCGTTCGACGAGGTGCTCGAGCTGCTGCACATGGGCGGGCGCTCGCTGCCGCACTCGGTGCTGATGATGATCCCCGAGGCGTGGGAGAACCACGCCGAGATGGACGCCAAGCGGCGCGCCTTCTACCGGTTCCACTCCGCGGTCATGGAGCCCTGGGACGGACCCGCCTGCGTCGTCTTCACCGACGGCTCCCAGATCGGCGCGGTCCTCGACCGCAACGGACTGCGTCCCTCCCGCTACTGGGTCACCGACGACGGCCTGGTCGTGCTGGCCTCCGAGGTCGGCGTCCTCGACCTCGACCCCGCCAGCATCGTCCGCAAGGGTCGGCTCCAGCCAGGCCGGATGTTCCTCGTCGACACCGACGAGCACCGCATCATCGAGGACGAGGAGGTCAAGACCCAGCTCGCGTCGGAGCACCCCTACGACGAGTGGCTGCACGCCGGGCTGCTGGAGCTCGACGACGTCCTCGACCGTGAGCACATCGTGCACACCCACGCCTCGGTGACGCGTCGCCAGCAGGTCTTCGGCTACACCGAGGAAGAGCTGCGTGTGCTGCTCACCCCGATGGCCAACACCGGCGGTGAGCCGCTCGGCTCGATGGGCACCGACACCCCGATCGCCGCACTCTCGGCGAAGCCCCGGTTGCTGTTCGACTACTTCAGCCAGCTCTTCGCCCAGGTCACCAACCCTCCGCTCGACGCGATCCGCGAGGAGCTCGTCACCTCCCTGGCCGGGTCGATCGGGCCGGAGGCCAACCTGCTCGAGCCGCAGCCGGCGTCCTGCCGGATGATCGTGCTGCCGTTCCCGGTGATCTCCAACGACGACCTCGCCAAGATCCGGCACATCAACCGCGACGGCGACATGCCCGGCTTCATCACCCACGTCTCGCGTGGCCTCTACCCCGTCGACGGCGGGGGAGCCGGGATGGCCGAGCGGATCGACGAGATCTGCCGGGAGGTGTCGGCGGCGATCGCCGACGGCGCCCGCGTCATCGTCCTCTCCGACCGGCACTCCACCGCGGAGCTCGCGCCGATCCCGTCGCTGCTGCTCACCGGTGCGGTGCACCACCACCTGGTCCGTGAGAAGACCCGCACGCAGGTCGGCCTGCTCGTCGAGGCCGGTGACGTCCGGGAGGTGCACCACGTCGCGCTGCTCGTCGGGTACGGCGCAGCCGCCGTCAACCCCTACCTCGCGATGGAGTCCGTCGAGGACCTCGCCCGCGAGGGGCACTACGTCAAGACCGAGCCCGAGAAGGCCGTCGCCAACCTGATCAAGGCGCTCGGCAAGGGCGTGCTCAAGGTGATGTCCAAGATGGGTGTCTCCACGGTCGCCTCCTACACCGGTGCCCAGATCTTCGAGGCGGTCGGGCTGTCGCAGTCGGTCGTCGACCGCTACTTCACCGGCACCACCTCCAAGCTCGGCGGCATCGAGCTCGAGACGATCGCCGAGGAGGTCGCGCGCCGGCACGCCTCGGCGTACCCCCGCGGAGGCATCGCCCCGGCGCACCGCGAGCTCGAGATCGGCGGCGAGTACCAGTGGCGTCGCGAGGGGGAGCCGCACCTCTTCGACCCGGAGACGGTGTTCCGTCTCCAGCACGCCACGCGCGCCGGTCGCTACGACGTGTTCAAGCAGTACACCTCGCGGGTCAACGAGCAGTCCGAGCGGTTGATGACCCTGCGCGGGCTGTTCCGCTTCCGGGACGCAGAGGCCACCGGCCGCGCACCGATCCCGATCGAGGAGGTCGAGTCCGTCGCGTCGTTGGTCAAGCGGTTCTCGACCGGGGCGATGTCCTACGGCTCGATCAGCAAGGAAGCCCACGAGACCCTCGCGATCGCCATGAACCGGCTGGGGGCCAAGTCCAACACCGGTGAGGGCGGCGAGGACGCCGACCGGCTCCACGACCCCGAGCGACGCAGCTCGATCAAGCAGGTCGCGTCGGGACGGTTCGGGGTCACCTCGGAGTACCTCACCAACGCCGATGACATCCAGATCAAGATGGCGCAGGGCGCCAAGCCCGGCGAGGGCGGTCAGCTGCCCGGCCACAAGGTCTACCCGTGGGTGGCCAAGACCCGGCACTCCACGCCGGGCGTCGGGCTGATCAGCCCGCCGCCGCACCACGACATCTACTCCATCGAGGACCTCGCCCAGCTGATCCACGACCTCAAGAACGCCAACCCGGCCGCCCGGGTGCACGTCAAGCTGGTCTCGGAGGTCGGTGTCGGCACGGTCGCGACGGGGGTCTCCAAGGCGCACGCGGACGTCGTCCTCATCTCCGGCCACGACGGCGGCACGGGCGCGTCCCCGCTCACCTCGCTCAAGCACGCCGGCGGTCCGTGGGAGCTCGGTCTCGCCGAGACCCAGCAGACGCTGCTGCTCAACGGCCTGCGCGACCGGATCGTGGTCCAGACCGACGGTCAGCTCAAGACCGGGCGCGACGTCGTCATCGCGGCGCTGCTCGGCGCCGAGGAGTTCGGCTTCGCGACGGCTCCGCTGGTCGTCTCGGGCTGCATCATGATGCGGGTCTGCCACCTCGACACCTGTCCGGTCGGTGTCGCGACGCAGAACCCGGTGCTGCGCGAGCGCTTCTCCGGCAAGGCGGAGTACGTCGTGAACTTCTTCGAGTACATCGGCGAGGAGGTCCGCGAGCTGCTCGCCGAGCTCGGCTTCCGCACCCTCGAGGAGGCGATCGGCCAGGTCCAGACCCTGGACGTCGCCACGGCGATCGACCACTGGAAGGCCGCGGGTCTCGACCTGTCGCCGATCCTGCACAAGCCCGAGCTGCCCGACGGTGCTTCGCTGTTCAACACCACGACCCAGGACCACGGTCTCGACAAGGCGCTCGACGTCACCGACCTGGTGCCGTTGGCCCAGGCCGCGATCGACTCCGGCGAACCGGTCCGGGGCCAGGTGGCGATCCGCAACGTCAACCGCACCGTCGGCACCATCCTCGGTCACGAGGTCACCAAGAAGTACGGCGGCGAGGGGCTGCCCGAGGGCACCATCGACATCACCTTCCTGGGCTCCGCGGGCCAGTCGTTCGGTGCCTTCGTGCCGCGCGGCATCACGCTGCGCCTCGAGGGCGATGCCAATGACTACGTCGGCAAGGGCCTCTCCGGTGGCCGGATCGTCGTCCGCCCCGACCGGGCCGCGACCTTCCGCGCCGACCAGCAGATCATCGCCGGCAACGTGATCGCCTACGGCGCCACGTCGGGCCAGATCTACATCCGCGGCGGTGTCGGTGAGCGGTGCTGCGTGCGCAACTCCGGCGCCACGGTGGTCACCGAGGGCGTGGGGGACCACGGCTGCGAGTACATGACCGGTGGCCGGGTGGTCGTCCTGGGCAAGACCGGGCGCAACTTCGCGGCCGGCATGTCCGGCGGCGTGGCCTGGGTCCTCGACCTCAAGCACCAGCGGGTCAACCCGGAGCTCGTCGAGCTCGGTCCGGTCACGGGAGACGCAGCGATCGAGCTCGAGGAGCTGGTCCGCACCCACCTCGAGGAGACCGGGTCCACGGTCGCCGAGGAGCTGCTCGCCGACTGGGCGGAGTCACTCACCCGCTTCACCGAGGTGATGCCGTCCGACTACCGCAAGTCGCTCGAGGTCAAGGCCAAGGCCGAGGCCGACGGGCTGGACGAGAACGAGACCGCGCACGCGATGATGGCGGCGCTCCATGGATGAGCGCAGCGAAGGAATGGAGGGGGTGGCCCGGCATGGCTGATCCGAAGGGATTCCTCAAGGACGGGCGCGCGGTCGCGGACCGACGTCCGGTCGAGGAGCGCATCCAGGACTGGAACGAGGTCTACCCCGGCAGCGCCGGACGGGCCCTGCTCCCGATCATCACCCAGCAGGCCGGCCGCTGCATGGACTGCGGCATCCCGTTCTGCCACCAGGGCTGCCCGCTCGGCAACATCATCCCCGAGTGGAACGACCTGGTCTGGCGCGACGACTGGGAGGGTGCCATCGAGCGCCTGCACGCGACCAACAACTTCCCGGAGTTCACCGGTCGCCTGTGTCCGGCTCCCTGCGAGACCGCCTGCGTGCTGGGCATCAACCAGGACCCGGTCACCATCAAGAACGTCGAGGTCACGATCATCGACAAGGCCTGGGACTCCGGACTCGTCCGACCCCAGCCGCCCGAGTGGCTCTCGGGTCGCACGGTCGCCGTGATCGGCTCGGGCCCGGCCGGACTGGCCGCCGCCCAGCAGCTCACCCGCGCCGGGCACACCGTCGCCGTCTACGAGCGGGCCGACAAGATCGGTGGACTGCTGCGCTACGGCATCCCCGAGTTCAAGATGGAGAAGAAGCACCTCGACAAGCGTCTCGATCAGATGCGTCGCGAGGGCACGGTCTTCCGTGCCGGGGTCAACGTCGGCGAGGGCCAGCTCACCGGCGACAAGCTCCGGGAGCGGTACGACGCCGTGGTGCTCGCCATGGGCGCGACCGAGGCCCGCGACCTCAAGGCCACCGGCCGCGAGCTCGGTGGCATCCACCAGGCGATGGAGTTCCTGCCCCAGGCCAACCGGGTCGCTCTGGGCGACGAGGTCGAGGGTCAGATCCTGGCCACCGGCAAGAACGTCGTCATCATCGGTGGCGGTGACACCGGAGCCGACTGCCTCGGCACCTCCACCCGGCAGGGCGCGGCCAGCATCACCCAGCTCGAGATCATGCCGGAGCCCCCGGAGTCCCGCCCCGCAGGCCAGCCGTGGCCGACGTACCCGATGACCTTCCGCGTCTCCTCGGCCCACGAGGAGGCGGGCGACCGGGTCTACGCGGTCTCCACCCAGGAGTTCCTCGGCGACGAGGACGGCAACGTCCGGGCGCTTCGCCTGGTCGAGGTGACCTTCGAGGGCGGCCGGTTCGCTGAGGTGGAGGGCACGGTCAGGGAGATCCCGGCCGAGCTGGTCCTCTTCGCGATGGGCTTCACCGGACCCGAGAGGGCCGGACTCGTCGACCAGCTCGGCGTGGACCTCGACGAGCGGGGCAACGTCGCGCGCGACCTGTCCTACATGTCGTCGGTGCCCGGGGTGTTCGTCGCAGGCGACGCCGGGCGTGGTCAGTCGCTGATCGTGTGGGCGATCGCCGAGGGTCGGGCGGCGGCTTCCGCGGTCGACGAGTTCCTCACCGGGTCCACCACGCTGCCGTATCCGATCAAGCCGACCGAGCGTCCGCTGGTCGTCTGAGGAAGTCGGACCCGGGGTTTGGTCTTTGAACGATCAAAGTCACGCTAGGCTGTCGCCGTGCGTAGAGCCAAGATCGTTTGCACCCTGGGTCCGGCCACCTCCTCACCCCGTCGCATCCGCGAACTCGTGTATGCCGGGATGGACGTCGCCCGACTCAACATGAGCCACGGGTCCCACGAGGACCACGCCGAGGCCTATCGCCTCGTGCGCGAGGCGGCCGACGCGAGCGGGCACGGGGTCGGCATCTTCGCCGACCTCCAGGGCCCGAAGATCCGCCTCGAGACCTTCCCCGACGGTCCGGTGCAGCTGCGCCGCGGCCAGGAGTGGGTGATCACCACCCGCGACGTGCCGGGCGACGCGACGATCTGCGGCACGACGTACAAGGGACTTCCCGGCGACGTGCAGGTCGGTGACCCGCTGCTCATCGACGACGGCAAGATCCGGCTCCGGGTCACCGGCGTGGTCGACGGGACCGACGTGCACACCGAGGTCCTGGTCGGCGGCAAGGTCAGCAACAACAAGGGCATCAACCTGCCCGGCGTCGCGGTCTCCGTGCCGGCGCTGTCCGAGAAGGACATCGAGGACCTACGCTTCGCCCTGCACCTCACCGTGGACTTCGTCGCGCTCAGCTTCGTGCGCGACGCCAAGGACGCCGAGGACGTGCGCGCGATCATGCGCGAGGAGGGCGTGATCCTCCCGATCATCGCCAAGATCGAGAAGCCGCAGGCCATCGAGAACCTCGACGAGGTGATCGACGCCTTCGACGGCTTCATGGTCGCCCGAGGCGACCTGGCCGTGGAGTGTCCGCTCGAGGACGTGCCGTTCCTGCAGAAGCAGATCGTGCGCAAGGCCCGGCTCTACGCGAAGCCGGTCATCGTGGCCACCCAGATGCTCGAGTCGATGATCACCTCGCCCTCGCCGACGCGCGCCGAGGCCTCGGACGTCGCCAACGCCGTCCTCGACGGTGCCGACGCGGTGATGCTCTCCGGTGAGACCAGCGTCGGGGAGTACCCCGTCCACACCGTCGAGACGATGGCACGGATCATCACCTCCACCGAGGAGCACGCGATCGCGTCCGGCACCGGTGCCGGTGTCTTCGCCAAGATCGACTGGGACCCGCACACCCGCTCCGGCGTGATCGCCAAGGCGGCCGAGGAGGTCGCTGAGCGGGTCGAGGCCAAGTACGTCGTCGCCTTCACCACCAGCGGCGACTCGGCCCGCCGGATGTCGCGGCTGCGTGGTCCGGTCCCGGTGCTGGCGTTCACCCCGGTCGCCGCGGTGCGCTCGCAGCTGGCGATGAGCTGGGGAGTCGAGACCTTCCTGACCCAGATGGTCGAGCACACCGACGAGATGGTCCGCCAGGTCGACGAGCAGCTGCTCCAGATCGGCCGGGTCAGCGAGGGCGACCTCGTGGTGATCATCGCGGGTGCGCCTCCCGGGATCCCCGGCTCGACCAACGCGCTGCGGATCCACCGGATGGGTGACGCTCTCAACGAGGTCGCACCCGCCTACCGCAGGCTGCCGGGCTGAGCCTCGGCTCGACCGCCGACAACGGGGCCGTCTCGGGGGTGCCCCGGGTGGGATTCGAACCCACACTGGATGGTGTTTGAGACCATTGTCTCTGCCGTTGGACTACCGGGGCTGGTGGCGCGGAAAACCCTAGCCGACGTCCACGGTCCCCGGGTCAGCGGTGGGTACGCGGGCGGGGGCCGATAACCTGCTGCCCGTGAACGAGTCGATCCCCACGCCGGGCGGGCCACCCCAGCGCCGTGTCGTCATCGCCGAGGACGAGGTGCTGATCCGGATGGACCTCGCCGAGATGCTCGGCGAGGAGGGCTACGACGTGGTCGGGCAGGCCGGCGACGGCGCGACCGCCGTCCAGCTCGCCGAGGAGCTGCGCCCCGACCTGGTCATCCTCGACGTGAAGATGCCGATCCTCGACGGCATCGCGGCCGCCGAGCGGATCGCCGGCCAGCGGATCGCCCCGGTCGTCATCCTCACCGCGTTCTCCCAGCGCGACCTGGTCGAGCGGGCGCGGGACGCCGGCGCGATGGCCTACCTGGTCAAGCCCTTCACGCAGTCCGACCTGGTGCCCGCCATCGAGATGGCGGTGAGTCGCTTCGCAGAGGTCGCCCTGCTGGAGGCCGAGGTCGCCGACCTGACCGAGCGCCTGGAGACCCGCAAGGCGGTGGACCGGGCCAAGGGTGTGCTCCAGCAGCAGCTCGAGCTCTCCGAGCCGGACGCCTTCCGCTGGATCCAGAAGACCGCGATGGACCTGCGACTCTCGATGCGGCAGGTCGCGGAGGGCGTCATCACGCACGGTCCGGGCATCGCCGGCTGAGGCTGCTGGGAGGGCCGTCCGTCTCCGGAAGGTCACGCTTCGGTAAAGGCCTGCGTCGTCCGGACGATCTGTGGCCCCTTCTGGCGCCGAGCGAGGATTTGCCCCCTAGACTGCCCCGAGCGCCGACCGAGCGGCGTCGACGAACAGGAGTAGTGCGTGGGTTCGCGATTGCTTGCATTCCTCACCTTGCTGGTGGCTCTGCTGCTGCCAGTGGCGGCGGTGGCCGCTGATGGTTCAGCGTCCCCGAGCCCCAGTCCCAGCGCGAGTGAGAGCGCCAGCCCGGCTGCGGAGCCGATCACCGGCACCGCGATCAACGTGGTGCTCAGCAACGACTCCGAGCTCGACGCCGAGGGCAACGCGGCGCCGATCCCCGGGGTGACGCTCAAGGTGGCCGACGACGCCGGCAAGCCGGTCGGAGAGGGAGTCACGGACGCCGACGGTCGGGCGATCATCGAGGTGCCCGCCAAGGGTGCCTACACGGTGACCCTCGACGAGTCGACACTCCCCGATGACATCCAGCTCGACGACGACACCGCGACAGAGGTGACGGTGACCGCCCGCCTGGACGGTCCGAACAACTTCGGCGCCTTCCCCATCGGCGTGGTCGCAGCCGACACCGCGTCGTTCAGCGACAAGTTCGTCTCCAGCCTGCTGTCCGGCATCAAGTTCGGTCTGATCATCGCGCTGGCGGCCCTCGGCCTGTCGCTGATCTTCGGCACGACCGGGCTGACGAACTTCTCCCACGGCGAGCTGATCACGCTTCGGCGCCATCGCGACCTACGTCTTCAACCGCGAGTTCGGGCTTCCCGGTGATCGTCGCCGGCGTGCTCGCCGTGATCGCCTCGGCGGCCTTCGGCTGGGCCTCAGGACCGCGGTCCTGTGGCGGCCGCTGCGGCGACCGGGGCACCGGCCTGATCGCGATGATGATCGTCTCGATCGGTCTGGCGCTGCTTCCTGCGCAACATCTTCCAGTACTTCTTCGGCGGCTCGACCCGCACGCTGTCGCAGTACGTCGATCCAGGCGCCGCCACGAGCTACGGCCTCTTCGACCTGTCGGACAAGGAGATCGCGATCATCGTGGTCGCGGTCGTCACGATCGCCGTGGTGACCTGCGTGGCGCTGATGACGCACCCGTCTCGGCAAGGCGATGCGTGCCGTCTCCGACAACCCGGCGCTGTCCGCGTCGTCCGGCATGCGGGTCGACGGCGTCATCTCGCTCGGTCTGGATCCTCGGCACCGCCCTCACCGGTCTGGCCGGCGTCCTGCTGGCCGTCAACAGCCAGGTCAACTTCCTGATGGGGTTCAAGCTGCTGCTGCTGGTCTTCGCCGCGCGTCACCCTCGGCGGTCTCGGCACCATCTGGGGCGCGCTCATCGGCTCGCTGATCATCGGCCTCATGGTCGAGGTCGGGCCCGCTGTTCGGCGTCCCCGCCTCGATCAAGGAGGTCGGCGCCCTCGTCGTGCTGATCCTGATCCTGCTCGATCAGGCCGCAGGGCATCCTCGGTCAGCCGCAGCGGATCGGATAGGGCGACATCATGGACTTCGGAACATCATCGACGCCGGCCTCGCCGACGGCCCTCGGTCCCCAGGCGATCGTGTTCGCGCTCGCCGCGATCGGCCTCAACATGCACTTCGGCTACACCGGCCTGCTGAACTTCGGCCAGGCCGGGCTTCATGGCGGTCGGCGCCTACGGGCTCGCCGTCACCGTGGTCACCGCTGGGACCTGCCCTTCTGGGTCGGCATCGTCGTGCGGCTTGCTCGGCGCGCTGCCCTGCTCGCCCTCGTGCTCGGCGTCCCGACCCTGCGGCTGCGAGCCGACTACCTCGCGATCGTCACGATCGCGGCGGCCGAGATCCTGCGCCTGGTCTTCGGCGTCGGTCGAGATCAAGGACACCTTCGGCGGCTCCAACGGACTCAACGGCTTCGTCGAGCACCTTCCAGGACCTGAACCCCTACGGCGACGGGCTCGACCTCGGCTTCGTCTCGCTTCAGCCGCAACGACCTCTGGTCGATCACCGTCGGCTGGATCCTGGTGGCTCTCGGCTGCCTGCTGGTCTGGGCCCTGATGCGCAGCCCCTGGGGTCGCGTGCTCCGCTCGATCCGCGAGGACGAGGACGCCGTGCGCTCGCTCGGCAAGAACGTCTTCGCCTACAAGATGCAGGCGCTCGATGCTCGGTGGTCGTGTTCGGCGGCCTCGCCGGCATCTTCCTCGTCCTCAAGCAGGGCTCGGTCGTGCCGACCGACTACACACGAACGCTCACCTTCTACGCCTACACCGCGCTGCTGCTCGGCGGCGCGGCCCGCGTGCTCGGCCCGGTCGTCGGATCCATGATCTTCTGGTTCCTGCATCGCCGGCACTCGGAGCGTTCTTCAGCCAGGCCACCAGCGGGATCCGACCCGCTGATCCCCGTCTGGTTCATGACCAACACCCAGGCCAGCCTCATCCGCTACATCCGCACCGGACTCGGCCTCATGCTGCTGATGATCTTCCGACCACAGGGGATCTTCGGCGACCGAAGGGAGATCGCGATCGATGGCCGCTGAACTCAGCGAGCGCCCGCGCCGCACTCGCCCGGTGCCGACACGATCCCGGGGCGCCCAAGCCCGACCCGATCGTCGTCGGCAGCGACATCACCCGCACGTTCGGCGGTCTCAAGGCCGTCGACGTCGAGCACATCGAGATCCAGCGCGGCGTCATCACCGCGCTGATCGGTCCCAACGGTGCCGGCAAGACCACCCTGTTCAACCTGCTGACCGGCTTCGACGAGCCCGACGACGGGCGACTGGGCCTTCAACGGCACGCCGCTCGCCAAGGTGCCGGCCTACAAGGTCGCCCGCCTGCGGCATGGTGCGCACGTTCCAGCTGACCAAGGTGCTCTCCAAGCTCACGGTCATCGAGAACATGCGGCTCGGTGCCACCGGCCAGCGCGGCGAGAAGTTCTGCAGCGCCGCGTTCAAGTCGCTCTGGTCAGGCCAGGAGGACGAGATCACGGCCCGTGCCGACGACCTGCTGGCCCGGTTCAAGCTCGACGCCAAGCGCGAGGACTTCGCCGGCTCGCTGTCCGGCGGTCAGCGCAAGCTGCTCGAGATGGCGCGCGCCCTGATGGTCGACCCCGAGCTGATCATGCTCGACGAGCCGATGGCCGGCGTGAACCCGGCGCTCAAGCAGTCGCTGCTCGGTCACGTGAAGTCGCTGCGCGACGAGGGCCGCACGGTGCTGTTCGTCGAGCACGACATGGACATGGTCCGCGACATCTCCGACTGGGTCATCGTGATGGCGCAGGGCCAGATCGTCGCCGAGGGCACTCCTGCCGTCGGTGATGGCCGACCAGCGCGTCATCGACGCCTACCTCGGCGCCCACCACGACACCGACCTCAGCGAGATCGACGAAGCAGGCGCTCGCAGAGCGAGGCTCGAGGCCGAGCTCGAAGCCGAGGAGGCCACGCATGAGCGACATCAGCCCCGGCACGACCAGTGCCGGCGCCACCGACCGCGCACGCCCACGAGGCGGCCGCCGAGGGCGCCGTGCTGCGCGCCGACAACCTGATCGCCGGCTACCTGCCGGGCGTCAACATCCTCAACGGGGCCGACCTGTACTGCCAGCCCGGCGAGCTGGTCGGCATCATCGGCCCGAACGGCGCCGGCAAGTCGACGCTGCTCAAGGCGCTGTTCGGCCTGGTCAAGATCCACGCGGGCACGGTCACGCTCAAGGGTGAGCGACATCACCAACCAGCGCGCCGACCAGCTGGTCACCAAGGGCATCGGCTTCGTGCCGCAGACCAACAACGTGTTCCCGAGCCTGACGATCGAGGAGAACCTCGAGATGGGCTGCTACCAGGAGCCCTAGAAGTTCAACGACCGGTTCGACTTCGTCACCGACCTGTTCCCGACGCCTCGGGACGCGCCGCAAGCAGCGCGCCGGCTCGCTGTCCGGCGGTGAGCGGCAGATGGTGGCCATGGGCCGGGCCCTGATGATGGACCCGTCCGTGCTGCTGCTCGACGAGCCGTCCGCCGGCCTGTCCCCGGTCATGCAGGACGAGGTCTTCGTGCAGACCCGCAAGATCAACAAGGCCGGCGTCTCGGTCATCATGGTCGAGCAGAACGCCCGCCGCTGCCTGCAGATCTGCGACCGCGGCTACGTGCTCGACCAGGGCCGCAACGCCTACACCGGCACCGGCAAGGAGCTGGCGGACGACCCCAAGGTCATCGAGCTCTACCTCGGCACCCTGGGGGCGGCCGGCTGAGCCACGACCACCTGCACGTGCAACAGGGCCCCGGAGCGTCAGCTCCGGGGCCCTGTTGGTGTGTCAGGTGATCAGATGGTGCCGCTGATGTACTTGACCGGGGAGATGTTGTTCTCGGCGTCGTACTCGTAGATGCCGATCGAGGCAGCCGTCGGGCTGCCGGTCTCGCCGAGCTCGATCGGGCCGGAGACACCGTCGTAGTCGATGTCCTTCGGTCCTTCTCGAGCAGGGCGGCGCACTCCTCGAACGTCGTGCACTTCTCGCCACCCTTGGTGACGTCCACGACGTGCTCGGCGATGGCCTCACCGGCGTCGCTGTCGGCCTCGATCGCCGCCAGCGCCGAGTGACGACCGTGGCGTCGTAGGACTCAGCCGAGTAGGAGTAGTCCGTCAGCTTGGGGTTGACCTCGAGCAGCCGGTCCTTGAAGTCCGCGGCCGTCTCGGCACCGGGGATGGTGCCCTTGGTGCCCTTGAGCGTGCCCGGGGGCAGTGGCGTCGAGGAGTCCTTGGCGTAGTTGGCGGTGTTGCCGTCGACGAAGTACGTCGGGACGTCCTGCGGGCCGGCCCCGGCCTGGATCAGCTGCGGGACGATCGTGGTGGTCTCCTCGAAGGCGACCAGGACGACGGCGTCGGCCTCGGAGCCGGCGATCTCCGTCGACCTGCGAGTCGACAGGACTGCGCCTTCTCGCCGTAGAACACGGTGGCGGCGACCTTGCGAGCCGGCGGCCTCGAGGTTCTTGCCGATCTGCGCGGCCAGCGTCTCGCCGTAGGCGTCCTGGCGAGCCAGGATCGCCACGTTCTGCCGGCCGTCCTCGACCAGCAGGTTGGCCATCACGGCGCCCTGGAGGATGTCCGACGGAGCGGTGCGGAAGTAGAGGTCGGGCTTGGAGTAGTCGCCCTCGTCGAAGTCGGTCGACGTGTTGGCCGGCGAGAACATGATCGACGCCGGCCGACATGATCTTGTCGATGACGGTCAGTGACACGCCCGAGGACGCGGCACCGACGATGACGTCGGAGCCCTGGCCTTGAGCAGCTTGTCGGTCTCGGCCGGGGCGATGCCCGAGTCGGTGTCGCCCGAGTCGCCCTTGACGCCCACGACGTCCTTGCCGAGCACGCCACCGGCGGCGTTGATGTCCTTGATCGCCAGGTCGACGCCGGCGAACTCCGGGCGGGCCGAGGAAGGCGAGGCTGCCGGTCTGCGGCAGCAGCGGGCCGACGGTCAGGGTGCCGTCGCCCTCCGCCGCGGGGCTCGAGGCCGACGATTCGTCGGCCGGGCTCGCGGTCTCGTCGTCACCGTCGCTGCCACAGCCGGCGAGCACGAGTGCTCCTGCGGCCGCGACGGCGGCAAGTCGGAGTGCCGTGTTCTTTCGCTTCATCTGTCCTCCGGGTTGGTACGGATGCCATGACGGGGGCATGGTCATTAGAGAGCAAGGTAGTGCCCCGAGAGGATTTTGGCCGCGGGTCAGGGAAGCTTGGATTGTTTGTGGCCGTTTCGTGACCTTCCCGCAAAAGCCGTTTTCAGGCGATCGCCGTCCGTTTCAGGAGACCAGCGCTGCCGCGACCTGCACCAGGACCGGAGCGACGAGGAGCGCCGGGAGCAGGTCCGCGACCGGGATCTCCCGCACCCGCAGCAGGCGCAGGGCCACGCCGACCAGGATCAGCCCCCCGGTGGCCGTGATGGCCGCCAGGTGGGCATCGGGCAGCACGTCCCCGATGGCTAGGCCCAGGAGGGTGAGGCTGCCCTGGATCGCCACCAGCGTGACGACGCTGGCCGCGACGCCCCAGCCGAAGGACGCCGCGAAGGCGATCGCTGCGAAGAAGTCGAGGGCCGCCTTGAGGTAGAGCTGGTCGGCGCCGTTCCCGAGGCCGTCGTTGAGCGACCCGAGGATGGTGAGCGGCCCGGTGCAGAAGATCAGGGAGGAGACCACGAAGCCCTCGATGAACCGCCGACGCTCGACGGATCCGGACTCGCCGCTGAGTCGGGCCTGCAGCCAGCCACCGAGCGACTCGACGCGGGACTCGATGCGCAGCAGCGAGCCCACGACGCCGCCGATGAGCAGCGCGCCGAGCACGATCAGCGTGGGTGCGCTGCTGCCGACCAGGTCGGCCAGGTCGTCGTCGCCGACGCTCATCGCGGACATGCCCGCGATGAGCAGCGTCACCAGTCCCAGGGCGTCGGTCACCAGATCTCGGGTACGGAGCGGGAGCCGGTTGCCCAGCAGCACCCCGATGGTGCTGCCGAGCAGGACGGCGGCGACGTTCACGAGCGTGCCGATTCCGGGGAACACAGGTCTCCTCTGACAAGACAGCGAGGCTGAGCGTAGTCTGGCGGACGTGGTGTTGCGTTCGGGGGACGAGAGGCGCAGCCGGCACCGGCGGTCTGGAAGGCCAATTTCTCGATGAATCGTTCTCTGGTGACCCTTCGTCCCGCAGCGCCCTCGGACGCCGCCGATCTGGCCGACCTCTGGAGCGATGTCGTGCGTCGCGCCGGCGCCGAGGAGCAGGCTGCCGACATGGGCATCGTCCTCGCGAGCCTCATCGACTCACCCGACCAGCGGATCGTCGTGGCGGAGTACGACGGCGAGTTCGCCGGTGCGGTCCACCTGCAGGTGACCACGATGTCGGCGATCAACCTCGAGCCTGTCGTCCGGACCCTGTCGCCGCACGTGCTGGCGCGGTTCCAGCGTCGCGGCATCGGCAGCGCCCTGATGGAGACCGCGGTCATCTGGGCCGAGGAGCTCGGCGTCACCCACGTCGCGACCGCGGCCGTCTCCGGCTCGCGCGACGCGAACCGGTTCATGGCCCGGATCGGCCTCGGCCCGTACGCCGTGCTCCGGGTCGCCCCGACCCACGCCGTACGCGCCCGGCTCGCCGCGCACCGGCGGCCCGTGCACGGCACCGGCGGGCGTCAGCTCACGCAGGTGCTTGCCGCACGCCGGTCGCTGCGCCGCAACCGGGCTGCCGCCGACAGCTGAGCGTTCCTACGCGAAGCGCTCCCGGGGCATCAGCGCGCAGGTGATCCGGGCGGTGCAGACCCGCTTGCCGGCCTCGTTGGTGATGACGACCTCGTAGGCCGCCGTGGTGCGGCCGAGGTGGATCGCGGTCGCGACCCCCGTGACGAGGCCCGAGGTCGCCGAGCGGTGGTGGGTCGCGTTGATGTCCACCCCCACCGAGAGCTTGTCCGGGTGCGCGTGCACCGCGGAGCCGACCGAGCCCAGGGTCTCCGCCAGCACGACGGACGCACCGCCGTGGAGCAGGCCGTAGGGCTGGGTGTTGCCCTCCACGGGCATGGTGCCCACCACGCGTTCGGCAGAGATCTCGGTGAGCTCGATGCCCATCTTCTCGTTGAGTCCTCCCATGCCCTCGGGCATGGAGGCGATGTAGTCGTCGATCGACAGCTCGTTGCTCATGGCGCCATTCTGACCGTCGGTGGTCGTGGATAGAGTCGCAGGGTGCCCGCCGTGACTCCTGAAGCCGTGCCTGTCGCTCCGCCCCGTCTGCTCCTGCTCGACGGCCACTCGCTGGCCTACCGGGCGTTCTTCGCGCTGCCGGTGGAGAACTTCTCGACCACCACCGGGCAGCACACCAACGCCGTCTACGGCTTCACCTCGATGCTGATCAATGTGCTGCGCGATGAGCAGCCCACCCACGTGGCCGTCGCCTTCGACGTCTCGCGGCAGACCTTCCGGCTGGCGGAGTACGCCGAGTACAAGGCCAAGCGCAACAAGACGCCGAGCGAGTTCAGCAGCCAGCTGCCGCTGATCGAGGAGGTCCTCGACGCACTCAACATCCCGTTCCTCAAGAAGGACGGCTTCGAGGCCGACGACATCATCGCCACCCTCGTCACCCAGGCCCTCGCCCTCGACGACATGGAGGTGCTGATCCTCACCGGTGACCGAGACTCCCTCCAGCTGGTCACCGAACGGTCGACGGTGCTCTACCCGATGCGCGGGGTCTCCGACCTGGCGCGGATGACCCCCCAGGCCGTCGAGGCCAAGTACGGCGTACCACCCTCGCGCTATCCCGAGCTGGCGGCGATCGTGGGGGAGACCTCCGACAACCTGCCCGGCGTCCCAGGAGTGGGGCAGGGCTACGCCGCGAAGTGGATCAACCAGTTCGACGGGCTCGACAACGTGATCAACCGTGCCGACGAGATCACCGGCAAGAAGGGCGAGGCACTCCGCGCCCACCTCGGCGACGTGATCCGCAACCGGCACCTCAACGCGCTGGTCCGCGACCTCGACCTCGAGCTCGGCCCGGCCGACATGGCACTGCGACCGTGGGACCGCCAGGAGGTGCACACCCTCTTCGACGGCCTCGAGTTCCGGGTGCTGCGCGACCGGTTGTTCGAGACCCTCCAGTCGGAGGAGGAGATCGACGACTCCGGCTTCGACGTCGCGATGAGCGTGCTCGCGGCCGGCGAGCTCGCCGGCTGGTTGGCCGACCACGCCGCGACCGGCGACCGGGTCGGCCTCCACGTCGTGGGTCAGTGGGGCGCCGGCAGCGGGGACGTCACCTCGGTCGCGCTCGCGACCGGCGAGGGCACCGCGGCCTGGATCGCGGCCGAGACGCTCGACGCAGCCGACCAGGCGGCCCTCGCCGGCTGGTTGGCCGACCGGGAGCGACCCAAGGTGCTGCACGACGCCAAGGGCCCGATGCTGGCGTTGGCAGCGTGGGGGATGCCGTTGTCCGGGCTGGCTCGCGACACGGCGCTCTCGGCCTATCTCGCTCGGCCCGACCAACGTTCCTACGACCTCGCCGACCTCACCGTCCGCTACCTCAAGCGCGAGCTGAAGCAGGGTGCCGCCGACGACGGCCAGCTCAGCCTCGACGGGCTCGACGAGGGCAACGCCGGCGAGGTCGAGATGCTGCACGCCCGGGCGGTGCTCGACCTGGCCGCTGCGCTCGACGACGAGCTCGAGGACCGCGGCGGCACCCGGTTGCTCGCCGACATCGAGCTGCCCCTGGTCGACCTGCTCGCCAAGATGGAGCAGACCGGGATCGCCGTCGACACCGAGCACCTCGAGGCGCTCGAGAGCCACTTCGCGAGTGAGGTCCGCAACGCTGCCGAGGAGGCGTTCGCGGTGATCGGCAAGGAGATCAACCTGGGTTCGCCCAAGCAGCTCCAGGTGGTGCTCTTCGACGAGCTCGACATGCCCAAGACCAAGCGCACCAAGACCGGCTACACCACCGACGCCGACGCGCTCCAGGCGCTGTACGTGAAGACCGAGCACCCGTTCCTGCTGCACCTGCTCCGTCACCGCGACGTGACCCGGCTGCGCCAGACGATCGAGGGTCTCCTCAAGACGGTCGCCGGTGACGGCCGCATCCACACCACGTTCAACCAGCTGATCGCCGCGACCGGTCGGCTCTCCAGCACCGACCCCAACCTGCAGAACATCCCGGTCCGCACCGAGGAGGGCCGCCGGATCCGGGAGGCCTTCGTCGTCGGGCGGAGCCCGGACGGGGTCAGCTACGAGTCCTTGATGACGGCCGACTACAGCCAGATCGAGATGCGCATCATGGCCCACCTCTCCGAGGACACCGTGCTGATCGAGGCATTCCGCTCCGGCCAGGACTTCCACTCCATCACCGCTGCTCGCGTCTTCGACGTGCCTGCCGCCGCGGTGACCAGCGAGATGCGGGCCAAGATCAAGGCGATGAACTACGGCCTCGCCTACGGCCTGTCGGCGTTCGGCCTCAGCCAGCAGCTCGGCATCGAGCCCGGTGAGGCGCGCGGCCTGATGGAGGAGTACTTCCTGACCTTCGGCGGCATCCGTGACTACCTGGCCGGCGTCGTCGAGGAGGCCCGCAAGACCGGCTTCACCGAGACGATCAAGGGCCGTCGCCGCTACCTGCCCGACCTCACCAGCGACAACCGTCAGCGTCGCGAGATCGCCGAGCGGATGGCGCTCAACGCACCCATCCAGGGCTCGGCCGCCGATCTGATCAAGATCGCGATGCTCAACGTCGACCGGGCCATCGCGGCGGGCGGCCTGAGGTCGCGGATGCTGCTCCAGGTCCACGACGAGCTGGTGTTCGAGGTCGCCCCGGGGGAGCAGGACGCGCTGGAGGCACTCGTGCGGCGGGAGATGGCCGGTGCCGCCGAGCTGACGGTGGCCCTCGACGTGTCGGTGGGCACCGGCCGCAGCTGGCACGAGGCCGCCCACTAGGTCGGAGCGGGCTCCGGCTCGGTGTTCCGCGTCGGTCGCAGCGCGTACAGACTGATCGCCAGCAGCACGACCAGCAGCACCGCGTCGGTCGTGATCACCACGGTGAGCAGGCCCCGCAGGCTCGAGGTGGTCAGGCCGAGCACCACCATCGTGACGAGCGCCGCCCAGACCAGGTAGACCGAGCGCTGTCCCTGTCTCGCAAGCACCGAGTAGACGAGCAGCTGCAGCATCGAGAGCACGGTGCCCAGGATGGCGAAGATCCAGAGATGGTCGACGATCTCGTCGTACCTGTCGCCTCCGACGAAGACCAGGGCCAGGTCCGGCAGCAGCGCAGCCCCGGCGGTGACCGCGGCACCGAGGCTGGCGACCAGCGTGAGGCTGAGGGTCAGCGCCCGGCGACGCTCGCCTGTGGTGGACATCGAGGGGAACGCGATGACCACCACGAACTGCGGCAGGAACAGCACCGCCTTGGTCAGGATCAGACCGCCGGCGTACAGGCCCGCGTCGTGCTCGTCGAGCACGTTGCGGGCCACCACGATGTCGGCGTTGGAGAGCGCGAAGAAAGCGAGCAGCACCTGCGAGTTGTGGAACGACTCGCGCATCACCCGGCGGAAGCCGTGCGCCTCGCTGTGCAGGCCCTGCTCACGAGGGCGCTTCAGGAACCACCAGCCGGCAACCACCGGGGCCGTCGCACCGAGACCGGTGGCGATCAGCGCGGTCGCCTCGGTGGGATGCCAGGCCAGGAGCACGGTCCCGATCACCAGTCGCGGCAGACCGCTCAGGAGGTACAGGACCGACAGCGCACTCCAGCGGCGCTCACCCTGCAGGATGCCGGCCTGTCCGCCCATGATGGTGAACGGGACCGAGATGATCGAGAGCAGGGCTGCCGTGCCGAGGCTGTCGAGGCGCAGGATCACGTTGAGCAACGGCGAGAGGAGCAGCAGCACGACCCCGAGTGCGACCGCGGCGCGATAGGTGACCCCGAGGATCGTCTTCTCGATCTGGGCGACGTGGTCCGGCTCGGCTGCGATCCGGCGGGCGGCCGTGGCCTGGAGGCCGAGCTGAAGCACGCTGACGACCAGCAGCGTCGCCATCAGGCTGGCGAGGGCGCCGTACGACCTCGGACCGAGCATCCGTGCGGCGATCATGGTGAAGCCGTAGGTGGCGACGTTCATGATGCCCATCGCCACCGCGATCGAGCCGCCGGAGCTCATCAGGCTGCTCAGCCGGCGGGATCGGGTCACGGCAGGGAAGCGTATGCGATGGGCAAGGTGCGCAGATCATCATGGCTACACTTCGTCGGTCAGCACCGACCGGGAGGACGATGTCCGTGAGTCCCTCCCGGCTCCTCGTCGCCCGGGTGTGGCCGTGGGTGCTCGGCGTCGTCGTCCTGCTGCCGGTGCTGCGGCCGGGGTTCGTGCTGTCCTACGACATGGTGTTCGTCCCGGACCTGGCGTTCCGCTCGGACTTCCTCGGACTGGGGTCCGGGCTGCCCCGCGCGGTCCCCTCGGACGCGGTCGTCTCCGTCCTCGACGAGCTGGTCCCCGGAGACCTGCTCCAGAAGCTCCTGCTCCTCGCGGCACTGGGCGTGGCCGGGCTGGGCGCCCGGCGGCTGGTGCCGGCCGACAACCTGACCGCCCAGCTCGCCGCGACGACCATCTATGTCTGGAACCCGTTCGTCGCGGAGCGTCTCGGCATCGGGCACTGGCCCCTGCTGCTGGCCTACGCGTCGCTGCCGTGGCTGTACGACGCAGCGCGGCGTGCCCGGACCGGAGCGCGCACCCTGCCCGCGACCTGGCTGTGGCTGGCGCTCGCCGCGCTCAGCGCCGTGGGCGGGGTCGTCGCCGCCGTCTTCGCGCTCGTGTGCGTGGTCGGTCGGGGTCGGGCAGCGGTGCGGCACACGGCCCTGGTGCTGCTGGGTGCCGTCCTCGTCAACGCACCCTGGATCGTGGCGGGTGCCCTGCACGGCTCCGGGGCGCTGAGCGACCCACGTGGCGTCGAGGCCTTCGCGGCGCGGGCCGAGGGATGGTTGCCCCTCCCGCTGACCGTCCTCGGGCTCGGGGGGATCTGGAACGTCGAGGTGGTGCCGGCTTCCCGGGAGGGCTGGGCGGCGGTCCTCGCCCTCCTGCTGACCGTGGTGGTCGGCGCCGCGGGTGCCTGGCGGTGGCGGTCGGCGGTGGCGTCGCGCGATCGGCAGGCGCTGGTGGTCGCGGCGGTGGTGGGCCTGGTGGTCGCGCTGGCCGGGTACCTGTGGCCCCAGGCGCTGGTGTGGCTGGCCTCGACGGTCCCGGGCGGCGGGCTGCTCCGCGACGGCACCCGGTTCCTGGCCCTGCTGGCACCGCTCACGGCCTGTCTGTTCGGTCTCGGACTCAGCGCTCTGGCCGGCCTGGTGCGCACCCGGTCGGTCCGGCTCGTGGTCGTGACGGGCGTCGTCCTGCTGCCCGTCGCACTCCTCCCGGACCTGGCCCTCGGGCTGGCCGGCCAGCTCCGGGCAGTCGCCTATCCGAGCGAGTACTCCTCGGCGCGGGCCAGTCTCGACGAACGGCTCCACGAGCGGGGCCAGGGCGACGTGCTGATCCTGCCGTTCAGCTCCTACCGGGTGCCGAGCTGGAACGACGACCGACGGACCCTCGACCCGCTGGGGCGCTTCATGACACCGAACTACCTCGCCAGCGACACGTTGTACGTCTCCGGTGCCCGGATCGTCGGAGAGGACGAGCGGGCCCAGCAGGTGACCGAGCTCCTCGAGGAGGGGCTCCCTCCCGAGGAGCTGGCGTCGGAGCTGAGTGGTCTCGGGATCGACTGGGTGCTGCTCGACAAGGAGGCGGAGGCCGCCCTGGACGGTGCGGCACCCACGGCCTCGCTGGAGGGGCTGCCGGTCGTCCACGACGGTGAACGGCTCGTGATCTGGGAGCTTCCTGAGGACAGGGCGGAGTCGCCGTCGGCCGTCGAGAGGGGTGCCATCGCGGTGGCCTGGCTGCTGGCCGGAGGGGCCGTCCTGGGCGGTGGATTGCTGCTCGGGTGGAATGCCACGCGGCATCGTCGGGAATTGCCACATTCCATGTGACTGGGTGGTATCTTCATCGCGACATCGAGGACTGGAGACAGACGTGCAAGGAATCATCATCGGCGCCGTGGCAATTCTTGTCGGCGCAGGACTCGCTACTGCCACTGCCTTCGGAGTGGTCAACAGTGCGACGCTCGGGTTCCTTCGAGCCGAAGCAGTCTGTCCTGGAGTACGGCACCAACCAGTAGCACCCCCCACTTCCACGAGCGGGTCCGGCATGCGTCCGGGCCCGCTTTCGTGTGCCTGGCAACCTCTGCTAGGGAGCCTCCGGGTCCTCCATGCTGACCCGGCGTCCGGCCAGGACCTCGGTGAGGACGCGTGCGAAGGAGTCCTGGGAGTGTCGCCACGCGAACTCGTGTGACATCGCGTAGGCGCCGTCGCCGAGGCGCTCCCGGGTAGCGGTGTCGTTGAGGAGCGTGCGGACCGCATCCCTGAACTGCTTCCTCGTCGGGCACCAGGAGACCGGACCGGTCATGGGCGATGGACTCGCAGGTGCCGCCGGCGGTCGAGTAGGCCACGGCCGGGCACGCGATGTCCTCCGGCTTCGCCGACGACGATGCCCCAGCCCTCCTTGATCGACGGCAGGACGAGCAGCCAGGAGCTGGCGAGGATCTCGTGCTTGCGCTGCTCGGAGACGTGGCCCTCGAAGGTCACCAGGTCACCGGCACCGGTGTCGGCGACGTACTTGCGGAGGTCGTCCTCCCACCAGCCGCTGCCGACGACGGCCAGGTGGAGTCCGGGGAACTCCGGACGCAGCGCGGCGACCGTGTCGACCGCGTGCTCGACCTGCTTGTGCGGGACCAGTCGGCCGACGATGGCGATGCTGGGGTTGGTGCTCCGGGTCGAGCTCACGGGCGGTGGGGGAGTGGTGCCGTTGTGGACGATCGCGACCCGTGCCTTCTCGACACCGAGGCCCGCCAGCTCAGCCCGGGTCGCGCGGGACACCGCGATGTACTGACAGCGGCGGTACACCCGGGGCGCGAGCCATCGTTCGATCCACCATCCGACCCGGCCCGGGGCACCCGGGAACACGACGGGCCACTGCTCGCGATGGACGTGGTGGACCAGGACGACGACCGGCTTGCGGGTCGCCAGCGGGGTGAAGAACGGCAGGCCGTTCTGCACGTCCACGACGACGTCGACGTGACCGAACCGCCGCAGCAGCAGGCCCAGCAGCCCCCAGAGGTAGACGGTGACGTGGTTGCCGCGTCGGACGAACCGCACGCCGTCCACCACGTCCTCGGCGGGCGCCGCCTCGTGGGCGGCACAGAAGATCGTGACCCGCGACCCCCTGGCCACGAGTCCGCGGGCGATCGTCTCGAGGTAGATCTCCGCGCCGCCGCCCTCGGGGTTGGCGGTGTCGCGCCAGCTGAAGATGACGACGTCCTGCCCGTCGACAGATGCTGCGCTGCTCACCGCCATGAGACGGCATGTTACTGCCGAGTCGGCTCTCGCGCTGCTGACATACTTCGCCGCATGTCCTGGCTGACGAAGTGGAAGTTGTTTCGCGAGCGCCGGATCGACGTGCCGGTGCGAGACGACGACCTGGTCCTCGACGTCGGGAGCGGCGACAAGCCCTCCTGGCGCGCCGACGTGCTCCTCGACCGCTACACCGGAGCGGAGTACGCCGTCCAGCGCTCCGGGCGGAGCGCGGCACGCGTCAGCCGCCCCCTCTTCTCGGCCGACGCCGCGGACATGCCGTTCTCCGACGGGGCCTTCGACTACGCGATCTGCTCCAACCTGCTCGAGCACGTCACGGACCCGGTCGGGGTGGCGAGGGAGCTCAGCAGGGTCGCCGATGCGGGCTACATCGAGGTGCCCGAGGCAGCGAGCGCCAAGATCGTCGACTTCCCCAGTCATGTGTGGTGGTGCCGCCTCGACGAGGACGACCCGGAGGGGCCGACGTTGGTCTTCACGGCGAAGACGGCTCCCTGGTTCGACGAGGAGATCGACTCCTACATCGACCGCGCCGGCGTACGCCGCTCCCTCGACTCGGTCCTCAACCGCAGGTTCGACCACCGGGTGATCCAGTTCCACTGGACCGGGACGGTCCGGCTGCGCACCGAGGGCGAGCTCTCACCCGAGTTCGCCGCCGAGGCGATGGCCGCAGAGGGGCACCAGCGTGGCTGGGAGACGGTGCTGGTCCAGCTGCTCACCGCTGCCCTGACCTGGCGGACCAGGCTCGCCCGAAGGGGCATCACGCTGCGCGGTGAGCAGGTCCTCAAGCCCGAGTTCCAGACCCGCGAGACTCGCGTGCTCCAGCGACGGATCTACGAGACTCAGTAGGGGTCGTAGGGGCCGCGGTGGCCGAACACGGCGGCCGCGACCGGGCGGAGCCGCAGCCGGAGCAGCACCTTGATGACGACGTTGCGCAGCCACCACGGGATCTCGGCGGCGATCCGCAGCCGGTCCGCCGGGGTGGGGGCTCCGACGCGGAACAGGGCGAGCGACCCGGCCCGCTTCTCGTAGCGCAGCCGTCGTGAGGGCAGCACATGGGCCAGGATGCCGAGGGTCACCCCGATCGAGGAGTAGCAGTCGTGGATCAGGACCGGCGCGCCCTCGGGCAGGTGCTCGGACCACTTGAGGTCGTCGGAGAGCGTCCAGTAGTCGTGCTTGCCGTCGATGTAGAGGTAGTCGAACGGCTGCGACCAGGTCTGCCGGGCGACGGTGCTGTACTCGGGCAGCAGGTCGACGGCGTCGGTCAGCTCGGCCGCCGCGATGTTCTCCTCGAACTTCTCGCGGGTCTTCGAGCCACCGAAGAGTCGTCCGTCCACGAAGGGGTCGATGGCGATCACGCGCCCGGCCTTGGCCTGGACGGCGGCGGCGAGCACCGTGGTCGAGCGACCCTGGTGGCTGCCGATCTCGACGACCACCGGTGCGGGGGGGAGCGGTGCGGTGGTGTCCCACAACAGCTGGGCCTGAGCCTCGGTCAGCCAACCCGAGACGCCCGAGGCTAACTCCCACGCACGCGAGAACTGGGGGCTCATCTGGTCAGACATCTGGGCTTTCCTCGACTCTGGGGGACTGGCCGGAACACGTGTCGAGCACCCTATAGACTGCGGCCCGCACAACGGGACGAAAGGGAGGCGCATTGTCCGACAGCGCCTCAGCCTACGGCCAGTCCGTAGGTACGCGCCGACCGTGGCGCCCTCGGCTGGTCACGCTGGTCATCGTCGCCGCGACCCTCGCGCTGAACCTGTTTCAGCAACCCGGCCGGATCACTTTCGACACCAAGCTCGACCTCCAGTTCAACGTAGGCGACTTCCTGGTTCGGAGCCTGAGCCTGTGGAACGGCGACTCCGCGGTCGGCGGCCTGCAGAACCAGGCCTCCGGCTACCTCTTCCCGATGGGGCCGGCCTTCTGGCTCGGTGACGCCCTCGACATCCCGATGTGGGTGTGGGAGCGGCTCTGGTCGGCCGCGATCATGCTCCTGGCGTACGCCGGAGTCCGACGGCTGGCTGCCCAGTGGCCGGGCATCGGGCGGCGAGGCGCCGTGCTCGCCGGCCTGACCTACATGCTGGCGCCTCGCGTCCTCACCACCGTCGGAGGTCTGAGCGGCGAGACTCTGCCGGCCGCGATCCTGCCGTGGACCGTGCTGCCACTGGTCCTCTACCTGCGCGGCAAGTTGTCGGCGCGTCTCGCGTTCGTGTGGTCGGCGGCCACGATCGCGTGGATGGGCGGCCAGAACGCGACGCTGGTCGTGGCCTGCCTGGTGCTACCGGGGCTGCTCGTCCTTCTCGCCGAGGGCCGCACCTGGCGACGGCGCCTCCTCGACTCGCTCGGGTGGGGCTCCCTGGTCGTGGTGGCCTGCTTGTGGTGGCTGGTCCCGCTGCTGCTGATGGGCGGCTACGCGCCGCCGTTCCTCGACTTCATCGAGTCCTCCTACAACACCGCCAGCGACACCAGCTGGCTGTCGTCGGTGCGCGGCACCAGCCACTGGGTGGCGTTCTTCCCCGATGGTGGCAGCGCCGGCTGGGTGGGTGGCTACGAGCTCGCCTCGTCGAGCATCCTCCTGGTCACGACGTTGCTGGTGGCCGGTGCCGGTCTGCTCGGGCTGGCCCACTCCGGCCTGTGGCAGCGACGGGTCCTGATGGTCAGTGTCCTCGTGGGGCTCGCGGTGCTGACGCTGGGCAGTGGCGGCTGGGCAGGCTCGGTGCTCGCGGACCCCTGGTTGAACTCCCTGGACACCTGGTTGGCGCCCCTCCGCAACGTGCACAAGTTCGACCCGCTGGTCCGGCTGCCGCTCAGCCTCGGCCTCGGCGCCTTCGTCACTGCTGGCCTTCCCGAGCTGGTGGAACGCAGGCGGCAGGTCCCGTCGGCCCGGATGCCGCACGTGCTCCTGGCCCTGACCGGGGTGCTAGCGCTGCTGGTCGGTGCCGCCGCCCAGCCGGCCGCGTCCGGGAACCTGCGCGCCGAGGGAGGCATGTCAGACATCTCGACCCCCTGGCGGGACGCAGCGGACTACCTGGGTGCTCGGAGCGGCCCGGTCAGCGTCCTGGTCCTGCCCGGTTCCGGCTTCGCCGTGCAGACCTGGGGCCGCACGGTCGACGAGCCGATCCAGGTCCTCGGCGGCCCGCCGTGGACGTCGCGATCGCAAGGATCGGTCGCGCCGGCGGGCACGCTGAGACTGTTGGACTCGATCGAGGACCAGCTCGCCGAGGGCCGGCCGCTCACCGGGTTCTCCGACGCGCTGAGCCGGATGGGCATCACCCACGTGGTCGTCCGCAACGACCTCGATCCGGCACGGACCAGCGCCGCACCTCCCGAGCTGGTGAATGCGGCGATCGCGGGCTCCACCGGACTTGATGCGGTCGCCGCCTTCGGACGTGCGCCCGGGGGCCGACCGGCCGTGGAGGTCTTCGCGGTCGACGGCACCGGGGACGACCCGCGGATCAGCATCCTGGACGCCGCGGACGGCCACGTCGTCCAGGGCGGGCCGGAGGCAGTCACCAGTCTCGCCGAGACCGGCCAGGTCACCACCGGGCAGCCCTTGACATTGGCAAGCGGCGACCCGGACGAGGCGCTCGACGTGGTCACCGACAGCAACCAGCGCGTGGAGCGTTCCTTCGGCCGGGTCCAGTCCGCGGTCTCTGGCGTGATGACGTCCGACGAGGCCTTCCGGTTGCGCCGGCCGGTGCACGACTACACCGGCGACAGCATCCCGACAGACCTCACGGTTGCGCAGTACGCCGGCGCCAAGCTGATCACCGCGTCGAGCTCGCGGGGCTACGCCGACATCCTGGGTCCGGTCCTCCCCGAGGAGCACCCGTACGCCGCGTTCGACTCGTCCGGCTTCACGGCCTGGGGTACGGCGCCGTTCACCGATCCCGAAGGGCAGTGGATCGAGGTCCAGCTCGACGGCACCATCGACCCCGGTCCGGTCGACCTGGCCTTCGACAAGGTCAGCGGCGCCGACGTCAGCGAGGTCCGGCTGACCACAGACGCCGGTTCCGAGATCGTGCAGGTCGCCGCGGACGGCACGGCCGACGACATCGACCTGCCTGGCACCAGCACCTCGAGGATCCGGTTGACGGTGGTCAAGACCCGGGCCGGGATCAGCCAGGTGCGCCTGACGAACTTCGCCATCGAGGATCACCGGATCACGCGCAGCCTGCTCGTGCCGGGTGCGGTCCGGGCCGGCACCACCGTCCACCTGACCAGCGAACCGACGCGCCGGGCCTGCGTGAGCACCGGGTCGGGCGTCGCGTGCAACAGCGACTGGCAGCGCGAGAGCCCTGAAGGTGCCGGGTTCGACAGGACCATCTCGGTCGCCGAGGCGGGCGCCTGGCGCATCACCGGCCGGGCGGTCGCGACGAACGGCCAGGCGACCGCACAGCTCTTCGCGCCGGTCTCCGGCGACGAGGTGAAGGTCACGGCGACCTCGACCTTCGCCGGCGACCCGGCCGTGGTGGCAGCCAACGTGTTCGACGCTCGCACGGACACGAGCTGGTATGCCTCGCCCCTCGACCCTGCTGCAGGGGTTCAGCTGTCGTGGAGGAAGGCGCGGACGATCCGCTCGGTCACCGCCGTCCTGGGCCAGGATCAACCCGGCGACCTCCCGGAGGTGCTCGTCGTCGACCCGCTGACCAAGGGCAGTGAGCCCCAGCTGGTGGCCACCTCCGGTGATCGCGCCGGAGTCATGACACCGGTCAGGACCAACCGGCTCCGGGTGACGGCGTTCGCCGACTACAGCCGCCGCGACGGAGTCGGCATCGCAGAGCTGCGGATCAAGGGTCTCCAGGGGCTGCAGCACGTGTCGGACCCGCGGGCGTCGACCGGCGTCGGGTGCGGGTTCGGACCCACTGTCGAGGTCGACGGACGCACGATCCAGACCCGGATCACCGGAACGCTCGGCGACGTCGTCTCCGGGGCCGAGCTGGAGGTCCGACCCTGCAACACCGGCACCGTCCGGATCGGCGCGGGAGCGCAGCTGATCTCGGTGACCAGCCCCGCGGGGTTCGCGGTGTCCCGGCTCTGGCTCGAGCCGGCGGACCCGCTGGACCCGCCGGCCGTGACGGGCCCCGAGGCAGAGGTCACGTCGTGGTCGCCGACCGAGCGGAAGGTCGCGGTCCGGACCGACGCGCCTGCTGTGCTCGCCCTCGCCCAGAGTGACAACCGGGGCTGGGAGGCCCGACTCGACGGAGCGCGACTCGATCCGGTGGTGCTCGACGGCTGGAAGCAGGGATGGCGGCTGCCCGCCGGGTCCCACGGCGACGTGACCATGGAGTTCACTCCTCAGGGGACCTTCGTCGCCGGGGTGATCGTGGGTCTGCTCCTGGCCCTGCTGCTCAACGTCCTGGCCGTCGCGACCTTCGTCCGTCATCGCCTCCGACTCCGCGGGAGCAGGTCGACCGACGACGCGACCATGCTCCTGCCAGGCTCGGGGACGATCGGGTCCGGCTGGCGACCCCGGTGGCTGGGACTCGCTGCGGGCGCCGTCGTCCTCACGTTCGTGTCGGTGCCGCTGTGCCTGGGTGCGGCGGTCGGCCTGGCGACCCGGAGAGCCACCTTCGCGGTGCTCAGCGCGGCTGGGGTCGCGCTGCTGCTGGTCGCGGCGCTGGCTGCCATCGCCGACCCGGGCAGCGTGGTGATACCCCCTGCCATCTCCGACGTCCTGGTCGCGTTCGTGGTCGGGGGCGTGGCCGGGCGAGTGTGGGCGGAGCGCGACCAGCTCGAAGGAGGGGGTCCATGATCGCCAGAGCTCGAACCGTGGTCGTGGCACTGCTCGTCGCGGTCGTCGGTCTGCGCTTCTCGGCGTCCCAGCCGCTCTCCGGTCCGGCACTGCGGATCGCACAGGATCCCGGTGCCGCGATCCGCAGCGCCACCGACGGGTGGACCGTTGCCGGAACGCTCGGAGCGGCGTCCGCGCAGGGCATCCGGGAGCTGCCGCTCGCGCTCTTCTCCTGGCTCGGGGACGCGATCGGGCTGTCGCCCTCCTCCGTGCAGACGGGGTGGCGGATCCTGGTGCTGCTGCTGGCGGTGACGGGCGCGGTCAGGCTTGCCCGCAGACTGCTCCCGGCACCCGAGCAGTCGGAGCGCGAGCCGTGGTCGCCCTGGGTGGCCGCCCTGTTGTTCAGCGCAGGGCTGGTGCTGGTCTCTGCCCTGGTGACATCGCCGCTGGACGGTCTGGCGGCGGCGACGCTGCCATGGATCGTCACCCCGCTCCTGACCCGGGCGCCAGGCTGGGGTCCGGCGGCGGCGTCCGCAGCGTGGCTGGGTCTCGCCGGGGTGGGCAGCCCGTACTGGGCTCTGGCTGCCCTCGGTGCCGGCATCGCTGCGGCCGCACCGCGGTCGCGGCGTGAGGTGGTTCCGGCGCTGGTCTGGCTGATGCTGGCGGCGGTGTCGTGCTCGTGGTGGATCGCAGCCTTGATCTGGGAGACCCGGCATGCGCCGGACGTGTCGGGGTTGATCGGCGAGACGACCCTGCGCGAGACGATGACCGAGGCGGTGGGTCGCCCCGACCTCCCGCTCGTGCTCCTGATCGGGGCGGCGCTCGGGCCGTTCGTCGTCGCCGTGAGCGCCCTCGCGCTGAGGCTGGCCGGAGTCGATCCGGTGTTCGTCGGCGGGCTCCTGGCCGCCGGGGTCCTGGCGCTCGCCGTCGTGTGGCTCGGCGGCTGGGTCCCGCCGGTAGTCGCGCCCGCGGCCGGGGACCCGGTCGCCGGCATCGTCGGTCCTGTCTTCGGTTGGTTCAGTCTCTGCGGCCTGGTCGGATGGAGCCCGCTCGTCCGGCACCTGGCCGCACGGCTCCGGGCGCTCGACGTGAAGGCGCTCCCGTCGGCCGGACGCGACCTGACCGGCCCCCTCGCCCTGGTGCTGGTCTCGGTCGTGGTCGCGCTGACCGCGGTGGCCGGAGTCGCAGCGACGGCCGCGGAACCGCCGGCCACCACGGACTCCCTGTCGCGGCTGCGGGACGAGGTCGAGCAGTGGTCGCGTGAGGCGCCCGCCGGGCGGGTGCTGGTGCTGCCTGCTGGCGGGTCCGACTCCGTCGCACTCGGCACCGCACTGGGTCGGCGACCATGGGTGGGACGCGACTCGCTGCCCACCTCGGGTGCGGCCGCGACCATCGCCATCGACGATGCGCTGACGAGACTGGGCCGGGGCGACGGCGCTCCAGGGACCCTCAGCGCCCTTCGCCGACTCGGTGTGACCTACGTGCTCGTCGAGCTGGGCGAGCCGGTGCCCGAGGATCGGGCGAACCCCACGGCACTCGTCCGGGCGGCCCTGACCGAGCAGGGTGCGGAACGGACCGCCGTCCTCCGCGGCAGCGATCGGCCCGCGCCGGGGGCCGCGCCGGAACCGCTCCTGGACTTCGGTGTCCGCAGCATCACCGACCAGGTCGAGATCTGGGCGCTGCCCGATCCTGCGGACGGCTGGGTCTACCAGGGTCAACCCATCGACGTGGTGGGTGATGCCGGGAGTGTCAGCGACCTGGCCGACGCGGGCGTGCTCGGGTCGAGTGCGATCCGGCTCAGCGCTCCTGCTGCCGGTGAGTCGGTGGTCCTGTCGGACAGCCCGCGACGTCGCGACATCGACCAGCGGGTCCCCGTCGACCCCTACGGACCGCTCCTCGACGGCCAGGCACCCCGGTCGGTGCTCCCGGCAGACGCCGCTCCGGTGACCACGACCACCGGTCGGGTCGACGGGGCTCGTGCGGTCTCGGTCTCGACCTCCGCAGCAGACCTCCTGGGTGACCCTCGCAACGCCGGGGCCGACGCGATGGCCGCGATCGACGGCAACGTCTTCACCGCCTGGCAGTCGCGGCGTGGCACGGGCCAGGGCCAGTGGTGGCAGGTCGAGTTCGACGATCCCGTCGAGCTCGGCGGCACCTCGGTCCAGATGATGCAGAACCCCTTCACGGGACACGCCGTGACGACGGTTCGAGTCACGACCGACGACGGCTCCTCCGACCACGACGTCCCGACGGACGGACCACTGGTCCTCGACCAGCTGGGCCAGTCACGGACGCTGCGGATCACGGTGACCGGGACCGACGGGACCAACGGTCCGAACGACAGCGTCGGCATCGTCGACGTCACCATCCCTGACGTCACCGTCCGTGAGGAGCTGGTCGTCGCTGGGGGAGCCACCAGGTCCTGGCTGCTGGCGGCGCGGACCGACAGCCGCACCCACTGCGTCCCGGCGGTCCCCTCGGCGCAGCAACCGGACGGGGGCGTGGCGCCCACGGTCTGCAACGACGGACTTCTCGTCGCGGGACCGGACACCGGGACGCTCGCACGAGTGCTCGACGTCGAGAAGTCGACCAGCGTCACCGGCCGCGCGTGGGTGGCAGCCGCGGCGACGGCGGAGTCCGCCAGGCTGGCCGATCGGCTGGCGCAGCCGAGCGTGGTCGCGACCGGCTCGAGCGTCGCCGCCCGTGACCTCATCACCCGGCCCCAGGCAGCCGCCGACGCGGATCTCACGACCGCCTGGCGACCGGCACCGGAGGACCCCTACCCGGTCCTCACGCTGTCGTGGCAGTCAGCCGCCGACATCTCCGGCCTGAGGCTGCTGCCCCCCGCGGACGACCTCGGCTCGGTCCCGACGCAGGTCCGGGTGGGGGCCGAGGTGGCCGGCCGACGCGGCACACCGGCCAGGACGGTCACCACCGACGCCGACGTGGCTGCCGACGGTTCGATCACCATCCCCGACGTGCGCACCCGCAGGCTGACCGTCACCGTGCTGGCGGACAGCAACGTGGTGTCCGTCGACTCGTTCACCGGAGGGCTCCGGCCGGTCCCGATCGCGGTGGCCGAGGTGAGCCTCGTCGGTGGGCCGGCCGTGACGTACGACGGTTCCGGGATGAGGCGGCTCTCCTGCGGATCAGGTCCGGTGGTCTCGGTCGCCGGCAAGGAGATCCAGACCGAGCTCACCCTCTCGGCGGACCAGGTCGTCGACGCTTCCGTGGTCCGCGCGCCGCTGTGCAGCGGGGTGACCCTGCGGTCCGGTGAGTCCGAGGTCACCGTCGCGGCGTCGTTCTCGTGGCAGCCCCTCGGGCTCCTGCTCGCACCTGCGGAGGGCCCGCTGGGACAGGTGGGTCAGCCGGACCTCGGGGCGCTCCCCGATGGTCCCGCCCCGGTCTCGACCTCCGTGCTCGACCGGCCCGACCCGCAGCACCCGGTCTCGGTGGAGCTGGGCGGTGTGACCACGGACCGGACGACCACGCTCGCAGTGCCGGCCGGGACCGGGTGGGAGGCACGCAGTGCTGACGGGCCGCTGACACCGGTGACCGTGGACGGCTGGCTCCAGGGCTGGGTGGTGCCGTCGGGTGTCGAGGCCGTCGAGCTCCGCTACTCGCCGGGGGGAAGCCTCGGTGCGGTGGTGGCTGGGGCGGCTGTGGGCTGGCTGCTCGTGGTGCTGCTGGCGGCGGCTGGGGCGAGGCGAGTACGCGAGCCGTGAGACCACGCGATGGCCGGCCGCTCGACCCAGGCATAGGTCGCGGCAGCCAGTGAGATCGACAGGGCCAGGACCCAGCCCAGCTGCAGGACCAGGCCTCCGACGCCATCGGGGAACCCGAATCTCTTCTCCGTGATGACGATCAGGGGAAGGTGCCAGAGGTAGATGCCGTAGGACCACCGGCCCGTGGCGACGAACCACCGAGTGCTGAGCAACCTGTTGAACGGGGAGTCCAGCCGACCCAGCACCACGACGACCAGGAGGGTCAGTGCGAGCAGGGTGACGGTGGTGAACCGCACCTCCTCCTCGGCGAAGGACCTCGGCACGTAGCCGTCGGGACCGGCCACGCTGGAGGTCCCCAGCAGCGCCATCGCCAACGCGAACACGAGCAGCGCCCACGGGTCGGCGGCCAGGGCGCGTGCTCGACGCAGGGACACCAGTCCGGCCCGGTCGCCCTCGACGAAGAGCGCGACGAGGGCTCCTCCCGCGAAGCAGACGAGGTAGCCCGGCAGCCAGAACGTGTAGGTGAAGTGGATGTCGAGGTCGCTGTCGGCGACCCACCAGCGCCAGGCGGCCGTGATGGGGATGGACGTGAGGATCATCGCCACGGTCAGCCAGAACCCGCGGTGCGGGGTCAACCGGCGGGCGATGAGTGCCGTGATCCCGCCCATCACCGGCAGCGCGACGTACCAGGAGAGCTCCGTCGCGAGGCTCCACGTCTGGGCCAGCGCGATGGGGAACTGACCGGGTGCGTAGATCCAGGTGAGCGTGGTGGCGTAGAACCAGCCTCCAGCACCCTCCGGGCGTGAGGCCGGGTCGACGACGACCACGACGAGGAACACGACCAGGTACGCCGGGAAGATGCGCGCCAGGCGACGGCGGGTGAACTTCGGGATCGACGGGCTGTCCGCGACCTGCATGCCCCACTTGGCCCAGGGGCGGTAGAGCAGGTAGCCGGACAGCACGAAGAGGCTGATCGGTCCGTAGGAGTTGATCCCCAGCCAGAGGTAGTCGGTGCGCACCGAGACGTGCACGAGGACGACCATCAGCGCCGCGAACCCGCGCAGACCCGTCAGCGCGGCGACCTGGGCCTGCCGGGTGACCGGATCGACGTGGCGGGACGTGTCGTCCATCGTCGCGGCGCTGCTGGCGGACATGGGCACACTATAAGGTCGTCCGGTGGCCCATGACCTCTCCGCCGGCAGGACGTCCTGGGCCGCCACCCTGGGCCGTTCGGTGACGTTGTTCCGGGCCTTCCGCAAGGAGCAGACCGAGCCGGCCGTCTTCTACGAGGCACTGGCCGCGGACTCGGCGGCCCAGCTCGAGCACTACGTGGATCTGGCCGGTGTGACCATGCTCGACGTCGGTGGCGGGCCGGGCTACTTCCGCAATGCCTTCCAGGCACGCGGAAGCACCTACTTCGCCCTGGATGCCGACGTCGGTGAGCTCTCGGGGTTGGGGGAGATCGCGTCGGGCACCGTGATCGGCAGCGGCATGCAGCTGCCGTTCGCAGACGGCTCCGTCGACGTCTGCTACTCCTCCAACGTCCTCGAGCACGTCCCGGACCCCTGGCAGATGGCCGAGGAGATGGTCCGGGTGACGAAGCCGGGCGGCATCGTCTTCATCTCCTACACCGTCTGGTACGGCCCGTGGGGTGGGCACGAGACGGCGCCGTGGCACTTCCTGGGCGGGAAGCGGGCCCGGGAACGCTATCGCCGACGGCACGGCCACGAGCCCAAGAACAAGTTCGGGGAGTCGCTGTTCCCGGTGACCGTCAAGGCCGGCCTGGACTGGGCGGCACGCCAGTCCGGCGCCGAGGTCCTCGACGTGGTCCCGCGCTACAACCCTCGGTTCGCGCACTGGCTGACCCGCATCCCGGTCGTCCGGGAGCTGGTCACGTGGAACTTGGTGATCGTGCTCCAGAGGCGATGATGGACGCGGCGGCTGCGGCAGACCGCCTCACCTGGCGCTTCAGACTCGGGGCGTGCTGCCTGGTGCTGGTCGCGGTGGCGTTCTCCCAGCGCCCCGGTCAGCTGGTGGGGGACACCAAGCTCGACCTGGTGGTCGACCCGGGTGGGATGCTGGTCCGGGCGCTGCACCTGTGGGACCCGCACGGAGGCTTCGGACAGGTCCAGAACCAGGCATACGGCTACCTGTTCCCGATGGGTCCGTTCTTCTGGTTCGGTGACCTGCTGTCGGCACCGGGCTGGGTGGTGCAGCGACTGTGGTGGTCGCTGATCCTCGTCGTCGCGTTCCTCGGTGTGGTCAAGCTCTGCAGCGCACTCGGGCTCGGGTCGCCGACCGGGCGCATCGTCGCGGCCTTCGCATTCGCCCTGTCGCCGCGGATCCTCACCGTGATCGGTCCCATCTCGATCGAGGCCTGGCCGAGTGCGCTCGCGCCGTGGGTGCTGGTGCCGCTGGTGCTCGGCGCGCGATCGGGCTCGCCGCGCCGCGCGGCGCTGCTGTCGGCCCTGGCCGTGGCGGCGGTCGGTGGTGTCAACGCCGCTGCGACCTTCGCCGTGCTCCCGTTGGGTGTCATCTGGCTGCTCACCCGCGAGCCCGGCCCGCGGCGGCGCTCGCTGATGATCTGGTGGCCGACGTTCGTGGTGCTGGCCACGGCGTGGTGGCTGGTACCGCTCCTGCTGCTGGGCCGGTACAGCCCGCCGTTCC
Source organism: uncultured Actinomycetota bacterium (assembly GCA_963706475.1). Lineage (GTDB taxonomy): Bacteria > Actinomycetota > Actinomycetes > Propionibacteriales > Nocardioidaceae > Nocardioides. The sequence goes on along the minus strand of CAVPLV010000002.1, from coordinate 78,902 downwards.
TGGACTACATCGAGACCGCGGCGGTGACCACCGTCCCGACCACCCTCTTCGACTCGCTGCGTGGAACGTCGCACTGGGTGCCCTTCGTCGAGCCGACGTGGCAGGCCGGCAACGACCTGCTCTCCACCGGCTACATCGTCCTGAACAGCGGCGTGCTGCTGCTGTTCGGGGTGGCGGGCCTGACGCTGCGCCGCAACCCGCACCGCCAGTGGCTGCTGATCTCGTTGCTCGTCGGGCTGCTGATGGTGACCGCGGGCCACACCGGTCCCATCGAGGGCTGGTTCGCCGGCCCGGAGCGTGACGCGCTCGACCACGCGCTCGCGCCGCTGCGCAACGTCCACAAGTTCGACCCGATCATCAGACTTCCGCTGGTCCTCGGGCTCGCCCACCTGATCGGGGTGGTCGGGGAACGGCCGGGCGCCAGGTCCGCGGACCACGCCCGGTCGGGCGGACGGCTCGGTGACCGGCTGTCGACGGTCGGGGTGCTGCTGCTGTGCATCGTCTCGGTCCTGGGCGCCGCCGGCCCGGCGCTCAGCGCGCGGCTCGGCGCCGCCAACGACTTCGAGACCATCCCGGACTACTGGCAGCAGACCGCGACCTGGCTGGACGCGAACTCCGATGACACCACGGCCTTGCTGGTCCCCGGTTCGAGCTTCGGTTTCTACATCTGGGGCGATCCCGACGACGAGCCCCTGCAACCGCTGCTCTCCTCGCGGTGGGCGGTGCGCAACGCGGTGCCCCTGGCTCCACCCGGCAACATCCGGATGCTCGACACCATCGAGGGCCAGCTCGCCTCCGGTCGTCCGTCGGCCGGCCTGGCCGACTATCTCAGCCGGGCCGGCATCGGCCACCTGGTGGTCCGCAACGACCTGCGCGACGTCGACCAACCTCCCCCGGTGCTGGTGCACCAGGCCCTCGACGGGTCCCCGGGAGTACGCCGGGTCGCGGACTTCGGCCCGGACGTGGGCAGCCCCGCACGGATCAGCCGACAGACCCGTACGACGATCGTGAACGACGGCTGGGCCAACCAGTACCCCGCGGTGGAGATCTACGAGGTCAGCGGGGCCGAGCACGCCGTCGTGTCCACGGCCAGCCGCTACGTGGTCGGTGGACCCGAGAACCTGCTCGAGCTGAACGAGGTGGGACTTCTCGGCGACGAGCCCGCCGTGCTCGCCGTCGACGTCCCTGACGGCACTCGTGTGGACAACCTGGTGCTCACCGACGGACTGCGCCGCCGCGAGACCAACTTCTCGCGGATCCACGACAGCGGGTCCGCGACGCTGGACGCTGACGACGACGGCCGACGCGGTGCCCCTGCCCGCGACTACACGCTGGGAGACGGTCGTTGGGAGACCACGGCCGAGATCCTCGGTGCGAGGTCGGTCGGGGCGTCGTCCTCGCGCGCCTTCGCCGACAACCCGGGACCGGTGCTCCCGGAGGCGCAGCCCTTCTCCGCGTTCGACGGGTACGTCAGCACCGCCTGGGACTCCGGCGCGGTGGTCACGGGTGCCCGGCCATGGGTCGGCATCGAGTTCGCGGCTCCCATGGAGGTCACGAAGGTCGTCGTCGTCGCCGGGGACACGGTCGACGACAAGGCCGAGCGGATCCAGGTGGTCACCGACGCCGGTGCGAGCGAGGACGAGCTGGCCCTGCCGGGCGACCCGGTCACGATCGAGCTCCCGGCCGGCTCCACCTCCGGGCTCCGGGTCACTCGGGTCGGCGCCTCCGAGGAGCCGTTCACGATCGCCGAGGTCTACATCCCCGACGTCGACGTCGACCGGACCCTGGTGCTGCCGGAGGTCCCCGCAGCTTGGGGGGCGCCCGACTCCGTGCTGCTCTCCTCGACCCAGGGTTGGCGTGAGGCCTGCGTGAACGTCGAGGACGACGTGCGATGCGGCGCAGAGAAGGCCCGGCTCGGCGAGGAGCCGGGAGCCCTCGACCGCACCCTCCGCATCGGAGTCGGTGCGGCGTACGCCGTGACGACCACCGCGACACCCGTGGACGGTGCTCCGCTCCAGGGTCTGATCCAGCAGGGCCAGCTGGTCAACATCGAGGCCTCGTCATCAGCGGTGCGCGACCCACGGGCGTCGGCGGTCGCGGCGATCGACGGCGACCCCGGGACGACCTGGACGTCCGACCCGAACGACGACGATCCTGCCCTGACGGTGTCGTGGCTGGCGGACCGGACCGTCCGGTCGATCGGTGTCGAGCTGGACCGGCAGGCAGCCGGGGCCCAGCCCACGCGGGTCGCACTGGAGTACCCCGGCGGCCGCCAGGCCGTGACGCTCGACGCCCGCGGCTTCGCCCGGGTCGAGCCGTTCCGGTCCAGCCGGGTCGTCGTCCACTTCCTCGCCGAGAAGCGGACCTCCAACCTCCTGCCGAACGGGACCCGCCAACCACTCGGCGCGGGCGTCAGCGAGCTCCGCCTCGGCGGCACGGGCCTGCTGCCGATCACGTTGTCGACACAGCGCGTCGACCTCGGCTGCAAGTTCGGCCCGACGCTCCGGGTCGGCGGGGCGCTCTATCCCACCTCGGTCACCGCCTCGCCCAGCGAGCTCTTCGCCGGAGGCCTCCTCCCGGCGACCGTCTGCGGCCCGGCCCGCATCGAGGTGCCGGCAGGCTCCACCCGGGTGGTGCTCGCACCCGCGCCGGCGTTCCGGGGCGTGCGCGTGGAGATGGTGAGCCGGCCGATTCCGGAGGCCGTCGTCACGCCCGCCGACCTGGAGGAGCAGTCCCCGGTCTCGCGGACGCTCGAGGTCCCCCCGGGTTCGGACGCCACTGTCGCCAACGTGCGGGAGAACGCGAACCCGGGCTGGGAGGCAACGGTGCCGGGGGAGGGCACTGCGAGTCCCGTCACCATCGACGGCTGGCAGCAGGGGTGGGACCTGGACGGCCCGGTGGCGCAGATGGATCTCACCTACGCTCCGGACCGCCTCTATCGCATCGCGCTGGCGGTGGGTGGGCTGCTGCTGCTCCTGCTGGCAGTGGCTGCGGTCGTACGACGTCGGCAGGTGCCAGGTCCGGCAGCCGTGGGTGCGCGCCGGGTCAGTCCGGTGCTGGTGGCCGGATCCGGGCTGGTGGCCCTCGGGCTGATGGCCGGCTGGTGGGCCCTCGCCAGTGGTGCCGCAGCCCTTGCGGTGGTCGTCGCGGTCCGCCGACGGGTGGACCCGGACTGGATCTCCTGGGCCGCTGGGGTGCTGGTCGCCGGCGCGGCGGTCTTCTACTGGCTGCGACCGTTGGGCTCTGCCGACGGGTGGGCGGGTGCCCTCGTCGTGCCTCAGCTCCTGGTGGCGGCGTCGCTGGGGGTGCTGCTGGCCGTCGACCTCGACGGTGGCCCGGCGTGGAAGTCCTTGAGGCGCATGCTCGGTCGTTCGACCACCCGGTAGAGCACCTCCGACACCGCCAGGGTGAGGCCCAGGGTGATCGCGAACAGCTGGAGTCCGCGACCTTGGAACAGGCCGAAGTCGAACCAGTCCGCGACCAGCTCCAGGATCACCAGGTGCACGCAGAAGATGCCGTAGGAGAGGTGTCCGAGGTGGCGCAGCACCGGCCAGGACATCACCCGGATGAAGAGCCCACCGGGCTCGGCGAACACGCCGGGGAGGACGAGCAGACCGGCGGCGGCGGCGTACAGCAGGTTCTTCGTCATCGCCTCCCCGAGCGTGGGAGCGGTGAGCGAGATCGGGCCGGCCAGCGGAGTGGCCGAGATCGCGAAGAGCGCGAGGGCGGCGGTCCAGCAGATGCCGGGGCTCAGGCCCAGCTGCCGGACGGCGAAGCCGACCCGCTCGAACCCGACCGGTTGGTCGGACGCGTCCCGGTGGGTGTCGACGGAGCAGGCTGCGATCAGGATCCCCACCCCGAACCAGGTGAGGAACGACGGGAGCCACAGCCCCGCCATGGAGTGGCTGGTGTCGAGGCGGGTCGCGAGGACGAGGACCCACACCACGTTGACGACGACGAGCCCGGTGAGGACCGCCCCGAGCCTGGTCCGGGGGGACGAGTCCTGCCGCCGCCCGGAGACCACCAGCCACATGATCGCCGGGAGCGCGAGGTAGAACGCCACCTCGGTCGCAAGGCTCCACATCTGGGTGAGACCTTCGGGGAGTCGGTTGTCGACGTAGATGTTGCCCAGCAGCAGGGTCCGCACCCACAGCGACGGTGACGCGCCGTCGTTGCCGGGCAGAAGCAGCAGGGCAGCCACCACGGTCAGCACGTAGACGGGGAAGATCCGCAGCAGCCGCCTCCACAGGTAGCGGCCCGTCGACGGCCGGGGGAGGCGCCGGGAACGACGGGCCAGCCATGGTCGCGACAGCAGGAAGCCGGAGAGGACGAAGAAGATGGCGACACCGATGTCGAGACGTCCCAGCGCCGGGCCGTAGCCGGCGTAGCCGTAGGCGCCGCTGCGGAACGACACGTGCGTGGCGAGCACGGCGATGGCGGCGATCGCCCGCATCGAGTCAAGCGCCGGAAGCGTCGGCGCCTGGTTGCTGGCCATGGCGCGACTATCGCATGTCCGGCCCCGGCCGGCATTTCGGGGAAAGTGCTCCGAAAAATTTCGCCAGCCTGCCACGGAGACGATGTGACATGCGTTACTGTGCGGCGACTGTTCACTACTTGGAGGTAACCCAGTTGCGCAAAATCATTGGGCCGATCTTGATCGGACTGGGTGCATTCCTGCTGGTGGTGGCCGTGCTGGCCGTCACGTGGTTGCCAGGTGCCGTGAAGAAGACGCCCCTCGACGTCAACCAGAAGACCCTCCTCAGCGGGGAGGTCCAGCGGCTCGAAGGTGACGCCCTGTCGGCGCCGAAACCGATCAACGTCGTCAGCCTCAGCCAGACCGACACCGACGAGTCGACCGACGACGTCGTGCTGTGGCGCACGGGCGCGTGCGTGGTCGTCAACGAGGACGGCAACGCCCCCGAGTGTGTCGACGGCAAGGACCCGCGCCTGGTCTCCGCGACCGAGGACGTCTTCGCGACCGACCGGGTCACCGCCGAGGCGGTCCCGGACTTCAAGAACCTCCCGCCGGACGCCGTGCCCCACGAGGGCCTGGTCAACAAGTGGCCCTTCGACTCCGAGAAGAAGGACTACGTCTACTGGGAGAGCACCCTGGAGAAGGGTGTCCCCGCAGTCTTCGACCGCACCGACTCGATCAAGGGCATCGACGTCTACGTCTACACGATCACGGTCGCCGACGAGCCCATCGAGATCCTCGACGGCGCGATGGGCACCTACGACCAGAAGGTCGAGATCTGGGTCGAGCCGCTGACCGGCGCGATCCAGCAGCAGACGCAGGACCAGCAGCGCTACCTCGAGGACGGCACCCAGGTCCTCAACCTCCAGGTCGGCTTCACCGACGGGCAGATCAACGCCTTCGCCGAGGACACCAAGGCCAATGTCCGGCAGCTCACCATCCTGCTGGACTGGGTGCCGATCATCGGGTTCGTCGGTGGCGCGCTGTGCCTCCTGGGTGGTGTGGCTCTGGTCCTGACCAACCGCAGGAAGGACGCCCCCACCCGCGGCGGAGCCCGCAAGGAGAAGGTCTCGGTCTGAGCGGCCCCTAGTCGCGCAGGTCGGCGCCGAAGATGGCGGTCCCCGGGGTGAACCTGCCCCGGGTGGCCGACCAGCCGCCCCAGACCCGGTCGTGTCCCTCGGGCCACTCCGGCTCGAGCAGGTCGGTGATCACGAAGCAGTGGCCGGCGAGCAGCGACACCCAGTCCCCGAGGGTCCGGTGGTGCTCGACGTACGCCACCACGCCGCTCGCGTCGTCGACCTCGACGTAGGGCGTGCGGTCCCAGTAGGACTGGCTGGCCACCAGGCCGGGCTCCTCGGGATCGTCGGGGAACATCCACCGGGTCGGGTGGGTGATCGAGAAGGCGAAGCGCCCGCCCGGTCGTAGCACCCGTGCTGTCTCGGCAATCGCGACGTCGATGTCGGCGACGAACTGCAGGGCGCCGAACGAGCAGAAGACCACGTCGAAGGACGCGTCGGCGAACGGCAGGTCGGTGGCGGTCCCCAGCACCGAGGGGACGTGGACGCCGGTCTCGGCGTCGATGCGGCGCGAGTGCTGGAGCTGGCGAAAGGAGAGGTCCAGCCCGTAGGACCGGCCGCCCTGGGTGCGGACCCACCGCGAGCACTGGCCGGCACCCGAGCCGACCTCCAGCACGTCACACCCGGCGACCTGACCCAGGACGCCTGCCTCGGCCTCGGTGAGCCCCTCGGGCCCCCACACGAAGCCGAGGTCGCCGAGGAACTCGCCGTGCGTCGACTGGTACTCGTCGGCGTACCGGTCCCAGTCGGGGCCGTTGGCCCGTCGGGACTCAGCCTCCGTCACGGGCCGTCGCTCGACCTGGACGGGGGGATGGTTCTCCACGCTCGGAGCGTAGCCGTCTGGGATCGTGGCCGGACGGCGGCACCGGTTGGACGTGGAGCGCGCTCGGCGAGTATTCTGCTAGGTGCGCCTGACGTCTGCCGCGGTCCCATACGGAGCGGACCCTCGCTCGCCACCCCTCATCGGGTGGTGAAACGGACCTTCTGGCGTGCCCGCACGACTCCATCCATCCCAAGGAATTCATTCCCCTATGACGAGCACCATCTCCATTCTTCCCGATTACGACGCGCCCCAGGTCGCGATCAACGACATCGGTTCTGAAGAAGACTTCCTCGCCGCGATCGACGCGACCATCAAGTACTTCAACGACGGCGACATCGTCGAAGGCACCATCGTCAAGGTCGACCGCGACGAGGTCCTCCTCGACATCGGCTACAAGACCGAGGGTGTCATCCCCTCGCGCGAGCTCTCGATCAAGCACGACGTCGACCCGTCCGAGGTCGTTTCCGTGGGCGACAAGGTCGAGGCCCTGGTCCTCCAGAAGGAGGACAAGGAAGGTCGCCTGATCCTGTCCAAGAAGCGCGCCCAGTACGAGCGCGCCTGGGGCACCATCGAGCAGGTCAAGGAAGAGGACGGCGTCGTCGAGGGCACCGTCATCGAGGTCGTCAAGGGCGGCCTCATCATCGACATCGGCCTGCGCGGCTTCCTGCCGGCCTCGCTGGTGGAGATGCGTCGCGTCCGCGACCTGCAGCCGTACGTCGGCCAGGTCCTCGAGGCCAAGATCATCGAGCTCGACAAGAACCGCAACAACGTGGTCCTGTCGCGTCGTGCCTGGCTCGAGCAGACCCAGTCCGAGGTCCGCCACGGCTTCCTGACCCAGCTCCAGAAGGGCCAGATCCGCAAGGGCGTCGTCTCCTCGATCGTCAACTTCGGTGCGTTCGTCGACCTCGGCGGCGTCGACGGTCTCGTCCACGTCTCCGAGCTGTCGTGGAAGCACATCGACCACCCGTCCGAGGTCGTCGCCGTGGGCGACGAGGTCACCGTCGAGGTCCTCGACGTGGACATGGAGCGCGAGCGCGTCTCCCTGTCGCTCAAGGCCACCCAGGAAGACCCGTGGCAGCACTTCGCCCGCACCCACCAGATCGGCCAGATCGTGCCCGGAAAGGTCACCAAGCTGGTGCCGTTCGGTGCGTTCGTCCGCGTCGAGGAGGGCATCGAGGGCCTGGTGCACATCTCCGAGCTCGCCGAGCGTCACGTCGAGATCCCCGAGCAGGTCGTCCAGGTCAACGACGACGTCATGGTCAAGATCATCGACATCGACCTCGAGCGTCGCCGGATCTCGCTGTCGCTCAAGCAGGCCAACGAGACCGCCGCTGCGGGTGACGTCGAGGACTTCGACCCCACCCTCTACGGCATGGCCGCGACGTACGACGAGCAGGGCAACTACGTCTACCCGGAGGGCTTCGACCCCGAGACCGGCGAGTGGCTCGAGGGCTTCGACGACCAGCGTGGTGTCTGGGAGGACCAGTACGCCAAGGCGCACGCCCGCTGGGAGGCCCACGTCAAGCAGCAGGCCGAGGCGAAGGTTGCCGAGGCCGAGGCCGGAGAGGCGACGTCCTACTCCAGCGGTGGCGACGACGTCGAGGTCGGCGAGACGGAGACCGGCGGCTCGCTGGCCTCCGACGAGGCGCTGCAGGCGCTGCGCGAGAAGCTCACCGGCGGCAGCAACTGATCCGCAGGTAGCCCCTGAGCGACACCAGGGCCCGATCACCTTCGACGGTGACCGGGCCCTGGTGGCATTTGGTGGGGGGAGTGGCTCACACACGGAACCCGGGGTTGTGGAACGCCGGGTCGTCGAAGTGCGAGCGGGGCGGGCGCGCGGGGCGACCGTCGTTGAGCATCCGGTGCAGCGTCTTCGCGCTCATCACGAGAGCGAGGACCAGGAGGATCGTCAGGAAGGCCATGGCAGTAATCCTGCGCTCATCGTGAATCCGCCACGAGTGGCAGAAAAGTCATAGTACGTTGATTTGCTGCCATGTCTGCCGCATGCTGGGACGATGCACAAGGTGGCGGTACTGGTCCAGGACGGAGCCGAGCCGTTCGGGCTCGGCTCGATGTGTGAGGTGTGGGCGGAGCCCTACCACCCCGAGGATGACAACCCGGTCTTCGACTTCGTCGTCGCGACGCCGCAGCCCGGCCGGGTGTCGGGCTCCTCGGGCTTCGACCTGTACGTCGATCACGGGCTCGAGGCCGCCGCCGACGCCGACCTGGTCTGTGTGTCCCCGAAGCGGGACTTCCTGTCGCCGTCGCCTGCGGTGGTCGAGGCGGTCCGCGCCGCCTACGACCGGGGAGCGACGGTCTTCGCCCACTGCACGGCCGCGTTCGTCCTCGGGGAGGCCGGACTGCTCGACGACCGGCGCTGCACGACCCACTGGCGCCACGTCGGGGAGCTGGCCGAGCGCTTCCCGCGGGCGAAGGTGGACCCGGACGTCCTCTACGTGCACGAGGGTCAGGTGATCACCGGCGCCGGGTCGGCGGCCGGTCTGGACGCCTCCCTGCACCTCATGCGCGAGCAGTTCGGCTCGCGCACGGCGACGATGGCCGCCCGCCGGATGGTGGTGCCGCCGCACCGCGACGGCGGGCAGGCGCAGTTCATCGCGCACGCCGTACCCGACTGCGACGCCGAGACGCTCGGACCGCTGCTGGAGTGGATCGTGGCTCACCTCGCCGAGGACCTGAGCGTCGAGACGTTGGCCCGGCGCAACCACATGTCGGCCCGCACCTTCGCCCGCCGCTTCCGCGCTGAGACCGGCACCACCCCGCACTCGTGGGTCACCCGCCAGCGCGTGCAGGCTGCCGAGGAGCTGCTCGAGCGCACCGACCACCCGGTCGACTGGATCGCCGGCGAGGTGGGCTTCGGCAACGCCGCGACCCTGCGTCACCACTTCGGTCGGGTGCGCGGGATCAGTCCGCAGCAGTACCGCCGACGTTTTGCCGGCTGAGCCCTACCGATCGCCAGGCCGCAGCCCGAGATCGGCGGCCAGCTGGTCGACGACCTGGGCGAAGTGGGCGTCGTAGTCGAGCACGCCGCGATACATGTGGCCGAACAGCTCCAGTGAGATGGTGCCGAACAGCGTCGCCCAGGCGAGCGTCGCCCGGACGGCGACGTCGAGGTCGAGCGGCGGTTCGGTGAACGCACGCACCGGCGCCAGGGCGGCCTGCTCGGCGCGGGTCACCGGCACCGGCGCGAGCGGACGGGCGCCTGCTGCCTGGGCGTCGCTGACGATCTGCAGCAGGGTCAGCGAGATCCGGACGGCTGGGGAGACGGTGTCGTCGGGCGCGGCGTAGCCGGGCACCGGGCTGCCGTAGAGCAGCGCGTAGCGGTGCGGCTGGGCGCGCGCCCAGTCACGTACGGCGTGGCAGGCGGCACGCCAGCGCAGGTCGTGGCGCGACCGCCGGCGCACGGACCCGTCAGCCGCATCGAGCGCGTCGGCCAGGTCGTCGTACCCCTCGATGATCAGGGCGGTCAGCAGGGCGTCGCGGCTCGGGAAGTAGCGGTAGACCGCGGAGCTGGCCATCTCGAGGTCGCGAGCCACGGCGCGCACCGAGAGCGCGGCCGGGCCGACCTCGGCGAGCTGGGCGCCGGCGCTGTCGAGGATGGCGCGGGTCAGCTCGGCTCGGTTCTCGGCACGGGAGGTGGATGGCATGACCCCATCCTGACACAAATGAGAGCAGTGCTCTTGATTTGAGAGGCAAGTCGTGTCACGCTGAATGACGAGAGCAGTGCTCTCACTTTCGTTCTTCCTGAGGAGGAAGCCATGTCTGATCTCCATGTCGTCGTCGGTGCCGGCCCGGTGGGTCGTGCCACCGCTGTTCAGCTCGTCACCGAGGGCCACGACGTGCTGCTCGTGAGCCGCTCCGGAGCCGGTCCGGCCATCGAGGGAGTACGCCGGGCCGCGGCCGACGCTGCCGACGCGGACCGGCTCGCCGAGCTGTCCACGGGCTGTGTCGCGCTCTACAACTGCATCAACCCGCCGTCGTACGACGTCTGGTCGACGTACTGGCCGCCGGTGGCGACCGCCTTCCTCGAGGCCGCCGAGCGCAGCGGCGCGGTCCTGGTCACCGCCTCCTGCCTCTACGGCTACGGGCCGGTCGACGAGCCGATGGTCGAGGGGATGCCCGATCTCGCGACCGGCGTCAAGGGCCGGCTCCGGGCCGAGATGTGGGCCGACGCGCTGGCCGCGCACGAGTCCGGACGGGTGCGGGCGGTCGAGGTTCGAGGCTCGGACTACATGGGTCCGGGGGTCTCCAGTGCCCACATCCCGCAGGTGACGTCGCGTGCCCTCTCCGGCAAGGCGGTGCGGGTCTTCGGGCGCCCGGACCTCCTGCACTCGTTCACCGACGTGCGCGACATGGGTCGAGCCCTGGCGGCCGTCGCCCAGGCGCCCGAGGCCTGGGGTCGGGTCTGGCACGCCCCGACGAACCCGGCGGTGACCCAGAGGCAGGCCGTCGCGGACGTGTGCCGTTCCGTCGGGCGCGATCCCGTGGCGGTGCGCGCGTGGCCGAAGGCGCTGCTGGGGATCGGCGGGATGCTGGTGCCGGTGCTGCGGGAGATGCGCGAGACCGTCTACCAGTTCCAGCGCCCCTACGTGCTCGACTCCAGCGCCATCGAGCGCGAGCTCGGGCTGGCGCCGACGCCCTGGGGCGAGGTCTGCCGGGCGACGGCGGCGGCTCAGGCCGCGGACGTCTCCAGCCCGCCGCGCACCAGCACGGCGTAGCGGCCGCCGCGGAGCAGCAGTCCTTCGTGGGTGCCGACCTCGACCACCCGGCCGGCGTCGAGCACGGCGATCTGGTCGGCGTTGCGCACCGTGGAGAGCCGGTGCGCGATGGTGATCGTGGTCCGACCGACCGCGAGGTCGTCGAGGGCGGCCTGGACCGAGCGCTCGGTGGCGTTGTCGAGGGCGCTGGTGGCCTCGTCGAGCACCAGCACCTTCGGGTCGCGCAGCAGGGTGCGGGCGATCGCGAGGCGCTGCTTCTCGCCACCGGAGAAGCGGTGGCCGCGGGAGCCGACCATGGTGTCGTAGCCCTCCGGCAGCGCGGCGATCACGTGGTGGATCCGCGCGGCTGTCGCGGCGGCCACGATCTCGGCGTCCGTCGCGTCCGGCCGGGCGTGCAGCAGGTTGTCGCGCACCGACGCGTGCAGCAGGTAGGTCTCCTGGGTGACCACGCCGACGGCCGCGGCCAGGTCGGCCAGCGTGAGGTCGCGTACGTCGGTCCCGTCGAGCCGCACCGCCCCGCCGATCGGGTCGTGCAGGCGGGAGACGAGCGAGGCGAGGGTCGTCTTGCCGCTGCCGGTCTCGCCGACGAGGGCGAGGGAGGTGCCGGCCGGGACGACCAGGTCGACGTCGTGCAGCACCGGCGCATCGCCGTACGCGAAGTCGACGTGGTCGAAGCGGACCTCGCCGCGCACGCCGTCGAGGCGGACCGGGGCGACGGGGTCGTCGATCTCGACGGGCAGGTCGAGGTACTCGAAGATCCGGCTGAAGAGGGCGAGTGAGGCGGTGACGTCCACCCCGACGTTGAGCAGGCCCATCAGCGGGCGGAAGAGGCCGCTCTGCAGGGCGACGAACGCGACCAGGGTGCCGATGGTCATCCCGCCGGACGTGGCCGGGAGGCCGGCGGCGAGGTAGAGGGCGGCGGGGACGGCTGCGAAGACGACGTTCATGGTGGCCATCCGCCAGCGGCCGGCGAGCTGGGAACGGATCTCGAGGTCGACCAGGTCCGACGAGGTGTCCTCGAAGCGCCCGGACAGGGTGTCGGCCGCGCCCAAGGTCTTGGTGAGCTGGACCCCACTGATCGAGAGGCCCTCCTCGATCTGGACGTGCAGGTCGGCGAGCTTGCGCTGGCGGGCACCGGTCACGGCGTGCCGCATCCGGGCCACCTGACGGGTCAGCAGCACCGCCGGCGGCAGCACGACGAGCGAGATGAGGGCGAGCTGCCAGCTGAGCACCACCATGGCCAGCGCCGTACCGGCCACGACGGTCACGTTGGACGCGATCGAGGTCGCGGTGGAGGTGACGACGGACTGCATGCTGCCGATGTCGTTGACGACGCGGGACTGGACCTCGCCGCCGCGGGTGCGGGTGAAGAAGTCGACCGATTGGCGCTGCAGGTGGCTGAAGAGGTCTGAGCGCAGCCGGTGCATGACCTGCTGGCCGACCTTGGTCGAGAGCCAGGTCTGCACCACGCCGATCCCGGCGGTGACCGCAGCCACGGCGACCATGGCGGCGACGCAGAGCACCAGGAGCTGCACGTCCTGCTGGGGGATCGCCACGTCGATGACGTGCCGGACGAGGAACGGCTGGGCCAGCCCGATCAGGGAGCTGGCGACGATCAGGACCATGACGACGCCCAGGCGGGCGCGGTACGGCGCGAACAGGCGGCCGATCCGGCGCAGCGACACCGGGGCATCGGCGAGCTGGCGCTTGTCGGCCTTGCGTGACTCGGGGGAGCGGCCTCCGCGGCCGCGGCTCATGGGTTCGGTGGGGGGCTCTGCCATGTGCTCACCTCTTCCAGGTGTCGGGGGTTCGTCATATGCTGAGGTTACCTCATGATGAGGAAACAACCGTAGTTGCTACGATGTTCCCGTGACCTCGTCCCCGGACCTGACCAACGAGTCGACCAGCGACCTGCTGATGATGGCCGCACGCTCCATGCGGCGGGCGTTCGGCGAGGCGATGGCTGAGTGGGACATCACCCCGGGCCAGTCCCGTGCGCTGCGGATCGTGGTCGAGCTCGGCTCGGTGCGGCTCTCGGTGCTCGCCGAGCACCTGAGGATCGCGCCGCGCTCGGCGACCGAGGTCGTCGACGCCCTCGAGGCCCGCTCCCTGGTCGCGCGCGAGCCCGACCCCGACGACCGGCGGGCCACCTGCGTGGTGCCCACCGCCGACGGCGTCCGGCTGCGCCGGCTGCTCGAGGAAGCCCGGCGGCAGGCGACCGTCCGTCGGCTGGCGGTGCTCGACGACGCCGACCGGGCCGAGCTCGACCGGATCCTGCGGCTGGTGGTGGACCAGGCCTGAAAGAGGCTCCGCAGTGACCTTGTCCGGGCCAGTACCGCTCGCGTCGGAGAGGCGGCACGATGCAAGGGGCGGTGCCGCAACCGAGTGGCGTCGCGATGGCCGAGGAGGCAGGGATGACCAGGAGCATCGACGGCAGCGGCATCGACGAGGTGCTGGAGGAGGCGGTCGACGACGGGGCGGTGCCTCACGTCGCCGCGATCGCGGCGGACGCCGACGGCGTCTTCTACGAGGGCGGCGCCGGAGTGCGCATCGCCGGCGAGTCCGACGACCCGGTCGACACCTCCACCCAGTTCCGGATCATGTCGATGACCAAGATGGTCTGCACGACCGTCGCCCTGCAGCAGAAGGAGCGCGGCGAGCTCGACTTCGACGCCCCCGTCGAGGACTACCTGCCGGAGTTCGCCGACCTCAAGGTGCTCGACGGGCTTCGACGGCGACGACCCCGTCCTGCGTGCGACCCGACCAGCAAGGTCACCGTGCACCAGCTGGTCACCCACACCTCGGGCCTCGGCTACTGGTTCTGGAACGACGACCTCGTGAAGTACGAAGCCGCGACCGGCATCCCCAACGTCGTGCCCGGCGTCGATGGCGGCGTTCCAGGCGCCGCTGACCGCGCACCCAGGGACGAAGTTCGTCTACGGCATCAACACCGACTGGCTCGGCCGGGTCGTCGAGGCGGTGGCCGGCAAGAAGCTGGACGCCGTCATCCATGACGGCATCACCGGCCCGCTCGGCATGAGCGACACGTCGTTCGAGCTCGACGAGGCCCGCACGGCCCGCGCGTCACCGTCCACGTCAAGGGCGAGGACGGCGCGTGGGGCTCGGTCGGCGAGCATCCTCAACCCGCGAGCCCGACTGGTGGGCCGGCGGGCACGGCCTCTACTCGACCCCGCGCGACTACATCCGCTTCGAGCGGGCGCTGCTGCGCGGTGGCGAGCTCGACGGCGTCCGGATCCTCGCGCGAGGAGACCGTCGACGCGGCGTTCACCAACCAGATCGGCGACCTCGACTTCCCGGCCGAGATCCCCACCGCCGACCCGCCCATCACCGACACCCTGCACGCCGGGCCTGGCTGGAAGTGGGGCTACGGCCTGCTGCTCAACACCGACGACGTCCCGGGCGGTCGGCGGGCCGGCACCGGTGCGTGGGCGGGCCTGTTCAACACCCACTTCTTCATCGACCGCACCACCGGCATCTGCGCGTCGATCTACACCAACTCGCTGCCCTTCATCACCTTCGACGACGCCTGGCAGACCTACGTCGAGTTCGAGCAGGCGCTCTACGCGTCGCTCTGAACGGCGCTGCGGTCCGCCCAGGCCGAGCCGCCGGGGCCGAAAGCCAGCGCGGCGAAGCGCTCACCGATGCGACGGTGCGACGCGGCGTCCGGGTGCAGCTCGTCCGGCAGCGGCAGCTCGGTGTAGTCGGCCTCGCCGTACAGCTCACGGCCGTCGAGGTAGGTCAGGTGCCGGTCGTCGTCCGCTCGCTGCGCCACGATCCTGGCCAGCTCGTCGCGGATGACGTTGAGCGTCAGCTTGCCGGTGGCACGCTCGGCGGGGTCGCCTGCCGCCCGGAAGCGCAGCCTGCCCTCGTCGAGGTTCGCGAAGTCCGGGGCGCTCGGCCCTGGGGTGTCCTCGTGGATGGGGCAGAGGATCGCCGAGATCACCAGCAGGGGTGTGGTGGGGTGGCCCTCGCGGATGGTGTCGAGGAAGCCGTGCACGGCCGGGGTGAAGATCCGCAGCCGCATCGCGTCGATGTTGACCAGGTTGATGCCGATCTTGATGCTGATCAGGTCGGCCGGCGTGTCCCGCAGGGTGCGCGCGGTGAACGGGTCGAGCTGGGCGTTGCCACCCAGGCCGAGGTTGATCAGCTCGACCCCAGCCCTGCGGGCGGCGAGCGCCGGCCAGGTCGTCGTGGGGCTGGCGGCGTCGGAGCCGTGGCTGATCGAGCTGCCGTGGTGCAGCCAGACCGGACGCCCGGAGTCGGGAGTCGGCTCGACGGGAGCATCGGTGCGCAGCGCGACGAGGAGGGTGTTCTCGTTGTGGGGGAGCCAGATCTCGATGCGCTTGGGCCGGTCCGGCAGACCGTCGAAGCGCACCGTGCCGGGCGGCCCGCTCTGGTGATCCACCGACCCGGTCGTCATGTCCACGGTGAGGACGTGACCGCCGGTCACGCTGGCCTGAGCGGTCAGCTCGCCGTCGACGACGAGGTCGTAGATGCCGTCGGGGCGAGGCGGCGCGCCGGCGTACGCCATCTTGGTGCGCAGGGTCTCGAGCTCGACGACGGTGGCGCGGGTGCTGAGGACGAGGCGTACGCCGGACGGCTGGGACTCCACCATCTGGATCTCAGGCAGCTGGGCGCGTGCCCGGGCAGGCAGTCGGTGCGGCTGCAGGCCCTCATCGGTGAGCTCGAGCTCGGCCGCACCCCGGACGAGGTCCGTGGTGATGGGAGTCGTGATCATGCTCCCAGCCTGTCAAACGACTCAGGCGGCGATCGTCCAGACCCCTGGCTGCCTCTCGACCCAGGTCGGGGTCGCCGCCGGGGGAGCGGTGGATCGGTAGCGGTGTCCGGTCGGGGTCGTCGTCTCGACCTGATGTCGTACGCCGATGCTCGACCGCGCCTGCCAGCCCGGTGCCTGCTTGGCCCGGTTGCAGGCGACGCACAGGCCCTGACCGTTGAGCTCACTGGTCTCGCCGCCCTCGGCGACCGACGCGACGTGGTCGCTCTCGCGGGCCGGTGCGTCGCACCACCGGGTGCGGCAGCGGCGGTCGCGCAGGCGGATCAGCTCAGCGAGCTGGTGTGGAAACAACCGAGCCGTGGAGTCCATGGCGACCAGGCGACCGGACTCGGGAGGGGCGTAGAGCCGTCGCAGCCAGGCACCTGCCTGGCTGGCCAGCTCGCGCGCGAGGTCGGCCGGGACGGCGCCGTAGCCGTCGAGGTGGGCCGCTTCGTCGCTACCGCCGAGCAGGACCTGGTCGCTGACGACCAGGTTGATCGTCACCTTCGGGGCAGCGGCCCCTGCAGTTGGGTCGGTCACCCGGTTGACGAGGGTGTCGGCCATGATCTGGCCTCGGCTGCGCTCGTCGCCGGCGGCGCGGAGACGGTCGGCCTCGCGGGTGAGCACGGCATAGACCGACACACCGTCCTTGACCGGCAGCAGCGCGGAGAACTGGCTCATCACGTCTGGTGCCGGCCGTAGTGTCACCCGGCGCTCCCGCTCGGCCCTGCGGCGTCGGTCCACGAAGGACTGCGGATCGAGCTGGTAGGCCCGCTTGCGCGCCTCACCGACCAGCTCGGCGTCTCCCATCGCCTCGATCCGGTCCGGGTTGCCGGCGATCTCAGCATCGATGGTGCGCCGGTCCTCGAGAGCAAGGCAGGCCGTCTCGCGGGCCATCAGGGTGGCCCGCCACTCGGTGATCCGGCCGGCACGGAAGGCCGCCAACGTGTGGGGGAGCTCGGCGGTCAGGACCTGGGCCAGTCCCAGGTGCTGACTGCCACGGTGCGGCGACTCCCGACGAGCGAGCGCCACCTGTGCGGCGACGCCCCGACCCCGACGCCGAACCGGCTCCCCGCGCCGAGCCTGCTCGGACCGCTGCGAGGCGTCGAAGTCCGCGGTCACGACGGCCTGGGTCGCCCCAGCAGTGCAGGCGAGCTCCTCCAGAGCCCGGATCACGTCGATCCGTTCGGCATCATCCAGTTCGCGCACCGAGGTGCGCAGCCGCTCCGCCATGGCCCGGACCTCGGGGGCGGAGATTGCGTCGGCAGATACGAACATACGTTCGATTATACAAGCCATGGGAAGAGGTGGCAAGGGGGCGCGACCTTCCCCTCCGACGCGCACGGGCGCCTCGCTTCCGCCGTCCTTGCCGAGCTTGACGGCCTGGAGGTTCTCCAGTTCGGTTCGGTTGCTCACCAGCATGCGCGCACCGACACCTACGCTGACCCCATGCGAGTAGGACTCACCGGCGGCGTGGCGTCGGGCAAGAGCACCGTGGCGGCGCTGTTCGCCGAGCTGGGGGCCGTGGTCATCGATGCCGACGAGCTCGCCCGCGAGGTCGTCGAGAAGGGCACCCCCGGGTTGGCGCAGGTGGTCGAGGTCTTCGGGTCCGGGATCCTGACCGCCGACGGAGACATGGATCGCGCGAAGGTGGGCGCGATCGTCTTCAACGACGAGGCGAGCCGCAAGCAGCTCGAGGGGATCGTGCACCCCCTGGTCTTCGAGAGGTACGCCGAGCTCGAGGCCTCCGCGCCGCAGGGAGGTGTGGTGATCCACGACATCCCGCTGCTGGCCGAGTCCGGCCGCGCGGACACCTTCGACGCGGTGGTCGTCGTGGACGCGCCGCGCCAGCTCCAGATCGAGCGGATGCTCGAGCAGCGGGGCTGGACGCTGGCCGACGCCGAGTCCCGGATCGCGGCACAGGCGACCCGCGAGGACCGGCTCGCGATCGCGACGCACGTCGTCACCAACACCGGGACGCTCGAAGACCTCCGCCAGCAGGTGACGGAGGTCTTCGCAGGAGCTGCGGGCCGGTTAGCCGTCAGGCGGCCAGGTCCGGGTCGCCGAGCCGGCGGAGCTTCTGCAGCGCCTCCCGCTCGAGCTGGCGGACCCGCTCGGCGGAGATGCCGTGCTTGGTGCCGATGTCGGCCAGCTTGTGCTGCCGGCCGTCGACCAGGCCGTAGCGCGACCGGATGATGTCGGCGGCCCGGTCGTCGAGCTGGCCGACGAGCGAGTTGAGGCGCTCGCGGGACTCGACGTCGAGCACGGTCAGGTCCGGACCGGGCGAGGTCTCCTGAGCCATCAGGTCACCCAGCGAGGTGTCGCCGTCCTCGTCGACCGGCGAGTCGAGGCTGACGTGCTCGCGACCCCAGGCCATCAGGTCGAGCACCCGGTCGACGGTCATCCCGAGCTCCACCGCGATCTCCTGCGGGTCGGGGTCGCGGCCGAGCTGGCGCTCGAGGGTACGGCGGGCGCCGCCCACCTGGTTGAGCTCCTCGACCACGTGCACGGGCAGCCGGACCACGCGGGCCTGCTGCGCGATGCCACGCGTGATCGCCTGACGCACCCACCAGGTGGCGTACGTCGAGAACTTGTAGCCCTTGGTGTAGTCGAACTTCTCGACCGCCCGGATCAGGCCGGTGTTGCCCTCCTGGATCAGGTCGAGCATCGGCATCTGGGCCCGGCCGTACTTGCGGGCGATCGAGACGACGAGCCGCAGGTTGGCGGTGATGAACGTGTCGACGGCCTTCTGACCCTCCTCGGCCAGCCACTCCAGCTCCTCCTGGGTCGCCGACATCGGGGCGCCGCCCTTCTTGCGGCCCACCCGTCCTTCGGCGAGGAGGTGCTCGGCCAGCAGGCCGGCCTCGATGGCTTGGGACAGCTCCACCTCGGCGGCCGCGTCGAGGAGGGGGTTGCGGGCGATCTCGTCGAGGTAGAGACCGACGCTGTCGCGTCCCTCGATCTCGCGGGTTCGGGCAGGTGCGGTACGTGTTGCCATGAGACGCCCTCCTCTGGTCGGTGCGGCGCCGTTGCGGCCCCCCACACGTCTTGCACAACATCCACAGTGACCATCCGATTCCCCGGTCAAACGTGGATCCTTCACAGGCAAGGACGCACGGGGGTTCCCGGGAGTTGCACGGGACGCGAACTCTCAGGGAGTTCTCAGGCCGGCTCCCTCAGGCCGGCTCCCTCAGGCCAGGCCCATCCGGTCGAGCATCCAGGCCAGGGCGAAGGCCCGGTCGTGCCAGGACTTGTAGCGCCCCGAGACCCCGCCGTGCCCGGCCGACATCTCGGTGCGCAGCAGGAAGTCGCGACGCCCCACCGCGTCGGCTCGCAGGCGGGCGATCCACTTCGCGGGCTCGACGTAGAGCACCCGGGTGTCGTTGAAGGACGTCTCGGCCAGGATCGGTGGGTAGTCGACGGCCGCGACGTTGTCGTACGGCGAGTAGCCGGCCATGTAGTCGTAGACCTCCGGGTCTCCCTCGGGGTTGCCCCACTCGTCGTACTCCCCGATGGTCAGGGGCAGCGTGGAGTCGAGCATCGAGGTGAGCGCGTCCACGAACGGCACCCCGGCCACCACGCCCGCGAACAGCTCGGGAGCCTGGTTGGCGATCGCTCCCATCAGCAGCCCACCGGCGCTGGCCCCCTCGGCGACGAGCACCTCCGGGGTGGTCCAGCCCTCGTCGACGAGGTGGTGTGCGCAGGCGATGAAGTCGGAGAAGGTGTTCTGCTTGGCGAAGAGCTTGCCCTCGTCGTACCAGCGTCGTCCCATCTCGCCACCGCCGCGCACGTGGGCGATCGCGAAGGCTGCGCCCCTGTCGAGCAGCGAGAGCCGGGCGACCGAGAAGTAGGGGTCCATCGAGGCCTCGTAGGCGCCGTAGCCGTAGAGCAGCACCGGCACCGGGCCGGTGCGACCACGCTTGGCCACGATCGAGATCGGCACCCGCTCGCCGTCGGACGCGGTCGCCCACAGCCGGTGCTCCTCGTAGTCGGCCGGGTCGTAACCGCCGAGGACGGGGGTACGGCGGAGCAGGGTCAGCTCGCGGGAGCGGACGTCGTAGTCGTAGACCGACGACGGCACCGACATCGTGGTGTAGCCGAGGCGGACCACGGGCTGGTGGAAGCCGGGGTTGCCGCCGGACCCGACGGTGTAGACCTCGTGGTCGAACTCGACGAGGTAGTCGTCGTCGACCCCGCTGTCGCCCAGCTCGAGGATCCGCAGCTGGGTGAGCCCCTCGCTGCGCTGGTGCACGACGAGGTGGCCGGCGAAGGCGTCCACGTCCTCGAGACGTACGGCGGGGTCGTGCGCGATCAGCGGTTGCCACCGCTCCGCCGGCGTCGGCGCGATCGGCGCCGTCGCGAGCTCGAAGTCGGCGCCGGTGTGGTTGTGCATCACCAGGAAGGTGTCCGCGCCGGCGATCACCGCGTGGTCCAGGGAGTACTCCAGACCCTCGGTGCGGGCCGCGAAGACCTGCCAGCCGGCGTCGGGGGTGTCGGCGTCGAGGAAGCGATACTCAGAGGTGATCTTCGAGCCTGCTGCGATGACCAGGAACCGGTCGCTGCGGGTCCGGCCCACACCGACCCAGAACCGGCCGTCGGTCTCGTGGTGCACCAGTTCGTCGTCGGCCTGGCTGGTCCCGAGCCGGTGTCGCCAGATCTTGTCGGCGCGCCAGGCGTCGTCGACGGTCGTGTAGTAGAAGTTCTCCCCGGCCCGGTCCCAGGTGGCGCCGCCGAGAGCGCCGGTGATCTCGTCGGTGAGCAGGTCGCCGGTGGAGAGGTCGAGCACCCGGATCGTGTAGCGCTCGTCCCCGACGACGTCGGTGGAGTAGGCGAGCAGGTTGGCATCGGGGCTGATCGAGGAACCGCCCAGCGAGAAGAACTCGTGGCCCCGGGCGAGCGCATCGAGGTCGAGCAGCACCTGCTCACCGGGCAGTGCCGGCTGGTCGGGTGCAGTGTCCTCGGCGGGCTTCGGCGGGTTCCAGTCGTCCGGGTCGGTCACCGGTACGCGACAGCTGGCGCCGTACTCCTTGCCGGCGAAGGACCTGCCGTAGTACCAGTAGCCCCGGTTGCGGGTCGGCACCGACAGGTCGGTCTCGCGGGTGCGGGCCTTGATCTCGTCGAAGATCGTCTGCCGCAGGTCGGCGAGGTGTGCGGTGCGCTCCTGGGTGTAGGCGTTCTCGGCCTCGAGGTAGCCCGTGACGTCGGTGGACTCCCTCGCACGCAGCCACTCGTAGTCGTCGGTGCGGGTCCGGCCGTGGTGCTCGGTGCTGGTGGGTCGCCGGTCGGCGATCGGCGGTTCGGGGAGGCGTGGTTCGGAGGAGCGCTGCATGCGGTGACGATAGCGTCGAGGGGTGGGACGACCGGCCATCGACCTGAACGCCGACCTCGGTGAGGAGATCACCGACGACGCGGCCCTGCTGGCGGTGGTGACCAGCGCCAACGTGGCGTGCGGCTACCACGCAGGCTCCGCGGCGATCATGCGCGCGGTCTGCGACGACGCCGCTCGGCGCGGGGTGGTCGTGGGGGCGCAGGTGTCCTACGACGACCGGCCGGGCTTCGGCAGGGTCGCCCGGGAGGTGGCGTACGGCGTGCTCCGTGACCAGGTCGCCGACCAGGTGGGTGCTCTCTCCGAGATCGCTGTCGCAGCCGGCACCTCGGTCCGCTACCTGAAGCCGCACGGTGCGCTCTACCACCGGGTGCTCGACGACGAGGAGCAGGCGGCCGCCGTGCTGGCCGGCTCGGGCACGCTGCCCGTGCTCGGGATGCCGGGCACGTTCCTCCGCCAGGCCGAGGAGTCCGGGCGAACGGTGTTCCACGAGGGCTTCCCCGACCGCGGCTACACCCCGGACGGTCGGCTCCGGCCGCGCTCCGAGCCCGGGGCGCTGCTCGAGGAGGAGGTCGACATCGTCGCGCAGGCGGTCCGGCTGGCGCCGGAGGTCGACTCGGTCTGCCTGCACGGGGACTCGCCCGGCGCAGTCGGCCACGCGCTCGCCGTACGGGCTGCGCTGGAGGCGGCCGGGTTCGTCGTCGCCGCGTTCGCCTGAGCACCCCGTTGCCCCACACTGGAGACATGCAGCTGCGTCCAGCGGGCCTCCACGCGGTCCTGGCCGAGGTCGCGGACGCGCCGACGGCGCTCGCCCTTGCCCAGTGGGCCCGTGCCGTGCCGGTCGCCGCCGAGGAGGTGGTCCCGGCCGCGTCGTCGGTGCTCTTCGACGGGGTGGCGGACCTCGCTGCTCTCGCTGCCGTGCTGGTGGGCTGGATCCCCACGGCGTCGACGACCGTCGGCGATCTCGTCGAGGTGCGAGTGACCTACGACGGCCCCGACCTCGACCTCGTCGCCCGGGCGTGGGACACCGACGTCGACGGTGTCGTCGCCACGCACACCGGGATCGAGTTCGTCGCCGCCTTCTGCGGCTTCGCTCCTGGCTTCTCCTACCTGTCGGGGCTGCCGGAGCGGCTCGCCGTACCTCGTCTCGAGTCGCCGCGCCCGAGCGTGCCCGCTGGCTCGGTGGGCCTGGCCGGCGCCTGGTGCGGCATCTACCCGACCGCGTCCCCAGGAGGCTGGCAGCTGCTCGGCCGCACTGGTGCCGTGCTCTGGGACCAGGGCCGGCCGGACCCGGCGCTGCTCGCGCCGGGCACTCGGGTGCGGTTCGTGGCCCGATGAGCCTGGACGTCGTCGAGCCCGGGCCGCTGACCCTCGTCCAGGACCTGGGCCGGGTGGGACTCGCCCACCTCGGAGTGCCTCGTGCGGGCGCGCTCGACCCGCCGGCGGCGGCTCTGGGCAACAGGCTGGTCGGCAACGGCACGGACCGGGCCGTGCTCGAGGTGCTCATGGGCGGGCTGGAGGTCCGGACCGACATCGGCTGCTGGGTCGCGGTCACCGGTGCGCCCTGCGGCGTGAGCGTCGACGGCCGGCAGCGGGCGCACAGCCGCGCGGAGTGGCTGTCGGCGGGTGCGGTGCTGAAGCTCGGCCGACCGCTTGCCGGAGTCCGCACCTACCTGGCGGTGGCCGGGGGGATCGCGGTCGAGCCGGTCCTGGGGTCGCGGTCCACCGACACCTTGGCCTGGGTGGGTCCGGCGCGGGTCGAGGCCGCCACCACCCTTCCTGTGGGGCGACCCTCCGGCGAGCCCCGACCCCTGGACACCCCACGGCCTCCGCGTCGAGGGCCGCTGCGCCTGGTGCCGGGTCCGCGCACCGACTGGTTCACCGACGACGCGATCGGAGTGCTGTGCGACTCGTCGTACGTCGTGGAGCCGGACTCCAACCGGATCGGGCTGCGCCTGGACGGACCCGAGGTCCAGCGAGCCCGCTCCGGCGAGCTGGCCAGCGAGGGGATGGTGCTGGGCGCCGTGCAGGTGCCACCCAGCGGCCGGCCGGTCGTGTTCCTGGCCGACCACCCGCCGACCGGCGGCTACCCGGTGATCGGCGTCGTCCACCCCGACGACCTGTGGCAGTGCGCGCAGCTGCGGCCGGGCGAGCGGGTCGAGTTCAGCCGGCTTCCGGGTCCGGTTCCGGTGGCTGCCACGCGGTGAGCTCGGGATCGTCCTGCGCGAAGCTGCGGACCGGTCCCTCGGGGGACTCGCGCGTCTCGAAGCGCACCGTCACCACGCCTCGACCGGCGCCCCACACCCAGCCCCGACCCAGCTCGGTGTGCTCGACGTCCATGCCGGGGTTCCACGTCCGGCGCGCCAGCTCGGGCGCCACCACCTCGGGCATTGCGTCGTCCTCCGCGCCGGTCTCGCCGAAGAGGTCCTCCTGGATCCAGTCGGCCAGTCCGGACACCCCGACGCCGAGCAGCCGGACCCCGCCGGACGTGTCGAGATCCGTGAGCAGCCCGCGCGCGGTCCGGGCGATCGCTCCCGGGCTGTCGGTGGGGGAGGACAGGGTCGACGAGCGGCTGAGGGTGGTGAAGTCGTGCATCCGGACCTTGATCGTGATGGTCCGGCCGGACAGTCCGCTCTTGCGCAACCGGGCCGCGACGTCGTTCGCCTGGCGGGTGAGCAGGCCCTCCATGAGCTTGCGGTCTGTCAGGTCGGTGTCGTAGGTGCCTTCGGCGCTCACCGACTTGGTCTCCCGCTCGGAGACGATGGGGCGGTCGTCCTCGGCGCGGGCCAGGTGGTAGAGCCAGTGCCCGCTGGCCTTGCCGAGCAGCCGCACCAGCTCCTCCTCGGTGACGGTCTCCAGCTCGGCGACGGTGTGGATGCCGACGCGCCGGAGCCGCTCCGCCGTTGCCGGCCCGACGCCGGGGATCACACTCACGTGCATCGGGCGCAGCAGGTCCTGCTCGGTGCCCGGGGACACCACGACCAGACCGTCCGGCTTGTCGAGGTCGCTGGCGATCTTGGCGATGAACTTCGAGGTGCCGACCCCGACCGACGCGGTCAGCCCGTCGGTGACCTCGGTGACCCGACCGCGTAGCTCCTCGGCGTACGCGGTGACCGCCGGCACGCTCAGGTCGGTCAGGTCGGCGCGCGCGAGGTCGACGAACGCCTCGTCGAGCGAGAGCGGTTCGACCAGGGGCGAGACCGACCGGAGCAGCCGCATCACCTGCTCGCTGGCCGCCCGGTAGGCGTGGAAGCGGCCGCCGAGGAAGGCTGCGTGAGGACACCGCGAGCGAGCCTCACGGGTCGACATGGCCGAGCGGACGCCGTACTTCCTGGCCTCGTAGGACGCGGTCGCGACCACACCGCGACCACCGACACCGCCGACCACGACGGGCTTGCCGCGCAGCGACGGCTTGTCGCGCTGCTCGACGGCGGCGAAGAAGGCGTCCAGGTCGAGGTGGAGCACCGAGGCCACCGTGCGCACTTCCCACCTCCGGCTCGTCCTGCTGGTCGTTGCCTGGGGAAAGGTAACCCCGGCCCGCTCGCCACCGACAGGTACGCCGTCCCGCACCCTTCTGCACAGGCCGCCGGATCCTGCTCGATCCCGGCTCCGCGGGCGGACACCTTGGGTCCATGACCGCTGACTCGCTCCACCTGACCGCACGCTCTCCCGAGGACGTCCTGGCGCTCGTCCCCGTCGTCCTGGGCTTCGAGCCGCAAGACTCGATGGTGATGCTCACCTTCGGCGCCAGCCCGCCCTTCCACGCCCGGGTCGACCTACCCACCGTCCGCGCCGACATCCCCGCCCTGGTCGAGGCGCTGGTGCCGCCCGCGCGCCATCACCGGGTGCCCCGGGTCTTCCTGGTGGCCTACGCCGCCGACAGCTCGATCGCCACTCCGGCCTTCCGGGCACTCGAGCGGGCCTTCGACGCTGCCGGAGTCGACGTGATCGAGTGCCTGCACACCGACGGCCGGCGCTGGCAGCTGCTGCCCGAGCCAGGACAGGTCGGCCGCCTCCCGGTGCCCTACGACATCTCCGGACACCGCTTCCTGGCCGAGGCGGTGCTCGACGGCCGGGTCACCTTGGGTTCGCGCGAGCAGCTGCGGGCGACCATCGCGACCGTGCCGGAGCAGGTGACCCGGGTGGTGTGCGCGCTCGCTGCCCTGTCCGGCGACTGGAGCCCTCTGGAGGAGGAGTCCGACTGGGCACGCGACCTGGTGGTCCGCCAGGTCGAAGCGGGGGCGACTGCCACCGACGACGAGGTGGCTCGACTGCTGCGCGGGATGCTCGTGATCCCGGTGCGCGACGCTGCCTGGTCGTCGCTGCGCCGGTCTGAGGCGCCGGCCCACGTCGCGTTCTGGTCCGACGTCGTCCGGCGTGCGCCCGACTCGCTTGCCGCCGCGCCGGCGGCGCTGCTCGGGTTCGCCGCCTGGCAGGCCGGCCACGGTGCCCTGGCGTGGTGCGCGGTCGACCGCTGTCAGGAGGTCGATCAGGACTACTCAATGGCCGAGCTGGTCGCCCGGGCGCTGTTGCAGGTGGTGCCGCCGGACGCGTGGGACGACGGGTTCGACGAGGGGGAGTGGCCCGGTGATGTGCCCTGCGATGCCAGCTGAGCCGATCGGGGATGAAGTGGCTCCACTCCGGGTAAGTCCCCAGTGTGGTGAGGACCCTGGGCATCGAGGAAGAGCTGCTGCTGTTCGACCCTGCGACCCGGGAGGTGGTCCCGGGGGCGCAGCGGCTGCTCAAGGAGTTCCGCGAGCACGGGCTCGGGCGTCTCCCGTCGGGACTGTCCTCGGACGAGGTCGACCCCGAGCTGTTCCGCCACCAGCTCGAGACCCGCACGGACCCGACCCGTGACCTGGGTGACACGTTCACCCAGCTCGCCAACGCGCGGCGTACGGCGGGCGAGGCCGCTCGGGCCGTCGGGCTGGCGACCGGCGCCTGCGGCACCGTCCCGCTGGCGGGGGACCGCTCCGTGCTCACCCCGGGTGACCGTTACCGCGACATGGTCGACAGCTTCGGCGAGGTCGCGCGCACCGGCGGGACCTGCGGCATGCACATCCACGTAGGCATCGAGTCCGACGAGGAGGGCGTCGCCGTCATCGACCGGATCACGCCGTGGCTGCCGGTGCTGGTGGCCCTGAGCGCCAACTCGCCCTTCGCCTCCGGGCGTGACACCGGATACGCCTCGTGGCGCTCCCAGGTGTGGACCCGCTGGCCCAGTGCCGGCCAGACCGAGCCGTTCGGCTCGCTCGAGGGCTACCGCGAGGTCTGCCGGATGCTGCTCGTCTCCGGTGCCGCCCGCGACTCGAAGATGTTCTACTTCGACGCCCGGCTGGCCGAGGAGCACCCGACCGTCGAGATCCGGGTCTGTGACGTGTGCGCCGAGCCGAGTCAGGCGGTGGTGATCGCCGCGCTCGCCCGCGGACTCGTCGAGACGGCGGCCGCCGAGTGGGCCGACGGGGTGACGACGCCGGCGTGGCGTTCCGAGGCGCTACGGGCCGCGCACTGGCGTGCGGCCCGGTTCGGGATGGCCGGCAGCCTGATGGACCCGATCACCGCCGACCTGCTGCCGGCCCGCGAGGTCCTGGACGCGCTGGTCGCCCACGTCGCTCCGGCCCTGGCGGAGGCGGAGGACACCGCGCGTGTCGAGCTCGGCCTCGCTGTCGCCCTTCACCAGGGCGGCGCAGCGCGGCAGCGAGCCGCCTACGAGCGCACCGGCGACGTCGCCGGTGTCGTGGACGACCTGATCCAGCGCACGGAGCTGACCTGGGACGCTCCGGACCCTGCTGTCGTCGCGTCCTGAGGTCTAGGGTCACGCCATGGGCGAAGAGGTAGACGCACAGGAGTTCTCGCGTGCCGACCGGACCCGGCACCGCGAGAAGGTGCGCCGCAACCTCGACGTGTTCGCCCGGATGCTGCGCGAGGCCCGGTTCGACACCGACGATCCGATGACCGGCCTGGAGGTCGAGCTCAATCTGGTCGACGAGGCCGGTGACCCGGCACTGAAGAACGCCGAGGCGCTCGAGGCGATCGCCGACCCGGACTTCCAGACCGAGCTCGGTCAGTTCAACATCGAGATCAACGTCCCGCCGGCCAAGCTCCACGAGGGTGGCCTGACCACGTTCGAGGACACCCTGCGGCGCAGCCTCAACGACGCGGAGGAGAAGTCGTCCGCCGTCGGCGCCCACATGGTGATGATCGGCATCCTGCCGACGCTGGCCGAGGGCCACATGGACCTCGCCAGCCTGAGCGCCAACCCGCGCTACCGGTTGCTCAGCGAGCAGATCCTCGATGCCCGAGGCGAGGACATCACGATCGCGATCAGCGGCGTGGAGCGGTTGCGCACCACCGCGGACTCCATCGTCCCCGAGGCCGCCTGCACCAGCACCCAGTTCCACGTGCAGACCTCGCCCGACCAGTTCGCGGCCTACTGGAACGCGTCCCAGGCGATCGCCGCGGTCCAGCTGGCGGTCGGTGCGAACTCGCCCTACCTGCTGGGCAAGGAGCTGTGGCGCGAGACCCGGATCCCGCTGTTCGAGCAGGCGACCGACACCCGCAGCGAGGAGCTGAAGGCGCAGGGGGTCCGGCCGCGGGTGTGGTTCGGCGAGCGCTGGATCACCTCGGTCTTCGACCTCTTCGAGGAGAACGTCCGGTTCTTCCCGGCCCTGCTGCCGATCACCGCCGACGAGGACCCGCTGACCGAGCTCGAAGCGGGACGGGCGCCGGCGCTGTCCGAGCTGCGCCTACACAACGGCACCATCTACCGGTGGAACCGCCCGGTCTACGACGTGGCCGGGGGAGTGCCGCACCTGCGGGTCGAGAACCGGCTCCTGGCGGCCGGCCCGACGGTTGCCGACACCATGGCCAACGCCGCGTTCTACTTCGGGTTGGTGCGTGCCCTGGCCGAGAGTGAACGACCGCTGTGGTCCCAGATGTCGTTCAGTGCTGCGGAGGAGAACTTCCACGTGGCCGCCCGACAGGGCATCGATGCGCAGATCTACTGGCCCGGGGTCGGTCAGGTGCGCGCCACCGAGCTGGTGCTCCGACGGCTGCTGCCGCTGGCCAAGGAGGGCCTGGAGAGCTGGGGTGCCTCGGGCGACGAGATCGACCGGCTGCTCGGCATCATCGAGCAGCGCTGCCTGCTCGGCACCAACGGGGCCGAGTGGTTCGTCCGGAGGATGGCCGGCCGCGACGGTCGGGAGCGGTACGACGCGTTGCGCGCCACGTTGCTCGACTACAGCAAGGGCATGCACAGCAACGTCCCGGTCCACGCCTGGTCCGACTGAGCTGCCGTTGCTGCGTCACCGTTGGCGCAGTCGCTTCCACTCGCGCCGTGCCCCACTGCGCGGGTCGAGCCAGCCGTGCCGGGTGACCACGACGAGCGTCAGCTCCATACCGGCCTCGGCGGCGGCGGTGCGCGCCGCGGCCAGCCACTGTGCGTCCAGGTCCTGCAGGTCGAACCCCCCTGGCCGGGTGAGCCAGACCATCGGCACCACCCCGGGTCGTCGGGCTCGTCGTACCAGGGCAGCCACCACGTCGGCGCGCAGTGCCTGGTCGAGGGTGTCGGTGCGGGTCACCGCGAACACCTCCTCGGGCCCTCCCGGGGTGCCGACGTGGATCAGGGGCGCGAACCTGCGCCGGTGCTCGACGGTCGCGTGGTCGAGCACCGCCCGCCGCAGCAGGGCGTGCTGGGGGCGGGTCACGGGCTCCTGGATGCCCTCCATCTCGACCTCCGGACGTGTGGTGGGCTGTCGCTGAGCAGCCTGTCTTGATCCGACGCTGCTCGCAGGAGTCGTCCACAGGGACGGTGTGACGGTCGATCGGCTACGGTGCCGGGCGTGGGGACTCGCGTTCACCGCCGTTCCTCGGAGAGGATGTCCAGATGGGAACCGTTGTCGTGGGCTACGTGCCCAAGCCGGAGGGCGAGGCCGCACTACGCACGGCCGTCGTCGAAGCCAAGCTGCGTGGCTCAACGCTCGTGGTGGTCAACTCCCACCGCGGTGGGCAGGAGTTCGACGCCGACGCGTCCAGCAAGGCCGAGGAGGGGCTCGCGAGCGTCCGTGCCCTCCTGGACGAGTCCGGCGTGGAGTACGACATCCGCCAACTGGTCCGAGGGTTCGAGCCGGCCGAGGACCTGATCAGCATCGCCGAGGCCAACAGCGCCGACCTGATCGTGATCGGCCTGCGTCGCCGCTCCCCGGTCGGCAAGCTGATCCTGGGCAGCAACGCCCAGCGGATCCTGCTCGACGCCCACTGCCCGGTGCTGGCCGTCAAGGCCGACTGAGACTCGCTGGGGCAGGATGGGGCCATGGCCATCCACATCACCGGCGACGCCACTGCCGACGAGGTCCTGACCGACAGCTCGTTCGCACTGCTGGTCGGGATGATGCTCGACCAGCAGTACCCCATGGAGCACGCCTTCCGCGGCCCGGCGAAGGTGCTGGACCGGTTCGGGAGCCTCGACCCGGCGGCGATCGCGGCAGCGGACCCTGAGGAGTTCGCGACCTTGTGCGCCACGACCCCGGCGATCCACCGGTTCCCGGGCTCGATGGCCGCCCGCCTCCAGGCCCTGGCCGCGCTCGTCGAGGACCAGTACGACGGTGACGCCGCCCGACTGTGGACCGAGGCGACCACGGGCAAGGAGCTGCTGGCCCGGGTGATGGCGCTGCCGGGCTTCGGCAAGCAGAAGGCGCAGATCTTCGTCGCGCTGCTGGCCAAGCAGCTCGGCGTACGACCTGAGGGATGGGAGGCCGCGGTGGGTGCGTACGCCGAGGACGGCTACCGGTCCGTGGCCGACGTGGTCGACGTGGCATCCCTGCAGAAGGTCCGTGACTTCAAGAAGCAGAAGAAGGCTGCGGCCAAGCTGGGTGCGGGTTCTGGTCCCACAACGGGGTGAGTACCAGATTCTCAGGGTGTGCATGGCAGAATGAACAGCGCGGCTCTTGACGTTACCGGGCCTTGCCGCGCCCCCATGTTGTTGACGAGAGGTGTTCGTGTCTTCGAACGCGCGCAAGTTGCTCCCCGCAGAAGTGCTCACGCACCCTGCCGTTGTCGCCCTCATCGAACGAGGCGCGCCCACTGGCAGCATCACCCCTGAGGAGGTCAGGCAGGCCAGCGAGGACGCGGCCGTCGAGCCCCGGCACCTCAAGGCGTTGCTGGCCCACCTGAGTTCCTTGGGCATCTCGGTGCACCTCCCGGTCGCCCCGGCGCGCGCCGCCGCGGCGACAGCGCCGCGCAAGACCACCACCGCGACGGCGGCCAAGAAGGCCCCTGCCAAGAAGGCCGCCGCGCCGGCGAAGACCGCCGCAGCCAAGAAGGCGACCGCTGCCCAGCCGGCCGCGAAGACGGTCGAGACGGCTCCCGCGGTCGGCCCCGACGGCAAGAAGCTGCTGCCGGACGTGCCCGACGAGCAGTTCGAGAAGGACGTCAAGACCGATCCCACGATCGAGGAGGACGAGAAGTCCGCCACGTTCGTCGTCTCGGCGGCTGACGACACCGACGAGCCCGAGCAGCAGGTCATGGTCGCCGGTGCGACCGCCGACCCGGTCAAGGACTACCTCAAGCAGATCGGCAAGGTCCCGCTGCTCAACGCCGAGATGGAGGTCGAGCTCGCCAAGCGGATCGAGGCCGGCCTCTTCTCCGACGAGAAGCTCGCCAAGGGCGGCAAGATCACGCCCAAGGTCCACGAGGAGCTCGAGTGGATCGCCGAGGACGGCCGGCGGGCCAAGAACCACCTGCTCGAGGCCAACCTGCGCCTCGTCGTCTCCCTCGCCAAGCGCTACACCGGCCGCGGCATGCTGTTCCTGGACCTCATCCAGGAGGGCAACCTCGGTCTGATCCGCGCGGTCGAGAAGTTCGACTACACCAAGGGCTACAAGTTCTCGACGTACGCCACCTGGTGGATCCGTCAGGCGATCACCCGCGCGATGGCCGACCAGGCCCGCACCATCCGGATCCCCGTGCACATGGTCGAGGTCATCAACAAGCTGGCCCGCGTGCAGCGTCAGATGCTCCAGGACCTGGGCCGCGAGCCCACCCCGGAGGAGCTCGCCAAGGAGCTCGACATGACCCCCGAGAAGGTCATCGAGGTCCAGAAGTACGGCCGCGAGCCGATCTCACTGCACACTCCGCTCGGTGAGGACGGCGACTCCGAGTTCGGCGACCTGATCGAGGACTCCGAGGCCATCGTGCCCGCCGACGCGGTCAGCTTCACGCTGCTGCAGGAGCAGCTGCACGCGGTCCTCGACACGCTCTCCGAGCGGGAGGCCGGCGTGGTCAGCATGCGCTTCGGCCTGACCGACGGTCAGCCGAAGACCCTCGACGAGATCGGCAAGGTCTACGGGGTGACCCGCGAGCGGATCCGTCAGATCGAGTCCAAGACCATGTCGAAGCTGCGACACCCGTCGCGCTCGCAGGTCCTGCGCGACTACCTGGACTGAGTCACCAGTCCCCGGAAACTGCTCCGACGCAGGTCAGGGGCGGTTTCGGTGGCTCTGAGGCGACACGCCTCGTACAGCGCTCTTAGTCCAGATCTCCAGGGCCTGGAAAGAAGACTCCGACCGCGGGCTGCAGCTGAAGCTCGCAGTGCGTGCGTCCAACAACTCCCCAGATTGCTCCCGCCGCCAACGGGTACCGAGACCATGAGAACCGCCCCGACGCTCGGACGTCGGGGCGGTTCTTCGCCTGCGGGTCAGCGATCAGCCACTGGTCGCACGTGCGCGGCCGGCAACCATTGGGCCGTGACAGTGACCTCTACCGTGCCGCCACCAGTCGCGTACACGACGTATGCCTGCCACTGGTCCCGTTCCTTGCGCCAGTTCAGCAGCACGCCGGGAGATACTGTGGATCCGAACTTCACCCAGACGTGGCGCGGTGAGGTCCGACCTCGCTGCCCCGTAGAGCCGTCCGTGACCATCGGCCGAGAATAGAACAGATGTTCGATGCCTGGAATTGGTGCGCGGCGCTTCAGGGCGGTGCTGCGTGAGTTCGCAAATACAAAGGAGACCGGCGATGGAAACCAGTGCGATCACTGCTTGGACATTGGTCACGGAGATCCCGATCCCAGACGACGTCGCCGGTTTGCTGATGGAGGGAGAAGAAGCCGTTGCGGCCTACAAGACCTTCCGCGACAGCGCCGTCTTCACTACGAAGCGCCTGATCGTGCGCGACGCACAAGGGATCACGGGCAAGAAGATCGAGGTCTATTCGCTGCCCTACAGTTCGATCATCATGTGGTCGTCCGAGAACGCCGGCGGCGTGCTTGATCGCGACGGCGAGCTCGAGCTCTGGACCCGGGCGGGCCACATCAAGGTCAAACTCCAGAAGAAGCTCGACATCCGCCGCCTGGACCAACTCATTGCCTGGGCGGTCCTGAAGTAGTTGGAGTTGGCACGAGCCCGGGTGGCAATGGCACCGATGGGTGGTGTGGGGTAGCCCGGATGGGCGTTGCCACCCCGTCGAACTGACGGGAGTCTCGAGGGGTAGCCGACCCACCGAGATCACAGGAGCCGACCATGCACGCCAGGACCCGAGCCGCCCTCGTCACCGCAACCGCGCTGGCCGCGCTGGCGGGAGGTGCCCTCGCACCGGCCGCCGCCGAGAACGCGTCGTTCCCCGATCCGGCCGATGTCGGCGGCGCGTCTCTCCACGACATCCGCAAGGTGACCCTCCAGCACGGCGAGAAGCGGGTGCGGGTCGTGGTGAAGTTCACCGAGCTGGAACCCACCTCCGACGCCGGCCCTGCCAGCCTCGCGATCCTGATCGACACCGCGCCGCGCCGCACCGGACCCGAGTTCCGTCTGGTCACCGGTCTCCAGGAGGGCACCGACTACCAGCTGCTCAAGATCCGCGACGGCAAGGTGGTGGGGGACCCGCTCACCTGCGGGCACAAGGTGAACCTCGACTTCGCCGGTGACCGGATGGTCTTCCGCGCGGTGCGCTCCTGCCTCGGCACCCCAGCCCGGGTCCGGGTCGGCGTCAAGATGACCGACCAGTACGACGGCTCGCACCCGATCATCGACTGGCTCGGTGCGCCACGCTCCTACACGAGCTGGCTGGCCAGCGCCTGACGCTCAGCCCGCCGCGACCAGGACGACGGCACCGGTGCACAGCACCAGACCGAGGGCCTGGGTGCGGTGGACGGGCTCGCGGAGGACGGTGGCCGCCAGCAGCACCGTGAAGGCCGGGTAGAGCGACGTGATCACCGCGGTCACGGTGAGGTAGCCGCTGTGGGTCGCGACCAGGAACAGCCCGGTCGCCAGGACGCCGAGCAGCCCGCTGAGCACCCCGCCGATCGCCCACCGGTCCCGGGGGACCCACGGCCGCCGTAGCAGGATCGCGACGATCACGATCACCACGCCCGCGATCAGCTGGTTGAGGGCCAACGGCAGCAGTCCGGCACCCTCCGGTATCTGGGCGAGCGCGGCGAAGAGGGTGCCGAAGCCGAGCCCGGCCAGGATCCCGTCGAGGAGACCGGGTCCGACGAGCGGTCCCCCTCCGGGTGTCCGGGAGACCAGCCAGATCGCCGGGAAGGCGAGCAGGATGCCGATCCACACCAGCGCCGCGGGTCGCTCGCCGGTCGCCAGCCCGACGACCACCGGCACGATCACGGCGCCGACCCCGGAGACGGGGGAGACCACCCCCATCCGGCCGGTGGCCAGACCCCGGTAGAGGAACGCCGTACCGAAGCCGTTGCCGACGCCGGCGACCAGCGCCCAGGCCAGGTCGGTCGAGGTGGGGTCTCCGCCGACCGCGAGGGCGACCGTCAGGGCGACCAGCCCGCCGCCGAGCTGGGCCATCAGGGCGACCGACCAGGCGCTCGCCCGCTTGGAGAAGACGCCCCCGGAGAAGTCGCCCAGCCCGTAGGACATCGCGGCGAGCAGTGCCAGCAGCACGCTCACGTGGCCACCACGCCGGCGACCCAGACCAGGGTCGCAGCCACGGCGGCAGCCAGCTCGATCACGATGCTCAACCCGACCGCACGCAGTGAGTGCACCGTCGACGGCCAGGCCCCGGAGGTCCCGACCCGGCGCAGCTCGGCCAGGTAGATCCCGAGGACGAAGCCCAGGAACAGGCCGACGACGGGTACGACGAAGAAGCCGATCACGCCGAGCAGCACCCCGCACCACTGCGTGGAGGCGGGGATGCCGGCCACCTCCAGGCGGCGGCCGGGTACGACGTACTTCACGATCGCGCCTGCGACCAGCAGCAGTCCGGCGGCGCCGGCGACCGTCCAGGCCGTGACGCCGCCGGTCGCGCCGGCCCAGACCAGGACAGCTGCGGCCACGAGGACGGTGCCGGGGAGGATCGGGACCAGGATGCCGACCAGGCCGACCGCGATGACGACAGCCGCCAACACCTCGATCCCGGTCACGGGGCACACCCTCCCACAGCCGGCTCCGGGTTCCAGAAATGCACTGAGGCCCCGGACGCAGGGTCCGGGGCCTCAGAGGAAAACTCGGTGAGCTCAGCCCTCGTTGTCGGGGAGCGGAGCGGGGGTGCCGGAGAGCTTGTGGGTCTCGTCGACGACCTTGGCGGCGATCTCCTTGAGCTTGTCACCGTGCTCACGGGCGTGGTGGGCGCAGAACAGGAGCTCACCACCCGACTGGAGCTCAACGCGGAGGTAGGCCTGGGCTCCGCAACGGTCACATCGGTCCGCCGCGGTCAGGGCGGCGGTGTTGGGGGCAAGTGCAGTGGTCACATCGGCCTCATTTCTCTTCTGCCTCGGTGTCTACTCCAACGTAGCGACGGGTTCCAAGATTCCCGGTACGACGTGGGGCCTGACACGTTCATCCAATCATGATGTCTCTTGCCATGTTGAGTGTGCCGTGTGCGGGACCTGCCTCGCGGGGATTCGATCGACCCGAAGAGCGATCGTGTCCACATCGTGACGTGTCCGCACGGTGGTGCCGGTGCTGCTCGGGGAAGTGCGTCCACCGTAGTCCTGCCTGAAGCGGGCGAGCCTTCGGTGGACCCCGGCGTGTCGACGTATAGATTCGGAGGCCTCACACCATCGGATGGGGAGCCCCACGATCGACAACACGTACAACGCCGCACACCTCCTCGTGCTCGAGGGTCTGGAAGCGGTCCGCAAGCGTCCAGGCATGTACATCGGCTCGACGGACACGCGCGGGCTGATGCACTGCCTGTGGGAGATCATCGACAACGGCGTCGACGAGGCGCTGGCCGGTGCCGCGCATCGGATCGAGGTGACCCTCCATCCCGACGGCTCGGCCGAGGTGCACGACGACGGTCGTGGCATCCCGGTCGACAAGGAGCCCAAGACCGGGCTGCCCGGGGTCGAGGTGATCTTCACCAAGCTGCACGCCGGGGGAAAGTTCGGCGGTGGCTCGTACGTCGCGACCGGCGGCCTGCACGGCGTGGGCGCCTCGGTGGTCAACGCGCTCTCGGCCCGCCTCGACGTCGACGTCGACCGCTCGCCGTCCCAGCAAGGGATGTCCTTCCAGCGTGGCGGACCGGGTGTCTTCGCAGGCGAGGGGCCCGCGGCGGCGTTCGAGCCGCGCTCGGGACTGACCCGCAAGGGCAAGCGCGTGGCGAAGGGGAAGTCCGGCACCCGGATCCGCTTCTGGCCGGACCGGCAGATCTTCACCAAGGACGCAGAGTTCGTCTATGACGACCTGATCTCCCGCGCTCGCCAGACCTCCTTCATCGTGCCCGGACTGGAGCTGGTCATCAGCGACCTCCGGGGTCCGGAACCGGTCGAGGAGAAGTTCCGCCACGACGGTGGCATCGCCGAGTTCACCGACTTCCTGGCCACCGACGAGCCGGTGACCGAGATCGTCCGGCTGCAGGGCATGGACACCTTCACCGAGACCGTCCCGATGCTCGACGACCTGGGCCACATGACCCCCCAGGAGGTCGAGCGCGAGCTGCACGTCGACGTCGCGGTCCGCTGGGGCACCGGCTACGACACCGACGCTGCGCTCCTTCGTCAACGTGATCGCGACCCCCAAGGGCGGCACCCACCTCAGCGGCTTCGAGCAGGCGGTGACCCGCACCTTCAACGACGTGATGAAGTCGACCAAGGTGCTCAAGGTCAACGACGACGACGTGATCAAGGACGACGTGCTCGAGGGCATGACCAGCGTCGTGACGGTGCGACTCGCCGAGCCGCAGTTCGAGGGACAGACCAAGGAGATCCTCGGTACGCCGGCCGCGCGGACCGTGGTCCGCAAGGTGGTCGCCTCCGAGCTCAAGTCGTTCCTGACCTCGACCAAGCGGGCCGACAAGGCCCAGGCGAAGCTGGTGATGGAGAAGGTCGCAGGCGCGGCCAAGACCCGGATCGCGGCCCGCCAGCACAAGGAGACCCAGCGTCGCAAGAACGCCCTGGAGTCCTCGGCGCTGCCCTCCAAGCTCGCCGACTGCCGCTCAGGGGACAACGAGCGCACCGAGCTCTTCATCGTGGAGGGGGACTCCGCGCTCGGCACCGCCAAGCTGGCCCGGAACTCCGAGTTCCAGGCGCTGCTCCCGATCCGCGGCAAGATCCTCAACGTCCAGAAGGCCTCGGTCGGCGACATGCTCAAGAACGCCGAGTGCGCCTCGATCATCCAGGTGGTCGGCGCCGGGTCGGGCCGGACCTTCGAGCTCGAGGCCCGCCGCTACGGCCGGATCATCTTCATGGCCGACGCCGACTCCGACGGCGCGCACATCCGCTGCCTGTTGGCGACGCTGTTCTTCAAGTACATGCCCGACCTGATCACCGAGGGCCGGGTCTACACGGCCGTGCCCCCGCTGCACCGCATCGAGCTGTCCAAGCCCAAGAAGGGCACGGACAAGTACGTCTACACCTACAGCGACGCCGAGCTGCACCGCAGGCTCGCGGAGCTGAAGAAGAAGAACGTCTCCTACAAGGATCCGCCGCAGCGCTACAAGGGGCTCGGCGAGATGGACGCCGACCAGTTGGCCGAGACGACCATGGACCCGCGGCACCGCACCCTGCGCCGGATCACCATCGACGACGCGGACGCCGCGACCCGGGTCTTCGAGCTGCTGATGGGCTCCGAGGTCGCACCCCGCAAGGAGTTCATCGTCCAGGGTGCCTACGAGGTCGACGCGGCGACGCTGGATGCCTGACGAGACCGGCCCTGATCAGAACTTCTGGTCGATGAGGCCGGTGTCGACGTCGTAGACGAAGCCGCCGACCAGCACGGTGTCGGGGACGAGCGGGTGCGAGCGGACCCGGTGGAGGTCCTCCTCGAGTGCGGCCAGCTGGTCGCCGATCACGTGGAACTCCTGCCAGGACGCGTCCTGGCCGGCTGAGGCCTCGACCCGGCGCCGGATCTCGGCCTCGCTCGCGGAGGTCATCGCGCAGCGGGTGTGCGGGATGACCAGGATCCGCTCCACGTTCAGCAGGTGGGCGCCGAGCACCAGGGCCTCGAGGGCCTGCGGCGTGACCCGGCCACCGGGATTGCGGAAGATCTTGGCGTCACCGGCCTTCAGACCCAGCATCCGAAGCGGGTCGATGCGCGAGTCCATGCACGTCACGATGGCGACACCGGCATGGGCCACTCCGTCGAAGCCACCGAGGGCGAAGTCGGCAGCGAACTCCCGGTTGGCAGCGATGAGGTCGTCGAAGTTGTCCACGTCCGGCAAAATAGCGGAGTCGTGTGACGACCGGGTGACGGGGCCGTCCTCAGCCGGCCGCGCGCAGCAGGTCGGCGGTCGACACGGCTCGCGTGGGGGCGCCGCGGAACAGCACCAGCGCCAGCACGCCGGCCATGAACGCGCACCCGGCGGCGCCGGTGAAGACGGTATGTTCCTGGGCGATCCCGGCGACCCGCAGCAGCTGGGTGAAGTCAGCGCACCGGGTTGCACCCTCACAGACCTCGCGCGCCGGTGGCAGATCACCCTGCTCGGCGTAGTAGCGCCGCAGCCCGATCGTGGTCAGTGCCGAGATTCCGACCAGCATCCCGACCATCCGGGCGACGACCACGAAGGCACTCGCCAGTCCGTGCACGTCGTCGTCGGTGCTGGCCAGGACTGCCGCATTGACCGGCGCCAGTGCCAGCCCGAAGCCGAACCCGCCCACCAGCAGCGGCACGGTCGCCCACGCGCTCTCCAGGCTCTCGAGACCCCACTGCGCCATCAGCAGGAAGCCGATCCCGGCCAGGGCCATCCCGGCCGCGGTCACGACGCCGGCCCCGACGGTACGGGTGAGGTAGCCCCCGACCACGGCGCCGACGGGCAGGGCGACCAGGAAGCGGACCAGCACCAGAGCAGCGAGCAGCTGTGAGTCTGGGTAGATGGTGGTCCGGGCGAAGAGCGGGATGTCGATGAGGGCGGCGATCAGTGCCGCGCCGACGAAGAAGCTGACCAGCATCGCCCCCCACGCGGGCGTCGGCCGCAGGGCGCCGCGCGGGACCAGCGGCGCGGGCGAGCGACGTAGGTGCAGGGCGAAGGCGACGGTGGCCAGTGCCGAGCCGAGCAGGAACCACCAGCCCTGGTCGGAGAAGACCTGGATCTTGGGATCGGCGGTCGAGAAGGCGAGCACCACACCGGCGAGGGCGAGGGCGAGGAGGAGGGCGCCGAGCAGGTCGGCCTCGCGCAGCGAGCGCCCCCAGTCGCGTACGTCGACCAGTGGCCGCCGCGCCGTCAGACACCGGGCCACCAGCAGCACGAACGCCACGATCGCGACGATCCCGACCGGGGTCAGCCAGCGACTCTCGCCGACCACCGGGATGAACAGCTGACCCCAGGTGAGGTCGCGCATCAACGGGCCGGGCTGGGTGAAGACCAGGGATCCCGCCACCAGGGTGACCAGGAGCAGGAGGAGCCCGGGCCAGTCGAAGCGTGCAGCGCGATCTGCTCGACCTCCGGTGGTGCCCGGGCCGGCCAGGACCTTGATCGCGGCCGCGAGAACCAGGCCGACCGCCAGGTTGATCGCGAAGATGGCCCGCCAGTCGGCGAGCGCGAGCACGACCGCGCCCAGCAGCGGGCCAACAACGCTGCCGAGCTCCTGGACCGCGGAGACGATGCCGAGCGGCACGCCGCGACGCTGCGCCGGATAGAGGTCGGCCACCAGGGCCAGCGTGGCCGGGACCAGTCCGCCGCCGCCGACGCCCTGCAGGAAGCGGCCGGTGACCATGGTGGGCATGTCGTAGGCCAACGTGGTGATCAGGGAGCCGAGGGCGAACACGACCAACGCCGCGACCAGCACCGGGACCCGGCCCCGCAGATCGGCGATCCGGCCGATCAGGGGCAGCATCGCGACGTACCCCAGCAGGAAGCCCGAGATGATCGGGGCGGCCCGTTGCAGCTGCTCGACGGGGACGCCGACGCTCGCCATCATGTCCGGCAGCGCCAGCACCACGACGTAGGTGTCGGCGGCCGCGAAGGCGACCGCCACCGCGGCCAGCGCCAGCAGCAGACGCGGTGATCGGGCGCTCATCGTCCGGTCACGGCGCGGTGATGTCCTTCTCGGTGCCGTAGTCGGCGAAGCCCACCGTGTAGGTCATCGAGGTCGAGTCGGGGTAGAAGACTCCGGTCAGCTCCGCGGAGCGCAGTTCGCCGTTGTCGGAGATCGTGTAGACCGCGTCGAAGTCACCTGTCGCGGTGGGGATGACGTTCTTCACGACGTCGCCGCCGACGGTGCCGGAGTACTCGGTGAGCACCTCCTTGTTGTCCTCGCCGCCACGCACGCTCTCGCCCTTCTCGACCCCGGTCGTCGCGGGGAGCAAGGAGGAGAAGCCGGCATCGGTGCTCATCAGCTGCGCCGGGTCGGGCGCGCCGTACTCCGCTGGGTCGATGTCCTGCCAGCCGGTGGTGAGCGGGAGCTGGACGTTGACCTTGTCGTCGACCGCGACCACGGGGACCTCGAAGGCCTGGCCGGAGAGGACGACGGTGATGGTGCCCTCGAACGCCGGGGCGTGCGTGCCGACGCCATCGGCGGCCTCGACGCCGGTGACCCCGTCGGGCAGGTCGTCGGTGGACAACGTCAGCGCGACGCCGCTGGTCTCGTCGAGGGTCGTCTTGGCGGTGGCGAGCACCTCCTCGGGAGTGGCGTCGGAAGCGCTGCTCGACTCGTCGCTGCCGCTGCAGGAGGTGACGGACAGGGTGGTCAGGACGGCGGCGGCGAAGGCCGCCGCGAGTCGGTTGCGGGTGCGCACTGGATCAGCCTTGCACACCGGTCGACGCCGGGAACCGGGTGCCGACCGGGCCCGCGGCCGCCGCCAGCGCCTGGCTCCCGGGCACGCCGGACCCGTCACGACGGCCGGTGGCCTCGGGCAGGTCGATCGGAGCGCCGCTGCCGGCGGACGCCCGGGCCGGTGCGCTCCCGGCCCAGGCGAAGACCAGGGCGTCCTCGCCCTTGAGGAAGCGGTGACAACGGACCCCGCCGGTGGCACGCCCCTTGGGCGGGTACTCCGAGAACGGGGTGACCTTCACCGCACCCGGCTCGGTGCCGGGCAGGGCGGTCGACGACCCGGAGGCGGTGACCACCACGGATCCCTCGGGAGCGTCCGGGTCGACCGGGCCGAACCAGACGGCACGCTCGCCGGAGGCGACCCGGACGCCGGCGATGCCACCGCCGGAGCGGCCCTGCGGGCGCACCCCGTCGGCTCCGAAGTGCAGGAGCTGGGCGTCGGAGGTGATGAAGCACAGGGTCTCGGAGCCGGTGCTCAGCTCGACGGCCCCGATGACCTCGTCGCCGTCGGCGAGCCGGACCACCTCCCACTCGTCGCGGTTGAGGACCTCGGGATTGACCCGCTTGACGGTGCCGTGTCGGGTGCCGAGGGCGAGTCCGGGACCCTCGGTCGCCAGGGTGCAGAGGGCGAGCAGCCGCTCACCGGTGCCCAAGGACAGGATCTCGCTGACCGGCAGCCCCCCGGCCAGGTGCGGTTCGTTGGCGGTGTCGGGGAGCTGGGGCAGCTCCAGGACACCGATCCGCACCAGCCGGCCGCGGCTGGTCAGACCGCCGATCTCGCCCCGGGCGGTCGCCCGGACCGCGGAGACCACGACGTCGTGGTTGGCCCGTCCGCCGCCGCTGCCCGGAGTCTCGGCGTTGGCCGTCCGGGCCAGGAGGCCGGTCGAGGAGAGGTAGACGAAGCACGGGTCGTCGGCGACCTCGAGGGCGACCGCGCTGGCGGCGGCGACGGCGCCTGCCGAGCCCAGCAGGACGGTCCGTCGTGGGGTGCCGAAGGTCTTGGCCACCTCGGCGAGCTCGTCGGAGACCACCCGGCGCAGGATCGCGTCGTCGCTCAGGATCGCGTCGAGCTCCTCGATGGTGCGCTCGAGCTCGGACTTCTCCTTCTCCAGCTCGATCCGGGAGTACTTCGTGAGCCGACGCAGCGGCATGTCGAGGATGTAGTCGGCCTGGATCTCGCTCAGGTCGAACACCGTCATCAGGCGTTCCTTGGCAGCCGCGGAGTTGTCCGAGGCGCGAATCAGCTGGATCACCTCGTCGATGTCCAGGATCGCGATCATCAGCCCGTCGACCAGGTGCAACCGAGCCGCAGCCCTGGCGCGGCGGAAGAGCGTGCGGCGTCGTACGACGTCGAACCGGTGCCCCAGGAAGACCTCGAGCATCTCCTTCAGGGCGAGGGTCCGGGGCTGGCCGTCGACCAGGGCGACGGCGTTGATGCCGAACGAGTCCTCCAGCGGGGTCTGCCGATAGAGCTGCTCGAGCAGCGCCTCGGGCACGAAACCGTTCTTGATCTCGATCACCAGGCGCAGCCCGTGCTCGCGGTCGGTGAGGTCCTTCACGTCGGAGATGCCCTGCAGCTTCTTGCCCTGGACCAGGACCTTGATCCGCTCGATGACCTTCTCGGTGCCGACGCCGTAGGGGAGCTCGGTGACGACGATGCCCTTGCGCCGCGCGGTCACCGACTCGATCCGCGCAGTGGCCCGCATCCGGAAGGACCCCCGTCCGGTCTCGTAGGCGTCCCGGATCCCGTCCAGGCCGACGATCTTGCCGCCGGTCGGGAGGTCGGGACCCGGGATGAACCGCATCAGGTCGTCGAGACCTGCCTCGGGGTGCTTGATCAGGTGCCGCAGCGCCTGCACCACCTCGACCAGGTTGTGGGGGGCGCAGTTGGTCGCCATCCCGACCGCGATGCCGGTGGTGCCGTTGACGACGAGGTTGGGGATCGCCGCGGGCAGCACCGAGGGCTCGAGCTCGCGGCTGTCGTAGTTGGGCTTGAAGTCGACGGTGTCCTCGTCGATCGACGCGGTCATCGCCACGGCGGGCGGCGCCATCCGGCACTCGGTGTAGCGCATCGCGGCGGGGGAGTCGTCGGGGGAGCCGAAGTTGCCGTGCCCGTCGACCATGGGCAGCCGCATCGACCAGGGTTGGGCGAGCCGGACCAGGGCGTCGTAGATCGCGCCGTCGCCGTGCGGGTGCAGCCGGCCCATCACCTCACCGACGACCCGGGCGCTCTTGACGTGGCCGCGGTCGGGGCGCAGGCCCATGTCGTTCATCGTGTAGAGGATCCGGCGCTGGACCGGCTTCAGGCCGTCCCGCGCGTCCGGGAGCGCGCGGGAGTAGATCACCGAGTAGGCGTACTCGAGGAACGACGACTCCATCTCCTGCTTGATGTCGGTGTCGAGGATGTGCTCCTCGAAGTCGTCGGGTAGGTCTTGTTTGGTGCTTCGCCCAGCCATGGGGCCGATTCTCTCAACTGCCGGACGGCGTTGGGCCGCGGGCACGCCGAGTTCACACCGGCACGCTAGGTTTCGGAGCGTGAATGGTCCTGACGACACCAATGCTGCCGAGATCGTCGCGCCCCCGCGGCACTGGGAGGCCGACGTCCTGCTGCGCGACGGCCGGACCGCCCACATCCGGCCGATCCGGGCCGAGGACCGCGACGTCTTCGTCGAGTTCTACTCCCGGGTCTCCGACCAGTCGAAGTACTACCGGTTCTTCTCGCCGATGCCGCAGCTCTCCGACCGCGACCTGTCCCGCTTCACCAACGTCGACCACGTCGACCGGGTCGCGTTCGTGCTGACCCTGCAGGCCCGGATCATCGCGGTCGGGCGGTACGACGTGATCGAGCCGGGCCGGGCCGAGGTCGCGTTCCTCGTCGAGGACCAGCACCAGGGCCGCGGGATCGCCCAGCTCCTGCTCGAGCACCTCGCCCAGGCCGGCCGCGAGCGCGGTGTCGAGAAGTTCGTGGCCGAGGTCCTCCCCGACAACACCCGGATGATCCAGACCTTCCGGGACGCCGGCTACCGCGTCGTCAGTGAGTACGACGAGGGCGTGCTCCAGCTGGAGTTCTCCATCGACCCGACCGACACCGCCATCGGCGTGATGATGGGCCGCGAGCACCGGGCGGAGTCCGCGTCGATCGACAAGTTCTTCAACCCTCGCTCGGTGGCCGTGATCGGCGCCAGCCGCCGCCAGGAGACGATCGGTCAGGCCCTGGTCCGCAACCTGATCACCGGCGACTACACCGGCCGTGTCTACGCGGTGAACCCCACCTCCAACGCGGTGTCCGGGCTACCGACGTACAAGACCGTCGCCGAGATCCCCGACGACGTCGACGTCGCGATCGTCGCGGTGCCGGCCGAGTCGGTCCAGGACGTCGTCCTGGACTGCGCCGCCAAGGGGGTGCACGGCCTGGTGGTGATCTCGTCCGGGTTCGCCGAGACCGGCGAGGAGGGCCGGGTGCGTCAGCGCAAGCTGGTCGGGCTCTCGCGCTCCTACGGGCTGCGGCTGATCGGTCCGAACTGCCTCGGCATCATCAACACCGACTCCGCCGTCTCGCTCAACGCCTCGCTCTCCCCGCTGATGCCGCCGCGCGGCCGGGCCGGCTTCTTCTGCCAGTCCGGTGCCCTGGGCACCGCGATCCTGGAGAAGGTCTACAACCGCGGTCTCGGCCTCTCGACCTTCGTCAGCGCCGGCAACCGCGCCGACGTGTCCGGCAACGACCTGCTGCAGTACTGGGAGGAGGACGACTCCACCGAGGTGGTGCTGCTCTACCTCGAGTCGATCGGCAACCCGCGCAAGTTCTCCCGGATCGCGCGCCGGGTCTCGTTGCGCAAGCCGATCATCGCGGTGCGGTCGGGACGCACCACCCAGGGTGTCCCGATGGGCCACTCGGTCCGCAAGATCGGGGCGCCGCCGGCCGCAGTCGACGCGATGTTCCGCCAGGCCGGGGTGATCCAGGTCGAGGGGCTGGAGGCGATGTTCGACGTCGCCCAGCTGCTCGCCCACCAGCCGCTGCCGCGGGGGCGCCGGGTCGCCATCGTCGGCA
Source organism: uncultured Actinomycetota bacterium (assembly GCA_963706475.1). Lineage (GTDB taxonomy): Bacteria > Actinomycetota > Actinomycetes > Propionibacteriales > Nocardioidaceae > Nocardioides. The sequence continues at coordinate 34,462 of CAVPLV010000002.1, read as the reverse complement.
ACTCCGACGCCCTCGGGCTGCTGGCCGCGGACGCGGCCGCCGCGGTCGGGCTGGTGGTCAACAAGTCGATCGCGCTCGGCGCCGACGCCAGCGCCGACGACTTCGAGGACGCGCTGGACGCGGCCATCGACGATCCCGAGATCGACTCGGTGGTCGCGGTCTACGTGCCCCCCATCAATGTCTCCGGCGAGGACGTCGCCAACGTGCTCGCGGCGGTGGGGGAGCAGTCCGACAAGCCACTGGTCTCCTCCTTCCTCGGCGCCGAGGGCGTGCCCGAGCTGCTGCGGGTGCCCGACGTCGCCGGGGCGACGGCCGGCCGCGGGTCGGTGCCGTCGTACCCCGAGGTCGAGTCGGCGGTGCGCGCGCTGGCACGCGTCGTCGAGTACGCCGTGTGGCTGCGGACCCCCGACGGCGCCCAGCCGGACCCCGACGCGGTCGACAGCGCTGCGGCCAAGCAGCTGGTCCACGACCTGCTGCTCGAGAACCCCGAGGGCACCGACCTCGACCTGACGTCACTGACCGCGCTGCTCGCTGCCTATGAGATCGAGCTCTGGCAGACCCGCCCGGTCGCGTCCCGGGACGAGGCGGTCGCCGCCGGGACCGAGCTCGGGTGGGACGTGGTGCTCAAGGCGACCGCCGAGCACCTGCGCGAGCGCCCCGACCAGGCACACGTGTGGCGCAACATCGACGGACCGGACGAGATGACGGCTGCCTGGGACACCCTCGTCGAGCTGATCACCGAGCCGGAGCGGGCCGGCTTCGTGGTCCAGAAGAACTCCACGCCAGGCGTACCGATCTCGATCCGGAGTATCGAGGACCCGCTCTTCGGGCCGGTCGTCTCCTTCGGGGTCGCGGGACCGCTCAACGAGCTGCTCGCGGACAAGTCCTACCGGATCCCGCCGCTCGGCGAGCGGGAGGCGGCAGCCATGGTCCGCGAGATCAAGACCGCGCCGATGCTCTTCGGCTACCGGGGCAGCGACCTGGTCGACGTGCCCGAGATCGAACGGCTGATCCAGCGCGTCGCCCAGCTGCAGAACGACCTGCCCCAGGTCAGCTCGCTCGAGCTCTCGCTGGTGCTCGCCGGCCCGGACGGCTCGACGGTGCTGACCGCCGCCGCGCGGGTGGATCCGGTCAGCGATGGGCGCTCGGACTGGTTCGTGCGCCGGATGCCCACCCTGCTCGGAGACACGCTGCCGGGGTGAGACCAACGGGTGCGTGACAGACTGCCTGCATGCGCACCAGCACCACCAGTGAGGACCACGACCGCACGCCTGACCTGCGGGCTGCGATCGACCGGACCGGCTACTACCCGGAGGTCGTCGCCGACGGCGTCTCGAGCGCTGTGGCCGGTGAGCGGGTGGTGTCCTACTACGTCCACCACGAGCCGACGTTCGATCGCGACGAGGTCCGACGACACCTCTCCGTCGCGGTGCTCACCCCGACCCGGCTGGTGCTGGCCCACACCGACGAGCACGACGGGGACGACCTGCTCCCGGAGCCCTACACCTCGACCTCGACCGAGGCGATCCGGCTCTCGACGGTCCGGTCGGTGGTCGTCACCCGGATGATCGCCAACCCGACGTCGGGGCCGAGCACCCCGGCCGAGGCCGTGATGACGATCGGCTGGGGCGGTGTGAGCAGGGTCGACCTCGAGCCGGCCGGCTGCAACGACCCGCAGTGCGACGCTGACCACGGCTACACCGGCGTGCTCGCCTCCGACGACTTCTCGCTCCGGGTCTCGGCCGCAGCAGACGGCGCCGACGCCGTTGCTGGCCTGCTCGCCTTCGCCGAGTCGCTCTCGGCGCGCACCCACGCCGGGTGAGCCAGGTCGCCGGGTTCGTCGAACCCGCCTACCAGGACCGCTCGCTGGGGGACGTGGTGCCGGCAGTCGCCGCCGCGCTGGGACTCCCGGTCCAGGACACCCCCTCCGGCCTGGTGCTCCCGGATGCCTCGTCGTACGTCGTCCTCCTCATCGACGGGCTCGGGGCGCGACTGCTCGAGCGCTACGCCCACGCAGCGCCGTTCCTCGCCGAGCAGCTCGCCGACCAGGCGCCCGGCACCGCGGGCGTCCCGTCGACCACGGCGACCAGCCTGACCTCCCTCGGCACCGGGCTCACCCCGGGCGCCCACGGCCTGGTCGGCTTCACGTCACGGGTGCCGGGCACCGACCGGTTGCTCAACGCGCTCGCCTGGGACCCGGACGTCGACCCCCTGGAGTGGCAGCCGCACCCGACCGCCTTCGCCAGGATGCAGGCCGAGGGTGCGAGCGTCACGGTCGTGAACAAGCGGGCGTTCCGCAGCAGCGGGCTCACCGTGGCAGCGCACCGGGGCGCGGAGTACGTCGGAGCCGACCGGGTCGGCGAGCGGATCGCGGCGGCGGTCGCGGCCTCCGCCCATCGGCACTCCCTGACCTACCTCTACGACGGTGACCTCGACTGGACCGGCCACCGGTTCGGTGTCTCGTCGATGCAGTGGCTCCAGCAGCTCGCGATGATCGACGCCGAGGCCGAGCAGCTGCGCGAGGCGCTGCCGGCCGCCGTACGCCTGCTCGTGGTGGCCGACCACGGCATGATCGACTCCCCGACGCGAGAGCCGGGTCGACATCGACCAGCACCACGAGCTGCGCTCCGGGGTGGCCCTGCTCGGTGGCGAGGCACGGTTCCGGCACCTCTACTGCCAGCGCGGCGCGGTCGCCGACGTGGTCGGCGACCTGGACCGAGCACCTCGGCGACCGGGCCGAGGTGATGGACCGCGCGACCGCGGTGGCGCGGGGCTGGTTCGGCCCGGTGTCTGCGGGCGTGCTCCCGCGGCTGGGCGACGTCGTCGTCGCCAGCCGGGGAGACACCGCGATCATGTCGTCGGCTGACTTCCCCTACGAGATGACTCTCGTCGGGCTGCACGGGTCCCTGACGCCCGACGAGATGCTGATCCCGATGCATCGTCAGCTGACTCGGCTCGACCTCCGGCCGAGGGCACGGTGGGTCCAGCCCGCCGGCCGCGATCAGCCGGAGGTCAGCCGAAGGGAAGGGGCACCGGGGCCAGGGACACGGCCTTGGCGCGGGCCGCGGTGAGTCGGCGGCGGTGGTGCTGGCGGCAGAGCACCTCGTAGGCCACGTCGGCCGGGACCTCGTCGATCTTGTCGACGTCGCCGACCACGATGACCTCACCCTCGACGACCATCGCGCCGTTCTCGGTGCGGGCGTTGTGGGTGGCTCGCTTGCCGCACCAGCAGAGCGCCTCGACCTGGAGCACGTTCATCCGGTCGGCCAGCTCGACGAGACGTCCGCTGCCCTCGAAGAGGTGGGTGCGGAAGTCGGTGAGGATGCCGAACGCGAACACGTCGATCTGGAGCTCGTCGACGATCTTGGCCAGCTGATCGATCTGGTCGCGCGTGTAGAACTGCGCCTCGTCACAGATCAGGTAGTCGATCCGGCCGCCCTGGGTGAGCGTCTCGACGACGTAGCGCCAGAAGTCGAACTCGCGGCCGACCTCGAGGGCGTCGTGGGTGAGCCCGAGTCGGCTCGACAGCGTGGCTTCGCCGGCCCGGTCGAGGGTGGTGAAGAGCCGGCCCACCCGGCCGCGGGCCGCGTGGTTGTGGTTCGTCTGGAGGGCGAGGGTGCTCTTGCCCGAGTCCATGGTGCCGGTGAAGAAATGCAGTTCAGCCACGGGCAGATCCTGTCACGTCGACATCGGGCAGGATGGGCCGCATGGCGTCTCCACTCATCCAGGCCGTCGAGCTCCGGGAGCTCCTGGGATCGGTCACGGTGCTCGATGTGCGCTGGCGGCTCGGCGGCCCGGGTGGCCCGACCGAGTTCACCGCCGGGCACGTGCCGGGCGCGGCGTACGTCGACCTCGACACCGACCTCGCCGGGCCCCCGGGAGGGGGTGGCCGGCACCCGCTCCCGGAGACGGGGGTCTTCGAGGCCGCGATGCGACGCTGCGGGGTGAGTGACGACACACCGGTCGTGGTGTACGACGACTGGGCCGGCCGCGCCGCCGGTCGGGCCTGGTGGCTGCTGCGCTTCCACGGGCACCGCGACGTCCGGGTGCTCGACGGGGCCTGGCCGGCCTGGGTCGCCGCCGGTGGAGTCGTGCAGGCGATCACTGCGACCGTCGAGCCGGGGGACTTCACCGCCCGTCCCGGCCAGCTGCCGATGCTCGTCGCCGAGGACGTACTCGACGTACCGGTGCTCGTGGATGCGCGGGACCCGGCTCGCTACCGCGGCGAGACCGAGCCGGTCGATCCCGTGGCCGGCCACATCCCGGGTGCCGTGAACGCGCCGACCACGATCAACCTGGCCGCGGACGGCAGGTTGCGCAGCCCCGAGGAGCTCCGGGCGTTGTACGCAGCGGCCGGTGTCACCGGGGAGCAGGAGACCGGGGTCTACTGCGGCTCCGGCATCACTGCGACCCACGACCTGCTGGCGCTCGAGGTGGCCGGCATCGCGGCCACGCTCTACCCGGGCAGCTGGTCGGACTGGATCAGCGACCCGGACCGACCGGTCAGTCCTGCTTCCCCCCGCCGAACATGATCTCGTCCCAGCTCGGGACCGAGGCCCGACCCCTGGTCTTCTTCACCGGTCGTCGCGACGGCGCGTCGTCGGGCTCGGGCTCCGGCTCTGGCTCGGGCTCCGGCTCGTCCTGGGCCACGGGTGCCGGCTCGGGCTCGGGCTCGTCCTGGGCCACGGGTGCCGGCTCGGGCTCCGGCTCGGTGACCAGCTCGATCGCGTCGTCACCCAGGGGCAGCTCGTCGGCCGGCTCGAGCACCGCGCTGAGCCGGCGGCTGCGAGCCTGACGCAGGTCGTCCTTGGCCGGAGCCGGCGCGTCGACCACCTCGCCGACCAGCCACTTGGCGTCGGCGTTGTCGAGGGTCACGTAGTTGCCCGGCGGGTCGAAGGTGAGCTCGGCGGTGCCGGAGCGGGTGCCGGACGCGAAGGCCGCGACCAGCGCCCACCGGCCGTCCTCGCGGCGCCAGGAGTCCCACTCCACGGTCGCCGGGTCGACGTTGACCGAGCGCAGCCGGCCGGCCACCGCGTCACCCAGGGTGCGGGCTGCTGCCGGGCTCGAGCCGCCCTCGCCGCGTCGTACGGACGACCGCTGGGCCCGGTCGGCGACGTGCTGGCGCTCGGCGAGGACCGGCGCTGCGAACGCCATGATCTTGTCGACGGAGGTCTGAGCTGCCTGGGCCACCGCCTCGGGGGACTCCCCGGCACGGATGCGGGTCTGGATGTCGCGGGGACGCAGGGCACTGTCCATCTTGATCTCCAACTGGCCGAAGCGGGCTTTCTCGCCGCGCAGGGCGGCCCGAAGTCGTGCGTCGATCGCGACGGTGAACTCGTCCCCCGCGTCACTGACCAGCAGGAGGCGCTTCCCGTCGTCGCTCACTCCGGCGAGCGTGAGGTGCGCCATCGGTGGTCGGGCTCCTGTCCGATCGTCGTCGTCTTCGGTGCGGCGAGCCTACGCCAGCCGGCGGCGCCTCGGCGGGAGCCCAGCCGCGCGCCCCGCCACAGGTCCGGCCCGGCATCGTTAATGTCGGAGGGTGCTACCTGTCGAGGTCTCCACGAGCTTGGTCATCCCCGACCTGATCGGCATCTTCGTGTTCGCGATCGCGGGGGCGCTCGTCGCTGTCCGCAAGGGTCTCGACGTCTTCGGAGTGCTGGTCCTGGCCGGCACCACCGGACTCGGTGGCGGGTTCCTCCGCGACGTCCTGATCGATGCGACCCCTCCGGCCGCGCTGGAGGACTGGCGCTACCTGGTCGCTCCGGTCGTGGCCGGGCTGCTGGCCTTCTGGTTCCACCCGGCGCTGGGTCGGATCGAGCGCTCCGTCAACCTCCTGGATGCCTTCGGGCTCGGGCTCTTCTGTGTCACCGGGGCCATGAAGGCGATGGACTACGGGCTCGGTCCGGCCCCGGCTGCGCTGATGGGCATGGTGACCGGGATCGGCGGCGGGATGCTTCGCGACCTGCTGGCCGGCCGGGTCCCGACGGTCTTCCGAGGTGAGCTCTACGCGACGCCGGCCTTGGCCGGTTCGATCATCGTGGTCGTCGGCACCCAGCTCGACCTGCCCGCACTCCTCGTCGGGTTCCTCGGCGGGGGACTCTGCACCGTCTGGCGGCTGATGGCGATCTGGCGGCAGTGGCGGGCCCCGGTCGCGACCGGGCCGGCCTCGGTGTGAGTCAGCTCGGATCCGCTCCGAGAGTGACGCGGCCGTCCGGCCCCGGCGTCAGTCGCCGAGGACCCGGCGCAAGTAGGGGTTGGCGAAGACCCGGTCGGGGTCCAGCTGGTCGCGGAGGGTGAGGAAGTCGGCGAAGCGGGGGTAGGCCGGAGCCAGGTCGGCAGCGGTGCGGGTGTGCACCTTGCCCCAGTGGGGGCGGCCGTCGTGGGCGCGCATGATCGGCTCGACCAGCGCGAAGTAGGCGAGGTGGTCGGCGTCGCGGTGGGTGTGGAAGGCGAGGTAGACGGACTCGCGTTCGCTCGCGGTCGACAGCGGGATGTCGTCGGCGGGGGTCACTCGGATCTCGACCGGGAAGGTGACCCGCACGTCGGAGGCCTCGATGGCGGCCCGGGCCTCCCGGAGCGCCGCGAGCCCGGCGGTGCGCGGGACGGCGTACTCCATCTCGCGGAAGACGACGCCACGGGGCGCGGTGAAGACCTTGTGGGCGATGTCGCTGTAGGAGCGTGCTGACAGCAGTCGGCTGGTGACCTGGTTGACCGGCGCGATGAGTCGGGGGAGCCGGTTGGTGGCGTGGTTGACGGCACCGAAGAGCGTGTTGGACAGGAACTCATCGTCCCACCAGTAGCGCAGCCTGGACAACGGCTGGGTCTCGCTGGGGTCACTCGCCAGCCGGTCGTTGGTCTTGGTGAGCACCCGGTCGGTGTGCGGGAACCAGTAGGTGTCGACGTGGTGATGAGTGGCGACGCGCTCGTCGAAGCCGCCCAGGGCCTCGTCCCAGCTCATCGGCGTCTCGTTCGCCTCGAGCACGAACAAGGGCTCCACCCGGAAGGTGAGGGTGGTGAGCACGCCGAGTGCGCCGAGTCCGAGCCGTGCGAACTCCAGGATCGAGGGGTTCTCCGACGCGTTGGCCCGGACCACCTCGCCGGTCCCGGTGACCAGCTCGAGGCCGACGATCTGCGCTGACAGACTGGCCGCGATCCCACCGGTGCCGTGGGTGCCGGTCGACGTCGCCCCGGCCAGGGTCTGCTGGTCGATGTCGCCCATGTTGTGCAGGCTCAGGCCCATCGCCGCCAGCTGCTCGTTGAGCACCCTCAGCTGGGTGCCGGCGAGCGCCGTGACGGTGAGCGCGTCCCGGTCGACGGCGAGGATCCCGCCGAGGTGGGTCGGGCGCAGCAGCGTGTGCTCAGGGGCGGAGATCGCGGTGAAGCTGTGACCGGTGCCGGCCATCTTGACCGTGGTCCGCTCGCTGCGGGCGCGCTCGACGGCCGCGACGACCGCCGCGGTGTCCGCAGGCTCCTCCACCCGGCTCGGCCGGACCGACTCCAGTCCCGACCAGTTGCGCCACTCGCTCACGCTGCGATCGTAGTGCGGGTGGGCACGTGCGAGCGGGGCAGGGTCTGGGCGGCGATCGCAGCCAGGAGGCCCGCGCCGACAGAGACGAGGTACGCCGCCGACGCCCCCTGGTGGTCGACGACCAGCCCACTCAGCGTTGCGCCGGGTGCCACCCCCGCGACCAGACCGGTCTGGATGATCGCCATGCCCTCGGTCAGCCGGCCGGACGGCACGCTCGCCTCGATCAGCGACATGGTGGCGACCATCGTCGGCGCGATCGCGACACCTCCGATCAGCAGGGTGAGTCCCATCAGCGGGATCGAGTCCACGAAGTAGAGGGGAGTCATGGCAGCCGCCATCGCGAGCGAGCCCCACCGGACCCGGATGTCCGGGCCGCGCCGCCAGTGGATCGCTCCGGTGACGACGCCGGAGGTCAGGCTGCCCAGCGCCCACAGTGCGAGCAGCCCGCCCGACCAGGCCTTGTGACCGTGTTCGCCGGCGAAGGCGACCGTCGTGACCTCGGCGGCGCCGAAGAGCACGCCCAGGGCAGCCGCGACCACCGCCAGCGGGATGACCGTGCGCCACGGCATCGGCAGCCGTGGGCCGTCGTGGCGGGTGCGAGGCTGGGCGGGTGGCTCGGTCGATCGCTGGGCAGTGAACGCCAGGGTGCCGCTGACGCAGGCGACGATGGCCACCGCGACGCCGGCCACCGGGTGCCAGGCCGTGGAGAGCAGCGTCACCAGGATCGGACCGAGGATGAACACGGCCTCGTCGGCCACCGCCTCCAGTGCATAGGCGGTCTGCACCTCGGCCGGCTTCTCCAGCACGTAGGACCAGCGGGCCCGCACGCACGAGCCGACCTGGGGGAGTGTGGCGCCCGCGACCGCCGCGGCGACGTACGACGTCAGGATCGGCCAGTCCGCCTGCACCGACCACACCAGCACCGACATGGCGATGCCGAACAGTCCGCTGGCGGTGGAGAGCACGAGGCGCTGGCCGAGTCGGTCGACCAGACGGCCCTGCAGGATCGCGAAGCCGGCGTTGGCCAACATGTACGCCGCGGACACGGCACCGGCGACGCCGTACGACCCGGTGGAGGCCGAGACCAGGAGCACGATGCCGAGACCGACCATCGAGATCGGCAGCCGGGCAAAGAGGCCGGTGAGGGAGAAGCGGAGGGTGCCCGGGTGCGCGAGGACCCGGCGGTACGACATCAGCATCAGGCTCGGAGCGTAGGGCTGACGGGCCGCCCGGAGCCAATCTCCGACCGGGCCGGAGTCGGTGCCCAGCCGTCCATAGGATTGACCGCATGAGCCCCGACGTGAGCCCGTACGACGCCGTCCTGCTGGTGTCGTTCGGTGGACCCGAAGCCCCCGAGGACGTCGTGCCGTTCCTGGAGAACGTCACCCGGGGCCGCGGCATCCCGCGTGAGCGGCTCGAGGAGGTCGGCCAGCACTACTACGGCTTCGGGGGGCGCTCGCCGATCAACGACCAGAACCGGGAGTTCCTCGCGGCCCTGCGCGAGGACCTCGCCGGCGCCGGCATCGACCTCCCGGTCTACTGGGGCAACCGCAACTGGGACCCCTACCTCACCGACACGGTGCGACAGATGACGGCGGACGGCGTGACCCGTGTCGCGTGCTTCGTGACGAGTGCCTACTCGTCCTACTCCTCGTGCCGGCAGTACCGCGAGAACCTGTTCGACGCGTACGACGGAGCGGGGGCCGGTGCTCCGGTGCTCGACAAGCTCCGCCACTACTTCAACCACCCCGGCTTCGTGGAGCCGATGGTCGACGCGACCCTCAGCGCGCTCGCCGACCTGCCCGACGACGTCCGTGGCGACGCGCACCTCGCCTTCGTCACGCACTCGATCCCGGTGTCGATGAACGACGGCAGCGGTCCCGACGGCGGCGCCTACGTCACTCAGCACCGCAGCGTCGCAGACGCGGTCGTCGAGCGGATCCGCCTGGAGACAGGCGTCCGCCATGCGCACGACCTCGTCTTCTGCTCGCGATCGGGTGCACCGCACGTCCCGTGGCTCGAGCCCGACGTCAACGACCACCTCGAGGCGCTGCACGAGTCCGGCGCGGCAGCGGCGGTCATGATCCCGATCGGCTTCGTCTCCGACCACATGGAGGTCGTCTACGACCTCGACACCGAGGCTCTCGCGACGGCTGCGAAGCTCGGGCTGCCCGCCACCAGGGCGGCCACGGCCGGAGTGGACCCGCGGTTCGTCGCGACGGTCCGCGACCTGCTCCTGGAGCGGGTCGCCGTCGAGCGCGGCGAGGACGTCGCGCGGGCCGCCGTCGGCACGCTGCCGGCCTGCTGGGACCGGTGTCAGGTGGACTGCTGTCCCAACCCGCGCGCCGAGCGTCCGACGCTGGCGGGGGTGGGCACGCCGTGAACCCCTCCAACGCTGCGCTCGCCGAGATCGCGCTGGGTGCTGCTCGGGCAGGCGGCGGCCCTGGTCCGCGACCGCGCCACGCACGTCGTCGAGGTCGCTGCGACCAAGTCCAGCGACGTCGACGTGGTCACCGAGGCAGACCGGGCCAGCGAGGTCCTGATCCGGGCCCATCTCTCCGGGCTGCGACCCGGCGACGGCTTCCTCGGCGAGGAGGGCGACGACGTCGCGAGCACCACCGGCATCCGCTGGGTCGTCGACCCGATCGACGGCACCACCAACTTCCTCTACGGCATCCCGCAGTACGCCGTGTCGATCGCTGCCGAGCGCGACGGCGAAGCTGTGGCCGGCGTGGTGCTCGACGTCCAGCACCGCACGGAGTACGTCGGCCACCTCGCCGACGACCAGGGGCCGGCGGTCGCCACCCGCGACGGCGTACCCCTCGCGGTCCGCGGTCCGGTCCCGATGGCCCAGCGACTGATCGCGACCGGCTTCTCCTACGACCGCCGTGTGCGGGTGCTGCAGTCCGAGGCAGTGACGCGGTTGCTGCCGCTGGTGCGCGACATCCGCCGGCTGGGCTCGTGCTCCCTGGACCTGTGCCTGGTCGCCGACGGCCGCCTCGATGCCTACGCCGAGGAGGGCGTCAACCTGTGGGATCACGCCGCCGGCGGGCTGATCGCCCGGATCGCCGGGGCCCGCACCCGGGTGCTTCCCGGGGTCGGCGGACTCGAGCTGCTGGTGTGTGCTCCGGCACACAGCTTCGACGAGGTGCTCGCGGCGGTCCGTGAGGCCGGGTTCTCACCCGTTTCGGGGGAATAGCGGCCCGTCACCCAATGTTCACGCTGCGCGAGGTCGCGCGGGTGTGCATGAAGGCACCGGCATGGTGCACAATCTGCCGCCCACGGGGTCTGCAGTGACGCAGCCGGGCGACGTGGCGCAGGACGCAAGGTTTGACGAGACGTGGGGCAGCAAGTTCCAGGAGAGAAGTGACGGATGGCGACTGATTACGACGCACCGCGCAAGAACGAGGACGAGCAGTCCGAGGAGAGTATCGAGGAGCTGAAGGCTCGTCGCCACGACAAGAACTCCGGCAAGGTCGACGAGGACGAGACCGAGGCGGCTGAGTCCTTCGAGCTGCCCGGAGCCGATCTGTCGCACGAGGAGCTGGCCGTCGAGGTCAAGCCCAAGCAGGACGACGAGTTCACCTGCATGAGCTGTTTCCTGGTGCACCACCGCAGCCAGCTGGCTGACGCCAAGAAGATGATCTGCAAGGACTGCGCCTGAGTGCCAGCCCACGGGCTCAGGCCTGCTGGTCGTCCTTCTGGAGGTCGGCCGGCAGGTGGCCGGTCGCGCGGGTGTAGTACGTCGCCGCCCGACGCTGGGCCAACATCCGGGTCAGGCCGACAGCCGTACCGCTGAGAGCGGCCCACAGGACCGCCTCCCAGATGTGGACGTCGGGGTCGGCCGGGTTTTCCGGTGGGCGCTTGCCGGTCACGATCCGCCACGTCTGGTCTATGGCCTTCTTGGCCAGTGCCGCCGCGACGAGCGCGGACATGAGGGAGAAGATCGTCCAGGTCTTGGAGCCGCCAGATGCCATGGGCAGAACCCTACCCAGCGTGGGTCAGGGTCGTCAGTGCCCGGGCCAGTTCGTCCGGATGTCGGGTGTTGACCAGCCAGTACGGCGCCGGGTCGGCCGGGTCGTTGATCTCCACCCGTACCGCTCGCTTGAGGTAGGGACGCAGCAACAGGTAGGCCCGTGCATCAGCGTCGACGCCGGCCACCCGGCGCGTCGCCTCCGCATCGAGCGCGGTGGCCGCCCCGAGGTGCGCGGCGTCGATGTGGGCCCGTCCGGCCCGGAACGAGCCGGCGTCGACGCTCAGCCGCACGGACCCCCAGCTCACGAACCACAGCGCCATCAGCGCCAGCGCGAAGCCGGTCACCAGCCAGGCGACCAGGCCCGGGGTGGACACCACGAGGGCCAGCCACAGGGTGGCCAGGAACATGATGCCTTGCACCCACCAGCGCAGCGGCACACCGAGGCGCTCGGCATAGGCAGGGCTCGGCGTCACGCCGAGAATCCTGTCATTGGCCGGGCGGCGGCGTGCCGGTAGGGTCCGGCGACGTGCCTGAGACACCACAGACCCCCGACCTGCAGGTGCGGGTGCAGCGGCTGGACCCGGACCTGCCGCTGCCGTCGTACGCCCATCCCGGCGACGCCGGCGCCGACCTGCTGACCGCCGTCGACCTGGTCCTGGCACCGGGGGAGCGGACCCTGGTGCCGACCGGGATCGCGATCGCGCTGCCGCCGGGGTACGTCGCGCTGGTGCACCCCCGCTCCGGTCTCGCGGCCCGTCACGGCCTGTCGATCGTCAACACCCCCGGCACCGTCGACTCGGGCTACCGCGGGGAGATCAAGGTGCTGCTGGTCAACCACGACCCGCGCGAGCCGATCGAGCTGAGCCGCGGGGACCGGATCGCCCAGCTGGTGATCCAACGCTTCGAGCGGGCCCAGTTCGTCGAGGTGGGGGAACTCCCCGACTCGGTGCGAGGTGACGGGGGCTACGGTTCTACCGGAGGGTTCGGTCGTTCCTGACCGCGCTCGCACCGTCGTTGCCCGAGGAGTGAGTGTCGCTGTGAAGTTCCGTCGCAAGTCAGCCGAGGTGGAGGGCGCGTCGACGCTCGCCGACGACCCGGCCAGCGAGGCCGAGGCCGCCACCGGTCCGTTCGACATCGACGTGCTGGGTGACGATCCGGAGGCCATCGGCTCCCGGGTGGACCTCGGCTCCCTCCTGGTCCAGCCAGTCGAAGGCCTCGAGCTCCGGCTCCAGGTCGAGGAGCAGACCGAGCAGGTGCAGGCCGTGCTGCTGGCCGGTCCCGACGGCGCTGTCGAGCTGCGAGCCTTCGCGGCGCCGCGCAACGGTGACCTGTGGAGCGAGGTCCGGCCCAAGATCGCCGGCGACTTCGCCCAGCGTGGTGGCACCGCCACCGAGCGCCGAGGAGCGTTCGGCACCGAGCTGGTCTGCCAGCTGACCCGCGTCCAGGACGGCCGCACCGGTGTGCAGCACTCGCGGGTGATCGGCATCAACGGACCCCGCTGGATGCTGCGCGCCACCCTGCTGGGCCGTCCCGCGCAAGAGCTCGACACGTCGGCGGAGTGGGACGACCTGATCGCCAGCGTTGTCGTGCGTCGCGGCTCCCACGCCATGCCGGTCGGCGCCGAGCTGCCGCTCAACCTGCCCCCGCGCGAACAGCTCGTCGAGCGGGACGGCTGAGCCGATGGCCGAGAAGAGCCGGTTGCGACGCAGCATCAGCCGGTGGGCCAACAGCACCGACCAGCATGCCCGGGACCTGCGCAAGACGTACGCCGACCGCGGGCTCGACCAGATCGGAAGTGCACCTGACCGCGAGCGGGTGCAGCTGCGCGGCACCCTGCGCACCGTCACCCTGCGGCCGCGGGGCGGAGTCCCGGCGCTGGAGGCCGAGCTCTCCGACGGCACCGGTGTGATCCTCGTGGTGTGGCTCGGTCGTCGCCGGATCGCGGGCATCACGCCCGGTCGGTCGATGCAGATCCAGGGCCGGATCGGCCAGCACGACGGCCAGCGGATCATGTACAACCCGCGCTACGAGCTGATCCCGTGACCAACCAGCCCACGGTCGAGACGGTCGAGGCCGTCGTACGCGCCCAGATGTCGAAGGCGCTCGGTGGCCGGCGCGGGATGATCGAGGCAGCGGTCCCGACGATCCTGTTCACGATCCTGTGGCTGATCACCCGCGAGCTCAAGGTGGCACTGTCGGTCAGCATCGCGGCGGCCGTGGTGCTGCTGGTGGTCCGGATCGTGCAGCGCTCGACGGTGCAGTTCTGCCTCAACGCACTCTTCGGCATCGGCATCGGCTGGCTCTTCATCACGCTGTCGGCGCGCAACGGCGGCAGCGCCGACGACCAGGCACTCGCCTACTTCCTGCCCGGCATCCTCTACAACGGGGCCTACACCGTCGTCCTGGCGCTCAGCTGCGTGGTGGGCTGGCCGCTGGTCGGCTTCATGGTCGGCAGTGTCACCGGTGACGCCACCGCGTGGCACCAGGACCGTCAGGTGGTGCGGCTGTGCACGACGCTGACCTGGCTGCTGGCTCTGCCGTGCCTGGTCCGGGTGGTCGTGCAGGCCCCGATCTGGCTGGCCGCCAAGGCCGGCACCATCGAGGTCGGCTCCGCGGTGGCGGCCCTGGGCATCTTGAAGATCGCCCTCGGCTGGCCGTTGCAGCTGGCCGCGCTGGCCGCGATGGTGTGGGTGCTGACCCGCAACCGGACGCCCATGGAGGAGTCCCCGGCTGCCGGCTAGCCGCCGTGCGCCTGAGGGGCGAGCAGGCGCTCGAGCTCGACCTCGATGTCCTCGGAGGCGACGAAGAGCATCTCGTCACCGGCCTCCACCGGCTGCTCGGGATCAGGCACGTAGACCTGGCCGTCGCGCAGGATGGTGACCAGCGCGCAGTTGTCGGGGAAGGGGATCAGCCCGGTGGGCTTGCCGACGTACGGCGAGTCCGCGGGCAGCGTCATCTCGACCAGGTTGGCGTTGCCCTGGCGGAAGGTGAAGAGCCGCACCAGGTCGCCGACCGTGACCGCCTCCTCGACCAGCGCGGACATGATCCGCGGGGTCGAGACGTTGACGTCGACGCCCCAGGCCTCGGTGAAGAGCCACTCGTTGTTGGGGTGGTTGACGCGGCCGACGGTGCGCGGGACGCCGAACTCGGTCTTGGCCAGCAGCGAGGTGACCAGGTTGACCTTGTCGTCACCGGTCGCGGCGATGGCCACGTCGCACTTGTCCAGCCGGGCCTCCTCGAGGGACGAGAGCTCGCAGGAGTCGGCCAGCAGCCACTCGGCGTCGGGGACCCGCTCGGGCTTGATCGACTCGGGGTTCTTGTCGATCAGCAGGACCTGGTGGCCGTTGTGGATCAGCTCGCGAGCGATCGAGCGGCCCACGGCACCGGCTCCGGCGATGGCGACTCGCATGGTGGGTTCCTCAGCTCTCGTCGGGACCGGCGTCGATGACGGCGTAGGCGTGCGGGGCGTCCTCTTCCCGCATCGCCAGGTGCAGGAGGTCGCCCTCCTGGATGACGCTGTCCCGGTTGGGCAGCATGCCCTCGCCGAGACGGTCGATCCAGGCGATCCGGGCCCGTGACTGCTCCTGGAAGCACCACGGAGCGGTGGCCTACCCAGGCCTCCGGCGCCGGCACCTGGTCGACCCGGATGGTGCCCGACGGGTCGCGGAAGTCCGGCTCGGCGCCGGCTGGGAGCAGCCGGCGCAGCACCTGGTCGGCGGTCCACTTGACCGTGGCGACCGTGGTGATGCCGAGACGCTGGTAGACCTCGGCGCGACCGGGGTCGTAGATCCGGGCGACGACCTGCTGGATGCCGAACGACTCACGGGCCACCCGGGCGGCGATGATGTTGGAGTTGTCGCCGCTCGAGACCGCGGCGAAGGCGTCCGCGCGCTGGATGCCGGCCTTCTCGAGGACCTCCTGGTCGAAGCCCTGAGCCGGTGACCTTGTCACCGTTGAAGCCCGGGCCCAGCCGGCGGAACGCGTCCGGCTCGCTGTCGATCACCGACACCGTGTGGTTGCGGTCCTCGAGACTGCGGGCCAGTGTCGAGCCGACTCGGCCGCATCCCATGATCACAACGTGCACGATGCAGACGCTACAGGAGCGGGGACCCGTGTGTGACCGTCGTCTGGCGAGGCGGATGCGCAGGTGGTCCCGCTCAAGGTCTAGCCTTTGCGCTCGTGGGCGTCGGCGACGTATCGAAGCGGATCCTGCTGGGGCGCAAGCTGCGCAGCTCCCAGCTGGGAGAGACGCTGCTGCCCAAGCGGATCGCGCTGCCGGTCTTCGCCAGCGACGCACTCTCGTCGGTGGCCTACGCCCCCGACGAGGTCTTCATCATGCTGTCGCTGGCGGGAGCGTCGGCGTACGTGTGGTCCTGGAAGATCGGCGTCGCGGTCGCCGTCGTGATCGCCGCCGTCGTGGCGTCCTACCGCCAGACCGTGCACGCCTACCCGAGCGGCGGTGGCGACTACGAGGTCGCCACCGTCAACCTCGGCTCGCGCGCCGGTACCACCGTCGCGAGCGCGCTGCTCGTCGACTACGTGCTGACGGTCGCGGTCTCGATCTCCTCGGGTGCGCAGTACGCCGCGTCCGCGATCCAGCCCCTCAACGGCCACGAGGCGACGCTGGCCTCGGTCATGGTGATCCTGCTCGCGGCGATCAACCTGCGGGGGATCCGCGAGTCGGGGACGCTTCTTCGCGGTCCCGACGTACCTCTTCATGATCGCCATCCTCGGCATGTGCGCTCTACGGCATGGTCCAGCTCGCCTCCGGCACCCTGCCGCAGGTGGAGAGCGCCGACCTGACGATCGAACCCGCGCCGGGCTACGGCGAGTCGATGACGACGTTCGCGCTGCTCTTCCTGCTGGCCCGGGCCTTCTCGTCCGGCTGCGCGGCGCTGACCGGGGTCGAGGCGATCTCCAACGGCGTCCCGGCCTTCAGGAAGCCGAAGAGCGACAACGCCGCCACCACGCTGCTGCTGCTCGGGCTGATCGCGATCTCGATGATGCTCAGCGTCATCGTGCTGGCCAAGCAGATGGGCCTGCAGATGGTCGATCCCAGCGACCTCGACCGGCTCACCCTCGACGGCGAGCCGCTGCCGCCCGGCTACGACCAGCACACCGTGATCGCCCAGATCGCGCGAGCCGTCTTCAACGACTTCCCGCCCGGCTTCTACCTCGTCGTCGACGGTCACCGGCGTCATCCTGGTGCTGGCCGCCAACACCGCCTTCAACGGCTTCCCGGTGCTCGGCTCGATCCTCGCCAAGGACGGCTACGCGCCGCGGGCGCTGGGCTCGCGCGGCGACCGGCTGGCCTACAGCAACGGCATCGTCTTCCTGGCGGTGATGGCGATCATCCTGATCGTGATCTTCGACGCCGAGACCACCCGGCTGATCCAGCTCTACATCGTCGGCGTCTTCGTGTCCTTCAACCTCAGTCAGCTCGGCATGATCCGGCACTGGACCCGGCACCTGAAGACCGAGAAGGACCCCGCGGAGCGGCGCCGGATGGTCCGCTCCCGGATCATCAACACCGTCGGTCTCAGCTTCACCGCCGTGGTCCTGGTGATCGTGCTGATCACCAAGTTCTTCGCCGGTGCCTGGATCACCATCCTCGCGATGATCATCTTCTTCATCCTGATGCGCAAGATCCACGATCACTACGACAGCAGTCAACGACGAGCTCGCCGCCGACGAGGAGGACAAGCTCCTCCCGACCCGGGTGCACGCGATCGTCCTGGTCTCCAAGCTGCACAAGCCGACGCTGCGGGCGCTGGCCTTCGCCAAGGCGACCCGACCCAACGTGCTCGAGGGCGTCTACGTGTCGGTCGATGCGGTGTTCACCAACCAGCTCCTCGACGAGTGGGACGAGCGCAACCTCGGCGTCCCGCTGAAGGTGCTGCACTCGCCGTACCGCGAGCTGATCCGGCCGATCGTCGAGTACGTCACCGAGATCAGGCGGGCCAACCCGCGCGGAGTGGTCGCGGTCTACATCCCGGAGTACGTCGTCGGTCGCTGGTGGGAGCAGCTGCTGCACAACCAGACCGCGCTGCGCCTGAAGGGCCGACTGCTGTTCGCGCCCGGTGTCATGGTCACCTCCGTGCCCTACCAGCTGCGGTCCTCCCAGATCGTCCGGGAGCGCGAGGAGCGCGAGGGCCCGTGGGTGCGCCCGACCGAGCTGCGCATGGGCCACGTCGACGAGCCGAGCTCGCGCGACCGGCAGATCCTGCCGTGAGCCGTCCGTCCCGACGGCGCCCCGACCGTCAGCGGCAGGCCCGCCCACGGCAGGCGCGAGGCGCCTCACGAGTGGGTGAGCGCTTCGAGGCGATCGTCGGCCCGGTCGCGCACGGCGGGCACTGCGTCGTCCGCCTCGAGGCACCTGAGTCGCGGGTCGTGTTCGTCCGGCACGCGATCCCGGGGGAGCGGGTGGTCCTGGAGATCACCGAGGGCACCGAGGGCGACCGGTTCTGGCGCGGCGACGCCGTCGAGATCGCTCGAGGCCTCCCCGGACCGGGTCGAGGCGCCGTGCGTCTACGCCGGACCGGGTCGCTGCGGTGGCTGCGACTTCCAGCACGTGGCGCTGCCGGCGCAACGCGAGCTCAAGACCGCCGTCGTACGCGAACAGCTGTCCCGGCTGGCCGGCCTGACGTGGGACGGCGAGGTGGAGGCGGTCCACGGTGACGTGGACGGGCTGCGCTGGCGGACGCGGCAGCGCTACGTGACGCTCCCCGACGGCGGCCGGGCGATGCGCAAGCACCGCTCGCACGACCTGGTGCCGGTCGACGAGTGCCTGCTGGAGGCGCCGGTGCCCTCGGACCACAGTGCGCTCGGTCAGCACTTCGAGGTGGCCGACGACGGCTTCTGGCAGGTGCACCCGGGCGCGCCCGACGTCCTGGTCGACCACCGTGCTCGAGATGCTCGCCCCGCAGCCGGGGGAGAAGGCGCTCGACCTGTACGCCGGGGTCGGCCTCTTCAGCCGGTTCCTGCTCGATGCCGTGGGGGACCGCGGCCGGGTGGTCGCCGTCGAGGGCGACCACACGGCCTGCCGACCTCTCGGCGCTCAACTGTCCCGGGCTCAAGGCGCACGCGGGCTCGGTCCAGGAGGTGCTCGCCACCCAGCTCGACGAGCCCTTCGACCTGGTCGTGCTGGACCCTCCGCGCGAGGGCGCCCGACGAGCCGTGGTCGCGCAGGTCGTCGACCGCGCGCCTCGGGCGATCGCGTACGTCGCCTGCGACCCGGCCGCTCTCGCCCGCGACCTCGCGACGTTCGCTGAGCACGGCTACCAGCTGCGAGAGCTGCGGGGCTTCGACCTCTTCCCGATGACGCACCACGTCGAATGCGTCGCGCTGCTTGACAAAACCGGCTCTGACCTGCGGTGACGCAGTCTGGGTCTGGACCTGGATCCTCGAAAACACGCCTTAGGGCTCACTTTGGGCTCGCTTTGAAATCGCGGGCTCGGATTCAGAGCGCCCTGTGGAGCATGTTCGCTGGGTTCCAGCGATCCACCGAGAGAGCGCGGAACGGAGCGCGGACGGGCTTGGAGCGTCCACGGGCCCTCCGGGGGGCCATCGGTGGCTTCCGGGGGCTCAGAGCCTGGGAGCAGGTCCACGCTCGTCCCGGTGCCGGGGGCGAGGCGCTTGGTGGCATCCCGGGTCTGGAAGCAGATGCGTCTGGGCGTAGCCGCGGCCATGAGTTTCGACGCCGACCTGCGACTCTCCCCGGGGCATGGCCGGCAAGGGCGGCGACATCCAGTTCGCCAACCTGCACAAGCCATCCGACCTGCTCCTCGAGCTGGGCGACATCAAGATCCTCGGCGGCCAAAGATCCCGGGTCGCCCGCGAGCTCGACTCCATGCTCGGCCTGGGCCCGATCGCGCAGGATCTCGTCAGTGGCTGGGCCATGCAGGGACAGGGCCGCGGGCTGTGGTGCGTCGGCGACGACATGTACAAGGTCCAGATCGTCCTGCATCCGTTCGAACGGTGGCTCTAGTACACAAACGAGGCCATTGAGACAGCTCTTTAGAAGTTCGCGCGAATTTTGATGGTTCTGCGACGAACCTGAGCATACGCAAGGCCCTCGAGTCTGTGCGGACGCTCAGGTTCTGGGAGTTCGCGGTGAGAAGCGTGTCGCGCTCCGTGTAGGGAGCCGTCACCGAGAACCTCTCCGGCCGGGCTATCCGGGACGCTTGAGTAGCGGCGGGCGGGCAGGACTGCGGCTTCACCATTGTGGGTTCCGCTTGCGGGACGTGTCTACCTCTCCCGGCGCACTCTCAGCCGATGTGAGTGCGTCTGTGACCCGCCATGATGGTCCAGTGGCTGGCACCCAGGAACAACGATCTCGTCCAGATCCTGTCGTCTCGGCGAGGGCTGTTGTTGCCGAGCGGTACTCCGAGGCGGTTCAAGCCTGGCTGTCCGGCTCTGTTGTGCTTGGGGGGTCAACAAGTACCTCCGATCTCGACATCACGGTGCTGCGTGACGCTGGAGAGGCGAGACGCGAGTCGCTGACGTTTCAGGGATGGCCAGTGGAGATGTTTGTCCACACTTCTGACACCCTCCGCTGGTTCGTGGCGAAGGACCTCGCTCGTCGCAATCCCACGATGGCTCGCCTCGTCGCGACGGGCATCCCGTTGCTGCCAGGTCCCGCTGGCGAGGAGCTGCGCCAGGAATGCGCGGAAGTCCTTGCCTCCGGGCCCGGGCCCGTGCCCGATGCCGAGATGGACCTGATGCGCTACCACCTCACGGACCAGGTCGACGACTTGGCCACCATCGATCCCGGCCCAGTAGGGGATGCGATCGCCGTGGAGGTGTGGCGCCTGACAGCCGAACTCCTGCTTGCCTCGAACGCCGCCTGGACCGGAGACGCCAAATGGCTCATCCGCGAGATCGAAACCTTGGACACTCAACTCGGCTCGGACTTCGCCACGCGGCTTCACGCCGGGCTGAGCGCTGCCCTCGGGGGTGACCCGGTGCCATTGTCGAGCGTCGCGAAGGAGGCACTGGTCCATGTAGGCGGACCCCTGTGGTCCGGCTTTTCGCTGGATGCGCCCAGCGCTTCGACACCCAGAGGCGCGTAGACCCGATCGCACTCACAGCCGCGATCCGCTCATGCTTGATAAGCGGACGTTGCGAAGCAGCGTGGAGTGGAAGTGACGCTGCTAGCGTTTCCACCCACACGGTGAAGATGTCTTGCGGACCGGAGGTACTAATGGCCGACGACAGTCCCTCGATCAGACTGGTACGGCGCTACATCGAGGCGGTCCAGCGGGCACGTGCGTCCGGGGACGTCGAAGACTTCGAGGCCCTCCGCGAGTTCTTGGCCGCCGACGTCGTCATCAAGGTCGCGAGCCCCTGGACCGACGAGCCTTGGCAGGTGCTGCACCGCGGTGCCGACGCGGTGATCACAAGGATGCAGGCGCCGATCAACAAGGCCACGTCGCTCACCACTGAGAACGTCACGGTGCAGCAGGCCGGTGACGACGTGTACGTCGAGCAGTTGTCGAAACTCATCGACGACAACGGAACCCACGTCAGCATGGTGTGCCACATCTTCTCGGTGGTCGACGGCCTCATCACTGGCGTGCGGGCCTACCGAAACGAACGCGGGAGCCCCGCTTTCCGATAGCCCGGCCATCCGCTCCTATGCCGCGACCCGCGCTTTTTGCAGGCGCGTCTATCCACCCGCGCTTGACAGTCATACGCGGGGGATAGACGCACCTCAGAGGTTGACCAGTTCCGCTCCGCCGGTCACGGTTCGAGACTAGGTTCTCGGCCGTGGCGGAAGACTTGGGTTCGGACGAGAAGCGGATCCGGCTTCGCTACCAAGGGATCTGTCGGGGATGAGGAGGTGGCCATGGCGGCATCGGCCGGAGCGGGGCTGGGCCTTGCCCAGAGGATTCGTAAGGTTGGGGTCCATCTGGGACCGGTGAAGGTACTCGGGTCGATGGCCGTGTTGATCCTGCTCCTGGTCGCCGGCACGCGGGGCGACGGTGACATCGTTCTCATGCTTGGCTGCGGCGCGCTGGTCGTCGTCGCGGCCATACTCGCGTGGCGCTGGCGGGGCTACGCGCTGCGCCTGCCCACGTGGGCGGCGCCCATCGACAGCGGCAGCGCACGACCAAGCCGCGCGTTCGCCTGGCTCGCGGCGGTCGCGCTGCTGACGGGTCTTTTGGTCGGTGTGCTCGTTGTGGGGCCGGCGGGCCGGTTGGCGATGAGGTTGCTGGCCGCGACATCCCCAGAAGCGCAAGGGCGGATCACCGAGGCTGACCAGGTGGTTGGCCAGATCTCGCTGAGCGGCACGTTGGCGTTCTTCATCTTCGTGGGTGTGCCGTTCGGGCTAGTTGTCGGTGTCGCCTACGCTCTGGCTGCGTTCATCCTGCCGCGAGGGATGGTCGGTGGTGCCGTCTTCGGTGTGGCTGCATTGGTGGTGTTCGGCAGCACTGTGGATCCGCTGAGGTCCGACAACCCGGACTTCGACATCGTCGGACCCGGCTGGCTGAGCGTTGCCACGTTCGCCGTGATGGCGGTGCTGACGGGGGTGCTGACCGCCCCGCTCGCGGGCCGGGTCGGCGCAGCGCTCGCGGACCCCAAGGCGTGGTGGGCGGCCTGGATGGTTCCGGTCGGTCTGGTAGCGGTCGCGGTACTGGCTGCGGTTCCGCTCGCGCTCGTGGCCGCACTCGCCGGCGTGCTTGTGTTCGTCGCCGCGCTATCGATCTCGGCACGGTCCCGCGGGAGGTATTGGCGCCGCGGCAAGACCGCGATCCAGGCAGCACTGGGCATTGCGGTCGTCGTCGCGGTACCCGGGTTCGTGTCCGCAGTCTCCGCCATCGTGTAGCTGTAGCACACCCTCTACTTACCCTCGGGTTCCGGGCGGGCGGACGCCTGTGCCACCCGCTCCCTGCACACTCCGTTGAGCCGCGTAGCGGTCTCCTCTCCGCCGGGCGTCGACCGCCTCGCAGCTCCCCGCAACCCATGCGTCTTTGTGGGCTATGGGCGGGCGTGCTGACCCCTGGAATCGGCGGGCCCGCAGGTGCCCATCAGCCACTCCTGGGCACCTGCTGCTCGTAGACCGAGCCGCCCGGAAGGTACGCCGCCGGAGGACCGGACGGCACCTGCTGCTCGTAGACCGAGCCGCCGGGAAGGTAGGCGGGGGGCGGGCCGGAGGGGGTGGGGGTCGTCGGGGTGGTAGGCGGGTTCGGTTCGTGCCAGAGCGTGATACTGATCGCCGTGATAGTCGCCAGTCCGGCGAGTAGTCCGGCGAGCCGGCGACCTAGGTAGGGCTGGTCGTTGTGGTGGTCGGATCGATCTGACTTGTCGGTGCCGGAGAGGATTTCGGTGACGCTCATAGCGGGCCTCCTGTGTCATGGCGGTGGGTCGGTGTTGTCGGTCGGTGTGGTAGATCGTTTGGAGTGATGAGCGGGTAAGCCGGTAGATGCGTCAGGCGACAGGAAGATCGCCGCCGCGTGGTGGCCTTGGTCGCAGTTCCACGCGCGAGCGCTGCCGCGAGTTGGTAGAGCCAGCGCGATCGCGCCGAATCGACGCACGCCGGCAGGCGCTCGCCACGTGCGGTCCATGCGTCGATCGCGTCGGGAGACGTATGGCAGGCTTCTTCGCCGCGCGGTGCGAGGAGCGGGCGGACACAGAGCGGTAGTCGGGCGCCGCGAGTCGTCCACGCTTCCACGGCGTCCGCCGACATGACGCGTGTCGCCATCGTCATTTGCGGCGTTGGCTGCGGTCCCGGAGCGCCGAGGGCCTGTGCGCATCTGGTGCCGAGCATGGTCGGGGCCGTGGTGGTGACGGCGTCGGCCCCGCAACGCGAGCAGTCGCGCCGCCTGCGTCCCTATTTCCGGGTGTAGATGTCGACGCGTCCTGACGCGTAGCCGCCGGACGAGACCGCGGCTCTGTGCGCGTAGTCGACCCAGTTGCTGCCCTGGTTCCGGCAGTAGGACGTCCCGCAGAACTGTGCGACGATCCGGTACTGACTACCGGTGCCGGTGCGACGGATGACGTAGACCGAGTGCGGACGGATCCGGATGTTCTGGCCAGTGACGTGACGTTGGGAGACGTTCTCGTTCACCCGACCCCGGGTCCTCGGCGGCCACACGGGTCTTGGGCATCGCGACCACCTGGTCAGGGGAGCCATCATGGGTCGGCGGCGATGAGCCGGTTGGCGACGACGCAGTGCCGCACGCGGACGAAGCCGCAAGGACCGCTAGGACGATGAGGAGCCGGCGGGCGGTCGGCTGGTAGGCCGAGATCGCACGGCTCATCACGCGGCCGCCACGAGCTTGCCCACCAGTTCCGCGAACCGTCTGGTACCTCTTGGGTCCGGTCGACACAGGCGCCGCGGCGCGAATCGGATCGGTCTGACTGCTGGTGTCCATGGAGATCACCTCGGGATGCGTAGGGGTTGGGTTGACGGAGCTGTTGCCGCTTCTTCGTCGACCTCTAGATCGGTTGGTGGAGGCCCGAGCGCTGACGCCCTCGCCCAAGGAGCAATGTGGTTGCGGCGAAGACGGTGACGACTGCAGTGATGATCAGCGCGGTGCCGGCGTTGGGGTCGTTGGCGCACGGGCCGCGACCGCGCAACGGATGACATCGCCGCGGGGCCGCGCCCACCAGCAACGCAACAGCGCCGACATGGGTGCCGTCGAAGCGGCCCGGGTGCTCAGCGTTGCCTTCATGACTGTGCCATGGAGCGCGACGCGATGAAGAGGGCCGCCGAGGCGAGCAGTATCGCCGGCGGGTAAGGCGGCCAGACAGATGTCACTCCCGCCAGGACGAGCAGCACACTGGACGCCCGGGGCAGGGAGCGCTGCCGCCATCCGGCGAGGCCCAGCGCGATGAAGCCGACCAGGCCGAGCACCATCTTCGGCACGTGCATCACGATGATCCACGACGCCTCGAAGATCAGTTGCTCGAACTCCTGATCGGTCGTGTGGTCGGAGATCGCCCGGATACCGGTCGCCTGGAACCAGGCGTTGGCCGCAACGATCACCAGCCCGGCCGCTGAGACCATGAGGGCCCAGGCCGGCAGCGTCGTACGCCACCTCGCCAGTGTCAGCGCCAGGATGACGACACCGACGGTAGCGACCGCGTTCGCCACCGTGCTGACCGGATTGCTGAAGGAATCGCGGGGAGTGCCGCTGTTGAGTGAGATGTAGGCGATGGAGCCGAGTGCGGCCAGCACGGAGCCGACCGCCAGCGCCGTGGTGGTGCCCGGTGACGACACCAGGGTGGTCTCGGCGGACCTGGTGGAACTTGACATCGGGGTGCTCCTCGGAGAGGGGTATCGGTTGTCCCTCAGCCTCAGGGGTGCCGGGCCGGAGCAGTAGCGCCATCGGGCGGACCGGCGCTTCCGCCATTCGGCGGTAGTCGCCCGCTCGCGGCCGCCCTACCCTGAGAGCGTGCCGGACACTCTGCGCCGGTGGGTCGCAGCACGGCGCACGCGCACCCGACCGGAGACCGTGGTCGACGTCGCGCTCGCGCTCGCGGCGACGACCCTCAACGTCGCGTTCGCACTCTTTACCGATGCCGAGAACGACTACGACCTGGCAGCCAACCAGCCAGCCCTCGCTTTCGCCGCGGGGCTCGCCGGCCTGGCACTGCTGGTGCGACGCAGCCACGCACTGCTGACGTTCTTGTTCGTCATGGCGATCGCCGCGACGATCGCCATGTTGGAATGGGATTTCGGCGGAGTCTCGATCACGCTGCTGCTCGCTGCGTATGCGCTGGGCGCGCACGGGTCTGCACGAGACGGCGTCCTCGGGCTGGGGACAGCCGGGGTCGCACTGCTGGTCGGGATGTGGGATCCACGTCTGGGTGCGCACTTCGGCGTCGATGCCCTGCTCTCGGTCGGCGCCGTCTGGCTGCTGGGCAGAGTCGTTGCCCGCCGCCACGAGGCCGCCAAGGACGCCGAGCAGCGCGAACTAGCCCTGGCGCGCGACGGCGCCCGCACGACCGAACAGGCGGTGCTCGCCGAGCGGCTGCGGGTGGCGCGTGACCTCAACGACGCCGCCAGCGACGCCATCGCCACGATCACCCTGCAGGCGGCAGCAGGCAAGCGAGCAGAGGGCGACCCGGACGGCGTCCTGGCGATGATCGAACACCGCAGCCGTAGCGCCACGAACGACCTGCGCCGGATGTTGCTCGCGCTTCGCGACCCCGCCGCGACCCCGGTGCTCGACGATGCCGACCCCGACCTACGGCGCGCGCTGGTCGACGCGACCGGATGGGACGACCGTCCGGGCGGCCGGGGTGAAACGAACGCACGCCGAGCGCCGGAGTGGCCGGTCGATGTGGCGCTCGGCCTCGGCGTTGCAGCCATGAACGTCACCGGGTCCGTGGCGACCGATCCTGGGAGTGCGACCGGCGCCGATCCCGTGCTCGGTGTGCTGATCGTCCTCGCCGCGGTGCCGGGCCTGGCTCTGATCATCCGGAGGCGGTATCCGGTGGTGACGCTCGCGCTGGTGGCGGCCGCGGTGGCCACGGTGTCCGCCCTGGCCTGGCCGACCGGAAACATGCCGGGCACGCTGCTGATCGCAATCTATGCCGTGGGGGCGTGGACCACGATCCGCCGAGGGATCGCCGCCCTGGTTGGACTCTTCGCTGTGGTGGGGCTGGTGACGGCCCTCGGAGTCGGGTTCGCGGACAACAAGGATGACTGGGCAGCGCCCGTGCTCTTCACGGTGCCGTGGATCATCGGCGTGTCCATCCAGCACCGCCGGCTGGGTGACGAGCAGCAGGTCGAACGCGCCCTGGCAGCCGAGCGCGAGCTCGTCGTGACCACCGAGCGCGCGCTCGCGGAGGAGCGGCTCGCGGTCGCTCGCGACCTGCACGACGTGGTCAGCCACAACCTGGCCGCGGTCACCGTGCACGCCGCCGCGGCCCGGCGTCGCCCCGGCCACCTCGACCCGACCGCGCTGACCGCCATCGAGCAGGCGGGTCGGGCAGCGCTGGCCGACCTACGCGCGATGCTGGACGCGCTCGTCGCACCTGATGGCGGCGACCTTGCACCGGCACCCGGACTCGCCGACCTTCAGGCGCTTGCGGATCGGCACCGTGAGTCCCACGGCCCGCTCGAGATCAGCCTCGACCCCGCCCTGGCGCGAGCGCCCGAGAGCGTGCGCCTCACCGCCTACCGCGTCGTCCAGGAGGCCCTCACGAACGTGAACCGGCACGCTCCCGGAGCCCGGGTAACGGTGCGTCTGGCAGCCACCGACGGAGCAGTCGTCGTCGATGTCGAGAACGACGGCGCGACTACCTCTCTTCCGAGGTCACCCGGCAGCGGGCTCGGGCTAGCCGGGATGCGGGAACGGGTCTCCCTCTTCGGTGGCACGGTCACTGCGGGCGCAACCACGGCCGGCGGATTCGCGGTCCACGCCGAGCTGAGCCATGGAGCCACCCGGTGACAGCCATTTCAGTCGTCGTGATCGACGATCAGGATCTGGTCCGGGCCGGTCTGGCCTCGCTTCTCGACGGCATCGACGACATCACAGTCATCGGCCAGGCACGAAACGGCGAAGAGGGAGTCAGGCTGGTCCGGGCAGCCCGCCCAGACATCGCGCTGGTCGACATCCGGATGCCAGTCCTCAACGGGATCGATGCCGTCACTCAGATCCGCGCCGACCCAGTGTGCACGCGCACCCGGCTCGTCGTGCTCACGACCTTCGGCCTCGACGAGTACGTCTTCGGCGCCATCCGCGCCGGGGCGGACGCATTCCTGCTCAAGGATGCCGAGCCAGAGGAGCTCATTCGGTGCGTGCGACTCGTCGCCCAAGGCGATGCCGTGATGTCGCCCTCGGTGACCCGCACGCTGCTGGACGACTACCTGACTCGACCGACCAACCTCCCCCGACGGACCGCACCCGCCCTGACCGATCGCGAGCGCGACGTACTCGACGGCGTCTGCAGCGGACTGTCCAACAAGGACATCGCCACCGACCTATACATCGGCGCAGCGACCGTGAAGACCTACATCAGCCGACTCCTCGACAAGTTCGCCACCGGGAGCCGGGTCGGCCTCGTGATCGCTGCCTACGAGTGTGGTCTGGTCGACGACGCCGGCTGAGCCGGGATCCAGGGACGTCGCGGCGACCTTCAGCCCTCGCCGAGCATCCTTCTCGGCAGCAGGCCGCAGCCCCGCCGAACGTATGGCGCCTGCCGACACGCTTCTTACCCGCACGCCGTGGTCGTGCCGGACACCCTCAATACCGTCGTGCGCCGTCCCGCGGAGTCGGGTAGGGCGACCAGGCGTGCCGCACTTCATCCCCAAGTATTCGAAAGGCAAAGCCGACGCGGTCGTGGGGTCCAGCTTGCCAGCTGTCCCGGGACGGGCGCTCTGGCCTGCCGGGAAGTGCTGTGGTCGGGTCTCGTGCCGCTTGACGTGCATACGCGGGGATATGACTGGCCGGGCGCCTACGCCCATCGTCGCAACCCTGAGCCCCGCGTCGACGCGTACCTCGACGTCCTCGAGCAAGCCATGCTTGACCTCTACCTGTCCGCACATGAAGAGCAAGCCATCATCGAAGTCGCGATCGACCCGGGACTCCACCAGGACCAATTGGCGGCCGTCCACGCGACGTACCTCGACTCCCTGGCTATCGCTGCGAGGAGTACGACGCGGCGGAGCACGCGCTCACGCCATCCAGTCAAGGTCCGCAGGGCGCGAACCTCCCGGTGGAACAAGGTTGTCTGGACAGTTACCGCGTCTTTGCCGGCTCTCGTTGACGCAGCGTGCCGCGTAGGATTGCGTGAAGGTTCGAACGTGCGACAGGAGCGACCCATGGCCGACGACGAGGCGCTTGCCGGACTCTCCGATGCGATCGAAGCCCTGCGGGCCGAACTGTCCTCATCGGTCGGCAGGGGCGCTGGTAAGCCCATCCAGTTCGAGCTCGAGCCCGTCGAGCTCACCGTGCAGGCGGTGGTAACCAAGGGCAAGGAGGGTGGGTTGTCCTGGAAGATCCTTAAAGCGGGAGTGAGTCACCAGCGTGCTGACACGCACACGGTCAAGCTGACGCTGCGGCCGGTGTGGATGACGCCCGAGGGACACATCGTCAGGGACTTCACCGTCGCGTCCGAGACGTACGGCGCCGACGTAAAGCTGAGCTTCGGCTGACGGAGGGAGTTCTGAGGTGGGCATTCCGCGAGACCGCGTCGTCGCGGTGGTGGCCCAACGCCAAGGCCTCAAGCGGGTCTCCACCGGCTACCTGATCAGCCCCAACACGGTCCTGACCGCTGCTCACGGCCTCGAGCTCTCGGAGCCGTCGATCGACAAGACCGCCGCCGTGTCGACGCTGTCAGCCGAGACCATCACCGTCGTCAGACGGGACGAGTCGGCCGACGCGACGCTGTTCCATGCCCGCGACGGGATCGACGTCGCCGTCCTAGAGCTCGACACGGCATTGCTGTCGTCGCCCGTCGACGCGCCGACGTGGGGCCGGGTCGACCGGACGGCGAGCGGTCGGTGGCTCACCGCTGAGGCGGTGGGCTACCCACAATGGCAGGCGCAGGCCGATGGCTCCAGTACTGCGCCGCGTGACCTGGCCGAGCTGCGTGGCGTGATCCGGCCACTCGAGGGCGCGGGCTCCGGCCTCCTGACCATCCGCGACCGGGATCTTGAGACGGTCAACGTGCCCGCCATGCCAAGCCACGCGTCCCCCTGGGGCGGCTTATCGGGCGCCGCGGTCTTCACCGAGAGTGACCACCTCATCGGCGTCGTCATCGAGCACCGTCCGCACGACGGGACCGCCGCGCTGAGGATCCTGCCGATCGACACCATCATCGAGCGCGATGAAACGCGCACGGTGACCCCACACCTCGGCTTGAAGGATCCGGGCAGTGTCCCCTGGGCCCATCCGGACCCGGGGATGGCACTGGCGCAGGCGCGGAGGACCGCACAACGATTGCGCCCCGAGGACGGCCTGGACGGGCGTGAACAAGAGCTCGCGACGCTGAGGACTCGCACGAACGAGCATGCCTGGACCTCCGTGGTGGCAGAGGCGTTCGCCGGCAAGACAGCGTTGCTGGCCACCCTGGTGCTGGACCCGCCGGACGGTGTCGCGATCGCCGGCTGCTTCCTGCGCAGGCGGGAGGGCCTGGCATCCACGGAGTACGTCTTGGACTCGCTCTCTGCCCAGCTGGCGGCTCTCACCTGGGGCGAACCGTTCATCCCACAAGCCCACGGCAAAGCCGAGCTGTTCGAGCAGCTACTCGCACAGGCGACTGCCGCCTGCGTTCGTCGGGGCGAACGCCTGGCCATGGTGATCGACGGGTTGGACGAGTACGACCCGCAGGCATCGCTTCCGTTGAGGTCCTGGCTGCCTCGAAGCCTGCCCGACGGCGCCTCGCTGATCGTGTCCGGGCGACCTGGGAGCGTGCCCTCCACACACCCGCTGCGCGAGGCGACGTTGTCCTTGGCGCCCTTCCCTGGTTCCGACGAACTGTGGCAGGCCGCCCGTCACGAACTGGAGCATGTCCTGCAGGCGCCGGATCCGTTGGCCGGCATGGTCGCTGCCTATCTCGCGGCCACGGGTGGCGAGCTCACCGAGGTCGAACTCGCCCAGCTGTGCACCGCCGATGGTCTGTCGACGCACGTCACCCAGGTGGCCTCAGTCGTGGTCCGGCACTTCGACCGCACGCTGACGAGGGTCCCGCCGAAGAATCCGCTCGTGTTCACGCACGTGGCCTATCGAGACGCCCTGCTCGAGCTTGTCGGGCCGACCGAGGCGACCCGGGCACGGACGGGGATCGACCACTGGGTCGATCCGATGCGTCAGTCTGGCTGGTCCGTCGGCACGACGTCGTACGCCTTGCGACCCTATGCACGCTACCTTCGCTCCAGCCTGGACGAGGCGCGCAAGGCGGGGGATGCGGCGATGGCACAGGCGCTGGCGGAGCGGCTGACGACCACGGTCTCGTCGGTGAACCGCTGGCTGGCGCTCTTCCGGGCGGAGGGGACGCCGGTTGCGGGAGATGCCGAGGTCGCCGAGTGCGTTCAGGCCCTGTTCGAGGTCGCCGATGCGGGCCTGGTCGACGTGAACGAGACGCGACTGCAGGCGGCAGTGGTCGGGCTGAGCCGTGGGCTGGTGCGCGATCGGGTCGGCAGCGTCGCCGAAGCGGTCGCCTACGTCTGGGCGCTGGACGGGCGGCTGGACCAGGCACTGGAGCTCGCTGGCTCCGTGCGGGAGCCGGACGGCCGGGCCTACGCCCTGGCAGCTGCCGTGGGTGGCGCCGCCAGCGCAGGCTCGGATGCGGCAACGGTCGAGGCTGCAGCTCAGGCGGCGCTCGCCGCGACCGACGATGCGGGTCCGTACCGTGATAAGGCGGTCGGGACCTTGGTCTCGGCACTGCTTCAGGCGGGGTGGTTCGGTGCCGCCGCCGAGGTGGCGGCTGCGCTGCAGACAAATGAGGCGCGGGCCCTGGCCATCGCGCGGGTCTCCCGCGCGGCAGCCGCCACCGGCCGCGGAGCCCTGGCTCGGGCGCTGGTTGACCAGGTGCGCGAGATCCCCATCAACAACGACAACACCGACATCTTCTGGGCAGCTGTCCACGCGAGCGAAGCGCTCGCCCTGAGCGGAGACGAGGACCAGGCTCTCGCCACCTTGGAGCAGGCCTTGGCGGCGGCTGCGACGGGGTGGGGCGCGAAGGAGAGCAAGTACGCGTCGTACGCCGGCGACATCATCGACGTCGGACGCCTCCGCTGTCGCGCCCTCGGCGTCCGCTCCGACGCGTCCTTGACCGAATTGCTCGAGCTCGACCCCGCGTTCGAGGAGATGTCGCGGATGCTTGGCTGGACCCGGCTCGCCGCCTGGCGGGCCGCCCACGTGGCGGCGGCCTGGAGCGCGTCGGCACCGACGGGCGCCCGTGAGTTGGCGGAGCTGGTGGCCGCCGATCTCCTGCGGGGCCACGAGTCGGACTGGGACGGCCAGAACAGCTGGATCGGCGCGACCCCAGCCGACATCACCGAGGTGCTCATCACCGCGGGCATTCTCGATGGCGCGGTCGGACTCCTCGATCGCGAGCTTCCTCACGGCTGGCACGTCCGCGGCACCGAGCTGCGGATCCAGTTGGTCGAAGCCCTCGGCGCTGCCGGGCGTCTAGATGACGCGCAGCAGATCGCTGCCCGGATCGGCGACCCAGTACGGGCCGGTGCCCTCGCGATGGCGGCGGCCGCCTGTCTGCGCAGATGTCGCTCTGGAGAGCTCCCAGCACACCTCGACCCGACCGCTCGTTCCCTCGTCGAGAGCACGTTCGACACGGCTGCCGAGGACGAGTCCCGCGATCGGCTAAGGACAGTGCGTCAGCGCGTGCGCCAGAGGGTGAAGGAGATGACCTCGAGTCACCCGCAGGCCGGACTTGCAGGGGACGTGGACGAGGACGAGGTAAGCCGGGTTGGGGAGGCCGCTCGCGACGCGACGGATCCGTTCAACACCGTTGCGTGGGGACGCACCTTCCTCCGACGCCTCCGAGCCCTCAGTGAGGTGCGTCCGGACGCCGCAGCGGCGTACGTCCCGCTCGCCAGCGCGTGCGTCACGAAGAGCTTCGACGCCATCCAGGCACACGTCGTTGCACCGCTCGACACGTTCCACGCGGCTCGTGACCTGACCCAGGTCCTCCTCACCCTCGGTCGACCGAATGATGCGAGGGAGGTGGCGTCGACGATGGCGACGACCCTCTCGACTCGTTTCGGAGCCATCGACGCCGCTTCGTGCGCAGTCGACACGGTGCCGTCACTCGAGCGGGTCGGGCTTCTCGATCACGCGCGGGCAGACGCCCTGATCGACATCGCGTGGGCCTGCGAGAACGAGTCGAGTTGGTCGTGGCACGCGCCGGGCAGATTCGCGGTGGCCTTCGCCGACGTCACACCAGCGTCGGCGTCGTCGCTGTCCGGTAGTGGTGCCGGCCCTGGTGTGTGCGACCTCGTACGACAGCTGGTCACCCGGCGCCTCAGTGGGCTCCGCAAGGGTACGAATCGCCCTTGCCGTGCCGACGTCACGGTGGGCAACGACCGAGGCCGGTCCTGCCGCCAGTCGCCGAAGTCCTCCTTGGGGGGCCGCGTCGGCATCCCGCGACCCTGTGGTTCGAGCGGAAGGCGCCACCTGGGTGGCCTCGGCGATCCGGCGAGCCGACCACCATCCACCGCAGCTCCACCCCGTTTCCTCACCGAGCACGCCTTCGCCGATCACGTCGACGATCTCCCCCGGCCGCCGCGCCGCCTGTCCGAGCGCTGGGAGGCGTGCGGACGCATCCGCCGTAGCCGCATCCCTGGGAAGCGGATCCATCAACCTCGCCCGACGGACATCCGCGCCGCTGGCCTGGCGATCAGCGAGCTTGCCCTCCCATTGGGACCGCTGCCCGCGAGCAGTCCGAGTCACTCTCGCACTAGTGACCTCCTGTTACCACCGAAGTGTCACGGTACTGCGATGAGCTGTTCGTCGTGCGGCGGGGTGAAGCCAACAAAGGACGCGCTTCTACATCCCGCTGCCCGCA
Organism: uncultured Actinomycetota bacterium; assembly: GCA_963706475.1. GTDB lineage: Bacteria > Actinomycetota > Actinomycetes > Propionibacteriales > Nocardioidaceae > Nocardioides. Next base: position 1,475 of record CAVPLV010000002.1, on the reverse strand, counting down.
TTGCACCTCACGATCCGAGCGCCCATGTCGGGCACCGAGCTCGACGAACCGCCAGATCGCATCGATTGCGACGTGGTGAACGGGCTTCGCCGGATCTCCCGGGCGCCCTGATCGTCACCGTCAATCCGTTCGTGCCATCGCTGTACGAGCCGACTCGTTCTCACCGACTGGTGGCGCCTTCCCGACGATGACGCTCGTGGGAATCCTGGGTGACGAGAACTTCATGGTGTTCGAGTCTGAGCGGACCGGCGCTCGTGACTGGTCGGGCGATGTGGCCTATGTCGCACTCTCGTCCGAGTAACGACCTTCGAGGCAACTCCCGGACGCTGTGTGGACCGCGACGATCAGTTCGGTCTCGACTGGGTGCCGACCTCGGCACGAGGAAACGTCATCGCCTACCACGCTTCGGATTCGGCGACGCTCTCATCACCGGTAAGGACTGGTACGACCAGGTAGCCGCGTTCAGCCGTTTCTCGCGCGGAAGCACACGGCGGCGATCGACCGCGGAAGGCGCACCTCTCCGGCTTTTCGGCGTAGGGGCGGGGCCTCGGCCGCCTTGGGAAGGGACCTGTTCACTGACGCTCGATCGGTTCGTTGAGGAGCACGAGTCCTGGGGAGATGGACTCCTCGACAGTGTTCGTCGGCCCAGCAGAGAAGGCAGGCCTTCGGCGAGCTGGTTCTCTACCATGACGAGTTCTCGACCGTTCGCGACCTGACCAGCATGGCTCGAGCTCGTACTGCAAGTGCCTCGGCTGCTTGTCGATACCCAGAACACAGTGAAGCGGGGTAGTCCCGACGACTCGGCGACCGGGCTTCATCGTCGGGCCACCGAAATCTGTCCACTGGTCCCGCAGGAGGATCCGCCTACGGTGATGATCAACCAAGACCGAGGCGGGTTCGCCGCCAGTCCGGTCGCCACTGGCAGGTCGGCGCTGCACGTGTCGACAGATCCAATCCCGGCGGTGACATCGTTGGTGTGATATTGGAGGTGGTCGTCATGGAACAGATCCTTGATCCCGGAACCCTTCCCGCGGGGACCAAGGCCGCGCTGCGAGCGCGTGCCAAGCACGTCACCGTCGGTCGAGGCGCAGGCGTGCGACGTACTCGCACCAGGCCCTGGAGGGCGAGCCCGTTACTATCGTCGACCTCTGGGCACTGACGAAGTGGGCGACATCGAGCTTCGAACCCGAGCGCCGGGCTTGACGGCTCGCTCAGCGCAACTGGTGAGGTACCTGTTGGACACCAACGTGGTGTCGCGGCACCTGCGGTCCGAGGGCGAAAAGCCGGCCTGTCGAGGCGTGGGAGCGTCGGGTCCCTTCGTGACCAGATCGTCGAGCATTCACCATCGTGGAGATCGAGCGAGGCAGTGATTGCGAAGGAGCGATCGACGCTGAGCAAGGAGCAGTCCTGCGTCGCCGGTCCGAGGAGAGCGTCTCGCCCGCGTTCGCCGACTGGGTCCTGCCGTTCGACCTGTC
>CAVPLV010000001.1:0-421812 GCA_963706475.1 uncultured Actinomycetota bacterium | reverse complement strand
CCGGCGGCGTCCTACTCTCCCACAACCTCTCGGTTGCAGTACCATCGGCGCTGAAAGGCTTAACTTCCGGGTTCGGGATGGGACCGGGTGTTTCCCTTTCGCTATGGCCGCCGTAACTCTTGCGGAAACCCGTCTCCCCGGGGTGTGTGCACCGGGGTGGGTGTTTCCAAGCTTCGTTGTTCAGTTGTGTGAACCTGTGTGTGTTTTGGGTTCGTGGACGCGAACAGTTGCCTTGTGGGGCTGCGCAGCAACACATGTGTGTGTGTTGTGGGTTTTGTTGAGGGTTTGTGAGACAAGCCCTCGGCCTATTAGTACCGGTCGGCTGGGCATTGCTGCTGTACACCTCCGGCCTATCAACCCAGTGTTCTGCTGGGGGCCTTACCCGGTTAACCCGGTGGGAAACCTCATCTTGAAACGTGCTTCCCGCTTAGATGCATTCAGCGGTTATCACTTCCGAACGTAGCCAACCAGCCGTGCCCCTGGCGGGACAACTGGCACACCAGAGGTTCGTCCATCCCGGTCCTCTCGTACTAGGGACAGCCTTTCTCAAGTTTCCTGCGCGCGCGGCGGATAGGGACCGAACTGTCTCACGACGTTCTAAACCCAGCTCGCGTGCCGCTTTAATGGGCGAACAGCCCAACCCTTGGGACCTACTCCAGCCCCAGGATGCGACGAGCCGACATCGAGGTGCCAAACCATCCCGTCGATATGGACTCTTGGGGAAGATCAGCCTGTTATCCCCGGGGTACCTTTTATCCGTTGAGCGACGCCGCTTCCACCTGCTGGCGCCGGATCACTAGTTCCGACTTTCGTCCCTGCTCGACATGTCTGTCTCACAGTCAAGCTCCCTTGTGCACTTACACTCAACACCTGATTGCCAACCAGGCTGAGGGAACCTTTGAGCGCCTCCGTTACATTTTAGGAGGCAACCGCCCCAGTTAAACTACCCATCAGGCACTGTCCCTGATCCGGATTACGGACCTAGGTTAGACATCTAGTACGACCAGAGTGGTATTTCAACGTTGACTCCACAACCACTGGCGTGGCCACTTCACAGTCTCCCACCTATCCTACACAAGCCGAACCAAACACCAATACCAAACTATAGTAAAGGTCCCGGGGTCTTTCCGTCCTGCCGCGCGTAACGAGCATCTTTACTCGTACTGCAATTTCGCCGAGTCCATGGTTGAGACAGCGCCCAAGTCGTTACTCCATTCGTGCAGGTCGGAACTTACCCGACAAGGAATTTCGCTACCTTAGGATGGTTATAGTTACCACCGCCGTTTACTGGGGCTTAAGTTCTCAGCTTCGCCACCGAAGTGGCTGACCGGTCCCCTTAACCTTCCAGCACCGGGCAGGAGTCAGTCCGTATACATCGTCTTACAACTTCGCACGGACCTGTGTTTTTAGTAAACAGTCGCTTGGGCCTGGTCTCTGCGGCCTTCACCGCGTCCCCCAGCTAGTGGGTTGACGGATCCGGCCCCCCTTCTCCCGAAGTTACGGGGGCATTTTGCCGAGTTCCTTAACCATGGTTCACTCGATCGCCTTAGTATTCTCTACCTGATCACCTGAGTCGGTTTGGGGTACGGGCGGCGCATAGCTCGCTAGAGGTTTTTCTCGACAGCATAGGATTACCCACTTCCCCCAAACGGGGTCGGCATCACCTCTCAGGCCCGACATCCAAGTCAGTGTCCCGGATTTACCTAGGACACACCCTACGGGCTTACCCACGCACTACCATCGGCGTGGTTGGGCTACCTTCCTGCGTCACCCCATCGCTTGACTACTACCAGATCGGGTCCCACGCTCCACCAAGCAGCCTCGCCCCGAAGGGTCCGGTCCGCCAAGCTTCGGATGGTTAGCATCACCAGGTTCATCATGGGCGCTACTTTGCCGGTACGGGAATATCAACCCGTTGTCCATCGACTACGCCTGTCGGCCTCGCCTTAGGTCCCGACTTACCCAGGGCAGATTAGCTTGACCCTGGAACCCTTGATCATTCGGCGCACGTGTTTCTCGCACGTGATTCGCTACTCATGCCTGCATTCTCACTCGTGTCGCATCCACAACTGGATCACTCCGCTGCTTCACTCGCGACACGACGCTCCCCTACCCATCCACACACCTGAACACCGATCAAGTCGATGCTGGGCTAACGTATGAATGCCATAGCTTCGGCGGATGACTTGAGCCCCGCTACATTGTCGGCGCGGAATCACTTGACCAGTGAGCTATTACGCACTCTTTCAAGGGTGGCTGCTTCCAAGCCAACCTCCTGGTTGTCACTGCGACTCCACATCCTTTTCCACTTAGTCACCGCTTAGGGGCCTTAGCTGATGGTCTGGGCTGTTTCCCTCTCGACAATGGAGCTTATCCCCCACTGTCTCACTGCTGCGCTCTCACTTACCGGCATTCGGAGTTTGGTTAACGTCAGTAACCTTGTAGGGCCCATCGGCTATCCAGTGCTCTACCTCCGGCAAGAAACACGCAACGCTGCACCTAAATGCATTTCGGGGAGAACCAGCTATCACGAAGTTTGATTGGCCTTTCACCCCTATCCACAGGTCATCCCCTCAGTTTTCAACCTAAGTGGGTTCGGTCCTCCACGCGGTCTTACCCGCGCTTCAACCTGCCCATGGATAGATCACTTCGCTTCGGGTCTTGAGCGTGCTACTCAAACGCCCTATTAGGACTCGCTTTCGCTACGGCTTCCCCACACGGGTTAACCTCGCAACACACCGCAAACTCGCAGGCTCATTCTTCAAAAGGCACGCCGTCACAACAACACCACACGTGGCGCCATCGCTCCGACGGATTGTAGGCACATGGTTTCAGGTACTATTTCACTCCCCGCCAGGGGTACTTTTCACCTTTCCCTCACGGTACTTGTCCGCTATCGGTCATCAAGGAGTATTTAGGCTTAACGGGTGGTCCCGCCAGATTCACACGGAATTTCAGGGGTTCCGTGTTACTTGGGATACCACTCAGCAGCCACAGCCTTACACTTACGGGGCTATCACCCTCTACGGCGCCACTTTCCAATGGACTTCAACTTCAACTGTGGTTTCTTACTGCTCACCCCACCGGCAGATGGAATAGAATGGTCCCACAACCCCCGCCACGCAACCCCTGCCGGGTATCACACGCAACGGGTTTAGCCTGATCCGATTTCGCTCGCCACTACTCTCGGAATCACTATTGTTTTCTCTTCCTGTGGGTACTGAGATGTTTCACTTCCCCACGTTCCCTCCACACACCCTATATATTCAGATGCGGGTAACTGGACATGACTCCAGCTGGGTTTCCCCATTCGGACACCCCCGGATCACAGCTCGGTTGCCAACTCCCCAGGGCTTATCGCAGGCTCCTACGTCCTTCATCGGCTCTTGATGCCAAGGCATCCACCATGTGCCCTTCATAGCTTGTCACACAAACACTCAACAAAAACAACAACACCACACTCGGTGCCGCTTACTACAGCTACAAAGACCAACCCGAAACCCCCCACAAACTGGGAGCCTTCCGGGTTGATAACCGCACACACCCCATGGCGAGGCATGCGCGGAGATGCTCGCGTCCACTATCCAATTCACAAACAACCAACCCACCAACCAGAGCACCCACCCAACCGGGCAAGCACCCCCAAAGGGGGCCAACGTCCAAGCCACCACCCCCCAACCACCACCCACCAACAGCAGCAGCAGCCAGGAGACTGATGTCTCAAAGCCCAACAGTGTGCCAGAACCCATCCCCACCCGAACCACACCGATTTCCACACCAACACCAACCACCCACCCCCCAAAGGAAGCAAGCAACCAGCACCGGTCGTACTCAGGCACAGCCCAGACGAACACAGGTCATTCATCGACGATTCCACTAGTGAACACCACCAATGCCACCCAGACAGATGCCAGGCGTGCGGGGCGTGTGCTCCTTAGAAAGGAGGTGATCCAGCCGCACCTTCCGGTACGGCTACCTTGTTACGACTTCGTCCCAATCGCCAGCCCCACCTTCGACGGCTCCCTCCCACAAGGGGTTAGGCCACCGGCTTCGGGTGTTGCCGACTTTCGTGACGTGACGGGCGGTGTGTACAAGGCCCGGGAACGTATTCACCGCAGCGTTGCTGATCTGCGATTACTAGCGACTCCGACTTCATGGGGTCGAGTTGCAGACCCCAATCCGAACTGAGACCGGCTTTTTGGGATTCGCTCCGCCTTACAGCATCGCAGCCCTTTGTACCGGCCATTGTAGCATGCGTGAAGCCCTGGACATAAGGGGCATGATGACTTGACGTCATCCCCACCTTCCTCCGAGTTGACCCCGGCAGTCTCCTATGAGTCCCCACCATTACGTGCTGGCAACATAGAACGAGGGTTGCGCTCGTTGCGGGACTTAACCCAACATCTCACGACACGAGCTGACGACAGCCATGCACCACCTGTATACCGACAAAAGGGGCCCCATCTCTGAGGCTTTCCGGCATATGTCAAACCCAGGTAAGGTTCTTCGCGTTGCATCGAATTAATCCGCATGCTCCGCCGCTTGTGCGGGCCCCCGTCAATTCCTTTGAGTTTTAGCCTTGCGGCCGTACTCCCCAGGCGGGGCGCTTAATGCGTTAGCTGCGGCACGGAACCCATGGAATAGGCCCCACACCTAGCGCCCAACGTTTACGGTGTGGACTACCAGGGTATCTAATCCTGTTCGCTCCCCACACTTTCGCTCCTCAGCGTCAGGTAATGCCCAGAGAACCGCCTTCGCCACCGGTGTTCCTCCTGATATCTGCGCATTTCACCGCTACACCAGGAATTCCGTTCTCCCCTGCATACCTCTAGTCTGCCCGTATCGAAAGCCAGCACTGAGTTAAGCCCAGTGTTTTCACTCCCGACGCGACAAACCGCCTACGAGCCCTTTACGCCCAATAATTCCGGACAACGCTCGCACCCTACGTATTACCGCGGCTGCTGGCACGTAGTTGGCCGGTGCTTCTTCTGCACATACCGTCAATCCACCCAAAAGAATGGAACTTCGTCTGTGCTGAAAGAGGTTTACAACCCGAAGGCCGTCATCCCTCACGCGGCGTTGCTGGATCAGGCTTCCGCCCATTGTCCAATATTCCCCACTGCTGCCTCCCGTAGGAGTCTGGGCCGTGTCTCAGTCCCAGTGTGGCCGGTCACCCTCTCAGGCCGGCTACCCGTCGAAGCCTTGGTAGGCCATTACCCCACCAACAAGCTGATAGGCCGCGAGCACATCCCCCACCGAAAAAACTTTCCACACAGATCTCATGCAAGACTGTGTCGTATCGGGTATTAGACACCGTTTCCGGTGCTTATCCCCAAGTGAAGGGCAGATTACTCACGTGTTACTCACCCGTTCGCCGCTCGTGTACCCCCGAAAGGGCCTTACCGCTCGACTTGCATGTGTTAAGCACGCCGCCAGCGTTCGTCCTGAGCCAGGATCAAACTCTCCGTTGAAAACAACAACCACCACCCACCCAAAAGCAAGCAGCAGCAAAAAGAGATGCCCTGACAGACGACACTGACAAAAACTGTCAGAATCATTGTCAAAGAAACCATCAACCGATCCACCAAAAAGGCTTCACAGAAGACGGGGCATTACAAACTAATTCGTCGACTATGACACACTGTTGAGTTCTCAAACATCAGACGCACACCGTCACCGGACTCGATTACTCGGGCCTGATCGGCGGGGCTTGTCATAAACTTAGCGGTTTGAATTCTGCGGTGCAAATCCGCGTCTTTCTCGCCTCACCCTGGGCACACCGCTGTTGATCCAGCATTTCGCGGCCGCATCTGAGGCGACACACGGCGTGCTGGTGAAGCGGTTTTGCTCGAGGTGGTCTCCCGGGGCCGGAGGCCCGACCAGACGGTCTTGCCTCCCGCCGCTCCCTGGCGACTCGGAGAACATTAGGGGAGGATCGGCAGGAGTTCAAATCGAAACGGCGTGACCCGGGCCACAGTTGCGTTTGTGCAGGTCAAACGGCATTTCGCCGATCTGGCCCTGCGTGTCGTCAGCGCACCTCGACGCCGGCGAAGCGCTTCTTGCCGCGCCGCAGCACCAGCCAGCTGCCACCGATGAGGTCGCCAGCGGCTGGGACCAGCTCCGGGTCCTCGACCCGTCGGTTGTTGAGGTAGGCGCCCCCCTCGCTGATCGTGCGGCGTCCCTCCCCCTTGCTCTTGACGAGGCCGGTCGCGACGAGCAGGTCGACGACGCTCGGCACACCGTCCCCCCGCGGGATCGTCGTCGCACCGGCTTCGCGGAGCGCGGACCCCAGAGTTGCGAGGCTGAGTCCGGACAGGTCCCCTCCCCCGAACAGGGCCTCGGCCGCTCCGATCGCCTGGGCGGTCTCCGTGGCACCGTGCACCACCGCGGTGATCTGCTCGGCCAGTGCCCGCTGCCCGGCGCGCAGGAACGGCTTCTCTGCGTGCTGCGCCTCGAGGTCCTCGATCTCCTCGCGCGACAGGAAGGTGAAGATCCGTAACAGCTCGCCGACCTTCTCGTCCTCCACGTTGAGCCAGAACTGGTAGAAGGCGTAGGGCGACATCATCGCCGGGTCGAGCCACAGCGCGCCGCCCTCCGTCTTGCCGTACTTCGTACCGTCGGACTTGGTGACCAGCGGCGTCGCGAACGCGTGGGCGTGCCCGCTGGCTGCTCGCCGGATGAGCTCGACCCCGCCGGTGAGATTGCCCCACTGGTCCGAGCCCCCGAACTGCAGGGTGACGCCGTGCTCGCGGTAGAGGCTGAGGAAGTCCATCGACTGCAGCAGCACGTAGCTGAACTCGGTGTAGCTGATGCCCGCCTCGAGCCGACTCTTCACCACGTCGCGCGCCAGCATCCGGTTCACCGGGAAGTGCTTGCCGATGTCGCGCAGGAAGTCGATCGTCGACAGACCTGCGGTCCAGTCGTAGTTGTTGACCATCGTCGCGGCGTTCTCGCCCTCGAACGAGAGGTAGGGCTCGATCTGCCCGCGGACCCGCTGGACCCACTCCTGGACGGTGTCCAGCGAGTTCAAGATGCGCTCACCGGAGTCGCGCGGGTCGCCGATCATCCCGGTAGCGCCCCCGACCAGGGCGTACGGCGTGTGCCCGGCGTCCTGGAGACGCTTGGCGGTCAGGATCTGGACGAGGTTGCCCATGTGCAGGCTCGGGGCGGTCGGGTCGAACCCTACGTAGAACCGCACGCTCCCAGCCGTCAGCGCCTCACGGAGCGCTTCAGGGTCCGTCGAGTGGGCGATCAGGCCACGCCACTCCAGGTCGTCGAGGAGGGTCGGGTCGATGGACACGGTGTGCCTTTCGGGGCTGTCGGTCGTTGCAAGGTCAAGCCTGCCCCATGCGGAGCCTCGCCGACCACCGGGTTCGGTCGGGGCGGTCTCGTTAGGCTGGCGGCGCCATGGAAGGAACCACACAGTGATCGCAGGCAGGTACACCCTCGACCGGGAGATCGGGCGGGGCGGCATGGGCGCCGTGTGGCTCGGTGTCGACGAGGTGCTGGGCCGTCCGGTCGCGCTGAAGCAGGTCGGCATGGTCGCCGGCGCGGGCTCCCCCGACCTCGAGCGCGCGGAGCGCGAGGCCCGCCTCGCCGCACGGCTCAACCACCCCCACGTGGTCGGCATCTACGACCTCGTCGCCGACGGGGAGCAGCAGTGGCTGGTCATGGAGTACGTCGACGGGATGACCCTGGCGGCGCTGGTGCGCCAAGACGGCGCGCTCACCCCGGATCGGGCGGCCCCGATCCTGGGCCAGGCTGCGGCCGCGCTCGCCGCGGCCCACGCTGCGGGCATCGTGCATCGCGACGTGAAGCCGTCCAACATCCTGCTGACGTCCGACGGGCAGGCCCGGCTCTCCGACTTCGGCATCGCCCGGGCGCAGGCCGACGCGTCGCTGACCCAGACCGGGCTGGTCACCGGCTCTCCGGCGTACCTCGCCCCCGAGGTCGCCTCCGGGGCGACGGCGACCGCAGCAAGCGACGTGTGGTCGCTGGGAGCGACCCTCCACCACGCGTTGGCCGGCCATCCGCCGTACGACGCGGGCGACAACGTCCTGGGCGCGCTCTACCGGATCGTCCACGAGGAGCCACCGCGGCTCGACAACGCCGGCTGGCTCGGTCCGTTGCTGGCCGCGACGATGACCCGTGAGCCGGCGGACCGCTGGCCGATGGCCAGGGTTCGCGACTTCCTGCTGTCCGGTCCCACGTCCACGCCGCTGCCGATCGCGGCCTCGGACCAGGTCACCGCCGACCCCGTGACCGGGCGCACCCAGATGCTCTCCCAGGCCGCCCCGCCTGCGACGCCACCGCCGACCACCCCTCCGACGATTCCGGCGACCGCGCCCGTGCCACCTCGCGCAGCGCCGCCCGGGCGTCGGCGCGGGACGACGACGATGATCGCCCTGGTGGTCGCGATCATCGCCGTGGCGGCACTGATCGGCTGGCTGCTGCTGTCCCTCGACGACCCGAGCGATCAGCCAGCGACCGACCCGACCCCCAGTGCCACCACGCCCACGCCCACACCTTCGCCCACACCCAAACCCACGCCGAGCGCGGAGGCCGAAGCGGTCACCGCGGAGGGGATGACGAGCTTCGTCGAGGACTACCTCGCGACGGTCACCACCGATCCGGCCGCGGCATGGAAGCAGCTGACCCCCGACTTCCAGGCCCAGAGCGACAGCTACGCGTCGTACCGCGGCTTCTGGAGCGGGATCCGGAGCGCGACGGTGACCTCGGCCCAGGCCGATCCGGAGACCCTGCAGATCAGCTACACCGTCGACTACGTGCGGCAGGACGGCAGCACCACCACCGACGACGTCACTCTCCAGCTCGAGGGCACCGACGGCAGCTACCGGATCGCAGGCGAGTCCTGATCCAACGTGTGGTGAAGCCGTCCGCCGCGCCCCTTATCGTTGAGCCTCGGGAGGTCACACGGATGGAGCTGTCGGCGCTGTACCGGGACATCGTCGAGTCCTCACCGGACGGGATCTGGGTCTTCGATCTCGACGGACGCACGTTGTTCGCCAACCCTGCCCTGCGCAGGATGTTCGGCGCCGACGAGGCCGAGGTGGCTGAGCTCACCGTCTTCGACACCCTCGACGACGTGGGCAAGGAGCAGTTCGCCGCGCACCTCGAGGGCCTGCGCCGTGGAGTCGTGAACGACGGTGACGTCGGCGTCCAGTTCGTACGGCGCGACGGCACCGCGCTCTGGTTGCTGGTCAGCGAGAGCCTGCTGCGGGGGCCGGAGCGGCGCGATCATCGGTGTCCTGCACCGACTCAGCGACGACAGCGTTCGGCAACGGACCCTCGAGCACCTGGTCACCAGCGAGCGCCAGCTGTCCGACGCTCAGCGGATCGCCGGCATCGGCAGCTGGGAGTGGGATCTCGGAGACGACGCGATCGTCGCCTCCGAGGAGCTCTGCACGCTCTACGGCCTCGACCCGAACTCGTTCCCGGCCACCTACGAGGACTTCCTCGGGACCGTCCACAAGGACGACCGCGACGAGGTCGACCGTGCGGTCCAGGCCGCCCGCTCGGGCGCGGGAGAGTTCGTGTTCGTCGCCCGGATCCAGGGCCGTGAGGGCTGGGTCTGGACCCGCGGCCGGGGGGTGGCGCAGACCGACGAGACCGGTCAGGTGGTCTCGATGTCGGGCACCCACCAGGACATCACCGAGACCAAGCAGGCCGAGATCGCTCTGCAGGACCAGGTGCTGCAGAACCAGCTCCTGCAGGCCGTGTCGTCGGCAGCCAACGAGGCACGCACCCTCAACGAGGTCCTCGTCCAAGCTCAGCACCTGGTGCTGCTCCACGACGACTGGGAGCGCGCTCGCGGCTTCGTGCTCGACGACGACGGCGACGACGTCGTACCCCTCTACATCTTCGATGAGGACCGCGAGGCCGACCTGGCCGATCCCGAGCCGCCCCGACTCGAGCAGCAGCTGGCCAGGCGGGTGCTGCACGAGAAGGGCATCGTCTGGGACGACGCGAAGCTCACCATCGCGTTCCCGGTCGCCTACGGCGACGAGGTGGTCGCCGTCGTCGTCATCACCTCGGCTCCCCCGCTCTGGCGCTTCGAGCTGATCGAGTCGATGGCCAGCCAGGTCGCCGACCAGCTCGGGAGGGTCGCCGAGCGCGAGCGGGTCCAGCGCGAGCTGGCCGACGCCCGGGACGGCGCGATGGAGGCGTCGCGGCAGAAGTCGGAGTTCCTGGCGACCATGAGCCACGAGATCCGTACGCCGCTGAACGGCGTCATCGGCCTCAACGACCTGCTGCTGCGCACCCGGCTCGACGCCGCCCAGCTCCGCCTCGCCTCCGGCGTCCAGGTCGCCAGCCGCGCCCTGCTGAGCGTCATCAACGACATCCTCGACTTCTCCAAGATCGAGGCCGGCAAGCTCGAGCTCGAACGTCTTGACTTCGAGATCCGGCCGGTCTTCGACCAGGTGGCCAGCGTGCTCGCCGAGGCGGCCCGCGCCAAGGGACTCGAGCTGATGCTGTCCTGCCACCCCGACGTCCCCGAGGTGCTGTCCGGCGATCCGACCCGACTGGCCCAGGTGCTCACCAACCTCGGCTCGAACGCCGTCAAGTTCACCGAGAGCGGCGAGGTCTACATCCGCGCGGCGGCGACGCCCACCGTCTCCGGCGGGACCCGGCTGCACGTCTCGGTCGTCGACACGGGCGTCGGGGTCCCGGAGGGCAACATCGATGCGCTCTTCGAGGCCTTCACCCAGGCCGACGCGTCCACCACCCGCCGCTACGGCGGCACCGGGCTCGGGCTGGCGATCTCCCGCGAGATCGTGAGCGCGCTCAACGGCGAGATCGGCCTCGAGCCCAACCCCGGCGGCGGCAGCGTGTTCTGGTTCACCGCCGAGTTCGGTGCCCCGAGCGGCTCGGCGGTCGACCCCGACGACGAGTACGCCCGCAACTGGCTGGCCGGCAAGGCGGTGCTGGTCGTCGACGACAACGCCCACAACCGGTTGATCCTGAAGGAGCAGCTGGCTCGCTGGCTGGTCCGTCCGGTCAGCGCAGTCTCTGCCGACGACGCCGAGGCCGCGGTGGCGGCGGCCCGGGCCGCTGGCGATCCGTTCGAGGGAGTCCTCCTCGACATGTCGATGCCGCACCGCGACGGCCTCGCCCTGGCCGCGGCCCTGCGGGCGAGGTCGGAGTACGCCGGCTTGCCGCTGATCATGCTCACCTCGGCGACCACCCCGACCGCCGACCAGCTGCTCGCCGCCGGCATCGACGAGTGTCTGATCAAGCCGGTGCTGGCCGCGGAGCTGCGCTCCGCCCTGCTGCGCCGGCTGCCAGGGGTCGAGCCGCGATCGGCGCTGGCCCCGCGGCCCGCGCCGGAGGCGGGATTCAGTCACCGGGTCCTCGTGGTCGAGGACAACCCGGTCAACCAGCTGGTCGCGGTGGGGTTGCTGGAGGCCCACGGCTACACCGCCGAGACGGCCGACGACGGCGTGTCCGCCCTCGAGGTGCTCCGGGGGACGACGTTCGACGCGATCCTGATGGACATCCAGATGCCGCGTCTCGACGGCTACGCCGCAACCCGGGCGATCCGCGCCGGCGAACCCGTCGGGCAACGGGTGCCGGTGATCGCGATGACCGCGGCCGCGGTCGAGGGTGAGCGCGAGCGCTGCCTGGCCGCCGGCATGGACGACTTCCTCACGAAGCCGGTCGATCCCGCGGCGATGGCCGCCGTGCTCCGCCACTGGCTGAGGCAGGAGGACAGCGCTCGACCTCCTCGTCCGACCGACCCTGCGGTCACCGAGCAACCGGGCCACGATCCGATCGAGGGCCTGGCTCGGGAGCGGCTCGACGAGCTGCGCGAGCTCGACCCCGACAACACCGACTACCTCGACCGGGCGATCGGCAACTTCCTCCGCAACACCCCCACGACCCTCGAGTCGATCAGGGCAGCAGTCGCCGACGGCGACGCCGACGCCCTCAAGCAGGTGTCGCACAAGCTGGCTGGTGGTGCACTCAACCTCGGCGTGACGGCGGCCGGTCGCACCGCCCAGGCGATCGAGCTGGCCGCCGACACCGGCTCCACCACGGGGGCCGTCGAGCTGCTCCCGGTGCTCGAGGAGCACCTCGAGCAGGGCCGGGCGGCGCTGCTGGCCTACCAAGCGACGTACGCCACACCGCAGGGTTGAGGTTCAGCCACCCGGCACTGGGGTAGGACTGGCGGAGCACCCACGACGTACCCCACGTCACCAACCGGCAGGAGCCGTCATGAAGAGCCTCATCCTCACCGTCCTCGTCGTCTGGCTGGTGATCGGCGCCATCGCGGCCTGGCAGCGTGGCTACTTCGGGGACGACCGGGACGTGACCTGCAAGTCCACCGGTGACACCGTGGTGACGGTCCTCGCGGGCCCGCTCAACTACTTCGGCGCGAACCCGAAGATCGACTGCAACATCAAGGTCCCGCAGCCGTCGAGCTGACCCTCCACGGGCCGGTCCGCGCACGCCTGAGCGTGAGTGGGGCGGGTGGGGCTCGAACCCACGACCCAAGGATTATGAGTCCTCTGCTCTAACCGACTGAGCTACCGCCCCTCGTTCACTGCTTCCGCAGGTCAGAGGCTGTTTTCTCGCTCTCCCCAGTCGCAGTCGGAGAGGTCGAATCCCCTCCAGTCCGCACTCGTTGGCACGGGCTGCGAGAGCGACCTCCCCGAGCCGGTCGACGTAGAGGTGCACGTCGCCCGGCTAGAGGTGACCTTATCGGTCGAGGGTGATCGCGACGGAGTCGTGTCCGAGCATCGTGGAAAGCACCTTGGGCGGGGTGCCGTGCCTGATCACCGCGACCCTGTTTCAGCCGGGCTGGATGTTCTGGTTGTGCCGGAACAGGTTGTCCGGGTCGTGGCGACGCTTGGTCTCCACGAGGCGGTCGTAGTTGCCGCGGTAGTTCGCTCGGATCCGGGACTGGTCGTCCTCTGCCATGAAGTTGACGTAGCCCCCCTCCTCGGAGTGCGGCGCGGTGGCTGCGTAGTAGTCCTTCACCCAAGCGGTGTTCGCGTCGTTGTCGGCCGGGTCGGGCCACATCCCTGCGATCACCGTCGCGAACGTGGCGTCGCGGTAGGCGAATGCCGTCGAATCAGACGCGACCCGCTGGGCTGCGCCGTTGATCGGGTAGATGTGCACGGTGGAGTTCACGACGGGCACCTTCGGTCCGTGCTCGAGGTGTGCCGAAATCGCGTCGTCTGTCAGCTCGGTGACGAAGTTCGCCTTCCAGTAGTGCTGGAGTCCGGGCGGGACGAGGGCGTCGAAAGCACTGTTGAGCGCCGGATACGGCATGACGCCGACGTGCTCGGCAACCCTCGGGGCCAAGTCCCGGATCGGTTGGAGCGCTTTCTCCCCTGCATCGAGGTCGCCGGCCCAGCAGGTCACCATTGCGATGAACGGCTCACCGTGGCGGTCCTCCGGGATGAACGGCAGTGGAGGCGCGATCTGGTACGCCGGGAAGCAGCCGAGCTCCTCCGGTGCGTCGGCGATGAACTCGCGGTAGAACCGCAGCAGTTCGCCGGCCGTGTCGAGCTCGAAGAACATCGGCCCGCCGTATATGTCCTTGACCGGGCTCATCCGGAACTCGAAGGACGTGACGACCCCGAAGTTGCCGCCGCCGCCGCGGATGGCCCAGAAGAGGTCGGCGTCGTCCTTCTCGCTCGCGACGTGGAAACTGCCGTCGGCGGTCACCACATCCGCGGCGAGAAGGTTGTCGCAGGACAGACCGAGGCCCCGGGTGAGGTAGCCGATGCCGCCGCCAAGAGTCAGCCCGCCAACCCCGGTCGTCGAAATGATGCCGCCCGTGGTGGCCAAACCGAATGGGTATCCTGCGGCGTTCAGGTCACCCCAGGTCGCGCCGCCCTCGACCCGGGCGGTCTGAGTCTGCGGATCGACGCGGACGCCCCGCATTGCCGAGAGATCGACGACCAGCGCGTCGTCCGCCGTACCGAAGCCCGGCACGCTGTGGGACCCGCCGCGCACCGCTACGGTCAGTTCATTCTCGGCCGCGAATCGAACGGCGATCATCACGTCGCCGGTGTTGGCCGGGCGCACGATCACCGCAGGCCGACGGTCGATCATGGCGTTGTATACGCGGCGCGCCTCGTCGTACTCGACGTCCTCCGCGGTGGTTACGGTTCCTCGAACGGTCTCACGCAGGGCCGTCAGCGCATTCGTGTCCATGAGCAACTCCTCGTCTCGTCGCTTCTGCTGGTCCCAGACGAGTGGGCCCGAGGTCGCCACATTCCGCCGCGATCCGCAGCGGTGTTTCCTTGGGATTGACACTCACGCTAGACCCGCCCGACCAGCGCCCACAAGTGCGATCCAAGTCGTTTCTGCGTTTCACCCCGCGGTGGGTCGGCGTACACAAGCCAGATCGGCGAGTCCTATCCGGGTGCCGTCGCGAGACGGCCATGTGCGCGCGCGGATTGTCGACTCAACCCTTGTCACTGACTACTTGCTCCAGGTCGCACCAGTGCGACTGCGCAGAACGATCGGTATGCCGTCGCAGATCAGACGCAACCGGAAGGTCGCGCCCTGTAGGACGCCGGAGTCGCCGGTGCTGCGCCGACAGGTGGACGCATCAGCGACGTGCACAACCCGTGACGGTGTCCAGCGTTGCCGCGCACGGTCGTAACGCTGGGCGGTGACGTGCTGCCGGTCCGGCGACCCCATCGCGACGAGGTTCCCTTTGGTGTTGGACGTGACCTGGTTCCAGATTGCACGGGCCGGATCGTTGGAGTAGACATCCAGACCCGGTGCAGCGATCGGGGCCGGAGCGGTGAGGATCCACTCGCCGCTGCCGGCGCTGATCCGGCTGATGACGAACTCGGTACCCGGCTGACCCGTCACCTCGCCCCGGATCTCCACTGCTGTGGCCAACGCCAACCCCACCTCGTCGCACAGCAGCTCGTCGGCCCCTGCCACAGGCACCACAGGCGGTGCGGCCTCCGCGTCGTTAGTGCGGAACTCGACCACGCACCGACCCGCGGAGACTCCGACTCCCAGTCCAAGGATCGTGCCGGAATCATCCACCGTGACGACCTGCACCGACCCAGTCGGTTGCGGCGCTGTGCGGAACGATCCGGCCTCCCATGTCAGCAGGTCCTCACTTTGAGCCCAGACAGCATGATTACCCTGCGGCGAGATGCCGGGAGTCCCAGCAGCCTCCCCGTCCAGGTCACGGTGCGTCCACGAGCGAGCGTCGGCGCTGATGAGCGCCACACTCCTGGTAGGCATCTGGTCGGCCGCGAAATGCTCATCGCACTCGACGATGGCAGCCACCGCAGATCCCGCAGCGATCGCGCGCACCGTCCCACACTCACGACCCCGGTCCTCGAACACGACGCGGGGGTCCCTCCAGCCGTCGGTGGTGCGCCGCTCCACGACGACGCGGTGCGGCGTCGGCAACGAGAACCGCACGTCACCCACGGTCACTATCGGGTCACCCGGCTCGGCTGAGCCTTCGGCCTCGTTGACACCGCAGCTCAGGACGCCGGCGACGAATACTCCCAGCAACCCGAGGGGAATCAACCGTCGCATGCGGTGATGGTGCCAGAACAATGGATGGCGGCTCGACCTGCACCGTGAGGCGGTCTCTGTTCAAGAATCGCCACTGTCGGAAAGCGGTCAGGATTCGAGAAGTCTCCGGCCGCGAGACGGCTCTAGGGTGAGGCCATGGCACCCAAGACCACGACCGACACATCCGATTCCGGCTTCTCCGAGGACGAGCTGGCCGCCATGAAGCAGCGCAGCGCGGAGCTGCGCGCAGCGAAGAAGGGCGGCGCGAAGAAGGCCGACGAGGCCGAAGCGTGCGTCGAAGCAATCACCGCGCTGCCGCAGCCCGACCGCGGGCTCGCCGAGGCGATCCACCGGATCGTGCTCGACGTCGCCCCGGGGCTGGACCCGAAGACCTGGTACGGCTTCCCGTCCTACGCCCGCGATGGCAAGGTCGTCGTCTTCTTCAAGGCGGCGACGAAGTTCAAGTCCCGCTACGCCACCCTCGGGTTCGAGGAGGCTGCCCAGCTGGACGACGGCGCGATGTGGGTGACGTCGTACGCGGTGGTCGAGATCGGCCAGGCCGAGGAGAAGCTGATCCGAGAGCTTGTCAAGAAGGCAGCGGGCTAGGCCCCAGCGCTGCCCACACCTCTGGCCCTCCGTGCGCGGTGTATCGCGGTGACGTCCCTCCGCGTGGTGTCACTGTGACCAGGCTCGAGGCAGGCCGAAGGGCCCGAGCAGCAGGGACCAAAGCCGGTGACGGATCCCGGGCTCTCGGCGCAGGCTCGGGAGCATGGAGATCAGCGAACTACCCGTCGGAAGCATCGTCGTCGGTATCGACGGCTCACCGTGCTCGGACGGAGCGCTCGACTGGGCCGTCGACCAGGCGGCGCTGGAACGACGACCCCTCGTCGTGGTGCACGCCCTGGAGCCGATCGGCGTCCAGAGCTTCGGCATGTCGGTGGGGAGCGGCACCGATGCCGGGCAGCTCATGGAGGACAGCCGGACGGCCGCGAGCGCGCTGCTCGCCGCTGCGGTCAGCCACGCCCGCGACCGGGTGCCTGACATCGACGTCCGCCGCGTCCTGAGCTTCGCCGACCCGCGGGCCAGCCTGCTCGAGCTCGCCGACCGAGCCGCCATGATCGTCATCGGCTCCCGCGGCCGCGGTCCGGTCACGACCCTGCTCCTCGGTTCGGTCAGTGTCTCGGTCGCCAAGCACGCGAGCTGCCCGGTCGTCGTACGTCGCCGGACCGATCCCGAGCCCGCAGTGCACGGCATCCTGGTCGGCGTGGACGGCTCGCGACGCTCCGCGCCGGCGATCGAGTTCGCCTTCCGGCTGGCGTCCTTCCGCGAACGCCCGCTCACTGTCCTGCACTCCTCGCTGGCCGCGGTGCTGCCGGGCACCAACCGGTCCGGCGACACGGTGTCCGATCAGAGTGACGAGCGGGCGCTGGTCGCCGAGGCGGTGGCCGGGATGGCTGAGAAGTTCCCCGACGTCGCGGTCGAGGTGCGCGTGGTCCGCGGCTTCGCCGACCAGCAGCTCATCGTGGCCTCCCCCGACTACGAGCTCGTGGTCGTCGGTCATCACCGGATCGGCCTGCTCGGTGACCTCATCTACGGCTCGGTCGCCCCGACCGTGCTCGAGCACGCCCGGGGCGCCGTCGCCGTCGTACCGTCCTCGGCGGGCATGCTGGGTCGGTGACCAGTCGCGCGGACCTGCGGGTGCTGGCGGAGTCGACCCTGCGGGCCGAGACCGGGGCCGCCGCGATCGACCGTCTCTGCCCGCGTTGCGGCAGCGGTCAGCACGGCCAGCCGCTCGCGCGCGGCAGCACGGGTACGGCGACCTGGGTGAGCATCAGCTATGCCACGGACCTCGTCGGGGTGGCCTGGAGCCACGACGGCCCGGTCGGCATCGACATCGAGGTCGACGGCCCCCCTGTCGACGGCGTCGGCGACCGGGGGGAGTGGACCCGCGCCGAGGCACTCCTCAAGGCAGCGGGCACCGGACTGGACGGCCAGCTGCAAGCGCTGACCACCGAGGCGCTCCCGCTGCCCGAGGGGTACGTCGGCACCCTGGCCGGCAGCGGTGTCAGCTGGCGTCTGGCAGGTCCGGCAGCGCCGGATCGTGCAGCCACGCGTCGAAGAGCGCGCCGAGGTCGGCGCCGGTCTGGTCGATCGCGAAGGCGACGAAGTCGGCCGTCGTCACGGTGCCGCCCCGGTGCTCGGCGACCCAGTCGCGCAGCAGGTCGAAGAACGCGTCGTCACCGACGGTCAGCCGCACCGCGTGCAGGGTGAGCGCACCGCGCTTGTAGACCCGGTCGTCGAACATCAGGTCGGGTCCCGGGTCGGCGAGCATCAGGTCCTGGTCGAGCCCGGACAGCCGCTGGTGATGACGCTGCGCCCAGGTGTCGGCCGACTCGGCCGCCGGACTCCTCGGACCAGAGCCACTCGGCGTAGCAGGCGAAGCCCTCGTGCAGCCAGATGTCGCGCCACTCGCCCCAGGGTCACGTGCGTTGCCGAACCACTGGTGCGCGAACTCGTGGGCCACCAGCCGGACCGCCTCCCAGTCGTCGGTCAGGAAGTTGCGGCCGAACGTCGAGAGGCCCTGTGACTCCAGCGGGATCTCGAGGTCGTCGTCGGTCACCACGACGGCGTACGACGCGAAGGGGTAAGGCCCGAACAGCTCCTCGAAGGCGCTCAGCATCTCCGGCTGTCGCCCGAAGGCCGCATCGAAGCCCTCGCCCTGCGTCCGGCGGCACGGCGGCGACCATCGGCACCGTCGCGTCCAGCTCGCGCAGGTCGTAGCGCCCGATCTGCACGGTGGCGAGGTAGGTCGCCATCGGCTCGTCCTGCTCGTAGACCCAGGTCTCCGCGCTCCCGCCGGCGCCGGCGCGACGCGAGCGGACCGTTGGCGACGACGGTGTAGTCGGGCGGTGCGGTGACCGTGATGCGAGTACGACGCCTTGTCGTCGGGCCGGTCGTTGCAGGGGAACCAGGTCGGCGCGCCGTGCGGCTGGCCGGCGACGATCACGCCGTCGGTGAGCTCCTCCCACCCAGCGTCGCCGTGGTGCCGCTCGACGAGGGGCTGGGGCTGCCCGGCGTACTTCACGACACCCGGAAGGACGATGCCGGCGCTGATCGGCGCGCGCGGGGTGACGACCAACCGATTGCCGCGGGCGGCGTACTTGGCGGGCGGCCTTGCCGTCGACGGTCACCTTGGTGACCTCGAGGTGCGGCCAGGTCGAGCACGACCCGGGTCAGGTCGGTCGACCGCGACTGCCTCGATGACCGCCTCGCCGCGCAGCCGGTTGCCCTCGAGGTCGTAGGTCGAGGTCGAGCGTCGTAGTGCGTGGCGCTCCACGCGGGTCGCCGTGCCCGGGAAGGTAGGGATCGGCGGTGGGGAGGTCAGAGGTGCGGCTCAGCTTCACGACGTCGGGTCCGCATCGACGACCCAGGGGCCGATCGGGTTGCCGATCCAGGTCGTCTTGTCGGGCACCGACTCACCCCTCATCACCAGTGACACGGGCCCGACCGTAGCGTGCCGACCCAGCGTCGCCGCGGGCAGGATCACGCTGTTCGGGACCGAGGGTCGCGCCCCGCTTGCAGCGTCACCGTGTCCATGCTGAGCATCCGGTCGTGGAAGAGGTGCGTCTGCACGCACGCTGCCCTGGTTGACGGTCGCTCCGTCGCCGAGCTCGACGAGGTCGGTCTCGGGCAGCCAGTAGGTCTCGCACCACACGCCGCGTCCGATGGTTGCGCCCATCGAGCGGAACCACACGTTGAGCAGCGGCGTGCCCGCGACCGCCCGGGCGAACCACGGCGCCGCCAACACCTCGACGAAGGTGTCGGCCAGCTCGTTGCGCCACACGAAGGAGCTCCACAGCGGGTGGGCGCCCGGCCGCATCCGACCGACCAGCAGCCACTTCGCCACAGTCGTGACGACCGCCGCGACCAGACCAGCGACGGCCAGCAGCGGACCCGCGAGCAGGACGGCGAC
The DNA here is from genome assembly GCA_963706475.1 of uncultured Actinomycetota bacterium. Lineage (GTDB taxonomy): Bacteria > Actinomycetota > Actinomycetes > Propionibacteriales > Nocardioidaceae > Nocardioides. Next base: position 402,314 of record CAVPLV010000001.1, on the reverse strand, counting down.
CAGCGACCCCGAGATCGTCGAGCAGCGCACGCCAGCGCCACGACGACGAGGAACGCCCAGAGCGGCCGCGAGCGTCACCGGGACCAGGCGGCACAGCTCGACGAAGGCGCGGGCCAGCTTGAGCCGAGGTGGCGGGCTCGTAGGTGCGGCCGCTGTCGCCGCTCTGGGTCGCGCGACGCAGCGGCGCCGGCGGGCTGCCCAGCCACGACTCGCCCGAGCGGGCGGTCTTGCGCTGCGGTGCCGCCGACAGCACGGCGACCAGCGACGCCTTGGGCACCTTGCGACCGGGGGCCGCCATCCCGGAGTTGCCGACGAAGGCGCGCTTGCCGATCTTGACCCGCTCGACCCGCAGCCAGCCGCCGCCCAGCTCGTAGCCGCCGATCAGGGTGTCGTCGGCGAGGAACGCCTGGTCGTTGACCTGGGTCAGCGACGGCACCATCAGCACCGTGGACGCCTCGACGTCGGCGCCGATCCGGGCACCGAGCAGCCCGCAGCCAGAGCGGTGTGAGCATGGAGGAGTAGAGCGGGAACAGCCAGGTGCGCGCCTCGTCGAGGACCCGCATCGTGGTCCAGACGGCGAGTGCCTGCCGGCTGCGCACCGGGTGCACGCCGGTGCTGATCGCCAGCGCCGCCACCCGCACGATCGCCCAGACCAGCAGCGCGAGCACCAGCAGCCCGAGCACGGTGGAGAGCGGCAGCCACGGCCAGAGTCCGAGCACGTCGGTGTACGCCGTGGGGCTGGTCGGCGACCAGCAGCGGGAGCGCGAGACCCGCCGCCATGCCCAGGACCGGCACCAGGGAGAGCAGCACCGCGGCGACGCCGTACGCCGCGAGCCAGGCGCGACTGTTGGAAGGCCGCTCGGACCACGGCCCGCGGGCCTTGGTGGCGACCTGCTCGGCCGGCGAGCCGGACCAGTACTCGCCCTCGGGGACGGTGCCGAAGACCGACGAGCCCGGCGCCACCTCGGCGTCCTGACCGACGTCGGCCCCGGGCAGAGCATGCTGCGAGCACCGACCCGGGCGCGCCGCCCGACCCGGAGCTGACCCAGGTGGACGACGTCGCCGTCGACCCAGAAGCCGCTCAGGTCGACCTCGGGCTCGATCGAGCAACCGCGACCGAGGTGGAGCATCCCGGTGACCGGCGGAAGGCTGTGCAGGTCGACGTCGCGGCCGATCCGGGCACCGAGCAGTCGGGCGTACCAGGTCATCCACGGTGCACCGCCGAGTCCGCTCGCACCGAGCTCGTCGGTGACGTGGTGCGCCAGCCAGAGCCGCAGGTGGATCCGGCCACCGCGCGGGTGCTCGCCGGCCTCGACAGGGAGCAGCAGCACGCGGGCGACGCCGGCCGCCACCAGCATCCGTCCGGGCGGCGACACGAAGGCGAGCCATCCCGCGGCCAGCAGCCACCACGACGGCTGCGCGAGCCATGACATGCCCCCCAGCGTGGCGAAGAGATGGCTCGCGATCCCGATCCAGACCAGCCAGCGCGGGCCGGCCAGCGACCGCAGCAGCAGTGACGCGACGACCTGACCGGTCTGGGTCTTCAGCGGGGTCGGCGGCACGGTGCGGTCCGAGGTCGGGCCGGATTCCGTCATGTTGTCGAGGTACGTCGCGAGCGCGCCGACCGTCGGCTGCTCGTAGACGTCGCCGACCGCGACCTCCGGGAAGCGGACCCGCAGCCGAGAGACCATCTGCGCGGCCGCGAGACTGCCGCCGCCGAGGTCGAAGAAGTCGTCGGTCACCGCGGTGGCCTGGGCGCCGAGCAGGTCGAGCCACAGCTCGGCGATCCAGGCCGCGGTCCCGTCGAGTGCGCTCGACGCCTCCTCCCGAGGCAGCGGCCACGGCAACGCGTCCCGGTCGACCTTGCCCGAGGTCCGGGTCGGCATGCTGTCGACGAGAGCCAGCCGTGGCACCAGGGCCGCAGGCATCGACCTGCGCAGCGACTCCACGGCGCTGGCCTGGTCGAAGGCGTCATTCACCGTGACGTAGCCGACGAGCAGCTGGTTGCCGCCTGCCGTGCGGCGCACCGCGGCCGCAGCCCCGAGGACGCCAGGCAGCGCCAGCAGGGCGCTGTCGATCTCGCCGAGCTCGATCCGGCGGCCGCCGAGCTTGACCTGGTCGTCGGCGCGGCCACCGAAGAGCAGGCCCACGGAGTCGAGGACGACCAGGTCGCCGCTGCGGTAGGCGCGGTCCCAGCCCAGGGAGGGCATCGGCGCGTACTTCTCGGCGTCCTTGGCGGGGTCGAGGTAGCGGGCCAGCCCGACTCCGCCGATGATCAGCTCGCCGGTCTCGCCCTCGGCGACCCGGTTGCCGTCCGCGTCGACGACGGCGAGGTCCCAGCCGTCCAGCGGGAGTCCGATCCGGACCGGGCCGTCCCCGGTGAGCTCGGCACCGCAGGCCACGACCGTCGCCTCGGTCGGGCCGTAGGTGTTCCAGACCTCGCGACCCGGTGCCACCAGCCGGGTGACCAGCTCGGGCGGACAGGCCTCGCCGCCCATGATCAGCAGGCGGACCTTCGCCAGCGCCTCGGTCGGCCAGAGCGCGACCAGGGTCGGCACGGTCGAGACCACGGTGATCGCGTTGGCCACCAGCCAGGGCCCGACGTCGATCCCGCTGCGGACCAGTGCTCGGGGCGCGGGGACCAGGCAGCCGCCGTACCGCCAGGCCAGCCACATCTCCTCGCAGGAGGCGTCGAAGGCGACGCTGAGCCCGGCCATCACCCGGTCGCCGACCCCCAGTGGCGCGTCGGGCAGGAACATCCGGGCCTCCGCGTCCACGAAGGCCGCCGCGTTGCGGTGCGTGACGGCGACGCCCTTGGGCTTGCCGGTCGAGCCGCTGGTGAAGATCACCCAGGCGTCGTCGTCGAGGGTCGGGTCCTCGGCCGGGCGCGGCTCTCCCTCCCGTCGTACGACGATGGTCCGGTCGTTCCCGACGACGGCTGCGACGTCGGCCTCGTCGAAGACCAGCCGGGCGCGCTCGTCCGGGTCGTCGACGTCGACCGGCACGTAGGCCGCCCCGGCGAGGATCACCCCGAGGATCGCGACGTAGAGATCCGTGGTGCCGGAGGTGACCCGTACGCCGACCTTGTCCCCGCTCCCGATACCGCGGGCGTTCAGCTCGGCGGCGACCTCGTCGGCCGCCTCCTCGAGCTCGGCGTAGGTCAGCACTCCGGTCGCTGGCATCGACCGCGGCCTCGTCGGCCGCCTGTACGACGGTGGCTCGGAAGATGTCGACCAAGGTCCGGGGTGCGGGCGCAAACCTGCCACGCAGCAGCGGATCGTCAGTCATGGTCACTGATGGACCTTGGCGGAGTCAGGTGAACGGGACGTGTCGTGGTCACCCCTCGAGAAGGTGACCCGTGTCGAGGATGAGTCCGTCGTCGAGGATCGCCGAGGAGCCGAGCCCGCTGTCGAAGTCGGCTCGGACAGCCTGCTCGGGGAAGTCGATGAGTGGGTTGCGGTTGCCCTGTACCTCGGCGATCGCGGCGTTGCGGTGCCGCTCGTACTCGCCAGCCGGATCGTCCGCGTGCCACGCGAGAAGGGTGGCCACCGAGGTGGCGTGCTCCCTGGAGGAGTCACCGATCCGCCCTGGGTAGCGGAGCAGGAAGTAGAGGGTGGCGCGGGCTGCCGCACCCTTCCCGGTGAGCGGTTCGAAGCGGGCCGCGTCACCGTCGCCGATGACCCAGCCGCATTCCGCGTGCGGTCGCTCGCTGTCGTCGAGCTCGGCGAAGGGCATGCTGCCGCGCATGCTGTTGCACTGGGGTTGGCAGGTGAAAAGGTGATGGAGGTCGCCTCGCATCGGCTCGTGCTCGTCGAACCAGGACTGGGGAACCACGTGCTCGCAGTTGAAGTGCAGTACGTCGGCGACCGCCTGGCCGACCCCGAGCAGCTCGCGCGCGCTCATCGCGGGTCGGGCGCGGAGCGCTGACGTCACCCGCGTGGCACGTTCTCGCGCGATCCGCGCGTCGCTGCGGATCGCCTCCTCGGGGTCGAGCCGGAGTCCGGAGTAGATGTTGCGGAGGTGTCCGTCCGGGTAGAGGTCCACCCAGGGGTAGAGCTCGACGGAAGGTCGGTAGTCGCGCGGTCGGACGTGGGTGGACTCGAGCAGCTGGTGCAGGACGGCGTAGAGCTGTGCCGGTGCCGCGCCCAGGTCGACGCCAGCGTAGTAGCGGTCTCGATGGGCGCCGTCGGTGGTCGCGTCGTAGTAGGGCCGGTCACTGTTCGAGGCAAGGGCGGCCAGTCCCTCGCTCTCGAGGTCGGCGATCGGATCACTCCCCTGCGCATCGTCAGGGTCGCTGCCCAGGTCAATATCCACGAGTCGGCCTCTCACTACCTGATCTCGTCACAGTAGTGCCGCTCACTGAAGTCGCAGAAGGCCCCCGCCCGGCTCGTCTCAGGTCAGAGGCCTTCGTCTGCTAGCACGCCCCGTCTCACAACCCTCGTTGCTAGGACCCCGGTGAGACGCCCCAGAGCGCAGCCACGTGCCGACTGTCGGTTCCGCAGCACCCGCCGATGACGCCGAGCGTCGGCACCTGGCCTCGCAAAGTGCTCGCCGAGGACGACAGCAGGCGGAGGTCGCCGGCGTCCAGGACCGTCATCTCGTCGAGCTCGGCGTGCGACATCGTCGAGGCGTTCGGTCGGAAGAACCGGAGCCGCTGCTGCCAGGCACCGCCGTCCAGGGCAGACAGCACGTGCGTCGGGTGGGCACAGTTCACGCCGTACCAGTCCGCCGGCGCGTCAGTCTCCAGCCGGCCTAGCGTTGCCGCCAGGGTGCTGCCGTCGGGCAGCAGACCGTCGGTCTCGACCGTGAACGAGATCGTCACCGGCAGCCCGGAGTCCCGAGCGGCGCGGACCACCCCGATTCCCTCGGCCGCCCCCGTCATCGTCATCGCGTGCACCAGGTCGGCACCAGCGGCGGCGAACGATCGCACCTGTGCGGCGTGGTACTCGGCAGCCTCGTCCGGGTCCTCGCCGCCCGCCAGGTACCCGTCGCCACGTGGTCCGACGACGCCGCTGACCAACGAGCACTCGAGCCCGGACGCCGTCGCGGCCCCCCGCGCCAGGTCGACCGCAGCACGGTTGACCCGGTCCAGGCCGTCTGCGTTGTAGCCGAGCACCTGGCCCCAGTCGGGGTTGGCGCGCCAGGTCGGCGTCTCCACCAGCAGACCCGCACCTGCGGCGGCGGCGATCGCGGTGTACCCGGCGTAGTAACGCTCGAGCACGGCGACACCGTCGGCGTTCTCGACGAGCGGGAACGAGGCGAACTCGGGGAGGTCGATCCCGTGATTGAAGATCAGGTCGGTCTCGAGACCGCCGTCGGTCACCCAGGTCGAGCCGGCAAGCAGGTCGGACCCGGTCATGGCTGACGTAGCACCTTCATCTCGCGCACCTCAATCCGGATCCCCCGAAGCACGACGGTACGCGGGCGTTTCCGATCCTGTCCACGAAGCTCTGGGCAGGAGCGGTCGGCCGCGACCAGGGTGCTAGGAGTCGTCCTCGCTGTTCCTGGACGACTTTCGCCGCTCCAACACCCAGTGGGTCTCGTGCGTGTCTGGGTTCCGCCATTCGCGCATCCGGTACTCGAAGCCCGGTAGCAGAACGACCGGAATCGGATCGGGCGAGGCGGGGGCGACCGCCCCTTTCACGATCTTGGCGTCGGTGGGAATGAAAGGGGATTGCGCTGGGATGGGCTCAGTCATGAGCTCCACAGGGTCTCCGTATGGCCGTGGCATAGCCCCAAAGATACCCAACCAGGAGGGAATCAAACGACCCGACTGGCGGTCAGCGACCTGAAACAGTGATTTGCAGTACATATAGAGGTCGCATACAGTCCCGATAGTATCGGTGAGACAGTAGGTCCACCGAACCTGATGTGTCCCGGGGCACAGATATCGGGAGCGCACGTGACGGTCACGACAAGCGAGAACCACGGCTACACCATCGTGACTGTTGCAGGCGAACTCGACCTCTACACCGCCCCCGACCTGCGAGAGGCGATCTCGGGGCTGATCCGCGAAGGCACCTACCACCTCGTCACCGACCTGACGCGAGTTGAGTTTCTCGACTCAACGGGGCTGGGCGTGCTGGTCAGCGCCCGCAAGAAGATCATCGCCCATGACGGCTCGCTACAACTCGTGTGCAACCAGGACCGGCTGCTGAAGCTGTTCCGACTGACTGGTCTCATCAACGTGTTCGCCATTCACGACACCGTGGAGGCCGCAACCGCCGGTCCAGAGGCTCCCACTGGCCCCACAGACCGACCTGTGAGGCTCACGCCGTGAAGCGGCTGGAGCCAGGGCTCGTCCTAGGCGGTCGGTACCGACTCCAGGGACGCCTCGCATCGGGCGGCATGGGCGACGTCTGGGTGGCGGAGGACATCGTCCTGCAGCGCATGATCGCGCTCAAGGTGATGCGGGCCGACCCGGATCACGAGGAGCTCTTCGCGCTTCGCTTTCGCGACGAGGCGCTGAACTCCGCGAGGCTGATCCACACCAACATCGCGACCCTCTTCGACTACGGCGAGGACGACGGGTTGGCATTCCTGGTCATGGAGCTCGTCGATGGCAAGCCGCTGTCGCAGCTCATCCGTGAACGTGCACCGTTCCCCGCCGACCAGGTGCGTTCGGTGATCGGCCAGTGCGCGCTGGCGCTCGGCGTCGCGCACGCGGCCCATCTGGTCCACCGCGACGTCAAGCCGGCCAACATCCTGGTTCGCCAGGACGGCCTCGTGAAGCTCACCGACTTCGGCATCGCCAGGGCAATGGACGCCGCCGGACACACCAACGCTGGGGAGATGATCGGGACACCGTCGTACATCAGTCCCGAGCAGGCGCTCGGCCGACCAGCCACCGGTGCCTCCGACCTCTACGCACTCGGCGTCGTCGGCCACGAGATGCTCTGCGGATCCAAGCCCTTCGCCGGGGTGACACCGATGATCACGACGATGAGCCACATCCATCAGTCACCGCCGCCGCTGCCCGACCATGTGCCCGAGGCCCTCGCGGGCGTGATCGAGGACTTGCTGGCCAAGGACCCGGGCGACCGGCCGGCGAACGCCCGAGCCGTCGCCATCCGACTCGGCCTCGCCGATCACGAGATCACGGGGCTGGCACTAGGGCTCGCCCAGGCGGTGTACGGCGAGTCGGCGCTGGCTGGAGACACGCCACCGCGACGCAATCCCACCCCGGTCGAACCGACAGCCACGGTCGCCGTCGATCCAGCTGTCCTGCTGGACGACTGACTCCCAAGCATGTCTGCCAGGGGTGACTTCGCCGTTGCTCCCTCCGAGGACGTCCTCGCCGACGGTCGGGTTCGAGCGACCAGGTCATAGTCATGGTTCCGGCTTGGCTGGATCGTCGGAGACAAGGTCCGCCTCGTCGACCAGTCTCCGCGGCTCGTCTACCGCGGTGAACCGCACCTCCACCACGTCGGTGTGCGATCTCGGCAGGCACCGTGGTCAGGTGCCGGCGCCTGTGCCCCTCCCGCGACGCAGTGTGGACCTCAGCCCGTGCATGGAGCGTCTCCACTGGGGGTACTTCGTCCCCATCATTGACGTCGGTCCGGGAGGTGCGCTGTGCGCGTCGGTTACTTCTTGTCCTGCGAGGAATACACGCCCCAGCAGCTCATCGAGCAGGCTGTCGCCGCCGAGCGGGCCGGCTTCGAGGCATTGTGGATCAGCGACCACTTCCACCCGTGGAACGATGAGCAGGGCCAGAGTCCCTTCGTCTGGTCGGTGATCGGGGCGCTGAGCCAGGTGACCTCGCTTCCGGTGACGACGGCGGTGACGTGCCCGACGGTGCGGACCCACCCGGTCGTCGTCGCTCAGGCGGCTGCCACCGCGGCCGCGATGCTGCCCGGCCGGTTCGTGCTCGGAGTCGGCACGGGTGAGGCGCTCAACGAGCACGTGCTCGGCGGACCGTGGCCCTCGGCTGAGGTTCGACTCGAGATGCTGGAGGAGGCGGTCGCCCTCATCCGTCGACTCTGGACCGGGGAGGTCCTCACCACCCGAGGAACGCACTACCAGGTGGACACCGCACGCATCTACACCCTGCCGCAGAGCCCGCCTGCGATCTACATGTCAGCGTTCGGCCCCAAGGCCCTCGACGTGGCGGCCCGGATCGCCGACGGCTTCATCTCCACCCAGCCAGACGCCGAGGTCGTGAGCACGTTCAAGCAGAAGTCCGGGGGCCTTCCAGCCCAGGGCGGCTGCAAGGTCGCCTGGGCGGACAGTAGGGACGAGGGCATCGACCACGCGCACCGACTCTGGGCGAACTCCGGGCTGCCGGGTGAGCTCGCGCAGGTGCTGCCGTCGCCCCAGCACTTCGAACAGGCCTCCCAGCTGGTGACCCGCGAGTCGACTGCCGACAGCGTCGTCGCCGGACCCGACGTCGAGGAGCACGTCGACCAGCTGAAGTCCTATGCAGATGCGGGGTACGACGAGGTCTACGTCGCCAACATGGGACCGCACTACCTGCCGATGATCGAGGCCTACGGCCGCGAGGTCCTGGACGCGTTCGCCGACTGATGCCGCAGGCCTGGATCGGGACATCGGGGTGGAGCTACGACCACTGGGCAGGAGTGCTCTACCCCGAGGGACTGCCGGTGAGCAAGCGTCGCGGCGTCTACACCGACCACTTCGACACCGTGGAGCTCAACGCCAGCTTCTACCGGTGGCCGCGCGAGCAGACGTTCGCGGGATGGAACAGCTCGCTGCCCCCCGGATTCGTGATGTCGGTCAAGGCACCTCGTGGACTCACCCACGCCCGTCGCCTACGCGATCCGGGCCCGTGGGTCGACCGGCTGACCCGGTCCTGGCATGAGCTCCGCGATCATCGTGGCGTTCTGCTCCTGCAATTGCATCCTGCTCACGAACGCGACGACCACGTCCTCGCCGCGATGCTGGCCTTGCTGCCGGCCTGGATGAAGGTCGCCGTCGAGTTCCGGCACCCGAGCTGGCACGACGACCAGGTGCTGGCGCTGCTGGAGGATCATGGCGCTGCCTACACCGTGATGAGCGGAGCCGGTCTGCCCTGCCTGCTGCGTGCCACCGCGCCGTTCGTGTACGTCCGCTGGCACGGCCCCAGCAACGAGCACCTCTACGCCGGCTCCTACTCCGAGGCCGACCTCAGCTGGTGGACCGACAGGATCCATGAGTGGCTCGGCCAGGGCCGCGACGTCTTCGGCTACTTCAACAACGACGTTGACGGGCACGCCGTACGCAACGCCGACACGGTGCGGTCCAACCTCGGCGAGCACGCGCCCGGGTGATGAATGGTCCGGTCCCGGCTCGGGTATCGACCCGGAAGACGCCTTCGAGGATGGGAGCTGACATGGCTGTCACGAGTTTTCAGGACCTGCCGCTGGCTGACCGGGACCGCCAGTGGGACGGCGATGCCGCGGAGAAGCGGGTGCGCCGCTGGGCCGGTGCGGAGGACGAGCCCAACGAGAGGTATCGCGATGCACACGTGTGGTACGACGCCGAGAAGAAGGACAACTTCACCGCCTACAAGCTGCTCGTCGCTGACGTCGTCGATGGCCGGCTGACCGCGGTCCCCCACGGTGTGATGGCGGCCGGGAACGTCATGCAGGGCTCGCGCGGCGGGGTGGACCTGCCCGAGCGCGACATCGACCGGGTCAAGAGCCACCTGGCGAAGTACTACGACAAGATGGGCGACACCGCGCCCTGGGACCGGGGCTGAGCTGCATCGCCGCGACCAGCGGGTCTGCCGGGTCATCCGCCTGGGGTTGGTTGCCTCGAGCGCCGATTTCTGCGAGCTGCGGTCCTATACCGCGGACAGGTACGACGACCAGTCCGCGTCGAGCAGGTCGACAGGTCCGTCCACGACCAGCACGGCACCGGCATCCTGGAGCTCGGCGCGGCCGTAGCCTCCGGTGCAGAGGGTGATGCACCTGATCCCGCTGCGCTCGGCCGCCTCGACGTCGTACACGGTGTCACCGACGAAGACGGCCCGCTCAACACCCTCGAGGCGGCGCAGCGTCTCGCCGACCAGGTCGGGCGCCGGCTTCGAGTCGTCCACGTCCTGCGACGTCAACACGATCTCGACCTCGTCGCCGATCCCGAGGAGCTCCACGGCTTCGCGGGCGAACTGCGGATCCCCCGAGGACGCAAGCGCCACGCGGTAGCCCTGCTCACGCAGCCGGCGTACGACGTCGCTCGCGCCGGTGAGCGGACCGACCTCGGCTCGAAGGTCGAGGTACTCCTCACGCCAGGCGTCTCTCAGGTCGTCGCCGTGTGCCTGCTCCACGTCCTCCCCCGCCACCTCGGCGACGAGCTTGTCGCCGCCCATCCCGATCGTGCGGTGGATCCGCCACAGCGGCGGCCGGACGAGATCGATCCGGTCGAAGGCGCGGTGCCACGCGACCGCGTGGTGGTAGGTCGAGTCGACGAGTGTGCCGTCGATGTCGAGGAGGACGGCGTCGTTCGAGGACCTCGTGCCCCGGTCCGTCACGGCGCGACATCCCGCAGCTTCTCGAGCAGCGGCCCGGCCGCCTCGGCGAGGAACCGGTCCTGACCCTGGTCGCCGATCTGGACGATCGCGACGTCGGTGAAGCCTGCCTTCCAGTACGCCGCGACACCGTCGACGATCGCGTCGAGGTCCGGCCCGCAAGGGACCGCGTCCGCCACGTCCTCAGGTCGCACGAACTGGGTCGCCCCGGCGAACCCCGCCGGGGTCGGCAGGTCGGCGTTCACCGCCCAGCCGCCTCCGAACCAGCGGAACTGCTCGTGCGCACGACGTACCGCGGTCGCCTCGTCGGGATCCCAGCAGATCGGGATCTGCCCGATGGCACGAGCACCGTCGCCGATCCTGGCAGCGCCGTCGACGGCGTTCCAGCCGTTCACGAGGCTCTCCTCGGGCTCCACACCGATCAGGTGGTCGCCGAGCGGAGCGAACTCCTCGATGGCCCGCTCCCCCGCAACCGCCAGCGCGAGGTCCACGCCCTCCTCGGGCAGGTCCCAGATCCGAGCCGAGTCCACCTGGAAGAACTCGCCACGGTGGTCCACCAGGTCACCGGTGTGCAGCGCCCGGATGATCTCCACCGCCTCGCGCAGCATCGCCTGGCGCTCCTGGATCGCCGGCCACCCCTCGCCGACGACGTGCTCGTTGAGGTTCTCACCGCTGCCCAGACCGAGCGTGAAGCGGCCCTCGGCCAGGATCTGCAGCGTGGCGGCCTTCTGGGCGACCACCGCCGGGTGGTAGCGCAGCGTCGGGCAGGTCACGTAGGTCATCAGACCGACCCGCTCGGTGGCGTGGGCGACCGCCCCCAGCGTCGTCCAGGCGTAGGGCGCGTGCCCCTGCTCGGTCAGCCACGGTGAGTAGTGGTCGCTCATCACCTCGAAGTCGAAGCCCGCCTGCTCGGCCGCGAGGGCGTACCGGACCAGCTCACGCGGCCCGCTCTGCTCGGTCATCAGGGTGTATCCGAAGGACGTCATGCTGTGCCCGTACCCACTCGGACTCATCCGAGCCGGTCCAGGACCTCCCGAAGCTGCTTCTCGGTGTCGACGCCGAGCTTCTCGAAGACCAGCTTGACCACTGGCGCGGCGAGCTTGGCCGCACCCTTCATCTCCACGACGGACTCGTAGGTGATCTCGGAGCCCTCCGGGTCAGGAACCACGGTGATGGTGTCGGTGGACGTGGCGGTGTCGTTCGAACCGAACAGCACGACCTTGCTGTCAGTGAGCTCGCACAGCTCGTAGGCCAGCTCGGTCGAGACACCGGCGATCTTCGAGACGTTGTGCCACCGGCTGCCCACCGCGACCGGGCCGGAGTCGAGGCGGGTGCAGCTCACGGTCCCGGGATCCCACTCCTCGGCGTTCGAGAAGTCCTTGAGGTATTCGACGACCGCAGCGGGTGCCGGCCTGACAGTGAAGGTGCGGGTCACGGTGGTCATGTTCTCGAGCCTAGGAGGGCTGCCCGCAACCGACGATCCACCGGACCTCCGCTCTTGCGCAACAGGTTGACGCGACACCCGTCCGCGGTGGCTTGAGCGGTGACCAGCAGTCGGGCGACCTCGTCGGTCATCGCCGTCACAGCTGTGAGGTCCACGATGAGCGTCACCCCTGCGTTCGCGAGCCGATGCACTGCAGCGCACACCGCCGATGCGTCGTCGTCACCGCACACTCCGGCCACCCGGAGCCGGTGGTGCTCCTTCTCGTACTGCAGCGTGCTCACGACTGTCCTACCCCCTGTCGGCGGGGACCGGGCCCGGGAGCCGCACACCTGCGTGAGGGCGGCTCCCGAGGCTGGCCTATCCCTGAAGCAAAAATATCTGGCACTCCAGGTATCGAGAACTACCCATGGGGGTGAAATCCGCACCCGAACATGAAATCAAGCCACCCACGAGGGTGAGATGGTCGCAGGCTTGCCGGGTACCTACCCGGAACCAGGTTCAACTGGGTGAAGCGTCACTCCACGTGGCCCTGGAGGCTCAGCGCGTGAGCTGGTCATGGCCCGTTGCCTGAGGTGGCGGGCCATGATTCATGTTCGTCCACGCCACCCGTTCACTCCTTCACACAGAAACGCAACCTGCACGGTCACCCTCCGCGGCCGACGTGTCAGTGACCAGATCACCGGCGGGGCTTCGTCGCTAGGCCGTCCACCCGGCCCTTCGGCGGGCGCAGTTGGCTCAGGCGTCGATGGCGGCCGGGCTGTCGCCGCGGTCACCGGAGTGGGAGACCTCGATCTTGCGGGGCTTCGCCTTCTCCGCGACCGGAACGACGAGGCGCAGGACTCCGTCGGAGTAACCGGCCTCGATGCGGTCCAGGTCGAGGTTGTCACCGAGCACCAGCTGCCGGCTGAACACTCCCCGCGGGCGCTCCGAGGCGAGCGCCTCCCAATCGCCGTTGCGGGCCACACGCTCGGCCCGAACGGTCAGGACGTTGCGCTCCACGTCGAGGTCGATGCTGTCGCGGGCCACACCGGGCAGGTCGAACTCGATGACGAACCTCTCACCCTCGCGCCACGCGTCCATCGCCATGACACTGGGCCGGTTCGTGGTGCCGAGGACCTGTGTCCTCCTGTTCTCACCCCCAAGGACCCGGATTCCTTGGACTTGTATCAATGGTTACAGATTTCATATAGTCAAAGTGTGAGTCGGAGTCAAGACGAAAGTTTCAGCAGGTCTCGAGGTGTGTTCGCCATCTCAGTGGCAGCGGAGATGGTGTCGATGGAGATCCAGAACCTGCGCGTCTACGAGCGCCGCGGGCTGGTCGATCCGGACCGCACCGCAGGCGGCTCGAGGCTCTACAGCCCTGACGACATCGATCGGCTCCATCGGGTGCGCCAACTGCTGGCCGACGGGCTGAACCTCGCTGGCGTCGCTCACGTCATCGCGCTCGAGGACCGGATCCACGTGCTTGAACAGCGGCTACGTCAAGAGCGTTCCCGTCGACCAGATGGCGGTCGCAGTCCCTCCCCTCCACCTGCCCCGAAGTAGGCGGACAGCTGGCGATCGCGCAGTCATGCCGAACCGGCCCACGGGCCCAGGCTGTGACCGCGACAGCAACCGAAGAATGTCTCCACCCGGCCGGGTGGGTTTCCCCGAGATCCGGGTTGGGCACCACACCGTCACCTGAATCCGAATGACCCAGCGGGAGGGCCGATGCCCAAGATCACCATCGTCGCGGCCTTCGCAGCCGGATACGTGCTCGGAGCGCGCGCCGGCCGCGAACGGTACAACCAGATCGCCGGCAAGGCCCAGCAGGTCTGGCGCGATCCTCGCGTCCAGCGCAAGGCATCCCAGGCTCAGGATGTCGCTGCTGAGAAGGCGTCCCAGGCCGCCAGCGCCGTCGGACACAAGGCAGGCCAGGCAGCCAGGTCGGTCCAGGAGAGCGTCAAGGACAAGATCTCCGATGACCGTGCTGAACCCAACGCAACCACGAACGGGACCGTTTGACTGGGACTGGTCACTGGTCTCGCCACCGACGGCATCGAGGCCGCGTCGCCGAGCGCACGACGCGCGCTTGGCACGAGCTGGGCGAGCGCCGCGGTGTCCTCCTGATGCAACTGCACCCTTCCTGCGAGCGCGACGACTTCGACGACGACGCAGACGCGAACACAGGTTTGGCAACGCGCGGATCCTGCGTAGTTACCGGCCCAGTGACCACCCACACTGCCTCTCCCGCACCCCTTCTCACCCGTTGGTGCGTGGAGGCCGATCGTGAACGTGCGTAGGCTCGCCGCCATGTCTGACACGCCCTCCCCGGTCCGCGTCGCCATCAACGACGACTACGAGATCGTCGTAGTCGGCGTCGCCACCCTCCTCGCGCCGTACGCCGACCGGGTCGAGGTCGTCGAGCTCGACGCGAACGAGCCGACCGCCAGCGACGTCGACATCGTCCTCTACGACACGTTCGGCCAAAGCCAGGGCGAAGACGTTGACATCGAGAACCTGACGGCCACAGGAAACCCGAAGGTCGTGATCTTCAGCTGGAACCTCCAACCAGAGCTCATCGACGGCGCCATCTCGGTCGGTGCGGCTGGATATCTGTGGAAAGGGATGCCCGTTGCCGACATCGTCGACGCCCTCGAACAGATCTACTCCGGCCACAGAGTCACCCCACCCGAAGCCGCGCGCCCCGACACCGCAGTCGGGTCGTGGCCCGGGAAAGAGCTCGGACTCAGCGCCCGCGAAGCCGAGGTCGTCGCCCTCATCACGCAAGGGCTGACGAACCAGGAAATCGCCAACAAGGTCTACCTGTCCATCAACTCGGTCAAGACCTACATCCGCACCGCGTACCGCAAGATGGGCGTTCAACGCCGCTCACAGGCCGTCGCGTGGGGACTGAACAACGGATTCGCGCCCGATCACTTCCGCACCTTGGGACCCGACCGCGGACACCAGCGCCGTTAACGTCACCGAGACCGCCCGCTCAGGCTTCGGCTCGGCGCAACGGCATGGTCGCCGGCCCCTCCAGGACCTCGCCGGTGGCGCTGAAGCGCGACCCGTGCAACGGGCAGTCCCACGAGGATTCGGCGTCGTTCCACCTCAGCACGCCTCCCAGATGCGTGCACAGAGCGAGGACCGAGCAGACCTGGCCGTCGACATTCGATGTACCTACGGGACGGAGGCCGACGCGTCCTAGGGCCGCGCGGCTCTCGTCGGGCAGCATCTCGGGCAACGGCCGCAACTCAGCAGCACCCAGCCCCGTTGCGGCGGCCACCACGACGTCGGCGTTGATCCGCCCCAGACGAAGGGCACCCCGCGGCCGGGTCACGCGACGGTGCACTGGTTGTGCCCACGACGGCGCGTGCCCCAAGATCTGAGCGGTCAGGTCCAGCGCGGCCGCGACGGCGTTCGTCATGCCCCACTTGTCATAGCCAGTAGCGAGGTAGATGTCGCCGCCTCCGCGAGGCAACCGTCCCACGTACGGCAGCCCGTCGTGCGAGGAGTAGTCCTGCGCCGACCACGCATGGGTCTCCACCGCGCCCGGATAGAACTCCTCGGTCCACGACCGAAGACGCTCGACGTGCTCGCGCTCGCTACGAACCCGGCCCACGACGTGTCCCTCTCCTCCGACCAGCAGCTTGGGGGACCCATCCGCGCCCGGCTCGTCTCGTACCGAACGCGACGGTCGGCCCGCGGAGAGCATCATCAGAGTTGGGGGCTCGGGGTAGCTGAATGCCAGTGCATAGGAACGTATTGCCTCGACCTTGGCGAAGTAGAGCCCTCGGTCGAGGATCGGCACACCCGTGGCCAGCACCACGGTGGTCGCTCGGATGCGGGCGCCGTCAGCGAGCGACACGACCGGCGTACCCCGGCGGGACACCGTGACCACCCGGCGGCCCTCGACGACGTGCCCACCGTGGGAGCGAAGCTCCTGCACCAGGGTGTCGAGCAGATCCATCGAGTCGAGCTGGGCCTGGTCCGGCAGCACAGCCGCACCGGCGTGCGGGAACCGAACCGGGAGCCGCTCGTCCCAACGGACGCCAAGACCGAGCGATGACGCCGCCTCGTACTCAGAGCGGACCGATCGAAGCCCAGACCCGGCGTCGGGTGCGTAGGTGACCGCGTCGCGGACCTGGAACGGGACCCCATGAGTCTCACAGAACCGCAGCAGCCAGGCCTGCCCCTCGCGGTTAGCCGCCAGGTAACTCTCGACGACGTGACGCGACTGGTACTGGAGCATCGTGGAGAGCTTCGTACCCTGCAGCAGCGACGCCTTGCCAGTGGTGTTGCCCGTGGCTCCCGCGCCGACGTACCGCGCCTCCACCACCGCCACCGAGCGACCCGCCCGGGCGAGGAGAAGGGCCGTAGTGAGGCCTGTCAGCCCGGCGCCAACGACCACGTCGTCATACTTCTCCAGCAAGGCCTCGTCACACGAGATGCGCTCTCGGTCCAGCCACAACGACGACATGTGCGCCTCCTCGAGCAAGGTCGGTCTGGTCACGTGATCCGCGGCCGGGAAACCCTCGGCTCCTCGTCGGTACCCGAGGCGTCGCTTCAGCACTCGGGAACGGGGTCGTCCGCCTGAGATGCGCTCAGGGACCGCTGCGCCAGTGCTCGATACGGTGCTTGTCTGGCAGGAACCCGTGATGCACACCCCAGAGGACGGCCTGGGTCCGGCTGTCGACTTCGATCTTGCGGTAGAGCCCACGGATGTAGGACTTGACCGTGTTGGGACTGAGGTAAGTCAGCGCCGCGACCTCGGCGTTGTTCTTGCCCTGCGTGATGAGGGCGAGAATTTCCGCCTCGCGATCGGTCAGCCCCTCGCCGCGGCCGGGCCAATCGCCGCCCTGGGTCCGGGCCTTCGCCGCCGATGGACTGACCACGATCTCGCCGGCATGCACCGACTCGATGGCGTCGACCAGCTCCCGGGCCGTGAGTGCCTTGGACAAGTAGCCGTGCACGCCGAGGTCGCGAGCCGTCGCGAGGAGCTCGGGATGGAAGTTCCAGGTGTAGATCACGACCCGCCGCGCACGGGGATTGTCGATGAGGGTCTTGATCTCGGCATGGTCTGACTCAGGTTGTGCGAAGGAGTCGTACAGCGCGATGTCGACAGCGTCCACGACCGGCTGGTTCGTGTCGAGCTCGGCCACGACGACCCGGTCGCGGTAGGGCTCAAGCATGTTGGCAACCCCGATGACCACGACGTCGTAGTCGTCCACCAA
Source organism: uncultured Actinomycetota bacterium (assembly GCA_963706475.1). GTDB lineage: Bacteria > Actinomycetota > Actinomycetes > Propionibacteriales > Nocardioidaceae > Nocardioides. Next base: position 385,186 of record CAVPLV010000001.1, on the reverse strand, counting down.
CGCGACCTGGATGGGACCATCGCTGCTGCTCATCGTCCAACGATAACCCACCTTAGGGTGTGTCGGACCCCTCGTAGGGGTGGCGGCACACTGTGAGGAGCACTGCGAGCCGAAGGTTGGCAGCCTCCGGCTCCCGGCTGGAACTCAGTCGTGCTTGCGTTCCTTCTTCTTGGCCTCGACGAGCGTGTCAAGCCGGTCCGCATCGGCACGAGCCGCCGCGGCGGCCTGCTTGGTCTCGCGGGCCTTGTCGATGTCGGTCTTGGCGGCGCGCTGGACGGACTTCTTCTTCGTTTCGGCCGCTGAATCGGCGCTGGCCTTTCGATCCTGGATGGCGGCGGTCCGCTTGGCCGCTCGCTTGTTGGCGGCGGTCTTCTTGGCCGCGGCCTTCTTGGTCGCCCGAGCCGTTGCTGCCTTCTTCGCTCTCGCCTCGGCAGCATCGGCGTCGGCAAGGCCCGACGCGGCATGTGTCTGGGCGGCCTTGCGCTTCTGTGCGGCTTCTCGTTGGCCGGCGGCTGCAGTCTTCTGCGCCTTCCGCCGGGCGACGGCGGCCTGCTGCTCGAGCTCGGCGGCCTTCGTCAGCTTCTCGAAGCGCCCGAGGCGGTCAGCGCCTCGCACCGCGATGTCATGGTTGCCCAGCAGCGTCCCGGCCACCCTGTCTGCTGAGCCGATGGCCCAGTCGAGGGTGAGCCGTGTTGCGGAGTCATCCGGGAGCCGTTCGGACAGGGTCTTGTCGATGACGACGAGCGGAAGTCGCGCCATCTGGTAGGGCAGGGCGATGAGGGTGCTGATCATGGTGATCCTCAGTTCTCTGTCTGGGCGCGCAGCTGCGCGGCCTGGCGGTCGGCGGCGGCGGCTTGGCTCTCGAGGCGAGCCTTCTCGGCTGCGGCCCGGTCTTGAGTGGACTTCGCATCGGCGCTGATGGCCTCGGCCTCGCGCAACCGGGTCTCGGCGAGCTCGTCCGCCTGCCGAGCGGCTTCTTGACGACCGGCCGCCTCCTGCTGCTTCGCCTCGCGAGCAGCGACTGCGTGCTCGCTGTCTCGCTGCTGATCGACAACCGACTCTTGGCGCTCTGCCTCGGCGCGGGTCGAGCCCTTCTCGAGAGCGGCCTCACGACTGCTGGCGCGCATCTCCTGGGCAGCCTCAGCGAGCTTGGCCTCGGCGATGGCGTCGTCAGCGACGGCGGCTCGTCGTTTGCGAGCCTCGGTCTGCTGCAGCTGCCCTTCCTCGACCAGGTGGTCCTTGCCGGTCACCGCGCCGGCGACTTCCTTGGCCTTACCGGCGATGCTGTCGAGCAGGCTTTCACGGGCGTCTGCTGCTTTGTCTTCGCTCATGCAGTTCAGTGCCCCGTTCACCACCACCCAGACCAGTGGGCAGTGTGACGTTGACCCCATCACGGCTCGCCCCGATCTGCCATGTGACCCACGCTGAGTGGGCCAACGGGTCGCAGTTCACGAGATCACGACGTCGATGGCCTTCTCGAGCGCTCGGGTGTGCTGCGGACGTGGACGTACCGTCGTGGTCATGGTGCACCTGCTCGGCTCCCGCGCTCGTGAACGGCCTGAGGCGGCGTCGCTTCCACAACCCACGGGCCCGCCGGCCACGACGGCGGCATTGCGGGAGCTCACCTCGGGGATGACCGCCATCCGGCTAGCGGTAGCTCTGCCCCGCCTGCTGGCGGCTCCCCGCGGCGATCGCCACGTGGTGGTGGACATCCCGGGATGGAGGGCACCCGAGTTCTCCGGGGCGCCACTGCGAGGCTACTTGCGGACCCTGGGATACGACGCCCACGGCTGGGGCCTCGGCACCAATGTCGGAGATCCACGTCGTGACGTCCACCGGTTGGCGGAGCGGGTCCTCAACTTGTCCCAGGAGAGCGGCTCGACGGTCTCCCTGATGGGGTGGAGCCTCGGGGGTGTCATCGCCCGCGAGGTGGCCAGACGTCATCCCGACGCGGTACGCAGGGTCATCACCTACGGCACCCCCGTGATCGGTGGTCCGACCTACACCACGATCGCACGCGCCTATGGCCACCAGGCTCAGAACGGGACCCGCCGAGAGACCCGACGGCTCGATTCGGCAGGCCCGATCCAGGTGCCGCTCACCGCTGTCTATTCCAGGCGAGACGGGATCGTCGCCTGGGAGGCCTGCATCGACCGCCTGTCGCCGCGCGTGGAACACGTCGAGGTGTCCTCGACCCACCTCGGCATAGGCATCGACCCCGACGTCTGGGCGCTCGTTGCAGACCGGCTCGCCACCCAACCCTCGTCGTAACCGGCCGGACAGATCACTGTCTCCTCGATCGTGCTTTGTCTCCTGATCATGGCCCTGAGGTTCCGGCCGATGCCGAGGACCGCGTTGCCTTGACCTCTGTGCAGCTCGTTGCCCGTCTGGCGGGAGCCAAGAACAGTGCCGGTGCTGTTCGAGATCTCCTGGGTGCGACTGGAACGCCAGCCGCTGTCTTCAAACGCCGGCTTATAACCTGGCCGATCGCTGCGCGCACGCGCGCCTCCGCACATCGGAGCGGAGCGACACCGCTCGACTTCGGCAGTACGTTCGCCTCAGAATGGGGTCTTCGAGCCGCACGCCCCAGTCGGGCAAACCGTGTCGCTCGAGCTCGACCCCTCCGCCACGCGGTGGTCGGGGTCAGGCGTCCTCTGGGCCCTGAGCATCATCCGCCGCTCAGCCCTTGGTCACGGGCCTGAGGGGCAGGAACCGAGACCTGCGTCTTGTCGCCGCGTCAGCACGTCAACGGCCCCCGGCGATGGCCTCTCGAAGTATGCGCACTGCCTTTGGGCCAACGCCGTGGAGCTCGAGCAGGGTGTCGAGATCGTCAACAGGCAGATCAGCGAGCGCTCTGTAGCCGGCGTCGAGCAGCCCGCCAGCTGCGGGACGACCGATATGGACTCCATCGAACTCCGGACCGCGGTCCTGATCTGGCATCGCTACTCCTTCAAGTCACCTCGATCCGCCGTAGCCAGTCAGGCCTTCCGTATTGCCAGGCTCACTCGGCCACGCCGACATGCGCGAGCATTCTCGCAGCACCGTCATCGTGGTTCGCCGGCACCGCACCGTGGCGGGGCGATCTCACGGCTCGACCGTGAAGACCGCGGAGAGCACATGTCGTCGCCGTTCAGCGACCTCCCGGAGGAGCTGCGGCGCCTCGTCGAGAGGTCGGACGTCGGTGATGAGGTGCTGGCGGATGTCGCGACCCCGGGAGCGCAGCAGGCGGATGGTTTCGGCTGACAGCCGGTGCCGGTCCCACGAGGATGCCGTGCCGCGCGGGGTGCGTCCGATCTGGGCCGAGCGCAGGGTGAGCCCGTTGTGGTGGAACTCGCGCCCGAGGCTCACGGCGTCCGCGGTCTCGGTGTAGAAGGCCATGTCGATCACCGACCCCTGGGGCCGCACGACTCGCAGCGCGGTCGCCAAGGCTCGGGTCCGGCCGCGGCACTGGAAGACCACGTCGGCACCGTGGTCGCGCGGGCCGTGACGCCATCGGGTCTTGAGGACCTGCGCGGGGTCGTCGCGATGGAGGGCCTCGAACCCGAGCGCTTCAGCCGTCGCGCGGCGCCGCGGGTCCTCCTCGAGGACGACCACCTCTTCTGCCCCGAGCTCGTGCGCGAACATGGCGGTGACGAGACCGATCAGTCCGGCACCGATGACGACGACCCGGCGGCCCGTCACGCCGTCGCCGAGATGGTTGGTCAGGGGTCCGGCAGCGTCCGCAGCGGAGTGCAGGAGGCCGTTGGCGCAGATGGGTCCGAGATGCGCGACGTAGACCCCCAGCAGAGGATTCAGATCAGCAGGCAGCCGGACGACGTGCTCGTGGACCGGGTCGCTGACGTGCCCGGTGGCGTGACCGTAGGTGGTCGCCACCACGTCACCAACGGTGAACGCATCGGACCGGGACTCCACGATCCGGGCGACCTCCATGTAACCCAGCCGCGTCACCGGGTAGGGAGTCGTGTCGGACGAGGGCAGGAACAACCCGAGCTCAGGATCATGGGTCTCGGTGAGCGCCGGGTTGTCCCCCTTGAGGAAGGTGAGCTCGGTCCCAGCCGACAGCCCAGTTGCCAGTGTGCGGAGGAGCAGACCCCCGGGTGGAACGGGTGGGAGCTCCTCCTCGCGCAGCTCGATCTGGCCAGGTCCGGTGATGACGAGGTTGCGGCGGTTCACCTTGCGCTCGCCGCCCGGTCCGGGCCCAGCCCGATGGCGTGGCCGTGCCGCGCTGACTGGGCGATCGTCCAGGCGAGTCTGTGGGACTCGACGGCTTGCTCGTACGGCGTCCGCGTTGCCGGCCTGCGTCCGGTCACGGCCTCGATGAACTCGCGGTCGACGGTGACGCGTGGATCCTCTCGGGGCTCGTGCAGGGTGCGGCGCTGGTCCCGGTCGATGAGGAGTCCGGCCTCGCTCACCTCCAGAACGAGGCTCCTGCTGAACAGCTGGAGGCTGGCGCGCTGCAAGCCGTCGAGGACGGAGGTGGCGGCGAAGGTGGCGACGGCACCGGAGGCGAACCGAACGGTTGCCACGGTGGCGTCGTCGATCTCGTCGATGCCAGTGCCGGAAACCTCAGCGGTGGCGGCGAGACGAGCGCCGGCCGCGTAGACCTCGTGTGCCTCGCCCAGGAGGAGCCTGGCGAGATCCAGGATGTGGGTGAGCTGCTCCACCACCTGCCCGCCCGACTTCGTGCGGTCGCCCCACCAGGCGACCGGCGGTCGCTTGCCCAGCCAGTGACCCGCTGCCAGCAGGGGAGCATCAGCAGCGAGCAGGTCCTGGGTCTGCCCGATGACGTCCAGGCACCGCCAGTGATAGCCCGTCCCGGTGACCACCCCTGCCCGTTCGACACGACGGGCGATGTCCTCGACCACCGACAGGTCGAGACCGACGGGCTTCTCGACGAAGATCGGCAGGTCGCGATCGAGCGCTGCTCGCTCGGCCTCGCCGTGGGCGAAGGGCGGGACGCACACGTAGACCGCGTCGGGCTCGCCTTGGTCAAGAGCCTGCTCCAGATCGGTGTGAGCAGGGCACCCGAAGGAGTCGGCGAGCGCCCTCGCAGCGCCGTCGTCGGTGTCGACCACCCCGACGATCTGCGCTCCGCCGGTGTCAGCGTCGAGTCCGGTGAGCACCTCGGCATGGCGTCGGGCGACTCCCCCGGCTCCGACCATCAAGATCCGCGTCGTCACCGCGCATTCCCTTCCAGGAGCTTCTCGTAGAGCTCGACGTAGCCGGCGGCCATGGCCTGGGGTGTCCACTGTCCGGCCGATCGGCGACAGGCCTCGGGGTCGATGGCATCCAGCTTGCCGAGCCACTGGCTCATCTCGGTCTCGGTCTCGGCCAGGTAGCCGTTGACGCCGTGGATGATGAGATCAGGCAGCACGCCGAGCGGGGTGGCGATCACCGGGACCCCGCTGGTCAGCGCCTCGACGACAGCGGTGGCGCCGGGTTCCTCCCAGCGCAACGGGCTGAGCAGGACCTTGGCGGACTGGAGCAGTCGCTCCTTCTCCGTCCCTTGGACGCCGCCGACCCAGCGCACCCGGACCCCGTCGAGCAGGGGCAGCACCTGGTCGACGAAGTACCGGGCGTCGGGGTGCGCGGCCAGGTCGGGATCTCGTGCGGCGAGACGACGATGCAGCTCCTCCGGATCGTTGATGCCGGCGACCGGCCCGGCGAGGACGAGCGGGACACCGGCGTCGCGGCAGGCCCGGGCGGCGATGTCCTGCCCCTTGTCCTCGGTGATGCGGGCCAGGACGAGCGCGTGGTCCTGCTTCTCGCGGTACGCCTCGGCAGGCTGCGCCACCGCCAGTGGCACGACGCCGAGCGTCTGGTCCTGAAGGTTCTGCGGGGCTCGGGCCAACTGGGACTTCGAGACCGCGGCGAAGGCGACGCGTCCCTGCCCGTGGAAGCGGGTGTAGAAGTCCGGGTGCTTGCGCAGGTCCCAGTGCAGCGTCTGCAGCGTCGGGGGTGCCTGGTCGCCCATCGCGGACAGGACAGCGGGTCCGACGACTTCGAGGTGGTCGTGGATCAGGTCGACGTGGATCCCGCTGCGCAGGGCTGTGACGACCTCGTGCATGTGGGCGTGCGCGATGCCGGCGACCCGGTTGTAGGGCTGCGCGACCTGGGAGAGCTGAGCGTCGTCCAGCGTCCGGATGTAGCCGTCGGCGGCCAGGGTGGTGCCACCCACGGTTGCCAGCACGACCCGGAAGCCCCGGCGCCGGAGCTCGGGGACGAGGACGGCGATGACGGTCTCGATCCCGCCGTACCCAGGGGGCGGCACCGGAAGCCAGGGACCGGCGTTCATCAGGATGGTGGGACTCATGTCTGGCGGTCCAGGGTCCGGGTGAGGTGGGCGGCGACCTCGATCATGGGCGGCCGCTCGATGATGCCGACTTCGCTGGTGTGCGGGATGAAGGCGTCTCGGTCGCGGGTGAACTGGGTCAGCGTCGGCGAGGGGTCGACTGCCAGGACGCCGTACCCGTGTCGCTCGACCCGCGAGAGCAGAGCGAGGTAGACCTGCGCGGCCATCCGGCCGAGAGCGTCATCAGGGCTGTTGCGGTGCCGGCGCGTGCCGAGGTCGACCTGGGCCATGGAGTCCAGGCCGGCGGTCTCCAGGACGTCGATGAGCATGGCGATCTCGACGCCGTAGCCGGAGATGAAGGGGATCTGCTCCAGGAGGGTACGTCGGGCGGCGTACTCGCCTGCGAGGGGTTGGATCACGCCAGCGAGCTGAGGCCAGTGCAGGTTGAGCAGCGGCCGCGCCAGGATCTCGGTCACGCGCCCGCCGCCAGCAGGCAGCAGCGTCTGCCCGCGGCCCAGCGGCCGGTCGTAGAACGCCTTGACGAACTCGATGCCCGGGTCGTCGAGAAGGGGGCCGAGCAGGCCGACCGCGAACTGGGTGTCGAAGTCCTCCAGGTCGGCGTCGATGAACGCGATGAGATCACCGCGGCTCACGTGCAGCGACTTCCACAGGGCCTCGCCCTTGCCGGGCTGGTTCGGGAACTCGGGGAGGATCTCGTCCTGCTGGACGACGCGGGCGCCGGCGCTCGCGGCCACGTCGGACGTGCGGTCCCGGGAGTCGGAGTCGATGACGATGAGCTCGTCGATCAGCGGGATCCTGTCCATCAGGTCCGTCCGGAGTCGCTCGACGATTTGACCGACGGTCGCCTCCTCGTTCCTGGCGGGCAGGATGACGCTGATGGTCTGGCCGGCCTTCCCGTCCAGGAGCCGCGCGCGGTCCCAGCGACGGTGGTCGCTGGTGCGGCGTTCGAACCAGCCGTGGGCACGTGCGTCCATCTCAGGACTCCTGTCCGTCGTGGGGATGGGACGAAACTGAGGTCGGGGAGCTCAGGGCGATGCTGTGGAGGTCTGTCCACTCGTAGTGACTCTCGCGGCGTACGACCGCTGCCAGGACCAGCCGACGGACCGTGACGAACACGGGTCGTGGGGCCGTGGTCAGTCGGCTCGTCACCTCGTCACGCCCGCACGGACTGTTGAGGTACGCGACGCTCACGTGAGGAGGGACTTGGGTGGGTCCTGGCCACGGAACACCCTCGTCGTCAGGTAGCGGGGTGCGGTGCGGAAGTCGACCGCGAAGCGCCGCAATCGTTCGTGGTGGGCGGGCCTCGAGGGCGATGGCGCCGGGGAGCACCGCAACCGGACCGAGCCTCAGGCTGAATTCGCCGAACGGCGCCAAGGAATCTCGGGCCTGCGTCGCGGCGGAGGTGACGAGGTCGTCCGGGAGGTCGTCGGCGTAGCCAAGCTCGGCGACGGTGAGGTGCAGGCAGTCGCGCGGTACGACGTCGACGGCAGGGACGCTATCGAGCTGCTGAGCGATGGAGGAGGCGAGGTTGCCGACTGCGGGATGGTCCTCGAAGGTGAGGTACCACCACAGGCACACCCTGCCGGGCGTCCAGTCCGGGCGCCACCGCCAGTGTGCGACCAGACTGTCGGCCGTCGGCCCTTCCAGAGCGATCTCCGGCACGGTGTTGCTCCTTCGCTGGCGCCCGATCAGGACCTCTCGTACCCACCTCCAACCCGAACCCATCTCATCCCAAGGGGTGGGGCATTCACGGTGTCAACCAGCGACCGCGCTGGCTGCCATCGTGCTCTCGCAGCCGTCCTCGCTGGGTCGGCGAGGTCCCGGGGGTCTGCGCCGCCACGGACAGAGGGCAAGGCGAACGGCCACCGGCAGTAGTCCGCACTCGGAGAACTCCTGGGTCTGGCGGCGCAGCCAGCACTCCCCCGGTGCCCTGCGCAGCACCGGGTAGCGTCACGGGGTGACACTGTTGCCCGACGCCTGGCGCGACCGCGCACGCGATCCCGTCCTCTGGAACGACCTCACCCAGCTGGGGAAGACGGCGCTGGCTGCGGTGCTCGCGTGGGTCCTGGCTTTCGAGGTGTTCTCGCTTCCTCAGCCCTTCCTGGCGCCATGGGCGGCATTGCTCGTCGTGCACGCAACCGTCTACCGGACCTTGTCGCGAGGACTGCGCCAGGTGACCGCTGCAGTCGCTGGCGTCGTGCTCGCCTGGGCGGTTGGCAACATCTTCGGCCTGGACACTCTCGCCATCGCCGTCGTGCTGGTCCTGGGCCTCGTCATCGGTGCACTGCCCTGGTTCGGAGAGGAGGCGATCACCGTCGCAGCCACCGCGATGGTGGTGCTGACGACCGGCTTCTCCGGCGATGACTCGATGCTCCTGGCCCGGCTGGGCGACACCGCCATCGGGATCGTGGTGGGTCTGTTGGTCAACGCTGCCGTCTGGCCACCACTGCGTCGTCGGACAGCCATCACCGCCATGAACCGCATCGACGACGGTATCGGGGAGCTGCTCGTCGACATGGGTACCCGACTGTCGGTGGGGTGCAACGACGACGACATCGCCGGATGGGTGGACCGCGCCCGCTCGCTGGACGGCGACATCGACCACGCGTGGTCCCTGGTGCGCCAGGCGCAGGAGAGCGGCCGGATGAATCCTCGCCGCTCGGCACGCGCCCTGCGTGAACCGAAGCGGGCCCGGGACCTGCTGGAACGCATGGAACAGGCGGTGGCCGACACCAGGTCGATGGCGCGCACCCTGGGCTACGACTCCGCGGACCTGAACCAGTGGCACCCCGACTTCCGGGAGCAGTGGCCGGGTCTGCTCCGCGACGCGGGCCGCGCGATCGCCGGCGCCGAACCCGGTGCGATCCGGGAAACGCGTAACCGCCTCAACACCCTGGCCGAGGAGGTCTCCGCCATCAACCCGCCCCCGGTGCAGTGGCCGGTGTACGGCGCGCTGATCATCAACCTGCGCAACACCCTCGACGCCATGGACGAGGTCGCCGAGGCCAACCCGCTCGGCCAGCCGCCGCTCCCCATGGCTCGGCTCGCCCGGGCCCGGCGAGCTAGCAGGGATTCATGACGTGCTCCCCACGCGGCCCGAACCGACATGCCCGGCCGTCGCGAGGAACCTGACCTTTCGGACGTCCAGGTCCGCCACTCTGGCGCATCCTGTGCTGGAGTTCTCCGCCGCCATTGCCCGCGCGGTGGAGGTGTTCGAGCCGACAATCGGGTCGGTGCCCTCGTCGGCGGACGGTTACCCGCCCGTACGACGTCCACCACCCGCGCCCTCTCCATTCCGCTGGTCACTCCGCGGGTCGGCAGGTCGTTGTCATGGCTTCAGGCGACGTCGCAGCCTCTTGAGGTTCAGCCGCGTCCAAGCATCCTCGAACTCGCGCACAGCGACCTGCCCACGTGCCTCCTCGAGCGCGTGCAGGCGTCCGAAGGTGAATCCGTTCTGCCCGCCAACGTGGGCACGCGCGCCGAAGTCGCGAAGTAGCCGACGCGACATGACCGTGTCCTGGTACTCACCGAGGGACTCTTGGATCCGTTTGACCTTGGCGGCCAGTCTGTCGGCAGGTTTGCCGAGGACTGGGGTCATGGACTGAGCGGCGTAGCGCAGGCGCTTGGCTTTCTTGCGGGCCTCATGCAGGGCGACCTCGCGCTGCTCGCCGTCGTCGTCGTCGGGGATGTTCTTCACTGCGCGTCGAAGGCGTCGCTCGTCTCGCAGCAGTAGCCGCGGGAACACCTTGCGGGCAGGCTCTTCGCCATCCGCTGCGAACGGTGACGCTTCGACGAAGTCATCGAGAGCGTCAAGGAGCCGGAAGTAGCGGGTGTCCCCGAGAGCGTCGAGCGTCCCGTTCCGCGCCTTGACTTCTGCCGCCCTCAGTTCGTCGTCGATCAGTGCGGCAACGGGACCGAGCACCAGGTCTGGCGGCTCGGCCGCCACCAGCTCGTGCAGTCGTTTCCGAAGGACCTGTGCGTCGCGGGCCGGGCTGAGAGCCTGACCGAGCCATCGCAGGTCTTCGCCGATCGTGTCTGTGCTCTCGTCAGCGAACAATGGGCCGTAGGTCTTCAGGGCCGATCGCAATCGGCGTGCGGCGATGCGCATCTTGTGCACCGAACCGTCCTCACCGACCCGGACTCGTCGGTCCTGCTCGTGCAGCTTCTCGATCTGTCGCTTCACCTGCCGGACGACTCCCGCCTCAGCCGATGCCTTGCGGATCTCCTTGCGCGAAGGTGGTGGAGGAGGAGGTGGAAGAAGGTCCGTGTCAGCCAATGCCCGGACCAGCTTCGAGGACGACTGCGAAGGTCGGGCGCCGGCTCCGCGGAGCACCCCCTCGACCGCATCCAGAAGGCTGGGATCACCGGTGACCAGCTCGACCACCCACTCCCGCCACTCCTGGACCTCTCCCCCGCCGTGAAGCTGCTCGGCACGGACGTGGTCGTCGCAGACGACGCCGAGCACGGTGCCCTCACCGTCCAGCAACGCATGCTCGCGCCGTCGGGTGGCGATCCGCGCGACCGGCACCGCGCGACGGTCGCGCACGAAGGCTCGGACGAGATCGAGCAACGGACCGGGCACCGTCTTGACGGCCCGCCCCAAGGGTCTGCGCACCTCGACCCGAGCATCGCCGCTGTCTGGCAGCTTCAAGTACCAGCCCTCGTCAGCGCCGCCTGTGCGTCGCCGCACGGTGATGCCGCGGCGTACCAGATCCAGGCGGGTCGTATCGAAGTACACCGCCTCGAGGTCCACCTGGACCCCTTGACCTACCCGGGTCACCCCATCGACCCCGAGCAACGTCGGCAGCGCAGTCGCGGAGTCCACGTCAAAGGTGCGTTCGACCTCGGTCCAGCGCTCGATCGTCATGACGCATTCTCACCCGAGCCCTCTCGGGTGACCACAGCCCGCTCGCGACCCGAGCCGCGGCCAGTCAGGTCAAGAGGCGGCGTTGAGACGGCGACACAACGACCCTCGGACCCGGACCGGTCTCGCCGAGTGCGAGCGACAGGCCGGCGTCCACGTCGCCGGAGACGTGTACGCCTCCCAGGTCTCGCGACCTGTACCTGGCTGCGGTCGGCGCGCAGTGACGGGTCAGCCGAGGTACTTCGCCCATGGGCCGGTGATGGCGAGCGTGAGCCCGGGGTCCTGGATGTTGACGTAGAGGACCTTGCCGTCTGCGGAGAAGGTGGGACCGGTGAACTCGGAGTACTCCGGTTGCGCCTCGTCGCCGACGTTGAGCATGTTGCGGGCGATGGCGTACGTCGGGCCGCCAGGCGTGGCGCTGAGGACGTGCGAGGCGCCGACGCCGTCCTCCGCAAGGACCAGCGACCCCCACGGCGTGACCGTCACGTTGTCGGGGCCGTCGAAGTTGAGGTCCGGGTAGGCCGGCTCGAACGTCTCGTCGTGTGCGTAGCTCTGGTAGGGGAAGTAGTTGACCAGTTCGATCGTCTCGCGGGCGTAGTCGTAGAACCACACCATGCCGCTGTGGGGTACGGCCTGCTCGGGGAGGTCCTCGCCCTTCTGGTACGCGTAGGAGTTGACGACGTACACGCCCGAGTTCGTGCCCCAGACGCCCTCGAACTTCCGGCCCCTGGTGACCTGCCCGTCGTCGAACTGCTCGCGCACGTCCGTGGCGGCCGCGTCCCGGTCGGGTACCTCCACCCACCGCACCTTGAACGGGCGTCCCAGTTGTGAGGAGGTGAGGTGAGCCACGTCTGGCACCACGCTGCCGTCGTCCATGAGGATCGCCATCGCGGCAAGCGTGCCGAACGACTTCGAGCGGAGACGCCCGACCGAGTCGGCGCCGACTCGGAAGCCTCGCGGGCCCTGCCAGCGGAAGAACAGCCCGTTGGGCTCGTCGGCGTCCTCCGACAAGAAGACCTGCGTGCGGTCCCTGCTGATCGCGCACGCTTCATGGTCGTAGCGGCCGAGAGCCTTCAGGGGGGCCGGGTCCGCGCGGCCGTCGCCGAAGACTTCGAAGACGTAGCCGTGGTCCTTCCGATAGACGCCGGTCGCTCCGGTGTCCTCGTGCTCCCACGCTTCACCGGCTCGCGCGGTCGCCTCCTCGCACGTCCACCAGGTCCCCCACGGCGTCGGCCCGCCGGCACAGTTCGCGATCGTCCCGGACAGGGCGACGCTCTGGCCGAGGTTGCGGCCATTGCCGTCGGTGCGGATCACCGTGCAACCACCACCACCGGTGGCGCCCGGGTCCCACACCGTGCCGGTCCGGTGCGGCACACCGAACTCGTCACCGGCATCGCACTCGTGGTTGAGGATCAGGTACTGGCGTCGACCTGTGCCGAAGCTCGCGGTGCCGTCGTGGTTGCTCGGGCAGGGCTCGCCGCTCTCCAGCTTCGACACCCCGGCCCGGGTCATCACCCGGTAGGAGAAGTCAGGTGGCAGAGCGAGGATGCCCTGAGGGTCGTCGACCAACGGCGGGAACGGCCTCGGGGTGCGAACCCGACCAGCTGGAGAGCCGGGCCGAGCCTCGGCGAGCGAAGGGAAGCTCCCGGTGACGGCGATGCCCACCCCCGCCGCTGTGCTGGTCACGATCCCGCGACGAGTGATGCTCATGGATTCTCCCAAAGGTCGACAATCGGCCCGCTCAACGTCCACGCAAAACGTGAACTCTGCGGGTTCCCCAGCAGAGGCCCTGGTGACGAGAACGTGAACGACACCTGCGCGTCACGCCGGCCGACGCCCTGGACCAATGCTGGCGCCGGACCAGCAGGCGATCCATGGTCACCGCGGCCTATGACGACTCGCTCTACCGTAGGTCGAGGAGACCTGGCTGATCCACCAACGGATCGTCGCGACTGACCGCGAGCCCAACCGCAGCGTAGGCAAGAGCCGATGACCCGACTGATCGACTCACTCAGCTCCGGCGTCCCGGCGCGAGCGTGCGTCTATCCACCGCCTCGACCCCTACCTGGGTGCTGGTCGTCAGCTGGTGCGCCGGGTGCTCCCGTCGGCGAGGTGAACGGTGTACGACCACGTCTCGGCCGGGCGGTCGGAGCTCTGCTTGGTGGACGGCCACCATGCGGCGAACCGGTTGCCGGCGACAGAGGCCTCGATGTCGAGGCCCGAGGAGGTGTGCACGGTGACACCCGTGACGTCGCTGCCCACGTAGCCCTCGGACCAGGTGAACCATCCCTCGTCGGTGTTGCCCTCCATACTCGTGGTCTCGTCGATGTGGTCGGGGTCGAGAACCGGGACTACGGCTTTGTCCTGGTCGTAGCTCCCGAAGAAGCCCTCATCCCTGTGGCCCACGGGGTCCTCCTGTCCGACGAGGTCGTCGGGCATCAGGCAGGTTGCCTCCGTCTCTGGTCCGGCGAGCAGGATGTAGGTCCATTCGCCGCGCCGCTCTGCTACTGCGACGCGTTCTCCCCGGTCGGGTGTGTCGAGGACGGCGCGGCAGGTGGCGGCGGCTTTGGCCGCGCCCACGTCTGTCAGGGGTTCGGGCGTCGGCGTCCACGACCCGTACGCGGTGCCTCCACCCAGCAGTAGTCCAGGGATGGCGACACCGGCGGCGCCGGCCAGACCCACCGTCACGATCAGCCGACGTCGGCCCCGGTGGGGTCGGCCCCGCTCGGTCGCGTCGGGCTTGTCGCTGGGCGTCGCCACGATGCGGGCGAACGTCGTGTCGGCACGCTCGCGCTCCGCCTCGGTCAGGTCGGTCATCGGTGCAGGGTCGAGGTCGCGCAGGGTGGCGGTCATCGCCGTGTCGGCTGTGTGCCTTCTCATCGAGGGCTCCTCTCGGGTGCAGGGCGGCCGCGCAGGGGGTCGTCGGCCGCGGTGGAGTCGACACGGCGTCGCAGGGTGCGTCGGGCACGCGACAATCGCAGCCGAAAGGCAGTGGATGAGATGCCCAGCACTGCCGCCGCCTCGGGTGCGGTGAGCCCGTCCAGGACGGACAGCGCGATCGCCTCCTGGTCGGTGGCGCTCAGCAGCGGCCAGGCAGCGGCGATGTCGACCCGGGAGTTGACCAGATCGGGGTGGTGGCCGGCGTCCGCGGGACCGTGCCGGACTTCGGCGAGACCGACCGAGACGGCATCGTTCCGGTCCTCGCGGCGTCGGGTGTTCTGGAGGGTCTTGCGTGCCACTCCGAAGAGCCAGGCACGCGCAGCCGACAGATCGGCCGGGACGTCGTCGAGGCGGCGCCACGCGACGAGCATGACATCACCGACTACATCCTCGGCGTGCGTTGGATGCACGCGTCTGCATACGAAACGAAGCAGATCGACATACGCCGCGTCGTAGATCTCCCGGAAGCGTTCTTCACGCTCGCGGTGCGACGAAGTCGTGGAGTCCATACCCTGTTCCTGTCCAGGATTGCACGAGTGTGTCATCCGATCTCGCCACAACCACCGTGCGACGGCGTACCCGGGACGGAGAAGCAGATACCGATACCTCAACCGGCTCCGCGGAGCAGGGCAATCTCCCCAGGGTCCTGCGCATTAGTTTCGGGACTCTCCGTCGCACCTCAACAGCATGCATGCCGACGCGCTCCTGGTCTGCAGGACAGCCACATGCCGATGTCAGGGCTTGGCCGACTGTCCGTCCTGACAGGATGCGGCCGACAGGACGGAGGTGGCCGTGGAGCGCGATCTGTTTGGATTCGTCGCGGGCTTTGTCATCGCGACGATCACGAGCCCGGTCGGCGTCTCCGGTGCGGTGTTCCTACTGCCGGTCCAGCTGTCGGTGTTCGGAGTGCCCAACCCGCAGGTCACGCCGACCAACCTTCTCTACAACGTGCTGTCGGGTCCGGGGGCGCTGATTCGGTACGCCCGGCGGGGTCAGTTGCGCGGACCGCTGGCCCGCAGTTTGGTGGCGGGCTCGGCCCCCGGCGTCATCATCGGTGCGGTGCTGCGGGTCTACGTGGCCGACGACCCGACCGTGTTCAAACTCCTGGCCGCCGCTGTGCTCGCGCCGACGGGCCTGTTCATCTTGGGCTCGACTCGTCGTGGTGGAACTCGCCCGTCGAGGGCACCCCTGAGTCCGAGGTCGATCACTTTGGCCGCGTTCGTCGTGGGGATCGTCGGCGGCATCTACGGGATCGGGGGCGGATCCATCCTCGGACCGATCCTCGTCGGCTCCGGCATGGCCGTCACCCTGGTGGCACCAGCCGCGCTGGCCAGCACCTTCGTCACGTCCATCGTCGGCGTCGCCACCTTCGCCATCCTGCAGTTGAACGCGTCAGGGTCTATCGGCCCAGACTGGTCGCTCGGGATCGCGTGCGGACTCGGAGGGCTGTGTGGGGGCTACCTCGGCGCGTCGCTGCAGCCCCGGATGCCCGAGACGTTGCTCCGCACGATCCTCGGCCTCCTGGCCCTCGGTCTTGCGGTTCTTTACGCCGTCCAGGCAGTCATCTGAACGCACGCTATGCCGCGTGGCGTGCGCTCGAAGCCGCACGCTCAGGCCGGCTGTCGGCCCGGTCTTGCTGAGATGAGGGTGAGCTCCACATCGCATCCGTTGGCCCGAGGTGCCCGAGTTTCGGTCTGGTGCACGAGTCACGCTCAGGAGGCCAGCCCGCCCTGGACGTACTGGTTCAGATTGCTCAGTGTGGATGCGAAGGCCATGACGTGGTCCTCGCTGGAGATACCGTCGGGAACGCCGGTCGCCGTGATGGTCACCCGTCGGAGCCAAAATCTGCCTCTTCGACCAGTCTTCGCGGCTCGTCTACCGCGATGAACCGCACCTCCACGACGTCGGTGTTCTCCGCGTACTTACCGTGGGTCGCCTCGTCGTCGTAGGCGAGCGTCATTCTGTATCCGCCGCCCGGCCTAGCGTCGAACCTGTCGAACCGTCCCGACATGCCGGCCGGAGGCAGCCAGATGGTTCTTGCCTCCGCATCGAGGAGCGCGGCGAACACCTCATCAGCGGGTGCTTCGACAGTGGCTCGTCCCACGTCGGTATGGCTCACGGACAAGATGCTAGACGCGAAACCGAGGGGTGCCTGGGCGTCGGCTCTGGCGAACCACCGCCTGCGCCGCGGACGTCTTGCCACGTAGCGTGCGCTCGGAGACGCACGCTATGCCGCTGTCCGGTCTGCGTGAAGGTGCCCCATTCCCCCGCGCAAGCCGCAGGCTGCGTGAGAGCTGCAGCGGGCCCGTGGCGAGGCGTACGTGGCTGGATCGTCTGTCCACAGACGTAGGCTGCTGCCGACATCTATGGAGAGGCTGGGTGCCCTGGCCGACCGGCGACCCGACGAGCGGATCGGCATGGAGTACGACGTGCCGGAGCCCTACGAGGACTTCCTAAGGCGAACCGGCCTGCGTCCGAGCTCGTGCACGTTCTGCAAGGGCCAAGGGTTGGATACTCCGCCGGCCTTCACTGTGTTGCGGCGCTGGAGTGGGCGGGAACTCGGGCAACTGTTGACCTACTGCGACGAGCGGCACCACTTCGACGCCGAAGAGGGGTTCTACGGAGGCTCGGGCCAGGGTCGCCGGCAGCCTGCGGCTCCCAGGCGCACGTAACCTCTCGTCATGAACGATGAACGGCTGAGGTGCGCACGGTGGCTCTTCGCCAAGTGCCCGAGGACTACCGCAAGATCGACGCGGTGATGTCGCCGGCCGAGAATGCGGCCACAGCTTCCATCGGGGCATGCATATCGGTTGGGCCTGGGGGGAGGACGAGCGCGGCCGTCCCTACCTCGATTTCCTCTCGGAGCACCGGCACCCGGGCATGCGTGCGGTACCTACCGCCCAGTCCCAGCTCGGTCACGAGGACAGCGACGTCACCCGTGACTTCTACCTCCACAAGTCCTTGGCGGCGCCGGATCTGAGCGCGCACCTGGAGCAGTTCCGGCCCACGATCTGACCGGTCCGACGCGAATCGACGTCGGAACCGCCGTGACGCCGCGGACTCGAGGGCTCCGTGAGCCCGGGTCAGGAAGCCCGGGTCCCGCGAGAGCTCATCGCCTGGTTGTGGACAGTCTTGCCACTAGGCTCAAATTTCAAAAGGGCCCCCGACCTGGGCGTTTGCCCAGGTCAGAGGCCCTTTTTCTGCTCCCCCGGTTGGACTCGAACCAACAACCCTCCGATTAACAGTCGAATGCTCTGCCAGTTGAGCTACAGGGGATCGGATGCAGCCCGCACAGATTAGCAATGTGCGGCGGAGGAGAAAAATCGGGCCGCTCAGAGTGCGCCCACGTCGGCCCGGGCAGCGGCGAGCGCCTCCGCGGCCGCTTCCTGGACGGCCGGGTCCGACGGGTCGACGCCGTCGTCGTACTGGTAGAGCCAGCGCAGGGGCTGGTCCCCGCGCGGCGCCCGGCGGGCGATGACGCGCACCCCTCGACGACCGACCACGGGTACGTGCCTCTGCAGCACGACGCTCGCGGTGATCCGCTCGCGGACCAGCTCCATCAGCCGCCCCGGCTCGGCGAGGACGAACCGGTGCTCCGGGCGGACCTCACCCCAGCTGCCGACCTCCGTGAGCACCAGCTCGGACGTGTCGCGCTCCCAGGCGGCCGCCTCGACGTCCTCCCACGGGACCCGGACGGTCTCCGTCAGGTCCGACGTGCCGACACCGAGCCGGCGTACGACGTAGAAAGCGTCGCGGGTGCCGCCGAGGTGCGCGCCCTCCGCGACGGCGTCGGCGAGCAGTCGCTCGCCGCGCTCCACCCGGATCGGAGACCGGTCCCGCCGCCGGCCCATCACTGGTCACTCACTGGCGGTCACCGTCCGCTCACGGAGCGTGCGCCGGTGCTGCTCGAGCGCGGCGAGCTCGCCGAACATCTTGTTGTACTCCGTGGGGTGCTCGACCGGGTTGGTGCGCTGGAGCCGCGACTTGATGTCGTTGATCCGGCGGGCCGCGGTGAGCTCGAGCAGTCGGTAGACGTGGAGCGCGACGTAGGCCCCGTCGGGCTCCTTCGCGGTCAGCGGCGGCTCGACCCCGAGGGCACCGATCGCCGAGGCGACCGCCGGGTCGTCGGTGGAGTCGCGCAGCCGGGTGCCCCACCCCGGGTCGCCGGCACCGGCACCCGGCCCACCGGCTGCGGCGACCAGCTCCCACACCGCACGGTAGGTGGGATGGGTGAAGTCGTTGGGACCGACGTCGGAGGTGATCCGGCCGATCGTCATGGGGTACTGGATGACCAGCTTGAGGGTCTCGCGCTCCAGTCCGAAGCGCGGGTCGCGCAGGTCGGGCACGGCGGAGCGGGGCGCCTGCGCCGACTGCGTCTGAGCCGTGGTGCGACTGTCGCGGCTCTGGCGGGAGGCTGCTCGCCGTACTTCGCTGCGGGCCTCGTCGACGTCGACGCCGATCATGCCGGCGATCTCGCGGGCGAAGGCGTCGACCTTGGACCTGTCGCGGATGCTCGAGACCAGTCGGGCGCTCTCGCGCAGCGCGTCGATGCGGCCGTCGGCGCGGTCGAGGTCGTACTTGGTGACCACGTTGGCGAGCACGAAGCGGTAGAGCGGTTTGCGGGTCGCGATCAGCTCGCGCACTGCAGCGTCACCCTTCTTGATCCGCAGGTCGCAGGGGTCCAGGCCGTCGGGCTCGACCGCGACGTAGGTCTGGGAGACGAAGTTCTGGTCTCCGCCGAAGGCGCGGATCGCCGCCTTCTGCCCGGCCGCGTCGCCGTCGAAGGTGAAGATCACCTCGCCGCGGAACTCCTCGTGGTCGTTGAGGAAGCGCCGCAGCACCTTGGAGTGCTCGTCGCCGAACGCGGTGCCGCAGGTGGCCACGGCGGTGCCGACGCCGGCGAGGTGGCAGGCCATCACGTCGGTGTAGCCCTCGACGATGACGGCCTGGGAGGAGCGCGCGATGTCACGACGGGCGAGGTCGAGGCCGTAGAGGACCTGGCTCTTCTTGTAGATGCGGGTCTCGGGGGTGTTGAGGTACTTGGCCTCGATCCGGTCGTCGTCGAAGATCCGGCGAGCCCCGAAGCCGATGGTGTCGCCCGGCGCGTCGCGGATCGGCCAGAGCAGGCGGCCGCGGAACCGGTCGTACGCCGAGCGGCCGATCGCCACCAGGCCGGCCTCGACGGCCTCCTCCTGGCTGAAGCCACGGGCGCGCAGGTGTTGGAACAGTGCCTCGCCGTCCCGCGGGGCGAAGCCGACGCCGAATGTCTCGGCGGCAGCCTGGTCGAACCCGCGTCCGAGGAGGAACTGTCGGGCCACCGCCGCGTCGGTGGTGCTGAGCTGCTCGGCGTAGAACTCCTGGGCGACCTTGTTGGCCTCGATCAGCCGTCCGCGCTGCGGGCCCTTGGGCCGCTCGTCGCGGGCGTCACCCTCCTCGCGGCGCAGCTGGACGCCGTACTTGTCGGCGAGGCGTTCGACGGTCTCGGTGAAGCTGAGCCCGTCGATCTTCATCAGGAACGAGATGACGTCGCCGCTCTCGTTACAACCGAAACAGTGGTAGAAGCCTCGGCTCGGATTGACGTTGAACGACGGCGACTTCTCGTCGTGGAAGGGGCACAGCCCCTTCTGGGAGCCACCGCCGGCGTTCTTCAGCGTGACGTACTGCGAGACGACATCGTCGATGCGTGCCTTCTCGCGCACCACGGCGATGTCGTCATCACGGATCCGGCCAGCCACGTCGCGGAGTCTACGGTCAGGTCAGTAGTCGCCGGTCATGATGTTCACAGGGTCCTGCCCGGCCGCGAACCGCTCCAGCTGCTCACGCACCAGCCGGTGGGCGCGCGGCCACATCGCACTGCTGGCGCCCCCGATGTGCGGGGAGATCAACAGGTTGTCCACCGACCACAACGGGTCGCCGGCGGGCAGCGGCTCGGTGTCGACGACATCGGTGGCTGCGTGCAGCCGACCGGCCTTCAGCTCGGCGATGAGGGCCGGGGTGTCGACGACAGCCCCTCGAGCGACGTTGACCAGCAGTGCGCCGTCCTTCATCGCCGCCAGGAAGTCGGTGTCGACCAGTCCGCGCGTCGCGTCGGTGAGGGGTACGACGAGCACCACGACATCCGCGTCGGGCAGCAGCTCCGGCAGGGACTCGATCGGGTGCACGCCGTCCCGGGCGCTACGGGCGACCCGCACCACGGTGGTCTCGAACGGCAGCAGCCTGGCCTCGATCGCCTCGCCGATCGCGCCGTAGCCGACGATCAGGACCTGCTTGTCGGCCAGGGCGGGCCGCCACGACGCCGCCCACTCCCCTCGTTCCTGGGCGCGCACCCACTCCGGGATCCCACGCAGGCTGGACAGGATCAGGGTCAGGGCGAGCTCGGCGGTCGAGGTGTCGTGGATGCCACGGCCGTTGCACAGCAGGACACCTTCGGGCACCCGGCCGCGGACGTTGTCGACCCCGGCCGTCAGGGTCTGGATGACCCGGAGGCGGCCCATTCGCGGCAGCACCTCGGTGGACTCCGAGCCGAGCAGATAGGGCAGCACGTAGAACTCGACATCCCCGACGCTGTCCGGCACGTGCCTGGTCGGGTCGACCACCTCGTAGCGCAACCCGGCGGGCGGTTCGCCCAGGAGGTCGGGTTCGAAGGGCAGCCAGACGAGAGGTTCGGTCACACGACGACCCTACTGACCGCGGTCCCGGTCGAGTGAGCACCCGGTCGACCAACGCTCCGCGGAAGAGGCCCCGGTTCGACCCCGACGCCGGCACCATCGGGTTGACGCACTCGGCGTGGACCTACCACCGCAACGGACCCGTCTCGTTCCTCTGGAGCGCCCCACACCCCGCCCCGGGCGGGTTCACTGGCAGGTGCCGGGTCAGACCGCTCCCGGAGTCACCAGCCGGGAGTGCCAGGCGACCGCACTCGCGTCGGTGAGGGAGGCGACCTGGTCGATGACGACCCGCAGCCGGGCCGGGTCGTCGGCTGCGGCCGCCCAGTCGTCGGCGAAGGGCCGGTCCAGCGCGTCCGGGCCGCGGTGCGCGAGCACCGCCACCAGCTCGGCGAGCAGCTCGCGCTGCCGCGACATCAGGGCGACCCGGTCGTCGGTGCGCATCACGTAGTGCGCAGCGACGCCCTTGAGGACCGCGATCTCGAGGCGGGTGCGCTCGGGGACGACCAGGTCGGCGGCGTACCGCACGAACGGCCCGTCCCCCGCTGCGAACGTCGCCGCCTGCACTGCCCCGCAGAAGCGGCCGATCAGGTCACTGGTGAAGTTCTTGAGCGCCGCGAGCGAGCGCCGGCTGCCGTCGTACGGCGTCGAGGGCCAGCTGCCCTGCGTGCGCAGCCCGGCCAGGACGTCGTCGAGGACGTCATCACTGGCGTCGGGGAGATACCAGTCGCGGACCGTCGACCAGACCGCCGCCTGGTCCATCGCGGTGAGGTCGATGTGATCGGCCACGATGCCGTCCTCGACGTCGTGGACCGAGTAGGCGACGTCGTCGGCGAGGTCCATGACCTGTGCCTCCAGGCACTGCCGCGAGCCGACGTCGGAGGGCCGCAGCCAGTCGAAGACGGCCCGGTCGTCGTCGTAGACGCCGAACTTCAGGGTCAGCTGCGGCGACCCGTCGGCGTGCATGCCGCTCGACTCGTGTGCGCCGGCGCGGGTCCAGGGGTACTTCGTGCAGGCGTCGAGGGTCGCGCGGGTCAGGTTGAGCCCGACCGAGCGGCCGTCGGCGTCGAACGTCTTGGCCTCCAGCCGGGTCAGCAGCCGGAGCGTCTGCGCGTTGCCCTCGAAGCCGCCCGACTCCTCGGAGAGCACGGCGAGCACCCGCTCACCGTTGTGGCCGAACGGCGGGTGGCCGAGGTCGTGGGCCAGCGCGGCGGTCTCGGCGATGTCGGGCTGGCTGCCGAGCGCCCGCGACACGTCGCGGGCGACCTGGGCCACCTCCAGGCTGTGGGTGAGCCGGTTGCGCACGAAGTCGTCGGACTGGGGCCCGACCACCTGGGTCTTGGCCGCCAGCCGCCGGGACGCGGCGGCGTGCACGACCCGTGCCCGGTCGCGCTCGAAGGCGGTGCGTTCGGGGGCGACCACCCGCTTCGGCGGCTCCTCGACGATGCGGGCGCGGGCGTGGGCGTCGTACCGGTCCTGGATGTCCATCGGGGCCGACTCTAGGGGGCACTCCCCCACGGCCGTGCTCGCCTGGGCTCGGGCACATGAGTCTCACCATCGCCCTCGACACCGGCCGAGCCGCGTGTGCCGGGTCGATCTCCGGGTTCCCCCAGGCCGCCGACGGCTTCAGCGAGCACGACCTGCTCGCCGGCCTGGGTCTCACGCGCCGACGCGGAGCCCACGGTCGACGCCGCAGACTCGCTGCTCCGCGGCGTGGACCTGCTCGGGGACGAGCCGCGGCAGTTCGCCGAACGTCGTGGCTAGTTGACCGCCACGTGCACGTGGTCGAAGTGGTTGGCCGTGGCCGAGCCACGAGACGACATCGACCGCCAGCCCTCACTGGCCCGGACCGGGGTCCAGATCTGCTGGTGCCAGAGGATGTCGTAGAGATTCAGCTCGCCGGCGTGGCTCTGCAGGAACTCCGCGATCGCGGTCCCGAGGGCGACGTCACTGGTCATGATGTCCAGCGCCTTGCCCGAGGAGTGCTCACCATGGCCGTCCCAGCCGCCGTACGAGGTGATCTGCGGGAAGGCGGCGCACACCGAGCGGTAGACGTAGACGGCGTCGTCGGTCAGTCCGCTCTCCACGCCCGGGTCCGGGCACGGCTCCATCGACAACCCGGAGGCGGCGGTCAGCGGCTTCTCGTCGGCGAGGTAGCCCGCGGTCACCCAGCGCGAGGCGCCGTCGACGACGACCTCGACCTGGTCGTCGGTGGTGCGGCCGGTGACCAGCACCTGCGTGCCGGACTCGAGCTCGCCGGTCTGCTTCGCGCCGGCACCAGCCGCGCTCCAGAGGTTCAGCACGGTGGTCGTCCACTGCTTCTCGTCGGCCCCACGGACCGCCTCGAGCGTGGCAGCCCGCTCGACCTTGGCGGCGCGCGCCGCTCTCAGGTCGGCGACCTCGGCGGCCTCCGCCCGGTTGCGCTCGACCAGGGCCCTGCGCTGGGCTCGCTCGACCCGGGTCGCCGAACGGGAGACCGGGTCGGACCGGCGCTCGACGGTGGCGGCGGA
Organism: uncultured Actinomycetota bacterium; assembly: GCA_963706475.1. GTDB lineage: Bacteria > Actinomycetota > Actinomycetes > Propionibacteriales > Nocardioidaceae > Nocardioides. The sequence goes on along the minus strand of CAVPLV010000001.1, from coordinate 361,894 downwards.
CAGGTCGGCGGAGGCACTCTCACTCGCGGTGAGGGAGCCGGCGACCGGGCTGCTGACCAGGACTCCGATGGTGACCGCAGAAGCGGTCGCCACGAGAGCGAGGGGTCCGGCCACGAGAGCGGCACGGGGCTTGCGGCGGGCATTGGTGTCCCGCTTGTGGCGATGATCTGCCACAGCGCTGATCCTTTGCTGTTGCTGACAGGGGACTCGCGCCGACCGTGACCGAGAGCTCGGAGGAGAAGGTCACAGAACGGCAACGGTGGCCCACTCAACCACAGGGCACCAGCGGTCTCCGAATCAGGGCCGGCCGGGGACGACGTGTTCCGCCTCACCCCCCAGTGGTCTCGGAGGCCTCTTCCTGCAGGTGGGAACCGCTGCCGTCGGTGTCGTCGAGCCAGCCCTCGGGGAGCGCGACGCGGGCCCGGGGGGAGCCCTGACGACCCCGCGGGGTGCCGAGCTCGCTGACCGGGAAGGTCTCCTCCGGGTCGAGGTCGTCGAGCAGCCGGTCGAGGTCGGCGAGGGTGTCGACCAGGCCCAGCGACCGACGCATGTCCCCGCCCGCGGCGAAGCCCTTCAGGTACCACGACACGTGCTTGCGGAACTCCTTGCAGCCGCGCTCCTCCCCCATGTGCTGGCAGAGCAGCTCGGCGTGGCGGCGCATCATGTCCCGGACCTCACCGAGCGTGGGCAGCGTCGCGACCTGCTCGCCGGCGAACGCCGCGGCCAGGTCGCGGAAGAGCCACGGTCGACCCAGGCAGCCACGACCGACCACCACGCCTGCCGCACCGGTCTGCTCGACCATCCGGAGCGCGTCGGCGGCTTCCCAGATGTCGCCGTTGCCGAGGACCGGGATGTCGACGTGGTCGACGAGCGCGGCGATCGCGTCCCAGTCGGCCGCACCGGAGTAGGCCTGCGAGACGGTCCGGCCGTGCAGCGCGATCGCGGCACACCCCGCCTGCTCGGCGATCCGGCCGGCGTCGAGATAGGTGAGGTGGTCATCGTCGATGCCCTTGCGGGTCTTCATCGTCACCGGGACGTCGTACGGCGTCGCCGCGGCCACCGCGTGCTCGAGGATCTCGGCGAGCAGCCCCCGCTTCCACGGCAGCGCGCCACCGCCGCCCTTGCGGGTGACCTTCGGGACCGGGCAGCCGAAGTTGAGGTCGATGTGGTTGACGGCGTACTCCGCACACAGGATCTCGGCGGCCTTGCCGACGTAGACCGGGTCGGAGCCGTAGAGCTGGACCGAGCGCGTCGTCTCCAGCTCGTCGAAGACCAGCATGTCCTTCGTGTGCTGGTCGCCCTCGACCAGGCCGCGGCTGGTGATCATCTCGCAGACGTAGAGCCCGGCCCCCTGCTCGGCGCACAACCGACGGTAGGCAGCGTTGGTGATCCCGGCCATCGGCGCGAGCACCACCGGCGTCTCGACGTGCAGGGACCCCAGGGTCAGCGAGGTCGGCGTGGGCATGGCTCCATTGTCCGGCGGGCGGCGGAACCGACCAAAATTGGTCTCGATACGCTCGCTGGCGCTCGCTACTCGACCACCGAGGTCACTTCTTCGGCGCCGGGTAGGTCGTCACCTCGCCGGTCCACACGATCGGGTCGAAGGTGTCCTCGGGCCGGAAGCTGACCGCCTCGAGGGTGCCCTTCTCCGGCGCGAGGTAGACCAGGCACACCGAGGTCTTCTTGCCGGGCCCGAACTTCTTCGGCAGCGCCGTGCTCGGGCAGGCCTCGAAGTCGCTTGCGAACGGCGTGGACTCGAGCAGCACGTTCTGGTCGTTGACGGCGTAGAGCGGCACCCGTTGACCACCGAGGTCGGTCTTGCCCTCGTTGGCGACCTTGACGGTGACGAAGTAGGGCGTCGACCTGCGCTGGGCAGGGGTCAGGCTCCAGGCGGAGAAGGACGCGCGGATCGACGTCTTCTGCAGCTTGACGACGTCGAGGTCGAGCACCCCGACCTGACCCTGCCGCGGCTCGAAGGCGACGACCGCGGAGTCGGGCACCGTCAGCTCGGTGCCCTGCGGGGTCAGCTCGACCCCCTCGGGCACCGGGAGGTACGGCGACGCGCTGGGGTCGGTGGCGGCTGCGTCGTCCGACCCGCTGCTGTCACTGCCCGAGCACCCGGCCAGAGCGACGGCGAGCAGCACTGCCGCGACCGGGGCAGCGGCGGGTCGGGCGCGGGTCAGCAACCGAGGAGCCGCTCGGCGAAGTAGGAGCTGATCCGGTCGAGGCTGACCCGCTCCTGCGCCATCGAGTCACGCTCACGGACGGTCACCGCGAGGTCGTCGAGGGTCTCGAAGTCGACGGTCACGCAGTACGGCGTACCGACCTCGTCCTGGCGGCGGTAGCGGCGGCCGATCGCACCGGAGTCGTCGAAGTCGACGTTCCAGTTGCGGCGCAGCTCGGCAGCGAGGTCCTTGGCCTTCGGCGACAGGTCGGCGTTGCGGCTCAGCGGCAGCACGGCCACCTTGGTCGGCGCCAGACGCGGGTCGAGCTTGAGCACCACCCGCTTGTCGACGCCGCCCTTGGTGTTGGGCGCCTCGTCCTCGGTGTAGGCCTCGACGAGAAAGGTCATCAGGCTGCGCGAGAGCCCGGCGGCCGGCTCGATGACGTACGGCGTGTAACGCTCGTTGTTGGCCTGGTCGAAGTAGGACAGGTCCTGGCCGGAGTGCTTGGCGTGCGTGCTCAGGTCGAAGTCGGTGCGGTTGGCGATGCCCTCGAGCTCACCCCACTCGGAGCCGGCGAACTTGAAGCGGTACTCGATGTCGACGGTGCGCTTGGAGTAGTGGCTGAGCTTCTCCTGCGCGTGCTCGTAGTGGCGCAGGTTGTCGGGATCGATGCCGAGGTCGACGTACCAGGCGGTGCGCTGGTCGATCCAGTACTGGTGCCAGTCCTCGTCCTCGCCCGGCTTGACGAAGAACTCCATCTCCATCTGCTCGAACTCGCGGGTGCGGAAGATGAAGTTGCCGGGGGTGATCTCGTTGCGGAAGCTCTTGCCGATCTGGGCGATGCCGAACGGCGGCTTCTGGCGGCTCGAGGTCACCACGTTGGCGAAGTTGATGAAGATGCCCTGGGCGGTCTCGGGACGCAGGTAGTGCAGGCCCGAGGTCTCGGGGTCGGACTCGTCCGCGGTGACGCCGAGGTAGGTCTTCAGCAGCCCGGAGAACTGGCGCGGCTCGGTCCAGGCGCCACGCGTGCCGCAGTTGGCGCACACCAGGGTGGACAGGTCGATGGAGTCCGGGTCGACCTCCTCGCCCTTCTTGGCAGCCTTCTCGGCAGCCTGCTCCTGGAGGTGGTCGGCGCGGTAGCGCTTGTGGCAGGACTGGCACTCGGTCAGCGGGTCGCTGAAGGTGTCGACGTGGCCGCTCGCCTCCCACACCTGGCGCGGCAGGATGATGCTCGAGTCGAGACCGACCATGTCGTCGCGCATCTGCACCATGGACTTCCACCACTGGCGCTTGATGTTCTCCTTCAGCTCCACCCCGAGCGGGCCGTAGTCCCACGCCGACCTGGTGCCGCCGTAGATCTCGCCGCACGGGTAGACGAACCCCCGGCGCTTGGCGAGAGAGACGACGTGATCGACGGTGGTGGGGGGCGGCTTTGCCACGGGGTGCTCCTGGGTCATGGCCGGCTGGCTGCCGGTCGTGAGCGATCAGCCTAACGAGCGGGTCGACTCGATATTGAGGGTGGTGCCCGGGCCGGCGGGCTCGTAGGCGGACGGCTCCTCGATGGCTCGACCGAGCACGGGGACGGCGTGCAGCTTCACGTCGTACGACGAGAGCGCGCGACGGTAGCTGCCGACGTTGGCCCAGCGGGTGGTCAGTGCCCAGAGCTCCGGGTCGTCGACGTTGCGGCCGATCTCGCCGCCGGCGTACCCGGTGCAGGCGGCGAGCGCGTCGAGGGCGGCGCCGAGAGCGGTCTGGAACTCCTCGGTCTGCGCCGTGGGCACCCGGAACCGGTTGACGACCATCACCTGCTCAGCGTAGTCCGCTCGGAGTTGACAATGGTTCTCAACTCGTCTGAGAATCATTCTCATGAGGTTGCTCGCCGTCATCGTCCCGACCATCCTGGCCCTGTCCGGCTGCGCCGCCTTCAGCGAGGACACCGCCGGATCAACTGACGGCATCCAGGTCGCGACCGCCTTCTACCCCCTCCAGTACGTCGCCGAGCGGGTCGCCGGCGACCACGCCACGGTGGTCAACCTGACCCAACCCGGCCAGGAGCCGCACGACCTCGAGCTGACCATCAAGGAGACCGCCGACATCGCCGAGGCCGACCTGGTGATCTACGAGAAGGACTTCCAGCCGACCGTCGACAACGCCATCGACCAGAACGCGACCGGCTCCACCCTCGACGCCGCTGCCGTGGTGGGCCTGGAGCCGCGTGACCACGACGGCCACGACGGCCACGACCACGGGGACCTCGACCCGCACTTCTGGCAGGACCCGACGAAGATGGCCGAGCTCACCGACGCGGTGTCCGAGCAGCTCTCCGACATCGACCCCGACCACGCCGACGAGTACGCCGCCAACGCAGCCGACCTGCGCAGCGACCTGGAGTCGCTCGACGCGGCGTACGCCGCGGGCCTGGCCGGTTGCGCACGCGACACGGTCGTGGTGTCGCACGACGCCTTCGGCTACCTCGCCGAGAAGTACGGTCTGGTCATGGAGCCCATCGTCGGCCTCTCCCCCGAGGCCGAACCCACGCCGGCCGACCTGGGACGCCTCCAGCAGCTGATCGACTCCGCCGGCGTGACGACGGTCTTCTCCGAGCGGCTCGCCAGCCCCAAGCTCGCGACGTCGCTGGCCGACGACCTGGGCATCGCCACCGCGGTGCTGGACCCGATCGAGGGACTGAGCGACGAGACCTCCGACGAGGACTACCTCTCGCTGATGCAGCAGAACCTGGCCGCCCTCGAGAAGGCGAACGGTTGCTGATGACCCCCGTCCGACTCAGCAACGGAGCTGTCGCGATCAGCGGCCGGCCGATCCTGCGTGGCGTCGACCTCGCGGTCGAGTCCGGAGAGTTCGTGGCCCTGATGGGGGCCAACGGGTCCGGCAAGTCCACCCTCGTGAGGGCGCTGACCGGGCTGCGGCCGCTGACCACCGGCTCGCTGGAGCTCTTCGGCACCCCACTGGCCGACTTCCACGACTGGCGACGGATCGGCTTCGTGCCGCAGCGCACCGGCGCCGGGTCCGGCGTGCCGGCCTCGGTCTGGGAGGTCGTGGCCTCAGGTCGGCTCACCCACCGCAGGCTGCTGCGGCCGCTGTCGCGCACCGACCGGGCCGCCATCCACGACGCGCTCGAGGTGGTCGGCCTCGCCGACCTGGCGCGCGCCGGCGCCTCGAACCTCTCCGGCGGCCAGCAGCAGCGGGTCCTGATCGCCCGCGCCCTGGCCGGCGAGCCCGAGCTGTTCTTCCTCGACGAGCCGACCGCCGGGGTCGACCTGCCCAACCAGCACGCCCTCGCGGAGGCGCTCGGACTGCTCAAGTCGCGTGGCGCGACCATCGTCCTGGTCGCCCACGAGCTCGGTCCGCTCGCCGACCTCGTCGACCGGGCCGTCGTGATGCGTGACGGACGGGTGGCGTACGACGGCCTGCCGCTCGCCGACCACGAGGTGCACGACCCCCAGTTCGGCGAGGTGCACGCCCACCACCACCATCCGGCGTCGCACCGCACCGACCACCTGCCGCACGTCGTCTCGCCGCTGGAGGGCCGCTGATGTCGGCCGTCGAGCTCTTCTCCCTGGGCTTCATGCAGCGGGCCCTGATCGCGGCGTTCTTCACCGGCCTGGCCGCACCCGCGGTCGGCACCTACCTCGTCCAGCGCCGGCTCGCGCTGATGGGTGACGGGATCGGCCACGTCGCGGTGACCGGGGTCGCGCTCGGGCTGCTCACCGGCACCTCGCCCACCTGGACGGCCGTGATCGTCGCCGTCCTCGGCGCCATCCTGATCGAGGTCATCCGCGAGCGCGGCCACACCAACGGCGACGTGGCGCTCGCGCTGCTGTTCTACGGCGGACTGGCCGGCGGCGTCCTGCTGACCGGCCTCGGCGGGGAGAGCGCAGCGAGCCTGCAGGAGTATCTCTTCGGCTCGATCCTGACCATCTCCGTGACCGACGTGATCATCACGATGGCCCTGGCCGCGGTGGTGATCCTGCTGTGCGTGGGCCTGGCCCCCCAGCTCTTCGCGGTGTCCCAGGACCAGGAGTTCGCCCGCGTCGCCGGGCTCAACGTGCGGTTCTACAACATCCTGGTCGCGGTCCTCGCCGCGGTCAGCGTGACCGTCGCGATGCGCACCGTCGGCCTGCTGCTGGTCTCGGCGCTGATGGTGGTCCCGGTGGCCACGGCGCAGCAGTTCACCCGCTCCTTCAGGACCACCCTCGGCGCCGCGATGCTGTTCGGCACCCTGGCCTCCGTCGGCGGCCTGGTGATCGCCGCGTTCGCGTCCTACCACGCCCGGGTCGCGCCCGGCTCGACCATCGTGCTGCTCGCCCTGGCCGGCTTCGCGGTCACCTGGCCCGTCGGGGTCTGGCTGCGCCGGCGGCAGCGCCTCACCGCACCCTTCCCCGAGGGCCAGCCCGACCAGCACGAGGTCACCAGCACCCATCCCCACGCACACGGACCCGAGTGCGGTCACGTCGCGGTCCCGCACGACGACCACGTCGACTACGTGCACGACGGCCACCGGCACGCCGTCCACGAGGAGCACTATGACGAACACTGACGACAGCCCGCCCCCTGCCCTGCGGCCGACCCGGCAGCGCCGGGCCGTCGCCGAGGTGCTCGACTCCTTCGACGACTTCCGCTCCGCCCAGGAGATCCACGACCTGCTCGGGCAGCGCGGCGAGACGGTCGGTCTGGCCACCGTCTACCGGACCCTGCAGCGGTTGGCCGAGGCCGGCGAGATCGACCTGCTCCGCACCGAGGACGGCGAGGCGATCTACCGACGCTGCTCCGACAGCCACCACCACCACCTGGTCTGCCGCTCCTGCGGTGCGACCGTCGAGGTGGAGGGGCCCGCGGTCGAGCGCTGGACCCGCACCATCGCCGCCGAGCACGGCTACGCCGACGTCAGCCACACCCTCGAGATCTTCGGCACCTGCGGACGCTGCCGCTGAACCGCACCGCGGCGTACGCTGGCCGCACCGACTCCCCCAGCAGGAGGCTCGAGATGGCGACCGACCCGGACCGCTTCCGGTCCCTCCCCGACCCGATCCCGCCCGAGCTGATGCGGACCTCCCAGGTCAGCCACCCCGGCCCGGAGGAGAAGGACGACCGGTTCCGCGAGATGGAGTGGCTGCTGCGCGTCAGCGCCGGCTGATCAGGTCTGATCCGTCGGCGCCTGAGTCGTCGGTGCCTGGTTCGGTGCGGCGCCGCCGTACCGGCGGTCCCGACGGGCGTAGGTCTCCACCGCCGCCCACAGGTGCCGGCGGTCGACGTCGGGCCAGAGCACGTCGGTGAAGACCAGCTCGGAGTAGGCCGCCTGCCAGAGCATGAAGTTGGAGAGCCGCTGCTCCCCCGACGTGCGCCAGACAAGGTCGGCGTCGGACTGCTCGGGCACGTAGAGGTGCCGGGCGAAGGTCTTCTCGTCGACCTTCTCCGGGTTGAGCCGGCCCGCCGCGACCTCGCGGGCGATGCTGCGTGCGGTGTCGGCGAGCTCGGCCCGGCCACCGTAGTTGACGCACATCGTCAGCGTGAGCACGTCGTTGTCCTTCGTCAGCTCCTCGGCCACCTGGAGCTCGCGGATCACCGACTTCCACAGCCGCGGCGACCGGCCGGCCCAGCGGACCCGGACGCCGAGCTCGTGCATCTCGTCGCGGCGGCGCCGGATCACGTCGCGGTTGAAGCCCATCAGGAACTTCACCTCCTCGGGCGAGCGCGACCAGTTCTCGGTGGAGAAGGCGTACGCCGAGATCGCCTTCACCCCGATCTCGATCGCCCCCTCGACCACGTCGAAGAGCGAGCTCTCGCCCTGCTCGTGCCCCTTGGTGCGGGGCAGGCCCCGCTCCTTGGCCCACCGGCCGTTGCCGTCCATGACGATCGCCACGTGCCGCGGGACGAGGTCCTTCGGGATGCTCGGCGGGACGGCTCCCGACGGATGCGGGTCTGGCCTGCGGACTGCGCGCTTCACGTGGTCAGCCTAGGGGTTTGGCGTGGTGCCGGCTGGGGCGGCGGGTGGGCCCGTGGGTGCTGGTTCATCAAGGTATGTCGCTCAACCTGCACTTCCCCCGGTGAGCTCACTGCGGGAAGTGTCGGTTCGGCTGCATACCTTGATGAACCAGCAGACCGCCGACAGCAGACCGCCCACCAGCCCAGAGTCACCGACCCGCGGAGACGGCGCGGCTCAGCGCTCGACGTACACCAGCGACTTCAGCGCCCGCTCGAGGTGCCAGGCGAGGTAGGCGGCGACGAGGGTGCTGGCCTCCTTGAGGTGCCGCGGGGAGGCGGCCTCGACGACCTGCCACTCACCGGCGAGCAGGGCGCCGAGCACCACGATCGTCTCTGCGGCCGGGCTCGCCGAGCCGGGGACCCGACAGGTCGAGCACAGGACGCCACCCATGGAGGGGTTGAACCACCGGTGCTCGCCCTCCAGCCCGCAGCGGGCGCAGTGCTGGAACGACGGCGCGTAGCCGGCCACCGACAGGGACCGCAGCAGGTAGGAGTCGAGCACCTGGCTCGGCGTCCGCTGCCCGCCCACCATCACCCGCAGCCCGCCGACGAGCAGCAGGAACTGCTGGATCGCCGGCTGCCGCTCCTCGGGCACCAGCCGGTCGGCCGTCTCCAACATCACGGTGCCGGCGGTGTAGCGGTCGTAGTCGAGCCCGAGCCCGGCAGAGAACGGCGTCAGGGTCTCGGCCTGGGTCACGGTGTCGAGGTTGCGACCCTCCGCGAGCTGCAGGTCGACATGGGTGAACGGCTCCAGCCGCGAGCCGAACCGCGAGGTGGTCCGCCGTACGCCCTTCGCGACTGCACGCACCCGTCCGTGATGACGGGTCAGGAGGGTGAGGATCCGGTCGGCCTCACCCAGCTTGTGGGTGCGCAGCACGATCGCCTCGTCGCGGTAGAGCACCCGTTCATTCTGCCCGGTCGCCGGGCAGATCAGCCGCTGGTACGCCGGCGCCGCCGGGGTGTCTTCCAGCAACCGCGGGCGAACTCGACGGCTGCCAGGTTCAGCCGGTCGGGCGCGATCCGCCACTCGAGGAAGCTGCGCGCCTGCACGAAGGTCGCGTTCGGCATCTCCTCGGCCAGCATCGCGGCGTCCGCAGCGGGGTGGATCGGGTCCGCCGGGTGCCCCACGACCAGGGCGGGCACCCGGATCGCGCGGCGCTGCGCGGACGACGGCGCCACCCCGCCGAAGAAGATGCCGTGCACCACGGCAGCGACCGACTCGGCACGCTGGTCCAGCGTGTCGAGCGCGATGCCGGCCCAGAAGGGCACGATGCCGCGCGGGATCGGGCGGGTCACCCGACGCAGGCCGTTGACCGTGAACGGCAGGAAGCGGGCCACGAACATCAGCGGGGCGAACGCCAGGATCCCGGCCTCCAGCCCGTTGTCGAGCACCGGCATCTCCACGATCAGCCCGCGCACCCGCTCCGGGGAGCGGGCCGCGACCTCGAGCGAGACGTTGGCCCCCAGCGAGGTGCCGCCGACGACGGCCTGGGCGGCGCCGAGGTGATCCAGGAGCGCGACGACCTGCCCGGCCGACGCCGCAGCGAGTAGGCCGGGGGTCGGCCGGCCGGTCGGACCTGCCGTGGCCGAGCAGGTCGAGGGTGACCACGTGCAGACCGTCGGCGGCCAGCGCCCGGGCCAGCGGCTGCTGCATCCGACGCGGCATCAGCTGGCCGTGGAGCAGCACCACCCAGGCGTCCCCCGAGCCGTACTCGGTGTACTCGAGCCGGTCCCGGCCGGTGTCGTCCTCGACGAAGAACTGACCGATCCGCTCCGACACCAGCATGGGGAGAGCCTAGGCGGACTCCGCCCTAGGCCCGGTTCACCGCGCTGATCACGGCCTTGAGCGAGGCGGTGACGATGTTGGCGTCGACGCCGACCCCCCAGTAGATCCGGTCGCGGACCGAGCACTCGACGTACGCCGCGGCGAGGGCGTCACCGCCCGAGGAGAGGGCGTGCTCGGCGTAGTCGAGCACCCGCACGTCCCACTCGTGGGGCAGCTCGTTGATGGCGTTGACGAACGCAGCGATCGGTCCGTTGCCCTCGCCGTGCAGCGACTGGATCTCGCCGTCGACGTAGACGTTGACGTCAAGCGCGTCCTTCTCGCCGGCGGCCGACGAGGTGTGCACCGAGTTGAGCTTGAGCGGCGTCTCCCGGGTGAGGTACTCGGTGGAGAACACCTCCCAGATCGCCTCGGGCGTCATCTCGCCGCCGTCGGCGTCGGTGCGCTCCTGGACGACCCGGCTGAACTCGATCTGCGCGCGCCGCGGCAGGTCCAGCTTGTGCTCGGCCTTGAGGATGTAGGCCACCCCGCCCTTGCCGGACTGGCTGTTGACCCGGATCACGGCCTCGTAGGTCCGGCCGACGTCCTTCGGGTCGATCGGGAGATACGGCACCGCCCACGGGTAGTCGGCCACGGGGACGCCGGCGTCGGTCGCGTCCCGGTCGAGGGCCTCGAGGCCCTTCTTGATGGCGTCCTGGTGGGACCCGGAGAACGCGGTGTAGACGAGGTCGCCGCCGTAGGGGTGCCGCTCGCCGACGGGCAGCTGGTTGCAGTACTCGACCGTACGCCGGATCTCGTCGATGTCGGAGAAGTCGATCTGCGGGTCGATGCCCTGGGTGAAGAGGTTGAGCCCGAGGGTGACCAGGCAGACGTTGCCGGTGCGCTCGCCGTTGCCGAAGAGGCAGCCCTCGATCCGGTCGGCGCCGGCCAGGTAGCCGAGCTCGGCGGCGGCCACCGCCGTACCCCGGTCGTTGTGCGGGTGCAGGCTGAGGACCACGTGCTGGCGGTGGTTGAGGTTGCGGTGCATCCACTCGATGGAGTCGGCGTAGACGTTGGGCGTGGCCATCTCGACGGTCGCCGGCAGGTTGATGATGACCGGGCGCTCGGCGGTCGGTTCGAAGACCTCGAGCACCTCGTTGCAGACGCGGACCGCGAACTCCAGCTCGGTGCCGGTGTAGGACTCCGGCGAGTACTCGTAGAAGACGGTGGTCTCGGGGATGGACTCCTCGAACTTCTTGCACAGCCGGGCGCCCTGGACGGCGATGTCGCAGATGCCGTCCTCGTCGAGGCCGAAGACCACGCGCCGCTGCAACGTGGAGGTGGAGTTGTAGAGGTGCACGATCGCCTGCTTGGCGCCGCGCAGCGACTCGTAGGTGCGCTCGATGAGCTCCTCGCGGGCCTGGGTCAGCACCTGGATCACCACGTCGTCGGGGATGAGGTCCTCCTCGACCAGCATCCGCACGAAGTCGAAGTCGGTCTGCGAGGCGGACGGGAAGCCGACCTCGATCTCCTTGTAGCCCATGGCGACGAGGAGCTGGAACATCTTCTTCTTGCGCGCCGGGGACATCGGCTCGATGAGGGCCTGGTTGCCGTCGCGCAGGTCGACCGCGCACCAGCGCGGCGCCTGGGCGATGGTCTGGTCCGGCCAGGTCCGGTCACCCAGGGTGATCGGCAGGAACGGGACGTAGCGGTCGAACGGCATGCCGCTGGGGTTCTGGCTGTTCATGAGGATCCTCGGTGGTCGTGATGCGGGGCTGAGGCCGGGCACACAGCAAGCACTCCGCAGCGAGGGGGTCCGGCGTGGGCTCAGACCTCGCTGCGGCAGCGAAGAAGCAGCTGGCGCATCATGAGGAGACCACCGTACCGCACTCCTCGACGTCCGTCGTGTCCGTGTCCACTCACCCCTGCGGGCGGGTTTGAGCAGCGCAGGACGGGCAACCGGACGGGTGACCCCCACCTGACCCGAGGAGCACCATGTCGACGACGAACCTGCAGGACACGACCATCGCCTTCCTGGTGGCGACCGAGGGCATCGAGCAGGCCGAGCTCACCGGACCTTGGGACGCCCTCGAGCAGGCCGGTGGCAAGGCGGTCCTGATCAGCACCGAGAACGGTCAGGTGCAGGCCTTCAACCACCTCGACCCGGCCGACAGCTTCGACGTCGACGTGGTCATCGATGACGCCGACCCGGCTGAGTACGACGGCCTGGTCCTGCCCGGTGGGGTGGGCAACGGCGACGACCTGCGCACCTCCGAGGCTGCGGTCGACTTCGTCCGAGCCTTCGTGGAGTCCGGGAAGCCGGTCGCCGCGATCTGCCACGCGATCTGGTCGCTGGTCGAGGCCGACGTCGTCCGCGACCGTGAGGTCACCTCGTGGCCGAGCCTGCAGACCGACGTGCGCAACGCGGGTGGGATCTGGGTGGACCGCGAGGTCGTCGTCGACGGCAACATCGTGACCAGCCGGAAGCCCGATGACATCCCAGCCTTCAACCGCGAGTTCGCCGCGCTGCTCGCGGGCCGGGCATGAGCACCAACACGCGCACCTTCGACGCCACGCCCCAGCAGGTCTGGGACGTGCTCGCGGACGGCTGGCTCTACCCGCTGTGGGTGGTCGGCGCGTCGCGGATGCGTGAGGTCGACGACGGCTGGCCCGCGGTCGGGACCCAGCTGCACCACTCGGTCGGCAGCTGGCCGGCGCTCATCGACGACACCACCGAGGTCCTCGAGGCCCAGCCCGGCTCGACCCTGGTCCTCCGCGCCCGTTCCTGGCCCGTGGGCGAGGCCGAGGTGACCATCCGGCTGCGAGCCGCGGGCGGTGGGACCGAGGTGGTCATCGAGGAGGACGCCGCCTCCGGACCGGGACGGCTGGTGCCCAAGCCGCTGCGCGACATCCCGCTGTCCTGGCGCAACGTCGAGACGCTGCGCCGGCTCAGCTATCTCGTCGAGCGACGATCATGAGCAGATGACGACGTACGATGCGGTGGTGGTCGGGGCCGGGCCGAACGGTCTGGTCGCCGCCAACCACCTCATCGACCAGGGCTGGTCGGTGCTCGTGCTCGAGGCCCAGGACACGCTGGGGGGTGCAGTCCGCAGCGCCCGTGACGTGCACCCCGACCACGTCCACGACACGTTCAGCGCGTTCTACCCGCTGGCCGCCGCTTCCCCGACGATCCGGGCCTTCGACCTCGAGAGCCACGGCCTGGTGTGGAGACACGCCCCGGCCGTGCTCGGTCATCCTCTCCCCGACGGCGACTGGGCGCTCCTGCACCGCGACCGCGAGGTCACCGCGGGCCTGATGGACGCCGCACACGCCGGGGACGGCGAGGCGTGGCTGGCGCTGTCGCGCCAGTGGGACGGGATCGGCGAGCACCTGATCGGGGCACTGCTCACACCGTTCCCACCGGTCCGACACACGCTGGGCGGGCTGCGCACCCTGCCGGGCGCCGGAGGCGTCGGCTTCGTCAGGACCTTGCTCACCCCGGCGGCCGAGCTCGGGAGGCACCGCTTCGGTGGCCACCACCCGCGGCTGCTGCTCGCCGGCAACGCGGCTCACGCCGACATCCCGTTCGACCAGGTCGGGTCCGGCCTGATGGCGCTGCTGCTCACGATGCTCGGCCAGACCGTCGGCTTCCCGGTCCCCGAGGGCGGCGCCGGCGAGCTCACCCAGGCGCTGGCGCGTCGCTTCGTCTCGCTCGGCGGCACGGTGCGGTGCTCGGCCGAGGTCGTGCACGTCGACGTGGACCGGCACCGGGCCACCGGCGTGCGCACCAGCGACGGCACGACGTACCCGGCCAGGCGCGCGGTGATCGCCGACGTGGTGGCGCCGAACCTGTACGGCGGGCTGGTCGACCCCGCCGACCTCCCGGTGCGGGTGCGCCGCGGGATGCGGCGCTTCCAGCTGGACCCGTCGACAGTGAAGGTCGACTGGGCCCTCGACGGACCGATCCCCTGGGCCGCTGCTCCGGCGTACGCCCCCGGCACCTTCCACGTCGCCGACTCCGTCGCCGAGATGACCGAGACCTTCAACCAGGTGGAGGCGGGCGCGATCCCGGCTCGGCCGTTCCTGCTCGCCGGCCAGATGACGACCACGGATCCGACCCGGTCACCAGCCGGCACCGAGTCGATGTGGGCCTACACCCATGTGCCGCAGCGCACCGCCGCCGACGCCGGGGAGGGGATCCGCGGGGTCTGGGACCACGACGACTGCGAGCGCTTCGCCGACCGGATGCAGGCCCGGATCGAGCGCCTCGCTCCCGGCTTCGGGTCGCGGGTCGTGGTGCGTCGGGTGCTGGGGCCCCGCGAGCTCGAGGCACGCAACGCCAACCTCGTCGGCGGTGCCATCAACGGCGGTACCGCGCGGCTGCGCCAGGAGCTCGTGCTGCGCCCGGTGCCCGGTCTCGGTCGGGCCGAGACCGGGATCCGGGGCCTCTACCTCGGCTCCGCCTCCGCCCACCCGGGCGGTGGCGTGCACGGCGCGGCCGGCATGAACGCCGCCCGCGCCGCCGTCGCCCATGCCCGGCTGCCGCGGCTCAGGGGGTGAAGACGACCTTGATCATGCCGTCGGCCTTGTCGCGGAACTTCGCGTAGGCCTCCGGCGCCTGGTCGAGCGGCAGGCGGTGGGTCACGAACTCCTCGGTGCCGAGCGGGTCGGCGTCGTCGAGCAGCAGCGGCATGATGTCGTCGGTCCAGGCCCGCACGTTGGCCTGCCCCATCCGGAGCTGGATCTGCTTGTCGAACATCTTCATCAGCGGCATCGGGTCGGCCGCGCCGCCGTACACGCCGAGCAGCGAGACCGTACCGCCGCGACGCACCGCGTCGATCGCCGAGTGCACGGCCGCCAGGCGGTCGAAGCCAGCCTTCAGCATGAGCGGCTCCTGGATCGCATTCGGGAGCAGCCCGAGCAACCGGATCGCCCGCTCGGCGACCGGGTTGCCGTGGGCCTCCATGCCCACCGCGTCGATCACCGAGTCGGCGCCTCGACCACCGGTGCGGTCGCGGACCTCGGCGCCCAGGTCGTCGACCGCGTCCAGGTCGATGGTCTCGGCGCCCCGGAGCCGCACCCGCTCCAGCCGCTCGGGCACCCGGTCGACCACGATCACCCGGTGCCCGCGGTGCAGGGCGATGCGGGAGGCCATGTCACCGATCGGTCCGGCGCCGAGCACGAGGAGCACACCCTCGTCCGGCAGGTCGGCGTACTGCACCCCTTGCCAGGCGGTCGGGAGCACGTCGGAGAGGAAGACGAACCGGTCGTCGGAGGGACCCTCGGGCACCTTGACCGGCAGGAAGTCGGCGAACGGGACCCGCAAGAGCTCGGCCTGGCCACCCGGGACGGAGCCGTAGAGCTTGCTGAAGCCGAAGAGGCTGGCACCGGTGCCGGACTCGCGGTTCTGGGTGGTCTCGCACTGGCTGTAGAGCTGGCGCGAGCACATCCAGCACGAGCCGCAGCTGATGTTGAACGGCACCACGACCCGGTCACCGACGGCGAGGTCCCGCACGTCGGGTCCGACCTCCTCGACGATCCCCATCGGCTCGTGCCCGACGATGTCGCCTGGGGTCATGAACGGCGCCAGCGGGTCGTAGAGGTGCAGGTCGGATCCGCACAGTCCGGTCGTGGTCACCCGGATCACCGCGTCGGTGGTGTCCACGATGGCGGCGTCCGGCACGTCCTCCACCCGGATGTCGCGGGGTCCCTGCCAGGTTGCTGCCTTCATCGTCGGCCCTTCCGTGCGTCGTCGCGAGAGCGATCGTGCTCCCGGTCTCCCGGAGGTGCCCGATCCAGGAGGTGGACAACCCACCCACAAGGGTGGGCTCGCTGCTGGTTGGGGGCGGTCGGATCGGGTACCGCACCGACGCTCCACCACCCATCGGCAAGGCTGGTCACATGCGCGTACTCGTCACCGGGGCGACCGGCTACGTCGGTTCCCGTCTGATCCCTGTCCTCCTCGAGCAGGGCCACGAGGTGTACGCCGCTAGCCGGGACCCCCGCAGCGTGGAGAAGTTCGCCTGGGCCGGTGATGTCGAGGTGCGCGAGTTCGACGTCGCGGACGACGCGCTGATGTGGTCCGCGACCCGCGACGTCGACGCCGTTGTCTATCTCGTCCACTCGATGGAGTCGCGGGACTTCGGCGACAAGGACCGCGACGCCGCGCAGCGGATGGCCGGCGCCTGCGAGGCCAACAACGTGGCGCGGATCGTCTATCTCTCGGGACTGGTCCCCGACGACGGGCTCTCCGAGCACCTGCGCTCCCGGCTCGAGGTCGAGGAGATCTTCCTGGCGTCCGGGGTCTCCACGGCGGTGCTGCGCGCCGCGATGGTGATCGGCTCTGGGTCGACCTCCTTCGAGATCCTGCGGCGGCTCACCGAGCGGGTGCCGTTCACCCCGATCCCGGCATGGATGCGGCGCTCGCTGCAGCCGATCGCCATCCAGGACGTCGTGCACCTGCTGGTGGGCGCGATCGAGGGGGAGCCGGACAACAGGTCCTACGACATCGGCGGCGACGAGGTGGTGAGCTACCCGGAGCTGCTGGCCCTCTTCGCCGAGATCTCCGGCCTGCACCGGTTCCAGGTCACGGTCCCGCTGGTGCCCCGGTTCGTCGTCGGGACGGTCGTCGCGGCGTTGACCGGCATCTCGCGCAGCACCGTGGGTGCCCTGGTCGAGAGCCTGTCCCACGACATGGTGTGCTCCGAGGACGACGCCCGCACGCTGCTGGCCTCCCCCGGCCACGAGTTCCTGCCCCTCGCCGACGCACTCGCGCTGTCGCTCGGCTCGGTCGACGACCCGGAGGACGACCTGCAGGCCGCGGCGCCCGGTGACCCCGAGTGGTCCGGCGGGGTGGTCGAGATCCAGGACGGCACCCCGGTGCAGCGCCCCACCACGGTGCTGAGCGCCGTCATGCTCGGGATCCCCACCTCCCTGGCCCTACGAGCATTGCCCCGCCACCTGCTCCGGGCCTGAGCCTCGGGCCTAGGGTCTGGTCCATGGCTCGTCTGCTGGTCGTGCACCACTCGCCCACTCCCGGCGTGCGGGCCCTGACCGATGCGGTGTTGGCCGGGGCGCACGACGACGAGATCGAGGGCGTGGAGGTCGTCGTCCGGCCAGCCCTGGAGGCTCGAGCCGAGGACGTGCTGGCCGCCGACGGCTACCTGCTCGGGACCACGGCGAACTTCGGCTACATGAGCGGTGCCCTCAAGCACTTCTTCGACACCATCTTCCTGGAGGCCGGCGGGGCACTCACCGACGACGGCGCCGCCGGAGCAACACCAGCCGGCAAGAAGCCGTTCGGGCTCTGGGTGCACGGCCGGTACGACGCCACCGGGGCGGTCCGCTCGGTGCTCTCGATCGTCGGCGCGCTGCCCTGGGTCCAGGCGGCCGAGACCCTGGAGGTCCTCGGCGAGGTGAGCGACGCGGACCGCGCTGCGGCGTACGAGCTGGGCGGCACCCTTGCCGCGCTGCTCACCTGAGCTCGCTCACACGGTCGTGCCCGGCTCCAGCCGGGACCCGACGGGGAGCCGGACACCGGGACCGACCCGCGACCGGAGGCCGATCATCGCGATCGCGTCGGGGTCGTCCGGATCGGCATCAGCGGAGCCGACCGAGGCGCCCGCTCCGATCACGCAGTCGCGGTCCACGATCGCCCAGTCGACCCGGGCACCGGACTCCACGACGGAGTCGGCGAAGATCACGCTGTCGCGCACCTCGGCACCCGTCTGGACGACGACGCCCGGCCCGAGGACGCTGCGCACCACGGTGCCGCACACCCGGCTGCCCTGGCTCAGCAGGCTGTCGACGACCCGACCGCCGTCGAGCACCCGGGCCGGCGCCCGCGGCGGCTGGTTGGTCAGCATCGGCCAGTCATGGACGCCGAGGACGTCGAGGTCGTCGGTGAGGAAGTCATGGTGAGCCGCGAGATACCTGTCGGGCTGTCCGAGGTCCTTCCAGTAGCCCTCCATCGCGTGGGCGACCACCCGGCCGCGCTCGACCAGCCGCGGCAGCAGGTGCTCACCGAAGTCGCCCAGCCCGGTGTCCCCGAGGCCTGCCTCGGAGCCGAGCTCACGGTGCAGCTCCTCGAGGACCTCCACGAGCACGGCCGGCTCGTAGACGAAGATCTCGGTCGCCACCGTCCCGGTCTCCGGCTCGTCGGGCTTGTAGGCGAAGCCGGTGACCCGACTGTCTCCGCCGACCTCGATCGTCGCGTGGTCGCCGGCCTCCTCGAGCGGCACGGTGGTGGTCACCACCGTGCACTCGGCCTCGTGGCGACGATGGGTCCGGACCGCGTCGAGGAAGTCGAAGCGGTAGACGTGGTCGGCACTCAGCACGATGACGAGGTCCGGGTGCTCGGCGGAGATCTGGTCGCGGATCCGGTAGAGCTCGTCGGCGTTGCCCTTCGCGAAACCCTCCTCGTCGGTGGATCCGGTGCCCTCCTGAGGCATCAGCAGCCGCAGCCCACCCCGGTTGCGGTCCAGGTCCCACGGCCGTCCGTTCGAGACCTGCTCCTCCAGGCTCGAGCCCAGGTACTGCACCGACAACCACACGTCGGTGATGCCGCTGTGCGCGAGGTTGGACAGCGGCAGGTCGAGCAGCTGGTAGGCGCCGGCGAACGGCAGCGCGGGCTTGGCCCGCTCCCGGGTCAGGACGTCCATCCGGCCTCCAGCGCCGCCGGCCTGGATGATGGCAAGGATGCGTTGACGAGTCATGTGCTCCCCGTGCCCGTTGACACAGGCCCACACACCTCCGACAGGGCCGCGGGTACGATCGCCGCGGTCCGCAAGACCGCGACGAGGAGGTTCCGTGCCCGCCCTGCTGCGACGCGCCCGCGTGGGTGCGATCGCCTCCGGCCTGATCGCCGCTGCGGTGATCCTGAGTGGTTGCGGCGGCGGCGCCGGCAGCGCCACCTCGCCCGAGCCACAGCCCGAGGTCGGCGCCTGCCGGGTGCTCTCGCCTGCGGACGTCGCGGAGTCGACCGACCTGAGCGCGACCGTCGAGTGCACCGAGCCGCACACGGCCGAGACCTTCGCGGTGGGGCAGCTGCCATCGACGTACGACGACGCCGAGCGCAACGACGCGGCGGTCGGCGAGTGGGCCTACGACGCCTGCTCGACGAAGTTCCAGGACTTCGTGTCCGCCGACGACAGCCTGGTGATGCGGACCGTGGTCAGCTGGGTGTGGTTCCGTCCCTCGGAGGCGGCCTGGGACGACGGCGCCCGCTGGTACCGCTGCGACATCGTCGGTGGGGGCGAGCAGAGCAAGGAGTACGTCGACCTGCCGACCACCGCGCGCGGGCTGCTGAAGGGCAAGCAGCAGGACCGCTGGCTGGTCTGCGCCGACGGCGAGACGGTCTCCGGCGCGGTGAAGGTGGCCTGCACCGAGCCGCACGACTGGCGCGCCGTCACCACCATCACCGTCGGCAAGGACAACGCCGCCTACCCCGGCGACCGGTCGGTCGAGGGCACCACGCGGAACTTCTGCTCGAAGTCGGTCGCCGCCTGGCTCGGCTACCCGGTCGAGTACGACTTCGGCTACACCTGGTTCCACCGGGCGGAGTGGGAGGCGGGCAACCGTCGTTCCGTCTGCTGGGCGAAGACGGACCAGTGATGCGTCGTCCGCTCCTGCTGGCTGCCGTGCTGCTGGCCCTCCTGACCGCCTGCACCGGCGGCGGTTCCGGCACCTCGGCGGATCCGTCCCCCTCGCCGAGCACCACCGCCCCACCGCCACCGACCGCGACACCGGTGGCGGTCCCGCGCGAGCGGGAGTGCCGCGCCCTCGACTACGACGAGGCCGTCGCGCCCACCAGCCCGGCGCGCCGGGTCAGCTGCCGCGGATCGCACACCGCACTCACCTTCCAGGTGGGCGAGCTGGACACGGTGCTCGACGGGCACCTGATCGCTGTCGACTCCCCCCGGGTCCAGGAGCAGGTGGCGACCACGTGCCCCGAGCAGTTCGCCCGGTTCGTCGGTGGCACCGAGGACGAGCGGCGCCTGAGCATGCTGCGCACCGTGTGGTTCACGCCGTCCGTCGAGGAGTCCGACACCGGCGCCAACTGGTACCGCTGCGACGTGATCGCCCTGGCCGCCGACGAGGAGCTCGCACCACTGACCGGCATCCTGCAGGGGGTCCTCACCCGCTCCGACGGTCGCGACCGCTACGCCATGTGCGGGACCGCCGAGCCGGGGACCCAGGACTTCGCCCGGGTGATCTGCTCGGCCGAGCACAGCTGGCGGGCGATCGCCACCGTGCCCTTCGAGGAGGGGAAGTACCCCGGACTCGACACCGTGCGCGACGACGGCCAGGACCAGTGCGAGGACATCGCTCGAGACGCCGCGGACGACCCGCTGGGCTTCCGGTGGGGCTACGAGTGGCCCACCGCCGAGCAGTGGGCCGGCGGCCAGACCTACGGCTTCTGCTGGGCGCCCGACTGAGCCGTGAGCTCGGCACCCATCAGCTCGACCAGCTTGTGAAGGCCCTTCATCGGCCGGACCATCACGGTGAAGTCCACCAGCCGACCCTCGTCATCCCAGGTCATCATGTCGATCCCGTGCACGGTCAGCCCGTCGAGCTCGGCTCGGAACTCGAGCACGGCCGAGTCCTCGGCGTACCACTCCCGGACATAGCTCAGGCTGGGGCCGAGCACGACCAGTGCGGCCGAGAGGTAGGCGGTGGTGAGCGCCTTGCCCGCCTGCGGGGTGTGCACCGCGGGCGAGTGGAAGACCACCCGGTCGGCGAGCAGGTCGGCGAGGCCGGCCGGGTCATTCGACGCCGCGATCGCGTGCCACGCAGTGACCGGTGCGGGACGGGTCATCAGAAGCCCAGCTTGCGGAGCTGACGGGGGTCGCGCTGCCAGTCCTTGGCGATCTTGACGTGCAGGTCGAGGTAGACGGGGGTGCCCAGCAACGCCTCGATCTGCTTGCGCGCGGTGGTGCCGATCACCTTGAGGCGGGTGCCCTTCGGTCCGATGATGATGCCCTTCTGGGAGTCCCGCTCGACGTAGAGGTTGGCGTAGATGTCGAGCAGCGGCTTGTCGGCCGGGCGGTCCTCACGCAGCTGCATCTCCTCGACCACCACGGCGACCGAGTGCGGGAGCTCGTCGCGCAGACCCTCGAGCGCGGCCTCACGGATCAGCTCGGCGGCGAGGATCTCCTCGGGGGCGTCGCTCAGGTCACCGTCGGGGTAGAGCTGCGGGCCTTCGGGCAGCAGCCCGACGAGCAGGTCCTGCAGCAGCGCGACCTGGTTGCCGGACTTGGCGGACACAGGCACGATCTCGGCCCAGTCGGTGCCGGTCTCCTCGCCGAGCCGCTGGATCGCGAGCAGGTGCTCGCCGAGCTGCTCGGACGTCACCAGGTCGGTCTTGGTCGCGATCGCGACCTTCGTGGTGCGCTTGACCTTGCCCATCTCGTTGACGATGAACCGGTCACCGGGACCCGGCTTCTCGTTGGCCGGCAGGCAGACCGCGACCACGTCGACCTCGGCGAGCGTGGTCTTGACCAGGTCGTTGAGTCGCTCCCCGAGCAGGGTGCGCGGGCGGTGCAGCCCTGGGGTGTCGACCAGGATCAGCTGGGCGTCGTCGCGGTGCACGATGCCGCGCACGACGGTGCGGGTGGTCTGCGGCTTGTCGGACGTGATCACCACCTTGCTGCCGACCAGCGCGTTGGTGAGCGTGGACTTGCCGGCGTTGGGCCTCCCCACGAAGGAGACGAACCCGCTCTTGTGCTCGTGCTGCTCTTTGCTCACGTGGCGTCCCTCGCGTCGTCGTACTCGGCCCAGATCTGTTCGTCGGTCCTGCCTGCTGCCTTGCCGGCCCGGTAGATCGGGCCGGGGTCGACCGCTCGGGGCTGGCGCTGCGCCCCGCCGCGCCAGTAGCCCATGACGTCGTACGCCGTGCTGGGCAGCCGTCGCTCCCGCATCAGGTGCTTGCGGATCGCTCGCATCTGGCCGGACTCGCCCGCCATCCAGAAGTAGCCGTCACCCGGTGGCCAGCCGAGATCCGCGACGACGTCGGCGAGCCGGCTCCGCCCGTCGCCAGACGGTGTCAGCCAGGTGACGTGAGGTCCGGGCGGCAGGTAGTCGGGCGGCCGGTCGGCCGCCTCGACCAGTACCCAGGTCTCGAGCTCGACGGTCCGGGCGATCCGGGCGATCGCCGGAAGCGCGGTCAGGTCGCCGACCAGGATCACCCAGCGGGCCTCCGGAGGCAGCGCGAAGGACCCCTTGGGCTCGGTGACCGTCACCGTGTCGCCGGTGCAGTCGAGCGCGGCCCACTCGGTGACCAGTCCGACCTCGTGCACCACCACGTCGAGCACCAGCTCGGAGCCGTCCCAGGAACGCACCGTGTAGTAGCGGCTCTGGAACTGTCCGGGCACCACCAGACCGACCCACTCGTCCGGGATACCGGTGCTGGTGAAGCCCGCGAGGCCCGGTCCGCCGAGCACGAGCCGCACCAGGTGCGGCGAGATCTGCTCGCGGCGCAGCACCTGCGCGTCGTACTGCCGGGCCCGGGTGCTCACCGGGTCACGTTATCTGCCCCCGCCGATGACCCGCCGATCACCCGCCGCTCGAGCCCCCTCGCTGCCGAGTAGCCGCCGAGGAACGAGGCGGCGTATCGAGACCACCGAACCTTCCGTCGGTCGAGTAGCCGCCGAGGAACGAGGCGGCGCATCGAGACCACCACAACCAGGTCTCGATACGCTCGCTGACGCTCGCTACTCGACCACCGAGATCCCCCGCCGACGCTCGCTACTCGACCACCGAACCTGTCCGCCGGTCGAGTAGCCGCCGAGGAACGAGGCGGCGTATCGAGACCACCACAACCAGGTCTCGATACGCTCGCTGACGCTCGCTACTCGACCACCGAGATCCCCCGCCGGCGCTCGCTACTCGACCACCGAGATGCTCGCTGGTCGAGTAGCCGCCGAGGAACGAGGCGGCGTATCGAGACCACGACAACCAGGTCTCGATACGCTCGCTGACGCTCGCTACTCGACCACCGAGATCCCCCGCCGGCGCTCGCTACTCGACCACCGAGATCCCCCGCCGACGCTCGCTATCGACCACCGAACCTTCCGTCGGTCGAGTAGCCGCCGAGGAACGAGGCGGCGTATCGAGACCACCACAACCAGGTCTCGATACGCTCGCCGACGCTCGCTACTCGACCACCGAGATCCCCCGCCGACGCTCGCTACTCGACCACCGAGATCTCCCGCTGGTCGAGTAGCCGCCGAGGAACGAGGCGGCGTATCGAGACCACCACCACCGGTCTCGATACACCGGTCGCGAGCTCGTCCCTCGCTCGCGCGGCTACTCGACCTGGCTGCTGGCTCCCGGTCCTCGCGAGCTCGGACCGGGGCAGCTCAGAACGTGTGTCGCAGCGGGTAGCCGCTGGATCCCTCGGCGGTGGTCTTCGTGGCGAGCACGTGGTGGAGCTGGATCTCGTTGCGCTCGAAGCCCAGCCGCGAGCCGGCCATGTAGATGCCCCACACCCGGGCGGTGCCCTCGCCGACCTCGGCCACGCACTCGTCCCAGTTGTCGACCAGGTTGCGGCACCAGCCGGCGAGAGTCTTGGCGTAGTGCACCCGGAAGTTCTCCTCGTGCTGCACCTCGAGGCCGACGTCCTGGACCGCAGTGACGATGGTCCCCGACCCGATCAGCTCCCCGTCGGGGAAGACGTAACGGTCGATGAACGCCCCGGTGTCGGTGGGCCTGTTGTGCGAGCGGGTGATGCAGTGGTTGAGGAGCCGGCCCTCGGGACGGAGCCGGTCACGGATCCAGGAGAAGTACTCCGGGTAGTTCTTCACGCCGATGTGCTCGGTGAGCCCGATCGAGGAAATCGCGTCGAAGTCGGTCTCCTCGACGTCGCGGTAGTCCATGAACCGGACTTCGGCGAGGTGGTCGAGCCCCTCCTCCTTGATCGCCTGCTGCGCCCACGTCGCCTGCTGGCGCGACAGGGTGACGCCGAGCGCCCGGACGCCGTACTCACGCGCCGCGTGGCGCACCATGCCACCCCACCCGCAGCCGAGGTCGAGGAGTCGCTGGCCGGGCTGCAGGTCGAGCTTGCGAGCGACCAGGTCGTACTTCGCGGCCTGCGCCTCCTCCAGGGTGGCGTCGGCGGTCGGGTAGACCGCGCACGTGTAGGCCATCGACGGGCCCAGCACCAACTCGTAGAACCGGTTGGAGACGTCGTAGTGGTAGTGGATCGCCTCGGCGTCGCGCTGCATCGAGTGACGCACCCCCTCGACCAGCCGACGCCAGCGCGGCAGGTGCTCCTGCGGCGGGGGCGGCGGCGGCTTGAGGTGGGAGATGCCGAGCCCACGGACCAGGGCGACGGCCTCGGCGGGCGACGGGCGCCGGAAGCGGAGATGGTTCTGCAGCAGCTGCAGGGCGTCATAGGGATCGCCCGGGTGGATGCCGTTGATGTCCAGGTCGCCGGACACATAGGCGCGGGCCATACCGAGGTCGCCGGGCGCGGTCATGATGTAGGACAGGCCGCGCTCGTTGAGCAGGTCGAGATGGATCGCCGCGTCCGGCGGACCGGCTTCGCTGCCGTCGTACGCCGTGAAGCGCACGGGCAGCCCGTCGCGCAACAGTGAGGCCACTGCGTCCCCGATGGTCATGCTGGTGCTCATCGTCTCTTCACCGCCTTGTCGTAGAGGCTGGTCAGCCTGTCTTCCGGGTCATAGGTGCCCTTCACGTCCGCCAGGTTGGCGCCGTCGTAGAGGGCATCGAAGGTGGCTCGGTCGTAGAAGGCCTCGCTGTAGAGCGACTTGTGGCCACCCAGCTCGTGGACCCGCTGCTCGATCGCGCGGTTGCGGGGACCGTTCGGTGCATCCGGACCGACGTGCACGGTGCCCCAGAAGCCGGCGTTGACGTAGGTGGTCCCGACCTCGAGGGGGTACGACGGCCAGGTCTTCTCGTCGCGCAGCCGCAACGGGCACAACCACACCGGCCGCATCCCGACGGCCTCGTCGAACCAGTCGAGGAACTCACCGATCCGCTCGACCGGGACCTCCACGTCCTGGATCACCCGCTCCCGCAGCGGCCGCCCCGCCCGGCGATCCAACCGGTCCGCGATCGAGAAGCGCCGGTCCAGTCCGAGGAGCCGGTGGTAGACGTCCGAGCGCCGCCACCGCCGCGGCCAGATCCGCCGCAGCGTGGGGTTCTGGGCGCCGAACGCCCCCGAGCACCAGAACCAGTCGGTGTCCCAGCGCCACAGGTAGTCGTACATCGTCAGGAGGTCCGTCTCGCGCTGCTGGATGCTCTGGTAGTAGACGTCCTGGCCGACGTAGTCGCTGGTCTCGCGCTCCGCCGCCTCGGTCCAGGTGGCCAGGGTCAGGTAGTACTCCCCCGGCGCGAAGGCCACGCCGTCGAGACCGTCGACCCGGGTGTCCTCGAAGGACCGGGACGCGGTTATCTCCTCGATCGTCTTGGCCAGGAGGCCCGCGTCGTCGAAGCGGACGTGACGCAGCGCGACGTACGCCGGCACCGGCTCCAGCTCGATGCGGAGCCTGGTCGCGTAGCCGAGCGAGCCGTAGCTGTTGGGGAAGGTGTCGAAGAGCGGCTCCCCCGGGCGGGTGGTGACCACCTCGCCGGCGCCGGTGAAGACGTCCATCTCGAGGACCGACTCGTGCGGCAGTCCGTTGCGGAAGCTGGTCGACTCGATGCCCAGACCGGTGACCGCACCGCCGAGGGTGATCGTCCGCAGCTGTGGCACCACCAGGGGGATCAGGCCGTGCGGCAAGGTGGCGTCGACCAGGTCCTCGTAGGTGCACATGCCCTGTACGTCGGCAGTGCGGGCGGTGGCGTTGATCGCGATGACGCCGCCCAGGCCGGACACGTCGAGACCGGGCGCCTGCGTCGCGTCGCGCGGGCGGAAGAGGTTCGAGGTCTTCTTCGCCAACCGCACGGGAGCACCCGCCGGGATCGAGGCATAGGACGACCGGAGCCGCTGAACGGCTCCCTCGTGTGCTGGCCAGCCACGCAAACTCACGGCAGGGAACTTACTCCTGCCAGGTATCAGCGGTATTTCAGGTGCCGCGGAACGGACCGGCGTGTTGCCTGCGCCACAGTCGCTGCTCAGGTGCCGGTGGTCTCCGCGATCGCACCCTTCGGGTCTCCGAGATGTACGACGACCCCGGGTCCGGCCAGGTCGCGCAGCGCGTCGAGGTCCGGCTCCGCGACCTCGGCCGCCTCGGTGAGCAGCACCGCCGCCTCCAGCCCGGCCGCCCCGGACGCGACCGCCATCGCGACGCAGACCCCGATCGCGGACACCTGGAGCGACGGCAGGTCCACCGTGGCGGCGGCGTAGGTGCGCCCGTCACGGTCGCGCACCGCGGCGCCCTCCGCGGCACGGGTGCGGGCCCGAGTGGCCCGGGCCAGGGTCACCAGCTTGGCGTCCTCCGCGGACAGCACGCCGTCAGTCATCGTCGTCCTTGTCGTCGTGGTGGTCGGCCGGCACCCGGCTGATCCGCACCGTACCGATCTTGTTGCGCCGCCCGAGCGTCGCCTCCGCCTCGAAGCGCAGGCCATGGGCCTCGACCGTCGATCCGGGGATCGGGACCCGACCCAGGTGCTTGGCCATCAGGCCGCCGACGCTGTCGACGTCCTCCTCCTCGACCTCGAAGCCGAAGAGCTCGTCCAGGTCGTCGATCGGGTAGCGGGAGGCGACCCGGGTCGAGCCGTCGAGCAGCTCCTCGACCTCGATCTGCTCCTCGTCGTACTCGTCGGTGATCTCGCCGACGATCTCCTCGAGGACGTCCTCGATGGTGACCAGACCGGCGGTGCCGCCGTACTCGTCGACCACGACCGCGATGTGCTGACGGTTGGCCTGCATCTCCGAGAGCAGGGCGTCGACGGGCTTCGACTCCGGCACCCAGTGCACCGGCCGCATCACCTCGTCGATGCGCTGGGTGAACTCGACGTCGGGGGCCTCGAAGTCGCGGCGGACGATGTCCTTGAGGTAGGCGAACCCGACGATGTCGTCGAGGTTCTCCCCGATCACCGGCACCCGTGAGTAGCCGCTGCGCAGGAACAACGACAGCGTCTGGCGCAGGTTCTTGTGGCGCTCGACGTAGACCACGTCGGTACGCGGCACCATCACCTCACGGGCGATCGTGTCGCCGAGCTCGAAGACCGAGTGGATCATCTTGCGCTCGCCGGACTCGATCAGCGACGACGCCTCGGCCAGGTCGACGAGCTCGCGCAGCTCGGTCTCGGTCGAGAACGGTCCCTCGCGGAAGCCCTTGCCGGGGGTCAGCGCGTTGCCGACCAGGATCAGCAGCCTCGGCAACGGTCCGAGGACCTTGGTGATCCAGGCGAGCGGTGCCGCCGAGGCCAGCGCGACCCGCTCGGAGTGCTGGCGTCCGACGGTGCGCGGGGCGACCCCGATGGCGACGAACGAGACGACCAGCATCACCGAGATCGCGGTCAGCACCGCGGGCCACCACGCCCCGTCGTACGCATCGTGGACCTGGAGGGTCACGACCACGATCGCCGAGATCTCGCTGAGCAGCCGCAGGAGGAGCGCGGTGTTGAGGTAGCGCGGCAGGTCGTCGAGGATCGACACCAGGTGCCGGGCTCCGGGGCGTCGCTCGGCCAACAGCTCCTCGGCGCGGGCCCGGGAGAACGACGCCAGCGCCGCGTCGGCGGCCGAGAAGAGGCCGGCCAGGACGACGAGCACGGCGGCGACCAGCACCAGCCAGAGATCGCCGCTAGTCACCGGCGGTCGTGCCCGGACCGGACCGCCACTCGGCCAGTAGCTCGTCCTGGAGCCCGAACATCTCGGCGTGCTCCTCCGGCTCAGCGTGGTCGTAGCCGAGCAGGTGCAGGATGCCGTGCACGGTCAGCAGCTCGATCTCGGCCACCGTCCCGTGCCCAGCGGTCTCGCCCTGCCGGACGGCGATGTCGGGACACAGCACCAGGTCGCCGAGCACACCCTCCTCGGGCTCCTCGTTGACCAGGCCGGGGCGCAGCTCGTCCATCGGGAAGGCGAGCACGTCGGTCGGCCCCTCCTTGCCCATCCACTGCTCGTTGAGCTCGGCGATGGTGGCCTCGTCGACCGCCTTGATGCACAGCTCGGCGAGCGGGTGCACCCGCATCCGGTCCATCACGAACCGGCTCAGCCCGGCGAGGTCCTTGACGTCCAGCTCCCGTCCGGACTCGTTGAGGATCTCGATGCTCAACTGCGCGCCCCGGGGCGGTTGGCCTGCAGCAGCTCGGTGCGCGCGTCGAACTCGTCGTAGGCCGCGACGATCTTGCCGACCAGCTTGTGGCGTACGACGTCGTGGGCGGTGAGCCGGTTGAACGAGATGTCGTCGACCTCGTCGAGGATCCCCTCGATCACCCGCAGCCCGGACTTCACCCCGCTGGGCAGGTCGGTCTGGGTGACGTCGCCGGTGACCACGATCTTCGAGCCGAAGCCCAACCGGGTCAGGAACATCTTCATCTGCTCGGGCGAGGTGTTCTGCGCCTCGTCGAGGATGATGAACGAGTCGTTGAGCGAGCGCCCGCGCATGTAGGCCAGTGGCGCGACCTCGATGGTGCCGGCAGCCAGCAACTTGGGGATCGTCTCCGGGTCGATCATGTCGTGCAGCGCGTCGTAGAGCGGGCGCAGGTAGGGATCGATCTTCTCGCTGAGGGTGCCCGGCAGGAAGCCGAGCCGCTCGCCGGCCTCGACCGCCGGGCGGGTCAGGATGATCCGGTTGACGTTCTTGGACTGCAGGGCCTGCACAGCCTTCGCCATCGCGAGGTAGGTCTTGCCGGTGCCGGCGGGGCCGATACCGAAGGTGATCGTGTGCTTGTCGATGGCATCGACGTAGCGCTTCTGGTTCAGCGTCTTGGGCCGGATCGAACGACCCCGGTTGGAGAGGATGTTGAGGCTCAGCACGTCGGCCGGGCGCTCGGTCGTCTCGGCGCGCAGCATCGAGTGCACCCGTTCGACGGTCTCGGAGGTGATGCCCTGGCCGGTGCGGATGATGGTCACCAGCTCGTCGAGGAGCCGCTCGGCGAGAGCGACCTCGCCGGGCTCGCCGCGCATCGCGATCCGGTTGCCGCGCACGTGGATCTCGGCGTTGAACGCGCCCTCGATGATCCCGAGGTACTCATCGCCCGGGCCGAGGAGGCTCACCATGTTGATGCTGTTGGGAACCACCACCGTGTGCTTGGTGGTGCGTGCGGGCTGGTCCCCGTCGTGGGTGCTGTCAGTCATGGATGCCCGGTCGGGCGGCCTCTCCGGTAGGTGTTCGAGCACCTCCATGTTACGGGAGGCTCGCGCTGCATCCCAGCGAGTTGCGACCGGGGCCGCGGGGGACGCCGTACCGTTGCCTCATGCGCAGGGACGGCGAGGAGTACGACGCCTGGGAGGACGACCCGGACGACGACACGTTGCCGTCCTGGTACGCCGGCCACCACCTGCCCCCGGAGGCCCGGAAGATGGGCCTGAGCCCGTCCGTACCTGATGGCGCGCTGCTGGACTTCGCGGGGCGTCTGGACGCCCGCAAGCCGGTGCACCGGTTCACCGCCTGGGCGATGTTGGTGGTCTTCGGGCTGCCGGTGCTCTTCGCGGTGATGCGGCTCTTCTACGTCTTCTAGGCGGGTGTTCTGAGGCTCACTCGTCGTCGAAGGCGACCTGGAGGGTGCCCAGGCACATCTCGTCGGTGCTGCCCTCCGCCCACAGCACGTAGCGGTCCGGCTGGCCCTGGAAGGCCGGCAACCGGTCCCGCAGCCACTGCTGGTGGGTGCAGGTGACCTTCACCGTGTCGCCCGCGTCGAGGTGCACGGGCTGCTCCAGCGGCTTCGCACCCTGGTTGTCGAAGTCCCAGATCGGGATGTCCAGGATCGTCTCGGCCTCCGCGGTCCCCGGATTCGTCTCGATCGAGATCGTCCGACCCAGCAGATGCATGTGGCCCGCCGCACCGAGGACCGTCATGCCCCGTTGCACGCGCCGGTTGCAGGTCGCGGTCCGGGTGGCCTCGATCGGGGTGTCGCACAGCAGGTGCAGGAGGTTGTGGGTGTTCTGGTCGGCACCGAACCTGCTCCTGACGTCGGCCTCGGCGGCGGCCCGCGTGCACAGCGGGCCGTCGTCCCTGCCCGGCCGGCACGGGAGCTCGACCGGCGCGGGCAGCTGGAAGGTGTGCAGCGGCGTCAGGTCGGCGCTGCCCTTCATCCACCGCAGCTGC
This sequence comes from uncultured Actinomycetota bacterium, assembly GCA_963706475.1. Lineage (GTDB taxonomy): Bacteria > Actinomycetota > Actinomycetes > Propionibacteriales > Nocardioidaceae > Nocardioides. The sequence goes on along the minus strand of CAVPLV010000001.1, from coordinate 331,787 downwards.
GTGCTGGAGATGTCGGGAGCGGCGCCCTTGAGCAGGTTGTAGTGGACCTGCATCACGATCCGGGAGCCGGCCTCGAGAGGGATGCCGTAGCCCTCCCGGAGCCTGGTCTCGTCGCCGCCCGGCGCCCAAGCCGCCAGCCAGGGAGCGTCGTCGACGCTGGTGAACTCCTCCTTGAGGCCGGTGCCACCGAAGCACGTCCAGCCTTCGTCGGCGCTCTCCGCATCCTTCTGCACCGCCTCGGCGACCTGTTCGGGCGGGACCCGGAACAGGATCACGTGATGAACGACCTGCGGGTTGCCCGGAAGCACGTGACTGCCGGTGAGCCAGGCGTCGTTCTTCAGTCCGGGGTCGAGCAGGAAGCAGCGGTAGTCGTCGGTGCCGACCCCGGTCGGCGCCTCCGGGGTGTACGCCTCCGGCATCGCGACTGTCAGCCGGCGCTCACCAGCTCGCAGCGGCAGCCTCTTCCCGGCCGGCACCGAGGCGAGCTTCTGCGCCGCGACCTCCGGTGCGTCCGGTGGCACGAGCAGGTCGGTGGGTGAGCCGGTACGGCGGTCCGCGTCACCCTCCGCGCAGGAGGCGAGCGGCAGCACCAGCACCGCAGTCGATGCCAGCAGCAGGACCCGACGCAGGAGGGCGCTCATCCCGGGGGCCAGCTCAGCGGGCGGCCGGCGAGCACGTGCAGGTGGGCGTGGAAGACGCTCTGGCCGGCGCCCGCACCGGTGTTGAAGACCAGCCGGTAGTCGTCGTACCCCTCGGCGGTGGCGACCGCCGCAGCCGCGGTGACCAGCTCTGCGGAGGCGACCGGGTCCGCGGCCGCCAGCTCGGCGGCGTTGGCGTAGTGGTCGCGCGGGACCACCAGCACGTGCGTCGGCGCCTGGGCGTTCAGATCGCGGAAGGCGACGGTGCGCTCGGTGACGTGCACGACGTCGCCCGGGATGTCGCCGGCGACGATCTTGCAGAACAGGCAGTCCTCCACTGATACCTCCAGGATCGATGCTCGCACGGAATGAGGTCGCCGTCGCGGTAAACCGGTCGACGTCCTCGAGCGTGCCACTAACGTGAACACCCATGCACTCGCGCCCGGCTCGGGGACGGCCGTGACCGGGCGGCCGCCCTGGAGCGCCGACGAGGCGCTCGAGCAGCTGTACGCCGCCCACTGGCGTCGGCTGGTGCGGCTCTCGGTGCTCCTGGTGCGCGACACCGCTGTCGCCGAGGAGGTCGTCCAGGACTCCTTCGTGGCGGTCCACGCCCGCTGGTCGCGGCTGCGGGAGCCAGACCTGGCGCTCGCCTACCTGCGCCAGACGGTCGTGAACCGGTCACGCTCGGCCTTGCGGCACCGGGCGGTCGTGGACCGGCACCTCGTCCGGGAGAGCAGGCCGGTCGACGTACCCGGCGCCGACCAGTCGGCACTGGCCTCCGCCCGTCGCACCGCGGTCCTGGACGCGATGCGGATGCTCCCCCAGCGGCAGCGCGAGGTGCTCGCGCTGCGCTACTACCTGGACCTGTCCGAGGCTGAGATCGCCGAAGCGCTGGGCATCAGCCGCGGCGCCGTCAAGAGTCACGCCTCCCGCGGCTCGGCCGCTCTGCGCAACCTCCTCGAGGAGGAGCTGTGAACGACCTCTCCGACCTGCTGCACGACGCGGTCGACGACATCGAGCCGGCCGACCGGCTCCAGGACATCCGGTCGCGTACCGCCGAGCCCGACCGGGCGGAGGGCCGGGTCCGGCGGTACGCCGTCGGCGCCGTCGTGCTGGCCACCGCGGCGACCGTCGCCGTGGTCGCGGTGCTGAGCCGCGGCGACGCACCCGGTGACGATCCGGCCGGCGTCGATCCGGCCCGGTCCGGTCCACCCGATGCCAGCGCGTCCGTCCGCCTCGAGCCGGCGTACTTCATCGGAGACACCACCCGTGGTCCGCGCCTCTTCCGTGAGTACGACACCGCGTTCGGCGCCCCCAACGCCGTCGGCGACGCCCTCGACCAGCTCGAGAGCGCACCCGCGGACCCCGACTACACGACCGGTTGGGCCGAGGGCGACTTCTCGGGCTGGACCGACTTCGACCCCGCGCTGGGTGACCCGATCGTGGTGACCCTGGCCCCCGAGGTACCGAGCCAGCGGCCCGCCGGCATGTCCGAGGCGTACGCCGAGCTCGTCGTGCAACAGCTCGTCTACACGCTCCAGGCCGGCGTGAAGGCGCAGGCACCGGTCGAGCTCCGCCGCGACGGCGAGCCGGTGGCGTCCGTGCTCGGGGTGGACACCTCGGCGCCGGTGACGGCCGATCCGCAGGCGACCGTGGTCAACCAGGTCATCATCAACGACCCGGTCGAGGGCCTCGAGGTCACCGGCACCTTCACCGCCAGGGGCGCTGCGAACTCGTTCGAGGCGAACGTGCCCTGGGAGCTCCGTGACGGGGAGACCGTCGTGCGGCAGGGCTTCGCGACGGCCACCGGCGCCGGCGACCGCCTCCATCCCTGGGAGACCGAGGTCGACCTGTCCGGGCTGGCGCCGGGTGACTACACCTTCGTCGCCTCCACCGACGACCCGTCCGGCGGCGAGGGGGCGGGTCCCTACTCCGACACGCGGACGATCACCGTTCGATAGCCGGACCTGACCGTGAGGATGACCACCATGACTGCCCGCGCCAGGATCGCCGTGCTCCTCTCCCTGTCCGTCGTCGCCCTGGCCGGCTGCGGCAGCGACGACGGCGAGGCGAGCGACCCGACGCCGACGAGCAGCACCGCCCCCAGCGAGACGGCCGGTGAGCCAGCAAGCGAGACGGCCAGCGAGAGCGGCCAGCGAGACGGCCACTGCGTCGCCAACCGAGACGCCCAGCACAGCGCCCAGCGAGACGGCGAGTGCGTCGCCGAGCGCGACGGCGTCCGCCGTGGTCCGTCGGGTCACGGTCCCGGTCTACTTCACCGGGGACACCCCGGAGGGCACCCGGCTCTACCGCGAGTTCCGCAAGGTCCGCCGCAACGGCTCGGACGGGGCTGCGTTGACGCTCGCGGCGTCCGGGGACGCGCTCGACCCCGACTACGGCACGCTGCTCCCGGCCGGCACCTTCGCCGACATCACCTACGACGAGGGCATCGTCGTACCCCTCCCCGACGACTCGTGGACCCGGCGACCCAAGGGGATGAGCGAGGACGACGCGCTGCTCGCGATCCAGCAGATCGTGTACACGGTGCAGGGCGTCCGGCAGAGGCGCAGCGCGGTCGTGTTCACCGACTCCGACGGCAACGCCACCCAGATCTTCGGCGTCGCCTCCGAGGACGGGTTCACCGCCGCCGACCCGATCGAGACGCTGGCGCTGGTCAACGTCACCACCCCGGCCGAGGGCGCCAAGGTGTCCGGCTCCTTCGTGGCGACGGGGGTCTCCAGCTCCTTCGAGGCCACCATCGCGTGGGAGCTGCGGCGCGGCGGCGGCAACGGCGCGGTCGTCAGGCGAGGCTCCGCCATGGCCCCCGGCTGGCTGGACAAGCTCTACCCGTGGCGCACGAAGGTGCGTCTGGGTCGGCTGGCGCCCGGTGCCTACACCTTCGTGGCGAGGACCGACGACCCGACAGGCGGCGAGGGCCCTGGTCCCATGGAGGACACCAAGAGCATCATCGTGGGGTGAGGCTGACCCGGCGACGACTCAACCGGACGCTGCTCGCCCGGCAGCACCTGCTGTCACGGACCGCCTCCACACCCGCGGCGATGGCCGACCACCTGGTCGGCCTGCAGGCGCAGGAGCCGCTGCCGCCGTACCTCTCCCTGCAGGCGCGGCTCACCGGCCTCGACCCGCACGACGTGACCCGGGGGCTCGAGGGCGCGGCGCTGGTCCGGCTGCAGACGATGCGCGGCACCATCCACCTGCTCACGCCCGAGGACGCGGTGTCGCTGCGCCCGTGGACCCAGCCGGTGCTCGACAAGGTGCTCCGCAACCACGCCCCCGCCGACCCGGCGCGGGTCCGACAGGCGGTGGACGAGGCCCTCGCCGACGGGCCGGTCGGGCAGCGCGAGCTGTCGGCGGCCGTGGGCGAGGCACTGCCCGACCTGCCCGCCGGTGATCGTGCCGTGATCGCTCGCGGGCTGGTGCCCCTGGTGCAGCTGCCGCCGCGCGGCACCTGGAAGGGCAGCGGTGGTCTCGTCTACGAGCTCCTCGAACGCTGGGTGGGACGGCCGCTCGTCGCACCGGACGTGCCCGACGTCGTACGTCGCTACCTGCGCGCGTTCGGTCCGGCGTCGGCCGCGGACGTGACCACCTGGTCGGGGGTGACTCGGCTGGGGCCGGTGCTCGCTTCGATGGACGACCTGGTCCGGCACGAGGACGACGCCGGCAAGAGGCTGTTCGACGTGGCCGACGGCGAGCTCGCCGACGAGGACGTCCCCGCGCCACCGCGGCTGCTCGGCACCTACGACAACCTCTGGCTCTCCCACGCGGGCCGCGACCGGGTGAGCGACCCCGCCAAGCGCCGCCAGTGGATGGGCGCGAACGGTGGCGTCGCGATGACCCTCTTCGTCGACGGGATGCTCGAGGGTCTGTGGCGCCAGTCCGAAGGCCGGGTCGACGTCGTCTCGACCTTCCGCGACCTCACCCGCCGCGAGCGCTCGGACCTGGACGACGAGATCGCCCGGGTCGAGGTCCTGCTCGGGCGCTGAGGCGGCTGCGGGAGCTTCAGCCCCAGCGCGCGGTCCGCGCCAGCAGCGCGGCGACGGCCGCGACACCGGCCGTCGAGGTGCGCAGCACCTCGGCGCCGAGGCGCACCGGGACCGCGCCGGCGGCGACGAACGCCGCGACCTCGTCGTTGGTCAGCCCGCCCTCGGGGCCGACGACCACGACGACCCGGCCCGAGGCGGGCACGTCGAGCGAGGCCAGCGGGACCGAGGCCTCCTCGTGCAGCACGACCGCGAGATCGGCGGCGGCCACCAGCGCGACCACATCGGTGGTGGTGGCGAGCCCGTCGACCTCCGGCAGCCAGGGGCGCCGGGCCTGCTTGGCCGCCTCGCGGGCGGTGGCTCGCCAGCGGGCGAGGGACTTGGTCGCCCGGTCGCCCTTCCAGACCGCCACGCTGCGCGCCGCAGCCCAAGGGACGATCGAGGCGACCCCGACCTCGGTGAGGACCTCCACCGCGAGCTCGCCACGGTCACCCTTGGGCAGCGCCTGGACGACGGCCACCGACGGCTCCGGAGCAGCGACGGTGTCGGTCACGGCGACCTGGAGGGTGAAGACCCGCTTCCCGGTGGAGGTCACCGCCCCTCGGACCGATGTTCCCGCGCCGTCGGTCAGGACCACCTGCTCACCGACCCGCAGACGCCGTACGGCGACCGCGTGGTGAGCCTCGTCGCCCTCCACGACCACCTCGGTGCCGACGTCGGCACCGGCCAGGCTCGGCACCAGGTGGACGGGGAGCGACATCAGTGCGTGAAGGCGTCGCGGAGCCGGCCGAAGACGGACTTGGAGCTGGGCCGGACCTGGCCGGTCGGCTGCTCCTCCTCGCGCAGGGCGGCGAGCTCGCGCAGCAGCTCCTCCTGGCGGGCGTCGAGCCGGGTCGGGGTCTCGACGACGACCGTGACGATCAGGTCGCCGCGTCCGCCGCGCAGCCCGGGCACGCCGCGACCGCGCAGCACCTGCTCGGAGCCGGACTGGGTGCCGGCCCTGAGGTCGAGATCGAAGGACGTCTCGAGCCCGGAGTCGGCAGGCACCTCGCTCACCACGTCGGCCTCCAGGGTCGGCAGCGTCAGCGTGGTCCCGAGCGCCGCGGCACTCATGGGCAGCGTGACCGTGCAGTGCAGGTCGTTGCCGTTGCGTCGGAAGGTCTCGTGGGGGGCGATGTGGATCTCGACGTAGAGGTCGCCGGCCGGGCCACCGCCGGGGCCGACCTCGCCCTCGCCGGTGAGCTGGACCCGGGTGCCGTCGTCGACGCCGGCCGGGATCTTGACGGTCAGGGTGCGGCGGGTGCGCACCCGGCCGTCACCGGCGCACTCGCGGCACGGGTCCGGGATGATGGAGCCGAAGCCGCGGCACGCAGCACAGGGCCGCAGGGTCCGGATCTCGCCGAGGAAGGACCGCTGGACGTGGGCGACCTCGCCGGCGCCGCGGCAGGTCTCGCACGGCACCGGGTGGGTGCCCGGAGCGGTGCCCTCGCCGTGGCAGGTGGTGCAGGACACGGCGGTGTCGACCTTGAGCTCGCGGGTGACGCCGAAGGCGGCCTCGGCGAGCTCGACCTCGAGCCGGATCAGCGCGTCCTGGCCACGGCGCTCGCGCGACCGGGGCCCGCGCCCGCCCTGGGCCCCGCCGGCACCGCCGCCACCGAAGAACGCGTCCATGATGTCGGTGAAGGAGAATCCCGCGCCCTGGCCGAAGCCTGCACCGGCGCCGCCGAACGGGTCACCGCCGCGGTCGTACGACGCCCGCTTCTGCGCGTCGGAGAGCACCTCGTAGGCGAGGGAGATCTCCTTGAACTTCTCCTGCGCCTCGGGGTCGGGATTGACGTCCGGGTGGTACTGGCGTGCCATCCTCCGGTAGGCCTTCTTGATGGTGTCCGCGTCTGCGTCGCGTGCGACACCGAGAAGCTCGTACAGGTCCTGACTCACGGTCTTCCTTCGTTGCTGGTGCTGGGTGGGGTGGCCTGCGGTGCAGGCTCAGGCGTCGTCGAGGATCCGCGACACGTAGCGGGCGACCGCCCGGACCGAGGCCATCGATCCGGCGTAGTCCATGCGGGTGGGGCCGACGATCCCGAGTCGGGCCATGGCCTCGTCCCCCGGGCCGTAGCCGGCGGCGACGACGCTCGTCGAGGAGAGCTCCTGGTAGGGGCCTTCGTGGCCGATCCGGACGGTGAGCATCTCGCCGGTGGTGGCCTCCCCGATCAGCTTGAGGAGCACGACGTGCTCCTCGAGCGCCTCGAGGAGAGGGCGTACGGCGGAGTCGAAGCTGTCGCCGAAGCGGGCCAGGTTGGCCGCGCCACCGACCACGATCCGTTCGTCGGAGCGGTGGTCGGACATCGCCTCGACCAGCACCTCGACGATGGACTCGGTCGTGACCTCGACGGCGCCGCTGGCGGGCCGGTCGTCGGGGACCAGCTCGCGAAGCCGGGTGGCCGCCACGGCGATGATCTCGCCCATCGCGGCGCGGTTGAGCAGGGAGCGGAGCTCGACCAGCTCGTCCTCGGAGAGCTCGGCGCCCAGCTCGACCAGCCGCTGCTCGACCCGGCCGGTGCTGAGGATCAGCACCACCAGGAGCCGGTTGGGAGCCAGCGCGACGAGCTCGATGTGACGCACCGTCGAGCGGGAGAGGGTGGGGTACTGCACGACCGCGACCTGGCGGGTGAGCTGGGCGAGCAGCCGCACCGAGCGGTTGACCACGTCGTCGAGGTCGACCGCACCGTCGAGAATGGTGGCGATCGCGCGCTTCTCCGCAGCACTCATCGGCTTGACCGTGGTCAGCCGGTCCACGAAGAGTCGGTAGCCCTTGTCGGTGGGCACCCGGCCGGCGCTGGTGTGCGGCTGGGTGATGTAGCCCTCGTCCTCGAGCGCGGCCATGTCGTTGCGAACGGTGGCCGGGGAGACGCCGAGTCCGTGACGCTCCACGAGGGCCTTGGAGCCGACCGGCTCCTCGGTCGCGACGTAGTCCTCGACGATGGCTCGCAGCACGGCGAGCCTGCGGTCTTCCTGCACCTCGCCCCGCCTCCTCGTCGATCGGTCACCCGGCGTCCGGCTGGCACTCGCTTGACCGGAGTGCCAAGGGTACTAGCCCGGGGGCGAGATCCGGGATCTGGAACGCCGACACGTGGCCGCATCGGACACATAGGTTAGGCTTACCTAAGCACTCTCGAGGAGGACCGATGACCGCGCTGCACCAGCCCGTCCAGGACAGCTCAGACCCGCGGCTGCTCGCCGCCGTCGCCCGCAGCATCCTGGCCTGCCCGGCCACCGTGAGCATGGTCATCGACGGCGAGCCGCACCTCGTCGACGACGACCAGGACCTCGGCGTCACCGACGAGCACGGCTCCCCGACCTTCGTCTGCAGGCCCGACTCCCCCGTGGCCCGCGCCGCCGACGCGCAACGCAGTGCCCTGCTGACCATCACCAGCGGCCTCGGACCCCGTGGCGGGCTGGAGCGTGCCGACACCCTGACCCTCGCGGGCCGGCTCGAGCGGCAGGGCGTCCGTGACTGCGAGTGCTGCAACGAGGTGCGGTACGTCGTCGCGCTCGACCTCAACTTCGTGCTGCTCGCCCGCCCGGCTCCCGGTGCCCCCGCGGGTGCGCCCGAGCGGCAGCACCGGGTGCCTCTCGAGCAGTTCCGCAGCGGGGCTCACCAGCTCAACCGCGGCCACCTCCAGCGCTCCATCGAGCACGCCAACGACTGTCACCAGGACGAGCTGCGGCAGTCGGTCGCCCTCGGCACCGGCACCCGGCCCGGCGACCTCCTCGGGGTCCGGCTCGCCCGGCTCACCCCGGCCGGCGTCGAGATCTCCTGGGTCGACTCGGAGGGCGCGCACCGCAGCCAGCTCGACTTCCCCCGTGCTGCCCGCGACCTCGGCGAGCTGGGCGAGATGCTGCGCCGCGGGCTGCACGCAGGACTCTGCTGACCGCTCACTAGGGTGGCCCGATGGGGTTCACCGAGATCGCTGACCGGGTCTGGGTCGCGCGTTACGACTGGTTCGACGTCAACGTCACCCTGATCGGCGGCGAGCGGGGCCTGGTGGTCGTCGACACCCACGCCTCGGCAGCCGCCGCACGTGGCGTGATCGACGACGTCCGGACGCTCGGGGTCGGCGAGGTGGTCGCCGTGATCAACACCCACGAGCACTTCGACCACACCTTCGGCAACGCGGAGTTCCGGGCGGCGTACGGCGCGGTCCCGATCCACGCCCACGAGGAGGCGGTGGAGCGGACCGTCCCGGCCGGCGAGCGGGTCAAGGCCCGCTACCTGGCCGATCCCGACGACGCGCACCGCGACGAGGTCGTGGCCACCGCCATCGTGCCGGCCGACCACCCCTTCTCGTCGGCGGTCGCCCTCGACCTCGGCGACCGCTTCCTCGAGCTGGTGCATCCCGGTCGTGGTCACACCAGCGGCGATCTGGTGGTCCGCGTGCCCGATGCGGACGTCCTGCTCGCCGGCGACCTGGTGGAGGAGTCGATCGCTCGCAACGCCGTCCCGGGCTTCGGCGAGGACTGCTTCCCGCTGGAGTGGCCGCTCTCGCTCGACATCGTCCTGGGCATCACCACCAGCTCATCCGTGGTGGTGCCTGGGCACGGCGCCCCGGTCGACCGGGACTTCGTCGAGGAGCAGCGCAACGCGATCGGGATCGTCGCGGAGACGATCCGCGACCTCGCCACCCGCGGGGTGCCGGCGAGCCAGGCGCTCGAGGCCGCGGAGTGGCCCTACCCGCGCGAGGAGCTGGCCGCCGCCGTACGACGTGGCTACGAGCACCTGCCCCGCAGCCAGAAACGATTGCCGCTGATCTGAGGTGGGTACGCCTCCCTCATGAGCGAATCCACCGAGGAACCGGCCGGCATCAGCGACGAGCAGCTGCCCGAGGACCTGCAACCGACCGACGACAACCCGCTCGCCCAGCCCCTGAGCGAGGAGGACGGCCCCAAGTCCCGCGACGAGCTCGACATGCGGGGCGGCAAGACGCCCGACGAGTCCGACGAGTCCGACGACACGGAAAACGGTCAGGAATCGACCGAATCTGACGCCTGACGGCGCGCCCCCACCGGGTCGCCGGTGCCTCCGCCTAGCGTTCGGGGGTGACCACCCATGACCGCTATGGCTCTGACGTCCTCTCCTCCGACTGGCGTGCGCCCAAGCGTGGCCGCGCCGTCGACACCCCGGCCGAGATCGGCGCGGTGGTCGAGGAGGTCACCACCGACTGGTGCGGCGCGATCGTCGCCGTCGACCGCGACCTCGGCACGCTGACGCTGGAGGACCGGCGCGGCAAGCGTCGCTCCTTCCCGCTGGGCCCGGGCTTCCTGCAGGACGGCCGCCCGGTCGTCCTCGTCGCGCCGGCACGGGCGGGCGCACCGGCGAGGCCGACCCGCACGGCGTCCGGCTCGGTCGCCGTCCACGGGGCCCAGGCCCGCGTGGCGCGGGCCAGCCGGATCTTCGTCGAGGGCCGGCACGACGCCGAGCTGGTCGAGAAGGTCTGGGGTGACGACCTGCGCATCGAGGGCGTGGTCGTGGAGTACCTCGACGGTGTCGACGACCTCGGCGACCAGCTGCGGGACTTCAGGCCGGGTCCCGACCGCAAGGTGGGGGTCCTCGTCGACCACCTGGTCCGCGGCTCCAAGGAGAGCCGGATCGCCGACGCGGTGACCAGGTCCCCGGTCGGCAAGCACGTCCTCATCGTCGGCCACCCCTTCATCGACGTCTGGGCGGCGGTCAAGCCCGAGCGCCTCGGCCTGGACCGGTGGCCCGACGTACCCCGCTCCATCGAGTGGAAGAAGGGCATCTGCCAGCAGCTCGGCTGGCCGCACCGGGACCAGGCCGACATCGCCCGCGCGTGGAAGCACATCCTCGGTCGGGTCAGCTCCTACAACGACCTCGACCCGGCCCTGCTGGGTCGGGTCGAGGAGCTCATCGACTTCGTGACGATCTGACTCAGCTGCGCAGCGGTCTGCCCTCGACGTCCGTGCTGTCGGTGGCCAGCAGGATGATGCCGTCGATGAAGGGCCACAGCCCGCCGATCCCGCAGGTGAAGATGGTCACCAACAGCTGCCAGACGCCGGTCTTGGTGTCGCCGATGTAGAACCGGCCGATCCCGAGCGGGATCAGCAGCTGCAGCAGCCCGGCCACCAGCTTGGACTTGTCGGAGTAGGGAAGGCCGCTGACCGGGTGCACGCCGTACGGCGCCTGCGGGCTGGCGCCCCAGGGCAGGCCCGGTCCGGGAGGCGGCGGCGGGTAGGCCTGCTGGCCGTACGGAGGCGGGGTCGGCGCCTGGCCGTAGGGCGGGGGCCCTGGCTGGCCGTAGGCAGGCGGCGGCGGGATCTCGCCCTCGGGCTGCTGGGGCTGGTCCGGGTACTCAGGGCCTTGGGTCATGCCCGCCACCTTAGGTGGTGCGCAGCCTCAGGGCAGCAGGTCCCGCACCACGGCGTCGGCGAGCAGCCGGCCGCGCCGGGTGGGTACCAGGCGCTCGGCGTGCCGGGTCAGCAGACCTTCGTCGACCAGGCGGGCGACCTCGGCTCGTCCGGTCGCGTCGAGGACGCTGACCGGAAGCCCCTCGCGCAGCCGCACCTCCAGGAGCACCCGCTCCACCCGGCGACTCTCGGTGTCGAGCACCTCGCGCGCGTGGGCGGGGCTCAGGTCGGCTGCCAGCCGGTCGGCGTAGGCGACCGGGTGCTTGACGTTCCACCAGCGCACCCCGCCGACGTGGGAGTGCGCCCCCGGACCCACGCCCCACCAGTCGGCGCCGGTCCAGTAGAGCCGGTTGTGCCGACACCGGCTGGCCTCGTCGCGCGACCAGTTCGACACCTCGTACCACCCCAGGCCGGCGTTCTCGAGCCGCTCGTCGACGAGGAGGTACTTGTCGGCGAGGTCGTCCTCGTCGGGCATCGGCAGCTCGCCGCGCCGGACCCGGCGGGCCAGGGCGGTGCCTTCCTCGACGATGAGGGAGTACGCCGAGACGTGGTCCGGGGCGCAGTCCAGTGCGGCGGCGACCGAGGTCTCCCAGTCGGCCAGCGACTCCCCCGGCGTGCCGTAGATCAGGTCGAGGCTGATCTGGTCGAACCCGGCGTCGCGCGCCCAGTCCACGACCGCGGGCACCCGGAGCGGGTCGTGGGTGCGGTCCAGCACCTTGAGCACGTGGTCGACCGCGGACTGCATGCCGAAGGAGATCCGGTTGAACCCGACCTGGCGCAGCGAGTCGAGGTCCCAACGCGCCACGCTGTCGGGGTTGGCCTCGGTGGTGATCTCGGCCCCCTCGGCGAACCCGAACTCGGAGCCGATCGCCGCCAGCACCGCCCCGAGGTCGGCCGGGCTCAGCAGGGTGGGCGTGCCGCCGCCGAAGAAGACCGTCTCGACGGGCAGGTCGACGTCGCCGAGCGTGGCGCGCGCTCGACGTACCTCCGCGATGGCGGCCTCGGCGTAGGTCGCCCTGGAACCGCCGGGCGATCCGCCCGGCGCCCCGAGCTCCTCGGCGGTGTAGGTGTTGAAGTCGCAGTAGCCGCACCGGACGGTGCAGAACGGCACGTGCACGTAGAACCCGAACGGTCGCGTCCCCAGCCCGGCGAGGGCGCTCGACGGCAGCGACCCGTCCGCAGGGACCGGATCGCCGAGCGGCAGCGCAGAGGGCATGCGGAGGAGTCTCCCACCGCAGGACTCACACGGGGACGTTGAGGGTGATCGTGTAGCCGTCGTCGACCGAGCCGGTGACGCTCGCCATCTGCAGGGAGTAGCCGTCGGAGAAGATGCCGTCGCTGTCCAGGCTGATGCCGGCCAGGTTGCTGACGCTCTGCTCGTAGCCCTCGGTGGCGAAGACGTCGTCGCACACGTCCTGGGGCAGCGCGAGCTGCGAGGTGCGCAGCTTGTTGGTGTACGACGTGGCGTCGGCGAGGGACTGGTAGATCTCGAAGTGCATGTGCGGCCAGCGACCGGAGTAGCAGGCCGGGAAGATGCTGGTGAACTCCACCCGCCCCTGGGCGTCGGTCTCCTGGACGCCGCGCAGGTAGTTCTCGTCGGCGACCGCGTCGGAGTACATCGAGTAGTTGCCGGCCCGGTCGCAGTGCCACAGGTAGACCGCGGCGCCGGTCATCGAGGTGACGTCCTCACCGTTGAGGTCGTAGACCGTCAGCCTGACCGTGACCGGCACCCCCTCGGCAACGCCCGAGGCGGACCCGAAGCTCGAGGTGATGTCGCTGCGCACGATCCCGGACTCCGAGAGCACGTTGACGCCGTTCGACCCGTCGCCGGGGTAGGGCCCTGCGGTCTCCTCGGGGATCTCGCCGTCGGCGACGTCGACGGCCGAGTCGCCGCCCGGGGCACCGCCACCGTCCGGCGGTGCGCCGCCCGGTCCACCGGAGGGCGGCGTCCCGATCGGGCGCGAGGTGGTGGTCGTCGCCGCGTCGCTGCCGCAGCCGACCGCCACCGCGGCGATCCCGGCCGCCCCGAAGACGGCGAGCATGCCGCGCCGCCCCATCCGCCTGTTGCGCTCCACGATCCGGGGCAGGTCGTGGGAGAGACCGAGGTCGTGGTCGTGGTCGTGGTCGTCCGAGTTCGTCGGGCATGTCCCCAGGAGACCCGAGAAGTCTGTGTGCCTGCTGTGCCCGGTCGATGAGGTGTCAGTGGAAGTCCCGGGACTGGTGGCGCGCCCGCAGCGCGCGTCCCGCCTCGGGGTAGATCTCCTCGATCGGGGCGAGCCGGTCGGCCAGCAGGTTGGTGACACCGTCCGAGCGCTCCAGCATCCCGCGGATCACCATCCCGGCCGCGCTGGTCGCGACCGTGCGGTAGCGCCGCCACACCCCGACCGTGCAGATCACGTTGAGCATCCCGGTCTCGTCCTCGAGGTTGAGGAACGTGATGCCCCCCGCCGTACCCGGCCGCTGGCGGTGGGTGACCAACCCGGCCACGTGCACCCGGCGTCCAGCCTCCGCGTCCGCCAGGTCGGCCACCGCGCGGATCCCGGACCGCCGCAGCTGCTCGCGCAGGTGGGCGAAGGGATGGGTCTCCGGCGTGATCCCGGTGGCCCAGAGGTCAGCCATGGTGATCTCGACGTCCGCCATGTCGGGCAGCATCGGCGCCGGTCCGGTCACCCGGATCCCCTCGAGCTGGTCCGCACTCTCGGTCCAGCCGGCGTTCCAGAGCGCCTGGCGACGGTTCAGTGCCCCGCTGGTGAACGCGGTGTCGAAGACTCCGGCGGTCGCGAGCGCCTCGAGCTGACGACTGTCGAGACCGGCCCGCCGAGCCAGGTCGACCTGGTCGACGAAGGGCCGCTCGGCGCGCGCGGCCACGATCCGCTCGGCGACCGAGGTGCCGATCCCGCGGACCGAGTCCAGACCGAGGCGTACGGCGTACGCGCTGTCGCGCCGGTGCGCCGGGGTCGGGTCGGGGGTGCCGTCGACCCACTCGACGCGCTCGGGACGGTCGTCCAGGCAGGAGTCCAGCCCGGTCGGACCACGCTCACCGGTCGAGACCGGCTCCAGGTCGGCGAGCGCACCGGAGAGCGCGAGGTCGGGCCGCAGCACGCTCACGTCGTGGCGGCGTGCGTCGTGCACCAACGACTGCGGGGAGTAGAACCCCATCGGCTGGGCACGCAGCAAGGCGGCCAGGAACGCCCCGGGGTAGTGCAGCTTGCACCACGAGCTCGCGTAGACGAGCTTGGCGAAGGAGAGCGAGTGGCTCTCGGCGAAGCCGAAGTTGGCGAAGGACAGGATCTTGAGGTAGATCGCGTCCGCCTCGTCCCCGATCAGGCCCTTGCGCGCCATCCCGGCGTAGAGCTTGCCCTTGATGCTCTCGATCCGCTCGACACCGCGCTTGGAGCCCATCGCTCGGCGCAGCAGGTCGGCCTCGTCGCGGGTGCAGTCGCCGAGCACCCGCGCCATGTCCATCAGCTGCTCCTGGAACAGCGGCACCCCCCGGGTGCGCTCCAGCACCGGGATCAGCAGAGGGTGGGCGTAGGTGACCTCCTCGCGTCCGGTCGCGCGCCGGATGTAGGGGTGTACGGCGCCGCCCTGGATCGGCCCGGGGCGGATCAGCGCGATCTCGATCGCCAGGTCGTAGAACTCGCGGGGCCGCAACCGCGGCAGGGTGCCGATCTGGGCCCGGCTCTCGACCTGGAACACCCCGACCGAGTCGGCCCGGCAGAGCATGTCGTAGACCGCCGGCTCCTCCTTGGGGATGGTGCTCAGCTCCCAGCGCTCCCCGAGGTGCGCCTCGACGATCCGCATCATCTGGTCGAGCGCGTGAAGCATCCCGAGCCCCAGCAGGTCGAACTTCACCAGCCCCATGAACTCGCAGGCGTCCTTGTCCCACTGCAGCACCGTGCGCTTCTCCATCCGGGCCCGCTCGATCGGCACCACCTCGCCGATCGGCCGCTCGGTCAGCACCATCCCGCCGGAGTGGATGCCGAGGTGACGCGGGGCACCGAGGAGCTCGTTGGCGAGGTCGACCACCGGCTGGGGCACGTCGTGCTCCCCCACCTCGACCTTGGTCCAGCTGCTGATCTGCTTGGACCAGGCGTCCTGCTGCCCCGGAGAGTGCCCGAGTGCCTTGGCGGCGTCGCGGACCGCCATCTTCGGCCGGTAGCCGATCACGTTGGCGACCTGGGCGGCGTTGTGCCGGCCGTAGCGCTCGTAGACCCACTGGATCACCTCCTCACGTCGCTCGGAGTCGAAGTCGACGTCGATGTCGGGCTCCTCGTCGCGGTGCTGGGAGAGGAACCGTTCGAACGGCAGCCGGTAGAAGACCGGGTCGATCGCGGTGATGCCGAGGGCGTAGCAGACCGCCGAGCTGGCCGCCGAGCCGCGACCCTGGCACAGGATCCGCTGCGACCGGGCGAACTCCACGATGTCGTGGACGATGACGAAGTAGCCGGCGAAGTCCTTCTCGGCGATCACCCGCAGCTCGTGCTCGACCTTCTCGCGGGCCTCGGTCTCGAGCGGCCCCCCGGCGTACCTCTCGGCGAAGCCGCGTTCGGTCAGCACCCGTAGCCAGCTGGTCGGGGTGTGCTCCTCCGGGATGCCGTCCTTGGGCAGGCGCGGGGTGGCCTTCTGGAGGTCGAAGGCGACCTGGTCGGCGAGGTCGACGGTGCGGGCCACCGCACCGGGATAGCGTGCGAACCGCTGCGCCATCTCGGCCCCCGACCGCAGGCAGGCGGCACCGGACGCCGGCAGCCAGCCGTCCATCTCGGCCAGGCTGCGTCGGGCGCGTACGGCGGCCATCGCGCCGGCCACCCGGTGCCGCTCGGGCCGGGCGTAGTGGACGTTGTTGGTGGCGACCACGGGCAGCCCGTGGTCGGCGGCGATGGCCGCGAGCAGGTCGTTGTGGGCGCTGTCGGTGGGGAACCCGTGGTCGGTCAGCTCGACCGCGACGTGGTCGTGGCCGAAGAGCGCCGTCAGCCGGTCCAGCTCGGCCGCTGCCGCCGGGGCCCCGCCGGCAGCGAGGGCACGGCGTACGGCGCCCTTGCGGCACCCGGTCAGCACCAGCCAGTGGTCGCGACCCCGCTCGCCCAGCTCGCGCAGGTCGTAGACGGGGCGGCCCTTCTCGTCACCACGCAGCTGGGCGTCGGTGATCGCCGCGGCCAGCCGGTGGTAGCCCTCGACGCCGCGGGCCAGCACCAGCAGGTGACTGCCCTCGGGATCGGCCACCCCCTGCTGCGGCCTGCTGAGCCCGAGCGAGAGCTCGGCACCGTAGATGGTGCGCAGGCCGGCGGCGGCGTGGAGCTGGGCGGTCTCGGCGAAGAGCGGTGCCCCGTAGAACCCGTCGTGGTCGGTGATCGCCAGCGCGTGCAGGCCGAGCCGGATCGCCTCCAGCACCAGGTGGTCGGGCCCGCTGGCGCCGTCCAGGAAGCTGAAGTTTGAGTGGCAGTGCAGCTCGGCGTAGGGCGTGACCGGGCCGTCGGGGCGCTCCACCTCGACGCGTTGCCGCTTGCGCTTGCGGGTCGAGATCGGCGCCTCGGCCTCGGGGTCCGTGCGGCCGGAGAGTCGCTTCTCCAGCTCGCTCCACGGCATCGCCGGGTTGCTCCAGCCCATCAGTCTCGGCCCATCAGTCGTAGACCGCCTCGGTCCACCAGACGCCGCTGTCGCAGGTCATCAGCCAGGCCCGGCCGTCGACGCCGACGACCTGGAAGCGGGCCACCCGACGCGGCTCCCCCCCGTCCGGACGCTCCCACCACAGCTCCTCGACCGGCCAGGGGCCGGCCCAGGCCGCGACCGGGTGCCAGTCGCTGCCGGGGTCGGGACGGAACTGCAGCGGCTCCCTGGTCACCGCGCCGCGGTCGTCGACCGCGACCGGCCGGCCGCCCACCCCGACGACCACCGCCGGCCAGGGATCGGCCAGCACCCGGGTCGGCGCCGGTGGCGGGATGCTGCCCGGCCAGCTCGGCCCGCTGCCCCCTGGTCCTTCCCGGGCACGCAGCCCGGTCGGGCGCTCTCCCCACGGCACCAGCGCCTGCCGGTCCGCCGGTGCCCGGCCTCCCTGGAGCACCGGCACCACCACGGCCTCGTGGCCGAGCATCCCCTGCACCCGGGCGATGCCGCGGGCCACCCGCTCGTCGGTGCCGCCCCACAGCCCGTCGGCGTGCACCGCGTCGGGGACCACCGTCATCGGCTCGAAGCGGATCCGGTCGACCGGCGAGCGGATCTCGCCTGCCTTGCTGACCGTCCCGGAGATGGCTCCCTGCAGCTGCCAGTGCAGCCGGTCGACGAGGTCGGCGGCGGTGAACCAGCGCGGGTGCAGCCAGATCCGCGACGAGGCAGGCTCCACGGCACCCTCGCAGCGCGCCTCGACCAGCACCTCGGTGCAGACCAGACCGAGGCGGGCCAGCTCCTCGACCACCCGGTCGGCGGTCTGCCGGGAGCTGAAGGCAATCGTCTCGGCGTTGTCCAGCGGCGGCTCGAAGTCGATCTGGCGGGCCAGGTCGGGAGGCGGGGTGCGACCCACGAGAGGGACGGCACCGTCCCCGCTGACCACCCGGTGCACCCACACCACCTGACCGGCGAACTGCCCGGAGAACCGGTCACGGACAGCAGTGACCGGCAGGTCGGCGAGATCCCCGAGGGTGCGCAACCCGAGCCGGGTGAGCAGGCTGACCGCGTCCTGACCGTCGGGGGCGTCGGCGAGCACCCCCACCGGCAGGTCGCGCAGGAAGGACGCCGAGCCGCCGGCCGCGATCACCCGACAGTCCTGCCGCTCGGCACGGCGAGCGGCCTGCTCGGCGGTGAACAGCTCGTCGGCCACCCCGATCCGGCAGTCCCACACGCCCACCTCGACCAGCCGCTCGGCGAAGAGCGCCCCCGCGGACTGCTCGCCGCCGTGGAAGCGGCCCGGTGCCCGCAGCGCGAGCAGCCCGGGACGCAGCGGCGACACCCCCGGCCGCAGCCGCTCGATCGCGGCCAGCACCGGCTCGAAGGCGCGTGCGTCACGATCAGCGCTCGCGTCGTACACCCTCAGCTCTGGGCAGCGGGCCTGGGCGTCGCGGCGGCGCATGCCACGGCGTACGCCGCACGCGCGGGCCGCGTCGTTGCCGGCCTGCACGATGTTGGCGCTGAACACCGCGGCCGGGAGGTGGGTGGGGAGTCCCTCGTCGGCGAGCGCTGCGACCACCGGCCAGTCGGGGCACCACACCACCATGACCCGCATCAGGCGACCCCGACGTCGGCGGCCGGCGAGACCGGCACCGGCTCCGCACGCCGGCAGGACGCGTCCTCGGCCGGGAACCACAACGCCCCGCGCCGCGGCGGCGCGGACCCCCGCTGCGCCTCGACCACCAGCCGGCGGGACTGCAGGTGACCGTGCCCCTGCCCGACACCGGACCAGGCGGGCTCGCGTGTGGTCAGCCGCACCTCGCAGCGCGGCCACTCCCCCCAGGCGATCAGCACCGCCGACCGCTTGCGCAGCCGGGCACCGATCTTCTCGGCCGCCTGCTCGGTGACCCGACCGGCCGGGCGGACCACCACCACGGTGGCAACGTCGACCAGCGCGGAGGTGACCTCTAGCCACTGCTCCCCAGCGTCGGGGACCAGCACCGTGCGGGACAGGTCGACACCGAACGCGGTCGCCGCCTCCGCCCCGAAGTCGGTGACCCCCACGACGGCGGACCAGCCACCTGCTCGCGACGGGCCGGCCATCATGGCCAGCGCGAGGCTGGCGCTGTCGACCGAGTAGCTCCCCCCGACCCGCAGCTGGACCAGCCCCGCGAGCGCCGGATGGGTCTCCAGCTCGCGCCGCGCCAGACCGTCCTGCATCCGCTCCATCCGGGCACGCAGGCCCTGGATGGTGTCTGCGGTGCTGTCGCGCCGGTCAGGTCGGGAGGTCACACTCCATGATCGAACATGTGTTCGAACTGGTCAACAGTGGGTCCGCTCAAGCAGCCTGGGAGCACCCACGGGCGATCCCTCCGCCTCCCGCCGGCTACTCGACCAACGAAGACCTCAGCGGCTACTCGACCGAAGACCTCGGTGGTCGAGTAGCGAGCGCCAGCGAGCGTATCGAGACCCGTCAAGTGGTCTCGATACGCCACCTCGTTCCTCGGCGGCTACTCGACCAACGAAGACCTCAGCGGCTACTCGACCGAAGACCTCGGCGGCTACTCGACCAACGAAGACCTCAGCGGCTACTCGACCGAAGACCTCGGTGGTCGAGTAGCGAGCGCCAGCGAGCGTATCGAGACCCGTCAAGTGGTCTCGATACGCCACCTCGTTCCTCGGCGGCTACTCGACCAACGAAGACCTCGGCGGCTACTCGACCAACGAAGACCTCGGCGGCTACTCGACCAACGAACTAGGAGTAGAACGCGGCGATCCGGTCCTTGTTGTTGTCCTCGACGACGTTCCGCTTCACCTTCATCGACGGGGTGAGCTCGCCGGACTCGATGGTCAGGTCGTGGTCGAGGATCTCCCACTTCTTGATCGTCTCCCACCGGTTCAGCCGGGTGTTGAGCTCGTCGACGTACTCGCCGATCATCGTGTGCACCGGCGCGGAGGAGACGATCTCGGCGTAGGACGCACCAGCCATGTCGTTCTCCTCGGCCCAGCCGGCCATCGCGTCGGGGTCCAGGGTGATCAGCGCGACCACGAAGTTGCGCTCGTTGCCGAACACCATGAACTGGCTGGTGTAGGGGCACAGCGCCTTGAACTTCGACTCGATCGCGGGCGGGGCGATGTACTTGCCACCGGAGGTCTTGAAGAGCTCCTTGATCCGGCCGGTGATGGTGAGGAAGCCCTCGGCGTCGAGGCTGCCCTTGTCGCCGGTGTGCAGCCAGCCGTCCTCGGTCAGCGTCTTCGCGGTCTCCTCGGGGAGGTTGTGGTAGCCGGCCATGATGTGCGGGCCACGGAGCATCACCTCGTCGCCCTCGCCGATCTTGACCTCGCTGCCCGGGAGCGCGGGACCGACGGTGCCGATCTTGTAGTCGCTGGGGTGGTTGACGGTCGCGCCGGCGGCGTTCTCGGTCATCCCGTAACCCTCGAGGATGAGGATGCCCGCGGCGTGGAACCACTGCGCGATCTCGGAGTTCAGGGCAGCGGAGCCGGAGATGAAGAACCGGACCCGGCCACCGAACCGCTCGCGCACCTTGCTGAAGACCAGCTTGTCGAAGAGGCCGTGCTGGACCTTGAGCAGGAGCGGGACCGGCTTGCCCTCACGCTTGAGGGTGTCGACCTTGATGCCGACCTCGAAGGCCTTGAGGAAGAGCTTCTCCTTGGCGCCCCCCTCGGCCGCCTGCATGGTGACGATCCGGCCGTGGGCCTTCTCGAAGATGCGCGGCGCCGCGCCCATGAAGGTGGGCTTCACGATGCCGAGGTTCTCCACGATCTTGTCGACCCGGCCGTCGATGGCCGTGGCGAAGCCGCAGGCGAGCTGCGCCGAGAGCAGCACCTTGCCGAACGAGTGCGCCATCGGCAGCCACAGGAACTGCAGGTCGCTCTCGTCGAGGATGTCCTGCACCTGGATCGCAGTCCCCTCGTAGACCCAGGCCCGGTGCAGCAACCGGACACCCTTGGGGCGGCCCGTCGTGCCCGAGGTGTAGATGAGGGTGGCCAGCTGGTCGGCCGGGATCGCGTGCGCGGTCTCGGCGACCACACCCGGGTGCTCGGCGAGGTAGGCGTCGCCCAGGACGGCGAGGTCGTCGAGCCCGACCACCCAGTCACCGTCGGTGGTGCCGTCGAAGGTCACCACCTTGAGCACGTGGGGCAGCTCGGCCTTGTGCTCCTTGAGCTTGGCGATCTGCTCGTCGTCCTCCGCGAAGACCACCCGGCTCTCGGAGTCGCCGAGGATGTACGCCGTGTCCTCGCTGTTCGTCGACGGATAGACCGTCGTGGTGGCGCCCCCGGCGCACATGATCGCCAGGTCGGCGAGGATCCACTCGTAGCGGGTGCCGGCGGCGATGCCGACCCGCTGCTCGGACTCGATGCCCAGGGAGAGCAGGCCGGCGGCGAGACGCTCGACGAGGTCACCGGCCTGCTGCCAGGTCACCGACTCCCAGGTGTCACCGCGGGGGTAGCGGAACGCTTCATGCCCTGCCGAGGCCGCGACGCGGTCGAGGAACTGCACCGCGAAGTTCTGGGTCAGATGATCGACGAAGCTGGGATCGAGGACTGGTTCCTGGGCGGTCATGTGAGCAGCTCCTGCACGGCGGCCGAGAGGGTCGGGGGATGCGGAGTAACCTAGATCACTTGCCCAACTCACGGGTAGTAGAGGCCGGTTCAGGCCCGTGCAGCCACGAACTTCTCGGCTCGTCCACGTGCCTCGTCGACCAGTCCGTCGACCCGGAGGAGCTCCGGCAGCAGCGCCGGCTCCGTGGTCATCGCCCGGAACATGGTGCTCACCGTGATGCCGTGTCCCGGTCGGTGCAGCACGTCGATCCGGTCGCCGGCACCGATGTCGCCGTCGACCAGCACCCGCAGGTAGGGGCCGGGGCGGCCGCCCGCGGCGAAGCGCTTGACCCAGGCCCGGTTGTCGAAGCCGGAGAGACCCATCCAGTTCTTGAAGTCGTTGCACGGGATCCGCACGCTCGCGACCTCGAGCTCGGCCGTCCCGACCCGCCAGCGCTCCCCGACGACGGCCTCGTTGACGTCGATCCCGGTCGTGGTGAGGTTCTCCCCGAACTGGCCGTCGCGGATCTCGTGGCCGAGCTCGGCGGCCCAGGCGTCAAGGTCCTCGCGGGCGAAGGCATAGACGGCTTGATCGATCCCCCCGTGGTGCTTGACGTCGCCGACCTGGTCACCGCGCAGACCGGTCGGACCGACGTGGACGCGGCCGCTGACCGGTCGCTTGTCGATGGCGGTCCGGCCGAGGCCGGCCCAGTCCGCCTCGCGGGGGGTGCCGACGTTCACGGAGATCACGGTGGGAGTCACCTGGTGATTCTTGCAGCCCGTTCCCGGGCTCAGTCCTGGACGGCCTTCGCGATGGCGACCCACCGGGTCAGGTGGTGGCCGTCTGTCGGCTCCTGGAGCTGCCACAAGGCGTTGACCAGCACCCGCAGCACCACCCAGTCGCGGGCCCGGTGCTCGTCCAAGCCGGCCACGTCGACGAGCGTGTGGAAGCGCAGCCGGATCCCGTCGCGCACGCTCCGCGGACCGGAGCCGAGCTCTTCCCACCTGTTCCACAGCATGGGTGCGAGCTCGTAGTGCGGGTCGCCTCGTAGCGGTTTCGGGTCGATCGTCAGCCAGGGCTCCCGGTCCCCGGCCAGCACGTTGGCGTAGTGCAGGTCGGTGTGGAGCATCGTCTCCCGGACCGGGTCGGCGACCAGGTCGCGGCCCACCGAGACCGCCTGCTCGACCAGTCGACGTGGCAGCGGCGCGTCGCGGGGCAGCGCCGCGAGCTCGTGGGTCCACTCGCCGACGTACGTCGCCAGCGAGCGGAGCTGGGGCGGCGCCGGGACGTGCAGCCGGGCGTAGAGCCCGCCGACGACCTCGCAGGCCTCGACGTCCCAGAGGTCACCGAGGTCCTCGCGGTGGAGCCGCTCGAGCAGCAGCGCGTGGCGGCGCGGGTCGGCCCGAAGCAGCTGGACCGCACCCCGGCCGTGCCAGTGCTGGAGGGCGAGGTGCTCGTGCTCCGCCTCCTCGTGCGGGAAGCCGATCTTGAGCACTGCCGGCCCTCCCGAGATCGTGCGCACGGGGACGACGAGGGCGACGTGCCCGTGGGTGGGCGCACCGTCGACGGCCAGGTCCCAGTCACCCAGCAGGTCGCGCACCAGACCCGGTAGCTGATCAAGGAACGCCGACCACTCCGGCCCGCGCGCGGCGTACGCCTGAAAGCCCTGCGGCAGCGCGACCGGTCCGGTCGCCACTACTTCTTGGACTTCTCCGACGGCTGCGTGGTCGACAGCGCAGCGATGAACGCCTCGGGTGGGACCTCCACGGTCCCGATGTTCTTCATCCGCTTCTTGCCGGCCTTCTGCTTCTCCAGCAGCTTGCGCTTGCGGGTGATGTCTCCGCCATAGCACTTCGCGAGCACGTCCTTGCGGATCGCGCGGATGTTCTCGCGAGCGATCACGCGGGCACCGATCGTGGCCTGGATCGGCACCTCGAACTGCTGGCGCGGGATCAGGTCCTTGAGCTTGGTGGCCATCATGACGCCGTAGGAGTAGGCCGCGTCCTTGTGCACGATCGCCGAGAAGGCGTCGACCGGCTCGCCCTGAAGCAGGATGTCGACCTTCACCAGCTCCGCGGCCTGCTCGCCCGAGCGCTCGTAGTCGAGCGAGGCGTAGCCCTTGGTGCGCGACTTCAGCTGGTCGAAGAAGTCGAAGACGATCTCGCCCATCGGGAGCGTGTAGCGCATCTCGACGCGGTCCTCAGAGAGGTAGTCCATGCCCTGCAGGGTGCCGCGCTTGGTCTGGCAGAGCTCCATGATCGTGCCGATGTAGTCGCTGGGGCTCAGGATCGTGGCGCGCACGACGGGCTCGCGCACCTCGGAGATCTTGCCCTCGGGGTACTCGCTCGGGTTGGTGACGACCAGCTCGGAGCCGTCCTCCATCACCACGTCGTACACCACGTTGGGGGCGGTCGAGATCAGGTCGAGGTTGAACTCGCGCTCGAGACGGTCGCGGGTGATCTCCATGTGCAGCAGGCCGAGGAAGCCGATCCGGAAGCCGAAGCCCAACGCCCCGGAGGTCTCCGGCTCGAAGGTCAGCGCCGCGTCGTTGAGCTGCAACCGCTCGAGGGCGTCGCGCAGCGTCGGGTAGTCGTCGCCGTCGATCGGATAGAGCCCGGAGTAGACCATCGGGTTGGGGTGCTTGTAGCCGCCGAGCGCGTCGGTCGCGCCGTGGTGCTGGCTGGTGACGGTGTCGCCGACGCGGGACTGGCGGACGTCCTTCACCCCGGTGATCAGGTAGCCGACCTCGCCGACACCGAGGTCGCCGGCCTTGACCGGCTCCGGGCTGATCACGCCGACCTCGAGCATCTCGTGCACGGCCCCGGTCGACATCATCTTGATCCGGTCGCGGTGGCTGAGCTTGCCGTCGATGACCCGGACGTAGGTGACCACGCCGCGGTAGGTGTCGTAGACGGAGTCGAAGATCAGCGCGCGCGGAGGAGCGTCGGCGTCACCGATCGGGGCCGGGGTCTGCAGCACGATCTCGTTGAGCAGGCCCTCGACGCCCTCGCCGGTCTTGGCGCTGACCCGGAGCACGTCGGCCGGGTCGCAGCCGACCAGGCCCGCGAGCTCGGCGGCGTACTTCTCCGGGTTGGCACCGGGCAGGTCGATCTTGTTGAGCACCGGAATGATGTGGAGGTCGGCGCCCATGGCGAGGTAGAGGTTGGCCAGGGTCTGCGCCTCGATGCCCTGCGCGGCGTCGACGAGCAGCACGGCGGCCTCGCACGCCTCGAGGGAGCGCGACACCTCGTAGGTGAAGTCGACGTGGCCGGGCGTGTCGATCATGTTCAGCACGTAGGTGCCCGGGTCGGTGCCCTCGTCGTTGTCCGTGGGGACCGTCCACGGCATCCGCACTGCCTGGCTCTTGATGGTGATCCCGCGCTCACGCTCGATGTCCATCCGGTCGAGGTACTGCGCCCGCGCGGCGCGCGCGTCCACCACGCCGGTCAGCTGGAGCATCCGGTCGGCGAGGGTGGACTTGCCGTGGTCGATGTGCGCGATGATGCAGAAGTTCCTGATGATCGCGGGATCGGTCTGGCCGGGCAGGGGCGCGTTCTTCGTGGACACAGATGTCTCTCGTGAGGCCGTTCGGGGGACGCCTCCATCCTCCCACGGCTGACCGCCCCGGCAGGACTCGCCGCCACCGCCGGGCGGCGGGGCGGCCGGGTCGTCGCCTGCACAGGCCGCTCACTCCGGCGAGTCGACGAACTCCCGGGTCTTGGCGATCGCGAATCCCCAGCCCTGCTGCACCGTCGGCTTGGGAGGTACGGCGATCTCGTCGGGGTTGGTGAGCACGTCGATCAGCACCGGCCCGGGATGGGCCAGCGCCTCCCGGACCGCGCCGTCGACCGCGTGCGGGTCGGTGACCCGGATCCCCTTGAGCCCCATCGCCTCGGCGACCGCCGCCAGGTCGGGGTTGTGCAGGACGGTCCCGTACTCCGGCAGCCCGGACTGCTCCATCTCGAGCTTGACCATGCCGAGCCGGCCGTTGTCGAAGACCACGAGCGTGACCGGCAGGTCATGGGTGACCGCGGTGATCAGGTCACCGAGGAGCATGGTCAGCCCGCCGTCGCCGCAGAACGCGACGACCTGGCGGTCCCGGTCGAGCGCCTGCGCGCCGAGCGCCTGCGGCATCGCGTTGGCCATCGAGCCGAGGTTGAAGGAGCCCAGCAGCTGTCGCCCGGTGCCCATCTTGACGAAGCGGGCCAGCCAGGTGGTCGCCATGCCGGTGTCCGTGGTGAAGACCGCGTCGGTCGCAGCGTGTCGGTCCACGGCCGCGGCGAGCAGCTCGGGCCGGATCCGGGCGTCGGGGTTGTCGACCTTGCGTCGCAGGATCCCCCGTGCCTTGCTCTCGTAGCCGGGGTCCGCGAGGTGGTGCTGGCGCTGGCCCCACGCGGCGTACGACGAGCGTGCCTTCTCCAGCAGCCCCGTGTCCGGCTTGTCCTCCAGCAGCGGCAGCAGCGCCTTCAGCGCGAGCCCGGCGTCGCCGACGACCCCGTGGTCGACCGGCGTGCGCCGACCGATGTGGGAGCCGTCGGCGTCGATCTGCACGACGACCTTCCCCGTGGGGTAGAACTCGGTGTAGGGGAAGTCGGTGCCGATCATCAGCAGCAGGTCGCAGCCCTCGAACGCGACCGCACTCGCCCTGTTGCCGAGCAGGCCCGACTGGCCGACCTCGTAGGGGTTGTCGGTCTCGAGACCCTCCTTGGCCTTGAGCGTCAGCACCATCGGCGCCGAGAGCCTCTCGGCGAGGGCGAGCACCTCCTGGCGAGCGGACCGGGCACCCCGACCGACCAGCAGGGTGACGGTGCCGGCGTCGTTGATGGCGCTCGCGGCCTCGCTCACCGCCGTCGGGCTCGGCGGGGCGGGTGGGAGGTCGGCGAGGAAGCGGGGCAGCGCCGTGTGCTTCGGCAGGTCCAGGTCGCCGACGTCGCCGGGGAGGGTGAGGACCGCGACACCACCCTGCTGCAACGCGGCGTTGCCGGCCTGCTCGATCAGCATCGGCAGCTGGCCGACGTCGGTCACCGTGGCGCAGAACACGGAGACGTCGGCGAAGAGGACGTCGTTGTCGACCTCCTGGAAGTAGTCGCTGCCGATCTCGCCCCGCGGCACCTGGCCACAGATCGCCAGCACCGGGGCGTGCGACTTCTTGGCGTCGTACAGGCCGTTGAGCAGGTGGATCGCTCCCGGTCCGACGGTGCCCATGCAGACGCCGAGACGGCCCGTGAGCTGGGCCTGGGCTCCGGCTGCGAAGGCCGCGGTCTCCTCGTGCCGGACTCCGATCCAGTCGATCCGGTCCTCGCGACGGATCGCGTCGGTGACCGGGTTGAGGGCGTCGCCCACGACTCCCCACACCTCGGTCACGCCGTGCTCGGCCAGCGACTCGATCAGGAGCTCAGCAACGGTCGTCATGGCGGGTCGTACCCAGTCGGCGGGTGATGAACGCCGGTGGTCGAAGATGGGCAGGTGAGCGATCCCCGTCCCACGACCAGCTGGCCCTCGACCATCCCGCACGGTCGCACCGCCCGGCGTCTCGAATGGGCGCACCTCCCCCCGCACGTCCGGCGCCTGATCGAGAAGCGGTGCGGCTCACCCGTCGTCGAGGCCACGTCGCAAGGCGCCGGCTTCACGCCTGGCTTCGCCTCCGTGCTGAGGTGCGAGGACGGCTCCCGGCACTTCGTGAAGGCGGCCTCGCTCAAGGCACAGCGGATGTTCGCCACGGCCTACCGCGAGGAGGCCCGCAAGCTGGCGACGCTCCCCCGGACCGCGATCGCGCCCCGACTGCTGTGGCTCCACGACGCCGACGACTGGGTGGTGCTGGCGACCGAGCACGTCGAGTCGCGCCAACCTCGCCGTCCCTGGAGCCAGTCCGACCTGGAGGTGTGCCTCACGCTCACCGAGGAGATGGCGTCCACCCTCACCCCGCCGCCTACGGGGGTGGACTTCGACGACGTCGCGAGCGAGTTCGCCGGCTGGCCGGCGTACTGGGACGAGGTACGGCGGACGCCGCCCGACCTCCCCCACCTCCTCGACCGGGCCGACGAGGCCGCCGGGCTCGCGGCCCGCTTCGCAAGCGTCATGTCCGGCTCGACCCTGGTCCACACCGACATCCGCGACGACAACCTGCTGCTCACCCCCGACGGCCGGGCCCTGCTGTGCGACTGGAACTGGCCGGTGGTCGGCGCCGCCTGGCTGGACACCCTGTTCCTGCTGATCGGGCCGCGCGGCGACGGACTCGACGTCGAGGCGGTCCTGGCCGCGTCCCCGCTGACCCGGGACCTGCCTGCCGAGTCGATCGACATCGTGCTCGCCCTGGTCACGGGCTACTTCCTGCGGTCGGCAGGACAACCCGTGCCCCCGACGTCGCCGTACGTCCGGGATGCGCAACGCTGGCAGGGCACCGTCTGCTGGGCCTGGCTGTGCGAGCGGCGCGGCTGGACCGATTTGGGCGGTCGAGCAGGCCGCTGCTAATCTTGTCCGTCGCGTGTCCGGCTGTATGCACGCCGACCGACGAAGACTTCATTTGACCCCAGACTCAACTTGACCGGCACAACCTAGACGAAGGCGCTGCAGTGGCGAACATCAAGTCCCAGATCAAGCGGAACAAGCAGAACGAGAAGGCTCACGAGCGCAACAAGGCCGTGAAGACCGGACTCAAGTCTGCCGTCCGCAAGTTCCGCGAGGCCGCCGAGGCCGGTGACAAGGACGTCGCAGTCGCGGCTGGCCAGGACGCCGCCCGCAAGCTCGACAAGGCCGCCTCCAAGGGCGTCATCCACAAGAACCAGGCCGCGAACCGCAAGTCCGCGATCGCCAAGAAGGCCGCCTCTCTCTGAGGCCTCCTGCACGCAGGCGTCGTCCCCTCGGGGTCGACGCCTTTTGTGCGTTCCGGGTCCGGGCTCAGCGCTGGTCGTGCAGCCCGGTGACGGTCAGGACCAGCCGCTCGAGGGTGTAGGACGCGTCGCTGGCCGCACCCTTGATGTCGGCGTCGGCCTGGGCGACCGCCCGGATCGCCCGGGCGATGCCGCCGTCGGACCAGCCACGGGACTGATCGCGGATGGTGCGCAGCTTCCACGGGGGTACGCCGACCTCGCGGGCCAGGTCGGCCTCGCGCATGCCTCGCGGGGCGGACCGGTAGCGAGCCACTCCCCTGGCTCCGCCCGCGAACGCGGACGTGACCAGCACCGGAGCGGTGCCCCCGTCGAGGGCCCACCGCAGCTCCTCGAGGGCGACGGTGCGCCGACCCCAGAAGGCGGCGTCGGCGACCGCGAACGACTTGGCCTCGGCGCGCCCTCCGAAGTACTGCTTGACCTTCTCGACACTCAACGACTCACCCGGGAAGTCACTGGTCAGCTGGTCGGCCGCCGCCGAGAGGGACCGCAGGTCCTGCCCGACGGCCTGGACCAGGAAGTCGGCGGCCTCCGGGTCGATAGCGGCGCCGTGCAGCCGGACCTCGGAGGCGACGAACGACGGGAACTCCGAGGCGCGCAGCTCGCCGGACTTCACCTCGGTGACGGTGCTCATCTTGCGCAGCTTGTTGAGGGTTCCGCTCCCCTTGGGGCCACCGCCGTGGACCAGGACCAGCGCCACCTCCTCGGCGGGGGCCTCCGCGTAGCCGAGCATGCCGGCCACCGACTCCTCGGGGAGGTGCTCCAGGCCACGGACCACCACGCAGCGGATGCTGGAGAACAACGACGGGGCCGACAGCTCGCCCAGCGTGGCCAGGCTCAGCTCGGCGGCCCCGGTCTCGGACAGCTCGGCGTCGGCGTCGTAGCCGCGGACCGCGGCCCGCACCGCTGAGACGGTGCGCTCGTTGAGGAACTCCTCCTTGCCGGTCACCAGGGTGACCCGGCCGAGGACGTCTGCGGAGCGCGGTTGCGAGGGGGCGGCCATGGTGCGCTCAGCCTGCCACAGCGCACCGACATGGCAGACGTGACCCTCAGCGGGTCTCGGTGACCAGCTCACCGGATCGCTCGACCACCAGCAGGTCGCCGTCGAGGTCGGTGCGCAGCACCTCGGTCCCTGCTGCGTCGAGCGGCGCCAGGGCCGTGGGTGCGGGATGGCCGTAGTCGTTGTCCGCGCCCACCGACACCAGCGCCACCCGGGCGTCGAGCGAGACCAGCCAGTCCTCGTCCTGGTAGCGACTGCCGTGGTGGGGCATCTTGAGCACGTCCACCGCGAGTCCCGGCAGCTCCCGGGCGAGCACTCGCTGCCCCTCCGGCTCGATGTCCCCGGTCAGCAGGATCCGGACACCACGCACCTCGGCGAGCAGCACCACGCTGGCCTCGTTGGCGGTGCTGCCGTCGCCGGGTCCGAGGGTCGCCGTGTCGGCGGGTGGCCAGAGCACCTGGAGGGTCACCTCACCGATCCGGCGGGTCTGGGCGTACGCCGCCGGGGTCGGCGTCAGACCGGCGGCTCGGGCCACGTCCTCCACCTGTGCGACCCCGGCAGGCGGGTCCAGCAGCCGGGTCGTCTCGAGCGCACCGACCCGGCGGCCGTCGAGCACTCCCGGCAGTCCGTCGATGTGGTCGGCGTGGAAGTGGGTGAGCAGCACCAGCGGCACCGACTCCACCTGCAGGCGGTCCAGGCAGGCATCGACCGCGGCCGGGTCGGGACCGGCGTCGATCACCACGCCGGATCGCGGGCCGGCCGCCAGGACGAGGGCGTCGCCCTGACCGACGTCGCACGCAGCGACCACCCAGCCGTCCGGAGGCCAGCCGAGGGTCGGCGGCCGGACCAGCACCGCCGCCACCAGCACCAGGCACCCCGCCACCCCGGTGGACGGCCGACGGAGCAGCGCCGGCCCCGCCAGCGCGATGATCACCACGAGGAGGGTCAGCACGCTCAGGGCCAGGACCCCGGTGCCCCAGTCGAGTGCCGCGGCGGGGAGCGCAGCGGCCCGGGTCGCGACCGCGACGATCCAGGCGACGCACCACCCGGCGAGCGTGCCGAGCAGGCGTCCGGCCGGGTCCGAGACCAGGCACAGCAGCCCGCCACCGAGCCCGAGCACCGTCGCCGGGCCGACGACCGGCGCCACCAGCAGGTTGGCCGCCACCGCCACCAGGCTGACCTGGCCCGAGATGGCCGCCACCACCGGCGTGCAGGCCAGCTGAGCCGCAGCCGGGACGGCGATCGCCTCGGCCACCCACCGCGGGAGCCACCGGGCCAGGGCGTCGCGCCAACCGGGAGCCAGCAGCAGGATGCCCGCCGTGGCCAGCACGGAGAGCACGAAGCCGACGGATGCAGCGAGCTCGGGTTGGACGAGCAGCAGGGCGAGCACGGCGACGCCCAGGGCCCGGGTGCCGCGCTGTCGACCGTTGCTGCCCATGGCGAGCAGGGCGACCGACCCCATGGCCGCAGCCCGCACCACGCTGGGCTCGGTGCGGGCCAGCAGCACGAACCCGAGGATGCCGGCAGCGCCGATGCCGGTGAGCCAGCGACCTCGGACCCCCGCCCAGCGGGCGAGCACCAGCAGGAAGCCGACCACCAGGGTCAGGTTGGTGCCCGAGACCGCGAGCAGGTGGGTGAGCCCGGTGGTCCGGAAGTCCTCGGCCAGCGCCGGGTCGAGTCCGGTGTCGTCGCCGTCGACCAGGGCCGGGACCAGGGCTCGCTGGTCGTCGGGTCGGTGGGCGACCGCGTCCCGGATCGAGGTCCGCACGGCCCCGGCCCCGCGCCACCACAGATCCGGACCGGCGATCACCTCGGGCGGCCCTCTGGCCCCGAGGATGGCGGCCAGGTCGGCACCGTCAGCCTCCGACAGCCGACCTCCGGTCCGGACCGTGCTCCCGAGGGCGACCTCGTGCCAGTCGCCGTCGGCCATCACCAGCACCGGCGCTCCGAGCGTGTAGGTGGTGCCGCGACCGGTCACCTCCCGCACGTCGAGCCGCACCAGGACCAGCTCGCCGTACTGCCCCTGGGTGAGCCGGGGGTCCGACGTGACCGTGCCGACGACCTCCACGACCGCACGGTCGTCGGCCAGCCGGGCCACCGGGCTCCCGGACACCTGGTCGTGACGCAGGGTCGCGACCGAGGCCACCGCCAGCGCGACCAGGGCAGTCGCCGCGACGGTCCTGGTGACCCGGGGGCCGCAGCGGTGCGCGAGGACGATCAGCACCGGCGCGACCACCGCGACGGCCAGGACCGACCATCCCCCCGCCCACCGTCCGACCAGGGCCGCGACCCACGCGATCGCCCCGAGCAGGACGACCCGCAGGTCCGGTCGATCGTTGGGCTCGTCGAGCGCTGGCATCTCAGAGCGTCACGTAGGGAGCGAGCTTGGCCAACGTCGCGTCGCCGATGCCGTCGACCTCCAGCAGCTCCTCGACCGCGGTGAAGCCACCGTGCTCGTCGCGCCACGACACGATCGACGTCGCGGTCACCGGCCCGACCTCGGGCAGGGTCTCGAGCTCGGCCAGGGTGGCGGTGTTGAGGTTGACCAGCACTGCCGCCGCGGCGCCAGGGCTCGGGACCGCGGACGCCGCCACCCCGGCCGGTGCCGGCTGGCCGACGACGATCTGCTCACCGTCGACGAGCACCCTGGCCAGGTTGAGCCCGGAGAGGTCGGCACCGCGTCGGGCGCCGCCGGCGGCGTCGAGCGCGTCGACCACCCGGGCGCCGGTGTCCAGCACCGCTATCCCGGGCCGACGCACCTTGCCCTCGACGTCGACCGTGACCGTCCCGGCCCGGGCACCGGTGGCGTCGGGGCTGGTCGGCTCGGATGCCACGGGGGAAGCGTCCCCGGGTGGGACGGACACCAACGGGGTCGCTGGAGCCTGGAGGCCCGGCGCCGGCACCGGCGCCGAGTCGTCATGGATCACCCACCAGCACGTCAGTGCCAGGGCCGCCGCCACCAGCAGGGCGACGACACTCAGCTGAGCCGGCCCGACAGCGACTCGCCCGCGCAGGGTGGCCGGGACCGTCGCGGCCAGGGCCTTGCCGGCTCGTCGGGACGCGTGCCGGCCCGGAGTCGGCACCATGGGCGGGTCCAGACGCGGGTCCAGACGCGGGGCCTCGGGCGGGCGCGTCGCCGGATCGCGGGCCGGCCTGATCCGGGTGTGGCCGTCGGTCCAGGACAGGTCCGGGTCACCTGGTCCGGCAGGGCCGTCCCGGGTGGCTGCGAGCTCGGCGCTGAGCAGCGCGAGCCGGCGGGACACGGCTTCCTGGTGCTCGGGGCTGGGGCGACGGGACGACATGCCTCGACGGTAGGAAGACGACCGGACTCACGCAGCCCCGTGGGCGCCGCCTGTGGATAACCCGGACACCGGACCTGCTGGGGACGACCAGCGGCTCAGACGCGAGGTGAGACGCAGACCGCGATCATGCCGGGCCCGACGTGCGCGCCGAGGACGGCACCGAGCTCCCCGCACCACACCTCTCGGCCGCCGAGGTTCTCCTCGAGCCGAGCGGCGAGGCTGGCGGTGAGGTGGCCGGCGCGCTCCGGGTTCGCCAGGTGCGCGACGCAGACGTCGACCTCGGCCTCCCCCGCTGCCTGGACGGCCAGCTCCTCGAGCCGGGCGAGTGCGCGCGCCGACGTACGCACCTTCTCGAGGGAGGCGACCTTGCCGTCCTCGATCTGGAGCAGCGGCTTCACCGAGAGCGCGCCGCCCAGCAGGGCGGCCGCCGGACCGATCCGGCCACCTCGACGGAGGTACTCCAGGGTGTCGACGTAGAAGAGCGACGACGCGGCCGCCGCCCGGGCGCGGGCGGCCGAGGCGGCCTCCTCAACTGATCCTCCGGACGCCACCACCTCGGCGGCGGCGATCGCGGCGAAGCCGGTCGCGACGCCGACCTGCCTGGTGTCGACGGGGAGCACCGGGATGGACGCGTCCCGGGCGGCCAGCTGGGCCGACTCGAAGGTCCCGCTCATGTCGCCCGACAGGTGCACCGACACGATCGCCGTCGCTCCGTCGCGCGCCGCCTGCTCGTAGGTCTCCAGCAGTGCCGCCGGGCCGGGGCGCGACGTGCTCACCGGACGCCACTCCTTGAGGGCCGCCGCGACCATCTCCGGGGTCGCACCCTCGGCACCCTCGTCGTAGACGCGGGAGCCGATCACGACCTGGAGAGGGACGACGATGATCCCGTGCGCTGCCGCCACCGCTGCCGGGAGGGTGGCGGTCGAATCGGTGACGACGACGACCGGCATGGCGGAAGGCTACCGGGCGGAGCCGCCAGGGTGGCGTCAGACCACGACGTTGACGAGCTTCGGCGCGCGGGCGATCACCTTGCGGATCGGGCGTCCGTCGATCGCCCGCACCACATCGGCATGCGCCAGCGCGAGCTGCTCCAGGTCGGCGTCGGAGATGTCGGGGGCCACGTCCAGGCGCGCCCTGACCTTGCCCTGGATCTGGACCACCGCCACCACCGACTCCTCGATCAGCAGGGCGGGGTCGACCTCGGGCCAGCCGGCGCGGGCCACGGTCGGCTCGTGACCCAGCCGCTCCCACATCTCCTCCGCGGTGTACGGAGCCACCAGCGACAGCAAGATCGCGACCGCCTCGGTGGCCTCGCGCACAGCCGGGTCCTCAGGTCCGCACCCGGAGTCGATGGCCTTGCGGGTCGCGTTCACCAGCTCCATGACGCGAGCGACCACGACGTTGAACCGGTAGGCCTCGACCAGCTCGGCCGCGT
Organism: uncultured Actinomycetota bacterium; assembly: GCA_963706475.1. Lineage (GTDB taxonomy): Bacteria > Actinomycetota > Actinomycetes > Propionibacteriales > Nocardioidaceae > Nocardioides. The sequence goes on along the minus strand of CAVPLV010000001.1, from coordinate 297,936 downwards.
CGTGCACGGTGCGCGCGGTCACCCGGCGCAAGGCGACGTCGCCGCCCTCGGGCGAGACGCCGACGGCCGACGTGACGTCGCCCGACAGTCGCCAGGCGCGCTGCAGGAAGCGCAGCGAGCCGACCGGCGACATGTCGGCCCAGTCGATGTCGTCCTCGGGCGGGCCGGCGAAGACCAGGGTCAGGCGTACGGCGTCCACGCCGAACTCCGCGAGCTGGTCGCCCAGGTTGACGCCGTTGCCCAGCGACTTGCTCATCTTCTTGCCCTGGTTGATCACGAAACCCTGGTTGAGCTGGGCCGAGAACGGCTCGCCGACCTCCAGCATCCCCATGTCGCGCAGCACCTTGGTGAAGAACCGTGCGTAGAGCAGGTGCAGCACCGCGTGCTCGACACCGCCGACGTAGATGTCGGCCGCCATCCAGGCGTTGGCCTTGTCGACGTCGTACGGGCCCTCGGTGTAGCCCGGCGAGCAGAAGCGCAGGAAGTACCACGACGAGTCGACGAAGGTGTCCATCGTGTCGCTGTCCCGCTTCGCGGGCCCGCCGCAGGTCGGGCAGGCGACGTTGACCCAGTCCTCGGCCGCGGCCAGCGGCGAGACGCCCTTCGGCTTCAGGTCGGCGCCGCGCAGCTCCGGCAGCTCCAGGGGCAGCTGGTCGTAGGGAACCGCGACCTCGCCGTCCTTCTCGCAGTGGATGATCGGGATCGGCACACCCCAGTAGCGCTGCCGGCTCAGCAGCCAGTCGCGCAGCCGGAAGTTGACCGTGCCCGTGCCGACCTGCTGCTGCTCCAGGAACTCGATGGTGACGCGCTTCGCCTCGGCGACCGTCAGCCCGTTGATGTCCAGCGCGGCGTCGACGCCGGCGGCCGGAGAGTTGATCGCGACCCCCTCACCGGAGTAGGCCTCGCCCTCGAAGTCGGCGGGTGGCTGGGTCGTGCGCAGGATCTCCAGACCCATCACGGTGGCGAACTCCCAGTCGCGCTGGTCGCCGCCCGGCACGCCCATGACCGCGCCGGTGCCGTAGTCGGCCAGCACGTAGTCGGTCGCCCACACCGGGATCTGGGCTCCGGTGACCGGATTGGTCGCGGTGACCCCCAGGTCCACACCGGTCTTCGGCCGGTCGCTGGACAGCCGCTCGATCTCGGTCTCCTTGCGGATCTCCTCCCGGTAGACCTCGAAGGCCGGACGCTGCTCGTCGGTGACCAGCTCGGCGGCCAGCGGGGAGTCCACCGCGACGACCATGAAGGTGGTGCCGAAGATCGTGTCCGGACGCGTCGTGTAGACCGTGATCGGCTCGTCGCGACCCGCGACCACGAAGTCGACGTGCGCTCCCTCGGAGCGACCGATCCAGTTGCGCTGAGCCGTCACGACCCGCGCCGGCCAGGTGGGCGCCAGGTCGTCCAGGCAGTCCAGCAGCTCCTGGGCGTACTCGGTGATCTTGAAGTACCACTGCGTCAGCTCACGCTTGGTGACGTCGGCGCCGCAGCGCTCGCACCTGCCGTCGACGACCTGCTCGTTGGCCAGCACCGTCTGGTCGTTGGGGCACCAGTTGACCGGGCTGTTCTTGCGGTAGGCCAGACCCCGCTCGCGGAACTTCAGGAACAGCCACTGCGTCCAGCGGTAGTACTCGGGGTCGGAGGTGTGCAGCCGGCGCGACCAGTCGAAGGAGATGCCGTAGCGCTTGAACGACTCGTACTGCGTCTCGATGTTGGCATAGGTGTACGTCGCCGGGTGCTCGCCGCCCCGGATCGCGGCGTTCTCGGCGGGCAGGCCGAAGGAGTCCCAGCCCATCGGGTTCAGGACCTCGAAGCCGCGCAGCCACCAGTAGCGCGCGATCACGTCGTGCAGCGCGGTCACCTCGGCGTGACCCATGTGCAGGTCGCCGCTCGGGTAGGGGAACATGGTCAGCGCGTACTTCTTCTCACGCGGTGAGTCGTCGTCGGCTCGGAAGGGCTCCAGCCGGTCCCAGACCGGCAGCCACTTGTCCTGGACCGCGCGGACGTCGTACGTCGCGGCCTCTCCGGTGGTGTCTCGCTCCTGCGTCATGGTGCTGCCCTCTGTTCCGCCAACGTGTGGATGGGTCGGTGCCTGCGTCCTGGCATGAAAAAACCCCTCACGTGGAGGGGTGGCCGCGCGATCTCCCGGATGGGTCGGGAATCAGCGCGGCTGGCGAAGAAGCAGGGTCTGCGAACTCATGGGGCACATCCTACTCCTCCGGCCCGAGGAGCAGCGGCATCAGGGCGTGGACCTGACCGGAGATCCGGTCGAGCGCGGAGTCGTCGCCCGCGACCAGCGCCAGCAGGGCCTGCTGGAAGACCCCGTCGAGGACGCCGTAGGCGAGGTCGGGGGTGGTGACGACCGGTCGGCCGGCCAGCTCGGAATAGCGGCAGATCACTCGCCAGATCATGTCCTGCAGGGTGCGGTCGATCATCATGACTGTCTCGCGCAACGACTCCTCGAACATGCTCTGGGCGCGCAGGTCGTACCAGAGCCGGTGCATCGGCGCCTCGTCGCGGAGGGTCTCGACGAGCTTGGCGGCGAAGGCATCGAGCAGGCCATCGGGGGTCGTCGAGCCGGAGACGACCGCGTCGTAGCGGGTCACGCAGCGCGCCTTGTAGTAGCGGACGCAGTAGATGATCAGCTCGAACTTGTCGCGGAAGTAGTAGTGCACGACCCCGTGGCTGAACTCGGAGTTGTTGGCGATCTCCCGCAGGCTGGCCCGGGCGTAGCCGAGCTCGCCGAGCGTCGTGAGCGCCGACTCCGCGAGCTGGTTACGGCGCGCGTCGTACTTGTCGGCGGCCCGGGTCCTGGTGATGGTCATGGCCTCGGCAGTCTAGGGTGTCTGATTTTTCTTGACAATTGACCAGAGAAATCTTGACAGTCGTCAAGATCCTCGTAGGTTTGTGATGACCGCCACATCCGACCCGGCCTGTGAACCCCAGGAGTGATCGATGACCGTCTTCGACCTGACCGGACGCAAGGCACTGGTGACAGGAGGTGCGCAGGGCCTCGGCGAGGGCATGGCTCACGCGCTTGCCGCCGCCGGTGCCCACGTCGTGGTCGCCGACCTGCAGGACGACCTCGGCCCCAAGGTCGCCGAGTCGCTGGGCAGCTCCGGAGGCGAGGGGCACGGGTTCGTGCACCTCGACGTGACCGACGACGCGAGCTGGGCCGCTGCGGTGGCCGACGCCGTCCAGCAGCTCGGCGGACTCGACATCGTCGTCAACAACGCCGGCATCGAGATCACCAGCCTGATCGTCGACCTGGACCCGGGCCAGGTCCGCAAGCAGCTCGAGGTCAACCTGCTCGGCACCGCGCTCGGCCTCAAGCACGCCTTCCGGACCATGCGACCCGGAGGTGCGGCAGGCGAGGGCGGCGCTGTCATCAACGTCGCCTCGGTGGCCGCGACCATCGCGTTCCCCGGCATCTCGGTCTACTCAGCCACCAAGTCCGGTGTCGACCGGCTCACCCGGGTGGCGGCCATGGAGTCCGGAAAGCTGGGGTACGGCGTCCGCGTGAACTGCATCTACCCGGGGCTGGTCCCGACGGCGATGGGCGCCGGGCTCGCCAACGACGTCGCCGAGATCGGCCTCTTCGGCTCCGCCGAGGAAGCGGTGGGAGCCGTGATCGAGCTGACACCGTCGGGCCGCCTCGGTGCGGTCGAGGACATGGCCGACGCGGTGGTCTTCCTGGCCTCCGACGCAGCACGCTTCGTCAACGGGGCCGGCCTGCCCGTCGACGGCGGAATGGGGATGTGACATGACCACCACCGACAAGCCCGTCGTCGTCTACGGCGCCTCCGGCTACACCGGCCGGCTGATCTGCGAGTACCTCCGTGAGTACGCCGTGCCCTTCGTCGCCGCCGGCCGCGACGGCGGCAAGCTCAAGAGCTCGATGGAGTCCCACGTCCCCGGCATCGAGACCGCCGACTACGAGATCGTCGAGGTGGGCCACGACGTCGCGGCGCTGACCGAGCTCTTCTCGGGCGCCTCGGTGGTGCTCAACACGGTCGGGCCGTTCGCCAAGTGGGGTCCCGAGGTGGTCGAGGCGTGCCTGGCCTCCGGCGCCCACTACACCGACACCACCGGCGAGCAGGACTGGCTGATCACCTGCGACGAGCAGTACGGCGCGGACTTCGCCGCAGCCGGGCTGCTGCTGTCACCCGGCATCGCGCAGATGTACACCACCGGCGAGATCGCGGCCGAGATCGCCCTGGAGAAGCCCGGTCTGGACACCCTGGACATCGCGGTCTTCTGGGGCGGCAGCCCCACGATCGCCTCCACCCAGACGATCCTCTTCAATGCCGCTCTGTCCGACGCGCACTACCTGGAGCAGGGCAGCTACGTCGCATGGGACCCCGAGATCGGACACACCCAGCTGGTGATCCCCGGGCAGCACGAGCTCGGCCTCGCGCTGCCGTGGGGAGGCACCTCCCATCCCGTCTGGTACCGCAAGGACCCGCGGGTCGCCAACGTCAAGGCGCTCGGGGGCGTCTTCGACCGGGCGCTGATGATGGGCGTCCCGCAGATCGTGGCTGCGGCCATCGCCGCCACCGCAGACATGGAGGCCGACGAGAAGTACGACGCCCTGGCCGCGACCGCGGCCCAGGTCATGAGCACCATGCCGCCGCGCGAGAACCCCCGCCTCAACAAGTCCCTCGACTCGGTGCACGCGTCCGGGCCGCTGGGTCGCGCGCACTGCGTCATCCACGGCAACCAGAACTACAAGCAGACCGGGCTGCTGCAGGCCTACGCTGCGTACTCCCTGCTCCAGCAGCCCCCGAGGCGGGTCGGCTTCGTGTCCGGCTGCCAGGCGTTCGGGCACCGCGAGCTGCTCGGCGTGCTCCGGGCCTTCGGCCTGGTCTCCGACCCGGTGTTGACCGTGGAGAGCTGAGGCCCCCGTGCGGCTGGCCGACTACCTCGACAAGGGCGCGTCGCTCGGACCCGACGCGCCCTGCCTGACGACGGACGGCCGGACCCAGACGTACGCCGAGGTGCGCGAGCTCAGCCTGCGCATCTCGGCGGCCCTCGTCGCCCAGGGGGTCGCGCCCGGCGACAAGGTCGCGATCCTGTCCGCCAACGACCCGCTCGCCTTCACCTGCGTCTTCGGGATCAGCCGGGCCGGAGCGATCTGGTGCCCGGTCAACCCCCGCAACGAGGCGTCGGAGAACCGCGAGCTGCTCGAGCTCTTCGACTGCACGACCCTGCTCTTCCAGGAGCAGTTCGCACCGCTGGTCGCGGCGATCCGCGGGGACCTCCCGCAGCTGACCACCCTGGTCTGCCTCGACGGTCCCGCAACACCCACGGTGCCGGGCACGCTCACCTGGGACGGCTTCCTGGCTGGCCAGGTCGTCAGGGAGGTCGGTGACGTTCCCCCACACGTCCCCCCATCCGGCCATCCTGACGACCTGGTCATGATCGTGGGCACGGGCGGCACGACCGGGCGCCCCAAGGGGGTGATGCTCACGGACGGCAACCTGGAGACGATGTCGGCGATCACCCTGATGAGCTACCCGTTCCACGGGCGACCCGTCTACCTCGCGCTCGCGCCGCTGACCCATGCCGCGGGCGTGCTGTGCTTCCCGGTGCTCGCCACCGGCGGCGAGGTCGTGGTGATGCGCTCCCCCGACGTGGGCGCCTTCCTCGGCCTGCTCGAGACGCACCACGTCACGCACACGTTCCTGCCGCCGACGCTGATCTACATGGTGCTGGCGCACGACAAGCTCGAGGCGACGGACCTGTCGTCGCTCCAGTGCTTCTGGTACGGCGCCGCACCGATGTCGGCGGCCCGGCTGGAGGAGTCCTTGCACCGGATCGGCCCGGTGATGGCGCAGCTCTTCGGCCAGACCGAGGCACCGATGATGATCTCCACCATGGGACCCGGGGACCACCTCCTCCCCGACGGGTCGGTGGCCCGCGAACGGCTGTCATCAGCGGGGCGACCGGCTCCGCTGGTGACGGTCTCCATCATGGCCGAGGACGGCAGCCTGCTTCCCACCGGCGAACGCGGCGAGATCGTGGTGCGGAGCTCGCTGGTGATGGCCGGCTACTACAAGGATCCCGAGGCAACGGCCGAGGCGTCGCGCCACGGCTGGCACCACACCGGCGACATCGGCTACCTCACCGAGGACAACTACCTCTTCATCGTCGACCGGGCCAAGGACATGGTGATCACCGGCGGCTTCAACGTCTACTCCTCCGAGGTCGAGCAGGCCGTGATGGAGCACCCCGCCGTCCAGGACTGCGCGGTGCTCGGCCTGCCTGACGAGAAGTGGGGCGAGCGGCTGACCGTCGTGGTCCAGCTGCGGCCCGGCGTACCCCTCGACCAGGCGGACCTGCTCGCCGCGGTCAAGCAGCAGCTCGGCAGCGTCAAGACACCCAAGCAGGTCGAGGTGTGGGACGACCTCCCCCGCTCCAAGGTCGGCAAGGTGCTCAAGTCCGAGATCAGGCAGGTCCTGCAGGCCCACGACTGACGCCGCCCCTACGATCGGTCCATGACTGTCACCGACATGTTCCGGCTCGACGGCAAGGTCGCCGTCGTCACCGGCGCCTCCAGCGGACTGGGCGTCGCCTTCGCCCAGGGACTCGCCGAAGCAGGCGCCGACCTCGCGCTCGGCGCCCGACGGGCCGAACGACTCCAGGACACCGCGGGTCTCGTCGAGACCGCCGGCCGCCGGGCGCTGGCCGTCGCGACCGACGTCGCGGACCCCGAGTCGTGCTCCAACCTCGTCGCGCTCGCGATGGAGGAGTTCGGCAGGGTCGACATCCTGGTCAACAACGCGGGCATCGGTACGGCGATGCCGGCGACCCGGGAGGCCCCTGACGACTTCCGCCGGGTGATCGACGTCAACCTCAACGGCTGCTACTGGATGGCCCAGGCCTGCGGCCGGGTGATGCAGCCCGGTTCGAGCATCATCAACATCTCGTCGGTCCTCGGGATCACCACGGCCGGGCTCCCCCAGGCGGCGTACGCGGCGTCGAAGGCCGGCCTGATCGGGCTGACCCGCGACCTCGCCCAGCAGTGGACCGGCCGCAAGGGGATCCGGGTCAACGCGATCGCGCCCGGCTTCTTCGAGTCCGAGATGACCGACCAGTACCCGCCCGGCTACCTCGAGTCCCAGGGCCCGCGGATCCCCAGCGGCCGCAAGGGCGACCCGGCCGAGCTCGCCGCAACTGTGGTCTTCCTCGCCTCGGAGGCGGCCGGCTACATCACCGGCCAGACACTCGCCGTCGACGGTGGGATGACCATCACCTGAGCCCGCCACCGAGAAGCGGGACGTCATCGGGAAGGTGGCCCAGAAGCCTCGATCCGGATGACGTCCCGCGCCGGGTTACCGCTTCTTCTTGACCTTGAAGGTGGCCTCGGCGACCACCTCGGACTGCCGGCCGGTCACCCGGACCGTGTAGGTGCCGACCTTCCTCGGGGTGAAGGTGGTCACCGCCGAGCCGGCGGACACCGGGAGGGTGGCCGTCAGCTTCGCCGGTCCGGTGACCTTGACGATCACCGACCGGTCGCCGCCGAACTTCGTGGCGAGCAGGACCACCCGCTTGCCGACCTTGACCGAGGACGGCGTGGCCTTCACCTTCGCGCGGGCACTCGCCTCGGCAGGGTCGTCGACGAGGCCGAGGGCGCCTCGGATGGTGAAGTACAGGTCCGTGTTGTCGGTCAGCCCGACCACGTTGGCCGCGCCGGGACCGTAGCCGGCCACCCGGAGCTGGCTGCCGGTGTGCTGCTGTGAGCTGCCGGTCGACGTGGCGTAGTTGATCGCCATCGGGGCGTCGTCAGCCGTCGTCAGCGCCACCGTCTTGCCCGGCGAGTCGCTGCCGACCTCGATGATCTGGCTGGTGTGCGCGTGGTCGGCGGTGACGAAGACCGACGTGTTGCCCTGCTTCTTGGCGTACGCCAGCGCGACCTGGACGGCCTCGTCGAGGTCGACGGTCTCACCGATCTGGCCGCAGGCGTCGGCGGCGTGGTCCTGCTTGTCGATGCTCGCGCCCTCGACCTGCAGGAAGAAGCCGTCCGGGTTCTCCAGGAGGTCGATCGCCTTGGTGGTCATCTCTGCCAGCTTGGGCTGGGTCGCGGGCCGGGCCGGGTTGTCGGTGCACGCGACCGCGGGCAGCTTCGACCCTCCGGCGGTGGCTGCCGGGCCCACCCAGCGCACCGGCATGTTGCCCGGCGCGAAGAGTCCGAGCAGCGGCTCGTCCTGGTCGGCGGCGTCGATCGCGTCGAGACCAGCCTTGTCGGAGACCAGCTGGTAGCCCCGGTCCTCGGCCTGCGCGGTCAGGGTCTGGCCCTGCCACTCGCCGGCCGCCGCGACCTGGGCGAAGGTGCCGGCACCGCCGCCGAGGGTGACGTCGGGGCGGGTGTTGAGGAGCTGCTCGGTGATCGAGCCGGGGCCGCCGTTCTCGAGGGCCTCCGCCGTGCAGTTCGCGGTCGTCTGCACCGGGCCGTAGCAGGAGCGGGCAGAGATGTGCGAGACCAGGACCGCGGGGGTGGCGTCCTGGATCTCGGAGGTGGTGACGTCACCGGTCTTGAGGCCGTTGGCCTTGGCCAGCTCGAGCAGCGTCTGCTGCGGCTTGCCGGCCAGGTTCACGGACACGGCGTTGTCGTAGGTCTTGGTGCCGGTCGCCCAGGCTGACCCGGTCGCCGCCGAGTCGGGCACGTAGTCGGGCTTCCCGTCGGCCTTGGAGAGCGAGTACGTCGTGTACTGGCCGGTCAGCGGCAGCGCGTCGATGCCGGCGAACCGTCCGGCGGCACCCTTGGCGTAGTTGCGGGCGACGGTGATCTCGGAGTCACCCATGCCGTCACCGATGAGCAGGATGACGTTGCGGGCCTGGCCACCGACGACCGCCTTGCGGACGTCGTTGGTGCGGTCCCCGGCGTTGCGCGCGGCGCCGCCGTGCTCGGAGAGGCCGGTCGACGGCGCCTGAACGGCGGCCGCCAGGCCGGCGGAGGCGGCGAGGGCAGCGAGGGCCAGGGCGCCGACGGCGACCTGGCGGTGGGATCGGGAGAGTCGAACGTGCATGCTCGAGAGGTCCTTCCGGAGCTGGATGGTGGGTCGAGGTGACCCGTGCACGAGGCGACCAGTCCGGGGTGAACACCGTTCGTTGGTGAGGTGAAGACCCGGGGGCGTCCAGACGGCGGGGACGTCGGCGACCGACAGCCTCCCGGTCGCCATCAGCTCCGTCGCGAGCGACTCGCGGACTTCAGGGGACTGCCGATGTCTCGCTCCCGACCCTGGTCGCCCTAGGTTTTGCACATGGGTCCACGAGCTGTCGTCATCGGTGCCGGTTTCGGTGGGCTCGGGGCCGCCCACGCGCTGCGGGAGGCGGGGATCGATGACATCACCATCCTCGAGCGCGCCGACACCGTCGGCGGGGTCTGGCGGGACAACACCTACCCGGGCGCGGCATGCGACGTACCGTCCCCGCTCTACTCCTGGTCCTGGGCCGTCAACCCCGGCTGGGGCCGCCGCTACAGCGGCCAGGCGGAGATCCTGGACTACATCGACCGGACCTCGGCGACCACCGGACTGCGCGACTTCGTCCGCACCGGGGTCGAGGTCACCGCGATGGCGTACGACGGCCACCGCTGGCAGCTGTCGACGAGCGCTGGTGCGGTCGAGGCGGACCTGGTCGTTGCGGCGGTCGGACAGCTCTCGCAGCCGGTCGTGCCCGCGATCCCCGGCGCCGAGACCTTCGCCGGCCCGGCCTTCCACTCCGCCCGGTGGCGTCACGACGTCGACCTCACCGGCCAGCGGGTCGCGGTCGTGGGCACCGGTGCGAGCGCCATCCAGCTGGTGCCCGGCATCGTGGACCGGGTCGGCTCGCTGACGGTCTTCCAGCGGTCGGCGCCGTACGTCGTGCCGAAGCCGGACCGCGCCTACTCGGCGCTCCACCACCGGATCTTCCGGCGCTGGCCCCGCGTCCTGGCGGCGGAGCGGCGCGCGACGTTCGCGCTGACCGAGCAGCTCAACGGGGCTCTCGAGGGTGCCTCACCGTGGACCCGCCCCCTGATGGCCGCGCTCCGTGGCGGGTGGCGGCTCCAGCTGCGTCGCCAGGTCCGTGACCCGGCGCTGCGCCGGCGGCTGGTGCCCGACTACCCGCTCGGCTGCAAGCGGCTGCTCTTCTCCAACGACTGGTACCCCGCACTCGACCGCGACCACGTCGAGGTGGTCACCGACGAGGTGACCCGGATCGAGCCGACCGGAGTGCGCACCGGCGACGGACACCTGCACGAGGTCGACGTGATCGTCTGGGGCACCGGCTTCGCCGCCACCGACTTCCTCGCCGGCATCGACGTGCGTGGCGTCGACGGCGCCGACCTGCGCGAGGCCTGGGCCGGCGGAGCTCGCGCCCACCTGGGGATCACCGTCCCCGGGTTCCCCCAGCTGTTCTGCGTCTACGGACCCAACACCAACCTCGGCGGCAGCTCGATCATCGCGATGCTGGAGGCCCAGGCCGGCTGGATCGCCCAGGTGGCCCGCCGGGTCGCCGACGGCGCCGGCCGATACGACGTACGGCCGGAGACCTGGGAGACCTACGACCGCGAGATGCAGGGCCGGCTGTCGTCCAGCGTCTGGGCGCGCTGCGACAGCTGGTACGTCGACGGCGAGCGGATCACCACGAACTGGCCGGGCAAGGTCGCGGAGTACCAGCGCCGGACCGCCGAGGTCGACTGGGCAGACCTGGTCGAGCTCGACGGGCGGGGGTGACCGGAGCCGACGTGGGTCAGGCGCGCACCGGCCGGCCGATCCGGACCAGTGCCCAGCCGATCAGGACCAGCACCACACCCAGGCCCGCGACCAGGGCCGCCACCCCGAAGGCGACCACCGAGGTGAAGAGACTGGCCCGCAGGAAGGACGCGTCCATCACCGTCGGACGGATCGGGTCGTCCTGCTCGAGCTCGGCGTAGGTCTTGCCTCCAGCCATGTCCTCGGCGTGGTGGGCGATGATGTCGGCTTGGTAGTACGCCGTGAACGGACCCTTCACGTCCTCGCCTGCGAAGTGCTTGGCGTCGTCGGCGACGGTGATGTTCTCAGCGGCCAGGGTCGAGGAGACCATGGCGTAGGTGAAGACGCCGGCGACCACCATCAGGACGCCGACCACGGCGACGACGATCCCGATGCCGCGCACGCTCTTGCCGTCGGTCTTGGCAGTGGGTGCCGGGGTGGGCTCGCGAGTGCTCTCGGACATTGCCGTCTCCATTCGGTGCGCCCCGGCGGACGTCGCCGGTAGACCCAAATGTGGCACCTGCAAGCAGGGTCGACAAGCACCGACTCGCCCTCGGACGCAACCCGATGAGCGCCGTCAGCCGACAGGAGTGACGGCCTGCGCCTTGGCCCAGCGGTAGTCGGCCTTGCCCGACGGCGATCGTTCGACCTGCGCCACCCGCACCACGGCCTTCGGCACCTTGTAGCCGGCGATGTGTCGGCCGGCTTCGACCAGCAGGTCGTCGTCGGTGACCGTGCTGCCCGTCTCGAGCTGCACGATTGCCACCGGCTCGCTCCCCCAGCGCTCGGAGGGGCGCCCGACGACGACCACGTCGCGGACCGCGGGATGGGCGGCCAGGGCTCGCTCGACCTCCTCGACGAAGATCTTCTCGCCGCCGGAGTTGATGGTCACCCCGTCGCGCCCGAGCAGCTGGATCCGGCCGTCGTCGAGCAGCGTGGCCCGGTCTCCAGGGATCGAGAACCGCTCGCCCTGGATGGTCGGGAAGGTCCGGGCCGTCTTGTCCGCGTCGCCGAGGTAGCCCAGCGGCACCCGGCCCCGCTGGGCCAGCCAGCCGCCGCCCTCGCCGGGCTCGAGCACCCGGGTGAAGAGGTCGTCGACCACGGTGGTCGCCGCGACCGGGCTGAAGGTCGCAGTGTCGGCCTCCATGCCCTTGAGCGACATCGAGCTCATCTGCAGACCGGTCTCGGACGCGCCTGCCGCGTCCATCACCAGGATGTGCGGGAGCGCCTCGAGGAGCCGGTCCCGCACGCCGGGGGTGAGCGGCGCACTGCCGTTGTTGACCGCGGCCAGCCCGGACAGGTCGTAGTCGCCGCGCTCGACCTCCTCGACGAGCGGCAGCGCGACCGCGTCGCCGACCACGGGGATGCTGACTGCCTTCTCGCGCACCGCGGTGCGCAGCGCGTCGGCCGGATCGAAGCGTTGGACGTTGTCGGCGATCACGATCTTGCCGCCACCGGTGATCATGTGGAACGTCGACCACTGCGCGGCGCCGTGCATGAACGGCGGGATCATCAGGACCGTCATGCCGCCACCCGCGTCACGGGCGGCCTGCGCGATGGCGTCGTACGACGCGAACGGCTCGTTGGTCCCGAAGGGGGTGCCGCCCATCGAGGTCACGTAGATGTCGTCGTTGCGCCAGAGCACGCCCTTGGGCATCCCGGTGGTGCCGCCGGTGTAGAGGATGAACAGGTCGTCGCCGGTCGGGACCGGCATCCCGTCGCTCGGCGCCGGCGTGTGCAGCACGGACTCGTAGTCGACCGCTCCAGGTAGCAGTGGGTGGTCGGACTCGTCGGCGACCTGGATCAGCACCTCCAGGTCGGGCAGCCGGTCGCGGATCGTGGCGACCCGGGGCGCGAACTCCGCGTGATAGACCAACGCCCGGGTTCGAGCGTCGGTGAGCAGGTAGAGCAGCTCCTCCTCGACGTAGCGGTAGTTGACGTTGAACGGCGCCACCCGGGCGCGGTAGCCGGCGACCATGCCCTCGACGTACTCGTTGCCGTTGCGCAGGTAGAGGCCGAGGTGGTCCTGCCCGGACTCGTGGCCGGCCAGCTGGTCGCGCTCGGTGTGGCAGCCGAGCCCGCGCTCGACGAGGTAGTGGGCGAGACCGTCGATCCGGGCGTTGGCGACGCCGTACGTCAGGCGCCGGTCCCGCCAGACCAGGACCTCCTGGTCAGGGACCGCACGGGCCACGGTGTCGAAGACCGTGGAGAGGTTGAAGCCGTTCTGCATGAATGTCCACCTCACTGGAACGTGTTCTCGTTTTGAGATGGTAGCGGGTACATTCGTGTGTATCGCTACACCTATCTCCGGAGGTCCGATGTCGCACCCACGTCTCGAGGACGTGCTGCACGAGGCGTTCACCGAGCTCACCCTGCACGGCGACATGTACCTGGCCACGTTCGCGGAGAGGCTCTCGCCCGGCCTGGGCCGCGGGCCGGTGAAGGCGCTCTTCAAGCTCAAGCGGCTCGGCCCGCTGCGGGTCAAGGACCTCGCCGTCCAGCTCCGGCTCGACTCCACGACGGTGACCCGCCACCTCGACGACCTGGAGCGCCGGGGGCTGGTGGTCCGCGGCGCCGACCCGCGTGACCGTCGAGCCGTCCTGGTTCGTCTGTCCCCCCGAGCCGACGAGCTCCTCGACGAGGCCGAGGTCGAACGTCGCGGCAAGCTCCGCGACGGCCTCCTGGACTGGTCAACCACGGACCGCGAGACCTTCGTGCGCCTGCTCAGCCGATTCGTGCAGCGCGACGACCTGGCCAGCCACGTGGCTGCCATCACCTACGCCCAGCCCCCTCCAGTCGAGGAAGCACGATGACCGACACCCAGATCGCTGCCCACACCACCGCGACGAAGGCGAGGACCGAGCTGCTGGTCGTCGGTTTCGCGGCACTGACCGTGTCCCTGACCCAGTCGCTGCTGATCCCGGTGCTGCCCACCCTGCCGGCGGCGCTGGACACCTCGCCCAGCAACATCGAGTGGCTGCTGACCTCCACGCTGCTGGTCGGCGCGGTCGCCGTACCTCTCTTCGGCCGGCTCGGCGACATGTTCGGCAAGCGCCGGATGATGCTGATCGCCCTCGGTGCGCTGGTCGTGGGATCGTTGATCACCTGCTTCACCGACGACATCGCGCTGCTGATCGTCGGCCGCGCGATCCAGGGCGTCTCGCTGGCCACCATCCCGCTCGGGATCAGCCTGCTCAGCTCCACCCTCCCGCGGGACCGGGTCGGCTCCGCGGTCGCCGTGATCAGCGCGATGCTCGGGGCGGGCGGAGCGCTCGCACTCCCGATCGCGAGCCTGATCGGCCAGCACGCCGACTTCCACGCGCTGTTCTGGATCACCGCGATAGGTGGCGCGCTCGCGCTGGTCGCCGTCGTGGTCGTCGTGCCCGAGTCGACGAGCCGCAGCGGCGGTCGCGTCGACCTCGTCGGAGCCGCCCTGCTCAGCGCGGGTCTGATCTGCCTGCTGCTGCCGCTCGCCCAGACCGCGACCTGGGGCTGGGGTTCGCCCCAGGTGGTGGGGCTGCTGGCGCTGGCCGTCGTGCTGCTGCTGGTCTTCGGCTGGTCGCAGACCCGCATCAGTCAGCCGCTGGTGGACCTGGTCGCGCTGCGCCGGCGGCCGATCGTGCTGACCAACGTCGCCTCGATCCTCTTCGGCTTCGCGCTCTTCGCCTCGATGATCGGGACGGCCGGCTACGTCCAGGCCCCGGTCGAGTCCGGCTACGGCTTCGGCGCGTCGATCCTGGTCAGCGGGCTGGTGATGCTGCCCGGCGGCCTGATGATGCTGTTCTTCGCACCGGTCGCGGCCCGGATGATCAGCCTGCGCGGCGCACCGCAGACCCTCGCCCTGGGCGCCTTCATCGTGGGTCTCGGCTGGCTGATGCGGATCGTGGTGACCCAGTCACTCTGGGCCGTCGTGGCCGGCAGCGTGGTGATCGGGATCGGCACCGGCATCGGGTACGCCGCGATGCCGACCCTGATCAACGAGCACACCCCGGTCGCGGAGCTGGCCGCCGCCAACGGGCTCAACACCCTGGCGCGCAGCATCGGGACGTCGCTGGCCAGCGCGATCGGCGGCAGCCTGCTGGCCGCCACCACCATCACCCTCGGCGGCTACGAGCTCCCAGCCCTCTCGGCCTACCGGGAGCTCTTCGCGCTGTGCGTACTGGCCTCGTTCGTCGCCACCGCTCTCGCGCTGGCGATCCCGAAGGAGCGGTCCTTCTAGCTGCTCAGCGGTGGATCGGACGCGGCAGGCTGCTGTTGGCGACGCGGTTCTCCGCGTCGATCATCCAGGCGAGCTGCTCGAGGCGCTCGAGGATGCTGTGCAGGAGGTCGGCCGTCGTGGGGTCCTCGGCGTCGACGTCGTCGTGGATGCGTCGCGCGGTGCCGGCGACGGCGTACAGGGACGCGGTGATCAGGTCGACGGTCTGCGAGGTGTTGACCTCACCAACGGGGAAGGTCGGCAGGCTGCTCTGCGCGGCGACGGTCGCGGAGCGACCGTCGGGGGTCACGTAGACCGCGCGCATCCGCTCGGCGACCTGGTCGGAGAACTCGCGGGCGGCGTCGACGACCTCGTCGAGCTGCAGGTGCAGGTCGCGGAAGTTCAGGCCGACGACGTTCCAGTGCGCCTGCTTCCCGACCAGGTGCAGGTCGATCAGGTCGACCGACAGCTGCTGCAGGTGGCTGGCGAGCTGCTCGGAGGCCTGGAACGGAGGCCGGGCCACGTGGGTGGTGGTCTCGGAGTGCAGGAGGTCGGACATGTGTAGAGCATCCCTTCGTTGTGGAGGCTTGGGAGTACACAGTCAACCAAATTTTCTGGAATCATTCCAGAAAGGTGAGCCTCGCCTCAACTGCGTCGACCGGAACCGCGGACCTGATTTCACCTCCGGTGGTGCTGACACAGCCGCGAACCTCCACTACGTTGCTGATTGCTGTCTGGGCACCCTCCGCAGGACTGGAGCCGTCCGGGCACTCGCTCAGCCGAGAAGTTTCGGGACTTGCACATGGGAACTCGCACTCAACCCGAAGGAATCTAGGCCGTGCCCACTTCATCGCGTACTCGTTCGCGCCCTCGTCGCCTCGCCCGGTTCAGCTCGGGGCTCATCATCGTCCCGTCGCTGCTCGCCGGGCACGCCGCCGTCGCCGTGGCCACTGCGCCTCAGGCTCTCGCTGCTCCAGCTGCCACGACTCAGACGTACACCACGCCGGGAGTCTTCCTGTTCACCGTCCCGGCTGGTGTGACTGCCGTCCAGGTGACGGCCGTCGGCGCTGCTGGTGGCAACTGCTTCAACGGCCCGGGTGGCCGGGGCGCCTCCGTCACCGCGACTGTTCCCGTTGCCAGCGGCTTCCAGGTCCGGGTGCAGGTCGCCGGAGCGGGTGCCGGCGGCGGGTTCTGCGCTGGCGGGGGCACCGCCGGTGGCATCGGCGGCGGCGGGGACGGCGGCTCCGGCGGACCCGGCGGTGCGACCGGCGGCGGAGCCGGAGGCGGGGCGTCCATGGTCAGCACCGGCACCGGATCGCCGACCGCGGTCAGCACCCTGATCGTCGCCGGCGGCGGTGGCGGCGGCGCCTACGCCAGGACCGGTGGTGACGCCGGATCGGCCGGCGCTGGTGGCAACGGAGGTCCAGGTGGAGGCGCAACCTCGACCGAAGGTGGGACCGCTGGCGCGGCACAGGGCGCCGGCGCCACGAACGGCACGGCCGGGGTCGCGTTCACCGGTGGCACCGGCGGCAGCGGTTCGGGCGGAGCAGGCGGCGGCGGCGGTGGCTACTTCGGCGGCGGCGGCGGCGGAGGCGCCACCAGCGGTGGCTACGGAGGTGCGGGCGGTGGCGGCTCGAGCTACGTCAAGTCGACTGCGTACCTCGTCAGCGCGGCAGCACCGACGTCGAGTGCGGCCTCGGTCACCATCACCTATCCGGCTGTGGCCCCCCCTTCCGCGACGATCGCATCGCCGACGGCGGCCGGGACCTACGTGATCGGTCAGTCGGTGCCGACGAAGTTCTCCTGCGCCGAGGGCGTCGGCGGCGCCGGGCTCGTGTCCTGCAATGACTCGAACGACACCAACACGGTCTCCGGCGGCACCGGGCACCTGGACACCTCCTCCGGTGGCTTCCACACCTACGCCGTCACGGCGACCGGCTCGACGGGGCTGCAGACCACCGACACGATCTCCTACACGGTCCTCTACCCGCCCACCGTCTCCATCGCCTCCCCGGCCACCGGTGGCGTCTACAAGCTGGGCGCCACGGTCGCGACGTCGTTCACGTGCACCGAGGGTCTCGGGGGGCCCGGGCTGGTGTCGTGCAACGACTCGAACGGGTCCTTCAACCTCCAGAACGGCTCCGGCAAGCTGGACACCAAGACCCCCGGCGCACACACCTACACGGTGACCGCCAGGTCGGACAACGGGCTCAAGGCCACCGAGACGATCTCCTACGAGGTCAGCCGAGCGGTCGTCGCCATCAGGACCAGCGCCGTCACGATGGCGGGCGGCAAGGTGAAGGTGGTCGTGGGCTGCTCCGGAGCACAGGTGTGCCGCGGCACCCTGAAGCTCGTCAAGGGGCGGGTCGTCGTGGCCACGACCAGCTACGCCGCGGCGGGTGGCACCCAGAAGACGGTGCCCCTCAGCGTCTCGATCGCCGGGAAGTCCCTACTGAGGAACGCCCCGCGTCACCGGATCTCCACGACCGCGACTGCGACCGTGTCAGGTGGGACGACCGCCAGACGCACGATCGTGGTGAAGAGGTCGTAGTCGTCGACTGCGGCTGACCGCCCGACCACGGCACCCCGTGCTCCTGAGCACGGGGTGCCGTACGGCGAGTGGGGGCCGGTCGGCAGGCATGGGAGAATTCGTGCCGTGGAGGACCGGATGGACTGCGCCGTGCTGTGGGCGCGCGCCATCGTCGTCGGGTCTCTTGCCTTCTTCCTCGGCGTCGCCGGACACGTCACCGCCGACGGACTGCTGCCGGGCCCGTTGTTCTGTGG
Source organism: uncultured Actinomycetota bacterium (assembly GCA_963706475.1). GTDB lineage: Bacteria > Actinomycetota > Actinomycetes > Propionibacteriales > Nocardioidaceae > Nocardioides. The sequence goes on along the minus strand of CAVPLV010000001.1, from coordinate 280,227 downwards.
CGCACTGCTGGCACTCTCGATCCTGCTGAGCATCCCGATGCTGAGCCGTCCTGCGTCCTCGCTGCGCCTGGTCACCCTGCTGGTCGGCGGCCAGACCCTGATCCACGTCGCGATGTCGGTCACCGGCGGACACGCCGGCGACCCGACGGTTGAGGATGCCGCCCGGTCGAGGCCGACCACCGGCCCCGAACCACTCCCCCTCGTCGACGGTCGACGTGTCGGGTCGCTCCAGGATGCCTACGAGGGCGGCGCGGACTCCGCGCTCGCTCCCACGCTGCCGGTCGGCCACCTGGTCGCAGACCTGTCCGCCCATGCTCCGATGATGGCCGCGCACCTGGCCGCGGCCGCGCTCGTCGGGCTCTGGCTCGCCTACGGCGAGCGCTGCCTCTGGTCGATCATCGCCCTGACCCGGCGAGCCATCGTGGTCGCTGCCACCCTGCTCGCCCCGATCGTGCCGCTCCCGTCGCGCCGGTCGACGACCGCACTCACCCAGATGACGGTCCGTCCCCAGCCGCTGTGGCTGGTCCGCCCCGACTCACGGCGCGGCCCGCCCCTCCTGGCCGCCTGACCGCGTCTCCATCCTCTCCCGGCTGGACGCGTGGTCCTGCCCTGCCTGCGACCACGCGGGCTCCCAGCCCTGAGGAGAGGACCCTCATGACCGACGTACTCACGCCCCAACGCGATCCCGCCCGCAGCAAATCCCGATCCGGCTGGTTCCGTGCCGTGTGGCGGTGGCACTTCTTCGCCAGCTTCCTGGTCGTCCCGGTGCTGCTGCTGCTGTCCGTCACCGGACTGATCTACCTGTTCCGCTTCCAGATCGAACCCCTGCTCCACTCCGACCTGATGCGGGTCGAGGCGCCGGCCGACGCCTCGCTCGCCCAGCCCTACGTCCAGCAGCTGGCCGTGGTCGACCGGGCCTACCCGGACTCGACCGTCGTGTCGTTCACCGAGCCGGCGGACGCCGAGAGCCCGACGGTCGTCTCGATCACGACGGCCGCCGGAGAGGCCCGCGACGTCTACGTGAGCCCCTACGGACCCGAGGTGCTCGGCTCGTTGAACCCGGACACGACCCTGTCCGGCATCGCGATCCGGCTGCACGGCGAGCTGATGGCCGGTTCGTGGGGCGACTACCTGATCGAGCTGGCCGCGTGCTGGGCAGTGGTCATGGCGATCACCGGCTACTACCTGTTCGTGCGCGGCCGGAGGGCGCGCCGGCGTTCGCTGAGGTCCGGACGCACGGCGGCGAGGCTGCGCTCGCGCCACGGCCTGATCGGGGCGGTCGCCGGCATCGGGCTGCTGACCCTGCTGGTCACCGGCCTGCCCTGGACCGGCTTCTGGGGCGAGAAGGTGCAGACCCTCGCCACCGAGCGCGGATCCTCGATGTGGAGCACCGACCCGGGGGCGATCAGCCACCCGACATCGACGCTCGACGAGTCCCTCCCCCACAGCCACCAGCAGGACGTGCCGTGGGCGATGGGCGACTCGGAGGTCCCGTCCTCCACTCCGCCGGCTGAAGGCGAGGGTCGCAGCGTCGCCAACGTCGACACCGCCATCGCGGTCGCCGACCAGGAGGGCCTGCGTCATCCGATGACCGTGGCACTCCCGCCGGCGGACGACGCGACCGGCGTCTACTCGGTCATCGGCTACGCCTTCGACGCACCCACGGACGAGCGCACCGTGCACGTCGACCGGTACGGCGCGGACGTGGTCTCGACGTACGGCTTCCAGGACTACCCTGCGCTGGCCAAGGTGGTCTCCCAGGGCATCGGGCTGCACGAGGGCCGCAGCCTCGGGCTGTGGTCGTTCTGGGGATCCGCGCTGATGTGCGCCTCGATCATCGCGCTGTGCGTGACCGGTCCCCTGATGTGGTGGCGCCGACGACCCAGTGGCGCCGATCGGATGGGCGCGCCCCGAGGCCGGATGCCGATCCGCAGCTCCCCGCTGCTGCTCGCCCTGCTCGTCGGCCTCGGGATCTTCCTGCCGCTCTTCGGGCTCTCCCTGCTTGTCGTGCTGCTGCTCGACCAGCTGGCGCTGCGTCGGGTCCCAGCGCTGGGGCGCTGGTTCGACACCACCTGAGTGAAGCGCGCTGCGTCCGCGTCGCGTGCGCACCTAGTAGGGTCGCGGGATGGCTGCGGTCCTTGCGTTCGTCGCGGCATTCCACTTCGCGGTGGCGCTCAACCTCGCGGCCGACGCTCGGTCGTCCAACCGCTGCTCGTGACAAGCGTCGTGCTCGTGCTCCCGCTCTGTCGCCGGCCCCGGGCTGACTTTCGTCGGCGACGGCGTCCATGATCTACGCCACGGTCGAGGTCCTGTTCTACGGCCTCGCGGCCGCCGCCAGCGCCCTCGTGATGTCGGCGACCTTCGTCGCCATCCGCAGCGAGCGACCCCGCACCAACGCGATCGCCTTCCTGAGCGGATTCGTGACCGGGACCGTGGTCGCGTGCGGCGTCGCGCTGGCGCTCGGCCAGGTGACCGTCGAACGGATCGGCGATCACGACACCTTCAGGGCAGCACTCACCCTCGCCTTCGGGCTCGCCCTGCTCGTGGTCGGCCTCCGGGCGCGAACCGCGCGTCCGAGGTCGGAGCCCCGAAGCAGTCGTGCGAACGCGGTCCTCGCCGGTCTACGCAACGTCGGACCGGCAGCGACGTTCTCCATGGCGGGGTTGCTCGGCATCGGCGGTCCCAAGCGGCTCCTGCTCACGTTCCTCGCCATGGCCTCGGCCACGGGCACCGGCCTGCGCGACGTGGTGGACGTCGCGCTGGTCGTCGGCTACGTCGTCGTCTCGACGCTGTTCGTGGCAGCACCAGTCGGCCTCGTCGTCCTGGCGGGGGACCGGGCCGACGTGACGTTCGCCCGTGGCCAGTCCTGGTTGGCCGAGCATGCCGACGTGCTGCGCGTCTGGCTGTCGCTGGGGATCGGCAGCGCCCTCGTGATCGACGGTCTGGCTCGACTGGTGAGCTGACGCCGGATGCCAGACAACCGTCACATGTATGCATATGTGGACGACCTTCCACGTCGGCGACTAGGCTGTGGGCTTCCCACCCATCAGATCCGATACGGAGCCTTGTCCATGACCCCGTCGCTCGAAGACGAGCTGCCCGCTACCCCCCTGTCCGGCGTGCGACAGGTGAAGTCGGCAGCGCGGACCGTCGAGATCCTCGAGTTCCTGGCCGCCCGGCAGAACAAGCCGGTCCGGCTGCGGGAGATGAGCGAGGCGCTCGGCGTGCCCCGCAGCAGCCTTCACGCCCTGCTCCGGACCCTCGCCACTCTCGGCTGGGTGCGTGCCGACTCGACCGGCACCTTGTACGGCATCGGGATCCGCGCCCTGCTCGCCGGGACCAGCTACCTCGATACCGACCCCTACCTGCCGCTCGTGGCCCCGTTCCTCGACGAGCTGCGCGAGCAGACCGACGAGACCTTCCACTTCGGCCGCATCGACGGTGATGACGTGGTCTACCTCGCCACCCGCGAGTCCAGCCAGTACCTCCGGCCCTACAGCCGGGTCGGGCGTCGGCTCCCGGCGTACTCCACCTCGCTGGGCAAGGCGATCCTGGCCGACCAGCCGCCGGAGAGCCTCGCGGACCACCTCCCCGACGTGCTGACCCCGGTCACCCCCAAGACCTTGACCGACCGCGAGGCGCTGGCGGCCGACCTCGAGCTCACCCGCCAGCGCGGCTACTCCATCGACAACGAGGAGAACACCCTCGGACTGCGCTGCTTCGCGGTGCCGTTGCGCTACCTCGAGCCGGCCACCGACGCGATCAGCGCCTCGATCCCGATGGCCCGGCTGACCCCGGAGCGCGAAGCCCAGATCATCGCGTCGCTGCGAGTGGTGAGCGACAAGATCGCCCGGATCGTGGGGCCGATGAGCAGCAGCATCGCCTGGAGCTGACGACATCCTCATACGCAACTCTTGTCCACCCATGTAGACGCATGGCACACTGATGACTGTGACCTCCTCCACGAGCACCACCCCGCCGACCACCACGCAGCACCGGATCACCGCCGTGCACGTCACGCCGGTCGCGTTCCGCGACCTCCCGCTGCTGAACACCGTCGGCGTCCACGAGCCGTTCGCGCTGCGCTCGATCGTGGAGGTGGTCACCGAGGACGGCACCACCGGCCTGGGTGAGTCCTACGGCGACCTGCCACACCTGCTCCGCCTGCGGCGGGCGGCCGCGATGCTCGTCGGCTGCGACGTCTTCGACCTCAACGAGATGCTCCGCACCGTGGTGGAGTCGCTCGCCAGCGACGACGGGCTCGGCGGGCACGGCATGGGCGGCATGGTGATGACCTCGTCCACCGCCGACCGGGTGCTGTCGCCGTTCGAGGTCGCCGCGCTCGACATCCAGGGCAAGCTGATCGGCGTGCCGGTCAGCCAGCTGCTGGGCGGCGCGGTGCGCGACCGGGTCAACTACTCGGCGTACCTCTTCTACAAGTGGGCCGGCCACCCCGGTCAGGACGACGACAGCTGGGGTGCTGCGCTCGACCCCGAGGGGCTCGTGCGCCAGGCCCACCGGATCGTCGACGAGTACGGCTTCACCGCGATCAAGCTCAAGGGCGGGGTGTTCCACCCCGAGGAGGAGATCGCCGCCATCAAGGCGCTGCGCGCGGCGTTCCCCGACCACCCACTGCGCCTGGACCCCAACACCGCCTGGACGGTGCCGACCTCGATCAAGGTCGGCGCCGAGCTCGACGGCATCGTGGAGTACCTCGAGGACCCGACGCTGGGCATCGAGGGGATGGCCGCCGTCGCCCGCGAGGTCAACATGCCGCTGGCCACCAACATGGCGGTCGTCAGCTTCGACCACCTGCCCCCCGCGATCGCGCAGGACGCCGTGCAGGTCGTCCTGTCCGACCACCACTTCTGGGGCGGGCTGCGCCGCTCGCAGGGCCTCGGCGCCATCTGCCAGACCTGGGGCCTGGGATTGTCCATGCACTCCAACAGCCACCTCGGCATCAGTCTCGCGGCGATGACGCACCTCGCCGCCGCGACGCCCAACCTCGACTACGCCTGCGACACGCACTGGCCGTGGAAGGACAAGGACGAGGACGTCGTCGTGGCCGGTGCCCTCGAGTTCCGCGACGGCGCGGTGATCGTGCCCACGACGCCTGGTCTCGGCGTCGAGCTGGACCGCGACAAGCTGGCGAAGCTGCACGAGCAGTACCAGACGTGCGGCATCCGCAACCGCGACGACACCGGCTACATGCGCACCTTCGAGCCGGACTTCGACCCGTCCGCCGAGCGCTGGTGACACCCCTGGAGGTCCTGGTCACCGAGCCGGTCATGGCCCGGTTCGAGGACGTGCTGACCCGGGGCGGCACGAGCCCGCACCGCTGGACGTTCGCCTACAGCGACCCCGAGCGGGCCGCAGCCGCGGCCACCGCCGACGTCCTGGTCTGCTCGTCGGCCACGCCAGAGCTGATCGCTGCGATGCCCCGCCTGCGTCTCGTGCACGTGTCCGGCGCCGGCTACGACAAGATCCCGCTGGACGCACTGCCGGACGGCGTGCTGCTGGCCAACACCTTCCACCACGGCCGCTCCATCGCCGAGCACGTGATGATGACCTCGATGATGCTGCTGCGCGGCGTCCTCCGCTCCGACCGCGAGATGCGCGCGGGCGTGTGGAGCAACGTGATCGTCACCCCGGGCCATCCCTTCGGCGGGGTGCTCGCCGGCCGCACGCTCGGCATCGTCGGCTTCGGCGAGATCGGCTCGGCGGTCGCCCGCCTCGGGTCGGCACTGGGCATGGAGATCCGGACCGTACGCCGCAACCCGACCGCCCCGCTGCCTCCCGACCTCGACGTCGCCTGGGTGGGGGGCGACGACCAGCTGCACGAGCTGCTCGCCGGCTCCGACGTCGTCGTGGTGACCATCCCCCTCTCCGAGGCGACTCGCGGGCTCATCGACGAGGCTGCGCTCGCCGCGATGCGGCCCACCGCGATCCTGGTCAACGTGGCCCGCGGCGCGGTCGTGGACGAGCAGGCGCTGCACGACGCGCTGCGGACAGGCACCATCGCGGGGGCGGGCATCGACGTGTGGTGGCGCAACCCGCGTGACCCCGACCAGCCGCCGCCGTCCCACCTCGACTTCACCGGGCTCGACAACGTCATCCTCACCCCGCACCAGTCGGGGCACACCGAGGAGGTCTTCGCCGGTCGGGCCGGTGACATCACCAGCAACGTCGACGCGCTCGCTGAGGACCGTCGGCTGGTCAACGTCGTCCGGCTCTGAGGCCGGGGTCGGGACTAGAACAGCTGCTGGCCGACCAGCAGCAGCGCGCCGAAGCAGGAGACACCGATGGCGGTCAGCCGCAGCCGGCGCTGGTCGAGGAGCCGGTTGAGCGGCAGGGACAGCAGGTAGCCCAGGATCGGCGCCGGGAGCAGCAGCCCGCAGACGATCATCGTGTGCGAGTCGATGGACCCGGTCGCCGCGAGGGTGATCACGGAGAGCACGGACCCGATCAGGAAGAACCCGCTCATCGTGCCGCGGAGGCCTGCTCCCTCCTTGCCCTGCCACACCAGCGCCATCGGCGGACCACCGATCGACGTGGCGGTGCCCATCAGTCCCGAGGTGGCGCCGGCGAGGACGAGGGTGGGGCGCAACGGCCGCGGCGCCCACCCGATCGAGGTCAGCACCACCCCCACCAGGACGACACCGGCCAGCATCAGGGCCAGGCCCCGCTCCGGGAGAGCAGCCACCAGGAGGGCGCCCGCGACGGTGCCGGGAACCCGGCCGGCGAGTGCCCAGCCGGTGCCCCCGAGGTCGACGTGCTGGCGCTCGGTGAAGACCACCATCACCGTGACGACGGTCGCCAGCAGGATCAGGGTCCCCGGGATCAGTCCTGGGTCGACGAGGGCGACGACCGGCGCTGCCAGCATCCCCATCCCGAAACCGATCGAGGCCTGCAGGGCCGCGGCAAGCACGACGGCGACCGCGATGACGACGAACCCGGCGGGAGTCAGGCCGCCACTCACCCGGCAGCAGTCGAGAGCTCGACCTCGGTCGACATGGGGTGGAAGCACTCGGCGACGTGGTCGGGGTCGGCCTGGTCGACGGTCACCGGAGGAGCCGCCGTGGCGCACTCGTCGGTGGCCCGCCAGCAACGGGTCCGGAAGCGGCAACCCGACGGTGGGTTGAGCGGGGACGGGATCTCGCCCCGGAGGATGATCTGCTCCCGACGTACGGAGTGGTCCAGCGAGGGCGCCGCGGACATCAGGGCCGTCGTGTAGGGGTGCAGCGGCCGGTCGAAGGTCGGCTCGGTGTCACCCTGCTCGACGATCCGCCCGAGGTACATGACCACCACCCGGTCGGCGACGTGGCGCACCACGGAGAGGTCGTGGGAGATGAACAGGTAGGCCACTCCGAGCTCCTGCTGGAGCTCGTTGAGGAGGTTCAGCACCTGCGCCTGCACGGAGAGGTCGAGGGCCGAGACCGGCTCGTCGCAGACGATGATGTCCGGGTTGAGCGCCAGGGCGCGTGCGATCCCGAGACGCTGCCGCTGGCCGCCGGAGAACTCCTGGGGGTACTTGCCCGCGTCGCTGGGGCGCAGGCCCACCAGGTGCAGGAGCTCGCGGATCCGTGCGGACCGGTCGCGCGAGGTCTTGTAGAGGCCCTTGTGGGTCTGCCAGGGCTCGGCCACGATGTCGCCGGCCGACATCCGCGAGTTCAGCGAGGCGAAGGGGTCCTGGAACACCATCTGCACCCGGCGCCGGAACTGCAGCAGCTCCGTGCCGGAGAGCGACAGCGGGTCGACGCCGTCGAAGTTGATCGAGCCACCGTCCGGGCGCTCCAGCATCAGCAGGGTGCGCGCGAGGGTGGACTTGCCGCACCCGGACTCCCCCACCAGGCCCAGGGTCTCGCCGCGGCGGAGATCGAGGGTGATCCCGTCGAGGGCGCGCAGCTCCTTCTTCTTGCCGCCGTGGCGGACCGGGAAGATCTTGGTCACGTCGCGCACCTGGAGCAGCGGCGCACCTGCAGTCGTGGTCATGCGTTCACCTCGTCGGGAAAGTGGCAGGCCGAGACGTGGCCGGGAGCCACCTCGCGGGCCTCGGGTCGGGTGGTCCGGCACAGGTCCCGCACCAGCGGGCAGCGGTCCTGGTAGACGCAGGCCTGCGGGATCGCGTGCAGCTCCGGGGGCGAGCCGCCGATCGACTTCAGGTCCGCGCCGCGCTCGGCCCCGACCGGCACGGAGTCGAGCAGCCCCTTCGTGTAGGGGTGCTTCGGCTCACCGAAGACTGTCGCCACGGCACCGGACTCGACCACGTTGCCGGCGTACATGATCACGACCTTGTCGGCCTGCTCCGAGACCAGGGCAAGGTCGTGGGTGATCAGGACGACGGCCATGTCGCGCTCGGTGCGAAGGTCCTTGAGCAGCTGCATGATCTGGGCCTGGACGGTGACATCGAGGGCGGTCGTCGGCTCGTCCGCCAGCAGCACGGCCGGCGAGAGCGCGACCGCGACCGCGATCAGCAGCCGCTGGCGCATGCCACCGGAGAACTGGTGCGGGTACGCGTCGATCCGCGTCTCGGGCTCGGGGATGCCGACCCGGACCATCAGGTCGATGGCAGCGGCGCGGGCCTGCTTCTTCGACATCCCGCGGTGGATGCGGAACGGCTCGGCGAGCTGGAATCCGACGGTGTAGACGGGGTTCAGCGCGGTGAGCGCGTCCTGGAAGACGATCGCGAGCTCGGGTCCGGCCAGGTCGCGCCGGGTCTTGCGGCTGGCGGTGACCAGGTCGACGTCGCCGAGGCGCACGGCGCCCTCGGCGATGTCGGCCACCGGCTCGAGGAGCCCGACGATGGCGGTCGCCGTCATCGACTTGCCGCACCCGGACTCGCCGAGCAACGCCACGGTCTCGCCGCGCCGGGCAGCGAAGCTGACCTTGTCGACGGCCCGGACGGTCCCGTAGGGGGTTCGGATGTCGACGCTGAGGCCTTCGACGTCGAGAGCGATCTCGTGCGACGAGGCGGCGACGACTTCTTCCTTGAGGCTGCGTGGTCACGACACTTCTCCTTCGACGATCGCGATGGAACGGGTACGTCGGCCAACCTGCTTCGGCACGGTCAGCCGCCAGCGCTGCGCGGGGTCGGTGGCGATCCGCACCCAGGAAGCGAGCACCGCCGCCGAGACCGTGGTGATCACGATCGCCAGGCCGGGGAAGAACGACAGCCACCAGGCGGTCTCCAGGTAGGCGCGCCCCTGGGCGACCATCAGTCCCCAGCTGACGGACGGCGGCTGGATGCCGATGCCCAGGAAGCTCAGCGACGACTCGGCGAGCATCACGTAGCAGAAGTCCAGGGTGGCGACGGTCAGCAGCGTCGGCAGCACGATCGGGAAGACATGGCGGCGGATGATCGCGTTCGGCTTGGCACCGAAGGTTCGGGCCGCATCGACGAAGGTGCGGCTCTGGAGCTCGGCCGACTCCGCACGTGCCGTGCGCAGGTAGACCGGGATCCGCGTGATCGACAGCACCAGCACGATGTTGGCGATGCTCGGGGAGAACACGTAGAGCACCACGACCGCCATCAGCAGCGACGGGAAGCTCAGGATGACGTCTGCGCCGCGCATGGCGACCGTCTCGCGCCAACCACGGCGGTAGCCCGCCCACATCCCGATCAACGAGCCGATCACCAGCGAGATCAGCACGGCCGGGATCGCGACCGTCAGTGTCGTGCGGGTCGCGACGACCAGCCTGGCGACCATGCTCCGGCCGAGCGTGTCGGTGCCGAGGACGCCCAGCAGGCCGTCGTCGAGGGTGAACGGCGGGGTCGCGCCCTTCGCGAGGTCCTGGTCGTTGGCCGCGCCGCCGACCAGCATGGGGCCGAAGACCGCGATCAGGAAGACGATGGTGAGCACGATGGCGGCGAGGGTGGCGGCCTTGTCCCGCCACAGCATCCGCCACATGCTGGGCTTGCCGGAGCGCTGGTGGGCGACGTCCGGCTCGCCCGGAGCCAGGCTGTCCGGCGGATCGATGAGTGAGGTCATGGGACTCTCCTACGCCTTGGCGGTTTCGCGGACACGGGCATCGAGCAACGCGTAGCCGACGTCGATCAGGATGTTGAGGAGGAAGATCGCGAGTGCGGTCAGGAGCACACAGGCCTGCAGCACGGCGAAGTCGCGGCCGATGATCGAGTCGATCATCAGCTTGCCGATCCCGGGCCAGCCGAAGATGGTCTCGACGACGACGGCGCCGTTGATCAGGCCGACGGCGAGGTCACCGGCGACGGTGAGACCGGGCGCCGCGGCGTTGCGCAGCGCGTGGTGGCTGACCACGCGGACATCGGTGGCGCCCTTGCTGCGAGCCAGCCGGACGTACGGCGCCGACAGCGCGGACACCATGGCTCCGCGCACCACCTGGGTCAGCACACCCACCGGTCTGATCGCGAGGGTGGCGATCGGCAGCACCCAGGACAGCGCCCCGTCGTCGGTGCCCGAGGTGGGCAGCCAGCCGAGCGTGACGGCGAAGATCCAGATCCCCATGATGGCGATCCAGAAGTCCGGGAGGCTCGCGGCCGTCATCGAGAGGAGCGAGGCGAAGCGGTCCGCGATCGAGTTGGGGCGGTACGCCGCCCAGCTCCCGATCACGACTGCCATCACGACCGCGATCAGCATCGTCACGGTGGCCAGCTGGAGCGTGGCCGGGAACGCCCGCAGTGCCATCTCGGCAGCCGACTCACCGGTGCGCAGCGAGGTGCCGAAGTCGAGGTGGAGGACCCCGTTGACGTAGTCGAGGAACTGCTGCCAGATCGGGTCGTCGAGCCCGTTGCGCTCCGCGAAGGCCTCGCGCTGAGCCGGGGTGGCGGACTCCGGAAGGTAGAGCGAGGCAGGACTGCCGGTGAGGCGCGCGAGCACGAAGACGCCGAGCAGCACGAACAGCAGCGGGACCAGGCTGGTCAGCACCCGGCGGCGGAGGAAGGGAAACATGGTGCGTCCTCAGGGTTGGTGGCACGGAGGTGGAGCGGGTGGCCGGCCCGGGTCGAGCGGACCGGCCACCCGGAGGGATCAGCTCGCGGGAGACATCTCGGCGAGGTGCATCTCGTCGCCCGTGGCCGAGTTCGGCTCGTAGCTCACGCCGTCGGACAGTCCGAGGATGCCGTTCATGTGCGCGATGTAGGCGTACTGCCCGATCGTGTCCGGCTCCTCGGCGAAGACCTCGGCCAGCGCGTCCTGGCGCTCGGTGCCGGTCAGGGCCTCGGCGGCGGTGATCTTCTGGTCGAACTCCTTGGTGCCGCCCGAGCTCTGGAAGCCGTCGCTCAGCAGGTACTGGTCCATGCTGAAGGCGGCGTCACCGGCCTGGTTGCCGTGCTGGATCATCAGCACGTAGGGACCGGAGTCCTCGGGGAACGGACGCTGCTGCACCTCCACGGTGCCGGCGGTGTCCATCATCTCGATCTTGACGTTGAGCCCGATGTCGCTGAGCTCCTTCTGGATGACCTGCATGGTCTCGTCGATCTTCGGGAACTGCGCGGTCCGGCCGATCAGCCGGATCTCCGGCGACAGGTCCACCCCGTCGGCCTCGGCCTCGGCCAGCAGGTCCTTGGCCCGGGCCGGGTCCGTGGCCCACGGCTCGAGGGTGTCGTTGTGCCCGACGATGCCGGACGGGACGAGCTGCGAGGCGACCTCGGAGTCCTCGCCGAAGAGCGAGTCGACGATGCCCTGGCGGTCGACCGCGAAGTTGATCGCCTGCCGCACCCGCATGTCGTCCAGCGGCGGCTCGGGGAGCTGGATCCGCAGCGCGGTGGTCTCGTTGTTCGGGTAGGCCACCGACTGGTCCTCGGCACCGTCATCGGGGCCGAGCCCGGTCGCAACGTCGGCCTCGTCATTGGTGATCATGGCCGCGCGCACGCTGCCCTCGGCCCGCCAGACGTACGTCGCGGTGTCGAACGCCGGCGCGTCGCCCCAGTAGTCACCGTTGGCCGCGAGGGTCAGCTTCTGGCCGGCCTCCCAGCTGTCGATCTTGTAGGGACCGGTGCCGACGGGCTCGCGCACCTTCTCGGTGTCGCTGGTCGAGGTCGGCACGATCTCCACGAAGGAGATGCGCAGCGGGAGGATCGGGTCCGGCTTCGGCGTGGTGACCGTGACCGTGGTGGGGTCGACGGCCTTGACGACCAGGTCGACGTCACCGAAGACGTAGCCCTCGACGTTGCAGCCGAGGTCGGAGTTGACCGCCCGCTCGATCGAGTAGGCGGCGGCGTCCGCGTCGAAGGGGGTGCCGTCGCTGAACTTCACACCGTCCTGGAGCTTGAAGGTCCACTCCGTGTCCGACGTCTGCTCCCACTCGGTGGCGAGCAGTGGGTTGAGCTCACCCGACGTCGGGTCCCGCTCGACCAGCGGCTCGGTGATGTTGGACCGGACCACGACACCGGTGGAGGTCAGCGAGGCCTCACAGGGCTCCAGCGTCGGCGGCTCCTGGGGGAGGACGATCCGGACCGTGTTACCGGCGTCACCGTCCTCGGAGTCGGTGTTGCTGACGCCGCACGCGGCGGAGGTGCCCGCGAGACCGAGCGCCAGGGCGCCGATGGCGAGCCCCCGGCGGCGTCGACCCGGAGCCGGGCGTTGGGGATGGACAGAAGACATGGCGTTTCCTCCACGAGTGACCGGGCAGACTTACTGTCTACGGATGCAGATGGCATACGGGATTGTGAACGACAATAGAAGCCGGCCCCTCGACCGTCAACGTATGACTGCAATCACAACCTCATGGGCTCACCATACATATATGTAGACGTTGTTCCAATAGGTAGCAGCAATCTGTTAACGTGAATCGTGTCGAGCACCTACTCAGCACTTGGAGAGTCCCATGGCCCGCTTCTCACCCGTCGACCTGCGCACCGCCCTCGGCTCGGGTCTGCTGTCGTTCCCGGTCACGCACACGACGTCCGACTTCGCGTTCGACGAGCCTGCGTACCGCGAGCACCTGCAGCACCTGAGCGGGTACGACGTGGCCGGCCTCTTCGCCGCCGGCGGCACCGGCGAGTTCTTCTCGCTGACCACCGACGAGGTCTCCCAGGTGCTCCGGGCCACGGTGGCCGAGGTGCCCGACAGCCTCCCGGTGATGGGAGCTGCCGGCTACGGCACCGCGACCGCGGTCGCCATGGCCCAGCAGGCCGAGGTCGACGGCGCGGACGGGATCCTGCTGCTGCCGCCCTACCTCACCGAGGTGCCGCCGGCCGGCCTCTACGCCCACGTCGCCCGCGTGTGCGCGTCCACCTCCCTGGGGGTTGTCGTCTACCACCGCGCCAACGCTCGCTACAACGCCGAGGTCATCGGTCGCCTGGTCGAGGAGTTCCCGAACTTCATCGGCTTCAAGGACGGCGTGTGCGACATCGACCTGATGGCCACCCTCTATGCCCACCATCAGGACCGGCTGGTCTTCATCGGCGGCCTCCCCACCGCCGAGACCTACGCGCTGCCCTACCTCGAGCTGGGTGCGACGACCTACTCGTCCGCGATCTTCAACTTCGCCCCGCAGTGGGCGGTCGACTTCTACGACTCGGTGCGGGCCCAGGACCGGGTCGCGGTCTACGACAAGCTGCGCGACTTCGTGATTCCCTACATCGACATCCGCGACCGCCGGGCCGGGTACGGCGTCTCGATCGTCAAGGCCGGCCTGACGGCCGCCGGGCGCACGGCCGGACCGGTCCGCCCACCGTTGTGCGACCTCACCGCAGCCGAGCTCACCGAGCTCACCGACCTCGTCAAGAAGGTGATCTGAGATGACCAGCACTGATCTCACCGGAGCCATGTTCATCGGCGCGAAGCGCGTCACCGGCGCCGCCGGGACCGTCCGCGGCATCGACCCACGCACGGGCAGCGAGCTCGAGCCGACGTTCGGGCTGGGCACCGAGGCCGACGTCAGCGAGGCGGCCAGACTGGCGGCCGAGGCGTTCGCGACCTACCGGGAGACCGGTCCGAAGGAGCGCGCCGCGTTCCTGGACCAGATCGCCGACAACATCGACGCCCTCGGGGACACCCTGGTCGAGCGGGTCCAGCTCGAGACCGGGATCATCGAGCCCCGGGTCCGCGGCGAGCTGGCCCGGACCACCAACCAGCTGCGCATGTTCGCCGCCCTCGTGCGGGAGGGCAGCTGGATCGGCGCCCGGGTCGACACGGCGCTGCCCGACCGGGCACCGCTCCCCCGCCCCGACATCCGCCAGCGGAAGGTCCCCGTCGGACCGGTCGCGGTGTTCGGCGCGAGCAACTTCCCGCTGGCGTTCTCCGTCGCCGGCGGCGACACCGCCGCTGCGCTGGCGGCCGGCTGCCCGGTCGTGGTCAAGGCGCACAGCGCCCACCCGGGCGTCTCCGAGCTGGTGGCGGGTGCGATCGCGCAGGCCGTCGCCCAGCACGACCTTCCGGAGGGCACCTTCTCCATGCTCTTCGGTAGCGGTCCGACCGTCGGCATCGCGCTCGTCTCGGACCCGCGCATCAAGGCCGTCGGCTTCACCGGATCCCGCGGTGCGGGAGTCGCGCTGATGGCTGCGGCTGCTGCCCGCCCGGTCCCGATCCCGGTCTACGCCGAGATGTCGAGCATCAACCCCGTCTTCCTGATGCCCGGTGCGCTCGCAGCCGACGCGGACGGTCTCGGCAAGGCCTTCGTCGGGTCCCTGACCATGGGCGTCGGCCAGCTGTGCACCAACCCCGGCCTCGTCTTCGCCGTCGATGGCCCGGACCTCGAGGCGTTCGTCGCCTCCGCCAGTGCCGCCGTGTCCGAATCGGTGGCACTGCCGATGCTCAACTCCGGCATCCAGAAGTCGTACGTCGACGGGGTCGGTCACCTCCAGGCGCTCCCCGACGTCGACGAGGCCGGGACCGGTCGGCCGGACCCCGAGCTCGCCGCGCCGGGCCAGGCGCACCTGTTCGTGACCACTGCCGAGGCGTTCGTGGCCGAGTCGGCACTGCAGGAGGAGGTCTTCGGATCCTCGTCGGTGGTGGTCCGGGTCCCCGACGTCGACTCGTTCGCCGCGGTCGCCACCTCGCTCGAGGGTCAGCTGACCGCCACCATCCACGCGGCCCAGAGCGACCACGCGGCCGCCGCCCCACTGGTGCCGGTGCTGGAGGACAAGGTGGGCCGGATCCTCTTCAACGGCTGGCCGACGGGTGTCGAGGTAGGTCACGCGATGGTCCACGGCGGGCCGTTCCCCGCAACCGCGGACGGGCGCAGCACCTCGGTCGGGACGCTCGCGATCGAGCGCTTCCTGCGACCGGTCGCGTACCAGAACCTGCCCGCCGGTCTGCTGCCCGCGGCCGTCGACACCGAGAACTCGCTCGGCCTGTGGCGCCAGGTGGACGGTGAGCTGACCCGTGACTGACGGACGGTCCGGCCCCGTCGTCACCGACGTCCGGGTGGTCCCCGTCGCCGGCCGGGACAGCATGCTGCTCAACCTCAGCGGCGCCCACGGCCCGTTCTTCACCCGCAACCTGGTGCTGCTCACCGACTCCGACGGCCGCACCGGTGTCGGTGAGGTCCCCGGGGGCGAGGCCATCAGGAGCACGCTCGAGGAGTCGGCAGCACACGTCACCGGGCAGCCGGTGGCGACCTACCGCTCCCTGCTGCGCGCCGTGGCGGCCGCCTTCGCCGGGCGCGACGCGTCCGGCCGCGGGCTGCAGACCTTCGACCTGCGGACCACTGTCCACGTCGTGACTGCTCTGGAGTCGGCGCTGCTCGACCTGCACGGCCAGCAGCTCGGCGTCCCGGTCTCGGAGCTGCTCGGCGAGGGCCGGCAGCGCGACCGGGTCCCGGTCCTGGGCTATCTCTTCTTCGTCGGCGACCGGTTGCGCACCGATCTCGCCTACGACTCGGAGCCCGACGGGCAGGACGCCTGGTCGCGGCTGCGGCACGAGGAGGCGATGACGCCGGAGGCGGTCGTCGCCCTGGCCGAGGCGGCTCAGGACCGCTACGGCTTCTCCGACTTCAAGCTCAAGGGCGGGGTGCTCCCCGGCGAGCAGGAGGTCGAGGCGGTCACAGCGCTCAAGACCCGCTTCCCCGACGCGCGGGTGACCCTCGACCCCAACGGCGGCTGGCTGCTCGCCGACGCCATCCGGCACGGGCGTGCGATGCGCGACGTCGTGGCCTACGCCGAGGACCCGTGCGGCGCCGAGGGCAGCTTCTCCGGTCGCGAGGTGATGGCGGAGTTCAAGCGCGCCACCGGCCTGGTGACCGCAACCAACATGATCGCCACCGACTGGCGCCAGCTGGGTCACGCCGTGCGCTCCGGCGCCGTCGACATCCCGCTCGCCGACCCGCACTTCTGGACGATGGCCGGCTCGGTCCGGGTCGGCCAGCTCTGCGAGTCCTGGGGCCTCACCTGGGGCTCGCACTCCAACAACCACTTCGACGTGTCGCTGGCGATGTTCACCCACACCGCCGCGGCCGTGCCGGGCGAGATCACCGCGATCGACACCCACTGGATCTGGCAGGACGGTCAGCGGCTCACCCGCGACCCCCTGGTGATCAGGGACGGCCACCTGCAGGTGCCGAGCACGCCCGGCCTGGGCGTCGAGATCGACGAGGACCGCCTGCAGGAGGCCCACGAGCTCTATCTCGCCGAGGGCCTGGGTGCCCGCGACGACGCTGCCGCCATGCAGTACCTCCATCCGGGCTGGACCTTCGACCCCAAGCGCCCTGCCCTCGACCGACAAGGATCGTCCTGATGACCCGTGTGCTCCTCGCAGGACCGTTGAAGCCGTCACTCGTTGAGACCGTCAAGGCGTCGTACGGCGCCGCCACGCTCCCGGACGGTCCCGAGCAGGCCGCCTTCCTGGCCGAGCACGCCGGCTCGGTCGAGGTCGTCGTCACCTCGGGACGCAGCGGCGTGCCGACCGAGCTGATGCAGTCGCTGCCCTCGCTGCGGGCGGTGGTCAACTTCGGCGTCGGCTACGACACCACGGACACCACGCTCGCCCGCGAGCGCGGGATCCTGGTGTCCAACACACCCGACGTGCTCACCGACTGCGTCGCCGACACAGCGCTCGGGCTGACCATCGACCTGTTGCGCGGGATGAGCGCCGCCGACCGGTTCGTGCGCAGCGGCGACTGGCCGGCCGGCCCGTTCCCGCTGATGCGCAAGGTGTCCGGCAAGCGGATCGGCATCCTGGGCCTGGGCCGCATCGGCCAGGCGATCGCCACCCGGTTCGAGGCGTTCGGGTGCCCGATCAGCTACCACAACCGGAGCGAGGTGGCCGGCACGTCGTACTCCTATGCGGCGACGCCTGTCGACCTGGCCGCTGAGGTCGACGTGCTCGTGATCGCGACCGCTGGCGGGTCCGGCACCCAGGGACTCGTCGACCGCACCGTCCTGGAGGCACTCGGACCGGACGGCTACCTGATCAACATCGCGCGCGGCTCGGTCGTCGACGAGGACGCCCTGGTCGACCTGCTCACGTCCGGTCGACTGGCGGGGGCCGGGCTCGACGTCTTCGCTCACGAGCCGAAGGTGCCCGACGCACTCCTCACGCTCGACAACGTCGTGCTGCTCCCCCACCTGGCGAGCGGCACCCTCGAGACGCGGGCTGCGATGGAGCAGCTCACGCTTGCCAACCTGGAGAGCTACCTGTCGTCCGGCACGGTGCTCACCCCTGTCCCAGAGGTGCTGTGATGACGGTCGCAATCGGCTACGTGGCCACCCCTGAGGGACGCGCGGCGCTCGGTCACGCGATCCGCGAGTGCACGGTCCGCAAGGACGACCTGCTGGTCGTCGTCACCGAGTCGACGGCCGCGAGCGCGGAGTTCGCCGCCGACCTGGCGCTGGCCAAGGCCTCGACCGGCACCAGTGACATCGCCTTGCGCGTCGTCGCCAACGACAACGACGCCGGGACAGAGCTGATCGACCTCTCCTACGAGGACCACATCGACCTGCTGGTCATCGGGCTGCGCCGCCGGTCCCCCGTCGGCAAGCTGGTCATGGGCTCGGTCTCGCAGCGGGTGCTGCTCGACGCACAGTGCCCGGTGACGGCTGTGAAACCCCCCGTCATCCCCGTCGGGGAGTGAGCACGTCCGACACCCTCTTCCTCGTGCTCGCGGGTGTCGGCGCGGGGCTGACCGGCTCCATCGCCGGGATGGCGTCGCTCGTCAGCTACCCGGCCCTGCTGCTGACCGGGCTCCCGCCGCTGACCGCGAACGTCACCAACACCGTCTCGCTGCTGGCCAACGCTGTCGGCTCGGCGCTCGGCTCCCGCCAGGAGCTCCGCGGGCAGTGGCCGCGGCTGAAGCTGTTGATGCTGCAGTGCGGGCTCGGCGGCGCCGTCGGCGCCGCGCTGCTGCTGACCACCGACGAGTCGACCTTCGAGGCCGTCGTGCCGTGGCTGGTCGCGCTCGGCGCCGTGCTGCTGCTGCTCCGCGACCGACTGCGATCCTGGACGGATCGGCGCCGGCTCCGGCTGGAGACCGGCACCGGTGAGCCGCCCGCCGCGGTCACCTCCTGGCGCGGGCACCTGCTGATCGTGGCGGTCGGCGTGTACGGCGGCTACTTCGGCGCAGCCGTCGGGATCATCCTGCTCGCGGTGCTCGCCCTCCGCACCGTCGAGCCCCTGGCGGTCACCAACGCGGTCAAGAACGTCGCCACCAGCACTGCCAACGGGGTGGCGGCGATCGCCTACATCTTCCTGGCGCCCGTGGACTGGCCCTCCGTCGTCGCCCTGGCCTCCGGCGGGCTGGTCGGCAGCTGGCTCGGTCCGAAGGTGGTGCGGGTGCTGCCCGAGCGCCCGCTGCGCTATGGCATCGCGCTCGCCGGGCTCGGGTTGGCGCTCTACCTGCTGCTCGGCTGACGACTCCGGAGACGACGAAACCCCCGAGACCAGGTCTCGGGGGTTTCATCTGTTCACCGGTGGAGCTGAGGGGACTCGAACCCCTGACCCTCTGCATGCCATGCAGATGCGCTACCAGCTGCGCCACAGCCCCAGGTGTGCCTCCCGCGGCGGCGGGTGACAACTCGCGGAATACTAGCCAACCGCCCGGCCCGATGTGAAATCGGGGTCGGTCAGCGGGGCAGCACCCGGTTGTAGGCACGCAGTCGCAGCGGGTCGCCGCGGCGCGACTGCTCGAGCTCGACCCACGCACAGTTGTCGAGGCCGTGCAGGGCGGCCCGCTCGGTGACCGGCCAGCCGAGCAGCGCCGGCACGGCGTCGCGGATCGCGGCGCCGTGGGACACCGCCACCACGAGCTCGCCGGGCTCGATGGACGCCAGCGCCTCGAGCAGCGACTCGACCATCCGGCCCGACACCTCGGCGGCGGTCTCCCCGCCGCTCACGTCGAAGTTGCCGAGCCGGAACTCCGCATACTCCTCGGGCGCGGCAGCGGCGTACTCGTCGTGCGTGATCCCCTCGCGACCGGCCAGGTAGTACTCCCGCAGGCGCGCGTCGTACGTCGGTTCGAGCCCGGTCTCCTTCGCGACGTACGCGACGGTCTCGCGGGCCCGCTCGGAGTCGGAGGACCAGAGCGCGACCGGCCCGAGCGCGGCGATCACCGGCGCCACGTCGGCGGCCTGCCGGTGGCCGGTCTCGTCGAGGGTGGCGTCGAGCTGGCCCTGGACCCGGCGCACCTTGTTCCAGGACGTCTGGCCGTGCCGGAGCAGGACCAGGCGCCGAGGCTCGGCACTCACCGGTCAGGGCTCACGGGTGTCGGCGGGCAGCTTGATCACCGGGCAGTCGCGCCAGAGCCGCTCGAGGGCGTAGAACTCGCGCTCCTCCTCGTGCTGGACGTGCACCACGATCTCGCCGTAGTCGATGAGCACCCACCGACCGTCGCGCTCCCCCTCCCGGCGGATCGGCTTGGCGCCGATGTCGCGCAACCGGTCCTCGATCTCGTCGACGATCGCCTTGACCTGACGATCGTTGCTCGCCGAGACGATCAGGAAGGCGTCGGAGATCGCCAGCTGCTCGCTGACGTCGAAGGCGACGAGGTTGGTGGCGATCTTGTCGGAGGCCGCGCGGGCGGCGGCGTGGACGAGCTCGATGGCGTGGTCGGTGGCTGTCATGCAGGTTCCTCTGTCGAATCCTGGGGATACAGGTCGTGCTTGGCGATGTACTGGACGACCCCGTCGGGCACGAGGTACCACACGGGTTCCCCGCGTCGCTTGCGGTCACGGCAGTCGGAGGACGAGATCGCCAGGGCGGGGATCTCGACCATGGTCACCCGGTCGGCCGGCAGCGGCGCAATCGTCGCCTCGTCCATCGTGTAGCCGGGACGGGTGCACCCGACGAACCGGGCGAGCGCGAAGAGCTCGTCGGCGTCGCGCCAGGTGAAGATGTCCGCAAGTGCGTCCGCGCCGGTGATGAAGTAGAGCTCAGCGTCCGGCAGCTGCGCGCGGAGGTCCTTGAGCGTGTCGATGGTGTACGTCGGTCCGGCCCGGTCGATGTCGACGCGGGAGACGTTGAACCGGGGGTTGGCCGCGGTCGCGATCACCGTCATCAGGTAGCGGTCCTCGGCCGGTGACACGTCACGGTCGGACTTCTGCCACGGGTCACCGGTCGGCACGAAGACGACCTCGTCCAGGTCGAACCAGGCCTGCACCTCCGAGGCCGCGACGAGGTGGCCGTGATGGATGGGGTCGAAGGTGCCTCCCATGACGCCGACCCGGCGTGTCTGGCCCACGATCGGGGTGGTCAGCTGTGCTCTCGCCCCGCGCCGAACATCAGCAGGCCGACCAGGAGGACCAGCAGGATGGTGAGGACGATCCCGCCCACCACCCAGTGGTTCGGGACGTTGGAGTGGGACTCCTCGGCGGCGAGAACGACGAACGTGTTCAGCATGACCGACAGCCTACCGGCAGCGCCCGCCGACTGGTTCGTCGAGTCAGCGCACGTGCCCGTCGCCGGTCACGACGTACTTGGTCGAGGTCATCTCGGGCAGCCCCATCGGGCCGCGGGCGTGCAGCTTCTGGGTGCTGATCCCGATCTCTGCCCCGAAGCCGAACTCGCCGCCGTCGGTGAAGCGGGTCGAGGCGTTCACCAGCACGGCCGCCGAGTCGACGGCCGCGGTGAAGTGCCGTGCGGCACGGAGGTCCTCGGTCACGATCGCCTCGGTGTGCTGGCTGGAGAAGCGCCGGATGTGAGTGATGGCCGCCGCGAGATCGGGCACGACAGCAGCGGAGATGTCCAGCGAGAGGTACTCCCGCGCGTGGTCGTCGTCGGACGCCGGCTCGACCCCGTCGTACGCGGTGAACGTCGGGTCGCCGTGGATGGTCACGCCCGCCTCCTGCAGGGCGGTGACCACGCGGGGTAGGAACGCGTCGGCGACCTCGGCGTGCACCAGCAGCGACTCGGCGGCGTTGCAGACACTGGTGCGGTGCGTCTTGGCGTTGACGACGATGGCGAGTGCCTTGTCGAGGTCAGCAGCCCGGTCGACGTAGACGTGGCAGTTGCCCACGCCGGTCTCGATCACCGGCACCGTGGACTCCTCGACGACGGAACGGATCAGCCCGGCTCCCCCGCGTGGGATGAGCACGTCGACGTGGCCGCGGGCCCGCATCAGCGCCTTCACGCTGTCGTGCGTGTCACCGGGCACCAGCTGGACCACGTCCGGGTCGAGACCGGTCGAGGCGACGGCGTCGCGGAGCGCGGCGACGATGGCGGCGTTGCTGGACCTGGCGCTCGAGCTGCCCCGGAGCAGCACCGCGTTGCCGGACTTCAGGCAGATGCCGGCGGCGTCGGCGGTGACGTTGGGACGGGCCTCGTAGATCATCCCGACGACGCCGAACGGCACCCGGACCTGGCGCAGCTCGAGACCGTTGGCGAGGGTGCTCCCGCGCACCACCTCGCCGACCGGGTCGGGCAGCCCGGCCACGTCGCGGAGCCCCTGGGCCATCGCCGCCAGCCGGTCGGGCGTCAGCCGCAACCGGTCCACGATGTTGGCGGGCGTCCCGGCGCCCTCGGCCCGGTCGACGTCCTCGGCGTTGGCGGCGAGCAGGCCCGGCTCACCGGTCTCCAGCGCGACGGCCATCGCCTCCAGCGCACGGTCCTTCTCGGCTCTCGTCGCGAGCGCCAGTCCATGGCTGGCGGCGCGGGCGCGCTCGGCCACCGCGACGACGTCGTGCTCGGCCTGGTGCTCGGTGCTCATGGACCGGATCGTAGTTCGCCGACCTGTCGGCGGGCCGCCTGTCTTGCCCCGCAAGCAACCAATGACGTCCCCGCTGCGTCGTACTCTGCACAGGCTGGACACAGCACTCCCACCGTGACAGGACTCATCGTGCCAAGTCGTCTCGCTCGGACCCGGGCCCTGGTCCCGGGGATCGCTCTCGCCCTCACCGTCCCGCTCCTGGGCGCGCTCCCCGCCCTCGCTGCCACGAGCGCCGAGCCGCCGGCCCCCGAGGCCACCGTCGCTCCGTTCACGCTGTGGGCACCGAAGGCGGTGATCGCCTACTCCTACCGCGACCGGGCCTACACCGACCTCGGGCTGCGGGTCATCGCCCAGGGCGCGCCGTTCGAGGTCTGGGCCCACCGCCCCTCCTACGCCCAGGGGATTCAGGCCGTCTGGCGCTCGAGCGCCGGCGATGTGACGCTGCCGGCAGGCTCGATGACCGACTTCGCCGGGATCGGCAGGTTCGTCACGCTCACGATCACCCCCGCCGCGGGCGGGAAGCCGGTCACGGTGGCCCGCAAGGCCTGCCTGAACTCCTGGTCGGAGCGGGTCCGGCCGGACGCACCGGCGACGTCGGACTACCCGATGGGCTGCTGGTACAACCCCTACAGCCGGGGCTCGGTCCAGGGTGTCCAGGAGGGCTGGGCGTCGCCGATCCTCTCCACGGAGCGACCCCTGCCGCTGACCAGCGGCCGCTACACCGTGAAGGCCACGATCTCGCCCAAGTACGCCAAGGCCTTCGGCCTCACCCCCGCCGCCGCGACGCGCACCATCAAGCTGAGGGTCACCAAGGACGAGGGTGAGGAGGGACGCGTGGGCACGCCCGGTCATCGGGCGACCCACCCGGTCGCGAAGCCCGCAGCCCAGGCTCCGACCGGACCGGCCGGACGCCAGGTCACCGGGCCGATCCCGGACCTGCGGTCCCTGCCCGCGTGGGGGATCTCGTTGTCCAAGAACAAGCGCTACCTCCGCTTCTCCGCAACCGTGTGGAACGCCGGCAACAGCCCACTGGTCGTGGACGGGTTCCGCCGCGACGGCGAGGACGAGATGGACGCCTACCAGTACTTCTTCGACGGCGACGGCAACCAGACCGGCTACCAGCCCGTCGGACACCTGCATTGGGACGCCCAGCCGTCGCACCAGCACTGGCACTTCGACGACTTCGCTCGCTACTCGCTTCTCAACAAGGACAAGGTGGAGGCGAAGCGCTCGAAGAAGGAGGCCTTCTGCCTCGCCAACACCGACGCCGTCGACCTCACCGTCCCCGATGCCGAGTGGCGTCCGGAGAACACCGACCTGTCGACGTCGTGCGGTGACTACACGTCGCTCTCCATCCGCGAGGTGCTCGCCGCCGGCTGGGGTGACACCTACACGCAGTACCGTGCTGGACAGTCCTTCGACATCAGCAAGCTGCCCAACGGCATCTACTACGTCGCCGTGATCGCCAACCCCGACAACGAGCTCGTCGAGGCGTCGACCACGAACAACGTCGCCCTGCGTCGGATCAAGATCAGCGGCAGGGCGGACACCCGGAAGGTCACGGTGCCGCAGGTCGGCATCATCAAGGAGGAGGGGTACGGCGGAACCGGCTGATCCAGTCTTCGTGGTCCAGCGCCACGATGCGACGACCCTGCACTTCGACCTCCGCCTGGAGGTCGACGGTGTCCTCGCGTCGTGGGCGGTCCCCAAGGGTCCCTCGCTCGACCCCGCCGACAAGCGGCTCGCGGTGCAGGTCGGCGACCACGACCTGTCCCACGCCACCTACGAAGGTCGCGGTGCCGGCGGCGGTCCTGGCACCGTGATCGTCTGGGACACCGGCACGTACCTGCACCTCACCCGGCGTGACGGCCGACCTGTGTCTGCTGCCGAGGCCCTGGCCGCAGGACATCTCAAGTTCGCCCTGTCCGGCGAGAAGCTCACCGGATCGTTCGCGCTCACCCGGACCCGGATGGGTGGCAACCCGAAGAACTGGATCCTGGTCAAGCTCGACGACGCGGGTGCCGACCCGACCCGCGACCCGACCGCGACGGAGAACGCGTCCGTGCTCAGCGGCCGGACCAACGAGGACCTCGAGGAGTCGTAGTGCAGGCACCGGTCCTCCGGAGATGCAACAGGGACGTCATCCCGATCGTGGCCAGGAGGCCTCGACCGGGATGACGTCCCGTGGAGCGCAGGTCAGCCCTTGCGCTGGTTGATCTGCTCGGTGGCGGCCGGCAGGACCTGGTGCAGGTCGCCGACGACCCCGAAGTCGACGAGCTCGAACATCGGCGCCTCTTCGTCCTTGTTGACCGCGACGATCGTCTTCGAGGTCTGCATGCCGGCCCGGTGCTGGATGGCGCCGGAGATGCCGTTGGCGACGTAGAGCTGCGGGGACACCGTCTTGCCGGTCTGCCCGACCTGGAAGCTGTGCGGCATCCAGCCGGAGTCGACCGCGGCACGCGAGGCGCCGACGGCGGCACCGAGAGCGTCGGCGAGCGCCTCGACGGGCTCGAAGTTGCCGCCGGTGCCACGACCCCCGGAGACCACGATGGCGGCCTCGGTGAGCTCCGGGCGACCGGTGGCCTGGCGCGGCTGCGAGGCCACGATCTGAGCCTTCTTGGCGGCGTCGGAGATGGTCGGGGTGAACTCCTCGACCGCCGCCGCCCCGTCACCCTCGACCGGTGCCGCCGCGTTGGGCTTCACGGTGATGATCGGGGTGCCCTTGGTGACCCTCGCCTGGACGGTGAAGTTGCCCGCGAAGACGCTCTGCGTCGTGACGGGTCCCTCCTGCACGTCGACGGCGTCGGTGATCAGCCCGGACTCGAGCTTGATCGCCAGCCGGGCCGCGATCTCCTTGCCCTCGCCGGAGGAGGTGATCAGGATCGCGGCGGGAGAGGCCTTCTCGGCGAGCTGCTGCAGCGTCTCGGCCTTGGGAGCCACGAGGTAGCCCTTGATCTGCGCGTCGTCGACGACGTAGACCTTCTCGGCGCCGTACTTCTTGACCGCGGCCGCGGCGTCGGACGCCTTGTCGGCGGGGCCGATGAACACCGCCGACGGCTCACCGAGGCGCTGGGCGATCGCGAGGAGCTCGTAGGTCGGCTTGCGGACCGCACCGTCGACGTGGTCGACGAGAACCAGAACTTCAGACATCGGTCAGCTCCTCAGATGAACTTCTTGGAGGCGAGGAACTCGGTGAGCGCGGTGGCACCCGAGCCGTCCTCGTCCTTGACGATCTCGCCGGCGGTGCGCGGCGGGCGGGCCGTGGTGTCCTCGACCTGGGTCCAGGCGACCGAGAGGCCGACCTGGTCGGCCTCGACGCCGAGGTCGCTGAGCGACCACGTCTCCAGCGGCTTCTTCTTCGCGGCCATGATGCCCTTGAAGGACGGGTAGCGGGCCTCGCCGGACTGGTCGGTCACCGAGAGGACCAGCGGCATGGTGCCGCCGATGACCTCGGTGGCGGTGTCACCATCACGCTTGATCCGGACCTGGTCGCCCTGGGTCTCGACCACCGAGGCGAGGGTGACCTGCGGGAGACCGAGGCGCTCAGCCAGCATCGCCGGGATCACGCTGCCGGAGGCGTCGGTGGACGCCATCCCGCAGACCACCAGGTCGACGGGAGTCTCCGCGCCGGCCTTCTCGATGGCCTTCGCGAGCACCAGCGAGGTCGCGACGTAGTCGGAGCCCGCGATCGCCTCGTCGCTGACGTGGATGCCCTTGTCGGCACCCATCTGCAGCGCCTTGCGGACCGCGTCGAGCGCCTTCTCGGGACCGACACAGATCGCCGTCACCTCAGACCCTTCGTTTTTCTCCTTGATCTGGAGCGCCTGCTCCACGGCGTACTCGTCGAGCTCCGACAGGAGCCCGTCGACGCCGACGCGGTCAACGGTGTTGTCCGACTCGAACTGCCGATCGGCAGTGGCGTCGGGGACGTGCTTCACACAGACGACAATGTTCATGGTGGTGTGGCCGGTTGCGGCCCCTCCTGAGGACTCGATGTGGTGGTGAGGTTACCGCCGAGTCACGGCGACCGAAACACACGTCGGGGTTGGTTTCGTCACAGTGACGCTGTCACGCTCCCTGGCGGCCCGTCCGTGCCGGGACGCGGACCGGCCCCGACGCTGTCGCGCCGAGGCCGGTCTGTCGGGTGGTTGGCTACCTCTTGACGACCAGCGCCTTGGTCGTCTGCACCACGGTGGTGTAGCCGGCCCGGGTGTAGCTCACCTTGACGGTGACCTTCTTGCCGGACAGCGCCTTGCCGAGCTTGAGGGTGGACCTGGTAGCCCCCTTGATCGCCTTGCCGTTGCTCAGCCACCGATAGCTGACCTTGGCGCCGGTGGCCTTGCCGGGCTTGACGGTGAGGGACTTGCCGACCCTCGGGGTGCCGACGACCTTGGCGGTACCGGTCACCTGCTGGGTGCCGGCCGCGATCTTCCCGACGCTCAGGGTGGTGGCGGAGGCGCTGTGGCCGCTCTTCGTGGCGTTGACCCGCACCGAGAGCGTCTTGCCCAGGTCCGCCGACACGGCGGTGTACGTCGCAGACCTCGCGCCACTGATCGCCGCTCCGTTGCGCAGCCACTGGTAGGCCACCGCGACGTCGGCCGGGGACCAGGTGCCTGGCGTGGCGGTCAGCTTCGAGCCGACCTTCCTGGTGCCCGAGACCGTCGGGGCGACCGAGCTGGTGATCGGCAGCGGGGCGACGATGTCGACGGAGTGGGTGACCGCGGCGGTCCCGGAGTTCGGCGTGCACTCGACCGGGGAGCGGAGCGACGCGCCGTACGCCGTCAGCGTCAGGTCACCGGCAAGTCCCTGCACCGAGAGCGGCAGGGAGCCGACCGTGGCCGGGGTGATCGCACCCCACGAGCCGGAGCCGGTCAGCACGAACGGGTCGATCGGCTGGTTCACGGGGCTCGGGATCCCGGGGTTCAGGACCCGGTTCCAGACCGGGAACGCCACCGGGGCGACGCCCTCGGCCGCACCGGTCGAGGTGGTCGCGTCGGCGGCCAGCGCCAGCCTGGTCACCGGGGAGCCGGCCAGGAAGGCACGGAAGTCGTCGGCGAACTCGACCGTGGCGCCGACCGTCGGGGTGAAGGGCTCACCCGCCGTCGCCGTCGCCGGTGCATCGATCGTGAGGTCGACGTCAGCCTGGTAGTGACGCACCTCGAGCACGCCCGGCACGCCGGACATGTCCATCTCGCAGGAGTAGTTGTACTCACGCGGGCTGACCGTGATCGCGTCGACCGAGGTCGCGGTCCCGGCGTCCGGGGTGCAGGTCATGGCGTACGCCGTGAGGCCGGGCGAGAAGACGGTGCCCATCGACAGGGTCCCGGTCAGGGTGCCGGCCGTCAGGTTCAGGGTGCCGACCTCGGTGGGCTTGATGGTGCCCCACGGACCCGAACCGGTCAGGGTCAGGGCGGGCACCGGTGATCCGATCCCGCCGCCCCGCTGCCAGGTGTCGAACGCGACCAGCGACGATCCGGCCGTCGCCCCGGTCGCGGTCGCGGCCGTCAACGATGCCGTCACCCGGTTGATCGGGCTCGGGAGGAACTGCTGGGCGAACGCCGGGTCCAGGGTCAGGGTGCTGGTGAGCGTCGGGGTCACCTTGCGTCCGGCCGGCGAGGTCGAGGGCGCGTCCGTGTCGAGCGTGATCGTGGCCGCCTTCTCGCCACCGAGGCTCGCCTGGCTGCCGGTCAAGGTGATGTCGCACGTGTAGGCGGTCGCCCCGCTCGCTGCCTGCGCCGGAGCCGCGGCGGCGAGCGGCAGGGCCGCCGTACCGCCGAGCACCAGGGCACCTACCACCAGGGCCCCCATGCGCCCTCGTGTCGTACCGGGTCGCTGGACCACACCCTTGACCATCTGTCCTCCTCGGACCACCGTCGAGCGTCACGTTCGTGACGCGGTGACCACGGTAGAACAGAATCCGCAGATGATATAGGATTTCAGGTAGATTTCTTCAGGCGATCACGGCCGGACCAGCCGGGCGAGGGCCCGACCAGCCACCAGATAGGCGATGGCGCCGAGGCCCCAGTTGGCCAGCGCGTTCTTGGTGGCGGCGTCGGCGCCCTCGAAGGTGAAGATCCCGTTGTCGCGGGAGAACACGCCGAGGGCGACCGCGTCGGCGCCGTCGATGATGGCCCCGACCAGCGCGTTGCCCTGGTTCGCACCCAGAGCGATGCACAGCGCGCCGAGCGCCAGCAGCAGCGCGCACCCGACGGCAACCAGCCAGACCAGCTGGGCCAGCCAGGTCCGGATCGCGGTCACACCGCGCCTCATCGACCCTGGAACTCTGCCTTGCCGGGTCCACTCTCGACGAAGGACCGCATCCCGATCCGTCGGTCCTCGGTCGCGAACAGGGCGGCGAACTGCTGGCGCTCGATCTCGAGCCCGGTCTCCAGGTCGACCTCGAGACCCCGGTCGATGCTCTCCTTCGCCGCGCGCAGGGCGTACGACGCGCCCGCGGCGAACTGCTTCGCCCACGCAAGCGCCTCGTCGTAGACCGCATCGGGTGCGACCACCCGGTCGACCAGGCCGATCGCCAGCGCCTCGTCAGCCTTGACGAAGCGTCCGGTGAAGATCAGGTCCTTGGCCCTGCTCGGCCCGACCAGGCGGGTCAGGCGCTGGGTGCCGCCGGCGCCGGGGATGATCCCGAGCAGGATCTCGGGCTGGCCGAGAGTGGCGTCGTCGGCAGCGATCCGGACGTCGGCGCAGAGCGCGAGCTCGCACCCGCCGCCGAGGGCGTAGCCGGTGATCGCCGCGACGACCGGCTTGGGGATCCGGGCGACAGCGGTCAGGGACGACTGCAGGCCGCCGGAGCGCTTGACCATGTCGGTGTAGGACATGTCGGCCATCTCCTTGATGTCCGCGCCGGCCGCGAAGACCCGCTCCCCGCCGTACACGATGACGGCCTTGACGTCGTCGCGGTCGGTGGCCTCCACGGCCGCAGCCCGGATCTCCTCCTGGACCTGCACGTTCAGCGCGTTCATCTTCGGCCGGTCCAGCCGGATCGTGCCCACACCGTCGGCCACTTCGAGCCTCACGAACTCACCCATCGCTGCTGTGCCACCTCTCGTGTTCGGACATCTGTCCCGGCATCGTGCCACTTCGGTGAGAATGTCCCGGTGACCCCTGGCATGTGGACCCACCTCGGACAGCAGGCGAAGGTGTGGCCGGGGCGCAACTACCCCTTGGGCTCGACCTGGTCGCCGGAGTCGACCAACTTCGCGGTCTACGCCCCCAACGCCACCGAGTGCTGGG
This sequence comes from uncultured Actinomycetota bacterium, assembly GCA_963706475.1. Lineage (GTDB taxonomy): Bacteria > Actinomycetota > Actinomycetes > Propionibacteriales > Nocardioidaceae > Nocardioides. The sequence goes on along the minus strand of CAVPLV010000001.1, from coordinate 250,920 downwards.
TCTGCGTCTTCGACGAGGACGGTCTGGAGTCGCGGCACCAGCTCACCGAGCGCTCCCTCGGGATCTGGCACGGCGCGCTGCCCTCGATCGCCCCGGGCACCCGCTACGGCTACCGCGTCGACGGGCCATGGGACCCAGCGAAGGGGCTGCGGTTCAACCACCAGAAGCTGCTGCTCGACCCGTACGCCCAGGCCACGTCGGGGACGATCCGGCCCGAGCCTGCCCTGTTCGGCTATCAGATGGGCGAGCCGACCCGGCGCGACGAGCGGGACTCGGCGCCGTACACCGCCCGCAGCGTCGTCGTGAACGCCGACTTCGACTGGGAGGGCGACGCCCCGATGCGCCGGCGGTGGCGCGACACCGTCGTCTACGAGCTGCACGTCAAGGGATTCACCCAGCTGCACGACCGGGTGCCCGAGGAGCTGCGCGGGACGTACGCCGGCCTCGGCAGCCCGGCCGTCGTGGAGTACCTCCGCGACCTCGGCGTCACCGCCGTGGAGCTGCTGCCCGTCCACCAGTTCTTCTCCGAGCCGGCGCTGCTCGAGCGCGGGCTGGTGAACTACTGGGGCTACAACACGATCAGCTACTTCTCCCCCGACGCCGGCTACAGCTCGTCAGGCGACCGCGGCGAGCAGGTCGACGAGTTCAAGCAGATGGTGAAGAGCCTGCACGCCGCCGGCATCGAGGTGATCCTCGACGTGGTCTACAACCACACCGCCGAGGGCGGCCCGCTCGGGCCGACCATCTCCTTCCGGGGACTGGACGACCGCGGGTTCTACAAGCGGGTGCACCCGATGAGGGACCCGATCACCGGCACCGACGTCTTCGACGACAACTACTGGGACGTCACCGGCTGCGGCAACACCGTGGACTCCAACGACCCGCTCGCACTCCGGCTGATCCTGGACTCGCTGCGCTACTGGGTCACCGAGATGCACGTCGACGGCTTCCGCTTCGACCTGATGTCGGCGCTCACCCGCACCGGCTACGACATCGACATGAACTGTCGACTGCTCGTCGCCATCGGCCAGGACCCGGTGCTGCGCCACGTGAAGCTCATCGCCGAGCCCTGGGACGCCTCGATGGACGGCTACCTGGTCGGCGGCATGCCGCCACCGTGGGTGGAGTGGAACGACCAGTACCGCGACGAGATCCGGGACTTCTGGCGCACCCAGACCACCGGCATCCGCACGGTCGCGACCCGATTGGCGGGGTCCTCCGACCTCTACGCCGACGACGGGCGGTCGGCGTACAACTCGATCAACTTCGTCACCGCCCACGACGGCTTCACGCTCCGCGACCTGGTGACCTACGAGCGCAAGCACAACGAGGCGAACGGCGAGGGCAACCGCGACGGGACCGACAACAACCGGTCGTGGAACGTCGGCGCCGAGGGTGACACCGACGACCCGGACATCCTCGCGCTGCGGCGCCGCCAGGCTGCGACCATCATGGCCACGCTGTGCCTGTCCAACGGCGTCCCGATGATCACCGCCGGCGACGAGCGCGGGCGCACCCAGGGCGGCAACAACAACGCCTACGCCCAGGACAACGAGACGTCGTGGATCGACTGGCGCCCCGACGACGCCTGGCTCGACGTCTACGAGATCACCAGGACCGCCCTCCGGCTACGCCGCGAGCACCCGGCGCTGCGCCAGCGGCACTGGTTCGAGGGACGGCCCACGATCCGCGGCGGTCCCAAGGACCTGGCCTGGCTGCACCCGTCCGGGCGCGAGATGACCGGCGACGACTGGCACGACGGCGGCCTGCGCACGGTAGGGATGTTCGTCTCCGGCGCGCCGCTGCGCGCCCCGGGCCCGGCCGGTCAGCAGCAGGTCGACAAGTCCTTCATGCTGTGGTTCAACGCGCACTGGCTGCCACAGCCCCTGGAGCTCCCCGAGAACGACTGGGTCCAGGCCGGCGAGGTGGTCCTCTCCACTGACCCCGACCTGCCGGTCGGCACCCGGATCAAGGCCGGCGACCGAATCTCCCTCGGCCACCGCTCCGTGGTCGTCTTCCGGCAGGTGTGACTACGGAAGCGCGACGATCCCGAGCTCAGCGGGTGAGGCGAGCAGGTCGTTGCGGGGAATGATCCGGACGGTGTAGCCGAAGGAGCCGCTGTGGTCGAGGGCCACGCCACCGTCGAAGCGGTGCCGTCCCCCGTCGTACGACTCCGCGACCGCGAGCGACTCCACCGCCGTGTCGACCAGCTCGTCCTCGCCGGTGCTCCGCCCGTGCACGAGCTGGACGTCGACGTCGGCGGGGGTGAGCTCACCGAGCGCCACGAAGGCCCGCACGCTCATCTCGTCACCGACCTCGGGAGCGTCGCCGACGCCGCTGCTCTCGACGTGCTCGACCCGGACGCCCGACCAGCCGGCCCGGACCCGCTTCTTCCAGGCAGCGAGGGTCGCCGCACCGGCATAGTCGGAGTTGAGCTCACGAGCGGTCGTGGTGGCCGGCGTGTAGAGCTGACGCACGTAGTCACGGACCATTCGGGTCGCGAGCACCTTGGGCCCGAGGGACTTCAGGGTGTGTCGGGTCATCTCCAGCCACCGGGTGGGTACGCCGTCGGCGTCGACGTCGTAGAAGCGCGGTGCGACCTCGTTCTCGATCAGGTCGTAGAGCGCGTTGGCCTCGAGGTCGTCGCGGTGGTCGGGGTCGACCACGCCATCGGCCGACGGGATCGCCCAGCCGTTCTCGCCGTCGTACCACTCGTCCCACCAGCCGTCGAGGATCGACAGGTTGAGTCCGCCGTTGAGCGCGGCCTTCATGCCGGAGGTGCCGCAGGCCTCGTAGGGCCGCAGCGGGTTGTTCAGCCACACGTCACAGCCCGGGTAGAGCGGCTGCGCCATCGCGATGTCGTAGTTGGGCAGGTAGGCGATCCGGTGCCGCACCTCGGGGTCGTCGGACAGCTGCACGATCGCCTGGATCAGCTTCTTGCCACCGTCGTCGGCCGGGTGCGCCTTGCCCGCCATCACCAGCTGGATCGGACGGTCGGGGTGCAGCAGCAGGCGCTTGAGCCGCTCGGGGTCGCGCAGCATCAGCGTGAGGCGCTTGTACGACGCTGCGCGCCGGGCGAACCCGATGGTGAGCACGTCGGGGTCCAACGCGTTCTCGGTCCAGCCGAGCTCGGCACGAGCCGCCCCACGCTTCTCGTGCGAGCGGGCCAGCCGCTTGCGCGCGTCCATGACGAGCCGCTCGCGCAGCGCCCGCTTGGTCGCCCAGATCTGGGCGCCCGGGACCCGGTCGACCGCGGCCCAGAACGCCTCGGTGTCGTCGGAGTCGGGGTCGGCGCCCTCGCCGACGGCGAGCGCGATCACCTCGCGGGCCACCCAGGTGGGGGCGTGGACGCCGTTGGTGATCGACCCGATCGGCACCTCGGCCTCGTCGAAGGCCGGCCACAGGCCGCTGAACATGCCGCGACTGACCTCGCCGTGCAGCTTCGAGACGCCGTTGGCGCGCTGGGCGAGCCGGAAGCCCATCACTGCCATGTTGAAGACCGACGCGTCGCCGCCGGCGTAGTCCTCGGTGCCGAGCCGCACGATCCGCTCCACCGGCACGCCGGGAGTTGCGCCCGCGTCGCTGAAGTACTGCTCCACCAGGGTGATGGGGAACCTGTCGATGCCGGCCGGGACAGGGGTGTGGGTCGTGAAGACCGTCGACGCGCGGCCGACCTCCAGCGCGGTGTCGAAGTCGAGCTGCGGCCCGTCGACAGCGACGGTCAGCTCACGGATCCGCTCGAGGCCGAGGAAGCCGGCATGGCCCTCGTTGGTGTGGAAGACCTCCGGGGCGGCGTGCCCGGTGATCCGGGAGAACGTCCGCAGCGCCCGCACCCCGCCGACGCCGAGGAGCAGCTCCTGGCGCAGCCGGTGCTCGCTGGTGCCGCCGTACAACCGGTCGGTCACCTCGCGGTAGTGGTCGGGGTTGGTCTCCAGGTCGGTGTCGAGCATCAGCAGCGGCACCCGACCGACGCTGGCCACCCAGACCCGGGCCAGCAGGTCGGGGCCGTCCGGCAGCGTGATGCTGATCGTCGCCGCGGCGCCGGACTCCTCGCGCAGCAGCGAGATCGGCAGTCCGTCAGGGTCGAGGACCGGGTAGGTCTCCTGCTGCCACCCCTCCCGCGACAGTGACTGCTTGAAGTAGCCGTGCTTGTAGAGCAGGCCGACCCCGATGATCGGTACGCCGAGGTCGCTGGCCGCCTTGAGGTGGTCGCCGGCCAGGATGCCCAGGCCGCCGGAGTACTGCGGCAGCACGGCGGTGATGCCGAACTCCGGGGAGAAGTAGCCGATCGCCCGCGGACCCGGCTCCCCTGCGGCGAGCCGGCGCTGGTACCACCGGTCGTCGGTGAGGTAGCGCTCGAGGTCGGCTCGTGCCGCGTCCAGCCGGGACAGGAACTCGTCGTCGGCGGCGAGCTCACCCAGCCGGGCCCGACCCACGCCGCCCAGCAGCTTGACCGGGTCCCGACCGCTGGACTCCCACAGCCGTGGATCGACGGCCTCGAAGACGTCCTGCGTCTCTGGGTGCCAGGACCAGCGCAGGTTCCCGGCGAGATCGCTCAGGGCCGTCAACGCAGGCGGCAGGACAGGACGGACGGTGAATCGTCGGATCGCTCGCACGGGTCGCGACGCTAGCGTGTTTCTTTGATCGATCCAAACAATGGCGTCAACTCGCTTCGGCTAAGTTTTCTCGATGGCCGTGATCAGGACCGTTGGGCTGACCATGCGCTACCCGCGCGTCACGGCCCTGGACTCCCTCGACCTCGACATCGTCGACGGGGTGACCGGCCTGGTCGGGGCCAACGGCGCCGGCAAGTCGACCCTGATCAAGATCCTGCTCGGGCTGCTGGCTCCGACGTCCGGCACGGCTGCAGTCCTGGGCCACGACGTCGGGACCGACGGTGCGCACATCCGCGCCCAGGTCGGCTACATGCCCGAGCACGACTGCCTGCCCGCAGACGTCTCGGCCAGTGACCTGGTCGTCCACCTCGGCGAGATGTCGGGGCTCCCCCACAACGCGGCCCGCGAGCGGGCCGCCGACGTGCTGCGACACGTCGGGCTCGCCGAGGAGCGCTACCGCCCGATCGGCGGCTACTCCACCGGCATGAAGCAGCGCGTCAAGCTCGCCCAGGCCCTGGTGCACGACCCCCGGCTGGTGCTCCTCGACGAGCCCACCAACGGCCTCGACCCGGCGTCGCGCGACGACATGCTGGCGCTGGTCCGACGGATCGGTGCGGACTTCGGGATCGCGGTCCTGGTCACCTCCCACCTGCTCGGTGAGCTGGAGCGGATCAGCGACCACGTGGTCGTCCTCGACGCCGGGCGGCTGCTGCGATCGTCCTCGACCGCGGACTTCACCCACGCCACTGGAACGCTCGTCCTCGAGGTGCTCGGCGGCCCCGTCGAGCAGGACCGGATGGGCCATGCCCTCGCCGCCGCAGGGCTGGTCACGCACAAGGTCGGCCCGCTGCTCGAGGTGGTCTCCGGCAGTGACGAGACGCGCGACGTGATCCGCGACGTCGCGGTCGACCTCGACCTCGGCCTGGTCCGGCTCCAGGAGCGGCACCACCGCATCGAGGACGTGTTCCGCACCGAGGAGGCCGGTCGTGCCCAACCCGTCTGAGCTGGCACCACCGACCCGTTCGGGGGTCATCCACGACCTGGGCTACCGACCGTACGCCGGGCCGCGGCTGGGCGAGGGGGCCGTGGCCTGGTCGCTCTTCCTCACCGGGCTGCGCAACTGCTACGGCCTCGGGCGGTCCGGTCGCTCCAAGGTGCTGCCGATGCTGCTGCTCGCGGCCATGGTGCTGCCGGCCGTCATCCTCGTGGCGGTGCTGGTGCAGGCGCGCAAGGTGCTCGACCTCGACGAGCAGCTGGTGTCCTACTCGTCGTACTCCTCGGTGCTCATGCTGGTCATCACCGTCTTCGCCGCCTCGCAGGCACCAGCGCTGATCTCGCGCGACCTGCGCTACCGCACCATCACGCTCTACCTGGCCAGGCCGCTGCGCCGCAGCACCTACGTGCTGGTCCGCCTGGCCTCGCTCGCTGCCGCCATCTTCCTGCTCGTCGCCGCTCCGCTGGTGGTGATGTACGTCGGGGGGCTGCTCGCCGACCTGCCGTGGGCCGACCAGACCAAGCAGTTCCTGGTCGCCCTGGTGGGGGCGCTGCTGCTGGCCCTCGTCCTCGCCGGGGTGTCCGGACTGGTGTCGGCACTGACCACGCGCCGGGGACTGGCCGTCGCCGCGGTGATCGTGGTCGTTCTGGTCACCTACGTCGTCGCCACCTCCGTCATCGCGATCGCCGAGGACGTGGGTCGCGAGCAGGTCGCCGCCCTCGGCGGCCTGCTCTCCCCGTTCACGCTCGTCGACGGACTCCAGTCCTGGGCCCTCGGCACCGAGCCGGCCACCGGCGAGACCCAGATCGGCACCGGGGCCGGGCTGCTCTACCTCGCGGTCACGCTCCTCCTGGTGGCCGGCTCGGTGGGCGCGATGCTGCTGCGCTACCGCAAGGCGGCCGCCGCATGACGACCGTCGAGCTGACCCGCGTCTCGCGGTGGTACCGCAACGTGGTCGCGGTCAACGACATCACGATGACGATCGGACCCGGCGTGACCGGGCTGCTGGGACCCAACGGGGCGGGTAAGTCGACGCTGATCTCGCTGATGGCCGGTTTCCTGTCCCCGTCGGTCGGCACCGTCGAGCTCGACGGCCGCCAGATCTGGCGCAACCACGACGTCTACCGCGAGATCGGGCTGGTCCCCGAGCGCGAGGCCCTCTTCGACTACCTCAGCGGCCGCGCGTTCATCCGGGCCAACGCCGACCTGCAGGGGCTGCCCGACCCCGGGGCGGCGACCGAGCGGGCGCTGGCCGTGGTCGAGATGACCGACGCTGCCGACCGGGGCATCTCGACGTACTCCAAGGGCATGCGACAGCGCGTCAAGATGGCGTCGGCGCTGGTCCACGACCCGTCCGTGCTGCTGCTCGACGAGCCCTTCAACGGGCTCGACCCCCGCCAGCGGATGCACCTCATGGAGCTGCTGCGCAATCTCGGCAACGAGGGCCGCACCGTCCTCTTCAGCTCACACATCCTCGAAGAGGTCGAGCAGGTGGCGCGTCACATCGAGGTCGTCGTCTCCGGGCGGCACGCCGCCTCCGGCGACTTCGGGGCGATCCGGCAGTTGATGACCGACCGGCCCAACCACTACGTCGTGCGCACGTCGGACGACCGCGCGCTCGCCGCCGCCCTGCTCTCCGACGAGTCGGTGCGGGCCGTCGGGCTGCGCCGCCAGGGCGGGGTCGACGTCGAGGCTCTCGACTTCGGACGCTTCACCCTGGTCCTCCCCCGCATCGCCCGGGCGCACGGCATCCGGCTGCTCGAGGTCTCACCCACCGACGAGTCGCTGGAGAGCGTCTTCGCCTACCTGGTGGCCCAGTGACAGGCCACGGAGCAGCTCCGTGAGCGCCCCCGTCAACGTCACGGTCGCGCGGCTCAGCCTGCGGAGCCTGCTGGGCACCCGCCGCGGCACCCTGCTCTTCGTCCTCCCGGTCATCCTGCTGGCGGTGGCCGGTCTGGTGCGGGCGCTCGCCGGCACCGAGCCCTCCGCCGCCGCCGAGCTCCAGTCGGCCCTCGGCTTCGGGACCGTCGTCCCGCTGGTCGCCCTGATCGCGGGCACCGGGATCCTGGCGCCGGAGATGGACGACGGCTCGATCGTCTACCTCCTGGCCAAGCCGCTGTCACGGCACCAGATCGTGATCAGCAAGGTCGTCGTCGCCGTCTCCGTGACCCTCACGCTCACCGCCGTCCCGATGGCCGTCTCGAGCCTGCTCCTGGCCGGGCCGGACGGACGTCTCGCCGCGTCGTACGCCCTCGGCTGCGTGGTCGGGGCAGTCGGCTACTGCTCGGTCTTCGTGCTGCTCTCGGTGCTGACCAAGCACTCGGTGGTCTGGGGGCTCGTCTACTGGCTGATCTGGGAGGGCCTGCTCGGCTCGGTGCTCAGCGGCGTGCGGTGGCTGAGCATCGGGCGCTGGTGCGACGCTGTCGCGGCTTGGGCCAGTGACGGTGTGGCCACCTCCGGCGACGTGGGGGCGGCGTACGCCGTCGTCGCGACGGTGCTGGTCCTCTGCCTCGCCGTCGGTGTCGCCGGGGAGAAGCTGCGCGGCTTCAACCTCACCGGCGACGACTAGGGCGGCCGGGAGCCTCCGGTTTCCCGGAATCCGAGGTGGGTACGACGTAGCGGCGGCACCACCGCCGTGTCGCAACCCCCGGACTCTCGCTAGGTTGGTGAAATGGTCGGACGCATCCCCGTCATGAACGTCACGCCGCTGGTCGATCTCGGTCGTCAGCCTGCGAAGGCGACCGTCGGCGAGCCCTTTCCCGTCACCGCGTCGGTGTTCCGGGAAGGCCACGACAAGCTCGGCGCCGAGGTGGTGCTGACCGGGCCGGACGGCGTGCGACGCGCGCCGGTCCGGATGGTCAAGCACGCCGACGTGCCGGACCTCTACACGGCGTGGGTCACCCCGGACGCCGAGGGTGCCTGGGGGTTCGAGGTGCTGGCCTGGTCCGACCCGATCGCGACCTGGCAGCACGCCGCCGGGCTGAAGATCCCGGCCGGTGTCGACGTCGACCTGATGTTCACCGAGGGCCGGCTGCTCCTGGAGCGGGTGCTCGCCGACCTCGACCCGGCCGACCCGGTCTCCGCGGACGCTGCGGTCGTGCTCAGCTCCGCGATCCGGGCGTCCAGCGACGCCGAACGGCCGACCGCGGCCCGGCTGTCCGTGCTCCAGGCGCCCGAGCTGACCGGGATCCTGGCCACGCACCCGCTCCGCGAGCTGGTCACCACCGAGGGCCCCTACCCGGCGTACGCCGACCGGACCCGTGCCCTGTTCGGGAGCTGGTACGAGTTCTTCCCCCGCTCGGAGGGCGCCACCCGCGACGAGGTGACCGGGAAGGTCACCAGTGGCACCTTCCGCACCGCCGCGAAGCGCCTGGACGCCGTCGCCGAGATGGGCTTCGACGTGATCTACCTGCCGCCGATCCACCCGATCGGCGAGGTCAACCGCAAGGGTCCTAACAACACCCTGGACCCCGGCCCCGACGACCCCGGCTCCCCGTGGGCGATCGGTTCGAAGGACGGCGGCCACGACGCGATCCACCCCGACCTGGGCTCGTTCGCCGACTTCGACGCCTTCGTGGCCCGGGCCGGTGAGCTCGGCCTCGAGGTCGCGCTCGACCTGGCGCTGCAGGCCGCGCCGGACCACCCGTGGGTGACGACCAACCCCGAGTGGTTCACGACCCGCGCCGACGGCACCATCGCCTACGCCGAGAACCCGCCGAAGAAGTACCAGGACATCTACCCCGTCAACTTCGACAACGACCCGAGCGGCATCTGCCGCGAGGTGATGCGTGTCGTGAAGCTCTGGATGTCGCACGGTGTCCGGATCTTCCGCGTCGACAACCCGCACACCAAGCCGGTCGCGTTCTGGGAGTGGCTGCTCAAGGAGATCCGGCGCACCGACCCCGACGTGCTCTTCCTCGCCGAGGCGTTCACCCGCCCGGCGATGATGCGCGGCCTCGGCGCGGTCGGCTTCCAGCAGTCCTACACCTACTTCACCTGGCGCACCGCGAAGTGGGAGATCGAGGAGTACCTCACCGAGCTCTCCCACGAGTCCGACCACCTGATGCGGCCGAACTTCTTCGTCAACACCCCCGACATCCTGCACGGCTTCCTGCAGTACGGCGGGCCGGCCGCGTTCAAGATCCGCGCCGCGATCGCCGCGACCGGCTCCCCCACCTGGGGCGTCTACGCCGGTTTCGAGCTGTACGAGCACGTCGCGGTCAAGCCCGGTAGCGAGGAGTACCTCGACTCGGAGAAGTACCAGATCCGGATCCGGGACTGGGCGGCCGCCGACGCGGAGGGGCGCACGCTCGCGCCGTACCTCACCAAGCTCAACGAGATCCGCCGCCGGCACCCCGCGCTCCAACTGCTGCGCAACGTCGCGATCCACTGGAGCGACGACGAGAACGTGCTGGTCTTCAGCAAGCGCCACTCGACCGACCAGGGCGATGACACCGTCATCGTCGTCGTCAACGTCGATCCCCACGCCACCCGCGAGACGATGGTCCACCTCGACCTCGAGGCGCTCGGACTGTCACGCTCGGACTCGTTCGTCGTCCACGACGAGATCTCCGGCGAGGACTGGAGCTGGGCCGAGCACAACTACGTCCGGCTCGACCCCCACCACGAACCCGCGCACATCCTCACTGTCAGGAGGCCCCGTTGACCGAACCGACGACGACCGCCACCGAGTCCGACTCGGGCGTGATCTTCGGAAGGGCTGCGGACTCCACCCCCGACTGGTTCAAGTCTGCGGTCTTCTACGAGGTCCTGGTCCGCTCCTTCCGCGACTCCAACGCCGACGGCACCGGAGACTTCCGGGGGCTGGTGGAGAAGCTCGACTACCTGCAGTGGCTGGGGATCGACTGTCTCTGGATCCCCCCGTTCTTCCCGAGCCCGCTGCGCGACGGCGGGTACGACGTCGCCGACTACACCGGTGTGCTGCCCGAGATCGGGACCATGGAGGACTTCCACTACTTCCTCGACCAGGCTCACGAGCGCGGCATCCGGGTGATCATCGACTTCGTCATGAACCACACCAGTGACGCGCACCCGTGGTTCCAGGCGTCCCGCTCCGACCCGGACGGCCCTTACGGCGACTTCTACGTGTGGTCCGACACCGACGAGCTCTATCAGGACGCGCGGGTGATCTTCGTCGACACCGAGCCGTCGAACTGGACCTGGGACCCGGTCCGCCAGCAGTACTTCTGGCACCGGTTCTTCGCCCACCAACCGGACCTGAACTTCGACAACCCGGCCGTCCACGACGCGATGCTGGACGCGATGAGGATCTGGCTCGACATGGGCCTGGACGGCTTCCGGCTCGACGCGGTGCCCTACCTCTACGAGCGGCCCGGCACCAACGGCGAGAACCTCCCCGAGACCCACGAGATGCTGCGCAAGGTCCGTCGCTTCGTCGACGAGAACTACCCCGGCCGGGTGCTGCTGTGCGAGGCCAACCAGTGGCCCGAGGACGTCGTCGACTACTTCGGCGATCCGGAGGTCGGCGGCGACGAGTGCCACATGGCCTTCCACTTCCCGGTGATGCCACGCATCTTCATGGCCGTACGCCGCGAGTCGCGCTTCCCGATCTCGGAGATCCTCGAGCAGACACCGGCGATCCCGTCCAGCTGCCAGTGGGGCATCTTCCTGCGCAACCACGACGAGCTCACCCTCGAGATGGTGACCGACGAGGACCGCGACTACATGTGGGACGAGTACGCCAAGGACCCCCGGATGAAGGCCAACATCGGGATCCGGCGCCGGCTCGCGTCCCTGCTCGACAACGACACCAACCAGATCGAGCTGTTCAACGCCCTCCTGCTCTCGCTGCCCGGTTCGCCGGTGCTCTACTACGGCGACGAGATCGGCATGGGCGACAACATCTGGCTCGGTGACCGTGACGGCGTCCGGACGCCGATGCAGTGGACGTCGGACCGCAACGCCGGCTTCTCCTCGGCCAACCCCGGCAAGCTCGACCTGCCCCTCGTCCAGGACCCGGTCTACGGCTACCAGTCGGTCAACGTCGACGCCCAGCTGGAGAACTCCTCCTCCCTGCTGCACTGGACCCGCCGGATGATCCACGTGCGCCGCAACCACCACGCCTTCGGTCTCGGGGAGTTCCACGACCTCGGTGGCTCCAACTCGTCGGTGCTCTCCTACGCCCGGGAGTACGTCGACGCCGACGGTCAGGAGGACCTGATCCTGTGCGTCAACAACCTGTCGCGCTTCCCGCAGCCGATCGAGCTCGACCTGCGTCGCTTCGAGGGGCGCCGACCCGTCGAGCTGCTCGGCGGGGTTCCGTTCCCGGAGATCGGCGAGCTGCCGTACCTCCTCACCCTGGCCGGCTACGGCTTCTACTGGTTCAGGCTGACCGCCGTCGACGAATCCCGAGAGGGGCAGCTGCTGTGACCACCGGACCCGAACCCACCGACCAGCCGAGACAGGTGCGTCGTCGTGAGGACGACATGGTCAGCTACCTGGGCCGCACCCGCTGGTTCGGCGGGAAGGGGCGTCCCTACGACGTGACCGGGATCCGACGGATCGGCGAGATCCCACGCGACGGCGTCGGGCCGTTGGTCGTCATCCAGCTGGTGGAGGTGACGTACGGCGACGTCGAGGGTGGCACCGAGTGGTACCAGGTGCCCCTCGTCCTCTACACCGACCCCGAGACCCGGCTCGACCATGCCTTCATCGGCTGGTGGGAGGAGCCCGCGTACGGCTGGGTCCACGCCTACGATGCGCTCCACGACCGTGAGGCGATGGCCAACTGGCTCCGGGCCTTCGACCGCGCCGGCCAGGAGGCCGGCGGCAACCGGCACGACCCGGCGTCCGGCCTGGCCTTCCACCGACTTCCCGGGCACGACCTCGACCTGAGCGTCCACTCGACGCTCTTCTCCGGCGAGCAGTCGAACTCCTCGGTCGCCTTCGGCGACGACTCGCTGATGAAGGTGTTCCGCAAGATCACCCCCGGCGTCAACCCGGACATCCGCGTGCACGACGTCCTCACCCGCGCCGGCTCGGACAACATCGCCTCCCTCTTCGGGTGGCTGGACTGGATCGACCGGGAGGAGGGCGAGGAGGAGGGCGGCGACGGCACCACGGTGCAGCTGGCGATGCTGCAGCAGTTCCTGCGGACCGCCAGCGACGGCTGGGACCTGGCCCTGGCCAGCGCTCGCGACCTCTTCGCCGAGGCCGACCTGCACGCCCACGAGGCCGGCGGCGACTTCGCGGGCGAGGCGACCAGGTTGGGCCAGTCGCTGCGCGACGTGCACACCGTGCTCGCTCAGCACTTCCCCGTCGAGGTCCGCGACGCCGGCGCGACCGCTGCGCTCGCCGACGCGATGACCGCCCGGCTCGAGGCGGCGCTGCCCGTCGTACCCGAGCTCGCGGCGCACGCTGACGCGCTGCGTGCGGTCTACGACCGGGTCCGCGGCCTGGACCGCCTCGAGGTCCAGCAGATCCACGGCGACCTGCACCTCGGCCAGACCATCCGCACCAGTCTGGGCTGGAAGATCGTCGACTTCGAGGGCGAGCCCGCCAAGCCGCTCGCGGAGCGGCTGCTCCCGGACTCGCCGTGGCGCGACGTCGCCGGGATGCTGCGCTCCTTCGACTACGTGCCGCACGCCGTGTCGCGGGCGCTGGCCGAGCACGACCCGAGCGGCGCGCCGCAGCGGGCCTACCGCACCGACGAGTGGGCGCACCGCAACCGCAACCACTTCCTGGCCGCCTACGCCGGCGTCGAGATCGACCCCGAGCAGCAGATCCTGCTGGACGCCTACGTCGCCGACAAGGCCGTCTACGAGACCGTCTACGAGACCCGCAACCGTCCGTCCTGGGTGACCATCCCACTCGAGGCCGTGGCAAGGATCGGAACCGCATGAGCACCCAGGACCCCCTCCCGAAGCCGATCGACACCGCTGAGCTCCAGCAGATCGCGTACGGCGAGCACGGCCACCCGCACGCCGTGCTCGGCGCGCATCCGCACGACGGCGCGGTGACCGTGCGGGTGCTGAAGCCCCTGGCCTCCAGGGTCGTGGTCCGCTACGGCACTGCCACCGAACCCAGGGGGGAGGTCGAGCTGCTCCACGAGCACGAGGGCATCTGGGCCGGTGTGCTGCCGGTCGCCGAGGTCCCCGACTACCGGATCGCGATCGACTACGCCGGGCACGAGATCGTGCTCGACGACCCCTACCGCTACCTGCCGACCCTCGGCGAGGTCGACCTGCACCTGATCAACGAGGGCCGCCACGAGCAGCTGTGGCAGGTCCTCGGCGCCCGCGCCCATCACTACGACACGCCCCTGGGCGGGGTGGTGTCCGGTACGTCGTTCGCGGTCTGGGCACCGTCGGCGCGAGGCGTCCGGCTGCGCGCCGACTTCAACAGCTGGGACGGTCGCGAGCACCCGATGCGGCAGCTCGGCCGCTCCGGTGTCTGGGAGCTGTTCGTGCCCGACGTCGGCTCCGGCACCGCCTACAAGTACGCCGTCCTCGGCGCCGACGGACACTGGCGCGACAAGGCCGACCCGATGGCGTCGTGGGCCGAGAAGCCCGCCGACACCGCGTCGAGGGTGTTCGAGTCCGGCTACCTGTGGGGCGACGACGACTGGCTCGCGAAGCGGGCCGAGCGGCAGCCCGTCTCCAGCCCGATGAGCGTCTACGAGATGCATCTCGGGTCGTGGAAGAAGCACCACGACGGCAGCTTCTGGTCGTGGGCGGAGCTGGCCGAGGAGCTGCCGGCGTACCTTCAGGACCTGGGGTTCACCCACGTCGAGCTGATGCCGGTGATGCAGCACCCGTTCGGCGGCTCGTGGGGCTACCACGTGACGTCGTACTTCGCCCCGGACGCGCGGTTCGGGGACCCTGACGGCTTCCGGCTGCTGGTCGACCGCCTGCACCAGGCTGGGATCGGCGTGATCCTGGACTGGGTGCCCGGTCACTTCGCGACCGACGAGTGGGCGCTGGTGCGCTTCGACGGCACCCCGCTCTACGAGGACCCCAACCCGCAGCGCGGCTGGCACAAGGAGTGGGGCTCCCACATCTTCAACTTCGGGCGCCGGGAGGTGCGCAACTTCCTCTACGCCAACGCGGTCTACTGGCTCCAGGAGTTCCACGCCGACGGGCTGCGGGTCGACGGGGTCGCCTCGATGCTCTACCTCGACTACGCCCGTGAGGAGGGCGAGTGGTCGCCCAACATCCACGGCGGTCACGAGAACCTCGAGGCGATGCAGTTCCTCCAGGAGATGAACGCCACCGTCTACCGACGGGTGCCCGGCATCACCACCATCGCCGAGGAGTCCACGTCCTGGCCGGGGGTCACCCGACCGACCGCCGCGGACGGCTTGGGCTTCGGCTTCAAGTGGAACATGGGCTGGATGCACGACACGCTCGACTACGTCGAGCACGAGCCGGTGCACCGCGCCTACCACCACGGCGAGATGACCTTCTCGCTGGTCTACGCGTGGACCGAGAACTTCGTGCTGCCGATCAGCCACGACGAGGTCGTGCACGGCAAGGGATCGTTGCTGCGCAAGATGCCCGGCGACCGTTGGCAGCAGCTCGCCAACCTGCGGGCCTACCTCGGCTACATGTGGGCGCACCCCGGCAAGCAGCTGCTCTTCATGGGCGCCGAGTTCGGTCAGGAGTCGGAGTGGGCCGAGTCCCGTGAGCTCGACTGGTGGCTGCTCGACCACCCCGAGCACCGCGGCGTCCAGTCGCTGGTGCGCGACCTCAACGCGGCGTACGTCGCCTCGCCCGCGGCGTGGTCGCGCGACCACGAGCCCGGTGGGTTCGCCTGGGTGGACGCCAACGACGCCGGCCGCAACGTCTTCTCCTTCATCCGCCGCGGCAACGACGGGACGCCCGACCTGGTGTGCCTGACCAACTTCGCTGCGGTCCCCCACGACGACTACCGGCTCGGGCTGCCGTCGGCCGGCGAGTGGGACGAGGTCCTCAACACCGACGCCGAGGCCTACTCCGGATCCGGGGTCGGGAACTTCGGCTCGGTGACGGCCGTCGAGGGCGAGTGGTCCGGCCAACCGGCGCACACCACGATCGTCGTGCCGCCGCTGGCGACGGTGTGGTTCCGGAAGCGGGTCTCACCGGCCGAGCGCTGACTGGGGCGTGATCGCTAGAGTTTCCCCGTGACCGAGCAGCCGACCACCGTGACCACCGTCGCGGCGGGCATCGCCCGGATCTCGTGGACGGCCGACCAGCCGATCGATGTCATCCGCCACAACGTGGTGGCCGCGCTCGTCGGGCATGCCCGGGTCGAGGCGCTGCTCGATCCCGACGACGAGCCGGGCCAGCGCGCCGCGACCTGGTCGGGGCTGCGCCGCGAGGGCGTGATGCGCGGCGTCACGGTCGAGGGTGAGCCGGTCGACCGGATCGTCTACGCCCGCCTCGCGACCGACGTACCCCTCGACCAGCCGGAAGGCTTCCGGGCACTCCTCAACTCCTTCCTGCCCCGCAAGCGCGGGATCAGCCAGATGCTGATCCGCGACGAACGGGGACGGGTGCTGCTGTGCCAGCTCACCTACAAGCCCGACTGGGACCTGCCCGGTGGCGTCGTCGAGGTCAATGAGTCACCGCAGCTCGCGGTGGCGCGTGAGGTCGAGGAGGAGCTCGGGCTCACCATCGCGCCCGGGCGGCTGGTGCTCACCGACTGGCTGCCTCCGTGGAGCGGGTGGGACGACGCGCTGTGCCTGGTCTTCGACGGCGGTGTCCACGACGCGAGCCTGACCGACGCGATCGTGCGGCAGACCCGGGAGATCCGGTCGGCGGAGTTCTGCACCCTCGAGCAGGTTCGCGAGCGCTGTGCCGACTACACGGCTCGCCGGATCGAAGCCGCGCTGGACAACCTCGCCGAGGGTGGTCCGGCCTACACCGAGTCCGGGAGGGCGCCCCGATGAACGCGGTCCTCAACCTGATCTGGCTGGTGCTCTGCGGGGTGTGGATGGCGATCGGCTACGCCATCGCCGGGGTCGTCTGCTGCATCCTGATCATCACGATCCCCTTCGGGATCGCCTCGTTCCGGATCGCGAACTACGCACTGTGGCCCTTCGGCCGCACTGTCGTACGCCGGGAGACCGCGGGAGTCGGGTCGGCGATCGGCAACATCATCTGGTTCGTGGTCGCCGGGATCTGGCTGGCGATCGGCCACGTCCTGACCGGTGTCGCGCTCTGCCTGACCATCATCGGGATCCCGCTCGGGATCGCCAGCTTCAAGATGATCCCGCTGTCGCTGCTGCCGCTCGGTCGCGAGATCGTCCCGAGCCCGGCGTCGTCCTTCTGACCGTCACCCGCTTCCGCGACGACCGCATCGCGACCAGCACCCCGAGGATCAGCAGCAAGCCGCCGAGCAGCTCCGCACTCGTCGGCTGCTGGTCCAGCAGCAGCCACGCGGACGCCATCGCCACGACCGGGGCGAGCAGCACCCACGGCACCACCGCGGACGACCGGTTGCGGGCGAGCAGGGTGTTGAAGACGCCGTACCCGACCAGCGACGCCAGGCCGGCGGTGTAGAGCGTGGAGAGCACGGCCTGCCAGGAGAACGACGTCAACGCGTGACCGACGACGCTCGGGCCGTCGAGGACCAGCGAGAGGGCCAGCAGCGGCAGGGGTACGACGATCGCGGACCACACCGTGAGCGACAACCCGCCCGGCACGCCGGAGGCGCGGGAGACCACGTTGCCGATCCCCCACGAGAGCGCCCCGAGCACGCAGAGCGCCAGCGCGAGCACCGTGACGTTGCCGCCGCGTCCGACCGCGACCACCGCGAGTCCGACGGCGCCCAGAGCCACACCCGCGACCTGGGCGCCGGTCGGCAGCTCCCGCAGCACCCCGGCGGCGATCAGCACGGTGAAGATCACCTGTGCCTGGAGCACCAGGGCCGCCAGGCCCGGTGGCATCCCGGCGTCCATCGAGACGTAGAGGAGGCCGAACTGGCCCAGCGACATGAAGACCCCGACCGCCGCGACGACCCGCCAGGGAGCCTCCGGGCGCGGCACGAGGAAGACGGCCGGCACGATCACCAGGACGAACCGGATCGCGACGAAGAGCAGCGGCGGCACCCCGTCCATGCCCCAGTCGATCACCACGAAGTTGAATCCCCAGATGGTGGCCACCAGCGCGGCGAGAAGCGCATCGCGTCGAGTCACGCCTCCAGACAACCCCACGTGATCGTGAAACACCAGCGAATGATCGTGCAGCAAACCAGGTAGCATCGCTACATGATCGACCTGGCCGCCCTGGCCTCGCTGCAGGCTGTCGACACCCATGGCTCGGTGGTCGCTGCCGCCGCCGAGCTCGGCTTCACCCCGAGCGCGGTGTCCCAGCAGGTCAAGCGGCTCGAGAAGCAGACCGGCGTCCCCCTCCTCGAGCGGGTCGGTCGCGGCGTGATGCTCACCGACCACGGCCGGCACCTGGTCGACGCCGGCGTCCGGCTGCTGGCCGACCTCGAGGAGGTGGAGGCCGGCCTGCACGAGCGCACCGGCGTGGTCACGGGCCACCTCCGGGTGACCGCCTTCTCCACGGCGATGCGGGGGCTCATCGCACCGGTGGTCCGCGACATCTGCGCCAGGCACCCCGGCCTGACGTTGGCGCTCACCGAGCGCGAGCCCTGGGACACCGTGGCGCTGGTCGCCTCCGGGCAGACCGACCTCGGCGTCGTGCACCGCTGGGGTGACGTGCCGATCGCGATCCCCGACCACCTCGACTCCACGATCGTCGCCCGCGACACCGCCGACGTCGTCGTCCGGAGCGATCACCCGCTCGCCGCCCGCCTGCGGGTGAGCCCGCACGACCTCGTCGACGAGCACTGGATCGCCACACCCGAGGGCACCATCTGTCGCCAGTGGTTGACCAGGATGTACGCCGGGACCGGGGGGCTGCCCCGGATCGCGCACACCGCCATGGAGTTCGACTCCCACCTCGCCCTGGTCCGCGCCGGCCTGGGCATCGCCCTGGTCCCCCGTCTCGGTCGCCAACCCCTGGGCGACGAGCTGGTCGCCGTACCCGCCCACGACCCGGAGCCCCGCCGCGACGTGATCGCGGTGCACCGCCGCAGCATGGCGGCGTCCCCCGCCGTCGCCGCCGTCCTCGGCGCGCTGGCTCAGCCCCGCTGAGCCTCGGGTTCCACGCGGGTCGGCACTGGACTCCGCCCAGATGGCAGCAGTTCCGCGACTCGTGGCCCCGAGCCCACTGGTCTGGCGGCGCCACGGATACGGTGTCATCCATCCGTGGTGCAGACCTGTGTCGAGATCGTCGGCCGCCAGCGCCTGACCCATCTCCGCAACAGCCCAGAACGGACCGTCGTGAGCCACCCCCATCTCGATCTCAAGCAGCCGCCGAAGCTTCCCGCGCACGGCCTCCGCGTCGTCGCTCTCGGTGGCCTCGGAGAGATCGGTCGGAACATGACTGTCTTCGAGTACGGCAAGAAGCTGCTCGTGGTCGACTGCGGTGTCCTCTTCCCCGAGGAGCACCAGCCGGGAGTCGACGTGATCCTTCCCGACTTCAGCTACATCCGGGACCGGATCGCGGACGTCGTCGGCATCGTGCTCACCCACGGGCACGAGGACCACATCGGCGGCGTGCCGTACCTGCTGCGCGAGCGTGCAGACATCCCGGTGATCGCCTCCCGACTGACGCTGGCCCTGATCGTCGAGAAGCTCAAGGAGCACCGGATCCGTCCCGTGACCCACGAGGTCAAGGAGGGCGACCGCGACGGCAGCTCGTTCGGCCCCTTCGACCTCGAGTTCCTGGCCGTCAACCACTCCATCCCCGACGGCCTCGCCGTCGCGATCCGCACGGGCGCCGGCATGGTCCTGCACACCGGCGACTTCAAGATGGACCAGTTCCCGCTCGACAGTCGGATCACCGACCTGCGCGGCTTCGCGCGCCTGGGCGAGGAGGGGGTCGATCTCTTCCTCACCGACTCCACGAACGCCGAGGTGCCGGGCTTCACGACCTCTGAGCGCGAGCTCGCCCCTGCGATCGAGCAGGTCTTCCGTACGGCGCCGCGACGCGTGATCGTGTCCAGCTTCGCCAGCCACGTGCACCGGATCCAGCAGGTGCTCGACACGGCCCACGCCCACGGCCGCAAGGTCTCCTTCGTCGGACGCTCGATGGTGCGCAACATGGGCGTCGCCCAGGATCTCGGCTACCTCACGGTGCCGCCGAACCTGATCGTCCCCCTGGACCAGCTCGAGAAGATGCCGGCCAACAAGGCCACGCTGATCTGCACCGGCTCGCAGGGTGAGCCCCTGGCGGCGCTGTCGCGCATGGCCAGCCGTGACCACAAGATCCGGGTCGGCGAGGGTGACACCATCCTGATGGCCAGCTCGGTCATCCCGGGCAACGAGAACGCGATCTCCAACGTGATCAACGGCCTCACGCGCTGGGGTGCCCACGTCGTGCACAAGGGCAACGCGAGGGTGCACGTCTCGGGCCATGCCAGCGCCGGCGAGCTCGTCTACTGCTACAACATCGTGCAACCCAAGAACGTGATGCCCGTTCACGGCGAGTACCGCCACCTCCGCGCCAATGCCGACCTCGCGATCAGGACCGGCCTGGCCAAGGATCGGGTCGTCCTGGCCGAGGACGGGGTCGTCGTCGACCTCGTCGACGGTCGCGCCAAGATCACCGGCAAGGTCCGCGCCGGCAACATCTACGTCGACGCCCAGACCGTCGGCGGTGTCACCGACGCCATCCTGAAGGACCGCCGCACCCTCGCCGAGGAGGGCGTGGTCACCGTGCTCGCCATCGTCGACGCCGACACCGGCAAGCTCGCCGACCCCCCTGACTTCCTCGTCCGAGGCTTCGTCCACGATCCCGACGCCTTCACTCCCGCCATCGCCGTCGTCGAGAAGTGCCTCGCGCGGGCCGCCAACGAAGGCATCGGAGACCCTCACCAGCTCGAACAGATGCTCGCCCGCGATGTCGCCCGCTGGGCGGGCCGTGCCTTCCGCAGGAACCCGCTGATCATCCCCATCGTGATCGACGCCTGACCCAGGGCCTCGGCGCAGGCGCGGGGGCGGGGGCGCGAGCCTCAGAACAGGGCAGAAGCCAGGCCTTGGCGACCCTTGAGCACCCGCGGGTCGTCGTTGCCTACGGCGCCGAAGAGCCCGAGCAGGTGCTCACGGGCCTGGGTCCGCTCGTCACCGGAGGTACGACGGACCAGGTCGATCAACCTCCGGAAGGCGTCGTCGACGTGCCCGCCGAGCAGGTCCAGGTCGGCGACCAGGGTCTGGGCGGCGACGTCGTCGGGGTTCGCCGCCGCAGCCGCACG
Organism: uncultured Actinomycetota bacterium; assembly: GCA_963706475.1. Taxonomy (GTDB): domain Bacteria; phylum Actinomycetota; class Actinomycetes; order Propionibacteriales; family Nocardioidaceae; genus Nocardioides. The sequence continues at coordinate 230,025 of CAVPLV010000001.1, read as the reverse complement.
GGACTCGTCGAGGTCGACACCCTGGGTGCGCTGCAGCACCTGGGCCATCGCCAGGCCGGCCGCCGCCTCGGCGTCTGCCGGGTTGGCGGTGACCAACTTCTGGTACTCGACCACGGCGCGGTCGATGTCGCCGTCGCCGAGCGCCTCCTGGGCGGCGGCGTAGCGCGGGTCGAAGCCCTCCTCGCCGTCGTCGGCGGCCTCGACCGGTGCACCGGAGCGGGGCTGGTGCCGGCCGGTGACCCCCTGGACGGTGAGCTGCTGCATGACCTGGGTGAGGGCGGCGCGGAGCTCATCGATCGGCAGCGCGTCCTGCACCAGCGGCGCGGGCCGGCCGTCGAGCACCGCGACGATGAGCGGGATCGAGGGGATCTGCATCGCCTGGGCGATCGCCGGCACCGCGTCGATGTCGACGAGCCCGGCGAGGAAGCGTCCCTCGAACTCGGCCGACAGCGTCGCCAGGTCGTCGGCGAGCTGGGCGCTCTCGGGCATCCGGGTGTGGGAGTAGAAGGCCAGCAGCACCGGCGCCGTCATCGACGACTCGATCACCGACTGGAAGTTCTCCTCGGTGATGTCGAGGGAGTACGACGACCCGCCGGCCGGGGCGGCGCCAGCGGGAGCGGCCGGTGCGGGCTGTGCTGCGGGTCGGCGAAGACCGGAGAGGTCGATCGCACCGGGTCGGGAGAACGGCTGCTGCGTCATGGCACCAATCCTAGAGATGCCCGCTCAGAAGTCACCGGCCGCCCGGCGTACCGGGTTGAGCAACGTCGACAGCTCATTCATCTGCTCGTCCGACATCGCCCCCAGCGCGAAGTCCGCGGCCACCAGGTCCTGCGTCGCCCGCTCCACCAGCTCGCGCCCCTCGGGGGTGATCTCGGCGAGCACCGCTCGCCCGTCGTCCGGATGGGCACGCCGTACGACGAGCCCGGCCGACTCCAGCCGGCGCACGATCGAGGTCACCGAGGTCGGGTGCACCTGGAGCCGCTCCCCCATCTTGCCGAGTGGGAGCGAGCCGCGCGAGGAGAAGACCAGCAGCACCAGCGCCTCGTACCGGGCGAAGGTCAGCCCGTGCGGGCGCAGCAGCGCGTCGAGGCGGGCGATCACCAGTTGCTGGACCCGCATCAGGGACGTCACCGCATGCATCGCGGGCACCCGGTCCCAGCGGTTGCCCCACTGGCGGGCGGCTTCGTCGATCGGGTCGAAGGGGAGTGTCATCGCTGGCGACACTAGACCGGGCCGGACCAGACCGGTGCCGCGTCCCACGTATCTGCACTCCCCGTCCGCTCTCCTGTCCTCTACCAGGCCCGTCGCCCCGGCGAGCCCCGCACAGGAGCGAAGACCATGCGACGACCCTCCACGATCAGGCTGGTGGCCCTGGGCGCGTGTGCGGCGATAGCCGTCACCGCGGCGTCCGCCCACGGCGCCGTCGAGACCAGCGCGACGAACAACTACACCGTGACCTACACCCCCGACGACGGGACGGCGCCGCTCACCGCGGCCGAGTTCCCCCAGCTCCAGGCCCAACGGCTGGCCACCGCGCTCTCGAACACGAACGCGGCGACCCCCGGCACCCCCAACGGGTTGCACAACGGGTACGCCGCGCAAGGGTTCGGCACGCCTGACTTCAACGGGTCGCCGCGCCAGACCCTGGTGCTCGACTGCTCCACGATCGGCGGGTGCGACTCCGGGAACGCGCCGGCCGACCGGATCAACATGCCCGCGGGCAACTACCGCACCCAGAGCGAGGAGTGCCTGCGTCTGGTCGTCGGCCACGAGCTCTTCCACCACATCCAGTACGAGTCGATCGGCTTCTCGAACTGGTCGACCTGGGGCTCGGACCCGGTGGAGGGCACTGCCAGGGTGATGCAGGACAAGCTCTACAGCGACCTCGACAACGACGCCGGCTGCATCACCTACCTGTCCCAGGTCAACAACTACCTGAGTGACCCGAGCCGCAGCATGTGGGGCCTGTCCTACACGACGGCGCTGTTCTGGAACTACCTGATGGAGCGGCTCGGGAACGACCGCACCGAGCCGGGCGTGGGCACCGACTTCATCCGCGAGTTCTGGCAGAACGCGCAGGATGCCGGGTCCAACCGCGACTTCCTCGGCACCCTGCGTGCCACCATCACCGAGTTCGACCAGAACGCCACGCTGGAGGGTCTCTTCCACGACTTCACGGTCGCGAACTACACCAAGCAGATGGACGTCAGCGCGCTCCCCGACGGCATCAAGTACCGCTACGTCGACGAGCAGCAGCCAGGCGCGGCGGCGTACGGCGACGTGCCCGTCACCAGCGTCGGCTCCATCCCACCGACCGTCGGGCCGACCGCCCTGTCGGTGAAGAGCTGGGCTGCGAAGTACCTCGAGGCCGACATCGGCGACTGCACCGGCGTGGCCGGCTTCGTCGTCGACGGCGACCGGGTCGGCGTGGCGCTCACCAGCCAGGACCTGAAGGGCGCCGTGCAGCGGCTCGACAAGTCCGTCGGGACCCACTTCGCCCGGGCGATCCTGGTCCGGACCCGGGCAGCCGCCGAGAAGCGGATCACCCGGCTCGGCGCCGTGGTCACCGGCCTCAACGACGCCGCGAACGTGAGCTACCGCTTCGCCTGCGGCGCCTACAGCGTGCAGATCAAGGAGCCGACCACCGCGAGCAAGGCGTTCGTGGGCACCAAGGCCGACCCCAACCGGTTCCTGGTCAAGGTCCGCGTCCAGGGGCCCAGCGAGCTGGGCACTCCCTCGGTGGAGGGTCTGCGACCCAGCGACTTCACGGTCCAGGTCGGCAACAAGGACGGTGACGTCCTCAGCGGCGCCTACGTCCAGGGTGAGTACTGGCTGACCGTCCAGGCCCCGTCGTTCCCGGCGGCCGCTCCCGACGTGCAGGACCTCACCGTGCGCCTGGGTGACGTCAGCGCCTCCAACGCCCAGTCGGTGAGCTACCAGATCCGGCACCTCGACCAGATGCTCACCATCGACAGGTCCGGCTCGATGCTCGAGCCGGCGGCCGCACCGAAGATCGACGCGGCCCGCAACGCCGCCTCGATGTACGTCGACACCGCCCGCTCCGACGACAAGCTCGGCGTGGTCAGCTTCAGTGGCAACAACAACGAACCTGACGACGACGCCACCCTGGACGCGATGCTGTCCACGATGACGCCCGGCAACCGGGCCACCGCCCGCGCCAAGGTGCTCGGGCTGATCGCGGACGGCATGACCAGCATCGGGGACGGCGTCTTCAAGAGCGCCGCCGAGTTCCCGATCCGTGGCACCGTCCTCGGCGAGGACCACGTGGTCCTGCTCTCCGACGGCATGGAGAACGAGGGCAGGTTCTGGGCCAACGTCCGGGCCGGCGTGATCGCGTCCGGGGTCAAGGTCGACACCATCGCCCTCGGCCCGCTCACCGACCAGGCGCTGCTCCAGCAGATCGCCGACGACACCGGCGGCACCTACTACTACGTCGACGTCAACAGCGGTGTCAGTGCCCGGACCAGTGCGAAGGTCCCCGCCAAGGGTTCCGCGAAGAAGGCGGGGATCAGCGGCACCAGCATCGCCAACAGCCTGGCCGACGTCTACTTCTCGGCCAACGAGGACGCGGCCGGCCTCGAGCGCTTCTGGCAGGGAGGCGACACCCTGAACGCCGGCTGGCAGCGTCGTCCAGCAGATCAAGCTCGACGAGGGCGGCATGACCGACGCGGTCATCGCGGTCAACTGGCCCGGTGTCTCCGACCCGCTCAAGGTCCAGCTCGAGGACCCGAACGGCAACCCGGTCAACCCGGGCGGTGGCGTCGAGGTCGACGAGACCGACACTCACGTGGTCTACAAGCTGCCCACCATGGACACCGGCACCTGGACACTCCGCATCGACAACCCGGGCAAGACGACCGGGTGGGTCGGGATGGCCGCCGGCCGACCGACGTACAGCACCACGATGTGGACCAGCGTCGGTGACACCCACGTCTACCGCAAGGAGCCTGACGGGCACCGGTGGGGCGAGCGGATCCCGATCCTGGCCGGCCTGAGCGACAAGGGTGGCGGGGTGCCGGGAGGCAAGGTCTGGGCCGACGTGACCCACCCGGACGGCACCTCGCTCCGACTGCCGCTGCTCGACGACGGCAACCACGGTGACGGCTCCGCCGGCGACGGGGTGTACGCCGGGGTCTACACCCGGACCACCGAGTTCGCGAGGCGGGGCGGTGACGACCCGAGCCCGAAGCCGGACGGCTCCTACCAGGTGCAGATCCACGCCGGTGGCACGAACAACCTGGGCGAGGCCTACACCCGGCTCGAGCAGCGGTCGTTCGCGCTCTACGAGAACGGCGACCCGAACCCGGACACCGACGGTGACAGGATGCCGGACCTCTACGAGGGCTATCACCCCTGCCTGAACCCCCAGGACCCTGCGGACGACGGCGGCGACCCCGACGGCGACCGGGTGAAGACCATCAGCGAGTGGGACGCGGGCACCGACCCGTGCGACGCCGACACCGACCACGGCGGCGAGCCGGACGGATCGGAGCTCGATCGGGGTGCCAACCCGTTCGACGCGACCGACGACGCCCTGCCGCGCCCCGAGGGCGCCTCGGTGATCAACCAGCTGGTCGACCACCTGCCGCGACCGGCCTTCAGGTCCGGGTCGCTGCTGATCCGCTACCCCGCACACCCGTCGTACGACACGATCCGGCTGCTCCGGGCGACCAGCCCGGCCGGACCGTTCAAGGTCGCGCAGACCTTCGACTCGACGGCCAAGGGCGGCCAGGTCCGCGACTCGCGGCTGGTCAACGGCACGACGTACTACTACAAGGTCGTCGCGGTGGACTTCGCCGGCAACCTCTCCGACGAGAGCCCGGTCTTCAGCGGGAAGCCGCGCAAGGAGCCGATGCCGCCGATCGGGGCCGTGGACATCGCCGGGGCACGGACGTACGCAGCGTCACCCGACGTCAAGCTCAGTCTCCGGGTGGACGACACGGACGTGACCCAGGTGATGGTCTCGAACGCCGGCAACTTCGCCGGGGCGACGTGGCAGCCGTACGCGGCGACCGTGCCGTGGACGCTCGCCCCTCGCGGCGACGGGTTCGCGACGGTCTACGTGAGGTTCCGTGACAAGGCGGGCAACGTCTCCAACGCGGTCACCGACGAGGTCACGGTGCAGGCCGGGCTGGTGTCGCTCGCCGGGGTGGTCAAGCCCGACCAGGCGCCCAAGGACCACAAGCCGGACGGGATCTGGATGTATGTGGTGGGGCACCCCGAGCTGCCGCTGGTCCGGACCAACACCGTGGGCAAGTTCACCCTGAGCGGGCTGCCCGGGGGGCAGACCTACTACGTGGCCGGTCGCGGAGCCGGGTACAGGACCAAGGTGAAGGTCGAGATGGTGCCCAACACGGTGACCGTGGTTCCGGTGATCTGCGGGGGCACCTGCTGAGCTGATGCTGACGACCGGGGCGCCACTCACGAGGTGGCGCCCTGGTCGCACTCAGTCGGTGTACGTCGCCAGCAGCGTGTCGGCTGCCGTGTAGGGGTCGCTCTCCCCCGCCGCGACGGCAGCAGCCAGGTCGTCGAGTCCTCCGCCGCTCTGCCCGGTCCACTGCCGGCTCCAGCGCTGCCGGAGCGCGGTCACCGCGATCGCCTCGATCTCGCTCCGCGCCCGTCGAGTACGCCGGCGGCCCAGCTCACCGCTCGCCGCCAGCCAGTCCCGGTGCCGGTCGATCCCGGCAACCACGTCGTCGATGCCGTCACCGCGCGTGGCCACCGTCGCCACGATCGGCGGGCACCAGGCACCGTCGGCACGTCCGGCAGCAGCCACCATCGAGCGCAGGTCTCGGGCCACCTGGTCGGCCCCGTCGCGGTCGGCCTTGTTGACCACGTAGAGGTCGCCGATCTCCAGGATCCCGGCCTTGGCGGCCTGGATCCCGTCGCCCATGCCGGGCGCGAGCAGCACCATCGTGGTGTCCGCGAGGCTCGCGATCTCGATCTCGCTCTGGCCGACCCCCACGGTCTCGACCAGGATCACCTCGCAGCCGGCCGCGTCCAGGACCCGCAACGCCTGCGGGGTCGTCCAGGCCAGCCCGCCGAGGTGACCCCGTGACGCCATCGACCGGATGTAGACATCGGGGTCGAGCGCGTGCTCCTGCATCCGCACCCGGTCCCCCAGCAGGGCGCCACCGGAGAACGGGGACGACGGGTCCACCGCAAGGACCCCGACCCGGCGTCCGGTCCCGCGGAGCCCGCCGACCAGAGCGTTGGTGGCGGTGGACTTGCCGACGCCCGGCGAGCCGGTGATCCCGACGACCTGGGCCCGGCCGACGTACGGCGCGAGCGCGGTCATCACCTCGCGCAGCCGGGGCGACTCGTCCTCGACCAGCGAGATCAGGCGGGCGACCGCCCGTGCCTCGCCGGCGCGGGCGCGCTCGACGAGGTCGGCTACCGAAGGGTCAGCCCTGCGGGACACGCACGATCAGGGCGTCGCCCTGCCCACCGCCCCCGCAGAGGGCGGCGGCACCGACGCCGCCACCGCGGCGCTTGAGCTCGAGCGCCAGGTGCAGGACGACGCGGGCACCCGACATGCCGACCGGGTGGCCGAGCGCGATCGCCCCGCCGTTGACGTTGATGATCGAGGGGTCGAGGTCGAGCGCCTTCGCGGACTCGATGCCGACCGCGGCGAAGGCCTCGTTGAACTCGACCAGGTCCAGGTCGGCGGGCGCGATGCCCTCCTTCTGGCAGGCAAGCGCGGTCGCGTTGGCCGGCTGCATCTGCAGGGTCGAGTCGGGACCCGCGACCATGCCGTGGGCGCCGATCTCGGCCAGCCACTCCAGCCCGAGCTCCTCGGCCTTCGCCTTGCTCATCACCACGACGGCGCACGCACCGTCGGAGATCTGCGAGGCCGAGCCAGCGGTGATCGTGCCCTCCTTGCTGAAGGCGGGGCGGAGCTTGCCGAGGGACTCGGCGGTCGTCTCGCCGCGCACGCCCTCGTCGGTCGAGACCACGACCGGGTCACCCCGGCGCTGGGCGATCGAGACCGGCACCACCTCGTCGTCGAAGACACCGTTCTTCCAGGCCGCGGCGGCCTTCTGGTGCGAGGCGGCGGCGAACTCGTCCTGCTGCTCGCGGGTGAGCTTGATGCCCTCCGCGTTGGCCTGCTCGGTCAGCCCGCCCATCGCCTGCTGGGTGGCCTGGTCGTAGAGCGCGTCGTAGGCCATCGAGTCGACGAGCTTGACGTCGCCGAACTTGATGCCCTCGCGGGACTTCGGCAGGAAGTGCGGCGCGTTGGTCATCGACTCCATGCCACCGGCGACGACGACCTCGCACTCGCCGGCGCGGATCATCTGGTCAGCCAGCGCGATCGCGTTGAGGCCGGAGAGACAGACCTTGTTGATGGTGATGGAGGGCAGGCTCATCGGCAGCCCACCGGCGATGCCCGCCGCGCGGGCCGGGTTCTGCCCAGCACCGGCCAGGATGACCTGGCCCATGATCAGGTAGTCGACCTGGTCGCCGCTGACTCCTGCCTTCTCCAGGGCGCCCTTGATCGCCACTCCCCCGAGGTCGGCGGCGCTGAGGTCCTTGAGACCTCCGAGCAGGCGACCGATGGGAGTGCGGGCTCCCGCGACGATGACGGAACCGGACATGGCAGTGCCTCCAGGTGGATGTAGGACAGCATCTCGACAGGTGCAGCGTTCTCGACCATACCCACGGGTCACCCGTGCGGCGAGGGGTCTGGTCGAGGCTCCGGTGAGGCACATGTCACAAGCAGTCGCGGCCCGGAGGTCGGCGTACCACGATGTCGCCCATGAGCCTGAACGTGCCCGCCCACCTCTTCACCGCCATCGACCACGTCGGCGTCGCGGTCCCCGACCTCGACGCGGCCATCGCCTTCTACGAGCAGACCTACGGGATGCGGCTGGCCCACCAGGAGACCAACGAGGAGCAGGGCGTCCGCGAGGCGATGATGGCGGTCGGCGAGTCCGGCTCCTGCATCCAGCTGCTCGCCCCGCTCAACGAAAGCTCCACCATCGCGAAGTTCCTCGACCGCTCCGGGCCCGGCATCCAGCAGATGGCCTACCGGGTCACCGACCTCGACTCCGTGAGTGCGGTGCTGCGCGAGCGCGGGCTGCGGCTGCTGTACGACGAGCCGCGGCGCGGCACGTCGGACTCCCGGATCAACTTCATCCACCCCAAGGACGCCGGCGGCATCCTGGTGGAGCTGGTGGAGCCCGCCAGCGACTGAGGAACACGTCACACCGACTGTCGCCGCGCGGTTACCGGTCGGTAATGTCTCCGCAACACCCCAGCCGACCCTGACAACCGACCCAGACTGCAGGAGCCGACGTGCAGAACATCCTCGACGCGATCCTGGCGGGCGACACCGCCGCCGACGACTTCGCCGCCCTCGACCTCCCCGAGTCCTACCGTGCCGTGACGGTGCACAAGGACGAGGTCGACATGTTCGAGGGACTCGACGCCAAGGACAAGGACCCCCGCAGGTCCCTGCACGTCGAGGACGTCGCGCTCCCGGAGCTCGGTCCGGGCGAGGCGCTGGTCGCGGTGATGGCGTCGGCGATCAACTACAACACCGTCTGGACCTCGATCTTCGAGCCGGTCTCCACCTTCGGCTTCCTCGAGCGCTACGGTCGTCTCTCCGAGCTCTCGAAGCGCCACGACCTGCCCTACCACGTGGTCGGCTCCGACCTCTCCGGCGTGGTGCTGGCCACTGGCGCCGGCGTCTCCAAGTGGACTCCCGGCACCGAGGTCGTCGCGCACTGTCTCTCCGTCGAGCTGGAGTCGCCCGACGGCCACAACGACACGATGCTCGATCCCGAGCAGCGGATCTGGGGCTTCGAGACCAACTTCGGCGGGCTCGCCCACGTCGCACTGGTCAAGGCCAACCAGCTGATGCCCAAGCCCGCCCACCTCACCTGGGAGGAGGCAGCCTCTCCCGGGCTGGTCAACTGCACGGCGTACCGCCAGCTGGTCTCCAAGAACGGCGGCGACATGAAGCAGGGCGACAACGTCCTGATCTGGGGCGCCTCGGGCGGTCTGGGCGGCTTCGCGACGCAGTACGCCCTCAACGGGGGCGCCAACCCGGTCTGCGTGGTCTCCAACGAGGAGAAGGCCGCCATCGCCCGCTCGATGGGCGCCGAGATGATCATCAACCGCTCCGAGGCCGATCTGAGGTTCTGGAAGGACCCGCACACCCAGGACCCGAAGGAGTGGCGCCGGTTCGGCGGCATGATCCGCGACCTCACCGGCGGCGAGGACATCGACATCGTCTTCGAGCACCCCGGCCGCGAGACCTTCGGAGCGAGCGTGTACGTCACCCGCAAGGGCGGGACCATCACGACCTGCGCCTCCACGAGCGGCTACATGCACGAGTACGACAACCGCTACCTGTGGATGAACCTGAAGCGGATCATCTCCTCGCACTTCGCGAACTACCGCGAGTCGTGGGAGGCCAACCGGCTGATCGCCAAGGGCAGGATCCACCCGACGCTCTCGCGGACCTACACCCTCGACGACGTCGGCCAGGCGGCTCTCGACGTGCACCAGAACAAGCACCAGGGCAAGGTCGGCGTGCTCTGCCTGGCCCCCGAGGAGGGCCTCGGCGTCCGCGACCACGAGATGCGTGCCCAGCACGTCGGCGCGATCAACCGGTTCCGCGGGGTCTGAATCTCACGTCCCGGCCAAATAATCGGTGGCCGGGGTGGGATCGACTTCCCCCATCGGGGAGGATGGGTGGGAGACCGCACCACCCACAGCTGAGACGAGGAATCGCCCCGATGAGCGACCAGGGACTGTCCATCTTCGACGACCGCGAGCCGGAGCAGGACGCCACGACGCCCACCAGCACGCCCGAGGACGCCACCCAGGTGATGCCGGCGGTCCCCGCCCAGGATCCTGCTCGGGAGCAGACCCAGGAGAGCGCAGCGGAGAGGACTCAGCAGCGGCCCGTCGTGCCCCCGCCGCGACCGGCGCCGACAGCGGCTCCCGCCACGGCGCCGACCCCCGCCCCTGCGCCCGCCCAGGCCGCGCGCCCGGCCGCTGCCCAGCCGGCCGCTGCGCAGCCGGCCGCTGCCAGCCGGCCGCGGCCGGTCTGCCGGTCGTCCGCCGCAACGGCTACGACCGCGCGGCGGTCGACGCACGTCTCCAGCAGCTCGCCGGTGAGCGCTCCAGGCTGAGCGACAGCCTGTCGACCTCCGAGCGCCGGTCCCAGGAGCTCCAGGGTCAGGTCGAGCACCTGACCAAGGAGCTCGAGGAGAACAACAACCCGTCCTACGCCGGTCTGGGTGGCCGGGCCAGCGCGATGCTCCGGCTCGCCGAGGAGGAGGCCGGCGAGGTCCGCGAGACCGCGCGCGCCGAGGCCGCCGAGATCCGCGAGCAGGCGCAGCGCGACGCCAGGGACATCCGCGCCGACGCCACCCGTGAGGCCGAGGACATGCGCCTGGTGCAGCTCAAGGAGCTCGACGAGCAGCGTGACCGCCTGGTCGCCAACGCCGAGCAGGAGCGCTCGCTGGCCAAGAGCGAGGCCGAGGACCTGGTCGCGTCCGCCCAGCGCGGCGCCGACCAGCTGCGGCTGGCCGCCGAGCAGGAGACCAACGAGCTGCGGATCGCCGCCAAGCGCGAGTCCGAGCAGCTGCGCGCCGCCGCGGACCGCGAGGTCCAGGAGGCCCGACGCACCCTGGCCGTGGAGAAGGAGCGGCTGGCCCGCGAGGCCACCGACCACCACACCACCGCGACCGCTGAGACCAGGCGCCTCGTCGAGGAGGCCGAGCAGCGTGCCTCGGCCGCTGAGCAGCGTGCCCGCGACGCGGCCGGCCAGGCCGCCGAGCTGCGCAGCCAGGCCGGCACCGAGTCCGAGGCGCTGCTGAGTCGGGCCCGTCGCGAGGCCGAGCAGATCGTGGTCTCGGCTCGCGCTCAGGCCGACTCGATCACCTCGACCGGAGCTGCGGACGCCGACCGCGAGCTGGCTGCCGTCCGCGCCGAGGTGGACCGGCTCTCGAAGCGCCGTGACGCCATCACCGCCCAGCTCGCCTCCCTGAGGGACGTCGTCGCCGGTTTCGGCGAGGACGACGCGTGAGCAACGGGTCCTCGAACCCCGCTGACCCCGGCTCGACGCTCGACGTCGACGACGACGTCGACGAAGGCGGACCCGGCATCCCGGTCGCCGACGACGACCTCGGCGAGCCCGGGCCGCCACTCGACCACCGCGCGCCGTTCTACGTCGGCTTCGTCGGCGGCCTCGGCGCGCTGGTCGCGATCTGGCTGGCGATGAACATCCAGGCGATCGGCTCCACGCTGATGCTGGTGGTCGTCGCGCTCTTCCTCGCGGCCGGCCTCAACCCGTCGGTGGAGTTCTTCGAGCGGCACGGGATGCGGCGCACCTATGCCGTGCTGACCGTGATCGTGGCCGTGATCGCCGCCATCGCGCTGTTCGTCGTCGCGATCGTCCCGGTGATCACCGACCAGGTCGCGGCGCTCACCCTCAACGCGCCTCAATGGCTCGACGACCTGCAGCGCAACCGGCAGATCCAGCGCATCGACAACGAGTACGACGTCATCGACAAGGTCAAGGACTACGTCACCGCCGGGGACTTCGTCAGCAGCCTCTTCGGTGGCGCTCTGGGTGTGGGCCTCGCCGTCCTCGGCGCGCTGGTCAATGCCTTCATCGTGACCGTGCTGACGCTCTACTTCCTCGCCTCGCTCAAGTCCACCAAGTCGGCGCTCTACCAGCTCGCCCCGGCGTCGCGCCGCGAGCGGGTCTCAAAACTGGGTGACCGGGTCTTCCGCAGCGTCGGAGGCTACGTGTCGGGCGCCTTCATCGTCGCGATGTGCGCCGGCATCTCCTCGCTGATCTTCCTGTTCGTCGCGGGCCTCGAGCAGTACGCCGTCGCGCTGGCCTTCGTGGTCGCGCTGCTCGACGTGATCCCGATGATCGGGGCCACCATCGGTGCCGCGATCGTCTCGGCCATCGCGTTCGCGACCGACTGGAAGATCGGGGTCGCGTGCGTGATCTTCTACCTCATCTACCAGCAGCTCGAGAACTACGTGATCTACCCGCGGGTGATGTCGAAGTCGGTCGAGATCCCGGGCTCGGTCACCGTGATCGCGGCCCTGGTCGGCGCCGGGCTGTTCGGGGTGGTGGGTGCGCTGCTGGCGATCCCCACCGCAGCCTCGTTGCTGATGATCACGCGCGAGGTCTGGGTCAGGCGGCAGGACTCGCGCTGAGCCGTCGCCTCGCGAGGTCAGGCCTCACGCCCGCCCGAGGGCACGCAGGATGGCGATGACGCCCCGATCTCGCTCGGCGACCAGGTCGTCGATCGAGCGCCCGGCGGCCTCCCTCTCGCAGCCGTCGACCATCTCGCCGCGCAGCTCGTCGGTCAGCTCGGCCGCGACCAACCGGGTCCACGGCGAGGCCAGCGACGGGCCGAAGTGGTCGAGCATGTGGGCCATCCCGCCCTGACCACCGGCGAGGTGGAAGGTCAGGCACGGACCCTGGACCGGCCAGCGCAGGCCCGGCCCGTCGGTGATCGAGAGATCGATCTGCTCGACGGTGGCCTCGCCGGCCGCGACCATGTGCAGGGCCTCACGCCACATCGCCTCCTGCAGCCGGTTGGCGATGAACCCGGGCACCTCGCGATCCATCGTGATCACCGACTTCCCGATCGTGCGGAAGAAGTCGGAGGTCCAGGCGACGGTCTCGGCGGTGGTGGCCGCGCCGCCCACCACCTCGACCAGCGGGATCAGGTAGGGCGGGTTGAACGGGTGACCCACGACGGTCCGACCGGGCGTCTCGCAGCCGACCTGCATGTCGCTCATCGGGTAGCCGGAGGTCGACGACGAGATCACCACGTCCTGCGGGGTCAGCGCGTCGATGTCCGCGAGCAGCTTGATCTTGAGGTCGAGGTCCTCCGGGGCGCTCTCCTGGACGAAGTCGGTGCCCTCGAGGGCCGTCCCGAGGTCGGACTCGACCACCAGGTTGTCGGGATCGGCGCCCGGCGCGAGACCGAGCTCGCTCAGCGCCGGCCAGGCGCCGGCCACCAGGCTGCGCAACCGGACCTCGGCGTCCGGCGCAGGATCCCAGGCGCGGACCCGGAAGCCGCGGGCGAGGAAGTAGGCCGCCCAGCCACCGCCGATCACGCCCGCTCCCACGCAGGTCACGGTCTCCACCGCCGCCACGGGCCGCAGGACGGTCACCTCGCTCACGGGGTCGGCCTCGGGGCCAGTCGCAGGATCTCGCGGCCCTGGTCCGGCGTGGCGACCTCGGCGCCCATCGCCTCGATGATGGTGCGGGCCCGCTCGACGAGCTGCGCGTTGGTCGCCTTGACCCCCTTGCTGAGGTAGAGGTTGTCCTCGAGCCCCACCCGGACGTGTCCGCCGAGCAGCACCGACTGGGCCACCCACGGCATCTGCATCCGGCCCAGCGCGAAGGACGCCCAGACGGCACCCTGCGGGAGCTGCTCGACCATCGTCGCCAGCAGCCGGGGGTCGGCGGGGGCGCCGTACGGGATGTCCATGCAGAGCTGGAACATCGGTGGGTCGTCGATCAGGCCCTCCTCGCAGAGCTGGCGCGCGAACCAGAGGTGTCCGGTGTCGAAGATCTCCATCTCGACGCGGACCCCGAGCTCCTGGATCCGCTTGGCCCCGTCTCGCAGCATGTCCGGGGTGCTCACGTAGACCAGGCTGCCCTCGCCGAAGTTCAGGCTGCCGCAGTCGAGGGTGCAGATGTCGGGCAGCAGCGCCTCGACGTGCTTGAGCCGCTCCACGCCGCTGACCAGGTCGGTGCCCTCCACGAAGGTGGTGGGGTCCTGCGGATCCAGCATCAGGTCGCCACCCATCCCGGCGGTGGTGTTGATGATGACGTCGACGTCGCTGGCCCGGACCCGCTCGACGACCTCGCGGTAGAACGCGACCTCCCGCGAGCCCTTGCCGGTCTCGGGGTCGCGGACGTGGATGTGGATGATCGTCGCCCCTGCCCGCGCCGCGGCGATCCCGCTCTCGGCGATCTGCTCGGGGGTGACCGGCACGTGCTCCGACCTCGACACGGTGTCGCCCGCACCGGTCAGGGCGCAGGTGATCATCACCTGTTGGTTCATCCGGTTCATCGTGTGCTCCTTCTCAGGTCTGGTCCGGGCGCAGGGATGCGGCTGCTGCCGCGACCGCGGGGAGGCCGAGGTAGCTCAGGTCACGGGCCTGCCGGTCCACCAGGAAGTCGTCGTAGGGCCACTGCGACGTCTTCACCACGACGATCTCGAGGTCGCGGTCGACGTAGGTGAACTGGCCGCGGCTCCCGTCGGCGGTGACCCGTCGACCCTCGTCGTCGAGCGGCCACCAGTGGTAGCCGAAGCCGGCGTGGGTGGTGATGCTGCTCGGCAGTCGTCCCGGTCGCAGGAACGGGCGCGAGGGCCGGGAGCTCGCCGTGATCCACTCGGGTGCCAGCACCGGGGATCCGTCCGTCCGGCCGTCGATCTGGAGCATCCCGATCCGGGCCCAGTCGCGTGCGGTCGCGGCCAGGCTTCCGCCGGCCATGGGTACGCCGAGCGCGTCGACCCCGACCACCGCGTCGGCCGCACACCCGAGCGCCCGCCACAGGTCGGCGATCGCCAGGTCGTAGGTGCTGCCGGTCGCCCGCTCCCGGACCCAGTCGAGCACCTGGGAGTCGGCGGTGCAGTACTCGAACCGGGTGCCGGGGGGCTCGGCAGGCCCGATCGAGGCGAGCAGGGCACGCGAGTCGCCCCCTCCCCCGCCGAAGCTCATCACCAGCCGGGTGGCCAGGCCCTCGGGGTCGCGATGGTCCTCGACCCAGTCCACCCCCGTCGTCATCGTGCACAGGTCGCGAACGGTGCAGTCGGCGTAGCCGCTGGAGCCGAGCTCGGGGACGAGGTCGCGAACCCGGTCGTCCAGGTCCAGCCGACCGTCCGAGACGGCGATGCCCACCAGGTGCGCGAGCGCCGACTTCGTCATCGACGCACCGAGGAAGAGGTCGTCCCCGGCCACACCGTCGGCGTACCACTCGTGCACGAGGCGACCACGGTCGACGACCACCAACGAGGTCCCGTGGGTGCGGGCGTGCCACTCCGGCAGCTGCATCGACCGTCCCGCGCCGGAGATCTCGACGCTCAACGGGGACGACGACCCGGGCAGCGGCCTCGGGTCGCTGGCGGGCACGGCGCGGTAGGTCATGCCCGATCCGTCGGCGCTGCGCTGGGGGTTGACGAACTGGAGCACTGAGAGGCCTGACTCCTCCGTCATGCGGATCCTCCGGCCGGCACCTCGATGGTCGGGCTGTTCGCAAGCAGGTGTCGCGTGTACTCCTCCCGCGGGGAGTCCATGACCTCGACCACCGAGCCGGACTCCACCACCCGGCCCTCGTTGAGGATCTGCACTCGCGCCGCCACCGAGCGCACCAGCGCCAGGTTGTGGGTCACGAAGATCATGCTGATCCCTCGCGAGACGCGCAGCGACTCCAGCAGCGCAGCGATCGAGCCCTGCACCGACACGTCGAGCGCCGAGGTGATCTCGTCGCACACGAGCACGTCCGGCTCGGCGGCGAGCGCCCGGGCGATCGCGACCCGCTGCCGCTCCCCGCCGGAGAGCCGGCTCGCCTGGAAGCGGAGCATCCGGGGGCCGAGTGCGACCTGCTCCATCAGCTCCGCGACCCGCTCCGTCGCGGCCTTGCCCGACGCGAGCCCGAACAGCTCCATCGGCCGCCTGATGATCTGCTCGACGGTCAACCGTGGGTTCAGCGACAGGTAGGGGTTCTGGAAGATGTACTGGATCCGCTTGCGGTCGGCGGCGGTGCGCTGACGAGCGCCGCGGGCCAGCGGATGACCGTCGAGGGAGATGCTGCCGGTCCACTCCTTGTGCAGACCACCGACACAGCGCGAGATGGAGGTCTTGCCGCTGCCGGACTCGCCTACCAGCGCCACGACCTCCGCCTTGGCCAGGTCGAAGCTGACGTGGTGCACCACCTCCGTGCGCCCGTAGAACACGGTGAGGTCGTCGATCGAGAGGATCACCTCGCGGGTGCGGTCCGGGTCGGCGTCCGGGACGGCGCCCCTCGAGATGTCCCAGCCACCGATCTCGCCGACCCGGAGGCACCGGACGTGGTGGGAGCCTCCGATGTCCTCCAGAGGCGGCACCTCCTGCCGGCACCGGTCCTGGACGAAGGCGCACCGGTCGTGGAACCGGCAGCCGGCGGGCCGTGCCCCGGGCGCCGGCGTGCGGCCCGGGATCCCGCCGAGGGCCCGCGCCTGGGCAAGGTGCGGGATCGAGTCGAGCAGCGCCCTGGTGTAGGGATGCGAGGGGCGGGCGAAGATCTCGTCGCGCTCGCCGATCTCGACGACCTGGCCGGCATACATGACGGCGACCCGATCGGCGATGTTGGCCACCACGGCGAGGTCGTGGGTGACGTAGAGCGCGGTCACGCCGTGGGTCCGGCACAGCCGCGCCATCGTCTCGAGCACCATCGCCTGGGTGGTGACGTCGAGCCCGGTGGTGGGCTCGTCGAGCACCAGCACCTTGGGCCTCGGCAGGAACGCCATCGCCAGTGCGACCCGCTGCACCTGGCCACCCGACAGCTGGTGGGAGAAGCGCCGCAGGAACTCGTCGTCATGGGGGAGCCCCACCTCGGCGAGCCCGTCGCGTGCCCCCTGGAGCCGCGACTGCGGCGTCCCGATGCCGCGGAGTGCGAGCAGCTCCACGATCTGCTTGCCGATCCGGATGGCTGGGTTGAGTGCCGACGCCGGATCCTGCGGGACGTAGGCGATCTCCTCGCCGCGCAGCCGACGGATCTGGGAGATGCTCAGGGCGAGCACGTCCTGCTCGCCGATCCAGACCTTGCCCTGGTCGATCAGTGCGCCGGCACGGGAGTAGCCCAGCAACGAGGTCCCCACGGTGGTCTTGCCGGATCCGGACTCGCCGACCAGACCGACCACCTCGCCCGGCCTGAGCACCAGGTCGATGTCGTCGACCACGTCGACGCCGTTGGTGAGGACCACCCGGAGATCCTCGACGGTGAGGCCGGCGCCCCGAGCTGCATGGTCACTGGTAGACGTCGTCATCAGCTGTCACTCCCTCCGTCGCGTTGCGCGAGCTGGGCGATCCCGTCGGCCATGAGGTTGGTGCCGATGGTGAAGATCGCGATGACCAGGACGGGGGCGAGCACGCACCACGGCTGGGTGGACAGGCCGAGCCGGTTCTCGTTGATCATCTGACCCCAGTTGGCGGCACCCGAGTTGGTGCTGAAGCCCAGGAAGCCGAGGCCGCCGACCAGCGCGATCGAGTAGGTCAGTCGGAGGCCTGCCTCGGCGAGCAGCGGGGTGCTCATGTTCGGCAGCACCTCAGCGAGGATGACGCGGGATCGTCGTTCTCCGAGCGCCTCGGCCGCCGCCACGAAGTCGCGCGAGACGATGCCCAGCGCGACGCCACGCGAGACCCGGGCCACGCGCGGCGCGTGGGAGACACCGATCAGCAGCACGAAGAGCCACGGGGTCGGCGTCACGCTGGTGAGGATCACGAGCGCCAGCAGGATCTGGGGGAAGGCGAGCGCCACGTCGTTGAGACGCATGAGGACCTCGTCCCACCAGCCTCCCGCGTACGCGGCGATGATGCCGATCAGGACTCCGATCACCATGCCGACCAGGGTGCCGAGCAGGGAGATCACCAGGATCGCGATGCCGCCGAACATCAGGCGGGACAAGACGTCCTGACCGAGGTAGTCGGTCCCGAGGACTCCTTGGCTCGAGAACGGTGGACCGACGACCTCCTGCTCGCCGTACGGTGCGAGGAACGGGCCGACGATCGCGAACACGACGACGAGGAGCGTCACCGCAGCACCGAACACGAGTCGCTTCTGCCGCACGGCGCGGTGCCACGTGGACGGAGGGGCGTCGGTCGTGCTCATGAGGAGATCGCCGTTCTGGCGCGGGGGGTGAGCAGGATCGAGAGGAGGTCGGCAACCAGGTTCACGATCACGTAGACGCTGGCGATGATCATGCTCAGGGCCTGCACCATCGGTACGTCGTGCGCCCTCACCGAGTCGACCAGCTGCAGACCGATACCGGGGTAGGCGAACACGCTCTCCACGAACAGCACCCCGCCGGCCAACCACGCCAGCTGCAGTGCGACCACCTGGATGCCGGGGACAATCGCGTTCAACAGGGCGTGCTTGCGCATCACGACGCGCTCGGGCACACCCTTGAGGCGGGCGAGCTCGACGTAGTCGCTGTCGAGCACGTCGAGCAGCGTCGAGCGCACGATCCGCGACACGTACGGCGAGACCGCGATGACCAGGGTCGCGACCGGCAGGATCATCGCCTTCGGGTCGTCCCAGGGATGACCGTCCTGGGTGGACAGCGAGACGGCCGGCAGCCAGGTGAACACGGTCGTCGAGAAGAGCGCCACCAGCAGCACGCCGACCACGAACTCCGGCAAGCCGGCGATCGTGAGCAGCACGGTCTGGATCACGGTGTCCGGGGTGCGACGCCGGTAGTGCGCGGAGAGCATGGCCAGGCCGAACGCCACGGGGATCATCACCGTGGCCGCGATCAGCACCAGCACCAAGGTGTTCTCGAGGGTCGGCCCGATCAGCTCGCTCACCGGGCGCTGAGCGGCCAAGGAGGTGCCGAGGTCTCCGGTGAGCAAGCCCTTGAGCCAGCTGAAGTAGCGGCTGACAAGGGACTGGTCGAGGTTGAGCTGGTCCTCGAGCTGCGCCACCCGCCCGGGACTGGCGTTGTAGTCCTTGCCGAGGATCGCACGGACCGGGTCACCGAGCGCTGCGGTCGTCAGGAACACGAGCACCGAGACCAGCCACAGCGTCCCGATCGCCAGGCCGATGCGACGCGCCAACCAGAAGGTCCAGGCGGAGGCGCCCGAGCGCCCCTTCGGAGGCGCCACCTCCTCGAACGGATCAGGAAGTGTCGCGACGTCCGTCATCGGCGCCGACTCACACCGAGGCGTACTGGAACTTGTAGGACCCGAGCGGGAGGTACTTGCTCGGCTCGATGCCCTGGACGCCACCGGCGTAGCCGTCGATCTGCTGGCGGAAGCCCCAGATGAGGTAGCCGCCCTCGTCGTACTCGATCTGCTGGGCGTCACGGAGCAGCTCGTTGCGCTTCGCCTCGTCGACCTCGCCCGAGGCCTGGTTGATCAACGCGTTGAACTTGGCGTTGTCGAAGTGCGTCTCGTTGTAGGGCGCTTTCGGCAGGGCACAGGCGCCGGCCTGCGGGATGTAGAGACGGGTGTTCCAGAAGTCCTGCGCGAAGGGGTAGGAGAGGTAGTCGTCGCCGTAGAACGGGGTCTTCTTGGTGACCTTGACGTCCACCCCGGCAGCCTTCGCCTGCTGCGCGAACAGGTTCGCGCTCGAGGTGGCCACGGAGCCGATGTCGTCCCCGGTGAACAGCTCGACCTGGAGGCCCTCCTGCCCGGCCGCCTTGAGCAACGACTTCGCCTGGTCGATGTCCTGCTCGCGCTGGGGGAAGTCACCGCCGGCGTAGCCGGTGTCGAACGGGGCGTAGAGATCGTTGCCGAGGGACCCGTAGCCGCTGAGGGCCTGGTCGACCATCTGCTGCCGGTCGGCGATCAGTCGCATCGCCTGGCGCACCCGCACGTCGGAGAACGGCGCACTGTCGAGGCGCATCGTGAACGGCACCCAGGCGCCGGTCTCGGAGATCAGCGGGTTGCCACCGTTCTTCTTCAGCGAGTCCATGAGGTTCGGGGGCAGGTTGTCGAGGGTCTGGATCTGACCGGCGAGCAGCGCGTTGACCTTCGCGTTGTCGTCGGCGAAGTCCTGGATCTGGAGCTGGTCGACGAAGGCCGGGTCGCCCCAGTAGTCGGCGTACTTCAAGAAGGTGCTGCTCTTGCCCGGCTCGAAGGAGTCATAGCTGAACGCGCCCGTGCCGACGGGGTTCTTGATGTCGAAGTCGGTGGGGATGATGCCGAGGGTGTACTCCGCCAGCAGGGTGTCGAGGATCGCGTAGGGGCGCTTCAGCACCAAGGTGACCTCGGTGTCGGTCGCCTTCGACGCGTCGAAGTCCAGCACCTCGGAGAGCAGGCCGCCGGCCGGCAGCGGGTTCGCCGGGTCGGCCACCCGCTGCAGGGTGAACATGACGTCCTTGCCAGTGACCGACTTGCCGTTGTGGAAGGTGGTCCCCTGACGGAGCTTGATGTTCCAGGTCTTGGCGTCCTTCGACGCCTCGACGGTCTCGGCGAGTCCGGGCGTCAGCTTGTAGTCGGCGCTCCAGAGGAGCAGCGGCTCGTAGAGGTTGCTGACCCGCGCGATGTCGGGGTTGGTCACCGGGCTGTGCGGGTCGATGGTGTCCTTCGTGCTGCCACCCGTCGCGCCGTGCACCAGGATGCCACCGGACTTCTGGGCACCGCCTCCCCCGCCGCCTCCGCCGTCGCTGTCGTCACCGCCGCACGCAGCCAGCACGCTGGCACCGCCCACCGCGGCGAGCGCGACTCCGGAGTACTTGAAGAGCTGGCGGCGGGAGACTTCCCAACCACTTCCGCCGTTGGCTTTCTGGTTCACGCGGGACTCCTCGTGTCATCATCCGAACAGGCTGGTGCGTGATGCGAACCTAGGGCGGCTCCTCGGAGCCGGTCAAGCACCCAGGCAGATTGGAATCGTGACGTGACATCTTCGCCAGCGTTGGATCGCGGCACGAGGGTCCAGTCCGTCGACCGGGCCGTGAGCCTGCTCCGAGCGGTGTCGCGCGCCTCGGGACGGGACTCGACCGCTGCCGCACTGGCGGATTCCTGTGGCCTGAACAGGGCGACCGCGTGGCGGCTGCTGACCACCCTCGAGGCCAACGGGCTCGTGGTCTGCAACCGGGTGACGCACGAGTGGTCGATCGGCGCAGGGATCGCCCTGCTCGCCGACCACACCGGCCTGGACTCGTTGCGTGAGCGGAGCCGGGCCGTGCTGGCCCGCCTCAGTGAGGAGACCGGGGAGACCGCCGCGTTCGCCGTGGTCGGGGAGTCGGGCCTGACCTACGTGGAGGAGGTCGCGCCCTCGAGGGTGGTGGCCGCGACCTGGTTGGGTCGCACCGTTCCCTGGCACGCGACCTCGACGGGGAAGGCGGTGCTCGCCGGCGCCACAGCCGCCCGGGTCCGAGCACTGGTCGGTGCCGACCCGAAGCGCTACACCGCCACCACGATCGTGTCGGGGGCGCAGTTCGCCGACGAGCTGCGCCGGACCAGGGAGCTGGGGTACGCCGTGTGTCGCGGCGAGTTCGAGCTCTCGGCGTGGGGCGTCTCCAGCTCCGTGGTCAACAGCGCCGGCGCGACGGTCGGGGCGCTCAGCGTGTGGGGTCCTGCGAGCCGGGTGGACGAGGCCCACTTCGCCGTCCTCGGCCCGCTGGTCCGGGCCCGAGCGGTCGCGCTCGGCGCCGGCATCACCTGACCGACTCCGGTCAGGACCGGGATGCCTCGGCGGGCTCCTCCCCCATCCGCACCGCCGTCACACCGGCCAGGATCAGCACGCCGCCGGCGATCTGGATCGGCCGGGGCAGCTCGGCCAGGAGCAGCCAGGCGAAGACGAGGGCGGCCAGGACCTCGGTGAGTCCGACCACCGACGCGAGTCGTGAGCCCAACCTCCGGGCCGCCGCGATGCCGGTGACGTAGGCGAGCGCGGCGGTGACGACCCCCAGCAGCAGGATGGAGAGCCACCACGGCGTCGACGTACCCCGGTAGGTCACGGACTCGGCAGCAACCTGCAGGGGCAGGACCCCGACGGCGCCCAGGACCAGCAGCACGACCCCACCGACCAGCAGTCCCCCACACGCGAGCACGACCGGCGGCAGCGCGTCGTCGACGTCGCCGGACATCACGAAGTAGACCGACACTCCGGCGGTCGCCCCGAGCGCCCACAGGACCCCGACTCCGCTGAGGTCGGCGCCGGAGACCAGGTCGAGGACCAGGACCAGCCCGACACCGGCGATCACGGTGCCGAGCACGGTCAGTCGGCCCGGACGCTGTCCGCGCCGGAGCCAGAGCCAGGCGATCACCACGACCGGGGCGGTGTACTCGATCAGCAGCGCCACCCCCACCTGCAGGTGGGCCACGGCGTTGAAGTAGGACAGCTGGCAGCCGGCGACCGCGACCGTGCCGAAGAGCAGCACCGCCGGGACGTTGCGCCGGAGCAGGTGCCGATGACCTCGCAGCGCGAGGAGCGCGGCGGGGAGCAGCACCAGCGCGGCGACCAGCACCCGTGCGGTGACGGTCGCGGCCGCACTCCAGCCTGACTCGAGCATGGCCTTGCCCACGGCCCCGGACAGCCCGAACGAGGTCGCGGAGACGACGGCGAGCGCCAACCCGGGGCCGAGTGACCGGCGCTGGGTCGGACGGTCGATGTCATGCGCGACAGTGCTCATGGTTGATGACAGTACGAACCTTCGTGTAATCTGTCAACATGATCTTCGCTCATGACACCGAGGTCTCGCTCCAGTCCGCCGTCATCCTGGCCAACTCGTGGCTCGCGCCCGACACCCTGGTCACCGTGGACGATCTCGACGCGTTCTACACCGCGAGCGAGTACACCGGCCGACGCGACGGCGACCAAGCCGAGCTGGACGCGGTTCGGGCGATTCGACCTGCGCTCTACGAGCTGCTCACCGCCGACCGCGACACCGCGGTCGGCATCGTCAACACGATGCTCGCCGAGGCGGACGCGGTGCCGCAGCTGGTGCGTCACGACGTCTGGGACTGGCACCTGCACGCCGTCGAGCCGACCAGCGCCCTGCCGACCCGGATGCTGGTCGAGACGGCGATGGCGATGGTCGACGTGATCCGGGTCGACGAGATGTCGCGACTCGGGATCTGTGCCGACGACGACTGCTCCGGCGTGGTGCTCGACCTGTCGCGCAACCGCTCCCGTCGCTTCTGCTCGACGACCTGCGGCAACCGCAACGCAGTCGCCGCCTACCGCGCCCGCCAGGCCCGCTGACCGCTGCCGCCCCGCCGGGCTCAGCCTGCGGCGAGGAACCGGCGCAGCACCTCGGTGAACACCCCGGGTTGCTCGGAGTGGACCCAGTGCCCGGCGCCCTTGATCGTGATCCGGCGGTTGCGGGGGAACCAGCGGTCCATCGCGGCGACGTACTCCTCGGCGACGTAGTCGGAGGTCTGCCCGGCGACCCACAGCGTCTTCCCGTCGTACGGCGCGGTGCCGGCCAACGCCGCCTCCGGCCAACTGCCCAGCGACGACAGGTCCCGTCCGAGGACCTCCAGGTTGGGTCGCCAGGACCAGCCGTCGTCGACGCGCCGGAGGTTCTGGAGCAGGAAGCTTCGCACCGTCGGGTTGGGTACGGCGGGGACCAGCGCCTCGTCGACCTCGCTGCGACGATCCATGCCGGCGAGGTCGAGGCCGAGCATCGCCTCGATGTAGCCGGCGAACTCGCTGCGCGACTCGTAGTCCACCGGTGAGACGTCGACGACGCAGAGCCGCTCCACCAGTGCGGGGTGCCGCAGTGCCAGCACCATGGCGGCCTTGCCACCCATCGAGTGACCGACCAGCGCGACCGGGTCGTCGGTGCGGAAGAGCCCGGCGACCTGGTCGGCGACGTCGACGTAGTCGAAGTGGTCGCCCCACATCGATCGACCGTGGTGGGGCATGTCGATGAGCAGCACCCGGTGGTCCTCGGCCACGGCCTTGGCGATCGTGGTCCAGTTCTTGCCCTGGCCGAACAGTCCGTGACAGAACGCCACGAGGGGGCCCCGCTCCCCCATCGTCGTGGTGTGCAGCCCAGAGGCACGCGTGGTGGACATGGCGCCGAGATTAGTTCAGCACCAGTGGCGTACGCCGGACGGGCTCAGCTCGCGATCGCGGAGCACCACCGGCAACAGCCGCCCGACCCGGGCGCAGGCACGGCCGAAGTCCCGGTGGCGGTACTCGATGGCCAGCACCCGCCTGCCGTAGTGGCTCACGTAGCGGCGGCACTCGCGGTATCTCCCGCACTCCTCGGCGACCGCGAAGTCGTAGCCGACCCGGGTCCCGTCGAAGCCGGAGAGGTTCTTCTGCCCCGCCGCGAGACCAGCCGCGTGGGCACGGCGGACGAGCAGGCGCGCGTACGCCACCGCGTGCCGACGCTCCAGCAGGCCGTGGCTGCGGGTGAAGGAGTCGAGGTTGTCGTACTCGACGGCATCGAAGCCGTCGCGGGCACAGCGATCGACCCAGCGGCCGATCACCGTGGCCAGCCGGGTCCGCTTGGCTGGGGTGCGCAGGTCCAGGAGCCACTCGTTCCATGCGTCGTCCCGCACCGGTCGGCCGCCTTCTCGCAGCACCAGCGCGGGGTGCCGACGCCAGAACGCCCGCGCACCGGGCTGGGTCTGGAAGCCGTTGACGTAGCAGACGTTGTAGCGCCCGGGAGCCGGCGCAGCCAGACGGTCACGCACCACGATCCCGACCCGAGCAGGAGCAGGCCGGTTGCCGCCGAGCTGGTAGTCGACGTCAGTGCCGGTGGGCAGCGGCGTCGGCGCGGCGTACGACGCGGGAGCCACCGACATCCCAGCCACCAGCATCCCAGCGACCAGCATCGTGGCGAGCACGCCGACCAGCCGATCCCTCAGAAGTCGAACCCGTCGAACATGCCGCCGATGCCGTCGCCGATGTCCCCGATCCCGTCGCCGATGCCGTCACCGATCGCACCGATGCCGTCACCGAGCCCCTCGAAGCCACCGAAGCTGCCGAACATCAGTCCGGCGAACATGATGTTCATCGGGCCGAAGGCACCGAAGTAGCCGGACGCGTAGGGCGCGTAGGCACGACCGCCCTCCCAGTACGGCACTCGTTGGGCTCCCGACATCACCATCCGGGCGTCGGGGTCGGCGCCGGCGTCGACCCGTTCGGCGTCGAGGGCGCAGGCCGGCACCTGGCGGGTGGCCCCACCCGCGGGGGTCCAGGGGACGTCGATCACCGACAGCCCGTGGCGGGGGTCGAAGAAGCACGGCGGCCGACGGGTCGGCAGCGACTCGCCCGCTACCCGGGCCCGCACGCACGCGATGGCGTAGCGGCCGTCGTCCAGGATCTCGGTGACGTGGCGGACGTCCTCGGGCTGGGCGAGCGCGTCGCCGGCTGACTTCGCGGACTCGTAGGCGTCGAGGGCGCGCTGGTAGTCGGCGTTCGCCCCGGGATCGAGCTCGTGTCCGGACAGGTCGAGATCGAGGTCCTGCAGCTGGACGCCGAGGGCGGTGATGTCCTCGAACACCAGCTTCTTCACCGGCTCGAGCTCGGTCCGCCTGCGCTCGAGCTCGCGCTGCTTGCTGCGGCGCTGAGTGATCACGATGCCCGCCACCAGGGCCACCAGCACGATCAGTAACACGACCATGACGACAGCCTACGTGGTGGCCGGTACCCCTTCAGCCTCCCACGAGCTGAGCGGGCTCGAGGCGAAGAGGTTGAGGCCGAGGCGCTCGGCGAGGTACTTGGTCGCGAGCTGACCGCGCACGCTGTTGCCGGCCGGATCGAGCGGCGGGGAGTACGTCGCCAGGCCCCCCTTGCCGGGCGAGACCGTGACCACGCCACCGCTGACGCCACTCTTGCCCGGCATACCGATCTCCCAGAGCCAGTCGCCCGACAGCTCGTAGAGCCCGGCGATCGCCATCACGGCGAGCACGCGGCGGCACACGCCCGGAGCGACGACGCGCACGCCCGTCAGCGGGTTCGTGCCGCCGTTGGACAGGGTCGCCGCCATGACCGCCAGGTCGTGCACCGTCACCTCGAGCGAGCACTGGCGGGTGTACACATCGGTCGCCGCCCCTGCATCGAAGTACATCCGGCCGTAGCTCTCCAGGAGCTGGGCGATCCCGCGGTTGCGCAGGTTGGTCGCGGACTCCGACTCGTAGACCTCCGTGCTCATGGTCAGCTCACGGCCGGCGAACCTGGAGAGTCCGGCGCGGACGACCTCCCACTTCTCGTCGGCGGTGTCACCGGCCATCAGGCTGGTGGCCGCGATCGCACCTGCGTTGACGAGCGGGTTGACGGTGCGTGCGGTGTTCAGCTCGACGGCCATCAGGGAGTCGAACGGGAAGCCGGTGCCGTTGACGCCGAGCTGGCCGCGGGCTGCGTCGTACCCGACCTGGTCGCAAGCCAGGGCGAAGACGAACGGCTTGGAGACGCTCTGGATGGAGAACGTCGTCTCCACGTCCCCGATGCCGATGGTCCCGCCGCGGGCCCCGACGACGCAGATGCCGAACAGGTCCGGGGACGCGTCGCCGAGCACCGGGATGTAGTCGGCCACGACCCCCGAGCCATCGGTGCGGTATCGCTCGTGGGCCTCCGCGACGGCGATCCGCACGTCGTCGGCGTCCGGCAGGTCACCGGTCGAGACGGGTGGCGGCAACGTCCTCTCGTCGAAGGGTAGGTCCGCGTGCATGGACAGGTCTGGCGGCGTCACGAGCGCACCCTACCGATGTACGGGAGAGGTGGATCTCACCCTATTCAGGGGATGCCGCTGGCGGACGGACCCGGCCGACGAGTCCGGCCGGTGTTCAGGTCCCGGCTGAGCCGAACCGCTCGAGCAGCACCCCGTGTCGCAGGCCCCGGTCACTGACCGTGACCACGTCGCAGTCGAGCCGGTCGAGGATGCTCCGGACGATGCAGGCGCCGGCGAGGATGACCTCGGCACGTGCCGGCTGCAGTCCGGGGATGGTCCGTCGTCCGTCGGCGTCCAGGTTGCGGTAGCGCTCGATCTGGCGGTCGATCTCGGCCCGGTCCAGCCGCGTGCCCTGGACGACGTCGGGGTCGTAGGTGGTCAGGCCGTGCTTCACCGCGGCGAGGTTCGTGACCGCGCCACCCATCGCGACCACCCCGTCCGGGCGGCCCCGTCCGTCCAGCCGGGACAGCTCCGCCCCGATGGCGGCACGCGCCTCGGCGATCACCTCGGCGTCGACCACACCCGCCAGGCCGAATCGCTCGGTGAAGCGCACCGCGCCGACGTCGACACTGAACCTGTCGTCGACGCGCGGACCGTGGCCGAAGGTGAACTGCGAGCTGCCGCCGCCGGTGTCGAACACGACGACCGGGCCCTCGCCGATACCGACCCCGGCCGCGGCCGCCAGGTAGGCGAGGCGGCCCTCCTCCTCGCCTGAGATGACCTCGAGCCGCAGCCCCGAGCCGACCCGGACCGCCTCCACGACCTGCTCGCGGTTCCGCGCGATCCGCATCCCGGCCGTACCCACCGCCACGATCGCCAGGACGTCGAGGGCACTGGCCTCCTCGGCCATCTCGCGAATCGCCCGCACCGTGCGGGCCATCGGCTCGGCGCCGATCTCGCCGGTCGCCTCCAGGCCCTCACCGAGACGGGTCACGACGGCCCGGTCGACGACGGTCCGCTCTGCTGCGCGCCCGTCGGCAGCACGCTCGGCGACGCGGAACTTGACCGAGTTCGTGCCGACGTCGACGACCCCGAACCGCTCCGGCACGCGCTGGAGGAGCACCCGCAGCCCGGTGGTGACGTCGACGTTGCGATAGTCCCGCAGTCCGAGCAGCTCGATCGCCGTCAGGACGTCCGCGGGCTCCGTCGACTCCACCGCGATCGATGACGTCCGCAGCTGCCCGACCTCGAAGTCCGACCTCTCGGCCTGACATCGGGCCACGACGTAGCGCGCTCGCCGTTTGCGGACCAGCACCTCCCGGACGCCCCCCGCAGCGGCCATGAACGCGTCCAGGGTCAGCCCGCTGGGAGGCACCTCCGGCGACTGTTGGCGCAGGCTGCGGAAAGCCGTCCGCACCGCCTCCTCGTCGAGCGGGAACGGTGACTTCAGGACCGGCGTCCAGCACTCGAGCCCGTCCGGGGAGGTCTCGAGCAGCACCTTGACGTCGATCAGCGCGTCTCGGACCTTGACGTTGTCGCCACCGGGGGCCAGCAGGTAGAGGTCGTCGCTCTCCTCGACGGAGACCGGGGTCAGTGCGTCGAACACAGCGTCAGCGGCGGGCACCCGCTGGGCGAACGTGCGCCACTCCCACCGCGGAACGATCTCGCCCATGTCGCAGCACGATACTCGATCTGGCCATCGCTCGGAGCGGGCTGCGGGCCCGTGTCAGGATCAGGGCATGTCTGACGCAACCACGACCCGGCTCGAGACCCAGCGAACCATCGCCGCCCCCGCGAGCGAGATCTTCGCCCTGCTCTGCGACCCGCACGGGCACGTCGCCATCGACGCGACGGGGATGCTGCAGGACGCCGAGGGCGAGCCCGTCACCGCCTCCGGCGACACGTTCGCCATCAAGATGGACCGGGAGTCGCTCAACGACTTCCCCGAGATGGGCCGGTACGACGTCACCGTCACCATCCGCGACTTCGAGCAGGACGCACTGATCTCCTGGACCATCCTCGGGCGGGTGCGGCCGCAGATCGGCCATGTCTACGGCTACCGCCTCGAGCCGGCGCCCGAGGGCGAGGACGGCACCCTCGTCACCTCGTTCTACGACTGGTCCGACATCCACGACGACTGGAAGGCGATGGGGATCTTCCCCGTCATCTCCGAGAACGCCCTGCGCGGCACCCTCGGCATCCTGGACCGGACGGTCCGTCGCGGCTACCCCCGCCCCAGCTGACCTTCGGCTCAGCGCTGGCTGTAGTCCCGGAAGCCGCGCTTGGTCTTGCGTCCCAGGTAGCCGGCAGCGACCAGGTGCTCGAGCAGCGGTGCCGGCGCGAATCCGGGCTCGCGGAACTCCAGGTAGAGCTCGCGCTGGATGGCCAGCGAGACGTCGTTGCCGACCACGTCGAGCAGCTCGAAGGGGCCCATCGGCAGCGAGCAGCCCTGCTTCATCGCCAGGTCGATGTCGTCGGCGGTCGCGTAGTGCGCCTCCAGCATCCGGACCGCGTCGTTCAGGTAGGGGAACAGCAGGGCGTTGACGATGAAGCCGGCCCGGTCACCGCACGAGACCGCGACCTTGCCGACCTGTGCGCACAGGGCGCGCGTGGTCTCGGTGACCTCCTCGGAGGTGACGACGGTGGAGACCACCTCGACGAGCTTCATGATCGGTGCGGGGTTGAAGAAGTGCATGCCCACGACGTCCTGGGGCCGCGAGGTCACCTTGGCGAGCGAGATGACCGGCAGGCTCGACGTGGTGGTCGCCAGGATCGCGCCCGGACGACAGATCTCGTCGAGGTTCTCGAAGAGCGTCGTCTTGACCGCGAGATCCTCGGCGATCGCCTCGACGACCAGGTCGACGTCGCGGAGGTCGTCGAGCGACGTGGAGCCCGTGAGCCGGGCGAGCACCTCGCCCTTGGCCTCCTCGGTCGATCGGCCCCGCTGGATCTGCTTGTCGAAGCTCTTCGTGATCGCGGCGACCACCCCGTCGACCTTGTCGGCCGAGCGACCGACGTAGCGGACGTCGTACCCGCTCTTCGCGAAGACCTCGATGATGCCGGTCGCCATCGTCCCGGTGCCGACCACACCGACCAGCTTGATGTCGTGCTGGAGCTGCGGCTTCGCGTCCGCGGACGGCGTCTGGTCGTCGGCGACGACGACGGGGCTGTCGTTGCCCTCGTAGGTGTAGAAGCCGCGGCCGGTCTTGCGGCCCAGCATGCCGGCAGTGACCATCTGCTTGAGGATCGGGGCCGGGGCGTGCAGCCGGTCGCGGCCCTGGCGGTACATCGTCTCCAGGATCTCGTACGCCGTGTCCAGCCCGATCAGGTCGAGCAGGGCGAGCGGGCCCATCGGGTAGCCGCACCCGTAGCGCATCGCCGCGTCGATGTCCTCGCGCGTCGCGTAGCGGCCCTCGTACATCGACACCGCATGGTTGAGGTAGCCGAAGAGCAGGGTGTTGGCGATGAAGCCGGCCTTGTCCCCGCAGACCACGGGGTTCTTGCCGACCTGCTCGACCAGGCCCTTCACGTCGGTGAGCACGTGGTCCTCGGTCACCACGGTCCGGATGATCTCGACCAGGTCCTGGACGGGCGCCGGGTTGAAGAAGTGGACGCCGACGACCCGGCCGGGGCGGGAGTTCACGGTCGAGATCTCGGTGACCGAGAGCGACGAGGTGTTGGTGGCCAGGATCGCGTCCGGCGAGACGATCTCGTCGAGGTCGCGGAAGATCGCCTTCTTGGTGTCGAGCGACTCCACGATGGCCTCGACCACGAAGTCGGCGTCGGTGAGGTCCTTGAGCGAGGTGGTGAAGCTGATCCGGCCCAGCAGGTCGGTCTGCTCGGCGGCGGTCATCTTCTCGCGCTGGACCGCCCGGCCCGTGGAGTGCTCGAGGTACTGCCGGCCGCGGGCGAGCGACTCGTCGTTGAGCTCGACCCCCACGACGGCGTACCCCTTGCGGGCGAAGACCTCGGCGATCCCGGCACCCATCGTGCCCAGGCCGATCACTCCGACGGTGGTGAACGTGCGGGACTCGGCAGTCTGGGACTCGGGCGAGGTCATGCCCGGCATGCTCGCACGCAGGGACCCCTCCTGGCAGTGGCGTACTTCACTCGCCGGTAACTTGGATCGTTCATTGTTTGTCGGGACGGTAGATTCACCGCCCGTGAGACTCGTCGTAGCCAGATGCCAGGTCGATTACGCCGGACGGCTGACCGCCCACCTCCCGATGGCCACCCGGGTCCTGATGATCAAGGCCGACGGCTCGGTCCTGGTGCACTCCGACGGTGGCTCGTACAAGCCACTGAACTGGATGTCACCGCCGTGCACCCTGCGCGAAGGCACCACCGACGACGGCCAGGTCGAGTGGACGGTGACCGCCAAGGGCGGCGACACGCTGCGGATCCTCATCGAGGAGGTGCTGCACCAGTCCGTCCACGAGCTCGGCATCGACCCCGGGCTGCAGAAGGACGGGGTCGAGAAGCACCTCCAGGAACTGCTCGCGGACCACCCGGCCACGCTCGCGCCAGGTCTGACACTGGTCCGCCGCGAGTACCCCACCGCGATCGGTCCGGTGGACCTGATGTGCCGCGACGCCGACGGACTGAGCGTCGCGGTCGAGATCAAGCGCCGCGGCGACATCGACGGCGTCGAGCAGCTCACCCGCTACCTCGAGCTGCTCAACCGCGACCCGCTGCTCACGGGCCACGGGGCAGTCCGCGGCATCTTCGCCGCCCAGGAGATCAAGCCGCAGGCACGTGTGCTGGCCACCGACCGCAGCATCTCCTGCGCCGTCGTCGACTACGACGCGCTGCGCGGGCTGGACGACCCGAGCCACCGGCTGTTCTGACGCGCGCCTCGGTGTGGGAGAAGATCTGAGGATGCGCATCTTCCACATCGCGACGGTCGCCGACTGGCAGGCTGCCCAGGAGTCCGGCAGCTACACCACCTCGACCCTCGGCGTCAGCCTCGAGGAGGAGGGTTTCATCCACGCCAGCCGGTCCTACCAGTGGGAAGGCGTGCGGGAGGCCTTCTACGCCGAGGTCACCGAGCCGCTGGTGCTGCTGGAGATCGAGACCGACCTTCTCGACGTACCTCTGGTCGAGGAGCCGCCGACGCCGGGGCTCACCGAGACCTTCCCGCACATCTACGGGCCACTGAGCCCGGGCGCCGTGGTCGGGGTCGAGCCGCTCAGCTGAGCAGCGAGACCACGTCGGCAGCGCAGCCCCAGCTCAGGGTCACGCCGGCTCCCCCGTGGCCGTAGCAGTGGACGAGCTCGCCCACCCGCTCCAGCCGCACCGCCGGTCGCGCCGGACGCAGGCCGACCTTGTGCCGCAGCACCCGCGCGTCCCGCAGCTCCGGCGCCAGCCGGGTGGCCCGCGCCAGGATCGCGGCCGCGACCTCGGGTGACGGGGTGCGGCTCCACTCCCCCTCGACGTCGGTGCCACCGACGACGATGTCGTGCTCGCGCGGCACGACGTACGTCGGGCCCGAGCTGTCGAGCCACCACCGCCCGAGACCGACCTGCTCGACGTACACCACCTGCCCCTGCACCGGTGTCACGCTGCGGTCTGCTCCGAGCAGGCGCGAGCCCAGACCTGCGCAGTTGACCACCGGTCCGGCCCCCACCGGCAGCGCGGACAGGTTGAGCCGGGTGATGGTGCCGCCGAGGTCGGCGACCCGACCGGCGAGCCAGCCGAGGTAGACGCGCATGTCTGCGACCGGAGTCGTGAAGCTCCACCCGTCGCGGTAGCCGTCGGGCAGGTCGGAGGCCCGGTCCAGGGCCGGGACCGCCGGCAGCCACCACGGGTCCCGAGCCGGGCTGGCGAAGACCTCGGTGCCTGGCACCATCCGCACCCCTGACTCGGGGTCGGCGGCCAGGGTCTCGAGGTCGGCGTACGTCGTCCGCGCCCACCCGGTCACCTTGTCCTGCGGGAGCGCCCGGTAGGGGTACCAGAGCGCGGCGGCCACCGACGAGGTCGTCTCGAGCGGCAGGTCGCGGGCGACGACGTCGACCCGGTGCCCGGCCTCGAGCAGGCGGACAGCGCAGGTCAGGCCGATCACGCCGGCCCCGACCACGATCACCCGCTGCATCGCGGGAGCCTGTGCCTAGGCGCCGGCGCCGGCTTCACGCGGTGCCATCGGGTCCGCCTCGCCGCCACCTTGCTCCCGCGCGACGTACTCCTCGATGTCCTCGACGTCGTCGAGGTTGCGCTTCACCACGGCCAGCAGGTCGCTCATGGTGGCGACCTCCTCGACCTGCTCCTTGATGAACCACTGCATGAACTGCTCGGAGGCGAAGTCGAACTCCTCGCGGGCGATCCGGAGCAGGCCGTTGATCTGGTCGGTGACCCGCTTCTCCTGCGCGAGCGCGAGAGCGACCGGAGCGACGACGTCTGCGAAGACGTTGACCGGCGCGTCGACCGCGGGGATCTCCACGACGGCGTCGGTGTCGAGGAGGTACTGGATCATCATCGCGGCGTGGCCGCGCTCCTCGAGGGCCTGGGCGTAGAAGAACGCCGCCATCCGGGGCATGGTGAGCGCGTCGTAGTAGACCGCACACGCGAGGTACTGGTTGTGAGCGGCCAGCTCGTTGCCGATCTGGACGTTCAGCTGGTCGGTGAAGCGGACTGCGGCCACGGGGGCACTCCTCGATCGGTCCTGGTCGGTCACGTCCATCATGGCAGGATCCGCCGGGCCGATCCGCCAAGGAGAGGCTGGCCTCAAGCGGCCTTGGCGAGCTTCTTCTTGGTGACCTTCTTGCCGTCGAGACGCACCAGCTTGCGCTTCTTGACGGTGTAGCCCGTCGGCAGGGTGCCCTCCTTCAGCATCTTCAGCGGGCAGCGGCCGCACTTCGACTTGGAGACGCAGCACTCGATCTTCGGAGGCTTGGCGGACTTGGGCACGACCGGAACGGTAGCAGATGATTTTTAGGGAAGCCTAACCTTCGCGCGTTCTGGCCGACAGATCCGCGGACGAGGTCGGGTCAGCTGGAGGGTCGCAGCGCCGGGCCGAGTGACCCGCTGACCAGGCGCCAGCCGTCGGCGTCCTTCTCCAGCCCGATGACGGCACAGTTCGGGATCGAGACGCCGAGAGCAGAGCCTCGGGGCAGTCCGACGAGCTGGGGCAGGGTGGCCATCATCGCGCCGCCGTGGGTGACCACCAGGACGGCTGCCTCACCGGGGTGCGCCTCGACGGCCTCCTCGAGGACCGCCTGGACCCGGGCCACGATGCCCGAGATGGTCTCACCCCCGGGGATGGTCGCGTCGTCGTCACCCTCGATCCACGCCTGCACCACCGGCAGGATGACGGCAGCCTCATCGCCGTCGGTCCCGGCCAGCGAGCCGACGCCGTACTCGCGCAAGCCCTCGCGGACGTCGACCTCGACCCCGAGCGCGGCCGCCACGATCTCGGCGGTCTGGACGGCGCGGGACAGCGAGCTCGACCAGACCCGCGAGATCCGCTCACCCTGGAGACGTTCCGCCAGGTCACGGGACTGCTGCCGCCCGAGCCCGGTCAGGCTGCCGCCGTCGTCGGTGCAGAGATCGGTCTCGTACGCCGCCTCGCCGTGACGTGCGACCAGGACGTGCACGTCAGTCCAGCTCGTTGGCGCGCCGGATGACGTCGACGATCCCACCCATGATCTCGGTGAGCCCGAAGTCCTTGGGCGTGTAGACCGCAGCCACCCCCAGCTCGCGGAGCCGGCGGCCGTCGGAGTCCGGGATGATCCCGCCGACGATCACCGGCAGGTCCCCAAGGCCGGCGGCGCGGAGACCGTCGAGCACGTCGGGCACCAGCTCCATGTGGGAGCCGGAGAGGATCGAGAGCCCGACGCAGTGGACGTCCTCGGCGATCGCGGCCGCCACGATCTGCTCCGGGGTCAGCCGGATGCCCTGGTAGATGACCTCGAAGCCGGCATCACGAGCGCGTACGGCGACCTGCTCGGCGCCGTTCGAGTGCCCGTCGAGCCCGGGCTTCCCGACGAGCAGCCGCAACCGGCCGCCCAGCTCGGCACCGGTCGCACGGACCCGCTCGCGGACCGCGGTGAGCTCCGAACCGGCGTCGGCGGCACCGAGGCCGACGGCGCCGCTGACCCCGGTCGGACCGCGGTACTCGCCGAAGACCTCGCGCAGGGTGCCGGCCCACTCCCCCGTCGTCGCACCGGCGCGGGCCGCGACCAGGGTCGGGCCCATCAGGTTCGTGTCGGACTTCGCAGCGACCGCGAGCGCCGCCAGGGCCTCGGTCACCTCGACCTCGTCGCGACGCCCCTTCCACTCCTCGACGCTGGCCAGCGCGGTCTTCTCGGCCAGCGGGTCGGCCGCCATGATGGCGCCGTCCAGGTCCGCCGTCAGCGGCGACGGCGCGGTCGTCTCGTAGATGTTGACGCCCACGATCTTCTCCGCGCCCGACTCGATCCGGGCGCGACGGGTGGCGTGCGAGGACACCAGCTCGGACTTCATGTACTCGACGGCCTCGATCGCGCCGCCGAGCGCCTGCACCCGGTCGATCTCGGCCTTCGCGCCGGCGACCAGCTCGGCCACCTTCGCCTCGATGACGTGCGAGCCGCGGAAGATGTCGTCGTACTCCAGCAGGTCGGACTCGAAGGCCAGCACCTGCTGGAGTCGCAGCGACCACTGCTGGTCCCACGGCCGCGGCAGGCCGAGCGCCTCGTTCCAGGCCGGGAGCTGCACGGCGCGGGCGCGGGCGTCCTTCGACAGTGTCACGCCGAGCATCTCGAGCACGATCCGCTGGACGTTGTTCTCCGGCTGGGCCTCGGTCAGGCCGAGCGAGTTGACCTGCACGCCGTACCGGAACCGGCGCATCTTGGGGTCCTCGACACCGTAGCGCTCCCGAGTGATCTCGTCCCACAGCTCGACGAAGGCGCGCATCTTGCACGTCTCCTCGATGAACCGGACACCCGCGTTGACGAAGAACGAGATCCGGCCGACGACCTTCTCGAAGTCGTCCTCGGACACCTGGCCGGAGGCCCTGACCGTGTCGAGGACCGCGATCGCCGTGCACAGCGCGTAGGCGAGCTCCTGGGTCGGAGTCGCGCCGGCCTCCTGCAGGTGGTAGCTGCAGATGTTGATCGGGTTCCACTTCGGGATCTCGTGGACCGTGTAGGCGATCAGGTCGGCGATCAGCCGCATCGACGCCTCGGGCGGGAACGCGTAGGTCCCGCGGGAGAGGTACTCCTTGATGATGTCGTTCTGGGTGGTGCCGGCGAGCTGGGCGGCGACCTCCTCCGGCGAGGAGTCGGGGTTCTGCTCCTCGGCGACCACCTGGTACATCGCGAGCAGCCACATCGCGGTCGCGTTGATCGTCATCGAGGTGTTCATGCCGGTCAGCGGGATGTCCTCGAAGAGTCGCCGCATCTCGCCGAGGTGAGGGACGGGTACGCCGACCTTGCCCACCTCGCCGCGCGCCAGCGGCGAGTCCGGGTCGTAGCCGGTCTGCGTCGGGAGGTCGAAAGCGACGGAGAGGCCGGTCTGACCCTTGGCCAGGTTGGTGCGGTAGAGCGCGTTCGACGCGGCGGCCGTGGAGTGGCCCGAGTACGTGCGCATCACCCAGGGGCGGTCCTTCTGCATGGACCGAGAGTAGGCCGCCGGCTACTTCTTGGTAACCGCCTTCACGTGTGGGTTATCCGACACCCGGGCTCACGCGGTCGCGGCGGTCCGCTCGACCTCGACGACCCGGATCAGCCGGGTCAGGTGCAACATCCGGCGCACCGAGGGCCCGCAGCCACGCAGGGTGAGGTGGTGACCCTCGCGGCTCGCGACCCGGGTGGCGAAAGCAAGGACCTTGAGCGCGGTCATGTCGACGGTGGTGACTCCGGTCAGGTCGATGACGACGTCCCCGTCGTGACGGCTCAGGTGCTCGTAGATGGCGTTGCGGACCTCCATCGTGCTGCGCACGTCGAAGTCGCCGGCGAGTAGGAGTGTCGGGCCATCGAACACGATGTCCATCACCTGCTCCGTTCTCCAGCCACCAGCGGCCGGTTGTCCCCCGTTGAGTGATGCGTATCACCCACTATGACGCTGCGGAGAGCCCTGGGGTTGCCTCATATGATCGACCAGTTCTGCGTGTCGGTCACTTCTTTTTCAACCAGGACCCCTGCTGGTCTGGTCGTCCAGACCAGTTGACGAGCGCCAGACCCGACGGCACGTCGCTACCCTCGGGGCCATGGTCAACCTCACCCGGATCTACACGCGCACCGGCGACGCCGGCGAGACGCGGCTCGGCGACATGAGCCTGACGACGAAGACCGACCTGCGGCTCCAGGCCTACGCCGACGTCGACGAGGCCAACGCGCACCTCGGTCTCGCGCTCACCCAGGGCGGCCTCGACGACGACGTCGTCGCCGTGCTGACCCGGGTCCAGAACGACCTCTTCGACGTCGGCGCCGACTTCTGCACCCCGGTGGTCTCGGATCCGGAGTATCCGCCGCTGCGGATCGAGCAGGACTACGTCGACCGGCTCGAGGGCTGGTGCGACCACTACAACGAGACCCTGCCTGCGCTGCGCTCCTTCATCCTCAACGGCGGCACCCATGGCGGCGCCCTGCTGCATGTCGCGCGCACCGTCGTACGACGGGCGGAGCGGTCGGCCTGGGCGGCCCACGAGGTCCACGCGGCGACGATGAACCCGCTCGCGATCACCTACCTGAACCGACTCTCCGACCTGTTGTTCATCCTGGCCCGCTACGCCAACCGTGCTGACGGCGACGTGCTGTGGGTGCCGGGCGGCGAGCGGGGGTAGCGCCGTACCTGTGGATGGCCTCGCACGGCGCCGGTGTCCCCTGACACCATGTCCGGACCATGACCCTCCTGGCCGCCCTGACACCCGGCGTGATCGCCGAGTTCTTCGACGCGGGCACCCTCGCCCGCGGCTTCGAGTACGCCCGCGCCGGACGCGTCGGGGAGCCCGAGCTGGCCAAGCTCACCACCGACACGGTGATCGCGAACGCGATGGTGTCCGGGACCGTCCCCTACGCGGTGCACCTCTACGCCGAGTACGTCCAGGACCAGTTCTGGATGACCACCACGTGCTCCTGCCCGGTGCGGGTCGACTGCAAGCACGGGGTCGCACTCGCCACGGTCCTGGGTGCGCCGCACGGTGCACCGCTCCCCCGGACGGTGACCCAGGCGCCCGTGTGGCAGCAACGGCTCGGCGGGCTGCTCGACGACCTCGCCGTGGCCGAGGCACGCCTCGATGGAGCCGGGTCACCGGTGCCCCTCGGCCTCGAGCTCGGACTCGACGACCTGCGCTACCGCTTCGCCTATCGCGCCGACCGGAGTCCGGTCCTGGTGCTGCGTCCGCTCCGCCTCGGGGCACGTGGCGGTTGGGTCAAGACGGGCGCGGACTGGTCGTCGCTGGGCAGTGCGTCGACCCGGGCGAGCTTCCCGGCGGCGCAGCTCGACTCGGCCCTGGACCTCCTCGCTGCCCTGCAGAGCACCCAGCCGCACTGGCGGCAAGGCACGGGTGCCGTCGAGCTGGCCGGGTTCGGTCCTCGGCTCGTGCCGTTGCTGCGTCGGGCGGTCGAGGCCGGAGTGACCCTCCTGCCCGGCAACGACGTCACAGCGGTCGAGCTGCTGCCGGTGGCCGTCGAGGTCGTCTGCGACGTCACCCGCGCCGCTGACGGTCACCACGTGGTCCGTCTCGGCGTCGACCACGACGACCGGCTGTGGCACGGTGCCGAGGTGCTGCCCGTCGGGAGCCCAGCACACGCCGTGGCGTTGCTCGCCGACGGCACGCTCTCCCTCGCGCAGACGGCGTCACTGCTCCCGTCCCGGCTGCTCGAGCTGGTGACCAGCGACGCCGGGATCGCCGTACCCGCCGACGCGAGCGACGGCCTCGTCGACCTGCTCCGACCGCTGTCGCGGATGGTGGTGCTGACCTCCTCGGACGACTCGATGTCGCTCCCCGACCCGGTCCGACCGGTGCTCCGGTTGACGGTCTCGTGGCGATCCTCGACGGACGCCCGCCTGGGGTGGTCGTGGCGGTACGCCGACCAGACCTGCGCACTCGGCTCCCGCGACCTGCTCGGCGGCCTGCGTGACCGCACCGCCGAGCGGGAGATCGGCGCCCAGGTGCCGGCGGAGCTGCTGACGACGACCCGAGCGGTCGCCGGGGACGCCCTGACGCTGGCGATCCACGACCTGCCGTCGCTCGGAGGGCTCGACGGCATCGAAGTGGTCGAGGAGCAGCGACCCGACTTCCGGGAGAGCACAGCAACCCCGGAGATCGGCTTCGAGGTGGTCCCGTCCGAGGACCGGCCCGAGGAGCGGCACACCGACTGGCTCGACCTGGAGGTCACCGTCTCGGTCGAGGGCGAGCGCGTGCCGCTCCCCGACGTGCTCGCCGCGCTGACGACGGGGGCCGACCACCTGGTGCTGCCGAGCGGGCTCTACCTGCGCACCGACCTGCCCGAGCTCGAACGGTTGCGCGACGCGGTGCGGGCCGCCGGGGAGCTCCACGAGGCCGATGGTGACCGGGTCAGCGTCGGCCGCCACGATCTCGGGGTCTGGGCCCAGCTCGCGGAGCTCGGCGTCGTCGACGAGCAGGCCGGCGAGTGGGTACGCCGGGCCCGAGCGCTGCGCGATCTCGTCGACCTCCCCCGCCCCGAACCCGCCGGGGTGCTGACCGAGATGCGGCCCTACCAGCGCGACGGCTTCCACTGGTTGGCGTTCCTCTGGGAGCACCAGCTCGGCGGGATCCTGGCCGATGACATGGGCCTGGGCAAGACGCTGCAGGTGCTGGCCCTGGTCTCGCACGCCGTCGCCTCCGGCGAGGCGCACCCGTTCCTGGTCGTGGCGCCCACCAGCGTGGTCACGGCCTGGCAGTCGGAGGCGGCCCGGCACACCCCGCACCTGCGGGTGCGCACGGTGACTCGCAAGGCCGACGACGTCGCCGCCATCGCCACGGACGCCGACGTCGTGGTCACGACCTACGCCCTGCTCCGGCTGGCCGAGCAGCGCTACGCCGGCGTCGAGTGGGGCGGGCTGGTCCTCGACGAGGCCCAGCAGGTGAAGAACCACCGCAGCAAGACCTACGGCGCGGTGCGTCAGGTCACCGCACCGTTCCGGCTGGCGGTGACCGGCACCCCGTTCGAGAACCGGCTGATGGAGCTGTGGTCTCTGCTCTCGATCGTGACGCCCGGCATCTACCCGTGGCCGCAGGAGTTCGCCCGCCACGTCGCCCGACCGGTCGAGAAGGCGAGTGACGAGGGCGCGTTGCAGCGCTTCCGGCAGCGGATCCGGCCCTTCATGCTGCGCCGGACCAAGGAGCTGGTCGCCCGCGACCTCCCGGCCAAGCAGGAGCAGGTGCTCCCCGTCGTGCTCTCACCGCGACACCGCAGGATCTACGACGCACACCTCGCCAAGGAGCGCCAGCGCATCCTCGGCCTGGTCGCCGACTTCGAGCAGAACCGGATTGCGATCTTCGCCGCGTTGACCAAGCTCCGTCAGCTCGCGCTCGACCCGGCACTGGTCGACGTCGCCCACGACCACGTCGGCTCGGCGAAGATCGACCTGCTGGTCGAGCACCTCCTGGAGATCACCGCCGAAGGGCACCAAGCCCTGGTGTTCAGCCAGTTCACGTCCTTCCTCACCCGGGTCGAGGCAAGGCTCCAGGAGGAGGGCATCGCCAGCAGCTACCTCGACGGATCCACCCGGGACCGGGCGGCGGTGATCGCGCGGTTCCGCTCGGGCGCCACCCCGGCCTTCCTGATCTCGTTGAAGGCCGGCGGTGTCGGACTGACGCTCACCGAGGCTGACTACGTCTTCGTGCTCGACCCGTGGTGGAACCCCGCCACCGAGGCCCAGGCGGTGGATCGGGCCCACCGCATCGGCCAGACCCGCCCGGTCCACGTCTACCGGCTGATCGCCGAGGAGACCATCGAGGAGAAGGTGATGGAGCTGAAGGGGCGCAAGGCCGAGCTCTTCGCCCAGGTCGTCGACGGGGAGGGCGCGTCGGCGAGCGGCATCACCGCTGCCGACATCCGGACGCTGTTCGAGCGGTAGGGAGCGAGGTCA
Organism: uncultured Actinomycetota bacterium; assembly: GCA_963706475.1. Classification (GTDB taxonomy): domain Bacteria; phylum Actinomycetota; class Actinomycetes; order Propionibacteriales; family Nocardioidaceae; genus Nocardioides. The sequence continues at coordinate 189,703 of CAVPLV010000001.1, read as the reverse complement.
CGGAGAGAACTCCTCAACCACGGCCGGGCGGACCGGTCGGGCCGCCACGACGGTCAGAGCGGCCGGGATCATCAGCCCGGCGATGACGAGCAGCGTCTCGAGGGTGCCGACGTGGTCAGCGAGCAGACCGAGCAACGGTGGACCGGCCAGGAAAGCGGTGTAGCCGATGGTCGAGACCACACTGACGCGGCGAGCGGCTCGCAGCGGGTCGTCGGCCGCGGCACTCATGCCGACCGGGAAGCCCAGGGATGCGCCGAGGCCCCACACCACGATCCCGAGTCCGACGAGCACCGCGCTGCCACCGAAGACGACGAGCAGGATGCCGACGAAGGCCGCGGCCGCGCTTCCGAGCAGCACCGGAACCCGGCCGTAGCGGTCCAGCACCACCGGACCCACGAGCCTGCCCACGAACATCGCGGACACGAACAGGGTGAAACCGGTGACGCCGACCCAGTGCCGGACGTCGTAGCCGTCGATCAGGGCCAGCGAGAGCCAGTCGTTGGCGGCACCTTCGGAGAGCGCGAAGGCCAGCACCATCACGCCGATCGCCAGGGTGCGCGGCTCTCGCCAGGGCGAGCACGCCACGACCTCGGCGTCCTCGTGCGTCACGGTGGGCGGGAGGTAGGCCCCGGCCGCGCGCCAGGCGGCCAGTGCGGCGAGGATCGCGAACATCGGCACGTGCAGCAGCAGCGGGACGTGCAGGGCGGCCATCGGGATGCCGATCGCCGCACCGGCGAACGAGCCGACGCTCCACCCCGCGTGGAAACGCGGCATCATGGTGCGACCGAAGCGCCGCTCGACCTCGGCGGCCTCGACGTTCATGGAGACGTCCCAGACCGCGATGCCGACGCCGTCGATGAAGAGACCCAGCGCCGCCAGCGGCATCAGGTCGGTCACCACCCCGGTCATGGCGACCAGCAGCCCGGACGCCACCAGGACCCCACCGAGGCGGGTCACGGCGGTCGCGCTGAAGCGGTCGATGAGGCGCCCGCTCAGCGGCAGTGCGATCACCGAGCCGATCGAGATCGCCAGCAGCAGCAGCCCGAGCGAGCCGTTGTCGAGGTCCAGGTCGCTGCGGATGTCCGGCAGTCGCGAGACCAGCGTGGCGAAGCAGAACCCGTTCAGCGCGAAGCTCGTGGCCACCGAGTTGCGGGTGTGGATGAGGGACGACACCGGACCAGCCTCTTACATCGCGGCCACGGACTCCAAAATGGCTTCTTGACCGGTCCAGAATGCGGTCATCGGGCCGAGCCCCCAGCACTCACCGAGGAGGCCGGGAGGAGTCCCAGTCGGTGCCCGGAGGACCTGCCTCGAGCCAGGACTGGAAGCCCATGAGGGAGGCCGACGACATCGCCAGCTCGACCTCGCCGGCCGGAGTGGTGCAGGAGATGATCAGGTGGTCGGGGTAGAGCGACATCTGCTCGGCGCCCTGCGACTCGCGTCGCCCGACGAAGCTCAGGTCCGAGCGCTGGAGCACCCGTTTGGGGATCGGCGACAGCGAGAAGTAACGGAACCACTCCAGCGACTCCCCGGAGTAGCGGCCGAGCCCCAAAAGCCAACCGCGCCCGGCCCTGGTGGACCGAACGCGGAAGCTGAGCTCGAAGGCGCCGCCGTGACGGGAGAGCAGGCGACGACGGACGATCAGACAGAGGCCGTAGGCGAGGACGAGGACGAGGACGACACCGGCCAGGGCCAGCAGCCACTCCCATACAGGCATCCACCCCTCCGTCCCACCAACAGGTTTCTCACCCTACTGGGTGAGCACCAGCCTGCGACTCGCGGACCACCCGTTGGCAGGTACGTCGATCACTTGGCCTTCTCGACCGCACGGATCCGGGCCTCGGCCCGCCGCAGCCTGTGCTCACCCTCGTCGTTCGCGCCGATCAGGCTGCGCGCCTCCTCGAGCTCGGCCCGAGCCGCGTCGACGTCGATCTCCTCGGGGAGCAGCGCCTGGTCGGAGAGGATCGACACCCGGTCGGAGGCCACCGAGAGGAAGCCACCGTCGACAGCCGCGATGACCACGCCGTCGTCGGTGGAGATCTCCACGACCGCGTTGGTCAGCACCGACAGCAGCGGCGCGTGGCCGCGGAGCACGCCCACGTCACCCTCCGTCGTTCGGGCGATGACCATCTCGGCGTCACCGGACCACACGACCCGGTCGGCAGCGACCAGCTCGACGTGCAGCGGAGCGCCCCCGTCGGAAGCCATCAGAGGCTCTTCTGGATCTCGGCCCACTTCTGCTCGACGTCGTCCAGACCGCCGCACATGAAGAAGGCCTGCTCGGCCACGTGGTCGTAGTCGCCGTCCGCGATCTTGTTGAACGCCTCGATGGTGTCGACCACCGGGACGGTCGAACCCTCGATGCCGGTGAACTGCTTGGCGACGTAGGTGTTCTGGGACAGGAACCGCTGGATCCGGCGGGCCCGGGACACGATGATCTTGTCCTCCTCGGAGAGCTCGTCGACACCGAGGATCGCGATGATGTCCTGGAGCTCCTTGTTGCGCTGGAGGATCTGCTTGACCCGCACCGCACAGTCGTAGTGCGCCTGCCCGATGTACTGGGCGTCGAGGATCCGCGAGGTCGACGTCAGCGGGTCCACGGCCGGGTAGATACCGAGCGAGGCGATCTCGCGCGACAGCTCGGTGGTGGCGTCCAGGTGGGCGAAGGTGGTCGCCGGAGCCGGGTCGGTGTAGTCGTCGGCCGGCACGTAGATCGCCTGCAGCGAGGTGATCGAGTGACCACGCGTCGAGGTGATCCGCTCCTGGAGCTGACCCATCTCGTCGGCGAGGTTGGGCTGGTAGCCCACCGCGGACGGCATCCGGCCCAGCAGCGTGCTGACCTCGGAACCCGCCTGGGTGAAGCGGAAGATGTTGTCGATGAAGAGCAGCACGTCCTGGTTCTGGACGTCGCGGAAGTACTCCGCCATCGTCAGCGCGGACAGCGCAACGCGCAGCCGGGTGCCCGGCGGCTCGTCCATCTGGCCGAACACCAGTGCGGTCTGGCCGAGAACGCCGGCCTCCTCCATCTCGGCGATCAGGTCGTTGCCCTCACGGGTGCGCTCCCCGACGCCGGCGAACACCGACACGCCGCCGTGGTCCTTGGCGACGCGGGCGATCATCTCCTGGATCAGCACGGTCTTGCCGACGCCGGCACCACCGAACAGGCCGATCTTGCCGCCCTGGACGTACGGCGTGAGCAGGTCGATGACCTTGATCCCGGTCTCGAACATCTCGGTCTTGGACTCGAGCTGGTCGAACGCGGGCGCCTTGCGGTGGATGCCCCAGCGCTCGGTGACGTTGTACTCCTCGCCCTCCTCGAGGTTGAGGACGTCACCGGTGGCGTTGTAGACGTGGCCCTTGGTGATGTCGCCGACCGGCACGGTGATGGACTCACCAGTGTCGACGACGGTCGAGCCGCGGACCAGACCGTCGGTGGACTGCATGGAGATGGCGCGCACCATGCCGTCACCGATGTGCAGCGCGACCTCGAGGATCAGCGTCTTGGTCTCGCCGCCGAGCTCCAGCTCCACCTCGAGCTTGGAGTACATCTCGGGCATCGCGTCGGTCGGGAACTCGACGTCGACGACCGGGCCGGTGACCCGGGCTACGCGACCGGTGCTCCCGGTCCCGGAATCCTTCTGGGTCTCATCGATAATGGCAGTCATATCTCTCACTCACTCTCCGGCGGCGTTGGCGTCGGCCAGGGCGTTGACGCCACCGACGATCTCGCTGATTTCCTGGGTGATGCCGGCCTGGCGGGCCTGGTTGGCGATTCGGGTGTACTTCTTGATGAGCTCGTCGGCGTTGTCGGTCGCCGACTTCATGGCCTTCTGACGGGCCGCGAGCTCGGAGGCCGCAGCCTGGAGCAGGGCGAAGAAGATCCGGCTCTGGACGTACTGCGGGAGCAGTCCGTCCAGCACCGCCTCGGCGGAGGGCTCGAACTCGTAGAGCGGGAGCACATCCGCGTTCGAGGGCTTCTCCTCACCCTCGACAACCTCCAGTGGGAGCAGGCGGACCGCGATCGGCTCCTGGACCAGCATCGAGCGGAAGCGGGTCGAGACGACGTGCACCTCGTCGACCGCGTCGTCGCCCTCCTCCTCGAGGAAGGCGGCGATCAGCGCGGCGCTGATCTCGCGAGCAGCCTCGTTGGACGGCTGGTCGGAGAACCCGGTCCACGACCGGGTCACCGGTCGACCGCGGAACTTGTAGTAGGCCTCGCCCTTGCGTCCGCAGATGTAGGTCGAGATCTCCTTGCCCTCGCCGCGCAGCTTCTCGGCGAGGCGCTCGCCTTCCTTGAGCACGCTCGAGGAGTAGGCACCGGCCAGACCACGGTCGCTGGTCACGATGAGCACGGCGACCCGCTTGGGGTCCTCCGGCTCCTGCGTCAGCGGGTGGTCGACGTTGGAGTACGTCGCCACCGCGGACACCGCACGCGTCAGCTCCCGGGCGTACGGCGCGGCGGCCTTGGCCCGCTGCTGCGCCTTGATGATCCGGGACGCAGCAATGAGCTCCATGGCACGCGTGATCTTCTTCATCGACTCGGTCGACTTGATCCGCGCGCGATACTCACGCAGCGAGAGGGCCATGTGTGGTCAGCCCCGCTTCTGCTTGACGATCTGCTCCTGCTCGACGTCCTCGTCCTCCAGGGCCTCGGCCTTCGCCTCGTGGCCGACCTTGATCGAGCCACCGTCGGAGGTCTCGAACTGGTCCAGGAAGGAGTCGTAGGCGTCGCTGAGCGAGGACTCGGTCGAGTCCTCGAACTTCAGCGACTCCCGGATGCCGGAGAGCACACCCTCGTGCGAGCGGCGCAGGAAGTCGAGGAACTCGTTCTCGAAGCGCAGGACCTCGTCGGCCGGCACCTTGTCGAGTCGACCACTCGTGCCCAACCACAGGGAGACGGTCATCTCCTCGACGGGGTAGGGGCTGTAGGCCGGCTGCTTGAGCAGCGCCATCAGGCGCTGGCCGCGATCCAGCTGCTGGCGCGAGGCCGCGTCGAGGTCGGAGGCGAACATCGCGAACGCCTCCATCGCGCGGAACTGGGCCAGGTCGACCTTGAGCGAGCCGGTGACGGCCTTCATCGCCTTGGTCATCGCCGCGCCACCCACGCGCGACACCGAGACACCGACGTCGATGGCGGGGCGCTGGTTGGCGGCGAACAGGTCCGACTGCAGGAAGATCTGGCCGTCGGTGATCGAGATGACGTTGGTCGGGATGAACGCCGACACGTCGTTGGCCTTCGTCTCGATGATCGGCAGCCCGGTCATCGAGCCGGCACCGAGCTCGTCGTTCAGCTTGGCGCACCGCTCGAGCAGCCGGCTGTGCAGGTAGAACACGTCGCCCGGGTAGGCCTCGCGGCCCGGCGGACGGCGCAGCAGGAGCGACACGGCACGGTAGGCCTCGGCCTGCTTGGTGAGGTCGTCGAAGACGATGAGGACGTGCTTGCCCTCGTACATCCAGTGCTGGCCGATCGCGGAGCCGGTGTAGGGAGCGAGGTACTTGAAGCCGGCCGAGTCCGAGGCAGGGGACGCCACGATGGTGGTGTACTCCAGCGCGCCGGCCTCCTCGAGGGCGCCACGCACGGAGGCGATGGTCGAGCCCTTCTGGCCGATCGCCACGTAGATGCAGCGCACCTGCTTGGCCGGGTCGCCGGTCTCCCAGTACTGCTTCTGGTTGATGATCGTGTCGATCGCGACCGTGGTCTTGCCCGTGGCGCGGTCACCGATGATCAGCTGGCGCTGGCCGCGTCCGATCGGGGTCAGGGCGTCGATCGCCTTGATGCCGGTGGCGAGCGGCTCGTGCACGGACTTGCGCTGCACCACCGACGGCGCCTGGGTCTCCAGGTTGCGGCGACCCGAGGTCTCGATGTCGCCGAGACCGTCGATCGCGTTGCCGAGCGGGTCGACGACCCGGCCGAGGTAGCCGTCGCCGACAGGCACGGAGAGCACCTCGCCGGTACGGCGTACGGTCTGGCCCTCTTCGATCTTGTCGAAGTCACCCAGGACGACCGCACCGATCTCACGGGTGTCGAGGTTGAGCGCGAGGCCCAGCGTGCCGTCCTCGAACTCGAGCAGCTCGTTGGCCATCGCGGAGGGCAGGCCACTGATGCGGGCGATACCGTCGCCGGCCTCGGCGACCGTGCCGACCTCTTCGCGGCTCGCAGTGTCGGGCTTGTAGTCCGACACGAAGCGCTGCAGCGCGTCCCGGATCTCGTCCGGACGGATCGAAAGCTCCGTCATCACTCTTCCTTCTGTTGGATCTGCTCGGTTCGGTTCATGGTGCCAGTGCTGACAAGGTGCCGGCAGCGGCTGACGTGGGTCAGCCGGCCAGCTTGCGTCGTGCGTCGTCCAGGCGTCCGGAGACGGTGCCGTCGATGACGTCGTCGCCGATCTCGATGCGCATGCCGCCGATCACCTCGGGCGAGACGACCACGTTGAGGTGGACCTGGCGGCCGTACTGGCTGCTCAGGGCCTGACCCAGGCGGTCGAGATCGGCGTCGGACAGAGCCTGCGCCACCCGGACGGTGGCCACGCTCTGCCCGTGCACGCGCGCGGCGATCTGCTGGTACTCGTTCAGCGCCACGCCGACCGTCCGGTGCGAGCCGGACAGCGCCTGCTCGGTCAGCCGGACGGTGGAGCTGAGCGCCTTGCCCTCGAGCAGGTCGCGGACCAGGGCCCGCTTGTCCTCGAGGTTGCGGGCGGGGTCGGAGAGCGCGTCGCGCAGCTCCGGGGTGTCCTTCACCATCTGGGAGACCTCGAACAGCTCGTCGGAGAGCCGTCCGGAGTCGGACCCGGCAGCCTTGACGACAGCCACCACACCGGTCTCCTCGAGGGCGTCGGGCAGGTCACGCCCGACGGTCCAGCGGCGCCCGACGGCGAGCTCGATCAGCGTGAGCGAGCCTGCGTCGACCTTGCCGCCGAAGATCTCGCGAGCGAGGCCGGACTTGGCCTCCGCCGGCATCGACACGTCGGTGACGACGCGCCGCAGCCCCGGCTCGCTGCGCAGGATCGCGGCGACGGAGAACAGGTCCGCACCGACCGTCGAGGCATCCGCCGAGCCGGAGACGACGGTCTCCAACTCACCGGACAGCGCCGCGACGGCGTCGGCGGAGGCTCCACGCATCATCAGTTGACCCTGCCCGAGCTCGCGTCGAGGTCGGCGAGGAACCGGTCGACGACGCGCGTCGAGCGGTCGTCGTCGTCGAGGCTCTCACCGACGATGCGCCCGGCGAGATTGGTCGCGAGCGAGCCGACCTCGGCGCGCAGCGTGGTGACCGCCTGCTGACGCTCGGCCTCGATCTGGGCCTTGCCGTGCTCGACGATCCGGGCCGACTCGACCTGGGCCTGCTCGCGCAGCTCGGCGATGATCTGCGCGCCCTGCTCGCGGGCCTCCTCACGGATCCGGGCAGCCTCGTGCCGGGCGTCGGCCAGCTGCTGCTCGAGCTCGGCGAGCTTGGCGTCGGCCTCGGCCTGCTTGGTCTCGGCCGCGGCCAGGCCGCCTTCGATCGCCTTGGTGCGCTCGGCGTACGTCGCCTCGAAGTCGGGCACGACGAACTTCTTGACGAGGAAGAACAGGATCGCGAAGACGACCAGCGACAGGACGATCTCGATGGCGTGCGGCAGCAACGGGTTGAGCTGGTGCTCTTCGTCATCTGCAGCCCGCACCACCAAGGGGGCGACAAGTGCGTGCATGGCAGGTCCTTCCGGGTCCTACGTCTTACGTGGTGAGGACCGAGCTACAGAACGAACGCGAGAGCGATACCGATGATCGCGAGTGCCTCGGCGAGCGCGAAGCCCAGGATGGCGATCGACTGCAGGCGGCTCTGGGCCTCCGGCTGACGGGCGACACCACTGATGTAGGCGGCGAAGATCAGGCCGATACCGACACCGGGGCCGATCGCTGCCAGGCCGTAGCCGATCATGTTGAGGTTGCCGTCCACGGCTGTTTCCTTTCGGTTGTTACTTCAGGTTTGCGTTGCGGGTGGAGCTGGTCGAACGGTCAGTGCTCGTCGGCGAGCGCGCCCTGGATGTACATCGCGTTCAGCAGGACGAAGACGTAGGCCTGCAGGAACTGGATCAGGATCTCCAGGAACGCGACGGCGACGAACAGCACCCAGGCGAGGACGCCGACCGGGGCGTAGACGAGGGACATCTCGGTGATGAGGTACTCCCCGCCGAGGGCGAAGAGGATCAGCAGCAGGTGGCCCGCGAACATGTTGCAGAAGAGTCGCAGGGCCAGCGTGACCGGCCGCACCAGGATGTTCGACATGAACTCGAGCGGCACGAGCAGCAGCAGCATCGGTCCGCCGATGCCGGCCGGCATCGTCTGGAGCTTGAGGTAGCCGACGAAGCCGTGCTTCTTGATGCCGACGTAGTTGTAGATGACCCAGCTCAGGATGGCCAGGCCGTAGACCATGCCGGAGCGCGAGAACGTCGGGAACTGGATGAACGGGATCGTCGCGAAGAGGTTGTTGAACAGGATGAAGAAGAACAGCGTGAAGAGGTAGGGCACGAACCGCGCGAAGTCGCGGCTGCCGATGATGTCGCGGCCCATCGAGTTGCGGACGAAGCCGTAGGCCTCCTCGCCGACGAACTGCAGCCGGCCCGGCACCATGGCGCGCTTGCGCGAGGCGAGGTAGAAGACGACGAACACGACCGCGGCCGCGATGACGATCTGGAGCATCGGCTTGGTGACGCCGAGCACGAAGGTCTGGCCGAACATCTCGAACGTCGAGTCGCCGCCACCGATGGCGGGCAGGTCGAAGTCGCTCGGACTCGGCGGCGTGAAGCCGTCGCGCACGCACGGAGGCTGCGAAGGTCACCGGTTCTCCTCTACTTCTCGTGCGGCGGGAACGTCTGCGAACGGCGCGGTTGAAGCGAGCGAAGGTCATGTAGATCCCGAGTGCCGCGCCGACCAGGATGCCGATCGCCACCAGGAAGCTCGTGCCGAGCCAGCGGTCCAGCAGCCAGCCCAGGAAGCCGTAGACACGCGACTCCGGAGACGATGTAGCCGAACGCGTGCCACGGGTCGCCCTGCGGGACGCTCCTCCTGAGGATGCAGCCGACGGATCCTGCGGACTCATGGCGCCCCGGACAATAGCAGTCGTGGATGGTCATCGTTCACTCCCCTCGGCCCGGAGGGCGGCAGCGGCCGCCGCCCGCTCCTCCGAGACGTCGTAGAGCGGGATCCGAGCGCCTCGTGGTGAGCACGACCTGCGCCACCAGCCAGACCAGGGTGCCGACGATGACTGCGGCACGCGAGCCAGCTCGCGGTCCAGATCGTCGTCGAGCAGGCCGGAGTCGGTCAGGGCCGACGAACGACCAGCCCGAGGACGACCACCTGGAGCGTGTAGGTCAGCACCGCCACGATCAGCGCTGCCGACGGCATCACGCGCGCTCACGGCGTTGACCGCGAACGTGCCGAAGGAGAAGACACCGACCACCAGGACAGTGCCGACCAGTGCCCCGGCAGCGGCCGCGGAGCCGCGGTCGCGGCCCCGAGCGCGACGACCAGGAGCCCGGCAGCCCCAGCAGCACCAGCGGCGCCGACAAGCACGGCCGACCCACTGTCGCGGGTGACCTGAGTCGTCTCGGTCGTCATGGCGGCGGCCGTCCTGGGTGTCGTTCGGGAGGCGTCACCGAGCGGGTCGGCGGCGCTTGTGAAAAGTAGCACAAGGTTCGGCGGCAGGGAAACCGGCCGGGTCGAGCGGCTATCCCTCGGGATTCTCCACCGGTCCGGCCTCGGGGACCAGCACGACCGGGGGAGGGAAGATCCGGGGCAGCAGGAACGTCAGCGCGACGGTCAGCATGGCCATCACGGCCACCGAGGCCCACATCCACGGCTCGTCGCTGTAGAGACTCATCAGGACGGTGCCGAAGGCGACCAGCGCTGCCCACATCCACATGATCAGGACCGCGCGGCGGTGCGAGTGACCGATCTCGAGCAGCCGGTGGTGCAGGTGCTGCTTGTCGGGCGCGAACGGCGAGCGACCGGCCCGGGTGCGGCGTACGACGGCGAGGACCAGGTCGACGATCGGCACGATCAGGATCGAGATCGGCAGCAGCAGCGGCAGCAGGGTCGGCAGGAAGCTCGCCCGGGAGCCGGCGGCGCCCTCGCTGATCTGGTCGGGGGTGAACTGGCCGGTGAGCGTCACCGCGCTGGCCGAGAGCACCAGCCCGATCAGCATCGAGCCGCTGTCGCCCATGAAGAGCCGGGCCTGGTGGAAGTTGTGCGGCAGGAACCCGGCGCAGGCGCCGGCCAGCGAGGCGCTGAGCAGCGCGCCGGTGGTGGCCAGGGAGACGTTGTTGATGTTGGCCAGCTGGTAGCAGTAGAGGAAGAACGCCAGCGCGCCGATCCCGACGACCCCGGCTGCCAGGCCGTCGAGACCGTCGACGAAGTTGACCGCGTTGACGGTCGCCACCACCACGAACCCGGTCAGCAGGGCGCCCTGGGCGGGCTGGAGCGCGAACTGGGTGCCGTCACTGCTGGGAATGAAGATGTACTGGATCCCGAAGGCGATCAGGAACCCTGCCGCCAGCACCTGACCGCCGAGCTTGGTCAGCGCGTCGATCTCGAAGAGGTCGTCGAGCACGCCGACCGCGCAGATCAGGGCTCCAGCGATCAGCACGATCCCGGCGTCGCGGAAGACGAACGGCCCGCCGCTCTCGGTCAGGAACGGCAGCTGCCGGGCCACGACGTACGCCGCCGCCATCCCGCCGAGCATCGCCAGTCCACCGAGGTAGGGGATCGGCACCGCGTGCACGTCGCGGTCGCGGACCCGCGCCACTGCACCGGTGCGCAGCGCGATCTCCCGGGCCACCACCGTCAGCAGGTAGGTCGCCGCCGCGGCGACCAGGAAGACGAGCAGGTAGTCCCGCATCAGACCTCGTCGGTGATCATCGACCCGAGAGGTTCGAGCACGGCGTTGAGGTCCTCGAGCGAGATCGCCCCGCGGCGCAGCATGCGTCCCTTCTCGCCGGTGGCGTCGACGATCGTGGAGGCCTGACCACCCGGGGACTCCCCTGCGTCGACGATCACGTCCACGTCGTCGCCGAGCATCTCGACGGCCTGGTCGGCGTCGGTGGCGGCGGGCTGCCCGGTCTTGTTCGCCGAGCTGACAGCCAGCGGGCCGGTGCGTTCGAGGATCTCCAGGGCGACCTCGTGGTCGGGCATCCGCACCGCGACCGTGCCGCGGGTGTCGCCGAGGTCCCACTGCAGGGAGGTCTGCTGGTGGCAGACCAAGGTCAGCGGCCCGGGCCAGAACTCCTCGACGAGGGTGCGCGCCCAGCGCGGCACCCGGACCGCGAGGGCGTCCAGGGTGGTGGCGGAGCTGATCAGGACCGGCGGTGGCATCTCCCGTCCGCGTCCCTTGGCGGCGAGCAGGCCGTTCACCGCAGCCGGATCGAAGGCATCGGCGCCGATGCCGTAGACGGTGTCGGTCGGGATCACGACCAGTCCGCCTCGCTGGACGGCCACGGTCGCCGCGTCCACAGCGGTCTCCCGCTCCTCGTCGGTCCCGGTCGGGTAGCGCTCGCTCACGAGGTCATCGTGCCAGTCGGGCCGTGGTGAAGCGCGCACGACCTGCCAGGTCGGGATGGTCGCGTACGTCGACCCAGCGACCGGACGCGGCGAAGGTGGCCGGCGCCGAGCCCCCCTGCACGTCGGCGTGCTCGAAGCCGACCACTCCCCCGGGCCTGAGGAGCACGGCCGCGCGCTGCTCGAGCACCCGGATCGCATCCAGCCCGTCGGCGCCGGAGAAGAGCGCCAGGTGGGGGTCGTGGTCGCGTGCCTCGGGAGCGACCGACTCCCAGGCCTCGAGCGGGATGTACGGCGGGTTGCAGGTGAGCACGTCCACGAGTCCGGCCAGGTCGTCGAACGCCGTGGCCATGTCGCCCTGGCGCAGGTCGACCCCGGTGCCGGTGAGGTTGCGCACCGCCCAACGGTACGCCGGCTCGTCGAGCTCGACCGCGTGCACCGAGGCTGCCGGCACCTCGTCGGCGATCGCCTTGGCAACAGCACCTGACCCGGTGCACAGGTCGACCACGACGGGCGCCCCGTCCGCCCACCGGCGACACTCGTCGATCGCCCAGCCGGCCAGCAGCTCGGTCTCGGGCCGGGGCACGAAGACCCCCGGACCGACCGCCAGCTCGACGTGGCGGAAGTAGGCGGTGCCGGTGAGGTGCTGCAGCGGCTCGCGGGCGGCCCGGCGGGCGATCAGTGCGTCGTACTCGTCGAGGGCGGATGACGCGACGTCCTCCACGAGCACCAGCTGGGACCGGGTGGTGCCCAGCACGTGCGACAGGAGCTCGGCAGCGTCGTTCTCGGGGCTGGCCACACCAGCGGCCCGCAGCACCTCGGTGGCGTCCCGCAGGGCCGTGCGACGACCGATCACTGCTCGAGCGCCTCGAGCCGGGTGGCCAGGTCGGCCTCGATGCAGGAGTCCAGGACCGGCTGGAGGTCGCCGTCGAGCACCTGGTCGAGGTTGTAGGACTTGTAGCCGGTGCGGTGGTCGGAGATCCGGTTCTCCGGGAAGTTGTAGGTGCGGATCCGCTCGGAGCGGTCGACCGTGCGCACCTGGCTGCGGCGCGCCTCGCCGGCCTCGGCGTCGGCCTTCTCCTGGGCGGCGGCCAGGATCCGGGCCCGCAGGATCCGCATCGCCTGCTCACGGTTCTGCAGCTGGCTCTTCTCGTTCTGACAGCTCGCGACGATGCCGGTCGGCACGTGCGTGATCCGCACCGCCGAGTCGGTGGTGTTGACGCTCTGCCCGCCCGGGCCGCTGCTGCGGTAGACGTCGATGCGCAGGTCGTTGTCGTCGATCTGCACGTCGAGCTGCTCCGCCTCAGGGAAGACCAGGACACCGGCGGCGCTGGTGTGCACCCGGCCCTGGGACTCGGTGACCGGCACTCGCTGGACCCGGTGGACACCGCCCTCGAACTTGAGCAGTGCGTACGGCGCCGTGCCCGGCTCGGGGGTGCCCTTGGCCTTCACGGCGACCGTCACGGACTTGTAGCCGCCGAGGTCGGACTCCGCGGCGTCGAGCACCTCGACCTTCCAGCCGCGAGCCTCGGCGTAGCGGGTGTACATCCGGAGCAGGTCGCCGGCGAACAGCGCGGACTCCTCGCCGCCCTCGCCGGACTTCAGCTCGAGGATCGCGTCCTTGTCGTCGGTCTCGTCACGCGGGACGAGGAGCCGTCGGAGCCGCTCCTCCGCGCGGTGGAGCCGCGGAACGAGCGCCTCGGCCTCCTCGGCGAAGGTCGGGTCCTCCTGGGCGAGCTCGCGGGCCGCCTCGACGTCGTCGCCGAGCTGCAGCCAGTCACGCCAGGCAGCGATGATCGAGGAGAGCGCGGCATAGCGCTGGTTGAGCTGCTTGGCCAACCGGGCGTCGGCGTGCGTCTCGGGGGCACCGAGTCGCTGCTCGATCTCTGCGTGCTCGGCGAGCATGCCTTCGACTGCCTCGAACATCAGGGCTCCTGGGTGCCGGTCAAGCGGAAGGGGTCCGGACAAATCACGAGCGCCGGTCCCCGCACGTGGCAGGGACCGGCGCTCGATCGAAGCTACTTCTTGGCGTCGGCAGCCTTCTTGGCGTAGCGGGCCTCGAAGCGGGCCACGCGGCCGCCGGTGTCGAGGATCTTCTGCTTGCCGGTGTAGAACGGGTGGCACTGCGAGCAGACGTCGGACTTGATGGCGCCCGAGGTCACAGTGCTGCGGGTCACGAACGACGCGCCGCAGGTGCAGGTGACCTGGGTGTCGACGTACTCGGGGTGGATGTCCTTCTTCATGGTGTCCTCTCATCGGCGGCCGGGTCGCTTCCTCCCTTGCGAGGTCAGCGTGAACCGGAGCCAGCACACAATTGTGTCATGTGTGCCAACGCAGCGGTAATCGCTGGCATTCCCGCCGGGACGCGGCCGCTCAGCCCGATCGGCTGAGCAGGGCCTCGACCCGCGACGCCAGCTCGCGCGGGCTGAACGGCTTGGTGATGTAGTCGTCCGCGCCGGAGTCGAAACCGGTCTCGACGTCGGCCTCCTGGGCACGGGCGGTGAGCAGGATGACCGGCAGGTCGGCGAGTGCCGGATCGGCCCGGATCGCCCGGATCGCGTCGAGTCCGGACACCCCGGGCATCATCACGTCGAGGACGGCCAGGTCGGGACGCTGCGCGAGGCAGGCATCGATCGCCGCGGCACCGTCGGGAACCGCGACCACCTCGTGACCGAGGGTCGACAGCTTGAACTCCACGAGCTCGCGGATATCGATGTCGTCATCCGCGACCAGAATCCGAGCCACGTCAGTCCCCTTCCCCGGCGGTGCGGTCGAAGCCTAGTGGTGCCCCCGAGGGCCGGCGTGCTCAGTCCACCGTGGGAGCGGACTTCTGCACCTGCATCAGGAACTCGATGTTGGTCTGGGACTTCTTCAGCCGGCCGAGCAGCAGCTCGAGCGCCTGCTGGCCGTCGAGGCCGGCGAGCACCCGGCGCAGCTGCCAGACGATCGCCAGCTCGCCCTCGCCGATGAGCAGCTCCTCACGACGGGTGCCGGACTGGACGGCGTCGATCGCGGGGAAGATCCGCTTGTCGGCGAAGTCGCGGCGCAGCCGGACCTCCATGTTGCCGGTGCCCTTGAACTCCTCGAAGATCACCTCGTCCATCTTCGAGCCGCTCTCGATCAGCGCGGTCGCGAGGATGGTCAGCGAACCGCCGTCCTCGATGTTGCGCGCAGCACCGAAGAACTTCTTGGGCGGGTAGAGCGCAGCCGAGTCGACGCCACCGGAGAGGATCCGGCCGCTGGCCGGGGTGGAGAGGTTGTAGGCGCGCCCGAGGCGGGTGATCCCGTCGAGCAGGACCACCACGTCGTGACCGAGCTCGACGAGTCGCTTGGCGCGCTCGATGGCCAGCTCGGCGACCATGGTGTGATCGCTCGCGGGCCGGTCGAAGGTCGAGGAGATGACCTCGCCCTTGACCGAGCGCTCGAAGTCGGTGACCTCCTCGGGACGCTCGTCGACCAGCACCACCATCAGGTGACACTCGGGGTTGTTGGAGGTGATGGAGTTCGCGATCGACTGCAGGATCATCGTCTTGCCCGCCTTGGCGGGCGAGACGATCAGGCCGCGCTGGCCCTTGCCGATCGGTGCGGCGATGTCGATGACCCGGCCGATCAGGTTGTCCGGACCGGTCTCGAGACGAAGTCGCTCCGAGGGGTAGAGGGGCGTCAGATTGGCGAACTCGACCCTGCTCTTGACCGTCTCGGGATCAGCGCCGTTGACGCTCTCGATGCGGACCATCGGGTTGAACTTCTCCTTGCGCTCCCCCTCACGAGGCTGGCGCACCTGACCGACGACGGCATCGCCGCGGCGCAGGCCGAACTTGCGGACCATCGAGAGCGACACGTAGACGTCGTCGGTGCCAGGGAGGTAGCCGCTGGTCCGGACGAAGGCGTAGTTGTCGAGCACGTCGAGGATGCCCGCGGCGGGCACCAGGACGTCGTCCTCGAGGATGGTGGTGTCCGGCTCGTTGCGCTGGCCGCCGCCGCTGGTGGTGCCGGGCTGGCGGGGCTGGCGGTCCCGGTCGCGGCCGCGACGCCGACGGTTGCGCCGGGTGCCGTCTCCGTCCTGGTCGTCGCCGTCCGCGGTCTCCTGGCCGGTGTTCTGGCCGGGGTTGGGGCTCTGGTTGCGGTCCTTGGCCTCACCCTGGTTGCGGTCCTGCTGGTTGCGGTCCTGCTGGTTGCCGCGCCCACCCTGGTTGCGGTCCTTGGCCTGGTCCTTCGCCTCCCCCTGGTTGCGGTCCTGCTGGTTGCCGCGCCCACCCTGGTTGCGGTCCTGGGGGCGATCCTGCGGGCGGTCCTGCTTGGCACGGTCCTGGGGCTCGCGCTCCGGCTGCTCGTCGCGACGCTTCTCGGGACGACGCTCGGCGCGTGGCTGCTGCTCCGTCTGTTCCGGCTGGGGCTGTTCCGGCTGGGGCTTCTCGGGCTGGGCCCTGTCGGGCTGGGCCGGCTCGGTCGCGACCGGCTGCGGTCGCGACCGGCTCGGTCGCGACCGGTGCGGCCGCCTTCGCGCCCCGATCGGCCCGGCGGGTCTGCTGGACCCGGGGAGCGGTGCTGGTCGCCGGCTTGGTCGACCCACCGGACTGGCCGGCCTTGATCGCCTCGATCAGCTGCGCCTTCTTCATCGAGCCTGCGCCCGAGATGCCCATGCCGCCGGCCATCGCCTTCAGGTCGGCGATCAGCATGGAGTTGAGCCCGCCGCCGCGCTTCTTGGCCGAGGCCGGAGCAGCGGTGGTGGGTTCGATGGTGTCCGTCACGTGGGGAGTCCTTCGCACGTATCAGTGCCGGTCCGGCCGCAGCCGTCGGCTTCTGGTCATTGCCTTCTCACCGGGGGCGTGCTCCGCGACGACACCAACTGGCGGAGTGCGAGTGGAGACCGCACCTGAGGGAGAAAGCGGTGCACGATGCTGATGTGGATATCAGCCGTGCCACGCCGGAGATCCAGCGCAATTCGAAGATACCACCCGGTCAACCGATCCGGGCACCGACCTGGTCGACTCGCAGGTGATGGGCCACCCAGCCCGTCGGGCAGCGACCCAGCAGGGCATGGGCCCCGGCAACGTCGGTGAACGCCAGCACCGTCGGGCCGGCGCCGGAGACGATCGCCGGGACCCGGTCCGCCCGCAGCGCGTCGACGAGGGCCAGCGACTCCGGCATCGCCGGACGCCGGTAGTCCTGGTGCAGGTAGTCGCGGGTCGCCCGCCACAGCTGCTCGGGCTGACCGGCGAGGGCAGCGACCAGCAGCGCCGTACGTCCGGCATCGGCCGCCGCGTCCCGATGGGGTACGACGTCGGGCAGCAGCCCCCGCGCGACCTCGGTGGCCACCGGGGTGGGCGGCACGAAGACGACCGCCTCGACCCGCGGGTCGACCGGCGAGGCGACGGAGTAGAAGCCGTCCTCGTGACCGGAGATGGTGAAACCGCCGTAGAAGGCGGGTGCGACGTTGTCCGGGTGGCCCTCGAGGCGCGCCGCGAGCTGGAACAGCGCGTCGTCGTCGACCAGCGTTGTGCCCCCTGCCACCAGGCCACGGGCCAGCACGACCCCGGCGACGATCGCGGCCGACGACGAGCCGAGGCCGCGCGCGTGCGGGATCACGTTGTGGCAGGTGAGCCGCAGGCCGGACGGTGCGGCCCCGAGCAGCTCGAAGCCCGCCCGCATCGAGCGGACCACGAGGTGCCGCTCGTCACGGGGTACGTCGTCCGCGCCGGCACCCTCGACCTCGACCTGCAGCCCGGAGTCGATGACCTCGGCCTCGAGGTGGTCGTGCAACGAGAGCGCCAGCCCCAGGGAGTCGAAGCCGGGTCCGAGGTTGGCCGAGGTGGCGGGCACGGTCACCTGGACCGGTCCGCGGACGAAGGTCGCCATCGTTCAGGCGAGCCCGGCGGCAGCGGCCGCGGCCGCGACGTCTGCCTCGACCACCGTGTCGACGATGCTCTGACCGCTCTCGGCGTAGCCCTCGAGCGCCGTCACGGTGTCCTTGAGCCCGTGACCGGTCACGGTGATCACCACCGTCTTGCCGCGGTAGGACTCCCCCGCCGCCAGCTCCTGGAGCATGCCGGCAACCCCGGCGGCCGAGGCCGGCTCCACGAAGACGCCGTCGCGGGTGGCCAGGTCTCGCTGCGCGGCCAGGATCTGGTCGTCGCTGACCGCGGCGAACCGTCCGGCCGACTCGTTGCGGGCCGCCTCGGCGAGCTTCCAGGACGCGGGGTTCCCGATCCGGATCGCGGTGGCGCGGGTCTCGGGGTCGGGGAACGGCTCCCCGGTCACCAGCGGGGCGGCGCCGGCTGCCTGGAAGCCGCGCATCACCGGGGTGCGAGTGGCCAGGCCGAGGTCGGCGTACTGCGTGTAGCCGAGCCAGTAGGCCGAGATGTTGCCGGCGTTGCCGACCGGCAGCAGGTGGTAGTCGGGGGCGTCACCGAGGAAATCCACGATCTCGAACGCGGCGGTCTTCTGCCCCTCGAGACGCACCGGGTTGACCGAGTTGACCAGCGCGACCGGGTAGTCCCAGGACAGGCCCTTGGCCAGGCCGAGACAGTCGTCGAAGTTGCCGCGCACCATGATCACCTGGGCGCCGTGCAGGATCGCCTGGGCCATCTTGCCGGCAGCGATCTTGCCCTCCGGCACCAGCACCAGCGGCTTGAGTCCGGCCTTGGCGGCGTACGCCGCCATCGAGGCGGAGGTGTTGCCGGTGGACGCGCAGACGACCGCGGCCGCGCCCTCGTGCTTGGCGACCGAGATCGCCGCGGTCATGCCGCGGTCCTTGAAGGACCCGGTCGGGTTGTCGCCCTCGACCTTGAGCCACACCTCGGCACCGGTCAGGCCGGACAGCCAGTCGGAGTGCACCAGCGCCGTCCCGCCCTCGCGCAGCGTCACCGCGACGGTGCCCTCGGGGATCTGCAGCAGCGAGCGGTACTCCTCGATCACCCCACGCCACTGATGGGTACGGCGCAGGGTCGGCTGGACGGTCATTCGGTGACTCCTTCGACACGCATCACCGAGGTGACCTCGCGGACGATGTCCATGTTGCGCAGGTGGTCGACAGTGGCGCTCAGCTGAGCGTCGCTCGCCTCGTGGGAGACCACGACGAGCTGGGCGTCGGCGCCGCGACCCTCCTGGCGAACGGTCTGGATCGACACGCCCTGCTCGGTGAAGGCGGTGGCGACCGCGGCCAGCACGCCGACGCGGTCGTCCACGTCGATGGCGACGTGGTAGCGGGTGAGCGTCTCGCCCATCGGGAGCACGGCGCGGTCGGCGTACGCCGACTCACCCGCCCCGCGAGTGTCGGCCAGCCGGTTGCGGGCCACGGTCACCAGGTCGCCGAGCACCGCGGACGCGGTCGGCGAGCCACCGGCACCAGGACCGTAGAACATCAGCTGACCGGCGGCCTCGGACTCCACGAACACCGCGTTGTAGGCCCCCCGCACCGACGCCAGCGGGTGTGAGCGGGGAATCATCGCCGGGTGCACGCGCACCGACACGGCGTCGTCGCGCAGCTCGCAGATCGCGAGCAGCTTGACCACGCTGTTCATCTCACGGGCCGACTGCACGTCGGCAGCGGTGACCTCCGCGATGCCCTCACGGTGCACGTCGGCGGCGGTGACGCGGGAGTGGAAGGCCAGGGACGCGAGGATCGCGGCCTTCGCCGCGGCGTCGAAGCCCTCGACGTCGGCGGTGGGGTCGGCCTCGGCGTAGCCCAGGTCCTGCGCCTCCTCGAGCGCCTCGGTGAACCCGGCCCCGGAGGTGTCCATCTTGTCGAGGATGAAGTTGGTGGTGCCGTTGACGATGCCGAGCACCCGGGTGACCTTGTCGCCGGCGAGGGACTCGCGCAGTGGTCGCAGGATCGGGATCGCGCCGGCGACGGCGGCCTCGTAGTAGAGGTCGCGACCGGCCTTCTCCGCAGCCTCGAAGAGGGTCGGGCCGTCCTCGGCGAGCAGCGCCTTGTTGGCGGTCACCACCGAGGCGCCGTTGTCCAGCGCGGCCAGGATCAGGCCCCGGGCCGGCTCGATGCCGCCGATCACCTCGACCACCAGGTCGACGTCGTCACGGGTCACCAGGCCGAGCGCGTCGGTGGTCAGCAGCCCCTCGGGCACCTCGACCTCACGGGCCGCGTCGAGGCGCCGTACGGCGACCCCGACCAGCTCGACACGAGCACCCACCCGCGCCGCGAGGTCGTCGGACTGCTCGCCGAGCAGTCGCACCACCTGGGAGCCCACCGAGCCGCAGCCCAGCACCGCCACCCGCAACCGCTTGTCGCCCTCACTCACTGTGCATCACCCATGTCCGTTGCCAAGAGGTCGTCCTCAGTCTCGCGGCGCACGACGACGCGCGCGACCCCGTCCCGCACCGCGACCACCGGGGGGCGCAGCGCGTGGTTGTAGTTCGAAGCCATCGACCGGCAGTAGGCACCGGTGCCCGGCACCGCGACCAGGTCGCCGGGCGCGATGTCGGTCGGGAGGAACTCGTCCTTGACCACGATGTCGCCGGCCTCGCAGTGCTTGCCGACGACCCGGGCCAGGGTCGAGGGAGCCTCGGAGGCGCGGGAGGCGAGGGTGCAGGAGTAGTCGGCGTCGTAGAGGGCGGTGCGGATGTTGTCGCTCATCCCTCCGTCGACCGACACGTAGGTGCGTACGGCGCCGCCGTCGAGCTGGACCGACTTCACGGTGCCGACGGTGTAGACGGTGCACATCGACGGGCCGACGATCGCGCGCCCGGGCTCGATCGAGAGGCGCGGCTCCGGGATGCCGAGCGCCCGGCACTCGTGCTCGACGATCTTGGTCATCTCGTTCGCCAGCTGCGCGGGCTCGGCCGGGTCGTCCTGCGTCGTGTAGGCGATGCCGAAGCCGCCGCCGAGGTCCATCTCGGGCAGCGTGACCCCGAGCTCCTCGGAGATCTGTGCCTGCAGGGCGAGCACCCGTCGAGCGGCGACCTCGAAGCCCGAGGAGTCGAAGATCTGGCTGCCGATGTGGGAGTGCAGGCCGAGCAGCTCGAGACCGGGGACGGCCCGCACCCGGCGGACGGCCTCCATGGCCTGGCCGTTGGTGATCGAGAACCCGAACTTCTGGTCCTCGTGGGCGGTCGCGATGTATTCGTGGGTGTGCGCCTCGACACCGGCGGTCACCCGGACCATCACCCTCGCGGGACCGGTCTCCGGCGCCAGCTCTGCGGTGATCATCGCGAGCCGGTCGATCTCGTCGAAGGAGTCGACGACGATCCGGCCGACCCCGGCGACGACGGCCCGACGCAGCTCGGTCACGGTCTTGTTGTTGCCGTGGTAGCCGATCCGGGACGGCTCGAAGCCGGCTCGCAGCGCCACGGTCAGCTCGCCGTTGGAGCAGACGTCGAGGCACAGCCCTTCCTCGTCCACCCAGCGGGCGACGGCGGTGGAGAGGAAGGCCTTGCCGGCGTAGAAGACGTCGTACGACGAGAACGCGTCGCGGAACGCGCGGGCGCGCATCCGGAAGTCCGCCTCGTCGAGCACGTACGCCGGGGTGTTGTGCTCGGCCACCAGGTCAGCGACCGCGAGGCCCCCGACGTGCAGGAGTCCGTCGACCTTCTGCGCGGTCGAGGACCACAGGTGCGGCACCAGGGCGTTGGGATCGGCGGGCTCGCGCAGCCACGCGGGTCCGCGCAGGGCTCCGGGCGCGTGCGCCCAACCGGCTTCGTGACTCATCGGGTCACATCCGCTCGGGCGCCGAGACGCCGAGCAGCGTGAGGCCGTTGGCGAGCACGGTGCGAGCGGCCGCGACCAGCACCAGGCGTGCCTCGTTGACCGGGGTGACCGGCTCGTCGCCCTGCGGGAGCATCCGGCACTCGCGGGTGTCGTACCACCGGTTGAAGACCGCGGTCGTGTCCTCGAGGTAGCGCGCGACCCGGTGCGGCTCCCGCAGCTCCGCTGCGCTGGCAACCACCCGCGGGAGCTCCGCCAAGGCGCGCAACAGGTCTCGCTCCTTCTCGTGCGAGAGCAGCGACGGGTCGAAGTCGTCGGGCAGCGACATGCCGAGGTCAGTCGCGTTGGCCATCATCCGGCAGGTGCGGGCGTGGCCGTACTGCACGTAGTAGACGGGGTTGTCGTTGGACTGGCTCGCCCACAGGTCGAGGTCGAGGTCGATGTTGGAGTCCGAGCTGTAGCGGGTCAGCGCGTAGCGGGCAGCGTCGTTGCCGATCGCCTCGACCAGGTCGTCGATGGTGACGACGGTGCCGGCGCGCTTGGACATCCGCAGCGGCTGGCCGTCCCGGAGCAGGTTGACCATCTGGCCGATCAGGATCTCGAGGTTCTTGCCCGGCTCGTCACCGAAGGCCGCACACATCGCGTTCATCCGGCCGACGTAGCCGTGGTGGTCGGCGCCGAGCATGATCAGGCAGCGGTCGAAGCCGCGCTCACGCTTGTCGAGGTAGTAGGCGAGGTCACCCGAGATGTAGGCGCCCTCCCCGTCGGACTTGATGATCACCCGGTCCTTGTCGTCACCGAACTGCTCGGTGCGCAACCACAGGGCGCCGTCCTGCTCGTAGGTGTTGCCCATCTCGGTGAGCCGGGCGATGGCGCGGTCGACCGCGCCGCTCCTGTGCAGGTTGTTCTCGTGGAAGTAGACGTCGAAGTCGACCCCGAAGTCGTGCAGGCTCTGCTTGATCTCCTCGAACATCATCTCGACGCCCTCGGCGCGGAAGACCTCCTGCGCCTCGGCGTCGGAGAGCTCCTTGACCTGGGGGGTCTTGGCCACGACGTCGGCCGCGATCTCGTGGATGTAGGCGCCGCCGTACCCGTCCTCCGGTGCCGGCTCACCCTTCGCGCTGGCCAGCAGCGACCGGCTGAAGCGATCGATCTGGGCGCCGTGGTCGTTGAAGTAGTACTCCCGAGTGACCTGCGCGCCCGTCGTCTCGAAGATCCGGCCGAGCGCGTCCCCGACGGCGGCCCAGCGGACCCCACCGATGTGGATCGGACCGGTCGGGTTGGCGGAGACGAACTCGAGGTTGATCTTCTCGCCGGCGAACGCGTCGCTGCCGCCGTACGCCGCACCCGCGTCGACGATCTGCGCGGCGACCAGCCCCTGGGCGTCGGCCGCCACGGTGATGTTGAGGAAGCCCGGTCCGGCGATCTCGACCGCGGCGATGCCGTCGCTCTGCTCGAGGCCCTGCTGCACCAGGGTCGCGAAGTCGCGGGGGTTCATCTGCGCCTTCTTGGCCAGCTGGAGTGCCACGTTGGTGGCGTAGTCGCCGTGGCCCTTCTGCCGGGGTCGTTCCACCGTCACGCTCGTGGGGACACCGTCCGGGAGGGTGATCGCACCATCGGCGGACAGCGTCGTCAGGAGGTCGACGATCGCGGCGGAGAGCTGCTCGGGAGTCACTCCCCCAGCGTATCGGCGCACGGTCCCGGCCCCCGCATCGATATCTGCTGTGGGATGGCCCCACCTCCGACCCCACGACCGGCTGGGCCGATTGCACCACCCCTGCACGTCGCCTGTAGGGTGACGCGCAGCCACTGCGACGGCGGTCTCGTCGCGGCAGCATTGCCTCCGTAGCTCAGGGGATAGAGCACTGGTTTCCGGTACCAGGTGCCGCAGGTTCGAATCCTGCCGGGGGCACCCAGCTGGATCACCGTCGAGACGTTCGGCGGTCCCCCGTCCGAGGGACCGCCGACCTCGTCAGTAGACGATCACGCCGCGCAGGTTCGTCCCCGCGTGCATGTCCTCGTAGCCCTGGGCGATCTCGTCGAGCTTGTAGGTCCGGGTGACCAGCTCGTCGAGCTTGAGGCTGCCCTCCTGGTAGAGGCGGATCAGCTTGGGGATGTCGGTCTTCGGGTTGGAAGCGCCGAAGAGCGAGCCCTGGATCCGCTTCTGGAAGAGGGTGATGTCGGCCAGCGAGATCGGAGCACCGACCGCCTGGACGTCGCCGAGCCCGGTGACGACCACGGTGCCGGCCTTGCGGATCGAGGCCATCGCCTGGCCGAGGTGGTCGCCGGTGATGACGCCGACGGTGACGATGGCGGAGTCGGCGCCCTGGCCGTTGGTGACCGACTGGGCGAGCTCGGTCGCCTCCTCCATGGTCGCGACGGCGTGGGTGGCACCGAGCTCGAGCGCCTTGGTGCGCTTGAACTCGACCGGGTCGACGGCGATCACGAGCGATGCGCCACCGTGGGCGGCGCCCTGGACGGCGTTGATGCCGATCCCGCCGATGCCCATCACGATCACCACGTCGCCGGGGCGCACGTCGGCGGAGTTGATCGCCGACCCCCAGCCGGTGCCGACGCCGCAGCCGATCAGGCAGGCCTTGTCGAGCGGCACGTCGTCGTGCACCTTGACCGCCGAGTCGACCGAGACCGTGGTCACCTGGGCGAAGGTGGAGATACCGCACATCTGGCCGACCGGCTGGCCGTCGTAGGAGAGCCGGAAGCTCGTGGGGTCGTCCCACCGGGAGCCCACGAGCAGCGTGGCGCCGAGGTCACAGAGGTTCTGCATGCCGCGCGAGCACCAGGTGCACTGCCCGCAGGCGGGAAGGAAGGAGAAGACGACGTGGTCGCCCTCCTTCCACCCCGGTGTGTGCGCCCCGACCGCGCTGACCACGCCGGCACCCTCGTGCCCGCCGCAGAAGGGGTACATCCCCACCGGGATGTCGCCGGTGGCGATGTGGTCGTCGGAGTGGCACAGCCCGGAGGCCACCATCTCGACCTGGATCTCGCCCTGTCTCGGGTCGTCGACCTCGAGGTCGACCACCTCGTAGGTGCCGGGTGCCTCCTTGATGATTGCGCCGCGCGTGTGCATGCTGCCTCCCATGATCGAGTGTGTGACAGACGTCACAGCCTGATCCTGACCCGCACGCGTTGGCGTTCGGTTGGTCGACTACTCCGCGACGAAGAACATCCGCTTGTTGACGAACTCGTCCATCCCGAGCGGCCCGAGCTCGCGACCGAAGCCGCTGCGCTTGGTTCCGCCGAACGGGATCTCGGCGCCCTCGCCGGCGGGCGTGTTGACGTTGGACATGCCGACGTCGAGACGGTCGGCGAGCCTGGTGGCGCGCTCCGGGTCGGAGCTGAAGACCGCACCCCCCAGGCCGTACGGCGTGTCGTTGGCCAGCTCGAGCGCCTCGTCGTCGCTGCTGACGGCGTACACGACGGCGACCGGCCCGAAGAGCTCCTCGCCGTACGCCCGCATCTCCTTCGTGACGCCGGTCAGCACGGCGGGCGAGTAGTACGCCGCCGGGCCCTCGCCCAGGACGCCGCCGGCGTGCAGGGTTGCGCCCTTGGCGACCGCGTCCTGCACCTGCTCGTCGAGCCGCTCAGCGGCCGCACGAGACGACAGCGGCGCGAAGGTGCCCGCCGCCTCCGAGGTCGGGTCCCCCGCCTCCAGGCCGGAGGCCCGCTCGGTCAACCGGGCCACGAAGGCGTCGTACACCTCGTCCATCACGATCATTCGCTTGTTGGAGTTGCAGGCCTGGCCGGTGTTGCTGATCCGGGTCTCCCAGGCAGTGTCGGCCGCGCCCGCGACGTCGTCGGTGTCGAGCACCACGTAGGGGTCGGAGCCGCCGAGCTCGAGGACGCACTTCTTGAGGTTCCTGCCGGCGATCGCCGCGACCGCCGACCCGGCACGCTCGGAGCCGGTCAGCGAGACGCCGGCGACCCGTGGGTCGCCGATGATGGTCTCGATCTGCGGGTGCGAGGCGAAGACGTTGGTGTAGACGCCCTCGGGCAGGCCGGCGTCGGTCATGATCTGCTGCACCGCCACGGCGGACGCCGGGACCGACTCGGCGTGCTTGAGCAGCAGGGTGTTGCCGAGCACCAGGTTGGGGGCCGCGAACCGGGCGATCTGGTAGTACGGGTAGTTCCACGGCATGATCCCCAGCAGCGCCCCGATCGGCAGCTTCTGCACGACCGCACGACCGCCGGAGAACGTCTTGATCGGCTGGTCGGCCGCCAGCTCGGGGCCCTCGGTCGCGAAGTAGCCGAAGATGTCGCCGCAGAACTCCGCCTCCTCGCGGGACTCCCCGAGCGGCTTGCCCATCTCCCGCGTCGCGATCTCGGCCAGGTCGTCGGCGCGCTCCACGAAGAGCTCACCGATCCTCGTGACGACCTCGGCCCGCTTCGCGATCGGCACCTCGCGCCAGGTGAGGTACGCCGCGTGCGCGGACGCCAGCGCAGCCTCGACCTCCGCGTCGGTCGCCGTCGCGTAGGTCTCGACCACCTCTCCGGTGGCCGGGTTGGTGGTCTGGTACGCCGGGCCGATGGGCGTGGACGAGGTCATGGCTTCTCCTTGCGCGGGCGGGATGGCAGCAGGTCACAACCTACTCAGCCTGCCCATCAGGTGGCCGTCGTTGCGTGTGGTTCGATGAGCCGGGTGGAGCGCGAGCGACCGGACCTGACCGCCGACTGCGGGAGCTGCTTCGGCCTGTGCTGCGTCGCGCACTCCCTGCGGAAGTCGGCGGAGTTCGCGCTCGACAAGCCGGCCGGGACCCCGTGCCTCAACCTGCTGGACGACTTCGGGTGCGGGATCCACGGCAACCTGAGCCAGGTGGGCTTCGCCGGTTGTGTCGCCTACACCTGTTTCGGCGCGGGCCAGCGGGTCTCACAGGAGTCCTTCGGCGGGATCAGCTGGCGGCAGGCGCCCGAGACGGCGGAGCTGATGTTCCACGCGTTCCCGATGATGCGTCAGCTCCATGAGCTGATGTCGCTGCTCACGGACGCGCTCACGCGATCCTCACCCGGCACCGAGCACGACGCCCTGCAGGCCCTGCTCGACGAGACCGACCAGCTCGCCGAGACCTCCCCTGACGAGCTGTCGTGGGGCGACGTCGACCATCACTGCCGGGTCGTGGAGGCCCGGATCAGCAGGACTTGATCGTCGCGTCGCGGCGCGCGTCGTCGCCGTAGGCCCGGGCCTGGTCGACGAAGGGAAGCACCACGCTGGCCCCGCCGATCTCGCCGATGGAGCCCTGCACCACGCAGGTGGTGATCTTGGCGGGGTCGACGTGGGACACGACCTGGGCGAGCCGGTAGAGCTCGGTCGGCGACAGGTCGGTGTGCAGGTGCTGCATCACCGTCATCACCCCGCGCTCCATGAAGCCGGGCCGGTCCGCCTTGGCCCGGACCTTGGCCTGGATCCCGCGCAGCACCCGCTGCTGGTTGGCCGAGCGGTCGAAGTCGCCGCTCACCAGGTTGTGCCGGATGCGGGAGAACGCCATCGCGTCGTACCCGCTGAGGTGGATGCGACCCCGGTCGAAGCCCTTGGGCTTGAGGAACTCGTCGCTGAACGCGACCGGGTTGTCGACCTCGATGCCGCCGATCTCCTTGACCATCGCCTCGAAGAACGGGAAGCGGGAGATCACGACGTAGTCGGGCTGGATGCCGACCAGGCTGCCGACGGCCTCGCCCATCGCCTGGGGGCCGCCGAAGTAGAGCGCGGCGTTGATCTTGCTCGACCCGTAGCCGGGGATGTCCACCCAGGAGTCGCGCGGGATGCCGATCGCGGTGGCGGCGCCGGTGCGGGAGTTCATCCCGATCAGCTGCAGGGCGTCTCCCCTGCTCCTGACCATCGCCTCACCGGGGCGGGCGTCGGACCCGACCGCGAGGATCCACACCACGTCGGGGCTGAGGTCGACGCCGCTGGCCTTGTCGACCTTCACCAGCGCGACATCGGTGGTCTTGACCGCCGAGTCCGGCACGAGCACGGCCGCGAGAGCGAGCACCAGTCCGACCGCGGCCAGTCGCAGCACGCGTCGGTACCTCGTCTCCCTGCTCACGCTCATCGCAGCTTCTCCTTCGTGATGTCGTAGCCGAAGATCCGCCAGCTTCCACCGCTCGGGGTCAGGTAGAGGCGGCCCTGCACCCGGATCCGGGCCGTCACCTTCCCGGTCGTGTTGAAGCGGAGTACGACGTGGGCGGTGACCCCGGCCGGCTTGCGACGTGCAGCGAGCACGTCGACCCGCACGGTGCGCTTCTTCGCCTCGACCGAGTCGATCCGCGGCCCGATGTCGGCGTTGCTCATCAGGTCCCGATCCCGTCGCGCCTCCACGTGGGCTCCCTTGGTGAATCCGGGCCACGAGTCGGAGAAGTCCCGGCGCGGGTAGTCGCCGTCGAGGTAGGCGGCGTCCAGCCACCCGTCGACGACCGTGCCGACCTCAGCCTTCACGTCCACCTTGCCGGCCCGGGGCAACCGCCCGGTCACCTCGCCGATGCTGACCACGGTCTCGACCGGAGGGGGCTCGGTGACGGTGGCCGAGGGCGAGCTCGTCGGCTCGGCCTTCGGGTCGTCGTCACTGCTGCAGGCCACCGTCGTCGCGCTCAGCAGCAGCGTGCAGACGAGCGCAGCGGCGCCTCGTCGGCGTGGTCGAATCATGTCCGAAACTCTCTGCTCGTGGTGCTGCTCCGGAGGCAGTGTGCACGACGAGCTTGTGGCTCTCGGCACACCACGCCTGTCTTGGCCGGGGCGGTCTGCATTTGCTGGCCAGGGGGGCTAGCCTTGACGACTGAACTCCCACCGTGCACGTACCGGAAGAGGCGAATCAAGCCGTGCCGCAGTCCCCAGGTCACCCGTCCGAGCTCCCGTCCGCCGATTTCGGCGCCAACGAGTGGCTTGTCGAAGAGATGTACGACAAGTATCAGCAGGATCCCGGGAGCGTGGATCCGACGTGGGCGAAGTACTTCCAGAGCAACGGCGCCAACGGTGCCAACGGGGTCACCAAGCAGGCGGCGAGCGCACCGGCACCGGCAGCGCCCGCCAAGGCAGCGCCCAGCAAGGCAGCGCCCAGCAAGCCGGAGCCGGCACCGAAGCAGGAGCAGGCGGCGAAGCCCGCCGCGAAGGCCACCCCGGCCCCGGTCGCCAAGCCCCGCCCTGACGCGAAGGCCGCCGAGCCTGCCAAGGGCACCACCAGCCCGATGCCCAAGGAGTCGCGCCCCGCGGCTCCGGCTGCGGCCAGCGACGAGCCGACGTACACCGTGCTGCGCGGCGCGCCGGCACGGACCGCCCAGAACATGGACGCCTCACTCACCGTGCCGACCGCGACCTCGGTCCGCTCGGTCCCCGTGAAGCTGCTGTGGGACAACCGGACCGTCATCAACAACCACCTCGCCCGGGCCCGCGGCGGCAAGGTGTCCTTCACGCACCTCATCGGCTACGCGCTGATCAAGGCGGTCAAGGCGATGCCGGAGATGAACGTCGGCTTCGAGACCGTCGACGGCAAGCCCAACCTGATCACCCCGGCCCACATCAACCTCGGGCTGGCGATCGACGTGCCGAAGCCCGACGGCAGCCGCCAGCTGCTGGTGCCCGCGATCAAGGCCGCCGAGACGATGGACTTCGCCGGCTTCTGGACCGCCTACGAGGACGTCGTCCGCAAGGCGCGCGACAACAAGCTGACCGTTGCCGACTTCAAGGGCACCTCGATCTCGCTGACCAACCCGGGGGGCATCGGCACCAGTCACTCCGTACCCCGCCTGATGGCCGGCCAGGGCGCGATCATCGGCGTCGGCGCGATGGAGTACCCGCCCGAGTGGCAGGGCGCCTCGGCCGACGCGATCGCGCGCAACGCGATCAGCAAGGTGATGACCCTCACCTCGACGTACGACCACCGCGTCATCCAGGGCGCACAGTCGGGCGAGTTCCTCAAGCGAGTGCACCAGCTGCTGCTCGGCCAGGACGACTTCTACGACGAGATCTTCCGCTCGCTGCGGATCCCCTACGAGCCGATCCGCTGGAACGCCGACATCTCGACGTCCCACGACGACGAGATCAGCAAGCAGGCCCGGATCCTCGAGCTGATCCACGCCTACCGGGTGCGCGGGCACATGATGGCCGACACCGACCCGCTCGAGTACCGCCAGCGCAGCCACCCCGACCTCGAGGTGGAGTCGCACGGCCTGACGATGTGGGACCTCGACCGTGAGTTCGCGACCGGCTCGTTCGGTGGCGAGGGTCGCCGGTTCATGAAGCTGCGCGCGATCCTGGGCATCCTGCGGGACTCCTACTGCCGCACCACCGGCATCGAGTACATGCACATCATGGATCCCGAGCAGCGCCGCTGGATCCAGGAGCGCGTCGAGCAGCCGCACGTGAAGCCGCCACGCGAGGAGCAGCTGCGGATCCTGCTCAAGCTCAACGAAGCCGAGGCCTTCGAGACCTTCCTGCAGACCAAGTTCGTCGGTCAGAAGCGGTTCTCCCTCGAGGGCGGCGAGACCACGGTCCCCGTCCTCGACGAGATCTGCGAGGCCGCCGCCGACGCCGGGCTCGACGAGGTCGCGATCGGCATGGCCCACCGCGGCCGGCTCAACGTGCTCGCCAACATCGTGGGCAAGAAGTACTCCCAGATCTTCCGCGAGTTCGAGGGCAACATCGACCCCCGCACGGTCCAGGGCTCCGGCGACGTGAAGTACCACCTCGGCGCCGAGGGTGAGTTCGAGGCCGGCTCCGGCTCCCAGATCAAGGTGTCGGTCGCCGCCAACCCGTCGCACCTCGAGGCCGTCGACCCGGTGCTCGAGGGCATCGCCCGTGCCAAGCAGGACGTGCTCAACAAGGGCGCCGAGTACCCCGTCCTTCCGCTCCTCGTCCACGGTGACGCGGCGTTCGCGGGTCAGGGCGTGGTCGCCGAGACGCTCAACCTGTCGCAGCTGCGCGGCTACCGCACCGGGGGCACCATCCACCTGGTCGTCAACAACCAGGTCGGCTTCACCACCTCGCCCGGCTCGTCGCGCTCCTCGCTCTACTGCACCGACGTCGCGCGGATGGTCCAGGCACCGATCTTCCACGTCAACGGTGACGACCCCGAGGCCTGCATCCGGGTCGCCCAGCTCGCGTTCGAGTACCGCCAGGCCTTCAACAAGGACGTCGTCATCGACCTCGTCTGCTACCGCCGCCGCGGACACAACGAGGGCGACGACCCGTCGTACACCCAGCCGCTGATGTACGACCTCATCGAGCAGAAGCGTTCGGTCCGCAAGCTCTACACCGAGTCCCTCATCGGTCGTGGCGACATCACGGTCGAGGAGGCCGAGCAGGTCCTGCGCGACTACCAGCAGCAGCTGGAGCGGGTCTTCACCGAGGTCCGCGAGGCCAGCGGCCAGCCGTCGGAGTGGACCACCGTCCCGGACTACCCCGACAAGCCGGCCGGCGAGACCCAGACCTCGGTCTCCGACGAGGTCCTCAAGCGGATCGCCGACGCCTACGTCACGCCGCCCGACGGCTTCACCGTCCACCCGAAGGTGATGCCGCAGCTGCAGCGCCGGGCCGCCGCGATCGCCGACGGCCCGATCGACTGGGGCACCGGGGAGATCCTCGCCTTCGGATCGCTGCTGATGGACGGTCGCCCGGTGCGGCTGGCCGGCCAGGACTCGCGTCGCGGCACCTTCGTGTCCCGCTTCGCGACCATCATCGACCGCAGGAACGCCGACGAGTGGACGCCGCTGACCTCGTTGACCGAGGACCAGGCGAAGTTCTACGTCTACGACTCGCTGCTCTCGGAGTACGCCGCGCTCGGCTTCGAGTACGGCTACTCGGTGGCTCGGCCCGAGGCTCTGGTGCTGTGGGAGGCGCAGTTCGGCGACTTCGTCAACGGCGCCCAGACGGTGATCGACGAGTTCATCACCGCAGGGAAGACCAAGTGGCGCCAGGAGTCCGGCGTCGTGCTGCTGCTGCCGCACGGCTACGAGGGCCAGGGCCCGGACCACTCCTCGGCCCGCATCGAGCGGTTCATGCTGATGGCCGCCGACGAGGCGTTCGTCGTCGCGCAGCCGTCCACGCCGGCGTCGTACTTCCACCTGCTGCGTCAGCACTCGCTCGGCGAGGAGCACCGCCCACTGATCGTCTTCACCCCGAAGTCGATGCTCAAGCGCAAGGAGGCCGCCTCGAAGCCCGGCGAGTTCACCTCGGGCTCGTTCCGTCCCTTCATGGCCGACGACCACGCCGACGCCGACCAGGTCGACACGTTGCTCCTGTGCTCGGGTCGGGTGACGTGGGACCTGATGGTCGAGCGGGCCAAGCGCGAGGACGCCGGCCGGTTCGCGATCGCGCGCATCGAGCAGCTCTACCCGCGCCCCGAGGCAGAGATCCGGGCCGAGATCGCCCGCTACCCCCACCTCAAGGCGGTGCGCTGGGTGCAGGACGAGCCCGCCAACATGGGTCCGTGGCCGCACTACCAGCTCAACTTGTGGCCGGACGTCGACGCCACCGTCGAGCTGGTCGGTCGCGAGCAGTCCTCCTCCCCCTCGGTCGGCACCGTCAAGCGCCACACCGAGGAGCAGAAGGACCTGATCACCCGCGCGTTTGCGTGAGCGGTTCCGCCCCGAGGAACGAGGTCGTGACTGCCGTATCGAGACCCATCGAGTGACAGGTCTCGATATGCTCGCTGGCGCTCGCTACTCGACCACCGAGATCTTCGTTGATCGAGTAGCCGCCGAGGCCCTCGTTGGTCGAGTAGCCGCCGAGGCCCTCGTTGGTCGAGTAGCCGCCGAGGCCCTCGTTGGTCGACGTAGCTCGCCGAGGCCCTCGTTGGTCGAGTAGCCGCCGAGGCCCTCGTTGGTCGAGTAGCCGCCGAGGAACGAGGTGGCGTATCGAGACCACCCTTGACAGGTCTCGATACGCTCGCTGGCGCTCGCTACTCGACCACCGAGATCTTCGTTGGTCGAGTAGCCGCCGAGGAACGAGGTGGCGTATCGAGACCACCCTTGACAGGTCTCGATACGCTCGCTGGCGCTCGCTACTCGACCACCGAGATCTTCGTTGGTCGAGTAGCCGCCGAGGCCCTCGTTGGTCGAGTAGCCGCCGAGGCCCTCGTTGGTCGAGTAGCCGCCGAGGAACGAGGTGGCGTATCGAGACCACCCTTGACAGGTCTCGATACGCTCGCTGGCGCTCGCTACTCGACCACCGAGAGAGGCGCGCTACTCGACCACCGAGAGAGGCGCGCTACTCGACCACCGAGAGAGGCTCGCTACTCGACCACCGAGGTCTTCGCTGGTCGATGCGTATCGGGACCACGGAGCAAGGAGGACCGATGTACTTCACCGACCGCGGCATCGAGGAGCTCGACAAGCGCCGGGGTGACGAGGACGTCACCCTGGCGTGGGTCGCCGAGCGGCTCCAGGAGTTCACCGACACGCACCCGGAGTTCGAGACCGCGGTCGAGCGGTTCGCGACCTGGCTGGCACGGCTCGACGACCCCGACGACTGACCCCGACGACTCGCGCTCAGGTCCCGGGGGTGGTCCGCGTCCGGGCCGGAGCTCGCTTCGCCACCGCGGTCTTGGTGGTCGCGGTCTTCGTGGTCGCGGTCTTGGTGGCGGTGCGCTTGGTGGGCGTGCGCTTGCGCGGGGTCGTCCCCGAGGTCGTGGTCTTCTTCGTGGCCGCGCGCTTGCGCGCCGGCGTCGCCGGCGTGGGCTCGGCCGCCTTCACGACCTCGTCCTTGGCCGTCGCCGCGGCGAGGGCGGCCTCCGCCGTGGCCAGCTTGGCCTGCCGCTTCTCGAGCGTTGCAGTGGTCTCGGCCAGCTCGGCCTTCGCGTCGGCCCGGTCGTCGCGAGCAGCGCGGGCCAGTTGGCTCGCCTTCTTGGCCTCCTTGCGCAGCCGCTTGGCCCGCTTGGCGGCCAGCTTCGCGGACGACTCGAGCCGCTTGCGCTCCTTCGCTGCTTCGTCTCCCGCGGTCGAGGCGGCGTCGAGCCGCGCCTGGGTCAGGCTGACCACGCCGGTGGCCTGCTCGACCTTCTCCCGCTGCCTGTCGACTCGCTGCTGCAGCAATTCCCTGTCGTCGGACAACGTCCGGCCTCCATATCGTCGAGTGTGCTCGGACAGACAACATAGCCCTACGGGTCGCACCCGATCCGGTCGAAGCCTTCCTCGACGAGGGCGGCGAGGTCGGTGCCCGGCTCGCGGAGCCAGCGGGCGACCTTCGTACGGAACACGCCGAGGCCGATCGCGGCGAGCGTCTCGCCGGTGGCCCGGTCGACGTGGCGCTCGACCAGCGCCCCCGTGAGCGTCTGCTCCCAGGAGGCGAAGGTGTCGAAGAGCCGGCCGCGGAGCAGCACCGAGGTTGCGGCGGCCTGCTGCCGCAACGCCACCCGCTGACGATCTTCCCCGAAGCCGGCCGCGAGCGCGACGACCGCATGCCGGACGACGTCCACGGCGGACCGGTCGGCCTCGAGGTCGCGCACGCAGGCACGGAGCATGGCCTGGCGCTGCTCGCGTCCCATGTCCAGGACCTCGTCCTTGGTGGTGAAGTAGCGGAAGAAGGTGCGCGGGGACACGCCCGCGTCGGCGGCGATCGCGTCGACAGAGGTGGCGTCGTAGCCGTCGCGCGCGAAGCGACGCAGCGCGGCGTCCTCGAGCGCCCGCCGGGTCGAGGCCTTGTGCTGCTCCCGCAGGCCTGCGCCGGCGCTCGCGGTCTCAGTCACCGGAGACGGCCGCCCGCAGCTCGGTGCTGCGCTCCGGCCGGGCGCCGGCCCGGCCGCTGCGCAGCTCGACCCGGTCGAGGGTGCCGGTGAAGGTGAACGGCGGTCGGTAGTCGGGGCTGACGGTGATGCCGCGGTCCCGGCCGACGAGCATCCCGGCGCCGGCGGTCGAGAGGTTGGGGAAGAACATCAGGCCGGTGAGCGGCTCCTCCGCGACGTCCACTCCGTCGACGGCCAGCACCGCGCGCGCCGTACGCCCCGGCTCGTAGCGCAGCTCCAGCAGGTGCTCCCCTGCCTCGACCGGGATGGAGGTGGCGACCCGGACCGGGTGGTCGAGCAGCGCGAAGGTGGCCACCGGGCAGCCGTCGAGCAGGTAGAACGCCCAGCCACCGTGCCGGTCCCCGAGCGCAGTGATGATGCCCTCGGCTCCACCGTCCGGCACCACGACGTGGGCGCTCAGCACGAAGCCGCCCATCGCGGCCGGCAGCTGGCTGTCCTGGATCGGTCCCCCACCGGGTCGGTACGTGGCGAGCTGCGGCGGCGGGAACTCACCCGGGTGCAGGTGGGCCATCGACTGCGGGAACTCGAAGAGCGGGAGCACCTGGTTGCGTCCGGCCTCGATCCACCACAGCTGCTCGAGACGTCGGACGATGTCCGGGTGCTGCTCCGCGACGTCCTCGGACTCGGAGAAGTCGTCGGCGAGCCGGAAGAGCGACCACCGGTCGGTGTCGAAGTCGAAGCTGCCGACCAGGTGGCTGCGCTCGTCGAACTGGTTGGCGACGTGGTCGGTCACGGCCTTCCAGCCGTCGTGGTAGATCGCCCGCGACCCCATCATCTCGAAGTACTGCAGCGGCCGGTGCTCGGCCGCGGTCGGGTCGGTGAAGGAGGCCAGCATCGACGCGCCGTCCACGGGCTGCTGGGCCACCCCGCCGACGGTCTGCGGCAGCGCCACGCCGGCCGCCTCGAGGATGGTGGTGTAGAGGTCGGTGGCGTGGCAGAACTGTGGCCGTACGCCGCCGGGGCCGACCAGCCGGTCACCCCACCGCACCACGAGCGGGGTGCGCACCCCACCGAGCCAGGCGAACCGCTTCCACAGCCGCAGCGGCGCGTTGCCCGCCCAGGCCCAGCCGAAGGGGTAGTGGTTGTTGGCCTCCGGTCCACCGATCTCGTCGATCCGCGCGAGCGCCTCGTCGACGCCCTCCCCGAGTCCCAGCCAGGCCGCCGCCTCGTTGAGGGTGCCGGTCTGGCCACCCTCGGCGCTGGCGCCGTTGTCGGACAGGATCGTGACCAGGGTGTCGTCGGCGACGCCGAACGTGTCGAGAGCCTCGAAGAGCCGTCCGAGGTGGTGGTCGGTGTGCGTCACGAAGCCGGCGAAGACCTCCATGTAGCGCGCGAACAGCCGGCGCTCGTCGGCTGACAGCGTCTCCCACTCCGGCACCCAGGGCGGCCGCTCGGTGAGGGCGGTGTCGACCGGGATGATGCCCTCGGCGACCTGGCGGTCGTAGGCGCGCTGCCGCCACACCTCCCACCCGTCGTCGAACTGACCGACGTAGGGCTCCACCCACTCGTGCGGCACCTGGTGGGGCGCGTGGGCGGCACCGGTCGCGAGATAGCAGAAGAACGGCTTGCGGGACTCAGCCTGCTGCTGGTCCTGGATCATCCGGATCGCCTGGTCGACCAGGTCCTCGGTGAGGTGGTAGCCCTCCTCCGGGGTCCGCGGTGGCTCGATGTGGGTGTTGTCGCGAACCAGCTCAGGTGCCCACTGGCTGGTCTCGGCCCCGAGGAAGCCGTAGTAGCGCTCGAAGCCCATGCCCAGCGGCCAGCGCTCGAACGGTCCGGCCGATGAGTACTCGCCCTTCGGCGTCAGGTGCCACTTGCCCACCGCCATCGTGTTGTACCCCTGGTCGCGCAGCACCCGGGCGAGCGTCGCCGCCGAGGGTGGGATCCGCCCGGTGTAGCCGGGGAACCCGAGCGCAGCCTCCTCGGTCACGCCCATCCCGACCGCGTGGTGGTTGCGCCCGGTGAGCAGCGCGGCCCGGGTCGCAGAGCACACCGACGTGACGTGGAAGCGGTTGTAGCGCAGCCCGCCGGCCGCGACTCGGTCGATGTGCGGGGTGTCGAACCCGGCTCCGAAGCAGCCGAGCTGGGCGAAGCCGACGTCGTCCAGCACCACCATCAGCACGTTCGGGGCGCCCTCGGGCGCCTGGGGGTAGCCGACGAAGCGGGGCTCGGAGTGGTCGACGCGGGCGGTGATCCGTTGGGTCTGCACGCAACTGATCCTGTCAGTCCACTGCCACTTCCTCCCAGGGGCAGGGGTGCGGCAGGATGACCCGCATGTCCGACCAGCTCCCCGAGGCCGATCCCGCCGCCGTCGCCTATCCCCCTGCCCCGTGGCGGATGGTGGGCCAGATGTGGCTCTCCCTCTTCCGGCTGCGCGAGCCGGTCGACGACCTCCGCCCGGCCGGCATCTACGGCGCGGCCTTCGTCAGCTACGAGCTCGGCAGCCCGCTGACCTACTCCGAGCTGCTCGTCGCCCGCCCGCTCTCGACCGACGACCACGGCCGCCGGGTCACCATCACCGACATCTGGGTCGACTCCCCTGCCTCCGAGGCGGGTGGCCGGGAGCTGTGGGCGATCCCCAAGGGGCTCTGCGACTTCAGCCTCGAGTCGAGCCACCGTGGGCCGCTGTCGAGCACCGACTGGACGGCCACGCTCGGTCGCCGCCCGATCGCCTCCGCCCGGTTCACCGACGTCTCGCGGGCCATCCCCCGGGTGCCGTTCAAGGGCGGCACCTGGCAGCCGGGCATCGAGGACACCGCCGGTGCGGAGCGCACCGCCACCCTTCAGGGCTCGGCCAAGGTGTTCCCGTGCCGGGGTCACTGGGAGTTCGCACCCGACGGGCCGCTCGGTTGGCTGTACGGCGCCCGCCAGCTCGCGTCCTTCCGGCAGGCCGACTTCAGGCTCGCCTTCGGCTGAGTCGCTGGTCGGTCGATGGCCCGCAGGATAGAGCCCACCGAGGACGTCGTACGCCGGCTGCGGGCTCTCGCCGCGCCGCTGCCCGAGGCCTACGAGGAGGACGCCTGGACGGGAGTCCGCTGGCGGGTGCGGAAGCGGACCTTCGCCCACGTGATGGTCGCCCAGGAGGGCTACGAGTCGGCGTACTTCGACATCACCGGGGTGCGCGAGCCGACGACCGTGCTGACCTTCCGCTCGACCGGGGACGAGCTGCTCGCGCTCACCCATGCCGGGCCGCCCTTCTACCAGCCGCCGTGGTCGCCCACGATCGTCGGCGTGGTGCTCGACGACGACACCGACTGGGTCGAGATCGGAGAGCTGCTCGTCGAGAGCTACCGGTTCTGCTCGCCCCTGAAGCTTCGGCGGCTGATCGACTGACCTCGAATCGGCTAAGGGGCATGATGGCGTGCATGACGACCACACAGCACCGGACAGTGACGCAGCGCTGGTCGACCCGGATCGGGGCGGGCCTGGCTCTCGGACTCACGGTCGGGCTCCTCGCGGCGCTGCCTGCCTCCGCTCGGGCAACCGTGCCCGTCGTCGGTGCACCGACGTCAGGGGACAGCCTCTTCCCGAACGTCGGCAACGGCGGGTACGACGTCGGTCACTACGACATCGACCTCGCGTGGGACGTCGACAACACCATCGAGGCGACGACCACGATCACCGCCGAAGCACCCGCGCCGCTGTCGTCGTACTCCCTGGACTTCGAGGGCCTGACGGTCGACTCGATCACCGTCAACGGCACCCCGGCCACCTGGGCGCGCGACGTCGACGCGGCTGCGATCAAGTACAAGCTGATCGTCACGCCCGCGCAGCCGGTGAGCGGCGAGTTCACCACCGTGGTGACCTACTCGGGCACGCCGGTGACCCACGTCGATCCCGACGACTCCTCCGAGGGCTGGGTCCCGACCAGCGACGGCGCGACGTTCGTCAACCAGCCGGTCGGCTCGATGACCGGCTTCCCCAACAACAACACACCGAGCGACAAGGCGACGTACTCCATCGCCCTGGACGTCCCGACCGACTCGAGCGGGCCCCTGTCCGCGGTCAGCAACGGCGAGCTGACCTCGAGGACCGTCGCCGGGGACCGGACCACGTGGACCTGGACCCAGGACGAGCCGATGGCCTCCGAGCTATCGCTCATCTCGATCGGTCACTACGACGTCACCGAGGGCCAGATCAGTCTGGCCAGCGGCCGGACCATCCCCGAGTGGAGCTTCGTCGACTCCGGCATCTCGAGCACCAACAAGGCCGCCATCGAGGTCCAACGGCTTCGCCTGAAGACCATCTTGGACTTCCTGGAGACGAAGTACGGCCCCTACCCCGGCAACAGCACCGGGATCGTCGTCGACGTGACCAGCCTCGGATATGCCCTCGAGACGCAGGACCGGCCCTACTTCGAGGGCCGGGTCAGCAGCGGCACCCTCGTCCACGAGCTCACCCACCAGTGGTTCGGCGACTCGGTGGCTCCGAAGGACTGGAACGACATCTGGCTCAACGAGGGCCCGGCGTCGTACGTCCCGACCCTGTTCAACTACGAGACCGGCGCCTCGACACGTTCGCCCAAGGCCATCTTCCGCAACATGTGGAGCTCCACCCCTGGCATCACCGGCCTGTGGGACATCCCCCCGGCGGCGATGACCGACCCGGCCGACATCTTCGGCTGGCAGGTCTACAGCCGCGGCGCGATGACCCTGGCCGCGCTGAGCACGGAGATCGGCAACAGGGACTTCAACGCCCTGATGGCGCAGTGGCTGTCCCGCAACTCCGGCACCAGCCGGAGCACCGCCGACTTCATCGCGCTCGCCGAGGAGCTCAGCGGCCAGGACCTGACCGCGTTCTTCCAGGACTGGCTCTACGACGCCGACAAGCCGGCGTGGCCCGGTGTGAGGGTGTTTGGGCGGCCAGCCGTCGGGGTGAAGCTGGCGGCCCTGACGACCGGCTGGCCGTCGGGCACGAGGTTCGACTACCAGTGGCTGCGCGGCACCAAGAAGATCGCCGGCGCCACCAGCCGGACGTACCGCGTGGTCGCCACCGATCGTGGTGCCAAGCTGCGGGTGATGGTCATCGGGACCAGTGCGACCGCCACGTCGACCCGGACCAGCGCCGCCACCGCCGTGGTCGCCGCCGGGCAGCTGACCCGGACGCCGAGGCCGCGGATCTCCGGCACCGTGAAGGTCGGCAAGCGGCTGGTCGCCAGGCCCGGGAGCTGGGACCTCGGCGTCGTCCTCACCTACCGCTGGCTCGTCGACGGCTCGCCGGTGCGGGGCGCGACGTCGAAGGCGTTCACGATCCGCCGGAAGGACCGTGGTGACCGGGTCCGGGTCGTCGTGACCGGTCGCAAGCACGGCTACGTCGGCGTGGCCCGCACCAGTGCGGCGACCCGCCCGGTGCGCTGAGCCGTTTCAGGTCGGCCGGACCGTCAGGTCGGAGATGGTGGCATCGCTGGGCAGGTCGAGCACGTGCAGGATCGCCTCGGCGACGGTCGACGGCTGGATCCAGTCGCCGGCCTCGTACGCCTTGCCCTCCTGGCGGTGCACGAGCTCCTGCATCGGGGTGGCGGTCCGGCCGGGGTAGACGCTGCTCACCCGGACGCCGTTGCCGGCCTCCTCACCGCGCAACGCGTCCGCGAGCGCCTTGAGGCCGTGTTTGGAGGCGGCGTACGCCGACCAGTCCGGATGTGCGTGCAGACCGGAGCCGGAGTTCACGAACACCACCGTGCCCCGGCGTCGGCGCAGCGCGGGCAGCGCCAGCCGGGTCAGGACAGCAGGGGCCGCCAGGTTGACGGTGAGCTGCTCGAGCCAGCTCGCGGTCGTCAGCTCGGCGACCGGGCCGAGCTCGACGACTCCGGCCCCGTGCACGACCGAGTCGAGCTCGTCGGGCAGCTCGAGTCCGTCGAGGGACGCCGGGTCCGCGAGGTCGGCGACCAGCACCGTCGATCCCGGCAGCTCCTCGCGCAGGTCGTGCGCCCGCTCGGTCGAGCGGGCCAGCAGCACCAGGTCGTCACCGCGCTCGAGGAGCCGATGAGCCAGCTCGGAGCCGATCCCCGAGCCGCCACCCGTGACGAGATGGACGGCCATCAGCGGGTGAAGACGATCTTGCCGAACTGCTCGCCTCCGAGCATCGCGGCGAACCCGTCGGCCGCGTCGGTCATCGGGATGGTCCGGTCGATCAGCGGCCGGGCGCCCGAGGCGTCCAGCAGCGAGACCAGCGAGGCGAGCTCGGCCCGGGTGCCCATCGTCGAGCCGATCACGCTCAGCTGCAGGAAGAAGATCCGGGTCAGCTCGGCGTCGGCGAGGTCGGGGCCTGACGTGGTGCCCGAGGTGACGATCCGGCCACCGGGGCGCAGCGCCCGGATCGAGTGCGACCAGGTCGCCTTGCCGACCGTCTCCATGACCGCGTCGACCTTCACCGGCAGCCGGGCTCCGGACTCGAAGACGTCGTGCGCACCGATCTCGAGCGCGCGCGCCCGCTTGGCCTCGTCACGGCTGGTGGCCAGCACCCGCAGCCCGGCGGCGCGAGCGAGCGTGATGACCGCGGTCGCGACGCCGCCACCGGCACCCTGCACCAGCACCGTCTCGCCGGCCTTGAGCTCACCGCGGGTGAAGAGCATCCGGTAGGCCGTGAGCCACGCGGTCGGCAGGCAGGCAGCCTCCTCGAAGGACAGCGAGGCCGGCTTGGGCACCACGTTGGCGCGGGGTACGGCGACCTTGTCGGCGAAGGTGCCCTGGTGCCGCTCCGAGAGCAGCGAGCGCTTCGGGTCGAAGGTCTCGTCGCCCTTCCAGGCCGGGTCGCTGATGACCGCGTGCACGACGACCTCGTTGCCGTCCTCGTCGAGGCCGGCCGCGTCGCAGCCGAGAATCATCGGGAGCGCCTCCTCGCGCAGGCCCACGCCGCGCAGCGAGAAGAGGTCGTGGTGGTTCAGCGAGGCGGCCTTGACCGTCACGGTGGTCCACCCGTCGGGGACCTCGGGATCGGGTCGCTCGCCCACCTGCAGGGCGGAGAGCGGGTCGTCGCTGGAGAATCGGTCGGCGTAGACGGCGAACATGTGTCGACCCTAGCCGGGCGCGACCAGGCACCAGCCGTCTCGGTGGTCGAGTAGCGAGCGCCGGCCTCTCGGTGGTCGAGTAGGAGCGCCGGCCTCTCGGTGGTCGAGTAGCGAGCGCCGGCCTCTCGGTGGTCGAGTAGCGAGCGCCGGCCTCTCGGTGGTCGAGTAGCGAGCGCCGGCCTCTCGGTGGTCGAGTAGCGAGCGCCGGCCTCTCGGTGGTCGAGTAGCGAGCGCCAGCGAGCGTATCGAGACCCTCCACCCGGTCGCGATACGCCACCTCATCCCTTGGCGGCTACTCGACCAACGAGGCCGCGGTGGTCAGCGGCGGGCGACGCCGTCCGCCCTGGCCGCGGCCGAGACCGCTGCCGCGACGGCCGGGCCGACCCGTGGGTCGAACGGCGAGGGGATGATCAGGTCCTCGGCCAGGTCGTCGCCGACCAGCTCGGCGATGGCGGTGGCCGCCGCGAGCTTCATGCCCTCGGTGATCCCGGTCGCGTGGGCGTCGAAGGCCCCCCGGAAGATTCCGGGGAAGGCCAGCACGTTGTTGATCTGGTTGGGGAAGTCCGAGCGCCCGGTGGCCACCACGCGGGCGTGCCGGTGCGCGACGTCGGGGTGCACCTCGGGCGTCGGGTTGGCGAGGCCGAAGATGATCGCGTCCGGGGCCATCGTGGCGACGTACTGCTCCGGCACGGTGCCGCCGGAGACACCGATGTAGACGTCGGCGCCGTCCAGGACGTGCTCGAGGGTGCCGGTGCGACCGGTCAGGTCGGCGGTGAGCACGGCAAGGGCCCGCTTGACCGGGGTCAGGTCGCCGCGCGAGGAGTGCAGGACGCCCTTGCGGTCGGTGACCGCGAGGTCCTTGATGCCGGCCTCGAGCAGGATCTTGGCGACCGCGACACCGGCCGCACCGGCCCCCGAGATGACCACGCGGGTCGACTCGGGGTTGCGGCCGGTCAGCTTCAGGGCGTTGGTGAGCGCCGCCAGCGCGACCACGGCGGTGCCGTGCTGGTCGTCGTGGAAGACCGGGATGTCGAGCAGCGCCTTGAGCCGGTCCTCGATCTCGAAGCAGCGCGGCGCGGAGATGTCCTCGAGGTTGATCCCGCCGAAGCTCGGCGCGAGCCGGGCGACGGTCTCGATGATCTCCTCGACGTCGGTGGTGTCCAGGCAGATCGGGATGGCGTCGACACCGCCGAACTGCTTGAACAGCACGGCCTTGCCCTCCATCACCGGCATCGCCGCGGACGGGCCGATGTCGCCGAGGCCGAGGACGGCGGTGCCGTCACTGACGACGGCGACGGTGTTGGGCACCCACGTGTAGTGCTGGGTGAGCGACGGGTCTGCGGCGATCGCCTCGCAGACCCGGGCGACGCCCGGGGTGTAGGCGAGGGAGAGATCGTCCCGACCGTCGAGCGCGACGGTCGAGCGGATCTCCATCTTGCCGCCGACGTGGAGGTCGAAGACGGGATCACCCGCGTGGGGGTGCGACGTCGACTCGGACTCATTTGCAGCCATGACCTGATCCAGAC
Organism: uncultured Actinomycetota bacterium; assembly: GCA_963706475.1. Lineage (GTDB taxonomy): Bacteria > Actinomycetota > Actinomycetes > Propionibacteriales > Nocardioidaceae > Nocardioides. The sequence continues at coordinate 147,232 of CAVPLV010000001.1, read as the reverse complement.
TTCCGGTGGGGCGGACGAACGGTACGGACGGAGAAAGGGGCGGCACCGGGCTCGACACGCGCGGGTGGTGCGTGGAACCTGCGGACCTCCGGGGGGTCTCCCCGCGGTCAGTTTGGCACAGCCTCAGAACCTTCGGGGATGTGGCCAGACCCTCAAGATCGTGATCGCGATCACGTCCTGGTCGCGCACCGGGCCCCGGTGCCGGGAGTCGACCCCTTCGTCCGGGTCGTCGCTCAGCAGCCACCAGCCCGGCTCGCCCGAGGACGTCGTACGCCGTTCCGCAGCGCGTTTGACCGCGACCGTGCCATCGGCCAGCCGGGCCACGACCACGGCCCCGGGACGCACCTCGCGCCGGTAGGAGACCAGCAACCGGTCGCCCTCGGCGAGGGTCGGCCGCATCGAGCGACCCCGCACCCGGGCGAAGCCCCACCGGGGTACCCGTTTCTCGTCTGAAGACACGTCTCGTGCAGCACCGGACACGCGGAGTAGTCTCGCAGTCGCACGACGAACGACAACCGAAGACGAAGACGAGAGGACCCGCATGTTCGCGCGACTGTTCGCCCCCACCCTCGAGGTTTCCGCCCACTGCGACCTGCCCTGCGGTGTCTACGACCCGGCCCAGGCACGCATCGAGGCCGAGTCCATCAAGGCCGTCATCGCGAAGGTGGCGGACAACGACGACCCCGACTTCCGCACCCGCGCCATCCTGATCAAGGAGGAGCGGTCCGAGCTGGTCAAGCACCACCTCTGGGTCCTGTGGACCGACTACTTCAAGCCCCCGCACTTCGAGAAGTACCCGCAGCTGCACACCCTCGTGAACGAGGCCACCAAGCTGGCCGGTGCCGGCGGCACCAAGGGTGGGCTCGACGCCGCCAAGGCTGACGAGCTGCTTGCCAAGATCGACGAGATCGCCGAGATCTTCTGGGAGACCAAGAAGGCCTGAGCCGTCTCGCAGGTCTCTGCCCTGCAGCTTCATCTGATGGACGCCTCCTCGGTCCGCAAGGAGTCCGCAACCGGACCGAGGGCGGCGTCCATCACATTTCGGGTCTGAGCCTCACGTGGGTCGCGGCGTGGTTCAGGACCGTGCCCAGACGAGGCTGCCGAGCGCGATGACCAGAGCGATGTCCACGGTCACTGCGACCACCCCGAGGTTGCCGATGTGGGCGACGGGCCAGGTCAGGACCGCGACCAGCGCCAGGACACCCTGCCAGCGGTGGCCCAGTCCGATCAGCGCCCATCCGATCAGCGCGAACGACAGCGGGAAGAACAGGCCCAGCGGCTTGATCAGGTTAGCGGCACCGGGCTGGTCCACGAGCTGGGTGTCGCCGAGCGACATGTGGATCGCCTCGAAGCCGTAGGCGGCGTTGCCGACCATGCCGATCAGCCCGGTCAGCAGGATCCAGGCCGCGAGCCTGGAGACGGACGGAAGCCACGCCGCGACGCGCAGGACGACGAAGCCGTACCCGATGGCGCCGAGGACGTGAAGCACTCCTCCGGTGGCGTCGTCCCAGCCGCGGGCGGCGTAGGTCGTGTCTGCGGCGAGGTAGATGAGCGGGGCGACCAGCAGCGCACCGGTCAGCAACCGGTCGGTCGGTGTGGTCACGTCGCTGGGGTGGCTGACGGTCGCGGAGGTGGCGGTCATGGTGTCCCCTTGTCGTTGGCGGTGCCTCGAACTCTCGACGGTTCGTCACCCCGTTCGCGCCGGGGAGAACCCTGGAGCCGACAATCAGGGAAAACCCTGGACCGCGCGACGCGCGAGCGTGCCACCATGAATGGGTGAGCCGTTCGGACCCGAGGGGACTGCGCGGACTGGTGCCGCTCCTGCTGGTCAGCCTCGTCGTGATGATGGTCGCCTTCGGTCTGGCGCGAGGGCTCTGGCTCGCCAACCTGCACAACGGGTTGCTGGCGCTGGCACTCACGATCGTGGGCGCCTACGTGCTGTTCCAACGTCCCGGGCACCGCGAGGGCATCCTGTTCATGGTCGCTGGCGTCGTCGAAGGGGTCATGTTCCTCGGCCGCCAGATCGGACACACGGCTGCCGCCGACTCGACTCCGTGGTGGGGATGGCTGGGCGTCTGGCCACTGCCCGTCGCGCTGGCCCTCACCACCTTCGCGGTGATCTGCTTCCCCGACGGCCGGCTCCCGTCCCCTCGCTGGCGTCCGGTGGCGGCGCTGATCGTCGCACTCACGCTGGTCTGCGCCGCTCTCTCGGCGATCTGGCCTGTCGGGTACGAGTCCAGCGGCGTGGTGACGACCCATCCGGTCAACGCCACCACACCCGCGATCGTCACCGGGATCTGGTCGGCGATCGCGCGCCCCACATACGTCGGCCTTCAGGTCCTCTGGGTGCTCGCCCTGGCCGCACGCTGGCGCTCATCCGACGGTCCCTCCCGCCGACAGCTGGCCTGGCTCGTCATGGCTGCAGCGGTCTCGGTCGCGGCGCTGGTCGTCGGCCTCGCCATCTGGCAGACACCCGTTCCCGGACTCATCGCCGCCACGCTGCTTCCGGTGACGGCAGGGTGGGCGATCGTCCACGGTCAGCACGTCGCGGCGTACTCCGCGTTGACCTGGCTGTCCCGGACCGGCCCCGAGTCCCAGGACCTGCCCACCGACATCGCCGAGGCCGCCGCCCGGGCCCTGGGTGCGACCGGCGGGGGGCTGTGGATGGGCACCGGCGATGACCTTCGTGTCGTCGGTCTGTGGCCCGAGACCGGCGACGACGTCCCGCCGAGGACCCTGACCGAGCTGCTCGGCTCGGTGAACCTCCACGTCCGCGCCGTCGAACGTGGCGGCGCGGTGGTGGGCGCCCTCAGCCTCGACCGGTCCGCCACAAACCGCCTCTCGTCCGCGGAAGGCAGGCTCTTCGACGACCTCGCCGCCCAGGCCGCGCTCGTGATCGACCACCTCACCGTTTCGGGGGTGATCGCCCGACAACGAACGGCCGGACACCTCGCCGGCCTCAGCCGGCGCGAGCGGGACGTTCTCGAGCTGATGGCGCGCGGCCTCTCGAACGCCGCGATCTGCGACGAGCTCCACCTGAGCATCAAGACCGTGGAACCCGTCGTCAGCACCATCTTCACGAAGCTCGAGCTCCACCCCGATGCCACTAGCAACCGCCGCGTCCTCGCGGTCCTGGCCTTCGTTCGCACGTGAACACCGTCAGCTGACCCGTGAGCCACACCGAGACCTGACGCGGCTCACGCCGTCCTCGATGGGCGCACTAGCGTGGTCGCATGAGAATGCAGGTCCCCGACCTCCTCGACGACAGCGTCCTGGTCCTCGACGGCGGGCTGTCGAACGCCCTGGAGGACCGCGGCGTCGACCTGTCCTCGGACCTGTGGACGGCGCGGCTGCTGGCGGACGCTCCCCACGAGATCGCCGCGGTCCACCGCGCCTACTTCGAGGCAGGGGCCAGGGTCGCCACGACGGCGAGCTACCAGGCGAGCGTGCCCAGCCTCGTGGCCGCCGGGATGACGCGGGCCGAGGCAGAGCGGTCGATCTCGTCGAGCGTGCAGATCGCCAAGGACGTCCGTGACGGGCTGTCGGGTGGCCGCCGGCTCCTGGTCGCGGCCTCCGTCGGGCCATACGGCGCCGTCCTGGCCGATGGGTCCGAGTACCGCGGCAACTATGGGATCACCGCAGCCGCGCTGCGCGACTTCCACCTGCCCCGTCTCGAGCTCCTCGCCGCGGCTGGGCCGGACCTCCTCGCCGTCGAGACGATCCCGGATCTCAGGGAGGCCGAGGTGCTGGTGCCGTTGCTCGATGAGATCGGACTACCTGCCTGGTTCTCCTACTCGACCGAGGGCGGCTCGACCCGCGCCGGTCAGCCGCTCGAGGACGCCTACGCCGTGCTGACCGACAGCGCCTCGATCGTCGCTGCCGGGGTCAACTGCTCAGCACCCAGCGACGTCCTCGCGGCCCTCACCACCGCCGTCGCGGTCACCGGTCGGGCAGGTGTCGCCTACCCCAACAAGGGCGAGGACTGGGACACCGAGGCGCATCAGTGGCGTGGCGACGCGCAGTCCTCGCTGAGCCTCGCCGAGGGCTGGGTCGAGGTCGGTGCACAGCTGGTCGGCGGCTGCTGCCGCGTCGGACCCAGCGAGATCGCCTCGCTGGCCCGGCTGCTGAGCCCCGCTGCCTGACGGGCCCGACCCACTCTTCACCAGCGGTTCACCCGTTGCCCCCACGCAGGCCGCACGGACCCGGTTGCCTCGGGCACATGACCCCTCGGAACGCACGACTCCTTGCCATGTCCACCCTCGCGACCAGCATCGCCGCGCCGCTGCTGATCTCGAGTCCGGCCGCCCAGGCCGCACCCGACGACCAGTCCGACCGGGCCGGCGCCCGGTCACAGCTGCGCGAGCCGATCATCGTCGGGCACCGCGGGGCCTCCGGCTACCGGCCCGAGCACACGCTTGCGTCGTACCGCCTCGCGATCCAGCTCGGCGCCGACTACATCGAGCCGGATCTCGTCTCCACCAAGGACGGCGTGCTCGTCGCCCGCCACGAGAACGAGATCGGCGGCACCACCGACGTCGCCGAGCACCCTGAGTTCGCGAGCCGCCGGACCACGAAGACCATCGACGGTCGGTCGGTGACCGGCTGGTTCACCGAGGACTTCACCCTCCGCGAGCTCAAGACGCTGCGCGCGAAGGAGCGGCTCCCCGCCGTCCGACCCGGCAACACGAGGTACGACGGTCGCTTCGAGATCCCCACGTTCACCGAGGTGCTCCGACTGGCCCGGCAGGAGTCGCGCAACACCGGCCGCACGATCGGGGTCGCACCGGAGACCAAGCACCCGACGTACTTCGACTCCATCGGGCTCTCCCTCGAGGAGCCGCTGGTGCGCGAGCTCGAGCGCTTCGACCTCGATCGCAAGCGCTCCAAGGTGCTGATCCAGTCGTTCGAGACCGCCAACCTGCGCGAGCTCGACACCTTGATCGACGCCCCGATCGAGCAGCTCGCCGACGCAACCGGTGCGCCGTACGACCTGGTCACCGCAGGCTCGAGCACCACCTACGCCGACCTGATGGCACCGAGGGGACTGCGCAAGATCGCTCGGTACGCCGACTGGGTCGGCCCCAACAAGGAGCTGGTGCTCCCCCGCGACCCGGCCACCGGCGCCACCGGTCGGCCGAGCCCATTGGTCCGCGACGCCCACCGCGCCGGGCTGAAGGTCGTGATCTTCACCCTGCGCGACGAGAACCAGTTCATGGCCACCAACTTCCGCCGCGGCACCGATCCCAACGCCAAGGGCAACATCCACGACGAGATCTTCGCCTTCCTCGATGCCGGGGTCGACGGACTCTTCGCCGACTACCCCGACTCGGCTGTCGACGCGCGGGAGGACTGGCTCTCCTGATCCGGGGGACGCCGGCTGTTTCCGACGCTGGCCGGGGGGTAGACCAACCTCGGACCGTGCCCCGATACGCTGCCGGCACGGTGTCGGTCCCACCTCCGTGTAGTCCCCCAGTCCGAAGGACGGCGAGCAATGTCGACGAGTTCATCGAGCGATGCCACGACCGGTGCTGCCACCGGACCCGAGCACCGCAAGGCCGACGTCGAGCTGCGGCTCCCCGCTGACAGCGCCTACGCCTCGGTGCTCCGGACCACCACGGCCGGACTGGCTGCTCGCCTGGACTTCTCCATCGACGACATCGAGGACCTCCGGATCGCGGTCAGCGAGGCAAGTGCGATGGTGCTGCCCCGGGCGGTAGCCGACTCGGACCTGCTCTGCAGCTTCTACCTCGAGCCGGGCTTGCTGACGGTCAGCGTCGGCGTCCTCGTCGACGCCGCGGTGACCGTCGACGAGGACAGCTTCGCGTGGCAGGTCCTGACCACCCTGGCGAGCAGCGCCACGGTCGAGTCGGACGACAGCAGCTTCACCGTGCTGCTCACCATGGACTCGGCCGCGCAGGCCAACCCCTGAGATGAATCCCTGACATGACGACCACGACGGTGGACGACGATGGGGACGGCGGCCTGACCGGCGTCGAGCTGACCCGTCGCCGCAGCGGGCAGATGATCCGCGTGCTGCGCGACGAGCAGGCGACCGCTGCCGAGCGGGAGGCTGCCCGCGACGGGCTGGTGCACCTGCACCTGCCGCTGGTCGAGCACTGCGCCCGCCGCTTCCGCAACCGCGGCGAGCCGCTCGAGGACCTCGTCCAGGTCGGCACCATCGGCCTGATCAAGTCCATCGACCGCTTCGACCTCGAGCGGGGCGTGGAGTTCTCGACGTACGCCACCCCGACCATCGTCGGCGAGATCAAGCGCTACTTCCGCGACAAGGGGTGGGCGATCCGGGTGCCCCGCCGGCTCCAGGAGCTGCGGATGCAGATCGCCGCCACCAGTGCCGAGCTCACCCAGACCCTCGGTCGCTCCCCCACCCCGCGCGAGCTCGCCGAGAGCCTCGACTGCACCGTCGAGGAGATCATCGAGGGCATCGAGTCCAGCAATGCCTATTCCACGCTGTCGCTGGACGCCAGCGACGACGGTGAGGACGGCAACGCCTCGATGCTGGATGCCATCGGCATCGAGGACGAGGGCCTCGAGCACGTGGAGATCCGGGAGTCGATCAAGCCGTTGCTCGACAAGCTCCAGCCGCGGGAGAAGAAGATCCTGCTGCTGCGCTTCTTCAAGAACATGACTCAGTCCCAGATCGCCGACGAGATCGGGGTCTCCCAGATGCACGTCTCCCGGCTGCTCAACAAGACCCTCGAGCAGCTGCGTGCCTCCCTCGAGGAGTCGTCCAGCTCCTGAGTGCCGGCTACTCGTCGAGCGGGTCGTCGGCCAGGGCGTCGACGCTGGCCGGGTGGAAGAGGCCCACCAGGACGGCGACCGCGACCACTCCGATCACGATCGCGACCAGCGCGGTCGCCTCGCCGCGGAAGCTCCAGGCCAGCAGCAGCTGGATCAGCTGGGCCAGCACGATCGGGCTCCGGGCCCACGAGTGCGCGTGGGTGACCGACCAGGCGCAGAGCACCAGTCCGCCGCCGTACGCTGCGAAGAAGACCGAGGTGGTCACCGCCACGGCCGCCCGGTCCGGGTCGAGGCTGGCCAGCTCCAGGACGGCGTACCCGAGAAGGAAGAGGCCCTCCAGCGCGGTCAGCACCGCGGCTACGACCAGCGGCACCGGTCGAGGCGGCGGGTCGGACGGTCCGGGGACCTCGTGCGGGTTCACCCGCGAAGCCTAGGCTGTGACGGAACTGACCATGCGAAAGGGTTGTTTAACGGTCCAAAGGTTGTCAGTGTTGGGCCTGCGCTCGTGAACGCGATCGTTTTGTGGTGCCCAGAGGCACCCAGTCGGCCCCTTGCGCGATGGCCGACTCCTGTGAGTTTGACGAAAGAAGGACCCCCCAGCCATGGATTGGCGCCACCGCTCTGCGTGCCTCGACGAGGACCCTGAGCTGTTCTTCCCGATCGGCAACACCGGTCCGGCCATCCTCCAGATCGAGGAGGCCAAGCAGGTGTGCCGACGCTGCGAGGTACGCGAGCAGTGTCTCGCGTGGGCGCTCGAGGCCGGTCAGGACCACGGTGTGTGGGGTGGCCTCAGCGAGGACGAGCGCCGGGCGCTCAAGCGTCGCAACGCCCGCTCCCGGGTGCGCACCGCCTGACCTGAGCCACTACTCGACGGCGATGTCGAGAGCCGCCCGGGTCCCCGGGGGCGGCGTCCTCGGCCCCAGCTCGAGCTGACCTCCCAGCTCCGACTCCACCAGCGTGCGCACGATGGAGAGCCCCAGGTTGGTCGACCGGTCGAGGTCGAAGCCGTCGGGCAGCCCGCGGCCGTCGTCGTCGATGGTGAGGTGCAGTCGGCCACCGGCGCGGCGCACCGTCAGCACGATCTCCCCCTGGACGTCGGCGTCCTCGGCGTCGTAGCCGTGCTCGACAGCGTTCTGCAGCAGCTCGGTCAGGACCATCGCCAGTGCGGTGGCCGTCTCCGAGGGCAGAACGCCGAAGGCGCCGTCGCGCCGCACCCGGAGCCGGCTGCCGACGGCACTGACGTCGGTCACCATCCGGCTGAGGGGGTCGAAGATCTCGTCGAAGCTGACGTCCTCCTCGACGGCCTGGCTCAGCGTCTCGTGCACGATCGCGATGGACCCGACCCGACGGACCGCCTCCTCCAGGGCGAGCCGGGCCGGCTCGGAGTCCATCCGGCGGGCCTGGAGGCGGAGCAGTGCGGCGACCGTCTGCAGGTTGTTCTTCACCCGGTGGTGGATCTCGCGGATGGTGGCGTCCTTGGTCACCAGCTCGCGGTCACGGCGGCGAAGGTCGGTCACGTCGCGCACCAGGATGAGCGCGCCGATGTGCTCGCCCAGCGGTCGCAGCGGGATGGACCGCACGATCAGCGACACCCCGTCGGTGCCGATCTCGGTGTCCCGGTGCGCCCGGCCGCCGAGCACCGCACTGAGCGTCTCCTCGTCGGGACGGCGCCGCGGCGGCACCAGGTCTCGGGTCAGGTCGGCCAACGAGAGCCCGGCGAGGTCGCCGGAGAGTCCGAGCCGCCGGTAGACCGAGAGCGCGTTCGGGCTGGCGTAGACGACCCGCCCCGCGTGGTCGACGCGCAGGAACCCGTCGCCCACCCTTGGGGTGTCCGCGTGGTCGCTGCGCTGCCCGGGCGCAGGGAAGTGGCCGGTCGAGATCATCTGGGTCAGGTCGGCCGCGGTCTGCAGGTAGGACAGCTCCAGCCGGCTGGGGGTGCGGACACCGAGCAGGTTGGTGTTGCGCGCCACCACCGCGATCACCCGTCCGGCGCGCAGCACCGGGATCGTCTCCACCCGCACGGGCACGTCGTCGCGCCACTCGGGGTCACCCTCACGGACCAGCCGTCCCTCGGCGTGGGCGGCGTCGATCATCGGCCGCCGACCGATCGGGACGAAGGTGCCGATCACGTCGTCGACGTACGCCGTGGGGCCGGTGGTCGGGCGCATCTGGCCGGCCGCCCAGAAGCCGGCGCCGTCCCGGTCCGGCAGCCACAGGACCAGGTCCGCGAAGGACAGGTCGGCGATGATCTGCCAGTCCGCCTGGAGCAGCTGCAGCCAGGCGACGTCCTCGGCGACGAGGTCCGTGTGGTCGCGCACGAGGGCGGTCAGGGACGGCACGCTGGCAAGCGTAGGACCTCGGGTCCCGCCATCGGTCACGGCGGGCACCTTTGACATGATCGACGCCATGTCCGGAACGTACTGGCACGACGTGCACACCTCCGGCCTCGAAGTCCCCTCGGACCGGCCGCTGGCCGACCTGACCGCGGAGCTCACCCGGATGCTGGGGGACCCTGATCCGGCACTGCGGGACGGAACGGCGTACCCCGCCCTGGCGACCTGGATCCAGCGAGGCGTGTACGACGACCTGCTGGCCGGACTGGGCGACGGGATGGCCGCCGGGCTGCTCGTCGGGATCGGCGAGCAGGGCACCGACAGCATCTTCCGCCGCAGCTCCTCGGCGAGGGTGCTGGCGGAGTGCGTCGGTCGCGACCGCCGCCGCCCACTGCTGCCGAGCGACAAGATCCTCGAGTGGGGCGACCGGCTCACCACCTGGCTGCTGCGCGAGCGTGACCTGCGCGGGTTCGTCCCCGGCCACGGGTGGGCGCACGCGGTGGCCCACGGCGCGGACGCGGTCGGCATGCTGGCCGAGTCCTCGCACCTGTCGATGCCCGAGCTCACCGTCCTCCTCGACGTGATCGCCGACCGGCTGCTGGCCCCGGTCGACCAGGTCTTCACCAGCGGCGAGACCGACCGGCTGGCTGCCGCGTCGATCAAGGTCCTGCGCCGCGACGCCGTGCCTCTTGGGGTCCTGGAGCCGTGGATCGCCCGGATCGCCGCGGCCGCCGGGGTGATGGCGACGTACGACGACCGCGACCCGTACCTGGTCTGCGGCAACGCCGAGGCGTTCCTGCGGGCGCTCTACCTCCAGCTCGCGCTCGGGCAACACCCACCGCCGGTGCGATCCGACCTGTTGCTGGTCATCGTCGACGCCCTGAGGGTGACGAACCGGACCACGCTGCTCGGCTCGGTTGAGTAACCTCGCCACATGCCGTCCGATGCTGCCGACGCCCCCGACCAGTCCGCCGACCTGACCGGACACGCGGGTGAGCTCGCGATCGCCGTCGCCCAGGCCCACGGGGTCGAGACCCTCTTCACGCTGTCCGGCGCCCACGTCTTCCCGCTCTACGACGGTGCCGTCAAGGCGACGACGCCGGTGCGGCTGCTCGACGTCCGCCACGAGCAGACCGCTGCGTTCGCGGCCGAGGCCACCGGCAAGCTGACCCGGGTCCCCGGGCTCGCCGTGCTCACCGCAGGCCCGGGCGTCACCAACGGCCTCAGCGCGGTCGCCCAGGCGCAGTTCGCCGGCTCCCCGATGGTCGTGATCGGCGGCCGCGCACCGCAGGGCCGGTGGGGCACCGGCGCCCTCCAGGAGCTGGACCAGCCCCCGATCTTCGCGCCGGTGAGCAAGCTGGCCCGCACCATCCCGACCGCCGGCGACGTGCTCACCGGCATCGACGAGGCGTTCGTGACCGCCGGATCTCCGCACCGCGGTCCGGTCTTCGTCGACGTGCCGATGGACGAGCTCTTCGGCACCGCCTCGGGTCCGGTCCCTGAGGTCGGCGCCCTGCGTGGCGCCGAGCCCGACCCGGACGCGGTCGCCGCGCTCGCCGCGCTGCTGGCCGCGGCCAGCCGTCCGGTGCTGATCCTGGGCACCGACGTGTGGGCCGACCGTGCCGAGGTGACCGCGCTGCGCGTGGTGGAGGCCCTCGGGGTCCCCGCCATCACCAACGGCATGGGCCGCGGCGTCATCCCGGGCGGCCACCCGCTGCTGGTCACCAAGGCCCGTGGCCACGCCCTCGGCGGTGCCGACCTGGTGATCGTGATCGGCACTCCACTCGACTTCCGGCTGGGGTACGGCGTGTTCGGCGGACGGGACGGAGCGACCGCGGCGCAGGTCGTGCACGTCGCCGACTCCCCCGGTCAGCTGGCTGGGCACGCCGAGCTCGCGGGAGCGGTGTCCGGCGACCTGTCCTCGGTCCTCGACGGTCTCCAGACCGGTGTCGAGGGTGCGACCAGGCGGCCCGACTGGTCTGCATGGGTCGGTGACCTCCAGGCCCAGGTGGCGGCGGCCGTCGAGCGCGACTCGGTGCTGCTGCACGCCGAGGCCGACCCGATCCACCCGGCCCGCATCTACGGCGAGCTGGTCCCCCGGCTCGCCGACGACGCCGTCGTGATCGGCGACGGCGGCGACTTCGTCAGCTTCGCCGGCAAGTTCGTCGAGCCCAAGCGCCCCGGTGGCTGGCTCGATCCCGGCCCCTACGGCTGCCTCGGCGCCGGGCTCGGAGCCGCGATCGCCGCCCGGATCGCGCGCCCGTCGGCCCAGGTGGTGCTGCTCCTCGGTGACGGGGCCGCGGGTTTCTCGCTGATGGACGTCGACACCCTCGTCCGCCACGACCTGCCGGTCGTGATGGTCATGGGCAACAACTCCGCCTGGGGCCTGGAGAAGGGCCCGATGCAGATGCTCTACGGCTACGACGTCATCGCCGACCTCGCACCGCGCACGCCGTACGACGCCGTGGTCCGGGCCCTCGGAGGCGCCGGTGAGACGGTCACCGACCCCCGCCAGGTCGGCCCTGCGCTGGACCGGGCGTTCGCCTCCGGGGTGCCCTACCTCGTCAACGTGATCACCGACGTCGAGGCGGTCTACCCGCGAGCCAGCTTCGGTGTCTGACCTGGAGCTGCGCCGGGCGGTCCCGGCCGACCTGTCCGTCGTCGGGGAGGTCACGGCAGCCGCCTACGGCGGGTTCGTCAGCGGCCCCGAGGACAGCTATCTCGATCGGCTGCGCGACGCCGCCGGCCGCTACCGCGACGCCGAGCTGTGGGTGGCCGAGCGTGACGGAGAGATTCTCGGCTCGGTGACGATCGCGCTGGAGGACTCGCCCTGGCGAGAGATCGGCCGTCCCGGGGAGGGCGAGTTCCGGATGCTGGCCGTCTCCCCGGCCGCCCAGCGACAAGGCGTCGGCGAGGCGCTCACCCGGCTGGTGATCGAGCGCTTCACCGAGCTGGGCGCGGACGCCGTGGTGCTGTCCAGCCTGGATGCGATGACCGCCGCGCACCGGGTCTACACGCGGCTCGGCTTCGAGCGCCTCCCCGAACGGGACTGGTCACCGGTCCCGGGCGTCGACCTCATCGCCTTCCGGCTGGACCTGTGATGGCTGGACCTGCCATGGGGGCCAGCCTGGTCTTCACCGTCACCGACGACGACACCGCGATAGCGGTCGGTTCCGGGAGCCTCCCGGTGCTCGGTACGCCGCGGTTGCTGGCCTGGTGCGAGGCCGCCACCTGTGCCGCGATCGACCCGACCCTGGCGGCCGGCTCGACGAGCGTCGGCACCCGGGTCGAGCTCGAGCACCTCGGTGGCACCGCGGTCGGTCAGCAGGTCGAGGTGACCGCCTCGTCGTCGTACGTCGACGGGCGGCTGCACCGCTTCACCGTCGTCGCCCGCAACCTCGGGCCGAACGGCCCGGGCAAGGTCGTCGGGACCGGCGAGGTGACCCGGGTGGTCGTCGACGTCGCGCGCTTCCTGTCCCGGCTCTGACCCCTGATTTCCCGTCCTGCCCAGAGTTTGAGAGACTCACCTGTGGTCCTCACGGGCCAGACACGTTTCGATCAGGAGGAAAACCCATGGGCAAGACCGGCCGCAAGCGCCGCGCTCGCAAGAAGAAGGGCGCGAACCACGGCAAGCGCCCCAACGCCTGAGCGCAGATCACGCACAGAACCCCCGGACCAGAACTGGTTCGGGGGTTCGTTGCTTGCGGGTGGGATCCAGGGGTGACTATCCCTCGCGGATCTGCACCGATACCTCGCGGATCTTGAACATCACCCGCTGGCGCAGCTCGTCGGGAGCGGCCTCGGCGCAGGACCGCGCCACCACCGACTTCACCGTGCGCTGCAGGTCGTAGCGCTCGAGGCACGGGTTGCAGGTGTCGAGGTGGACCTGCACCTCGGAGCAGTCGGCCGCATCGAGCTCGTTGTCGATGAAGTAGACGATCCGCTCGAAGAAGTCGGCGCAGTCACCGGCCGTCGGCTCCTGGTCGTGGGTGTGGCTCATGACGCCCCTCCGCTGCGACCGGCGGCGAGCAGGTCGTTGTCGCGGACGTAGTCCGAGAGCATGTCGCGCAGCTGGCGCCGGCCCCGGTGCAACCGGGACATGACGGTGCCGATGGGGGTCTCCATGATTTCGGCGATCTCCTTGTAGGCGAATCCCTCGACGTCGGCGAGGTAGACCGCGAGGCGGAACTCCTCGGGCAGTCGCTGTAGTGCGTCCTTGACCTGCGAGTCGGGCAGGTGCTCGAGCGCCTCCATCTCGGCGGAGCGGAGCCCGGTCGAGGAGTGCGACTCCGCCCGCGCGAGCTGCCAGTCCTCGACGTCCTCGGACATCGACTGCTGCGGCTGGCGCTGCTTCTTGCGGTAGGTGTTGATGAAGGTGTTGGTCAGGATCCGGTAGAGCCAGGCCTTGAGGTTGGTCCCGGGCCGGAACTGGTGGAAGGAGGAGTAGGCCTTCGCGAAGGTCTCCTGGACCAGGTCCTCGGCGTCCGCGGGGTTGCGGGTCATCCGCATCGCGGCCGAGTAGAGCTGGTCGAGGAAGGGCAGAGCATCGCGCTCGAAGCGCGCGGTGCGCTCGGCGTCGGTCTCGGTCTCGAGGTCGGCGACCTCCGGGGTCGCCTCGGTGGGATCAGTCATCGCATCCCAGTCTATGCCCGTCGTGGGCGCTTCCAGCACTGCCAGCATGGTGGTGGAACACCTCAGCCGGCCGCACCATTCCCCGGTCCGCCACTGCCGGCCACCTCACGCAGGATCCACTCCAGCGTCGTCTCCACGACGATCGCCATCGCCTCGGCCCCGGTGACGGGTCCGCGGGCCGACACCTTGAAGCTGTGGTCGGCGCCGGGCACGACACACAGGTCGACGTCGTCGGGGAACTCCTCGGGCCGCCCCATCGCATCCCGCTCCCCCTGCACCACCAGGGTCGGGATCCGCGCCGCACGCAGCTCGGGGAGCCGGGACTTGTCCGGTCGTCCCGGTGGGTGCAGCGGGAAGGCCAGGGCCAGGCAGCCGGTGGCGCCGAGCAGCCGGGCACAGCGGGCGGCCGACCGGGCGCCCGCCGAACGACCGCCCACCACCAGCGGGGTGCGGGTGCGCAGCTTGTTGGCCGCCGCGGTCAAGCCGTCGTCCAGCGTCGCCGGAGCGGTGGCCACCTTGCGTCCGGCGACCTTCCAGGGCTGCTCGAAACGGACGACCGTGATCCCGTTGCGGGGTAGGTGCCTGGCCAGCGCGTCCAGGTCCGGGGTGTCGATGCCGGCCCCGGCGCCGTGGCTGAGCAGCAGCGTGGCGAACGGGCTGCGGGACTGGCTGGTGACCAGCCGGCCCTCGCCGTGCGGGGTGTCGATCCGGCGCTCGGTGGTCGTCACGTGAGGACCTCTTCCAGCGGGAGCGGCTCCAGCAGCTCAGGCCCGTTGTTCCGGACGTTGCTGACCAGGGGCGCCACCGGGTAGGCCTCGAGCCGACCGGGTGCAGCCGGCACCAGCAGGTCGAGCAGGCCGTCGGACGGCGCGACCGGGTCGAGCCACGAGGCCCAGCGATCCCGCTCGACCATCAACGGCATCCGGTCGTGGATGTGGCCGACGGAGTCCTCGGCATCGGTGGTGATCACGGTGCAGGTCCATCGGAACCGGTCGGCGTCGTCGTCGCTCTTGGTGGGGTCGCGCCAGATCTCGTAGAGCCCGGCCATCGCCAGGACGCCATGGTCCTGCGGCCGGATGAAGAACGGCTGCTTGCGGGGCTTGCCGGCCTTGGTGAGCTGCGACGTGGGGTACCACTCGAAGTAGCCGTCCGCCGGCAGCAGGCAGCGGCGCTTGGCGAACGCACGCTTGTACGCCGGCTTCTCGGCCACCGTCTCCATCCGGGCATTGATCATCCGGTTGCCGATCGACGGGTCTTTCGCCCAGGACGGCACCAGGCCCCAGGTCAGCACCCGCAGCTGGCGCTGCGGTGGCTCGTCGCTCTCGCGGGACGGCGGCCGCTCGACCACGCCGTACACCTCCTTGGTGGGGGCGACGTTGTAGTCGGCCTCGAGGGCCGCCGGGATCCGGCTCTCGACCACCTCGAACTCGTCGATGAGGTCCTCGGGGCGCCGACTCGACGCATAACGACCGCACATGGCCGCAACTCTAGGGCGTCGACTCTGTTTCACATGGGTATGAAGGACGCCCAACCGGGTATGAAGGACCATGACCGTCAGCAGACTCATCGCCCGCCCGATGCTCGCCTCGATCTTCGTCGTCGGGGCGGCCAACGCCCTCAAGAGCCCCTCCGTGCCGGCGGCCAAGGCCCAGCCGGTCACCGACCGGCTCGTGCCCGGCAGCCAAGCGCGCTGGCATCCCGTTGCCCGAGGACCCCGCCACGCTGGTCCGGATCAACGCAGCGGTCCAGATCGCCGCCGGGCTGAGCCTCGCGACCGGCCGCGCCCCGCGGATCTCCTCGGCCGTCCTGGCCGCGTCGCTGATCCCGACCACGGTGGCCGGACACCGCTTCTGGGAGGTGTCCGACCCCGCCCAGCGCACCCAGCAGCTGCTGCACTTCTTCAAGAACGTCTCGATGCTCGGCGGACTGATCATCGCCGCCGGCGACACCGATGGGAAGCCCGGCGTCGCCTGGCGCACGCGCCGCGTCGCCAAGGACGCCCGCCGCGAGGCCAAGCACCTCGCGGGCGCCGCCCGCAAGCGAAGCCAAGCTGGTCCGCGCCAAGGTGGGGTGAGCCGCCGATAGGCTGCGCCCTGTGACCGACCACCTCGACCCCTGGCCCGCACCGCGTGCCCACGACCCCGTCGAGGTGGTCGTCTCGCTGCCCGGCAGCAAGTCGCTCACCAACCGCGCGCTGGTGCTGGCCGCGATCGCCGACGGTCCCTCCGTCGTCCGACGCGCGCTCCGCTCCCGCGACACCGCACTGATGGCCGCGGCGCTGACCTCGTTGGGCTCGAACGTCGACACCTCGGGCGAGGACTGGTTCGTCACGCCGGACGCGTTTGCCGGCGACGCGACAGTCGACTGTGGCCTGGCCGGGACCGTGATGCGGTTCGTGCCCCCGATCACGGGGCTCTCCAGCGGCGTCGTCTCCTTCGACGGCGACCCGCACATGCGCAACCGCCCGATCGGCCAGGTCCTCACCGCGCTGCGCGACCTCGGCATGTCGATCACGACGGCGACTCCTTGCCGTTCGCGGTGCAGGGCAGCGGGTTCGGTGCCGGGCGGCGTGGTGGTCGTGGACGCGAGCGGCGTCGTCGCAGTTCATCTCGGCGCTGCTGCTCGCAGGGGCGCGCTACGACCACGGCGTCGACGTCCGCCACGCGGGCAAGCCGGTGCCGTCCCTCCCCCACATCGACATGACCGTCGCGATGCTGCGTGAGCACGGCGTGGCCGTGCGACGACGAGGACGCCAACCGGTGGCACGTGGCACCGGGGCCGATCAAGGCTGTCGACCACGTCATCGAGCCGGACCTCTCCAACGCGGCCCCGTTCCTGGCGCTCGCGGCCGTCTCCGGTGGGTCGGTGACGGTGCGCGACTGGCCGCACACGACCGACCAGGCCGGCGACGCCCTGCGCGGCATCCTGCGCCAGATGGGCTGCAGCGTCGACCTCGTCGACGAGGGACTGCCGGGTGACCGGCCACGGCACCCTGAGCGGCGTCGACGTCGACCTGCACGACGTCGGCGAGCTGACGCCGGCGATCGCCGCTCTGTGCGCCCTGGCCGACTCGCCGTCGCACCTGCGCGGCGTCGCCCACATCCGCGGCCACGAGACCGACCGGCTGGCCGCCCTCGTCGCCGAGCTCGGCGGGCTGGGGGCCGACGTCACCGAACATCCCGACGGGCTGAGCCTGCGCCCGGCGACGTTGCACGGCGGGGTGTTCCACACCTACGCCGACCACCGGATGGCGCACGCCGGTGTGATCGTGGGCTCCGCGGTCGACGGGGTGCTCGTCGAGGACGTCGCGACCACCTCCAAGACCTTCCCCGACTTCGCCGGCTTCTGGTCGGGGCTCGTCCCGTCATGAGCGGCCCATGACCAACCGCTACTCCGACCAGGACGTCGAGCACTACGACCGGCCCCGTCGCCGTACCCGTCCTCGCACGAAGGACCGGCCCACCTACGACGACGCCGTCGACGGCGTGGTCGTCACCGTCGACCGGGGTCGGTTCACCCTGCTCGTCGACGGCCACCGGGTGATGGCGATGAAGGCCCGTCCGCTGGGCCGCAAGGGTGTCGTGGTCGGCGACCGGGTGCGGGTGGTCGGCGACACCTCGGGTGACGACGGCGCACTGTCACGGATCGTGGAGGTCCGCGAGCGGGTCACCACGCTTGCGGCGAACCGCCGACGACGACGACCCGGTCGAGCGGGTGATCGTGTCCAACGCCGAGCAGCTGGTGGTCGTCACCGCGCTCGCGGACCCCGAGCCGCAGCCGCGGCTGATCGACCGGGCGCTGGTGGCGGCGTACGACGCCGGCATGCAGCCGCTGCTGTGCCTGACCAAGTCCGACCTCGCCGACCCCGAGACCTTGCTGACGACCTACCGCTCGCTGGGAGTCCCGTGGGTGGTGACCCAGCGCGGTGGTGAGCTGGACGAGGTCCGCGAGCGGCTGCAGGGCCGGATCAGCGTCCTGGTGGGCTCCAGTGGCGTCGGCAAGTCCACGCTGGTCAACGCCCTGGTGCCCGAGGCCCACCGCGACGTCGGGGTCGTCAACGCGGTCACCGGCCGGGGCCGGCACACCTCGACCTCCGCCTTCATGCTGGCCCTGCCCGACGCGCCCACCGGCCCGGGCGGCTGGATCATCGACACGCCAGGCATCCGCTCGTTCGGGCTCGCCCACGTGCAGCCGGAGCGACCTCATCGAGGCCTTCCCCGACCTCGACGAGATGACCGAGGACTGCCCGCGGGGCTGCACCCACGGCACCGACGAGCCGGAGTGCGGCCTGGACGACGCCGTCGCGGCCGGCCAGGCCGACCCGTTGCGGGTCGAGTCCTTCCGGCGGTTGCTGACGGCGCGCACCGAGTCGGCCTACTAGCCCCAGACGGCCCGCGCACCCGCGTCGCCGGTGAGGACCACCAGCACCAGCACTGTGGCAGCCGAGAGCATCAGCACCGCACTGACCGCGATCCGTACGCCACCTTGGCGCGGGTGGAGCACCGCAGCACCGATCGCGACCACGCCGAAGACGAGGGTCGCCCAGAGCAGGTTCTCGGCGCGCTGCTGGTGGGTCTGCACCTGAGGGCTGGCGCCCAGCTCGGGCCGACTGTCGAGGAAGTCGTTGCCGCTCAGGTAGGCCACCACGATCGACCCGGTCGCCAGCAGCGCGAGCCCGAGCATCGGCCAGCGCAGCTGCTCGTGGAACCGTGGGACCGCGGCGTAGAGGATGGCGGTGATCGCCCCGATGGGCCCGAAGATGACGGCGGCGTGCACCACGAGCGGATGAAGTGGCAGCCCGTTGATCTCCATGGATCCACGTTAGACAGACCGCGGGCAATAGCCTAGGACTGTGCCGACCCCTCCCATCGACTACACCGACGACCTGCGGCTCGCCCACGTCCTCGCCGACGACGCCGACTCGCTGACGACGGCGAGGTTCAAGGCGCTCGACCTGCACGTGATGAGCAAGCCCGACCTGACCCCCGTCACCGACGCCGACCAGGCCGTCGAGGAGAGCATCCGGCGGACCCTGTCTCGGGCGCGCTCCCGTGACGCGATCACCGGCGAGGAGCAGGGCTCCACCGGCCACAGCCAGCGCCGCTGGATCATCGACCCGATCGACGGCACCAAGAACTTCGTCCGGGGCGTCCCGGTCTGGGCGACCCTGATCTCGCTGGCCGTCGACGACGAGGTCGTACTCGGTGTGGTGTCCGCCCCGCAGCTCCAGCGCCGCTGGTGGGCCTCCACCGGCAACGGCGCCTGGAGCGGACGGTCGCTGCTGAAGGCGACCCGCTGCCAGGTCTCCGACGTACGCCGCCTCGAGGACGCCTCGCTGTCCTACGCCTCGTTGCACGGCTGGGACGAGCGTGACCAGCTCGACGACTTCCTCTCCCTGATGCGGCGGTGCTGGCGGACCCGGGCGTACGGCGACTTCTGGTCCTACATGCTGCTCGCCGAGGGGGCCGTGGACATCGCCGCCGAGCCCGAGCTCGAGGTCTACGACATGGCCGCGCTGGACGTGATCGTCCGCGAGGCCGGCGGCCGGTTCACCTCCCTCGACGGCACCGACGGCCCCTTCGGCGGCAACGCGCTGGCCACCAACGGGCACCTGCACGAGGCCGCGCTCGCCTTCCTCGGCTCGATGCCCGACGACCACGACGACCCCGACTCCCGGCGGGTCGGTCCCGGCTCGGTGACCGACCTGCGCGACCACCGCCGCGACTGAGGTCCTGTACGTCGGCCCCGCGCACCAGTACGGTCGGGGCAGGTCGACACACACGGAGGTAGAGCCATGCGGATCGGCGACGTGCTCAAAGCCAAGCCCAGTCACGAGGTCGTCACCATCACGCCCGAGGCCGGAGTACGCGACCTGGTCGCCCGGCTCGCGGAGCACAACGTGGGTGCGTTGATCGTGAGCTCCGACGGGGTCACCCTCGAGGGGATCGTCAGCGAGCGTGACGTGGTCCGCCACCTCCACAGCGACGGCACCGTCGTCAACAACACGGTCGCCGCGATCATGACGACCGAGGTCGAGACCTGCGGCCAGGACACGAACGTCGACGACCTGATGAAGATCATGACCGAGCGTCGGATCCGGCACGTGCCGGTCGTCGAGGACGGTCGGGTGGTCGGTGTGATCAGCATCGGCGACGTGGTCAAGCACCGCATCGACCAGCTCGAGTTCGAGCGCGACCAGCTCAACAGCTACGTCAACCAGTCCTAGCCGCCCCACCCCTCCGCCGTGCCTGCGGCCACTGGTTATCGTGAAGCCATGGACAAGCCTGAGATCGACTTCCCTGACTTCGACCCGCCCGCCGACCTGGTCGTCACCGAGATCACCGAGGGCGACGGGCCCGAGGCGACGTCCGGCGCGACCGTCTCGGTCCACTACGTCGGTGTTGCCCACTCGACCGGTGAGGAGTTCGACGCCTCCTACAACCGGGGTGCTCCTCTGCAGTTCCGGCTCGGCATCGGCCAGGTCATCTCCGGCTGGGACCAGGGGGTCCAGGGCATGAAGGTCGGAGGCCGCCGTCAGCTGGTGATCCCGCCGCACCTCGGCTACGGCGAGCGAGGCGCCGGCGGTGTGATCAAGCCGGGCGAGACGCTGATCTTCGTCGTCGACCTGATCGGCGTCAGCTGACCGGCATCAACAGACAGCCATCAACAGACAGGGCGCTCGCTACCAGGGCAGGTTGTCTGGGACCGACTCGTCGGAGACCCGCGCCGACTGGGGCCCGAGCGTGACCACGTCACCCAGGGCCAGCTGTCGGCCGCGGCGGGTCTCGACCTCGCCGTTGACCAGCACCGCCCCGGCCGCGATCACCGGCTTGGCCTCGGCTCCCGACTCGACCAGGTTGGCGAGCTTGAGGAACTGCCCGAGCCGGATCGACTCGTCACGGATGGGTACGTCGAACGGTTCGGCCATGGCACCAGTGTGGGGGATCACCCGACCAGCACGCTGACCGTGTGGATGAGCACACCGACGAGCCCGCCGACGACGGTGCCGTTGATCCGGATGAACTGCAGGTCGCGCCCGACGTGCAGCTCGATGCGGCGAGCGGCCTCCTTGCCGTCCCAGCGCTCGATGGTGTGGGTGATGACGGTGGTGACCTCGGCGCCGTACCGCTCCACGCCGAAGACTGCGGCGTCCGCAGCCAGCCCGTCCAGCCGGGCCCGGAGCCCCTCGTCGGTGACCAGCCGCTCGGCGAACCGGGAGACCTCGTCGAGCAGTCGCAGCCGCACGGCGCCCGCGGGGTCGACGAGGGAGGCGAGCAGCGAGCGGCGCAGCGCGTTCCACAGCGAGACGCTCGACGCGATCACCTGCGGGTGGTCGAGCAGGCGGTCCTTGAGCTGCTCGGCGCGGGCCTGGGTCTCGGGGTCGTGCAGGAGGTCCTCGGCCAGCTGCGCGAGCATCGAGTCCAGGGCCTGCCGGGCGTGGTGCTGCGGGTCGTCGCGGATGTCGGCGATCCAGCGCACCAGCTCGCGGTGGACCCGGGTGATCACCGCGTCGTTGAGCCGCGGCGGCGTCCACCACGGCGCCCGCTCCCCGATGATCTCGGCGACCGTGTCCGGGTTCTTCACCAGCCACCCGTGCAGCTCGACCAGCGCCAGGTCGACCAGCCCGTGGTGCAGGTCGTCGCGCACGGTCTCCTGGAGCAGGCTGCCGAGCAGCGGGGCGATCGGCTCCTCGTGGAAGCGCGGGACCAGAGCGTCGCGGATCAGCCCCTCGATGTGCTCGTCACGGACCCTGTTGAGCGCGATCACAGCGACGTCGGAGGCCTCGTCGACGGCGCGTCGCGCGTTCGCCGGGACGGCGAGCCACCGGCCGACGCGCAGCGAGATCGTGGCCGCGGCGACCCGCTCCCGGATGATGTCCTCCTGGAGGAAGTTGTCCCCGACGAACTCCTCCAGTCCTCGCCCCAGCTCGTCCTTGCGGCGCGGGATGAGAGCGGTGTGCGGGATCGGCAGGCCGAGCGGTCGCTTGAACAGCGCGGTCACCGCGAACCAGTCCGCGATCGCACCGACCATGGAGGCCTCGGCGCCGGCGTTGACGTAGCCCAGGAAGCCGTCCTGCTCGAGGGTGGCCAGGTAGACCGCAGCAGCGACGACCAGCAGCGCGACGGCCACGGTCCGCATCTGCCGGAGGCCGCGCCGTCGTGCCTCGTCGCCGTCCGTGTCGGGCGTGTTCATCGAGATTGTCGTCGTCATCGTGGGCCGATTGTCCCCCACGCCGTGGATCAGGAGATGAGCCCCCGTGCGTGTCAGAATCCTCCTCATGCCCAGAACCGTCATCACCTTCGGCACCTTCGACGTGTTCCACGTCGGACACCTCCGGGTGATCGAGCGTGCCGCGGCTCTCGGAGACCGGCTGGTCGTCGGTGTCTCGGCCGATGCGCTCAACCTCAGCAAGAAGGGCCGCGAGCCGGTGTTCAGCCAGGCCGAGCGGCTCGCCATCGTGGCCGCCCTCAAGCCGGTCGACGAGGTCTTCGTGGAGGAGAGCCTCGAGCTGAAGCGCTCCTACATCGATCAGTACGCCGCCGACGTGCTCGTCATGGGCGACGACTGGGCCGGGCGCTTCGACGAGTTCCGCGACATCTGCGAGGTCGTCTACCTGCCCCGCACCCCGGCGATCTCCACGACCGCCCTCATCGAAAAGATCTCAGGGAGCTGACATGCACCGCCGACTGCTCACGTCGATCGTGACCCTCGCCCTCACCGCGTCCGTGCTGGCGCTGGGGTCCACCTCCTCCGTCGCCGCGGAGCCGACCGGCGACGACAGCACGGTGGTGGCCACCCCCACCGAGGCCGAGGCGGCGCTCGAGACAGCCCAGCAGGTGCTGACGCCCGAGGCCGCTCCCGCGACCGACCTTGGGACGGGGACCGAGCTGACGGCGCCGGCCGACGCCGACCTGCCGGACGCGACGCTCGCCCTGCGCGACCTCTTCCTGGCCCGGCCGAGCCTCGACGGCGTCGACCAGGCCCTCGCCGACCGGCTGCTCGCACGACCCACCGACGGCGCCGCCGACCAGTACGGCCAGGGTTACACGACCTCGTCGCTGCGTCGCTGCAGCGGCCACTTCTGCGTCCACTGGGTCACCTCGGGCGCTGACGCAGCACCGAACAGCGCCTGGGTCGACACCAACCTCAAGGTGCTCAACCAGGTCTGGGCCAAGGAGGTCGGCACCCTCAACTACCGCAAGCCGGTCCCGGACGGCCGCCGGGGCGGCAACGCGAAGCTGGACGTCTACCTCAAGCAGATCGGCACCGGCGTCTACGGCTACTGCGCACCCGAGGCCTACAAGCCCGGGCGGAAGCGTGAGGCGTCCGGCTACTGCGTGCTCGACAACAACTTCGCCCGCTCCGAGTTCGGCGCGGCCCCGGTCGACAGCCTCCGGGTCACCGCTGCCCACGAGTTCTTCCACGCCATCCAGTTCGGCTACGACTTCGCCGAGGACGGCTGGCTGATGGAGGCCACCGCCACCTGGATGGAGGAGCGGGTCGCGGACGCCGTCAACGACAACCGGCAGTACCTCCCCTACGGTCAGGTCGGCCAGCCGCAGCAGTCGCTCGACGTCTTCGGCGGCGTGGCGCACTACGGCAACTGGGCCTTCTTCGAGTACCTCAGCAACAAGTACGGTCGCAGCGTCGTGCGCAAGATCTGGAACCGGGCCGGGGAGTTCCGCGGCGCCGGGCACGACTACTCGACCCAGGCGGTGACGAAGGTGCTGGCCAAGCGCGGCGGCTTCACCGGGGTGTTCCGTGCGTACGCCTCCGCCAACACCGCCACCAGTCGCACCTATCCCGAGGGCAGGGCCTGGCCGTCGGCGCGGGCGACCAAGCGGTGGTCGATCTCGCCCGGCTCCCCCACGCGGAGGACCACCCTGAAGATCAACCACATGGCGTCTCGCAACGTGGTGATCAAGCCGTCCTCCGTCGGCCGGAAGTGGACGCTTAGGGTCTCGGTCGCCGGCCCGTCCGCGGCCACGGCGCCGGCAGCCGTGCTGCGTGTGCACAAGCGGAGCGGCTGGGCCGTCGTACCCGTCCGCCTCGACAAGCGCGGCGACGGCAGCGCCCGGATCGCCTTCAGCAGCACCGGGGTGCGCGCGGTCACGCTGACCGCTGTCAACGCCTCGACCCGCTTCACGTGCAACCGGGGCACCTCCTGGAGCTGCGGCGGCCGCGCGAAGGACAACGGGCTCCGCTTCCGCGTCACCGCGACCCTGGTCCGGGCTCGCTGAGTCAGGCCGCGTGCCCTCGAGGTCCCGGCAACCCCTCGCTGTCACCGCCGCAGTCGCTGTCGCGGCGACCGGGCTGCTCGTCGTCGCCGTCGGCGCCGGGTGGTTCGGGCCGGACGTCGGCCGCGGCGACAACTTCTGCGAGGCGGCCCGAGCAGGCTGGGTGAAGCAGCCCGCCAACTCCTGGTCCAACCTGGGCTTCGTGGTGGCCGGGCTGCTGGTGGCCTGGCGAGCCGGCCGTCGCGACCAGCTCGGAGACGTCCTCCCCACGCTTCCGGGGCTGGCCACCGGATATGCCTGCCTGGTGGTCGTCCTGGGACCGGCGAGCGCGGCCATGCACGCCACCCAGAGCGAGGTCGGCGGCGACCTGGACATGCTGTCGATGTACCTCGTCGCGTCGTTCTCGGCGGCCTACGCGCTGACCCGCTGGTCGGGGCAGGGCCGGGTGCTCTTCGCCCAGCTCTTCCTGCTCCTCGTCGCCGCCTGCGAGCTGGTCGGGCTCTACGCCGCCGAGGTCCCGGTGGTGACGTACGCCGGGAACGTGGCCTTCGCTGCCCTGCTGCTGGTCGCCGTGGTGACCGAGATCCGGCTGTGGCGACGAGCGGGGCGCCGATCGGATGCTGGGCCGACCCGGCCGCGCACCGACCTGCGCTGGGGGGCCGGCGCGCTCGGGAGCATCCTGGTCGCGTTCGCGATCTGGAACGCGACCAAGTCGCTGTGGTGCGAGCCGGACTCGCTGCTCCAGGGGCATGCCGTCTGGCACCTGCTGGGTGCAGTGTCGGCGTACCTGCTCTTCCGGCTGTGGGCCAGCGAGCGGATTCCGGCCGCGTAGGGCTCAGGCGAAGCCGAACCTTGCCAGCGGCTCCACCAGCTCGCGCTCCTCGTAGGAGAGGTGGGAACCCATCGTGTCGCTGAGCAGGTCGACGGCCTCGCGGAGCCTGCTCAAACCGTCGGGCTCGCTGACGACCGCAACCAGGGCCTGGTCGACCTCGTCGAGCACCCCGGCGATGACGTGGTGCTCGGCCTCGAGCCGGTCGATCACCGGTGCCAGCGCGGGGTCCTCCGAGCGCAGGTGGGGGAACATGCTGGTGTCCTCGATGGTGTGGTGCGTGGTCACCACGCGGCAGTAGGACTGGCAGTAGGCCCCGAGCGCCCAGTCGTTCTGCCGCATCGTCATCATGTTGATCAGCGACCTGGCCCGGCCGGCGTCGAGGCTCCCGGCCGCGACCTGGTCGATCAGGTCGAAGAGCTGCGCGAGCTCGGAGCGCAGGTGGTCGTGGACATCGATCAGGTGCTGTCCGGTCGCCCGATCACGGGCGCTCCAGCTCTCCAGCGCCTGAGCGGACTGGTACGTCGGACGGGTGCTCTCGTCCCAGGGCGTGCGCCGGCTGCGGCGTACGCCGTCGTCGGGGGTGGGGCGCACCGGCTGCCCGCCCGGCGCGCGCACCTCGACCGCCGACTCGACCTGCGTCACCTGCTTTCGGCGCCCGGAGCGTCGCTCGGCCTCGACGAGCTCGCGCACGGCCGGGGCGACCTGGACCCCGAACTGCTGGATCCCTGACGGATCGTCGCCCCCGAGGATGAAGGTGCTGGTGCCGTGCGTGAGGGTCAGCTCGGCGAGCCACTCGGGCCACTGCGGGTCGGTCGAGGGACTCACGTTGTAGAGCCTGCGGACCTCGGCGGGGTTGCGGCCGGCCTGCTCGGCGGCCGCGTCGATCCGGCCGTTGCGCTCGGCCAGCTGCTCCGGCGGCACGTACGACTGGCTGGGCAGCCAGCCGTCACCGACCCGACCGGTCAGGTCGAGCATCCGGGGCCCGATCGCCCCGATCCAGATCTCGACGTCGTGCGCCGGCGCCGGACCGGCGTGCACGCCGACCACCCGGTAGTGCTCACCGTCGACGCGCACCGAGCGGGACGAGGTGTCCCAGGCTGCTCGGATCACCTCGATGCCCTCCGCGAGCGCGGTCACCGCCTCACCGGGGGTACGACGAGGTCCGCCGGCCGCCTCGATCGCGTCCCAGAACCCGCCGGCACCGATGCCGAGCTCGACCCGGCCACGACTGACCAGGTCGAGGCTGGCGACAGTCGACGCAAGCACGAACGGCGGCCGCAGCGGGAGGTTCGTGACGTTGGTGGTGACCCGCAGCGTCGACGTGCGCGCCAGGACGGTCGCGATCAGCGACCAGGCGTCGAGGAAGCCCGCCTGGTAGGGGTGGTCCTGGAAGGTCGCCAGGTCCAGGCCGGCTGCCTCGGTCAGCAGTGCGAGCTCGATCACCCGGTCGGGGTGGACGGCGTCCGGGGTGATGAAGGTGCCGAACTGGAGTTCCTGGCCGTAGTCGGGCATGGCTTCATTGTGCCGCCGGCGTGCGGACCGGCCTACAGACCAGCCTCGGTCAGCGCGTCGGTGAGCAGCGAGACCAGCGCCTCGAGCTGGACGTCGGCCGAGGAGGTCTCGACGTCCGCCCCGTCGAGCGCCCGGGCCGCGAGTCCGGCCTTGCTGTCGATCAGCTCCGCGATCCGGGTGTCGATGGTCTGCGAGGCGATGATCCGCCACGCGGTGACCGGCTCCTCCTGACCGATGCGATGGATCCGGTCGATCGCCTGGGTCTGCTCGGCGTCGGTCCACGACAGCTCGGCGAGCACCAGGTTGGAGGCGACCTGAAGGTTGAGCCCGACCCCGGCCGCACTCAGCGAGCAGACCACGACGGCGACCTCGGGATCGTTGACGAAGTCGTTGATCGCCTTCTCGCGAGCCTTCGGCGTCTGGTCGCCGCGGATCGAGGAGTAGCGCAGCCCGCGGCGGGCGAAGGTGTCCTCGGCGACGTCCATGACGTCGATGTGCTTGGCGAAGAAGACGACCTTGCCGACGTTGCGGGCCAGCTGGGCGGTGTAGTCGGCGGCCAGGCCGGCCTTGGCCTGTCCGATGTGGCGCATCATGGTGAAGACGTTCTCGCCGGTGGCGGTGGTGGTGTCCTCGCGCTCCCAGGTCGCGACGCGACGTACGAGCTCATGGTCGATGCCCTCGACGACGATCCCGGAGGTGCGGGTGGCCAGCGCCGTCTCGTAGCGGGAGACCAGGCGACGCGCCAGCTCGCGCTCGGCGGCCCGGATCGAGCGGCCGGCCTCGTCGTCGAGCTCGACGGGCAGGTCCGCGACCCGGCGCGCCGGGATGTCGGCGGCCACGTCGACCTTGCGGCGACGCACGATGCCCATGTCGATAACGGCGCGGCGCGCGGCGGGGTAGAAGCCGGGATCGGCCGGCGTCATGCCGGTGTCCTCGAGGCCGTCCATCAGCGGACCGAGGGGCTTCTTGTCGTCGACCCAGCCCAGGAACTGCCAGATCGCCCGGAAGTCCTCGATGTCGTTGATCAGGGGCGTCCCGGTGAGCGCCATCAGCAACGGCCGCCCGATCCGGGTGCGGATCCGCTCGGAGACCTGGAGCACGTGCTGGGAGCGCTGCGAGGACTTGTTCTTGATGAAGTGTGCCTCGTCGACCACCATGCCGCGGAAGCCGAGGTCACCCAGCCAGCCGACGTGCCGGTCGAGGACCTCGTAGTTGACCACCACGATGTCGGCGAAGCCGTCGATGGTGTGGCCGTCGCCGTGGATCACGGTCACCGACTTGCGAGGCGTCCACAGGCCCACCTCTCGCGCCCAGTTGGTCTTGACGACGTTGGGCACCACGACCAGCAACGGGTAGGCGTTGGCGGCCTGGGCAGCGAGCAGCGCCTGCGCGGTCTTGCCGAGGCCGGGCTCGTCGGCGAGCAGGAAGGTGCGGTGGCCGGCGGCGGCCGCAGCCACGACCTGGGCCTGGTGCGGCATCAGCTGGAGGCTGCCGGGGGCCCGCAGCGAGTCCGGGTCGGGCAGCGGCATGCAGGCGGGTGCGCCGCCGGCGTACTCGAAGGAGCGGAAGAGCGGGCCGAGCAGCTCCCAGCCGGCGAGCCGGCGGGGTTGTGCCTTGACCGGGGCCGCGTTGAAGTCGGGCACCAGGAAGGGGTTCGCGAGCTGACGGGCGACGACGGACTGCGGGACGACCCGGCGCTCGGTCGCCCCCGTGGCGGCGGTGAACTCAGGGGTGACCGACTCCTCCGGCGGCGCCTCGAGGCCTGCGGCCAGGATCATCTCGCGCTTGAGCATCCGGGCGGCGTCCGAGATCGTGGCGTCCTCGGCGAGCAGGACGAGCAGCGTGGTGTCGCGCGCGGCGGTCTTCGCGAGGATGGTCGCGACACCGTCGAGCCGCTTGAGCTGTTCGGCGCGGTGGGCCTCCGTGGCCTCGGCGTCGGCCTTGATCCGGGCACGTTCCTCACGCACCAGGAGGGCGACGACCTGGAACTTGGTGCGGACCGAGGCCATCACCGAGCCGCGCTGCACCGCCGTCTCGACCTCGCGCACGGCGCGCGCGAGCACCGGGATGATCCCCTCGTTGTCGAGGGGACGGGAACGCCGCTGGTTGCGCTGGCTGCTGCGACGTGCGCCTGCCTGCTGGCCTTGTCGGGCCAAGGACTCCTCCTCCGGAGTGTTCGCCCACGCTCACCGCAGCCGGATCGGGTGATCCGCGCGAATCAGTGGCCGAACTGTGGAACAGCGCCCGGAGCAGCCACTGGCGGCCATCCCCGCGACGCGGGTGGTCCTACGGATCTGCGGGAGATCGACGCATCGGACCACTGGTACGACACCCATCCTAGCGCCCCACCCCCGCCTCAGGAGATCGCGGTCTCCAACGGGCGTACGTCGCCGTCGCGGGTCACCCATCCGGTGCCCGGCTGGTAGTGGCGCAGCACCCGAGCCGGTGCCCCGCCGACGACCGCGTGGTCGGCCACGTCGCCACGCACGACCGAGCCGGCGGCGACGACGACGTTGCGCCCGATCGTGGCGCCCGGCAGGATCATCGCGCCGTGACCGATCCAGCTGCCGGCCCCGATGCGGACCGGGTGCTGCTCGCCCAGCTGGCGACCGATCGGCACGTCCGGGTCCTGGTAGCCGTGGCTGGAGTCGGACACGAAGACGTCCTGGCCGAACCAGACGTCGTCGCCGACCACGATCGAGGCATGTGCGGTCAGCGTGGCGCGGGCCCCGATGACACAGCGGTCGCCGATGACCAGGCCCCGCTCGGGGACGTTGGCGTCGTCGGGCGAGTAGCCCACCGACAGCGTCGCCTGCCGGCCGATCAGGGTCCCGGCGCCGATGTGGATGGAGCGGACCCCCATCAGGGTGGCGACCGGGAAGCCCAGGCTGCTGCGCTCCCCGAAGGCTCCGAACTCGGCGGCCGCCCGGGTGCCGGGCACGATCTCGCCGGTGCGCTCGACCCAGCGCCACCCGGCCAGCACGAGACGGTTGCGGTGTCGGGGAGGTCGGGTCACGCGGAGAGGCTACTCATCAGGACCCTCGCCCACCGCCGAATCACCGAACCGGTCGAGACCCGCTCGGCAGTGCGGATGGTCTCGATACGGGCGCTCGTCCCTCCCGCCCTACTCGACCAACGGGAGGATCGGTGGTCGAGTAGCGAGCGCCAGTCTCTCGGTGGTCGAGTAGCGAGCGCCAGCGAGCGTATCGAGACCCGCTCGGCCCCTGCGGTGGTCTCGATACAGGCGCTCGTCCCTCGCGCCCAACTCGACCAACAGGAGGATCGGTGGTCGAGTAGCGAGCGCCAGCGAGCGTATCGAGACCTGTCGCGTGGCGGTGGTCTCGATACGGGCGCTCGTCCCTCACGCCCTACTCGACCAACAGGAGGATCGGTGGTCGAGTAGCGAGCGCCAGCGAGCGTATCGAGACCTGTCGCGTGGCGGTGGTCCCGATACAGGCGCTCGTCCCTCACGCCCAACTCGACCAACAGGAGGATCGGTGGTCGAGTAGCGAGCGCCAGCGAGCGTATCGAGACCTGTCGCGTGGCGGTGGTCCCGATACAGGCGCTCGTCCCTCACGCCCAACTCGACCAACAGGAGGATCGGTGGTCGAGTAGCGAGCGCCGAGTCTCGGCGGTGGTCGAGTAGCGAGCGCCAGCGAGCGTATCGAGACCCGCTCGGCCCGTGGCGGTGGTCTCGATACAGGCGCTCGTCCCTCGCGCCCTACTCGACCAACAGGAGGATCGGTGGTCGAGTAGCGAGCGCCCGCCCCACACCCGCCCACCGGCGGGGTCACTGGAATGTCACCTACGGCGTCACAGCCGCCAGCACGACGACAGTGCGGGCAGCCCGAGCAGCCGAGCCTCGAGGTAGCCGTAGACCTCGGTGGAGTTGTTCAGCATCCCGCCCACGTGCAGCGGCGTGACGTTGGCGCTGAACCGCACGGTGCCGCCCTTGGCACACCAGTCCTTCGCGAGCTGCTTGCCGACCTTGAAGGGGATGGTGTCGTCGAGCCTGCTGTGCGTCACCAGCACCGGCGCGCTGGGCCTGATCCGGCCGATCCGCTGGTCGGCGAGCATCGAGCGGAAGGGCTCTTCCTTCGACAGCTCGCTCAGGTTCGAGCCGTCGAGTGAGTAGTCGCGCGAGTCCGAGAACGCCGCCGTGCCGAGGTCGAAGACGCAGTCGTCGGAGATCCGGTCGAGGAAGTCCTGGCCGTCGGCGTTGAGGTAGGCGTCGATGTCGAGGTCGTAGCTGCCGGAGATCCCTGCGATGGCGAACCAGAGGAACTCCGCCCACAGACCCTTGTCCAGGTTGTCCGGCAGCACGGTGAGGTCGGCCGGCACCGCGCCGACGACCGACCCCTTCACCTTCAGCTCGGGTGCGTAGGACCCAGCCAGCTCCGCCGCCGAGGCCGCTCCTCCCCCACCTTGGGAGTAGCCGAAGAGGGCGACTGGGTTGGCACGGCTCAGCCCCGAGCCGGGAAGCCGTTGGGCGGCACGCACGGCATCGAGCACGGCCCGGCCCTGCGAGACCCGGTCCATGTAGGTGTGCATCCCCGGGGTGCCGAGGCCCTCGTAGTCGGTCACGGCCAGCGCGTAGCCCCGCGCCAGCAGTCCGTTCATGAAGATGCCTTCGTACTCGACGCCGGCACTGAACTGGCGCGACGGCGCACAGCGGTCGTCCAGGCCCTGAGTGCCCACGGCGTACCCGATCACCGGGCGCTTGCCCGGTCCGATCCAGGGCGCCTTCGGCACGATCACCGAGCCGGACACGACGTCGGCCTCGCCCGCCCGGTTGGTCGACCTGTAGAGGACCCGGGTCGACCTCACCAGCACGTTGCTGACGCCCGCCGAGTCCAGCCGGTACGTGATCGGCTCGCTGCGGACCAGGTCGCCGTTGCCGCTCGGGAGCGTGGCAGGGGGACGATAGAAGGGCAGGACGTCGTCATCGCCGGCTGCCTGGGCCGGCAGCGAGGCGAGCGGGACCAGCAGGCAGACGACGGCTCCGACGACGGCTGTCCAGTGCGGAAGGCGCATGTTCGCTCCGAGATACTGGCGAGTAGGTTCACCCAACCAACCACGGACGAGCGACGAGCCGCAAGACTTGTGCAACACAAAGTCGGACACCGAGTTACATACTGGCTCTGGTCAGCACGGTCTGGGGACGGGCACCATCACCCTCATGAGCACTCCCCAGATCACCGCCGTCCGAGGGGACATCACGACCATCGCCGTCGATGCTGTCGTGAACGCCGCCAACAACGCGATGAGGGGCGGTGGCGGGGTGGACGGGGCCATCCACCGAGCCGGTGGCCCGGCGGTGCTGGCGGACTGCATCGCCCGGTTCCCGCGCGGGCTGGCCACCGGAGACGCCGGCTGGACCGCCGCCGGCGACCTTCCCGCTCGTTGGGTGATCCACACCGTCGGGCCCGACCGACGAGCGGGTCAGACCGATCGCGGACTCCTGGAGTCCTGCTACCGGCGTTCGTTGGAGGTGGCCGACGAGCTCGGCGCCCGGTCCGTGGCGTTCCCCCTCATCAGCGCGGGTGTCTACGGCTGGCCGCGTCGCGACGCCATCGCCGCCGCCGTCGAGACCATCACGGGGACCAGGACCGACGTCGAGGACATCCGCCTCGTGGCGTTCGACCAGTCGGCGCTCGAGGAGATCGAGACCGTGCTGGCTCACTCTGCTGACTGACGCCGGCCGCGGGCAGGAGGGTGCGTCCGTCCTAGGACTTGCCGCGGATCTCTGCGCTGCGCAACCGGACCAGGTCGGCGAGCACGTCGTCGGGGACCGGGCGCTCGGGCGTCATCTTCAGGCCGCCCTTGGTGATGTCGAAGCCAGGCAGGCGCTCGCGGACCGCGTCGACGACCTCGGTGCTGAAGGGAAAGACGCCGATGTGCGCCTTCGCGACATTGACACCCAGCAACGGCTTGCCGGCCAGCCGCCAGGCCGGCATCCCGTAGCTGGTGCCTTCCTCCGCGCCAGGTTCGGTCGCGGTCACCACGTCGCGGACGTGGGCGAGGGTGACCCTGACCTCGTCGTCACCCAGGCCGGCGAGATAGTCCTCGAAGGTCGCCATCGGCCCAGCGTAGTGCGGTGCGGCCTACCCGACGTCGTCCCGCAGCGCGGCGTACCTGTTCACCGGGAGCGGCAGCCCGAGGTGCCCGCGGAGCAGGGTGGAGTCGTAGTCGGCGCGGAAGACGCCGCGCTCCTGCAGGATCGGGACCACCTCGTCCACGACCCGGCGGAAGTTGGCCGGGTGGTCGAGGCCGATGTTGAAGCCGTCGCAGGCCCGTGCCTCCCACCACTCGACCAGCTTGTCGGCGACGGTGCTCGCCGAGCCGACGAACTCGCTCTTGCGGAAGTAGCGGGTCGCCTCGACGGCCTGGCGCAGCGTCCAGCCGTGCTGTCCGGCGCGCTCGGTCACCGCCTTGGCCTGCGTGTAGAAGGAGCGTTCGCCGTGCACGAGCGCCTCCGCCGGGAACGGCGCGTCCAGGTCGTACTGCGTGAAGTCGTGCCAGCCGAACGGCCGGCCGAACTCGCGCAGCGCCGCGTCGAAGGTGTGGTCGCGGTCGTTGTTGTAGGCCTCGATCTCGCGAGCGTCCTCGTCGGTGTCGCCGACGACGACCTTGACCGCGGGCATCACGACGAGGTGGTCGGGGTTGCGCCCGAAGCGGTCGCGGGCCCGACCCTTGACGTCGTTGTAGAAGGCCTGACCGCTGGGGATGTCGGCCGCGTGCGTGAAGATGCCCTCGCCGACGCTGGCGCCCAGGTCGCGGCCCTGGTCGGAGTCACCGGCCTGGAAGATGACCGGGTGGCCCTGCGCGGAGCGCTCCAGGTTGAGCGGCCCACGCACCTTGAAGTACGCGCCGTCGTGGTCCAGCACGTGCTGCTTGCTCCGGTCGAGGAACTGCCCGCTCTCGCGGTCCCGCACGAAAGCGTCGTCCTCGTAGGAGTCCCACAGCGCCCGGGCCAGCTCGACGTACTCCTGCGCCCGGCCGTAGCGGGTGTCGTAGTCGTAGTGCTCGTCGAGGCCGTAGTTGCCGGCCGTGCCCGCATCGCCACTGGTCACCACGTTCCAGCCGGCCCGACCACCGCTGATCAGGTCGAGCGAGCCGAAGCGGCGCACCAGGTTGAAGGGGCTGTTGAAGCTGGTCGTCGCCGTCCCGACCAGCCCGATGTGCGTGGTCTGGGTGGCCAGCGCGCTGAGCAGGGTGAGCGGCTCGAGCCGGTTGAGGTAGTGCGGCGGTGAGTACGGCGTGATGAACTGGCTGTCCACGATGAACAGCAGATCGAACTTGCCCCGCTCGGCCAGCTGCGCCATCTCGGTGAACCACCGCACGCTGACGCTCGCGTCACCCGGGATCTCGGGGTCGAGCCACAGCGTGTGGCTACCCGGACCGCCGGTGCCGTAGGGCACCGCGCCGAGGTGGATCTCCCTGGTCGCGGCCATCAGCGGGCCACGCTCCGGCGGTGTGCGACTTCCTGGCGGACCAGGGGCAGCAGGTCCTTGCCGTACGACGTGGCGTCCTCGAGCGGGTCGTAGCCGCGGATCAGCACCGTGTCGACGCCGATCTCGATGTAGTCGAGGATCGCCCGCGCGACGGTCTCGTGGCTACCGACGAGCGCGGTCGTGTTGCCGCCCGCGCCGGCTGCGGTCGCGGTCGGGGTCCACAGCGCCCGGTCGTGCAGGTCGCCCTTGGCAGCGGCGGCCAGCAGCCGCCGGGAGCCCTCGTTCTGCGGGGCGTTGCCGACCATCCGCTTGGCCACCTCGAGGAAAGCCTTGCCGGGACCGTTGCGGATCCGGTCGAGCACGTCGTGTGCGCGCGCCCAGGCCAGGTCGTCGGTGTCGGCGGTGATCGGACGGAAGGACACACTGATCCGCGGCGCCTCCCGGCCGGCAGCGTCGGCCGCGGCACGCACGGACGCGATCTGCTCGGCGGTCTCGGCCAGCGGCTCGCCCCAGAGCATGAAGGTGTCGGAGTGCCTGCCTCCGACGCGATAGGCCGCGGCCGAGGAGCCCCCGAAGAACAGCTCGAGGTGGCGATCGCCGTAGGGCAGCACGCCGGAGGCGTAGTCCTCGAAGCGGTAGTGGCTGCCCTCGTAGCTGAAGGGCTCGCTCGAGGACCAGGCCTGGCGCAGCACGGTGAGGTACTCGTCGGTGCGGTCGTAGCGCTCGTCGTGGTCGAGGTAGTCGCCGTCGCGGCGCTGCTCGACGTCGCTGCCGCCGGTGATGACGTGCACGGCGACCCGACCCTGGGCGAACTGGTCCATCGTCGCGAAGGTGCGGGCCGCCAGGGTCGGCGCGACGAAGCCCGGACGGTGTGCGACGAGCAGGCCGAGCCGCTCGGTGTGGGCAGCCACGTGGGCCGCGACCTGGGTGCCCTCCGGCCAGGCCGAGCCGTAGCCGATGAGCACCCGGTCGAAGCCACCGTCCTCGTGGGCCTGCGCGAAGCGGCGGGTGTAGTCGGGGTCGACGGCCGGTCCGGAGCCGGGCCGGGTCTCGGACGCGTCGCGGGTGCCGATCATGCCGAGGATCTCGACCTCGCGCTGCGGGAGGGACGTCGTGGGGGCGTCGGGGGTGATCGTGGTCAT
This sequence comes from uncultured Actinomycetota bacterium, assembly GCA_963706475.1. GTDB lineage: Bacteria > Actinomycetota > Actinomycetes > Propionibacteriales > Nocardioidaceae > Nocardioides. The sequence continues at coordinate 112,330 of CAVPLV010000001.1, read as the reverse complement.
GCTCGGACCTTTCGTCTGCTGAGGGTCGGGACGGGTGGAGGTCAGGCAGGAACGCGCGCACTCTGACGCTGCGACGCTCCTGCCCTGACCAGCTCGATGAGGCGGGCGTACGACGTCGCGTCGGCCAGCGGGTCGAAGCCGCGGATCAGCAGCGTGCTCGACGCCGAGGTCGACGTAGTCGAGCAGCGCGTCGGCGACCTGCTCGTAGCTGCCGACCAGCGCCGTGGAGTTGCCCGCGGCGCCGGTCACCTTGGCGACCGCGGTCCACAACCGCTTGTCGTGCACGTCGCCCTGGGCGGCGGCCTCGAGCAGGCGCCTCGAACCCTCCTGCTGGGTGTGGTCGAGGTTCTTGAACGCGCGGTGCCTGACCCCCGGCCCGTTCCTTGGTGCGCTCGAGGATCTCCTCGGCCTTGGCCCAGGCTGCTTCCTCGGTGTCGGCGACGATCGGGCGGGTGCTGACGCTGAACCTCGGGTACCGGCCGTACGGCGCCGCGGCCGCACGCACCTCGCGGATCCGCTCCGCGATGCCCGCCAGCGGCTCGCCCCAGAAGGCGTACACGTCGGCGTGCTTGCCGCCGACCCGGATCGCGTCCGCCGATGCGCCGCCGAAGTAGACCGGGATCGGCGTCGCCGGCCGGACCGACGACCAGGCCTGACGCACCTGGTAGAACTCGCCGTCGTGGTCGAACGGCGTCGCCGACTCCCACTCCTGGCGCACCACGCTGAGGAAGTCGTCGGTGCGGGCGTAGCGGGTGGTCTTGTCGGCGAAGTCGCCGTCGCGCTGCTGGTCAGCGTCGTCACCGCCGGTGATCACGTGCAACGCCACCCGCCCGGGGTGGAAGGCGTCCAGGGTCGCGTAGGAGCGCGCGGCCAGAGTGGGCGCGAGGAAGCCGGGTCGGTGTGCCAGCAGCACCTTGAGGGTCGAGGTCCGCGACAGCACCTGATCGGCGATCACGAAGCCGTCCGGGCTGGCCGAGGAGTGCGCGATCAGCACCCGGTCGAAGCCGGACCGCTCGTGGGCGGTCGCCACCGCGGTCAGGTAGGCCGGGTCGACCGGGTCGCCGTCGGCCACGCCGGCCGACTCGCTGTACTCCTGGGTCGAGGCGAAGCCGATGAACTCGATGGTCATGACACTGCTTCCTTTCGAGGGTCGTGCTGGAGGGGGTCCAGCTGGTCGGGCCAGCTGTCGGGGAGGTGGCACGCCGCCGTACGGCGTCCCGGTCCGAGCAGCGCCGGCTGGTCATCGCACGCGTCGTGGGCGAAGGCGCAGCGGGCCGCGAAGACGCAGGCGTCCGCCGACCAGGTCCGCTCGACGTCGCCGACCGGGTGCCGGCAGCTGCGTCGGGACGCAGCCGGTCCTCGTTCTGCACGCTCGGCGCCGAGGCGGTCAGCAGCGCGGTGTAGGGGTGGGCCGGTCGCGCCAGCACCTCGCTGATCGGGCCCTGCTCGACGAGCCGACCGCGGTAGAAGACCGCCACCCGGTCGGCGACCCCGGCCAGCGAGCTCAGGTCGTGGGCGATGATCACGACGGCGAGATCGAGCTCCTTGCGCAGCGTGTCGAGCAGCCGCAGCACCAGGTTGCGGTTGGAGACGTCGAGGGCGCTGACCGGCTCGTCGCAGAAGAGCAGCCGTGGGCGGGTCACGATGGCCCGGGCCAGCGACACCCGCTGGCGCTGGCCACCGGAGAGCTGCCGCGGGTAGCGGTCGCGGAACGAGTCGTCTCGAGCCCGACCAGCGCGAGCGCCTCGTCGACGCGACGCCGGCGCTCGGTCCGGTCGAGGTCTCCTCGACGATGTCGAGCGGCTCCGCCGACCACCTGCGCGACGGTGAGGTCGCCGTCCAGGGAGCGGAGCGGGTCCTGGAACGCGAGCTGCACCTGGCCGCTGCGCCGGAAGTCGCGCAGCGCCTTGCCACGGAGGTCACCGAGCTCCTCGCCCTCGAAGTCGATGGAGCCGGCGGCCGGACGCACCAGTCCGACGGTCGCCCGAGCCAGGGTCGTCTTGCCGGAGCCGGTCTCGCCGACGATGCCGACGATCTCGCCGGCGCGGATCTCGAGGTCCACGCCGGACAGGGCTGCTCCGGTGCCGAGCGAGCCCGTGCGGCGCGGCGGGGCATAGGTGACCGTCACGTCGCGGAGCACGAGCAGGGGGGCGGTCATGCCACACCTCCCACGGGCGACAGGGCCAGCTCGTCGAGACGCACGCAGCGGGCGGCGCGGTCGGCGTCCAGGGTGGTCAGGTCGACGGGGCCGGCGGTGCACTGCTCGCGGGCGGCCGCGCACCGGGGGGCGAAGCGGCAGCCGGGCATCTGCTCACCAGCACCCGGCGGTGAGCCCGGGATCACGTCGAGCGCCCGGCGCGTCCAGTCGCCGATCGAGGCGACGCTGAGCAGGGCCTGCGTGTAGGGGTGGCGCGGGTCGGCCAGCACCTGGGCGGTCGGCCCGCTCTCGACGATCTCGCCGCCGTACATCACCAGGATCCGGTCGCAGGTCTCGGCCACCACGGCGAGGTCGTGGGTGACCAGCAGCAGCGAGAGGTGGTGGTCGCGACGCAGCCGCGAGAGCAGCTGCAGGATCTCGGCCTGGATCACCACGTCGAGCGCGGTCGTCGCCTCGTCGGCGATCAGCAGCTCCGGCTCGAGGGCGACGGCGATCGCGATCAGCACCCGCTGGAGCATGCCGCCGGAGAGCTCGTGGGGATACTGGTGGAAGACCTGCTCGGGGCGGTGTAGCCCGACCTCGGTGAAGAGCTCGACGCTGCGCGCGTGCGCGTCGCGCCGGTTGATCCGGCGCTTGACCCGCAGCTGCTCGGCGAGCTGGTGGCCCACGGTCAGCGACGGGTTCAGGTACGACGCCGGGTCCTGGAAGACGGCGGCGAGCCGGGTGCCCCGGATCCTGTCCCAGCCCCGGCGCCGGACGGTGGTCAGCTCGACCTCGTCCTCGCCGGCACCCAGCCGGATGCTGCCCCGCGCCACGTCGCAACCCTGGGGCAGCAGGCCGAGGACCGAGCGGCAGGTCAGGGTCTTGCCGCTGCCGGACTCGCCGACGAGCCCGACCGACTCGCCGCGCGCGATCTCGAAGGTGACGCCGTGGACCGCCGAGCGGCGGTCCTGGCCGACGGTCACGCCGAGGTCGTCGACGCGCAGCGCGCGGGTCCGGGGTGGGGCGGCGCCAGGCACGGTGCTGTCAGGCAACGGGGACGCGGGCATCGTCGTCCTCCTTCAGGTCGTCGAGCACGGGCTGGTCGGCCGCCGCCGGTCGGTCGAGGACGACGGAGCCGCCGACCAGTCCGGTGCCGGCGGCCGCGAGGTTGCGACGCCAGGTGCGTCGTACGGCGTCAGGGGTGGCCTCGCGGATGATGTCGGCGAGCAGGTTGAGCGCACCGACCGTGAGCATGATCAGCGCCGCCGGGTAGACGGGGGCCCACGGCTGCTGGGAGAGGTAGGCGAGGTCGCTGGCCAGCATCCCGCCCCAGGTCGGCGCGGGCGGCGTCACGCCGAGACCGAGGAAGGTGAGAGACGACATCACGAGCAGGGCGACGCCGACCGCTTGAGCGGTGGTGACCGCGATGGTGGGCAGCACCTTGGTCCAGATGTGGGTGCGCAGGATCCACCACTGCGACGCCCCCATCAGCTCGGCGGCCTCGACGTACTGCTGCTGGCGAAGGCCCAGGGTCACGGCTCGGGTGACCCGGAAGTAGAGCGGCGACATCAAGATGCCGATGGCGACCATCGACTGGTGCAGGCCGTTGCCGAGGGTGCCGGCCACCGCGATCGCGAACACCGTGAACGGGATGCACCATCAGGGTGTCGGTGATCCGTAGGGTGAACCACTCGACGCGCGGGCCGAACCAGGCCGAGGCGAGTCCGGGGCCGATCCCGAGCAGCATCGCGGTCGCGACCGCCTCGAGGGCCCCGACCACCGAGATCCGGCTGCCGGCCATCAGCCGGCTGAGCACGTCGCGGCCCAGGTAGTCGGTGCCGAGCAGGTGCGAGGAGCTGGGTCCCTGCAGCATGATCGACGGGTTCTGGGCGAGCGGGTCGTACGGCGCGAGCCAGCCGCCCGCGACCACCAGCACCCCGATCGCGATCAGGATGATGATCGAGACCTTGGCAGCCGGGACCTTCCAGACCCGGCGCAACGTGTCCATGTCAGACCTTCCCGGAGGGGCGGGCGGCCCGGCGGGCCAGCGGATTGAGGGCGGTCTGGATCAGGTTGACCGACGGTGCTGGCGATCAGCACGACCAACACGGTCACCAGCAGCGTCCCGAGGATGACGGGCACGTCGCCCTGCTCGGCCGACTGCAGCGAGAGCTGGGCGATGCCCGGGAGGTTGAAGAGCTTCTCGGCGATCACGGCGCCGCCGATGATGGTCGGGATCGCGAAGCCGAGCACCGCGAGAGCGGGACCCGAGGCGTTGCGGAGCACGTGCCCGAACATCACGCGACGGCGGGAGAAGCCCCGCATCTCGGCACCGGTCGCGTAGTTCTCCCGCAGCGCGCCGACCAGCGACGTGCGCAGCTGACGGGCCAGGGCCCCGGCGGCGTCGACGCTGAGGGCGAGGGCCGGGAGGATCGCGAACCGCAACCACTCCCCCGGGTCCTGGGTGAGCGGGACGTAGCCGCCCGAGGGCAGCACATCGAGCTTGACCGAGAAGATCACGATCAGCGCGATGCCGACGACGAACGGCGGCATCGTGGCGAGCACCGAGCAGACCACGGTGACCGTGCGGTCGACGATGCCGCCGTTGCTCAGGGCCGCCGCGATCCCCGCGGCCCCGCCGACGAGCACCGCGATCAGCAGCGCCAGCCCGGCGATCGGTGAGGTCGACCGGCAGCGCAGCCCTGATGCTGTCGGTGACCGGGATGGTCGTGAACCAGGACCGGCCGAGGTCGCCCTGCAGCGCGTTGCCGAGCCAGGTGAGGTACTGCTGCCAGATCGGCGCGTCGAGCCCGAACTCGTGGCTGCATCCGGGCGATGTCAGCGGGCGTGGCGGTCTCGCCGAGCACCGCCGCCGCCGGGTTGGCACCAGACATCGCGCCGAGGGCGAAGGTCAGCATCGAGGCGAGCAGGAAGACGGTGACCGCGATGAGGAGCATCCGGCCGACCGGAACCGCGACCCCCACCACCCGCGACGTGAGGGTGGGGGCGTGGCCCTGATCGGCCCTCGCCGGCGCCGAGGTGATGGGGATCGCGGTGCTCACTTGACGGTCACTCCGTTCCACTCCACGAGGGCCAGTCCCTCGGGGAGCGCGGAGACGGACTTGTTGCGGACGATCACGCGCGGCACCGTGTAGAGGAAGGTGTTGGGCATCGTGTCGATCGCGACCTTGACCGCCTCCTGCAGCAGTGCGGGATAGTCCGGGTCGTCGAGCGGTGTCGCGACGACCTTCTCGATCGCCGCCTTCACGCTCGGGTCGTAGTTCCGACCCGGGTTCATCAGGCCGGTGTCGCTGAAGAGCACCTGGAAGGCCTGGACCGGCGACTCACGACCGGCGAAGCCGTCGACCGCGAGCGCCTTCTCGTGGTTGATGTAGACCTGCTGGGTGAACTGCGCGATCGGGATCGTCTCGATCTTCGGCTCGAAGCCGACCTTGGTGAGCTGCGACTGCAGCAGCTCGGGCACGCCCTCGGGGTTGGCCGTCGAGATCGTGAGCGGGATCGGGTCGGAGTAGCCCGCGGCCTTGAGGATGCTCTTGGCCTTGGCGGGGTCGTAGGCGAACTGGTCCTTGACCTCGGCGTTGTAGCCGACGTAGCCCGGCGGGAAGGGCTGGTTGTTGACCACGCCCACGCCGAACTGGGCGGCGTCCACGAGCTCCTGGCGGTCCACGGCGTAGTGCAGGGCCTCGACCACCTTCGGGTCGTCGAAGGGCGCCATGGTGTTGTTGACGTCGAGCGTCGCGACGTACAGCGACGGGATCTCCTGCACGTCGAGGCCGGCCGCCTTGGCCGCATCGACCTGGCTGCCGGGCAGCAGCCCGACGTTGTACTGACCGGACTGGATCGAGGCGACCACCGTGGCCGGGTCCGCCGCCGGGTAGAGCTCGAAGCCGGCGGCCTTGATGTCGTCGGCCTCGAAGTACTTCGGGTTGCGGGTCAGCTTGGCGTTCGCGTTCTGGGTGTAGGAGTCCAGCACGAACGGCCCGGAGCCGGCCGGCTCGGTGGCCAGCGACGCGGCGTCCTTCTCGAACGCGGCGGGGTTGACGACCATCCCGGTCTTGCCGGCGAGCAGGTTCGGGTACTGGTAGTTCGGCCCCGACAGGGTCAGCGTGAAGGTCAGGTCGTCGTCCACCGTGACCTTCTTCAGGTCCAGCAGCTGGGCGGCGATGAGGGAGTCGGGCGCGTCGCGACCGCGCTCGAGGCTCTTCTTGACCGCCTCGGCGTCGAGCGTCGACCCGTCGCTGAAGACCAGGCCGTCCTTGAGCTCGAAGGTCACGGCGGTGCCGTCCTCGTTGTACTTCCACGACTCGACGAGGTTCGGGATGGCGTTGCCCTGGTCGTCGATGTGGGTGAGTGCGGAGTAGGTCAGCGCCAGCATCTGCACGTCGGACCCCGCCGAGGAGGTGACCGGGTCCCACGTGGTCGGCAGCTGCCAGGCCCACTTGATGACGCCGGTACCACCGCCGGCGCTGGCCGGGGCGGCTGTGTCGCCGCCGCAGGCCGTGAGGGAGAGGGCCATGGTGAGACCGACCCCTGCGCTCAGGAGGACTCGGCGGGTACGGGTTGCTCTGCTCATCGCTAGGTGAGCCTTTCTGACCATAATCGATCCACTATGCGTAGAGGCTCTACCGTTATCGACACATCGTTGGGTCAAACCGGCTGTCACGGCCTCGCACCTCGTCGCCCTCGCGAAAGGGCGACAATGTCACGTGGTTTACTAGAGTTAGTGAAGCACACCCACTCCACCTGCACAAACACCGTCCAAGACTGAGATCTGCGATCTGGATCACCCTTTGACCACCTCGGCAGCTCCAGTCCTGACGTCCTTGACTGAACAGATATGGTTAACCCCTCTACAGATAGCGAGGCGATCCGGATGTCGGACCCCAACCGACTCAGTACGCTCACCAACGGCCTGCGAGTGCTCGAGCACCTGGTGGAGCGACCGATGTCGATGCGCGAGCTCGCCACCACGGTGGGGCTCCCGCGGCAGACGACGTACCGGATCGTGGCCACCCTGATCGCCGACGGCTGGGTCGACCGGGACGGTGCGACCTATCGCGCCAGCCCGCGGATGTGGTCGCTGGCCGCCCAGTCCTTCTCCCTCACCGACCTTCGCGACGCCATGGCCGGCACTGTGCGCCGGCTCGCGGACGAGCACGGCGAGTCCGTGCACCTGGCGGTCTACGACCGAGGGTCGGTCGTCTACATCGACAAGGCCGACGGGTCGCACCCGGTCGGCAGCTACACCACGCTGGGCGGTCGTGCGCCGGCGTACTGCGTGGCGACCGGCAAGCTGCTGCTGGCGCACACCGACCCCACCACCCTGGAGCAGGTCATCAGCCAGGGACTCCTCCAGCACTCGCCCCTCACCCTCACCCAGCCCGGCGCGCTGCGTCTCGAGCTGGAACGGGTGCTGTCCGACGGCTACGCCGTCAACCGCGGCGAGTGGCGCCTCGGCGTCGGTGGCGTCGCCGTTCCGGTGCTGTCGCCCTTCAACGAGGTCGTCGCCGCTCTCGGCTTCTCCGGTCCGAGCGACCGGATCCTGACCCGGCTCGACGAGCTGGTCCTGGCGCTGCGTGAGGCGACCGGAGCCGACGGGGTCGCCGACTCCACGGTGGGCGTCCGGTGACCAGTGCCGCCACCAGCCCTGGCCGCCGCCCACTGGAGGGGATGCGGGTGCTCGAGTTCGGCCACGTCGCCGCCGGCCCCTTCGGCTCGATGCTCCTGGCCGACCTGGGCGCCGACGTGGTCAAGGTGGAGAGCCCGGCTGGGGACCAGATGCGCGGCTGGCCGCCGATCGCCGAGGCGGACGGCGAGCGCTTCAGCCACAACTTCGCGGCCGTCAACCGCAACAAGCGCAGCGTCGTGGCCGACCTCAAGGACCCCGCTGACCTGGCCCGGGTGCAGTCACTGGTGCACGCCGCCGACGTCGTCGTCGAGAACTACCGGCCGGGCGTCCTGGACCGGCTGGGCCTCGGCTACGCCGACGTGTCGGCCGACCACCGCGGGATCGTCTACGCCTCGGTCTCCGGCTTCGGCCAGACCGGTGCGTACGCCGGCATGGGTGCCTACGACGTCGTGATCCAGGCCATGAGCGGGATGATGAGCGTCACCGGCACCGACGACGGCGAGCTGGTCAAGGCCGGCGTCCCCGTGGCCGACTTCGTCAGTGGCCTGTACGCCGCGCTGGGGGTCGTCGCCTGGCTCCCGGTGGTCCGTGCCACGGGCAGCTCGGTCCACCTCGACGTGCCCATGCTCGACTGTCTGCTGGCCACCTCGGCCCTGCAGACCAGTGAGTACTGGGGCACCGGCGTGGAGCCCAGCCCTCGCGGGACCCGACACCCGCGCAACGCCCCCTACCAGGTGTTCGTCGCCGCCGACGGGCCGTTCGTGCTCGCTGCCGGCACCGACCGGCTCTGGCTCGAGGTCTGTCGGGTGATCGGTGACGAGGCCCTGGCCGACCGACTCCCAGTTCGCCCGCCAGGTGGACCGGGTGGAGCACCAGCTGGAGCTGGCCAAGCTGCTCAACGACCGGTTCGCCGAGCGTCCGGCCACCCAGTGGGTCGAGCTGATGCGCGCCGCCGGTGTCCCGTGCGGACCGGTCAACACCTTCGGCGAGATCCTCGCCGATCCGGCCGTGCACGACAGCGGCCTGGTCCGGCCGATGCCGGTGCCGGTCGCCGGCGACTCGTGGACCACGGTCTTCCCGGTCCGGGTCACCGACGTGGAGCCTCGCCTCGACCGGGCCGCGCCGCGCCTCGGCGAGCAGACCGACGAGGTCCTGGCCGAGTGGGGCGTCGCGTGACCACCCTCACCCACGCCGAGGTCGGCTCCGTCCGGCTGCTGCTCGATCGCCCGGGTCGCGCCAACGCCCTCGACGTCGCGACCGTCGAGCGGCTCCACGACGAGCTCGATCGCGCTGAGCGCGACAACGCGGCCGTCATCGTCCTCGAGGCCCGCGGCCGAGCGTTCTGCGGCGGCCTCGACCTCAGCGACCTGGACCACGAGACCGACGCCACCCTGCTGCACCGGCTGGTGCGCATCCAGCTGCTGCTGGAGTGGGTGCAGTCGTCACCCGCCCTGACCATCGCACTGGTCGACGGTCCCGCGGTCGGTGCCGGCGCCGACCTGGTGCTCGCTGCCGACGTCCGGCTGGCCACGCCCGCCGCCAGCCTGCGGTTCCCGGGGTCGCGCTTCGGTGCCGTGCTCGGGACGGGTCGTCTGGCCGCGGAGACCTCTCCGTCGTACGCCACCGAGGCGGCGCTGAGTGCCCGCCGCATCGACGCCGACGAGGCCGCGAGCCGCGGTCTGTGGCGGCTGTTCGACTCCCCCACCGACTTCCGCCCCGAGGTCGACCGCCTGGCGGCGGCCGCCGCCTCGGCGCCCGCCGGCACCACTGCCGGGCTGCGCCGCGCAGCCACCCCCTCCACCGCCGGCGACCCGCTCGGCGACCTGGTCCGCTCCCTCGCGACGCCGGGACTGTGCGACCGAATCCGTGAGCACCGAGACCGAGGAGCATCATGAGCACCACCGTCAGCGACGTCCGGCTGGAGTCCTTCATCGAGGAGCTCGGCGTGCTCGTCGACCGGCACCCCGACGAGCACGAGCTCGTCGAGCTGGTGGCCGACCGGCTCCGCGCCGCGCTGGCAGACGGGATCGAGCTGCCACCGTCCGTGACCCGGCCCGGGCTGGAGCGCTACGTCATGTATCCGCTCCACGTCGACCCGGCCGGCCGGTTCTCGGTCGCCTCGGCCGTCTGGAACGTCGGCCAGGGCACGCCCGTCCACGGCCACGAGACGTGGGGCGTGGTCGGGATCCACTCCGGGATCGAGCACGAGCTCAGCTTCGCCAAGCCGACCGCCGAGGGCCAGCCGCTCGTGCAGGACGGTGAGGAGAGCTGGCACGCCGGTCAGGTCACCGTGTGCTGCACCACCGACGACGACGTCCACCAGGTCGACTGCGAGGGCGACGTCCCCTGCGTCGGCATCCACGTCTACGGGGCCGACATCGGCAACCTGCCGCGGCGCTCCTACCAGCCCGACAGCGGCGAGGTCTCGTGGTTCACCTCCACCTGGACCGCCCCCGCCGTCTGAGCCCCGCGGCTCGCCCCTTCCCCGCCTCCCTGAGGAGAACCGCATGACCACCGCACCGAAGTCCGACCGCTCCTACGCACCCCACCTGCACCGTGCGGCGCCGGCCGAGGCCGCCGGCTACGCCGCGTTCGCCGAGTCGGTGTTCAAGAACGCCGACGGCCAGATCCCGCTGAAGTACCGCGAGCTGATCGCGATCGCCGTCGCCCTGACCACGCAGTGCGAGATGTGCCTCGAGGGCCACGTCAAGGCTGCCGCCAACGCCGGTGCCACCCAGGAGGAGATCGCCGAGGTCAGCTACGTCACCGCCGCGATCCGCGCCGGCGGGGCCTACACCCACGGCATGAAGGCGATGCGGATGCTCGAGGCGCACCAGTGACCTGCCCGGTGACACCAGCGACCTCGCTCGACGTCTCGTCGCTACGCACCGCGTTCGGCGCGTTCCCCAGCGGCGTCGTGTCGGTGGCGGCGACGATCGACGGCACCGACATCGGTCTCGCGGCCAGCTCGTTCACCTCGGTGAGCCTCGACCCGCCGCTGGTGTCGGTCTCGATCGCGCGGACCTCCGCGACCTGGCCGATCCTCCGGACGGCCCGCCGCATCGGGCTCAGCGTGCTGGCCGCTCACCACGACGCAGTCTGCCGCCAGCTCGCCGGCCCGGTCGACCAGCGCTTCGACGACCTGCTCGTGATCCGTCCCGAGTCCGGGGCGCTCCTCCTCGACGAGGCCGCGGCCACCTTCGAGTGCACGGTCTTCGAGGAGCTGCCGGCCGGCGACCACTTCGTGGTGCTGCTCGAGCTGCACGAGGTGCACGCCGTCGAACAGGCCTCGCCGCTGATCTTCCACCGCAGCCAGTTCGGCCGGCTGCACGGCCACGGGGTCGAGCCCCGGCGCCGTACGACGAGCTAGGTCGGAGGCGGCTTCACCACCGCGTCGAGGCGGGCCAGCGCCGCAGCCAGTCGCTCGTCGTCGCGGTCGGCGAGCGGGACGAGGACCTCGGTGATCACGTCGATCACGTCGTTGAGCCGCTGGTTGAGCTGGCGGCACTCCTGGATCTCCTGCTCGAGCTCGACCACCCGACGGTAGAGCGAGAGCGGGCCGATGACCTTGCGCAGCGACTCGCGGTCCGTCCTGTTCACGCCCAGCTCACCTCCAGTCGACACACGCGAGGGTTCTCGCGCCCGAGCCGGGCCCGCCCGGCGCCGTACTCGCTCGACACCACGGTGCCACCGCGTCGCTCGATCTCGGCAACCACCGTCCGCGGCTCGAGCAGTGCACGGTAGTGGAAGCGGGCCGCACTGGCACGCAGCACACCCGGCCAGGTGCGGAACTCGAGGTACGTCGTGCCGCCGCGCCGCTGGACCATCTGCGCCCACCGGAAGAAGTTGTCGCGGCCGTCGGGGGCGATCGAGTCCAGCAGGAACCGTGCGTAGATGTCGGGCGGGCGCGTCAGTCGGGCGAAACCAGCACCCGACCGCAGCGTCATCGAGAGATCGTTGAGGTTCAGCTCGCGGATCCGCAGGATGGCTCCGTGGTCCGTGGCCAGGCGACGGGTGAGCCGGCGGGCGGGAGGGGAGGCGTCCAGTGCGGTGACCCGGTGACCCATCCGCGCGAAGAAGACAGCGTCGCGGCCGTTGCCACAACCCACGTCCAGGACGTGGCGTCGCCCCGGCATCTGGTCGACCACCGCCCGCGCGAACGCCGAGGGCGCGGTCGGCACCTGCTGGCCGGTCCGCGAGCGGTAGAGGTCGTTCCAGTACTTGACGTACTTCTGGTTGTTGCGCATCCAGCCGCTGAGCCGCCGTGCCACAGCTCTCGAGGTGCCGATGTCGTACGACGGGTCCGGGACCCGCCAGCCCACGCCGTAGGAGAGCTCGAGCATCGCCTCAGGGTCGGCCGGTGCTGCCACCTGCTGGCCCTCGAGGGTCACCTGGCCCAGTGGCAGGACCGAGGAGCGCGGCAGGTCACCGGCCACCGACGGCATCAGGTGGAAGGTGTCGGCGACGTGGAAGGAGCCGAAGACGTCGATGCCGACCCGGGGACCGTCGCCGGGCTTCACCCAGATCTTGAAGTCGGCCGCCGACATCCGGTGGATGTTCCATCCCAGCGACCGCATCGTCTCGCAGGCCCGTTGGTTCTCGCGAATGATGTCGAACGGGTGCAGGTGCCGGCTCAGGTAGGACACGTCCGCGTCGCCGTCGTGCCCGATCAGGTGGCCGTCCCGCACCGCACCGAGCAGGCACCCGAAGGTCAGGTAGGCGTCCAGGCCGCAGTGCTCGCGCAAGTCGTGGAGCACCCGGTGCACGCTGTCGAGCACTGCCTGGGTCTGGGCCGGGTCGGTGTGGGCGAAGCTCCGCACCAGGTGTCCGGACTTGTCGATGGTCATCAGGTGCCCGGCCCGGTCCCGGACCCGGATCGGGTCGCCACCCGCGCCGAGGGAGACGGCGTCGGCGAACACCTCGAGGCCGCTGCCGTGCAGCACCAGCCGGACGTCGGCGACCCCGTCGAGGTGACCCCGGAGCTCACCGGGCCAGGCGACCCAGCCGCGGTTCAGCGGCCACCGCTCGCGAGCCGGGTCGATCGACCAGATCCGGTCCGGACCGAACCTGACGTCCACGACCTCGCGCAGACCCACCGGGAGCCGCACTCCTCGGTCACCGACCGCGTAGCCCCTGCGCACGTGCATCGCCTCCGTCCAGATCGCTCGATCCAACCTAGGAGGTCGACACACCCTTCTGCCATCCTGCTCGCGAACATCCGAGATTCCCCACCGAGTACTGCACGCACGGCACCGTCCGCGACGGCCGGCTCACGGTCTACTGCTGCTGCGAGTCCTCGGCCTTGCAGCTCAACTACGCGATGTCCGACCGGCCGCGGATCCGGGAGTGGGTGACCACCTTCGTCGAGGGTCTGGGCTCACCGGTCAGGTGTCCTTCGACTTCATCGAGACCGCCGACGGCACGCCGTACGCGATCGAGTGCAACCCGCGCACCCACTCGGCGATCACGATGCTCTACGACCACCCGCGGCTGGCGGCCGCCTACCTCGAACCTGCCGACGCCGAGGTCGTGGTGCCGACCTCGACCAGCCGCCCGACGTACTGGCGCTACCACGAGGTGTGGAAGCTGGTGCGCGGACCGGAGCGCGGTCGCACGCTGGCCGTGCTGTGCTGCGGCAAGGACGCGATCTTCGCCCTGCGGGATCCACTACCGTTCCTCCTGGTCCACCACCTCCAGGTCCCCGCGCTGATGCTCACGAGCCTGCGACGCCGAGAGGCTTGGACCCGGATCGACTTCAACATCGGCAAGCTCGTCGAGCCGGGCGGGGACTGACCGATGACGACCAAGGTCCTGCACCTGGTCGGCTCCGGGGTCGACGACTTCCACGCCGACCTGTCCCGGCTCTGCGCCCGCGACTGCCTGGAGGCGACCGCCGATCCTGAGCACTACGAGACGGTTGTCGTCCAGGTCCGTCCCGGAGGCGGGTGGAGCTTCCCCGACGACCTCTCCCGGCCGAGCATCGAGCGCTGCTGGAGCTCCTGCACATCCCCTACGTGGGCAACACGCACGCCCGGGACCATGGCTCTCGGTGCCCACAAGGCCCGGGCCAAGGGGGTCGTCTCCCGTGCCTGGGTGGCCACCCCCGCCGCTCGGCTCGTCGTTCGCGGCGAGCTCGTCCCGGACGTGCCGCGCTCCTCGACGCCGTCGAGGCCGCCTTCGCGTGGTCGGACGAGGTGTTGGTGGAGCGGTACGTCGAGCTTGGCCGCGAGGTCCGCTGCGGCGTGCTGGAGATCGGCGACGAGCTCGTCTGCCTGCCCCTGGAGGAGTACGCCGTCGACCCCGGCACCAAGCCCATCCGCGACCGGGCCGACAAGCTCCGGGGCAGTGGCGACGACCTCGCCCTAGTCGCCAAGGACGAGGCGCACGCCTGGATCGTCGACACCGCAGACCCCGTCACCGAGGCCGTCTGGGCGGCGGCACGCCGCTGCCACCGCGCCCTGGGGTGTCGCGACTACAGCCTCTTCGACTTCCGCATCGACCCCGATGGCGGGCCGTGGTTCCTCGAGGCCGGGCTCTACTGCTCCTACGCGCGGACCAGCGTCATCAGCACGATGGCCGACGCTGCCGGCATCGGGCTGCCCGACCTGTTCCGGTCCGGCGTCGAGCAGGCGTTGACCCGGCGGTGATGTCGGCACGTCAGCGGCGGAACCACTCCTGGGCGAGCAGCTCGTAGGAACGGACCCGGTCGGCGTGCCGGTGGGTGATCGTGGTGATCACCAGCTCGTCGGCGTCGGTGGCCTCACGCAGCTGCTCGAGCTGGTCGGCCACCTGGGCCGGCGTACCGACCAGCTGGGTCTCGAGCCGGTCCGCGACAAGGGCTCGGTCGTCCTCGTTCCACGGGTGCTCGCGTGCCTCGTCGGGCGTGGGGAACTCGATGGCGCCGGCGCCCGACCGGATGCTCCGGACCCACGACGCGTAGCCGGTCGCGAGCTCGCGGGCGGCCGTCTCGGTCTCGGCGACCACCACGTCTGCCGACACGGCGAGGTAGGGCGACTCGCGCTCGACCGACGGGCAGAACGCTGCGCGGTAGCCCGCGGCTGCCTCGAGCACGGACCCCGGGCTGACGTGGTAGTTGGCCGCGAACGGCAGGGCGCGGGCTCCGGCCACGTCGGCGCTCTCGCCGCCGCTGCTGCCGAGGATCCAGACCTCCAGGTCGGCGCCCTCGCCGGGCACGACGTGCGCCTCCGTCCCGTCCTCGTCGCGATAGGTGCCGGCGATCAGGTCCAGGATGTCGCCGACCTGCTCGGCGTAGTCCTGGGTCTCGGCCTGCGCCTGCTGGAGCAGCCGGCGCTGGAGCAGGAACCGGGGGCTACCGAGGAGACCCGCGGGCGAGAACTTCTCCGGCACGCGGAGCCCGTTGGGCGCCCGACCGTCGACGACCCGGATCGTCGGTGCCGGCGCCGCGGCCGCGGACGGCTTGCCGGACCGCCCGAGTCCCAGGTCGAAGCGACCCGGGTGGAGGGCGTCGAGCAGACCGAACTCCTCGACGGTCGACAACGCCGTGCGGTGCCCGAGGAGCACCGCCCCTGAGCCGAGCCGGATGGTGGAGGTGGCGGCCGCGGTCAGCGCCAGGACGACGGCCGGTGACGTGCCGGCCACCCCCGGGTTGAGGTGGTGCTCGGCGAACCAGTAGCGCGCGTAGCCGAACCGCTCGGCCTGCACGGCGAGGTCGGTGCTGTTGCGCAGCGCCTGGCCGGCGTTCGATCCCGACGAGATCGGCACCAGGTCGAGGACCCCGAGCGGGATGCTCACGACGCCGCCGATCCGCGAGCGCCCGGCCGCAGTGCCGGCAACCCGAGGTTGTCCCGGAGGGTCGCCCCGGAGTAGTCGGTGCGGAACGAGCCACGCTCCTGCAGCAGCGGGACCACCTCGTCGGCGAACGCGTCGAGCCCGGTGGGCGTCAGGTGCGGGACCAGGATGAAGCCGTCGGCGGCCCGGGTCTGGACCAGCTCGTCGATGCGGTCGGCCACCTGCTGCGGTGTCCCGATGAAGGCCTGGCGTGCACTCACCTCGACCATCAGCTGCCGGATCGAGAGCCCGTCGGCCCGGGCCCGCTCGCGCCACTGTCGGGCCGTGGCGAGCGGGTCGCGGTGCATCCGCACGCTGGCCCGGCCCCGCGCGACGGTGTGCTCGCCGGGATCGGGGTCGATCTCCGGGAGCGGACCGTCGGGGTCGTAGGCGGACAGATCACGGTTCCACAGCTGCTCGAGCAGCTTGATCGCGGTCGGCCCGCTGACCTGCTGGTGCCGGACCTCGCGGGCGATCTCGTCCGCCTCGGCCGGCGTGCTGCCGAGCACGAACGTCGCCGCGGGCAGGATGAGCAGGTCCTCCGCCGTTCGGCCGTACGCCGGCAGCCGGTCCTTGACGTCGCGGTAGAACGCCCGGCCCTCGTCCGCGGTCGCGTGCCGGCTGAAGATCGCGTCGGCACTCGACGCGGCGAACTCCCGGCCCTCCTCGGAGTCGCCGGCCTGGAAGACCACCGGTCGGCCCTGGGGGCTGCGCGGCACGGTGAAGCGACCCTCGATGTCGAAGTGCCGGTCGTGGTGGGCGAATCGTCCGGCGTCGGGACGCGACAGGAACCGGCCGGAGTCCCGGTCGGCGACGACCTCGTCGCCGTCCCACGAGTCGAAGAGCTCGGTGGCGGTCTCGAGGAAGGTGCGCGCCCGCTCGTAACGGTCGTCCTGGGCCAAGAAGCCACCGCGCCGGAAGTTCTCGCCTGTGAAGGCGTCCCAGGACGTGACCACGTTCCACGCGGCCCGGCCACCGGAGAGGTGGTCGAGGCTCGCGAACTGTCGCGCCACCTCGTAGGGCTCGTTGAAGGTCGAGCTGATGGTGCCCGCCAGCCCGAGGTGCTCGGTCACGGCGGCGAGCGCGGCCAGGACGGTGAACGTGTCGGGGCGGCCGACCACGTCGAGGTCGTAGATCTCGCCGTGCTGCTCGCGCAGCCGCAAGCCCTCGGCGAGGAAGAAGAAGTCGAACTTCGCCCGCTCGGCGGTCTGGGCGAGGTGCACGAAGGAGGAGAAGTCGATGTGACTGCCGGCTCGCGGGTCACTCCACACGGTGGTGTTGTTGACGCCCGGGAAGTGGGCGGCCAGGTGGACCTGGCGACGCACTGTGCTCATCCGCCGCTCCGGGTCAGGTCGGCGTACCGGCTGGCCGGCCGGCCCAGCCCGAACCGGTCGCGCAGGCTGCCGGACTGGTACGACGTGCGGAAGGCTCCGCGCCGCTGCAGCTCGGGTACCAGCTGGCGGGTGATCAGCTCGAGGTCGTGCGGCAGCGCCGCCGGCCGCAGCCGGAAGCCCGCGAGTCCGGCGCCGGCACGCTGCTGGAGGAGGTCGGCCAGCCCGGTCGGCGTACCGCAGAAGATCTCGGCGTCGCTGCGCCACGGGCGGCCGTCCCACTCGTCCAGACGGGCCAGCCGGGACCTCGCCTCGCCGTCGGTGGCGCCGAGCACGACAGCCAGCTCGCCGAGGACGGTGAGCGGAGCGCCGGCACGGTCGACGGCTCGCTCGGCATCTCGGACCTGGGCCACGATCGCCCGGACGTCCTCGTCGCTGTGCGGCGTCACCAGGACCACGTCGCCGACCTGGGCCGCGAGCCGGTAGGGCAGCGGCGCGTGGGCGAGCAGCACCACCAGCGGCTGGCCCTGCGGGGGCCGCGGGGTGATGGACGGGCCGCGCACGCTGAACCAGCGGCCCTCGAAGTCGATGTAGTGGAGCTTGTCGCGGTCGACGAACCGGCCGGTTGCGGCGTCGCGTATCTCGGCGTCGTCCTCCCAGCTGTCCCAGAGGCGGCGTTGCACCTCGACGTGGTCGGCCGCCTCGGCGAAGAGGTCGTCGACACCGGGCAGCTCCCGGCGCCCCACCAGCCGGGCCTCGAGGGGCCGTGACGAGACCTGGATCCGCACGCCGGCTCGGCCGCTGCTCACGTGGTCGAGGGAGGCGATGGCCTTCGAGACGTGGAAGGGCTCGGTGTGGGTGGTGAGAATGGTCGGCACCAGCCCGATGTGGCGGGTGAGGGGCGCCACTCGGGCGGCGACCAGCACGGCGTCGAGCCGGCCGCGGACCTGGTCGGTGCGCTCGTCGTCGGCCTGCCGATGACTCGACTGCATCGCGAACGAGTCCTCGATGGTGACCAGGTCGAGCAGCCCTGCCTCGGCCTCGCGGACCAGGTCCACCCAGTACGAAGCCTCGAACAGCTCGTGGGGCGAGCTGTCCTGCTCCCGCCACGCGGCGGTGTGCCAACCCGCGCCCTCGAGGGCGACTGATAGGTGCAGCTGTGCGGTCACGAGCCCAAGTTAGCAATGTCAGTGCAATTACAGGTCTTTGGTCCGCAGGACGGCGCACCCGGGATCGAACCCGCGGGGGCATGGTGCCGGGTGTCGAGATGCGACCAGGGGCGAAGTACGGTTTCATGGCGGCGAGACCGGCAGTGAGGCGGCAGTGGGATGACGGAGGATGATCGTCAGGCGCGGACTGTGGTCGGCCTGACCCTCCTCAACGACCAATCCCGTGCGGGCCGGTCCACGATCTCCCTGTCGAAGCTCCGGCCGGCCGCGAATCCGACGTACGTGCTCGAACGCCCACGTCTGTTCACCCTCCTGGACCAGTCGACGCTCGGCCCACTGACCCTGGTGGTCGCTCCGGCCGGGTCCGGGAAGACCTCCCTGCTGCGCAGCTGGGTCGCAGCGTCTCCACGGCCGTACGCCTGGCTGTCCCTCGATGCGGATGACCGCGATCCGGTGCAGCTGTGGCGCGGAGTGTTCGCGGCGCTCGAAGGGATCGCACCTGGTTGTGCGACGGCTGGCGCCGACAGTCTGCGCCGACCCGGCCGTCTGTCGGCCGCAGTGGTCGCAGTGCTCGACGATCTCGAGGGTCGCGACTACGAGCCGAAGGTGCTCGTGGTGGACGATCTGCAGCTGATCGACGACGAGGAGCGTGTCGCCGCCTCGCTCGCCCTCTTCGTGCAGCACCTGCCGTCCTGGCTGCGCGTCGTGATCGCGAGCAGGCACGAGCCCCGACTTCCGGTGCGTCGGCTGCGTGCTCGCGGACAGCTGGGTGAGGTGCGCTTCGCCGAGCTCCGCTTCTCCTTCGACGAAGCAGACTCGATGCTGGCTCGACTGGTCCCCGACCTGGACCCGGACCTGAGGCACGAGGTCGCGACGCGTGCAGGCGGCTGGGCGGCGAGTATCCAGCTAGCGGCACTGGCGATCCGCTCTCATCAGGCCCAGGGAGATCAACGTCCGCCGGAACAGTACGGCGACCGGCACTACCTCGAGGACTACATCTGGTTCGAGGTGCTCGCGACGGAGAGCGACGACCTGGTGGACGCCCTCCTGGCAACGTCGGTGGTCGAGCGTGTGGACCCCGGCCTGGCCCGGGTCCTCATCGGGCGCACGGACGCCATCGATCTCCTCGCGCGAGCCGAGGACCGCGGTCTCTTCGTCAGTCGCATCGAGCTGACCGGAGCCTTCGAGATGCACGCACTGGTGCGCGAGATCCTGCTCTCCCTGCTCGCGCGTCAATGGCCCGAGCGGTTGCGACAGCTGCACGGATGGGCGGCGGGCTGGTACGAGGCGCACGGACAGGCGGTCACTGCGCTCGAGCACTGGCTGCACGCCGAACGGCCCCGCGACGCTCTCCGGCTGCTGGCAGCCCAAGCGACGGCGCTGTCCGACGGCGGTCACGAGAGCACCATCCGGCGCACGATCAGTGCCATTCCCGATCGGATCGCGTCGGGCGACCTCGACTCCATGATGGAGTTCGCGTGGTGCCACCTGCTGGTCGACCGACGACGGTTCGTCGCGTTGGTCGACGCGCTCGGCCGGGTCCACGATGCTGACTTCTCGCCCGAGGGGCCGACCCTCGCGCGGCTGGAGGTGCTGCAGTCGATCGCGGCCACCCACCGCGGTCACTGGACTGACGGGGCGTCACTGGCCCGATCGGCGCTCCAGGAGTTTCGCGGCGCGTGGTGGATCGATCCCGTCGGACAGTTCGCCTGGAACATGGTCGCTCGCGACATCGCGTTCTCGGAGCGGTGGGACGACACCAGCAGCGAGGTGCGGCACCTCGTCACCACTCTCGGCGTCGCACCGGATCGACGCCTCGAGCTCGAGGGGACCCGGGCGCTCGCCGAGGTCCTGGCGGGCAGACCGGTCGACGCCGTGAGACTGGCCGCGGGCGTACGCAAGGCGTCGGAGGTGAGCAACCTGACGGTCCTGCGCACCGAGCTCCTCACCGCCGAGACACTCGCTCACCGTGAGCTCGGCGACCTCGTGACGGCACTACCCGTGCTCGTGGAGCTCGCTGCCGAGCGGATCGAACCGGCCCCGCACTGTCAGCTGCTCGCCCAGCTGGAGCTGACGAACGTGAGAGTCGACGAGGGCAACCTCGAGTCGGCGCGCCGCGCCTTCGACCTCGCCGCGGAGCTGGTCGACACCGAGCTGACCGGCCCCGGCGCACGGTCCTGGCTGGCCCGCACCGGCACCTCGCTGGCCCTCGCGTCCGGCGATGTGACGGACGCGCAGCGCTGGGTGACCCAGGTCAGGGACCCGTTCTGGACGGGGATCGCATCGGCGCGCGTGCTGCTGGAGATGGATGACCAGGGCCAGGCAGTCGAAGCGCTGAAGTCCGCCGAGCCGCGGTGCATTCGGCACCGGGTCCTGGCCGACCTGCTGCAGGCCCGAGCGACGGTTGACCAGGAGGAGGCTGAGCGGTGCCTGCTGAACGCCGTCCGGATCGCCGCCGCGCACGGACTCGTCCAGACCGTGGCGTCCGAGGGGATCGAGGTCGTCGAGGCGGTCGAACGCATCGCCTGGCAAGCTCCGCGGACCTGGCTCGACCGCCTGCGCCGCGCAGTGATCGCGGGGGACGCTGCGCAGATCCTGCCGGACCACGGCCTGGTCGAGAGGCTCACCGACCGCGAGCTCGAGGTGTTGCGGCTGCTCCCCAGCCGATTGACACTGCGCGAGATCGCCGATGAGCTGTTCATCTCCATCAACACCTTGAAGTTCCACCTCAGGATCATCTACCGCAAGCTGGACTGCACGTCGCGCGGCGAGGCCGCCGAAGCCGCACGGGCCATGTCGAGCCTGCGTCGCACCAGTCAGCTGTCGAGCACCCGGCGACGCTGAGTCTCGTACTGATCCAGGTTCAGCAGTCCGCGCTCGACCAGCTGCGCCAGCTCCCGCACCTGGGCGGCCGGATCGAATGCAGGAGTCGACACGACCGCGGACGCGCGCAGCGGACCACGGACCAGCAGGTCGCGGCGTACCCCGTTGCCGACCTCGGCCGCCTGGTCGATCTGGCCCAGAACCCGGTCCCGACCGACTCGCTCACCCGCAGTCAGTCGCCCACCGGCGTTGGTCGCGGCTGCGGCCAGGCGTGAGGCCCACCGGTCCTCCACCAGCAGGAGCAGCATCGCAGCCTCCGGGTCCAGGGTGGCGGCGGCGAGATCGACGTCGTGAGGGGTGAGCCTGACGTCATCCGCTGCGAGCGTCGTCGTGAGCAGGTCCAGGGCGGCATCACCATGCGGGTCGATCGTGGCGACAGCTGCCTCGTGATCCGGACGCGACAACACCACGGCATCGATCAGCCGGATATGGCCGGCCTCGATCAGGACCGACACCGCGTCGACCACGGGCGCCAGGTCCGCGATCGACGGCACTGAGACCACGACGTACTCCAGCAGATCGGGATCAGGCGTGGGCGATGCGGTGTCTGGCATCGTGGTCACCTCTCAGGGCTCGGCATCCCGTGTCCGGATGATGACGAACAGGCGGGTGGCGGCACACCACCCCAGTCGGGGTGAGGCGACCCCACCCGAGCCCGCCGATACGACGCAGCGCCCGTCGTCAGTGCAGGGCGACCTTGAGCCCGACGACCAGAAGTCCCACACCTGCTCCGGCCACGCCACACGTGAGGCTCCCCCGCACGTCGAGCCCGCCCCGGGCACCGGCTATGTAGCTGTAGACGGCAAGCAGGGCGATCGTGGCCAGCAGCGCGCACCACGCCGATGCCAGCAGGTCGGCGCCGGCCAGCGTCGTGAGCAGGAGAATGGCGAGCGGCACCACTGACGCGCCGGCGATGGGCAGGGTCTCCACGAACGCGTGCCGTAGGGCGGCCAGGGGGTGGTGGCGGTGCGTGAGCGCGTTGCCGATGGTGACGGCGTGCAGATGGGCGACCCAGTAGACAGCGACCGTGCCGAGGATGGTGATGCACAGGCGAGCGATCGTCTCGACGTGTCCGGCGCTGTAGGCGATCGCGGCGGCACACACCACGGTGCCGGTGATCGCCCCCTCGCCTCCACGCCGGATCCCGAAGGGGTCGCGGCTCCCGGTCAGGTCAGGCACCGCCGAACGTTTCCAGCATCGTGCTGCGCTCGGCCTCGGTGAGGTTGGTGCTGATCAGGGTGCTGTCCCGGCCATGGAAATGCTCACCGAGTCGGTCCAGGTCGGCCCCCTCGGTCACCAGGAACAGTGCCGAGCTGCCAGGTCCGACCTCGGTGCGGATCCGTTCCAGGTCCTGCTTGGTGATGCCCGTGCCCTCGGTGGCCTTCGCGAGTGCGCCGACACCGGCACCCAGCACCAGCCCCGCGACCGGGATCGCGAACAGGGCACCACCGAGAATGCCCCACAGTGCTCCCCAGGCCGCACTGCGCTTCGGACCGTCGTGGCTGTGGTGCAGCGTGGGGTTCTCCGCACCCTCAGGCCAGCTCACGACCGCGTGGTCGACGATGGTGACCAGGCCGTCGGCCGCAGCCGCTTTCAGGGAAGTCTCCGCACGGGCTGCGCCGTCGGGATCCTCGTACTTCCACACCGTGAAGGTGGTCATTCGCTCTCTCCTCTGTCCACGCTGGTCGTCAGGTCGTCTCGGCCGCGAGAGCGGCCAGCACAGTCGTCGTCTTCATTTCCTGCGGGGCGGTGAGGTCGACGCCGTGCGCGCTCAGGAACACCTTGCTCTCCGCCGCGACCTGGAACGCCTCGCCCGGTTTGCACTTCGTCGACAGCTCCAGGATCCGGCGGCCGCCGGGCAGCATCCACATCTCGGCCACCAGCTTGCGAGGATAGCCCTCGGGCGTGAACTTGCACTTGAGCAACTGCACCGAACCCAGCACCCGAAGGTCGCCCGGGGTGACGTCCTCCGGGAGTCGCTCCATGAGGAGGTCACGCTGGTGTCTGTCGAGCACACTGGTCAGCTTCCGGTTTCCGGCGATCAGCTCCTTCACCCGGCGGTCGGTGACCTCGGCGGTCAGGGAGCACGAGCACGCGAACCCGGTCGGAGAGGCGTCCACCTCGACCTTGAACCCGGTCAACTTGCGGAGCCCGGCCGGCACGTCGGCGGGCAGCATCGGGCGCAGCTTGACCGACACGTCCGCCGGCTTCCGCTGGGTGCGTCGGGCACGGACGACCAGGCCAGCGGCCGACAGGCGCAGGTCCGGGGTGTCCAGGAACGCCACCTGCCGGATCTCGGCCGTGAGCGGGTCGATGCCCAGCACTCCCAGCAGCGGGCGGTGATCGGTGTCGGGGACCGTGAGCTTCAGCTCGACCGAGTCGACGCCGGACAAGATCCGCAGCAGGTCCGCGAGCTGTTCGGCGTCGTACGTCGGCAGGGCGCTCATCACGCCCACCACGGTGCGACGGTGCGACGGTGCGACATGAACGACACGATGGCTCCCATGGTCAGGCGTACGACTGAGGGTAAGTGTTGCAGTCAGGGCGAAGGTTGGGGGTGGCTCACCGGCATCCGTCTCGTGCGCAGGACCAGCTTGATGACCTCCTCGACGAGGACGATCGAGGCGGCGATGCCGATGCAGATGGCCCACTGGTTGAAGGTGAGTGAGGTGGTGCCGAAGATCCGCTCGAGGAAGTCGAGGGTGGTGATCGCGATGATCGCGATGATCGCGAGGCCGTAGCGGCGTAGCTGCATCATGCCGGGGAAGGTGTCGCGGTCGAAGATGGTCTCGGTCTGGTCGCGGCTGAGCAGGGCCGCGAAGAGGTGGAAGACCGAGAGCGCCGTGAGGAGCATGGTGGCCGCGACGATGGCGCCCCCCTGGTGCTCACCGATCTGGTAGGCGATCAGGGCACCGGCCGTCATCACGGCTCCTTGCACACAGAGCCGGATCCAGTTGTTGCGCGACAGCACCGGCGCACCGATCGGGCGCGGTGGACGACTCATCAGCCCGCGGGCGGGCTGGTCGAAGCCGAGAGCGATCGCGAGCGGGATGTCGACGACCATGTTGAGCCACAGGATCTGCAGCGGGTTCAACGGTGCACCGTCGGCGATGCCGATGACACCGGCGCCGATGAAGATCGCGATGTAGGCGACCAGGGTCGACATCTGGAAACGCAGGTACTTCAGCAGGTTGTCGTAGAGCGTGCGGCCGTAGGAGACGGCCCCGACGATGGTGGCGAAGTTGTCGTCGGTCAGGATCATGACCGCGGCCTCCTTGGAGACCTCGGTGCCGGTGATGCCCATCGCCACACCGATGTCGGCGGTCTTCAACGCAGGGGCGTCGTTCACACCGTCGCCGGTCATGGCGACCACGTTGCCCTTCTCCTTGAGCAACCGCACCAGACGGACCTTGTCCTCGGGAGCCACCCGGGCGACCACCCCGATGTCGTCGAGCTCACCACTGAGCTGCTCATCACTCATCGCCGCGAACTGGGCACCGGTGATGGCCCGGCCCTCGATCCCCAGCTCGGTCGCGATCGCGGCCGCCGTCGTGGCGTGGTCCCCGGTGATCATCCGCACCCGGATACCGGCATCGTGACACTCCGCGATCGCGGTCCGGGCCTCCGGCCGCGGCGGGTCGACGATCCCGACCATCGCGAGCAGCGTGAGGTCCTGGACGTGCCCGATCAGGTCTCCCCCGGCCTCGACCACACCCGGGGCCAGGTCGCGCTGAGCGACCACCATCACCCGCTCCCCGGCGTTCGCGATCTGGTCGTTGACCTCGATCGCGAGATGCCGGTTCTCATCAGTGATCGCCACCAACGTGCCGTCCGGGTTCCGGATCGTCGTAGCCCGCGCGATGAGCACGTCCGGGGCACCCTTGACGTAGCAGCGCACCACCGCACGCCCATCATCAGCAGTCATCTCGTGGAAGGTCGCCATGAACTTGTAGTCGGAGTCGAACGGCACCTCCGCGACACGCGGCAACACCGCCCGCGTCTCGGCGATGTCGAGCCCACCCTTGGCGCCGAGCACGATCAGGGCACCCTCGGTCGGGTCGCCGATCAAGGACTCACCATCCAGCACCGCATCGGCACACAACACCATCGGCAACAGGTAGGGATCCAGGTCATGACGCTGACCACCGACATGGTTGATCTCACCGACCGTGCTGTACCCCTCCCCGGTCACCGTGTAACGGTTCTGACCAGGGATCACCAGCTCACGCGCAGTCATCTTGTTCAACGTCAAGGTGCCGGTCTTGTCCGAGCAGATCGCCGACGTCGACCCCAGAGTCTCCACCGCCGGAAGCCGCTTCACGATCGCCCCCCGGTTGGCGATCTCACGAGTCCCCATCGACAGCAACGCAGTCACGACCGCCGGCAGACCCGTCGGGATCGCCGCCACCGCAAGCGCCACCCCGGTCACGAACAGAGTGTCGAAGGACTCACCCCGAGCCAACCCGAGGAGCACCACGATGACCAACGCCACCGCAGCGATCGACGCGATGATCTTCGACAACGAGTCCAGCTGCTTCTGCAACGGCGTCTTGCTGGTCTCGGTATTGGCCAACATGTCAGCGATATGACCGATCTCGGTACCCATCCCGGTCGCCGTCACGATCAACTCACCACGACCCCGAGTGACCGAGGTGTTCATATAGGCCATACAGGTCCGATCACCCAACGCCACCTCCTCACCGGGCACCGGGACCGTCGACTTGCCGACCGGAAGACTCTCCCCGGTCAACGCAGCCTCCTCGATCTCCAACGTCGCAGCCAGAATCACCCGACCATCAGCAGGAATCCGATTCCCAGCCTCCACCAGCACCACATCACCAGGCACCAGATCACCGGCATCGATCTCGACCGCCACCCCACCACGACGCACCCGCGCGATCGACTTCATCATCTGCGACAGCGCCTTCACGCTCTCCTCAGCCTTCGACTCCTGCCGCAACCCGATCACCGCGTTGAACACAGTCAGACCAGCCAGCACCACCGTCGTACCCGTCTCACCAGTAACAACCTGATTCACCAACGCCGCCGCCAGCAAAACCAGCTGCATGAAGTCCTCATACTGCCGCAGGAACGCCCGCCAACCAGGCTCCCGCTTCCCAGCCGCCAACCGATTAGGACCATACGACGCACGACGCTCACCCACATCGTCAGCCGACAACCCCCGAGCCGGGTCGACACCCAGGCCGGCGGCGACCGCCTCGGCGGAGGCAGACACCGGATCGAGCTCTGCGGGTACGGCGGTCAGTGGGGCGTTGCTCGTCGGCATTGCTCGACTCTCGTCGTCGGTGGACGAACCCGTTGGTCCGCTCGAGCGATCGTGTTGCCCGTAGGGGTGGTTGCGCCTCACCCCTCCACGGGTAGGCCGCCCACCCCGATCGGGGTGGCACCCAACCACCCGGGTGCGTGTGAGCGTTGCCGGAGCGCGCACGGCGCGCGATGACGGACCCCGCCGAGGAGGAGCGCATGACGCAGGTGCATGTAGGACCGATCGACTATCTCGCGCTGGAGTTCTCCGGCACGAGGCTCAGTGGCGAGGGCCTGAGCGCGCTCATCGACCTCACCGAGCGGGGGATCATCCGGATCCTCGATCTCGTGGTGGCGGTCGTCGCCGAGGACGGGAGCTTCTCGGTCGTCGAGATCACCGACCTGGACGGTGACGGCGAGCTGGATCTGGCCGTCTTCGACGGCGTACGGTCCGGTCTGCTCGATGAGGACGACGTCGCCAAGGGCGCTGCCCTGGTGCAGCCCGGGAACGCCATCGGGCTGCTGCTGTACGAGAACACGTGGGCCGGCCCGTTCGTCACCGCCATGCGGGACGCCGGAGCCGAGGTCATCGCGAGCGGCCGGATCCCGGCCGACGACGTCGCCGCTGCACTCGATGCCCTCGAGTCAGCCTGAGAGGGGAGAGACTGACATGGGACTGATTGGTGGAATGGCCCGCACGGCCGTCGTCGCGGGCACCGCGACCGCGGTGTCCAACCGGGTGTCGCGTCGGCAGGCCGGTCGCTGGAACCAGCAGGCACAGGCCGAGGCGTACGAGCAGCAGCAGTACCAGGCACCCCCGCAGCAGTACCAGGCACCGCCGCCGCAGTACCAGGCACCGCCGCCGGCTCCGGCTCCGGCAGCGTCGTCCGATGACCTGATCGAGAACCTCCAGAAGCTCGGCGCCCTGCGTGACCAGGGGATCCTCACCGACGCCGAGTTCGAGGCCCAGAAGGCAAAGCTGCTCGCTGGATGACGCGACCAAGGAGAGGGGACACACCGTGAGCAACTCGACGACCGGCGGTCGCCGTCGGACCTCGGAGGAGCCTGCCGGGGGGTTCATGACCGACTTCGTCAGCACTCTCGCCGGTGTGTTGTTGATCGTTGCGGCCACCTTCGAGATCCTCCAGGGAGCCGCTGCGATCGCGAACGACGATCTCTACGCCTCCAGCAGCGAGTACCTCTTCAGGTTCGACCTCACGGTGTGGGGCTGGGTGCACGTGGTGATCGGCGTCCTGTGCTTCATCGTGGCCGTCGGCATCCTGCGCAACGCCTCGTGGGCACAGATCTCCGGCATCATCGTCGCCGGCCTCTCCGCGATGGCGAACTTCGCCTTCCTTCCGTACTACCCGATCTGGGCGATCATCGTCATCGCCATCAACGTCCTCATCATCTACGCGCTCTCGACGAAGCTGAAGGACGGCTGAGCCACACCCAGCGGTCCCCCGCAGACGCTGCGCCAGGACGGTGCAGCTCCGCTGGGACCAGATCCGATGGGGTGGGTCGGTCCCACCCCGGACCGGGTGATTCGGAAACGCTACGGCTCTGCCACAATCTCCGCATCGGTCGATGGACGACCGAGCCTGACGAGATGAGATTTTGACATGGACTCAATGACCAACGACTTCGGCGAAGTGCTGCTGTGGTCCTTCTGGTTCTTCATCTGGATCGCCGCGTTGATGGTGTGGTTCCGGTGCTTGTTCGACCTGTTCGGCGACCACACGCTCAGCGGCTGGGGCAAGGCCGGATGGTCCTTGCTCCTCATCTTCGTGCCATGGGTCGGTGCCCTGATCTACCTGATCGCACGCGGCCGCAGCATGACCGAGCGCCAGATCAACAAGGCAGCGGAGCTGCAGGCCGCCCAGGCCGACTACATCAAGCAGGTCGCCGGCGGACCGGCCTCGGCAGCGGACCAGATCGCCAGCGCCAAGACGCTCCTCGACAACGGGACCATCGACCAGAGCGAGTTCGACGCGCTCAAGGCCAAGGCGCTCGCCTGACCGTCGCTCCCTTCCGGGAGTGAGGTCCCCCATCACCAGGGAGAACCGGACATGACAGACGACACCAACACCCCCGACCTGGAGGTGAGCGCAGCCGCCGTTTCCGACGGCGCCTACACCCTCATCGTGGCTGACTTCAGCGACACGAGCACGGCTTGGGATGCCTACGAGGCGCTCAAGTCCGTCGAGGACGGCCGCACCGTCGAGATCGAGGGCGTCGTCGTGGTGAGCCGCTCCGAGGATGGTCAGCTCGAGGTGCTCAAGGCAACCGACCACAGCACGAAGTCAGGCCTCAAGTGGGGCGTTGTCGGCGGGGTTGCGCTCGGCGTGATCTTCCCGCCCTCGATCCTCGGCAGCGCCGCTGTGCTCGGCTCCGCCGGAACTCTGGCCGGCAAGCTGCGTCAGCGTCACCACCACGCCGAGCTCGAGGAGCAGCTCCAGGACGCCATCCAGCCCGGCCACTCCGGTCTGCTCGCCCTGGTCACCGACCCGGGCGCCGTGAAGATCCGAGCGGCCCTTGCGCGAGCCGACGCCATCGTCGAGTCCGCCATCGACCAGGTGGAGGCCGACGACATCAAGGCCGCAGCGAAGGAAGCACAAGAGGCAGACGCCTGATCACGGGTGGCCGGTCTGCTCGCTAGGCGCTGCGGACCCGCCACAGTGGGACGAGTCCGGCACCGATCCGGGCGCGGCGATCGGCATGAGGGTGGCTCGGGCCACCAACTACCGCCGGATCCGCACGTTCGGGTGGACCCCACATGCCGCTGCTCCAGGCCGCTCTACGGCCCGTCCGGGTTCCGCCACCGGCGATCGTCCCTAGTCCCACGTCCGGCGTAGCACGCGGGTCAGGAGCCGGCTGGTGCGCTCCGAGGCGTCGAGCTGGTCTTGGCCCGTTCCGGGTGAGCAGGTCGAACCGTTTCGGGTCCAGAATCGGCACGCGACCATGGGGCTCGGCCCCGTCACGACGACAAAGGAGACAGGCGTGGGACTTCGACACCGTGGCCCGAGTGGCCCGACGTTTCAGATGCGGGAGAAGATCCTGGCGATCGGGGATGACTACTGGATCGAGGATGCCGACGGCAACAAGGTCTACAAGGTCAACGGCAAGGCCGCACGGATCCGCGACACGTTCATCCTGGAGGACGCCTCTGCTCGCGAGCTGGCCAAGATCCAGGAGAAGAAGCTCAGCATCCGCGACAAGATGACGATCGAGATCGGCGGCACGACTGCGACGGTGCACAAGCGCCTCGTCGGTATTCGGGACCGGTTCGTGATCGAGGTCGAGGGTGGCGAGGACCTCAAGGCCAAGGGCAACTTCGTCGACCACGAGTACGAGATCGAGCGCGACGGCGACACCGTTGCGACGGTCTCGAAGAAGTGGTTCCGGGTCCGTGAGTCGTACGGCGTCCAGCTCGCCGCCGCGCAGGACATCCCGCTGATCCTCGCGATCACGGTCTGCCTCGACTCCATGTCGCGAGACTGATCGGCTGACCCGAGTCAGCCAGCCGGCCGGACGACCCGAACTACCTCGCGATGAAGTCGAGGATGTCGGCGTCGAGCGCGGCCTGGTAGTCGCCGTAGATGCCGTGCGGCGCGCCCGGGTAGACCTTGAGGGTGCCGTGCTTGACGAGCTCGACGCTCTTGAGCGCCGCGGCACCGATCGGCACGATCTGGTCGTCGTCACCGTGGGCGATCATGATCGGCACGTCGAGGGCCTTCAGGTCCTCGGTGAAGTCGGTCTCCGAGAAGGCCTTGACGCAGTCGTACGCCGCGGCGAGGTTCACGAGCATGCCCTGGCGCCAGAAGTCGTCCTTCGCCCCCTGCGAGACGGCCGATCCGTCGCGGTTCGCTCCGAAGAACGGCTCGGTCAGGTCCTGGTAGAACTGCGAGGCGTCCTTGAGCACACCGGCCCGGATGCCGTCGAACGCTTCGATCGGCGTTCCCTCGGGGTTGCTCTCGGACTGCACCATGACGGGCGGCACGGCACCGGCGGTGATCACCTTGGCGACACGACCGACGCCGTGCTGCGCGGCGTACCGCACCACCTCGCCGCCACCCGTCGAGTGGCCGACCACGACCAGGTCGTGCAGGTCGAGGGCCTCGACGAGCTCGGCGAGGTCGCGGGCGTAGGTGTCCATGTCATTGCCCGCGTAGGTCTTCGAGGACCGGCCGTGACCGCGGCGGTCATGGGCGATGGCGCGGTAGCCAGCGTCCGCCAGCACCTTGAGCTCGACCTGCCAGGCATCCGAGCTCAACGGCCAGCCGTGGCTGAACAAGACGGGCTGACCGCTGCCCTGCTCGGTGTAGTAGATCTCGGTTCCGTCGGTGGTGGTGATGTAGGGCATGGTGATCTCCTTGTTCCAGGGGTGGGAAAACAGGTGGCGCCGACACTCACCGGCGCTCAGACCGGCTTCGGCCAGTGCGCCAGGTCGGCGGCAAGGGCGTGCGTCGAGTTCAGGAACTCGCGCACGAGTGCATCCGGATCGGCCGCCTGACGCACCGCGGCGTACGGCAGCAGGAACTCACCGAGTCCTTCGTCGTACGACGCGGCGCGTGGTCGAATCGACGCGGTGGAGAAGCCCAGAGGCTCCGGGTAGGCGTAGGAGTAGAAGCTCCCCTCCGCGCTTCCCCCGGGCCAGAACCCGCAGCTCGAGACCTCCGCACTGTAGGCCTCCCACATCACCCAGTCAGGGCAGTTGGAGACGCCGCCGGGGTGCTGGTCGGCGGGGCGTCCGGAGAAGCGGGTCACCGCGAGGTCGAAGGCGCCCCAGAAGAAGTGGACTGGACTGCACTTGCCGCGGAAGTCACCCCGGAAGTCGGTCAGCACGTGGTGGGCCTTGACGAGCGAGAGCCAGAAGAGGTGCGCCGAGTCCGGGTCGTACGACGCATGGTGCAGGTCCTCGCTGAACGGGGTCGCGTCCACGACCTCGACCGGCGCGGGACTGATCGCGACCGGCACGTCGAGCTCGATCAGCATGGCGCTGACCTCACGGTAGAAGTCGGCGACGGTTCGCGGCGCGAGCTCGACCGTCCGGCGGCGGCCGTCGGTCGAGTCGAGCAGGAGCCGGTGGTCGATGAAGTCGAACTGGATCTCCAGACCCCGACCACCAGCGGGCATCAGCGAGGTGGTGAGGCCGATGGCGTTGACGTACAGCGGGACGTGCCACCAGTGGTTCTCGAAGGGCGAGAGCGCCAGGCGGACCTTGCCGACGATCTGGGTCCAGCGGTGCAGCGTCTCGCGGGTGTCGGTCCAGTCCTCCACCCGCAGCTCCGGCCAGCGTCCGTCGTGTCCGTTCATGACTCGAGCATGCTCGCCGGCGTCGGACGACGCATCCGTCACGTGACGTAGATGGCCTACGTCAGCTGTCGGGGCCGTCGCCGAGGTCGCGGAGCTGGGATCTGGAGGTCACCCCCAGCTTGGGGAACGCGTGGTAGAGGTGCGTCGACACCGTGCGGGGAGAGAGGAAGAGTCGCTGCCCGATCTCCCGGTTGGTCATCCCGCTGCCGGCGAGCCGGACGATCTGGTGCTCCTGCGCAGTGAGCTGGCGCCAGTCGGGGCTTGATGGGTCGGGCTGCCCCACGCCGGCCGCCCGGAGCTCACTGGCCGCCACCGACACCCAGGGCCGCGCGCCGATCCTGGTGAAGGTCAGCTGCGCCGCCGAGAGGTGGCCGCGTGCCTCGGTCGTACGGCGCTGCCGGCGCAGCCAGCTGCCGTACTCGAGCTGGGCGTGCCCCAGCTCGAGCGGCCACAGCTCTGCGCTCGGGTTGCCGATCGCCAGCTCGAAGAACGCCTCCGCGCCCTCACCGTCAGCGAGCTGGGCCAGCGCCCGGTGCAGGATGACCTGGTAGCGGGTGTTGCCGGTTCCGTCGAGGTGCCGGCGGGCCTCCTCGATCACCATGACCACATCGTCGCGCTGATCGGCGCGTGCAGCCGCCGATGCAAGGTCGCCGACGGCGCGGTAGCAGACGTGAGCGTGGATGGGCCGGCCGAAGCGGTCGAACAGGGACCGGAGCTGCTGGTAGCTGCCCACGACGTCTCCGGCGATGTCCTGGGTCCTGGCCAGCGTGACCCGGAGATTGGCCTCGAGCGCGGCGCACTCCCCGACCTCGAGAGCCTCCAGGACCGCGCTCGCCTCGGATCTTGCCAGGTCGGCGTCACCGGCCACGGCTGCGGCCCGGGCGGCGAGCTCTCGACCCACGGATCGGTAGTAGCCGAGGTTCTCCGCCTCCGCGATGTCGATCATCTGGCGCGCGGTCTGCGCTGCCGCGGCGTACGAGCCGCTGTCGAACTGCACCTGGCCGAGCGCCATGAGGGTCTGGATGAGGTGTGGATGGGAGGCGGAGCGGCGCATCATCTCGGCCGCCTTGCTCAGCCGGCGCACCGCGACCTGGGGTTCGTCGAGCAACCACGCGGTGGCTCCCAGCAGCATCTCCTGGCTGGCGACCATCTCGGTCGGCAGCTCCTGATCGAGCGGACGGGTGTCGCGCACCAGCCGGAGCAGCTCTGCGGGGCGCGACAGCGGCGCGAGGGAGGCTTCGATCCAGCCCTGTGCGGCGCGAGTGAGCTCGGCGTACGGCTCAGGTGTGGTTTCCGCCTCACGGGCGTAGCGGTCGTACCACGCTCGCACCCGCTGCGGATCCCGTCCGGTCTGGTAGGCCAACGACGCGAGGCTGGTCAACGAGCCCCAGCCACCGTCGACGTCGACGTCGAGCAGCTCGCCCAGCGCGAGCTCGAGCGCGTCCATCGCGGCGCCCTGGCGCATCGACTGGGCCATCGCGTAGGCCAGCTGGTGCCCGGCTTCGGCGCGCACACCCGGATCGGTGGTCTCCCGCCTGATCCGCTCGGAGAGCGCCCCGATCCGAGCGATGTGACCCGTCTGGGCGAGCATCGTGATCGCCTGCAGCATCCGGTGGTCTCGATGCACCTTGCTCGGACTCAGCTCGGCAGCCCGCAGCAGGGCGTCTGCGGCCTCGGCGAAGGCGCCCCGCCCACCGGCGACCTCGGCAGCGGCCACCAGGCCGGCGGCGATCTCCTCGTCCGGATGCACCGCCGCGGCGGAACGGTGCCAGATCCGCCGCTCCGGGTCGTCGTCGTAGACCTCGGCGAGGCGCCGATGAGCGGCCATCCGCTGGTGTGCGGAGACCGACGCGTAGACGGTCTCCTGCACGAGCGGATGGCGGAACCGGACACGGCCACCGACCACCGAGACCAGACCCGAAGCCTCGGCCGGAGCGAGGTCGGCGGCGAGAACGTGCGGGCCATGGGCCCGGCTCAGGACCGACAGATCCGTTCCACCGGCGGCCGCCAGCAGCAGCACGCCGCGGGTCTCCTCCGGAAGCAGCGGAAGCTCGGCGGCGAAGGCGGCCTCGACCCTCGGGGGCACGACCCACGTCTCGGCGCCGGTCGATGCGGCGGTCCTGGTCCCTGCCACACGAGCAAGCTCGCGCAGGGCCAGCGGGTTGCCGGCCGCCCGCTCGAGCACCTCGATCTGGACGATCGAGTCCAGGCGGACGCCGAAACCGTCAAGGAGCCTCGTGGAATCCTCGAGATCGAGTGGACTGAGCGACACGGTCGGCAGTCCCTCGATGACGGCGGCACCGGTCCCTGAGCGCGACGCCGCGAGGAACGACACCGAGCTGCCGGCAAGTCGGCGCGCGACGAACGACAGGACCGACCACGAGCTGTCGTCCAACCACTGCTGGTCGTCAACGACGACCAGCAGTGGAACGGTCGCTGCCACGTCGTTCAACCAGCTCAGGATCTCCAGGCGGAGGCCGAGCGCGTCGGGCGATCCCTCGGTCACCCTCAACCGCCTGGCGAGGCGATCGGCCCGGTCGCGGAGATGGTCAACGACTTTCAGCTCCCGGGCCATCAACAGATCGACGACCCCGGCGAACGCCAGATCTCGCTCACTCTGCCGACCCCGGAGGGTGGCTACCTGCCAGCCGTCGGCTCCGACGACATCGGAGGCAGCGCCCAGGACCGCACTCTTGCCGGCACCGGGCTCGCCGAGCACACACGCCGTACGCGAACCTGACCTGAGGAGCGCCATGACCGCTGCTACGTCGGCGGACCGCCCGATCAGTTCGTCAGCCACGCGCCCATTCTCACCCCTGCCGGAGCCGGGCCTGACCGGGCCCTCGCGCTTGGACTGCGCACGGAGCGGTGTCCGTTCGAGACTCCTGGCTCAGTCGGGGGTGGCGTCGTAGCCGGTTGCTCTGATGAGCTTGGCCGGGACGCCGCCGACGATCGTGTTGGCTGCTATGTCCTTGGTCACGACGGCTCCAGCGGCGATGATCGCGCCGTCTCCGATCGTGACACCGGGGACGACCGTCACTGCGGCGCCGAGCCAGACTCGGCGGCCGATCACGATCGGTGCTGGGGTCATGTCTGCTCGTCGGGCGGGGTCGAGGCTGTGGTTCAGGGTGGTCAGGGTGCTGCCGTGGCCGATGAGGGTGCCGTCGCCGATGGTGATGCCGCCGGTGTCTTGGAAGCGGCAGCCGATGTTGATGAAGACATCTCTGCCCAGTGTCAGGTTCTTGCCGAACTCGCTGTAGAACGGCGGGAAGAGGGCGACTGACTCGTCGATGTGCTTCCCGGTGAGCTCCGCCAGCAGGGACCGCACCTCCTCAGGTGTGCGGTAGCCGGTGTTGAGGTCGGCGATGATCCGCAGGGCGTCCTGTGCCGCACCGTGCATGAACCGGTGGTGTGCCGAGCCGCCCTCGATCAGCGCGCCGCGGTCCACGTGGTCGAGGAAACCCGGGAGATCCATCGTGGTCACCCGACCACGATGGTCGCGGTGACCGGGCCGTTGATGCTCGCGATCTGCTCCGCGGCGTCGCCGTCGAGTCGCCCGAGGATGACGATGCCCGAGTAGTAGGACTGGTCGCCGTAGTAGAGGACCAGGTCCTTCCCGGGAGCGTAGTAGCCCAGGTCACCCACGTCGGGGTCCGCGCCTTCGGGCTGACCGGCCAGGGAGAGCGGCGACGGTAGCGGACCGGTCTTCTCCACGCCGCCGTGGTCGATCATGTTGATGGTCACGGGCAGCTGAGCGACAAGGTCGCGCGCTGCGGCGCTCTCGGTCAGGGTGGCACCGAAGCGCTGCTCGCCGATGGCGATCTGGATCCTCATCCTGCTCTCCTCCTTGACAGGGGCAGTGCTGCTGGGGTTCGGGGACGTCGTCTGGCCGTTGCTGACAGGCGCCGACGGCGGGCGTGTGTCATCACCGGGATCGGCGTCGCCGCAACCCGCACCGACCACTGAGATTGCGGCGGCAAGCACCGCGGCCAGCACCGGTCTCGACGGCCGCATCGCACTCACAGCGTGAGCAGGACCTTGGTGGCGGTGCGCTGGTCCATGGCCTGGTAGCCCTCGGCTGCCTTCTCGAGCGGGAGGGTGAGGTCGAAGACCTTGCCGGGATTGATCGTGCGGTCCCAGATCAGCTGGACCAGCTCCGGCAGGAATCGCCGGACCGGAGCCGGGCCGCCGTGGATGTGGACACCGGCCATGAAGAGCTCGTCGCCGGGGATCGCGACGTCGTGGGAGACCCCGACGAACCCGACGTGCCCGCCCGGGCGGGTGGAGCCGATCGCCTGCATCATCGCCTCCTGGGTGCCGACCGCCTCGATGACCGAGTGTGCACCCAGTCCGTTGGTGAGCTCCTTGACCTTCGCGACACCGGCCTCGCCGCGCTCCTCGACGATGTCGGTCGCGCCGAACTCGCGCGCCAGCGCCTGACGGTCCGCGTGGCGGCTGAACGCGATGATCCGCTCGGCGCCGAGCTGATGGGCCGCGAGGATGCCGAGGAGGCCGACCGCTCCGTCGCCGACGACCGCGACCGTCTTCCCTGGGCCGACCTCGGCGGCGACGGCGGCGAACCAGCCGGTGCCCAGGACGTCGGAGGCAGCCATCAGGGACGGGATCAGGTCCGGCTCCGGCATCCCCGGCGTCGCGACCAGGGTGCCGTCTGCGAGCGGGATGCGGGCCAGCTCGGACTGGGTGCCGAGGGTGCCCATCAGCACCCGGTGCGTGCAGTACGCCTGGTAGCCGGCCTGGCAGATCTCACAGGTGTTGTCGGAGGCCCAGAAGGAGCCGACAACGAAGTCACCGACCTTCACCGTGCGCACCTCGGACCCGATCTCCTCGACGACACCGACGTACTCATGGCCCATCACCTGGTGCTCGACCGGCTCGGCGCCGCGGTAGGGCCACAGATCGCTGCCGCAGATGCAGGTCGCCGACAGGCGGATGATCGCATCGGTGGCCTCGATGATCTTCGGGTCCTCGCGGTCCTCGACCCGGACGTCCCCGGGACCGTGCATGACTACCTGACGCATCGCGGCGCACTCCTCTTCGTTGCTCTTCACGTTGTCGTGGCACCGACACGGCGCCACGACAACGATTGAACCCGCTGCCCGAACCGGCAGGAAGTCACTGTCGATAGGTGTACTGACAGGGCATCCCTCGCGACTGCGGTCCGAGCCGGAGTCGGCCTAGGCTCGATGGCGTGGACCAACCCCATGACGTGCGCCAGGAAGT
This sequence comes from uncultured Actinomycetota bacterium, assembly GCA_963706475.1. Taxonomy (GTDB): domain Bacteria; phylum Actinomycetota; class Actinomycetes; order Propionibacteriales; family Nocardioidaceae; genus Nocardioides. The sequence continues at coordinate 75,526 of CAVPLV010000001.1, read as the reverse complement.
GCGTGAGTTCCTCACCACCCGCCGCGCTCGGATCACCCCGGACCAGGTCGGACTCCCGACCACAGGCACCCGCCGCGTGCCCGGACTGCGTCGCAGCGAGGTCGCCACGCTCGCCGGTCTCAGCGTCGAGTACTACGCCCGACTCGAACGCGGCCAGATCGCCGGCGCCTCCACCGGCGTCCTCGACGCCCTGGCCCGCGCACTGCAGCTCGACGAGACCGAACGCGCCCACCTGCTCGACCTCGCCCGGGCCGCCGACGGCATCCCGACCTCAGGACGGGCACGACGTCGTACGCCGAGCAAGGCCGCCTCCCGACTCAGCCTGCGGTGGGCGCTGGAGGCGATCACCGACGGTGTCGCGTTCGTCCGCGACCCCCACCAGAACCTGCTCGCCACCAACACGCTCGGCCGCGCCTTCTACTCACCCGTCATCGGCGACGGCGGGCGGGTGCCCAACCTCGCCCGGTTCCAGTTCCTCGACCCCGCCTCCCGCGACTTCTACCCCGACTGGGACCTCTTCGCCGAGATGTGTGTCGGAATCATGCGCGCCGAAGCCGGCCGCGACCCCCACGACCGCGGACTGCAGGACCTCGTCGGTGAGCTCTCCACCCAGAGCGAAACGTTCCGACGCCTCTGGGCCGACCACAACGTCCGCTCCCACGGCGCCGGCACCAAACGCTTCCATCACCCCGTCGTCGGCGAGCTGACCCTCGCCTACGAGGAGCTCGCCATCACCGCAGAGCCCGGCCTCGTGCTCCTGGTCTACACCGCCGAACCCGGTTCACCCTCGGCCGAGCGCCTCCGCCTGCTCGCCTCCTGGTCAGCACCCGCCGACCTCTCCCGCAACAACCCCTCAACGAACAGGTAGAAGGACCCTCATGCAGATCACCCGCAGCACGATCGACACCGCCAAAGGCCCAGCCGACTGGTTCACCGGCGACGTCTACATCGACTCCGTAGCCGCCGCCCCGGCACCGTCACGAGTCACCGCGAACCTCGTGCACTTCATGCCCGGCGCCCGCACCCACTGGCACCGCCACCCGCTGAGCCAAACCGTGTTCGTGACCGAAGGCATCGGTCTGTGCCAACGCCGCGGCGGCCCGGTCGAGATCATCCACCCCGGCGACCGCGTCCTCTTCGAGGCCGACGAAGAGCACTGGCACGGCGCCGCACCCAACCGGCTGATGGTCCACCTCGCCATCAACGAGGCCGACCAACAACACGACGTCGTCCACTGGCTCACTCCCGTCACGGACGACGAGTACGCCGCAACACCCACGGACCAGGCCTGACGGTGCGGGTCGGAGCCGAAGGACGCACCTAGCGGGAACTGCTGGATCACCCTTGCTCACACGCAAGGGGTCCTCACAGTCAGGTTGTCGACAGGCAGTGCTCCCTAGCGTCGCGACCATGACGTCACGAGTGTTCCGCGCGCCGAAGGTGCCCGAGGTCTTCCTGCTGTTCTGGATCGCAAAGCTGCTGACGACCGGGATCGGCGAAGCCGGTGCCGACTTCATGGGCTCTGTCAGCATCCCGTTGGCGGGAGTCGTCGGGGTCGGCGGCTTCTTCGTCTCGCTGCGGTTCCAGCTGCGCGGGGACACGTACCACCCGATCCGCTACTGGGTCACGGTGCTGATGGTGGCGTTGTTCGGGACGATGATCGCCGACGGTCCGCACGTCGCGCTCGGTACGCCGTACTACGTCGACTCGATCATCTACTTCGTGCTGTTGTGCGGTCTGCTCGCATGGTGGCAGCGCAGCGAGGGCACGTTGTCGGTGCACTCGATCACGACGTCACGGCGCGAGCGGTTCTACTGGGGCACGGTGCTGCTGACCTTTGGGCTCGGCACCGCCGTCGGCGACACCACCGCGATCAACATGGGCCTCGGATTCGGCTGGTCGATCGTCCTCTTCGGGGTGCTGATCCTGGTGCCGTTCGGGCTCTGGCGTCTCGGTCTCAGCGCCACCGCGGCGTTCTGGGCGTCGTACGTCCTGACCCGGCCTCTCGGCGCCTCCGTGGCCGACTGGCTCGGCAAGCCGCCGACCCAGGGTGGGCTCGGCTGGGGCGACGGCGTCGTCACCGCCATCGGCCTCGGCATCTTCGCCGTCCTCGTCAGCTACCTGACCGTCACCCACAGCGACGTGGAGGGGGCACATGCCCACCACCACGACGGGGACACCCGGACGACGGACCCGCTGCCCGAGATCCCTCGCGCCACGTCGTAGCGAACACGCCGCGCCCGATCAGCGCGGGGAGGTCCGGGAGCCGGAGCACGACACGGTGAAGAATGCCGATCGTGACCCCTGTCGACTCCAGCACCGACAACGGGACGTCGAAGGGGCCGAGCCTCACGACCATCGTGCGCGAGTGGGGACGGCTGGGGTGCATCGGCTTCGGCGGACCACCCACGCACATCCGGCTGCTGCGCGAGCTGTGTGTGCAGCGCACGGCGTGGATGGAGCCGGTCGAGTTCGAGGACGCGGTCGCAGCCTGCAACCTGCTCCCCGGGCCGGCGTCGACCCAGCTGGCGATCTTCTGTGCGTGGCGCGTCCGTGGCCGGGTAGGTGCCGTCCTCGGTGGCCTCTCGTTCATCCTGCCCGGGTTGATCCTCATCCTCGTCTTGGCTGCCGTCTTCCTCGGCGCGCCGCCGGAGTGGGTCCTGGCGGCCGGCGCCGGCGCCGGTGCGGCGATCCCGGCGATCGCGGTCCACGCCGGCGTCGGACTGGCTCCGGCGAGCTGGCGCCGGGCTCGCGCCACCGGTCGATCCAGCTGGCTGCGGTGGTCGGCGTACCTCCTCGCCGGGTGCGTCGCGACCGCCGCGATCGGCGCCTGGGTGGTCCTCGTGCTGCTGGCGTGCGGCATCCTCGAGGTCGTCTGCTGTCGGCCGCTCGCACCCCGAGGCGCGTCGATGGTCCTGCCGCTCTCGATGTACGCGAGCGGCGCGGTGGGTGGCGGAGTGCTGCTCTCAGTGGCCTGGGTGGCGCTCAAGGTCGGCGCCCTGTCCTACGGAGGCGGGTTCGTGATCATCCCGCTCATGCAGGCCGACGCCGTCGATCACTACCACTGGATGACCGGGACCGAGTTCCTCAACGCGGTGGCCCTCGGCCAGGTCACCCCGGGGCCCGTCGTGCAGACCGTCTCCGTCGTCGGGTACGCCGCAGCAGGTCTGCCAGGAGCGATCGTGGCCGCCTTCGTGGCCTTCAGCCCGTCTTTCGCCTTCATCCTGATGGGCGCCGACCACTTCGACAGACTCCGCTCCGACAACCGGGTCCGGGCGTTCCTCGACGGCGCCGGACCGGCCGCCATCGGCGCCATTCTCGGATCAGCGGTCCCCCTCGCACGGGCATTGAGCACGGACTGGCAGTGGGCACTGCTCGGCGGTGCGGTCGCGTTGCTGTTCGTCCTCCGCCGCGGTGTCGTGCTCACGATCCTGATCTGCGCCGGGGCTGGCGCACTGGGGGTAGCGATGGGACTGGGTCTACCGACGTGATGAGCTCCCCGGTCCCGGGGGCGGTCAGCGCGCTTGGGTCACGATGGTGGCCGGGCTGGTCGGACCAGCACCAGTCGTGGTGTGCACGGCGAAGGTGACGTCCTTGGCATGGACGGGCACCGCCGCGGGAAGCGGCAGGGTCGCGGTGGACTCCTCGGCAAGGTCGAACGGGATGGTGCCGAGCTTGGTGTTGCCTGCTGCAACGGTGATGGTCCCGGCGCAGCCTTGGTCGCCGGACCCGCACGTGACCTGCAGGCCGGCGTTCCCGTCAGCGACGGGTGTGATGGTGGTGGAGACGATGGCAAGCAGGGAGGGGTAGATGACTCCGGTGGGGGTGTTGTCGCTGTTCGGGTCGAAGCAGCCGTCGAACTCGAAGACTGGGTTGGTGACGACGTTGCCGTTGGTGTCGGTCATGGTGAGGAAGCCGGTGAGCTTGCTGGGGCCGCTGGCGGTGTAGCAGTCGTTGCTGTGCACGTTGAGCTCGAACTTGCCGTAACCCTCGGGTGGCATCGGGACCTCGGGGTCGGTCCAGCTCATCAGGCAGTTCCAGTCGCCGCCGGGGCCGACGTCCTTGTTGTCTGCGCCGGCCTTGTCGCACATGGCCTTGGCGTGCAGTGATGCGGGCGTGACGGTGCGACCCTCGAGTGCGGCCTGCTTGACGTACACGTTGGAGAACGTGGTGGTCAGTGACCGCTCGAGGCGGGGTCTGGTGACGTTGCTGCTGTCGCCGCTGGTGGCGATGACCGCCGAGCCCAGAGCGACGACCGCGACGAGCGCGGCGAGGATGACGAGGATGGTGCGGCGCATGAAGATCAGCCTCCGGTGATGTCGCGTCGGCGGAGCAGGACGAATGCTGCTCCAAGGGACAGGGCGCACCAGACGGCGCTGGTGAGCAGTCCGTCTGCCAGTGGCCCGGTGAAGCGCGGGGCGGCGAGCAGCCCGTGCCACGCCTCGAACGGGGTCGTGAGCAGGAACGGCCGGATGGCTTCGACTCCGCCGAGGGCGCCGACGAGCTGCATCACCATGCCGATGACCACAGGAGCAGCGATGCCGACCGCCGGGTTGCGGGACCAGACGGAGAGCAGGATGGCCAGGCAGGTGAAGCCGAGCATCGGCGGCAGCATCGTCGCCCAGGCCATCGCAACCAGACGGACTGCGTCGGCGGCGGGGATGGTCTGTCCGGAGAGCCCGATCAGCGGCTGGTGGCCGACGATGAGAACGCTCGAGACGATGGTCGAGGTCGCGAGGACAGCGAGGGTGAGGCCGGCGAACCCGGCTGCGGTGAGCGTCTTCGCCCAGAACAGCTGCGCGCGGCTGGTGGATCGGGTCAGGACCGTCTTCCACGTGCCGTGCTGGTCCTCGCTGGCGAAGATGTCGCCCGCGACGACTGCCGTGAGCAACGGCAACACCCACTGGGCGGCGAACCCGAGGACGAGCAGCGCGAGGGCGAACCCGTTGACGGTGGCGAACCGCCCGAAGAGCGTGTCCTTCGGCGGTCGTGACTGGCCGTGGATGACCACTACCACGATGACCGGGAGCACCAAGGCGCCGACGAGGACCGCCTTGGCGCGGTACTGAGCCCGGAGCTTGCGGATCTCCCAGCGCAGCGGCGCCCCCAGGGAGGGACGCTTCCGGGTGCCCACCGTCGTTCCCGCGGGGGCTACGGTCGTGGCGCTCACCGGGCTGCCCTGGTCGGCTCGGCGTCGTCGGTGAGCATGAAGAACAGCGCCTCCAGCGGTGTGTGGGTCTGGTTGAATGCGAGCAGGTCGATGCCGGCGCGCACGAGCGCCGCCACGTACGCCGAGACATCCGGTTTCGAACCGGTCACGACGAGGGCCGCCTCGGCGTCGCGGACGACTCTCAGGGTGGGGTGCTGCTCGGCCAGGGCGAGCGCGCGAGTGTCGTCGGTGGTGGCGAGCAGGTGCCCGGGATCCGGGGCCATCGTGCGCAGCTTCGCGATCGTGCCGTGGAACGCGACCGTGCCGCGCTTCATGATGGTGACGTTGTCGCAGATCTCCTCGACCTCGTCCATGTCGTGAGAGCTCAGGAGCACGGTCAGACCGCTGCCGGCGAGACGCTTCACCAGCGCTCGCATGTCTCGGATGCCGGCCGGATCCAGGCCGTTCGCGGGTTCGTCCAGGACCAGCAGCCGGGGCTCGCGCAGCAGGCTTGCCGCGACGCCGAGACGCTGCCTCATGCCGTAGGAGTAGCCGCCGACCTTCTGGTCGGCCCGGTCTGCCATCTCGACCAGCTCGAGCAGCTCCTCCAGCAGGCCCGGCCGGGCGCCGCCGTCGAGGAGCACGAGGCCCTCGAGGTTCTGCCGGCCGGTCAGGTAGGGGTAGAACCGCGGGCTCTCGATGAAGCCTCCGACGCCGTCCAGCACCCCGACACCGTCCTGCTCCCAGGTCTTGCCCTGCACCTTGATCGCTCCGGTGTCGGGCCGGATGAGCCCGAACAGCATCCGCAGGAAGGTGGTCTTGCCCGCTCCGTTCGGACCCAGCACGCCGTACACCTCACCGGCGGCGACACGGATCGTGATGTCGTCGACCGCTCGGATGGACCCGAAGGTCTTCGTGACATCTGTTGCCTCAACTGCGAGTACATCGCTCATGACCGCACCGTAGGAGTTGGAACATGAAGGGACGATGAACCCGGTCCTGAGGGTGCAGGCTGGGCTCGTCGACATCGGTCGGCACGAGAGGGGCGATGGTGCGGATCCTGGTGGCCGAGGACGACCGACGCCTCGCCGACCTCCTCGAGCAGTCCCTGACCGAGGCCGGGTGGGACGTCGAGATCGTCCACGACGGACGGTCCGCCTACGGCCGCGCGCTGCCCGACGGCGTCCCGTACGACGTCCTGCTCCTCGACTGGGTGCTCCCGGAGCTGGACGGCGTCACCGTGTGCCGGCGCCTGCGAGCTCTCGGACTGACCACGCCGGTGCTGATGCTGACCGCCCGCGGTGACGTTCGTGACCGGATCGACGGCCTGGACGCAGGCGCTGACGACTACCTGTCGAAGCCGTTCGACCTCGACGAGCTGCTGGCCCGGCTCCGGGCACTCGTGCGCCGTTCGACCTATGCCGAACAGGCATTGGTCGAACTCGGCGACCTGGTCGTCGATCCGGCCGCCCGCACCGTCTCCCGCTCCGGCACGCCCATCGATCTCTCGGCCCGAGAGTTCGACGTGCTCCACCTGCTCGTCTCCCGAGCCGGCCAGGTCGTGTCGCGCTTCACCATCCTGGACGAGGTCTGGGATGGCGAGACCGACCTGCGCAGCAACGTCATCGACGTCCATCTCGCCGCCATCCGCGCCAAGATCGACCGCCCGTTCGGGACCAGCACCATCACCACCGTCCGCGGCGCGGGCTACCGGGTCGACCCGTGAGCCGGCTACCGCTGCGAGTCCGCCTGGTCTCCGGGTTCGTCGTCGCCATGCTCGTCCTGCTCACCGCGGCCGGCGCATTCGTCTACTGGCGCGTCGAGTACGCCCTCGACCGCGGACTCGACACCGAGCTCAACCAGGCCACCGCCGTCATCACACCCCTGATCGGTCCGACGGGACGTGTCACCTCCCCCGAGGCCGCGGACGCGACCGGTGCCGGCTGGCAGGTACTCGACGACACCGGACACGTCGTCGACTCCGGTGGCACGGCTCCCACCGCACCGCTCGTTCCCGCCTCCTCGCTCGACGAGGTCGGCACCGGTGTACTCACCCAGGACATCGGCAAGCTGCTCCCGGTCGCCGAGAAGCCCTACCGGGTCCAGGTCACCGCGCTCGACGAGCCGACCGGCCACTACCTGGTCGTCGGAGTGCGGCGCGACCACCGCGACGAGGCACTCCGCGAGCTCCTGCTCCAGCTCAGCCTCGCGGGCCTCGGTGCGCTCGCGGTCGCCGCCGTCGTCGGCGACCTCCTGGCCCGGGCTGCGCTTCGCCCCGTCGAGCGCTACCGACGGCGCGCCGCCGAGATCGCCGACGGCGCGAACGGCCTGCGCCTCGACGTGCCCCCAGGCCGCGACGACGAGGTCACTCGCCTCGGGCACACCCTCAACGACATGCTCGCCGCCCTCGAGCGATCCCTCGACCGCGAGCGTCGATTCGTCAACGAAGCCAGTCACGAGCTCCGTACGCCTCTCACCGTCCTCAAGAGCCGCATCCAGCTCGCCCAGCGCCGTCACCGCACGGTCGAGGAGCACCAGACCGTCCTCGACGAGCTCGCCGTCGACGTCGCCCGACTCACCGAGCTCGCCGACCAGCTGCTCACCCTCGGTGCCGTCGACGGCGTCCCAGCCGGCCAGGCCGATGCCAACGAGGTCGCCGCGGTCGTCATCGAGCGCCATCGACTCGCACATCCCGAGAGCATCGGCCAGCTCACCCTCGACGTTGCCGCGGGCGGCGTCTCCGCAGCGATCGACCCGCGCGCCCTCGAACGCGTCCTGACCAACCTCGTGAACAACGCGTCCGTCCACGGGGCGCCGCCGATCGACGTACGCATCCGATCCGTCGGCGACACCGACCAGGGATGGGTGATCGTCGAGGTCACCGATGACGGGCCAGGCATGCCCCCCGAGCTGCTTGACCGAGCGACCGAGCGGTTCACCCGCGCCGACGTCGCCCGGTCACGACCGGGAGCCGGCCTCGGCCTGTCCCTCGTCGCAGCGCTCATCCAGAACGTGGGAGGGGAGCTCAGACTCTGCTACGCGCAGACCCACACCAGCAACGGCCAGCGAGTCCCCATCCCCTGCGACCACCCAGCAGCGTTCACGGCAACCGTCTACCTCCCAATCCGGTGGTGACCTTCCGCCGCTCAGCCTGCGACGTCGAGGCCGAAGGCCGCTGCCAGGTCCGGAGCCGTTGCGGCGTTCCCGAGGAAGTCGGCCCCCAGGACCTGTTCGTAGAGTCGGGTGAGGCTGTACGTCGTCAACGGGGTGTCGACCAGGTTGCCGTGCTGGCTCGGGTGGAAGACCGTGGTGAGGATGGTGTTGTCCTGGGACCGGTCGTCCTCGTCGGCGGTGACGATCACGGCGAGCTGACCGGATGCGAAGTCCGGGCCCGCCAGCGCCTCTCCGACGTAGGTCCGCATCCAGTCGTCAGCAACACCCAGATCACAGTCGGAGTCGTGGGCGTCATGACACAGATTCGGTACCACCATCCCGACGTTCGGCAGGTCGCCGGAGGAGGCGTCCGAGGCGAAGCCGTCCAGCGGCACGTCATCGGCCTGGCACAGGTCGCGCTCATCGACGAAGTAGGCCCACGGATTGTGTTTCACCGCGTACCGGTCACCGCCGTTCTCGAGGGCGCAGGTGCCGGGCATGCCTTCGGCGTAGAGCCTGGCCGACTTCCCGAGCGCGAGCGCCTGGCCGAAGACGGACTGTCCGCTGACCGTGTGACTCAAGGGCGGGTCGTCGTTGGTGACGCCGAACATGTCTCCGCCGGCCAGGGCCAGGTAGTTGGGCAGCGACGGATGGGTCAGTGCCGTGAAGGCCGTCGCGTAGGCGTACTTCTGCGCCAACCCGAACGTGTAGGGCATGTCGTGACTCATCTGGTCGAGCGAGTGGTTCTCGACCACGAAGACGAGGACCTTGGTCACCTTCGCGCCTTCGCTGTCGGCCGCCGACTTGGAAGGCGACGTCGTGCCACTGCGCGTCGTGCTCGGTCGTGCCGTGCTCGACGGCGACTCGTCGGCGCCGGTCGACGCGCAACCCACCAGGACGACGCCAACCAGGACTGCGAGCCCATGGCGCTTCACAGCAACCACCCTTGCACCCTCTCGCGACGTCGCCATCCGGGCCGCGACATCCTCGCCTTCGTCACGCATCCCTACGACGTAGGGCCAGAGCTGCACCGACCATGCCGGCGACGACCCAAGCGGCCATCACTGTCATTCCGGTCCAGGGAGAGAGCGCATGAGGCACCGGGAGGTTGGTGGAGAAGCTCTGACCCGCACCGGTCGGGAGGTAGGCCGCGATGTAGGTGCCCCAGCTCGGGAAGACGAGCTCCAGCAGGATCGGCAGGACCAGGACCACAGCGAACGTGGCGACCAGCGCACCCGGAGTGCTGCGGACGATCCACGCCAGGACGCTCCCGATGAGGCCGACAAGCGTCAGGTAGACGCCGGTGCCGACGACCACGCGGAGAGTGCTGCCGTCGCTGAGGCTGTACGTCGGCCGATGTCCGGACAACACAGCCTGTGCGACGAGGAACGCTGCCACGGAGGCGGCGACCATCGAGATGCCGACCACGAGCGTGAAGACGACCGTCTTGGCGATGAGGACCGGAATCCGCTTCGGCACCGCGGCGAAGGTCGCACGGATCATGCCGGAGCTGTACTCACCACTGACCACGAGCACGCCGAGTGCGGCCATCAGCAGCTGGCCGAGGTAGTAGCCCTGGAGCGGGCCGGACGCGACGACGTCCTCGGGATCCAGGCCCGCCGGGTTGCGCGTGTTGAACGCGATGACACCGCCGAAGACCACCATTGCCGCGACCGCTGCGGCGAGGACCAGCAGGGTCGAGCGAAGGCTGCGGAACTTCAGCCACTCCGAGGCGATGACGCCGCGCAGGGTGACCGGGCCGTCGACCCGGCCCGCTACGGGCTCCGTGACGGCAAGGGTGGCCGGTTCGTCGATACTGGCGGCTGTCATGACGCGATCTCCTCGGTCGTGGGGCGCCCGTCGGTGTCCTGGTAGTCCAGGGAGTCGCGGGTCAGGGCGAGGTAGGCGTCCTCGAGGGATCCTGCTCGAGGGGCCAGCTCCCACAACGTGATGCCGGCCTCGGCAGCAAGTGTTCCCACCTCGCGGCTGGTGGCACCGGCCACGGTCAGCGGCTCCACGGGTCCGGCGATCCGTCCGCCGGACGCTGCAGCGACACCGAGTTCGGCGCTGTTCACGGTGACGGTCGCACCAGCGCTCCTCAGCAGCTCAGCGAGCCGTTCGCCGTCCGGGCTGACGACGCGGATCGACTCCACGGCTGCCTCACGGATGAAGTCGGCCATCGGCTGGTCACGCAGCAGGTGCCCCTTGCCGATCACGATCACGTGCTCGGCGGTCACGGCCATCTCACTCATGAGGTGCGACGACAGGAACACAGTCCGACCCTCGCCGGCCAGGCGGGTGAGGAGTGCTCTGATCCATCGGATGCCGTCGAGGTCCAGGCCGTTGACGGGCTCGTCGAGGATGAGCGTGTGGGGGTCGCCGAGGAGCGCTGCGGCGACGCCGAGACGTTGGCCCATGCCCAGGGAGAACCCACCGACTCGCTTGTCGGCGACGTCGGTGAGTCCCACCATGTCGAGGACCTGGTCCACGCGGGTGCGCTTGATCCCGCTCGTCAGCGCCAGGGACAGCAGGTGATTGCGAGCGCTCCTCCCCGGATGGATCGCTCGGGCCTCGAGCAGCGCGCCGACCTCGTTGAGCGGTGCCGCGTGATCGGCGTACTTCTTGCCGTTGACCAAGACCGTCCCGGACGTGGGTCGATCAAGTCCGACCATCATCCGCATCGTGGTGGACTTGCCGGCTCCGTTCGGGCCGAGGAATCCGGTGACAATCCCCGGCCTGATCGTGAAGGTCAGGTCATCGACCGCGACCTTGTCGTCGTACCGCTTGGTCAGCGTGCGTGCTTCGATCATGTCGAGCCACCTTCTAGGAGACATCGCGTGGTGGTCACGGACCTGACCCAGAATGCGACACCTGCCCGGTGCCCAGATGTGACACGTGCCATGTGCAACGGGGAGCGTCCATCACCGCGGAGCCCCTCGGACGGGACGCCCTGAGGCAGCTGGGCGCGACGGCGACATGGCCGTTGCAGTCGCTGCGATGAGCAGTGCGGCACCGAGGGGTATCCCCAGCACCCCGAGCTGGCCGACCCCCACGAGCATCAGGACCGTCACCGCCCCCATGACCGGCATGCGCAGCAGGTCCCGAGAATCGTCCATCTGCGTGGCGACCAGAAGCCCGGCCAGCGCGCCCATCACCACGAGAAGAGCCAAGGGCAGCAGATGAGACCGCAGCACAGATGCAGCGGCGAGCACACTCGCCAGGACCACCGACGTCACCCTCGACATACGGCGACGGTGCTACACCGAACCTGCACCCGACCTGATCACACCGCACTCCAGACGGCGGAGGAACTCATCGATGCCATCTGCCTCGTCGTGGACCGGAGCGCGTATGCCACGAGCACGGGTTCCACCGCTGGCGCCTACCTTCGTCTCGGAAGGCGACCATCATCACGTCATCGAACCTGCAGAGTTCCTGTGCGTCCCGCGCTCTTGGCCCATCCGTGTGCCGGCTTACTCGGAGTCACCCTCGATCACGACGACCTGGTAGCTGTCATCGAGCCGGACGTCCACCGTGGTGCCGTCGGTCTTGGTGACCTCGACCTCGTACGTCGCGCCGTTCTCGGTGTCGGACTCGACACTGTTGGCCGTCCCACCACCCGTGGCGGCGAGTGCCGCCTCGGTGGCTGCGTCTGCCTGCTCCTGCGTGTACTCATGGCTCGCGGGGCCGTCGTCACCGCTGGTGGCAACGGCGACACCTCCAGCCCCGATAGCGCCGACGATCGCGACACCCGCCGCTGCGATCACACCTCGCTTGCGCATCTGAACTCCTCTCGTTGGTCGTGTCCACCACCCTGCACCTCGGCCGCTGAAGCCAGCCTGAAGACCGAGCGGGCCTTGGTTCAGCGGACCTTCAGCGCACCTTCAGCACCGTGGTGCGAGGCTGGGGTACGTGCGGATCCTGGTGGTCGAGGACGACAAGCAGCTCGCGGCCAGCCTACGCCGCGGGCTCGAGGCCGAGGGGTACGCCGTCGACGTCGCCCTGGACGGTGCTGAGGGCGAGTGGCTCGCCCAGGAGAACGCGTACGACGCGATGGTGATCGACGTGATGCTGCCCCGCCTCGGCGGCGATGCCCTCTGCGCGCATCGTCGCGAAGCCGGGGACTGGACTCCCATCCTGATGCTGACGGCCCGCTCCGGTCCCGAGCAGGAGAGTCGGGCCCTCGACGCCGGCGCCGACGATTTCCTCGCGAAGCCCTTCTCGTTCATGGTCCTCACCGCACGGCTGCGGGCGTTGGTCCGTCGTGGCACCCGCGAGCGTCCGACGGTCCTCGAGGTGGGCGACCTCCGCCTCGACCCCGCCACCCACCGGGTCTGGCGGGGTGAGACCGAGATCGCCCTGACACCGCGCCAGTTCGCACTCCTCGAGTTCCTGATGCGTAGATCTGGCGAGGTGGTGTCGAAGTCCACCATCCTCGAGCACGTGTGGGACTTCGCCTACGACGGCCACCCGAACATCGTCGAGGTCTACGTGCGCCAGCTGCGCCAGCGCGTCGACGATCCGTTCGGCCGTCGGACTCTCCAAACAGTGCGGCTCGTCGGCTACCGGCTGTCTGACGGAGACGAGCCGTGACCCGACGACTGAGCCTGCGCGCACGCGCCACCCTGGTCGGCACCATCCTCGTCGCGGCCGTGCTCGGCATCGGCTGCTTCCTGCTGCTCACGACCCTCGAGAGCCGTCTCACCGACTCGTCGGACCAGGTGTCCCGGACCCGGTTGGCCGACCTGCTCGACCAGGCGCACACCGGCAACCTTCCCAGGGTGCTCCGCAACGTCGACGACGACGGGATGGCTCAGGTGGTCGGCCCGACGGGCGAGGTGCTGGCCGCCACTCCGAACCTCGCGGGTCGGGGTGCCGTCGCCGACCAGCCCGTCAGCACGTCGTCCAAGGTGCGGACCTTCGACGCACCCGACGATCAGGAGACTGAGACCTACCGGGTCTGGTCCGCCGCCGGACCCGGTCCCGACGGCGAGGTGACCGTCCACGTCGGCAGCAGCCTCGAGTCCGTCGACGAGGCGTCCGCGACCCTCCGCCGAGCGTTGTGGCTCGGCACTCCGCTGGTGGTGCTGGCACTGGGGATCGTGATCTGGCTGCTCCTCGGACGGGCCTTGGGACGCCTGGACCGGATCCGCGCCGAGGTGGACCGAATCTCGGCGGAGAGCCTCGACACACGAGTAGCCGGGGACGGCGTCGATGACGAGGTCGGTCGCCTCGCAGCGACCATGAATGCGATGCTCAGCCGGCTGGATGCCGCCGCGCAGCAGCAGCGGGACTTCGTGGCAGACGTCTCCCACGACCTGCAGAGTCCGCTGGCCGCGCAGCGGGTCGCGCTGGAGCTCGCGCTCGCGCAGCCAGGCGAGGTCGACATCGCGCGGTTGCGCACCGACGTCCTCGGGCCGACCATCGACATGGAACGCCTGGTGCGTGACCTGCTTGCGCTGGCCTCACTGGACGCGGGTGCAGCTGCCCGGTTCGCGCCACTCGACCTCGATGCCATCGTGCTCGAGGAGGCGATCCGCGCGAGGGCGAGCGGGGAGGTCGAGATTCGCACCGGACTGGTCTCAGCTGCGCCCATCCACGCCGACACCGACGACGTACGACGGATCGTGCGCAACCTCCTGGAGAACGCGACGACGCACGCCACCTCGTCGGTCACCCTGGTCGTGCACGTCGACGGCGAGCACGCCAGGCTCGACGTGGTCGACGACGGACCGGGCATCCCGGTCGAGCAGCAGGACCGCGTCTTCGACCGCTTCTACCGAGCAGAGACCGCGCGGCCGCGCGGATCCGGGAGTGGGCTCGGCCTGGCGATCGCCCGGGGACTGGCCGAGCGCAACAGCGGCAGCCTGGAGCTGGTCCCGTCCCCAGGCGGCGCCCACCTTCGGCTGCTGCTGCCGAAGATCCCGGGCTGAGAGGCGTCCCTCAAGCGCGCGGCAAGGTGATGCGGAAGGTCGCCCCGGGTCTCTCCTCACCGACGTGCACGGAGCCGCCCATCGACCGGGCGACCCGCTGAGCGATGCCGAGCCCGAGGCCGGTGCCGCCACGTGAGGACGCACCGACGTCGAACAGCGTGTCCCGCTCCCCCGGCTCGACGCCGGGGCCGTCGTCTCGGACGGAGATCTCGACCGTGCGCGCTGTGTCCACGGCGGTGAGTGTGACCGTCGTCCGGGCATGGACGACCGCGTTGTCGACGATGGGCGCGAGGGCGCGCAGCACCAGATCTCGCGGCCCGGCCACCCGGGCCGCCGAATCGGTCGTGGCATCGATGAAGGTGAGCTCCGGTGGCACCATCGTCCGGATCTCGGCCACGACGTCCGCGACGACCGACGTCGAAGCGGCTCCGGACCCGTGATCGCGGGCGACGTCGACGAGAGTCGTGATGACGATCGACATGGCGCGCGCCGACGTCGCGATCTGTTCGAGCTCGGCACGCGCCGCGTCGTCGTCGACGCCGCGCAGCAACGCGAGGTCCGCGCTGCCCTGGATCGCGGTGAGAGGCGTCCTCAGCTCGTGAGCCAGCTCGGAGGTGAGGCGCTGCTCGGACCGGATCGCCATCGTCACTCGGTCGAGCAGCCCGTCGAGCGTGTCGCCGAGCTGGGCGAGCTCGTTGTCCGGCCCGTCGAGCTCGAATCGGTGAGTGAGGTCGTGCTCGCTCCAGTCCGTCGCGCGCTTGGCCATCTGCGCGACCGGGGCTAGCGCCTGGGTGGTGACCCGGCTGGCGATCGCCGCCGAGATACCGATGACGAGCAGGCCGATGCCCAGGGTGGCGATCAGGGCGTACATCTCGGATCGCTCGTACGGCGTGGTCTCCTGGCTCACGACCACGACACCGGACTGACCTGCATGGGTGGTGAACGGCACGCCGCGCAACCGCAGCTCGTCGCCGGCATCGGCGTTGCCCGCGGCAGTCATGGTCGCAAGGTCGTCGGCCTTGTCGCGAGCGTCGTGCTCGATGGTCCCGGCCACGAGGTGACCCTGGTCGTCGTACACCCGAACGCCGGGGTCGAGCAGATCCTCGGGGACGGCGACCTGGGCCTTGCCGGACTCGGAGTTGGCGTCGAGGACGGAGATCACCGCGTCTGCACGGTCCTCGAGGACGCGATCGATGTCGCGCTGCGCGGTGTAGGCGAGCAGCGCCTGGACCCCGACGCCGACGCACAGCATGACCGCGGTCATCAGCAGGATGGTGGACACCACGATCTGGCCGCGGAAGGACCGGGGTGCCCAGCGACGCAGCCATCCCTGGAGGAAGGCCGGCTGGGTCCGGCCCCAGGGGTACTCGCTCACCTGACCGTGAACCCGACGCCCCGGACGGTGTGGAGCCGCACCGGTGAGTCCACCTCGGCGAGCTTGGCGCGGATCCGCCGCACGTAGGAGTCCACGGTGTTCTCGCTGACCACCGCACCGTCGGGCCAGGCGGCCGCCACCACCGCCCGGCGGCGCACGACCTCGCCGGGGCGGGAGGTGATCGCCGCGAGCATCCTGAACTCGGTCGGGGTCAGCAACACCTCGCGATCGTCGCAAACGAGCGCGTGCCGGGCCGGGTCGAGCACCAGGTCCTCGGGCGCCTCGGCGACGACGAGCCGTCCACGTTTGGCCAGCGCCTCGACACGGGCGATCAGCTCCTTCACGTCGAAGGGCTTGGGCAGATAGTCGTCCGCGCCGGCGCTGAAGCCGGCGAGCCGCTCGTGCACGGAGCCGAGCGCGGTCAGGAAGATCACCGGAGCCGACTGACCGGCCGAGCGCAGGGCCAGGCAAACGTCCCGGCCGTCGGCATCGGGAAGTCCGATGTCGAGCACGATGACGTCGATCGCGTCGTTGGTGCTGAAGAGGCTGAGCGCCTCGCCTCCGTCGTGGGCAGCGATCGCCGTGTGGCCGGCGTGCTGAAGCGCGGCGAGCACGATCCGCCGGATCGCCGGATCGTCCTCGCAGAGCCCGATCATGGCCATGGGTCCGGGTCCTCCCAGTCTGCGCACGACCGGCCGCCGGGCGGGTGCCCATCGTCTGCCGCGGAACCTGCAAAGTACCTGACAGCCGAGACATCGTGGAGACCCCGATCTGACAGTCAGGTCGGTGGCAGGTACGTGGGGCGACCGTGTCGTGGTGACCGTCCTCGACCGCGTCATCACCCGCGACGACGCGCTCCCGGACCGGAGAGCAGCGCTGCTGGCGCCCGGGCTCCTCGCTCTGATCGCCGGACTGGTCCGGCTTCCGTTCCTGCTGCTGCCGGTGTCGCCGGACGAGGGCGGCTACCTGCTGGTCGCGTCGCACTGGTCGCCCGGCACGTCGATCTATGGGGACTACTTCGTCGATCGGCCGCCGCTGCTGATGGGAATGTTCGGTCTCGCCGGCATGCTCGGCGGCGCGGCCGCCCTGCGGCTCCTGGGCGTGCTCGCGGTGGTGGCCTCGGTGCTGCTTGCGGCGCGGCTGGGCGGATGGCTGCCGGCGGCAGCCGCAGCGGTCTTCCTGTCCACCCCGCTCTTCGACGCGATGGAGGTGGACGGAGAGCTGTTGGCGGTGCCGTTCGTGATCGGCGGCCTGCTGGTGCTGGTGCAGTCCCTGCGCGCCGAGACACAGCGAGCGGCGTACGTCGGGAGCCTGGCTGCAGGCGCCCTGGCGACGTCCGCCGTGCTGGTCAAGCAGAACGTCGTAGACGTATTCGTGGTCGCCGCAGTCCTGCTCGTCACTCTCGCACTCGGGCACCAATGGCGCTCCGCAGTACGTCGTAGCGTGGCGTTCAGCATCGGAGCGGTGGGCACTCTGGTGGGTGCTCTCCTTGTCTCGACTGCGCGGGGCACCGGCCCGATGTCACTCTGGGACGCGCTGGTGACCTTCCGCGCTCAGGCCGCTGCCGTCATCCACTCATCGGCCAACGCGGCGACCCCCGACCGCTTCCACACGATCCTCATCGCCCTCGTCCTCAGCGGTGCGCCGGTGGTCGTCGCGGCGGTTCTCGTCGAGTTCGGCAAGGCCGAGTCCGGACCTGACCTGCGTTGGGCCGCTCTGGCACTCCTGGCGTGGGAGGTCGTCGGCGCGGCCCTGGGTGGGAGCTATTGGCTGCACTACCTGCTGGCGGTGGTTCCGGGGCTCGTGCTGCTGACGGCGGCGATCCGTCCGGCACAGGCCGTCCGCTGGGGCTTGGTTGCTGCCGCGATCAGCACAGCGGTCGCACTGGCCGCCTTTGCGGCCGCTCCCCCGGGTCCGGGTGCCGACCAGGCGGTTTCGGCGTACCTGCGCGATCACGGGCGACCGACCGACACCGTCGTCGTCGCGTTCGGCCACCCCAACATCGTTCGCGACGCCGGGCTCACCTCGCCGTACGAGCACCTGTGGAGCCTTTCGGTCCGGGTCCGCGATCCACATCTGCACGATCTGACCGGCGTCCTCGCCGGCCAGGATGCCCCGCGCTGGGTCGTGGTGGACGGCGCCTCGCTGGCGACCTGGGGCGTCGACTCGAGCAGTGCCCAGGCCGAGCTCGACCGGCGCTACGCCGAGGCGACCGCCGACGGAGACTGGCACATCTTCGAGCTGATCAACGCCTCGGGTGTCGCAAAGTCAGGTTCCTGACAGTTCACCGGCCCACAGTCCATGCATGGACCTGATCGTCATCCCGACCTACCAGGAATCCCGCACCATCCCCGGGCGCCAGCAGGTCGTCACAGATACCCAACCAACCCGTGACCTGGGCCCATAAGGTGACGTCGTTCTCCGCAACGTCAACGAGTCCTGTCCGAAAGTCGAGCGCATGTCGAGTCGAAGCGAACGCACGGTGAAGACGGCCATCATCGGCGCCGGCTTCGGCGGTGTGTGCGTCGCCCTCAAGCTCGCGCGCGACGGGCAGCAGGACTTCCTCGTGCTCGACGAGGCGGACGGTGTCGGGGGTACGTGGCACGCGAACACCTACCCGGGTGCCGCCTGCGACGCCCCGTCGCACGTCTACAGCTACTCCTTCGCACCCGGCGACTGGTCCCGCCGGTTTGCACCCGGTCCCGAGATCGCGCAGTACCTGAGCAGATGCGTCGACGAGGGCGGCATCGCCGACCGGGTCGAGGTGGGAGTGAAGGTCGAGAGCGCGGTCTGGGAGGACTCGAGGTGGCGGCTGACCCTGGCCGGCGGCGACGCCGTCCTGGCGACCGTGCTGGTCGTGGCGACCGGACAGCTCCGCGTGCCCAAGGTGCCCCACCTCCCCGGCTTGCAGACCTTCGCGGGCCCCGCCTTCCACACCGCCCGCTGGCAGCACGACATCTCGCTGGAGGGCCAGCGCGTAGCGGTCATCGGCACCGGCGCCAGCGCCGTACAGGTGCTGCCCGAGATCGTCGACGGTGCTGCCCAGGTGACGGTGTTCCAACGCTCCGCGCACTACGTCCTGCCCAAGCCGGACAGTGTGTACGGGAAGCGTCTCCGACGCCTCTACGACCGGTTTCCGCTGCTGCCACGCACGGCACGCGGCGCGATCTCCGCTGCGTTCGAGGCTCTCGGGCTCGGCTTCTGGCGGTGGCCGGCTCTGCTGAACCCGCTCACGAGCTATCACCGACGCGCTCTCGCCGGCGCAGTCCGGGACCCGCAGGTGCGCGATGCGCTGACCCCACGGGATCAGCCCGGCTGCAAGCGGCTGCTCATCTCGAGTGACTTCCACCAGTGCTTCGACCGCCCGGATGTCGACCTGTCCACCGCACCGATCGTCCGAGTCACCGCAGACGGTGTGGTGACCAGCACCCCGGACGGCGAGCGGGAGCATGGTGCGGACGTCATCATCTTCGCGACCGGCTTCGAGACCGACACCTTCGCGCAAGGTCTGGACATCATCGGACGGAGCGGCGGCACCCTCCAGCAGACCTGGGACGCGGACGGCGTGAGCGCCCACCTGGGGATCTCGGTGGCCGGCTTCCCGAACCTGTTCCTGATCTACGGCCCGAACACCAACCTCGGGTCGGGCTCCATCATCTACATGCTCGAAGCCCAGGCTGATCACGTCGTCAGCGCGCTCGCCGTGCTGGACCGGGAGCCAGGCACCGCGCTCGAGGTACGCCCCGAGGCTCAGCGGGCGTTCTCCGACATGATCCGCACCCGCCAGGGGCGCGGGGTGTGGGCCACCGGTTGCACCAGCTGGTACCTGGACGAGCACGGCAACAACACCCACAACTGGCCGACAAGCCCCTACCGGTACCGCCGCCAGGCAGCTCGCATCGACCTCGCGGACTACGAGCTCGTCCGCACCGGATCTCGATGACGGTGCGACTCGACACGCAGCAGGGTTGCCTGCCGTGTCGTCGTCAGCAGAAGTCTCGTAGTCAGGTTTCAAGCAGGTAGCGGCCCCCAAACTCCTGGCACCCACTCTAGGAGGACCACCCATGTTCGACGTCGTCAACGGCCTGCCGGTCCACCCGCTTGTGGTCCACGGCGTCGTGGTGCTCCTTCCCCTGGCGATCCTTGGCACCATCGCCATCGCCGTGAGGCCCGGATGGCGCTCGAGGTACGGCGTCCTCGTCGTCACGACCGCCGCGGTCGCCACGGCCCTGATCCCGGTGGCGACGTCCAGCGGCGAGGCGCTCGAGAAGCACGTCGGCGACCCCGGCGAGCACGCCCAGCTCGGCGACCAGCTGATCTGGTTCGCTGTGCCTCTCCTCCTCCTGGTCGCTGCTCTCGTGTACCTCGACCGTCGTGGCACCACGACGCGCGACCCGGGCGAGGGTGAAGTGGCGTCGAGCGCTGGGTCCAGCGCGGCCGTCACCGTCGTCGCAGCGCTCGCGGTCATCGCCTCGCTCGCGGCCGGCGTCCAGGTGTACCGGGTCGGTGACTCCGGCGCACGGGCTGTCTGGGGCGACCAGGCGGCGTCCGCATCCACCAGGTAAGGCCCCGCGGGCGACCGTCCGTCCTGCTCGATCAGGTACGTGGCACGCACGTCGCCGCACCCTGGTCGTACGTGGGAACCACTCACAGGGATCCCACAGGAAAGACACAACACCTTGCTACCTCGGGGGCCCATGCTGATCCACAAGGACGCAGCGGGAGGACCCATGAGATCGAAGGTGCGAACATGACCACGACCCCGGTCAGCCAGGCTGTCACGCGACGCCCCGAGCGGGCGCTGGGGGCTCGTGTCCGGTTCGACGCGGCCGTGCGGACGACAGCAGGGTCGGCGCTGTGGCTGAGCCTGCTGCTGGTCACGTACTGGTGGGTCGCCGACAACGGCCTCCAGGATCTGGCGCACCTGACGGACGCAATGACGTCGGTGGGACGTATCAGCGGTCTGGTCGCCTCCGTGCTCCTGCTGGCGCAGGTCGTGCTGATGGCACGCGTCCCGGTCCTCGAGCGGGCGTTCGGGCAAGATCACCTGGCACGCGTCCACCGACTTGTCGGCTTCACGTCGTTCGATCTGATGCTCCTCCACATCGTCACCATCACCCTCGGGTACGGCGCGATGCAGGTGACCGCGCTCCCCGCAACCCTGTGGCACCTGACGATCGACTACCCGGGCATGCTGCTGGCCGCCGCCGGGACGGCGTGCCTGGTGATGGTGGTCGTGACCAGCGTGAAGGCAGCCCGGCGCAGGCTCCGCTACGAGTCGTGGCACCTGATGCACCTCTACGCCTATCTCGGGGTGGGGCTCGCGCTTCCGCACCAGCTCTGGACGGGACAGCAGTTCACCGACTCCCCCGCCAAGACAATTTTCTGGTGGTCGGCGTGGGCGTTGACCGCGGCAGCCGTCCTGCTGTGGCGACTCGGCGTGCCCCTGACGGTCAACCTGCGGCACCGGCTCCGGGTCGCTGCGGTCGTCGACGAGGGCGCCGGCGTGCGCACCGTCGTCGTGACCGGCCGCCGGCTGGACGCGCTGAGCGCCGAGGCGGGCCAGTTCTTCACGTGGCGGTTCCTCACCGGAGCCGGCTGGACGCGGGGCAACCCGTACTCCCTGTCGGCCGCTCCCGACGGGCGGACCCTGCGCTTCACGGTTCGGGACGTCGGCGACGGGAGCCGGCGTACCCGTGGTCTCCGACCGGGCACCCGGGTCATCGTCGAAGGACCGTACGGAAGGCTCACCAGCCGGCCGCGGACCCGACCCCGGTTGGCGTTCATCGGTGCCGGCGTCGGCAGCACGCCGCTACGAGCCCTGGCCGAGGGACTCGCGTACGCGCCCGGGGACGCGATCTACGTCGAACGCTTCACCGACACTCCGCTGTTCGCCGCCGAGATCGACGACCTCAGCGCCCGACGGGGGCTCCAGGTGCTGCGGGTCCCGGGCCGTCGCCGGTCCCCCGACTCGTGGCTCGGGCCGATGGTGGGGACGGCCAGTGACCTCACGGCGTTGCGGCACTGGATTCCCGATGTCGCCGATCGCGACGTGTACGTGTGCGGCCCGGAACCCTGGACCGACCTCGTCTGTGCGACCCTGACCGCCGCCGGGCTCCCGGACGAGCGGCTCCACCTCGAGACGTTTGCGTGGTGAGACGATGAAGCGAATCAGCCTCTGGGCTCTCAGCACCCTGTCTGCGGTGGTGCTGTTGTTCGGCTACCACACCTCCACCTCGGGCATGATGGCCACGACGGCCGCTGGCACGGGGAACGCCGGCTCCTACAGCGCCAGCGCTCCCCAGACCACCAGCGGCTCGTCCGGTGGCAGCGGCGGTGGCGACGGCACCGACCCGACCAGCGGGTCCTCCACGTCGGGCTCGGGCTCGACCACCCGCACGGTCACCGGTCAGGTCGCGCAGACGACCTGGGGACCGGTCCAGGTCCAGCTCGAGGTCACCGGGTCCAAGGTCTCGAACGTGACCGTCCTGCAGTACCCGAGCGGGAACGGCAAGGACCAGGAGATCAACTCCTACGCGTTGCCGATCCTCACCCAGGAGACCATCAGCGCGCAGGGCGCCAACATCGACATGGTCTCCGGGGCGACCATCACGAGCGGCGGCTACCTCCAGTCGCTCCAGAGCGCACTCGACCAGGCCGGGATCTGACCGTCATGACCGCGAGCGCGTCGGTACGCCGCGTCGAGCACGTGATGGGCATCCCCATCAGCCTCGCGATGCGCGGCCGGACCGCGGGATCGCAGGACGCCGAGGACGCCTGGCACGAGGCCCTCCGGATCCTCCGGCGCGCCGACGAGGTGTTCTCGACCTACCGCGACGACAGCTGGGTCGCGCGACTCGGACAGGGCACGGTCACGGTCGCGCTGTGTCCCCCCGAGGTACGAGAGGTCCTCGGCCTCGCCGAACGCGCGCGGGTCGAGTCCCACGGGGCATTTGACGTCTGGCGGGTCGGCACCGGCACAGCGGGCCTCCTCGACCCGAGCGGGGTCGTGAAGGGGTGGGCCGTCCAACGCGCGTTCTCGGCCTTCGACGGCCTCGCCGACACCGACGTCTGTCTGTCTGCGGGCGGCGACCTGGTCTGCGCGACTCGGGCCGACGGCTCGCCGGGCTGGCGGATCGGCGTCGAGGACCCGATCGACCCGGCCCGGACCGTGGCCGTCGTCCCGGTCCGCGACGGAGCCGTCGCGACCTCCGGCCACACGCACCGAGGCACCCACATCATGGATCCTCGCACCGGTCGCCCGGCAACCGGTTGGGCCTCGGTGACCGTGGTGTGCGACGACCTGACCTGGGCCGACATCGACGCCACCGCGGCGTACGTCCTCGGGGCGGACGCCCAGCAGTGGCTCGCTGGCCGCGGACGAACCGGAGTGCTCGTCGAGCCCGCCGGCCGGGCACACGTGTTCGGGCCCTGACACCCTCACGTGTGGAACGATCATGGCGTGAGGCGTGACCCAGTGACCTACCGCGAGATCGCCGAGCGCTCCTGGGCCTGGGTGCTGACGCAAGTGCGGCGGGCCGATGAAGGGGTGTGGCTCACCGAGCACCCGGATCAGACCGAGCCGGGCGATGGTCCGTACGGCATGCACTCCGGTGTCGGTGGGTTGGCGCACGCGATGGCGGAGATCGGGCTGACCCGACCGTTGGCAGCGGCCGAGCTCGCCCTGGGCAATGAGATCCGCGAAACGCTTGTCAGCCGCATTCCCGGCGAGACGGCGTGCGACTACTTCGACGGGCTCACCAGCACGATCGGCGTCCTCACGGCTCTGCACGCTCCAGGCGTCGACCTGGCGGTCGCGCGGCTGCGAGAGCTGGCCATGCCAGGTGGGTGGCCGGCCCCGTGGATCGGGCCGCCACGAGCGAGCTCAGGGGGACATTGCAACGACGCGACGCTGGGCACCGCCAGCGTGTTGCTCGGCGCCCTCTGGGCGCATCGGCACGACGTGGCGGGCGCGGCGGAGCTTGCCGCACGTGCCGCCGACCTGCTGATGGCCGAGCGTGAACCACGGGAAGAGGGTGCCTACTGGCCGTTCGTCCCGCTGCGTTTCCTCACTGGCGATGACGTGAAGATGCCGAATTGGTCGCACGGTCAGGCGGGGATCGCCGCCTCCCTGGCAGTCGCTGGGTTGGCGCTGGACCGGTCCGACATGGTTGAGGCGGCAGCCTCGGGGGCTGAATACCTGTTGGGCCTGGCTGACACCCATGACGGCGGCCTCCGCCTGCCTCACCGAATACCCGGACTCCCCGATCTGGACACCTTCACCTACTCCTGGTGTCACGGGCCGACCGGGACCTCACTCCTGTTCGCTGCCCTGGAACGTGCTGGCGTTCCTTTTGTCGGCGGAGCCACACCGGCGGAGCTGGAGAGGGCCTGCCTGCACTCGCTGATGGTGTCGGGGATCCCCGAGCGCATCTATCCAGGCTTTTGGGACAACGACGGGCGCTGCTGCGGCACGGCGGGTGCCGGCGACGTCATCCTCAATGCGTGGCAACGTCACGGCCGCGATGACGACCTCGCCTTTGCCATCACCCTCGGCGACGCCCTGGTCGATCGCGTCATCGACGACGGCCCTCACGCCTACTGGCGTTTCATCGAGCACCGCAACACCGACCCACTGTTGCCGCCCGGCCCAGGCTGGATGCAAGGGACCGCCGGAATCGCGGCCTATCTCTTCCGACTGGCTCGAGTCCTCGAGCACGGACGTGAGGCCCAGTGCGTTGCGCGAATGGACACCTGGTGGGCCATCCCGGCCTGATCGGGGCATGCTCGAGCGGCGGAATGACGTAGGTCTGGTTGCCCGGACGTTGATGAGCCATGCCGGGGCGCGCTCCGCCGAAGCCCTGAACGCGAACCGATGCACTATGCTGAGTCTGTTGAAGGGATGGTTAACCCGTCCTGGCCGCACACGATGTCGCGGCTTGTATCTCGTACTCCTGGTTTTCGGTTCGCTGGACATCAGCACAGGTGGATGTCTTCAGCGGCTTGAGGGCACATTGCTCTCGGTACCGAACAAAGGAACAGATCATGGCTCAGGGCACCGTCAAGTGGTTCAACGCGGACAAGGGCTTCGGCTTCATCGCGCAGGATGGTGGCGGCGAGGACGTGTTCGTTCACTTCTCCGCGATCCAGTCGGGCGGCTACAAGTCGCTCGACGAGAACCAGAAGGTCGAGTTCGACCTCGCTCAGGGCCCCAAGGGTCCGCAGGCGGAGAACGTCCGCGTCTCCTGATTTCACTGCGAAGAGCCCCGACCGCACACACGGTCGGGGCTCTTCGTGCGTGGGGTCGGGACCAGAGGCGGGCGCTGTTGGACGGCGAGACGTACGCTGACGATCATGGCTGTCCGGGTAAGCGGCGTACTGCAGCACAGCGTATGGCCGAGCATCGTCAGTGACGACGCCCAGATCCTCCGCGGTTGGCTGCTCCGCCTCGGGTTCACTGAAGACCTGCTGATCCCCGGCGAGCGTGTGGATGCCATCCACCACTGTCAGCTCGACTGGCCCGAGGGCGGGCGGATCCTGCTCTCAAGTACTGGTGAGCGCCCCACACCGTGCCGGCCGGGGACGGCCTCGTTACACGTCGTGACCGTCGATCCGGACGCGGTGCTGTCTCGCGCAATTGAGTTGGACGCGAGACTCGTGCGCGAGATCGTCGAACAGACCGACTATCCATCGCGCGACTTCACGGTGGCTGACCCTGACGGCAACCATTGGACCTTCGCAACGTTCGCGGGCTAGATCAACGGCACGAACTCGCGCCAGTTCGCGGTGGAACGGGACAGGCGACCTGACACCGATTGGTGCGGCGGGCCGTGTGGGAAGCGCTCTCGGGCCCACTCCGACACTTTGCTGTTTGGGTGGTCAGTCCAGGTGGTACGGGCTTGGCCCCGGCACCCAGGTGACTGCGTCCGCGGCCGCGTAGGCCTCCACGGCGGTGCGGATGGTCGGGTAGAAGCGGTCGTCGCTCAGAGTCGGGAGCCCATAGCTGGCGACCTTGATCTGTACGGCGTCCTTCAGCTCCGCGAAGACCAGTCGCGTCCCGGCCTGGTCGAGGTCGTCGTCCAGGTCCTCGAGCATGCCTGCTGCGGTGGTGTCGATGTCGGTGATGGGTTCGGCCGCGACGATGATCCATGCGGGCCGGGGTTCGATGGCTGCGAGGCGGCGCACCTGGTCGCGGAACGTGCGTGCGTTCGCGAACAGCAGCGGCGCATCGAACCGATAGACGGCGAGGCCGGGCAGGTGCTCGCTGGTCTGACGGTAGGCAGTGTCGTGGTACCCCCGCATGTCGCCGGAACGGCCGAGGAGCGCCTGGTGGGGCCACCAGACCCGACGGAACACGTCGAGGATCGACATGCCGACAGCGACAGCGATGCCGTACAGCACCCCCAGAAGGGCGACGCTGAGGAAGGCGACGAGGGCGAGGACGAAGTCGGAGCGGCGTTGGCGTCGCAGCCGACGCAGTCCCGCGATGTCCGCGAGGGACAGGGATGCGGCGATGACGACTGCTGCGAGCGCGGGCTGCGGAAGGTTGCGGAGCAGTCCGGGCGCGGCGACGAGCAGGGCGACGACCGCTGCCGCTCCGACCAGGCCGGTGACCTGGGTTCGCGAGCCGCTCTGGAAGGCGACCGCGGTCCGCGATCCGCTTGCGCTGACCGGGAACCCCTGGAAGAACCCAGCGGCGATGCTGGCCGCGCCCACGCCGATCATCTCGCGGTTCCCGTCGATCTCCTCCCCGGTCTTGTCGGCGAACACGGATGCGTTCGAGATGGTGTCGGTGAGTGAGACCAAGGAGATGCCGAGCGCACCGGCGAACAGGAGTCCCAGGTCGCCGATCGGTACCGTCGGCAGCGTGAGTGGTGGGAACCCTGACGGGAGCACTCCGATCAGGTCGACACCTCGGTCCGCGAGGTCGAACACGGCAACGGCAGCGATCGCGAGGACGACGGCGGCGAGCACGGCCGGGAAGATCGGCCACAGTCGCTGAAGTGCCACGATCAGCACCAGGCAGCCTGCCCCGACCGCCAGCGACGCTGCGACGGTCTTCCCGTCACTCACCGCCTCAATGAAGGCGACCGTCTCTCCGATCAAGCCGTCCGCGTCGACGGAGAACCCGAACAGCTTGGGTAGCTGGCTGACGAGGATCGTGAGCGCGAGGCCGTTCATGTACCCGATCTGGGTCGGTTTCGAGAGAAGGTCGGCAATGAAGCCGAGTTTGAACACGCCGGCGAGCACGGTTATCAGACCCACCATGAGGGCGAGCACGGAGGCGTAGGCGACGGCTGCCTCGGCGCTTCCGTCAGCGGCTACGAGCGGGACAACGGTGGCGGCGATCATCGGGCCGAGAGACGAGTCCGGCCCGAGAACGAGGACCCGGGACGGGCCGAACAAGGCGTACCCGATCAGCGCGAGGATGGTCGTGTAGAGGCCAGTGATGGCCGGCAGACCCGCTAGTTCGGCGTACGCCATCCCTTGTGGGACCAGGAGCGTGGTGACAACGAGACCGGCGACCAGGTCCTTGCCGAACAGGGCTGGCCGGTACGACCGAAGCATCGCGAGCCCCGGGATCGTGCGCGAGATGACGTCGAGGCGAGAGGTCCCTCCAGCTGTCATTGCCGTCCTCCTCCTGACCGGCCACCTCGCCGGGTCATGGTGCACTCGACTACCGAGTAGACCACCGCGGATAGGAAGACGCACCGCCCGAACGGGGTGACCTCATCTCCGTCCCGAGTATCTCTGAAGCCGCGCCTCCGGGAGCGGCCCGTCAATGAGGCCTGGTCCAGCAGGCAGCGCGGGCGGACCTTTCGTCAACCCTGCGGCCGGGGCGTCGCCTCCCCGAGCACGAGCGCCTGCAACGAGCCGGCCTTGAAGCGGCGCACCTCCTGCGGCCAACCGCACCCCTCGGCCACCCTCCCCGCCCACATGCGAGCGGACTCGTCGTCGGGCACGTCCACGATGGTCAGCCCACCGAGCCACTCCTTGGTCTCCGCGAACGGCCCGTCGGTGACGACCAGCTCACCACTCGTGGCGTCCGCGCTTGCCGCCTCCTCGAGCTCCTCGACCAGTCCGCCGGCGTAGACCAGGACGCCTTGGACCTGCATGTCTCGGACGACTGCTGTGGACGGTTCGGCGCGGCTTTCGAACCACGCCTCCTCGTGGTCGCCGACCCACTGCTGGTTGAAGTAGATGAGGTACTCAGGCATCCCTGCTCCCTTCGTCGGGCAGACCCGATGTCCGCCACTACCTACGCTACGAACAGCAGTGGGCCGATACGACACTCACGTGCGAGCGAGTTCCGGCGTCACTCGTCCCGTGCGGCTTGCCGCTTCATGGTCTCGATCCCGGCGACCAGTAGCCGGCTATCCACTCAACGGCGAGCAGCGGTACTGGGGAGTGCTCACCCGATGGGGTGGTGTTCGCGGCCCCGACGCTGCTTATCGTTGCGAGCCGGGGGCAGGTTCGCTTCGGGGGTCGCCCTGCGCAGGGACGACTCCCGAAGCGGAGCCTGGCTTTATCTCCGTCGACTTGGCCGGCAGACGCACGCAACTGCAGGGGTTATTGTCAATGAGTGCGTGCTTGAGGCGAGCGTCCGGTGCGTGTTGCGGTGGTCGACGACTATGAGATCGTCGTCGTCGGCATCGCGGCTGCTCTTGCCCCCTACGCGGATCGGGTCCGCGTCGTGGATCTGGGCGCCGACTGCCTCACCCATCGTTGGCACGAGGTCGGTCAAGCGATCGTCGACGCCGGATTCGACAGCGTCGAGGCATTCCCCATGAGGTGGCGTGGCAGTGTGCTCGGCGGCCTGAACGTGTTCCGATCCACCGCGCACCCGGGCACGCATGATGCCGCGGTCGGACAAGCCTTCGCCGACGTCGCCACCCTCGCAACCGTGTACTCGATTGCCTATCTCGGCCGAGCAGGCCGCAGCCCGTTTGCACGAGGCGTTGAGTGCTCGCGAACTGGTGGAACAAGCCAAAGGCGTCATTGCCTACACCGAGAACATCGACATGGGTGCCGCCTACGAGGCGCTCCTGGCCCGGGCCGGTCGTTGCGGTCAGACGCTCACCCAGGTCGCACAGACCGTCATTGAAGACCAGCAGCGCCAGCCCCGAGCCCGGTAGCCACCCTACGAACTCGCCTGCCGACGCCAGGTCTTCACGTGGCTCGAAGGCACACCCGACGGGGTCACCCGGACAAGCGAGGGCGGATGGTCGCCCAGGGAGTCAAAGCGACGCGATGAGTTCCTCGATCCGGCGTTTGATCTCGTCGCGGATCGGCCGGACGGCATCGATCTCGGCACCGGCGGGATCGTCGAGCTTCCAGTCCTCGTAGCGCTTGCCGGGGAAGAAGGGGCAGGCGTCGCCGCAGCCCATGGTGATGACGACGTCGGAATGCTGGACGGCTTCGGTCGTCAGGATCTTGGGGTCGGCGGAGGTGATGTCGATGCCGACCTCAGCCATCGCAGCGACCGCGACGGGGTTGACCTGGTCGGCAGGCTCGGACCCGGCGGAGAGGACTTCGACGCGGTCTCCGGCGAGGCGTTGGAGCCATCCGGCCGCCATCTGGGAGCGCCCAGCATTGTGGACGCACACGAACAGCACCGTCGGCTTCTCAGCCGCAGGTGTCACGGGGGCTGGGTGGGTCATGAGGTCTCCTGCATGCCGGTGAGAACAGGCGCTTGGGTCGTCGGGTAGAGGTAGCGGACCAGCAACGCTGCGAGCACACCGCCCGCGAGTTGCGCGAGGACGAACCACGGCACCGAAGAAGGGCTGATGCCCGCGAAGGTGTCAGAGAACATCCGGGCAATCGTGACCGCCGGGTTGGCGAAACTGGTCGAGGACGTGAACCAGTAGGCGGCGGTGATGTAGCCGCCGACCGCGAACGCGATGGTGTTGGTCCTGCCGGTCCGCACGGCTCCGAAGATGATCACGACCAGTCCGATGGTAGCCACGACCTCGGCGATCAGCAGGTTGCTGCCGGTGCGGTCATGGGTGGAGATCGAGACGGCGTCGAGGTCGAACATCAGGTTCGCGACCACGGCACCGGCGATGCCGCCGACGACCTGCGCGACGATGAGGACAAGCGCTGTGGCGGTGGTGATGAGCCCGAAGCCGCGTTCGATGAGGGTCACCACAGGATTGAAGGCGGCCGAGACCGGGTGCAGGGCGAGGATCAGCGCTACCAGCACCGCTCCGGTAGCCAGGCTGTTCTCCAGGAGCTGCAGGCCCACATCGTCGGGCGACAGACGGGCGGCGGCGATGCCGGATCCGATGACGGCCGCGACGAGGAAGCCGGTTCCGACCAGTTCAGCGGCCGCGCGCCGACCAAGGTCGATGCGCGGCGGATCTGGGTTCACGAGACGACGCCGCCGATGAGCGCACCGAGGTCAGCGAGGGCATCGCGCTTGACTGAGTAGTAGACCCACACGCCGCGCTTGGTGCGGTCCAGCAGTCCCACCTCGTGCAGCACCTTGAGGTGGTGACTGATGGTCGGCTGGGACAGGTCGAAGGCGTCGTTGAGGTCGCACACGCACGCCTCACCATCCGCATGCGAGGCGACCAGCGACAGCAGTCGAAGCCGGACCGGGTCCGCGAGCGCCTTGAGCAGCGGAGCGATCCGCCCGGCCTGGTCCTCGGACAGGGGCACCTTGGTCAGCGGGGAGCAGCACGCGACGGTCTCAACCGGCGTCAGTTCCCCCAGAGACTTCGACATGAATCAATATTGACATTCATCTATCTCCGAGGCAACCTCTCTTCGGCGCCGAGACAGCCAAGTGCCGTTCCTGCTACGCCAACGGTCCAGCCTCCGAGCAGACCACTCGCGGCGGGACGGCGCGGGTCGCTGCGACGGCCCCCTCGCCAGCGGCTATCCCTGCTGCTCGAGTGCGCTTGCGGTCAGGCTGTGGTCGATGTGCGAGGCCATCAGGGCGGCGGCCGCGTCGGCTTCGCCTGCGATCACGAGGTCGACGAGCTGGTGGTGCTCGTTGAAGTCACGGGTGCGTGGCTCTCCGCCCGGGGGCAGCTGTAGCCCGATCCGGCGGTAGCGGTCGGACTTGTCCCATAGGTCATCCAGCATCCGGACCATGACGTCGCTGTGGGAAGAGTGGTAGAGCGCCTGGTGGACCTCGCGGTGGGCGGCCACGGCGGTCTCACCCCACTCCCGGGTCACCGGCAGGAGACTCTCCAGCGCGCCAGTCATCCGGGCGATGTCGGCGTCGGTGCGGCGTACGGCCGCCAGCGCGATCGCGGCAGGCTCCAGCGCGCGACGCGCCTCGAAGATCTGCCGAGCCTGGTCGAGGTCCAGGGTGGCGACGCGGGCGTTGCGGTGGTTGTCCAGCAGGATCCACCCTTCGCCACTGAGTCGCCGGATGGCTTCGCGCAGCGGCGTGATGCTGATGCCCATCGACGCCGCCAGGTCGTACTGGGCGAGCTTCGAGCCGGCCTCGAGGGTGCCGTCCAGGATCTGCTGACGGATCTGGGCGTAGGCGACGTCGGCCTTGCTGGTGAACGTGTACGTCGTCATGACCCGATCCTCGCATATTTCTTATAAGACCTGTTGCGCTATGACGCCGATCACGTCTATGGTCGTTGTCACAACTCACATCTTATAAGTTACGAGAGGGATAGACCATGAAGATCGTTTCCGCCCATGAGGGCGTCATCCCGATCAGCTCGTCGATGAGCAACGCGTTCATCGACTTCTCCACGATGGACTGCTCGATCCTGGCCCTGGTCAGCGACGTGGTCGTCGACGGTGAGCCGGTGGTCGGTTACGGCTTCAACTCCAACGGTCGCTACTCGGCCGGCGACATCCTCCGGCGCCGGATCCTGCCCCGTCTCCTGGATGCCACTGCCGACAGCCTCCTGGACGAGACCGGCGAGCTGAGCCCGTCGATCGCGTGGGACGTCATGATGCGCAACGAGAAGCCCGGCGGCCACGGTGAGCGCTCCGTCGCGGTCGGCGTGGTCGACATGGCACTGCACGACCTCGCAGCCAAGGTCGCCGGCGTCCCGCTCTACCGGTGGATCTCGGACAGGTACGGCGACGGCAGCCCCGACGACTCGGTGTTCGTCTACGCGGCCGGCGGCTACTACGCCCCCGGCAAGACCTACGCCGATCTCCAGGACGAGATGAGGCGCTTCCTCGACGCCGGCTACAACGTCGTCAAGATGAAGATCGGCGGCGCCGACCTCGCCGAGGACCTGCGCCGCATCGAGGCTGTCATCGAGGTCCTCGACGGCGACGGCTCCCGGCTCGCGGTCGACGTCAACGGACGCTTCGACCTCGACACAGCACTCGAGTACGGCCGGGCGCTCGACCCGTACGGGCTGTTCTGGTACGAGGAGGTCGGCGACCCGCTGGACTACCGCCTCAACGCCACCCTGTCCGAGCACTACCGCGGACCCATCGCGACCGGCGAGAACCTCTTCTCCCTGCAGGACGCCCGCAACCTCATCCGGTACGCCGGTATGCGACCCGACCGCGACTACATCCAGGTCGACCCGGCCCTGAGCTACGGACTGGTCGAGTACCGCCGGATCCAGGACATGCTCGCTCAGCACGGCTGGTCCTCGCGTCGTTGCATCCCCCACGGCGGCCACCAGTTCTCGCTGCACATCGCCGCGGCCCTCAAGCTCGGCGGCAACGAGTCCTACCCCGGCGAGTTCCAGCCCACCGGCGGGTTCGCCGACGACGCCGTCGTCGAGAACAGCCGAGTCAAGCTCGACGACCGGCCAGGCATCGGGTTCGAGGGCAAGGCCAACTTCCACAAGGTCCTGCGCGAGCTGCACGCGTAAGCGTGCAGATCCAACAGCGGTAGGAGACCGTCATGTCGAACGTCCCCAGCACGTCGCACCACCACACCACCAACAGCCGAGCTCCGCGCTCGCGAGCCCGACGCCTGGCCGGCCAGCTGTGGATCCAAGTCATCCTCGCTGCCGTCCTCGGCATAGCCCTCGGGTTGGTCGCGCCCGACGTGGCCGTCAAGATGGCACCCCTCAACGAGTGGTTCATCGGCCTGATCAAGATGATCGTCGTCCCGGTGATCTTCTGCGTCATGGTCACCGGCATCGCGTCCATGGACAACCTTCGCAAGGCCGGGAGGATCGGCGGCAAGGCCCTGGGCTACTTCGTGGTCCTCTCCTTGCTGTCGATGCTGATCGGGATGGCGGTCGCCAACATCTTCCGTCCCGGAGACGGCATGAACGTCGACCCGTCCTCACTGGATACCGGCGCCATCCCCGAAGGCTCGACCGAGGTGCACGCCAGCTTCACCGCGTTCATCTCCAGCCTGATCCCGACCAACCTCCTCGGCGCGATCACCGCCGACAACCTGCTCGCCGCCCTGGTGGTCTCGGTGCTCTTCGGCGTCGCCCTGAACATGAGCGGCGAGCAGGGCAAGCCCCTGGTCAACGGCGTCAACGCCCTCCAGGGGGTCGTGTTCCGCATCGTCGGGTGGGTGATGCGGCTCGCGCCGCTGGGCACCTTCGGCGCCCTGGCGGCCGTCGTGGCGACCAACGGCGCGGAGAGCTTGCAGCAGCTCGGATACCTGATCCTGCTGTTCACGTTGACCTGCGTCTTCTACGTGCTGCTCGTCCTCGGCGCTGTCATGCGCGCCTGCGGGCTCAGCCTCTTCGGGCTGATCCGCTACCTCAAGACCGAGCTGCTCATCGCACTCAGCACCTGCTCCAGCGAGGCAGTCCTTCCACAGCTCATCAAGCGCCTCGAAGACCTCGGCGTGGGACGACCCGTGGTCGGCATCGTCATCCCCGCCGGCTTCTCCTTCAACCTCGACGGATCCGCGGTCTACCTGACCATGGCGTTCCTGTTCCTCGCCCAGGCGACGAACACTGATCTGTCCTGGCAGCAACAACTAGTGATGGTCGGCATCATGATGCTCACCAGCAAGGGCACCGCGGGCATCGCGGGCGGCGCCTTCATCATCCTGGCCAGCACGGTCAGCTCCATCGGCACCGTCCCCGTCGCCGCGCTGGCGCTCATCGTGGGCATCGACCGCATCCTCAACGAGGGCCGCGTGTTCATCAACGTCCTCGGCAACGCCGTCGCGACCATCGTGATCGGCAAGTGGGAGAACGACTTCGACCACAAGAAGGCCAAGGACCTGCTGAGCCGCAAGCACCACGACCACTCCGATCACGACGAAGGCAGCCACCCTGAAGCCGAAGTCGAAACCGCGACGCCGTCGCAGCGAGACTCTGCCCGCGTCCACTGACCAGCACGACCGCCCGAAGGACTCCCCCGGGCGGTCGTGCCGTCGCCACCAACCGCCCATTTCTTCGCCACGTCCATCGCGTTCTGCCATAGTCGCCGCATGGAGCGGCTCCGACGGGCACTCGGGGAACTGCCGATCCCGCTGTGCCATGCCGTCATTGGTGCCGTCGTCCTGGTGTTCCCGGTGCCATAGTCGGGTTGGCCATCGGCCTATGGACCTACGTCCCGACTGCCTGGGTGGCGATTTTCGAGGTGGGACTACCAGCGGCCTTTCTGGGAGCGGTCCTCGGCCTTGTGATCGGCTCGCTCGTCGACGTCTATCACCGCGTTCGCGACAGCTGAGGCGCGAGAACGACGCTCATGCCGCACTCACAGCCGATGTGCGGACGGAGCGGAGAGCGCCCGCGGTCACCAGGCGTAAGCCTGCGGTGCCTCCCCGGGCCCGGGCCAGATCTCATCGAGCCTCGTCAACGCGTCCGCGTCCAACTGCACCGACAGGGCTCCGAGACTCGATGTGAGTTCATTGGGCGTCGCCGCTCCGATCACCGCTGTCGCCACGGCAGGGTTCGCGACCAGCCAGGCCAGCGCAACCTCCACGGGCTTCGCGTCCAACTCGCGGCAAAACGACTCGTAGGCCACCAGTTGATCGCGATGCGCCTCGATTAGCCGTAGCAGGGAGTCGTTCACCTCTCGCCCCTCGGTGACATTCTCCAACGCACCAGCGAGCAGACCCATGCGAAGCGGGCTGTACGGGATCAGGCCGACGCCAAGGTGACGCAGCGCCGGAACCAGTTCCAACTCGACGGATCGCATGGCCAGGCTGTAGTGACTCTGCTCGGAGACCAGTCCGAAGAAGTGACGGGCTGAGGCCGCCGACTGAGCGAGGGCAACATCCCACGCCGCGAAGTTGCTGCTCCCGACGTAACTGACCTTGCCTTCGCGGACAAGTTGCTCCATGGCCTGCCAGATCTCCTCCCAGGGCGTGGCTCGGTCCACGTGGTGCATCTGGTACAGGTCGATGTGGTCGGTGTTGAGTCTGCGCAGGCTCGCTTCGCAGGCACGACGGAGGTGGTACGCCGACAGGCCTCGACCGTTGGGGCCTGGTCCCATCGGCTGGTACACCTTCGTCGCCAACACGACCTCGTCGCGGCGCCCACTGCGCTGCAGCCACCGCCCGACCACCTCCTCCGCGATGCCGTATCCCTGAGCCATGTCAGGCGTCTGCGGACCGCCGTACACATCGGCGGTGTCGAAGAAGTTGATGCCCGCGTCGACCGCAGAGTCCATGAGCGTGAAACTCGTGGCCTCGTCGGTGGTGAACCCGAACGTCATCGTTCCCAGCCCGATCTGGCTCACCTTGAGACCCGACCGACCCAGGTGCCCGTACGTCATAGCGTCGCTCACGCTCCCGAGGATACGGATCGGGCTTCTCCCCCACCGTCCGCTATGCCGCTGATCCTGCGCGGAACCTCCGAGATGAGGGCGGCACTCGTCTCAGATGTGATCAGTGAAGGTGATCGGCTTGCCGACATACCCGCCGGGGTTCACGATCACGACCCGATCGTAAAGGTCGATCTTGCGTAGGTGAAAGGAGGCCTAGTCGGCCCTCTGATCGGGAGTGGGCGAGTCGTCCGCTTCGCTAGGAGCCCACCACTACGACTCCGGCATAGGTCGAGTCACGGTTCGCCGCCCGTATCTCGGCCATGAATCGCGGGTCGAGCCACAGATGCAGACGATCTCAGGGCGATCGGTCACGACTCAGCTTGTCCTGAACGGGGTGTGGGCACGCGATCATGGTGTCGCGGGCACCGAGGATCGCGCTCGGGTCGCCGCGCGGACGGCAGCGGACATGTGGCACTGGGCTGCAGATTCCGAGCCGATCCACGATTCTCCCGCAACCTCCACCGCCGTATCGGCGCGCATCCAGATGGGGTCTGGTTTACAACGTTACGCCCGAGCTTTCGGGACATGCACGTGGCACGACTCTCATTCCTTGCACGACGGCATGCCCACTTGCCGGTGGATGCGCGAGAGTCCAACAGGTCGTCGATGAGCCGCTCGATCGGCCACGTTTGTCATGTGCGGCGGGATCAGTCAGTTGTCGGCGACTAGAGGGCGTAGATCAGTGCGAGGAGGAGCACGAGGGTCAGCGCAACGAGCGCCGTCAACATCGCGAGGAGTCCCCGAGTGGCAGCCTCCTTGCTCTCACTTTGTCGTCCGATGGTCCAGATGGCGACTGCGACGCCCAGCGCAGCGCAGCATGCGGCGATCGAGAAACCGAGCACGTATCGGGCTGACTCGGTCACCATCGGTGACGGTAGGAACATGTGGTTTCTCCTGTGCTCACGGTGGTACCTGTCAGGTGGTCGATCGGCTGAGCTCGAGGATCAGCCCGGTTCCGGCTCGCTCCACGATCAGTACGCGGTCGTGTAGGTCGACGTTGTCAGGGTGAGTCGCTCCACGTCGGCGGTTTGGCATCCGACGCAGACGCAGTAGGCACCACAGGCGTCTCGATCGGCGACGTTTCCTGGTCATCCTCCGCAGACGCTGACAGCATGAGGGCCGCCACAGCGGCAAGACGCCAAGCCTGACCAACGGCCGCAGCGCATCCCTCAGGCCGAGTCGATGCATCAGAAGTCCACGGGTTCCCGGATGATCGGGCAGGTCATGCAGTGACCACCACCGCGGCCGCGGCCGAGCTCGGCGCCCACGATGGTGATCACCTCGACGCCGGCCTTGCGCAGCAGGGTGTTGGTGAGCGTGTTGCGGTCGTAGGTGAAGACAACACCGGGCTCGAGCGCGACGGCGTTGTTGCCGCTGTCCCACTGCTGCCGCTCGGACTGGTAGACGTCGCCACCGGTGTCGATCACTCGGATCGACGGCAACCCGAGCTCGCGGGCGACGACGTCCACGAACGTCGCCGAGCGCTCGTCGCGCACCTCGACGCCCGGTGCAGTGTCGGACGGCATCAGGGTGAAGGTGTGTACCGCGTCCATGATCGTCGGGTAGAGCGTGACGATGTCGCGATCGACGAAGGTGAAGACTGTGTCCAGGTGCATCGCGGCACGCAGCTTCGGCATCCCGGCCACGATCACCCGGGTCGCCGCGCCCTGGTCGAAGAGCGCTTTGGCGACCTGGGTGATGGCCTGGCGCGAGGTCCGCTCGCTCATGCCGACCAGGACGACGCCGTTGCCGACCGGCATCACATCGCCACCCTCGAACGTGGCTTGGCCCCAGTCCTGGTCAGGGTCGCCCCACCACACCGTGGAGCCGATATAGTCGGGGTGGAACTGGTAGATCCCCTTGTAGATCAGGGTCTCCTCCTTGCGCGCCGGCCAGTAGAGCGGATTCATCGTCAGGCCGCCGTACAGCCAGCAGGTCGTGTCGCGGGTGTAGAGCGTGTTGGGCAGCGGGGGCATCAGGTACTCGCGGGCGCCGGTCGACTCGCGCGCCAGGTTGACGTACTCGGGGCGGAAGTCGTCGGGCAGGTCGTTGGTCGCGAGCCCACCGATGAGGAACTCCGAGAGCTCCTTCTCGGGCAGCGACTCGAGGTAGGTGCGGGTGTCGTCGACGAGTCCGAGGCCGACCTGGTTGGGGACGATCTTGCGGTCCAGGAGCCAGTCGCGGGCCCCGGGCACGGCGAGCGTCTGGGCGAGCACGTCGTGCAGCTCGACGACCTCGACCCCGCGCTGGGTCAGCTTGTTGACGAAGTCGGCGTGGTCGCGCTGAGCGTTCTCGACCCACATCACGTCGTCGAAGAGCAGCTCGTCGTTGTTGCTCGGCGTGAGGCGCTTGTGGGCGAGACCGGGCCGGCAGACGAGCACCTTGCGGAGCCGGCCGACCTCGGAGTGGACGCCGTACGTCGACGAGACGGGCGCGGTGGCGCTCTCGGTCATGGTGTTGCCTTTCTGTTCGAAATCAGAGGGAGATGCGGCCGGTCCAGAGCCCGACGACGCCGAACAAGCCGCCGGCGACGATCAGTGCGAAGAGGCCGATCTCGGTGGGCGTGAAGAGCCGTCGTCCGTGCTCGCTGCGGGCCTTGATGTAGAGCAGCGACGCCGGCGCGAGGATCACGGTCATCAGCAGCACGAACTTCATGCCGGCCGCGTCGAAGAGGAATACCGTGTACGCCGTGGCTGCGCCGGCGACGATCGTCTCCTTGCGGCGGGTGCCGGCTGTGACCCCTTCGTACGACTCCCCCGTCAGTCCGAGCTTGAGGGCGTACGCGGCGGCCAGCAGATAGGGCAGGAGCGCGAGGCTGGTGGATAGGTCGAGCATGAAGTTCAGAGCATCGGTGACGAACAACGTGAGACCCAGCAGCCCCTGCACGGCGAGCGAGGTGACGACGAGGGCGGTGATCGG
Source organism: uncultured Actinomycetota bacterium (assembly GCA_963706475.1). Lineage (GTDB taxonomy): Bacteria > Actinomycetota > Actinomycetes > Propionibacteriales > Nocardioidaceae > Nocardioides. Next base: position 37,308 of record CAVPLV010000001.1, on the reverse strand, counting down.
GGTGCCGGCCGCATTCTCCTTGCCGAGGAACTCCGGGAAGTCGTCCTGGCGCGCGGGGATGTACATGACCTCGGCCGCCATCAGGGTCCAGGCCAGGTAGGCGCCGAGTACCGAGACCACCACGGCGACGCTCATGAAGATCTCGCCCCAGTGGCCCACCTGCGACTCGAAGACGCTGACCATCGAGGGCTGCCGGGCGCCGGCCAGCTCGGGCTGCGGGACGGCGGCGTAGCTCGACAGGGTGACGAGGGCGAAGATGGAGAGGACGCTGAGGAAGCCCATCACGGTGGCCTTGCCGACGTCCTCGCGCTTCTTCGCGTAACGGGAGTAGACGCTGGCGCCCTCGATGCCGATGAAGACGAACGTCGTGATCAACATCGTGTTGCGGACCTGCTCGCCGAGGTTTCCGAGATCGCCGTACCCGGTAGCCGTCCAGTTGTCGGCGAAGACGCCGGCGTCGAAGTAGAAGAACATGACCACGATGAAGACCAGGATCGGGATGATCTTGAAGACCGTGACGATCTGGTTGATGACGGCAGCGTCGCGGACGCCGCGGGCGATCAGGTAGTGGAAGAACCAGACGCCGACCGTGCCGAGCGCGATGGCGAGGATGGTGTCGCCGTCGCCGAAGCCGTCGAAGAACGCGCCCAGGGTGGCGCCGATGAACACCCAGTAGAAGGTGTTGCCGGCGATCGAGCTCGCCCAGAAGCCGATTGCAGAGTTGAAGCCTGCGTAGTCGCCGAAGCCCGCCTTGGCGTAGATGAAGACGCCGGAGTCGAGCTCGGGCTTGCGGATCGCGAGCGTCTGGAAGACGAAGGCAAGCATCAGCATGCCGGTGCCGGCGACCGCCCAGGCGATCAGGGAGCCGAGGATGCCGGTCGCGACGCCGAACCGGGCCGGCAGCGAGAACACACCGGCACCGACCATCCCCCCGACCACCATCGCGGTCAGCGTCGGGACGCTCATCTTCGCGACGGCGCCCTCCGCGGGCACTGCTTCGGTCTCGGCGCTCATGCGGTCTCCTGGAGCTCGGTGGGTTCGATCTTCTCGATCTTGATACCGGTGATGCCATACAGGACGCTGAGTGCGGGACTGGCGTAGCAGAAGACGGCGTACGGCAGGTAGAGCAGCGTCGACACCCCGAGGGTCGCGCCCATGAAGGCGCCGCAGGAGTTCCACGGCACCAGGGGCGAGGTGACCGTGCCGCTGTCGGCCGCGAGACGCGACAGGTTCGTCGGTGCGAGACCGCGGCGGGCGAACTCGGCGCGAAAGATGCGGCTGGGAAGCACGAGCGCGATGTACTGGTCGCCAGCCACCACGTTGAGCCCGAAGCCGCAGGCGAAGACAGTGACGTAGAGGCGTCCGGTGGTCGTCGCGGCGGCGATCATCGGGTGCACGAGCCGGTTGATCAGGCCGAATTCCTCGAGCATCGCCCCGAAGGTGACCGCGCCGAGGATCAGCCAGATCGTGAGCAGCATGCTGTCCATGCCGCCGCGCGAGAGCAGCCGGTCGACGTCAGGGATGCCTGAGTCGATCGAGAAGCCGTTGGCCATGGCGGACCAAACTGCCTTGATCGACTCGACGACCACGTTGCCGGACCCAGCGACGAAGTCGGCGTACACGTCCGGCTGCAGGAACGCCCCGAGGACGCCGGCGAAGAGGGTCGCGGCCAGCAACGCCAAGGACGCCGGGACCTTGCGAATGGACAAGAAGGCGAGCAGCACGATCGGCAGCAGGGCCAGTGGGGTGATCCAGAAGATCTGGTTCAGTTGCTGGAGATCGGAGGTGGTCTCGGCGTCGCTCACCGTGTCGGGGCCGGTCGCGCCGAGGACCAGGAAGACGACGAAGGCGATGACGAACGCCGGGACTGACGTCCAGACCTGCCGTTTGATGTGCTCGTAGACGTCGACCTGCACGATTTGCGCGGTCAGGATCGTCGTCTCCGACAGCGGTGAGGTCTTGTCGCCGAGGTAGGCGCCGGAGATGACCGCGCCGGCGGTGATCGCCGGAGAGACCCCGATCAGCGCGGCGATGCCGACCAGCCCGACGCCGATGGTCGCGGCCGTCGTCCACGAGCTGCCGATGCTGAGCGCCACGACTCCGCAGATGAGCGCAGTGGCTGCGTAGAACCAGCCCGGGGAGAGGACCTGGATGCCGTAGTAGACAAGCGTCGGGATAGTGCCGCTGAGGTTCCACACCCCGATCAGTGCACCGACGGCGAAAAGGATGAAGACCGCGCTCGTCACCGACGCGACTGCCCCTTTGCCCGCCTCCTGGACCGAGGTGAACGAGTGCCCGTTCTTCATCGCGATCAAGGCTGCAACCGCGCAGCACAGCAGCAGCGCGACCTGAATCGGGCCGTCGAGCGCGTCTAGCCCGAACAGCGCCAAGGACCCGCCGATGAGGACCGCAAGCGTCGCCAACGGCGCCAACGCATCGGTCAGAGAAGGCGCCCTGACCGGAAGGGCATCGCCGGCCTCGCCGTCGCGCGCCATCAACGTCGCGGTCGCTGACGCATATCCGGTCCTCTCGACAAACACCTTCCAAACGAACCTAGTAGTTGTGGAGGCATCCGGATAGCCCGCCGCGGACACGGTGGGCGGTCTCGTCGCGGGCTCCGCAAACTCCGACCCAAGGAGTAGTCCTATTCAGATGCGTTCGATATGCGGATTCGGCCAGGAGAGTCACGCCGGTACCTCACGACTTGAGGCAGATGCCTCATGCCTCGGTGCGGGTGCTTGATCGAGGCTGGGCTCATGATCACGACTCCACGGCAAGCGGTGGCCACGGTCGAGGGGAACCCACGACTCGCCCGCGGGTCCGACGAACGCTTCACGGGATACGGCGCGATGGGTGTGCCGTTCTCCGGGGGGTCCTACATCGCCCTTCGCGACATGGTGGCCAGTTCACTGGGCACGGGGTACCGGGCGATCTGGCATCGCAACCCCCAGGGCCGCTGGACCATCTTCACCACCGTGTCCCCCGCCGTCAGCTGTCCGCGCTACTTCGGCTCAGCGGCCGCCGTGGAGCAGGTCCCGGCTATCGAGATGATCTGGCGGGACGACTGGACCGTCGAGGTCACCATGGGGACCCGTCTCTCGTGGCGGCTGAGACTCGGTTCGACACCGGCCACGAAGGTGATGACATCGATCGGCGGAGTCATGCCTGCGTGGACCTGGGAGAGCAATGCGGTGCTCGGCTCGATGGGTCCGATGGCCGGTGCAGTCCTGCGGTCCGGGCAGATCCGGCTGCGGGGACTGACTCCCAACGGCCAAGGCTTCAAAGCCGCCCCGCTTCGAGTGTGGCGAGTCATCAGCGGGGCCGCAGTGGTGGACGGCGCCGATCTCGGCGCCATGGGTCCGTTGCCGGAGCAGGCTCGTCTCGGCGACTTCTGGCTCCCACAACGCGGACTGTTCTTCGCTGGCCAGGCACGGTTCACGAGGTCGGCTCGAGTGAATGGGCCGCGACCCGAAACGCAAGATCGTCGATGACAACCCTCGCCAACGTTCACGAGACAGCCCTCAACAGCAATGAAAGAGAGGAACCATCATGACCGATCTACAGCAGGCACCCGCCGTGGATGTCGACAAGCTCATGGCCTTCGTCTTCAAGGCGGTCGACGAGGTCGGCGCAACCCTGAACACCGCTCTGGTCGTCCTCGGCGACAAGCTGGGCTACTACACCGTCATGGCCGCCGGCTCGGTGACAGCGGTGGAGCTGGCCGAGGCCACCGGGACCGGTGAGCCGTACGCCCGGGAGTGGCTCAACGCCCAGGCCGCCGGTGGCTACGTCGAGTACGACCCCGCCGGTGGCCGCTACACGTTGCCGCCCGAGCAGGCCGCCGCGTTGACCGACCGGAACAGTCCGGCGTTCCTGCCTGGCTTCTTCCAGATCGCTCTGGGCACGGTCCACGACGTCGACAGCGTGCTCGAGGCGGCCCGACGCCAGGCCGGCCTAGGCTGGCACGCGCACCACGGCGACGTGCACGAAGGATGCGAGCGGTTCTTCCGCACCATGTACAACGCCCACCTCGTCGATGAGTGGCTCCCGGCGCTGAACGGTGTCGTCGCGAAGCTCGAGCGCGGTGCTGACGTCGCCGACGTCGGATGTGGACACGGAGCGTCCACGGTGATCATGGCCCAGGCCTTCCCGAACTCCACCTTCACCGGATACGACTTCCACGAGGCCTCCATCGTGACCGCGCGTGCGCGCGCTGCTGAGGCGGGCGTGGGCGATCGGGTGCGCTTCCAGACAGCGAGCGCGACCGACTTCCCGGGCACGGGCTTCGACCTCGTCACCACCTTCGACGCCCTGCATGACATGGGCGACCCGGTCGGCGCCGCGCGCCACGCCCATGCTGCCTTGGACGCGGACGGCACCTGGATGGTCGTCGAACCCATGGCCGGCGACACGGTCAGCGAGAACCTCAATCCGGTCGGGCGCGCCTACTACGGCTTCTCCACGCTGCTCTGCACGCCGTCCTCCCTCGCCCAGGAAGTCGGCCTCGCACTCGGCACGCAGGCCGGTCCGGCCCGCATCCGCGACGTGGTCACCACGGCCGGCTTCACCCGCTTCGCCTCGGTCGCCCAGACCCCCTTCAACCGGGTCCTGGAGATCAGACGCTGACCCGACGAGCCGAGCTGAGACCGGCTCCATGTGCCGGCCGGCGTTGCTGATCACCGGGTGCCCGGCACGGCCGCCGCGCCTGCTCCACCGGGTGACCTGCGCGTCTCTTGGGGGCAGACTGAACCCATGAAAGAGTCGGGCAAGCAGGGCACCGAGGCCCTTCCTCGACGGGCCGAGGTGCTGGCCGGACTCTCCGTGGCGATCGATCTCGGGCTGGGGCAACCCGCAGAGCACATGCTCCGCTCGGCGACCATCGCCTGTCGGCTGGCCGACCGGCTCGGCCTGGATCCCGAGCAGCGCGGCACCGTCTACTACGCCACGCTGGTGATGTGGATCGGGTGCCATGCCGACTCCCAGGAGTACGCCCGGTGGTTCGGCGACGACATCGCCGTCCGTCACGATGCCTATCTGGTCGACTGGTCCGGCATCCCCTACCTGAGGTTCCTGCTCGGCAACGTCGCCAGGGGTCAGCCGCTTTCACAGCGGGCGAAGGTGCTGGCCGCGCTGTTTCGGGATGCCCGTGGCCAGATCTCAACGCTGATCCATTCGCACTGCGCTTCGGCGGCGGCTCTGGCGCGGCACATCGGCCTCTCGCCGGAGGTCGCGACCACGCTTGCCTTCACCTTCGAACGCTACGACGGTGGGGGCCTGCCAGCCGGCTCCTCCGGGGACGAGATACCGATCGAGATGAGGGTCGCGCAGTTCGCGGACATCGCGGAGGTCCACCACCGCGTGTACGGGCTCGAAGCAATGATCGCGATGGCCGGCCGCAGACGCGGTGGCCAGTTCGACCCCGTCGTGGTCGACGCCGCCCTGCCCTCACCCGAAGAGCTGTTTGCCCCCGCCCCGAGCGGCGACGTGTGGGGGAACGCCCTGAAAGAAGCGCCCGACCGAGAGGTACGGCTCACCGACGAAGGCTTCGACCGACTTGTGTGCGCCATCGGCGACTTCGTCGACCTCAAGTGCCCTTTCACCCTGGGTCACTCGCGGGCCGTGGCCACGCTCTCGGCGGCTGCCGGCGAGCTTCTGGGGATGGTCCCCGGGGACGTCCGCACACTCCGGCGAGCAGGGCACCTGCACGATCTCGGCCGGCTCGGCGTCTCCAACCAACTGTGGTCCAAGCCAGGTGACCTGAGCCCACCGGAGTGGGAGCGAGTGCGGATGCACCCCTACCTGACCGAGCGCGTTCTGGACCGGATACCGGGGCTGGGCTCCATCCGCACCGTCGCACGCGCGCACCACGAGCACCTCGACGGCACTGGATATCCGCTCGGAGCCAGCGGATCGATGCTCGGCCGGAGCGAGCGCATCCTCGCCGCCGCCGTCGCGTACCAGTCGGCGCTCGAGCCGCGGCCCTACCGTGCGGCCTTGTCGCCCGCCCAGGCCGTGGAGCGGCTGCGCGACAGGAGCAGGTCCGGCCTGCTTGACCCCGAGATCGTCGAAGCGGTCCTCAGCGTCGCCGGACACCGGACGACCCGACGTCGGCGCAACGACCTGCTCACCCCGCGAGAACACGAGATCCTCGGCCTTGTCTCTCACGGGTTCACGAACCGAGAGATCGCCAACCACCTGGTCCTGAGCGAGAAGACCGTACGCAACCACGTCGAGCGCACCTACGCCAAGATCGGAGCGACCAACCGGGTCGGAGCCTCCCTCTACGCGCTCCAGCACGGTCTGGTGACACCGCTGAACGGCCCTCTGGAGGGATCGTGAGCATCCTCGCCAAGGACCCCGACGCCCGAATCGGTGACAGCTCGACCTGTCACATTCCGCGAGTCGGCGCAGGTTGAAACGCGCTCATCTGACGAAGAGCGGGCGCGTATGCGACGCTGCCTTCATGTGGAAGGCGCTCCGCGCAGCACGTGAACTCGAGAGGCTCATGCGCGGACGGCCGCAGTTCAAGGTGCACTTCTCGAAGAGCCAGACCGCCGCCAGCCTGTGGGACTACGCGGAGGACGGACTGGCGGAGCGCGCCTTGCAGATGAGTGACGTTGACCTGGAACGAATCCAAGCGATCGCGGCGCACTACGAGAGCCCTTCGTACCCGCTCCCGATTGATGGGCAGCGGATCTCTCATAACCACGTGAGCGCTCTCGCCGCCATCACCTACTTCGAGGGCCGCCTTCGACCGCTCGCTCGCAACCGGCGACGTCCGGAGAAGGACAGGCCGGACCGATTCACGCCGGTTCCTCTGCCTCCCGACTACGGCCTGCCAAAGGAGTAGGCGGAACCACCCGCTCATCAGCGTTGACGATCGGCCAGCCGCCGGGGCGTTGTGGGCGGATGGATACCAACACACTCCCCGTTCCTACCGATGCCGATGACCCCAGGCTGCGCCATGCCGATGGGCGGATCTATGCCGAACGGCGGTCGTGCGTGCCGTCCGTCCGGCTGCGTCGCTACTGTGCGGGGATGACCGCGACCCAGCCCGGTTGGCAGATCGACGAGATCGCCACCATCGGACGAGAGAACCTTGACCCGAGCCACGTCGCTCGGTACGACGAGAAGGAGGATGCCGAAGCGTCGCGCGAGGTAGCCCTGCTCCGATCGCTCGGATACGGGACCGAATCCGTCGTCGTCGACCTCGGAGCCGGGACCGGACAGTTCGCCCTGGAAGCCGCCCGATCCTTCGGGCGCGTGGTAGCGGTCGACCCATCGCCGGCGATGCTTGCGCGGTTGCGCGAATCGGCGCTGCAGCGCGGCTCGAATCTTGATGTCGTCGAGGGGGGCTTTCTTACCTACGAGCACCGGGGCGCACTCGCTGACGTCGTCTACAGCCGATGGGCGCTTCACCATCTGCCGGACTTCTGGAAGTCCATTGCGTTGCACCGGATCCGCGCGCTGCTCCCGACCGGCGGCCTCCTCCGCCTGTCCGATGTCGTGTTCTCCTTCGGTATCGACGAGGCGGAGGATCGCATCGAAGCCTGGTGCGCCGCACTAGGGGCGGACGACAGCGAGTGGACACGCGAGGACGCCGAGGAGCACGTGCGAGACGAGCACTCGACGTACTCGTGGCTCTTGGAACCCATGATCGAGGCGGCTGGTTTCGAGATCCGTGAGGCCGTCTACAGCGACGACCGCTTCCTTGCGCAGTACCTCGTGACTGCAACTTCGTAGCAAGGGCCGGCCCAGGCACAGCAACCGCTCATTCTGCACAGCGCGCTCGTGCCGAATACAGGACGTTGGCCTGTCGCTGGTTTCGCTCCTTTCGCACCACGCAGGGCTTCGCTACCCCCGTGACAGACTCACCTCGTGAGAATCAGCCAGGCGAGCACGAATGACATCGCAGACCTCGCCCGCCTGTTGTGGCTAGACACTCATGACGAGGAACCGGAGCCGCCATCCCTTGATGCGTTCGCAGTTGAGCTCGCGTCTTGGTGGGCCACTCATGATGACTCGCACGACGTGTCCTGCCGGAGGTCATCGGCATGGCCTGGGTAGCATTCGTTCCTCGCGTCGCCAGACCTGGAGCAACAGATCGGCTCCGCCGACATCCAAAGCGTCTTCGTCGCCCCCGAGCAGTGAGGCCAGGGAATCGGATCGGCACTGGTGGAGGTTGCTTCGCAGCACGCGATGCATCTCGGGGCCCTTCGCGTGACAGTCCACTCTGGTCGCACGGCAGTGCCCGTGTATGAACGACTGGGCTTCGCGTCGTCCCGACAACTTCTCCAGCGCCCGCTGGGCTAGAGTGCATCGTTCTGTACGAGCCGATCGGGCGCGAAGCGCTCGATCATAGCCGCTATGTGCGTGGTCGCCGAGAGTCGGGCACACCCTCAGGTCAACTGGCAGGCCGAGAGGAACGCGCGCGTTCGCACCAACCGATGGCCGGGCTCACGGACGCGCAGGACATACCCCAGGCGACCAGGGGCTCGATGTACTCCTTTTCGGCGGTGATGTCAGGCACCGTTACGAGGACGTCGATAACCGGCTTGGCCGCAAGGCGGGGACGGAGGTCGATCCGATGTGCTCGACCGCTTCGGCGACGTCGCCGATCGCACTCCGCACCGTGCCTTGTGCGTGGAGTACACGTCCGGCCACACCGGGTCGTACTCGACGAGGAACAGGTCGCGCTTCTCGACGCCGCCGACCAGAAGGGCGTCGGTCACGTCGGCGCGCCGCCGCGTTCGGGCAACCGGTCGATCGTCCATTGGCGAAGGGTAGCCAAGCTGGCACCCAGCGAGCGAATGCCCACTGATCGCGGGTCTTCACCCGGCTATGCCCCCCTCGGGGCTCCGCACGCTCATGGCAGCCGATGAGCGGTGCGTCAGCTCGAGGAGGGTGACGTCGTGAGTGTCTTGGTCATGAACAACTCATCACGGCCGTCTCGCACGTGCTCCCGCACTCCGGTGAACTCGTAGCCGAGGCGGAGGTAGGCGGATCGGCCGCGAGGGTTGTCCTCCATCACTCCCAGGGCGACTGCAGTTGCCCCAGCAGCCTTCGCTACGGACTCGCAGGCTTGGACGAGCGTCTCGACTACACCGGTGCCCCGCGCGGTGGGCGCGATCCACATGCCGGCGATGCTCCATCCATCGTCGGACTCGTACACCCCGGCCATCCCAACGTCGACGCCGTCCCGCGATGCGATGAAGGTGGCCGGCCGGGCAGCCCGCGTGCGCCACTCAGCCTCGTCGAATGCCTGCTCCCTCGCCACAGATGAGCCGAACATCTCGGGCGACTCACCAAGCCCGGCCAGACGCACATCTCGCAAGCGCTGCCAGTGATCGGGCTCAGCGCGGTTCACGACCACCTCGGGTGGGGTCTCGGGGCGGGCGTCGGGGTTCACGAACCGAACTGTGCCGCACGACGTCGCTCGCGCAGCAGTCCGCACGGCTCCTACACGATCGTCGTGGTCCTTGTGCTCGTCCTCGTGAACGGCGCGGTCGTGAATGCACTCCCACACCGAAGAGCGGACGATCGATGTGGTTAAGGATCAGAGGAAGTCCGCTTTCAGATGGAGCGGCGACAGAATTGCTCACAACCAGAGTTCTCTGCGTGGTGTCCTATGAGAATGCGGAAGCAGATGGTCGCGGTGGCGCTGGCCCTGACGTCGATGGGCTGGGCAGCCTGCACCGGACAGGATCAGGGCGGCTCTGCCAGGCCGACGGCGAAGCCGGTCGAGTCGGTTGCGCAGGATGCGACCTCTGCGCCACAGCGGCAGGCGGCGACGTGGGCGCTCGACGGAGTTCGGGTCGACCGGTCATCCCGGAAGCTCGCGTACATGCCCAGCGATCTACCGCGTCGTTTCCCTGCTGACGATGCGGTGCTTCCGGACCTTCTCGCTGACCCGCCCGGACGCGCCGTGCTGGCCTACCACCCGCGTGAGTTCTTCGAACCGGGCGGGTGGAAGACCGAGCGCATCTTCCTCCTTGGTACAGACGGTGACTGGCGTTCCCTTGCGATGGCAGATCTGGGGCTGCCTGAGTCAGCCTGGCCGGGTCTCGACACGTACGGTGCCGGCGCACTGTCCTACGACGGCCGAACCTGGGCCGGGCGCACCAACTTCGGCGTCGTTCTAGTCGATCTGTCCTCGGGGCAAGCCAAGTCTGTCGCGACCCCAGGGGTGCACACGTCGTTCCTCGCATGGCGGCCCGATGGCCAGCAACTCGACATGGTCCGGCGCGGCGACAAGGACCGTACCTATCGGACCTGGTCGCTGAACCCGCGTACGGGCAAGGTCGTGCGAGCGCGGTACCGCCTACCGCTGTCTGCCTACGCCTCAGATGGCACGGTAGTCACGTTCGCGGGGAGCCAAGTCGGCACCCAGCGGACCGTCCACTACCCCGACGGCAAGATCAGCACCGATACGGTCTCGGTGCCCTATCGGCGAGTCCGCCTCGGCGCCCTCGTCGGCCCGGACAAGACTCTCATCGGGCTGTACCGGGCAGTCGCGGTGATTGACAACCAGACGACATCTCCCATCGCCCGCCTGGACACACCGTTCCCATCCACGATCCCGGTGGCATGGCTGGACGCGAACCGGGTTCTTCTGACCCTGAACGAAGTCGGACTCGTCGCCTGGAACGTTGACACCGGCGAGGTTCAGGCCCTCACGAAGGTCCGGCCGGCGGTCCAACCAGACAGTTGGTGGACCCTCACCGTCGCCCTTGACCTGGTTGCCTGAAACGTCCGCACATCAGCGTTTCGCGCGTCGAGGAGCTGTGCCATGACCCCGCGTGTCGGCGCCGGCTGAAAGCTCGCTCGTCAGCCGATGTGCGGGTGTCTCGCCGCGCAACTCGTTCGCAAGTCTCCAGGCCCAGGCTGATCCCGTTCGTCACCCGAGTCGGGTGACGTCCGCGCCAAGTCACAACGGAAGAATCGCGCTATGACCGCGACAGGTAATGCCGCTCGGACCGGCTTCTGGAACCGTCCCGCAACCTGGAAGGCTGTGCTGCTTGTCTTCGTCTACCTCGTTCTGTTCGTCGCGCTCGGTCAGCTCATCGGGCTCGTGTTCGGCGATGAGATCGACGACGACAACGTGCTCGGAGACGCCACCAGCATCTTCCTCGCGCTGGCACTCCCCATCGGTCTCGGAGCCATCGGGCTCCTGGTGTTCACCGCCCGCGTCGGGTGGCTGCGAGAGATATTCGGACCCCAGCCGGTGCGCGGGAGACGCTGGATGTGGATCGCCCCACTCCTGATCGCAGCGGCGATCGTCGCCCACCTCGGTGGTACCGACTGGTCGGCGTGGACGACCGGTGAGATCGTGCTGCTCGCCATCCTCGGCGTCTGCATCGGTGTCGCCGAAGAACTTGCCACCCGCGGTCTCGCGGTCAAGATGCTGCGAGACGCCGGTCACGGGGAGCGGTTCGTCGCGGTCGTCTCTTCGCTGCTCTTCGCGCTCATGCACATGGCTAACCTGATCTCGGGCATGGCAATCGCCACAGTGGCGGCCACCATTGCGTACACCTTCTGCTTCGGCCTGTGCATGTACCTCGCCATGCGGGTGACGGGCACGATCTGGGCGGCCATCGTGCTCCACGGCCTGACCGACCCATCCACGTTCCTCGCCACCGGTGGACTCGACGAGGCAGTCAACAACGACGGCGGCAGCGGCTGGACCATCGTCGCCGCCGTCGCCACCATCGGCTTCATGGTCTTCGCGGTGGTGGCAATGTTCTTCATCCGCGGCAAGGTCTCCCCAGTCGCCGCAACATCGACTGCCTCAGCCTGAGCAATCCCTAACCCCGGGTCGATCCGGTTCCCGCTTCGGGGCGCCCGTGAGTGACGACGGGCGTCAAGCGCAGTCGGGGCCCCCACCCTGGTGCACCAGATTCGAATACACCCGCCCGCTCATGTCGCGAGGACGTGAGTCTTCCCCGCCAGTCGGCGCGTGCTCCTACACACTCATCCGCCAACACCCGGTGGGCGATGACGACCGTCAGGTGAACCCCGCCAAACTTGACGCGGGTGCGTCCGGCGAAGCTTGACACGCGCCGCGCACTCGGCGGCGGCTTGGTCCGGACGTCGAGGGCTACCGGGTCGGCCAGCTCGCACGAGGACATCTGCCGAGTGAATCCGCCGAGCTGGAGACGGGTGTCGGCAGGTCGCCGTACGCTTTCGATTCACCCGCACCCCGCCTTCGAGGACTTCCGATGATGATCGCCCAGCCCATGCTCTTCATCCCGCCCGAGATTGAGCTCGGGTTGCTGGACGGGTCCCTGAAGCTCTACGGCAGCGTCGTCCGCAAGGCTGTTGACGGGACGATCTACAAGCACCTTAAAGAGGTCATTCCGAGGCCTGAGCAGGTGCAGAAGGGCGCCAAGGGGATAAAGATGAACCCGAAGGTCGTTCTGTCGGTCGTGGCCGTCACGACTGCCGTGGGGATGACGGTGGCCGGTGTGACCTACCTGGCCAACAAGCGCAAAGAGACGACCCTCGTTGCTCCAGAGGCCTTGCCCCAGTGCGTCACTGACTTCGAGGCTTCGCTCCGCTCCTACATCCAGGCCGGGCGCACTGGTGCTTTGAACGTTGAGGTCGTCGAGCAGCTGATCATCGATCTAGACGCCGTGAAGGCGTACTCCGAGGACGGCAATGAGGTGGTCATCTCACTCGACAACTTGGTCCCGTTGTTCGACCTGGTCATTGCGCACACTCCGCGGTTGGCAGAGGCCTACGACGTCGAGGTAGATGACGTGGGCGAGAAGGGCGCAGCTGACGGGGTGGTCGTGTCGCTGCGTCGCCACCTTGAGACGCAGAAGACGATCTTGGCTGAGGCTGCGTAGCAACTGTCGGCCCGAAGGTCCTCGGCCAGGAGCTTCAACGATGGAGAAGCCCGTGCAGCTCAGTCCAGTTGCCTTAGGCAGTCTCACGCTCGATGAGGCATCGCTGGCAGAATCCAACTGGTATCGGCTCGGTTACCGGGCGCCACTTTTCGGCCTGCCACAAGATCACAAGCACACTGCGGTCGCCGATACGCGTGTTGGTCATCTCATCGCTGCTACGACCTGCGATGTACGAGCAGTCGGGCAGGTGGAGCAGGTATCCATACCTGCTGTGTTGGTTGATCACGAGTTGGGGTTCGTCGCCCACACCCAGCCGAATTCGCCACCCTTCGGGGCTCCAGCGTTCAAGTTGCTGTGTCATCCCGCTCCTCCTGACGCCGACCTGTCACCGCCGAGTCTGATACATCCCTACTCGAGTCAGAAGCCCGCTGACTGATCACGATCCGATGCCGCGCGGCGCGAGCCTCAGTATGACCACCAAGGACGCCAGCCGGTGCGCACTCCAGAGGTGCGTCCTTCCCCGCTTGTGACTCGGGCTGAGGCTGACCACCTCGTCGAGCGAAACATCCACTCAACATGCCGCTGGTGGTGCGCGCTCATGCCTGAGATCCGATCATCTGGCGGACCGGGCGGCCGCCTCGATCTGCTCGCGTCGCTCCGCCCAGAAAACTGCGTCATGTCGCCTCTCGGACATGCTCTCGGCGTCGGTCCCCACAGCCCCGTCCAACTCCTCACGCAGGATGTCCGCATGTCCGGCATGACGACTGGTCTCGGCAAGCAGATGCACCAAGATGTTGAACAGGGGTACCTCAGCGTCCTGCCACCAAGCCACGCGCCCGGTCGCATCGAGGGCGAGTGCCCCTACCGTGGCGTCGCTGTGCGCCCACACACGCTGATAGCGGTCGACGATGTCGCTTCGAGACTCACGCTCAGTCGCCCACATGTCGGCGAGCCGCTCGGCCTCGACGTCCCACCGCGGCAGGACCTCCGGAAAGGGACGGTCGAAGACCTCGCCCAGGTACCGGGCCTCCCAGGTCGCCAGGTGCTTGACCAGGCCCAGCAAGTTGGTCCCGGTGACGGTGAGCGGACGACGGACGTCGTACTCGGACAGCCCGTCAAGCTTGGCGAGCACCGCGCTGCGCTCGTGCTTCAGATAGTCGTACAGGTTGGCTTTCGCGGCGTCTTCGATCACGGGAGTGCACCCTGCCACAGGCCGGCGAGTCGCGATGTGAGCGCCGGCCGAGTCAGCCCACTCCGAGCGCACGCACATGCCGCTGTCAGGGTCGCACCGATGAGCGTGCAATACGCCGACATCGATGTGGGGCCGGGCGCGACCAACAGGTACGCACAGCCGACTCACTTCTGGCGCCCTGGCCAGCCGTAGAATCACGGAAATGACCGGTTTCGACTCGATTTCGACCTGGCAACAGCCCCAGCCGCCGAAGGCGTCGGCGGCGCGGTCAGATCTGATCGACGACATCGCAGCTCGAATCTCGCTCCTGGGCAGCGACAGACTTCGAGTTGGTATCGACGGGTTGACGGCGGCAGGCAAAACCAGCTTCGGTCACGAACTCGCCGCATCGATTCGAGAGCTAGGTCGCCCGACGCTGAGAGCGTGCCTGGATGACTTCAAGAACCCCTGGAGCCATGCTCGCGAACACGGCTATGACCGCCTCAGCGGAGAGGGCTACTACCGCAACGCCTATGACTTCGCCGCTATCCGCAACCTGCTCCTCGGCCCAGCAGGACGGAACGGGTCGGGGCAGGTGGTGCTATGCGCTCACGACCCGCTGACAGGCGAAGACCACCGCACGTTGAAGGTCAACGCCCCTGAAGATGCCGTGCTGATCGTCGACTCGGTCTTCGCGTTTCGACCGGAGTACAACGACATGTGGGAGTTCCGCATCTGGCTCGAGGTGACCCCCGACCAATCTCTTGCACGCGGCATCGCCCGAGATGCAGATATGGAGGGCCACGCGCAGGCCACGCTGCTGCACCGCGATCGCTACCACGCCGCCGCAACGATCTATCTCGCCGAGGTCGATCCCCAGCCGCTCGCAGACATCGTGATCGACAACCGAACCTTCGCCGAACCTCGGGTCCTGAACGACTGGAGGATCTGACCGCCCCAAGTGGTTGCACTTCTTGTGGCACGCTGTTGAGGTGGCATCTCCGTCCGCTGATGTGGCCTCCGAGCGTCCGTTCTATGACCGTCATGCCGACGCATACGATGCATTGATCTCGGACCCAGTCGAGCCGTGGGTAGCGGCTGTGGATGAAACATTGCAGGCTGCTGGATTCAGCAACGCACAGGTGCTGGATGCTGGTTGTGGCACAGGACGTCACGCTGCGGCCCTGATTGAACGTGGGCATGACGTCACCTTGCCTCGACGCCTCGGAGGCGCTGATCACGATCGCCCGTAAGCGCTGCCCCGACGCACCTGCTCTCGTCACGGACCTTTGTGAACCAGCCATCACTGGAGCGTTTGATGCCGTGGTTGCTCGGGGCGTGCTCAATGATCTGCTGACCGATGGCGAGAGGGCGGATGCCGTCAAGGCATTCGCACGACTCACGCGCGCCGGTGGCGTCTTGGTGCTTGACGTTCGGGAGACCGAGATGTCTCAGCAACGCGCGGACGGAATCTGGCGCATGGCGAAGGCCGATCTGCCGGACGGTTCGCGGTTGCGATTCGTCAGTCGACCGACATGGAACGACGGACGGATCGTCGTGGAGGAACGCTATGAACTCGCTAGCGACCAGGATGTGAGGTGGGTGGTGAGCGAGTTCCTTTTTGAGATGCGCCCCTGGACGCGTGACGAGATGCAGCGTCGGTTGTCCAGCGCGGGCTACAGCCGCATCGAGATGCGCGACGGAGTTGGGCGGCGGTCTCCTGACCGACTCCTGGTGACGGCACGCCGCTGACACGCCGGCGATGCCGCTGTCGTTCGGCATGGCATCCGCTGTCTGGTCGCAGCCGATGTGCGGACAACGATCGGTGAAGGCTGATGCGGGTGTCGACTACCCGATGACGATGAGAGGGCCTTCGTCGGGAGTGGGCGACTCGAAGTGGTCGAAGTGGTGCGCCGCAAGGTCCTCGGGGATGACGTAATCGTCCGAATGGTCGCCTTGTCGATCCCGGAGACGGTTCAGGATGGTGGCCCGGTCGGTGTTGAGGTAGATCGTCTCGGGCACGACTCCAGTGGGCTCCAAGACCTGCCGCCACTCTGCCCGCATCTGCCTTGACCAGAAGGCAAAGTCCAGCACGACGTCGATGTTATTTGAGACCAACTGGAGAAGTTGGTCCCGCAAGACGGCTTCGATCTCGGACCGTACCTCCGAAGGCAGGGGCACACTCCTGATCCCGCGCCTCCACATCTCCACGTCGAAGGAGAGACGAGTCATTCCCTCGCTCTCCAGACGCTCCGCGTAGGTGGTCTTGCCAGACCCCGATGGGCCGCACATGAAGATCACCCGACCCATGCGCGGAAATCTACCGATCCGCTGAGCCACGTCCGATCATCGATTGAACTGGGGTGCCGCCCATAGCCTGATGACGCGAATCTTGGGAGCCGGTGGACGAACGGGTCTGCTCGGTACATGTACGGGGCAACGGATCACAAACCCGAGGAGTAGAGATGACTTCGTTCGATGAGCAGTTGGCGCTGTCTTCGCCCGCTGTGCCCGCTCGATCAGCGGAGCTGGATGCTGAGTTCCTCAGTGTCATCGCGCAGGCGGAGGGCGCTGCTGGATCGCGCCGCAAGCGGCGCCACAGGGGCGTGGTGATCGGTGGGTTGATCACGGCGGGCGTGCTCGGTGCCGGTGGCGCCGCGACGGCCGCGGGGATCGTCCCCTGGTTCGAGTCGGCGCCGTCACACGGTGTCGTGACCACCTCGACGGGGGCGCGATGCACCCTCACGTTCGGCGTCAAGCCTCTCGACGACCCCGCCGCTCCGGTCAGCGATGCGCTGCGGGCAAAGGTGACGGTTGCTGCCGAGAAGTACTTGCGGAGCTTGGATGTCTCGACGCTGAGCGTCGCCCAGGCAACGCAGGCGACGGCTCCGCGACCGACGGTGGACTCGGAGGCGGGACCGGCCGTGACCGTCGATGAGTATCAAGTGGATGCGGTCTACCAGGAGGTAGGGCGGCTGATGGACGCCGCGCTGGCGAGGCAGCACCTTCCCTTGTCGGCCGTGAGCCTGGGCGTGCTCAGTTCTTGCGATGGTGACGATCAGTGACGTCGGTGGACCGGGCGACCGCACGCACCGCGCTGCGCGATGCCTCGAATGATCTGCTCGCCTACTTCGTTCGCCGCGTGCCGTCGCCTGAGGATGCAGCGGACCTCTACGGCGAAGTGATGCTGACGGCGTGGAAGAAGATCGACAAGCTGCCGGGCTCAACCGAGCGTCAGCGGATGTGGTTGTTCGTGATCGCGGCGAACACGCTGAGCAACTATCGGCGCACCGCCTCGCGACGGCTGGAGCTGACCGAGCGGCTTCGTCGTCACGTCGCGACGACTGCGCCGGCCCCCGAGAACGCCTATGCGGTGCGTGACGCAGTGCTACGTCTGCAGCAGGCCCAACGCGAGCTGGTGATGCTCATCCACTGGGACGGGTTCACGATCGTCGAAGCAGCCGAGATCCTCGGCCTGAACCCGTCCACCGCACGAAGCCGCTACGCCGCAGCCCGTGAGCTCCTCCGAGACGCCCTTGTCGACGAAAAGGCATGACTCGTCGCCATGCACTCAAAAGGGTCAGGGAGTCGCATGGGCTGATGCCCGACGGGGGATGTGAGGAAACGACTACTTCTAGGGACGGTGCGGACGAAGCGACTCTGGTGCATCAGGACCCGGTTGCCCAGTCCGTCTACATCGCCGAGGTTGACCGCGTCGCCCGCGCCGACCTCGTCATCGACAACCACGACTGGGCGGCACCGAGCGTGCTCCGGTGGTCCAGCGCACCATGATGCGGCCAGGGGGTGGCCCGGCAGCGGCCACCCGTCAACCAACCCTCAGACCTGCCGGCCGTGTCTGCGAAGTGGACGGACGTCAGCGATGTCGACAACCCGGGTCATTGCCAGAAGCGACACCGTCCAGGCACGGTTGACCTCGTGACCGGTATGCCTCGGCCGACTTCGACCTCGCGCCTGGTGGTGGGCGCGTTGACAACGCTGGCTCTGCTGACCGGGGCGTTCGTCCTTTCCCTGGTTGCGTTCTTCGCGCTCTACGCGGGGGTATCCCCTTGGGTCGTGGCAACGGCAGTTGGGGCAGTGCTGATCGGTTTCGCCGTGGCGTTCCAACGCGTGCGCCACACGGCTGCTCGCCATTAGCGGCCCTCACCTGGGGGTTGTTCCTATGATCACCGCGTGGACTCCAGGGCGCGAACGGCAGCGAACCGCCAGATGTTGGCCGACTTCTTCGATGGTCTCGACGATGACCAGCTCCAGACTCGCAGTCTGTGTGACGCCTGGACTGTGCGCGAGGTCCTCGGCCATCTGGTGATGCCGCTGACCGGAAGCATGGGCGGTTTCCTGCTGCACGTCGTCCGAGCCCGTGGCTCGCTGAACAAGGCCAGTGAGGCGGTCGCCGGCGACCTGTCTCGACGCCCGGTCGGGGAACTGACCGCGTTGCTCCGAAGCCACGCCGACCTGCACGGAAGAGCTCCGGGCGTTGGACCGATGGGGCAGATGGCTGACGGGTGCCTTCATCTCCGCGACTGTGCCCGACCCTTGGGCCTTCCCAACGACGTGACCCTCGACGACTGGCGGATGGTGCTCGACTGGCTGCCCTCCGGTGTGCCAGGCCTCGTCCCGAAGCGGCGTGCAGCAGGCCTGCAGCTCGTGGCAGACGACCAAGACTGGTCGTGGGGCGATGGCGAGAAGATCAATGGACCCAGCGAGGCACTGGCGATGGCTCTGGCCGGGCGAGTGGTCACCCTCGACGATCTCGAAGGGCCAGGCGTCCACCTCCTGCGGGATCGCCTGATCAAACGTCGCTAGCGACGTCGACACGTAGCCGATGAGCGGGCAATCGTTCGCGGCTCGCCAAGGGGTGTATCGGACGCGAACCGACAAACTTCTGGGTTTCTCCGATGGACACTTCTACCGGTGCTGGACATATACGTGGTGTCAGCGCCATTACGAACAAGGGACCCGACGATGAACCTCGATGAGTTGCTCACAGAGTCAGCACCTCCGGTCACCGCGCGTACTCCGGAACTGGCACGCGAACTGAACGATCTGGTGGCTGGATGCGAGGCATCCCAGTCGCAGCGGCGATGGCCGGTCCGCGCCGTTCTCGTCGGAGGGGCCATGGCCGGTGTGCTCGGGATAGGTGCGGTCGCCTCTGCGGCCGGTGTCCTGCCCGGGTGGCCGTCGTTCGCTACCTCGTCCGGACAGACCTGCGACGTCGCGATCCTCGTGTCCGAGCTCCCGCCCGGCGATGGAGAGCCCATCGCCGCCACCTTCAACACAACGGAGAAGCGGGCCACACTCACCGAGGCACAGGCATTTCTCGCGGACTTCGACTACGACTCAGTCGACCGCCAGCAGGCGATCGACTGGTGGCGGACAGAGGAGTCCAAGGCACGCACAGAGCAATCTGACCCCGCCGAGCGCCAGCCCAAGTTGGCGGGCGACGACCTGGAGGTCACAGCGGTTTCCTTCTGGGTTGTCAACGAACTGCGCGCCGACCTCGCAGCCCACGGGCTCGACATCCGGGCAATCGATGTCGCCACCACCAGCGGGTGCGCGCTGTGACACCCGATGCTCGCGCGTCCCTCCGCACGGCGCTCCGCGACACATCCGACGACCTGCTGGCCTACTTCGAGCGACGCGTCCACGTTCGCGAGGACGCCGCCGACTTGCTCAGCGACACACTGCTGCAGGCATGGCGGCGCAGCGACGCGTTGCCCGAAGAGGCGATCCGACAACGGATGTGGCTATTCACCATCGCTGCGAACATCCTCGCCAATCACCATCGATCAACCCGTCGGCGGGCTGCGCTCACCGATCGCCTCCGAGCCCACATCGCCAACTCGGCAATCGAGCCCGACGCGACGGAGAACTATGCGGTTCGCGACGCGGTTCTCCGACTTGCCGATGCGCAACGAGAACTCGTCATGCTGATCCATTGGGACGGGTTCAGCGTAGTAGAGGCCGCCGAA
The DNA here is from genome assembly GCA_963706475.1 of uncultured Actinomycetota bacterium. Taxonomy (GTDB): domain Bacteria; phylum Actinomycetota; class Actinomycetes; order Propionibacteriales; family Nocardioidaceae; genus Nocardioides. The sequence goes on along the minus strand of CAVPLV010000001.1, from coordinate 17,299 downwards.
CTGCTCGGTCTCAACCCCTCGACAGCACGAGGACGTTACTCAGCCGCACGAGCGACGCTCAAGGGTGCGTTGGCGGACGCGGCCAGCACACGAGACTAGACCCGGTCCGCTCTTGCCGCTGAGGGTGCGCGGCCGATGAGCGGACCGCACCGTGCTGGCTCGCAGGCGGAGACTCACCCAGCGGGATGACCGAGCGGCAACGAGCGCTCCGGACTGGCTGTCGAGCGAGTCCCGCGAGCGTCAGCACCACGTCACGCTGGTACCAATCCAGTCTTCGGCGGATCGCCCACCCGAGGCGGTGAGATGCAGGACGCCTTCATGCGCGGCCACGTAGTCCGCGGCCAGGGTGATGGTGATGCCGCCGTTGTCGGCCGGGTCGACCACTACGTCGCCGACCCCGGGCCAGCACGCCGGGGATCCGCTGCTGTCTTGATCTGAGGACACCTTTGCAGTGTCGTCGTACTTCACCTCGGCGGTGATGCCTTCGTCAGCGAGGGCCCGTTCGAGGCCATCGGCGTCGGAGAGTCTCATCACCGTGATCACGACGTCACCATCGGCGTGACGCGCAACAGCAAAGGCAGGGTCCGGGCGAAGGCCCACCATGCCAATAACGGCTGCGGCCGCCACGGCCGCGGCTGCGGCGAAGGCCGCGGTCCGGCGGACGACCGGTCGTGGGGCAGGACCCTGTGCGACCTGCTCCGTCACGTGGGAGCGGAGTTCAGTGAGGAGTGCGGACTCGAAGTTGTCGAGTGTCGGGTGGGTCATGACAACACCTCCGGGACGAAAGAAGACTCCGGCGAAGGCCGGAGATGGGACTGAACCAGGCGTCGACTGCGATGCAGTCGAACCCGGGCGGTAGCCGGTTTGATCCCCAGTACGGCTGCTGCCTCCGTGACGGTCAGGCCGTCGATGGCAACCAGCTCGATGAGGGCCCGGTCGCGTTCCTTGAGCGTTGACAGGGCGGCGTACAAGCGCCGGGTCTCCCGCTCAGCATCGATTCGCTCTTCGATCCTGATCAACGAATCAGCGTCAAGAAGGCGCCGGCCCGAGACACGTCGTTGGAGATGGCGCTGGCGCGCCTGCCTCCGGAACTCCCCCGCCACCACATTTCTCGCCACACCAAGCAACCATCCCGCAGGGCTGCCACGATCGGACCGGTACGTCCCGGCAGCGTCGATCGCGGCCAGAAAAACGTCGGCGGTCAGGTCTGCCGCAAGGTGTGGGTCTGAAACCCGCCGTGCCACGAACCGGCGGACGGTCTCCAGGTGGTCGCGGTAGAAGGCCTCAAACGCATCTGGATCCTGATCGATCCCGGTGGGCCCTCGGGCCTGTGTGTCGCTCATACCCCTACTTGGTCCGTGAGGAACCGGACGTTACACAAACCTGCACCTGCCCACGTCCGGACCCGCCGGAGTCAGCGACCGGCTGGTGGGTTCGCGAAGACCAGAGCGGCCGAGAAGCTCGCGACCACCGCGGTTGCCGAGCGCGCCTTGTCACCGCGTACCGCTACGCGCTCACGAGACGCTCTGATCGCCCGTCATCGGCTGCTCGATCAATGGCTAGATGAGTGCGTTCGGCGGGTCCCGTCGCCCAGCGAAAACCACCTGCACGTTCAGGTCAGGTCGCGTTGGATCGACCCATGCCGATCACGCTCGAGACCGCGACCGTTGCCTCGTTGGACGCAGTTGCTGAGGCCGTAGCGTCCTGGCAGCAGGACGGTGGACCGGTCCAGCTGCATCCCGGCGACCTCGGGTGGAACTGGAGCTTCGGTGCAGCGCGCCTCGCTGAGTCGGTTCGGGTCTGGCGTGACGATCGGATCCTGGCCGTGGGTCTCGTGGACGATGCGGGGCTGATTCGTATGGGCATCGCACCGAGCGTCGACCGGGATGCCCTGTTTGCCACGAGACTGCTGGCAGATCTGTCTGATCCGGCGCGTGGGGTACTGCCCGAGGGTGGCGGGAGCGTCGAGGCTCGGTCCGGCGCGGCCTTCCGAGAACTCCTCACCGAGAGCGGTTGGTTCGCTGACGAGTCCTGGACACCGCTGCGTCGTGATCTCACCGGCGACGTGGAGGACGGCGGCCTCAAGGTTGAGATCGCCGACGAACACAACGCTGCGGGACGGGTCGCCGTGCAACGCGCGGCGTTTGCGAACTCAACGTTCACCCTCGAGCGCTGGCGCACGATGGCCGCCGCTTCGCCGTACCGGCGAGCCCGTTGCCTGATCGGATACGACGGGGACGGCGCTGCCGTCGCCGTCGCAACGGTCTGGTCGGCCGGGGAGGGACGGCCCGGCCTCCTCGAGCCGCTGGGTGTCCATCGGGATCATCGCGGCCGTGGGCACGGAACGGCTATCTCGCTGGCAGCGGCCGCTGCACTTCAAGAGATGGGGGCGTCCAGTGCGACGGTGTGCACCCCGAGCAGCAACGTCGGCGGCGTGGCGACCTACGCTGCGGCCGGCTTCAACGTGCTCTCTGACGTCACCGACTTCCGTCGGGCCAACTGACGCCGGACGCACTCAACGTCGTGACCGAGCGGCCAGATGCGGACGGTGGGGTTGTCCTACGTCTCGCTTCGCGAGACGTTGAGGACGGCAGGAACGACGTGCCCTTCGTACTTGGCGATGAGGTCCAAGTGCCTGTAGTCGTCGCCGCGGATGGTGTTTCGGCACGAGGTCGCCGCACATGCACACGCCATCTGCCATCCCGGATCGGTGGTCGATGCTGCGTAGTCGCTGGTGAGCTCCTCGCCAGGACCGATGTCGCGGCGAGCGACCAGCTCGAACGGGCCGTCCCACCAGAGGTTCGGATCGCACGAGTGGTTTCCCAATCCGTTCGGTGTGTCTGGAGGAAGTACCAGGTGCTCGTCATCGCCCACGGTGATCGCGTCGACGTACGAGTCGGATGTCTCGAAGATGTTCCGGAGGGTTTGGGTGTTGACGAGGTGTCCACCGAACTTGGAGACCAACTCGCCTTTGTCGATGGACCGAAGCGCGAAGAGACCTAGGCCCTCGATGCCGGACCTACGAACCTCAACCCGCTCGTCCAGCCAGCAAGCGCCGTCCGGCTTGGAGACATCGGAAATGGCCACACCCACATCATCGGACGGCTCGACCGGAATCTGAACCACTAGGCTGGCCCCCAGGCGCCTAACCACTGCTCGGCGCCGTACTCCTCGAACCGGTCTACCTCAGTGAACCGCAGCTCGGCTGCCAGGCGCATCGACCGTTCGTTGGCTGTCTGGGTGCAGAGCACCACCGGTTCACCGGGAAGTTACACCGGTGACCCAGTCGAGCGCCGCCGTACACGCCTCGGCGGCGTACCCGTAGCCCCATGCATGCGGCAGGAACATGTAGCCAAGCTCGAGTTCCCCGGCATCCGGACAGATGTGGCCCGGACGCTCTGCTTCGCGCCGGTCGAGCGTGACGATGCCGATGGTGGCGTCATCGAGAGCGACCACGAAATGGCCCGGACGTCGACTGGGCGCCTCAGGCATCGCCTGCTCGAGCTCGTCACGCGGTCGGTGTCCACCCAGGTAGGTGCCCACCTCTGGTGAGGTGAACAACTCGATCACGGCTGATCGGTCGCGGGCTTCGGGCTGACGCAGCACGAGGCGCTCAGTCCTGATCGGGGCAGGCGGCCAGTCGACCGGTCCCAGTTCTGCCACACACGGAGAATATCGACGAGTCCGTCACTGAGCGCGAAGGCGCCCCGCCGGATCCCGATCCCGGGCCCCTCCCATGGCGCGATCTCATCGCCGATTGTCCGATCGCACGCACCTGCCGATCACCAGTCACCGCTGGCATGCTGTCCCGATGGGTGATGACCAGGGACGCAAGCCGCTTCTCCGTGGGCGCGGGGTACTACGAATTGAGGACTTCTGCCGCAGCACCGGGCTCGATCAGAGCACGGTGGCGGAACTGATGCGCACAAGGCGGCTCGGCGGTGGGCTCTGGACCACGGACGAACCCGCCCGCCCGTACGGCATCTTCGACGACGAGCTGCCCTCGCCAGAGGCGCTCGCCGCCATCGGCGTGTTGGTCAGGGACGACTACGACCCTGATTCTCTTCGCACCTTCGAGTTGACCGACGACGACGATCCTGACGGCGCGTAGGTTCGTGCTTCCTGGCGTCTCGACGTCCGCTCATGGCGATCCGCTCGCTCGTGCCAATTGAGCGGTCGGTCCGCCTGCGTGTTCGGCTCCGCAGGACAGGCGCGACTGCAAGGTGGTGTGATGGCGCGCATGACCGAGACAGAAGCCTGGAAGTCGGACCGCATCGGGTCGGCGAGAGCTGGGACCAACCCCACTGTGCTGGCCAAGATGCCCCAGTCGTTTGCCGTCATCGGAGACACCCAGTTCCTTCCTGGATACTGCGTGCTGTTGGTAGACGACCCGAGCATCGATCGCCTGACGGACCTGCCGAGGAGACAGCGGCTGGAGTTTCTCGACAGCATGGACACGCTCGGTGAAGCCGTCGAGACAGCCTGTCGGGCCGCCGATGCCGGGTTCCGGCGGATGAACTACGAAATTCTCGGCAACACGGACGCGTACCTGCACGCGCACCTATTTCCTCGCTACGAGTGGGAGTCACCACAGCGCATCGGCGCGCCGGTCTGGCTCTACGACCCTGCGGAGTTCTATGGCCCCGAGGCCGCCCTTGCCACCCGCCATGGCGACCTCCGTCGGAGGATCGCCGCCGAGCTGGCCAACCTGGGGGCTGCTGGCTAGCAACGTCCAAAACAGCCGCGATCCGCGCGCTCATGCCGATGAGCGGTCGTCTCGCCTGTGGCCGACCGGGACGGATTGGCTCAGGTCGTCACGCGTCCTGCCTTGCTTCACGTATTGCCGCGCGCCACGGCTCGCCCTTCTCGATTACGAATCGACGCCAGGCGTAGCGCCAGGGGATGACGGCCGCGATGACGACCACGAATGTGCAGTTGACGAGCACGGTGGTGGTCGCAGCGTCTAGGTCGCCGGCGGTAGCCGTGGGGAGTGCGACCACGGAGAGCCACAGGACCTTCCAGGTCGTCTCCAGCAACAGCAGTGGGAGCAGCTTGGTCGGGTACCGCAGGCCGAGGAGCGCGAAAAGCGACATCGCGACGAGGACGCAAACGGTGACGCCTTCGTAGAGCGGGAGCGTGTGCGCTTGCGGAAGTAACGGCCACTTCACCGCGACGAGCCCGAGGCCCATGAAGAGGTAGCCGACGCGCATCACGTTCAGCCGGCGCACGGACAGGTCGGCGGCGGTCGGGACCGCGGCGGTCGGGACCGCGGTCGTTGTCGTGGCGGGTGTCGCGCCTGTTGTCGTGCCTGTTCTGGTGGTCATGTCGGTGCTCCTGTTCGAGTGCGTGGGTGGTTGGGGCGCCGGAGTTGTCTGCCGGAGGGGCGTCCGGGTTGGCGGCGGATGGCCCATTCGGCGATGGCGAGGTTGATGACCCAGGCAGCGCCCTTCGCGAGGTCGTCTCGGACGTCCCCGGTGCCGAACAGGGCGCCGCCGAGGGGTTCGGTGAACGCCTGGGTGCCGGCGGCGAGGCCGAGGGCGTAGGCGCGAATCATCCAGGCCCGGTGGGCAGGAATGTTGCGGGCGCGGGCGGCACGGACCCCGAGAACGATGGCGCCCACCAGGGCGGAGGCGAACAACAGTCGCAGCGCGTAGAGGACATCTCCGGTGCCCGGTTTCGGTGCGTACGTCAGCGTCAGCCAGAGCGCGGACACGGCGACCATGAGTCCGGCGACGGCGAGGACTCGGCCGGCGCGCCGGTGCCAGGTCAGGTGCTTGCGTCGGAACCGGGGCACGAGCTGGAGGATGCTGCCCAGCACGAAGACGGCGGCGCCGACGATGTGGACGACGAGAGCGACTGGGAACCCGGTGAACCTGGCGTCGGCCGGGATGACGGCGGGTCCGCCCGCCAGCTGGATGAGGCGCAGGGTGCCTGCAGTGAGCGGGATGGTGCTCAACGCGACGAGCGCGACCGGTACTGGCCAGTTCGCCTGGGGTCGGGCACGACCGGGTGACGTGGGGACGCGGCCGAGGTCCGGTGTCGGAGGGTGGTTCATCGGTCGCCGCCGGCGACGTCCCCGGTGTTGTCTGCGGGGTTGTCTGCTGGGCCCGCGTCGACGCGGGCGATGGAGATGAGAGGCATCCCGAAGTCGCGGAGTCGGGCGAGCATGCCGTGCAGGGCGGCCTGGTCCGCGACGGGGCCGCGTAGGACCGTGATGACGCCCTGCCCGGCGCTGGCCTGGGTGTCCGAGTCCGGGTTGGGGACGTTGGTGAGGGTCATGCCGTCGAACCACGCCAACCACCGTTCGTGGAGACGCCCTTCGAGGCGGATCTCGTACAGACCGGGCTCGTGCTGGCCAACGGGTGCGGTGTTCACGGGAGTGCTCCTCTTGCTGGTCCTGACGGTTCCAGCGAGAGCTGAAGTCGTCCTGATGGCAGCAAGTTAGGAGCGGAAGCGGTGAGTGGTCGTCACATCATGTGGTGACCGAGGTGGTGAACTTGCCGCCCGCGCGAGCCCGAAGCCTCAAGGCCCTGTTCCCGGTTTCGGCAACAGTGGTTGTGGTCGCCGGCGTATGCGAGGACCGTCAGTGACAACACACGACGTGGTGGTCGCCCAGAGTCTCGGCCTATGCCGCATGGCCCTCACCTTGCGCCTGAACACGCCTGTCGGCGACTTCCGGTCAGGTGTCATCCCGCGAGTGCCGTAGGCGTTGCCCTCCGGCAGAGGGGAGCTCGTCATGAGCTCGAGAAGCAGTACGGCGACCACCGTAGGAATCTTGTTCTTGGTACAGATGGCGACCGCCATCGCCGGCACCAGTCTCATCTCGGCCTACACCGAGAGCGACGCCAGCCGGACAGTACTCACAGCAGGTGTCCTGTTCATGATCTGCGCCGGCCTCGCCGTCGTCGGTATCGGCCTGCTCATGTACCCGATCCTGAAGCCGGTCGATGCCAGGCTGGCCATCTGGTACCCCGTGCTGCGGATCGTCGAGTTCACCGTCTCGGCGGCCTGCGGCATCTACCTCCTCGTCCAGTTGGAGGTCGTCCCCAACCACCTGCTGTGGGTGTACATCCCGACCGCTGCCGGCGGCCTTATCCTCACCTACTTGCTGTTCGTGTCGCGGCTCGTTCCGCGACCCATCGCACTGCTCGGACTCGTGGGTTACGGCTGCCTTGCGGTCGGTGTGCCCCTGGACCTTCTCGGCGTCCTCGACATGGACGCCGGGGCGGGACAGTTCCTCCTCGTGCCCGGCGGCCTCTTCGAAGCGCTCGTGCTACCCATCTGGTTGCTCACGAAGGGCTTCCAGACCCCTCCCGGCGCGAACACGGCCGCCGCCCCGACACTCGCAGCGACCCACTGACTGGGGGCCACGCGGCCACCCAGTCACGCAGCCATCCGGGCCCCACCCCCCAGCCATGTTGACGAGGGTCAGCGGGCCCCGGAGCGGGCCAGTAGGCCGAGCTGGTGGGCACGGCTGATGGCGGCGCGCCGGTTGTTGACGCCGAGCTTGGTGTAGATGTGCTTGGTGTGGGAGCGGACCGTGTTCAGGGACACGACGAGCTGGCGGGCGATGGCGGGCCCGTCGAGGTCTGAGCCGAGAAGTCGCAGCACGTCGAGCTCGCGGTCGCTCAGCGGGTCCACCAGCCCCGTCCGTGGTTCGAGAGGCAGCGCCGATGCAGGCGACAGCGCATAGCCGGAGCCGGAGCCGGAGCTGGAGCTGGCGTTGCGGGTCACCTCGTTCTCGGCGTTCCTGGTCTCCACGGCGTCCAGCAGCTCATGGGCGTATCCGGACCGGGGCTGGGTGGTCGAGAGGTCGCGAAGCAGCGGTGTCAGGGCTGACGCCGCGTCGACGAAGACCCTGACCCAGCCATCGGCCTTGGCGAGCTCGACCGCGTGACGAAGCGCATCGAGCGCCACACCCTTGTCCCCGGTCGCGTCGTACGCGATGGCTCGGAGCGCCTCGAGCTCGATGACCGACCCGACGCGGCCGCCGTCGGTAGCCGCAGCAAGCAGGCGACCCAGGAAAGCGGTCGCGGCGTCCAGGGAGTCTGAGGACCCTGTCCGACTCCAGGGGCCCGGTAGCGGCGTGCTCTGCCAGCAGCATTCGGGCAAGGGTGATGTGCTCGTACTCGCGGAAGTAGGACAGCTCGTCGTCCACCGTGACCCCGTGGTCGCGCGCCCAGGCACGCGCACCGACCAGGTCTCCGCTGGCGGCGAGGACACGGGCGCGGGACGCGTGGACCGGTTGCACGTTCGGGGAGTAGTCGCCGACGTAGACCCGCTCGGCTTCGTCGAGCAGGTCGAGGGCTGCGGCCAGGTCGCCCTCGGCGGCCCGCAGTCGGGCCATCCCGACACGCCACCGGTACGGGTTCTGTGGGAGTGACGCGGCCTCGCCGAGCTCGTCGGAACGACGCAGGAACTCGGCAGCGGCGACCAGGTCGTTGCGGTACCAGGCCATCCGGCTCAGGCCGACGAGCATGTCGGCGGTGCCCCGCATGACGCGGGCCCCGGGTGGGGTGTTGGCCTCGGCCAGCTCCAGCGCGTGGGCGAAGGTCTGTTCGGCGTCGCGGAGCCGGCCCAGGCGCAGCTCCATGTCGGCCATCGCGATGGAGCAGCCCAGCACGTCCGCGATGTGTCCGGCCCGGGTCAGCGCAGGGATGGACCGGGCGTAGCTGGCGTGCGCTGAGGCGATGTCCCCGGTCGACCAGGACGCCAGGCCGGACAGTGCCGCCGCTGCCCCGACCGCGAGGTCGTCGCCGTCGACAGCGATGTCGATGGCGTGTTGGGCGCGGGTAATCGCACCAGGCGGGTCGCCCCCGAGGAGCGCGAGCGCGGCCCGGTACATCGCAACCGCGGCGGGGACTCGGGCGAGCTCGTCTGGGTCGACGAACACGAGGTCCGAGGTCGGCTTGGTCAGCAGGTCCTCGACGTGGTCGAGGCGCTGGTCGACGCCGTCGAACTGGTTGCTCGACATCAGCCCGCCGACGAGTGCGATCGCGAGGACCGGGCGGTTCCTCAGCACCTCGTCGGGCAGCCGGTGCGCCCACCGGCTCAGGAGGTCCTCGCGTCGTTCGCGGCCCAGGTCTCGAAAAGAGGTCTCGATGAGGTCCGCGGTCCGGGCGAGGTCGCCGGCCTCCAGGGCATGCCGGACCGCGGCCTCGACCTGGCCGGCTCCGGCGTACCAGTCGGCGGCTCGCCGGTGCAGCTCGGGCACGTCGCCGGGCCGTTCCTCGAGCAGATGGGATTGGAGCACGTCGCCGAACAGGTGGTGGTAGCGGTACCAGGTGCGGCGGTCGTCGAGAGGGACGAGGAAGAGGTTCGCGCGGTCCAAGGCCTCGAGCATCGCCCTGCCGCTGCGACCGCCGCCCGTGCTCGCCGACGGCGGGCTGACCGCGTCGCACAGCGGGCCCGTGAGTCGCGACGAGGATGGAGGTGTCGAGCAGGAAGCGGCGAACGTCGTCGGGCTGGCGGCTGAGGACCTCGTCGGCGAGGTAGTCGACGACGAACCGGTCGTCGCCGGCGAACCCGGCGATGAACGCGGACGGGTCGTCGCGGTCGCGCAGCGAGATGGCGGCGAGCTGGAGCGCTGCCACCCAGCCCTCGGTGCGAGTCTCCAGCGATGCGATGTCGGACGCCGTGAGACCGAAGCCGTGGAGGTCGTTGAGGTAGGAGGTCACCTCGTCGCCGGTGAACCGGAGGTCGGCTGCGCGGACCTCGACCAGCTCCCCGCGTGCCCGCAGCCGCGATAGAGGCAGTGCGGGGTCCGCGCGGGTGCTGATGACCAGCCGAAGCTGTGGCGGCATGTGGTCCACGAGGAACGTCATCCCGACCGCGACCTCGACACTGTCAGCGAGGTGGTAGTCGTCGAGCACCAAGGTGACATCGCCCGGTTGGACGCTGAGCTCGTTCACCACTCCGGCGAGCACGGACTCGACCGGAGCCTGCCCAGACTGCAGGAGGGTGAGTGCGGCATCACCGGAGCCCGGAACGGCCCGGTCGAGGGCCAGCAGGACGTAGGTCCAGAACGACGTCGGCTGACGGTCCCGGCCGTCAAGTGAGACCCACGCGACGGGGTGCTCGCCCGCTGGGGCGTCGGTTCTGGTGCTCATCCAGGCCGCGAGGAGCGATGTCTTCCCGAACCCGGCGGGCGCGGAGACCAGCGTGACCGGTGTGCCGGACGCGCGCTCGAGCATGCCGGCAAGCCGGGGCCGCGCGACGACGTCGCGTCGTGGCGTCGGCTGGAGCAGTTTGGTCTGCACCAGTGGGTCGGCCATGCGGCTCCCCTTCCTGGGCGTCGAGACCCGACGCCTCCCGAGCGTAGGGCAGAACAGGACCTCGGCGCGGGGGTCGGCCGGCGCTGCGACGCCGACCGCGTCAGTGCGCGGACTCGGATGTGCTGGCGTGGGTGTGCATCCGTTCGCCGGGGCGGCCGAAGATGCTGAGGACCTCGGCGGGCCCCTCGCCGGTGCTGCCGAACCAGTGAGGCACCTGGGTGTCGAACTCCGCTGCCTCGCCGATGCCCAGGACGATGTCCTGGTCGCCCATCACGAGCCGCATCTGCCCGGACAGGACGTAGAGCCACTCGAACCCGTCGTGCGTGCGCGGCTTCGGGTCCGACTGGGACGTCGGGATGACGATCTTCCACGCCTGGATGCCGCCCGGGTGGGTCAGCGGGAGCACGGTGCGCCCGTTGACCCGGCGTGGCTTCAGCCGGATGCGGGGGTCGCCGACCTCCGGGGCGCCGACCAGGTCGTCGATGGGCACCCGGTAGGTCTGCGCGAGCGGCAGCAGAAGCTCCAGGCTCGGGCGCCGCTGCCCGTTCTCCAGCCGCGACAACGTGCTCTTCGAGATTCCCGTCAGGTGAGCGACCTCGGTCAGGGTGACGCCACGTTGCTCGCGGACACGGCGCAGCCGAGGACCGACCAGGTCCAGGGCCGCCGCAATCGGAGAAGCGGCAACCGGGGCCGCCCTTGAGGTCGCACTGGTAGCCGGGCTCGCTGGCGTGGTTCGCGTGGTTGCCATGCGCCATTGCACCGCGCCGTTCCCGGTATCAGCAACAGTCGTTGCGGCCACCTGCCACCGGGCGCACTCTCGTGACATGAACACATACGACGTGGTGGTAGTCGGCGGAGGCGCTGCCGGCCTCTCCGCAGCCCTGGTCCTCACTCGCGCCCGCCGCCGCGTCGCAGTCGTCGACGCAGGCCAGCCGCGCAACGCACCCGCTGCCCACATGCAGGGCTTCCTCGGCTCCGACGGCCTGCCGCCGTCCGAGCTCCTTGCCGCGGCCCGCGGCGAGGTCGCCGGCTACGGCGGCCAGCAGGTCTCCGCAACGGTCGCGACCATCACCGCATGCCCGCCCGCCAGCGCTCACACTCGCCGCGGGTTCGTGGTCGGGCTCGAGGACGGCTCGACGGTGACGACGCGTCGCGTCCTGGTCACGACCGGGCTGCGCGACGACATCCCGGACATCCCCGGGGTGCGGGAGCGGTGGGGACGCGACCTGCTGCACTGCCCGTACTGTCACGGCTACGAGGTCCGCGACCAGCCCCTCGGGGTCCTCGCAGACGGCGACGGTGACACCGAAGCGCTCGAGCAGGCACTGGCCCACGCGCACCTGGTTCGGCAGTGGTCCGACGACGTCGTGTTCTTCGCCAACGGCCACACCGTGAACATCGCGGCCCGCGAACAGCTCGTCGCTCGCGCCATCGGCATCGTCTCGGAGAAGGTGACCCGCCTCGTCGTCGAGAACGACCGGCTGACCGGTGTCGAGTTCTCCGATGGCCGGGTCGTGCCGCGGTCTGCGGTGTTCGTGCGCCCGCAGTTCGTGCCGAACGACACCCTCCTCTCCGACCTCGGCTGCGAGACCGGGCAGAACGGCTGGGTCACGGTCGATGCCACCGGGCGGACCAGCGTCGCTGGCGTATGGGCCGCCGGCAACGCCGTGAACCCGCGCGCCCAGGTCATCACCGCCGCCGGCGAAGGCTCCGCCGCGGCCATCGCCATCAACAACGACCTCGTCGACGAGGACCTGCCAATCGCGGTCACCAACTTCCGCCTCGGCCTCCCCGTCAGCTGAGCCCCTCGTCTGAGCCCCTCGTCTGAGCCCCTCGTTTCAGCTCGTCTCTGACCCAGTCCCACAGACACGCGGCCCTTGGCCGCACCGGTCCGGACCAGCACCCCGCTGACCCGGCGTACCACCCTCGACTCCGAAGGAGCTTCACCATGCCCAACCCCACCCCCAACGCCGGCGTCAGCTCGTCCGCCGGGGCGCTCCGCCCGGTCGGACCGCCCTCGAAGCACCAGCTCGCCCTGATGATCTGGATCGCGGTCTTCCCGACGCTGACGGTGCTGAACCTGACCATCGGCCCGTCCCTCAAGGACACCAACCCGATCCTGCGGACGTTCGTCCTCGCCACCATCGCGGTCCCCATCGTCATCTACGGGCTCATGCCGCGCCTGCACAAGGCCCGCGGCCGCATCCTCGCCCGCCGCACCGCGGCCTGACCTGTCCCGTCGGACGGCGCCGTCGTCCCCCGTGCGGCCCCCGTCCGACGCCGTCGCGGTCCACCACCGCGACACCCGAGCGCCCCCGGCTCCTCCATGGAGCCGGGGGCGTCTCAACGCACCAGGAACTGCTCGCTGCCGACAGCCGAACCCCGCACGGAATCACCACCCAGCTCACCACGTGTGGTGAGGACCGCTCACCACATCGGTTCCTACGTTCACAACCAACAGGCACTCCCACAGCAGCAGCCGCGCAGCCCGACAGACATCTCGGACCGGGCAACACCACCGCCGGCCACCACACCTGAAAGGCACGACCATGAACCGACTCACCCGCGCCGTGGCGATGGCCAGCGCGAGGCACCCGTGGCGCACGATTGCGACCTGGGTGTTCGCCCTGGTCGCCGTCTTCTTCCTCGCTGCCGTCGGCGGCGGCACCTTCGTCGACGACTTCTCCGCACCCGGCAGCCAGAGCTCCCGAGCGATGGACCTCGTCAACAGCAACTTCCCCGAGGCCGCCAAGGGCAACGCCCTGGTCGTGTTCGAAGCCCAGGACGGCGCCACCCTCGAAGACGACCAGGCGGCCGTCACCACCGTCCTGGAGAAGGTGGGCGGCCTCGACCACGTCGCCTCACTCACCGACCCATTCGAGGCCGGCACCACCTCCGAGGACGGCCGCATCGGCTACTCGGTCATGACCCTGGACGTGCCGGAGCGCGAGATGGGCAAGCCCGCCTTCGCCACCTTGTCCGAGGGTGTCACCGGCATCGGCGCGGACCCGAGCACCAGCAGCGTCCGGGTCGAGCTCGGCGGCGACGCAGTGTTCCTCAACGCCGGCGGTGGCAGCTCCGGCCACGTCGGCATCGGCCTTCTCGTCGCGCTCCTCGTCCTCCTCGTCGTGTTCGGCACCCTCGTTGCCGCGGTCCTGCCCATCGGCCTCGCCCTCGTCGCGGTCGGCGCCGCCATCGGCGGCATCACCCTCATGGCCGGGTTCATGAACGTGTCCGTGTCCGCCATCCCCGTCGCCGGCCTCGTCGGACTCGGCGTGGGCATCGACTACGCCCTGTTCATCGTCGCCCGGTACCGCGAGAACCGCTCCGCCGGCCGCGACAACCCGACAGCGCTCGCTGCTGCGATGGGGACCTCCGGTGCAGCTGTCGTGTTCGCCGGCGGGACCGTCGTCATCGCCACCTCAGCGCTCGCGATCACCGGCGTCGGTGTCCTGACCTCCATCGGACTCGCGACCGCGATGATGGTCTTCTCCTCGGTCATCGCAGCCGTCACCCTCCTCCCGGCGCTGCTGAGCCTGCTCGGCGACCGCATCGACAAGGGCCGCATCGGGCGCCGGCACCGCCCCGTCAAGGCCGCCGAGGACACTGCCTGGTGGAGGTTCGGGCACCGGGTGTCCGCCCGCCCGTGGCCCTACCTGCTCGGCTCTGTCGTGGTCCTGCTCGCCATCGCCGCCCCCGCGCTGTGGATGCAGACCGGGTTCCCGGCCGCCGGCGACGCCCCGAAGGAGACCACCCACCGGCAGGCCTACGACCTGCTCACCGACGGCTTCGGCGTCGGCATCAACGCACCCCTCCTGGTCGTCGTCGACCTCAGCGCCACGGGCACCGACGCCGCCGGCGTCCAGGCAGTGGCCGACGACATCGCGGCCGTGCCGGGCATCGTGTCGGTCAGCGGCCCGCAGACCTCCGAGGACGGCGACACCGTCGTGTTCACAGCCACCCCGACCACCGGTCCGGCCGACCTGGACACCTCGGCCACCATCGACCGGGTCCGCGACGTCATCCCCGGCAACGTCTACATCTCGGGCATCACCGCGGTCACCGACGACCTCAACGCCCAGCTGTCGGCCAAGCTGCCGCTGTTCATCGGGGCCGTCATCGCGGTGTCGTTCCTGCTGCTGATGATGGTGTTCCGCTCCATCCTCGTTCCGCTGAAGGCGGCGGTGATGAACCTGCTGTCCATCGGCGCCGCCTACGGCGTCATGGTCGCCGTGTTCCAGTGGGGCTGGGGCGCTGGGCTTCTCGGCCTCGACGGGCCGACGCCCCTCACATCCATCATCGTCATCATCATGTTCCCGATTCTGTTCGGGCTCTCGATGGACTACGAGGTATTCCTGCTCTCGCGCATCCGGGAGGAGTACGACCGCACCGGGGACAACACCGAGTCCGTCGCCCGCGGCCTGGCCGGCACCGGCCGCGTAGTCACCTCGGCGGCCCTCATCATGGTCGCGGTGTTCTCCAGCTTCATCTTCAGCCCGATCCCGTCGCTGAAGATGCTCGGCCTCGGCCTGGCGGTCGCCATCTTCCTCGACGCCACCGTCATCCGGATGATGCTCGTACCCGCGACCATGGCGTTGCTCGGCAAGGCCAACTGGTGGCTTCCTGGCTGGCTCGACCGGGTCCTGCCGCACCTGACCGTCGAGAGCCACGAGCCGGATGAGTCGCCCAGCACCGCCCCGTCGGCGACGCCTGCGGGCGGGACCGTGTCGGAGCCAAGCGAGCTCGTTGGTCGCTGAGCAGGAAAGCGACACGCCGCCCCTCGATTGCCGAAGGGCGGCGTGCCTGCGCCGGGCGGACTTCAGCCCGTGGTTGGTGAGGGACTTCGACGCGCGGACGGCGGGCCCGGAGTGTGCCCAGCGGCGCCTGCTCGGCCGTGCGAACCCTCGTCATCGATCGCGAGTTGCCCGCCGAGTCCCGGGCTCGAGCCGAACGACCGGATCTGCCGCTGATGATGTGGAACTGCCGATGAGCGGTCGCATTCGAGCGCCGAGGTCTGCGAGCCGATCCGGCAGACTGGATTCCATGAACCTGATCGCGTCCCTTCCCGAGCCGCCGTACACCGCAGTCATCTTCAGCAACCTGCGGACCGATGGCGACAACGGGTACGCCGGGATGGCGATGCGGATGGACGAACTCGCAAAGTCTCAGCCGGGGTATCTCGGGTTCGAGGCAGCCCGCGAAGAGGGCGGACTAGGCATCGCCGTGTCGTACTGGGTCGATGATGCCGCGGCGACAGCTTGGAAGCAGGTCAACGAGCACTCGATCGCCCAGCAACGTGGCCGCGACGCCTGGTACTCCGACTATCAAGTTCGGATCGCAACCGTCACCCGCGCCTACGGCCCGGACGGTTCGCCTGACTTTGTCTGATGACTCAATCTGACGCACTCATCTGCCGCGATCCGCGCGGTCTTGAATGTGCCCCATTCCACCGCGTATGACTGTCAAGCGCGGGTGACCCTGCGCATCGATGCTCTGGTCCATCCCGTTCCGCAAGCGGATCCGCTTGTGGCACGCTCCGCGTGACGATCGTTTTACGGGACACGGCAAGGAATCGAACACCGGGGTTGCGACTTGGTCTTGGCGCGATACGCGTGAATCGCCGCACGGCACGCAGGTCGACCCCAGCGGCTCTCGTGGTCCGTTCGACTGACCAGACGATCCAGAGCAGCGTCGTTGCGGCCCAGATTGACCAGGAGGACAGCGCACGATGCGTCCGGACAGCCGATGAGCGATCGTCCGTGCGTCCTGTGCCGGCGCCGCGTTCCGGCGTAGCCTCAGAGCATGGTCATGGTGGTCCGCTTGGTCAGAGTGCTGCTGATCCTGGTGCTCGCCGTGTTCGCGCTCTTATCCATCATTGGGATCGCCACTCCCGAGACAGGTGTCGTCGAGAAGGTTGTTCTAGTTGCGCTCTTTGTGGGTTGCGTGTTCGCAGCCGCGCAGGTTACGAACCTGGCTTCGAGACTGCAATTGCGCGTCCTGCGTCACTGATACGCGAGCGCAGTCCAGTCAATCGGCATGGGGCAGCCCAACCGGATCTGCTGTGTGCCCGCTCATAAGCCACAATCCGCGCACTTCGACCTGACCCTTTCCACCAAAGGGCCTGGCTGAAGCTTCACCCAGATTCTCGCCGCTCCCCGAGTACGCCGGGTCATCCCGAGTCCGGAGAGGAGCGGTTCGTCCTGGAACAACACAGCGACGGGACCATCACCATTGAGATCACCGCCTTCTCCCGGCCCGCCTCCCGCCTCGCATCCTTCGGCGGACCCTTCACGCGGAGGGTGCAGCAGGGGATGACGACGCTTGACCTGCGCGCGTTGGACCACGCTGACAGACACCCGCTCCATAGCTTGCGATCCGCTCGGTCGTGGCGATGAGCGGACGGCCATTTCGGCTCTCAGATTGACGCTCGGCCCCTCGTCGGATGGCAACAGGCGGGCACGGCGGCGTTGGGCAACGAATTGAACCGGGCGAAGCGAGGTCGTGATTCGACAATCCGCTGTTCAGAGGGACGATGGCTCCCATCGAGAGAGAGAGAGAGAAGATCGGTGAGCCGTCCAGGTTCGTCGAGACCCTCAGGGGGCAGCCGCATCGGATCGGGAACATCCGGGGGTGCAGGGCCGCGTCGAGACCGGCGTCTCCGCGACCCTTTCCCTGTGGTGACGGACGTCGATGTCGGGCACTGGGCACCGCTCACTCGTCTGGGCAGACGGACTGGTCCAGGGCTGGGCGGGCAGGAACTCTTCCCACTCCTCCTTGGTCAGGTCCCGACCGGCCATCTGGCAGGCGAAGTCGAGGGCCCGGTCGAGGTCGGTCTCCCACCGGTAGACGCTGCCGTCGTTCGACGCGATCGCCACGTCGTGGGTGTCGCCGATGAACTGCGCCCCGGCCGGGACACCTTCTCCATGGTGGGGTGGGTAGACGGTGCCCAGCAGGTCCAGCGTCGTGGCGTCCCACAGGCTGACCCCGCCGTCTGTCGCCCCGGACACCAGAAGCTCTCCGTCGTC